>NZ_CP136336.1:3069590-5594180 GCF_032681285.1 Piscinibacter gummiphilus
ACGCCCTCACCCCCGAGCCCGCCCCGGTGCTCACCCGCAGCCTGAAGGTCAGCCGCGACAACAGCGCCGGCGTGCTGGCCGCGCCGAAGAAGAAGGCCAGCGCTTCGCTGCTCATCACCTTCGAGACCAATTCCGCCGAACTCACCTCCAACGCCAAGCAGCAGCTCGACGTGGTAGCCGCCGCGCTCAAGAACGACCGACTGGCGGACTACACCTTCAACGTGGAAGGGCACGCGGACCCGCGCGGGAATTCCGACGCCAACATGCTGCTGTCGCAGCAGCGTGCCGAGAGCGTGCGGGAGTACCTGATGGCTCAGCACGGCATCGCGGCTGATCGGCTGAAGGCAGAGGGCAAGGGGGACACCGACTTGCTCAACAAGAAGGTCGTAGCGGCGCCGGAGAATCGGCGGGTGACGATCGTGACGAATCAGCCTTGAGTTTTTGACTGCGTGGCGGGTTGCCGGGTCCCGGCCCGGCGGCCGACCTACGGTGGCGGGAGCGCCCTGCGCCCCCTTTCAAGCACGAGGCGAAGCGAGCCGAGAGTACGAGGCCCGCGAAGCGGGCGAGGGTCTCCCGGGGGCCCTTGAGAGCCGTCGAGCAGCGCAGGGCTTGGGGTGGCGTGCGAAGCACGCTTCGTGAACTGACTTCGGGCAGCTGTCTGAACGCAGCGAGCGAAGCTCGCGGAGTGAGTTCTGCCCGACACCCCAAGACCGAGCAGCGCAGAGCAGTCGGCCCTAGGCCGACCGAGCGAACGGGGTGCCCTTTCTTTTGGTTCCTTTTCTTTGGGCAAGCAAAGAAAAGGGACTCGCCCGCCGGGGCGAAATCCCGGCAAAGCCACCCACGCAGTGCATCACCTCCGCCGCATCCCCCTCCGCATCTGCGCCAACGGCCTCTGCCCCTGCAACTGCCGCTCGATCCCCGCGTTGAGCGACTCACGCAGCAGATGCACCTCTTCCACGTGCCCGTAAACACCGGGAAAGCGCAGATCCAGCCACAACCACAGCGTGCAAGACCGCAGCGCCTGCTCCATGCGATCCAGGCGGCTGTGCCCATCGACCGCATCGAGGAACCATGGCCTCCCCGCCTTGCCCACGAGCGCATGCGCCCCCGCCCATTCCAGGAACTCCACCACCTGCCCTTCGGCCCGCGTATCGACCGGCGCCTGCGCATAGACGAAGCGCTGCTTGAGCGACAGACGCGAGGCCACCCGATCCAGCTCGGCCGCAAGGTTAAGCATCTGCTCCAGCTCGGCCACCGCGAAGTGCGCATCGTCGAGCCGCAGCTGCTCCATGAACACATCGAGCACTTCGCGCAGGCGTGTCTTGCCCAGTCGCGCCGCGATCGTGTCCACATGCCACCCGTTGGGCGCCACCGGCGCCTTGAAGTGGCGCGGGGCCCTTGGTTGCTTGCCGAGCAGGTCTTTCAGCACCTTCGCAGCATTGGGCTCGGCTTCCTTTAGCACGCCCACGAAGCCTTCTTCGTGGATGCCGAATCGCCCGGCGCGCCCGGCGATCTGGTGCACCTCGGATTCGTCGAGCGTGCGGTCGGCCACACCATCGAACTTGGTCATGGTGCTGAAGAGCACGCGCCGGATCGGCAGGTTGAGCCCCATGCCGATGGCATCGGTCGCCACGAGGATGTGGGACTCGCCGGTGGCGAAACGCTCGGCCTCGCGGCGGCGCACCTCGGGTGGCAATGCACCGTAGACCACCGACACCGGGTGGCCGCTGGCGGAGATCTGGTCACGCAGGGTGAGCACATCGCGCCGGCTGAAGGCGACCACCGCATCGCCGTGCTTCAGTGCCGACACCGTCACCGGGTGCGGCAGCAGCTCCACGTGCTGCTTGCGCTCGAAATGGCGCACGCTGCAGCGCTCGCCGCACAGGCCGAGCAGGTTCTCGATTGCCGGCACCGCAAACGCCGAGCAGATGATGATGACCTCGTTGGCCGGCACGCCGACGATGGCCTGCGTCCACGCCCAGCCGCGGTACGGGTCGAAGATCATCTGCGCTTCGTCGATCACCGCCACGTCGACCGGGATGCGCGTGGCCATCATCTCGATGGTGCTCGACACCACCTGCGCATGGTCCGCCGGCTGGTTCTCCTCGCCCGTGAGCAGCGAGCACGGCACCCCGCGCGCCACCAGGCGATCACGCCCTTCGAGCGCCAGCAGCCGCAAGGGCGCGAGGTACACGCCGTTGTGCGCCTGTGCGAGCTGCTCGAAGGCCGCGTGCGTCTTGCCACTGTTGGGCGGGCCCACATAGAGCGTCACACTGCGTTGCAGCTGGCGTGCGAGTTCGAAGGTGTCGGGGTAGCCCTGGAAGGCCAGCTCGTGGTTCAGGCCTTCGAGCGTTTCGAGTTCGCGCGCACGATGGGCCCAGCGCTCCTGGGCGCGCGTGCAGGCGTCGGCCACCACCTCGGGGCTGGTGGTCGCGTGGGTGAGAGCGCATTCCGACTGCAGGCGCGGCAACAGGGAATCGAGATGGCCCGGGCTGTGCACCCGGCTGCGCGCCACGAGGCGGTCGAGGTGCGCCTGCAGCGCCTGCGCGTGCGGGTAGTCGGGCGTGGGGCCGAGCGCCTCGCGCAGGGCGTCCTGGTCGCCGCTGCGGTAGTAGGCCCAGACGGCATCGGCCGGCACCGGCACGTGGTGCAGCACCGGCACCTGCCAGCCGGGCTCGGCGAGCTTGAGCACGTGGCTCACCACGCGCGACCAGCTGGCGCCTTCGCGCGAGATGCCGAGCGCATCGAGCTCGGCGGTGCGGTCGAGCATCGCCTGCCGCACGTCGGGCCCGGTGCCCACGGCGTCGAGGTGCCGCAGCGCCATGTCCATCAGCTCGGGGGCGATCCAGCGGCTGGGCCGCGCACCCGACACCGCCTTTTGCAGCAGCACGAGGCCCTGGTCGTCGAGGCGGGCTTCGACTTCGGCGCCTCGCTCGCCTTCGTAGTCGCTCGGCTTCACGACCTGCGGCAGCAGGTAGGCCGCCTGCCGGATGCGCTCGAAGGCTTGTTTGTCGATGTGCGGCGGCACCCGGCGCGCATGCCGGGGGTTGGGGAGG
The DNA here is from genome assembly GCF_032681285.1 of Piscinibacter gummiphilus. Lineage (NCBI taxonomy): Bacteria > Pseudomonadati > Pseudomonadota > Betaproteobacteria > Burkholderiales > Sphaerotilaceae > Rhizobacter > Rhizobacter gummiphilus. Next base: position 3,072,647 of record NZ_CP136336.1, read on the forward strand.
TTCAGTATGGCTTCGGACATGGCAGGGCGAGGGGCGACATCGTACCGGGGCGGCGCCCCGCACTCCCACGGCGACCCTGCGGCACAACGTGTTTCAAAGCCGGATTCGCGGGACGAGGGTGATGGTTGTACCCTTCATTCCCCCTGTGAACCCAAGACATTTTCTGCATGTTCGGTCGATCAAAACCCGTGGTGCTCGAGTCGTATGGCCACCGGCGCAAGCGTGGCCGCCCTCCCCGCTGGCTGGTGCTCCTGCTCAGTGGCGTGGCGGTCGGTGTCGCGGGCGTGCTGGTGGTGCAGGAGCGCTACCTCCCGCCACGCCTGTCGGCGAGTGAGTCGTCCAAGCTGCGCACGGCCTACGACACCACCGAAGCCGAGCGCAAGCGCCTGCAGGAAGCCCTTGGCGAAGCTGAGCGGAAACTCGCCACCACCACCACCCAGAACAAGGCGCTGCAAGACGAACTCGCCGGCAGCCGCACACGCATCGAGCGGCTCAACCAGGACCTCGCCACCACCGTCGAGGCCCTGCCTCCCGACCCTCGCGGCGGCACGGTCGAGGTGCGCGCCGGCAAGTTCACCGTACGCGGCGGGTCGCTCGTCTACGACGTGGTGCTCGCACGCGACCGCGCCGGCAACAAGCCCACCACGGGTGTGTTGCAGTTGCAGGTGGTCGGCAGTTCCGCCAAGAGCCCCCAGGCCACCGTGGCGCTGAAGCCGGTGCCGCTGTCGTTCACCTCGCATGAGGTCGTGAGCGGCAGCCAGCCGCTGCCCGAAGGCTTCAAGGCACGCGAGGCCACGGTGCAGGTGCTCGACCGCCCCGCGGGCCGCGCCCTGGGCATGCGGGTGATGCTGGTGAAGTAAGGATCGTCCGACACGGATTTCGTCCGTGGAAACCCCTGGTTTGGAACGAGCGTTGCCCGAGCTTCTGCACCGGGACCTTCGTTTCGGGCAAAGGAGTTTCAAAGATGAAAGACGTATCCAAGACCTTGAGCATCGCCGCTGTCATCGCCATGGTGAGCGCCGCAGGCGTGACCATCGCCCAGACCACGAGCGACTCGCTTCCGAACAGCAACTCGCCCAACGCGGCATCCGCCCCTGAGGCGCGCCCGTCGACCGAAAACAACCCGCAGAACTCGGCCCTTCCGGCCAACGAAGGCAACAGCTCGGCAACCCCGGGCGCTGCCGCCACCCCGACGCTTGAACAGCGCCAGGAAGGCTCGGGCAGCATGGGCTCGCGCAACACGCCTGACGTGGGCACCAGCAGCAGCACCGACTCGTCCTCGTCGAGCTCGTCGACGATGGACAGCAGCTCCACCACGACCTCTCCGTCCAGCGACACCTCGAGCAGCAGCAGCACGATGGACAGCTCGTCCAGCAGCGAACTGCCGGCGCGCGCCGACCGTGGCTAAGCGCTTCGGTGGAGATCACTCAACGGGCCTGCGGGCCCGTTTTTCATGCCCGATCAGAGCACCGGCTGGCGCGGAGCCTGGGCGGGCCGGCTGCTCACGCTGCGGGCAAACACCTCCTGCAACGTGCGCTGGTCGGGCAGCACGTACACGACCGTCGGCCCCGCCTCCACCATCGGCCTGAGCACCTGCTCGTAGAAGGCCACGGGCAGGTTGATGCAGCCGTTGGAGATGCGGTTGTCGTCGGTGGTCTCGGAGGCGAGACGCGCAAAACGGCGCTCACTTTCCTTCACCACGCGCACGCGGTGCATCGACACCGCGGCGTCGTAGTCCACCCACACGACGTCTTCGCCGGTGAGTGTCTCGCCCATTTGTGCGACGAAGCGGCCGGCCGGCGTGATGCGCTCTTCGGGCTTGATCTGCGACAGCGGCTTGTCGCCGATGCCAGGCGTGCTGTCGTCGCCGAGGGCCGAGCCGAGCAGCGCCGGCACACGCTGCAAGAGCTGGCCCCGAGCGTCGAAGGCCAGCACGTGGGCACCCGGCTTGTCGACCACGACGAAGGGCCGCCCCCCGGCATCGCCCGACACCGCCCACTGCACCACCTGCTCCACCTGGGTGGCGGGCACACGCGAAGCCGAAGCAACCGGAAATTCGACGCCTGCAGGTGTGGCCGCGCGCACCTGCTGCGGTGGCGGCGTGGACGTGAGACGCACCGCCATTGCGCCGATGGCCAGTTCCGCGGCGATGAAGACGGCCAGTGACCAGTAGGAGCCGAGCCAGGGCTCTTCGGCCCCGGCACCATTTACCGATTTGCCGTCAGTCTTGCCGTTCATGGGTCTTCCTGCTCTGGGTGCCGAGGCACCGGGTGTTCGCTGCCACACCCTGAGCAATCCACACACCCGGCCGGATGCCGACGCTTCAGCGCACCTCGTCGATGGTGAGGAGCGTGGCGCCGTAGGTCGTGTCGCACGCGCCCTGCGCAGGGCACACGGCCTGGCCGACGAAGGGGTTGTCGCGGCCGGTGCGCGCCGCCCACAGCTGCTCGGCCCGGGCCAGGTCGAACTCGGGAATGTCGTCCTTCGACGAACGAAGGCCCGCCTGCGAGAAATCGCGCGGCAGGCGCGACACCATCGTCACGATGTGGTTCGTGCCGGGCGGCCCGCCCGCGGTGATCTGCCAGCCCTTGCGGGGAAGCTGCAGTTCCTTGTTGGCCTCGATGCGGTTGTCGCGGTCGATGGCGTTCGGGAACAGCAGGTACATGTGGCCCTTGTCGGTGCCACCGAGAAAGACATAGACGTAGCCCGACTGCGAGGCCTTCACGCGGAACTGCAGGCGGTCCTTGCCAATGACGATGGCCGATTTGTCGGCCAGCGCGTTCACGCCCAACAGCGGGTCGGCCTGGCGCACGATGTCCTGCAGCGCCGGGACGATGCCGAATGGGGTGGCAGCCACCGCCGGAGGCGGTGCCACGACGGCCGAGGCCGGAGACGCAGGCGGCTCGACACGGGCCACGGCGGGCGACGCAGCGGCGCTGGGGTCGATGGCCGGTGGCGCAGCCGGCGCCGGGTCACGCAGGCCGAACCACCAGCCCGCTGCCGCCAGCGCACTCAGCGCCAGGCCACTGGCGACCCACAGGCCGGTGCGCGACGCTGGTGGTGCGGGATCGGGGTTGAGCAGCTTGATCGGCGGCACGGGTGCGTCGGGCCGGGGCGTTGGTGCGTGCTGGCTGGACGAGGTGGCGGGTGGCGGTGGGCTCGGCCGTGGTGCCTGCACGGTCACCGCCGGGGCCACCGTGGCCGGACCCAGCACCACCGTGGCGCCGTCGTCGGCCAGCGCCGCATCGGCTACCGGCGCCGCCCGCATGGCGGCCGATGCCGTCGATGGCGTGCCCGCGCCATAGCTGAAAAGCTGCCGCAGCGCGGCCATGTCCTGCGGGCGGTGTTCGGGGCGCACCGAGAGACCGAGGTCGATGGCGGCGAGGAATTCCTGCGTGTAGTGCCCGGCCCCGGCCTGCACGGCCGGCACCATGTCGTCGGTCACCATGCGGCTCACGGAGGGCAGCGGCGCGCGGCCGGTGATGGCGGCGTAGAGCACGGCCGAGAGCGCGTAGACGTCGGTCCAGGCGCCCTGTTTCATCGAGGTCGACTCGGCGTATTGCTCGATGGGCGCGTAGCCTGATTTCAGGATGACCGTGAGCGCCTGGGTCGCGTCACTGATCACGCGGCGCGCGGCGCCGAAGTCGAGCAGCACGGGGCGCACGGCGTGCGGGCGGCCGATCTGCGTGGCGGCCTGCTGCAGCAGCAGGATGTTGTCGGGCGCGATGTCGCGGTGATAGCAGCGCTCGTGGTGCATCACCTCCAGGGCGTCGATGACGGGGTGCAGCAGCGAGAGCAGCCAGCCCTCGTCGGCACGGGCGCCGTTTTCCACCAGCCACTGCTTGAGCGTCGGGCCCTGGTAGTACGGCATCACCATGTAGGCGGTGCCGTTCTGCTCCCAGAAGCGGTACACCTTCACGAGCGAGGGGTGGTCGAACGAGGCGAGCAGCTGCGCTTCGTTCACGAAGCTTCGCAGGCCGAGTTCGAAGGTCTCGCGGTGGCGCATCGAGCGCACCGAGACCTGGTGCTCGCCGTCGCGGTTGGCGAGCGACGAGGGCATGTATTCCTTGAGCGCGACTACGCGGCCGAGCTGGGTGTCGCGTGCAAGGTAGACGATGCCGAAGCCGCCTTCGCCGATCAGGCCCTCGATCACGTATTCCTGCAGGCGGTGGCCCAGTGGCAGCGCATTGCCGCTGCCGTCGATCTCAATGCCGGCGCCCGCCACGGAAGTCGTCGCCGACGTTCGGTTGCCCATGTTCAGTGTTTCCGTCTTGTCGGGCGGAACGGGAGAACTCACCAACGACCCTCCAGCAACTCCGAGAAATGTTGAGCGGCGGGCAGACCCTGCGCCACGCTCAGGCTGTTGTCGGGCGACGCGGCATGGTCGGGCCACCAGAGGCTGTGGCGGGCGTAGCGTTGCAAGGCATCGGCCACCAGCATCCCCTGGGCCCAGGTCGACAAGGACGCGGCGCCGGGCAGAGTGTGCCTCACCCGGCCGGGGAGGAGTTGCGCGGCAGCCGGCGCCACATGCGCGCTTTCACCGATGGCCGGTGCACGCGCAAGGGTGGATTCGAATTCTTCGAGCGTGGCGCCCGGGCGCAGGCTGCTCAGCGCGACCGCGCCGAGGTGGCCATACCAGGCCTCCAGCGCACCGAGCCCCTCGGCGGTGCCGGGCAGCGCCGGCATGTTGCGGGCGATCACGACCGGGAAATAGCGGCCGACCTTGTCGACGCTCGGCATCAGCACACCCAGCCACCACTGCTCATCGGCCACGCCCGGCGCCCAGGCAAAACGCCAGATGGGGCCGGTGAGGTAGACGTTGAGCCAGTTGGCCCCGAGCTGGGCCTGGCTCGCCTCGATGCCGCGTGCAAGCCATTGGTCGCACAGGTCGACGAAGCCTTGCGGCAGCCGGCGGCTGGCGAAGTCGCCCAGCATCGCGAGCTTGCCGTACCAGCCGGGCGCTTCCACGCCGGTGCCGGCGAGCAGGTCGAGCAGCGATGCCTCGTTCACAGTCTCCCCGGGCATGAGAACTGTTCCAGCTCGGGCAGCCTGAACGGGTTGCGCACGCTGCTGGTCGTCACGAGGAACTGCGCCCTGCGGCCGTCGACGTTGAACGTCGCCTTCCACCGCTCGGGCCCACCCGCCGGCTCGATCTGCTGCTTGTCGAAGATCTTGAAGAGCGCCCACGGCCCGTCGGTCACGAGGCCCGAGGCGCCGCTCGCCGTGACCGGCGTGATCTGCACCCGCACCTGCGAGCTGCCGCGCGGGCCGGGCCACTGCACGGTGGCCGGGATCTGCGGGCCGTGCGCGTACTTCACGAGCTGGCCGTCGACGTCGAGGATGAACTGCGTGATGGTCGCGTCCATCTCGATCGGCTTGAAGTCGAGCCGCACGCTGATCTGGTTGCCGCCGCCGCGAAAGAAGGTCTCGCGGATCATCGCGGCGTGCTGGAACTGCAGCAGCGTCGAGCTGTCGGTGCCCATGCTCGCGCCGTCGACGCTCTTGAACTTCCACGGCTTGGTGGAGGTGTCGACGAAGCTGACGAGGTTCTTCTGGAAGAAGGTGTCGAAGAGCCCGCCCGGTGCGAAGAGCCGCGCGAAGTCTTCCGGCGTCGCATCGCGCTGGCTGCTGCGCGCGAACGGGTAGCGCCCCGCCACCGCCTGCCGGCAGAACTCGCCGATCTCGGTGTTGATCGCCTGGCCGAGGTTGCTGCGGGTGATCTCCAAGGCGGCAGACGTGCCGCTCACCGACAAGGTGTTGAGCAGCGAGCGCACGGGCTCGGGCAGGCGCGAGGCCTCGGCCTTCACCTTGTTGGGCACTTCGGACGGCGGTGGCACGTTGCCGCCCTTCACCGCCGTGTCGGCCGCGATCAGGAGCGTGTAGACCTCGTTGATGAGCGCGATGGTGCCGTCCACCGGCGCCGGCAGCTTTCCGTCGGGCGAGCTCACCATCTGGCGCAGGCCGATGAAGCGGTCGTCGACGATGCTCTCGATCGCCTGCCCCGGCTCGACCGGCTGGATGCCGCCGCGATTCCCGAGCAGGCGCATCAGGTCGTCCCGCGATTTCTGCAGCGCATCGCGGGCCTTGGCCTCCACCGTCCCGACCACGTCCTTGCCCTGGCGCAACGTGGTCTCGCGCGACATCGCTTTCAGGAGCGGCACCAGCGGGTTGTCGGGCGCCGACAGCACGCGCGCCATCTGCACCGCCTGCGCGAGGTTGGAGGTCTTCACCATCTTGATGTCGGCGATGAACTCTTCCCAGGTCTTGGCGTATTCGGTGAGGTAGAGGCGGCGCACCTCGTCGTTGAGCTGGAGCTTGATGTCCATGTTCTTCAACGCATCCTGGCGCTTGCTGTCGGTCACGCCCAGCACCCAGCTTTCTTCGTCGGCGAGCTGGCCAGACACCCGCTCCACCTCGCGCTGGAAGCCCTTGTGGTAGCCGTCGTGCGTGAAGAAGCCCGGCACGCCCTTGGTCAGCGGCTGGCCGCTGCCGCGCGTGAACACGAGCGGCGCGCCGGGGCCGGCCTTGCTCACGACGGTGAAGTCGGGGAACTCCGCGCCCAGGCCCTGCCGCTTCATGCGGCGGTAGATGCGCTCGGTGAGCGGCGTGGCCACGAGCCGCGCGCGGGTCTGCGCCACGAGATTCTTGTCTTCGGGCAACGGCGAGACGACCGCGCCTTCGGCCAGCAGTGCATCGAGGTGCGATTCGAGCGCGGCACGCTGCTCGGTGGTCACCGAACGAGGCAGCGTCAGCTCCCATTCGGCGGTGACGTAGAGCTTGAGCGCCTTGGGGTCGAAGCGCTCGGGGTCGTACAACATGATGTACGCCTTCAGCGCCTCGTACTGCGGTTCGGGGTTGTCGTTGCCGGTCTTGAGCTGCTCTTCGATGCCGAGCGCGATGCGCGGCAGCACGGCGTCGATCAGCATGCGGCGGTAGGCCTGCTGCGAGGCGGCGTCGAGCTTCTTGCCCTGATAGAGGCCGAAACCCAATGACCACGGCACCGAGTCGCCGATGCTCGCGCGCGCCAGGTCGCGCGTGGCTTCGAGCGCCGGCAGCAGCACCAGTACGTCGGGCGAGTTGCGATTGGGCGTGGCCTGCACGAGCTTCTTCACCTCTTCGGCGGCCAGGCCGACCTTGTCGACGTAGCGCTGGTTGCCGAAGTAGCTGATGCCCCACGCGGTGACGACGGCCGCGCTCACGAGGCCGATGGCCACATAGGCGCCAAGCGCGAGGAAGCCGCGGCGGCGTTCCCACTTGAGGTCGGTGCCGGCGAGCCCGCTCTCGGAGAACACCACCTCCTTCAGCAGGCGCTGGAGGAAGTAGCTCTTGCCGCTCGACTGGTTGGGCGGCACGACGGTGCGCTCGAGGCGATACGTGCGCGCGATGCGGCCCAGCATGCGGTCGATCGGCGTGCCTTCCTGCGTGCCGCTCACGAAGTACACGCCGCGCAGCAGCGGGTGGGCTTCGAACTGCGAGGGCGAGAAGACCTGCTCCAGGTAATCCCTCAGCAAGCCTTTGAGGGCCTCGAACTGCTGCGGGAAGGCGTAGATGCGCGCACGGCGGCCGGCGTCGCGCTCCAGTTGCAGCTTGCCGATGAGGCCATCGGTCAAACGCTTTTCCAGCGCATCGAACTCGGCGCTGAACGCCGACAGATCCGTGCGCTGCTGCTTGTCGAGCTTGAACGTGAAGCCCCACGGCGCGGCACGCGTGTCCTTGTCGACGTCACCGAGCGTCTCCATGAAGCCCGACAGCAGGTCGGTCTTGGTGACGAGCAGGTAGATCGGGAAGCGCATGCCCAGGTGCTGGTGCAGCTCCTGCAGGCGGGCCCGCACGGTGGCGGCGTGCAGCTGGCGCTCGGCGGCGCTTTGCGTGAGCAGGTCCGTCACCGAGACGGTGACGAGCACGCCGTTGAGCGGCTGGCGCGGGCGGCTGCGTTTGAGCAGGTCGAGGAAGCCTGCCCAGGCCTTCGCGTCGGTGTCCTTGTGGCTGTCTTGGGTGGTGTAGCGGCCGGCGGTGTCGATCAGCACGGCCTGGTCGGTGAACCACCAGTCGCAGTTGCGGGTGCCGCCCACGCCCTTGATGGAATGTTCGCCCGAGGTCGCCGCCAGCGGGAAGTTGAGCCCCGAGTTGACGAGCGCCGTGGTCTTGCCCGAGCCGGGCGCGCCGATGATCACGTACCAGGGCAGCTCGTACAGGTACCGCTTGCCCACGCGCGAGGAGAGCCCGCTCCACAGGCCCGAGATGCCGCCCTGCGGCTGTTCGAACTTGGCGGTCTTGAGCGTCTGCAGCGCCTTGGTGAAGCGCTCGTTGAGCGTCTTCAGCTCGGCATCGCCCGCGCTTTCGGTCGCGGCCGGCGCGAGCAACTGGTTGACCACCTTGTCGTTCCTCTTGCGCGACGCGACGAGCTTCCACACCTGGCGCAGCACGATCAGCAGCACGATCAGGCCGATGAAGACGAGCCGCGCGGTCGTGCTTTCGAGCGGCCGCCAGTTGCCGATGGCCACCAGCGGGCCCACGATCCAGATGACGAGCGACAGGGCCAGCAGGCCCAGCACCAGCAAGACCCAGGGGTTGAAGATGATGCCGAGGATCTTCTTGATCATGATCCGGCTCCGCGCGTCACGAACAAGGTGATCTCCACTCGGCGGTTGAGGGCCCGGTTGGCGGGCGTGTCGTTGGTGGCCACGGGCTCGCCATCGGCGCGGCCTTCGGCGCGCACACGGTCGGCGGGCAGGCCGTTGCCGACGAGGATCTCGCGCACGGTCTTGGCCCGCTCCTCTGACAGGTGCCAGTTCGACGGGAAGCTCGCGGTGCGGATGCGCACGTTGTCGGTGTGGCCGGTGACCACCACCGCACCCGGCACCTGCTTCAAGGCTTCGGCGATGCGCTTCATCAGCGCTTCGCGGTCGGCCGTGAGCGAAGCGCTGGCCGGTGCGAAGAGCCCGTCGCCGCGGATGGTGACCACCGAGCGATCGACCTCGTCACGCACCTGCACCTGCTCGCCCTTGATGTCGGCCACGAGGAATTGCGCCAGGCGCGGCTTGGGCGCCGGCAGCTTGACGGGCGGCTGCGGCGGGTTGAGCCTCAGCTCCTGGATGCGGCCAAACACCGGGTCGGACTCACCGCTCAGCTTGAACGCGAGCAGGCTGTAGATGGCCACCAGCAGCAGCGCCACCACGGCGGCCGTGACCCACAGCGGCAGCCAGGTGAGCATGCTGCGCTTGCTGGGCTTCACGCCTTCCCAGTTCTGCGCGAGCGCGGGCGCATAGGCGCCCCGCTCCTTCTGCAGGATCTGCGCAAGCCGCTCGCGCACCGCTTCGAGCTGCGCCTTGCCACCATCGAGCACGCGATAGCGGCCTTCGAAGCCGAGCGAAAGCACGGCGTAGATGAGCTCGAGAAGATCGCGGTTGGCAGCGGGGTTCTCGGCCAGCTTGGCCATCAGCTGGAAGACCTTCTCGCCGCCGCCCGTCTCGTTGTGGAACATCGCGAGCAGGCTGTGCCGGCCCCACTGACCTGAGGCGCCCCAGGGCATGGTGGCTGCCACTTCATCGAGCAGCGTGCACAGGATGTAGCGCGCGGCCAGCACCCGCTCGGGCGCGATGCCTTTGGCGCGGGCGGCCGCCTCGAATTCGCGCACACCCTGCGCCATCGACTCGCGCAGCGCGGCCGGGTCGGCGAGGTGGGTGGTTGCGCGCACCTGCGGCACGAGCGCGAGCAGCGGGTTGGCAAGGGCGACGAGCGGGTTCAGGCCACTCTCGGGCGTGCCGATGTCGGCGGCGACGTCAGCGCCCGACGCGCCCATGCGCGGCATGGCCGCCGCGGGCGCCGGGGCCGCGGCGCGCCCGCCGGGCGTGGGCATGATGAACGTGCGGCCGGTGTCGATGTCGGCGAACGGGTCGTCCGGTGTCGGGTTGCTCATCGCAGGCTTTTGTGTCGGTTTGTGGTGTCAGGAGAGCAGCACTACTTGCGGATGGCCCACAGCTCCAGTTCGAGCCCGGGGAAGTCACCCGCGGTGTGCATCGCGAAGCTGCCGTTCTGCTCGATCGGCTTCCACAGCTCGCCACCGCGGTCGAGTTCGAAGTAGAAGTAGCCCGCGTGGAAGGGCAGCTGGCGCGGGGCCACCGGCAGCGCACGCAGGCCGATGCCGGGCAGCTGCAGGTTCACGAGGTCGCGGATCTTCTCGGGCGGGCCGATCTTGGTCTGTGCCGGGAAGCGCTGGCGCAGCTGCTCGCCGGGCAGTTGCGCGTTGACGGCGAGCACGAAGGTCGCGCCGCGGGCCAGCTCCAGGTCGTTGACCACCGCGGTGCGCACGCCATGCTTGCGGTCGACGAGGTCGATCTGCAGCGCGTTCTGCTCCAGCACTGCGGTGAGCATGCCGCGCAGCGCGTCGAACACCGGCGTGAAGGTGCGTGCGAGGTCGTCGTGCCGGTACGGCGGGAATTCGGGCGGGCGCCGGGCGCTGCTGGAGAGGGTGGCCAGGTCGCCGGCCAGGCGCAGGCAGTCGCCATGCAGCTCGCGCGGGTGCGCGACCGGCGTGGCCGCGTGCTGGCTGAAGATGGGCTCATTGCGGTTGAGCGTCTGCAGCATCAGGAAATCGGCCATTTCCGAGACGCCGTGGCTGAGCTGGCCCATGCGGCCGGCGAGCTGCTGCGCACGTTGGAGGATCAACCCGTGCAGCAGCGAAGCGGTGGCCGAGAGCTGCGCGGTGGCATCGATGGCCACCTGCGGCGCGATGTAGTTGCGCTCCAGCGTGACTTGCCCATCGCTGCGGCGCTCGGCCACGAAGGCCACCCCGAGCAGCGCGTAGGCTTCGCCTGCCTCCTTGGCGCGCACGAGGCGCAGGCGCAGCCGGCCGGTCTGGATGGTCGTGGGTTCGTCGGACGCGTCGGTGTTGTCGCGCACCTCTTCTTCGATGGCGGTGAAGCGGGCCAGTTCGCCATCGCCCGTGCCGAAATCCACCTCGTTCAAGCCCTCGCGTTGCAGCGGCAGCGCGAGGTAGATCAACTCGCCCTTCACATCGGGCGGGATTTCGAGCGGCGCGGGCAGTGGGTCAAGCTGCGGCATGGCGAAGGGCGTGCCGTCGGGCAGCATGCCGCTCGCCCGGGTGAGGCCCACCTTGCCGAGCGCGAGCAGGCCTTCGTCGATCTCCAGGTCGGCAAAGCCCCACGCGAACGGCGAGACGCAGCGCGCACGCGCGTCGACCAGCCGTTCGAGGTAGCGGGTTTCCTGCTGGAAATGATGGGGCTGCAGGAACATGCCCGAGGACCACACGACTTTGGCGCGCCAGCTCATGGGTTGTGTCTTCTGAAGATGAGGATGTCTTGCTTACTTCGGTGACGTGCGCTTGGCCTGGATGACGATGCCGTCGAGGCCGATCTCGAGCACGTTCTTCTTGCCGGCCACCACCGGCACCACGGCACGCCAGCGCGCACGCTCCAGCTCGCGGAAGGCGGCCATCACGCCGATGAACTTGGTGTCGGGCGAGAGCGGCTTGTTGATGGGCTTGGTGTCGCCCGGGCGCAGCACGAATTCTTCGCGGCTCACGAACTCGGCGGCCAGCACCGCCTGGTCTTTCTCGAACAGCGACACGAAATCGGCCTGCTCGAAAAGCGTGGGCGCCTTCAGCTCGAAGACCCGCACCACCACCGGTGACGGGCGGCGCCGCGCATCGGGGTTGACCTGGGCCGACGCCACCACCGTCGTGCTCAGCGTGGCCGGGCCGCTGCTGAACATCCCGCAGCCGGGCAAGGCCACCGCGGCCGCGGCACCGGTGGCCGAAAGCAGCCAGCGGCGGCGGTCTTGGAGAAGAGACAGGTGGGTCATGTGCGAGCTTCGAGTTCGTCGATCGTTCGTCGGAAAGACAGGGGCGCGCGTGGCTCCCCCGAGAGTCGACCGCAGAATACCGGCAGCGCCCGGGCGCACCGCGTGACGAAGGTCATCCGGCCTGGCGCCAGGGCCCGGTTGACGAAGGTCAGTTGGACCGCCGCCACGCAAGGCCTAGGCTTCTCACCATGAATCGCTCGCTGACCTGTGCCGCCGCCCTGGGCCTGACGCTCGCCGTCGTGGCCGGCCTTGTCGGCTGCTCGTCCAGCAAGCCACCGCCCGCCCCCACCGCCCCGCAGCCCGTGGCCTCGCCCTCGCCCGCCCTGACGAACACGCCGCCTGCGCGCCCGCCCACCGGCGCGGCCAAGGCCGGCCCCAAGGGCCCGAGCGAGGTGCGCACGCGCAATGCGATGTTCAAGCTCGCCAGCTACGAAGAGCTGCCCGGCTGGCAGGACGACGACATGCGCGCCAGCTGGAGCGCGTTCCGCAACTCCTGCGACGTGCTGCAAAAGCGCGACGACTGGCGCGAGATCTGCACCTCGGCCAGGACCGTGCCCCCCACCACCCGCGCGATGCGCAGCTTCTTCGAGAGCCGCTTCACGCTGTTGCGCATCCTGCACACCGATGCGCGTGGCGATGGCGACGTGACCGGCTATTTCGAGCCCCTGCTCGAAGGCCAGATGCAACGCGATGGCGAGTTCAGCACGCCGGTGCTGGGCGTGCCGCGCGACCTCTACACGATGGACTGGTCACGCGTGCCCAAGGCGCAGCGCCGCTCGGTCGTGCGCGTGAGGGCGGACGGCAACCTGCTCTTCCCCGCCCAGCCGGGCGACGCCGCCACTTATGCGATGGACCTGCGCCGCTTCGAGCTCGACGACCGCGACCGCCGCCTGCGCGTGCGCTTGGTCGGCAAGGCCGGTGCCGCCGACGCACGCGTCGAGCCCTACTACACCCGCGCCGAACTCGAAGCGCTCGGCCTGCCGCAGGGCATCGACGCGCCGGTGGTGGTGTGGGTGAATGACCCGCTCGCGCTCTACGCGATGCAGGTGCAGGGCTCCGGCCGTGTGCGCATGCCCGATGGGCAGATCATGCGGCTGCAATACGCCGAGCAGAACGGCCACCCGTTCAAGCCGCTGCGCGTGGTGCCAAAGCAAAAAATGCGCATCGCCACCCGCGGCATCGGCGGCACTGAGGGCCCCGAGCAGCCCGACAGCTTCGTGATCGAGGGCGACACCGCCGAAGTATCAGCCGACGACGCGCCCGTGCTGACCCGCGGCATGTCGGTGAGCAAACCCGCCCAGGGTGGCAGCACGACGACTGCTGGCAACAGCGCCGCCAAAGACGACCCGCTCGTCGACGAACTGCTGAAGGGTGCGCGCAAGTCGCCCAGCGCCCCCGCGAAGCGCCCTGCCCCGGCCGCGATGCCGGCCAAACCCGCCAATCCCGCCCAAGGCTCCGTGGCCGGCCGCCTGTCGGCCGACCCGAGCTTCGTCTTCTTCAAGAGCGTGGCCGACCGGCCCGCGAGCGAAGGCCCGCAAGGCGCGCTCGGCGTGCCGCTCACGCCAGGCCGCTCGGTCGCCGTCGACCCCCGCGTCACCCCGCTCGGCTACCCCGTCTACCTGAGTGCGCCGGCCCCCAAGGGCTCGGCCATCTCAATGCAGCGCCTGGTGTTCGCGCAAGACACCGGCGGCGCCATACGCGGTGCAGTGCGGGCCGACTACTTCTGGGGATTCGGCAGTGAGGCCGGCCAGATGGCCCGCTCCACCAAGCACCGCGGGCAGATGTGGGTGATGTTGCCCACCGCCGAGGCCAACCGTCTCGCCACCAGCAAGCTCGTGACACGCGGCGTGTCAGCCGGCCCTGCCCTCAGCGACAACTCGTGCCTGGTGCCCGACGGCGAGTTCTGCGCCGAGGTGGATTGAGGGCGCGCGCCTCACAGCACATGCCACTGCGCAAGCGTGCCGAAGGCATGCAGCGCCCCCATGGCTCCGCACAGGGCGGACGACACCCACCAGAAGGTATCCGAGTTGCCGGCGAACATGGGCTTGAGCAGGGGAAACGCCAGGGCCCGGCCGAGGTAGATGCCCGAGATGAGCACCAACGCGAGCTTCGTCAGGGGAAGCGCGCCGATGACGCCCGCCCCCGACAACGCGTAGGCCGACCAGCCGAAGAGCATGACGGCGATCGTCAGCGTGACGAGTGCGGGCTGCAGCTTCCTCGCCTCCACCGCCCGGGCGATGCGCTCGCCAGCGCCCATGACGCGATAGGCCGGAGCACCGAGAACGATGCAGGCGAGGTGGGCGAGCGCGGCTGCGGCGCTGAGCGCGGCGCCGGCGATGAGGGCTTGGGAGCCGAGGTTGGACATGGTCTTGGGGTGAGCGCTGAGGAGAACGCCGCGGGCGGGAGTGTGCGCCGTCGTCCCCTGGCCGCAAGAGGCCCGAGTATGGGGCTCGCGCTCGATCGCGTGGGCGGTTCAGCCGCTTGAGCGCCGGTAGTGCATGGCGACCGCACCGTTGCCGAGCGGCGTCGCCGAGAGCAGCTCGAGCCGCCGAGTGCCGGGCAGCCCACCTTCATACAGCGTCGGGCCGTGGCCGGCGATCCTGGGGTGAACGAGGAACTGGTACTCATCGATCAGGCCCAGCCGGTCCAGCTCGGTCGCGAGCTTGCCGCTGCCCAGCAGCACGCCGGCCGCGGTCGCGTCCTTGAGCCTTTGCACACCCGAGCGCAGGTCGCCCTCGATGTGGTGGCTGTTGGTCCAAGGGAAGGCCGTTCGCGTCGTCGACGCCACGTACTTCGGCTTGGTCTCCAGCTTGACTGCCCATTCGCGCACCGCTGGCGGCGCTTGCACATCGCCCCGGGCGACCGCCGGCCAGTAGCTCTCCATCATCTCGTAGGTGGTGCGGCCCCACAGCATCGCCCCTGCCTCGTCCATGAGGCGGGTGAAGAAGGCATGCGTCTCGTCGTCGGCGATGCCCTCCTCGTGGTCGACGCAGCCGTCGAGCGTGAGGTTGAGGCTGAAGGTCAGGCGTCCCATGCAAGTCTTCTCCGAGTCGGGTGGGCCGCTGGAGTGTCGCCGGTTCACGCGGCCCAGGGCGGCGTGAATGCAGGCCGGTCCTCGATCACCGCCTGCCCGCCGACGGGGAACACGGCCAGGGCCCGGAACGGCAGCGTGCCCGTGTTCGACAAGGCCAAGGTCTGACCGGCGGCGACGACGAGCGCGCTGCCGGCAGCAAGCTCGTGGTGTTGACCGTCGACCTCGGCGAAGGCACACCCCTCGAGCGCGACGAAGGTCTCCTCGCGCGTGAGGCGGTGGGGCGAGCCCGCGACGCCGGGCTCGACGGTGACTTCCCAGACGGCGTTTTCGCGGGAACCTCGAGTCGGCGACGACAAGGTCGTGAAGCGGATGCCAGGAAGGCTGAAGGTGGGGGCTTCGGAGCGGAGCAGCAGCATGTGGATTCCTCGATATACTTAACCTTAGTTTATTAACCGAGGATAACGATGTCAAGCCCTGAACCGCTGGACTTTGGTGTGCTGCTGAACGTCGCCTTCGCGGCCTTCAGGGAGGCGCTCGATGCCGACCTCGCTGCGGCGGGGTTCGACGACATCGGCACCTCGTTCGGCTACGTCTTCCGGCTGCTGGCCGAGGTGCCATGCAACCTGAGCGAGCTGGCGGCGCAGCTCGGCATGAGTTCGCCTGGGGCGCTGAAGGTGGTCGACGACATGGTGGCCAAGGGCTATGTGTCGCGCAGCACCGATGCCGACGACCGACGCGTCAAGCGGCTCGCCTTGACCGCGCGTGGTCGTGCTGCGTTGAGCCGGGCGCGGGCTTTCCACGCCAGGTACGAGCAGGCCGTGGCAGAGCGACTCGGCGCACGCGAAGTGGCAGCAACGCGCAAGGTGCTGGAGGCCATGGCCGCCTCGCAGGGCGAACGCGGCGGTCGGATGCCGCGTCCCGTCTAGCGTTCGCCATGGAATACGTCCTCGTCAGCGCTTGCGTGCTTGGCAGTACGGTCCGGTACGTCCCTGACGGCAGCATCGGCACCACCCTCGTCCAGGCTCGACCATCTGCATCTTCTCGCGGCGCAGACACGCCCTTGACGGTTCACGGCGGGGCCAGGCTGCCCGGCGCCGTGAGATCGATGCTTTGCAGCCGCTCGACGAACCATGACAGCGCCGGCCCGCCTTCCGAGCCACGCCAGGCCACGCTGAGCTGAAGGCGGGGCTTGGGCGCGGCCACCTGCAGCGGCACGAGCTGCCCCTGTGCGATCGGCATGGCGGCGATGGGCTCGGGCAGGAAGCCGACTCCCAGGCCCGCCACCTGCGCGGCAAGCTTGGCATGCAGGCTCGACACGGTGAGCACGTCGGCAGCCTCGGCGATGCCCGTGGAACGCGGCGCGCCGCCGCGGGCGGAGTCGGCCACGACGACCACGCGGTGGCGGCGGATCGTCGCGACCTTGATCGGCTGCTTCTCGCGTGCCAGGGGATGATCTGGCGCCACGGCGAACACGAACGGCAGCGAGCCGATCGGGCGATGCGTGATGTCGGGGGCGCCGCGCGATTCGAGCTCGGTCACGGCCACGTCGGCACGCCGCGAGACGAGCGACTCCCACACGCCGCCCAGCACCTCGGTGCGCATGCGAATGCGCGTCGGGTGGCCGGCGCGATAGAAGTCGGCCACCGCGGCGAGCACCGTCTCCAAGGGCACCAGATCGTTGACCGCGATCTCCAGCTCTGCCTCCCAGCCGTCGCCGAGGCTGCGCACGCGCCGTTCCATCGCGCGCGCCGCATCGAGCACGCCGCGGCCTTCGTCGAGCAGCAAGCGCCCCGCGTCGGTGAGCTTGGCGCGGTGGCCGCTGCGGTCGAAGAGCTGGACGCCCAGGTCGTCCTCCAGCTTCTTCACGGTGTACGACAGCGTCGACGTGGTCCGGTGCAGCTCATCGGCAGCCGCTGCAAAACTGCCGCGCCGCTCGATGGCGTCGACCACCTGAAGTGCGTCGAGGGTGAGGCGGAGCATGCGGGTGGTCGTTCGATGGCTTCGATGGAGTTGGGCGAATTTATCCGTTTTCATTCGCAACGGCCGACCACCATCATGAAGCTCTCGATGCCACGCATCGGTCGACTTCACGATGGAGCAAACCATGACGACGCTCTTGCTGCTGCTCAACGGCTCGTTGATGGCCGGCATCTACGCCTTGGCCAAGGCCGGCACCGCTTCTGCGCTCGGGGTGCTGGCCTGGCAGCTTCTCTTCGCCACCACCGCCCTCACCGCCGTGGCCAGCTGGCGCGGCGAGCGGGCGGCTTTGACCCGCGCGAACCTCCGCTATGCCGCCATCGCCGGCATGCTGGGCATGACCGGCCCGAGCCTGGTGACCTTCTGCGCCCTGGCCCGCGTGCCGGCGGGGTTCATCGGCGTGATCGGCGCGCTGGCGCCGATGTTCACCTACGCACTGGCACTGGCGCTGCGCATCGAAGCGCTGCGCACGCTGCGCGCCGCGGGCATCGTGCTCGGCCTGGCCGGCGTGCTTGGCCTGCTGCTCCCCGCGGGCAGCCTGCCTGGCGATGGGTCGTGGCCGTGGGCGCTCGCGGCCGTGGCGAGCCCCCTGCTCCTGGCCGCAGGCAACCTGTTCCGTTCGCTGGCGTGGCCGGTGGGGCTTGCCCCGCTCGGCGCGGCGAGCCTGATGCTCGCCGTGCAGGCGCTCGTGGTCGTGCCGCTGGCGATCGCGCTGGGGCACTTCCAGTGGCCGCTTCCCGTCGGCGCACCGGCCGACGTGATGCTGCTGGGCGGTGGGCTGCTGACAACGATCTTCTACCTCGGCGCCTTCGAACTGCAGCGCCGCGGCGGCCCCGTGATCGTCGCCCAGCTCGGATACGTGATCACCGCGGCGTCGCTGCTGCTCGGCGCGGCCGTGTTCGGCGAACGCTATCCCGTCACGGCCTGGCTGGCCATTGCGGCGGTGCTCGGCGGGCTGTCTCTGGTCAACCGCGCGCAGCCAAGCCCTTCAACCCCCCACGCCCTGCAACCCTCGGATCGTCGATCATGAAACACACGAACTTCCTCCACCGTCTCGCCAGCCTCGCCGTGCTGTCGGCCAGCCTCACCGCCGCAGCATTAGCCGCACCGGTACCCGATGCCGACGGCTACATCGCACTCCACTACAGCGACGGCACGCCCGCATCCGTCGGCCTCGACGCCGTCAATGCGCGGCTGCGGACTGTCGGCGTGCGCGTGAGCGAAGTGGCGATCCCGGCCGCCGCGAAGCCGCTGCTGCAAGCCTCGCGCACCCGCGCCCTCAACACAGAGCAGGCGTCGGCACTGCTCGGGCACTTTGCGCTCGGGCGCAAGGAACTGGTGCAAGAGATCTCGCGTGCCGGCCGTGCCCCGGAAATGCCCCGTGGCGGTCATCTGCAGACCTCCGAACCCGGCGTCGCGCCCTATCCGAAGGTCTACGACATGAAGGCGCTCGACCAGCCGACCACGGCGTTCATCCAGCGCAAGTTCGGGCGCTTGCACGTCAACAGTTCCGAAGCCGGTGTCGGCATCGACGAGGTGATGACCATCGTCTCCGGCGGGCCCTACACATGGTTCTTCGTGTTTCCGAATGACGTGGTGGGCAAGCTGCGCTTCGGTCGCGTCGGCGATCGAGGCGTCGCCTGGCGCATCAGCTACCCGGGCCTCGTGCCGCACGGCGGCTTCTTCGACGCCCCGGACGGACTCGTGGTGGCCTACGCGCATGGGCCCGCATCCTTCGTGATGCGCTACGACGACCCGAGCGTCGACGGCGCCGCGACCCTCGGCGACAACCCCTGGATCGACTTCACCTCGGAGCGCCCGCGGCTGCTGTCGGCGCCCCGCGCAACGACCAAGCCGCATTGAGGCCGAATGAAAAAAGGGGCGCCCGACCTCGGCGCCCCGAACAGGGTTCCCCCAAACGGAACGCTCAGAACGGAGAGGCGGGCTCGTAGTACTTGGCCGCGTTGTCCTTCGTGATCAGCACCGACGGGATGATCGTGGTGGCCGGCATGGTGGTGCCCTTGGCGCGCGCTTCCGCCGTGAGCTTCATGGCGTCGGCAATCATGCTCGGCGAGTAGGTCACGTTGGCGGAGACGATCTTGTCGCCATCCATCACCTTCTTGATGTACTCCTTGGAGCCGGCTCCGCCCAGCACCAGCTTGATGTCGGTTCGCTTGGCCTGCTCGATGGCCTTCTGCACGCCTACGGCCATGTCGTCGTCGGACGCCCACACCGCGTCGATCTGCTTGAAGCGCGTCAGGTAGTCCTGCATCACCTTGAAGGCATCGTCGCGGTTCCAGTTGCCGTGCTTGGCATCGAGCACCTTGATGTCGGGGTACGAGGCCTTGAGCACCGCGTTGAAGGCGTCGACGCGCTGGTTGTCGATGACGGTCGGAATGCCGCGCAGCACCACCACGTTGCCCTTGCCGCCGAGCGCCTTGCCCATGTACTCGGCCGCCACCTTGCCGAAGCCCGGGTTGTCGCCGGCCACATAAGCGCTTTGCGCGCTGGCGTCGGTGAGGCCGCGGTCGACCACGGTCACGAAGACGCCCTTGCTCTTCACCTGCGCCACCGGCTTGGTCAGCGGTGCCGATTCGAAGGGCAGGATCACCAGCGTGTCGATCTTGTTGGCGGTGTGGAGGTCCTGCACCTGGTTGGCCTGCTCGGTGGCCGAGCCGGCCGTCTTCACGATCACCGTCATGCCGGGGTACTGCTTCTCCAGCTCGGCCTTGGTGCGGTTGGCCCAATACACGACGCCGCCGGTCCAGCCGTGCGTCGCGGCCGGGATCGACACGCCCATCGTGACCTTGTTCTGCGCCATCGCGGCAGCGCCGGCCACGAGGGCGGCGAGAGCGATGGCGGTGCGGATGGCGAATCTTCTGTTGTTCATGCTTGTCTCCTCGTCTTGAGGTCTGTGGGTGGAAAAACGTCAGCGTCGCGCGCGCTGCATGAACGCCACGACGATGATCACGAAGCCCTGCACCGCCGCGTTGAGGTACACGCTGATGATGCTGGTGAGGTTGAGGATGTTGCTGATGACCGAGAGCAGCACTGCGCCGATCACCGTGCCGGTGATGCTGCCCGCGCCGCCCTTGAGCGCCGTGCCGCCGACGATCACCGCGGCAATGGCTTCGAGCTCCCACAAGAGGCCGGTGGTCGGCGAGGCCGAGCCGAGGCGTGGCACATACAGCAAGGTGGCGATGCCCACGCACACGCCGAGCAGCACGTAGGTGATGACCTTGATGCGGTCGACGTCGACCGCCGCATAGCGCGCGACCTGCTCGTTGGAGCCGATCGCCTGCACGTAGCGCCCATAGGCCGTGCGGTTCAGGATGAGCCCTCCGGCCACCGCGGCCACGAGGAACACCCAGACCGGGATCGGCACACCCAGGAGGCTCGCGTAGTACACCGGGCTGTAGACGTCGGACAGCGCGTTGTCGAGCGTGATCGCCCCGCCGTTGGCGAAGTAGGTGAGGTAGGCGCGGAAGATGCCGAGCGTGCCGAGCGTCACGATGAAGGGCTCGATGCGGCCCTTGGTGATGAGCAGCCCGTGCGCGAGGCCGAACACGGCCCCCAGCAGCACCGCGAAGACCATGCCGAGCACCACCACCAGCAGCGGCGAGCCCACGGTGGCCGCCATGGCGTTCATCGCGAGGATCACCGAGCCGGCGATGAGCGCGGCCATCGAGCCCACCGACAGGTCGATGCCGCCCGAGATGATGACGAAGCACATGCCCACGGCAATGATGCCGATGAAGGCTGTGCGCGTGAGCAGGTTCATCGCGTTGTCGAAGCTCGCGAAGTCGCTGTTGAGCAGCGTGCCGGCGATGCACAGCAGCACCAGGCCCAGCAAGGGGCCCATGCTCCGCAGCCGCCCGTCGCGGCGCAGCCAGGCCTGCAGGCGCGCGCCGGGGCTCGCGCCGTCCGCCGCCGTGTGGGTGGAGACGGCCACGCTCGAATCAGTGGGTGCCGGTGGCATGTGCGATCAGTTCCTCTTCGGTCAGGTGGTCGGCGGCCAAGGTGGCCTGCAGGTGGCCTGCGCGCATCACCGCGACGCGGTGGCACAGGCCGATGAGTTCCATCAGCTCGGACGAGATCACGACCACTGCGCGCCCTTCGTCCGCCAGCTTCTGGATCAGGAAATAGATCTCGCGCTTGGCACCCACGTCCACCCCACGGGTGGGCTCATCGAGCACCACCACGCGCGGGTCGGGCTGCAGCACCTTGGCGATGGCGAGCTTCTGCTGGTTGCCACCCGAGAGCGCCGAGGCCCGGCTCTGCGGGTTGCCGCGAATGCCGAAGTCGGCGATGGCCTTCTTGAGCGCGGCCTGCTCCGACGCGCTGTCGAGCAGCGGCTTTGCATGGCTCGCCAGGTTCATGAGCGTGAGGTTCTGGTAGAGCGGAAACGCGACGTGCAGCCCTTTGCCCTTGCGGTCTTCGCTCAGGTAGGCCACGCCATGTTGCAAGGCCTCGCGCGGGTTGCGAAAGCGCACCGCACGGCCCTCGATCTCCACCTCGCCCGCCGACACGGGACGAAGCCCCAGCAACCCTTCGAAGAGCTCGGTGCGCCCCGCACCCACGAGGCCGGCGAAGCCGAGGATCTCGCCCGGGCGCACCTCGAAGCTCACGCCCTGCGCCCAGCCCGGCACGCTGAGGCCCTGCACCCGCAGCAGCGGCTCGCCTTGTGGAGCCGCTCGGCGCTCGGGGAACATGTCGGACAGTTCGCGCCCGACCATGAGGTTCGCCATGCGCTGGCGCGACAGGCCGGCGGTCGGCTCGCGCGCCACCAGGCGGCCGTCGCGCATGACCAGCACCTCGTCGGTGATGCGCTCCACTTCATCGAGCTTGTGCGAGATGTAGAGGATGGTCACGCCCGACGCCTTGAGCTGCGCAATGAGCGCAAAGAGGCTCTGCGTCTCGCTCGGCGTGAGCGTGGCGGTGGGCTCGTCCATCACCAGCAGCCGCGCCTGCCGCGCGAGCGCCTTGGCGATCTCGACCAGCTGCTTCTCGGCCACGATCAAGTCACCCACGCGGCGCCCCGGGTCGACCTGCAGGCCCACTTGCTCGAGCACCCGGCGCGAGGCTTCGCGCATCGCGGCGTCGTCGAGCCAGAGCCCGCGGCGCAGCTCACGGCCGAGGAAGATGTTCTGTGCGATGGTCAGGTCGTCGGCGAGGTTGAACTCCTGGTGGATGAGCACCACACCGGCGCTCTCGGCATCGCGCGAGCCGGCAAAGCGGCAGGGCTTGCCGTCGATGAAGAGCTCGCCGCCGCTGGCCGCCTCGTACCCAGAGAGGATCTTCATCAGCGTCGACTTGCCGGCGCCGTTTTCCCCCAGCAGGCCGTACACCCGCCCGGGTTGCAGCTCGAAGCTCACCCCGTGCAACACGCGCACCGGGCCGAAGTCCTTGGTGATCTCGGCGAATCGGACGTGGAGGCTCATGCTGCGGCGTCTTCCATCACAGGGCGAGCTGCGCGTCGACCCAGCGGCCGTCGGCGCGGCTCGACTCGACCACGGCCTCGATGAATTTCATGCCCCGCGCACCGTCTTCGACGCTCGGCACCAGGCAGGCCCGCGGGTCGGGCGCACGGCCTTCCCAGCGCGCGTGGATCTGCTCGGCCACGTCGCGGTAAAGCTGCGCAAAGCCTTCGAGGTAGCCCTCGGGGTGCCCCGAGGGGATCCGCGAGGCGTATTGGGCCGCGGCGCCCGCCGCGCTGCCGCCGCGGGTGATGAGGCGCGGCGTCTGGCCGAGCGGCGTGAACCAGAGGTGGTTGGGCTGCTCCTGGCAGAAGTCGAGGCCGGCCTTGCTGCCGTAGACCCGCACCCGCAGCGCGTTCTCGTTGCCCGGCGCCACCTGGCTGCACCACAGCATGCCGCGCGCGCCGCTGGTGTAGCGCAGCATCACATGGGCGTTGTCGTCGAGCCGACGCCCTTCCACGAAGCTCTGCAGATCGGCGCTCACCGCCTTCAGCGTGAGGCCCGAGATGAAGCGGCCCAGGTGCTCGGCATGGGTGCCGATGTCGCCGAGCGAGCCGCCGGCGCCAGCTTGTGCCGGGTCGACGCGCCACGCCGCCTGCTTTTGCCCCGTGGCTTCGAGGCCGGTGCTCAGCCAGTCTTGCGGGTACTCGGCGTGCACGAGGCGGATCTCGCCCAGCTCGCCCGCCTGCACCATCTCGCGGGCCTGCCGCACCATCGGGTAGCCGCTGTAGTTGTGCGTGAGCGCGAAGAGCCGCCCGCTGCGCTTCACGCGCTGCACCAGATCCATCGCCTCGGCGAGCGTGGTGGTCACCGGCTTGTCGCAGATCACGTCGATGCCGGCGTCGAGGAAAGCGCGGGCGATCGGCGCATGCAGGTGGTTGGGCGTGACGATGGCCACCGCGTCGATGCCGTCTTCACGCTCGGCCTCTCGCTGCGCCATCTCGCGGTAGTCGGTGTAGCTGCGGTCGGGGGCCACGTGCAGCTCGGCGGCGCTCGCGCGAGCCCGATCCGGCTGCGACGAGAGCGCACCGGCCACGAACTCATAGCGGTCGTCGAGGCGGGCGGCCATGCGGTGCACGCCGCCGATGAAGGCGCCCTGCCCGCCTCCCACCATGCCGAGGCGAATGCGCCGCGGCGTCGCGCCCTGGGCGCGAGATGCTTCGATGGTCATCGCGCGTCCTCTCAGGCCAGGCCCAGGATCTTGCGGTTCTTGGCCTGGTCGACGCCGCTCGCCGCGAAGTCGTCGAAGGCACGGTCGGCCACGCGGATGATGTGATCGGCGATGAAGGTGGCGCCTTCACGCGCGCCGTCTTCCGGGTGCTTGAGGCAGCACTCCCATTCGAGCACCGCCCAGCCGGGGAAGTCATACGCCGCCATCTTCGAGAAGATGGCCGGGAAGTTGACCTGCCCGTCACCCAGCGAGCGGAAGCGCCCGGCCCGGTTGACCCACGACTGGAAACCGCCGTACACGCCCTGGCGGCCGGTCGGGTTGAACTCGGCGTCCTTCACGTGAAAGATCTTGATGCGGTCGTGATAGAGGTCGATGTACTCGAGGTAGTCGAGCTGCTGCAGCACGAAGTGGCTCGGGTCGTAGAGCAGGCAGGCGCGCTTGTGCTGGTTCACGCGGTCGAGAAACATCTCGTAGGTCACGCCGTCGTGCAGGTCTTCGCCAGGGTGGATCTCGTAGCAGACATCGACGCCGCTCGCGTCGAACGCATCGAGGATCGGGCGCCAGCGCTTGGCCAGCTCGTCGAACGCGCCCTCGATCAAGCCCGCCGGCCGCGGCGGCCATGAGTACAGGTAGGGCCAGGCGAGCGCGCCGGAGAAGGTGGCATGCGCCGTGAGCCCCAGGTTCTCGGACGCCTTGGCTGCATAGAGCATCTGTTGCACGGCCCACTGCTGGCGCCGGGCCGGGTTGCCCCGCACCTCGGGTGCGGCAAAGCCGTCGAAGCCCTCGTCGTAGGCGGGGTGCACCGCCACGAGCTGGCCCTGCAGGTGGGTCGAGAGTTCCGTGATCTCGAGCCCGTGCCGCGCGAGCGTGCCTTTCACCTCTTGGCAATAGGTCTTGCTCTCGGCGGCCTTCTGCAAATCGAAAAGGCGACCGTCCCAGCTCGGCATCTGCACGCCCTTGTAGCCGAGGCCGGAAGCCCACGCCGCGATGGCGTCGAGCGAATTGAACGGCGCCTGGTCGCCCGCGAACTGCGCCAGGAAGATGGCGGGGCCCTTGATCGTCTTCATGCCTTGTCTCCTTCTGTCGGCGAACCTTGTGCCTCGTTCGCTCGGGGTCGGATGATCGCGCCGCAGATCGGCGGAGTCAACATCTGGTCTGACCAGTTGACACCCAAGCCGCCGCTTCCTAAGCTCGGGCCGGCTCGGTTTCAGCCCGGGCGAACCAGTAAAGTCCTCCTTCATGCCGAGGTGGCGCAGCCATGCGCGCCTGGCCCGAAGGAGACACCATGCACATTGCGGCCCACAACTGGATGCGCGCCGAACCCATTCGACGAACCATGGAGCGCCTGCGCGCACACGGCATCGACGCCCTCGAGATCGCGGGCGAGCCCGAGCAATACGACACCCGAGAGGTGCGCGCGCTGCTGAAGGAACACGGGCTCACCTGCTGGGGCGCCGTGACGCTCACGCTCGGCGAACGCAACCTCGCCGCACGCGACGCGGCGCGCCGCGAAGCCACCGTCGACTACATGAAGCGCGTCGTCACGATGGTCAAGGAGCTCGACGGCGAGATCGTCTCGCTCGTGCCGCTCACGGTAGGCAAGGTGGTGCCCGAAGCCTCGGCGGAGGACGAGTGGCGCTGGGTGGTCGAAGGCGTGAAGGCCGTGCACGAGCATGCGCGCCGCGAAGGCGTGCGCATCGCCATCGAGCCGCTCAACCGCTTCGAGACCTACCTCATCAACCGCACCGACCAGGCCCTCGCGCTCGCCGACGCCGTGGCACCCGACTGCGGCGTGTGCCTCGACGTCTTCCACATGAACATCGAGGAAGCCGACCTGCACGCCGCCTTCCGCCAGGCCAAAGGGCGCATCTACGACGTGCACCTCGCCGACAGCAACCGCTTCGCGCTCGGCATGGGCCACCTCGATTTCCGCGCCATCCTCGACACGCTGCGCGAGGTCGACTACACCGGTGCGCTGTCGCTGGAGTTCGTCGCCACGCTCGACCGCACGCCGGCCAATCCCTACGGCGCGCAGGCCGAGACGAGGCCGGTCGACATCTCGCCCGAGCAGAAGCAGTTCCTCATCGACCACGGTTCCAACCTGCTGTCGGACGAGTTCTACACCTCGCTCTTCACCCGCTCGATGGACGTGCTGCGCCCGCTGGTCGCGCCCCGCTGATTACCTGCCTGCCATGCTCTTCGGAAAACTCTTCCACACCGGCCTGCGCACCGCCGACCTCGCCTCGAGCGTGCGCTTCTACACCGACGTGCTGGGCATGGTGCAGGTGCCTCGACCGCCGTTCGACTTCCCCGGCGCGTGGCTGGCACCGGCCCAGGCCGGGGCCGAGGCCACCATCCATCTCTACGCGGGAGACGCTGCGCGCGAGCCCGATGGTTCGGTGCTCACCGGCTCGGGCGCCATCGACCATCTCTCGATCGTCTGCGGCGGCTACAGCGCCTTCCGCGCGCAGTTCGAGCGCTTCGGCCTGCCCTACCGCGAGAACCTCGTGCCTGGCACGCCGCTGTGGCAGCTCTTCGTCTACGACCCCAATGGCGTGCAACTGGAGCTGACCTTCCACGCCGCCGCCGAGCGCGAGCCGGTGCCGGTGATCTCACCCGAGCGTCTCTACAAGCCGCGCGAGCGCTGGTTCGAGCCGGCGGCCTACCGGCAGTTCTCCACCCCATCCAAGGACGACCATGGAAGGCCTTGAACAGACCGCCCGACTGCTGCACATGATCCGCGAGCGCGGATTCAAGCCCGGCGACAAGCTGCCCTCGGAGCGCGACCTGGCCGAAGAGTTCAACATGAGCCGCAGCGCCTTGCGCGAAGGGCTCATCCGCCTCGACACGCTGCGCATCATCGAGTGCCGCCCGAAGTCGGGCATCTACCTGCAGCCCTACGGCGCCGAGCGCAGCATCGAGGCGATGGTGCTCTTCGCCGAGACCAACACGCCGCTCTCGGCGGCCGAGGTGGCGCAGTCGGTCGAGCTGCGCAGCGTGCTCGAAACCGAAGCGCTGCGCCTGGCCTGCATGCGCCGCACGCAAGACGACCTCGACCGCATGCAGGCGCTGCTGGCCGAGAGCGAAGCCATCATCGAGCGCGGCGAGAGCCTGGCCGACCTTGACGCCGAGTTCCACAAGGCCATCGTCGCCGCCACCAAGAACGATGTGCTGCTGCGCTTCATCAACGTCTTCTATCGCATGTCGCGCCAGCGCCGCGAGATCTACTTCGACACGCCCACACAGAGCAAACGTTCGCACGCGCAGCACCTGGCGCTGTACCGCGCCATCGAGCGGCAGGACGCCGAAGCCGGCCTGCGCATCCTGCGGCGCCACCTGAAGGGCGTCGACACGTACTTCCGCATGTTCTTCTCCGAAGGCCCGGGCCAGGGCGGCAACGGGCACGACACCGAGGCCGTCGCCCCGGCCAAGGCCAGTGGCCGGCCGGCGAAACCGAAACGAGCCCTGGCCGCAGCGGCCACGGCGCGGCGTTGAGCACCGCCTTGCCGCGCGTTCTGCTCACGAACGCGATCCACCCCGAGGCGCACGCGAGGCTCTCCCGCTCGGCCGAGGTCGTCGTCGCGCCCGACACGGCGGCAGCCACGCTGCGCCACGCGGCCGCCGGCTGTGAGGTCGTGGTGGTGCGCGCCCAACTGCCCGACGACATCTTCGAGGCGGCGCCCTCGCTCATCGGCGCGGTGCGCCACGGCACGGGGATCGACATGATCCCGCTCGACGCCGCCACCGCACGCGGCGTGCTGGTCGCCAACGTGCCGGGCGTCAACGCCAACGCCGTGGCGGAACACGTGCTGCGCAGCATGCTCGCACTGGCGCGGCAGACGCCCCAGGTATCGGCAACGCTGAAGGATGCGGGCTGGGCGGCCGCTCGCGCCGCCGCCGAACGCGGGGTCGAGCTGCGCGGGCGCACGCTCGGTGTGGTGGGCTTCGGCCACGTGGGCCAGGCGGTGGCGCGGCTGGCGCACCTGGGCCTGTCGATGCGCGTGCTGGCACACAGCCGCTCGCCGCTTCGAGACGACACGCACGCGACGGCCGCCCACTCGCTCGACAACCTGCTCGCGCAAAGCGACGTGGTGGTGCTCGCCTGCCCGCTGACCGATCAGACGCGCGGCCTGCTGGGCGCCTCGCAGCTCGCGCGCATGCGCCCCGGCAGCTGGCTCGTCAACGTGGCGCGAGGCCCGGTCGTCGACGAAGCGGCGTTGATCGCCGCGTTGCGCTCCGGCCATGTGGCGGGCGCCGCGCTCGACGTCTTCGACACCCAGCCTCTGCTTGCCGGCCACGCGTTCTGGCAGATGCCGCATGTGATCGTGACCCCGCATGCCGCCGGCGTGTCGGAAGACAGCATGCGGGCGATGGGCCTCGGCGCCGTCGAGGCGGTGGAGCACCTGCTGCGGGGCGTTTGCCCGCCGACCTGCCGCAACCCGCAGACGCTGCCGGCATTCAAGCTGCGCTGCCAGCAACGCCGGGGCTGACGGGCAGCGTCACAAGCCTCGTGCAAGCGCCCGGGTGAGCGTGCCGGCATCCACGCCCTCGAGGTTGCCCACGCGCTGGCCCGACCACAGAGGCGTGAAGTCACCGATGCCGCGGGCCTCGGCCGCCGCACGCAGCGGTGCGATGGCGGCCGTGGCCGTCGGGAACTCGGGCGCATCGGGCGAGAGCGGCCCCACTTCGCGCATCACCCGGTTCACGATGCCGCGCGCCGGCCGGCCCGTGAAGAGGTTGGTGAGCGCGGTGTGGCGGGCCTGCGGGCTGCGCAGCGCCGCTCGGTGCAGCGCCGAGGTTTGCGCTTCGGGGCAGAGCATGTAGGCCGTGCCCACCTGCACCGCCGAGGCGCCGAGCGCCATCGCGGCCTTCACGGCATTGGCATCCGAGATGCCGCCCGCCGCGATCACCGGCACGCGCACGGCCTGCACGATCTGCGGCAGCAGCGTCATCAGGCCTTGCTGGCGCGTGAGGTCGTGGTCGAGGAAATGGCCCCGGTGACCACCGGCCTCCAGGCCCTGCGCGATCACAGCGTCGACACCGTGCTCCTGCAGCCACAGCGCCTCATCGACCGTGGTGGCCGACGAGAGGATGCGCGAGCCCCAGCTGCGCACACGCTTCATGAGCTCAGGCGCGGGCAGCCCGAAATGAAAGCTCACGATCGGCGGCTTGAAGGGCTCGATGAGGTCGGCGATCTCGCTGCTGAAAGGGTTGCGGCCGGCACCGGCGGGCACCTTGTCGATGTCGATGCCGTACTCGGCGTGGTAGGGCGCGAGGCGCGCGCGCCACCGGGCTTCACGCACGTTGTCGGGCGCGGGGTTGGTGTGGGCGAAGAAGTTGACGTTCCAGGTGCCGCCGTGCGCGGCCAGCGCCTTCAGCTCGTCTTGCAGCGCCTGTGGCGCGAGCATGGCCGCGGGCAACGAACCCACGCCACCCGCTTCGATCACCGCGATGGCCAGCCGGCTCGTCTGCACACCGGCCATCGGCGCCTGGATGATGGGCAGCTCGGTCTTGAGCAGGTCTTGGATGGGCATGGGTCGTGTTCCTCTGGGCGTCGTCAAGATGGGATGCGCTTCATCGTACCCCTGCCGTCACGACAGCGTCGGCGCAAAAGCCGAGCGCCGCTGACCGCGTGATGGCCCGCCGTCCTACAGCTTTCGCGCACCGGCCGCATCACCATGCCGGCCATGCCACCGCCCGAGATCGACCCACCGCAGCCCTCTCCTTCACGAGCGCCGCACGCCAGGCGATGGCATGCCGCCCGCATCGCCCTCTGGGCGGGCCTGGGAAGCGCGCTCCTGGCCGCCGCGGCCGGTGCCGCCTACCTCACCCACCTCGCGCGCAACGCCCCCGGCGTGCAGGACCTGCGCGAAGTCACCTCGGCGCGCCCTTCGGTGCTGCTCTCGGCCGATGGCG
This sequence comes from Piscinibacter gummiphilus, assembly GCF_032681285.1. Classification (NCBI taxonomy): domain Bacteria; kingdom Pseudomonadati; phylum Pseudomonadota; class Betaproteobacteria; order Burkholderiales; family Sphaerotilaceae; genus Rhizobacter; species Rhizobacter gummiphilus. Next base: position 3,102,045 of record NZ_CP136336.1, read on the forward strand.
AGACGCTCGCCACCTTCAGCCGCGGGCCGTCGCAGCGCGTCACCGTCGACGAGGTGTCGCCGCACCTCATCCAGGCCCTGCTCGCCACCGAAGACCACCGCTTCCACGAGCACGGCGGTGTCGACTACAAGCGCCTCGTGGCGGCGCTCTACAACACCTGCATCGGCCGCACGCAAGGCGGCTCCACGCTCACGCAGCAGCTGGCGCGCAACCTCTTCCCCGAGGAGATCGGCCGCAGCCGCTCGCTGCACCGCAAGCTCAAGGAGCTGGTGACGGCCTTGCGCATCGAGCAGCATTACAGCAAGCGCGAAATCCTCGAGGCCTACCTCAACACTGCGCCATTCCTCTTCAATGCGGTGGGCGTGGAGATGGCCGCGCACACCTATTTCAACAAGCCCGCTTCGGAACTGAATGAAGTGGAAAGCGCCACGCTCGTGGGCATGCTCAAGGGCCCGCGCTACTACAACCCGGTGCTCAACCCCGAGCGCGCCCGCGAGCGACGCAACCTGGTGCTCGCGCAGATGCAAAAGCGCGGCTCGCTGGAAGCTGCACGCTTGCGGCAACTCGCCGCGCAGCCGCTGCGAGTGAGCCTCAACCGCTACGCCGACGCACCCGGCCCCGCGCCGCACTTCAGCGGCCATGCGCGCAAGTGGCTCCTGGCCTGGGCCGAGACCACCGGGCACGACCTGTACGCCGACGGCCTGGTGATCGAGAGCACGCTCGAGATGGACCTGCAGCGCGCCGCCGAGGAGGCCGTGGCCCGCCAGACCGAAGCCCTGCAGCAGATCGCCAACGTCGAGTGGAGCCAGGCCGAGCTGGTGGAGACCTCGCTCAACGGCGCGCGCCTGCCACGCCGCGCCGAGCCCTTCGGCTACTTCTGGAAGCAGCGCCCGGAGTTGCTGGCCGCCGCGGTGCGCGAAACGCCCGAGTTCCGCCGCGCGGTGGACGGCGGCGCCAGCGAAGCGCAGGCCGTGCGGGAACTGCTGTCCGACAAGGAATGGCTCTCGTCCCTCAAGGCCCGCAAGACGCGACTCGAAGCCGGTTTCGTGGCGATGGACCCGACCACCGGCGAGGTGAAGGCCTGGGTCGGCAGCCGAGACTTCGCACAAGACCAATACGACCACGTCGCACAGGCCGCGCGCCAGCCGGGCTCCACCTTCAAGCCGCTGGTCTATGGCGCCGCGCTCGAAGGCGGCATCCGCCCGCAGCGCGCCTACCTCGACCAGGCCGTCGAGATCCGCAGCAGCGATGGCAGCGTGTGGAAGCCCACCGACATGACGGCCCCGAGCGGCCTGCCCATGACGCTGCGCGACGGGCTCGTGCACTCGCGCAACATCGTCACCGCGCAGGTGATGCAGGACGTGGGCGTCGACCGCGTGGTGGCGTTGGCCAAGGCGTCCGGCGTGAACCAGAGCCGGCTCGACCCGGTGCCTTCGCTTGCGCTGGGCACGAGCCCGGTCACGCTCCTGGAGATGGTCAACGCCTACGCCACCATCGCGCACGAAGGCGTGCGGCGCGAGCCGCTCGTCATCAAGCGCATACGCGACCGCGAAGGCCGCGTCATCGCCGAGTTCGGCTCGTCACCACGGCGCGCGATGTCGCCCGACACCGCGGTCACGCTCGTCGACATGCTGCGCGGCGTGGTCACGCAAGGCACCGGCACCATGGTGCGCACGCGGTTCGGCATCACCCAGGCCGACGTGGCCGGCAAGACCGGCACCACGCAGAACAACACCGACGGCTGGTTCATCCTCATGCACCCGCGCCTGGTGGCCGGCGCGTGGGTCGGGTTCAACGACTCGCGCGTGGCGATGCGCAGCAACTACTGGGGCCAGGGCGGCCACAACGCCATCCTGCTGGTGGGCGACTTCTTCCGCGACGCGCTGCGTAGCGGTCTGGTCGACGCCCGCGCGCGCTTCGCGAGCCCGCAGACGCCGCAGGCCGTGATGGCCAGCTGGCCGGCCGTGGCCGACGAGCGTGAGGGCGCGTCCATCGCCCGGCTGGAAGTGCAGCCCGACACCAACCCCGACACCGCCCCGCCCGAAGATGCGCCGCCCAAGACCTCGCAGGAGCTCGATCAGCTCATCCAGACCATCGGGCGGCGCGAGGCGTGGTCGTCGTCAGGCTCGGCCGCCGGCGCGGCCATGTCGGTCACGCGCTGAACCGCTTCCTCACCAACGCACCATGAAAAAGGCCGGCATGATGCCGGCCTTTTCGTTGCAGTGCGACCGTCAAGCCGCCTTGTCGATGTCCCGCAGGCGCTTGATCTGATCGTGGTTGGCCTGCACGCCAAGCTGCTGGCGCGCGACGACCGCCCTCACCGACTCGGGCAGCGCTTCTTCCTTCAGTGCGGCGCGGTAGCGGGCAAGCGCAGCGTCTTCGCCTCGCTCGCACTCTTCGAGCATCGCGTGGTCGCTGTAGCCCGAGAGCGAGCCGCGCACCGCCACCCAGCCACGGTGCAGCGCGCCGGTGGCCGAACCGCCGGCGTCGGGCTTGCCGCCGTACTCGACCACCAGTGTCTGCAACTCGCCGGCGGCCGCGCGGCATTCCTCGGCGCGGCGCAGGAAGAGGTTGCGCAGGTCGCTCGACTTCACGTGCTTGGCGCACGCGGTGAAGCCGAGCTCGCCGTCTTTCGAGGTTTCGATCAGGTCGTTCAAGGTATCGACGATGTCATCGTGACTCATGGGCATTTCTCCTTTCAGTACTGCCAGAGGAGGCCCGCCACGAAGCGATTCGCCGCGGGCCCTAGTGCCCCTCCTCCACGGCCGTCTGGTTGGCCAAGGTGCCATCCGGCAAGGCTGCGTACTCCTTCAGCCGGTTGTAGAGGGTCTTCAGGCTGATGCCCAACGCTGCAGCGGTCTTTTCCTTGTGGTTGCCAAGGTGCTCCAGCGTTGCAAGCGTCACCCTGCGTTCGATCTCGGCAAGTGCTGTTCCGACCTGGATGGTCAGCGACGGCACCGCGGGCTTGTCCGACACGCCGGCGGCCTGTACAGGATCGCCCGGCAGGCAGGCGTCGTGGATCAGGGTGTCGGTGGCCATCACGTAGGCGCGGCACACCATGTTGCGAAGCTCACGCACGTTGCCGGGCCACTTGTAGGCCGACAGGCGTTGCAGCGCGGCGGGCGCGAACTGCTTGCGCTGACCTTCGCGCTTGGAGATCTGGTCGAGGAAGTGCTGCGCCAGCAGCGGAATGTCTTCCGCGCGCTCGCGCAGCGGCGAGAGTGCGATCGGGAAGACATTCAGGCGATAGAACAGGTCTTCACGCAGCTTGCCGGCCTTCACCGCATCCATCGGGTCGCGGTTGGTGGCGGCGACGAGGCGCACGTCGGTCTGCTGCACGGTCGTCGAGCCCACGCGCATGAAGGTGCCGGTCTCGAGCACGCGCAGGAGCTTCACCTGCAGGTCGAGCGGCATCTCGGTGATCTCGTCGAGGAAGAGCGTGCCACCGCTCGCGCGCTCGAAGAAGCCCTGGTGCTGGCGGTCGGCGCCGGTGAAGCTGCCCTTCTCGTGGCCGAAGATCTCGCTTTCGATCAGCTGCGGGGAAATGGCACCGCAATTGACGGCAAGAAAGGGTCGGGCGCGGCGGCGGCTGAGGTCGTGCACCGTGCGGGCCACGACCTCCTTGCCGGTGCCGCTCTCGCCGGTCACGAACACCGTGACGTTGGTGCAGGCCACACGCATCACCTGCTCGTACACACGGCGCATCACCGGCGAGCGGCCCCACAGGGCGCCGAAGTGGCCTTCCTTTTCCAGCTTGGCTTCGAGCTCCTGCGCTTCGTGCTGGAGCGGGCACGGCGCGCTGATGCGCGAAATCAGCTTCTGCAGCTGCTGGGGGGCGACGGGTTTGACCAGGTAGTCGGCCGCGCCGCGGCGCAGCGCCTGGATGGAGGTGTCGAGGCTCGCATGCCCGGTGACCAGCACCACTTCGGTCTGCGGCATGGAGCGGGTGTCTTCCAGCAGCTCGAGGCCGTTGCCATCGGGCAGCACGAGGTCGAGGAAGATCAGATCGGGCGGTTGCAGCGCGATCTGGCGGCGTGCGTCGCGAAGCGAGCCCGCCGTGGCGACGGTCATTCCTTCGGTGGCAACAAGCATGGCCAGGGTTTCGGCCGAATCGCTGTCGTCGTCAATAACCAGGACGTGTGGCATTCCGTTTGCTCCAGTACATCTGAATCGGTTGGAGAGGCAACCCGGTAGGGATTGCCGCGTGGTCTCCTTTGTCCGCGAAGCCAGTCTTGTGGCCTGGATCGCGGCGCTGTTGTCGTGACAGATATGCGTCGTGTCGAAGGCTTCATCTTGCCCAATGTGTGCAGAAAGCCGCGTCAGGGCGTGCCGATTTGCTTGTGGGAATCCGCTTACACGGCAACCACATCCGCTTTCAAAAAACGGAAAGATTTGCCGCCGATTTCACATGCCGGCATCTCCCCAATGACCCCATTTCACGGAGGCCTGCATGCCTGAACCCCGAGACAAACCCACCGTGCACAAGCAGCGCGACATCCAGCGCAGCCAGGACGAGCGCGACAAGGCCGCCAAACCCGAAGCGAAGCAGAAGGAATCGCAGCCCGTGCAGGCCGGCCTTCGCGAGCAGCCCGGCAAGCTGCCCGCGCAGCACCTCGAGAAGCCCGGGCTCGAAGCCGATCTCGAACTCAAGCCGCGTTTTCTCGCGCCCGACTACGAAGGCAGCCGCAAGCTGCAGGGCATGGCCGCACTCATCACCGGCGGCGACTCCGGCATCGGCCGTGCGGTGGCGGTGCTCTTTGCCCGCGAAGGCGCCGACGTGGCCATCGTCTACCTCGACGAGCACGAAGACGCCGAAGAGACCCAGCGCCACGTGGAGCACGAAGGCCGGCAGTGCGTGCTGATCCCGGGCGACGTGAAAGACCCCGCTTTTTGCCGCAAGGCGGTCGACCAAGCCGTGCAGGCCTTCGGCAAGCTCGACATCCTTGTCAACAACGCCGCCTTCCAGGAGCATGCAGCCTCGCTGGAAGACATCACCGACGAGCGCCTCGACGAAACCCTGCGCACCAACGTGCACGGCTACTTCAACATGGCCCGCGCCGCGCTGCCGCACCTGCGAGAAGGTGCCAGCATCATCAACACCGGCTCGGTGACGGGGCTCGAGGGCAGCCCGCAGCTGCTCGACTACTCGGCTACCAAGGGCGCGATCCACGCCTTCACCAAGTCGCTCGCGAGCAACCTCATCTCCAAGGGCATCCGCGTCAACGCGGTGGCGCCCGGCCCGGTATGGACGCCACTCAACCCGGCCGACAAGCCGGCAGAGAAGGTCGCCGAGTTCGGCAGCCAGACGCAGATGAAGCGCGCCGCGCAGCCCGAAGAGCTGTCACCGGCGTACGTGTTCCTCGCGTCGCCGGTGTGTGCAAGCTACATCACGGGCATCGTGCTGCCCATCACGGGCAGCGTCGGGGCCGAATAGCCGGCCCTCAGTCCGGCGCGCTGCTGCTGGCCTCGGCCTGCCGCAGCGCCGCCGCCGCTTCCTCGGCCGAGTATTCCTTCAGACGGTTGTAAAGCGTCTTCAGGCTGATGCCGAGCACGGCCGCGGCCTGCTCCTTGTGGTGGTTGTAGTAGCGCATGGTGGCGAGGATCAGCTGCCGCTCCGCCTCGGCCATCGAGGTGCCGATGCGGATGCGCAGCTCGTCGCCGCTCAGCGCCACCGACATCGCCTCGCGCTCGGGCCCGTTGACCGGCAACCACTCCTCGCCGATCACGCTGCCTTCGGTCATCACGTAGTTGCGCTGTACCACGTTGCGCAGCTCGCGCACGTTGCCCGGCCAGCGGTAACGCAGCAGCTTGGCCCGTGCGCCGGGCGAGAAGGTCTTCACCGCGCCTTCGCGGCTGCTCACCTCCGCCACGAAATGCTCGGCGAGCAGCTCCACATCGCCACCCCGCTCACGCAGCGTGGGCAGCGCGATCGGAAACACGTTGAGCCGGTAGAACAGGTCTTCACGCAGCTTGCCGGCCTTCACCGCCTCCATCGGGTCGCGGTTGGTGGCGGCGACCAGGCGCACGTCGGTCTCCTGCACGACGGTGGAGCCCACGCGCATGAAGGTGCCGGTCTCCAGCACGCGCAGGAGCTTCACCTGCAGCGCAAGCGGCATCTCGGTCACTTCGTCGAGGAAGAGCGTGCCGCCGTTGGCGCGCTCGAAGAAGCCCTGGTGCTGGCGCTCGGCGCCGGTGAAGCTGCCCTTCTCGTGCCCGAAGATCTCGCTTTCGATGAGCTGCGGCGAGATCGCGCCGCAGTTCACCGCAAGAAACGGGGCGTTGCGCCGCCGGCTCAGGTCGTGCAGCGTGCGCGCGACGAGTTCCTTGCCGGTGCCGCTCTCGCCGGTGATGAGCACGGTGACCGCCGTGCCGCTCACGCGCGCGATCTGCTCGTAGATGCGCTGCATCGGCGTGGAGCGGCCCCACAGGTGGCCGAAGCGGCCGCTGCGCTTCCACTCGTCGGTGAGGCCCTGCAGCTCGGCTTCGAGCGCCTTGGGTTGGATGATGCGCGAGAGGATGCCCTCGAGCTGGCGCGCGGTCACGGGCTTGATGAGGTAGTCGGCCGCGCCCAGGCGCAGCGCTTCGATCGAGGTCTCGAGCGAGGCATGGCCGGTGATGAGCACGACCTGCGTGTTGGCGATGGATTGCGGGTCGTCGAAGAGCGAGAGGCCGCTGCCATCGGGCAGTTGCAGGTCGAGCAGCACGAGCTCAGGTGGGTCGAGCGCGATGTGGCGCCGGGCCTCACGCAGGCTCTGCGCCGTGGCCACCGTGAAACCCGCCTCCGCCACCAGCGCCGCCATCATGCGAGCCGCATCCACATCGTCTTCCACCACCAGCACGCGACTCATTCAGTCTCCGACTTCATTCGATTCCACCCGACTCTAGGCGGCTCACTCTCACGCTTCAACGGAAATCGCAAGCCCCCGCGCGTTGATGGGTCATCGCCCTCGCGCACGCGGTTTGCTCTTAGCGTCTTGCCCATCGCATCACGCATGCATGTGTGCTCCGTCGCGCAGCCAGCGTCTCAGCTGCTGCGCATCCACCGGCTTGACGGCATGCAAGTCGAAGCCCGACCTCATCGCACGCTGCACGTCTTCGTTCTGCCCGTAGCCCGAGACCGCGATCATCCGCCCCGCGTAGCCACGCGAGCGCGCGGCGAGCGCCAGTTCGAAGCCATTGAGGCCGGGCAGGCCGATGTCGACGATGGCGACATCGGGCCATTCGGCGAGCAGCGTCTCCAGGCCCGCCGTGCCGGTGTTCTCGCCGCTCACCTTGTGGCCGTCGAGCCGCAGCAGGTCGCACATCGATTGCAGCGAATCGGGGTTGTCTTCCACCACCAGCACGCGAAGGCCCGGGCGCACGGCGCTGTCGGTGTGTGCCGGCGCGGCGCGTGCCGCCTCCACCCGCGGCAGGCGCACCTCGAAGCGTGAGCCCGCAGTCGAGCTGGCGGCACTCACCGTGCCGCCGTGCAGTTCCACCAGGCGCTTCACGAGCGAGAGCCCGATGCCCAGGCCTCCGGCCCTGCGATCCAGCGTGCGCTCGCCCTGCACGAAGAGATCGAACACCCGTGGCAGCAGGTCCGGCGCGATGCCGTCGCCCTCGTCGACCACGCTGAAGATCACCTCGCCTTCCTGTGCGCGCACCTCCACGCCGATGCGCCGCCCGACCGGCGTGTACTTGATCGCATTGCCCACGAGGTTGGTCACCACCTGCTCCAGGCGAGACGCATCGGCCATCACCCACGCTTCGTCGAGCTGGCGCTCGATGGGGTGCCGCGAGGTGTCGCCGGTGATCGTGAGCATGTCGAGCGTGCGCCGCACGAGCAGTGCGAGATCCATCGGCTCGCACACCAAGCGCTCCTTGCCCGAGAGGATGCGCGTCATGTCGAGCAGGTCACCGATCATGTGCGAGAGGTGCAGCGTCTGGCGGCGGATGATGCCGCGGGCACTGCGCGCCTTGGCGTCCGGCATCTCGCCGTGGTGCAGCACCTCCACCGCCGTCGAGATCGCGTTCAGCGGGTTGCGCAGCTCGTGGCCCAGCATGGCGAGGAACTCATCCTTCGACTGGCTGGCGGCCTTCAGCTGCTCGTGCGCTTCCACGAGCTGGGCCTCGACCTCCTTGCGCGCGCTGATGTCGACCATGGCGGCGATGGCGCCACGCGGGCGCCCTTGCGCATCGCGCAACGGCACGGCGTTGGCAATGGCGTGCACCACCGGCCGGTGCGGCGCGCGGATCTCCAGCTCCGTCACCGCCACCGCCTGGCCGGTGCGCGCGGCCACGCACAGCGGCATCTCGTGGGGCAGCACCGGCCGCCCCTCGTGGAAGACGCTCGGCTCCGCGTCACCGCCGCGGCGGCCGAAGAGCTGCACCATCGTCGCGTTGCGCAGCACGTTTTCGCAGTCGCGGTCCTGCGCGAAGGCGAGGCCGATGGGTGAGCTGTTGAAGAGCGTCTCGAATTCGTCGGCCTTGCGCCGAAGCACATCGCGCGCCGCCTGGTCTCGCTCGTGCGAGGCTTGCAGCGCGTCGCGCAGCGCCGCGATCTCGCGCACGTGCACCGTGCCCAAACGGGCCGCGCCACCGTCGCGCGCCAGTGCCTCCAGCGGGCGCCGGATGCGCCGCGCGAGCAGCAGCGCCATCGTCACACCCAGCAGCAGGCAGGCCGCCGCCGTGGCCCAGGCGATGCCGATGGAGCGGATCTGCCCGGCCGCCACCGGCGCCGTGGCCATGTCGCGGCGCACGCCCCAGCCGGCGAGCAGCACGCTGCGGGTTGCGGCATCCGTGCTCACGCCGGGGACAGCCGTGTCGGGCAGGCGCTTGCCCACGTGCTGCGGGTCGGTGGAGCGTGCGATGACACGCCGCTCGCGGTCGAAGAGCACGCTGTAGCCCTCGCTCGGCGCCGAGCGTTTGACGATCACCTGCCAGGCGGCCCAGGACACCCACACGCCGAGCCCGAAGCGCAGGTTGCCATCGATCACCACGGGAATCGCGATCACGGTCGCGGCCTGCCCGCTCGGCGGGTGTTGGAGCAGGTTGCTGACGAGCGGCTTCTCGTCCCACAGCATCTGGCGAAAACCTGGCACCGGGGGCAGCGTGCCGCGACGCGCAGCGCCCGTGGTGTCGAAGATGACGAGGCCACGCGTGTCGGTGAGGAAGCTGCCCTTCCAGCCGCTGCGCAGCGGCCCACGCCCGGCGATGGCACGCTCGAAGTCACGCACGTCGCCATGCCGCAGCGATTCGGAGAGCGCCACGATGCGCAGCGCCTCGATCGTCGCCTGCATTTCGTTCTCGACGGCCTCGGCCAGCACCTGGGCCTCGCGGTCGAGGTCGAGGCGCAGACGCTGCTGCTCGCTGCGCATCTTCTCCAGCAGCAGGTACGACATGAGCAGGGCCACGGGCACCGTGGCCACGAGCAGCATGGCCACGAAGGCGGTGCGCAGCGAGACCTTCATCGCCACCCGCCTTCGCGCGCAGCGGCACGCCGTTTGCTGCAAAAGCTGCCGGTGACCGGAAAAGTCTTCCGCCGGCGCGCCACCCGGCGTGCCGCGCCGCGAACGCCGCAGCGCGAGCAATCACGGGGCCTGCCGCCCGTCACGCCGGGCCCGCCGCCGCCAAGGCACGGTCGTTGCATTGAGGCTTGCCCATCTTTGGCTCTCACACGGCTTTCAATGACCTCGATGTACTTGCATACCGAGCAACGCCAGCAGCAAGGGCTTTCGCCGCGTTTGCAGCAAGCGGTGCGCCTGCTCCAGTTGTCGTCGCTCGATTTCGCGCATGAAGTGCAGGCCGCCGTCGACAGCAACCCCTTCCTCGACACGGTGGACGACGAAGCGCCCGACGAAGCTGCCGCCGCCGCGCCCGACATGCCGCTGCCCGAGGCCACGCATGCCGACGCCCTGGAAGCGCCGGCCGTCACCATGGCCGACGAGGGTGGCGACGCCCAGGACAGCTGGCAGACCGCCGGCCCGTCCGACACCCCGCGCAGCGACGACCTCGACGCCTCGCCGATGAACCGCGTGGCCGCCGAGACCTCGCTCAGCGAATACCTGCTGCGCCAGTTGCATGTGCTGCCCATCCCGCCGCGCGACATGCTGCTCGCCGAGGCCATCGTCGAGTCGCTCGACGACGACGGCTACCTGCGCATGGACGACCTCTCCGAGCTGATCCCCGTGATCGAGCTCGACCCCGCCGTCACCGTGCCCGAGTTGCAGATCGCACTCAAGCGCGTGCAGTCGCTCGAGCCTGCCGGCGTGGGCGCGCGCAGCGTGGTCGAGTGCCTGCTGCTGCAACTCGACGGCATCGAGGACGCGCGTGAGCGTGAATTGGTGCGCCTCCTCGTGTCGGAAAAACTCGAGAGCCTCGCGCACAAGGATGCCGCAACGCTCGCCAAGCAACTGGGCCGCCCGGTCGACGAAGTGGCCGCGGCCTGTGCCCGCATCCGCCGCCTCGACCCGCGCCCCGGGTGGCGCTTCGGCTCGGCCGACATCCGCTACATCACGCCCGACGTGATCGTGAAGAAGGTGCGCAACAACTGGACGGTGTCGCTCAACCCCGCCATCGTGCCCAAGGTGCGGCTGCACCGCGTGTACGCCGAGATGTTCCAGCGCCACCAGCAGGCGCAGCACCCCGAGCTCGCCTCGCAGCTGCGCGAGGCCCGCTGGACGCTGCGCAACGTGGAGCAGCGCTTCGCCACCATCCTCGGCGTGGCGCAAGCCATCGTGAAGCGCCAGCACCACTTCTTCGACTACGGGCCGCTCGCGATGAAGCCGATGGGCCTGAAGGAGATCGCCGAGGAGGTGGGCGTGCACGAGTCGACCGTCTCGCGCGTCACCAACAACAAGTACATGGCCACGCCGAGCGGCGTGTTCGAGCTCAAGTACTTCTTCTCGCGCGCGATGACGGCCACGAGCGGCACCGCGTTCTCGGGCACCGCGATCCGCGGGCTCATCAAGGACATGATCGAGAACGAGAAGCCCGACAACCCGCTGTCGGATGCCGAGATCACCCGCCAGCTCGCACAGCAAGGCTTCGTGGTGGCGCGCCGCACGGTCACCAAGTACCGCCACCTGTTGAAGGTGGAGCCGGTGGAGCGGCGGCGCAACGGCACCTGAGGCGGGCACCGCGCTTGCCGCGGCAGGCGCAATGACCCCTTCGCACAACCGCCGCCGCGTCCTTGCCGGCCTCTGGGACGCCGCCTGGCTTTACCGTCGCCGCACGCTGGCGGCCATCGGCCTGCTGTTGCTGGCGAAGGTGGCCACGGTGTGCGTGCCGCTGCTGCTGAAAGCCATCGTCGACCAGTTCAGCCGCCCCGAAGGGCTGGCGCAAAGCGTGCCGCAAAGCGCTGCGCCCGACCTGCCCGCCGGGCAGATCGTGCTCGTGATCCCGGTCTTCCTGCTGCTGTCGTATGCGCTGCTGCGCTTCGCCGGCACGCTCTTCACCGAGCTGCGCGACCTGGTGTTCGCTCCCGTGACGCGGCGCACGGTGATCGCGATGTCGCAGCGTGCCTTCTCGCACCTGCTCTCCTTGAGCCCGCGCTTCCACGTGCAGCGCAACACCGGCTCGCTGATCCGCGACGTGGAGCGTGGCACCGCAGGCGTGGGTTTCCTGCTCGGTGCCGGGCTCTTCACCGTGGTGCCCACGCTGGTGGAATTCGTCGGCGTGCTGCTGGTGATGGCCAGCGGCTACAGCCTGTGGTTCACGCTCATCATCATGGTGACCTTCGTGGTCTACGGCGCGGTGACGATGGGGCTCACGCAGAAGCGAGAGCTGCGCCAGCGCCGCGTCAACGAGATGGACTCGCGCGCCAACGGCCGGCTGGTCGACAGCCTGCTCAACTACGAGACCGTCAAGACCTACGCCCGCGAAGACTACGAGCGCCGCCGCTACGCCGAGATCTGCGACGAATGGGTGCGCGGCAGCGTGCACAACCAGCGCGCCCTCTCGGGCCTGCACATCAGCCAGAGCGCCATCATCGCGGGCGGCGTGGCCGCGGTGATGATGCTTGCCGCCGAGCAGACGGTGCGCGGCGTGATGACAGTGGGCGACCTCGTGCTCGTCAACGCCTACGTGATCCAGATCTGCATGCCGCTCAATGCGCTCGGCTTCGTGTTTCGCGAGGCCAGCGATGCACTCGTCAACACCGAGAAGCTCTTCAACCTGCTCGACCAGCGACCCGACATTGCCGACCAGCCTGGCACGCCGCCGCTGCAGGTGAAGGAAGGCGTGGTCAGCTTCGAGAACGTCGACTTCTCGTATGAGGCCGGCCGCCAGGTGCTCTACGGCGCCTCGCTCACCATCGGCGCCGGGCAGACGGTGGCGGTGGTCGGCGGCAGCGGCTCGGGCAAGTCGACGCTCGCGCGCCTGCTGCTGCGCCTGTACGACGTGAACCAAGGCCGCATCACCGTCGACGGGCAGGACATCCGCCACACCACGGTCGGCTCGCTGCGCGAGGCCATCGGCGTGGTGCCGCAAGACACGGTGCTCTTCAACGACACCATCGCCTACAACATCGCCTACGGCCGCCAGGGCGCCGGCATGGCCGATGTGATCGAAGCGGCCAAGGCCGCGCAGGTGCACGAGTTCATCCTCTCGCTGCCGCAGCAGTACGAGACGACCGTCGGCGAACGGGGGCTCAAGCTCTCGGGCGGCGAGAAGCAGCGCATCGCCATCGCACGCGCGTTTCTCAAGAACCCGCCGATCATGATCTTCGACGAGGCCACCTCCGCGCTCGACACCCGCGCCGAGCGCGCCATCCAGAGCGAACTCGACCGCATCGCCGAAGGCCGCACCACCCTCGTCATCGCGCACCGGCTCTCCACCATCGTCAACGCCGACGAGATCGTGGTGATGGACAAGGGCCGCATCGTCGAGCGCGGCAAGCACGACGACCTGCTCGCCCACGGCGGCCTCTACGCCCAGCTGTGGAGCCTGCAACGCCAGCAGGCGCAGTTCGAGCGCCTGGAGCGGCAGCTGGCGCGCCAGCCGGTGAACCTCGTGGCGCTGGTGGCAAACGCGATCGACGGGCTGCGCGAAGCGATCGACGCACGCCAGGTGCGGCTCTACACCGATGTCGACATCGACAACGCCAGCGTCACCGGCGACCCCACCACACTCGCGCAGGCGCTGCGCGAGGTCTGCGTCTGGGCCCTCGACGCCACGCCGGTGGGCGGCCGCGTGGCGATCAAGCTCGACCGCGTGGAGGGCCGCGTGCGCCTGAGCGTGACCGACGGCCGCGATGCCGCGTCGTCGCCCCACCTGGCGGCGAGCGACTGGCAGCGCCCGCACGGCACCGACACGCCGGTCGACCCGATGGAGCTGCGCTCCACGCTCGAGCGCCAGGGTGGCACCTTCCACATCGAGCCGCCCGGCTCCGTCAAGGGCATGCGCTACGTGATGGAGCTGCCGCTCAGGGCGGTGACCGTCGAGCCCGCCGCGCCGGCGAGGGGCGAAGAGCCCCCGATGCACACACCGGCCGACCCCTTGCAGGGCCTCTCGATCATGGTGATCGACGACAACGCCGATGCACGCGAAGCGCTGGGCATGGTGCTCTCGGTGCAGGGTGCCGAGGTGCTGTCGTTCGGCCGCGGCCACGATGCACTCTCGTGGCTGGCCAGCCACCCGAGCGGCCAATGGCCCGACCTGCTGGTGTGCGACATCATGCTCGACGAAGAAGATGGCCACACCGTGATGCGCCAGGTGCGGCAGCTCGAAGAGGAGCGCCACGTGCCGCTCGATCGCAGCATGCCCGCCATCGCACTCACGGGCTTGGCCGAAGCCGGCGACCGCATGCGCGCGCTGATGGCCGGCTTCCAGGTGCACCTGGTCAAGCCGGTCGAGCCCGACGAGCTGATCCAGACCCTCTTCAACCTCGCCGGCCGCCACGGCGGCGACTCGGCGCCGGGAGCCCTGCCGCCCACCGGCATGCCGCCTCCTGCATCCCCCAGACCGGAGATCCACTGATGAGCACCACCGGAAGCTATTTCGCCGACCGCGCCGCCGCCCAACGCGCGGTGCAGATGGCGCTACCCATGATCGAACCCGCGATGCGCGAGCCCGGCGTGTGCGGCAGCGGCTTCCTGGTGATCGTGGTGATGGACCCGGCGCTGCACCCGGGCGACTGCCCGTTCGACGACGCCGTGCTGCTCGAACACTGCATCGGCGACCGCACGAAGTGGGACGCCGACTATGCCGCCTTCGCCCGCGGCAAGGCGCGCCTGTCGTGGCAGCACCGCACGGGCAGCGCCGAGCTGCAGTCGGCACGCGCGCATGCGTTGCGCGAGGGCGAAAGCATGCTCTGGGGCAGCGTGTGCCTCGACGGCATCGTCGTCGGCGTGAGCGGCGCCGAAGCCTGGTGGGACGAAGCCTTCGCCACCGCCGTCGCGGCCAACCTGCGTGCCATCGCGAAGGAGCGCCACGCGGCCCTGCTGAAAGACCGCCAGCTCTGGGTGGACTGAGCGGAAGCGGCACGCCGCCTGCTCCTTTGCGTCAGCTCATTCCACTAACGGGAGACCTCATGTCCAACACCCCCAGCCTGCAAGGCCAAACGATCATCATCACCGGCGGCAGCCGCGGCCTCGGCGCAGCCATTGCGCAGGTGCTCGGCGAAGAAGGCGCCCTTCTCGTCATCGCCGACCTGGCGCTGGAACGTGCGCAAGACCGCGTGGCCGTGCTCGCCGAAAGCGGCATCAAGGCGCTGGCCATGCCGCTCGACGTGGGCGACGAAGAGCAGGTGCGCCAGGTGATCTCGGCCACGCGCGAGCGCTTCGGCCGGCTCGACGCGGTCATCAACAACGCGGCCATCGACATCACCGTGCCCATCGCCGAGCTCACCAGCACCGACTGGGAGCGCGTGGTGCAGACCAACCTCACCGGCCCCTTCCTCATGGCCAAGCACGCCGCGGCCGCGATGGGCCCGAAGACGGCCAAGGGTGGCGGGGGCCACATCGTCAACATCGCCTCCACCGCCTCGAAACGCGCCTGGCCCAACGCAGCGGCCTACCACGCCACCAAGTGGGGGCTGCTCGGCCTCTCGCATGCGCTGCATGCCGAGCTGCGCCCGCAAGGCATCAAGGTTTCGGCGGTGGTGGCGGGCGGCATGCGCACGCCCTTCCTGCTCGACCGTTTCCCCGACATCGACCCCGGCGTGCTGCAAGACCCGCTCAACGTGGCCCGCACCGTGCGCTTCGTGCTCACGCAGCCCGACGAGACCGTGATCCCCGAGATCACGGTGCTGCCGATGCGCGAGACCTCCTGGCCCTGATGGCCACACGCGGCACGCTGCAGACGCGCACGCCGCGGCGCCCGGCGTTCGCAGTCGATGGCGGCGGCACGCGCCTGCCGCGCAGCGCGACGGTTCTGCTGCTGGTCGACTTCATCAACCCACTGGCCTTCGACGGCGGAGAGCAGCTCGCCGCGCCGGCGCTCGCCGCCGCCCGCGCCACGAAGCGCCTGAAGGCGCGCCTGGCACAAGACGGTGTGCCCACCATCTACGCCAACGACAACTACGGCGTGTGGCGCTCCGACTTCCACGACATCCTCACGTATTGCGCCACCCGGCCTGGCGCCACCGGCCGCATGGCCGAGTGGCTCGCCCCGGGGCCCGACGACCTGGTGCTGCTCAAGCCGCGCCATTCGGCCTTTTTTGCCACCCCGCTCGACCTCGTGCTGTCACAGATGCACGCCCGCACCCTGGTGCTCGCCGGCCTTGCTGCCGACATCTGCGTGCAGATCACCGCGATGGACGCGACGCTGCGCGGCTACGAGCTGTGGGTGCCGGCCGACTGCACCGCCGCCGAAAGCGAACCGGCCAAGAAGGCCGCGCTCGCCTACATGAAACGCGTGCTCAAGGCCGACGTGCGGCGCTCGTCCTCGCGCCCGCCGCGCGCCTGAGCGGCACACCGTTTGCCTGAATCGTTTTCGCTTGCCGCTCGTGGCAGGCACGCCATCAGGAAGCTTCTCCATCCATGATCACGCTCGGGCTGAATGCCGCCTTTCACGATTCGTCGGCTGCCCTGGTGGTGGATGGTGTGGTGGTCGCAGCGGCCGAAGAAGAGCGCTTCACCCGCATCAAGCATGGCAAGCGCCCCGTGCCGTTCTCGGCCTGGGAGCTGCCGTTCAACGCCATCGACTTCTGCCTCCAGCAGGCCGGCGTGACGCTCGCCGACGTCGACCACGTGGCCTACAGCTACGACCCCAAGACCTTCCTCGGCGAGCGCCACGCCCCCACGATCACGCTGCCGCTGGAGCCCTCGGCCGCCGACCACGGCGACTGGGAAAGCCCCTGGGACCCGCTCTTCGCCGCCTACATCGTCAACGCACCGCGCCAGCTCGCCGATGGCTGGCCGCACCACCTGCGCAAGCGGCTGAGCGGTGTGAAAGCCACAAGCGCGCCCTACCGCTGGCATTTCGTCAACCACCACACCTGCCACCAGGCGAGCGCCTTCCTCGCCGCGCCCTACCCGCGCTGCGCGGTGATGACGCTCGACGGCCGCGGCGAGCACGCCACCACCACCTACGGCCGCCACCGCGACAGCCGCTACGAGCCGATGGGCGAGGTGCTGATGCCGCATTCGCTGGGCATGCTCTACGAGCAGATGACCACGCACCTCGGCTTCCTGCATTCAAGCGACGAGTACAAGGTGATGGCGCTCGCCGCGCTCGGCACACCGCGCTTCGCCAGGCGGCTGCGCGACGCCATCCACATCGGGGCCGACGGCCAGTACACCATCGATCCCATCGACCTCACCGCCATCGCGGGCCCGGCGCGCGAGCCCGGCAGCCAGATGGCCGAGGCGCACCTCGACCTTGCCGCCTCGCTGCAGGACGTGCTCGAAAGCGTGGTGATCGAGCTGTGCGCCTGGCTGCGTGAAGCCAGCGGAGAGCGTTACCTCGCGATGGCCGGTGGCGTGGCGCTCAACTGCGTGATGAACGCCCGCCTGCGCGACAGCGGCATCTTCGACGGCATCTGGGTGCAACCCGCCGCGGGCGACGCCGGCACCGGCCTCGGCGCGGCACTCTGGGTCGACGCTCGCGAGCGCCGCGGCCTGGCGCCCACCGACGCGAAGGAGCAGGCGGTCAACACCTTCGCCCCCCGCCGCTGGCAGATGGATCACCCCTACCTCGGCCCCGCCTACGGCGACGACGAGATCGAGCAGCTGCTGAAGTGGGCCAAGCTGCCCTACCGCCGCTGTGAAGACCTCGCGGCCGAGACGGCCGAGCTGCTGGCCGCCAACCGCATCGTCGGCTGGTTCCAGGGCCGCATGGAGTTCGGCCCGCGATCGCTCGGCGCGCGCTCCATCCTCGCCTCGCCCATCGACCCGGCCATGCAGGCCCGCCTCAACGAACTGAAGGACCGCGAAGACTTCCGCCCGGTGGCGCCCGCGGTGCCTGAAGAAGAACTGGGCAACTGGTTCCGCCCGGCCGAGGCCAACGGCGGCCAGTCGCCCTTCATGCTCTTCATCTACGACCTCGCACCCGGTGCCGCAGAGCGCATTCCCTCGGCCTGCCACACCGACCGCACGGCCCGCGTGCAGACGGTCAATCGTGACACCAACCCCCGCTTCCATGCGCTGCTGAAGGCCTTCGGCAAGAAGACCGGCGTGCCGGTGCTGGTCAACACCTCGTTCAACGTGCGCGGCGAGCCCATCGTGTGCTCGCCCAAGGCGGCGATCGAGGCGTTCTTCAGCACACCGCTCGATGCACTCTCCATCGGCAGCTTCCTCGTCGAAAAGCCAAGCCTGCAGCCAAGCACATGACGCCGAGAATTTCCGTTGTCATTCCCACCTACAAACGCCCGCAGCTCCTGCTGCGCTGCCTCAAGTCCGTCCTGACCCAGCGCTTCGAGACCGACGCCTACGAAGTGATCGTGGTCGACGACGGGCACGACGACGCGACGAAGCACCTCGTCGAGTCGCTCATCAACGGTGCCCCGCTCGCCGCCGAGCTGCGCTACCTGCGCCCGCCCATCGGCCGTGGCCCGGCGGTCGCGCGCAACGTAGGCTGGCGCGCGGCGCGCGGTGCGCTCGTGGCCTTCACCGACGACGACACCGTGCCCGCCCGCGACTGGCTGGCCGAAGGCGAACGGGTGATGGCCAAGCACCCCGAGTGGGTGGCGATGTGCGGCCGCGTCAGCGTGCCCATCCCGGGCGAAACCACCGACCATGCGCGCATGACGGCTGGCCTGGCCAAGGCCGAGTTCGTGACGGCCAATGCCTTCGTGCGCCATTGGGCACTCGAGAAGGTGAACGGCTTCGACGAGCGCTTCGCCCGCGCCTGGCGAGAAGACTCCGATCTGCAGTTCCGCCTCATGGCCGAGGTCGGCCACGTGGGCCGCAGCGCGCGCGCCGAGGTCGTGCACCCCGTGCGCTCGGCGCCCTGGGGCCTGAGCCTCTCGCAGCAGCGCAACACCTTCTACGACGCGCTGCTCTACAAGAAGCACCCGCGGCTCTACCGCGAGCGCATCCGCCCGGTGCCGCCGTGGAATTACTACCTGATCGTGGCGCTCGCGTTCGCCGCACTCGTGCTGCTCTTCTTCCGCCAGATCGAGTGGGCGATGGGCAGCCTGGCGGTGATGGTGGTGCTCGTGCTGCACCTCGCCTTCGAGCGGCTGCGAGACACCAGCCACCGGCTGCCCCATGTGCTGGAGATGCTGGCCACCTCGGCGCTGATCCCCTTCCTTTCGGTCTACTGGCGGTTGCGCGGCGCCATCCACTTCAGGGTGCTCTTCCTGTGAACACGCCAAAGCGCCGGCTGCGCATCCTGACCTGGCATGTGCACGGCAACTATCTCTACTACCTCACGCAGGTGCCGCACGACTTCTACCTCGTGACCGACGCCGAGCGTTCCACGCACCACAGCGGGCGAAGCGGCATCCTGCCCTGGGGCGACAACGTGCACGAAGCGCCGGTCGAGCAGATCGCCGGCATGCCCTTCGATGCGATCCTCTTCCAGTCGCGCGACGCATGGGAGCGCGAGCAGCACCTCATCCTCTCGGAGGCCCAGCGCCGCCTGCCGCGTCTCTACCTCGAGCACGACCCACCGCAGCAGCACCCCACCGACACCCCGCACTGGGTGGACGACCCGGCCGTGCTGCTGGTGCACGTGACGCACTTCAACCAGCTGATGTGGGACAACCGGCGCACGCCCAGCCGGGTGGTCGAGCACGGCGTGAAGCCGCTCGCGAGCGTGCCCTGGACGGGCGAGATCGAGCGCGGGCTGGTGGTCGTCAACAACCTCGACCGCCGTGGCCGCCGCCTGGGGCTGGACGTCTACCAGCAGGTCGCGCCACAGGTGCCGCTCACGCTCGTGGGCATGGGCAGCGAGCGCTGCGGCGGCGCGGGCGAGGTCTCGCACCACGAGCTGCCCAAGCGCATGGCCGCACACCGCTTCTTCTTCAACCCGATCCGCTACACGAGCCTCGGCCTGGCCATCATCGAGGCCATGATGGCCAGCACGCCCATCGTCGGCCTGGCCACCACGGAGCTGAGCACCGTGATCAGGAATGGAGGCAATGGCATCATCGACACCCGCGTCGACGCCCTCGTCGCGGCGATGCGCGAGCTGATGGCCAACCCTGCCGAGGCGCGGCGCCTGGGTGAAGCCGGCCGACGCACTGCACAGGAGCGCTTCCACATCGGGCGATTCGTCGACGACTGGATGCGCGTGTTCCACGAAGCCACGAGTTAAAAATCACAAGACACTCATGAGCGCGACCCCGATGAGCAGCCCAGCCCCCCGCGACCCGTCGCCCTCCCCAGCCGGATGGCGGCCCGGGCTCAAACTGCCCCTGCCGCCGGCCACGCTCCTGCTCTACATCGTCAAGGCGCTGGCGGTCGTGCTCATCACCATCGTCTGGCAGCAGGTGATGGAAACGCGCGGCAAGGCCGCTGAAGGCATCGCCCGCACCAACCAGGTCATCGAACAGCTGCAGACGGTCATCGGCAGCATGAAAGACGCCGAGACCGGCCAGCGTGGCTTCCTGCTCACCGGCCAGGAGAGCTACCTCGCGCCGCACATCGAAGGCAAGACCTCGGTGTCGGCCCGGCTGGAGGCGCTGCGCAAGCTGATGGAGCGCGACCCGGCCCAGCTGCAGCGCACCGACACGCTCGAGCGCCTGGTGGCCGACAAGCTCGCCGAGATGGAACAGACCATCGTGCTCACCCGCAACGGCGACCGCGAAGGCGCCATCGCGATGGTGCGCTCCGACCGCGGGCGCTCGACGATGGACCGCATCCGCACGGTGGTCAACGACATCGAGCAGGAGGAGCGCAGCCGCCTGTCTACGCAGCAGGAGCGCTGGCAGACGGCCGTCGAGTACTCCAACTTCGTCACCTGGGCGGCGGCGGCCGTGCTGCTGTCGCTCATCCTGTATTCCGCATACCGCTCCTCGCGCGAGCACCTGGCCCGCGAAGGCCAGCTGTGGCTGAGCGCGGGAGAAGCATCGCTTGCCGGCACGCTGCAAGGCGACCAGCGGCTCGACGTGCTGGGCCAGAACGTGCTCGGTTTTCTGGCCAACTACCTCGGCGCGAAGGTCGGCGCCGTCTACACCGTCGAGCCCGACGGCCGGCTGCAGCGCGTGGCCACCTATGCCGTCGACCCCGGCGAGCGCCCCGAGACGCTTCAACCCGGCGACGGGCTCCTCGGCCAGGCCGCGAAAGACAAGCGCCTGCTGCACGTCGTCGACGTGCCCGAGGGTTACCTGAGGGTGAGTTCCAGCCTCGGGCAGGGCTCGCCGCGCGAGCTCTTGATCGCCCCGGCGGTGATCTACGGCCGGGTGCAGGCGGTGATCGAACTCGGCTTCCTGCAGCCGGTGTCGGAGCCGCAGCGCCGGCTGCTGGCCGAAGCCTCCGAGCAACTCGCCATCGCCGTGCGCGCCTCGCGCGACCGCTCGCAGCTCGAAGAGCTGCTGGAAGAGACCCAGCGCCAGGCCGAGGAGCTGCAGGCGCAGCAGGAAGAACTGCGCGTGAGCAACGAAGAGCTCGAAGAGCAGGAGCGCGCACTCAAGGCCTCGCAGGCGCAGATGGAAGTGCAGCAGACCGAGCTGGAGCAGACCAACTCGCAGCTCTCGGCCCAGACCACTCTGCTCGAGAATCAGAGAGACGAGCTGGCGCAGGCGCAGGCCACGCTGCAGCAGCGCGCCGACGAGCTGGAGCGCGCAAGCCGCTACAAGACCGAGTTCCTTGCCAACATGAGCCACGAGCTGCGCACGCCGCTGAACTCGACGCTCATCCTCGCCAAGCTGCTCGCCGACAACCCGCACGGCAACCTGAGCGAAGAACAGGTCAAGTACGCGCAGACCATCTCCGGTGCCGGCAACGACCTGCTCACGCTCATCAACGACATCCTCGACCTCTCGAAGATCGAGGCCGGCAAGGTGGAGGTGCATGTCGAGAACATCCCGCTCGCGGCCGCCGTCGAAGGGCTCGTCAAAGCGCTGGAGCCGCAGGCGAAGCAGAAGGGGCTGGCGCTCTCGTTCGGCATCGGCGAAGACGTGCCCTCGCACCTGAAGACCGATGGGCAGCGCCTCGGTCAGATCCTCAAGAACCTGCTCTCCAACGCACTCAAGTTCACCGAAAGCGGCGAAGTCTCGCTGCGCGTCTCGCGCGAAGCCGGCGGCGTGGCCTTCGCGGTGCACGACACCGGCATCGGCATCGCCGAGAGCCAGCAGGAGCTGATCTTCGAAGCCTTCCGTCAAGCGGATGGCAGCACCCACCGCAAGTACGGTGGCACCGGGCTGGGGCTCTCGATCTCGCGCGACCTCGCCCGCCTGCTGGGCGGCGACATCACCGTGCAGAGCACGCCAGGGCGCGGGAGCGTCTTCACCCTGCACCTGCCTGACGCACGCTCGAACGGCGTGCCCATGGCGCCCCGCCCACCGGCGCCGGCGCCCGTGGCCGAGACGCCGCCGCAGTACGTCTCCCACGCCGCGCCTCGCGCGCCGGCCGCGCCGCAGATCGAAGACGACCGCGCCAGCCTCACCGTCAACTCGCGCACCGTGCTCGTGATCGAAGACGACCCGCGCTTCGCGCTGATCCTGCGCGACCTGGCGCGCGAGATGAGCTTTCAGTGCGTCGTCACGCACACCGCAAGCGACGGCCTGGCCGCAGCCGCCATGTACCGGCCGCGCGCCATCCTTCTCGACATGAACCTGCCCGACCATTCCGGCCTGGGCGTGCTCGACCAGCTCAAGCACAGCGCGCAGACGCGGCACATCCCGGTGCACATCCTCTCGGTGGCCGACTACACCCACGAGGCGCTGGAGCGCGGCGCGCTCGGCTACGACCTGAAGCCGGTGAAACGCTCGCAGATCATCGAGGCGCTGCAGCGGCTGGAGGCGAAGTTCTCGCAGGGCATCCGCCGCGTGCTGGTGGTGGAAGACGACGCCCGCCAGCGCGAGAGCATCGAGCACCTGCTGCGCAACGTGGAGGGCGTGCAGATCACCTCGGTCGAAACCGGCGCCCAGGCGCTCGACGCGCTCAAGGGCACGACCTTCGACTGCATGGTGATGGACCTCAACCTGCCCGACCTCAGCGGCTATTCGCTGCTGGAGCGCATGGCCGAGCAAGACGACAAAGGCGACGGCGCCTTCCCCCCGGTGATCGTCTACACCGGCCGCTCATTGAGCTCGGACGAAGAGCAGCAGCTGCGCCGCTTCTCGCGCTCGATCATCATCAAGGACGCCCGCTCGCCCGAGCGCCTGCTCGACGAGGTGACGCTCTTCCTGCACCAGGTGGAGTCGGCCCTGCCCGCCGAAATGCAGCAGATGCTGCGCAACGTGCGCGACCGCGACAGCACGCTCGAAGGTCGCCGCATCCTGGTGGTGGAAGACGACGTGCGCAACGTCTTCGCGCTCACGAGCGTGCTGGAGCCGCGCGGCGCGAGCGTGGTGCTGGCCCGCAACGGGCGCGAGGCGCTCGACATGCTGGCCAAGACGCGCGAGCCGCAGCAGGCTCCCATCGACCTCGTGCTGATGGACATCATGATGCCGGAGATGGATGGCCTCACCGCCATGCGCGAGATCCGCAAAGACGCGGCCTGGAAGCGCCTGCCCATCATTGCGCTGACTGCCAAGGCCATGCGCGACGACCAGGAGCGCTGCCTGGCCGCCGGTGCCAACGACTACATCGCCAAACCGCTCGACGTGGAGAAACTCCTGTCGCTGGTGCGCGTGTGGATGCCCAAGTGACACCAACCGAGCACCCAGCCCATGCCCACCACTCGGGACCAGGACATCGAGCTTCGCCTGCTCATCGACGCGATCTTCCACAAGTATCACTACGACTTCCGCGGCTACGCCACAGCCTCGCTCAAGCGCCGCATGGGCAGCGCGATGACGCGCTTCGGCTGCAGCACGCTCTCGCAGCTGCAGGACAAGCTGCTGCACGACCCCAGCATCTTCCCGCCACTGCTCGACTACCTCACCGTGCAGGTGAGCGAGATGTTCCGCGACCCGAGCTACTACAAGGCGCTGCGCGACGAAGTGGTGCCGCTCTTGCGTACCTACCCCTCGCTCAAGGTCTGGGTGGCCGGATGCAGCGCGGGCGAAGAGGCGTATTCGATCGCCATCCTGCTGCGCGAAGAGGGGCTGCTCGAGCGCACGCTGATCTACGCGACCGACATCAACACCGACGCGCTCAAGCGTGCCGAGGCGGGCGTCTACCCGCTGGAGCAGATCGCCCTCTACACGCAGAACCACCAGAAGAGCGGCGGGCACTCGTCGCTGTCGGACCACTACACCGCGGCGTATGGCCGCGCGGTGTTCGACAAGAGCCTGCGCAAGCAGATGGTCTTCTCCGACCACAGCCTCGCGACCGACAGCGTGTTTGCCGAAGTGCACCTCGTCTCGTGCCGCAACGTGCTGATCTACTTCGACCGCCAGTTGCAGGACCGCGCGCTCGGCCTCTTCAGCGAGGCGCTGTGCCGCAAGGGCTTCCTCGGCATCGGCAGCAAGGAGTCGCTGCGCTTCTCGGTGCACCGCGAGGCCTTCGAAGACTTCGTGCCGCAGGAGCGGATCTTCCAGCGCAGGAGCGAGGCATGAGCGCCGCGGGCATCGAGGCGGTCGTGATCGGCGGCTCGGCGGGCGGCGTCGACGCGCTCGCCGTCATGTTGCCGGCGCTGCCGGCCGCCCTGCCCGTGCCGGTGATCGTGGTGCTGCACCTGCCCCGCGAGAAGCCCAGCCTGCTCGTCGAGATCTTCTCCCGCCAGTGCGCCCTGCCCGTGCAGGAGGCGCAGGACAAGGCGCCCATCGAGCCCGGCAATGTGTACTTCGCCCCGGCCGACTACCACCTGCTGGTCGACCACGGCCCGAGCTTCGCGCTCTCGGTCGACGAGCCGGTGCACTACTCGCGCCCGTCGATCGACGTGCTCTTCGAAACCGCCGCCGACGTCTACGCCGAGCACCTGCTCGCCGTTGTGCTCACCGGCGCCAGCCAGGATGGCGCCGCCGGCCTCGCCGCCGTGCACCGCGCCGGCGGCACGACCGTCGTGCAGGAACCGCAGGAAGCCCTTTCCCCTTACATGCCCGAATCTGCGTTGCGTACGAGTCCGGTGGACCACGTGCTCCCGTTGGCAGGCATCGCCCAACTGATCGGCGGCCTTGCCGCAAACCGCACATGAACCTGGACAACCGTCACCCTGCGCCGCGCCCGAAGGTGAAATGCCTGCTGGTCGACGACCTGGCGGAAAACCTGCACGCCCTCTCGGCTCTGCTGGCCGACGACGAGGTGGAGCTGCTGCAAGCCCGCTCGGGCACCGAGGCGCTGGAAATCCTGCTCGTGCACGACGTGGCCCTCGCCCTCATCGACGTGCAGATGCCCGAGATGGACGGCTTCCAGCTCGCCGAAATGATGCGCGGCGTGCAGCGCACGCGCGACGTGCCCATCATCTTCGTCACGGCCGGCAGCAGCGACCGGCACCGCCAGTTCCAGGGCTACGAAAGCGGTGCGGTGGACTTCCTCTTCAAGCCCATCGAGCCGCACATCCTCAAGAGCAAAGCCGAGGTCTTCTTCCAGCTATGGCGCCAGAAGCAGCAGCTCGCGTGGGAACTGCAGGAGCGCACGAATTCGCTGCGCATCCAGGAGATGTTCACGGCCGTGCTGAGCCACGACCTGCGCGGGCCGCTCTCGGCCATCCAGCTCTCGGCCAAGATCCTCGAGAAGCGCTCCGACGAAGACGCTCAAACCATCGGCGGGCGCATCGCCCGCAGCGCCAAATGGATGGGCCGCATGATCGAAGACCTGCTCGACGTGACCCGCGTGCGGCAAGGCCACGGCATCCCCATCACCCGCACGCCGGTCGACCTGGCGTCCGTCGTGCAAGGCGTGGTGCAGGAGCGCCTGGTGCTCTCACCCGACCGGCACGTGAACGTCGAAGCCGAGGGCGACCTGCACGGCTCGTGGGATGGCGACCGCCTGGTGCAGGTGGCCTCGAACCTCATCGGCAATGCGCTGCGGCACGGCACCGGCGACACGGTGACCGTGAAGCTCGATGGCCGTCATGCAGACCGGGTGGTGATGTCGGTGCTCAACGACGGGCACATCCCCGCGGAGCTGTTGCCGTCGATCTTCGACCCCTTCCGGCGCGGGCAGCGGCAAAGCGCACGCACCGAGGGTCTGGGGCTGGGGCTCTACATCGTGCAGCAGGTCGTGCAGGCGCACGGCGGGTCGATCCAGGTGTCGTCGGAACCGGGCCAGCCCACACGATTCGACGTGCGGCTGCCCCGGGCGATCTGAGTCAGCCGGGTTCCGGTCGACTCACGAGGTGACGCCGACCTCGCTGCGCGCCAGCCGGCCCGCCACGATCCGCAACACCTGCGGATTCCACGGCAAGCCCATGTGGCTGCCCTCCACTTCCACGTTCTCGCCTTCGTCGCAATCGCCGTCGAGCAGGCAGGTTTCCCACGCCACCACGCCGTCGGTGCGCGAGTAGATGGAGGTGGTGGGCACCGGCGGCGTCTCGCGCAGGCGTGCGGCGAGCTTGTCGTCGACGAGCGGCGCGCTGCCGTTCACGAGGCGATAGAGCCAGCCCACGTTCGTCTCGCTGCCGCGCGACAAGAAGGGCGTGCCCAGCGTGATCACCTGCCGTACCAACGGTGACTGCAGCTTCGCGATCTCGCGTGCATAGATGCCGCCGAGGCTCCAGCCGATGAGGCTCACCTTGCGGTTGTGCAGCGTCGCCACGCCACGCACGTGGGTGGCGAGGTTGTGGAGCCACTCGTCGATGTCACCCTTCGGGCCGGTGTTGAAGCCCTGTTCCCAGTCGTAGACCGCATAGCCCAGCGCTTCGCAGCAGTTGCGCAGCGGCACCAGCGAGCGTTTGTCGGCGGCAAGGCCGGGGAAGATGATGACCGGGTGACCGTCGCCCTCGGGCAGGGCTTCGCGGTCCATCAGGTGCATGCCCGCGTATTCGATCACCGCTCGAAACGGCTCCACACCCAGCAATGCCAGTGACGGGGCGACCACCTGGGGGGCAACCATCATCTTGTTCATGTGCTTCTTCCTTTCGAGAGAGTGCGGTCGACGTTGCCGCGAATGGTGAGCGAGACCGCGCCTCTCGCCCATCGGTGGCCCACACCATTTGCATGTGCGAATTCGCCTACGCAGTCTTCCTGACCGGGCGCCCTTCTTCCACCCGCACTCGTGGGGAATGCACCTTGCCGGCCAAGGGTTCCCCCACGTTTGAAGGAGTCCGACATGGCCACCTCCCACCAGAGCTGCATCGATGCCTGCAATGCCTGCGCAGATGCCTGTGACCGCTGCGCCATCGCCTGCCTGCAGGAACCGCAGCCCAAGCTGATGGCGCGATGCGTTGCGCTCGACATCGACTGCGCGCAAGCCTGCCGCCTCGCGGCCGGCTACATGGCACGCGGCAGCGCACTCGACAGCGCCGCCTGCGCTTTCTGCGCGATGGTCTGCCTCGAATGCGCGAAGGAATGCGACCAGCACGCGATGGACCATTGCCAGGCCTGCGCCGACGCGTGCCGCGCCTGCGCCCGCGAATGCGCGGCGATGGCACAACGCCCCGCCCGGCCCGAGACGGCGGCCGGCACGCACTCGCACCATTGAGCTGACCGCCCCCTTCGCTGCCGCAAAGTTTGCGGACAGCCGCAAAGTGCGGCGGCCCGGGGTTCAGCGGTCCGGTTGCGAGGGCGTCGAGATCTCGCGCAGCGCCTCGTCGGCCTGCGCGGTGTCGTGCGTCGCGAGGTCGCCGAGCGAGACGATGCCCACCAGCTCGCGGCGGGCGTTGAGCACCGGCAGGCGGCGCACCTGCATGTCGCTCATCTGATGGGCCGCGGTGGCGGTGCTGTCATCTTCGCTGACCCAGCGCACCCGCTCGCTCATCACGTCGGAGACGCAGGTCTCCGACGGGCCCTGACCGGCCGCGACCGCGCGCACGGTGATGTCGCGGTCGGTGATCATGCCCAGCAACTCCTTGCCGCTGCACACCGGCAGCGCGCCGACGTTGAGCTCGTCCATCAGCTGGGCAGCACGCTGCAACGATTCCTCCGGCGCAATCACCTCGACGTTGCGCGTCATCACCTCTGAAACGGTCTGCATGGCACCTCTCCTTTTGCAACGGCCTTGAACACGGAAGGCCACGGCAAGAAGCCGGCAACCCGCATTCCGGCGCCACGGAACGCCTCTTGCCGAGGGGACTTCAACCTTGCAGTACACGGAGACCGCCATGAACGAGAACCTGCGCATCGCGTTGATCAGTGAACACGCCTCGCCGCTCGCCATGCTCGGCGGTGTGGACGCGGGCGGCCAGAACATCTACGTGGCCCACCTGGCCGATTGCCTGGCACGCGCCGGTCATCACGTGGACGTGCTGACCCGCCGCGACGACCCCGAGCTGCCCGCCTCCGTCGACCTGCGCCCCGGCGTGCGGGTGGTGCACATCGACGCCGGGCCCGCGACCTTCGTGCCCAAGGAGCAGCTGCTCGCGCACATGCCCGAGTTCGCCCGCGCGAGCGAACGGCTGCTGCGCCACAGCGTGCCCTACGACGTGGTGCATGCCAATTTCTTCATGTCGGGCCTGGTGGCACGGCACCTCAAGCACACACTCGGCACGCCGTATGTGATGACCTTCCATGCCCTCGGCCTCGTGCGCCGCGAGCACCAGCAGGAAGCCGATGCCTTCCCCCTCGAGCGGGTCGACATCGAGCGTGCCCTCGTGCGCGATGCCGATGCGGTGATCGCCGAATGCCCGCAAGACAGCGCCGACCTCGTGCGCCTCTACGACGCCGACCCCGAACGGCTGACGATGGTGCCCTGCGGCTTCGACCCGCTCGAGTTCAAGCCCACCAACAAGGCCGTGGCACGCGCTGCGCTCGGCCTGCACCCCGACGATTTCATCGTGCTGCAACTCGGCCGCCTGGTGCCGCGCAAGGGCATCGACAACGTCATCCGCTCGCTCGCGCACCTGCCGCGCCACGTGCCCGGCCGGGTGCTCGTGGTGGGCGGCGAATCGCGCGAGCCCGACGAGCGCCTCACCCCTGAGATCGCCCGCCTGCGCGGCGTGGCCGTCGAGTACGGCGTGGCCGAGCGTGTGAGCTTCGCCGGCCATCGCCGCCGCGAGGAGCTGCGCCTCTACTACGCCGCGGCCGACGTGTTCGTGACCACGCCGTGGTACGAGCCCTTCGGCATCACGCCTCTCGAAGCGATGGCCTGCGGCACGCCGGTGGTGGGCAGCGAGGTCGGCGGCATCCAGTATTCGGTGAGCGACGGCGTCACTGGCTTCCTCGTGCCGCCCAACGACCCGGCGGCGCTGGCCACGAAGCTCACCGAGCTGTACGAGAACCCCGCACTCGCGCGTGCGATGGGCCGCGCGGGCATCCGCCGCGCGCGCTCAATGTTCACCTGGCAGCAGGTGGCGCAGCAGCTCATCGAGGTGTACGAGAGCGTGCGGCAGCCGGTGTCGATCGACCTGCCCGAGACGGCCTGGCGGCAGCTGCCGCTGCTGCAGTCCGAGCGGGCCATCGCCCCATGACACCCACCATGACATCTGCCTTCGATGACCTGCGGCCGGAGCCACCGCGCTCGCCCGCCGTCTTCCTCGACAAGGACGGCACGCTCGTCGAGAACGTGCCCTACAACGTCGACCCCGCCAAGCTGCGCTTCACGCCCCACGCCTTCGACGGCCTGCGCGCGCTGCAGGCAGCCGGCTTCAAGCTGGTGGTCGTGACCAACCAGCCCGGCATCGCCTTCCACTTCTTCGACCGCGCGTCGCTCACGCGCCTGCAGCGCGCGATGGAAGCGCGGCTCGCCGCCGAGGGCATCGAGCTCGCCGGCTTCTACGCCTGCCCGCACGCACCGGCCGCGCCGCGCATGGCCGGCTGCCTGTGCCGCAAGCCCGCGCCGGGCCTGCTGCACCAGGCGGCGCAAGCGCTGCACCTCGACCTCGCGCGCTCGTGGATGGTGGGCGACATCCTCGACGACATCGAAGCGGGCCAGCGCGCGGGCTGCCGCAGCGTGCTGCTCGACGTGGGCAACGAAACCGTCTGGCGCATGTCGCCGCTGCGCACGCCGCATGCGCGCTGCCAGGACCTGCTGCAAGCCGCCGACCACATCCTTGCCGCCAGCTGCGCGGCCCCCTCCGCCTCTGCCCTCGCCCAGGAAACCGAATGAACTCCGCTTCTGCCGTCCATCCGAACACCCGCTGGAACGCCTGGCACGCCGCACGCAACATCCTCGTCGTGCGCCTCGACAACCTGGGCGACGTGCTGATGACCACGCCCGCCATCCAGGCCATCCGCCAGAGCTCGCCGCAGGCGCGCATCACGCTGCTCGGCTCGCGCTCCGGCGCCGCCCTCGCGCGCCACGTGCCCGCCATCGACGACGTGATCACCTATGACGCGCCGTGGGTCAAGGGCGCCTCGCACGGCGACCTGACCGACCGCCGCCTGCTCACCACGTTGCGCCGCGGCCATTTCGACGCCGCGATCATCTTCACCGTGTGCACGCAGAGCGCATTGCCGGCCGCGATGATGTGCCGCCTTGCGGGCATTCCGCTGCGCCTCGCGCACTGCCGCGAGAACCCCTACGACCTCGTGACCGACTGGGTACCCGACCGCGACGAGTGCCGGGAAGGCATGCGCCACGAGGTGGCCCGTCAGCTCGACCTCGTGCGTGCGGTCGGCTTCCACACCGCCAACGAGCGCCTCGTCTTTCGCTATGCCGCCACCGACGTGCTCAACATGCGGCGCAAGTTCACCGCCGCGGGCGGCGACTTGAACCGCCCGTACATCGTGGTGCACCCGGGCGCCACCGCCGTCTCGCGCCGCTACCCGGCCGAACGCTTCGGCATCGCCGCCGACGGCATCAGCCGCGACACCGGCTGCCAGGTGGTCTACAGCGGCGGGCACGACGAGCAGGCCCTGGTGGCCAGCGCCCGCGCCGCGATGTCGGCGCCTTCGATCTCGCTCGCGGGCCAGCTCACGCTCGGCGAGCTGGCCGCGCTGATCGCGGGTGCGCAAGTCACGGTGTGCAACAACAGCGGGCCGGCACACATCGCCGCCGCGCTCGAAACACCGGTGGTCGTGCTCTATGCGCTGACCAACCCGCAGCACACGCCATGGCGCGCCAGGGCCCACGTGCTCAACCACGACGTGCCCTGCCGCGACTGCCTGAAGAGCACCTGCCCGCAGGGGCACCACGACTGTCTGCTCAAGGTGCAGCCCGACGAGGTGATGGAAGCCGCGCTCGACCTGATCGAGGCGCCACCTCCGGTGTGGGCACCACCGCTGCCCCTGCGGGCCGCCACGCCGGCCCTTGCCGCCCTCGGATGATCGACCTCGGCGGCGCGGCGCCGCGCATCGGCGTCTTCCGCGCGCTGGTGCTCGGCGACATGCTGTGCGCCACGCCGGCGCTGCGCACGCTGCGGGCCGCGTGGCCGCAGGCGGAGATCACGCTCATCGGCCTGCCGTGGGCCGAGGCCCTGGTCGACCGCCTGCCCTCGCTCGACCGGTTCATCGCCTTCCCCGGCCATGCCGGCCTGCCTGAGCGCGCCGCCGACGAGGCGGCCTGGCCTGCCTTCGTCGACGAGCTGCGCTCGCACCGTTTCGACCTGCTGCTGCAGATGCACGGCAGCGGCGGCATCACCAACCCGCTCGTGGCCGGCTGGGGCGCGCGTCACTGCGCGGGCTTCGCCGAGCCCGGTGCATGGCGACCCGAGCCCCAGCTCTTTGCACCGTGGCCGGTGCGCGGCCACGAGATTGAGCGGCTGCTCGCGCTCACCGATCGGCTCGGGCTGGCGCGCCAGGGGCTGTACCTGGACTTCCCGCTGCGCGACGACGAGCGCGGCGCGGTCGCCGCACGCTGGCCGGGCCCGAACGTGTGCCTGCACCCGGGCGCGCAACTCGCCTCGCGGCGCTGGCGGCCCGAGCGCTTCGCGGCCATCGGCGACCTGCTCGCCTCGCGTGGCTACGAGGTGCTCATCACCGGCACCGCCGGCGAAGCGGCGATCGCGAACGAGGTCGCCGCCGCCATGCACGCCCCTTCGCAAGTGCTCGCCGGGCAGACGACGCTGTGGACGCTGGGCGCGCTGATCGAGCGCTCGGCACTGCTCGTGTGCAACGACACCGGCGTGTCGCACATCGCTGCCGCTTTGCACACACCCAGCGTGGTGGTGAGCCTGGGCGCCGAGGTGTCGCGCTGGGCGCCGCTCGACCGGCAGCGCCACCGCGTGCTGTGGGAGCCCGTGGCCTGCCGGCCTTGCGCGCATGCGGTGTGCCCGGTGGGACACGGCTGCTCGACCGGGCTCGAACTGCGGCGTGTGGCCGACGCCGTGCTGCAGGTGCTCGACACCGCGCCGGCGCGAGTGCGCCAGCCCGAGACGGCTCAGGCCGCGTACTGAATTCCGGCCGCGCGCACGCGCTCGTCGATCAGCCGGTTGAGCTCGCTCGTGAGATGGCGCCGCACCGGCCCGCGTGCGGCGTGCCACACGCACAGCTCGAAGTGCAGCGAGCCCGCCGCCAGCGTGGGGCGCAGTACCTCGGGCCCCGGGTCCTTCAGCACCTCGGGGTGGCTGCGGGCAGCCTCCATCATGATGTTCTCGACCTGTACCGGGTCGCTGCCGAAGGCCACGTGCACCGCCACCCGCAGTCGGATGGGCGCCTCGGCGTAGACGAGGTTGGTGACCTGGTCGGTGATGAACTTCTGGTTGGGCACGAGGATGGCGATGTTGTCGTGCGTGACGATGGTGGTGCGGCGTGCGCCGATGTCACGCACCGTGCCTTCGATGGTGGCCATCTCCACCCGGTCGCCCACCTTGATGGGCCGCTCGACCATGATGATCACGCCGCTCACGAAGTTGCTGAAGACGTTCTGCAGGCCGAAGCCCACTCCGACGCCCAGCGCGCCGGCCACCACGCTCAGCGCGGTGAGGTTCACGCCCGCGTTTTGCAGGATGAGCATGAAGCCGACGATGAGCACCAGGTAGCGGAGCATCGAGCCCAGCGCCTGGCGCGTGCCTTCGTCGAGGTGCGTGCGGGTGAGCGCACGCCGGATCAGCCAGGAGCGCAAGGCCCCGGCCACCCAGAAAAGGGCAATCAGGAAGACCGTGACCTTCGCGAGCGAGGAGACGGTGAAGGTGGCGCTGCCGAGGGTGAAAAGCTGGAAGTCGTAGTCGCGCCAGGCGGAGAGCCACTCGGGAAACTGCATCTCGCGGTGGGACGTCGGGTCAGCGGCCCACGGCCTTTTCGAGCTGGGCCTTGGTCATGCTCGATCGACCCTTGATCCCACGGCTCTTGGCCTCGTTGTAGAGCTGGTCGTAGGTGCGCCCGCCCGCACCGCTGTGCGAACGTTTGCCCCCGCGGTGGCCCGACGACACGTCGTCGATCGAGCTGCGGCTCACCTCGCGCGCCTCGCCGTGGCGGGCGCGCTCCTTGTTGACGGTGCGTGCCGCAATCTCCTCGGCGAGCTTCTCGCCCTTGCCGCTCGACTTCAGGCCGTCCTTGATGTGCTGGTCCTGGCGCTCGCGCTTGTCACTCCAACGGTTCTCAGGCATGGCTTGCTCCTTGCGGTTGTGTCGATCACATCTGCTTGGGGATGGTCTTGCTGCCTTCGGCGTTGCCGCCGAGGCCGCCGGGCTTCACGGGCGAGGCGATCACGCCGCAGGCGATGCGCTTGCCGCTGTTGCCCGAAGGCTGGGTCATGTAGTCGTCGGGATCGGCGTGCACGACGAGCGCCTTGCCCATCAGGTCAGCCGCCCCTGCACCGAGCAGCGTGCCTTTCACCTCGAAGCTTGTGGCCGCCACGCCGGCGGCATCGGCCTTCAGCGACGGCAGGTCGCCGGCATGGTGATCGGCGTGCGGGGCGCCGTGCGGCTTGCCCTGCGGGTTGAGGTGCTCACCGGCGCTGCTTGCATCGGGCGCCGAGCAGTCGCCCTTCTCGTGAACGTGGAAGCCGTGCTCGCTGTTGGGCGTGAGCCCCGAGACGCGGGCCCGCACCACCACACGGTCGCCTTCCTGCGCCATGCGCACGAGCCCATTCGCCTTCTGGCCCGCGGTTGGGTTCAACATGACAACGGCGCTGGGCGGCTGGGGTGTGCTCGCGCACCCCGCGAGCGCCGCGACCGCGACAGGTGCCGCCAGGAGAAAACTCGTGCGGATCGAAAAAACTGACAGCGACAACATGGCGACCTTCGCATCTCGGTGAGGGATGCGACGATGGTCGCGCGCAGGCAGCTCGCCTGCTGTAGGACGACGCCGGAACGCGGCGTCGGCATGCGTGTGAAGTTCAGCCGCAGCGTTGCAGGTGCACCAGCAGGCCTTCGATGGGCACGCGTTGCTCTTCGCGCACCGTCTCGCGCGAGACGCGCAGCGGCTCGAAGCCGTGGCGCTCGGCGAGCGTGCGCAGGTAGGCCTCATGGTGGGCATAGCGCAGGCTCGGCTGCAGGCTGAAGCCCACTGCCTCGGGAGCCCCCGAGGTCTCGGCTGAGAAGCAGAACACGCCACCCGCAGGCACCACACGCTCGAGCGCGGCGAAGACCGGCGCGAGGTCGCCGAGGTAGATGAACACGTCGGCCGCGAGCACGAGGTCGTGTCGCTCGGGGGTGTGGGCGAGGTGCTCGACGATCTCGCCCAGGTGCAGCTCGTCGTAGACACCGCGCGAGCGCGCCTGCTCGAGGATGCGCGGCGACAGGTCGATGCCGCTCAGGCGCTGCACGAGCGGGCGCACCAGCGGGCCGCACAGGCCGGTGCCGCAGCCGAGGTCGAGCGCCGAGCGGAAAGGCGCGGGGTGCAGCTGCGACAGCGGCGCGGCCAGCCCTTCGGGCACCCGGTAGTGCAGCACGTCGACCAGGTGATGGTCGAAGTCGGCGGCGTAGTCGTCGAAGAGGGCCTGCACGTAGGCCACGGGCGAGCTGGGCGGTGCAACGGCATCGCCGAGGCTCGCGAGGCAGTAGGCCATCAGCTGCGCGTCGGCGCCGAGTGCGAGCGCCTCGCGGTAGGCCAGGCGAGCCGCTTCGAGCTGGCCGCTGTCGCGCAGCAGGTCGGCCTCCTCCACCAGCTTGCCGAGCGCCGCGCGGCGGTGCAGCAGCGCATCGGCATTGCCTGGTTCCTGGGCCAGCACCTCGTCGGCGGTGGCGATGGCTTCGGCATGCCGGCCAAGCGCCACGCGCGTGGCGGCGAGGTTGACGAGCGTCGACACACGGCCCGGCACATGGCGCAGCGAGTTCTCGAACGCGCGCTCGGCCTCGGCGGCCCGCCCGGCCTGCAGGTGAGCGAGGCCCTCGAAGAAGGCGGCCTTGGCCTGCTCGAAGGCAGCGGAGTCTGGGGGGTGCGACATGGCCGGCGATTATCCCGGCCGCGGGTGTCAGGCGGTCTGCGCGTGCGTGGGCGGCTCGCCCACCCCTTCCATGCGCACCGGGAAGCGGCACAGGGCGCCGCTGCCGGTGGCGGTGTACAGGTCACGGGCGCCGAACTGCTCGGCGTCGGGCAGCTCGTTGGGCGACAACACCTCGTGCACCGGCACATCGGCTCCGGCGAGCAGCGCCACGGCCTGCGCGCGCGACATGCCGCTCAGGGCAGCCCCGATGTCGCAGTTGATCGCCTCGGCATGCGGCATGCGCTTCGCATAGATCGCAAACGCGTCGCCTTGCCAGGCGTCAAGCGCGAGCACCTGCACGAGCGACTTCCAGAAGTGATCTTCCAGCGCGGCCACGCTCAGCGGCTCGCCCCCGGCACAGGTGAAGACGCCGTAGCCCGGCCGCGCACTCACCGTGCGGCTCTGCGCCGCGAGGTCGGTGGCACCGTTGTGGCGGAAGGCCACGAGGCGGGTGTTCATCCAGTGCAGCATGCAGTCGGTGAGCGACACGTCGAGCCGCTGGCCCCGCCCGCTGCGCTCACGCTGGAAGAGCGCGGCGTTGACGGCGGCCAGTGCGTAGACCGCACCGCCGAGATCGGCCACCGGCACGGCGAAGGCGGGTGCGCCGCTGCCGCTCGTCAAGGCGAGCGAGCCGCTGGCGGCGAGGTAGTTGATGTCGTGCCCCGGCCACTGCGCGCGCGGGCCGCTCGCGCCATAGCCGGTGAGCGAGACGTAGACGAGCCTCGGGTTGCGCGCGACGAGCGTGTCGTAGCCGAGGCCCAGGCGATCGAGCACGCCGGGCCGATAGGCCTCGACCAGCACATCGGCCTCGTCGGCCAAGGCCAGCACCCCCGCCCGCTGCGCGTCGCTCTTCAGGTCTGCCTGGAAGCAGCGCTTGCCGCGGTTCATTGCCTCGAAGAGCGCGGGGGCCATGCGCCGCGCCGCGTCGCCATGCGGCGGGCGCTCGGCCTTGAGCACGTCGGCGCCGAGTTCCACCATGCTCTGGGTGAGAAAGGGGCCGGGCAGCAGCTCGCTGAAGTCGAGCACCCGCACGCCCGCGAGCGGGCCACCCTCCGCGGCCCGGGGCAGCCAGGCGGCGCTCATCGCGGCGCCTTCAGTCGGCCGACGATCACCGCATCGAGCGCATGCGCGCCCCGCCCCACCGGGCCGACCCACACCGGGTTCAGGTCCATCTCGTCGATCTGCGCGGCATGCGCCGCGACGAAGTCCGACACCTTCAGCAGCAGGTCGATGAGCGCCGGCACGTCGGCCTTGGGCCGGCCGCGCAGGCCATTGAGCAAGGGGAAAGCGCGGATCTCGCGCACCATCGCCTCGGCGTCGCGGCGCGACAGCGGCAGCACGCGGCGCGTCACGTCTCGGAACAGCTCCACATGCACGCCGCCGAGGCCGAAGGTCAGCACCGGGCCGAGCACCGGGTCGCGGCTCACGCCGACGAGCGTCTCCACGCCGCCCGCCGGGGCCATCGCCTCGATGAGCAGGCCGTCGATCGTGGCGTCAGGGCGGTTCGCGTACACATTGCCGTGGATGCGCTGCCAGGCTTCGCGCAAGGCGTCATCGTCGGCGATGCCGAGCATCACGCCGCCCACCTCCGTCTTGTGCGTGATGGCGGTGCTCAGCACCTTGGCGACGACCGGGTAGCCGATGCGCTGCGCGACCTGCACTGCCTCATCGGCGCTGCGGGCCACGCCCGATGCCGGCACACCGATGCCCGCCGCACGCAGCAGAGCCTTGGCATCGTGCTCGTTGAGCGTGCTGGCCTCGCCGGAAGGCGCGTCTGGCGGCATGCGCAGCAGCAAGGGCTCGAAGGGCGCGGTGCCGGGCGTCTGCTGCGCCACCCATTCGGCCCATTCGAGCCAGCGCTTCACCGCTTTCACCGCCTTGCCGACCGAGCCCACCGGCACCATGCCGGCCTCGGCATACACCTCGACCGCGTCGCCGCGGCGGCTGCTCATCCACACCGGCACGATGGGCACCGCCGTCTGCCGCTGCACGCGCACGGCGCTCTCGGCGACCTTGATGGTGACGTCGCCATAGTCGATGGTCACCGGGAAGAGCACCAGCGACACGCTCGGGTCTTCGCACACCGCGAGCAGCGTCTTGTCGATGAGCTGCGGGTCGGTGATGACCGCCGTGGTGGTGTCGACCGGGTTGCCGATGGCGGCATACGAGGGCAGGCTCTCGGCCAGCAGCCGGGTCGTGGGCTCGGCGAAGTGCGCGAGCTTCAGGCCGGCCTGGCCGACCATGTCGGCGGTGAGCGCCGAGGCGCCACCCGACGAGCAGTAGATGGCAATGTCGCGCCGCGTCTTCGGCGGCTTCGCGCGTGCGATGAGCGCGGCGGTGTCGGCCAGCTCGTCGATGTCGTCGACCTAGATCACGCCCAGTTGCCTGAAGAGCGCACTGTTGACCTCGGCCAAGCCGGTGAGCGAGCCGGTGTGCGACATCGCCGCCTTCTGCCCGTAAGCCGAGCGGCCGACCTTGAGCGCGATCACCGGCTTGCCGTTGGCCGCAGCACGCTGCACGGCACGCACGAACTTGCGGCCGTCCTTGATGCCTTCGATCAGCGTGACGATGACCTCGATGCCGTCGGCATCGGCCATG
The DNA here is from genome assembly GCF_032681285.1 of Piscinibacter gummiphilus. Classification (NCBI taxonomy): domain Bacteria; kingdom Pseudomonadati; phylum Pseudomonadota; class Betaproteobacteria; order Burkholderiales; family Sphaerotilaceae; genus Rhizobacter; species Rhizobacter gummiphilus. The sequence goes on from NZ_CP136336.1 coordinate 3,139,460, forward strand.
TGGGCGATGAAGTCGCTGACCTGCAGGTCGACCTCGTTGCCCGACGAGCACCACAGGCCGATGCCGAGGCCCCGGTCCATCGCCTGCAGCACGTTGCGGCCGAGGCCGCCGCCCTGCGTGGCCAGGCCGATCGGGCCGCGGCGCAGGTCGTACTGGAACGAGGGCGAGAAGGTGAAGCCCAGGCGCTCGTTGATGTTGCACAGGCCCGGGCAGTTGGGGCCGTAGACGCGCAGCGATGACGACACGACGATGCTGCGCATCTCGTCCTCGAGCGCCTTGCCGGCCGGCCCCGCTTCGCCGAAGCCGGAGGTGTAGACGATGGCGAAGCGCACGCCGCGCGCTGCGGCCTGGCGCAGCGCGGGGTTCACATGCACCGCCGGCACCGAGACGAGCACGAGATCGGGCGTACTCGGCAGCGACGCGATGTCGGGCCAGCAGCGCATGCCGGCCACGCTCTCGCGCTTCGGGTTGACGAGCATCACCTCGCCCTTGAAGTCGGAGTGCTTCAGCAGGTTGATGAGAGCGCGGCCGCCGATGCTGCCAGGGTCGTCGGAGGCGCCCACGAGGGCGACGGAGCGCGGCGAGCATAGGAGGGAGAGGTCTGGGAGCGTGTCGTGCATGGGGACTGCTGGAAGCAAATCAGGAGATCGCGTTGATGCCCAGGATCTCGCGGCCGATGATGAGCGTCTGTATCTCCGTCGTGCCCTCGGGAATCATGCCGCCGCGGGTGTCGCGGAAGATGCGCTCGATGGGCAGGTCGGTCGAGTAGCCGCTGCCACCGTGCACCTGCAACGCCATGCTCGCGACCTCGTGCGCCGACTCGGTGGCGTAGAGCTTGGCGATGGAGCAGGCCTGGCGCACGTCTTGCCCGCGCTGCAACGCATGAGCGGCGCGGTAGCCGAGCGCACGCGCGGCCTCCACGCGCACCGTCATGTCGACGATGTGCTTCTGCACCAGCTGGTAGCTGCCGATGAGGCGGCCAAACTGCTTGCGCTGCTTGACGTAGTCGATCGACAGATCGAGCGCCGCCTGCGCCGCACCCACCGCACCCATCGCGATGTTGAGGCGCGCGGCGTCGAGCCCCTTCAGCGTGCCCTTCAAGGCCTGGCCTTCCTGGCCGACGAGGTTCTCCTTCGGGATCTCCACGTCGTTGAAGCCGAGCTCGGCGGTGCCGGTGCAGCGCAGCACCATGGTGTCGAGGCGGCGCACGTCATATGGGCTCTTCGCGCGCTCCACGATGAAGGCCGACAAGGCCCCGTCGCAGGTAGGGCTGTAGGTGCGCGCGACGATCATGGCCACGTCGGCGAAGGCGCCGTTGGTGATCCACATCTTGCGGCCGTTGATGACCCAGTGGTCGCCTTTCAACTCGGCGCGGGTCTGGATGCCCGCGATGTTGGAGCCGGTGTCGGGCTCGGTGAGGCCGGTGCAGACCTTCAGCTCCCCGCGCAGCGCAGGCTTGAGGAAGCGCTCTTTCTGCTCGGGAGTGCCATGCGTGGCAATGCGGTTGATCGAGCCGTTGGTGATGTTGCACATGGTGCGCAACGAGAGCCAGTGGTAGCCGGCCTCTTCCATCATCATGGCCCAGGTGGGGTAGTCGATCCCCATGCCGCCGTCTTCCTCCGACAGCGTGCCGCCGAGGTAACCGAACTCGGCCAGCCGCGGCAACAACTCGAACGGGAAACTGCGCTCGGCCTCGTGCTTCGTGATCAAGGGCACGACCTCGGCCTTCATGAAGCGCCGGATGCTGTCGCGCAGCGTGACTTGATCGGCGTTCAGATCGATGCTCATCGTCCTGCATGTCGTGGTGTGGGTTCGCCGAATGGTGTCGTTCGAAGAGCAGAACGGCACGTGGGGCAAACGTGCATGCACGGTAGCGAATTCGCTTGTTAGTCTGCAAGTATCTTTTCTCCAGAGCAGTGCGGTGCGCTGCGTAGAACGACCCAAGACGACGAAAGGAAATGCGATGACGAAGTTGCGTGTCCTGTTGATTGCAGTCGCCGCGCTGGTGCTCGCCGACATGCCCGCGCGAGCACAGACCTACCCCACCAAGCCGATCACCTGGGTCGTGCCCTTCACGCCGGGTGGTGTGACCGACACCACCTCGCGCGCCATCTCCAAGAAGATGGGTGAGGTGCTGGGCCAGGCCTTCGTGGTGGAGAACCGGCCCGGCGTGGGCGGCTCGCTCGCCACCGAGCAGGTGGCCGGTGCACCGGCCGATGGCTACACCGTGCTCTACGCCACCTCGGGCACGATGGCCGCGAACCTCGCGCTCTACAAGAACCTCAAGTACCAGCCGCTGCGAGACTTCGTGCCGGTGCACGGCATGTTCATGTCGCCCACGGTGCTGGTGGTCGAGGCCTCGCGGCCCTACAACAGCATGCAGGAGCTGATCGCCTTCGCGAAGGCGAACCCCGGGGTGCTCAATTACGGCTCGGCTGGGCCCGGTACCGGCACACACCTCACGAGCGAGATGGTGCAGGCCAAGACCGGCGTCAAGATGACGCACGTGCCCTACAAGGGCAGCACGCCCGCACTGCAAGACCTGCTCGGCGGCCGGCTCGACCTGATGTACGACTACACCGTGACGCTGCTGCCGCACATCAAGGCCGGCAAGCTGCGCGCACTCGCGGTGATGGGCAACAAGCGGCTGCCGGCGCTGCCCGATGTGCCGACGATCGCCGAAGCGGGCTTTGCGGGGCTGGAGTCGAGCAGTTGGTCGGGCATCGTGGTGCCGGCTGGCACGCCACCCGCGGTGGTGAAGAAGCTCTCGGCTGCGATGCACACCGCGCTCACCGACAAGGCGGTCGTGGCACCGTTCGAAGAGATCGGCAGCCAGCCGCTCGTCGACCACGACGAGAAGAAGTTCAAGGCCTTCATTGGCGACGAGATCAACAAGTGGGCCGAGGTGGTGAAGGTCTCGGGAGCGACGCTCAATTGACCGTGGCCGCCCGCACGCCTCGCCTGCCCTTCGCCCACCGGCTGTCGCTGCCGCTCATCGCCGCGCCGATGCTGCGCGTGAGCGGCATCGAGCTCGTGTCGGCAGCGTGCGCGGGTGGCGTGATCGGCTCGTTCCCCACGCCCAACTGCCGCTCGGTCGACGAGCTCGACGCGTGGCTCTCGCGCCTCGCCCAGGAAGCACGCGACGCGGCCGAGGCCGGCAGGCCGAGCGCCCCGTGGTGCCCCAACCTCATCATGCGGCGCGACCCCGCGCAGCTGCGCCAGGACATCGACTGCCTCCTGCGCCACCGCACCGAAGTCGTCATCACGAGCGTGGGCTCGCCCGCAGCGGTGGTGCCACAGCTGCGCGACGGCGGCTGCCTGGTGCTGGCCGACGTGGCCTCGCTGCACCACGCCGAGCGTGCGATCGAAGCGGGTGTGGATGGGCTGGTGCTGCTGACGGCCGGCGCCGGCGGGCAGACGGGGTGGACCAACCCGTTCGCCTTCGTGCGCGCGGTGCGCAGCTTCTTCGACGGGCCGGTGGTGCTCGCGGGCGGCTTGTCAGACGGCGTGTCGCTGTATGCGGCCATCGCGCTCGGCTGCGACCTCGGCTACATGGGCACGCGCTTCATCGCCACGCGCGAGAGCATGGCAAGCGACGCCTACAAGCAGATGCTGGTGGCGAGCCGCCTCGACGACGTGCACCTCACGAAAGCGTTCACCGGCCTGCAGGCCAATTTCCTCCGCCCCTCGATCGTGGCTTCGGGGCTCGACCCGGCCACCTTGCCCGAGAACCTCACGCCAGCCGAAGCACGCGAGCGCTACGGCGGCGGCGTCGGCCCGCACGAAGGGCCGCGGCGCTGGGCCGACGTGTGGAGCGCGGGGCACTCGGTGTCGGGCGTCGACGACGTGCCGACGACGGCGGCACTGATCGAACGGATCGGGCGGGAGTACGCGGCGGCTCAGCGCTCTCTGTAACGCGACACCTCGAAGGCCGACACCGGCGCCGCCTGGTTGCCCCAGGCACTGCGCACGTGCGAGAGCAGCGCGGCCATGTCGTCGTCACTCAGCGTGCCGGCAAAGGGCGGCATGCCGAAGGGCCGGGGGTTGCCCGCGGTCGACGGTGCGAAGCCGCCTTCCATCAGCACCCGCACGAGGTTGGCCGGTGTCTTCATCGTCACGGCGCGGTTGCCGGCAAGCGCCGGGTACAGACCCTTGGCGCCCTCGCCTGCGGCGCCGTGGCAGCCGGCGCAGTGGTCGCCGTAGAGCTTCTCGCCGCGCGCGAGGTCGGGCTCGGGGCCTTGCGGGCTGGTCACGCGGGTGCTCGTGGGCGGCAGGCTGCGCAGGTACTCGGCCATCGCCAGCAGGTCGTCGTCGCGGAGGTGCTGGGTGCTGCCGATCACGACTTCGGCCATCGGCCCGAGCACCGAGGCACGCGGGCTCACGCCGGTCTTGAGCAGCGTGGCGGTCTCCTGCGCGGGCCAGTCGCGCACGCCGGCCTCGTGCGGGTCGCTGAGCGACGGGGCGTACCAGTTCTGCACCGGGATCAGGCCGCCGCTCAGGTCGAGCGTGCCGCCTGTCGCGCCGAGCGCGTTGCGATGCCCGTGGCAGGCGTTGCAGTGGCCGAGGCCGCGCACGAGATAGGCGCCGCGGTTCCATGCAGCCGTCTGCGAGGCTTCGAGCGTGTGCGTCTCGGGCTTGAAGTAGAGCGCGCGCCAGACGCCCAGGGCGGCCTGGGTGCCGAAGGGGAAACGCATCGCATGCTCGCGGTTCGCCTTGGCCACGGGGGGCAGGCTGCGCAGGTAGGCATAGAGGGCGTCGGAATCGGCGCGCGTCACCAGCGTGTAGTTGGTGTACGGGAAGGCGGGCGACAGCAGGCGGCCGTCGCGCGAGCGGCCGTTGTGCATGGCGCGCCAGAAGTGCGCGGCGCTCCACTGGCCGAGGCCGGTGGCGGGGTCGGGCGTGAGGTTGGGGCTGTAGAGGGTGCCGAAGGGGGTGTCGATGCCACGGCCGCCGGCATAGGGCACGCCGCCCCGCTCGGTGTGGCAGCCGGCGCAATTGCCAGCGCGGGCGAGGTATTCGCCGCGCTGGATCAGCTCGGGCGTGGCCACCACGGCCGCGTCGTCGAGCGGATCTTCGCCTCGCAGGTTGAGGCCGACGAGCGCGCCGGCCAAGAGCAACACAAGCGCCACGACGATGAAGAGTGCGCGTGTCATCGTGCAGCCCCCTCCCCGCCCGTGCCGCCGCAGCCCATGGGCAAGGGCGCCGGCAAGGCGGCGGCCGGTTTCGCCGACGCGGGCAAGGGCTGCGCGGCAAGCCAGTGCGACACGGCGCTCACGTCGTCAGCGGTCAGCGCCTTGGCGATCTGCGCCATGCAGTCGGGTGCCATCGCGCGGCGGCTGCCCGACTTCCACGCGCCGAGCTGGCCGGCGATGTAGTCGCGCGGAATGCCCAGGAGACCGGGCAGGTGCGGCGTGACGCCGGTGAAGCTCGCGCCGTGGCACTGCGCACAGGCGGGGATCTGGCGCGCTGGGTCACCGCGCAGCGCGAGCGCTTCGCCGCGCGCGAGCACCTCGGCCGACACCTGCGCAGGCCGCGGCGGTGGGTACGGCAAGTCGAGCGAGGCGAAGTGCTGGGCGATCTCGCGCAGGTAGGCGTCGGACAGCGGATCGATCAGCCGCGTCATCGGCAGGTAGTGGCGCCGGCCGTCGCGAAAGTTGGCGAGCTGGTTGTAGAGGTAGCCGGCCGGCTTGCCGGCGATGCGGGGGTAGTAGCCGTCGCGCGCGGCGCGGCCCTCAGGGCCGTGGCAGCCAGTGCAGGCCAGCACCCGCTGGGCCATGCTGTCTTCGACCGCCATCGCGGACGTCGACAACAGCAGGGACACGAGCAACGCGCAGATGGATTTCATGGGGCGTGAGCTTAGTGGCCGCAGCGGTGCCGGTGACTGGACAAATTGTCCCAGTCAGTCGCCGGCAGGCACCAGGCGCAAGCGTGTGATCTCGGACGGCGCACCGAGGCGCTTGGGCGGCCCCCAGTAGCCGGTGCCGCGGCTCACGTAGACCCACAAGCCACGCAGGCGGTGCAGGCCTGCAGTGAACGGCTGCTGCAGCGGCACGAAGAAGTTCCAGGGGAAGAACTGGCCGCCGTGCGTGTGCCCGGAGATCTGCAACTGGAAGCCGGCGCGTTCGGCCCCCTCGGCGCTGCGCGGCTGGTGCGCGAGCAGCACGCGCGTGGCATCGGCCGGTGCACCGGCCAGGGCACGCTCTGGATCGCTGCGATGGGCAGGGTCAAAGAGGTGGGCGGTGTAGTCGGCCACGCCTGCCAGCACCAGGGGCGAGGCACCGTGCTGCAAGACGACATGCTCGTTCAGCAGCACACGGATGCCGAGCCGCTTCAGCTCTGCGATCCACGCGTGCGCGCCGGAGTAGTACTCGTGGTTGCCGGTGACGAAGAAGGTGCCGTGGCGCGAGCGCAGCTCGGTGAGCGGCGCCACATGCGCGCTCAACTCGCGCACGCTGCCGTCGACCAGGTCGCCGGTGACGGCCACCATGTCGGCGTCGAGCTGGTTCACCCTGTCGACGATGGCGCGCAGGTACGAGGCCTTGATCGTTGGGCCGACGTGGATGTCGCTGATCTGCGCAATGGTGAAGCCTTGCAGCGAAGCCGGCAGGCCGGCGATGGGCACCTCGACATGGACCACGCGGGCACGGCGGCGCGCGTTGACGAAGCCCCAGAGCGTCACGAGTACGGCGATGACGGGCACTCCTTGCCCTGTCCAGCGGGCGAGTTGAGCAGAGGCTCCGGCGATCGAACCGACCAGCAGCACCAGCTCTCGCAGCAAGGTCAGCACCAGGAGTGACGAAAAGAGCCCCATGAAGACGAACCCGACCCACGCGAAGGCCTCGGCGGCCTGGCGGTTCTGCATGCGCCGGGAGGTCATGCTGAGCGGCATCAGCACGGCCGAGGCGACGAGCACCAGCGCGAGGCCCCACGCTGCCGCACTGTCCAGCTGAGGCACGAGCCGCCAGCCGATGTAGAGATGCAGCAGCGCGACGATGAACGAGATGGGGGTGATGGACATGGCGCAGGTTGCTGTCGACGGAAATCGACAGATGGGCTCGACTGTGCGCCAGTTCAATGGAGAGGGAAGCCCAGACGCAAAAAAGCCCCAAGAGCGGGGCTTTTGCTATCTGGCTGGCGGAGTCGGAGGGATTCGAACCCTCGATGCAGGTTTTGCCCACATACTCCCTTAGCAGGGGAGCACCTTCGGCCACTCGGTCACGACTCCAGCACAGGGCGGCATTCTAGTTCAGAAGATCGCCCTTAAGTCGGAACGCTCAAGCAGGTTGTTGCTCGAGGTCGAACGCCTTGTGGAGCGCACGCACGGCGAGCTCCATGTACTTCTCGTCGATCACCACGCTGGTCTTGATCTCGCTGGTGGTGATCATCTGGATGTTGATGCCCTCTTCCGAGAGACAACGGAACATCTTGGCGGCCACGCCCACGTGCGAGCGCATGCCGATGCCCACGATGCTGACCTTGCAGATCTTGTTGTCGCCGGTCACTTCCTTGGCGCCCATCTGCTGCAGCACCTTGTTCTTCAGCAGGTCGACGGTGCGGGCGTAGTCGTTGCGGTGCACGGTGAACGAGAAGTCGGTCTTCCCGTCGTGCGACACGTTTTGGATGATGACGTCGACGTCGATGTTGGCCTCGGCCACGGGGCCCAGGATCTGGAAGGCGATGCCGGGCTTGTCGGGCACGCCGGCGACGGTGATCTTGGCTTCGTCACGGTTGAACGCGATGCCTGCAACAACGGCTTGTTCCATTTTTTCGTCTTCCTCAAAAGTGATCAGGGTGCCGGACTTGGCCTCTTCGGCGAGGTCGATGTCCCAGGGGGTGAAGCTGGAGAGCACGCGTGTCGGCACGCGGTACTTGCCGGCGAATTCGACCGAGCGGATCTGCAGCACCTTGGAGCCGAGGCTGGCCATTTCGAGCATCTCTTCGAAGCTCACGGTGTGCAGGCGGCGTGCCTCGGGCACGATGCGCGGGTCGGTGGTGTAGACACCATCGACGTCGGTGTAGATCAGGCACTCATCGGCCTTCATCGCGGCCGCCACGGCCACGGCCGAGGTGTCGGAGCCGCCCCGACCGAGCGTGGTGATGTTGCCCTTGTCGTCCACGCCCTGGAAGCCGGTGATGACGACCACCTTGCCGGCGGCCAGATCGGCACGCACGCGCTTGTCGTCGATGCTCTGGATGCGGGCCTTGGTGTACGACGAGTCGGTGGCGATGGGCACCTGCCAGCCCGCGTAACTCACGGCTTGCAGGCCTTCAGCCTGCAACGCGATGGACAGCAAGCCCACCGACACCTGCTCGCCGGTGGAGGCGATCATGTCGAGCTCGCGCAGCACGCCGTCGCTCGCGATTTCGGGCGACAGCTCCTTCGCCAGGCCCAGCAGGCGATTCGTCTCGCCGCTCATCGCCGAGGGCACGACCACCATTTGGTGCCCGGCGCGCGCCCACTTGGCCACGCGTTTGGCGACATTGCGAATGCGCTCCGTGGAGCCCATGGAAGTGCCGCCGTATTTGTGAACGATGAGTGCCATGAAAAGAGCCGGTCAAAGGAGGGAAACCGCGCATTTTAGCCGCGCTGCCAACGCAGGCGCAGCTGCGGCTGGCCGGGCAGCGCCAGCACGCGTGCATCAATGCCCAGGCCGGGCACGAAGACCAGCTGGCCGCCGCTGTAGAGGAGCGGGCCGTCACGCTCCCAGGCTGGCACGTCGGCAGCCTGGTACTGCTTCTTCAGGCTGCGGGCCGGGCGGCCGACGCCGGCCATGAACTGCTCTCCTCCTTCGCGCCTGCGCAGGTCGATCCTGGCCAGCCAAGCGGGGTGGACGCCGTCCTGCCGGACGCGGGTGGCCACCAGTTCACCGCCCCACCCCGGGAGCGGATAGCGGCCGGGGCCGGAGATGTGCAGCAAGCTCTCTGGTGCAGACATGACTGGCCCCGCGGCAGGGACGAATGCCAGCCGCCCGCGACGACGATGCAAGGTCCCTTGCGGTGATTGCCATTGGGCATCACCGGCACCGGGCAGCTCGGATTGCAGGCGCTGCAGCAGCGTCGAACTGGGCAGCGCCCCGGCTTCGCGCTGAAACCAGGTGCGCAAGGCGTTGACCTGCCGCGGTGCGCTGAGCGTCCGCCACGTGTTGACCTTCAGGCCACGGGCATCCGCAATGTCGGCGAGATCCATGGCGGCCAGTTCGGCCAATGCGTCGGTCGCCTGAGCGGCCCAGGTGGCCGCATCGGCCAGGCTGGCCTCGGCCTGCGGAAAGGCTTTCACCAGCGCAGGCCACACATCGAGCCGCAGGCGGTTGCGGGCAAAACGGGGCTGGTCGTTGCTGTCGTCATCGACGAAGCGCAGGCGGTGATGCCGCACGTAGGCCTCGATCGCCGAACGCGACTGCTGCAGCCACGGGCGGGTCCATGTCACGCCCTCGCGTTCGATCGTCTCCGGCATCCCGGCGAGCCCGGCGACACCCGCGCCGCGCAGGGCCTGCAGGAGCAGCGTCTCGGCCTGGTCGCGCTGATGGTGGGCCAGCAGCACGAGGGTTGCGCCCTCCTGCAACGCCATCTCGCGCAACGCGCGATAACGCTCGCGACGCGCCCAGGCTTCCACGCTTTCCCCCGTGGCCGGTTTGTGCGTCAGTCTCTGCGTGCACAAGCGCACCGGCAGACCCTGCCTGCGCCACCGAGCGCACTGCCGCTGCGCATGGGCGAGCCAATCGTCTGCGTGCGGACTCAGCCCGTGGTGGATGTGGAGTGCAAGAACTTCAACGCCCTGCCCCACCGCAGCGGTGGCGGTGGCATGCAGCAGGGCGGTGGAATCGCGGCCGGCGCTATAGGCAACCGCGATGCGTGGCGCGGGCTCAGCGGTCGCTGGTGTCCGTGAAGCGGCCATAGGACTGCAGTCGCTCATAGCGACGCTGCAGCAGTTCCTTGGGCTTGAGGTCGACGACCTGGCGCAGCGCGTCGTTCAGTGCGCGCTTGAGGAACGCGCACATCTGCTTCGGGTCGCGGTGGGCGCCACCGACCGGCTCGTTGACGATCTTGTCGACCAGCCCCAAGGCCTTGAGCCGGTGTGCCGTGATGCCCAAGGCTTCAGCGGCGTCGGATGCACGCTCGGCGGTCTTCCAGAGAATCGAGGCACAGCCTTCCGGCGAGATCACCGAGTACACCGCGTACTGCAGCATCAGCACCTGATCGCCGACGCTGATGGCCAGCGCACCGCCGGAGCCACCTTCACCGATGATGGTCACGATGATGGGCACCTCGAGCTGGGCCATCTCGAAAATGTTGCGGCCAATGGCCTCGGACTGACCACGCTCTTCGGCCCCGATGCCGGGGTAAGCCCCGGGCGTGTCGACGAACGTGAACACCGGAAGGCCGAACTTCTCGGCCAGCTTCATCAGGCGCAGGGCCTTGCGGTAGCCCTCGGGGCGCGACATGCCGAAGTTGCGCATCGCGCGCTCCTTCGTGTCTCGGCCCTTCTGGTGACCGATGACCATGCAGGCTTGGCCGTTGAAACGGGCGAGGCCGCCGACGATGGATTGGTCGTCGGCGAAATGACGGTCGCCGCGCAGTTCCTGGAAGTCAGTGAAGACCTCGTTGATGTAGTCCATCGCATACGGGCGCTGCGTATGCCGCGAGATCTGCGTGACCTGCCACGGGGTCAGGTTGGAGTAGATGTCCTTGACGAGCTGCTGGCTTTTCTTGCCCAGGCGGTCGATCTCTTCGGAGATGTCGACGGCCGATTCACTTTGTACGTAGCGCAGCTCTTCGATCTTGGTTTCAAGCTCGGCAATGGGTTGCTCGAACTCGAGGAAGTGTCGTTTGCTCATCCGTCAGGATCCCGGTGTGTTGACGCGCAGGGCGCGCGTTGTGCATGAGGCGAGACAGGTGTCTCAGTAAGCCACAGGCAGAGGGTCGAGGCTGCGCCAAATGTACCACGTGGCCACCGAGCGAAAAGGGGCCCAGGCGTCGCCAACTTCACGGGCTTCGGCCCTGGAAACGGGCTCGCCGCTGAAGTAGTTGAGGCTGATGCCCTTGATCAAGCCGACGTCGTCGAGCGGCAGCACATTGGGCCGCATGAGGTGGAAGATCAGGAACATCTCTGCCGTCCAGCGGCCAATGCCGCGAATCGCAACAAGCTCGTCGATGATGGCTTCGTCGTCCATCTGCTGCCACTGGCGCACATGGACTTTCCCCGACTCGAAATGCTGGGCCAGGTCGAGCAGGTATTCCACCTTGCGAGCCGACAGGCCGGCACTGCGCAGCACCGTGGCTTCGATCTGCGCCACGGCTGCGGGCAGCACGCGTGTGGGCGCGCCATCCATCAAGGCAACGAAGCGATCCCATACCGCCTGTGCGGCCTTGACCGAGATCTGCTGGCCAACGATGGAGCGCGCCAAGGTCGTGAACGCGTCACCGCGGCTTTGCAGTTGCCCTTCCCCGCACTGGGGAATGAGCTTGCGCATCACGCGGTCACGTTTGGCGAGGTGCTTGCACGCCTCGTCCCAATAGTCGGGGGTGACGGTACGCACCTGATCAGGCCTTGGTCCAGGTGGTGCCTTGCGGCGAGTCCTGCAGCACGATGCCTTGTGCGAGGAGGTCCTTGCGGATCTGATCGGCGAGCGCGAAGTCGCGCGCCTTCTTCGCGGCCGCGCGCTCGTCGATCCTGGCCTGAATCGTGGCATCGTCGATGCCGGCGCCACCCTGCAGATAGGCACGCGGGTTCTGCTGCAGGAGGCCGAGCACGCCGGCAAGACCCCTGAGCAGGGCGGCCTGCTCGGGCGAGCGGGTGCGGTTCACGTCGCCGGCCAGTTCGAAGAGGACGGCCACCGCTTCCGGTGTGCTGAAGTCCTCGTTCATCGCTTCGCGGAAGCGTGCAGCCTGCGGCTGTGCCCAGTCGATGGGTATGGCGGGCACGTCGAGGTCGAGCAGCGCGGTGTAGAGGCGGCGCAGGCCGTTGCGCGCATCGTGCAGGTTCGCATCGCCGAAATTCAGCGGGCTGCGGTAGTGCGTGCGCAGCATGAAGAAGCGCAGCGTCTCGCCGTCGTAGTGCTTGAGCACGTCGCGGATGGTGAAGAAGTTGCCGAGCGACTTCGACATCTTCACGCCTTCGCCCTCGTCGTTCACGACGTTGAGAAAGCCGTTGTGCATCCAGAGGTTGACAAAGCGCTTGCCGGTGGCGCCTTCGCTCTGCGCGATCTCGTTCTCGTGATGCGGGAACTGGAGGTCCATGCCACCACCGTGGATGTCGAACTGCTCGCCGAGGAGCGCGCAGCTCATCGCCGAGCATTCGATGTGCCAGCCCGGGCGGCCAGGGCCGTAGTCGCTGGCCCACTTGGCGTCGTCGGGCTCGGTGGGCTTTGCCGACTTCCACAGCACGAAGTCGAGCGGGTCGTCCTTGCCATCGAGCACGGCCACACGCTCGCCGGCACGGAGTTGGTCGAGCGACTTGCCTGAGAGCTTGCCGTAGCCCTCGAACTTGCGAACCGAGTAGTTCACGTCTCCATTCGGCGCGCGATAGGCCAGGCCCTTGCGCTCCAGCGTGCTGATCATCGCCAGCATCTGCGGCACGTATTCGGTGGCGCGCGGCTCGTGCGTGGGCGGCTCGATGCCGAGCGCGGCCACGTCTTCGTGCATCGCCTGCGTCATCTCGGCGGTGAGCTGGCGGATCGGGATGTTGCGCTCGAGCGCTCGCTTGATGATCTTGTCGTCGATGTCGGTGATGTTGCGCACGTAGGTGACGCGGTAGCCCGACACCCGCAGCCAGCGCGCCACCACGTCGAAGGCCATCATGAAGCGCGCATGGCCAACGTGGCAAAGGTCGTAGATCGTCATGCCGCAGACGTACATGCGCACATGGTTGGGCTCGATGGGAGCGAACACCTCGGTCTGGCGGGTCAAGGTGTTGAAGATGCGCAAGGTCATCGGATGAACTGGGAGCTGGAAGGTGCCCGATGCTGTGAAATTCAACCGGCCGGCTTCATGCCGAAGCACCGGCGCTGGGGCTGTTGAACGGCTGTCGAACAGTGGGCCTGCGATACAATTTTCGGAGTATAGCGGCCGGGCTTTCGAGGGCGTTTACGTCATTTCCCCTCTTTCAAGCGCCCACCGAAGGCTCGCCCAAGCCCCCAGGCACCACAGCTCGGGGCAACCAACCCACCTTCACGACGCCGATGGCACGTCTACCCTCCCCGCTTCTGAGCCTTGCCGTCGCGGCCGCGATGACCTTCGCCGCGGGCGCGCATGCCGATGAGTACGCCGATGTCGATCGCCTGTTCAGCGCTGGCCAGTGGGCCGAGGCCGTGCAGAAGGCCGACCAGTTTCTCGCAACCCACCCGCGCGATGCCCGCATGCGATTCCTGAAGGGCCTGGCGGTCGCCGAGCAAGGCAGAAGCGTCGAGGCCACGGCCATCTTCGTGAAGCTGACCGAAGACTTTCCCGAACTCCCCGAGCCCTACAACAACCTTGCCGTGCTCTACAGCAAGCAGGGGCAGTACGACCAGGCGCGGCGTGCGCTGGAGTCGGCCATCCGCACCAACCCGAGCTACGCCACCGCCTACGAGAACCTGGGCGATGTGTACGCCAAGCTCGCAAGCCAGGCCTACTCGAAGGCGCTGCAGGTGGACGGCAACAACACCGCGAAGGTCGGCCCGAAGCTCGCGATGATCCGTGACCTCTTCACGCCGAAAGCCTCCGCGCTGGCGGTGGCGAGCACGAAGCCCGTCACGACTGGCAAGCCGTCGGCACCGCCCGCTCCCGCACCCTCTCTCACACCCTCTCCCACGCCGGCTCCTGCCCCCGCACCCGCGACGGTCGCCAAGGCCGCCCCCACGCCCCCGGCCGCACGTCCCGCACCTGCTGCGCCGCCCGCACCCGTGGCACCCGCCTCCGGCAATGCCGAACAGGAGGTGCAAGCCGCCGTGCAGGCCTGGGCCAGCGCATGGAGCCGCAAGGACGTCGAGGCCTACATCGGCGCCTACACACCCTCGTTCACCGGCGGCAAGAGCCGCAAGACATGGGAAGCCGAACGCCGTGCGCGCATCGAAGGCAAGCGCAGCATCTCGGTTGCACTCAGCGCGGTCGAGACTCGCGTGCAAGGCGACAAGGCCGTGGTGCAGTTTCGGCAGCAGTACAACGCCGATACGCTCAAGGTCTCCAGCCGCAAGACGCTCGAGCTGGTGAAGGTGTCGGGCCGCTGGCTGATCCAGAAGGAAAGCACCGGCTCGTGAGCCCCGTGGGATTGGCTCGACTCATCGGGGTGGCACGCAAGGCCTCGCTCGGCACGGCCGTCATGGCGGCCTGCGCGCTCGTCGCCCCACCGCTCGCGCTCGCGGCCCCACCCACTGCGAAGAGCAGCGTGGCGGCGCCACAACCCGCATCGCCCGAGGCGAGGCTCATCGACGTGTATCGCCTCATTCGCGCCGGTGACACACGCCAGGCGCTCGCCAAGGCAGAGTCGCTCTCTCGCGATGTGCCCAACTTCCAGCTCGCCCAGCTGGTCTACGGCGACCTGCTGCTCACGCGTCGCGGCAAGCTCGGGTCGCTCGATGTGGCGCCGTCGGAACTGCCGGCCTCGGCCGCGTCCAACTGGGCCCAGCTGCGGCAAGAAGCGGCCGTGCGCCTGGCCGCCCTCACCGAGCGCCCGCCGAGCCACGCCATTCCGCGCCAGTTCATCGACCTGCCGACCAGCACCCGCCATGCGATCGCCGTCGATGCCAGCCGCTCGCGGCTCTATCTCTTCGAGAACGATGCGCAGGGCCTGCGGCTCGTGGCCGACCACTACGTCTCGCTCGGCCGCCTGGGCGTCGACAAGAAGGAGCAAGGCGACCAGCGCACGCCCCTGGGCGTGTACTTCATCACCAGCCGCCTCGAAGCCCGCCAGCTGAAGGACTTCTACGGCCCGGGCGCGCTCACGCTCAACTACCCCAACGAATACGACCGTCGCCGCGGCAAGACCGGCGGCGGCATCTGGCTGCACGGCGTGCCGCCCGAGAACTACGCGCGTGCACCGCAAAGCACCGACGGCTGCGTGGTGCTCGCCAACGACGACTTGCTGCGCCTCCTGCGCGACGTGTCGCCGCGCCGCACGCCGGTCATCATCGCGCCCAGGATCGAATGGGTAGCGCAGAGCCACACCGAGCGCGAGCGCACCGCCGCGCGCGCCCTGGTGGAGCAATGGCGTCAGGCGCGCTCCCGCGGCGACATGAGCAAGCTGATGTCGTTCTACTCAGCGCAGTTCACGAGCGGCAGCGCCGACCTCGCGCAATGGTCGCAAACGGTGAGCCGCGAAGTGAACGCGGCGCGCGGCCGCGAGTCCGAGCTGAAGGAGCTGTCCATCCTGTCGTGGCGAGACACCAGCGAGGTGCTGATCGTGACCTTCGGTGAAGTGCTCAAAGGCCAGGTCAGCGGCCCCATGAAGCGCCAGTACTGGGGCAAGGAGGGTGGACAATGGAAGATCTTTTTCGAAGGAGTGATCGGATGATGAAAACCCGCTGGTTGCCCGTGTTCGCTGCTGCCGTGATCGGCCTCGGCGCGAGCCTTGCTGCCCATGCCCAGAAGGTCAAGCTCGCCACCTCGATGGGCGACATCGTGGTCGAACTCGATGCGGCCAAGGCGCCCAAGACCGTCGACAACTTCGTGCAGTACGTGAAGGCCGGCCATTACGACGGCACCGTGTTCCACCGCGTGATCGATGGCTTCATGATCCAGGGCGGCGGCATGACGGCCGACATGAACGAGAAGAAGACCCGCGCGCCCATCCCGCTCGAAGCCGACAACGGCCTGAAGAACATGCGCGGCACGATCGCTATGGCCCGCACTAGCATCCCCGATTCGGCCACGTCGCAGTTCTTCATCAACGTCAACGACAACGACGCGCTCAACGCCCGCGGCCCGGGCAACGGCTACGCCGTATTCGGCAAGGTCGTCTCCGGCATGGACGTGGTCGACAAGATCCGCCTGGTCAAGACCGGCAACAAGCCCCCTCACGCCAACGTGCCTGTCGAGCCCGTCGTGATCAAGAAAGCCACCCTGGAGAAATGACATGAGCAAATCCATCGAACTGCAGACCAACAAGGGCAACATCCGCATCGAGCTCGACGAAGCGAAGGCACCTGCGACCGTCGCCAACTTCGTCTCCTATGTGGAAAAGGGCCACTACGACGGCACGGTGTTCCACCGCGTGATCAAGAGCTTCATGATCCAAGGCGGCGGCTTCGAGCCGGGCATGAAGCAGAAGCCCACCGACGCGCCGATCCAGAACGAAGCCAACAATGGCCTCAAGAACAACCACTACACGATCGCGATGGCGCGCACGAGCGCCCCGCACTCGGCCTCGGCGCAGTTCTTCATCAACACCACCGACAACGACTTCCTCAACTTCAAGTCGGAGTCGCCCAACGGCTGGGGCTATGCCGTGTTCGGCAAGGTGGTCTCCGGCCAGGAAGTCGTCGACGCCATCGAAGGCGTGAAGACCGGCAACCGCGGCGGCCACGGCGACGTGCCGCTCGAAGACGTGGTCATCACCAAGGCTGTCGTCGTCTGACGGAAGGAGCACGCGGCGCGATGAGTGAAACGCTTTCCGCGCCGCCTGAGCTTCTGGCCGATGCGCACTGGCAGCGCATCGACTTCATTTCCGACCTGCACCTGAGCGCCGACACGCCGCGCACCTTTGAGGCCTGGGCCTCGTACCTGCGCGATACCCCGGCCGATGCGGTGTTCATCCTCGGCGACCTGTTCGAGGTGTGGGTCGGCGACGATTCCCGTTTCGAGGGCTTCGAGGCCGCATGCGCGCAGGTGCTGCGCGACGCTTCGGCAAAACGCAGCCTCGCCTTCCTGGTGGGCAACCGCGACTTCCTCGTCGGTGACGCGCTGCTGAAGGATTGCGGCGTCACCGCCCTCGCCGACCCGACGCTGCTGCTCGCCTTCGGCCAACGCGTGCTGCTCACCCACGGCGACGCCCTGTGCCTCGCCGACACCGAGTACCAGGCATTCCGCGCGATGGTGCGCAGCCCTGCGTGGCAGGGGCAGTTTCTCGCGCAACCGCTGGAAGCACGCCGCGAGTACGCGCGCCAGGTGCGCCAGCAGAGCGAAGCGCGCAAGACCTCGCAAGCGTCACCCCAAGAATGGGCCGACGTGGACGTGCCCGAAGCGCAGCGCTGGTTGCGCGCTGCGTCGTCGTCGACGATGGTGCACGGCCACACACACCGGCCTGCATCGCAGCCGCTGGGTGACGGCTGCGAGCGGCATGTGCTGTCCGATTGGGAACTCGACCACCGCCCCCACCGCGCCGAAGTGCTGCGCCTCACGCACCAAGGCTTTCAGCGCCTGCCGCTCACCCAAGCGCTGGCGCCCTGACCAGATGGTGCTTGCCGCCTGGCGCCGTTGGCGCGAACGCCGCACGCTGGCCACACGGCCCATCCCCGACGCGATGTGGCGGTCGACCCTCGCGCGCTATGCCTTCCTCGCGGCGCTCCCGCCCGGCGACGCACAACGCTTGCGCGACATGGCCACGCTCTTCCTCGCGCAGAAGGAGTTCACTGGCGCAGGTGGCCTCGAGGTCACCGACGACATGGCCGTGACCATCGCCGCCCAGGCCTGCCTGCCGGTGCTCGAGCTCGGCCTGCACTGGTACGACAGCTTCGTGACCATCGTGCTGCACCCCGACGAAGTGGTCGCCGCGCGCGAGGTGACCGACGAGTTCGGCATCGTGCACCACTACGAGGAAGCCCTGGTCGGCGAAGCCTTGGGCGATGGGCCGATGATGCTCAGCTGGCGTGGCGTCACCGATGCCGCCCACACCGACGGGCCGGTCTACAACGTCGTGATCCACGAATTCGCCCATGTGATCGAGCTGCGCAGCGGCGATGCGACCGGCATTCCGCCTCTGCCGGACGCCGCATCGCGGGAACACTGGCGGCGCGTCATCGAGGCGAGCCACTTGCGTCTCGTGCGCCGAATCGATGCCGGCGCCGACACCGTGCTCGACCCGTATGGCGCCGAGTCGGTCAGCGAGTTCTTCGCCGTGGCCTGCGAAGGCTTCTTCGTGGCCGGTGCGGCCTTGCGCGAGGACGACCCCTACCTCTACGAACTGCTGAAGGGCTTCTTCCGGCAAGACCCGGCCGAGCGACAGGCCCCATGAAAAACGGGGCCCGAAGGCCCCGTTCGATGCGCGGAGAAAACTCAGGCCGTGGCCGGCTCCGCCTTGGGCTTGTCGCTCTTCTTCGGCGGCTGGATGTCGAGCACAACCTTGCCTTCGGCATCGAGGTCGACCGCCAGGCGGCCCCCGTCGACCAGGCGGCCGAAGAGCAACTCGTCGGCCAGTGCACGACGGATCGTGTCCTGGATCAGACGCTGCATCGGTCGTGCGCCCATCAGCGGGTCGAAGCCCTTCTTCGCCAAGTGCTTGCGCAGGGCGTCGCTGAAGGTCACTTCGACCTTCTTCTCGGCCAGCTGAGCTTCCAACTGCAGCAGGAACTTGTCGACCACACGCATGATGATTTCTTCATCGAGCGCGCGGAAGCTGACGGTCGCATCCAGGCGGTTGCGGAACTCCGGCGTGAACAGACGCTTGATGTCGGCCATCTCGTCACCCTGCTCGCGCGAGGTGGTGAAGCCGATGGTCGCCTTGTTCATGGTTTCGGCGCCCGCGTTGGTCGTCATGATGATGATGACGTTGCGGAAGTCGGCCTTGCGCCCGTTGTTGTCGGTCAGCGAGCCGTGGTCCATGACCTGCAGCAGCACGTTGAAGACATCCGGGTGCGCCTTCTCGATTTCATCGAGTAGCAGCACCGCGTGCGGCTTCTTCGTGATCGCTTCGGTCAGCAGGCCACCCTGGTCGAAACCGACATAGCCCGGAGGCGCGCCGATCAGGCGGCTGACCGCATGGCGCTCCATGTACTCGCTCATGTCGAAGCGGATCAGCTCGATGCCGAGGATGAACGCGAGCTGCTTCGCAACCTCGGTCTTGCCGACGCCGGTCGGGCCGCTGAAGAGGAACGAGCCGATCGGCTTGTCGGGCTTGCCGAGGCCAGACCGCGCCATCTTGATGGCAGCCGCCAGCGCTTCGATCGCCGGCTCCTGGCCGAAGACCACGCTGTTGAGGTCGCGCTCCAGCGTCTTGAGCTTGGAGCGGTCGTCGTTCGACACGCTGGTCGGCGGGATGCGCGCGATCTTCGCGACGATCTCTTCGACCTCGTTGCGGGTGATGGTCTTCTTCTGCTTGCTCTTGGGCAGGATGCGTTGCGCAGCACCGGCCTCGTCGATCACGTCGATCGCCTTGTCGGGTAGGTGGCGGTCATTGATGAACTTGGCGGAGAGCTCGGCCGCGGCCTGCAGCGCGCCCAGCGCGTACTTCACGCTGTGGTGCTCTTCAAAGCGCGACTTCAGGCCCTTCAGGATCTCGACCGTCTGCTCGACCGAAGGCTCGACCACGTCGACCTTCTGGAAACGACGCGACAGCGCCGCATCCTTTTCGAAGATGCCGCGGTACTCGGTGAAGGTGGTCGCGCCAATGCACTTCATCTGGCCCGAGCTGAGCGCGGGCTTGAGCAGGTTGCTCGCGTCCAGCGTGCCGCCCGACGCGGCACCCGCGCCGATCAGCGTGTGGATCTCGTCGATGAAGAGCACCGCGTTCGGCTGGTCCTTCAGATGCTTGAGCACGCTCTTCAGGCGCTGCTCGAAATCACCGCGGTACTTGGTGCCGGCGAGCAAGGCGCCCATGTCGAGCGCGTACACCTGCGCATCGGCCAGGATCTCGGGCACCTCGCTCTGGGTGATGCGCCAGGCCAGGCCCTCGGCGATGGCAGTCTTGCCCACGCCGGCTTCGCCCACCAACAGCGGGTTGTTCTTGCGGCGGCGGCACAGGATCTGGATGACACGCTCGACCTCGTGCTCGCGGCCGATCAGCGGGTCGATCTTGCCGTCGCGGGCCATCTGGTTGAGGTTCTGGGTGAACTGGTCGAGTGGCGAACCCTTGGATTCGCCCTCTTCCTTCTCGCCTTCGCCGCTGGAACCTTCGTTCGACTTCGGCTGCTCGGGCGGATCGGTCTTCTTGATCCCGTGGGCGATGAAGTTCACCACGTCGAGACGCGTCACACCCTGCTGGTGCAGGTAATAGACAGCATGCGAATCCTTCTCGCCGAAGATCGCGACCAGTACGTTGGCGCCGGTCACTTCCTTCTTGCCGCTGCCGGTGGACTGCACGTGCATGATCGCGCGCTGGATCACGCGCTGGAAACCGAGCGTCGGCTGGGTGTCGACCTCTTCGGTGCCGCCCACCGTGGGCGTGTTTTCCTTGATGAACTGCGCCAGGCTCTTGCGCAACTCATCGATGTTGGCCGAGCAGGCCCGCAGAACCTCGGCGGCCGACGGGTTGTCGAGCAGCGCCATCAGCAGATGCTCGACGGTGATGAATTCGTGGCGCTGCTGGCGCGCCTCGACGAACGCCATGTGCAGGCTGACCTCAAGCTCTTGCGCAATCATGCGGCCTCCATAATGCATTGCAGTGGGTGACCGCCACGCCGGGCAGCAGTCAACACCAGTTCGACTTTCGTGGCCGCCACGTCCTTGGTGTAGACACCGCAGACACCACGGCCTTCCTTGTGCACCTTGAGCATGATCTGCGTCGCGGTCTCGAGGTCGCGTTTGAAGTATTCCTGAAGCACCATCACGACAAACTCCATCGGGGTGTAGTCGTCGTTGAGGAGCACCACCTGGAACATCCGGGGCGGCTCTGTCTTGGCCGTCTTGCGCTCGGCGACAACCGCACCCTGGCCGCGCTCGGGCGGCGGCACAGCCTTGGGAGGCTTGGGCGGTGGAGGGGTGTCGTCAGGCATGGATTCATTCTAATGAGTTGGTGCTTTGCGCTTCAGTGTCTGGGATATTGCGCCGAAGCAGCCCAGCACAAGGGCACAAATGCATCACAGCAGCCCTTCTTTTGAAGCCATACCGCGGCGCGTCGAGAGCCATTCAAGATGGATGCCAGGTCGGGGTAAGGCACCTTGACAGCCCCAAAACCCAGACTAAGAATGCCGCGGTTCTAGGGAGGAGCCCATGGCTTTTGGAACTGTCAAGTGGTTCAACGATGCAAAGGGTTTTGGCTTCATTGAACCGGAGGGTGGGGGTGAGGATGTCTTTGCCCATTTTTCTGCCATCAAGATGGATGGCTTTCGCACCTTGAAGCAGGGCGGCCGTGTCAGCTACGACGCGGTACAGGGCCCCAAAGGCCAGCTGGCCCAAAACATCTGCCCGCACGACGCGCTCGATGCGCCGCCCGTTCCGGCAGCCATGGCACCCGGCGTGGGCGTCAGCGCAAGTCTCTAGTTTGTAGCGACTGGCTGCTGCGTCCCGCGGCCGACGCCTCGCCCCTTCTGGCCACAAAAAAGCCCACCGTGCGGTGGGCTTTTTGCTGAGCCGGTCGGGATCACATGTTCTCGATCATGACCTGGCCGAAGCCGGAGCACGACACCTGCGTCGCGCCGTCCATCAAGCGGGCGAAGTCGTAGGTGACCTTTTTCGAGAGGATCGACTTCTCCATCGAGCTGATGATGAGGTCGGCCGCTTCCGTCCAGCCCATGTGACGCAGCATCATCTCGGCCGAGAGGATCTCGGAACCCGGGTTGACGTAGTCCTTGCCGGCGTACTTCGGGGCGGTGCCGTGGGTTGCCTCGAACATGGCAACCGAGTCGCTCAGGTTGGCGCCCGGGGCGATGCCGATGCCGCCGACCTGCGCCGCCAACGCGTCGGACACGTAGTCGCCGTTCAGGTTGAGCGTGGCAATCACCGAGTACTCCGCCGGGCGCAGCAGGATCTGCTGCAGGAAGGCGTCGGCGATCGAATCCTTGACGGTGATCTCCTTGCCCGTCTTCGGGTTCTTGAACTTGCACCACGGGCCGCCGTCGATCAACTGGGCGCCGAATTCCTTCTGCGCCAGCGCGTAGCCCCAGTCACGGAAGCCACCTTCGGTGAACTTCATGATGTTGCCCTTGTGCACCAACGTCACATTGGGCTTGTCGTTGTCAATTGCATACTGGATCGCCTTGCGCACGAGGCGCTCGGTGCCTTCGCGCGAGACCGGCTTGATGCCGATGCCCGAGGTGTTCGGGAAGCGGATCTTCTTGACGCCGAGTTCCTCTTGCAGGAACTTGATCAGCTTCTTGGCCTTGTCGGTCTCAGCTTCGTATTCGATGCCGGCGTAGATGTCTTCCGAGTTCTCACGGAAGATCACCATGTTGGTCTTCTCGGGTTCCTTCACCGGCGACGGCACGCCCTTGAAATACTGGATCGGGCGCAAGCAGACGTAGAGATCGAGTTCCTGGCGCAGTGCGACGTTCAGCGAGCGGATGCCACCGCCCACGGGCGTGGTCAGCGGGCCCTTGATCGAGACGACGTAGTCGCGCAGCACTTCGAGCGTCTCTTCCGGCAGCCACACATCGGGGCCGTAGATCTTGGTCGACTTCTCGCCGGCATAGATCTCCATCCAGTGGATCTTCTTCTTGCCGGCATAGGCCTTGGCCACCGCTGCATCGACCACCTTGATCATCACGGGCGTGATGTCGAATCCGGTGCCGTCACCCTCGATGTAGGGAATGATGGGCTGGTCGGGAACGTTGAGCGAGAAGTCGGGGTTAACGCTGATCTTCTGCCCGCCTTGAGGGACTTTGATGTGCTTGTACATGCTGTCGGCTCCGGACTGCGATAGGTAACGAAAGATTCTATGCCACGGACTCTGTCAACCGACTGACAAGCCCTCGCGTTGACTGCCAGCCGCGCGATGAGCGCGCGGCGGATCCAAAACTTTCGAAAGGTAAATCAAATGAACAAGCTTCTGGCCGCTCTGATCGCTTCCCTCTTCGCCGTTGGCGCCTACGCTGCTGACGCCGCCAAGCCCGCCGCTTCCGCCGCCAAGGCCGAAGCCAAGGCTGAGAAGAAGGCCGAAGCCAAGGCCGAAAAGAAGGAAGCCAAGAAGGAAGAAGCCAAGAAGTAATCAGCGCTTCGCTGAATACCGATGGCCGACTGCCGGCAACGGCAGTCCCTGCGAAAACGCCCGGTTCCGCCCGGGCGTTTTTCATGGCGGCTTCACGATAATCGCCGCATCCTCTTCAGCCGAGCTTCGCCATGTTGAAACGCCTCCTGCTGAGCTGCTGGCTCGTGATAGCCGCAGCCCCTGCACTTGCACAAAACGCTCCTCAAAGCCTGCCGACCATCAAACTCGGCGCTGGCATCCACAACATCGTGGCCCAGGTCGCACAGAACCCCGAGCAGCGCGCCACCGGCCTGATGTTCCGCACCTCGATGCCCACCAACGAAGGCATGCTCTTCGTGTTCGAGCAGCCGGCCAAGCAGTGCTTCTGGATGAAGAACACCTTGCTGCCCCTCTCGATCGCCTTCATCGCCGACAACGGCACCGTGCTCAACATCGAAGACATGAAGCCGCAGTCGCTGGACTCGCACTGCTCCGTCGAGCCGGTGCGCTACGTGCTCGAGATGAACGTCGGCTGGTTCGCCAAGCGTGGCATCAAGCCCGGCACCAGACTCACGGGCGCGCCCTTCGGCTCCTGAGTCGTCGCGACACAAAAACAAAAAGGCCGGTCAGTGACCGGCCTTTCTCATGGTCGCGAGAGCGTCGCGATCAGGCGAAATTCTTCGCCGCGAAGTCCCAGTTCACCAGCGAGTTCAGGAACACCTCGACGAACTTCGGGCGCAGGTTGCGGTAGTCGATGTAGTACGCGTGCTCCCACACGTCGATGGTCAGCAGCGCCTTGTCGGCGGTGGTCAGCGGGGTGCCGGCGGCGCCCATGTTGACGATGTCGACGCTGCCGTCCGGCTTCTTCACGAGCCAGGTCCAGCCCGAGCCGAAGTTGCCGACGGCGCTCTTGGTGAAGGCTTCCTTGAAGGCGGCGTAGCTGCCGAACTTCTTGTTGATGGCCTCGGCCAATGCGCCGGTGGGCTCGCCGCCGCCTTGCGGCTTCATGCAGTTCCAGAAGAAGGTGTGGTTCCAGATCTGCGCGGCGTTGTTGTAGATGCCGCCCGACGAGGTCTTGATGATCTCTTCGAGGCTCTTCGATTCGAACTCGGTGCCCTTCTGCAAGTTGTTGAGGTTCACGACGTAGGCGTTGTGGTGCTTGTCGTGGTGGTACTCGAGCGTTTCCTTGCTGAGGTGCGGCACCAGGGCATCGTGAGCGTAGGGCAGCGGCGGCAGTGTGTGTTCCATGAGCGAGTCCTTTCGGGGCAGACGAGAGAAAGTCGCGGGCATTGTAGGCACGCGCACGCGAAGCCGCGCGCACCCTCACGCAGACGGGTTATTCGACGATGCGCCGCTGCACGCTGAGGATGGCGGCGCGCACCTGGCCGTCGGCGAGTTCTGCCGTCACGGTCTTCCCGGCGGTCAGGTCGTCGACGCTCGTGAGCGCATGACCTTGCTCGTCGCTCAGCCAGGCATAGCCACGGGCCAGCACCTGCCGTGGGTCGAGCGCGGTCAGGCGCGCCTGCAGGGAGGCGAGACGCTGGCGATGCGAGGCCAAGGCCACCGTCGCCGAACGCGACAGACGCCGCTGCGACTCGCTGCAGGCCTGGCGCTGCTGCGGCACGTGCCGCGCGGCGCGCGCCTGAAGGCGCTGGCGCAGCAACGCCACGCGCTCGGCCTGCCGCCGCACCACATCGGCCGGGCGACGCAGGCGCAGGGTGGCCCGGTCGAGCCGCTGGGCCTCGGTGTCGATCACCTGGTGGACACGGCGCTGCATCACGCGGGCCACCGCCGCAAGCAAGGCGAGCCCTTCTTCCTGCGTGGGCGAGGCCAGCTCGGCAGCGGCCGTGGGCGTGGGCGCGCGGACGTCCGCCGCCAGGTCGGCCAGCGTCACGTCGGTCTCGTGCCCCACGCCGCACAGCACTGGAAGGCCACACGCCACGATGGCACGCACCACACGCTCGTCATTGAACGCCCACAGGTCCTCCAGCGAACCGCCGCCTCGGCACAGGACGATCAGGTCGACCTCGCGGCGGCGGTCGGCCGTCTGCAGCGCCTCGACCAGGGCCTTCGGCGCTTCGTTGCCCTGCACGAGGCTTGGATAGACCACCACCTCCACATGCGGCGCGCGGCGTGCAAAGCAGGTCAGCACGTCATGCAGCGCTGCGGCGCCCAGCGAGGTGACCACGCCGATGCGACGCGGAAAGCGCGGCAGCTCGCGTTTGCGGCCGGCGTCGAAGAGCCCCTCGCCTTCAAGCCGCGCGCGCAGTTTCTGGAACTGCTCGAACAAGGCGCCGGCACCGGCGCGCTGCATCGCCTCGATGACGAACTGCAACTCCCCGCGTGGCTCGTAGACGGCCAGCCGCCCACGCGCCTCGACCAGTTGGCCATCCGCCGGCGCGAAGTCGAGCAGGCTGGCGGCGCGCCGGAACATCGCGCAGCGCAGCAGGCCGGCGTTACCGTCCGCGTCTTTCAGGCTCAGGTAGCAATGGCCGCTTCCCGCGCGCGAAAAGCCCGACACCTCACCCCGCACCGTGCACGACGCGAAGCGCGCAGCAAGTGCATCCGAGACCGCGTGCACGAGCCCCGCCACGCTCCAAACCATGCGCTCGGTGCGCGCAAACAAGGGCTCAACCACGGGCAAACCCAGCGTTGATGCGGGTCGAGAACTCCACAAGCGCGCCAATCAAGGCATGGCGAGCCGTTTTGGCTGTCACGAGGCTTTCACAATCGTGCAAGCTATTGATTTTCAAAGGATTTTCTTTGCCTAAGTTTTGAGCAAACTGTCGCAGCGCTTGATTTTTCGCGGCTTGCACGCGTGCGACCCTCGGTTGCCCACAAAGTTATCCACACTTGCAGTGGACGACCGCGCGAAGTGATTTCAAGGCAGCGGCGCGGTCACAACAGGCAACGATCGGATGGGGTGACAAGCGCGGCCAGAAGGCCATAATCGCGCCTCCCGCTTGGGGGCTGACTCGGAGAGGACAGGATTGTTTTCGATCATACAAGCCGCTGGCTGGCCCATCTGGCCCTTGCTTCTGTGTTCCGTCGTAGCGCTGGCGCTGATCATCGAAAGGCTCTCCAGCCTGCGCACTGCGCGGGTCGCGCCGCCCAAGCTGCTCGATGAGGTCGTGTCCGTCACCCGCGCCCACCTGCCCGGCGCCGACGTCGTCAACAAGCTGGCCGAGAACTCCATCCTCGGGGCCGTGCTCGCGAGCGGGCTGCGCACGGTGATCGCCGACCCACGCCTCACCGAGCCGGTGCTGCGCGCATCGTTCGAATCGGCGGGCCGCGTGGCGGTGCACCGCATGGAGCGCTACATGAACACCATCGGCACCATCGCCTCGGCCGCGCCGCTGCTGGGGCTGATGGGCACCGTGATCGGCATGATCGAGATCTTCGGCTCGCAGGCCCCGACCGGCGGCTCCAACCCGGCGATGCTGGCGCACGGCATCTCGATCGCGCTCTACAACACCGCCTTCGGTCTGATGATCGCGATCCCCTCGCTCATCGCCTACCGCTACTTCCGCGGGCGCATCGAGGAATACACCCTCGAGATGGAGCAAGCCGCCGAGCGGCTGGTGCCGCACCTGATGCGCTTTTCCGTGCCGCCGGTGAAGAAGGCTCCCTGAGGCTCATGGCGATGAACTTCCGCAAGCACCTGCGCGATGACCCCGAGATCAACCTGATCCCGTTCATCGACGTGCTGCTGGTCGTGATCATCTTCCTGATGCTCTCGACCACGTATTCCAAGTTCACCGAACTCAACGTCACGCTGCCCACGGCAGATGCCGACCGCCCCAAAGACAACCCGCGCGAAATCATCGTCTCGGTCTCGGGCGATGGGCGCTACGCGATCAACCGCAAGCTGATCGAAGGCCGCAGCGTGGACCTGCTGGCCGGCGAGCTGGCTGCCGCCTCCGAGGGGTCGAAAGACGTGGTGATCATCATCTCGGCCGACGCCACGGCGGCGCACCAGTCGGTCATCACGGTGATGGACGCGGCCCGCCGCGCCGGGCTGCCCAAGCTCACCTTCGCCACCCAGGCCAACCAGGGCCGTTGAGGCACAGGCAGCAGCCTCGCGGCGCTGCCTCCTCCCTTCGCACCACAACTCACCGTGCCGGCCGCATCCCAACTGCAAGAGGCCTGGCTCACGCGCGGTGCCACGGCATGGCTGCTGTGGCCGTTGTCGTGGCTCTATCGGGGCTTGGTCGCGCTGCGCCATGCCGGCTACCGCCTCGGGCTGCTGCCGACACACCGCCTGCCGGTGCCAGTGATCGTGGTGGGCAACCTGATCGTGGGCGGCGCCGGGAAGACGCCGACGACGATGGCGCTCGTCCAGATGCTGCGCGCGATGGGGCATCGGCCCGGGATCGTCTCGCGCGGTTACGGCCGGTCGAGCGACGAGCCCCGGCTCGTCACCCGCGACACGCCCGCCGACGCCGCCGGTGACGAACCGCTGCTGATGCACCTGCGCACCGGTGCACCCGTGGCCGTGGGCGCAGACCGCGTCGCCGCAGGTCGACTGCTGCTCGGCGCCCACCCCGAGCTGAGCGTGCTGGTCAGCGACGACGGCCTCCAGCACCTCCGCCTCGCCCGCGACGCCCAGGTGATCGTGTTCGACGAGCGCGGCGGCGGCAACGGCTGGCTGCTGCCGGCCGGCCCCTTGCGCGAGCCGGTGCCTGCCGAGGTGCCACCGCGCAGCCTCGTGGTCTACAACGCCGCGCGCCCCAGCACGCCCCTGCCCGGACACCTGGCCGTGCGCCACCTGCGAGGCCTCACCCTGCTGGCCGACTGGTGGGCCGGCCGCGCAGCCACGTCCGACGCCTTCGCGGCCCTGCAAGGCCAAAGCGTGGTCGCCGCCGCGGGCATGGCGCGTCCTCAACGCTACTTCGAGATGCTGCGCGCGCAGGGCCTGCGGATCGACGAACTGCCGCTGCCCGACCATCACCCCTTCACCACCCTGCCCTGGCCCGCCAGCACCGCCGACGTCGTCGTCACTGAGAAGGACGCCGTGAAGCTGCGCCCCGAGCGCATGGGCACCACGCGCGTGTGGGTCGCAACGCTAGACTTTGAGATCGACGCTGCGATCGCGTCGCAACTGCTGCCCTGGCTCACGCCCACCACCTGAAGGACCCGACATGGACACTCGACTGCTCGAGCTCCTGGTATGCCCGCTCTGCAAGGGCCCCCTCGAACACCAGCGCCCGCCGACCCACGCGCTGCACGAACTCGTCTGCCGCGCCGACCGGCTCGCCTTCCCGGTGCGTGACGGCATCCCGGTGATGCTCGAGTCCGAAGCCCGCTCCACCGACAGCCCCGCGCCCGCGCCGGAGGCCGCTGCGTGAAGTTCACCGTCCTCGTGCCGGCACGGCTCAAGTCGACGCGACTGCCGCGCAAAGTGCTGGCCGACCTGAACGGGCTGCCGATGGTGGTGCGTGTGGCCCAGCGTGCCGCGCTCTCCAACGCGGCGCGCGTGGTCGTCGCGGCCGATGACGACGAGATCGTGCAAGCCTGCCGCGCGCATGCGGTCGATTGCGTGCTGACCGACCCCGAGCATCCGACCGGCAGCGACCGCCTGGCCCAGGCCTGCGCCCTGCTCGGACTCGACGGCGACGACGCCGTCGTCAACGTGCAAGGCGACGAACCGATGATCGACCCGGCGCTGATCGACGCCTGCGCCGCGCTGCTGGCCGCCCGACCCGAATGCGTGATGAGCACTGCGGCCCACGGCATCGACCACGTCGATGAGCTGCTCAACCCCAACGTCGTGAAAGTGGTGCTGGATGGCTCGGCACGCGCGCTCTACTTCTCGCGCGCTCCCATCCCCTGGTGGCGCGACGGCCACGCGCAGGGCGTCACCCAGCTCCCACAGCCCGCGCCGCTGCGCCACATCGGCATCTACGGCTACCGCGCGAGCTTCCTGCGCCGCTTTCCGCAACTGCCAGCCTCGCCGCTCGAAGCGATCGAATCGCTCGAGCAGTTGCGGGTGCTCTGGCATGGTGAGCGCATCGCGGTACACGTGAGCGAAACCCGCCCCGGACCGGGCATCGACACCCCCGAAGACCTGGCGCGTGTGCGTCAGCTTCTCGTATGACCCCCATGCTATTCTCGTTGGCAGCTGAGGCCTGACCGCTCTGCAGGCACTGACAAGATTCCATACATAGAGATAGAGGACACCCCCATGAGACTCATCCTTCTGGGCGCACCCGGCGCCGGGAAAGGCACACAAGCGGCGTTCATCTGCCAGAAGTTCGGCATTCCGCAGATCTCCACCGGCGACATGCTGCGTGCTGCAGTCAAGGCCGGCACGCCGCTCGGCTTGGCTGCCAAGAAGGTGATGGACTCGGGCGCGCTGGTCAGTGACGACATCATCATCGGCCTCGTGAAGGAGCGCATCGCCCAACCCGATTGCGCCAACGGTTTCCTGTTCGACGGCTTCCCCCGCACCATTCCCCAGGCCGATGCGATGAAGGCCGCCGGCGTGAAGCTCGACGTGGTGCTCGAGATCGACGTGCCCGATGCCGCGATCATCGAGCGCATGAGTGGCCGCCGCACGCACCAGCCCTCGGGCCGCACCTACCACGTGAAGTTCAACCCC
Source organism: Piscinibacter gummiphilus (assembly GCF_032681285.1). Lineage (NCBI taxonomy): Bacteria > Pseudomonadati > Pseudomonadota > Betaproteobacteria > Burkholderiales > Sphaerotilaceae > Rhizobacter > Rhizobacter gummiphilus. The sequence continues at coordinate 3,169,030 of NZ_CP136336.1, forward strand.
CCCAAGGTCGCCGGCAAGGATGACGTGACCGGCGAAGACCTGGTCCAGCGCGAAGACGACAAGGAAGAAACCGTCAAGAAGCGCCTCGAGGTCTACCAGAGCCAGACCCGCCCGCTGGTCGACTACTACGCCAAGTGGGCCGCCAACGGCGATGCCAACGCCCCGAAGTACCGCAAGATCTCGGGCACGGGCACGGTCGACGAGATCACCGCGCGCGCCCTCGAAGCGCTGAGCTGATCTGCCGCACGAGAGATCGCATCCAACGAAAGCCGCTCCACCGAGCGGCTTTTTTCATCCAGCACTCACAAGGAGCACATCATGGACATCGCAGGCAAAGTCTTCATCGTCACCGGCGGCGCATCGGGCCTGGGCGAAGGCACGGCGCGCATGCTCGCGGCCAATGGCGGCCAGGTCCTCATTGCCGACCTCCAGGCCGAGCGCGGCGAAGCCATCGCCCGCGAACTGGGCGGCCGCTTCGTGCGCTGCGACGTGAGCCAGGAGGCCGACGGCCAGGCCGCCGTGGCCGCGGCCGTCTCGATGGGCAAGCTGATGGGCCTGGTCAACTGCGCCGGCATCGCACCCGCCGTCAAGACGGTAGGCAAGGAAGGCGCCCACCCGCTCGCGCTTTTCAGCAAGGTGGTCACGGTCAACCTGATCGGCAGCTTCAACATGATCCGCCTCGCGGCCGAGGCGATGTGCCGCAACGAGCCCGAACCGACCGGCGAGCGCGGCGTGCTGATCTCCACTGCGAGCGTCGCCGCCTACGACGGCCAGATCGGCCAGGCCGCGTACTCGGCCTCCAAGGGCGGCGTGGTGGGCATGACGCTGCCGATTGCGCGCGACCTCGCCCGCAACGGCATCCGCAACATGACGATCGCCCCGGGCATCTTCGGCACGCCGATGCTGTTCTCGATGCCGCAGGAGGTGCAGGACGCGCTCGCTGCAGGCGTGCCCTTCCCGAGCCGGCTGGGCACGCCGGCCGACTACGCCAAGCTCGTGCACCAGATCATCACCAACGACATGCTCAACGGCGAGGTGATCCGCCTCGACGGCGCGATCCGCCTGGCCCCACGCTGACGCTATTTCTGGCGGGCGACGAGCCCCCAGAGCCGCGCCAGATCGGCCGTGCCGTCCTGGCCGCCTACCGTCTTGAGCACCGCCTGCGCCTTGGCAGGGTCGCCCGCCGAAAGGTAGGCGATGCCAAGGTGCAGCTTCGCGTCGTGGGGCCGCTTGAGGCCGCCCTTGGCGATGCCCTGCTCCATCAGCGCGAGGCCCTTCTTCGGCTCGCCGAGGAAGGTCTCGGAGAAGCCGAGATTGACGAGCTCGTCGCCTCCCCGCGCTGAGGCGGCCTGTGTCTCGCGCGCCGCCAGACCCTGCTTCTCTTCGGCCGCGCGCTTGGCCACGAGCTCCTTCAAGCGGCGGTGCCGGTCGGCCTCGGCAGGCGTGCCGGTGCCGAGCACGCCCGCCGCAAAACCCTTGTCGACCACCTGCTGCCCTTCGCCCGGCAAGCCCGCCTGCACCGCGAGCTGCGCCATCTCCATGTAGTCGTTGGCGTTGCGCATGCTGCCGGTGGCGAGCATCAGGCGGTAGGTGTCGAGCGCGAGCCGGTCGCTGAAGCCGGGCTTGCGCTGCAGGCGCGCGAGCATGTCGCTCCAGTACTGCTTCTTCGGGTAGTGGGCGACGAGGTGCTCCATCGCCATCACCTGGGCCGAGGCATCGTTCGCACGCTGCGCTGCATTGAGCAGCAGCGTGAGCCGGTCTTCGGGCGTCACGCGGCCGGCCTTGTCATCGGCCTGCACCTCGACCACCAGTTCCTTCGCCGCACCGGCGTAGTCGCCCGCGAGGTATTGCGACTGGATCACGAGGGTGCGGATCTGCGCGTTGCTGCCGCCTTCGGCCAGGTAGCGTTTGCCCCAGACGATTGTCTTGGCGTAGTCCTTCGCGCGGTAGAAGCTGCCGGCCAGCGACTCGAGCATGCGCAGCTGCTCGGCCGCGGGCAGCTTGCCGCTCGCCTTCAGCGCTTCGAACGACCGGGCCGCCAGCTCGGCATCACCGGCTCCCGAGGCCGCCGCGATGCGCATGCGCTCGACCATGTAGCTCTCGCCGGCCGTCTTGTTGGGTACCGCCTCGGCATCGCGCACCTTGGCCAGCGCGTCCTTGTACTTCTGCGCCTTGATGAGCTCCTGCGCGGCCTGCAGCGGCTTGCCCACCTCGGGGCGCAGCGCCTCCTGCGCGTGGGCAAGGGCTGCGGCCACGACGAGAGACGCCAGCGCGAGTCGAATCGTCTGCATGTACGTCACTTCACGAACTGCTCGTTGCCCACGATGCCAAGCTTGGTGACGCCCAGGCGCTGCGCACTCGCGAGCACCGCCGCCACGTCCTTGTACTCGACGAGTTTGTTGGGGCGCAGGTGCACCTCGGGCTGGTCGGGCAGCGCGGCGGTGGCCGACAGCCGCGCGTCCAGCGCCATCCGGTCGGGCAGCGCCTCGCCGTTCCAGAACACCGTGCCGTCGAAGTCGACATCGATGGTCACAACCTGCGGCGGCGCGCTCGGCGGCGGCGTGCCGGTGGGCATGTTGAGGTTCACCGAATGCAGCTGGATCGGGATCGTGATGATCAGCATGATGAGCAGCACCAGCATCACGTCGATCAGCGGCGTGGTGTTCATCTCGACCATCACGTCGGGCTCGTTGTTGGCATGGCTGCCGGGGCCGAGGTTCATTGCCATGTCGTTTCCTTCAGCCGCGCGGCGGCGGCTCGGTGACGAAGCTCACCTTCTGGATGCCCGCCCGCTGGCAAGCGAAAACCACCCGCCCCACCGACTCGTAGCGCGACTTCTCGTCGCCCCGGATGTGCACCTCGGGCTGCGGCACCATCACCGCCACCTTCTTCAGCCGCGCCACGAGCGCCTCGTTGTCGGCCACCGGCACCGCGTTCCAGAACACGTCACCCTCCTTGGTGACCGAGATCTCGATGTTCTCGGGCTTGGTCTGGCGCGCGAGGTTGGTTTCCTTCGGCAGCGAGACGGCCGCGTTCTGCGTCACCACCGGCACGGTGATGAGAAAGATGATGAGCAGCACCAGCATCACGTCGACGAGCGGCGTGGTGTTGATGGTCGACAGCACCTCGTCTTCATCGCCGTCGCCGGCCCCGACATTCATCGCCATCGCATGGCCTCCTGAAGCCGGTCAGCGCGCCGCGGCGCGGCTGCCGAGCAGCACACCGTGCAGGTCGGCGCCGAAGCCGCGCACCGACTCCATCGCCACCTTATTGCGGCGAACCAGCCAGTTGTAGCCCAGCACCGCGGGCACCGCGACCGCAAGGCCGATGGCCGTCATGATGAGCGCTTCGCCCACGGGGCCGGCGACCTTGTCGATCGACGCCTGGCCGGCAATGCCGATGGCGGTGAGCGCGTTGAGGATGCCCCACACCGTACCGAAGAGGCCGATGAAGGGTGCCGTGGAGCCCACGGTGGCAAGCACGGCCAGGCCGTCTTGCAGGCGGCTGTGCACCGTGTCGACGGCGCGCTGCACGCTCATGCCGATCCAGGTGTTGCGGTCGATGTTGGCGGTGAGCTCGCCCGAGTGGTCGCGGCCCGCTTCGATGCCGCTCTCGGCGATGAACTGGAACACGCCGTCGGGCTTCAGCGTCTTCAAGCCATCGGCGAGCGTGGCCGACTTGAAGAAGTTCGCACGGGCCAGCTTCGCTTCGGCTGCAAGCTTCGCGCTTTCGATGAGCTTGGTGACGAGGATGTACCAACTCGCCAGGCTCATCAGCACCAGCAGGCCGAAGGTCAACAGCGTGACCTTGTCGCCCTGCATCAGCATGTGCTTGAGGTCGTAGGGGTTCTCGACACTTTCCTTGGTGACGGCAGGCACGGCAACGGAAGGCACGGCCACGGGGGCCGAGGCCGGCGCCTGGGCGTGCGCGGGCGCCGCGGCAAAGGCAGCGGCGAGCAGCAAACCGGCCGCGAGCGAGTGGAGTTTCTGAAGAATGGACATCGTGGTTCCGATCTGCTGCGAAAGAAAAATCACTGTGAGTTGTAGGTGAGAGGGAGCAGCACGCCAGTCACCTCCTGAGCCTGCCCGATGCACTTGAACTGCGACACCATCTCGATGCTGTGGCGGTTGAAGGCGCGATGCGTCGACTTGACGATGGCCACGTTCTTGACCTCGCCCGTGGTGGCGATGGTGAACGACACCGTGACCTCGCCCGCATCGAGCTGCGCACGCCGGGCTTCCCGCGGGAAGCCGCCGTCCAGCAGGATCTGCTTGTACCCGGGGCAGATGGCCAGCAGCGAAGGCGGGGCCGGTGGTGCAGGCGGCGCAGACGCCACGGGGGCTGGCGTCACCGGCGCAATCGGCACAGGCGCAGGAGGAGGCGGCGTGGGTGTCGCCGTGATGGTGGGCGCCGGAGGCGGCGGCACGGCCACCTGGATCTCCGGCGGCGGGATGAACGGCGGCGGCGGTGCCTCGAGCTTGGGCGGCGGCGGTGGCGCCACCTCGGGCGGTGGGGGTGGCTTGGTGATCTCTTCGATCACCTTGGTCTCGATGGGTGCGCGCACCACCTCGATGTCCTTGCGCGACAGCCCCGTCATCAGGCCGAAGATCAGCACCACGTGCAGCGCGGCCACGAATGCGATGCCGACGAGCCGGCGCTGCCGGGCCGCTGGGCCCTTCGAAAAATCCTTCATCAGAACTTGTACGACGCGTTCACATACGCGGTTCGGCCGACCGACGAGTAATAGCGGTCGTCATAGCCGAACTGCTGGCCGCGGTTGCCACCGCCCGACGAGATCGACAGCGGCGGCTTGGTGTCGAACACGTTCAGCAGGCCCACGGTGACCACGAAATCCTTGCGGGGGTTCCACTGGGTCTGCCAGTCGAGCGTGACGTGGCGCTTCACGGGCAGGCGGATGTCTTCGTAGTTGCCGGTTGGGTTGCCCGAGGCGTCGAGCTCTTCCACGGTGCTCGTCGAATCGAGATAGCCCGAGCGGAAATTCGCGGTGAAGGTGTGGGCCCAGTTGCCGTGCTGGAAGGTGTTGGCCCAGCTCCCGAGCCAGCGGAAGGTGACGACCCCGAGCGCCTCGTCGCCGCCACCGATGGCCGAATACTTGCGGCCGGTGGGCGTGAGCTGGCGCTGCTCGCGGATCATGTAGGTGAGGGCCACGCGCGACGTGAGCGAGGCGAAGGGCAGGCGCATGCGGCCGGTGGCGTCGATGTCGAGGCCAGTCAGGCTGTCGGTGCCGAGGTTCTTGTTGTCGGCCAGGAAGGCCACGTAGACGTTGCCGGTGCCGGTCTCGGTGCGGGTCGTCCACGAGTTGGCGTACAGGTCGGGGTTGGCGAAGACCTCTTGCTCGGTGAGCTGGCCGATGGTGTTCTTGACGCGCACGTACCAGAGGTCGGCCCCCAGCGAGACATCGCGCCCCGGCTCGAAGCGGATGCCGACGGAGCGCTGGCGCGACTTCTCGGGCTTAAGTTCGGTATTGCCCGCGGCGATCACGTCGTACTGCGAGGGGCCAGGCCGGCAGGTGGCGCCCAGCGACGTGGCGATGGCCTGCAGCTCGGGGGTGCAGGTGTAGTCGTCGAAGGTCACGCCGTAGTTCTGGCGCGGTGCCTTGATCTGCGGCACCGTTGGCGCCCGGAAGCCGGTGCCGACCGAGCCGCGCACCATCACCTCGCGGTTGGGCCGCCACTGGAAGCCCGCCTTGGCGGTGGTCGCCTTGCCGAAGTCGTCGTAGCGGTCGTGGCGCAGCGAGGTGATGAACTCCAGCCCCTTGGCGGCCGGCACGATCAGCTCGCCGAACGCGCTATAGCTGTTGCGCGACGACGTGTACGGGATCGACTGCGCGGCATCGCCGAAGCGCTGATCGCACTCGAGCGGGTCACCCGGAGGCGCCGACGGGTCGCACAACGTGCCGGCCACCGGGTCGGCGAGGCGGCCCTGCGCGTAGAGGCTGGGCCGCGAGGCGAAGGATTCGCGCTGGAATCCCACGCCCGCACCAAGCATCAGCGGGCCGGCCGGCAAGGTCATCAGCTCGCTCGAGGCCCGCACGCCGACGGAGTCGAGCTTGGAGATACCGCCGTCCCAGTAGCCCTTGTAGTTGATGGAGTTGAGCGCCGCCATCCCCGCAGGCGATTGCTGCCCGGGGCCCACGAAGGGGTCTAGGAGGCCGCTGTTGGCCACCCGCGACACCGCCAGCGCACCCGGCAGGCCGGCGATGTTCTGCACCGACTTGCTCTCCGAGTGGGCGTAGAAGGCGTTGTAGTCCCAGCCCATCAGCAGGCCGCGCGAGCCGGCCGAGAAATCAAAGAACTTGGCCTTGTCTTCGTAGGTGCGGTTGCCGAGGTCGAAGATGCGGTAGTAAGCCTCGCTGTCGCCCACCACGCCGTTGGGCAGCAGGTAGGTGTTGTGCAGGGCGCTGCCGGCGGGGATGGAGATCGTCCCGGGCACGGGCGCAATGCGCGAATTCATGGTCGATTCGGAATACAGCCAGTCGACATAGGGCGTCTGGTCGCCAACCTTGAAGTTCACCGAGCCGAGCACGCTGCTGCGCTTGCGGGCCGGGTAGACCTCGAGTTCGCCGACGAAGTTGAAGGCGCAGTAGTCGCCGAAGTCGCTGACGAGGAAGGTCTTGTCGGGGCAGCGGCCGTTGGCCACGTAGTAGGGGTTGAAGAGGTAGTCGTCGCTGTCGTCGGCCGGCGTGCCGTTGTCGTGGTACGCGTTGGCCGGGATCGCCGCCGCAGTGACCTGTTGCACGCGGTAGTTCTTACCGCCGTGGCTGAAGCGCACCTCGGCCGAGTTGCCGAAGTCGCGCTTCACCGAGTCGAGCCGGGTGCGCTCGTCGTGCGACAGCGACAGCATCACGTTGAAGCCGTCTTTCTCGAGCGAGCCGAAACCCTTGGTCGCGCTCACCCGCTTCTCGCGCGCACCGCCGCGTGGGAACGAGAGGCCGACCGAGACGTCGCCTTCGTCGGTGTTGCGGCGGGTGATGAAGTTGACGACACCGGCGATGGCGTCGGCGCCGTAGAGCGCCGAGGCGCCATCGGTCAGGATCTCGATGCGCTCGATGGCAGCCACCGGCAGCGCGTTGAGGTCCATCGCAGCGGCAAAGCCGGTGAGCGTCTGCCCGCCGAACTGCGCCATGCGGTGGCCGTTCAGCAGGACCAGCGTGCGCGTATCGCCCAGGTTGTGCAGCGACACCGTGGTGATGCCCCCTGCCCCGCCGCCCACGCCGGCAGATTCGTTGAACGAGCCCTGCACATAGGTGAGCCGCTGCAACAGGTCGGTCACCGAAGTGGCGCCCGTGCGGGCGATGTCTTCCTTCTTGAGGATCTGCACCGGCAGCGCCGACTCGGCGTCGATGCGCCGGATCGCCGAACCGGTGATCTCCACGCGCTCCAGCTGCGGCTGCGCACGCACCGACCCGACGGCCAGCGCGCCGCCCACGGCGATCATGGCCGCCGAGCAGATCTTGGTTCTTGTAGACATGGGGGCTCCTGGAAAATCGATCGCGATCGTGCAAGGCCCGTGCCGATCCCAACCGACGTGTCTCTTTGTGCGTGTCTCTTGTTTCGTGCCAGAGATCAACCTCGGATTGTCTTCAATGGCAGTGGCAGCGTCTCTCTAGAGTATCCCCAAGATGCGCGGCACCGCCGCGAGCAGGCTGCGCGTGTAGGGGCTCTGCGGCCGGTGCAGCACCTCGTCGGTCGGCCCGGCTTCCTCGATGCGGCCGTGCTGCATCACCACCACCCGGTCGGCGATGTACTCGACGACCCCGATGTTGTGCGTGATGAAGAGGTATGACACGCCCAGCTCGCGTTGAAGCTCGCGCAGCAGGTTGAGGATCTGCGCCTGCACCGACACGTCGAGTGCCGAGGTGGGCTCGTCGCACACGATGAGCCGCGGCTTGAGTGCGAGCGCGCGGGCAATCGCGATGCGCTGCCGCTGGCCACCCGAGAACTCGTGCGGGTAGCGCTGCAGCGCCTCGCGGCGCAGGCCCACCCGCTCGATGAGCGTGGCCACCTCGTCGCGTCGCGTTTCGGCGGCGAGATCGGGTCGCAGCGACCGAAGCCCTTCTTCCAGCAGCTCGGCCACGCGCATGCGCGGGTTGAGCGAGCCGAACGGGTCCTGGAAGATCATCTGCACCGAGCGACGCGCCTCGCGCAGCGCGTCGCCCTGCAACGAGAAGAGGTCGCGCCCGTCGAGCAGCGCGCGGCCTTCGATCTGGGCCTGGCGGCGCAGAAGCTGCACGATGGCCTTGCCGGTGGTCGTCTTGCCGCAGCCCGATTCGCCGACCAGGGCGACCGTTTCACCCGCGTCAACCTTGAACGACACCTCGCGCACGGCGGTGAAGTGTTGCCCGGCCCGCTGCAGCAAGCCGGTGCGAATGGGGAAGTGGACCGACAGCTGCTGCACCTCGAGCAGCGGCTGGCCGGCCACGCGTTGCGCCGCGGGCGCAGCTGCGGCGACGGGCTGTGGCGGCGGCGCAGGCGTGGGTGTGGCGCCCTCGCGGTAAAGCAGGCAGCGCACCGGGTGATTGCCGCCCGTCTCATACAGCGGGGGCGGCGTGGTGTGGCACTCGGGCATCACCCGGTCGCAGCGCGGCGCGAAGCGGCAGCCGGTGAAGGCTTGCGACAGCGGCGGCACGCTGCCGCCGATGGCAGCGAGCTTCTCGCCACGGCGCGCCGCATCGGGCAGCGCGCTCAGCAGCAGCTTCGCGTAAGGGTGTCTCGGCGCACGGAAGAATTCCTCGGCCCACGCCACCTCGATGATCTGGCCGGCATACATCAGCGCCACCCGGTCGGCCATGCCGGCGACCACCGCGAGGTCATGCGTGATGAGCAGGAGGCCCATGCCCTTCTCGCGCTGCAGGTCCTTCAACAGATCGAGGATCTGCTTCTGGATGGTGACGTCGAGCGCCGTGGTCGGCTCGTCGGCCACCAGGAACTCGGGTTCGGCGGCAAGCGCGATGGCGATCATCACTCGCTGCTTCTGCCCGCCGGACAGGCGGAACGGGTACTCGTCGATGCGGCGCTCGGGCTCGGGGATGCCCACGCGTCGCAGCCAGTCGATCGCCTTCGCACGCGCCGCCTCGCCGCGCAGATCGGTGTGCGCCTCGATGGCTTCGACGATCTGGTCGCCCACCCGCATCACCGGGTTGAGGCTGGTCGCAGGCTCCTGGAAGATCATCCCGATGCGCCCACCACGCACGGCGCGCATGCCGGATTCGGGCAGTGCGAGCACGTCGTCGCCTTCCAGGCTCACCTGGCCCTGCGTGATGCGGCCGTTCTCGGGGAGGAGGCGCATGAGGGCGAGCGCCGTCATGCTCTTGCCGCAGCCCGATTCGCCGACGAGCGCGAAGGTCTCGCCACGGCGGATGGTCAGCGCCAGGCCATCGAGCGCCTGGACCAGGCCCTCGTCGGCGGCGAGCGCCACCTTGAGGTCGTCAACCTGCAGCATGTTTTCCGGCCTTGAGTCGTGGGCGGAAGTTGCGGGCGCGCGGGTCGAACGCATCACGCACCCCATCGGCGAAGAGGTTGGCCGACAGCACCAGCGTGACCATGAACACGAAGGCGGCGGCGAACGACCACCACACGGTGGGCTCGCGGTTCATCTCGTTGCGCGCGAGATTGATCATGCCGCCGAAGCTGCTGGTCCCGGGGTCGACCCCGACGCCCACGTAGGTGAGCACCGCTTCGTAGAGGATGAGGTCCGAGAACGCCAGCACCGTGGTGATGAGCACCAGGTGCATCACGTTGGGCAGGATGTGGCGCGCCATGATGCGTGTATCGCTCACGCCGAACGCGGTGGCGGCCTGCACGTATTCGAGCTCGCGCAGCTTGAGCGTCTCGCCGCGCACCAGCCGGCACAGCGTGGCCCAGCCGGTCACGCCGAGCACGATGCACAGGAGCAGGATCTTGAGGTCGGAGCGCTCGGCGCCGGTCTCGAACATCTCGGGGTTCTTGTCGAGGAAGACCTGCACCATCAGCACGCAGGCGGCGATGAGCAGCACGTTGGGCACCGAGCTGAGCGTGGTGTAGAGGTACTGGATGACTTCATCGACCCAGCCCTTGAAGTAACCCGCGAGGATGCCCAGCACCACCGCCAGCGGCAGCGTGGCCAAGGTCGACAGGCCCCCGATCACGAACGCGGTGCGCACGCTCTTGAGCGCCTGGTACAGCACGCCGTTGCCGGTGCGGTCGGTGCCGAACACGTGGTAGTGGTTCATCAGCGCGACCAGCACGCCGCCGAGCAGGCACACCACCGCGAGCGTGGCGGCGGTGGCGCGCAGCGGGTAGCGGGTGCGGTCGGAGGCGATGTCTCGCAGGGCCTGCGCGACGCCGCCATGCGCGCGGCGCAGCACCGTGGCCACGGCCAGCAGGAGAAGCGCGAACACCGCCGCGCCGCCGAGCAGGCCGAAGATCACACGACGCGCCACGTCACCCGACCACTCGGTCGCCGGGTCCTGCAGATGCGCCCCGCCGAACTTGAGCCGCGGGTACTGCCGCACCGTCTGGCCATCGACGTTCACGCTCTCCTTGCTGATGCCATGCGTGCCGAGCGGCGCCGAGTAGGTGGCCTCGCGCATCTCGATCTGGCGTGCCAGCACCACGTCGAGCAAGGACATGGTGCGCGTGTCGTAGTAGACCTGCCCGCCCTGCGGCGGCAGCGCGCGGCGGAAATGCACGCTGTCGAGCGCCGTCACGAGCCCGAAGAGCACCAGCAGCACACCCGCACTCAAGGCCGCCGGGTCGAGCATCACCTTCTTCCAGTTCGCCTGCAGCGTGGGCTGGCGCCGCACGTGCCAGACGTAGGCGGCCAGCGCCAACGCCAGCACGTAGAGCGCCACGTCGGTCCAGAGGAAAACCAGCTTGAAGCCCATGATGCGTTCAGGTGAGCCGCACGCGCGGGTCGACCCAGGTGTAGGCCAGGTCGATCAGCACGTTGCTCGCGATGTAGAGCGCAGCGCCAAGGAAGACCATCGAGCGCACGATGGCGAAGTCCTGCCCCGAGATGGCTTCGATGACGAAAGTGCCAAGGCCCGGAATGCCGAAGAAGCTCTCGAACACCAGACTGCCGAGAAACACATACGGCAGGTAGGAACCGGCGCTCGTGATGATCGGGATAAGCGCGTTGCGCAGCACGTGGCGCAGCAGCACCCAGTGCTCGGCGATGCCCTTGGCGCGCGCGGTGCGCACGTAGTCCTTGCCGACCTCTTCGAGCAGCATCGCGCGGTAGAGCCGCGCCTCGCCACCCAGGCGCGCCAGCAAGGACAGGAAGACCGGCAGCAGCAGGAATTTCACCGCGTCCAGCCCCGGCGCATAGCCCGAGATCGGCACCAGCCGCAACACCCGCGCAAACAGGTACTGTCCGACGATGATGTAGAAGAGCGCCGAGATCGACAGCATCAGCACGCACAGCACCACGCCCCAGAAGTCGATGCGCGAGTGCCGGAAGAAGACCAGCAGCACCGCCATGCCCGTGCTGAAGATGAGCTGCAGGATGAACACCGGCACCGCCAGCTGCAGGCTCACGCCCATGCGCACCTTGATCTCGTGACCGATGTCGACCGCGTTGCGTGCATCCGACCGCCCGAACTCGAGCGCCATCAGCGAGACCGAGCGCTCCCACACGATGGTCTGCGTGAGCTTCTCGCGGCCCTGCGCCTTGTCGTTCCAGTAGAGCGGCTTGTCGTAGCCGCGCTCGGCCTTCCACTTGTCGATCTGCTCCTGCGTGACGCGCTTGCCGCCGATGTTGAGCCGCGCCATGTCGTCTGGCGTGTTGACGGTGAAGAAGAGGAAGAACGTAAGCAGGTTGACCCCGACGAGGATCAGCAGCGCATAGCCCAGGCGGCGCAGCAGGTAGCTCGTCATGCTGCGCGCACCTGAGGTTTGGCCGTGCGCTGCTCGCGCAGGCAGTAGCTGCGCCGGGCGATCCAGCCCAGCCACACCAGAAGCGGCACCGCGGCGAGCACCGGCCACCAGACCGGGTGGTTCCACTCGGCCTGTGCCTTGGCCCGCGCGCCTGCGTCGACGCGGTAGTACTTGGCGAGGTCACGCACCACGATGGTCGGCTTGCCGTTGTGCACCCAAGACTGGAAGGCCAGGCCCACGTAGGGGAAGTAGCCCCAGGCCCAAGGCGCGTCTTGCTGAGAGATGGCAACCATGCGGTCGATCACCTTCTGCTTCTCGGGCCCGTCGTCGAGCGTCTGCAGCTGCTCGTAGAGGCGGTCGTATTCGGCGTTCTCGTAGTTGGCCGCGTTCTCGCCCTCGTGCTTCACCTTGCCGTTGGGGCCGTAGAGCAGGAAGAGGAAGTTCTCGGCATCAGGGTAGTCGGCGAGCCAGCCCCACCAGAAGATCTGGTGCGTGCCCTTGTGCACCTTGTCCTGGAACTGGTTGTAGTCGGTCGCGCGGATCTCGAGCTGGATGTCGATCTTGGCGAACTGGCGCACCATCCAGTCGAGCTCGGCCTTGATCTCGGGCGTGGGCGCGCGCTGGAAGTCGTAGTTCAGCACCAGCGGGCGGCCGGTCTTGGCATCGCGCCCGCCTGGGTAGCCGGCTTCGGCCATCAGCGCCCTTGCGTCTTCGATCGGGCGGCGCACGACCTTGCCGTCGACCATCTTGTGCGTCACCGGGTTCATGCCTTCCACCGTGCCGTGGCGACCGCCAAACACGCCCGGCGGCACCACGCTGTGCGCCGCCTCGCCACCCTTGTTGCGGAAGATGCGGCCGTAGCCCTCTTCCCAGTCGATGGCGATCGAGATGGCCTGGCGCAGCTTGCGGTTGCGCACCTGCTGCGCTGGCGTGTCGCCCTTGCCCACCACCGGGTCGAGCCAGTTGAAGCCGAGGTACCAGTTGTTGATGTCAGTGGTGATGGGGAAACGGTAGCCGCGCTGCTCGTACTCCTGCCGCACCGCATCGGAGTCTTCCATGTCGACGCGGAAGTCGATGCCCCACTCGGGCCGCTCGATTTCGGGCACGTCGAGGTAGCCCTGCTTGAACTTCTGCTTGCGCGGCACCTTCTCCTTCTCGATGGTGGAAACGATCTTGTCCACGAAAGGCATGGGCTTGCCGCAGTCGTCGAGCAGGCCCGCCTCCTTGTCGCCGGGCATGCCCTCGCACGGATAGGGCTCGCCCCGGTAGTTGGGGTTGCGCTTCAAGACGTGGCGGCGATCCTGCACATACTCGGCCATCATGAAGGGGCCCGTGCCCACCGGCCACTGGTTCCACGACAGGCTGTTGCCCGCCATGCCGGGGCGTGCGTAGAAGGCGTCGGCCTCCCAGGGCACCGGGGCGGTGAAGGTCATCGCGAGCCAGTATTTCCACTGCGGGTACTTGCCCTTGATGCGGATGCGCAAGGTGTACTTGTCGAGCGCGGTCACGCCTTCGAGCGGCCACTGGCGGAAGTCGAGAAAAGGCTTGTCTTGCGATGAGGCCGGCAGGCCGGCGCGCAGCTTCGCGTCTTCGGCGCGCACCAGGGCGCCGTATTCCTTGAGGCCGAGGATGTAGGCCGAGAAGGTGGCGAACACCGGCGCCTCAATGCGTGGCGTGGCGTGGCGCTTGAAGGCGTAGACGTAATCGTCGGCCACCAGCTCGCGCGTGCCGGTCTTCTCGAAGTCGAAGGGCGAGCGCTTGTCGCCCAGCTGCTCGCGCGTGAGCTGGTGGTAGAGGTAGCGGCCCTGCTCGTCTTTCGCGAACGCGGGGTGCGGCGCGTAGAGGATGCCCGGCTTGATCTTGATGTCGTACACGCTCTCGGCGATCTGCGCGGCGGGCGCGTCGGCCGGCAGCGGTTTGCGGTCGGCCGACAGGTACACCGGCTGCACCACCGCCTCGGCCGCCTTCGGGATCAGCTCGTAGGGCCGCTTGAGGTAGTGGTACCCGTAGAGCGGCTCGTAGATCGAATAGGTGTAGGGCGTCTCGGGGTTGCTGTACGACGCGGTGGGGTCGAGGTAGCGTGGGGACCGCTCGTCGAACGAGTTGAAGAGCGTGTTTTCCTTCTCAGCGCCTGCGGGATACGGGCTGTTGTTGCAGCCGCCGAGCAGGGCCACCACGAGACCTGGCCCGACACACAGCGCGAGCGAGATCCGGCGTGCGAGGCAGCGTGGTTGCATGGGTGCAAGGCGTCAGTGGTCCCAGCCCATGAGCACGTCGCGTGCCTGTACCAGGAGCGTCACCTTGGCGCCCACCGGCATCGTCACCTTGGTCGGCACATGGCCGAAGGGCAGCCCGGTGAGGATGGGCGTCTTCGTCTGGCTGCGCAGGTACTCGACCACGCCCTTGAGCGAGTAACCCCGGTCGAGCGGCGACTTCTTGAACTCGTTGAAGCTGCCCAGCACCACCGCCTTCTGCGCATTCAGCACACCGGCCTGGTGCAATTGCAGCAGGCTGCGCTCGATGCGGTACGGGTGCTCGTTCACGTCTTCGAGGAAGAGGATGCCGCCCTTCACCTTCGGGAAGTGCGGCGTGCCGAGCAGCGCGTTGAGCACGCAGAGGTTGCCGCCCCACAACACGCCCTTGGCCTGCAGGCCGTCGAAGCCCGCCTCGGTGCGAAAGCCCACGGCTTCGAGCGCGCCCGTCATCGCTTCCACGAAGCAGTCTTGCGTGATGTCGTCGACCGTCTCGCCGCCGAAGTCGCCCACGGCCAGCGGGCCGGCCCAGCTCTGCGCGCCGGTGTGGGCGAGCAGGCCGAGTTGCAGTGCCGTCATGTCGCTGTGGCCGACCCAGCGCGTGCCGTGGGCCACGCTCTTGGCGATGAGCTTCCAGTCGATGCGGTCGAGCAGGCGGGTGAGGCCGTAGCCGCCGCGCGTGGCGAGCGCGATGTCGGGCCGGGCGCGGGCGATGCGGTGCAGCGCGTCGAGTCGCACGTCGTCATCGCCGCCGAAGCGCTGGTGCCGGGCAAGCGCCGCTTCGTCCACCGACACCTCGAAACCCTGTGCGGCCAGGCGCCTGGCGGCCAGCTTCAGCGGGGCGGCCTTCAGCACCACGCCGGCCGGCGTGAAGAGCGTGAGGTGCTGCGGGTGGGCCTCAGCTGCGTGGTGGTGATGGTGGTGGTGGCTCAACTTCGACAACCTCTCCGGTCGGTATCACGTCAATCGTGTCAGGGGCGGCGCCGAACTCGCTGTCGCCGGGCTCGGCAGGCAGGGCCCGGCGCTTGCGGTACAGCTCTCGCCGCTCGGCGAAGAAATCGCGCAGCACCTTGCCGCACTCGTCGGCCAGCACGCCGCTTTCGATCTGGGTGTGGTGGTTGAGCTGCGGCACGCCAAACAAGTCGACCACCGAGCCCGCGGCGCCGGTCTTGGGGTCGGTGGCGCCGAACACCACGCGCTTGAAGCGCGCGTGCATCAGCGCCATCGCGCACATGGCGCAGGGCTCGAGCGTCACGTAGAGCTCGCATTCGGGCAGGCGGTAGTTGCCGAGCAGCGTGGCAGCGTGGCGCAGGGCCACGATCTCGGCGTGGGCGGTCGGGTCGTGCTCGGTGATGGGGCGGTTGTAGCCGGTGGCGATCACCTGCCCGCCTTTCATGATCACGGCGCCCACCGGCACCTCGCCCACCAGCCACGCGTTGTGGGCCTGGTCGAGCGCGATGCGCATGGCGTGTTCGTCGGCGGGGGTGCTCATTTGTCGGCGGCTTCGGTGCGGCGGGCGGCGTCTTCCAGGGCCTTGTTGACATCCTGGCGCACCTGCTCCTGGAGCTGCACCGCCTGCTGCTGGGCGGACGCTCCGGGTGCACTGGCGGCAAGCGGCGAGACGGCCGTCGCCGTCTTCACCGAGCGGCTCGCCACCACCGCCACGACGACCAGCACCAACAGCAACGACACCACACCGAGCACAGCCTTCATGATCGCCCTGCAACCTGGGAAGCCCGCACTGTAACCGGCAGACCGTATGCTGCGGCCTCGATGCAAGACAGCCTGTTCCCGGAAGAAACGCAGCTCGCCGCACCGCGGCCGGCCCCCGCTCCTGCTGCCACACCCGTGGCAGCGCCGGAAGCCCCGAGGCGCCGCGGCAGCAAGGTCCTGCCCTGCCCGCCCGACGAGTCGCTCGTGGCCCTCGCCCGCGAGCTGCCGCCGCGGCTTCGCCTCGGTGGCTCGTCGTGGAGCTACCCGGGCTGGAGGGGCCTGGTGTGGGAAGGCGACCACAACGAATCCAAGCTGTCGCGCGAAGGGCTCACGGCCTATGCGCAGCACCCGCTCTTTCGCAGCGTCTGCATCGACCGCAGCTTCTACCGCGCACTCACGGCGCAGCAATACGCCCGCTACGCTGCGCAGGTGCCCGACGACTTCCGCTTCGTGGTGAAGGCGCCCGCCTCGGTCACCGATGCCACCGTGCGCAGCGAAAACGGCCGCGCGGTGCAGGAGAACCCGGTGTTCCTCAACGCAGAGATCGCGATCCGCGAGTTCGTGGAGCCCGCGCTCGACGGCCTCGGCACCAAGCTCGGCGTGCTGGTGTTCCAGTTGAGCCCGCTGCCCCTGCCGCTGTTGGCGAATCTGGACGAGGTCTTCGCCCGTCTGCGCGCCCTCCTGCAAGCCCTGCCCTCGCTGGCCGCCGCGCCCGACGCGGTGGTGGCGGTGGAAGCGCGCGACCCGGAGTTCCTGACGCCAGCCTTCGCCGCCCTCTTGCGCGACTGCGGCGCGGCCTTCTGCCTCGGCCTGCAGGCCAAGATGCCACCCATCGACGGCCAGCTGCCCATGCTGCGGGCGATGTGGCCCGGCCCGCTGGTCTGCCGCTGGAACCTCAACCCGGTCAATGGCGCATACGGCTACGAGTCGGCCGAGAAGCGCTACGCGCCGTTCGACAAGATCGTCGACCCCGACCCGCACACCCGCGACACGCTCGCCCGCGTGATCGCGGCGACCACGGCCGCGGGGCACAACGCCTTCGTCACCATCAGCAACCACGCCGAAGGCTGCGCGCCGCTCACGGCCGCGTCGCTGGCGCAGGCGGTGGTGTCACGAAGGGGTTGATGCGCCCTGCAAGGGCCAGCGTGCGAGCGGCACGTGGCGCGCTTGGCCGATCAGGCTGTCGACCAGCGCGAAATCGTTCACCCGCCACACGATAGGCCCTACCGGCTGCGGCGGCAAAAGCTGGCCGTCATACAACAAGGTGACGTGCGGCGTGAACGTGTCGTCGACGAGCTCGCCGAGGCCTTGTCGCACAAGCGCCTCGCTCAGGCCGCGGCGAAAGTCCATCAGCGCGGCCAGCCCCGCCTCGCTACCGCGCAGCACGAAGGGCCGCTTGCGCGGGCGCCCAGGGAAGCTCACGGCCTGATCGAAGACCACGTCGAACGGGGCGAAGCGCAGCGCCGAGGCCGCTGCAGCCAGCCCATCCACCAGCGCGTGCGGCAAGCCGACGTGATCGCCGAAGAAATGCAGCGTGACGTGAAAGCGCGAGGTGGCGAGCGGCCGTCCCTTGAGGCCGTGCTCGGCCTTCAGGCGATTCGCGAGCTCGGCAATGGCCGCCGCGGCAGGCGCGTCAGGCAGCAGTGCGAAGAAGAGCCGGTCGGTCGGCCGCCTGGGCGGCTCGGTACTCGGCGAAAGCGGATGTTCGGCCATGCACTCGCTTACGGCGTTGAAGCGTGCGATGACGGTATCACGCGGCGCCCGCTCGGGCTGCCCCAACCGGAGGCCGCCATCTACGTTGGCACTACCCAATCGAACACGACGTCCTGAATGCCCTGCAGCAGAACCTTGCGGCCAAGCGCCGGCAGCTGCTCTCTCCCTTCGACGATGCTCAGAAAATGGTTGCCTGCCAACGGCCCCATCTTGCTGGCAAAACTGCAGGCGCCGTAGGCGATCAACAGTTCCGTTTCGCTGAAGCCTCCCGGGTAGAACAGCACGTCACCTGCCGACGGGTGGCTGGTGTGGTTCTCGTAACCCACGCCCAGCTGGAAGTCGCCCAGCGGGACCCACACCGCTTCACCGCTCCATCGCACATGGATGATCCTCTGCCGATAAGGCAGCAGCTTGGCGAAGGCCGCAAAGGTGGCCGGCGCATCGGGGTGGGCCTCGGCGACAAAGCGGTACCCCGCAGCGACGATCTGCAGACGTTGCGGCAGGCTCATGCGTCCATCTCCACCCAGCGCCGCCAGCTCTGCTCGCGCGGACGTGGGCGTGCCGCCTCCGGACGTTCGCAGTGCAGGAACTGGCCCGCACCGGCGCGGCCGAGGAACCTTTTGCCGTCCCAGACCACCTCGCCGCGCAGCAGCGTCATCGCGGGCCATGCCTGCAGTTCGCGGCCTTCGTACGGCGTGTAGTCGGCGGCGTGGTGCAGCGCCTCGTTGCGGATGGTGTAGGGCATGCCCGTGTCCCAGACCACGAGGTCGGCGTCGCTGCCGACGGCAATGGTGCCCTTGCGCGGGTACAGGCCATACAGGCGCGCCGCGTTGGTGGCGGTGAGTGCGACGAACTGCTGGAGGGTGAGGCGCCCGGTGAGCACGCCTTCCGAGAACAGCAGGCCCATGCGCGTCTCGATGCCGGGCACGCCGTTGGGGATGTAAGGGAACTCCGGTTCCCTGCCGCCCAGGCGCTTGCCGCCTGCGTCGTTGTCGTAATTGAAGGGCGCGTGGTCCGACGAGAGCACGGTGAACAGGCCATCGGCCAGGCCGTCCCAGATCACCTGCTGGTTGGCCTTGTCGCGCGGCGGCGGGCTGCACACGCAGCGTGCGCCGTGGAAGCCCGGCAGGGCCAGGTCGTCCTGCGTGAGGAAGAGGTACTGCGGGCAGGTTTCGGCAAACACGTTGAGCCCCTTGCCGCGCGCCCAGCGGATCTGCTCCACCGCCTCGGCACCCGACACGTGCACCAGCAGGATGGGCACGTCGACCAGCTCGGCGAGCGTGATGGCACGGTGCGTGGCCTCGCGCTCCACCGGCGAGGGGCGCGACAGGCCGTGGAAGCGCGGCGCCGTCTTCCCCACCGCCAGCAGGCGCTCGGTGAGGTAGGTGATGGCGTCGGTGTTCTCGGCGTGGACCATCACCATCGCGCCATGCAGGCGCGCCACCTCCAGCAGCTCGAGGATCTGCCGGTCGTCGAGCTTCATGTCCTCGTAGGTCATGTAGAGCTTGAACGAGGTGTAGCCCTTGTCGATGAGCGAAGGCAGTTCTTCGCTCATCACCATCGGCGTGGGGTCGCTCACGATCAGGTGGAAGGCGTAGTCGACGCTCGCCTTGCCCTCGGCACGGCGGTGGTAGTCGTCGACCGCCGCCTGCACGCCCTGCCCCTTCTGCTGCGCCGCGAACGGAATCACGGTCGTAGTGCCACCGCAGGCCGCCGAGCGGGTGCCGGTCTCGAAGTCGTCTGCCATGCGCACGGGCGGCAGCATCGGCTGGTCGATGTGACAGTGCGAGTCGACACCGCCGGGGGTGACGAAGCGGCCGGCGGCATCGATCTCGCGGGTGTTGGGGCCGGCCTGCAGGCTTTCACCCAGCGCAGTGATGCGCCCGCCGGTGATGCCGATGTCGCAGCGGAAGAGGTCGGCGGCGGTGGCGGCCTGCGCATTGCGCACGATCAGGTCGAAGGCGGTGCTCATTGGGAAACCTCCGTGCTCCGCACTGCGGTGCGAGCCCCTTCGGGCGGCCGTGCGGTGCTCATGCGATCTCCTCCGCGAAAAGGCTGCCCCAGCCCTGCACGCGCCGCGTGTCCACGCCGCACATCCGCAGCGACTTCCACACCGCGGTGCTCACGGTGTCGTAGACCGGGATGCCGAGTTCCGCTTCCAGCGCCGGCGCGAGGTGAGCCGCCCGCAGGTTGGTGCAGAAGGTGGTGAGGCACTGCGGCTTCGCCTTCGCGACGTCGCGCGACATGCCGATCAGTTGCTCGGGCGTCACCTCCGAGAAGCTGAAGTTGACGCTCTGATTCAGGTGCTGCTCGGCCACGCATTCGAAGCCGTGGCGCGCGTAGTTGGCGACGATGGCCGCCTGCACGTCGTGCAGGTAGGGCGTGACCAGGCCGAAACGCTTGCGCTGCGTCTTCTCCATGATCTCGTTGAGCGCCAGCACCGAGGTGCAGCAGCGGATGCCCACCTCCGCCTCAATCCGCTGGCACAGCGCCACGTCGGCGTCGAAGCCCAGCCAGCCCGACGAGGTGCCGTTCCACGCGATCACATCGACACGCGCATCGGCCAGGAGGCGCGCCGCCTCGAGGATCGGCGCCATGTCGAACTGGCCCAAGGCTTGTGGCTTGAGCGAGATCTCGGTCACGCGGAAGCGCCCGAAATGCGCGCTGACCTCGGGCAACCCGGCCAGCATGGCCGAGGTGATGGGCTCCAGCGCAGTGTTGGAAGACGGGGTCAGCATCCCCAGCAGAACGCGCTTCATGCGCGCCACCCGCAAACGTCCCTACAATTTTTCATTGCCAGCCTCTCTGGTTTCGTCGACAAAATCGCACATGCCTGCACACAAAGCCGCTCGCAAGAGTGTTGCCACCCCTTCCGCGACTCCACTGCCGAGCGGCGCCATCGTGCGCAGCGCCATCTACGACCGCATCCTCCAGGCGGTGCTCGAGCACCGTCTGCCGCCGGGCACCAAGCTCGTGGAAGACCGCCTGGCCGAACTCTTCGACACCAGCCGCGCGCAGGTGCGCGACGTGCTGGCGCGCCTGGCCGACGAGGGTGTGGTCACCACCATCCCGAACCGGGGCGCGTTCATCGCCTCGCCCACACCGGAAGAAACGCGCGAGGTGTTCGAGGCGCGGCGCCTCATCGAGCCGGCGCTGGTGCGCCGCTTCATCGCCCGGCGCGACGACGCGGCGGTCGAGAAGCTGCGCGCCCTGGTCCTCGAGGAGCAGCAGGCGCGCACCCGGCAGGACCGGCCGACCATGGTGCGCCTGTCGGGTGAGTTCCACATCCGCCTGGCCGAATACGCCGGCAACCGCATGCTCGAACGCAGCATGCGGGCGCTGGCCTCGCTCACCTGCCTGTCGATCTTTCTCTACGACGCGCCGCACGCCACCGCCTGCCGCGAAGACGAGCACGAGCTGCTGCTCAATGCCATCGCCCGCCGCCGCGCCGACCGAGCCGCCGAGCTGATGCTGGAGCACCTGGCCCACATCGAGGCCTCGCTCGACCTGCGCCTGCCGCGCGACGAGGCGGTGGACCTGGCCGCGGTGCTCATGCCGCGCTGAGCCGCGGGCGGCTGGCCGAGTCGGATAAAGGTGCGCCGGTCTGCACCGGCATGGTTCACTGCGCACTATTTGTCGGCATACCAATTGTGGATTGTCGACAATACGCACGCTTCATGCCGACATTCAGGGCCTGAAGTGATGGCACGTTTCTTGTGTCATGCAGGGCCATGCTTGGCCGAGACACCTGTTCATGACACCGCGCCGGACCCTCCTGCGCGGCGCGCTGGCGCTCGTCGGCGATGAGCTGAGCTTCGACCGCCAGCCGCGCGACGTGCTGGTCGCGGATGGGCGGATCCTGGCCATCGAGCCCGCCGGCCGCATCGAACACGCCGACGAGGTGATCGAGTTGCCCCAACGCCTGCTCGCTCCCGGTCTCGTCAACGGCCACCAGCATTCGCACGAGCACTTTCAGCGCGGGCGCACCGAGAACCTGCCGCTGGAGCTGTGGATGCACCTGGTGCGCACACGCATCCCGGTGAAGCTGACCCCACGGCAGGTGTACCTGCGCACCATGATCGGCGCGATCGAATCGCTGCGCACCGGCTGCACGACGCTGGTCGACGACCTGGCGCTCGGCCCGGCCATCGCCCGCGACCAGATCGATGCCGCGCTGCAGGCCTACGACGACGCCGGCGTCCGCGCCCTGGTCGGCTTCGCGATGATGGACACGCCCATCGTCGACAACTTTCCCTTCGTCGACGAGCTGGTGCCGGCCGAACTGCTGGCCGAGCTGCGCGCCACCCCGCGGCCGAGCACCGATGCGCAGTTGGCGCTGGTGCAGGAGCTGGCCGCCGCGCGCCACCCGCAGCAGCGGCGTGTGGGGGTACTGGTCTCGGCCTCGGCCCCGCAGCGCTGCACAGACCACTACCTCAAACGACTGCGCGCGCTGGCCGACGAGCTGGCGCTACCCGTCATCACCCACGTGCAGGAGACCCGTCTGCAGGTGGTGACCGGCCAGCTCTTCCACGGCAGCACGCTCGTCGAGCACCTGGACCGCATCGGCTTCCTGAAACCCGCCACCAGCCTCATCCACGCGGTGTGGCTCAACCCACGCGAGATCGCCGCACTGGCCGAGAGCGGCGCCACCGCGCAGCACAACCCGTGGAGCAACCTGCTGCTCGGCTCGGGGGTGCAGCCGGTGCGCGAGTTGCTCGAAGCTGGCGTGAACGTGAGCCTCGGTTCCGATGGCTCCTGCTCCACCGTCACCACCAACATGCTGCAGACGGTGGGCAGCGCCGCCGGCCTGTCCAAGCTGCGTGGTGACGAGCCCTCGCGCTGGCTCAGCGCGCGCGAAGCGTGGCACGCCGGCACGCTGGCCGGTGGGCGTGCATTGGGTTTCGGTGACTCCCTCGGCAGCCTGCGGGTCGGTGCGCGTGCCGACCTGGTCGGCTACCGGCTCGACAGCGTGAGCTTCACGCCGTTCAACGATCCGTTGCGCCAGCTCGCGTATGCGGAGCGCGGCGCAGGGGTCGATTTCGCGATGGTCGATGGCGAGGTTGCGATGCGCAGCAGCCGCCTCACCCGCATCGACGAGGCGGCGCTGCTGGCCGAGATCGAGCACGAGTTCCATGGGCTGGCCGATCGCTACCGCGAGGCCGAAGCGTCGACGGCGCCGGTGCTGGCGGCGATGGAAGCGATCTACCGCCGCTCGCTCACGCTGCCGGTGGCCGGCGACACCTTCGCGGCGCGGCTCGCACCGCTCAACCCGGCATGAAGCTGCTGCTCCTCAACCCCAACACCACGCAGGCCGTGACCGATGCCGTGCTGGTGGCGGCACGTGCCGCCGCACGACCGGGCACCGAGTTGAAGGCGGTGACCGGCCGCTTTGGCCCGGTGGTGATCGGCTCGCGTGCGGAGAACGCATTGGCCCATCACAGCGTGCTGCAACTCGCCGCCGAGCACGCGCACGACTGCGACGCCGTGGTGCTGGCCGTCTCGCTCGACACCGGCCTCTGGGCCTGCCGCGAGCTGCTGAAGGTGCCGGTGATCGGCATGACCGAGGCCGGGCTGCTGGCGGGCTGCAGCGTGGCGACCCGCATCGGCCTCATCACCTACGGCAGGCGCATGGGCCCGCTGTACCGCGAGATTGCCGAGGGCTACGGCCTAGCGTCGCGCCTGGCCTGCATTGCCACGCTGGACGTCACGCCGCAACAGACCTTCAGCGAGCCGCAGGCGGTGCGCGATGCGGTGCTCACTGCGGCACGGCAGCTGGTGCAACACGATGGCGCCGAGGCGGTGCTGCTGGCCGGTGCGGCCATGGCCGCGATGGCGGCCGATCTGCAGCCCGAGATCGACGTGCCCTTGCTCGATGGCGTGGCCTGCGCGGTGGCGCTCGCCGAAGCACACGCCAATCTCAAGCTGCCGAAAGCACGCACCGGCAGCGTGTCGAGCACCGGCGGGCGTGAGGTGCGGGGCGTGTCGCCCGAACTGGCGAACCTGTTCGCGCAACGGCCATGAACGCGCCGCACACCTGGACCGCCCGCGACTGCGCCCAGCGCGTGAAGGCGCGCGAGCTGAGCGCCGTCGAGGTGGCTCGCCACTTCATCGAGCGCGTGGTGCAACTCAACCCCGCGCTCAACGCCATCGTGCAGTTCGACGCCGAGACAGTGATCGCCGAAGCACGCCGTGTCGATGAACGAATGGCAGCGGGCGAGTCGCTGCCGATGGCCGGCGTGCCCGTCACCATCAAGGACAACCTCTGGGTCGAAGGCCGCACCGTCACCCAAGGCTCGCGCCTCTTCGCTGACTTCGTCGCGCCGCGCGATGCCTGGGTCGTCGCGCGCCTGCGTGAGCTGGGTGCCGTCATGCTTGGCATCACCAACTGTTCCGAGTTCGCCTGCAAGGGCGTGACCGAGAACCTCGTCTACGGCCCCACGCGCCACCCGATGGACAACACGCTCACGCCCGGCGGCTCGTCGGGAGGCGCGGTGTCGGCGCTGGCCGCAGGACTGGGCTTGCTGGCGCTCGGCACCGATGCCGGCGGCTCCATCCGCCGGCCCGCCGCGCACTGCGGCCTGGTCGGGCTCAAGCCCTCGCAGGGCGTGATCCCCCACCCCTGGGGCTTCGCCGAGCCGAACTACGGCGTGTCGGTGATCGGTCTCGCCGCGCGCAACGCGGGCGACTGCGCGTGGCTGCTCGACCACCTGGCCGGCTTCGACAACGGCGACCCAAGCGCACCGCCCCTGAGCGTGGCGCTTCAAGCGCACGCCACCACGGCCATCGAAACCCCTCGCGAACTGCGCATCGCCTGGAGCCCGCAACTCGGCTGCGGCTACGCCATCGACGCCGACGTGCTGTCCGCCCTCACCGAGCGGGTAAACGCGCTGCGCGAGGCCGGCTGGTCGGTGACCGAGACTGACCCGCCGTGGCCCGACGGCATCCGCGAATACCCGCTCGCCGCCTTGCAGCACGCCGGCCTGCACACGCTCTACG
Organism: Piscinibacter gummiphilus; assembly: GCF_032681285.1. Taxonomy (NCBI): domain Bacteria; kingdom Pseudomonadati; phylum Pseudomonadota; class Betaproteobacteria; order Burkholderiales; family Sphaerotilaceae; genus Rhizobacter; species Rhizobacter gummiphilus. The sequence goes on from NZ_CP136336.1 coordinate 3,193,580, forward strand.
GCGACGCATTGAAAACGCGCCGCCACGACATCGACCCTGACCTCGCCGCGCAGATCGACGCCGGTGCCGCCATCACGCCCGACGAAGTGGCCCGTGTGCTGCGCCTGCGCGAACGCATCGTCGCCGGCCTCTCGCGCTTCTTCGATTCATACGACCTCTTGCTGTGCCCCACCGCCCCGGTGACCGCGTGGCCGCTGAGCCAGATCGGCCCGCCGGTGATCGGCGGTGCACCGGCCGGCCCCCGCGGCCACGCCGCCTTCACCCCGCTCTTCAACTACTGCGGCGTGCCCGCCTGTTCGGTGCCCGCCGGTCTCGTGCGTGGCCTGCCGGTCGGCTTACAGGTCGTCGCACCACGCTTCGAAGACGCGCGCGTGCTGCAGATGGCCGCCCTCGTGGAGCGCCTGTCATGAGGCGCACCGCACAGCTTTGGGGACACAAGTTTGGTATGCAAATTGCACGTCAACGATCAGCGCAGGGCTGCAAGGGCCCTCTTGGTTGGCGTGCCGAGCGAAACGTGTGCATCACGGCGCTGGCAGTCCCCGGCGACCGTGATCCACCGTTGTGTGTCATCAGCAACGTGCACCTGGCCCAGGTGCTTTTCAACGGAGATCACCATGTTTGAGCGTGTCAGCAGCCCCTCTTCTTCCCTGACATCCCGCCGCAGCTTCCTCAAGAGCAGCGGCATCGCCGGCGCGACCATCGCGCTGCCGGCCGGTCTGGCGAGCACCCTGATGCCCGGCCTCGTCAGCGCCCAGACGCAGACCGTCATCAAGGCCACCCACGGCTCGGGCCTGTGCAACCTCGCCTTCTTCCTCGCCAAGAAACGCGAGCTCTCCAAGGCCGACGGCGTCACGCTCGACTTCGTGGTCACGCCCACCAATGCCGACATCGCCACGCTCTTCGGCGCGGGCCAGGTCGACATGTCGGTGATCCCGTACTCGAACTTCCTCACGCTGTACGACGCCGGTGCGCCGGTCAAGATCGTCGCCGGTGCGGGTGTCGACGGCTGCATCCTCATCGCACGCGAAGGCATCAAGAGCGCGGCCGACCTCAAGGGCAAGACCCTCGGCACCTTCCAGGCCGACACGCTGGAAGTGCTGCCCTACGACTACCTGAAGAAGGCGGGCCTGAGCTTCAAGGACGTGAAGGTGCGCTACTTCAACACCTCGCCGGAAATGGCCCAGGCCTACAACGCCGGCGCGGTGGATGCCATCTGCCACATCGAGCCCTACGCCACGCAGTGCCTCACCGCCCGCAAGGGCTCGACCGTGCTCAGCGACGGCAGCGACATCTACGGCAAGTACTACTCCGATTGCGTGCTGGCCGTGCGCACGCCGCTGATCGAGAAGAACCCGAAGGCGGTGAAGGCGGTGATCAAGGCCATGATGGTCGCGCAGAGCCAGGCCGAGGCCGACCCCGAGGCCGCACTCAAGGACACCGTGGGCACCTACTACAAGACCTCGATGGAGGCCGCCCGCCTGGCCGCAAGCAAGCAGCCCATCATGATCGACCAGCGCAAGAACACGCAGTTCATCCTCGATCGCGGGCAGTCGATGAAGGAGCTGGGCTACGTGAAGAAGCTCGCGCCGCGCGCCGCCATCGACTGGACGCTGCTCGACCAGGTCATTGCCGAGAACCAGAGCCTGTACGCCGGCCTCAAGCTCAAGACCACGGCCTGACCCGCGGCGCATGCAAAGGAACCCTTCATGTCTGCGCTGCCCATGACCGGCATCGACTCCACCCAGGGCAGGCCGGCTGCCCGCCCCCCGGGCCCCAGCTCGGCCACCCGCCAGAAAGCGCTCGCCCTCCTGCGGGGCACGCTCTGGTGGCTGGCCTCGGTTGGCACCTTCGTCGCGATCTGGGAATTCTGCTGGTGGCAAGGCCTGGCCGACCCGCTGATGCTGCCGCCACCGCACATGTTCCTGGCCAACCTGCCCGAGCAGTTCAAGTTCTTCGACCCGGCCGGCGCGCGCAGCCTGGAAGAAGACGGCGGCGGCCTGCTGTCGGTGCTGATCGTGATGGCCTGGACCTCGATGCGCGTGGTGCTGGGCCTGGCCATCGGCTTCGTGGGGGCCGTGGGCGTGGGGGTGGCGATCCGCTACTTCCCCGTCTTCGGCAAGCTCACGCTGCCCACGCTCACGCTACTCACGCCGATCTCGCCGGTGGCCTGGCTGCCGGTCGCGATCTTCATCTTCGGCATCGGCAACGTGCCGGCGATCTTCCTCGTCTTCATCTCGGTGTTCTTCATCATCGTGCTGTCGACGCTCTCGCAGATCGACTCGGTGCCGGCGGCCTACCTGCACGTGGCCCGCATCATGGGGGCCAACAAGCACCAGCTGTTCCGCCACGTCATCCTGCCGACCATCCTGCCCTCGCTCTTCATGACGCTGCGGCTCAACCTTTTCGCGGCGTGGATGGTGGTGCTGATCGCCGAAGCGGTGGGCGTGGGCTCGGGCCTCGGGCAGATCGTGATGATGGCGCGCAACACCTTCAACGCGAGCCTGGTGTTCTTCACCATGACGCTGATCGGCCTGCTCGGCTTCGCGTTCGACCGCGGCCTACTGTGGGTGCAGCAGCGCGTGTTGTGGTGGGTGGGCCCGTCGGCCGTGGGAGGCAAGTGAGATGAGCACCAAGCGACCCCTCATCAGCCTGCGCAACGTGCGCAAGGTCTGGAATCCCGACACACCCAAGGCGCTCACCGCCATCGACGGCCTGTCGTTCGACGTGGCGCCGGGCGAGTTCGTCGTGCTGCTGGGCCCCTCGGGCTGCGGCAAGAGCAGCCTGCTCTACATGGTGGCCGGGCTCGAATCGGCGAGCGACGGCGAGCTCGAGTGCGACAGCCTGCCCATCACCGGCCCCAGCACCGACCGCGGCATGATCTTCCAGGAAGCCTCGCTCTACCCTTGGCTCACGATCGCCGACAACGTGACCTTCGGCCTCAAGCTGCAGGGCGTGTTCCCCGAGAAGCGCCGCCGCATCGCGCAGGAGCTGCTGCTCAAGGTGGGCCTCGCCGATGCCGCCGACAAGCGGCCCGACGAGCTCTCGGGCGGCATGCGGCAGCGTGCGGCACTGGCCCGCGCGCTCGCCATGCGGCCCAAGGTGCTGATGATGGACGAGCCCTTTGCGGCGCTCGACATCCAGACGCGCGCCAAGATGCAGGGCCACCTGCTCGAAGTGTGGCGGGCCAGCGGCGCGAGCGTGCTGCTGGTCACCCACTCCATCGAGGAGGCGCTGGCATTGGCCGACCGCATCGTGGTGTTCACCGCGAGGCCCGGCCGCATCAAGGAGATCGTGCCGGTCGACCTGCCGCGGCCGCGCTCGATGCGCGACCCGCAGGTGATCGCGCTGCAGCAGCGCCTGGCCGACCTGCTGGCCGACGAAGTGGACCGCGCCTTCCTCGAACAGGAAGCCGCGGTCTGAGCTCGACATGAAGACCGCCACGCCGCCGGCCAACGCACCGGCGGCGCGGCCAAGCTCAACCCCATTCAGGAGAAAGACATGACAGCAGCCCTGGTTCGCGCCAAGTGGATCGTCACCGGCGTGCAAGACCGCCACACCCCCCACATCGTCAGCGACGGCGCCCTCGTGCACGAGCACGGCAAGGTGGTCGCCGTGGGCCCGTTCGACGAGATGCGCCAGCGCTTCCCCGATGCGCCCGTCACGCAGTACCCGCGGCACATGCTGCTGCCGGGTTTCGTCAACAGCCACCACCACGTGGGCCTCACGCCGCTGCAGCTCGGCTCGCCCGACTACGCGCTGGAGCTATGGTTCGCGAGCCGCATGTCGGCACGCGACGTTGACATCCACCTCGACACGCTCTACTCCGCCTTCGAGATGATCGCCTCGGGCATCACCACCGTGCAGCACATCCACGGCTGGATGCGCGGCAGCTTCGAACAGGTGCACGGCGCATCGAGCGCGGTGCTCAAGGCCTACCAGGCCATCGGCATGCGCGCCTCGTACTGCTATGCCGTGCGCGAGCAGAACCGCCTGGTCTACGAAGATGACGCCAAGTTCTGCGCCAGCCTGCCGAGCGACGTGGGCGTGCCACTTGCCGAGCACCTGAAGCAGGCCACGCTGAGCTTCAGCGATCACATGAAGCTCTACAAGATGCTGCGCGACGAGAACGTGGGGCAGACGCTCACGCGCATCCAGCTCGCACCCGCCAACCTGCACTGGATCACCGATGACGGGCTGATGACGCTGGTGGAGCAGGCCAAGGCCGACGACGTGCCGATGCACATGCACCTGCTCGAGACCGTCTACCAGAAGGAATACGCCCGCCGCCGCACCGGCACCACCGCCGTCAAGCACCTGCACAAGCTGGGCGCGCTCGGGCCGTGGATGACGCTCGGCCATGCGGTGTGGCTGACCGAGGAAGACGTGGAGCTCGTCGCGCACAGCAAGACCTGCGTGTGCCACAACTGCAGCAGCAACTTCCGCCTGCGCAGCGGCGTCGCGCCGGTGAACGAATTCGAGAAGCGCGGCGTGACGATCGGCATGGGCCTCGACGAAGCCGGCATCAACGAAGACCGCGACATGCTGCAGGAGATGAAGCTCGCGCTGCGTGCGCACCGCGTGCCGGGCATGAACGACGACGACGTGCCGAGTTGTCCGCAGGTGCTGCGCATGGCGAGCGAGCACGGCGCCAAGACGACAGCTTTTCGCGGGCAGATCGGCCGGCTCGACCCGGGCATGCAATTCGACGCGGTGGCCATCGACTTCGACGCCGCGATGTACCCCTTCCAGGACGACGACATCCCCCCGCTCGACGCCCTCATCCAGCGCGCCCACCAGCGCCATGTCGACACGGTCTACGTGGGGGGCGATCCGATCTACAGCCAGGGCCGCTTCAAGTACATCGACCGCGACAAGGTGCTCGGCCAGATCGCCGAAGCGCTGTCACGCCCGCGCTCGCCCGACGAGGTGAAACGGCGTGAGCTGTCAAAGGCGGTGTTCCCGCACGTGAAGCAGTTCTACGCCAACTACCTGGAAGGCGAGCCTGCGCGACAGCCGTTCTACGCGCCGTCGTCACGGACCTGAGACCTCCAGCCCTAGGCTGCGAGCATCGCCCGCAGCCCAAGCTCGCGAGACATCACGGGCCGATAGCCCAGCTCACGCTGCGCCTTGGCGATGTCGACCGTGAAGGGCGCGCCGATCAGCCGCAGCATCTGCCGCGTGATCGGCGGCTCGCCCTTGCGTGAGAAGGTGCGCCACACCCACTCCATCACGCTCGCCATGACCCAGGCCACCGGCAAGGGGGCAGAGGCTTTCGGCGGCGCGATGCCGCGGGTCTGCAAGAGACCGGAGATCACGTCCTTGAGCGTGCTGTCGGCACCATCGCTCACGAAATAGGCCTCGCCGCCACGGCCCTTGTGTACCGCCAGTTCGAGCGCGTGGCAGACGTTGTCGACATGGGCGGTGGACATGGCCTGCGAGCCATCACCGACCCAGCGGAATTGCCCCGCCTTCACCGTCTCGACCATGTGCGCAAGCGTCGGCATGCCCGCACCCCAGATCATGGGCGGGCGCACCACCACCGTTTCGAACACGCCGGGCCGGTTGGCGCCCAGCACGAGCGACTCGCTCCTCGCCTTCGAGGCGCTGTAGGGCGCCCAGGCGCGCTCGTGGCGCGGCAGCGATTCGTTGGCGCGCAGCATCGGCGCCATGTCACCCATCACCACGGCCGCCGCGCCGAGCTGCACGAAGCGCTTGACCGACGCGCGCTGCGCCGCCTGCAACAGCATCGCCGTGCCGTCGACGTTGGACCGCTCGAACTCAGCCGGGTCGCCCCAGAGCTTGAAGTGCGCCGCGACGTGGAAGACCGCGTCGCACCCCTCGCAGGCCTGCGCCAGCGAGGCTGCATCGTCGAGGGAGCCGCGCACCGGCTGCGCCCCCCGGCTGCCTACAATCCGGGCCGCCTCTTCACTGCGTGCCAGTGCTCGTACGTGCCACCCTTGGGCGACCAGACGCTCCACCAATCGGCCACCCACGAAACCTGATCCACCCGTCACGAGGCATGTCGTCGTCATCTGTCGCTCCTATATCAACGATATACGAATAGTATGTCGCAGGCATAGTGCTGTCAAGGACCGGCGTTTTCGGCGCTTTGCGAGTTTTCGAGGACAGGCATGGACACTGGAACGGCAATACTTGACGCAGCCTCGGCCCTGCTCGACGCGCAGGGCCCCGCTGCGCTGACGACGCGCGCCATCTGCGACGCCGCCGGCATCAAGTCACCCACGCTGTACCACCACTTCGGCGACAAGGACGGGCTGGAGCGCGCCCTCATCCAGCGCGGCATGGCCGACTTCATGCGGCGCAAGCAACAGGCGATCGCGTCAGCCGACCCGATGGACCAACTGCGCGCCGGGTGGGACATCGCCCTCGAATTCGCGCTCAAGCGCCCTGCCCTCTACTCGCTGCTGGCCCATCACGCTCGCCTGGAGCCGGCGCTGCTGGACGACGCCTACGCCGTGATGCAGGCGCGGGTGCAACGCCTGGTCGACATGGGCCGGCTGCGCGGGCCTGTCGAGGCGACGGCGCGCACCATCTGGGCCGCCTCGCAAGGCGCGCTCTCGCTGGTGCACCGGGGGTTGCCGCGCAAGGAGATTGAAGCGACGAGCGGGGTGCTCTTTGAGGCGGTCATTCGTGCGCTGGCGCAGGCACCTTGATGTTGGGTTGCAAGACCTGACCCCGGGCGCTATTGCGCACAACGCGCGCAGAGAGACCGTGGCCACGCTGAAGAGCTTCAAGCCGGCGTGGAGCAAGGCCCAGCGCTGCATCATCCCGGCCGAAGCGATCTATGAGCCGCGCTACTGTGGCACCGTCGAGAAGCCCGGCAAGTCAGTCCGCTACCGCATCAGCCAGCCGGGTGACGTGCCGCTGGGCATCGCGGGCATCTACCAGCGCTGGACAGAGCCACGTGGCGACAAGTCCTTCTTCACGTTCACCATGCTCACGGTGAATGCGGACGGGCACCCCTTCATGCAGGACTACCACAAGCCAGGCGATGAGAAACGCATGGTGGTCATCCTCGATCCGAAGGACTACATGGCCTGGCTCACCTGCCCGATTGACGATGCGCCGAAGTTCTTCAGACAGTGGATGGGCGCGCTTGTGGGCGAGCCTGCGCCGCCGGCGCGAGGCGTCAAGACGGCGCCACCGCCGCCGCCTCAACAGGAGTTGTTCTAGCGGCCTGGTGTGAGGGCATTCGTTGCGTCCGCCTCAGCATCTGTGTCGACGGCTAGTGTGCAGCGGTTGCGGTCCTGGGCCGCGGGCCGGGTGAACGCCCCTTTTTGCTGCATTGCTGTCGACCGCGAAGCGTTCTTAGGGGCGCGCTATTGACGCAAGGCCCCATTCATGGGCAACGGTTGGACTACGTTGGCAAGCGTCAGTGCGACGGCGACCACCGAACGGGCTGTCTGCGCCGCGAGCGTGCACGGAGAAGGCTGCATCGAAGTTTCTCCAGCTCACCATAGGAACCGGACAGGCTCACCGGGTGAGCCTGTCCGGGTTGAGCATGGGCAGATGCTCTTACTCTCCGACGCCAAAACAACCCGAGGCTTTGATCGCGGGAGCAATCGCGGTCGAGTCTTGCCGCTATCGGGTAGTCCCTTCACCGGACGATGCTCCGCTACAGTTGATCCATCGGTCCGGAGTGGCTGGGGAGGAGAACTAGTGGCGAGCAGACAAGAGGCACAGACGCTGATCTTCGAGACTGCCTCGGAGGTTGCGCCGTTCATAGACGAGGTCATCGAGGCTGCAAACCGTGAGCGCCTCGCGCTAGGCTTCCTTCCGGCGAGCCTGTTCAAAGAGCAGGCGCGCAAAGGCAATCTGTTCGTGGCGGTCAGACTGAGGGAGGGGCCAAAGCTCGCCTACGCGGGGCACCTCATGTTCGATGCGCGCCGAGCGCATGCCTCGGTGCTCCAGCTCCACGTCATCCCTGAACTCCAGGGTCGCGGCGTTGCCCAACGATTGCTCGGAAGACTGAAGGCTCACCTTGAGGAGCTGGGTTTCATCTCGATTCATGCGCGTGTCGCTGAGGATCTGAAGCAGGCGAACAGGTTCTGGGAGCGCAATGGCTTCTACGTCCAGAGCATTGCTCCTGGCGGCAAGGCACGGGATCGCACCATTCTGATCCGATCTCACGAGCTCACATCGCAGCAGTTGTTTGAGCGCAGCGGCATCACCGGGCAGAACCCTTTCGGACTTGATATCAGTCATCGCACTGAGCGGCCGATCTACTTACTCGATTTGAACGTGCTCTTCGATTTTGGGCCCCGAAGGCCCCGCAGAGATGCTGCAGTAGACCTGTTCCGAGCCGAGCGGTTCGGCTCCTGTGAGCTTGCGCTCAGTTCAGAGCTTCAAGAAGAGTTGGTTCGCAATCTGTCCGCGCCGGGCCGCACCGATCCCATGCTCGCCTGGGCGACCACCTTTATCACCTTCCCGGCTCCGCCGAAGGTCGACAAGGAGCGCTTGCTTGCTGATCTCGGAGGCATCGTGTTCCCGACGTCAGCAAAGGAAGGCGCATTCACTCCCAACGAAAAGTCCGACCTCACGCATCTGGCTACAGCGATCCACCATCGCCTGGGTGGGTTCATCACCAGTGATGACGCCGTGCTGGCCGCAGCGCCGGTACTGGAGGTGCGATACGGCATCGACGTCATTTCACCGACGGCGTTCCAGCCCGCAGAAAGGTTCGAAGCCGATCGTGAAGAAATGCTGGAAACCGGTAACGCTGGAGAGTCCATCATGGTGACGGCTTTCCCGGCTACCGGCGAGAGTGAGCTGCGCCAGATGCTGACGCGTCTGGGCATTGCCGATGCTGACGCGATCTCGCTATGGGGTGCCGCAGATTCGACCGAACGGATCATCCAGCGAACCGCTGTCCTGTCGGAGGGACGCCTTGTGGGATACCTTGGGTGCACTATGCAAGTTGAAGGGTCGACCATTTTTGGTCGGCTTGCCATAGACGAACGCCAACCAAATGCAACGCAAGCAGCACGGCTGCTGCTCAACAAGCTGCTGACGAAGGCCTGCGATGCGTCGCCCGCTCAGGTTCGGGTGCACCTGGCACCGCGGCAGGTCGTCGCTCGCGAGGTTGCGGCGGTGCTCGGCTTTGCTGGCTCTGAGGACGGTGCCGTGCTTTCCAAGCTGGTGATCAACCGTGTTGTCACTCTGAAGAATTGGTCGACAACAACCTCCGGGCTGCACGAACTGGCCAAACTGAGGTTGCCCGCTTCTTGCCCCTCGTTCAGAGACTTCGATCAACAGGTCGAGGTACATTGTCCAGATGGCAATCGCCGCTTTGTTCGGCTTCAGGAGCTGGAGTCAGGTCTGTCGCCCGCGATCTTCTGCCTGCCCGGCCGCAACGCCGTCATAACGCCCATCCTGCGCGAGTTTGCCGAACCGCTGCTTGGACATTCTCGACAAGACAGTTTTTTGCCGCGCTCGCGTGCATCACAGTACAGCGAACGACACTACATCAGCAGCAAGAAGACGCTGAAGCTTTTTGCACCCGGAACCATCATCCTGTTCTACGAGTCGAGCAAGGGCGGCGGCTCAAGCTCCATCGTAGCGATTGCGCGTGTTCGTCGTGCATACCTTAAGGCCGACAAAGCAACGAACGCTTCAGACTTGGATCCTTCGGTGCTCAGCGCTGAGACGCTGTCGATGATTGGTCTCTCGGAGCTGAAGACAGTGACCGCCTTTGATAATGTGATTCACCTTCCTCGACCCGTAGGTCTGGCCAGCCTGAAGCGGCTCGGCTGCGGCGAGTCGACCCAGCTGATTACGACGCGTCGTATAACGCCTGAACAGCTCGAGAGAATCCTTGAAGAAGGCTTCGCACAATGACAACCACCCACGCACTAATCTCACTGGAACAGCGCTTCGCCGACGGAATTCTGCGATCAACTAAGCGAGTGGAGCTTCGGCGCCGGCCTATGCGCCTGGAGGTGGGAACGACGATCTGGATGTACGTCAAAGTGCCTGTGGGAAAGGTCGTTGGGTCAGCCCAGGTGCACTCAACGCACGAACTAGCCCCTTCCACGCTGTGGCGCCGGTATGGTGACGTCTCAGGACTGGCAAGAGGCGAGTTCTACGACTACTTCTATGGCCTCTCGAAGGGCTTTGTTGTCCTTCTCACGAACCCCAAGCGACTGTCAGAACCAGTCAGTCTCGATCAGCTGCGCGAATTGAACGGCGCCTTTCAGCCACCTCAGTTTTTTCAGCACCTCGCCAATGATGGCCCGTTTGTCTCGGCGTTCACGCGCAAAGTCAGCGACCGCCAAGCTCCACGAGCGCGCGATGTGCAAGAGCCGCAGTTCCAGGGTGTCTGCACTGTATAGAGTTGGTATCGAGGGCACCCGTGCTTCACGGCTTCGTATGACGCGCGAGCTGAGCTCGAGACGCGAGAACGACGTATGAGGATCGGAGCGGAACGGCGGCTGCCTAAACAAGCTGGAATTCGACGCACGGGACGCGAACGACCGAGCTCAGCCTTGATCATCCGAAGTGGAGTTCAGTCGGCAAATCTGCAGCGAGAGCCGAATTCGAACGCCTGGCAGTGGACTATTGGAGAGGGCTAAATGGGAGTTGTCAGAGAGTACGCAGAGTGCACTGTCTGTGGATCAAAGCTGATCCTGCGTGTGGGTGTCAGCGTTGAGAACAGTTGCACGCATACCTTTGACTGCCCGAACTGCCACACCCCAATTTCCATCGATCTCAAAACTGGTGGACCTGGTGAGGCTTGGGTGGAGGGTCGCGAGAATGCCAAGGTGATTGCTGAGGAAGACGGCATTGAGTCAATCGTGAATCTGCACCCGGCATTTGCGTTCAAACGTTCAGACTATCGATCGAAACTTGCTTTCGCATCTGGGTACCACATCAGCCTGACACACGGCAAGATGCGCCTCGTCGACGGCAAATTCCAGGACTTCGCAACTCAATTCGAAGTTCCGGACACGCCCCAGGTCTGGTCTCTAGTTAGAAGCGTGATGGTGCTTGCGCTCAAGAGCGACCCCGGCAAAATCCTCCAGAAGCAGATTGGTGCCTACGAAGCTGCCCGCAAGATTCACAAGCCGCACTTCACTTGTCCGACATCATTCAAAGTCGTTGCTTCGTTCTTTGACGACATCTTCTATCCCGCGATAGGCGGACTGCGGTCGCCGCTCCGGGCCTTCGTCCGCGCAGCGGCACAGGCTCATCCATCGGAGCTCGCGCGATTGAAGAAGTACTATCGATCAGATGTTCAAGCACAGGCCCTGGAGCGATACCTCGCCACATTCGGGGACTACTTTCGAATGTTCGATCAGTTTCGACAGGTACTGACACATGTACGTGTCGGCAGCGAAGATGTCGATGACTTGATCGTGGGCTCGAAGCGATTCGATGAGATCAAGCTCTACTACGGCCAAGCGTACGAAACCCTCACCTCAAGCTATACGACGCTGGCCTGCCTGAACAACATCTCGGCCGGGCGGCCGTTCGACGAATTCAAGTCAATGTCTCTCGCGAAATTTGTGAATGACGTCGACAAAGCAAAGAGATCGAATCCGTTTGCAGACGAGCCCACGCTTAGCGCGTTCACGAGATTTGAAAACAGCGGGCTGCGGAACGGTTCACATCACGCTTCGATATGGCGCGAAGGAGATTTCATCAAGTTCCGAAGCGGCGGGACAGGGGCTGAAAGGGACATCGCTTACAGCCGATACATGCATATATGCAATGGCATCACAATCGCTATTGCCGCATTGCTGTTAGTTGAACTCGAATTCTTCAGCGACATCGCCCTAGAGTAGAGATCAAGGATCAGAAACACCGTGAAGTAACGCGAGGACCTTTCGCCTAGTGAAGGCCGCTAGCCGACTTTCAGTACAGGCGGTGGCCGCTGGCGATCGACGCGCGCTAGCGGTGACTCGGGATGTCTCTGAGCACGCGTACTTCGGATCAACGTAAGTATCGACAGGTGTTTGCTCGTAAAGAGCGCTGTCACTGAGACGCGTCACTACAACGAGCGCAGATCACTCCGACAGCTCCGCCGCCCCGAGCGCCCGCGCCACGGCCCGCAACGCCCGCCCACAGTCATCCCGATTTAACCCACCCCCCAAACACAGCCGCAACCCTTCCGGCGGCTGCCGATCCGTCGAGAACGCACTGGCCGCCACCGCCGCCACCCCCAGCTCCCGCAACGCACTCGCAATCTGCGTAGCCGACGACCCCGCGTTGGCATCCCCTTCCGGCAACGGCAGCCACCCATGGAACCCCTGCGGGTGCACCCGCAGCCCATACGCCCCGAGCCGCTCGCGCATCAGCGCACTGCGCCATCCGCACTCCGCCCGCACCGCCGCCAGCACCTCGCGCCCATGCCCCTGCTCGAGCCAGTGCGAGACCACCGCGTTGATGAAGGGCGAGGCCATCACCGTCGTCGCGCGCAGGGCGCCGGCCAGGCGTTGCTGGGCGGCGTGCGTGGGCGCGAGCGCGTAGGCCACGCGCATGCCGGCGCCCAGCCACTTCGAGAGGCCGCTGATGTAGTAGGTCAGCGCGCCGGCGTAGTCGGCCAGCGCCGGCGGCGTGGCGGCGGGCAGCATGCCGTAGGCGTCGTCTTCGATGATGGGGATGCTCAAGCGCAGCGCGATGTCGGCAATCTGCTCGCGGCGGCGCATGGGCAGCGTGGCGGTGGTGGGGTTGTGGATGTTGGGGCAGAGGTAGATCGCGCCCACGGGCGTGCTCTTGCACGCGGCCTCCAGCTCCTCGGGCACCAGGCCGTGCTCGTCCATCGTGATGGGCAGGAGCTGGGTGCCAAGCTGCGCCGCAATGGCCTTCAGGCCGGGGTACACCAGGCTCTCGACGCACAGGCTCTGGCCGGGCTTCACCAGCATCGACACCAGCGCCAGCAGCACGGCGTGGATGCCCGGCGCCACCAGCACCCGGTCGGCCTTGGCCTCGGGCACCCACTGCGCGAGCCAGTGCGCGGCGAGCTCGCGATCGTGCGCGGTGCCGCCAAAGTCTTGGTAGCGCATCAGGTCGTGCAGCGTCGAGTGGGTGATGGCCTCGGCGGCGCTCTGCTGCAGCGCCTGCATCGCGGGGTGGTCCTCGATCTCGGGCGGCATGTTCATCGTCATCTCGGCGCCGGTGCCGGCGCGCAGCGGCAGGCCGATGAAGGAGCCGCGCACGTACGAGCCCATGCCGGGGCGTGAGGCGATCAACCCGCGCTCGCGGGCCGAGGCGAAGCCGCGCACCACCGTCGTGTAGTTGAGCTGCAGCGTGATGGCCAGCTCGCGCAGCGGCGGCAGGCGCTGGCGCGGGGCCAGGCGGCCCTGCTGCAGGTCTTCGGCGATCAGCTCGGGGATGAGCTGATACGCCGGCAGGCTGCTGTGGCGGATGCGAGCAATCCAGTGCGTGAACGGCATGGCCCAGTGTGCCTGTCGCACGGCTTGATTGCACGGCCCTGCCCTCGTGATGCGCGGCCATTCCAGGTGCACGCCAGCCATTGATCGGGTGCATTGATTGCATCGGCTGCTGTCTGATGGTGCGGGCCGCATCGGCGTGCCTGCGGTGGGCCTTCGTGACGGGCCGTGACCATGACGCCCCGTTGATCGCATGTTGATCGGCCGCCCGCGCCGCGGCGTGGCATGTCGCTCGCAAAGAGAGGAGCGTCCGGCGCCGTGCCGGCCCATCACCACCACGCGAGGACTCATCCCATGCCCAAGGTCACCCACCCCGCCGCCCAGAAGGGCGATTTCCTGGTCGACTACGAAGAGAAGGTGTTCGAGGACGTCAAGGCCAAGCCCGGCGAAAAGGCGCTGGTCACCTTCCACACCGTGGCCTTCGAAGGCTCGATCGGCTTCGTCAACCTGCTGCAGGCCACGCGCCTGCAACGCAAGGGCTTCGACACCTCGATCCTGCTCTACGGCCCGGGCGTCACGCTGGGCGTGAAGCGCGGCTTCCCCAAGCTGGGCGACGCGGCCTTCCCCGGCCACCAGAACTTCAACGAGCAGATCGGCAAGTTCATCGCCGAGGGCGGCAAGGTCTACGCCTGCCGCTTCGCGCTGCAGGCGCTCTACGGCCACGGCGAAGGGGCGCTGATCGAAGGCATCCGCCCGATCAACCCGCTCGACGTGCTCGACATCGTGCTGCTCCATCGCAAAGAGGGTGCGTTCATCCTCGACACCTGGACGCTCTGAGATGAGCACGAAGCCGAAGTCGGTGCGCGCCGCGGCGGCCCAGATCTCGCCCGATCTGGAGAGTGCCGACGGCACGCTCGCCCGCGTGCTCGAGACCGTGCGCGAGGCCTCGCGCAAGGGCGTGGAGCTGATCGTCTTCCCCGAGACTTTCGTGCCCTACTACCCTTACTTCAGCTTCGTGCAGCCGCCAGTGCAGCAGGGGCCGGCGCACCTGCTCCTGATGGAGCGCGCGCCCACCGTGCCGGGGCCGCTGACCGATGCGGTGGCGGCCGCCGCACGCGAGGCCGGCATGGTGATCGTGCTCGGCGTCAACGAGCGTGACCACGGCAGCCTCTACAACACGCAGGTGATCTTCGACGCCGACGGGCGCCTCTTGCTCAAGCGCCGCAAGATCACGCCGACCTACCACGAGCGCATGGTGTGGGGCCAGGGCGATGGCGCCGGGCTCACCACTGTCGACACCCGGGTGGGCCGCGTGGGCGCGCTGGCCTGCTGGGAGCACTACAACCCGCTCGCCCGCTATGCGCTGATGGCGCAGCATGAAGAGATCCACTGCGCGCAGTTCCCCGGCTCGCTGGTCGGGCAGATCTTTGCCGACCAGATGGGCGTGACCATCCGCCACCACGCGCTGGAGTCGGGCTGCTTCGTCGTCAACGCCACCGGCTGGCTGCACGAGGCGCAGGTGCGCGCCGTCACGGCCGACGAGAAGCTGCAGGGCGCGCTGCGCGGGGGATGCCACACCGCCATCGTGTCGCCGGAAGGCAAGTACCTCGCCGAGCCGCTGACCGAAGGCGAAGGCCTGGTGATCGCCGACCTCGACATGGCACTCATCACCAAGCGCAAACGCATGATGGATTCGGTGGGCCACTACGCACGCCCCGAGCTGCTGAGCCTCGTGATCCGCCGCGATGCGACCAGCACCACGCAGCCGTGGCCCTCCGTGCCCTCTCAAGAAGCCGCTCTCCCGTTGCCCGAAGGAGCCCCCCATGACTGAAGCCCTCGCGATGCCGGAGGCCTCGCGCGCCCTGATGACCGAGCTGCAGTCGCAGGGCCTGCGCCTGCTCGACCCTGCTGCTGGCGCAGCCAGCCGCCGCGGCGGCGCCGGCCCGTCGGACCACAAGGCGGTGACGGTCGACGGCGTGACGCTGATGGTGCCGGTGCACACGCACACCGCCTTCAGCTCGCCCTTCGTCGCCGACGCGCCCGGGCCCGATGGCCGCAGCGTGCTTCGGCGCGGCAGCATCCCGATCGCGAGCGTGAGCTTCCCGCGGCAGCCACGCTTCTATGCGCGCAGCACGGCCGACGGCATTCCGTATTCGCACATCGCCACGCTGCACGGCAGCGACGTGCTCGCCACCACCGTGCTGCAGACCTGCATCCGCTACGAGAGTCGGCGCAAGGCCTGCCGCTTCTGCGCCATCGGCCAATCGCTCGCGGCCGGCCGCACCATCGCGCACAAGACACCGGCGCAGCTGGCCGAGGTGGCCAAGGCCGCCGTCGAGCTCGATGGCGTGAAGCACATGGTGATGACCACCGGCACGCCGCCCACGCCCGACCGTGGCGCGAAGGTGCTGTGCGAGAGTGCCCAGGCCATCCGCGCGGCGGTCGACCTGCCGCTGCAGGCGCAGTGCGAGCCGCCCGACACCAATGCGTGGTTCCAGAGCCTGAAAGATGCGGGCGTCGACACCCTGGGCATGCACCTCGAAGTGATCGGCGACGAGCTGCGCCGCGAGATCCTGCCCGGCAAGGCCGAGGTGCCGATGAGCCGCTATTGGGATGCGTTCGAGGCGGCGGTCGAGGTGTTCGGCCGGGGCCAGGTCAGCACCTACCTGCTCGCCGGCCTGGGCGACAGCGCCGAGCTGCTGCTGTCGACCAGCGGGCGGCTGCTGGCGATGGGCGTCTACCCCTTCGTCGTGCCCTTCGTGCCCATCAGTGGCACGCCGCTCGAAGACCGCCCCGCCCCGTCGGCCGAGTTCATGCGCAGCGTGCTGGAGCCGCTGGGCCGGCTGGTGGCCGATGCCGGCCTGCGCGCCGGTGACATCAAGGCGGGCTGCGGGCGTTGCGCGGCCTGCTCCACCTTGTCGCGCTACGAAGCCCCGCTCGCCGTCTGAAGGAGCACACGATGCAGCTTCACGCCTTCGATCCGCAGCCCTGGTGCGAGCTCGACCCGTCCTACACGCCGCAGGGCTTTCGCATCCAGTGGGCCAGCGACGCGTGGATGGAACGCGAAGCACTGGCGCTGCGCCGGCAGGTGTTTTGCGAAGAGCAAGGCCTCTTCGTGCGCGACGACCTCGACGAGATCGACCGCCATGAGCCGAGCACGCGCTCGCTCGTCGCGCTCACCTGCCTGGCCGGCGAGGCCGACGAGGTGATCGGCACAGTGCGCATCCACCAGGCCGCCCCCGGCGTGTGGTGGGGCTCGCGGCTCGCGGTGCGGGCCGACTGGCGACAGCACAAGCGGCTGGGCTCGAGCCTCATCCGCCTGGCGGTGAGCAGCGCGCATGCGCTCGGCTGCGACGAATTCCTCGCCCACGTGCAGGCGCAAAACGTGCCGCTCTTCCAGCGCCTGAACTGGGAGCTGCTGGAGATGCGCGAGCTGCACGGCCGGCCGCATGGCTGGATGCGCGCCTCGCTCGCGCACTACCCGCCTTGCGCCACGCCGTATGCCGGCTTCGTGCTCACGCAAAACTGACGCGGCGATGAACCACCTGACGCAACTCGCCGAGTCGCTGCGCCAGAGCCGCGGCTTCGCACACAAGCGCGACATCGCCGCGGTGCTGCCGCAGCTCGGCGCGGTGGCCGGCATCACGAGCGTGCCGAACGGCGACGACTGCGCGGTGCTGCCCGATGCCACCGGCGACGGCCACCTGCTGCTCGCCATCGAAGGCCTGGTGCAGGACTTCATCGCCGCCATGCCCTGGTTCGCCGGCTACAGCGGCGTGATGGTCAACCTGAGCGACATCGCCGCGATGGGCGGGCGCCCCACCGCCGTGGTCGACGCCTTGTGGGCGGCCGACACCGAGACGGCGCAGCAACTCATCGCCGGCATGCGCGCCGCCTGCGAGCGCTATGGCGTGCCGCTGGTCGGCGGGCACAGCAACCTGCACGCCGGCCACGGCCAGCTCGCGGTGGCCGTGCTCGGCCGCGCCAGGCGGCTGATCAGCAGCTTCGCGGCGCGGCCCGGCGACCGGCTGCTGATGGCCGTCGACCTGCGCGGTGCGTGGCAAGGCGGCCACCCGTTCTGGAACGCCTCGACCTCGGCGCCGGCCGAGCGCCTGCGCGCCGACCTCGCACTGCTGCCGCAGATCGCCGAAGCGGGCCTGTGCGATGCCGGCAAGGACATCAGCATGGCCGGCGTGCTGGGCACGCTGCTGATGCTGCTGGAGTGCTCGGGCGCCGGCGCGCACGTGGACCTCGCGCGCCTGCCGCTGCCGCCGGGCACGCCCGGCTGGCACGAGACCGGCGATGCCGCCTTCGCCGCGCACCTGCGCTGGCTCTGCGCCTTCCCGAGCTACGGCTACCTGCTGAGCGTGCGCGAAGCGCAGGCCGAGGTGGTGCAGGAGGTGTTCGATTCGCACGGCATCGCCTGCGCCGACATCGGCACCGTGCAGCCCGGCTCTCGCCTCACGCTGCAGTTGGGCAACGCACAGACGATGCTGTGGGACCTGGCGGCCGAGCCCTTCATCGGCGCCACGCCCACGCTGCCCACACACAAGGCCGCTGCATGAACATCGCCCTGCTCACGCACTCGGTGCGCCCGCGCGGTGGCGTGATCCACACGCTGGAGCTGGCCGACGCGCTCTCGCAGCGCGGCCACCGCGTGACCGTGATCGCCTCGGCCGAGCCGGGCGAGACGCTGTTTCGCGCGACGGCGTTTCCGGTCGAGCTGATCCGCCTGCCGGTGCTGACCGGCGACCTGGTCGAGCAGGTGCGACAGCGCATCGAGGCCTTGGTGGCGGCCCTGCCCGCGGTGCTGCAGCGAGGCGGCTTCGAGCTGCTGCATGCCCAAGACAGCGTGAGCGGCAACGCCCTCGCCTTGCTGCGCGAGCGTGGCGTTCGCGTGCCGCACTGCCTGCGCACCGTGCACCACCTCGACGTCTTCGCGCAGGAGACGCTCAACCGCTGGCAGGCGCGCGCCTGGCGCGCCGCCGACGGCGTGGCCTGTGTCAGCGACACCTGGTGCGCGCATTTCCGCGAGCACTTCGGCGTGTCGCCAGCGCGCATGTTCAACGGCGTCGACCTGCGCCGCTACCGGCCGGTGGCCGACGCGCTCGATGGGCCGCGCCTGCAGTCGCTCGGGCTGGCGGACGAAGCCGGCCCGGTGTGCCTGCTGGTCGGCGGCGTGGAGGAGCGCAAGAACACCGTGCGGGTGCTGCACGCCTTCGCCACCCTGCGCCGCGACGACCCTGCATGGGCGCACGCCCGCCTGGTGGTGGCCGGCGGCGCCAGCATGCTCGACCACAGCAGCGCCCGTCGCGCCTGGCAGCAGGCGCTGGGCGAGCTGGGCCTCGCCGAAGGCCCCGGCGCGCCCGTGCTGCGCACCGGCCCGCTGCCCGACGAGATGCTGCCCACACTGATGCGCCGCGCCGACGTGCTGGCCATGCCGTCGCTCGTCGAAGGCTTCGGCCTCGTCGCGCTCGAAGCACTCGCCTGCGGCACGCCGGTGCTGGTCTCCAGTCGCCCGCCGTTCACCGAGCACCTGCGTGATGAGGCCGCCGTCGCGTGGTGCGACCCGGAGCGCATCGAGTCCATCGCCGCCGGGCTGCAATCGGCCGCGCGCATGCCCAAGCTCGACGCGCCGCCGGCCGTGTGCCTGGCCCATGCGTGGGAGCGCAGCGCGGCGCTGCACGAAGCCTGGTACCTGCGCACGCTGCGCGAATCGATCTCCACGCCGGCCGAAGCCATCACAACCTGAGACCGACCCCATGCCCGCCATGCACTACCGCCTTCGCTGGCCCGATGCCAGCGAGACCGTCTGCTACTCGCCCTCGCTCGTGATCCACGACTACCTCACTCCGGGCGAGGACTACCCGCTGCCCGAGCTGCTGCAGCGCGTGCGCGAGGCCACCGCCATCGCGAGCGAGCGTGTGCGCGAGAAGTTCGGCTTCGCCTGCTCGCGCGCCGCCGACCAGCTGCTGCAGACCGAGGCGCACGCCGCCCCCTTTGTCGATGACGCCGAGGCCCGCGTGCGCGTGGTCGCGTTCGAACCCGCCTGAGCTTTCACGAGGAGTCCCGTCATGAAGAACCCCACCCTGCCCCATCACGAAGTCGTCGTCGTCGGCGGCGGCCAGGCCGGCCTGTCCATCAGCCATGGCCTGAAGGCCGAAGGCATCGAGCACGTGGTGTTCGAGAAGCACCGCGCGATGCACGTGTGGCGCACCCAGCGCTGGGACAACTTCTGCCTCGTCACGCCCAACTGGCAGTGCGCGCTGCCGGGCCATCCGTACCGCGGCGACGACCCGCATGGCTTCATGAAGCGCGAGGAGATCGTGCAGTACCTCGATGCGTTTCGCGCGCACGTGGATGCGCCGCTGCGCGAGGGCGTGGCGGTGGAGCTGGTGAAGCCACTGCCCGAAGGCGGCTTCCTCGTGCGCAGCAGTGAAGGCGAGTGCACCGCGCAGCAGGTCGTCGTCGCCTCGGGCGGCTACCACGAGCCCATCGTGCCGCGCCTGGCCGAGCGGCTGCCGGCGCAGGTGGTGCAACTCCATTCGGCGCAATACCGCAACGCCGCGCAGTTGCCGCCCGGCAAGGTGCTGGTGGTCGGCTCGGGCCAGAGCGGCGCGCAGATCGCCGAAGACCTGCACCTCGCCGGCCGCGAGGTGGTGCTGGCGGTGGGCGATGCACCGCGCTGCGCGCGCTTCTACCGCGGCCGCGACGTCGTCGACTGGCTGGCGGACATGGGCTACTACGAGATGCCGGTGGGCCAGCACCCGCTGCGCGAAGGCGTGCGCGACAACACCAACCACTACGTGACCGGCCGCGACGGCGGGCGCGACATCGACCTGCGCCGCTTCGCCATCGAAGGCATGCAGCTCTATGGCGCGCTCACCGGCCTCGATGTCGATGGCGCCACGCTGCGCTTCGCCCCGCGCCTGCGCGAGGTGCTGGACCAGGCCGACCGCACCTACAACGGCATCAACGCCTCGATCGACCGCTACATCGACGAGCAGCGCCTGCAGGCACCGCCCGCCAGCGTCTACGAGCCGGTGTGGCAGCCGGCCGAAGAGCGCGAGACCTTGTCGCTGACGGGTGCCGGCATCACCAGCGTGCTGTGGTGCATTGGCTTCGCACCCGATTTCCGCTGGCTCGATGCGCCCGTCTTCAACGGCCGCGGCCACCCGGTGCACGACCGCGGGATCACGCGCGTGCCGGGCCTCTACTTCATCGGCCTGCCGTGGCTGCACACCTGGGGCTCGGGGCGCTTCTCCGGCGTGGCGCGGGATGCGGCGTTTGTCGTGCAGCGCGTGACGGAACTGCGCTCGACGAAGGTGAGAACAACGGTCGCGCCAAACGCGCTCGTCGATCTCGCGGTCGTCTAGAGCGCCGAGCCGATCCAGATGTCGTTGGCTGCCAGCCGCGCCTCGTCGCAGTTGTTCCCTCCCCCTGCCCGGTCAATCACCAGGAAATCGCACGGCGCCTCCAGCGCAAGCAAGGGGTGGTGCCAGGTGCCTGGAGCGTAGTTGACGCCCTGCCCGGCCTGGGCGGTGAAGCAGCGCAGCGTGCCGAGGTCGGGCGCGTCGGCCCCTTCGCAGACCACCACGAGGTAGGGCCGGCCCGACATCGGAATGAAGGCCTGGCTGCCCAGCGGGTGGCGTTCGATCACCGAGAGGGAGAAAGGAAGCTCGCGCGGCAACGCGCGGAAGATGCTGAGCTTCGGCCGGCCGCCCTCGCGGTCGACGTCGATGCGGGCCAGGTCGTCGTAGCGCTCGGCGTAGCCATCGTTGATGGTGCAGTGGCGCGAGGCCGACGCGACGTCGATGACGTCACCGAAGCGTTTGAAGGACGCCGCCGTCAAGGGCTCGAAAGACAACACCCGCCGCATCTAGAACGCCCTCACCTCGCCGCGCCGCACGAACTGGCCCATGCCTTCGCGGCCTTTCCATTCGGCGCCGTCGACGATCAGCTCGCCGCGCAGGAACACCTTCTCCACCCGACCCTGCAGCGTGCGCCCTTCGAGCAGCGTGTAGTCGCACTGGCTGTGCAGATGCTCGGCATGGATGGTCTGCGTGGCGTTGGGGTTGAAGAGCACCACGTCGGCGTCGCTGCCGATGGCGATCGTGCCCTTCTTCGGGAACAGGCCAAAGAGCTTGGCCGGCGTGGTCGAGGTGAGCTGCACGAAGCGGTTGAGCGACAGGCGGCCCTGCATCACGCCGATGTCGTAGAGGCTCACGAGGCGCGTCTCGATGCCCGGTGCGCCGTTGGGGATGAGCGAGAAGTCGTCCTTGCCGCGCATCTTCTGCAGCTGGTAGCCGAGGTGGCCTTCCTTCATGCAGAAGGGGCAGTGGTCGGTCGCGATCACCTGCAGGTCGTCGTAGCGCAGCGCACGCCAGAGGTGGTTCTGGTCGTCGGTGGTGCGCAGCGGCGGCGTCATCACGTATTTGGCGATCTCGAAGTCGTCGCTCGAATACACCGAGTCGTCGAACAGCAGGTAGTGCGGGCAGGTCTCCGCAAAGACCGGGATGCCCTCGTCGCGCGCCGCCACGATGTGCTTCAAGGCCTGGTTCGACGACACGTGCACGAAGTAGATCGGCGCTTCGGCCAGCTCGGCGAGGCGGATGCCGCGGTGCGTGGCTTCGCCTTCCATCAGCGCCGGGCGGGTCATCGCGTGGTAGCGCGGGGCGGTGTGGCCGGCGGCGAGCGCCTCCTTGATCAAGAGGTCGATGACCGTGCCGTTCTCGGCATGCAGCGCGACCATGCCGCCATCGGCGCCCACCTGGCGCAGCATCTGGAAGATGGCCGCGTCGTCGGCCATCATCACGCCGGGGTAGGCCATGAACATCTTGAAGCTCGTCACGCCCTCGTGGCGCATCGCGTGCTTCACGTCGGCCAGCACCTGGGCGTCGACACGCGTCACGATGCAGTGCAGGCTGTAGTCGATGCAGACCTGAGGCTCGGCGCTGCGCTGGGCGCGGGCGATGGCTTCGAGCGGCGAGTCGGCGGCGGTCTGCAGCGCGAAGTCGACCACCGTGGTGGTGCCGCCGAAAGCGGCTGCCTTCGTGCCGCTGGCGAACGTGTCGCAGGTGATCGTCGGGCCGATCACGTTTTCCAGGTGCACGTGGGTGTCGACGCCACCGGGCAGCACGTAGAGGCCGCTCGCATCCACCACCTTCACCTCGGGCCCGACGGCCATGTCGCGCGCGATGGCGTGCACGATGCCGTCTTTCAGCAGCACGTCGGCCAGGTAGTCGTCGGTGGCGGTGATGACCCGGCCGCCGCGGATCAAGGTGGTGCTCATCGCAGCATGGTCCTTTCGAGTTCGCGCGCGAGCGAGAGCAGGAGCTGGTCGCTGCCACGCGGGCCGATCAGCGAGATGCCAACCGGGATGCCCTGGCTGTGCGCCAGCGGCAGGCTCACCTGCGGCAGGCCGGTGAGGCCGGCGATGCAGGTGAGCTGGAGGATGCGGCCGACCGCCTGCTGCATCTCGGGCAGCGTCGCGTCGCGCCGGATGGGGAGGATGGGCACGGTGGGCAGGCACAGCAGGCGGTGGCCGCCCAGCAGCTCGTCGAGCCGCTCGCGCACGGCGGCCCGCACCAGGCGCGAGGGCGCCACCTCGTCTTCCTGCAGCGCCTGCGCCTGCAGCAGCGTCTGCGCCACGTCGTACGAGAACACCGGGTTGTGCTGCGCCACCCAGGGCGCGAAGGTGCGGCCGAACTCGAAGCACTGCTGGCGCTGCTGGTGCGCGCACCAGAGCGCGAGGCCCTCGGGCGCGAGCGTCACCGCGTGCAGCTCGGCCACACGTGGCGCGAGCTGCGTGAGCGCCCCGTGGAAGGCGGCCTGGACCGGCTCATCGCACAAGGCCACGAGATCGCTCGCCACCAGCAGTTGGTCGGTGCGGCCAGTGCCGCCCGGCGGCAGCAGCACCTCGCCCACACGCTCGAAGGTGGCCGCATCGGCCGCGAAGAAGCCGGCCGTGTCGAAGCTCGGCGACTGCGTGACCATGCCCTCGACGGAGATGGCGCCGTGCGTCGGCCGCAGGCCATAGAGGCCGCAGAAGCTCGCCGGCGTGCGCACCGAGCCACCCGAGTCGGTGCCGAGCGCGATGTCGGCCAGGCCACACGCCACCGCAGACGCCGAGCCGCTGGATGACCCGCCGGGCACCCGGTCGGGCGCACGGGGGTTGAACGGCGTGCCGTCGAAGCGGTTGATGCCCAGGAGGCCGAGCGAGATCTCGTCGGTGATGGCCTTGCCGACGAGCGACGCGCCTGCATCCAGCAGCCGCTGCACGGCCCACGCATGCGCGGTGGCCGGCGCGTGCGTGGCCGCCCAGGTGGGGTTGCCCGCCCCCGTGACATGGCCCGCCACGTCGAACAGATCCTTGGCCGCAAAGCGCAGGCCCGCGAGCGGCCCTTCGGCCGCACCGGCCACCCTCACGTCGGTCTGCGGGACGAAGGCGCCCGCCTCGTCTCGCATGCCCGTCATTCCTTGTAGAACTTCCGGAAATCCGGGTGGGTGTGGAACCAGTACTCGAAGCCCTGCACGTTCTTCTGCATCGCAAAGTCGGAGAAGCGCGTGTACAGCGGGATGCGCGGCAGGTCGGTCATCACGATGTCGACCATCTTCTGCAGGCTGGCCTTGTAGACCTTGTCGTCCGACGCGAAGCGGGCGATCTCGATCTGCTCGTCGAGCACCGGGTTGGTGTAGTTGGCGGTGTTGAACACCGCGTTGTTCTTGCCGTCGAAGTTCCAGAAGAAGAAGTACTCGGGGTAGTCGAGCCAGCCGTAGAACTCGGCGATCACCATCGGCATGGTCTTGCTCGCCATCTGGGCAAACCAGTTGGAGCCCGGCACCTTCTCCAGCGTGACCTCCACGCCGATCTTCTTCAGCGACTCCTGGATCAGGATGGCGGTGGGCTCACGCACCGTGGCTTCGCTCAGGTCGAACGACAGCGTGGTCTTGAAGCCGTTGGGGAAGCCCGCTTCGGCCAGCAGCGCCTTGGCCTTGGCGAGATCGGCCGTGTACTTGATGGGCACGGGCCACGTCGGCGCGTAGGGCTTGCTCGGGTCGCCGCCGAACATGCCGACACCGCGGTTGTAGAGCGCACTCGACAGGATTTCCTTGTAGGGGATGGCGTACGAGATGGCCTGGCGCACCTTCGGGTTGTCGAAGGGTTTGATCTTGGTGTTCATGTCCACGAAGATCAGGTCGTTCTGCACCGGCACGCCGATCACCTTGACCTTGGGGCTCTGCGCGAGCTCGGCGTAGTCCTTCGGCGGCAGGCCGACGGAGATGTCGACGTCACCCTTCTCCAGCAGCGCCCGGCGCGTGCCGGCCGAGGCGATCTGGCGGTAGATCACTTTCTTGAGCTTGGGCAGCGGGCCCGACTTCCAGTCGTCGAAGCGCACGAAGACCGTCTGCTGCCCCGGCGTCCACGACTCGATCTTGTAGGCGCCGCCGCCCGCGCCATTGCGCGACACCCATTCCAGCGCCCATGGGTCGGCCGCGGTCGCATGCTTCTTGGCGAGCGTGGAGTTCACGATCACCGGCACCGGCACCACCAGGTCGGGGAGGATGAGCTTGTTGGGCTTGTCGAGCGTGATGCGGAAGGTGTAGTCGTCGACGACCGAGAACTTCTTCGGGTCGTCGAGCGAGCCGGCCGCCATCTGCACGGCCGGGAAGCCGCCTGCCGCCACCGCGCGGTCGAAGGACCACTTCACATCTTTCGCGGTGACGGGCGTGCCGTCGTGGAACTTGGCGTTCTTGCGCAGGAAGAAGGTGTAGACCTTCTTGTCGGGGCTGATCTCCCAGCGCTCGGCCAGCTCGGGCGTGAGCACGGTGGCGTCGTAGGAGGCGTTGCCGTCGGGCAGCTTCTTCTGCCCGTGGCTCACCAGCCGGTCGTACACATGCCAGGCGACCATGCGGCTGTGGTCGTTGGCGGTGGGCACCATCGTGTCGAGGCCGTTCGGGCCCATCTCCGAGACGATGACGAGGGTGTCTTTCGGTGGGGCCGCGAGGGCGGGCATCACGAGGGCGGCCGCCAGCAAGGCCAGGGCGGCGCTGCGGCGAAGTGTGGTGAGTGGCATGGCGATTCCTTGCGATGGGTGTGAGGTGAACGGGAGACGTCAGAGACCGAGTTGATCGAGCAGCGCGGGCCAGTGCTGCGCCCACGGCCGCGCCTGCTCGAAGGCGGCACTCGCCCTGAGCACGGTGCGGTCGTCGAGGTGGCGGCCGATGATCTGCAGGCCGACCGGCAGGCCGTCCTTCGTGAAGCCGGCTGGGATGGACGCTGCCGGCTGCCCGGTGAGGTTGGCTGGGAAGGTGAAGCACAGCCAGTCGGCGTTGCGGCCCATGCGGCCTTCGATGATCTCGGGGCCCTGCATGTGCACCGGGAACGGCGGCACCGCGAGGGTGGGCGTGATCAAGAGGTCGTAGTTCGACATGAAGCGCCACATCGTGTTGCAGATGGCCTTGCGCTGGGTGTGCGCGTCGGTGAAGTCGGCGCCGGTCCATGGCTTCATCACCAGGTCAACCAGGTGCGGCGAGATCTCGTGCTCGCGGCCGGCGATGAGCTTGCGCATGCCGGTGAGGTCGGTGTCGGCGGCGACGAGCGTCCAGAAGGTGGCACCGGCGTCAGAGCGCCAGCCGGGGTTGGCCCGCTCCACATGGCAACCGAGTTCCTTCTCGAACACCGCCACCGCTTCGCTCACAACACGCCGCACCTCGGGGTCGACGGCGGCATAGCCCCAGTCTTCGCTGTAGGCGATGCGCAGGCCCTTGATGCTCGACGGCTGCGCGGCCTCGAGGTAGTCGAAGTCGGCCGCGGGGATGGAATAGCGGTCACGCGGGTCGGGGCCGGCGATCACGCTCAGCATCAGCGCCGAGTCGGCCACGGTGCGGCTCATGGGGCCGATGTGTTCCAGCGTCTCCCAGCTCGACACGCCGGGGTAACGTTCATCGCGGCAACCGGGGTACAGCGCGACGCGCCCCATCGAGGCCTTGATGCCGTAGAGGCCGCAGTGCGCAGACGGGATGCGCACCGAGCCGCCACCGTCGCTGCCGATGGCAAAGGGCGCGACGCCGGTGGCCACCGAGGCGCCCGAGCCGGCGCTCGACCCGCCCGAGGTCATCGCCAGGTTCCACGGGTTGCGCGTGGTCTCGAACACCGGGTTGTGGCCCACGCCGCTGTAGCCGAACTCGGGCACGTTGGTCTTGCCGATGATCACCGCGCCGGCGGCCTTCAGGCGCTCGACCACGATGTCGTCTTCGTCGGGAATGAACTCCTCGTAGAGCTTGGAGCCCATCACGGTCTTGATGCCCTTGGTGGCCACCAGGTCCTTGATGCCGATGGGCACGCCCGCGAGCGGGCCGATGGGCTCGCCTTTCGCGATCTGCGCATCGACCGCTTTCGCGGCCGCCCGTGCCACCTCCGGCGTGGGGGTGCAGAAGGCGTGGATGTGTGGCTCCAGCACGTCCATGCGGCGCAGCACGGCCTCGGTCACCTCGGTGGCCGAGAGCTCCTTGGAGCGGATGCGCTTGGCCAGCGTGACCGCGTCCATGCGGCAGATGGCGTTGTCGGCGGATGAGTCGCTCATGGGAATCCTTTCTTCACGCGAAGTGGCAGGCGGCGAAATGGCCCTCGCCCATCCGTCGCAGCACGGGCATCGCCGTCACGCAGCGGTCGGTGCCTTTCGGGCACCGGCCATGGAAGCGGCAGGACTGGGGGTCGGGGTCGATGGGGCTTCGGGGTGAGCCTTCGAGCCGCAGGCGCTGCTCGCCGCGACGCGCGGGGTCGGGAATGGCGGCGATCAGCGCCTGGGTGTAGGGGTGGGCAGGTGCGGTGAAGAGCGTTTCGGCCGGCGCCACCTCGACCACCTTACCGAGGTACATCACCACGATGCGCTCGCACAGCAGCCGCACGACGTTGAGGTCGTGCGAGACGAAGAGGTAGCTCATGCCCAGGCGCCCGCGCAGTTCGTCGAGCAGGCGCAGGATCACCGCCTGCACCGAGACGTCGAGTGCGGAAGTGGGCTCGTCGAGGATCAGCAGCGAAGGCTCCACCACGATGGCGCGCGCGATGCCGACACGGGCGCGCTGGCCGCCTGAAAGCTGATGCGGGTAGCGCAGCACCAGCTCATCGGACAGACCGACCATCTCGGCGGCGCGGCGCACACGGGTGTCGAGCTCGGCACGATCGCGAATCTTCAGCAGGCGGCGCAGCGGGTCGGCGATGGCGTCGAACACGCGCATCGACGGGTTCAGGCTTTCGGTCGGGTCCTGGAAAACCATCTGGATGCGCGCACGCAGCGGCGAGCGCGCGAGCTGGCGGGGAGTCATCGCGCTCAGGTCTTGGCCGTCAAACAGCACGCGGCCCGAGGTGGGCGTGATGAGCTGGGCGAGCAGGCGCGCGAGCGTCGACTTGCCGCAGCCCGATTCGCCCACCAGGCCCACGCATTCGCCGTGGCCGATGCTCAAGCTCACCTCGTCGACCGCATGCAGCAGCTTGCCGCCGCTCACGGGGTAGTGCTTGACGAGCTTTTGCACCTCCAGCAGCGCAGGCGGGGCTGGCGCGTCCAGCGCAGCGCTCATGTCGTGCAGGCGTTCGGGCATGTTCATAGCGGGTGACGGCAGCGCACGCGATGGCCCGGGGCGAGTTCGACCCAGGCGAGGGGCGCCTCGCTGCAGGCCGCCGTGGCGCGGGTGCAGCGGTGCTGGAAGCGGCACACCGGCAATTCGCCGCGCAGGTCGGGCAGCTGGCCGGGAATGGCCGACAGGCCCATCAGCGTGGTCTGCGGCGTGGGCGTGGCGGCGAGCAGCTGCCGGGTGTACGGATGCGCGGGCGAGCGCAGCAGCGCCTCGGTGGGCGCCACTTCCACCAGATGACCGGCGTGCATCACCGCGATGCGGTCGCAGTACTCGCCCGCGAGGCCGAGGTCGTGCGTGATGAGGAGGGTGGCCATGCGCTGGCTGCGGCTCATGTCGCGGATCAGGTCGAGGATCACCGCCTGGGTGGTGACGTCGAGCCCGGTGGTGGGCTCGTCGGCGATCAGCAGGGCCGGAGTGCAGGCGAGCGCCATGGCGATCATCACGCGCTGGCACATGCCGCCCGAGAGTTCGAAGGGGTAGGCGTGGTAGCGGCGCTCGGGGTCGGGGATGCGCACGCGTGCGAGCGCCTGCACGGCACGCTGCTTCAGGTCGTCGCGCTTCACCGCGGCGTGGCGGCCGAGCACGTCTTCGATCTGGTGGCCCACCTTGCGGATCGGGTTGAGCGCGGTGCGTGGGCTCTGGAAGATCATCGACAGCTCGCGCCCGCGGAGCTCGCCGAGCGCCGAGGGCGTGGCCTTGAGCAGGTCGGTGCCACCGAAAGTGATGGCGCCGCCTTCGATGCGCGCCGCGTCGTCCTGCAGGCCCATCACGGTGTAGGCCATGACGGACTTGCCGGAGCCGCTCTCGCCAACCACGCCGACGATCTCGCCGCGCTCGATGCTGAGCGAGACGTTCTCCAACGCCTTGACTGTGCCGTGGCGCGTGCGGAAGTTGAGCGACAGGTCGCTCACATCGAGGAGCGCGCTCATGACTGCCCCTCGTCCGATGGGTACATCGGCCGATCCCCCGAGGGGATGCGGGCCGGCTTGGGAGCGGCCCGGCGCTCGGCCCGCCTCATGTGCGCCTCCGCGGGTCGAGCAGGTCGCGCAAGCCGTCGCCCAGCAGGTTGAAGCAGAACACCGCGAGCACCAGCGCCATGCCGGGGAAGGCGAAGGTCCACCACTCGCCCGAGATGATGTTGCTCGCACCTTCCGACACCATGATTCCCCACTCCGGCGTGGGCGCGCGCACGCCCAGGCCGATGAAGGACAGGCCGGCCGCGTTGAGGATGGCCCAGCCCATGTTGAGCGAGGCCTGCACCGCCATCGGCGGCAGGATGTTCGGCACGATGTGGTGCATCAGCACCTGCAGCGGCGTGTTGCCGCCCATGCGCGCCGCCTCCACGTAGCCCAGGTCGCGCCGCACGTTGACCTCGCCGCGGGCGAAGCGGAAGTAGAACGGCAGGTTGATGACGATGGTCGCGATGATGATGTTGAGCACGTTGTTGCCCAGCGCCGCGACGATCCCCATGGCCAGCACGAAGAGCGGGAAGGCCATGATGGTGTCCATCAGCCGGCCCAGTACACGGTCGGTCCACCCGCCGAAGTAGCCGGCCAGCGCACCGAGCGCGAGGCCGATCGCGAACGACAGCGCCACCGCGGAGATGGCCATGCCGAGGTCGAGCCGGGCGGCGACGATCACGCGGCTCAGGATGTCGCGGCCCAGCGCATCGGTGCCGAACCAGTGCGCAGCCGAGGGCGGCTGCAGGCGCGCCGTGCCGTCGGTCATCAGCGGGTCGTAGGGCGCGAGCCAGGGCCCGAAGAGTGCGCACAGCAGGAGCAGCGCGAGGATGACGACCGCGACCAGCGTGAGCCGGTTCTCGCCGAAGACGTAGCGGGTGTTGCGGGCGACGAGGGTGAAACGTGCGGCGAGTTGCATGGTCACCCCTCGAAGCGCACGCGCGGGTCGATCAGCGTGCTGGCGATGTCGATCGAAAGATTGAGCAGGATGTAGAGCAGCGCCATCATCAGCACGAAGCCCTGCACCGCGGCGTAGTCCGACGCCAGCACCGCGCTCACCGCGTAGGCGCCGATGCCCTGCCAGCCAAACACCTGCTCGATCAGCACGTTGGAGCCGAGCAGGAAGCTGAACACCATGCCCATCACGTTGACCAGCGGCAGCAGCGCATTGCGAAACGCGTAGGTGAAGATCACCGTGCGCGGGGCCAGGCCGCCGGCGCGCGCGGTGCGCACGAAGTCGGAGCCGAGCGCGCCCAGCATGGCGGCGCGGGTGATGCGCGCGATGGGCGCCAGCGCGAAGAGGCCGAGCGCGATGGAGGGCAGCACGAGCTGGCCGGCCGCGGCGCGGAAGGTGGCGCCGTCACCGGCGAGCAGGCTGTCGACGAGGTACGCGCCGGTCACCGTGGGCGGCGGCGAATTGAGGATCTCGTTGAGCCGGCCCACCGGCTGCGGCGCCAGGTCGAGCAGGAAATAGAAGACATACACCAGCAACAGCCCGACGAAGAAGGTGGGGAAGGCCGAGCCCACCGTGATGCTGCCGCGGCACAGGTGATCGACCCACGAATCGGGCTTGGTTGCGGCCAGCACGCCCATCGGGATCGCGAAGGCGAGTGCGAAGACCAGCGCGCACACGCTCAGCTCGAGCGATGCAGGCAGGCGCACCAGCAGGTCGTGCAGCACCGGCTGGCCCGTGGTGAGCGAGGTGCCGAGGTTGCCCTGCGCCAAGTCACCGAGGTAGCGGAAGAACTGCTCGATGAGCGGCTTGTCGAGCCCAAGCTTGGCGCGGATCTGCGCGATCGACTCGTCGTTGGCCGCCGGCCCGGCGAAGTAGGCCGCCGGATCGCCCGGCAGCGCGTGCGACAGGAGGAAGGTGATGACGACGATGCCCGCCAGGCTGGGCAGCGTGCCGAGGAGTCGTTTCCAGACGAAGGCCATGCGGCACGCCAACGCATATCGCATGCCAATGTGGCGGCGCACCAAACGGGCCCATGCGTCTCGTGACTTGCCACAGAGGCATGTCGGCTGAGCCCGCCCTTATGTGGGGCCGACTGCTTTCGCCGATGGCACGCCAGCGGGGCGCACCCGTTCCGCGCACGCGCACTTTCAAGATGCACAGGAAAGTGACTTGACTGACAATGCCAGTGCATGCAGCGATGGCGCAGCGCTTGCTTCGGCCATCGAAGAGGACAAGGAGAGAGCCCATGAGCGACGACACCACCCCGGCCCGGCAGCTGACCCTGCATGGCGCGCAGCGTGTGCTGCAGGCTGCCATCGCCCACGCGCACGCCATCGGCCAGCCGATGTGCATCGCGGTGGTCGACCTGGGCGGCAACCTGCTCGCCTTCGCGCGCATGGATGGCGCCAAGGCGCTGAGCGTGATCTCGTCGACCAACAAGGCGCGCACCGCGGCGCTTTCAGCCGCGCCCACCGGCGGGGCGCATGCCGACGTGGAGTTGCAGGTCACGCTCGCCCATGAATCGAAGTGGACCAACCTCATCGGCGGGCTGCCGATCCGTGTCGACGGGTTCGTCGTCGGCGCCGTGGCGGCAGGCTCGGGCACAGGCGCGCAAGACCTCGCCGTCGCACGCGCCGGCGCGGCGGCGATTCCCGGCGCCGACCTCTACGACGACTTCACGCCAATGGGTGCGGAAGACACGGGCATCATCCGGGGCTCGCACCCGCTGCCGGTCCGCAGCTGAGGGCACATCACACATCTCATGGCCACTTCCGCAAAGACCTCGACGCGGCCGCCCGCCGCCAAGAAGAAGCCGTCCACGGCTCGCAAGACAAAGACCGCCGCGGCCGCGGCGCCACCACGCCGCGACGACCTGCAGGTCGGCGGTCGCCTGCGCCATGCGCGCCTGCTCGCCGGCATCCGCATGCGCGACCTCGCCGACAAGGTGGGCTGCACCGAGAGCATGGTCTCGAAGATCGAGGCCGGGCGCGTGGTGCCCTCGCTGCCCATGCTGCAGCGCCTGGTCGATGCGCTCGGCCGCGACCTCGCCTCCTTCTTCGGCTCCGACCCGAATTCGCCGGCCATGGTCCTGCGCAACGGGCAACGCCCGGTCGCCCACACCGACCCCATCCGCGAAGGCCAGCGCGTGAGCTATGAGCGCCTGGTGCCCTTCGGGGCCGGCAACCTGCTCGAAGGCAACATCCACGTGGTGGAGCCCGGCGGCCTGAAGCACGACCCGATCACGCACCAGGGCGAAACACTCGGCTACGTGCTCGATGGGCAGATCGAGCTGACAGTCGAGGCGACCAGCTACACGCTCAACGCGGGCGATTCCTTCTTCTTCAAGAACCACCTCACCAACAGCTACCGCAACCCGGGCACCGTGACCGCACGCGTGCTGTGGGTCAACACGCCGCAGGTTCACTGAGCTTGAACGCCGCCCGGGCCAGGTCGCCCGAGGTGCGCAGGCCCAGCTTGCGCTTGATGTTGGCGCGGTGCGTCTCGATGGTGTGCACGCTGCGGTGCAGGCTGCGCGCGATCTCGCCGGTCTTGAGGCCACGGCCGATGAGGCGCAGCACTTCCATCTCGCGGTCGCTCAGGCCACCGACGGCGCCGCCCGCGGGGTCGCTTCGCTCGTTGCCGCTCGCCAGGCGCGTGAGGATCTCGCTCGCCACCGTCTCGCTGAGGTAGATGCGCCCCGCGCGCACCTGCCGCAACGCGGCCACGATCTTGCGCGTGGCCTCCTGCTTCATCAGGTAACCCCTCGCACCGGCCCGCAGGGCACGCTCGGCATGCAGGCGCTCGTCGTGCATCGAGAGCACGAGGCACTGCAAGGCGGGGTGGCGTGCCTTTGCCCGGCGGATCAACTCCAGGCCCGACTGCTCCTCCAGCGACAAGTCGACGATCGCGACATCGGCGGGTTGATCGGCCAGCACGGCCAGGGCTTCGTCGACCGTGCCGGCTTCCGAGCACGCCTCGAAGTCGCTTTCGCGGCCCACGAGTTGCGCGATGCCATGCCGCAGGATGGGGTGGTCGTCGACGATCAGGACGCGGGTCTTCTTCGTGTCAGCGTTCATGCAGGGACCTCCAGGTGACCTCGACCTGCCACGCGCCATCGCTGGCACCGGCATGGAAGGTGGCGCCAATGAGCTGTGCCCGGTGCCGCATGATGCGCAGCCCGATGCCCCGCCCTTCGCTCTGGCCGGCCGTCGTGGCCGACAGGGGATTGCTCACGCGTAGCGTCAGCGCGCCCGCCTGCTGCCCCAGCGCAATGCCGATGGCCGCACCCGGTGCGTGCTTCACCGCGTTGTTCACCGCCTCCTGGGCCACGCGGTAGAGGTGAACCGCCGCGATGTGGTCAGGCGCGTCGACCGGGCGTGGGCAGTCGAGCGTGCAGGTGCGGCGCAACTGGCGCTCGGTGTTCTCGGCCAGCTGCTGCAGCGCCATCATCAGCCCGCCCTCCTCCATCTCGACCGGGTAGAGGCCGCGCGCCAGCAGCCGCGTCTGCGCCACCGCCGACGACAGCATCGCCTCGACACGCTCGGCGCTCGCCTGGGCGTCGCGCGCCCCGGCCGCTTCGAGGTCGCGGGCCAGCAGCTCGGCCTGGATGGCGGTGGCCGTCAGGTGCTGGCCCAGGCCGTCGTGCAGGGCCTGGCCGAAGCGCTGCTGCTCGCGTTCGCTGACTGCTATCAGCTCGTGTTCCAGCCGCTGCCGCTCGGCCATCTGCACCTGCAGCGCGGCGTTCGCTTCGGCCAGGGCCTGGGTGCGCTCGGCCACGCGCTGCTCGAGATGCCGCCGCGCCTGGCGTAACGCATCCGCCGCCTCCACACGAGCACTGACGTCAATGCCCGAGACGATGGCGTGCGTCATGCTGCCGTGTTCGTCGCGCAGGGCGGTGGCCGTCCAGCTCACGGTGATGGGCGGGCCGCGGTGGCGGCGCAGCGGGCTTTCGAGCTTCTCGCTGTCGGCGAGCCTCAGGCGCAACAGCTCGGCATGGCCGCTGACCTTGGCGTGGTGCTCGGCCGGGATCAGCGCCTCTTCGAAGCGCTGGCCGACCAGCGTGGCCGAGCTGAAGCCGGTCGCACGTTCGAAGCTGCGGTTGACGCGCTCGATGCGGCCCTGCCCGTCGAGCACCACCACCAGCGCGCCCTCGGCGTCGAGGATGGCGGAGCCGAAGTCGCGGTCGCGGATGGCCTGCGCACGGGCCCGGTCGCGCTCGCTCTGGCTGGCGGCGAGCAGCAGGCTCGTGACGGTGATCACGTTCGCAAACACCCACCAGCGCACCAGGCTGCTGGTGAGCCCGCCGTCCACGAAGGGGCCAGCCCCGCGCACCGTGCCCCACACGGCGGCAAGCGTGACGAGCAGCGTGAGCAAGGTGGCCCCGCGCTGGCCGAAGCGCAGCGCCGCCCACACCGCGAGGGGGAACAGGGCGAGCGATGCGGGGTAGTAACCCGGTGCGGGCGTGAGGCCGTGCAGCAGCGCGCCACCGAACACCAGCTCGCACAACAGGCCCAGCAGCACGAGCAGCGCGCCGGCTTCCGCCACCTGCGCGCGCGTCCAGGTGGCGGACGCGCTGCGACACCAGATGAGCAGGAAGGGCGTGAGCACCACCACGCCAGCGGCGTCGCCCATCCACCATTGCAGCGCCACGGCGGCCCAGGCGTCGGTGGGCACACGCCCGTCGAGCCACAGCGCCGTCGGGCCGATCACGGCGCTCAGCCCGGCGCAGGCGGTGCCGAGCAGGATGAGGCTCACCACGTCGCGCACCCGCTCCAGCGCCTGCGCGAAGGCGGTGCGGCGCAGGCCACACCAGCAGGCGAAGGTCTGGGCCAGGTTGCCGAGCGAGATGCCGGCCACGGCGAGCAGCGACGCGCCGGTGCCGGCATTGGCGATCAGGTCGCCGAGCACGATGCCCGGCCACAGGCCCGGGCCCCAGCGCAGGAAGACGAAAAGGCTCAGGCCGGTCGGCGCCCACACCAGCGTGACGTTGGGGGCGATGCTGGAGGTGGCCAGGCCGAGCCGGGCCGCCGCACCGTAGAGCAGGCCGAAGAGCAGGCACCAGCAGGCCCAGCGCCAGCGGGCCTGCCCGCCGGTCGGCCAGGCGCTGAGGGTGGCAGGCAGTCGCAAGGAGGCCATTCCGCGAACGTGCATGAACCGTGCCGAGGGCGTCAATCGGTCTCGAAGATGGCGTCGACCTCGACCGCCGCACGCCGTGGCAGCGAGGCCACGCCGATGGCGGTGCGCGCGTGGCGCCCGAACTCGCTTCCCCACAGCGCCGCGAAAAGGTCGGACGCGCCGTTCACCACCATCGGCACGAACTCGAACTCCGGCTCGCAGTTCACGAAGCCCCCCACCCGCAGGCAGCGCTGCACACGGCCGAGGTCGCCCTCGCAGGCGAGCTTCAGGCAGGCCAGCAGGTTGAGCGCGCACAGGCGCGCGGCCTGCTGGCCCTGCTCCACCGTGAACTCGCGGCCGAGCTTGCCGACGTAGGGCACGCTGCCGTTCCACTCGCACACCTGGCCGGCGAGATACACGGTGCGGCCGCTGCGCCGCCAGGGCACGAAGTTGGCAATCGGCGTGGGCGGCATCGGCAGCACGAGGCCCATCTCCGCGAGCTTGTCTTCGACGGCGCTCATGCCTTCAGGCCCGACAGCAAGGCACCCGAGTCCGTCATGAAGCCATACAGCAGCTTCACGTTGTATTCGGTGGCCTGCATGCAGAACGGCGGCGAGGTGGTGCCCACGCAGTCGCGCAGCATCAGCACGTCGTAGCCGAGGAAGCTCGCGTCTTCCAGCGTCGTCATCACGCACTGGTCGGCGTTCACGCCGGCGAAGAAGAGCGTGGTCAGGCCCATGTTGCGCAGGATGGAGTCCAGCTCGGTGTCCCAGAAGCCGCTGAAGCGGTGCTTGGTGACGTGGATGTCCTGCTCGCCCGGATTCAGCTCGTCCACGATCTGCGCACCCCACGAGCCCTTCAGCAGGATCTCGGCGCCGCCGGGAATGCGCTCGCCGAGGCCGGCGCCCTCCCCGTCCTGCGTGTGCGCGTGCAGCAGCGAGGGGTGGATGTTGAGCAGGTCGCGGCGCACGCCCCAGTTGAGCCACACGATGGGCACCCCCTGCGCCCGCAGCGCGGGCACGAGCCGGCGCAGCGGCTCGATGGGGGCGCGGTCGGGCGTGATGTCGATGCCGCGGTAGTCGAGGTAGCCGCCTTTCGCGCAGAAGTCGTTCTGCATGTCGACGACGATCAGCGCGCTGCGGTTGGCGTCGACCGTCACCGCCTGCGGCTCGGCCGCAAGTTCGACCGGCCGCACCGGCCGGCGTTCGGCGCGCGTGAGGTCGCAGTGCGCGGCGCTCACGCGCCAGCGGTTGGCGAGGTGGGAACCCATCGGTTTCATGGCGGGCTCCTCACTGCACCGTGCCCACGACGCCCTTGACGAAGAAGTTCATGCTCTCCAGCTGCTCCATCGGCATGCGCGTGCCGGCCGGCAGGATGGCCTTGCCGTCCTGCCCGGTCATCGGGCCCGACCAGACGATGAACTTGTCCTTGAGGATGTCGTCCTTCTTCGCCAGCACGGTCTTGCGCACGCCCTCGGGCACGGCCGGGCCGAAGGGGTCGAGCACCACGGTGCCGTCTTTCAGGTCGCCGCGCACGTGGCTCGGCTTCCACTTGCCGGCCTGGATCTCCTTCGTCAACTTGAGCATGGTCGGGCCCCAGTTCCACGAGGCACCGGTGAGCACGGCCTTGGGTGCGAGCTTCGACACGTCCACATCCTTGCCCACCATGTAGATGCCGCGCTTCTCGGCGGTCTGCGCGATGGTCATCGGGCTGTCGACCTGCTCGCCGATCACGTCGATGCCGGCATCGGCGAGCGAGTTGGTGGCCTCGGCCTCCTTCGGGGGCTGCAGCCAGCCGCCGGTCCACACCACCGTGGTGGTGGCGTTCGGGTTCATGGCCTGCGCGCCCAGCGTGAAGGCGTTGATGGAGCGCACCACCTGCGGAATGGGAAACGCGGCGATGAAACCCAGCTTGCCGCTCTTGCTCACCGCACCGGCAGCCATGCCGGCGAGGTACATCGCGTCGTCGCTGTTGGCCCAGTAGGTGCCGACGTTGTCGCCGGTCTTCAGGCCACCGGCGTGCAGGAAGGCGACCTTGGGGTACTTCTTGCCGAGCGCGATGGCGTAGTCGAGGTAGCCGTAGCTGGTGGCGAAGATGATGCTCGCGCCGCCCTGCTTGATCATGCGCTCCATCACCTTCTCGACCTCGGCTGTCTCGGGGATGTTTTCCACATGCAGGGTCTTGGTGCCGGGGATGTTTTTCTCGACGAACTTGCGCCCAAGATCCATCGAGGTGTTGTAGCCGTAGTCCTTTTCGGGGCCGACGTAGATGTAGCCGATGGTGGCGGCGTGGGCGATGGCGGTGCCGGCGGCGAAGGCGAGCACGGCGAGGTGGCGAAGCAGTTTCATGGGGCGGTCCCTCCTGGGGTTGACGAAAGGTGATCGGGCAAGAGCGGTCATCGGGCGAAGACAGCACGCAGGGCCTCGGGCCCGCCGCCGCCCTTGAGGCGCGCGCAGGTGACGGCGAAGACGACGAGGCTTGCGAGGTAGGGCAGCGTGTGCAGCAGGTGCGCCGGCACCGCGCTGCCGCCGGCCTGCAGCCGCAGCGACAACGCTTCGGCCAGACCGAACAAGAGCGCGGCCGGCAGCGTGAGCCAGGGGTTCCAGCGCGCGACGATCACCAGCCCCACCGCGATCAGGCCGCGGCCAGCCGTCATGCCTTCGGCCCAGGTGCGCGTGTGGTCGATGGAGAGCGCGGCGCCGCCCAGGCCCGAGAGCACACCCCCGGCCGCGATGCCGGCGACGATCACCTTCCACGGCGTGATGCCGGCGGCGCTCGCCGCCGGAGGCGACTCGCCGACCGCGCGCCACACAAGGCCGGTGCGGGTGCCGTAAAGCCAGAGCCCGATCAGCGGCACGAGTGCGACCGCGAGCCACAGCGTGGGCGTCGTGCCACCAGCACCGAGCGCGAAGCCTTCGATGCGCAGGCCGACGAGGCCGCTGCCGGCATACGCACTGACGCCGAAGCCGAGCATCAGCACCGCGAGGCCACTCGCGAACTGGTCGGCGCGTGCGGCCACCGTCAGCAAGGCATACACCGCCGACAGCAAGGCACCCGCCGCCGCGCCGGCCACCATGCCCAGCCAGGGCTGGCCGCTCACGGCAGTGACGCCGTAGCCTGCCACCGCGCCGACCAGCATCTGCCCTTCCACCCCGAGGTTGATGCGGCCCACGCGCTGCGTGAGGCACTCGCCCAGCAGCACCAGCAGCAACGGCGCGGCGCTGCGCAAGGCCGAGACCGGCAAGCCCTGGAGCAGGGTGTCAGCCACCGGCGCCTCCCTTTTTCCAGGCACCCGCGCCGAGCATCGCGACGAACATCAGCCCCTGCACCACCAGCACCGCCGACGAGGGCACGCTGGTCATCATCTGCAGCCCGTCACCCGCGGCGAGCAGGCCACCGACCAGGAGCGCGAGCGCCATCGCCGGCAGCACACGATTGCCGGCCAGCCACGCGACCAGGAATCCCGACAGGCCCGCGCCATTGGCGAACGAGGCTTGCAGGCGGCCCTGCACGGAAGAGGTCTCGGCGATGCCCGCCAGCCCCGCGAGGGCGCCACCGATCACCATCGTCAACAACACCTGGCGCGTGACGCTCAAGCCTGCGAGCGGCGCGAGGCGCGGGTTGCTGCGCAGCACGTCCAGCACCAGGCCCCAGCGGCTGCGGGTGAAGAGCAGGTGCAGCGCGATGCCGAGCACCAGCGCCACCAGCAGCCCCACATGCACCCGGCTCTCGCCCAGCAGCGGCAGGCGCGCGGCCTCGGTGAAGTCGATGCTCGCCGGCCAGCCCTGGCTCTGCGGGTTCTTCCAGGGGCCGTAGACCAGCCAGGTGACGAGCAACGCCGCCACGTAGTTCAGCATGAGCGTGGAGATCGTCTCGTTCACGTCGGCCACCACACGCAGCAGCGCCGGCACCAGGGCCCACACCGCACCGCCGATCACACCGCCCAGCAGCACCAGCGACAGGCTGGAAGGCGCGAGCAGCATTGCGCCGGTGCCGGCCAGCGCGCCGAAGTAGAGCTGGCCCTCGGCACCGACCGACACCAGCCCGAGGCGCGCCGGCACCAGCGTGGCCAGCGCGCACAGGAGGATGGGCGTGGCACGCAGCAGCGATTCGCCGACCGCGTAACCGCTGCCGACACTCGCCTGCGCAATGGCCACGAGCATGTCGATCGGTCCGCGGCCGATCAGCAGGAAGAAGGCGCCAGCGAGCGCGGCGAATCCGCCCAGGGCGATGGCGCTGCGGTGAAGGCGCGCGGCGTTCATGCGGCCACCTGCCCGGCCATGCGCGCACCCAGCTCGGCCGGTGTCGCCTGGGCCGCGTCGAACAGCGCGATCACGCGGCCCTCGAACATCACCGCGATGCGGTGCGCGTGCCGCAGCAGATCGTCGAGGTCTTCGCTGATCCACAGGACGGCGCTGCCGCTGCGCGCCAGGCCGAACAGCGCGTCGTAGACCTGCGCTGTGGCGGAGACGTCGAGGCCCATCGTCGGATAGCACGCGACGACAGCGGCAGGTGCATCGGCCAGCTCACGCGCCGCCACCAGCTTCTGCAGGTTGCCACCGGACAGGTGGCCGGCCAGCGCCTGCGGTTCGGCCGGCCGCACACCGAAGCGCGCGATGAGCGGCACCGCACGCAGCGCCAGCTCGGCACGCGAGGGCATGAAAGGCAAGGTGTTGATGCGCTTCAGCGCAAGGTTCAGCGCCAGCGTGAGCTCGGGGGCCACTGCGTTGCGCAGCGGCTCGGGGGCGATGTAGCCCAGTTGCGGCGTCGGCTCCGGCGCGAGCCGCGGTGCCCGCAGGCGATGACCATCGAGGATCACCTCGCCGGCCGCCAAGGGCAGCGCACCCGCGATGGCCTCCGCCAGCTCCGTCTGCCCGCTGCCCGACATGCCGGCGATGCCCAGCACTTCGCCGGCGCGCACGATGAGGTCCACCCCACGCGCCACGCCTGCCGACACACCGCGCAGTTCGAGCCGCACGGCCGCGTTGGCGGCAGGCGCATGCGGCGCCCGCACCGCAGGCGGGGCGCGGCCGACCATCCACTCGACGATCTGCGCATCGCCCGCGTCCTGCGCATCCGCCTGCGCCACCACCCTCCCGGCGCGCATCACCGCCACCCGGTCGGCGCAGGCGCGCACGTCGGCGAGCTTGTGGCTGATGAGCACGACCGCGAGCCCACGCGCCGTGAGATTGCGGATCAGGCCCCACAGCCGCTCGGCTTCCGACGGCGTGAGCACCGCGCTCGGTTCGTCGAACACCACGCAGCGGGCATCGCGCAGCAGCACCTTCGCGAGTTCGACCAGCTGCATCTGGCCCACTGGCAACTGGCCCACACAGGCATCGGGGTCGACACCTGGCGCGATAGTCTTCAGGTGTGCATCGATCGCCGCCAGCCGTGATGCGCGCATGCCAATCCACCAGGGCGCGGCCGGCTGCACGAGCACCAGGTTCTCGCGCACGGTCAAGGCCGGCACCAGACTGAACTGCTGGAACACCATGCCGATGCCGAGCGCCATCGCATGACGAGGCGAAGTGATCGCGTGCGCTTTGCTGTCGATCTCGATGCGGCCGGCATCGGGCAGGTGCACGCCGTAGAGCATCTTCATCAGCGTGCTCTTGCCCGCACCGTTTTCGCCGAGCAGGGCCAGCACTTCGCCTGGGCGGATCTCGAGCGTCGCATCGTCGACAGCGCAGAGCGTGCCGAAGCGTTTGGTGAGGCCGACGAGCTTCAGGTGCATGGCTGCACTCTAGAAACGACGCCTCGGGGCGGACATCAGGCCGCGCGTGGTTTCGGGGTAGTGGATTCCGTGATGTCGACGCCAGCGCACGCAATTTGCATGGCCGAACTCACACCCACATCCAGGAGCCCTCATGGCGCATCGCACGACAGACACCCCAGGCGCGCTCGGCGTCTTTGCCAACACGCACTGGATCGCCTCGCCCGAAGAGGTCGACTTCGCGCCCGCCCCCGCGCCTCAGCGACGCTTGCGGCTGAACGCAGAGCCGCAACGGGTCGTGCTGGACCTGCAGCGCACCGCCATCCTCGTGATCGACATGCAGAACGACTTCTGCTCGCCGGGCGGCTGGGTGGAACACATCGGTGGTGACCCCCTACCCGACCGCGCACCGATCGAGCCGCTGCGCCAGCTGCTGCCGGCGCTGCGCGCCGCCGAGGTGCCGGTCGTGTGGGTCAACTGGGGCAACCGGCCCGACCTGGCCAACATGCCGCCCAATCAGATCCACCTCTACAAGCCGCACGGGCACGGCATCGGGCTGGGCGACCCCTTGCCGGGCAGCGGCGCGCGTGTGCTGGAGAAAGGATCGTGGGCGGCGGCCGTCGTCGACGAACTCAAGCCGGTGGCGGGCGACATCGAGGTCGACAAGCACCGCATCAGCGGCTTCTGGGACACGCCGCTCGACAGCATCCTGCGCAACCTCGGCGTTCGCACACTGCTCTTTGCCGGCGTCAACACCGACCAGTGCGTGCTGCACTCCCTGACCGACGCCAACTTCCTCGGCTACGGCTGCGTGCTGCTGTCGGACTGCTGCGCCACCACGTCGCCACCCTTCTGCACCGAGGCGACGCTTTGGAACGTCAAGAAGTGCTTCGGGTTCGTGAGCGATTCGCGGCGGGTCCTGGAGGCGCTCGCGGCGGCGTGAGGCCTCAGGTCACTCCCACTCGATGGTGGCTGGCGGCTTGCTCGACACGTCGTAGGTCACGCGGTTGATGCCGCGCACCTCGTTGATGATGCGGCCCGACACCCTCTTGAGCAAGCTGTAGGGCAGCTCGGCCCAGTCGGCGGTCATGAAGTCGCTGGTCTGCACCGAGCGCAACGCCACCACGTAGTCGTAAGTGCGGCCGTCGCCCATCACGCCCACGCTCTTGACGGGCAGGAAGACGGTGAAGGCCTGACTCGTGAGGTCGTACCAGCTCTTGCCACTGGCGGGGTCGATGGCGGCGCGCAGCTCTTCGATGAAGATCGCATCGGCACGGCGCAGCAGGTCGGCATATTCCTTCTTCACTTCGCCGAGGATGCGCACGCCGAGGCCTGGGCCGGGGAACGGGTGGCGGTAGACCATGTCGTGCGGCAGGCCGAGCGCCACGCCCAGCTCGCGCACTTCGTCCTTGAAGAGTTCGCGCAGCGGCTCCAGGAGCTTCAGGCCCAACTGCTCGGGCAGGCCGCCCACGTTGTGGTGGCTCTTGATGGTGGTGGCCTTCTTGGTCTTGGTGCCGCCGCTTTCCACCACGTCGGGGTAGATCGTGCCTTGGGCGAGGAAGGTCGCGCCTTTGTGGCCCTGCCCGCTTGCCTTGAGCTTCTCGGCCTCGGCCTTGAAGACGTCGACGAAGAGCTTGCCGATGATCTTGCGCTTCTGCTCGGGCTCGGGCTTGCCGGCGAGTTCACCCAGGAAGAGATCGCTGGCGTCGACGCGGATGACCTTCGCGTGCAGCTTGCCGGCGAACATGTCCATCACCATGTCGCCCTCGTTCAGGCGCAGGAGGCCATGGTCGACGAACACGCAGGTGAGCTGGTCGCCGATGGCGCGGTGGATCAGCGCCGCGGCCACGCTCGAATCGACACCGCCCGACAGGCCGAGGATCACCTCTTCGCTGCCAACCTGCTCGCGGATGCGCGCCACGGCTTCTTCGATGTAGTTGCCCATGACCCAGTCGGGCTTGGCGCCGCAGATGTCGAGCACGAAGCGGTTGAGCAGGTCGCGGCCCTTCACGGTGTGCGTGACTTCGGGGTGGAACTGCACCGCGTAGTAGCCGCGCGACTCGTCGGCCATGCCGGCGATCGGGCAGCTGGGGGTCGAGGCCATCAGCTTGAAGCCGGGCGGCAGCTTGGTGACCTTGTCGCCGTGGCTCATCCACACCTTGAGCATGCCGTGGCCTTCGGTGGTGGAAAAGTCTTCGATGCCCTGCAGCAGCCTGGTGTGGCCGTGGGCGCGAACCTCGGCATAGCCGAACTCGCGGTGCGTGCTGGCCTCGACCTCGCCGCCCTGCTGCACCGTCATCGTGAACATGCCGTAGCAGATGCCAAGCACCGGCACGCCCAGGTCCCACACCGCCTGCGGGGCGCGCAGCTCGTGGTCCTCATACGTGCTGGCGTGGCTGCCGGAGAGGATGATCCCCTTCGGCTTGAACTCACGGATGAATTCGTCGCTCACGTCGTTGGGGTGGATCTCGCTGTAGACGTGAGCTTCACGCACACGGCGGGCGATGAGCTGGGTGACCTGGGAGCCGAAGTCGAGGATGAGGATCTTGTCGTGCATGGTGCGGGCTCGGGTGTGGAGGCTCAGACGTTCGGTTGCGGTGCCGGCTCAGCCGGCCGGCGCGAGAAATGCCACAGCGCGACCGCCGTGGACGAGGCCATCAGGACGGCGCAGAAGAAGAACGGCGCACCGGCCCGCCAATCGCTCGGCGGCAGGTGCGACACCGCGCCGAGCAGCGAGGTGCCGATGACCGGGCCGATGATGAACATGAGGCTGGTCAGCGCTGCCACCGCGCCCATGGTGCGGCCCTGCGTGGTGGCATCGGCCGCGTTGGAGACGAGCGACTGCATCGACGCCTGCACTGTGAAGCCGAAGAGATTGAGTGCCATCACCGCGTACATCATCCAGCCCTGCGTCGCCAGCGCCCACAGCACGTAGCAGCAGGTGGCCGAGATGAGGCCCATCGTCGCGAGGCGGCGCGCACCGAAGCGCGCCAGCAGCCGCTTGAGCAGCACGCCTTGCACCAGCACCGACAGCACGCCCACCGCAAAGAGCGACCAGCCGTTCTCCAGCGGCCCCCAGCCGAAGCGGAAGCCGGTGTAGAGCACCCACGAGCTGCGCAGGATGGAATCGGTGAGCGCACCGAAGGCCACCACCAGCACGAGGATGCCCACGCCTTCGAGCTTGCTCAGCTGGGTGAGCGCCTGGATCGGGTTGAGGGCACCCCAGGTCAGCGGCTTGCGGTACTGCACGGCCAGCGACTCGGGCAGCACGAAGTAGCCATAGACGAGGTTGAGCAACGCCAGCACGCCCGAGGCATAGAACGGCAGGTGGATGTCGATGGCACCCAGCAGGCCGCCCATCACCGGCCCGAGGATGAAGCCGAGCCCGAACATGGCGCCGACCTGGCCGAAGCGGCGAGCCCGGTCTTCGGGCGTGGTGATGTCGGCAACATAGGCGTTGGCGATGCTCACGTTGGCCTGAAGAGCGCCGCTCACCAGGCGGATGGCCACCAGCTGCCCGAGCGTGGCGGCCAGCGCCGTGCCGAAGTAGCTGAACGCGAAGCCGCAGAAACCCAGCAGCAGCACAGGCCGGCGGCCGTAGCGGTCCGACAGCGCGCCGAGCACTGGTGCGCTGAAGAAGTTGGCCACGCCGAAGGTGAACATGATCGCCCCGAACCAGAACGCCTGCTCCGCGCGGTCGCTGGTGAA
Organism: Piscinibacter gummiphilus; assembly: GCF_032681285.1. NCBI lineage: Bacteria > Pseudomonadati > Pseudomonadota > Betaproteobacteria > Burkholderiales > Sphaerotilaceae > Rhizobacter > Rhizobacter gummiphilus. The sequence goes on from NZ_CP136336.1 coordinate 3,238,022, forward strand.
GCGGCCCACGAGCTCGGGCAGCACGGGGATGATCAGGCCGATCGACACCATGTCGATCAGCACCGTCAGCAGGATGAAGCGCATCGCCGCGGGGCGGTCCGCGGCGATGGGCGGCTGGTTCAGAGAAGAATCGGTCACTCGGGATTCACTTCACAGCAAGTCGGCAGGGAGCGGCGGGCCGAGCGCCGGGCCGCTCCCAAGCCGGCCCGCATCCCCTCGGGGGATCGGTCGGCGTACCCGCCGGCCGAGGGGCTTCATTCACTCCATGCGGTAGTTGGGCGCTTCTTTTGTGATCTGCACGTCGTGGACGTGGCTCTCGCGGATGCCGGCAGACGTGATCTCGACGAACTCGGCCTTGTTGCGCATGTCGTCGATGGTCGCGCAGCCGCAGTAGCCCATCGACGCACGGATACCACCGGCCATCTGGAAGATGATGCTGACGAGGGAACCCTTGTACGGCACGCGGCCTTCGATGCCTTCAGGCACGAGCTTGTCGGCGTTGGGGTTGGCGCCGGTGTTGTCCTGGAAGTAGCGGTCGGCCGAGCCTTGCTGCATGGCGCCGATCGAGCCCATGCCGCGGTAGCTCTTGTAGCTGCGACCCTGGAACAGCACGATCTCGCCGGGCGCTTCTTCGGTGCCGGCAAACATGCCGCCCATCATCACCGTGTGCGCGCCGGCCGCGATGGCCTTGGCGATGTCGCCCGAGTAGCGGATGCCGCCGTCGGCGATCAGCGGCACGCCGGTGCCGGCGAGGGCCTTGGCCACGTTGTCGATGGCGGTGATCTGCGGCACGCCCACGCCCGCCACGATGCGGGTGGTGCAGATGGAGCCAGGGCCGATGCCGACCTTGACACCATCGGCACCCGCCTCGACGAGCGCCAGGGCCGCCGCGCCGGTGGCGATGTTCCCGCCGATCACGTCGACCTGCGGGTAGTTCTGCTTGACCCAGCGCACGCGCTCGATCACGCCGGCACTGTGGCCGTGGGCGGTGTCGACCACCAGGGCGTCGACGCCGGCCTTGACCAGCAGCTCGACCCGCTCTTCGGTGCCCTCGCCCACGCCAACCGCTGCGCCGACACGCAGCTTGCCTTGCGCGTCACGCGCGGCATTGGGGAAGTTGGTCTGCTTGGTGATGTCTTTCACCGTGTAGAGGCCACGCAACTCGAAGGCGTCGTTGACGACCAGCACACGCTCCAGCTTGTGCTTGTGCATCAACGCCTTGGCTTCGGTGAGCGTCGCGTTTTCGCCCACGGTGATGAGCCGCTCGCGCGGCGTCATGATCTCGCTGACGGGGATGTCCATGCGCGTCTCGAAGCGCAGGTCGCGGCCGGTGACGATGCCGACCACCTTGCCTTCGTCGACCACCGGGAAGCCCGAAATGCCATGCTGGCGCGACAGGTTGATCACGTCACGCACCGGCACGCGGGGCGCGATGGTGATGGGGTCGCGCAGCACGCCCGACTCGTAGCGCTTGACCCGCGCCACCTCCGAAGCCTGCTGCTTGGGCGACAGGTTCTTGTGCACGATGCCGATGCCGCCCTCCTGGGCGATGGCAATGGCCAGCCGCGCCTCCGTCACCGTGTCCATGGCGGCGGACACCAGGGGCAAGTTCAGTCGGATGTTGCGGGAGAGGTGGGTGGAGAGCGAGGTGTCGCGCGGCAACACCTGGGAGAACGCCGGCACCAACAACACATCGTCGAAGGTGAGCGCTTTGCCGAGAAGGCGCATGAGGAAGCTCCTGAGGAGGGTAGGAACCAGTCATTGCTGACTGATTCCCCCCTAAGAACCGGACTTGCGACTTTCACCGCATCCGGCTCAAGCACAACATATGTGCGGGCTAGGGGAGCACGTGATTGTATCAGTCACCCCTGACTTACGTTTTCCCGCACCTAAGCCTCAATCAGAGGCCGGCTTCGCAACTGTCAAACCTAGGGCGTGCAGTTGAACATGACACACCGGATGCAGAAGTACCCGGTTGGACAACGCGTTGGACCCGCCCTTCACCTGAGCGATCAGGTGATGGTCGTGCCAACCCGTTTCTTCCGTGATGGCTTCGCCACAACGGACGCAAGCGCCATGCTGCGAGAGGAATAGCGTCGCCCATTGCTTGCGATAGGCCATGCTTTTCAGCAGCCGTTTCGCTCGCAGGTCTTCGCCATACGCTTCCCACTCGGGGTCGAACGGGTTGTACCCGCCCATGACCTTCCGATGCCTGACGATTTCCGTATCGGCAAGCCGATACAGCCGCGCCCATCGCGCCTCACCTTCATCGGATCGAATCCGCGCCGCGAATTCGCTCCTGCCTTCGATGCGTGACCAATACTTCTCTGTCACCCATCGTGGGCTCTTCTTCGGATGTCTCCGACGTGCCCAGCGTGTCAACCGCCACCAAAGTAGCGAGTCGAGTCTGCGGAACGTCTCCTTTGCGACCACCGGGTGGTGGTACTGCGCCCAACCCCGAAGGACTGGGTTCAGCAGCTGGATCAGGTCCACCTGTTTCACCATCGCATTGGCCTTCACGATCCCCTTCACCTTGCTGTAGAACGCTTGCACGTTCTTCTTGCTTGGCTTGATCAGCAGGGTTCCCGAGTACTTCCGGAAATTCCAGCCTAGGAAATCGAACCCTTCGTCGATGTGAGTCACACGGGTTTTCGCCACGGATAGTCTCAACCCTCGTTGGGCGAGGAATGTTTCCACCCACGGCTTGACGACGCTTTCGAGAATGTCTTGCGACATTCCGGTGATCACGAAGTCGTCCGCATAACGAACCACATTGACCTTGAGCTTCTGGACTTTCGACTTGCCCACCGTCGCCACAAGATGCGCGACGAGGCCCGTCTCCAATCCATTCAGCGCCAAGTTCGCCAGTGTTGGCGAGATGATGCCGCCCTGCGGCGTACCCGCATCGGTGCTTGTCAGCTGGCCCTTGTAGACCACTCCTGCCTTCAACCACTTGTTGACGATCACCTTGTCCGCGAGGACATGGCTCACGAGCCACTCGTGGTTGATGTGATCGAAGCAGCCTTCGATGTCCGCCTCCAGCACCCAAGGAGCCGCAGCTTTCTGGGATAGGCAGACGAACAACTGACTCATGGCATCGGCCGTTGAGCGATTTCTCCGAAAGCCGTAGCTATTCGGATCGCTCTGCGACTCGACGACTGGTTCCAGACTCAGCAGGTGGAGAGCCTGCATCGCCCGGTCCTTCATCGTTGGAATGCCCAGCGGGCGTTCCTTGCCGTTTGACTTGGGGATGAAGACCCGCCGTAACGGCGCAGGTCGGTATCCCCGTTGCTGCTTCAAAGCACTGACAGCCTCCCATTTGCGGGTCGGCGTATCCCACAGCTCGCGGTCGACGCCTGCCGTCCGCTTGCCCTGGTTTTCAGTCACTCGTCGCACCGCCAGTGCCCTGGCGCTGAACGAGCGGGTCAGCGACCGTTGCAGAGCTTTCACCCTGCGCCAATCGCATTCCTTCGTAGCCTTCGCTATCCGAATTTGCATCGCTCTCACCTGCTGATCCGCGCGGTGCCAATCAATGGCGTGCCACTCGGCCGGCAGATGCGAGGACGCAGAATCATCGGGATCGATGATTGCTTCCATGCTTTCCTCGTTGGTTGCCCTTCGAGGACGCACGACTCCCCGAAGGGACGTGCATCCCCTCGGGGTGTTAGAACTCAGCAACCGGCTAACGACGGTTGCACCACGTGGAAGTGGGCCTGCTTTCGCAGCGGAGCATCAGCTCCTATCCCGGCGATTACAGCCGGGCCTTCGCTTTTTCCACGATCCCATACCCCCTCGTCCGACAGGTCGCCTTGCGGCTTCCCTGCCCTTGCACCGAAGTGCGCAGGCGGACGGTGGGGCTTACCACGTTCCTCTGATCGCCGACAGCGCGGTAGTGATCCGCGATGCCTGTCCGTTTAGGGTCCATCTTTCCCGGGGCCGCCTCGTGGCGATGTGCTCTCTTTTGCGACGAGCGCAACCGGCGGCGTGCCTTTTGGCTATGGCCTGACAGCAGGTTTGGCCATTCAATTCTTACCCGGGTTCAGTCGATGGTTCACGTGAGTTACCCATGCGGAACTAGCCTAGCCCCTCCTCCGCCGTCCTGCTGGCAGATTCCAATCACCCCTCGCGGAAATGATCGCCACCGAAGTGGGAGACATTGTTTGACGGGCTTCACACACGGCCGTTACCAGCCATGCATGCCGTCGTAGGCTACTGTTGATCGCACAACAGGTCGTGGCTGGCAGATGCCAACACGACAAGGCGAAGAGAGACTTTCGTCGCTCTATGGAGAACCATGCTTTCGTCTCACGACGTAGCGAACATTCCGTACCGGCAACGCCCGCAGCTTCGTCACGGTCCACTTCCGATACTGCTGGAAGTTTCCCGTCACATGCACCCTGTTCGGGTGTGGCTCCTCAGGCATCTCAGCCTGCGAACTGGTCCGAAAACCAGATCTATCTAGGGCTGCATAACCCCGCAGCTAGGGAGAGCAACACAGACGTGTCGCACCGCAAAAGCGAATTATACGGACGCCGGACGCCCTCGCCTGGCTGGCCATCGCAGCCTTGACGCAACGCCGACTTGGCTGGCTTCACGGGAATAGTTCACGGAATCGGCGAGGTCATTGAAACCATTGGCGACAAAGCCCGCACGGAGGCGCCACGCCGAGCGTTAAGGAGCTTTTGCACGACTACACTTTCAGGATGAAATTCGCTCGTTCGCCTCGCGTTGTTCGGCTCGCGGCCGTGACCGCCGCAGCCCTGTTTGCCTTTGGCCTGAGCCAGCCGGCCGCAGCCCAGTGGAAATGGAAGGACAAGACCGGCCGCGTGCAGTACAGCGACCTGCCGCCGCCGCCGAACGTCAGTGAGTCCGAGATCCTGCAGCGCCCGAGCGGTGCCTCGGCGCGCAAGCCGCCGCCGTTCGCAGCCAACAGCGCCCAGGCCGCCGCCGCGGCAATGGCGGCTTCGGCCGCCGCCTCCGGCGCCGACGGCGCCGCCAAGGGCGTCGACCCCGAACTCGAGGCCAAGCGCAAGAAGGCCGCCGACGAAGAAGGCGCCAAGCGCCGCGCCGAGGAAGAAAAGCAGAAAGCCGCTAAGGCCGAGAACTGCCAACGGGCCAAAGGCCAGCTGCGCGCGCTGGAAGACGGCATGCGCATGGCGCGTGTCAACGAAAAGGGTGAGCGCGAAATCCTCGACGACAAGGGCCGCGCCGAAGAGACCAAGCGCGCCCGCGACGTCGTCGCCAGCGACTGCGCCCGCTGATCTCAGCCCGCCTTCTTGGCCCGGTGGCTGCGATAGCGCAGGCGCCGCGCTTCTTTCGGGTCCACCTTGAGCGGGCGATAGAGCTCGACGCGATCCCGATCCCGCAGCGGATGTTCCAGCCCACGCGTTGCCCCCCACACTCCTACTGACACCCCCCCTGGCGTGAGTTCTGGATGGGCAGCGAGCACGCCGCTTTGAGTGATGGCATTGCCGACACAACTGCCCGGCGGCAGTCGAAGTACCCAGCGCTCCACACGCCCCGGCTCCGGGCTGTACGCCACCTCGACGACCAGCAACTCAGCGCTCGCCATACACCTGAGCGGCCCGCTTCACGAAGGCATCGACGAAGGTGTTGGCCACTTTGTCGAACACCGGGCTCACGACCAATTCCAGCGGGCGGCTCGAGAACGCGTAGCGCAGATCGAACTCGATCTTGCAAGCCGGCACCGGGTTCGCACCGGGCAAAGCGAGCGGCACGAAACGCCAGGCGCCGTCGAGCACCGAGAACGGCCCATCGACCAGGGACACGGTCACGCTGCTCTCGGCCACATGCTCGTTGCGGGTGGTGAAGGCATGGCGCAGGCCGCCGTAGGCCAAATGAAGCTTGGCCGTCATGCCGGTGTCGTCTCGGGTCAGGACCTCGGCCTTTTCGCACCACGGCAGAAACTGCGGATAGGACGGGATGTCCACGACAAGCGTGTACATCTCAGGGGCCGAATACGTGAGGAGAACGGACTTCCGAACCTGCTTCATAGAATCGAAGGATTGTATTGAGGGCCAAGTGCCCCCACCTGTGCCCCATGTCCATCGCTGAAAACCGCCGCGCCCGTTTCGACTACCACCTCGAAGAGAAGTACGAGGCCGGCATGGTGCTGGCCGGCTGGGAGATCAAGGCCATCCGCGCCGGCCAGGTGCAACTCACCGATGGCTACGTGGTGATCCGCGATGGCGAGCTGTTCCTGATCGGCTGCCGCATCAACGCCTTGCGCAGCGCCTCGTCCCATGTGAACCCCGAGGCCGACCGAACGAAGAAGCTGCTGATGCACAAGGCGGAGATCAAGCGCCTGATCGGCAAGGTCGAGCAGAAAGGCTTCACTCTCGTACCACTCGACCTGCACTACAAGGGCGGGCGGGTGAAGGCCGAGATCGCGCTCGCCAAGGGCAAGGCCGAGCACGACAAACGCAACACCGAGAAGAAGCGCGACTGGGAGCGGGAAAAGGGACGACTGATGAGACACAAAGTCTCATCAGGTCCGAAGGACTGACACGCGAAGCGGGTCATCGGCACTTTCGGCGAAGCCAAAAGGGCCGGCTGATGAGGCACAAGGTCTCGTCCGGTCCCACGAAGGAGTGAGTCAAGGCCCGAGGGCGTGCAGGGCCTGCTGACAGTCGTGGATGAGGTCGCCCACAGCCTCCAGGCCCACCGAGAAGCGCACCAGCGTCCCACTGTAGGCCGGCTCGTGCCGCATGCCCTTCAGGTTGTAGGGAACCGCCAGGCTCACCGGCCCGGCCCACGAGTAGCCGATCTTGAAGATGCGCAACGCATCGATGAAGGCGTACACCTGCTCCGGGCTGTAGCGCTCGTTGAACACCACCGAGAACAGACCCGCCGCCCGCGTGCACAAGCGCTGCCAGCACTCATGCCCCGGTGACCCGGGCAAGGCGGGGTGCAGCACCTGCACCACCTCGCGCCGCTGCGACCACCAGGCGGCCAGCGTGCGAGAGGCGGCATCCTGCGCTTCGTAGCGCAGCGCAAGCGACGGCAGGGAGCGCAACACCAGCTCCACATCGTTGCCGCCCACACCCCAGCCCATGCGCATGTGGCAGAACTTCAAGATCAGATGCAAGGCTTCGTCGCGCGTGGTCACCGCGCCCATCAGCACGTCGCCGCCGCCCGAGGGGTACTTGGTCAGCGCCTGCACGGACACATCCACACCCAGGGCATCGCCACCTGGCGTGAGGTCGAACGGGTTGAACGCGATGCCGGCGCCCCAGGTGTTGTCAAGCGCGACCTTGACGCCCCGCTCCCGCGCCAACTTCACCAGCGCGGGCAGGTCCGGGAACTCCATGGTCACCGAGCCCGCCGCTTCGAGCCACAGGAGCTTGGTCTGCGGGCCGATCAGGGCCGCGAGGCCTCGCGCATCCATCGGGTCATAGAAGCGGTGCGTGATGCCCCAGCCCGCGAGCTCGTTTCGGGCCAGCTCCTTGCTCGGCCCATAGGCGTTATCGGGGATCAACACCTCGTCGCCCTGCTTCAGGAGCGCCATGTCGACCAACGTGATCGCCGCGAGGCCGCTGGGCACGAGCAGGGTTTGCAAGCCACCTTCCAGCGTGGCGATGCGCTCCTCGAGCGTGAAGGTCGTCGGCGTGCCATGCAGGCCGTAGGTGTAGCCGGTCTTGGATCGCCAGTTGCGCGCCTGCAGCGCCGCCACGTTCGGAAAGACGACCGTCGACGCCTTGTGGACGCCGGGCGCCACGGCCTCGAAGCCCGCCGGCGGCACGTAGGGGTGATGGATGAGCCCGGTGCGCTTGTCCTGGCTCATGGTTCAGATCGGCTGGGCGATGAGGTCATGCCCACGGGTGTCGACGATGCGGGCCTGCGTGAATTCACCCACTTTCAGCGTCTTCGACAACTTCTGCGGCGCAAGCAGCTGCACCGTGCCGTCGATCTCGGGCGCATCGGCGTAGCTGCGGCCCACGCCGCCCTTCTTGCCCATCGCCGGGGCCGAATCGACCAGCACCTGCATCGTCGCCCCCACGCGGCTGCGCAGCTTGGCCGCCGAGACTTCTTCGGCAACGGCCATGAAGCGGGCACGACGCACTTCGCGCACCTCAGCAGGCACAGGGTTCGGCAGCTCGTTGGCGGTCGCGCCTTCCACCGGCGAATAGGCGAAGCAGCCCGCGCGGTCGATCTGCGCCTCGCGCATGAAGCCGAGCAGGTGCTCGAACTCGGCGTCGGTCTCGCCCGGGAAACCGGCGATGAAGGTACTGCGCACCACGAGCTCGGGGCACACCTCACGCCAGCGCAGTAGCCGGTCGAGGTTCTTCTCGCCGTTGGCCGGGCGCTTCATGCGCTTGAGCACGTCGGGGTGGGAATGCTGGAACGGCACGTCGAGGTACGGCAGGATCAGCCCTTCGGCCATCAGCGGCAGCACCTCGTCGACGTGCGGGTACGGATAGACGTAGTGCAGGCGCACCCAGGCGCCATGCTGCTGCGCCAAGGCACCGAGCTTCTCGCACAGGTCGAGCATGCGGGTCTTGACGGGTTTGCCATCCCAGAAGCCGGTGCGGTACTTCACGTCGACGCCGTAGGCGCTCGTGTCCTGGCTGATGACGAGCAGTTCCTTCACGCCGGCCTCGAACAGCCGCTGCGCTTCGGAGAGCACATCGCCGATGGGCCGCGACACCAGGTCACCGCGCATGCTCGGGATGATGCAGAAGCTGCAACGGTGGTTGCAGCCTTCGCTGATCTTCAGGTACGCGTAGTGCTTGGGTGTGAGCTTGATGCCCTGCGCCGGCACCAGGTCGACGAACGGGTCGTGCGGCTTGGGCACGTGCTTGTGCACGGCATCCATCACCTCGTTCGTCGCGTGCGGGCCGGTCACGGCGAGCACGCTCGGATGCATCTGCTGCACCAGGTTGCCGCCGCCGTCACCTGCCTTGGCGCCCAGGCAGCCAGTGACGATCACCTTGCCGTTCTCGGCCAGCGCCTCGCCGATGGTGTCGAGGCTTTCCTTCACCGCATCGTCGATGAAGCCGCAGGTGTTGACGATCACGAGATCGGCCCCCGCGAAGGTCTTGGAGGTGTCGTAGCCCTCGGCGCGCAGTTGCGTGAGGATGAGCTCGGAATCGGTCAGCGCCTTGGGGCAGCCAAGCGAGACGAATCCGATCTTGGGGGCCACGCCCGTGGGCGCAGCGAGGGTGTCTTCTGTCATCCGGGGATTTTCCCCCGAAACGACAGGCGGGTCAGCGCTTGGGCCCGCCGAAACCGGGCATCCCCGGGAAGAAGGTCTCGGCCTGCTTGGTCATCTGCTCCTGCATCTTCTCGAACATGTTCTTCGACTGCTCGAGGTAGCTGCCCATCAGGTTCTGCACGCCGGGGGCCTGGCCGTTGAGGAACTGCGTCCAGACCTCGGGATTCATCATGTTGGCGTCGTACAGACCCTTGGACTGCTCGGCCAGGTTCTTCTGGATGTCGGTGAAGGTCTGCAGGTTCTTCTCGAGGTAAGACCCCATCATCCCTTGCATGGCATGGCCGTAGAACCGGATGATCTGCGCCAGCATCTGCGACGAGAACATCGGCACGCCGCCCGTCTCTTCTTCCAGGATGATCTGGAGCAGGATGCTGCGGGTGAGGTCATCGCCGGTCTTGGCATCGCGCACCACGAAGTCCTGGCCTTCGAGCACCATCTTCTTCACGTCGGCCAGCGTGATGTAGCTGCTGGTCTGCGTGTCGTACAGGCGGCGGTTGGGGTACTTCTTGAGAACGCGCTGGCTGTTGCCGTCGGTGCTGCCGTCTTCGGAAGCCGATGGGCGGCGGGATTGGGCCATTCAATGAACTCCTGTCTCACCTGTGTGCAGGCGTGCAAAAAGATTCTAGGAGCCCGCTTCTGCACCCTGCGAAGGGTTTTCCCGGCAGGCTGGGGGCACTCACGCAGGGTCTTCGTTTGGCGACGACTCCGGATCGAAGGGCTGCACGCCCAGGCGTCTTGTCGTTGCGTCGACCGCGGCAGAAAGCTTTGCCAGCTTCTGGTTCAACCCCTGCCAGTTGCGGATGCACTCGTTCACCGGGTCCATCGGGTAGTAGAGCTTGTGCTGCTTCTCCTGCGCGGCAGACAGCGCGAAGCGCACCAGGTCGTTGAGCTGGAAGGCGTAGTCGGCCATGAGCGCACGGGTCTCGGCCACGTGCGCATCGATCATCTGCTGGCGGCGGGGCGTCATGTCCATCGGCAAGCTCCGAGGGAGAAAGAGAAAGAGCCCGTTCCTTGCGAAACGGGCTCTTCAGGTCTGACGTGTTTGGTGGGCGATGAGAGGGTCGAACTCCCGACATCCTCCACGTCAAAGAGGCGCTCTACCACTGAGCTAATCGCCCGAGCCCGTGACTATAACACTGGTCTTGGCGGCTCAGAAGCCCGTCATTTGCGACGGGCGCCACGCACCCCGGGAATTCGCGCCACGGTGGCCAGCACCTGCGCGAGGCGCGCCGAGTCGGCGACCTCCACGGTGAAAGTCATCCACGCCGTGAGGCCGAGCGGGCCCTTGAGCGTCTGGGTGCTCACGCCCGTCACGTTCATCTTGTCCTTGGCAAAGACTTCGGAGATGTCGCGCAGCAGGCCTTGCCGGTCGGCGGCCTCTACCAGCACATCGACCGGATACAGCGCTGGCTTGTCGCCACGCGCTGCCCCCCAGGCCACGCTGATCACGCGCTCCGGGGTGCGCGCAGCCATCTGGCGGAAGTTGATGCAGTCGGCTCGGTGAATGGCCACCCCTTTGCCACGCGTCACGTAGCCACCGATCGGATCTGGCGGCGCCGGCCGGCAGCAGCGGGCCAAGCTCGTGAGCAGGCTCTCCACACCCACCACCAGCACCCCGCCCTTGCCCGGCCCCTCGGCACTCGGCTTGCGCAAGGTGATCGTGTCGTCGGCCGGCGGCGCGGGCTCGGCCGGGCGCAGCAGGTTCTCGATGTTGCGCAGGGAGAACTCGTCCTTGCCCACCACTTCGAACAGGGCATCGGCATTGCGAAACCCGAGCTGCGTGGCCAGGTCGTCGAGCTTCATCGCCGTGCGGCCTTCGCGTTGCAGCAGCTTCTCGACCGCCTCGCGCCCACGGGCGATCGTGTCCTGCAAGGCCAGCGCGTTGAACCAGGCCCGCACCTTGGCGCGCGAACGCGGGCTCTGCAGGTAGCCGAGCTCCGGGTTCAGCCAGTCGAGCGAGGGACCGCCTTCCTTGATCGTGTTGACCTCGACCGTCTGGCCACTCTGGAGCGCCGTGTTGAGCGGCACCATCACGCCATCGACCTTCGCGCCGCGGCAGCGGTGGCCCAGGTTGGTGTGCACCGCATAGGCGAAATCGATGGGCGTGGCGCCCACCGGCAATTCGATCACCGACGCCTGCGGGGTGAAGACGTAGATGCGGTCGTCGAACACGCCTTCCTTGAGCTCGGCCTCCCCCGCCCCGTCATGGCCAGCTTCGACGAAATCGCGCTCCCACGCGAGCAGTTGCCGCAGCACCGCCTTGCGGGCCTCGGCCACCTGCGCGTCGAAATCGCCCGCCGCGCTGACGCCCGCATACCCCTTCGCCCCGGCTTCCTTGTAGGCCCAATGCGCCGCCACGCCGTGCTCCGCATGCTCATGCATGGCCCGCGTGCGGATCTGCACTTCGACCGGCCGCTCCAGCGCGTCGAGCACCACGGTGTGCAGCGACTGGTAGCCATTCGGCTTCGGCTTGGCGATGTAGTCGTCGAATTCGCCCGCGACCGGGCGCCACAACTCGTGCACGCGGCTCAGCACCGCATAGCAGTCGCGCACGTCGGCCACGATCACGCGCACCGCGCGCACGTCGAACACATGCGCGATGTCGAGGCCCTTGCCGCGCATCTTTTTCCAGATGCTGTAGAGGTGCTTGGGGCGCCCCTGCACTTCGGCCTGGAGGCCGGCACGCGCCAGCTCGTCGCCGAGCCGCTGGCGGAACGCCTCGACGCCCTGTTCCCGCTCGACGCGCTTCTCGTCGAGCAGCTTGGCCACCATGCGGTACGACTCGGGCTCGAGGAAGCGGAATGCCAGGTCCTCCAGCTCCCACTTGATCTGCCAGATGCCCAGGCGGCTCGCCAGCGGCGCGAACACCTGCATCGACTCGCGCGCCAGCAGCGCCGGGCACGGCTGCTTGCTCAGGGCATAGTGCCGCAGCGTCTGCAGGCGCGATGCGAGACGCAGCAGCACCACGCGCAGGTCACGCGAGAACGCAAGCAGCATCTTGCGCACACGCTCGGTCTGCTCGGCGCGCTTCTCGTCCTGCACGCGAGCTTCACGGGCGGCACGCTGGATCTGCACCAGCTTGCGGGTGTGGGTGACGAGCCCGGCATACGACGGCCCGAAGGCCTTGCTCACCATCTCGTCGGGCTTGGCGAGGTAGTCGCCGGCATAGACGAGGTAGGCGGCCGCCCCCATCGACGGCGCGGCGCCGATGCCGAGCAGGATGTTGGCCACACCCTCGGCGTGCACGAGTGCGTCTTCGCCGGTGTCGAGCACCTGGCCGGTCAAGAGCGGCTCGGCAAACGCGCGGGCGCGCGCGAGCTGGGAAACCTCGGCCTCGCGGCTGTCGTCGGGGTCGACGTCGGCGAGTTGGACGATGGCGGCAGCCGGTGTGCGGCCGTCCGACGGGCCTGTCTTCATGGGCACGTCATGGCCGGAGCAGGAACTCCCGCACCGCCGAGACCTGGTCACCCGAATGCAGCATCGGGGCGTGGCCCACGCCAGCGAACTCGCGCAGCTCGGCCTTGGGGCCGCGCTCGGTCATCGCCTTGGCGGTGGCAGGCGACAGCAGATCGGAGTCCGCCCCCCGCAGCAGCAGCACGCGGCAGCGCAAGCTCTCGTACATCGCCCACACCTGCGCTTCACCCGCCTTCACCAGCTCGGGCGTGAGGCCGCGAAACGGCACCGCCACGTTGAGGTCGTAGTGCGGAACGAATCCGTCGCCGTCGGCCTTGATCATGGGCCGCGTCAGCGCCAGCCATTGCTCGCGGGTGTGCGGGCCGAAGCCCTGCGAGATGGCCCAGAGCGCGTCGGCCGCTTCCTCCAGGCTCTTCCACCGCACAGGTGCGCCCAGGTAGGTTCCGATGCGTGCGAGCGCATCGAGTTCGACCACCGGCCCCACGTCGTTCAGCACGAGGCGAGACACCGGCGAGTGCTTGAGCGCGGCCACCACGAGCCCGATCAGCCCGCCCATCGAGGTGCCCACCCAATGCACCGTGGCGGCGTTCAGCCGCGCGAGCAGCGTGACCATGTCTGCCGCGTAGGCTGGAATCTGGTAGCCCGAGGGATCTGCCAGCCAGTCGGACTGGCCGCGTCCGACCACGTCGGGGCAGACGACGCGGTACTCGGCGCTCATGGCCTGCGCGAGCGTGTCGAAATCGCGCCCCTGCCGCGACAGGCCATGCACGCACACCAGCACCTTCGGGTTGGCCGGGTCGCCCCACTCCCAGTAGGCCATGCGGTGCAGGCCCTGGCTGTCAAGGCATTGCACATGGTTCAGGCGTGGTTCGTGCATGGGCTGAGATCTGTCGGCGGCTCTAAGATTCGCCGCACTGTATTTCAATCGGAGGTTCGACCATGCTGAAAGGGAAAACTGCTCTCGTCACCGGCTCCACCAGTGGCATCGGGCTCGGCGTGGCGCTGTGCTTCGCGCGCCAGGGCGCCAACGTGGTGCTCAACGGCTTCGGCGAGGTTGAAGCGGCCAAGGCGCAAGTCGCCGCTCTCGGCGTGAAGGTGGGCTACCACGGGGCCGACATGAGCAAGCCCGCCGAGATCGAGGCCATGATGGCCTACGCCGAGAAAGACTTCGGCGGCGTCGACATCCTCGTCAACAACGCCGGCATCCAGCACGTGGCGCCGGTGGAAGACTTCCCCGTGGCGAAGTGGGACGCCATCATCGCCATCAACCTGAGCTCCGCCTTCCACACCACGCGCCTGGCCATTCCCGGCATGCGCAAGAAGAACTGGGGGCGTGTGATCAACATCGCCTCGGCACACGGCCTCGTGGCCTCGGCGCAGAAATCGGCTTACGTGGCAGCCAAGCACGGCATCGTCGGCTTCACCAAGTCGATTGCGCTGGAAACAGCCACGACCGGCATCACGTCGAACGCCATCTGCCCCGGCTGGGTGCTGACGCCGCTGGTGCAAAAGCAGATCGACGACCGCGCGGCGCGCGAAGGCATCCCGGTCGAGAAGGCGAAGGTCGAGCTGCTGGGTGAGAAGCAGCCGTCGCTGCAGTTCGTGACGCCCGAGCAGTTGGGCGAGCTGGCGGTGTTCCTGAGCTCACCCGCCGCCGATCAGATCCGCGGCGTGGCCTGGAACGTCGACGGCGGCTGGGTCGCGCAGTAAGAGCTATTTGGTGAGCTGAACGGTGCCGTTGACCGTCACGGTCACGGTGCCCTTGCCCAGCTCGACGGGCAGCGCCTCGGACGCATCCGACATCGTCTTCGCCCGCATCATCGGCGCGGCGGCGTACATCGGCGGCTGGTCGCTGTTGACCTGCACTTCGCGCAGCGTGTAGCCGCTGAAGCCGAATTGGCGTGCCACGTCGGCCGCCTTCGCACGGTACTGCGCGATGGCCTGGCCGGTGACGTCGCTCTCCACCTTCTCGCGCTGCTCGCGCGACAGCGAGGTGCCCACGCGCGCCACCGTCATGGTGTTGATGCGGCCGGTGAGCTGGGCGATGCCGGGGATGTCCTTGCCTTCGAGGGTCAGCTCGGCGGTGCCTTGCCAGCCGGTGATGCCGCCCTTGTTCGAATAGCGCGGGAAGAGCGAGAAGTTGCCAGTGCGCACCTCGATCTGGCCCGGCTTGGCGGCCTTCTTCGCTTCGTTGAGAGCGGCATCGAGAGCCTGCTTGAGCTGCGACTGCACCGCGCCAGCCTCGGTGCCTTCGCGCGTGGTCGAGAGGGTCACGCTCAGCACGTCCTTGTTGACCTCGAGGCTCGCGCTGGCAGACAAGCCGACGACGTTCTGAGGTGGCGGCTGGTCGGCCCATGCGGTCGAACTCGCGAGTGCTGCGGCGAGCGTCAAGGCCAGGGCGGAAGTGCGGGTCATGCAAGGTCTCCTTTTCAAACTTCAAGAAATGGCAACAGGTCAAACGTGCCGCGCACCACGGTTTCGGGGTTCACCCCCCACCAGCGGCGCGCGATGGTCGCATAGAGCTGCCGAAAGTCTGCGGTGTGGACAAGGTTCTGGTTGCCGTCGAGCCGGTCGAGATCGGGCATGGTGCCGACGAACCGGCCGCCACGCACCGAGCCCCCCATCACGAAGTGCGGCGCGGCGGTGCCGTGGTCAGTGCCACCGCTCTGGTTCTGGCGCGCACGGCGGCCGAACTCGGAATACGTGACCACGAGGGCGCGCTCCCACGCGCCAGCCTCCACGAGGCCTGCCTTCAGGGCGGCGAGCCCTTCGGCCAGTTGCTTGAGCAGGTTGGCGTGTGTGGCCAGTTGCCCGCGGTGGGTGTCAAAGCTGCCGTGCGTGAGGTGGAACACCGGCACACCGCCCTTGCCCTTCTGGCCGGCAACGATCTGGCAGGTGGCGCGCACGGCTTGCCCGAAGTTGTGGGTGGGGAATTCGGTGTTCATCGCACCTGCCCCAGGCCCGCGCAAACCTTCGGCCGCCTGCAGCACGCCCGACTCCACGCGCAGCACATGCTCCAGCGCCGCATTGCCCTGCACGTGGGCCGGTCGCACGAGGCGCGCCTGTGTCACGAAGGCTTCGGGGTTGGTGAGCGACACCGCATTCGCGCCGGCCAGTGCGCCGAGGCTTGCGCTGCCGATGGCCACGCCCTCGGTCGTGAAGCGCGCGCTTTCGCGCAGACCCGCCGACATGGCGCGCGCCACCCAGCCTTCGTCGAGGTACTCGGTCGCGCGGGAAGCCGTGTCCCAGATCTCGATCGAGCGAAAGTGCGACAGGTTCGGCTGCGGGTAGCCGAGCCCGAGGAGCACGGCGAGTTCACGCTTCTCCCACATCGGGATCAGCGGCGCGAGTGACGGGTGCAGGCCCAGCGCGCCATCGAGGCGCAGCACCTCGTCGGCCTTCAGCGCGAGGCTCGGGCGCAGTTGCGCATAAGCCGGGTGCGCGTAGGGCACGACGGTGTTGAGCCCGTCGTTTCCGCCCTTCAGCTCCACCAGCACCAGCACACGCCCGGCCGCAGAAGCCGCGGCCTGGGCCCAGCTCAGCGCGGGGAACGCAAGCCCACCCAGCGAGAGCAATTGACGACGATCGATCATGTGAGCCTCACTTCAACTGAAACGCCGGGTCCAGGCTCATCGCCCGCAGGTACGACAGGCCCACCGTGCCGGCCGGCACCGGGTGCACGGGCGCCGTGGCCAGCACGGCCTCCACCAGCTTGCCGCGCGCCGCCTCATCGGGCTCGCGGTCGGGCCAGGCGCCGAGCGGCTTCAGCCACGGCTCTGCATCAAAGCGCACACCGAAGCCGCCTGGTTGCATGCCCCGACCCATCTCCATGCGTGGCTGCTCCACCGCGCGGAAAAGACGCTCGGTGAACCGTTTCCGGTCGAGCAGCGTCGTGCTCGTGATCCAGTCGGTGTAGCCGGGCCAGCCCTTCACATTGGGCGGGCTGAAGAGCATCTGCCCCTGCCGCGCCGTGACGCCCACGAGCGCCTGGGCGTTGTCAAGCTCGATCTCGAATTGCCGCAGCGTGCCCACCGCGAGCTCGACCGGCGACTTGATCAGCACGGCGCGGTTCTGTGGCGCCCAGAACGCCGGGCTCAGCAGCAGTTCGCGCAGGGCGACGTCGGTGCGCCAGCCACTCTCGCGAAAGCGCTGCGCGACGGGCTCCACCACCTTCGCATCGGGCACCGGCGAGACGAACTCGCGCCAGAGCTTGGAGACGATGAAGCGAGGCGCGGCCGGCTGGTCGAGCATCACGTCGAGCGCGGCATCGGCATCGAAGCGGCCCCGCTGGCCCAGCAGCGTCTTATCGCCGCGGTCGTGCTGGCGTGGTCGGAAACGCGCCGCCCACGCTTCGCGGTCGACCGCCCAGCCCGAGAAGGCGCGGGCCGCTTCCTTGATGTCCTGCTCGCTGTACTGCCCCTCGCCCAGCGTGAAAAGCTCCATCACCTCGCGCGCGAAGTTCTCGTTCGGCGATTCGGCCCGGTTCGCCGCGCCGTCCAGGTAGATGAGCATCGCCGGGTCGCGGGCCACGCCGTGCAGCAGCTCGCGGAACGATCCCAGCGCATGGCGCCGCAGCAGCTGGTGCTGGATGTACATGCCCTGCGCTTGCCGCACCTTCTGCACGGAGGTCGCGAAATGGTTGTGCCAGAAGAGCGCCATGCGCTCGGCCAGCGGCGTGGGCGAGTCACGCATCTCCTGCAGCCACCAGCCAGCCAGTGCCACGGTGTCGGCGCGCAACTGGCGCAGGGCTTCCTTTCGGGCGTCGACGTCGCCTTGAGCGCGCAGCGGTGGGCGGATCGGCTCGCGGGTGAAGGCCGGTGCCGGCTGCCGTGGCTCGGCGCGTCGTGCTCCCGCGAGCAGCCGATTCACCGCCTCATCGGGCGCGAGCCCCGCCCATGCCGACACTTCGCCCGGCGACGGCATGAATCCCGTGCGCCCCAACAGGTGGCGTGCATCGGCGGCCGAAAGCCGCGAAGGAAGGGTCGTGTTCATGAGCGAACCTAACGTTGCCCCGGCCGCGTTGGCCGACACGTCGGCAAGGGCTTCACAAAGCTTTGCTTCCCCTCCCGGCCCGGGCGTCATAGATTTGTAACAGGTGGTCAGGCACCCCGAAAACACCGTTTAAACCTGAGCACAATCGCCGCTGTTACAAATAAGGAGACGCCGCCATGACGCCCACGCCCAATGCCCGCCCCGACCGCGTCGTCGTGGTCGACGACGATGCCCGCATTCGCGACCTGCTGCGCCGCTACCTGACGCAAGAAGGCTTCGAGGTGCTGCTGGCGGAAGATTCGAAGGCGCTCAATCGCGTGCTCACCCGCGAGACGGTCGATCTCATCGTGCTCGACCTGATGCTCCCGGGCGAAGACGGCCTCTCGATCTGCCGCCGCCTGCGCGCCGCGAACGACGTGACGCCCATCATCATGCTCACCGCCAAGGTGGAAGACGTGGACCGCATCGTGGGCCTCGAAGTCGGCGCCGACGACTACCTGCCCAAGCCCTTCAACCCGCGCGAGCTGCTCGCCCGCATCCACGCCGTGCTGCGCCGCCGCCCCGCGATGGAAGCGCCGGGCGCTCCCGCGAAAGACGCACAGACCGTCACCTTCGGCCCCTTCGAGTTTGACCTGGCCCTGCGCCGCCTGTCGAAAGACGGCGAGCAGATCGCGCTCACCACCGGCGAGTTCTCCATGCTCAAGGCCCTGGTGCGCCACCCGCGCCAGCCGCTCAGCCGCGACAAGCTCGCGCAGCTGGCCCGCGGCCGCGAGTTCGAGCCCTTCGACCGCAGCCTCGACGTTCAGATCTCTCGCCTGCGCAAGATGATCGAGCCCGACCCGTCTCAACCTCGCTACATCCAGACCGTGTGGGGCGTGGGCTATGTCTTCGTCCCTGATGGCGCGGCCTGACCGGAAGAAGCCGGGCAAGGGCTCCAAATCGGGGCCTTTTTTTGCACCCACGGTCCCCGACGGTCTGCCGGATCTCGTGCCTCGCAAGGCCGTTGCGCTGAGCCTCTTCTGGCGCACCTTCTTCCTGCTGGCGATCCTGTTGCTGGGCGGCGTGTTCGCGTGGGTGCAGACCTTCCGCGCGCTCGAATTCGAGCCCCGCGCGGTGCAGCAGGCGCAGCAGGTGGCGAGCCTCGTGAACCTGTCGCGTGCGTCGATGAAGTACGTCGACGACATCAACCGCGTGACGCTGGTCAAGACCATGGCCGCGTCGGAGGCGGTGAAGATCGTGCCGCGCGAGCCCAACGACAAATGGGAACCCTTCGAAGGCGACCGTTTCTCGAAGGCCATCAGCGACGAGCTGCATTCGCGCCTGGGGCCCGACACGGTGATTGCCGGCTCCGTCAACGGCGTCGCCGGTCTGTGGGTCGGCTTCTCGGTCGAGAAAGACGCCTACTGGCTGCAGGCCGACCCGACCAAGGTGCGCATGATGGCCGGCAGCAGCTGGGCGCTGTGGGTCACGATCGCCCTGCTCGCCACCGTGCTCGGCTCGGCGGCGATTGCGCGCCTCATCAACCAGCCGCTGCGCGACCTGTCGTTCGCCGCCAGCCGCATCCGCGATGGCGAATACGAATCGCAGCTCGACGAGAACACCCTCACGAGCGAGATCCGCCAGGTCAACATGGGCTTCAACCGCATGGCCCGCGAGCTGGCCAAGGTGGAAGAAGACCGCGCCGTGATGCTCGCCGGCATCTCGCACGACCTTCGCACGCCGCTCGCGCGCCTGCGGCTCGAAGCCGAGATGAGCGTGCAGGACGAAGAAGCCAAGAAGAACATGGCGATGGACATCGACCAACTCGACGCCATCATCGACAAGTTCATGGACTACGCCCGCCCTGGCGAGACCAAGCTGGTGCCGGTGCATGTGTCGAGCCTGGTCGAGCGCGAGATGCAGGGCTTCCGCGACCCGTCGCAGATCCGCATCAGCTCGCGCGTGGCGATCGATGCCAAGGTGATGGCTGATGAAGTCGAACTCGGCCGCGTGTTCCAGAACCTCTTCGAGAACGCACGCCGCTACGGCCGCTCCACCGACACGGGCATCGCGCGCGTGCAGGTGAGCTATGCCCGCACCGGGCCGTGGGTGATCCTCTCGGTGCGCGACCACGGGCCCGGCGTGGCGCCCGAGAAGCTCAAGCAGCTCACCACGCCTTTCTTCCGTGGCGATGCAGCGCGCACCGCGGCCACGGGCGCCGGTCTCGGCCTTGCCATCGTCGAGAAATCGGTCGCGCGCATGGGCGGCAGCTTCGAACTCGCGAATGCGATGGACGGTGGGCTCGTCGCCCACGTGCGCCTCAAAAAGGCGCCATGAGGCGAGCCGGTCGCAAACCCGAACCGTCCCTGATCAGCGCGCCGCGGCGCGCGGCCATCATCAGCCTCACGGCCCTCGCCACGCTCTTCGTGCTGCTGCTGTGGCACGACTTCCGCAACACCTGGATCTCGCCCGGCTACGAGCGCCACACCCTCTTCCACCTCTCGGTCTACTGGGGCTTGTGGCTCGTGTGGCCGCTACTCGCGTGGCTGGGCTGGCGGCTCGGGCGCGCAGTGCGGGCGCGGCGCATCGCCGCCGCGCTCGTGGCCGGCTCGGCCTTCGCGACCGGCGCCGCGCTGGCCTGGGCCCGATTCATCGAACCGCAGCGGCTCGTGGTGCGCGAGACACGGCTTGGGCAGCAGTGCGGCGCGCAGGTGGCCTTGATCTCCGACATCCACTTCGGCAAGTTCACCCGCGAGCGCGAGCTGAATCGCCTCGTGGACCGGCTGAACACCTTGCCCATCGATGCCGTGCTCGTGGCTGGCGACTGGACGTACGGGCCGCCACACGACCTGGCGGCGGCCTTCGCGCCGCTCGCGCGGATCAAGTACCCGGTGTTCGGCGTGCTGGGCAACCACGACGAGCAGATGCCCGGACCACCCGTGGCGGATGAACTGCGCGAGGCCCTCACCGCCTTGAACGTGAAACTAATCGACGGCAAACGGGTGTGGCTGGGTCGCTGCACCCTCATCGGCATCGGCGACCTCTACGCCGGCATCGCCGACAGCCAGGTGCAGCATCTGCAACTCGACCCGCCGGCGAACCCCGCAGAACGCCGCGTCGTGCTCACGCACAACCCCGACGTCGCCACGCTGATGAAGCCCGGAATGGCCTCCCTGGTGCTGGCCGGCCACACCCACGGCGGGCAGGTCTACGTGCCCGTGCTGACGCAGCTCATGCTGAAGCGGAACACCCGCGGTGCCTACGAGCAGGGCCTCTACCCGCTGCCCGACACCCGCCTCTACGTCACGCCCGGCATCGGCACCGACATCCTGCCGCTGCGCTTCCTCGTGCCGCCGACGATCGATGTGCTGTCGCTCTAGGGCCTGATCAAGCCTTGACCAGCAGGCACACCGCGCGTGCCTCGATCGACTCGCCGCGCCCCACCGGCCCCATGTTCTCGGCCGTCTTGGCCTTCACGTTCACCTGCTCGACCGGAATGCCGAGCGCGATGCCGATGCGCTGACGCATGGGCTGGATGTGCGGCGCCATCTTCGGTGCCTGCGCGATGATCGTGCTGTCGACGTTGCCGATGATCCAGCCCGCCGCCTTTACGCGCCGCCCCGCTTCGGTGAGCAGCGCGAGCGAATCGGCGCCACGGAACTGTGGGTCGGTGTCGGGGAAGTGGCGGCCGATGTCGCCCAGCGCGGCGGCGCCGAAGAGCGCGTCGGTGATCGCATGGCACAGCGCGTCGGCATCCGAATGGCCCTGCAGGCCATGCGTGTGCGGAATCTCCACGCCACCGAGGATGAGCTTGCGGCCGGTCACGAGTGCGTGCGTGTCCCAACCTTCACCGATGCGCCAGCGCGGCACTTGGGGTTTGAGCGTCATGGGCGTGTCCTCAACAGGCGTTCGGCCAATGCGAAATCCGCAGGCCAGGTGATCTTGAAGTTTTCCATCGAGCAGGGCACGAGCAGCGGCGCGTGGCCGAGGGCTTCGATGGCGCTGGCTTCGTCGGTGACGGCGTCGCCGGCATGGGCCAGGGCTTCCTGCAGCAGCCCGATGCGGAACATCTGCGGCGTCTGCGCCGCCCACTTGCGGGCGCGGTCGACGGTGGCGCTCACGCGGCCCGCCGTCTCGGCCTTCAGTGTGTCGGCGAGTGGCAACGCCAGCAGGCCGCCGACGGCGTCGTTCACGCACGCGTCGATCAGCGCGTCGATCCACGCCGGCTGTACCAGGCAGCGGGCCGCATCGTGCACCAGCACCCAGTCGTCGGCATTCGCACCGCGTTCGCGCAAATGGGCCAGCCCGTTCGCCACGGTCATCGCGCGGCTTGCACCGCCGACCTTGGCGACCCACGCGGTCGTGCCAGTCACGTGTTTCTCGAACTGATCGTCCCGCGGGCTCAGCACCACGAGCGTCTGGCGCAGGCGCGCCACCCGGGCCAACGCGTCGAGCGTGTGCCGCACCATGGGCTTGCCTGCCACCGCGGCATATTGCTTCGGCCCGCCGGCACCGGCGCGTTCACCGATTCCAGCGCAAGGCACCAAGGCGTACAGATCGATGGGAGATGCGCTCATGTCAGCAGGCCGGAAAGGGGCCGAATTCTATAATTCGGCCTCGCATCGCCCCGGGGGACCGCCCAACCGGGGCGTGTTTGTTTTGTGTTCGCCCCCCACGCATGCAGCTGCCTTCGCTCGCCCCCGGAAAACGCTTCACCTTGCCCCGCCCCGTCGGCTCGGCCGATGCCTTGCTGCTGGCGCGCTTTGCGCAAGCCCAGAAGCGCGAGGGGCGCATCACCGCGATCGTGACCGCCGAGCCGGCCGACACCCAGCGGCTCGAAGGCGAGCTGCCCTTCTTCGCCCCCGAGCTGCGCGTGGCCGTGTTCCCCGATTGGGAGACGCTGCCCTACGACACCTTCTCGCCGCACCAGGACCTGATCTCCGAGCGCCTGGCCACGCTCTGGCGCATCCAGCAGGGCGAGGTCGACGTGGTGCTGATGCCGGCCTCGACCGCGCTCGTGCGACTGGCGCCGCCGAGCTTTCTCGCCGGCTACACCTTCCATTTCAAGCAAAAGACAAAGCTCAACGAAGCCGCGCTCAAGGCGCAGCTCACGCTCGCCGGCTACCAGCACGTGAGCCAGGTCGTGTCGCCCGGCGAATACGCGGTGCGGGGTGGTCTGATCGATCTCTTTCCGATGGGCTCGCTCGTGCCCTACCGCGTGGACCTCTTCGGCGACGAGGTCGACAGCATCCGCACCTTCGACCCCGACAGCCAGCGCAGCCTCTACCCCGTGCCCGAGGTGCGCCTCCTGCCCGGCCGCGAATTCCCGATGGACGAGGAAGCGCGCGCCAAATTCCGCGCGCGTTGGCGCGAGAAGGTCGAGGGCGACCCGACCAAGGTGCGCATCTACAAGGACATCGGCAGCGGCATCGCCACCGCCGGCATCGAGTACTACCTGCCGCTCTTCTTCGACAGCACCGCGCCGATCTTCGAATACCTCGGTGCCAATGCCGCCATCGCGCTGCACGGCGACATCGACGAGGCACTCAAGCGCTTCTGGACCGACACCCGCGAGCGCCACCGATTCCTGCAGCACGACCGCGAGCGGCCGATCCTGCCGCCGGAAGACCTGTTCCTGCGGCCAGAAGATTTCTTCACGCTGGCCAATGCCCATGCCGTGCTCGCGGTGCGCGGCAAGGAGCCGGTCGACTGGGCCCGCCCGCTGCCCGACCTGAGCGTGGACCGGGGCGCACCCGATCCGCTGAAGCGCCTGCAACTGCACCTGGGCGCCACGCCGCACCGTGTGCTCGTGGTCGCCGAAAGCGAAGGCCGCCGCGAGAGCCTGCTGGAACTGCTGCGCGACAACAAGATCGAGCCGCCGTCGGTGAAGAGCCTGGCCGAGTTCGAAGCCGGCGACGAGCGCTACGCGATTGCCGTGGCGCCCATGGCCGAGGGCTTTTTCTGGACTGAGCCTGACAAGAACATCCAGTTCGTCACCGAGACCGAGCTCTTCGCGACGACGCCGACCGCAAGACGCAAGCGCAAGCAGGAGCAGGCGAGCGACGTCAACACGCTGATCAAGGACCTGTCGGAGCTGAAGGTCGGCGACCCCGTCGTGCACCTGAACCACGGCATCGGCCGCTACGTGGGCCTGGAGAACATCGACCTCGGCGACGGCCCGAGCGAGTTCCTGATCCTGGAATACGCGGACAAGGCCACGCTCAAGATTCCGGTCTCGCAGCTGCACCTCATCAGCCGCTACACCGGCGTGAGCGCCGAAGAAGCGCCGCTGCACAAGCTCGGCTCGGGCCAGTGGGAGAAGGCCAAGCGCAAGGCTGCTGAGCAGGTGCGCGACACGGCCGCCGAACTGCTCAACCTCTATGCGAGACGCGCTGCACGCGAGGGTTTTGCCTTCCGCTTCCAGCCGCACGACTACGAGGCCTTTGCCGCGAGCTTCGGGTTCGAGGAGACGCCCGACCAGAAGGCCGCGATCCACGCCGTCATCCAGGACATGGTCAGCCCCAAGCCGATGGACCGCCTGGTCTGCGGCGACGTGGGCTTCGGCAAGACCGAGGTGGCGCTGCGCGCCGCCTTCGTCGCCGTCACCGGCGGCAAGCAGGTGGCCATCCTTGCGCCCACCACGCTGCTGGCCGAGCAGCACTACCAGAACATCGCCGACCGCTTCGGCAAGTGGCCCGTGCGCGTGGCCGAGATCTCGCGCTTCCGCTCCAGCAAGGAGGTCAAGGCCACGCTCGAAGGCCTGGCCGACGGCACCGTCGACATCGTGGTCGGCACGCATGCGCTAATCGGCGACAAGGTCAAGTTCAAGCGCCTGGGGCTGCTGGTGATCGACGAAGAGCACCGCTTCGGCGTGCGTCACAAGGAAGCGATCAAGGCCATGCGCGCCGAGGTCGACGTGCTGACGCTCACCGCCACGCCGATCCCGCGCACGCTGGGCATGGCGCTCGAAGGGCTGCGCGATCTTTCCGTGATCGCCACCGCGCCGCAGCGCCGCCTGGCCATCAAGACCTTCGTGCGCACCGAAGGCTCGAGCGTGATCCGTGAAGCGGTGCTGCGCGAGCTCAAGCGCGGCGGCCAGGTGTACTTCCTGCACAACGAGGTCGAGACCATCGAGAACCGGCGCCAGAAGCTGCAGGAACTGCTGCCCGAAGCCCGCATTGCCGTGGCGCACGGCCAGATGCCCGAGCGCCAGCTCGAAGCGGTGATGCGCGACTTCGTGGCCCAGCGCCACAACGTGCTCCTGTGCTCGACCATCATCGAAACCGGTATCGACGTGCCGAGCGCCAACACCATCGTCATCAGCCGTGCCGACAAGTTCGGCCTCGCGCAGCTGCACCAGCTGCGTGGGCGTGTCGGCCGTTCGCACCACCAGGCGTATGCCTACCTGCTGGTGCCCGATGTCGAAGGCCTCACCAAGCAGGCCGGCCAGCGTCTCGAGGCGATCCAGAACATGGAAGAGCTCGGCTCCGGCTTCTACCTCGCGATGCACGACCTCGAGATCCGCGGCGTTGGCGAGGTGCTGGGCGAGAACCAGAGCGGCAACATGATGGAGGTGGGCTTCCAGCTCTACAACGACATGCTGTCGGAAGCCGTGCGCGCGCTGAAGGCCGGCAGGGAACCCGACCTGCTGTCACCCTTGAGCGCGACCACCGAGATCAACCTGCACGCGCCGGCGCTGCTGCCCGACGACTATTGCGGCGACGTGCACACCCGGCTCTCGCTTTATAAGCGCCTGGCCACCGCCGAGAAGGCCGAGCAGATCGACGCGATGCTCGAAGAGATCACCGACCGCTTTGGCAAGCTGCCGCCGCAGGGCCAGACGCTCTTCGACGTGCACCGCCTGCGCGTGCTGGCCAAG
The DNA here is from genome assembly GCF_032681285.1 of Piscinibacter gummiphilus. NCBI lineage: Bacteria > Pseudomonadati > Pseudomonadota > Betaproteobacteria > Burkholderiales > Sphaerotilaceae > Rhizobacter > Rhizobacter gummiphilus. Next base: position 3,263,521 of record NZ_CP136336.1, read on the forward strand.
CCCTATGGCGTGACCAAGATCGACGCCGGCAGCTCCGCGATGGTGATCAGCTTCCGCCCCAACCCGCCGATCGATGCGATGCGCATCATCGAGCTGGTGCAGAAGAACCGCCACATCAAGCTCGCCGGCAACGAGAAGCTGCGCATCGAGCGCCAGACGCCCGACCCGAAAGACCGCGCGCAACTGATCCGCGACGTGCTGCGCTCACTCGGCACCCCGACCACCAAGCAACCCGCCTGAACTACGCCACCACGTTCATGTCCGCACAAGAATTCGCCCCCGGCCTCGTCATCCAGCGCTTCACCCCGCCACTCAAGCTCACTGACTTCAAGCTCATTGCGTTCGACATGGACTCGACGCTCATCAACATCGAGTGCGTGGACGAGATCGCCGATGCGGCCGGCCGCAAGGCCGAAGTGGCCGCGATCACCGAGGCCGCGATGCGCGGCGAGATCGCCGACTACAAGGAAAGCCTGCGCCGCCGCGTGACGCTCTTGAAGGGCGTGCCGGTGAGCGCGATGCAGCAGGTGCTCGACCAGCGCCTGCAACTCAACCCCGGTGCCGAAGAGCTGGTGCGGGCGTGCAAGGCCGTCGGCATGAAGGTGCTGCTCGTCTCGGGCGGATTCACCTTCTTCACCGACCGGGTACGCGACTGCCTCGGCATCGACTTCACCCGCAGCAACGTGCTCGAAGTGCAAGACGGCGAACTCACCGGCCGCATGGTCGACCAGCCCTGGGGCGACATCTGCGACGGTGAAGAGAAGCGCAAGATGTTCCTCGCCACTTGCGCGCAGCTGGGCATCAAACCCTCCCAGGGCATCGCGATGGGCGATGGCGCCAACGACCTGCCGATGATGGGCGAGGCCGGCCTCTCGGTGGCCTACCACGCCAAGCCCAAGGTGCGCGAGCAGGCGATGGTCGCGATCAACACCGGCGGCCTGGACCGCCTGCTCGAAGTCGTGCGCTGATCCGGATCAGGCGATCCGGAAGGCGCTGACCGCCTGGCTCAGCGCCTGCGCCTGCTGCTTCAGGCTTTCGGCCGCAGCAGAAGACTGCTCGACCAGCGCGGCGTTGTGCTGCGTGGCGCTGTCCATCTGCGATACCGAGGTGTTCACCTGTTCGAGGCCGGTCGACTGCTCGACGGTTGCGTCAGCGATCGCGCGGATCGTGCCCGACACCTCGCGCACCGAGGCCACCACCTCCTGCATGATGCGGCCCGCGTCGTTGGCTAGGGTCGAGCCCGCTTCCACGCGCTCTTCGCTGTTGCGGATCAGCACCTTGATCTCCTTGGCCGCTTCCGCCGAACGCTGCGCGAGGCTGCGCACTTCGGCCGCCACGACCGCGAAGCCGCGGCCCTGCTCGCCGGCGCGCGCCGCTTCCACCGCCGCGTTCAGCGCGAGGATGTTGGTCTGGAAGGCAATCCCGTCGATCACACCGATGATCTCGCCGATGCGCTTCGACGCGGTCGTGATCTGCTCCATCTGCTGCACCACCTCGCCCACCACCGAGCCGCCCTTTTCGGCGATCTCGGAGGCGCTGGCGGCCATCGTGGTCGCGTTGCGCGAAGCATCGGCGTTGCTGCGCACGGTGCTCGAGAGCTCGTGCAGCGTGGCGGCGGTCTGCTGCACGTTGGCCGCCTGGGCCTCGGTGCGTGACGACAGGTCGAGGTTGCCGCTGGCGACTTCCGACGACGCGGTCGAAATGGACTCGGCGCCCGTGCGCACGCCCGAGACGATGCCCGACAGGTTCTGCACCATTCGCTGCATGCTGGCGAGCAGGCTGGTCTGCTCGTTCTTGCGGGTGGCGATGCGCACCGTGAGGTCGCCCGAGGCCACGCGCTCCACGACCACCGCCACGTCGGCCGGGTCACCGCCGAGCTGGCGCAACACCGAGCGCGTCACCGCGGCGGCGAGGCCAAGGCCCAGCAGCACCGACAGCAGCACACCGCCGGCCAGCACGGCACGGCTGATCTTGTAGGCGCGCTCGCTGCTGGCGGCGGCGGCGTTGCCGCCTTCGATGCTGAGTTCGACCAGGCGGTCCATGCGGGTCTCGACCTGCTGGGCGCGCGGGCGCATCTCCTCGTTCTGCAGCGCCATCGCCGCGTCGTTGCCGTCCTTGCTCGACACCTCGAGCACCTGCTTGGTCACGCTGATGAACGACTCGTTGAGCGGCCCCAGTTCGCCGAGCAGCTTCTTCTGCTCGTCCAGCGTGGCGAGCGCCGCGAATTCTGCAGCGTGCTTGGCGTACTGGTCCAGCGCGGCCGTCACCACGGCGGTGTGGCGGCGCTTCTCGCGTTCATTGGCGGCTGTGGCGTGCTGCAGCGTGACCAGGCGGATGGACTGCAGGTCGGCACGCCATTCGAGCGCGGCGCGCACCGAGGGCATCCAGTGTGACTGCAGGTCGGAGGCAACGTGATTGACCTGCCCCAACTGCCAGACGGCACCGGCGCCCAGCGCCATCGTCAGCACGATGGCCACGCCAAACGAGGCGATCAGTCGATGGGAAAGTTTCAGTCGTTCGAACCAGCTCACGGAAATGCCTCCTAGTGTCAGATGGGGCATGGGTAGCCCGATCCGTGGGATATCGGCAAATCGTGGCGCCGCTATAGCGCGAGCTGGGGCAAAAAACTCAAACCACCGCGGCGCGCCAAGTGGCTCCAAGCCCGGCGCGTTGCTCACGCGACACGCCGCGTCGACTCAGGTCAACGCGGTGGCGCTGACCACGATGCCGTCTTCGTCGGCATACAGCCAGTCGCCGGGGCGCACGGTCACGCCCTGGATCTGCACTACGACATCGCGCTGGCCCTCGTTGCGCTTCTCGGTGGGCAGCGGCATCAGCGCGAGTGCACGGATGCCGAGGTCGCAGAGGGCAAGTTCGGCGCTGTCGCGCACGCACCCGTCGACCACGATCCCGGCCCAGCCGTTCTTGGCCCCGGCCGCCCCCAGGTTGCCGCCCACCAGCGCACGGCGCAACGAGGCCCCGCCATCGACCACCAGCACACGGCCTTCACCCGGCGTGTCGAGCGCGGCCTTCACCAGCGAGTTGTCTTCGAAGCACTTGATGGTGACCGCGCGGCCGGCGAACTTGAGCCGCTTGCCGTAATCCTTGAACACGGGTGGCAGCACGCGAAACGTGCCGTCGGTGTTGTTCTTGTGGGTGTCGCAGAAGTCGCAGGTGGTGAAATCGGGGGTCATGAATGGCGTCCTTCCAAGGCCGTGGGAACCTGCACCGCATCAGCTTGCGGCGGTGCAGCACGGGTGAAGTTTGCCATCGTGCCGGGCATGCCCGGCACCCCTGTCAGTTCTGCGCGACCTGCAGGCCTGTGCTTTCCCACTCGGGCAAACCGCCACGGAACCAGTAGACCTTCTTGAAGCCCGCCGCCACGGCTGCCTTGGAGGCCTTGTACGACTTCCAGCACTCGGCGCCGTTGCACGAGAAGATGGTGGGCTTCTCCTTGTCAAGCTTGGCGAGGTCACGGAAGTCGTCTTTCGCGGGGTCGAAGGCGACGTCTTTCAGGCTCTTCTCGTGGTACGGCACGAACACCGCCTGCGGGATGCGCTTCGCCTTGTATTCCTTCTCCGAGCGCGTGTCGACGATCACCGCACCTTCGGCCACGAGCTTGCGCACGTCGGCCGCCTTCACCACGTCGGCGCCCGGCAGGCTGTTGGGCGTGAAATAGCCCAGCTCGGCCACGGCCTTGTAGGTCGACATGTCGGGCCGCTCCATCACGGGCTTCAGGCCCGACGAGGTGGCGTTGGTGGCGAACCAGCGCGCGAGCTTCTCGCGCGACTTCTCGGGAAGCGTCTTGCGCACCACCACCGACAGACCGCCCGGCACGGGAATCGAGGTCGAGACGGCGTGAAGCGCCGGCCCCCGGGTCTTCACCCAGTCGTTCCATTCGCTCTGGCGCACGACGGTCGCATCGAACACACCCATGTCGACCGCGATCAGGCCGGCGCTCGGCCAGCGCGCAAATTCGACCTGCAGGTTCTGGAACGACAGCCCGGCCGCGTTGAGCATGCCGCGCGCCACGTAGGAGTAGACCGAGTCCTGCTGCGGCAGGTAGAGGCGCCGGCCGCCGAGCGCGGCCACGGTGTAGCTGTCGCGCCGGGTGACGAGCACGTACTGCTCCATCGGGTTGGTGGAGCCGATGAGTTCGTAGCCGCGCGAGAGCGCCGAGGCGGCCACCTGCGGTGGTGCGATGTAGATGTCGACCTCGCCGGTGCGGGTGGCACGCATCACGTCGGTCAGGTCTTCGTTGATGAAGACTTTGGCGGCCTGGCCCGTGGCCTTGCTGATGGCCGATTCGACCGTGGCCGTGACGACGGCGAGCGAGTCTTTCTTGGATGTCGGCTCGACCGCGATCATGGCGGTGAGTTGTGCATGGGCAACACTCGCGCCCAGCGAAAAACAGACAGCGAGTACCTGGCGAATTCCCAACATGACGATGTCCTCCTGCGCGGTTTTGAACCTGCCTTCATTGCAAAGGCAGCACCTTCTTTGTGCGTTCGTTATTTTCGGCAGCACCCGCTTCCGGTTGACAGCACAGGACGAGTAAGGTGTAAGCAATGGATTCAGCGATTTGGCGTATTCCGGCGCGCTGGATATGCTTCGCGCCCGTCAGTCCGCAAGCCCACGCCGCCGCTACGGGTTTTCCAGCACTGCTTTCTTGCACTTACTTTTTGGAGCGATCGACCGCCATGTCCATGCCAACCGATGTCCGCCGCCGTCAACTCCTCGCCGGCAGCGCCGCGCTCGTGGCTGCACCCCTGGCCGGCTGCGCCACGGGCGCACCGACCGCCACTGCGGCACCGGCGCCCGTCGTGCCGCCGGCCGCGCCCGCTGCACCGAAGCTGCCGGCCTACGCCGCCTGGAAAGACGCCGACAGCCTCATCATCCACAGCAGCAGCACGCTCGAGACGAAGCGCAGTTCGATGGGTGCGAGCCTCGTCACCCCGGCCGAGCGCCTCTACGTGCGCAACAACCTGCCGGCCATGCCCGAGAGCGTGCTCGCTGACCGGGACGCCTGGCAGGTCGCCTTCGAAGGTGTCGCCAAGCCGGGCACGCTGACGCTGGCCCAGCTGAAGACTATCGACTTCATCTCGGTGGCCACCGTTCTGCAGTGCAGCGGCAACGGCCGCGGCTTCTTCCCGCACAAGCCGAGTGGCACGCCGTGGAAGGTGGGCGCGGCCGGCTGCGTGATCTGGGCCGGCGTGCCGCTCAAGTCGGTGATCGAGCGACTGGGTGGCGCACAGGGCGGCATGCTCTACATCACCGGCACCGGTGGCGAGAAGCTGCCCGAAGGTGTCGACCCGCTGAGCGTGGTGGTCGAGCGCTCGGTGCCGATCGCCGCGCTGCAAGATGCCATGCTGGCCTGGGAAATGAACGGAGCACCCCTCTCGGTGGCCCACGGTGGCCCGCTGCGCCTGGTTGTGCCCGGTTACCAGGGCGTCAACAACATCAAGTACGTCAAGCGCATCGCGCTCACCCCGAGCGAGAGCAAGGCGAAGATCATGTCGCACGGCTACCGCATGACGCCGATGGGCCAGAAGGCCGAGCCGTCGCAGGCCTCGGTGCTCCTGATGAACGTGAAGTCGTGGATCAACACGCCCTCCGGCGACGGCAAGCTCGCGGCCGGCCCGGCGCAGATCCTTGGCGTGGCCTTCAGCGGTGGCTCGCCGATCAAACGCGTCGAAGTGTCGACCGACGGCGGCAAGACCTGGCGCGATGCCAAGCTCGTCGGCCCCGACCTCGGCCCCTTCGCCTGGCGCCAGTTCGCCATCCAGGCGAACCTGCCGGCCGGCACTCACACCCTCGTCAGCCGCGCCACCGACGCCGCCGGCCAGGTGCAACCGCAGCAGCGCGAGGAAAACGTGTCCGGCTACGGCAACAACAGCTGGGCCGACCACGCCGTGACCGTCGTCGCTGCGTGAACACGCGACGTTGCATCGCCGCGGCCGCCCTGGCCGCGGCCAGCCTGGGCGCGCAGGCCGATGACCGGGAGGCCGGCCGCAAGCTCTTCACGAGCGGTGCGGCCCCCTCGTGCGCCACCTGCCACACCCTGCGCGATGCCGGCGCCACCGGCGAGATCGGCCCGGTGCTCGACGAACTCAAGCCCGACGAGGCACGCGTGGTGCAGGCATTGCGCAACGGGCTGGGCGTGATGCCCTCGTTTCGCGACAAGCTGTCGGACAACGAGATCGCCCTGCTCGCCCGCTACGTGTCGCAGGTAGCCGGGCGCTGATCAAGCCGCCTTCCTGCGGCCGACGGTCGTTTTCGCATCTTCGCGCCGCGGCGGCAGCATCGCGTGGTGCTCGCGCGCCACGTTCAGGATGATCGCGGTGGAGGTCTCGGTGAGCAGGCAGAAGCGGCTCACCACCGTGTCGAGGTGCGGCACGTCGACGACCGCAATCTCGAGGATCCAGCTGTCTTCGCCGGTCACGTTGAAGGCGTTGACAACTTCGGGCGTCTGGCTCACGAGCTTGACCACGCGCGCGTATTCGGCGCGGCCCACGCGCACGAGCGCGCGGATGCCGTAGCCGAGCTTCGAGAGATCGACCGACGCGCGGTAGCCGGTGATGACGCCGGCCCCTTCGAGCTTGCGCACGCGTTCGGTCACCGCAGGCTGGCTCAGGTGCACGCGGCGGCCGAGCTCGGCCATCGAGAGGCGCGCATCGGCCTGCAGCTCGGCCAGGATGCGGGTGTCATAGGCGTCGAGATCGGAGTTCAAGGCAAACCTCGCTTTGTGCTTTGAAACCAGCAAGCAGACGAACGGAAGAAGCATGAGTTTGCCATTCAGGCCAACGCTTTCCTTTCCTACGATGCGGCGCATGGACAGCACCGCCAACCTCGCCTCTTCCACACGCGCCGGGCTCAGCCCGCTGCTGCTGGCCTGCCTGGCCGCCACCTGGATCGTGTGGGGTTCGACCTACCTCGCGATCAAGTTTGCGCTGATCAGCTTCCCGCCCTTCCTGCAGATGGGCTCGCGCTTTCTCGTGGCCGGCTTGTCGGTGCTGGCGTGGATGGCCTGGCGCGGCGCAGCCATGCCGACACGGCGGCAATGGGTGCATGCGCTGGTGGTCGGCGCCCTCATGCTCGGCGGCGGGATGGGCGGGGTCGCTTATGCCGAGCAGACCGTCGGCTCCGGTCTCGTCGTCGCCTTCATCGCCGTGGTGCCGCTGATGATCGCGGCGCTCAACCGCTTGTGGGGCATCAGGCCCGGGCGACTGGAACTGGCCGGCATCGTCGTCGGCCTGTGTGGGGTGCTGATGCTGACCCAGGGCGCTGGCTTCCAGGCCTCGCCCGCAGGCCTGGCCGCCATCGCGATCGCGTGCGCGGCGTGGTCGCTCGGCAGTGTGCTGAGCCAGCGTAGCCTGCCGCTGGCGCCTGGCCTCGCCGGCTTTGCGAGTGAGATGGTCGGTGGAGGTGCCGTGCTGATGGTGATGTCAGCGCTTCGCGGCGAAGCGCCGCAGTGGCCTCCGGAACCTGCCGCGGTGGCCGCGTGGGCCTACCTCGTCGTCTTCGGCTCGCTGATCGCGTTCAACGCCTACATGCTGCTGCTCGCGCGCACGAGCGCGGCGGTCGCGTCGAGCTACACCTTCGTCAACCCGGTGATCGCCATGCTGCTGGGCGTGGTGGTGCTCGGCGAGGTGGTGACCTCGTTCGAATGGCTCGCCGCGGGCGTGGTGCTCGTGGGCCTGGTGCTGCTCTTCCTCAAGCCTTCGCCGAAGACTTGAGCGCGGCGTTGCGGATGGCGGTGAGCGTGCTGCGGCTGGTGCTGACGTCGGCATCGAGCTTCAGGTGCAGCAAGGCCGGCCGCTGCGAGGCGAGCGCTTCGGCAAAGGCCGGCTCGAACTCTTCGGTGCGCGAGAGCGACCACGCCTGCCAGCCGTAAGCCCGCGCGAGCGCAGCAAAGTCGGGGTTGAAGAGGTCGCTTCCGCTCACGCGCCCGGGGTACTCGCGCTCCTGGTGCATGCGGATGGTGCCGTAGGTGCCGTTGTCGACCACCACACTGACGAGGCGCCTGGCGCCGTAGCCGGTGGCCGTGGCCAGCTCCTGGCCGGTCATCAGGAAGTCGCCGTCACCGGCGATGTTGACCACCGTGCGCTCTGGGTACAGCAGCGCCGCCGCCACGGCCGCAGGCACCCCATAGCCCATGGCACCCGAGGTCGGCGCGAGCTGCGTGCGGCCGTGGTGCTGCAGGCCGTGGTAGCGGCAGTAGCGGTGCAGCCAGCCCGCGTAGTTGCCGGCGCCGTTGGTGTAGACCGTGTCGTCGGGCGCGAGCCGCTGGATGGTCTTGATGACGACGGCCATGTCGAGCGGCTGCACGTCTTGCGCAATGTGGTTCGCTTCGTAGTCGGCATGGGCCTCTTCGGTCCATGCCGCCCACGGCAACTGCGTCGGTGCAGTGAGGCCTTCGAGTGCTTTCGCGGCGCTCGCCATCGACGATTGCAGCAGCAGGTCGGCGGCATACACACGACCCAGTTCCTCGGGCCCCGCGTGGATGTGGATGAGCTTCTGCACCGGCCGAGGCGGCTGCAGGAGCGTGTAGCCGCTGGTCGTCATCTCGCCCAGGCGCGGGCCGATGGCGAGCACGAGGTCGGCGTTGCGGATGCGCTCGGCGAGCTTCGGGTTGATGGCAATGCCCACGTCACCGGCGTACTGCGGGTGGCGGTTGTCGAACACGTCTTGAAAGCGGAAGGCGCAGCCGACGGGCAGCTTCCAGTTCTCGGCGAAGCGCTGCATCGCGGCGCACGAGGCGGCGTCCCAGCCGCCACCGCCCACGATGACGAAGGGGCGCCGCGATGCGAGCAGCATCGAGCGCACGTCGCGCAGCCCACCCGGCGCCGGCCAGGCCTGCGCAGGCTCGGCGCGCGGCAGCACCGCGGCGCGGGTCTCTTTCGTGAGCATGTCTTCCGGCAACACCAGCACCACCGGGCCGGGGCGGCCTTGCATCGCGGTGTGGAAGGCGCGCGAGATGTATTCGGGCAGCCGGTCGGCGTCGTGCACCTCGCCCACCCACTTGGCAAAGCCGAGCGTGCCGGGGCCGAACATCTGTCGGTAGTCGAGCTCCTGGAAGGCCTCGCGATCGCGCTGGTCGCTCGCCACCTGGCCGATGAAGAGGACCATCGGCGTGCTGTCTTGAAACGCGGTGTGCAGGCCGATGCTCGCGTTGGTGGCGCCGGGCCCGCGGGTCACGAAACACACGCCGGGGCGGCCGGTCAGCTTGCCTTGCGCTTCGGCCATGAAGGCCGCGCCGCCTTCTTGCCGGCAGGCGATGAAGCGGATCTTGTCGCGGTGTTCATGGAAGCCATCAAGCGCGGCGAGGTAGCTCTCGCCCGGCACGCCGAACACCGTGGTGACGCCTTGCGCCACCAGAGCCTCCACCAGCGCGTGGCCGGCGAGGCGTTCAGAAGAAGTCGTCATGCGGCGACTTTACGGGCCCCGCGCAGTTGTGCAATGCCGATGCCCACGAGCGAGGCCGACGCCACTCCGAGCACGAGGGCGAGCGCGGAGCCGTAGAACACGCCGGAGGGCGAACCGTGGTCGAGCAACGCGCCGAAGACGGGGGCCGCGATCGCGAAGCCCAGGTCCAGCCCGGAGTACACCGTGCCGTAGACACGCCCCGTCGCCCCGGGAGGTGCGGCCTGCTTGATGAGCATGTCGCGCGAGGGGCCGGCGAGGCCCACGCCGAAGCCTGCCAGTGATGCCACCGCGCACGCCAGCAGGCCCGGCAGCGCCCCCGAGGCCACGACCCCCAGCAGCACCGCCGCGCCCATCAGGCAGAAGCCGATGATGCGTTCCAGGCGCTGCGTGCGGCTCACGAGGAAGCCGCCCACCACCATGCCCGCCGCGCCGCACAACATGTAGCCGGTGACGACGAACGCGGTGATCGACAACGGCAGGTCGTACATCTTCTGCAACGCCGGGCTCGCAAAGCTCTGGATCGCGCTCAGCGAGCAGGTCGACCAGAAGAAGAACGAGAAGCACAGCCACACCGAGGGCAAGCGCAGGAAGGCAAGGGGATGCTCGTTCACCGGTGCGGCCGCCTTGGCCGCAGCACCTTCATGGGCCCAACTTCCGGCGCGGTCGTCGATCGCCTCGCGGTGCAGCCACAGCACGGCGATCACGAAGAGCGCCCACACCCCCATGCCGGCCGCGGCAATGCGCCACGACCCGGTGGCCGCCGTGAGGCCTGCGAGGAACACCGGCGCCGCCGCCCAGCCCAGGTTGCCGGTGATGCCGTGCACCGAAAACGCATGGCCCAGCCGCGGCTGCGACACGCGCTTGTTGAGGATGGTGAAGTCGACCGGGTGGAAGGGCGAGTTGCCCAGGCCCGCGAGCATGGCGGCAAGCATCAGCCCTGCGTAGCTCTGGGCGGTGGCGACCGACATCGCGGCGAGCACGAAGCAGCTCAAGGCGACGAAGAGCACCGGCCGAGCGCCGACACGGTCGACCAGAAAGCCTGCCAGCGCCTGCCCCACGCCCGAAACGACGAAGAACACAGACACCAAGAGCCCCAGCTCGGAATAGCTGAAGCCGAAATCGCGGATGAAGAGCGGGAACAGCGGCGCCAGCAGCATGTGGAAAAAGTGCGAGGTGCCGTGAGCGAGACCGATCAGGCTGATGGTCTTCGCGTCTTGCGACAGGGAAATGGAAGCGGAAGTCATGGAAGCAGCGTGAATGCGATTGCCAGGACTCTAGGCGGGGGCAGGTCGACAGAGTTACGATAGTTCGTCAATTTCTATCGAGAAACAGACATGCGCCGCCAGACCCCCACCGATGCCAGCCGCCGGCGCACGAGCGTTCCGCCCGTCGACCCGTTGCGCTACGCGCCCACCGCCGAGCATCCGGTGCGCGCCAAGATGCGCCGCCTCGCGGCCGACACCCACATCGACCCGCACAGCCACCCGTGGGGTCAGCTGGCGTTCTCGGTGACGGGCGTGATCCGCATGACTGCCACGCAGAGCACGTACATCGTGCCGCCCTCGCGAGCGGTATGGATCCCGCCGCATGTGGAGCACATGGTCAACGTGGTGGAAGACGCCGAGATCCGCACGCTCTACCTGCACCAGGACGATCGGCACATCGGCCCCGAGATCGACGCGGGCCCCGATTCGCCCTGGCACCAATGCCGGGTGATCGAGGTGTCGAGCCTGCTGCGCGAGCTGGTCATGCATCTGGGCGTCGAGCCCGGTGCGCTCTCGCCCGGGCACAGGCCCGAGCCGCGCGAACACCACATCATTGCGCTCGTGCTCGACGAGCTGCGCCGCGCGCAGCAGGTGCCCATCGGCGTGGACCTGCCGCAAGACAAGCGCCTGCGCGCCCTGTGCGAATCGGTGCTCGACGACCCCACCCGCTGGAGCACGCTCGAGACCTGCGCCGCCGAGACCGGCGCGAGCGCCCGCACGGTGGCGCGGCTCTTTCGCAGCGAGCTGGGCACGACCTTCCTGCAGTGGCGCCAGCAGGTGCTCTTGGCCAAGGCGCTCACGATGGCGGCGCGCAAGGTGCCGATGGCGGTGATCTCGGCCGAGCTGGGCTACGCGAGCCCGAGTGCGTTCACCGCGATGGTGAGACGCTCGGTGGGCGCGCCACCGAGCGTCTTCTTCAGCTGATCTTGCCGATCACTTGTAGTAGCCGACCGCGCACACCTGGTCGCCCACCTTGGTGACGTAGCTCACCTTGGTGACCGGCTCCTTGGCGCCCGGCTTCGGCCACTGGTATTCGATCTCGTTGATCTCGCCTTCCTTGGCCGAGTCGTACAGGCGCATGCCGAGCGCTTCGCCATCCTGGGCCTTGAGCGTCTTCATGCTCTTGCCGGTCATCCGGGGGTGGGCGCTGAAGTTGCCGTCGGGGCCACCGCAGAACGGGTAGAGGTCGCGGTCACGGAAGCCGTTCTCGCCGAGCGAGATCTGGTTCAGCGCCTTGGCCTTGTCGGCCTTGATCGCCGCCACCGCCTTCTGGAGCATCGATTTGGCTTCGCTTGCGCTGCCTTGGGCAGCGGCAAAGGTCGGGCCGCTTGCAAGCCAAGCGGTGATCGCGAGGGCGGCCAACAGATTCTTTTTCATGGTTATGTCCTTCCTGACATCGAGGGAATATCGCCGTAAATTTGACGGCGACACGGGTTAACCCATTTCCAGCAAGTAAATGGGTATGGAAAGGCCTCTCCGCGAGATGGAGAAACCCACACATTCAAATTCGGAGGTGGTGTGACGGTCAGCCGGCCGCGTATGAGCTGGGCCGGGCTACAGCGCTGCGGACGCAGGCTCAATATCGAGAATTCTGAAACTCAGTCATCGACCACCTTTCGACGCCCGCAAATCGCAATGTTGCAGTGCAAAAGCATGGTATCCCGATATATTTGCACAGCCGATCATTTTTTCTTCTGGAAACAGATGACATGAAGTCGATACCCTGCCGCAACCGCGCCGTGGGTATTTGTTATTAATGACAAACCCATTGCGAGCCCTCAGCCGGCCCCCCTCAAACCAATGCCCCCTTTTCAACCACTGGTTGCAAACCGTGGGATGTGGCCGGCGCGGGACGAGCCTAGACTCCCGCATCAACAGCGCCGTCCACGGCGCGAGGTACGGGAGTACACGACCATGCTCAGCTCGCTATTCGGTGACTTGCGCACCATCCGCGGCAACCCCGCGCCAGAAGATCCGGATCACGGATTCGCCGCCACCGCCATCCTCGAGAGCGTGGCCACCGAGGTCAACGACCGCGGACAGATGGTCGACAGCCACCAGCGCGACCTCGTCGTCTCTGGCTCCCCCGCGCAGGCAATCCGCGACCACTTCACCGCCACGCGATCTGACCTCGACACCGCCACCCGCCTGATCGCGCTCTACGACCCGACCGCCGTGTGGGCGAGCGCCGTCATCAAGGCCTTGTCGGATGCGAGCGGCCGGCCCATCGAGCGGCTGCACCTGCGCGAGCAAGGCACGCTTCGCACGCTCGCAACCATCGAGCGCACCACGCTCGAGCGGCGCAACGAAGACATGCTGCGCATCTACCACGCCGATGTGCGGGCGCCCGGCACCGCCAATGCGGCCGTGCCGCTGGCGCTCATGGAGCGCAGCCACATGACGGCGGTGATCGTCGGCGCCATGCAGCCGCATGCGATTGACGAGATGCTCGACACCCTGCAGGCCGCCGTGCGCCATGCCAACTGGCGTTGCCCCACCCTGCTCTTCATGCTGCCGCCCAACGCGGTGTGGATCGCCAACAAGATCGGCATGATCGAGTGGCCTGCACGCCTGAAGGTGCAGGTGCTCAACGAAGCGCTGACCAGTGCATCGGCCGTGTGGAATTCGCTCTTGGGCATGTGGAACCGCGTGAAGAAGGAGCCCGTGTGGGGCCCGCCACCCGCGCTGGCCCCGGGGCTCGACGGCTTCCAGATCAAGGTCGCCGATCTCTCCAGCACGGGCGCCAGCGTCGCGGGCGCCAAGGTGTCGCTGCCGGTCTCGGCGCCAGCCGCCGCCTATGACGCCACGGTTCCGTTGCGTCGCCCGCTGCTCGACCCCGCCCTCGCTGACCGCGCCCTCGACGTGCTGTCTGCACTCGACGGTCTCTTCGCCTGCGCCGTGGTCGATGCGAGTTCCGGCCTCATCCTGGCCCGGCAGGAGCGCAAGGACCAGCCGGTCGAACTCGACCTCGCTGCCGCCGCCAGCGCGCAGCTCATGCGCAGCCACCAGCATCTCGCGAGGCAACTCGGTCTCACCACCGAGATCGACGAGGTGATGACAAGTGCCGGGCCGCGCCACCATGTGATGCGCAACGCAGCGCGGCACAAGGGCCTCTTTCTCTTCGCCGTGCTCGACAAGCAACGCACCAACCTCGCATTGGCGCGCTACAAGCTGATGGAAGCGGAGCAGAGCCTGGGCTGAGCAGCCGCCGGCACCCAGCCGGCTCGTCGATTCGTGATTTATGCACCACCGATCAAAAATAGCGCCCTTGGCAGGCAAAAACAACCCTCTCCGACCCTGATCGGGTAAGTCACAGGCCGATCTTTTGCACCATCGTGCAAAACTAGATCGCATGGACACACGGACTTCCCTGCAGACCCTCAAGCGCCTGGCCGGCATCGTCGGCGTGGTGGGGGCGGCCCTGTTTGGCACGCAGGCCATCGCGGCCGACTTCAGCGCCACCTACAGCGCGGGTCTCACCACCTACCGCATCAAGGGCACCGAGCCCGCGTCGGGCAAGCACCCGGTCTTCATCTACACAGTCGGCACCACCGAGAGCTACGACAACGGCCAGGCCATGGCCGCGGTGGCCGAGATGTCAGCCAAGGGTTTCGTCGCGGCGGCCGTGCAATACGACAGCAGCCTCTTCGGCACCTGCTCGCAGATCCTCGCCAAGGCGAAGTACATCTACAACAGCGGAAGCTCGAGCAGCGCCGTCGCCAAGCTCTGCGCCCGCAGCACCGCCGATTGCAGCAAGGGCATCGTCGTCGCCGGGTTCAGCCAGGGCTCGGTGATCGCGATCAACGCGAAGAACTACGACACCCGCGTGCGGGCCGCCTACGGCATGGGCTCGCACACGCTCTACACCGTCTACGGCATGACCTCGTGCATGACGCCGGGCAACTACAAGCTGCCCAAAGACAACCTGCGCATCGTCAACGGCCAGAGCGACATCTTCCCCGGCGGCACCGCCACCACCGTGCGCGGCTCGTCCGAGTCGGTCGCCGGCCGCACCTGCGGTGCCCTGGCCTACGAATGCCTGAGCGGCAACGGCAGCGGCTGGATCATGGTCCGCGACACCGCCGTCGGCGATCTCTCGGCCGACCACTGCTACCAGCGCGCCGCGGGCGGCTGCGTGGGCAGCGCCGACGTCCTCGACGCCACCTGGCGCAACGGCTCCACCCAATGGGGCCTGAAAGCGAACCTGAACTGGCTGGCGGCCTTCGCCACGCCCTGAACCGAGTTTTCTGAGCTGTCGTCCCTTCGGGTGCGAGCCGCAAGGCCCGCACCCTTTTTTCTTGCGGCCCACGCACGCCACATGGGTCAGGGTGCTGGGCTACCATGACCGCCCCCGTGCGCTTCACGGACCACCTCACACCCAGCCATGAGCCAAGTGCTGTTCGACTACACGCGGCAAGACGCCACCGGCGCCAGCTGCACCGCCCACGCTTGGGCGAAAGTCCCCGAGCCCCTCACCCCCGACCAGCGGCAGAGCTGGAAAGAGCGCGCCAAGGCGCTGCTCGCGAAGCACCAGGCCGTGCTCGTCGCCCACTACTACGTCGACGGCGACCTGCAAGACCTCGCGCTGGAAAGCGGCGGCTGCGTGGCCGACTCGCTGGAGATGGCCCGCTTCGGCCGCGACCATGCCGCCAAGACGCTCGTCGTCGCGGGCGTGCGTTTCATGGGCGAGAGCGCCAAGATCCTCAGCCCCGACAAGCGCGTGCTGATGCCCGACCTCGACGCGACCTGCTCGCTCGACCTCGGCTGCCCCGCAGACGACTTCGCCCGCTTCTGCGATGCCCACCCCGACCGCAAGGTCGTCGTCTACGCCAACACCAGCGCCGCGGTGAAGGCCCGCGCCGACTGGATGGTGACGAGCTCCTGCGCGCTCGCCATCGTGAAGCACCTGAAGGACCAGGGCGAGAAGATCCTCTGGGCGCCCGACCGCCACCTCGGCCGCTACATCCAGCAGCAGACGCATGCCGACATGCTGATGTGGAACGGCGCCTGCATCGTGCACGACGAGTTCAAGGGCCTCGAGCTCGACCTGCTCAAGTCGCAGCACCCCGGTGCGATGGTGCTGGTGCACCCCGAGTCGCCCGAGAGCGTGGTCAAGCAGGCCGACGTGGTGGGCTCGACCTCTCAGCTGCTCAATGCCGTGGTGCAGGGCAACGCACCGGCCTACATCGTCGCCACCGACAACGGCATCCTGCACCGCATGCGCCAGCTCGCACCGGGCAAGACGCTGATCGAAGCGCCCACCGCCGGCAACAGCGCCACCTGCAAGAGCTGCGCGCACTGCCCGTGGATGGCGATGAACGCACTGCAGGGGGTGGTGAGCTGCCTGGAAAGCGGCACGGGCGAGATCCATGTCGAAGAGCCGATCCGCAGCCAGGCGCTCGGCTGCATCGAGCGCATGCTCGACTTCGTGAAGCGCAACCCCACCGCCACCCAGAAACCGGGCCTCGTGCCCAACATCGGCGCCGCCTGAGCCTGCCATGTACGACAAGAACGAAACCCTCGAACAAGCGCGCGAACGCAACATCAACGATGCGCTGAGCGAAGACATCGGCCGCCACGACTGGACGGCCATGCTCGTGCCCGGCGCACAGCGCGTGAAGGCGCGGGTGCTGGTGCGCGAAGAAGCGGTGCTGTGCGGGCGCGAATGGTTCGATGGCTGCATCAAGGCCCTCGACAACGATGCCCGCATCGAGTGGCACGTGGCCGAAGGTGCGTTGATGGCACCCGACACGCTCGTCTGCCACATCGAAGCCAATGCGCGTGCCCTGCTGTCTGCCGAACGCCCTGCGCTCAACTTCCTGCAGCTGCTCTCGGCCACGGCCACTGTCACGCGCCGCCATGTCGACGCCATCGCCGGCGCCTCGCCCAACCCGCGCGGCTGCGCCGTGCTCGACACGCGCAAGACCATCCCCGGCCTGCGCCAGGCGCAGAAATACGCGGTGCGTGTGGGTGGCGGCCAGAACCAGCGGCTGGCGCTGTGGCACGGAATCCTCATCAAGGAAAACCACATCGCCGCCGCCGGTGGCGTGGCGCAGGCGCTGCGCCGGGCGCAGGCGCTGAATTCCGGCGTCGACATCCAGATCGAAGTCGAGAGCCTCGAGCAGCTGCGCGAAGCCCTCGATGCCGGTGCGCAAAGCGTTCTGCTCGACAACTTCACCGAACCGCTGATGCGCGAAGCGGTGGCCATCACCCAAGGCCGTGCGCTGCTCGAGGTGTCGGGCAATGTGCAGCTGGGCCAGATTCGTGAAATTGCCGCCACCGGCGTCGACCGCATCTCCATCGGCCGCTTGACCAAGGATGTGAAGGCGGTCGACTATTCGATGCGGGTGCTCGAACGTCTTTGAATCGAGATTGCGCCCACGGGGGAACACCATGAGCGCATCTGATTTCGAGTCGATCCACAACCACTACGAGCGGATCATCTTCGAGGCCGTGCTGGCCTCGGCCGCGAAGTACCAGGTGCCGCGCGACCAACTGGCCGACGTGGCCTGCGTGGCGCTGAACCGGCTGCCGCCGCGCTACATCCGCCACGACGTCGACCTGGTCTTCTACCTCACGGAGAACGAGCGCGCCCACAACGAAGTGGCCATCGCCGAGGCGGTGAAGTACGCGTTCGAATTCGTGCAGGCCCGAAGCGCCATGAAGGCGCGCTCATAGTCAAGCGCCATGAAGGATCGCCGTTAGCGACCCTTGAACACCGCGGGGCGCTTCTCGACGAAGGAGCGCACGCCCTCGGCCCAGTCTTCACTCGCGAAGATCTTCTTGCTGATGGCGGCGAAGTCGGCCACCGCAGCTGCGGGGCCTTCTTCCACCGCCTTGATCGCGTTCAGTCGCGTTGCCGTCACCGCCAGCGGCGCCTGTGCCGCGATGCGCTGCGCAATCGCCAGCGCCTCCTCGAGCACCAGCGCATTCGGCACCACCTTCTGCACGAAGTTGAGTCGGTAGGCGGTGGGCGTGTCGAATTCGTCGCCGGTCAGCAGATAGAGCATCGCGTTGCCGAGGCCCGCACGCTCCGACATGCGCAGCGTCGCACCGCCACCCGGCATCAGGCCGCGCTGCACTTCCTTCTGGCAGAAGCGGCAGTCTTCACCCGCCACCACGATGTCGGCCCCCAGCATTAGCTCGATGCCCACCGTGAAGCAGATGCCCTTCACCGCGGCCACCACCGGCTTGGTGCGCCGGCGGTAGCCGGGCTTGCCGAAGTCGTGCGGCTCGACCAGCCCTTCGGGGATCAGCTTCTGACCACGCTCCAGGTGCGACTGCACGGCCGGCATGTCGAGGCCTGCGGTGAAGTGGTCGCCGAACGCATGAAGCACGCCGACGAAGAGCGAGGGGTCGTCGTCCAGCCGCGTGTACGCCTCGCCCAGCTGGCGGAACATCTCGGGCGTCCAGCCGTTGCGCTTGGCCGGGCGGTTGATGCCGATGAGGAGCACGTTGCCGACGACTTGCGTTTCGATGCAGCCGTGGGCTGGCAGGGGCGTGGTGGTGGTCAGTTCCATTTTCGGATTCGGGTTTGTGCGGAGTGTTGGGGTAGACGCGGCCCGAAGCCGCGCGGGGCTTGCATCTTCCGCCATCGCCGCGCCAGCGCCTGACACCCGCGTGACTGTGAAGGCCAATCGCGAAGCCTATGCTCGTCCTCTCTCATTCATCGCTGCCAGGACGATCCATGACCGCCCCCTTCGACACCACCCTCGCCCTGTGCGGCCCACTGCGCCAACCCCGCCAGATGCTCGCCGAGCAGACCTACGGCGGCCACCTGTCCATCCACGACGACAAGACCGCCGGTGACCTCGGCCTCAAGGCCGGCCCCATCGAAGGCCCCACGCATTTCAGCCAGTTCGACCCGCTGCTCGTGAGCCTCTTCGGCAACGCCTGGTTCGAGAGCGGCTGCATCAGCGCGCATTACCAGAACATGGTGGTCGAAGGCGAGGAGGTGCGTGCGTTCGTGCAGCCACCGTCTCGTGGTCAAGGCCTGGGGAGCGAGAAGCTCGTGCGCATCTGGGCCGAGAAGAAAGACGGCACGCCCGTGCTCACCGGCACGGCCTCCGTCGGCGACGTGCCCGATGCGCAACACGAGATCCCGCAGCGCATCGCCAAGCTGCGCCCCGCCCCCGGCCTCGTAATCAACCGCGACCTCAAGGTCGGCCAGCGTGGCGCGCAGAAGGAAACCATCGCCATGGGCTTCGACCAGCACATGGGCGACTACTACCCCTTCACGCTGAACTCGAAGCTCAAGGTCATCACCGAGCCCTCGCCCTGGTACACGGCCGAGGGCGGTGCCTCGTCGCCCTGGGGCCGCGCCATCATCCCGATCGAGATGATCAGCGTGCTGCTCGGCAGCACCTCGGCGCTCGCCGGCTTCAAGGGCAAGCAACCCGCGGTCGGCCTCTTTGCCGGCCAGCAGATCCGTTTGATCAAAGGCCCGCTCTTCGTCGGCCAGTCGTATGACCTGGAACGCGAAATCATCGCCCTGAGCGAAAGCGCGCGCACAGAGTCGTGCTGGATCCGCACCCAGGTCTACGTGGCCGGCACGCGCACGCTGGCGGCCGAGATGATCTTGAACAGCGCGACGCTCAAGGCCTCGTATGCCAACTATGAAAAAGACGCGCGCGAACTCGGCCTCGTGAAGTAAGACGACAGGAGACAGCCCATGACCACGCTCGACACCGGCACGCCCGACCTCCAAGCCACGCTGCACAGCGGCGTGCTCACGCTCACGATGAACCGCCCCGAGGCGCGCAACGCGCTCTCGCGCGCCATGCTGCAGGCCATGCAGCAGCAACTCGTCGCGGCCGAGTTCAACAGCGAGGTGCGCTGCATCGTGCTCACGGGCGCAGGCAAAGCCTTCTGCGCCGGTGGCGACGTGAAGGGCATGGCCGCGGCCGGTGACGGCACGGTGGGCCAGCGCACGATCGACGAAGCCATCCACCAGCAGCGCCACAGCCAGCGGGAAACGGCCGGTCGCCTCTTCAAGATGCCCAAGCCCACGCTTGCCGTGCTGCCCGGTGCCGCGGCTGGCGCCGGCCTCTCGCTCGCGATGGCCTGCGACCTGCGGCTCATGAGCAGCAGTGCCTTCATGACGACCGCGTTCGCAAAGGTCGGCTTCGCCGGCGACTACGGCGGCACCTATTTCATGACGCAGCTCATCGGCGCCGCCAAGGCACGCGAGCTGTACATGCTGTCCGACCGCGTGTCGGCCGACGAAGCCTTGCGCCTGGGCCTCGCCAACTGGGTGGCCGAGCCCGACCACCTGGGCGCGCGCACCAACGAGATCACCGCCCGCCTCGCCATGGGCCCGGCGGTCGCCTACCGGTACATGAAGGAGAACCTCAACCGTGCGATGGCCGGCGAGGTCGACGAGTGCCTGGACCTCGAAGCCACGCACCACATCCACTGCGGGCAGACAGAAGACCACAAGGAAGCCGCCAAGGCATTCGTCGAAAAACGCGAGCCGGTCTTCAAGGGGCGCTGAATGCCCGAACCCATGCTCCGAGCCCAGGCGATCGCCGAACTCACCGCGCCGGGGCAGCCCGGCGAGCTGGTCGACATCGTCGCCCATGGCCGCAAGGTGAAGGCGTTCAAGAACGCCCCGCCCACGCTGCGCGACTACTACGAGCTCTACGTCACCGACCTGCCCTTCCTGATCTACGAAGACGAGCGCTACACCTTCCGCGAGGCGTGGCAGCAGGCCTCGCGCATCGGGCACGTGCTCGTCCACCAGTGCGGCGTGAAGCCGGGTGACCGTGTCGCGATCTCGATGCGCAACTATCCCGAGTGGATGATGACCTTCAGCGCCATCACGTCCATCGGCGCCATCGCAGTGGCGATGAATGCGCACTGGCAGGCCGACGACATGGCCTATGCGCTCGTCGACTGTGGCGCGAAGGTGCTGCTGGCCGACCAGGAGCGGCTCGACCGCCTGGCGCAGAAGCCCGTCGACGGCCTGCAGGTGCTGGCCGTGCGTGCCATCGAGCTCAAGGCCGGCGCGCGCGACCTGAAGGCCGTGACGGCGGCTGTCGGCGATGTGCCGATGCCGCCCGTGGCCATGCACCCCGACGACCTGGCGATCATGCTCTACACCTCAGGCTCCAGCGGCCGGCCCAAGGGCGTGCCGTCGACGCACCGCATGGTGATCACGGCGCTGCTCTCATGGGAGCTCGACTACGCCATCCTCGACAAGGTCAACGGCGTCGTGCGCCCCGAGCCGGTCGAGCAGCCCGGCACCTTGCTGGCGGTGCCGCTTTTCCATGTGACGGGCTTGCATTCCTCGTACCTGGGCAGCTACCGCTTGCAGCGTCGCCTCGCGAGCATGCACCGCTGGGACGCAGAAAAAGCCGCGGAGCTCATCGATCGCGAGCGCCTCACCTCGCTCGGTGGCCCGGCGGCCGTCACCGGCGACCTGATCCGCGTGGCGCAGTCAGGCAAGTACAGCCTGGCCACGCTCGCATCGCTCGGCGGCGGCGGCGCACCGCGCGCACCCGAGCAGGTGCGCCAGATCGACGCGAGCTTTGCGCAGGCCGTTCCCAACATCGGCTGGGGCATGACCGAGACCAACGCCATCGGGGCCGGCATCGTCGGCCAGGACTATCTCGATCACCCCACCAGTTCCGGCCACTGCTCGCAGGTGCTCGAACTGCGGGTCACGGACGAGTCAGGCCGCGTGTTGCCACCCGGCGAGCGCGGTGAACTCTGGGTGCGCGGCACCTCGGTGTTCACCGGCTACTGGAACAACCCCGAGGCGAACCAGCAGTCGTTCGACGGCGACTGGTTCCGCACCGGCGATGGCGCCACCATCGATGCCGAGGGCTACCTCTACATCGTCGACCGCATCAAGGACCTGATCATCCGCGGCGGCGAGAACATCGGCTGCGGCGCGGTCGAAGCGGCCCTCTTGATGCACCCCGAGGTGATCGAGGCCTCGGTCTACGCAGTGCCCGACGAGCGTCTCGGCGAAGAGGTCGGCGCCACCGTCTACGGCACCGACCGGCTCGACGTCGACCAGCTGCGCCGCTTCCTCGAAGCGCACCTCGCAAAGTTCGAGATCCCCCGCTACATCGAGCTTGCGAGAGCACCCCTCCCCCGCACGCCTTCCGGCAAGATCCTGAAACGCGAAATCAAGCAGGCCGCCATCGCCCGCCTCACGACCTCCACCTAGAACTCCCCACCCAAGAGGACTCTCTCCCATGAAGACCCGCATCACCGAACTCTTCGGCATCGAGCACCCCATCATCCAGGGCGGCATGCACTACGTCGGCTTCGCCGAGATGGCCGCGGCCGTCTCGGAAGCCGGTGGCCTGGGCATCATCACCGGCCTCACGCAGCGCACGCCCGAGCTGCTGGCCAAGGAGATCGCACGCTGCCGCGAGATGACGAAGAAGCCCTTCGGCGTGAACCTCACCTTCCTGCCGTCGGTCAACACGCCCGACTATCCCGGCTACATCAAGGCCATCATCGAAGGCGGCGTGAAGGCGGTCGAGACGGCCGGCAACAACCCGCAGAAGTACCTGCCCGCGCTGAAGGAAGCTGGCGTCAAGGTGATCCACAAGTGCACTTCGGTGCGCCACTCGCTGAAGGCCGAAGCCATCGGCTGCGATGCGGTGAGCGTCGACGGCTTCGAGTGCGGCGGACACCCGGGCGAAGACGACGTGCCCAACTTCATCCTGCTGCCGCGTGCGGCCGAAGAGCTGAAGATCCCGTTCGTCGCCTCGGGCGGCATGGCCGATGGCCGCTCGCTCGTGGCCGCGCTCTCGCTCGGCGCCGACGGCATGAACATGGGCACGCGTTTCATCGCGACGAAGGAAGCCCCGGTGCACCAGAACGTGAAGGACGCCATCGTCGCCGCCAGCGAACTCGACACCCGTCTTGTGATGCGCCCGCTGCGCAACACTGAGCGTGTGCTGAAGAACGCCGCCGTCGACCGCCTGCTGCAGAAAGAGCGCGAGCTGGGTGCGTCGATCAAGTTCGAAGACATCGCCGCCGAGGTGGCCGGCGTCTACCCGCGCATCATGAAAGAAGGCGAGATGGACCTGGGCGCCTGGTCGTGCGGCATGGTGGCCGGCCTCATCAAGGACGTGCCGACCGTGAAGGAGCTGATCGACCGCATCATGGCCGAGGCGCACGCGATCATCCACGAGCGCCTCGCCAAGCTCTGAGCGGGCCTCAGCGCAGCGGGTCGATCACCGGCCCGGAAAGCGCTTCGAGGAACGACACCAGGTCACGCAGCTGCGCTTCGCTCAGGCGGATCGGCTGGCGCTCGACGTGCACATGCCCTTCGCGCGCCAGCTCGCTGTGGCCCACCGTCGCGGCCGGTGACGCGACGTAGTGCGCCACCACCGCCTGCAAGCTCGGCAGCTGGCCGGCGTGCATGTAGGGCGGCCTGAGCGCCACGTTGCGCAGGCTGGGGGTCTTGAACGCCCCCTTGAGCGCCGGGTCGGCTTCGTCGACGAGAAAGCGCAGCTCCTCGCAGCCACGGGTCTTGTCGGCATCGCTGTGCGGGCCGAAGCAGTTGAACTCGTCGCGCGATAGCGCGGCGATGGCGCCGGCACGCCCGAGGTCCGGCCGGCCCGGGTCGCGCTGCGGCACCCCGGTGTTGTGGAAGTGCTGGTCGGTGAAGAGCGGCCCGTTGTGACACGTCGCGCACTGCCCTGGGCCGATGAAGGCACGCAGGCCACGCACCTCGGCGGGTGACAGCAGCTGCTGGCCTTGAGCATCACCCGCCAGCGTGGCCTGCACGTAGCGGTCGAAGCGCGAGGCGCCGTAGCTCACCGAGCGCTCATAGGCCGCGATGGCCTTGCCGACGTTGGCGAAGACGCGGTTCACCTCCGCTTGCACCGAGGCAGGCAGGGTGGCCCAGGCGCGGCGCTGCTCCGGTGTGCCGAGCGGGCCGGCATCTGCGGGCCACGCCGCCATGTCGGGCAGGCGGCCGAACACGGCTTCGTACTCGTCGCGGTGATGCTGGCGCACGAGGCGGCTCACGTGCACGCGGGTGGTCGCATGCTCGGCGCCGTCTTCCAGGGGCCCGAGCGCCTGCGACCACAGGCTGTCCTTGCGGCCGTCCCAGAACTTCCACGGGCTGTGGGTCGTCGCGATGATCGGCATGCTGCGGCGCGTGCCGGTGCCCACGCCTTTGCCGACGGGTACGCCGTCCTGGAATTGGCGGTCGGCGGCGTGGCAGGTGGCGCACGACACCTGGCCGTTGGCACTCAGCCGCGCGTCATGGAAAAGCTTGCGCCCGAGCGCCGCCGCAGCAGGCGAGCGCTCGAAGCGGTTCGACGCATCGGCCGGCGCGGGCGGCAGCGCGTCGAGTTGCATCGAGGCGAGCAGCTTCAGCTCCTCGCCGCTCCAGCGGTCGCGCAGCGGCGTGCGGTTGAAACTGAAGCCGCAAAGCAAGAGCACCGCGAGGCTGCCGGCCAACAAGAGGCGGGTCGAGCGGCCCATGGTTCAACCGCCCTTCACCACGGTGTTGAAGGTGACCTTGTCGGCCCCCTGCTCGCCTTGCACCGCGAGCTTGATCTCCCACCAGCCGGTCATGCTGAACTTCATGCCTTCGATGAGGTAACGGCCATCGGCCAGCTCGCGTGTCACACGGGGCCGCGTGGGCAGGCCGTGCCCGTGCTGGGGCATGCCGCCGTCGACGGCGATGCGCGCCTGGCGCACCGGCTGTCCGTCGGGCGTGGCCACGCTCACCTCCCAGGCATGCATCTGGTTGATGGCGGGTGCGCTGGCGGGCGGCTGCAGGCGGATGCGATAGCGGCCTTCCACCGTCTGGCGATCAAGCGATGTGTCGAGATTCGCCGGCGGCGACATGCAGGCCGACACCAGCAGCAGCGCGACGAGTGAGGCGGCCTGGGCGAAGGGCTTGAGGGGGCGGGTGAAGCGGGTCATCGAGGTTCTCCGGTTGCAAAGGGTGTGTGGAAGAATTCTGCGGAGCCGCGCCTCTTGCGGATTGAACGAAAGGGCTGACCTTCGTGGCGATGAACCTGCCTCCCGCCGTGCACCCTGCGCACCAGGTCAGCCCGCCAGCAGCCAAGGCCCTGGCCACCGGCCGCGTGCTTTTCTGGACGGGCGGCAGCCTCTGGATCGGCCGCGGCGAAGGCCGCACCGAGTGGCACAGCCACCATGCCTTGCAGATCGCGCTCGCCCTCGACGGCGTGTGCCTCTTTCGCAGCGAAGGCGACGGGTGGACGGAGTTCAGCGCCGCGCTGGTCGGCCCCGACAGGCTGCATCAGTTCGAGGTGGAAGGCGCGACGGTCGCGCACCTCTTCGTCGAGCCCGAGACGGCCCAGGGCCGCGCACTGCGCCAATGGCTCGGCGACTCGCCGATCGCGGCGCTGCCCGGCGCGCAGGAACGGGCACTGCTCGACTGCCTGCGCCAAGTGCTGCATGCCCCGGCGCCCGCCACCCTCGAGGCGGCGCACCACGCCATCGAGCTTCTCGCAGGCGTGCCGGCACCCGCCGAGCCGGTGGACGCGCGCGTGGCCAAGGCCATTGCGCATGCCCGCGCGCAGCTTCACCGGGGCGTGACGCTCGCCAGTGCGGCCGAGGCCGCGGCACTGTCACCTAGCCGGCTGCGTCATCTCTTCATGCAGGAGACCGGCACGGGCTTTCGCGTCTACGTGCTGTGGCTGCGCCTGAATGCGGCCATCCAGTCGGCGCAGGCTGGCCGCAACTGGACCGAGGCCGCCCACGAAGCCGGTTTTGCCGACTCGGCCCACCTTACGCGAACCTTCAAGCGCATGTTCGGGATCAACCCGGCGGCGCTGGTGCCGGGCTGAGACCTATCGCCAAAGGCCCGTGGGCCCCGCGCCGCGCGGCTGCGGCCCACGCTGCGTGCGCCCCGCAGGCCTCATGAGGATGGTCGGGAAGCTCACCGGCAGCGTCTGCGGGAAGTCACGGCTGAAGTGCAGGCCGCGGCTTTCGTGCCGCATCAGCGCCGAGCGCACGATCAGCTCGGCGCAGTCGACGAGGTTGCGCAGCTCCAGCAGGTCGCGCGTGACGCGGAAGCTGCCGTAGTAGTCGTCGATCTCGCCGCGCAGCAGCGAGATGCGGTGCAGCGCACGCTCCAGCCGCTTGGTCGTGCGCACGATGCCCACGTAGTTCCACATCAGCAGGCGAAGCTCGTCCCAGTTGTGCGAGATGACCACCTGCTCGTCGGAGTTCTCGACCTGGCTTTCGTCCCACGCCGGCAGCACGGCCTGCTCGCACCCGCCCTGCGTGAGGATGCTCGCGGCACAGGTGCGGCCGAGCACCACGCATTCGAGCAGCGAGTTGCTGGCCAGGCGGTTGGCGCCATGCAGGCCGGTGTAGGTGGTCTCGCCCACGGCGTAGAGGCCGGGGATGTCGGTGCGGCCGTGCAGGTCGGTCACCACGCCGCCGCAGGTGTAGTGCGCGGCAGGCACCACGGGAATGGGCTGCGTGGTGATGTCGATGCCGAGCTTGAGGCAGCGCGCGTAGATGGTCGGAAAGTGTTCCTTCAGGAACTCGGCCCCAAGGTGCGTGGCGTCGAGCAGCACGTTGTCGACACCGTGCTTCTTCATCTCGAAGTCGATGGCGCGGGCGACGATGTCGCGCGGGGCCAGCTCGCCGCGCTCGTCGTGCGCATGCATGAAGCGCGTGCCGTCGGGCAGCTTCAGGTGGCCGCCCTCGCCGCGCAGCGCCTCGGTGATGAGGAAGCTGCGCTCCTGCGGGTGGTACAGGCAGGTCGGGTGGAACTGGATGAATTCCATGTTGCCGACCCGGGCGCCTGCGCGCCAGGCCATCGCGATGCCGTCGCCGGTGGAGGTGTCGGGGTTGGTCGTATAGCGGTAGACCTTGCCGGCGCCGCCCGTGGCCATGACCACCGCCGCGGCGGGCAATGTCTCGACGCGCTGGTGGTCGATGTCGAGTGCGTAGACGCCGTAGCAATGCGGCTGCTCGTCGCGCTTGAGGTGGCGCGAGGTGATCACGTCGACCGCCATCCAGCGCTCGCGCAGCTGGATGTTGGGATGTTTGGCCACTTCCTCGAGGAGCACGTCGTGGATGGCCTTGCCGGTGGCATCGGCCGCGTGGGCGATGCGCCGCACCGCGTGGCCGCCTTCGCGCGTGAGGTGCAGGCCGAGCGGGCCCTCGGGGTCGGGCGAGAACGGCACGCCGCGCGCCACCAGCCACTCCACGGCCGCTGCGCTGTGCTCGGCGATGAAGCGGGCGGTGTGCTCGTCGACGAGGCCGGCGCCGGCGTCCTGCGTGTCGCGCACGTGCGATTCGATGCTGTCGTCGGTGCCCAGCACGCCCACGATGCCGCCTTGGGCCCAGGCCGTGGCGCCTTCGTTCAGCTTTCGCTTGGCCAGCACGATCACGGGCTGCTTGTCAGCCAGGTGCAAGGCCACGGTGAGGCCCGCAAGCCCCGCTCCGACGATCACCACGGGAAGCGTGGGCTGAACGGGCGTGCTGGCTTGTGGCATGGGTGATGCAAAGACGCTGGGAGGGCCGGATTCTATCGACGGGCCCCTCCGGCCTTCGTGTTCTTTAGGGATGGGCGTGCCGCCAGCGGTGTGAAAACATGCCCCGGCCACCCGTCACATTTGGAAACAGCGGGCCTACACTGGCGAACCGGCAAGGCGCACCCACATGTCGATCTCCTCCCCACCCTCTTCCGGCCGAGCCGACGAATGGCAGTCCACGCGCGCGGAGACCGCGGTGCCCACGCAGGTCCAGCCGCGCGAGGAAGACGAGACCGACTCCGCACAGCGCGACATCGGCCGCCAGGTGAGCCCCACGCAACGCGAGCTCTTCGTCTCGTGCGACCCGGCCGAGGCGATGCAGCAGCAGTTCGATCACCTGCAGCCCGAGTACATCGCGCTGCACGACATCGGCACCTCGTCGTCGCGCAAGCTGCTGGCCGGCGTGGCGGCCGCCAGCGGGCGCCCGGTGCAGAAGCTCATCGTGCGCCGCCAGGGCTACGGCACGCCGCTCGCCACGCTCGAATTCGTCGACTTCCCGTCGGTCGGGCAATCGTCCCTGCGCCTCTACACCACCGAGACCGACGCCGACACCCACCAGCGCCATGAACTCGCGCGTGTGCTCCTGTGCTACAGCCGACTCGGCGTCATCATGGTCGGCGACCTGCCACCGCACCTCATGGGCTCGTCGTTCGAGCCGCTGCGCGAGGCGATGATCAAACGCGACTGGCGCAACCGGCACCTGCTGCTGCTGCCGCTGGCCAACTCGACCGCACTCAACACCACCGCCACCGAGCTCGGCCGCGGCACCGGCGTGGCGGTGCGCACCACGCCGCAGGTCACGCGCCCGGCCGATGCGTGGTCGTTCATCAGCGGCACCTGGAACCGCCTGCGCGAGCAGATCCACACCGAAGCCGGGCTGGGCCTGCCGCCGCTGCCGGGCGCCAACAGCCGCGCTGCCGCCAGTGGCGCGGCGCCAGACGCTCCCGTGAGCGCCCCCACGCCGCTCTCGCCGCCCGTCATTCCGCCGGTCGCGATGAAGCCGATGCCGTCGACCAGCCCGCGCGAACCGCGGCCAGACGACGGCCCGCTCGCCCGCTACGTGCACCAACTCATCGAGCTGCCGGGCATGGTGAGCGTGGCCATCTTCGAGGTGGCGAGCGGCCAGGCCGTGCTGCATGCCGGTGCCCGCCCCGGCGGCACCGAACTCGGCCAGCACGGCGCCGCGCTGCTGGCTGCCATGGCCCACGCGAGCCGCACGCTCGGCATGGGCCACGCGCTGCCCGAAGCGGCCATCACGCTCGGCACGCACCACCTGGTGCTGCGCGCGGTGCCGCACCACCCGGGGCTTGCACTGCACGCGGTGCTCGACAAGACCCACGCGAACCTCACGCTCGCGCGGCTGCAGATCGGCCGCATGGATGCGGTGCTCGACGCCGAGCGCTCGTAAAAGAAAAGGCCGCGCTCCCTCTCGGGACGCGGCCTTTCGCAGGGTGAGCGGCGAACCTTAGTGCACCGTGCGCTCGAAGCTCAGTTCGCCGTTGGCATTGACCACCACCGGGATCACGTCCTTCGGCCCGAACTTGCCTTCGAGGATCAGCTTCGACACCGGGTTCTCGATGCGCTGCTGGATCGCCCGCTTGAGCGGCCGCGCACCGAACACCGGGTCGAAGCCCGCCTTGGCAATCTCGGCCAGCGCGGCGGGCGAGACGTCGAGCTTCATGTCCATCTTCTCCATGCGGCCCTCCAGCACCTTGAGCTGGATCTTCGCGATGGACTGGATGTTGGCCTGGTCGAGTGCGTGGAACACCACCGTCTCGTCGATGCGGTTCAGGAACTCAGGGCGGAAATGCTGCTTGACCTCGACCCACACCGCGTCGCGGATGGCTTCGGAATCCTGCCCGGCCATCTGCATGATCTGGTGCGAGCCCAGGTTGCTGGTCATCACGATCACCGTGTTCTTGAAGTCGACCGTGCGGCCCTGGCCGTCGGTCAGGCGGCCATCGTCAAGCACCTGCAGCAACACGTTGAAGACATCGGGGTGGGCCTTCTCCACCTCGTCGAGCAGCAGCACGCTGTAGGGCTTGCGGCGCACGGCTTCGGTGAGGTAACCACCTTCGTCATAGCCCACATAGCCCGGAGGCGCGCCGATCAGGCGGGCCACCGAGTGCTTCTCCATGAACTCGCTCATGTCGACGCGGATGAGCTGCTCTTCGCTGTCGAAGAGGAACGAGGCCAGCGCCTTGCACAGCTCGGTCTTGCCGACACCCGTGGGGCCGAGGAAGAGGAACGAGCCCGTCGGGCGGTTGGGGTCGGACAGGCCCGAGCGTGAACGGCGGATGGCGTTGGCCACGGCCGAGATCGCCTCGTCCTGCCCCACCACGCGCTCGTGCAGCTTGGTCTCCATCTGCAAGAGCTTCTCGCGCTCGCCCTGCATGAGCTTCGCGACCGGGATGCCGGTGGCACGCGCCACGACTTCGGCGATCTCTTCCGAGCCCACCATCGTGCGCAGCAGCTGCGGCCGGCCGGCGATGCCGCCCTTCTTCAACTCCTTGGCCTGCGCGTCTTTCAGTGACTTCTCCAGCTCCGGCAGCTTGCCGTACTGCAGCTCGGCGACCTTGTTGAAGTCGCCCTTGCGCTTGAACTCCTCGACCTGGAAACGCAGGCGGTCGATCTCTTCCTTCACGTGCGCAGAGCCCTGCGCCGTGGCCTTCTCGCTTTTCCAGATTTCTTCGAGGTCGGCGTACTCGCGCTCGAGCTTGCCGATCTCGTCTTCGATCAGGCCCAGGCGCTTCTGCGAGGCTTCGTCCTTCTCCTTCTTCACCGCTTCGCGCTCGATCTTGAGCTGGATCAAACGGCGGTCGAGCTTGTCCATCGCCTCCGGCTTGGAGTCGATCTCGATCTTGATCTTGGCCGCGGCCTCGTCGATGAGGTCGATGGCCTTGTCGGGCAGGAAGCGGTCGGTGATGTAGCGGTGCGAGAGCTCGGCCGCGGCCACGATGGCCGGGTCGGTGATCTCCACGCCATGGTGGACTTCGTACTTCTCCTGCAGGCCGCGCAGGATGGCGATGGTCGCCTCCACGCTCGGCTCGCCGACGAGCACCTTCTGGAAGCGGCGCTCCAGCGCAGCATCCTTCTCGACGTACTTGCGGTATTCATCGAGCGTGGTGGCGCCGATGCAGTGCAGCTCACCGCGCGCGAGCGCGGGCTTGAGCATGTTGCCGGCGTCGATGGCGCCTTCGGCCTTGCCGGCGCCGACCATCGTGTGGATCTCATCGATGAAGACGATGGTCTGGCCTTCGTCCTGAGCCACTTCCTTGAGCACGCTCTTCAGGCGCTCTTCGAATTCGCCGCGGTACTTGGCGCCGGCCAGCAGCAGGGCCATGTCGAGCACGAGCACACGCTTGTTCTTCAGCGTGTCGGGCACCTCGCCGGCCACGATGCGCTGGGCCAGGCCTTCGACAATGGCGGTCTTGCCCACGCCGGGCTCGCCGATCAGCACCGGGTTGTTCTTGGTGCGACGCTGCAGCACCTGGATGGCACGGCGGATTTCGTCGTCGCGGCCGATCACCGGGTCGAGCTTGCCCATGCGGGCGCGCTCGGTCAGGTCGAGGGTGTACTTCTTGAGCGCCTCGCGCTGGCCTTCTGCCTCGGGGCTGTCGACCTTCTGGCCGCCGCGCACCGCGTCGATCGCGGCTTCGAGCGCCTTGCGCGTCAGGCCGTGCTCCTTGACGAGGGGGCCGACCGATTTGCTGTCAGCCGCGGCGAGCAGGAACATTTCGCTGGCGATGTATTGATCGCCGCGCTTGGTGGCTTCCTTCTCGGACGCCTGGATGAGCGCACCCGTCTCACGCCCGGCCTGCACCTGCTCGCCGCCCTGCACCTGCGGGAGCTTCTTGATCTCGGCTTCTAGCGAGGCTTGGAGCTTGGCGGTGTTGACACCCGCTCGCTCGAGCAGGGCCTTGGGGCCATCTGTTTGGGCCAGCATCGCGGCCAGCACGTGGACGGGCTCGATGTAGGGGTTGTCGCGGGCGAGGGCCAGGCTCTGGGCTTCGCCGAGGGCTTCCTGGAACTTGGTGGTGAGCTTGTCGAGACGCATGGGTGAAATCCTCCGAATGCAGGGGATCTGAGGCGGCCTCGCCAGTTTTCAAGCTTGCGGTTCAGGCCAGCATGACGCGCATCAAACGAAACCCCAGGGCGGCACACGCGAGGGAACCCACGACGTGGCTCAGGGTATGGAGCAAGGCCCAGCCATAGTCGCCGCGCTGCATGAGGCCGAGCGATTCTCCGGAAAACGCCGAAAAGGTGGTGAGGCCGCCGAGGAAGCCGGTCACGAGCAGCAGGCGCAGCAGCTCATTGGGCGTGCGATCGAACCACACGATGGCCATGCCGATGAGAAAGCCCCCCACGCAGTTGACCAGCAGGGTGCCAAAGGCGAAGCCCGAGGAATGCACGTTGAGCCACAGGCCTGCAGCCCAGCGCAGCACGGCGCCGATGGCGGCACCCAGCGCCACTGCCAGGATCTGCACATAGGGGAATGTCGGTGTCATGCGCCGGCATTCTCGCTGGCGATGCCCCAGCGGGCGAGGGCCTCGTCGTCGTGGATGCGGGCATCGACCCAGCGCGCCCCGTCGGGCGTGTGCTCCTTCTTCCAGAAAGGCGCCTGGGTCTTCAGGTAGTCCATCAGGAACTCGCAGGCCTGGAAGGCCTGGCCGCGGTGGGCGGAGGTCACGGCCACGAGCACGATCTGGTCTTGCGGCTTCAGCGCGCCCACGCGGTGGACGACGCGGGCGGCGCGGATGTCGAAGCGGCGCTGCGCCTCAGCCATCATCGCCTCGATGGATTTCTCGGTCATGCCGGGGTAGTGCTCGAGCTCCATCAGCTGCACGCCCTGGCCGTCGCTGCGGTCGCGCACGGTGCCGACGAAGCTCACGATGGCGCCAACGCCGGGGTCGCCCGCGCGCAGTGCGGCCACCTCGGCGCTGAGGTCGAAGTCGTCGGTCTGGATGGTCACGCGGGCGGTGTTCATGTGGCCTGGGATTGTGGCGTCAGTTGGATTGCATGAAGCGCACGATGGTGTCGACCGTCGCGGCCTCCTGCCCGACGTAGCCATGCGGCGAGCGCCCTTCGCAGGCCCCAAGGCTCGCCTGGCCGGACGGTCCCGCCCCACCTTCGACCGACACCATCTGCTTGCGCGCACTGCCGAGCTGCGCCAGCAGGCGCGGCATCTCGCCCGGGGGCGAACGCAGGCACTGGTCGTGCACATGGCCGATCACGAGCACCGGCACCTTGATGGCCGCGAGCGAGAGGTCGAACACGGTCTGCTGCGTCCACGGCTTCACGCCTCCCGTCGTACCGTGTATCAGCGCCGAGCTGAGCACCACGCCGTCGGGTGCGGCATCGCCTGTCGCGCGAGACGCCACGTTGGCCGCCGAGATCGTGCCGCGGCTGGTGCCGATCACCCACAGCGGCCCTTTCACGCGACGGCGCAGGTCCGCCACCACGAGGCCGAGATCGGCGCCGTGGGCCTCGGTGTTGCGGAAGCCGGCCAGGCCGCCCACGCCCTGGTGGTCGGTCGGCACGTCGACCAGCGCGGTGGCGTAGCCGGCCTCCCGGAAAAGCGAGGCAGAGCGCACGAGGAAGTTGCCGCCGAGCGCCTTGGGGCAACCCTGCGCATCGAGCTTCAGGTGCCCGTCCCCACCCGCCAGCAGCACGAGCGCACCGCGCACCGCCAACCTTTCCGCGGGCCGCGCCAGCGAATACGGCATCTGGGTGCCATCGTGCGTGGCGATCGTCACCCGCTCTCCGCAGGCGGCCACTGCCAAGCCTGGCAGGGCCAAGGCGCACACGAACCAGTGGCGCAGATGACGCAGAAGCATCGCAATCTCCCGGCCGAGAGGGCCTGCGGGAAATTGTGGCACCGCCACGGCGCAACACAGGTCAGAATGGCGCCCATGCTTCTGCGCTGCACTTACATCGTCTCCAGCCCTTCCGGCGGAGCCGCGTGCGCGCTCAAAGCCAAAAAGCAGACGCTCATCTGACCGGAGCGCTGCAGTTCCGTCGTCAGCTGAGCGACGGAACAGACTTCACGGCAGGCCTCCACCCTTCCCCACGCTGAACCCGAGCTCTCCGACGCGGACCTTCATCACGGTCTTTCGTTCAAGGAGAACCCTCGTGGGTCAGTTCGTCGATCTTTCCGGTTTCTGGATTCCCCTCGTCACGCCGTTCCAAGGCGATCAGGTGGACCTGCCAGCCCTGCAACGGCTGGTGGGCCACCTCGCCAAGGCGCCCATCACGGGCTTCGTGGCCTGCGGCAGCACCGGCGAGGCCGAGTCGCTCACGCATGCGGAGCAGCTGGCCGTGCTCGACACCGTGCTGGCCCACGGCCACGACAAGCCGGTCATCATGGGGATGGCGGGCACGCGTCTCGACGACATGCTGCCGCACCTGCACGACATCACCAGGCGCCCCGTAGCCGCCGTGCTGATCTCGGCGCCCTACTACCTGCGGCCCTCGCAGGCCGGCATCGCCGCGCACTTCCGGGCCCTGGCCGATGCGTCGGCGGCGCCAGTGATGCTGTATGACGTGCCGGTGCGCACCGGCGTCCAGATGACGCTCGACACCCTGCTCGGCCTGGCCGCCCATCCCAACATCCGTGGCATCAAGGATTGCGGCGGCGACGAGGACAAGACCCGAGCCCTGGTCGACGACGGCCGCCTCACCGTGCTGGCCGGCGACGACCACCGCATCTTCAGCACCGTGTGCATGGGCGGCGCCGGAGCCATCGCCGCGTCCGGGCACCTGCTGCCGCAGCACTACGCACGCCTCGTGGCATCAGCGCGCGACGGCCGGCTCGCCGAGGCGCGCCGCCTCTACCACGCGCTCGCCCCGCTCTCGCTGGCGCTCTTTGCCGAGCCGAACCCGAGCGTCTCCAAGGCGGTGCTGGCGCGGCAGGGCTGGATGAGCGATGCGCTGCGTCCACCACACAGCCCGGCGTCGGTGGAAGCGGTGCAGCGCGCATGGGTGGCGCTGGAGGCGGCCGAGCGGAAGCTCTCCGCCTAGCTGGCTTCGACGCCCAGGCGCTGCAATGCGAGAATGAGCGCGGCCACGTCGCGGCGCTCGTCGTCGAAGTGCACGGTGTGCAGACCCAGTGCGGCAGCGGTAAGCAGGTTGTCCGGGCTGTTGTCGATGAAGACCGCCTGCTGCGGCTGCACCCCGGAGACGGCCAAGGCGTGCTCGAAGATGCCAGCGCTGTCTTTGCCCATGCCGACAACCGACGACACCACGATCGGGTCGAACACAGCATCGAGCCTCTGGTAGAGGCGCAGATGGTCGATGCGATCGCGCTTGTTGTCGGTGATGAGGCCCACGCGGTAGCGGGTCGCAAGCTGCCGTGCGAGGCTCATCACCTCGTCATCCAGCGGCGTGCTCTCGAAGGCGATGGTGAGGAAGCCGAGCGGGATGTCGCGCTTCAGGGTTGCGCAGACCGATGGCCAGATCGCTTCGTGCGTCGTGCGACCAAGGTTGAGCGCATCGTTATGCGGCTGGAGCGCAGCGCGGATCGCCTCGAACGGCAAGCCGGTCTGCTGCGCCAACGAGCGGCAGGTGGTGAACGAGCCGGTCTTGTCGCGGGTGAGGACGCCGTCGTAGTCGAAGAAGACGGCGCGGATCAAGGCGTCGCTCAACCGCCCGTCACAGGCGGAAAGAAGGCGAGTTCGGCGTTGTCGTGCAGCGCGGCCGACTCGTCGCACAGGGTCTGGTCGAGCGCGGTGCGCACGGCGCGTGTGCGGGCCAGCGCCTGGGCGTGGGCGCCGCCGCGGGCGATGAGCGCGTCGCGCACCTGGGAGACGGTGCTGCCGTCGGTGGCCTCGAGGGTTTCGCCCGCACCGAGGGCCTCGCGCAGCGACGCGAAATAGCGCACGCGAACCTTCATGCCACCCACTCCGCCAGGGCGATGAAGCGCACCGTGTCGCCCGCGCGGATGGGTGTGTCGGGCGGGTTGTCGATCAGGCCGTCCGCCCACACGGTGGAGGTGAGCACGCCCGAGCCCTGGTTGGTGAAGAGGTCGAGGCCGCCACGCTCGTTGCGGCGGGCGCGCAGGAATTCGCGGCGCTTGTCGGCGCGCGGCCAGTCGAAGTCGGCACGCATTGGCACGCCGACGGGCTGCAGCGCGGTCGCGCCCTGCAGTTTCAGCAGCAAGGGCCGCACGGCGAGCAGGAAGGTCACGAAGCTCGACACCGGGTTGCCGGGCAGGCCCACGAACCAGGCCTTCCCCGTCGATTCATCGCCTTCGGCACGGCGCACGCTGCCGAAGGCCAGCGGCTTGCCGGGCTTGATGGCCATCTGCCAGAGGTCGAGCGCGCCTTCGGCTTGCACGGCGGGCTTGAGGTGGTCTTCTTCGCCGACCGACACACCGCCGCTCGTCACGATGAGGTCGTGGCCCTGCGCCGCGCGCCGCAGCGCGTCTCGCGTGGCCTCGAGCTGGTCGGGCACGATGCCGAGGTCGGTGCATTCGCAGCCCAGCGCCTGGATCAACGCACGCAGCGTGAAGCGGTTGGAGTTGTAGATCGCACCCGGTTTGAGCGGCTCGCCGGGCATGGCGAGTTCGTCGCCCGTGGAGAAGAGCGCCACGCGTGGACGGCGCGCCACGGCAAGTGTCGCGGCACCCGCAGTGGCGGCCAGGCCCAGCGCTTGCGCCGTGAGGCGCAGGCCGCGAGGCAAGGCCACGTCATCGCGCGAGAGGTCTTCGCCGCGGCGGCGGATGGCGGTGCCAGGCTTCGGCTCGGTGTTGATGCGCACGCTGCCGTCGAGCGCTTCGCACTGCTCCTGCATCACGACGGCATCGGCGCCGTCGGGCACCAAGGCGCCGGTGAAGATGCGCGCGGCGGTGCCCGCTTGCAGCGGCGCGCCGACCGTGCCGGCCGGAATGCGCTGGCTGATGGGCAATACGGTGCCGCTCGCAGGCACGTCGGCACTGCGCAGTGCATAGCCGTCCATCGCGCTGTTGTCGGCCGAGGGCACGTCGACCAGCGAGCGCACCTCCTGCGCCAGCACGCGGCCCAGCCCGTCGAAGGTGGAGACGATCTCGGTCTCGGCCAGAGGCGACACCGCGCCGAGCAGCCGCGACAGGGCCTCGTCAAGCGTCAGCATCGAAGGGCGAGGTGTATTCATGGCGATCGGCATGGGACAGGAGGAACTCGGCCACCGCCTGCACATCGTCGAGATGGAACACCGGCAGCCCGGTCGGCACCGGCAGATTGTGCGGCGCGTCGGTGGCGACCGCGATCACGAAAGGGTCGTCGGGGTAGTGCGCACGCTCGCCGGTCTCGGCCCGCCACACCTCGATCTTCGTCAGGTCGGCATGCCGGAAGCCTTCGACGATGGCCCAGTCGCACGGCGCGAGTTCAGCCAGCAATTGATGCACGGAGATCTCGGTTTCGACCTCGTATTCGCGGACCTTGGCGAGCCGACGGTTGGAGGCGACCACCACCTCGAAGGCACCGGCTTCGCGGTGGCGATAAGAGTCCTTGCCGGGGTGGTCGATGTCGAAGCGATGATGCGCGTGCTTGATCACCGACACCCGCTGCCCCGCTTGCTTCAGGCAGCCGATCAGCTTCTCGATGAGGGTCGTCTTGCCCGAGCCGGAATACCCGCTGAACCCGACAACTTTCATGCTCAGACGTGTGCGCTGATGTAGCTCTTCACCGCCGCTGCGTCGGCCTTCATCACCTGGAAGCGCTTGGGCAGGTTCTCGATGCCCTTGAGCGCCGCCGGCCGGTCCGGCTCGCGGCCCAGGGCTTCGACGATGGTCTCGGCGAACTTCGCAGGCAGCGCGGTCTCGAGCACGATCATCGGCACGTTGGGCTCGAGGTACTCGCGTGCCACCTTGAGGCCGTCGGCGGTGTGGGTGTCGACCATCAGGCCGCTGTCCTTGAAGGTCTGGCGGATGGTCTCCAGGCGGTCGGCGTGGGTGCTGTGGCCGGAGAGGAAGCCGTACACCGAGATGCGGTCGAACTCGCCAGGGGTCAGCTGGAAATTGCCGGCATGGAACAGCTCGCGCACCCGGTCGGCATTGCGGCCCAGCAGGTCGAAGACGAAGCGCTCGAAGTTCGAGGCCTTGGAGATGTCCATCGACGGGCTCGAGGTCTCATACGTCTCGGCGCTCGCACGCGGGCGGTAGCTGCCGGTGCGGAAGAACTCGTCGAGCACGCGGTTCTCGTTGGTCGCGAGCACCAGGCGTTTGATCGGCAGGCCCATCATGCGCGCCACATGGCCGGCGCAGATGTTGCCGAAGTTGCCCGAGGGCACGGCGAAGCTCACGCGCTCCTGCTCGCTCTTCGTCGCCTGGAAGTAGCCGGCGAAGTAGTACACCACCTGGGCCAAGAGGCGCGCCCAGTTGATCGAGTTCACGGTGCCGATCCGGTGCTTGCGCTTGAACTCGAGGTCGTTGGAGGTCGCCTTGACGATGTCCTGGCAATCGTCGAACACGCCCTCGATGGCAATGTTGTGGATGTTCGCGTCTTGCAGGCTGAACATCTGCGCCTGCTGGAAGGGGCTCATGCGGCCGTGCGGCGAGAGCATGAAGACGTTCACGCCGGCCTTGCCGCGCATGGCGTATTCGGCGGCGCTGCCGGTGTCGCCTGAAGTTGCGCCGAGGATGTTGAGCGTCTCGCCGCGGCGGCCCAGTTCGTATTCGAAAAGGTTGCCCAGCAGCTGCATCGCCATGTCCTTGAAGGCGAGCGTCGGGCCGTTCGACAAGGCTTCGAGGTACAGGCCGGGCTGCACCTGCTTGAGCGGCGTGATTTCCTTCGTGCCGAAGACTTCCGGCGTGTAGGTCTTGTCGACCAGGCGGCGCAGGTCGGCGGCCGGGATGTCGTCGATGTAGAGCGACAGGATCTCGAACGCCAGCTCGGCATACGACAGGCTGCGCCACTTCGCGAGCATCGCGCGGGTGACGATGGGGTAATGCGTGGGCAGGTACAGGCCGCCGTCCGGCGCCAGGCCTTCGAGCAGGATGTCTGAGAAGCGGCGCGGGGTCTTGTCGCCGCGGGTGGAGATGTACTTCATGTGCGGGTGTTGCTCAAAGCGGCTCAGTTGAGCTCTTCCTTGCGGATGCGGACGATCGGGGCGAGCACGGTGGGCAAGGCCTGCATCTGGGCGATGGCCTTGTTCATCTCGCCTTCCACGGTGTCGTGCGTGAGGATGATCACATCGGTCTGGGCTTCGCCTTCGGCCGACTCGCGCTGCAAGAGCGCGTCGATCGAGATGCCGCGCTCGGCCAGGATGCCGGTGATGCGTGCCAGCACGCCGGCCTGGTCAGCCACCTGCAGGCGCAGGTAAAACGAGGTGACCACTTCGTCCATGCCGAGGATCGGCGTGTTGGCGAGCTCGTTTGGCTGGAAGGCGAGGTGCGGCACGCGGTGGTCGGGGTCGGCGGTGTGCAGGCGGGTGATGTCGACGAGATCGGCGATCACGGCCGAGGCAGTGGGCTCCGAGCCCGCGCCCTTGCCGTAGTACAGCGTCGTGCCAACGGCGTCGCCGTGGACCACCACGGCGTTCATCGCGCCTTCGACGTTGGCGATGAGGCGCTTGGACGGGATCAGCGTCGGGTGCACGCGGAGCTCGAAGCCCTTGTCGCGCCGCTTGGTGATGCCCAGCAGCTTGATGCGATAACCCAGCTGCTCGGCGTAGTTGATGTCGGCCGCCTGGAGCTTGGTGATCCCCTCGACATGCGCCTTGTCGAACTGCACGGGGATGCCGAAGGCGATGGCGCTCATGATGGTCGCCTTGTGCGCCGCGTCCACGCCTTCGATGTCGAAGGTCGGGTCGGCCTCGGCATAGCCCAGGCGTTGCGCTTCCTTCAGCACCACGTCGAAGTCGAGGCCCTTGGCGCGCATCTCCGACAGGATGAAGTTGGTGGTGCCATTGATGATGCCGGCGATCCACTCGATGCGGTTGGCGGTGAGGCCCTCGCGCAGTGCCTTGATGATGGGAATGCCACCGGCCACGGCCGCTTCGAAGGCGACGATCACGCCCTTGGCATGTGCGGCGGCGAAGATCTCGGTGCCGTGCACCGCAAGCAGCGCCTTGTTGGCGGTGACCACATGCTTGCCCGCGGCGATGGCTTCCATCACCAGCGTCTTGGCGATGCCGTAGCCGCCGATCAGCTCGATGACGATGTCGATCTCGGGATTGGCGATCACCTCGCGGGCGTCGCCCACGACCTTGGCCCCATCGCCCACCACCGACTTCGCGCGGGCGGTGTCAAGGTCGGCCACCATGGTGATCTGAATACCGCGGCCCGCACGGCGGCGGATTTCTTCCTGGTTGCGCTGGAGCACGTTGAACGTGCCGCTGCCGACGGTGCCGATGCCGAGGAGGCCGACTTGGATGGGTTTCATGTCTTGAGGCTCAGTGATGCCGCTTGGCGTAGTGATGCAGGAAGCGCGCGATGCGGCCGATCGCGTCGGTGAGGTCGTCGCTGTTGGGCAGGAAGACCACGCGGAAGTGGTCGGGCTGCGTCCAGTTGAAGCCGGTGCCTTGCACGATCAGCACCTTCTCTTCGGCGAGCAGCTCGTAGGCGAACTGCTGGTCGTCCTGGATGGGGTACATCTTCGGGTCCAGGCGCGGGAACATGTAGAGCGCGGCCTTGGGCTTGACGCAGGTGACGCCGGGGATGTCGGTCAGGAGCTTGTGCGCAAGGTCACGCTGGCGGCCCAGGCGACCGGTGGGCGCGACCAGGTCCTTGATGCTCTGGTAGCCGCCGAGTGCGGTCTGGATGGCGAGCTGGCCTGGCGTGTTGGCGCACAGACGCAGCGAGGCCAGCATGTTCAGGCCCTCGATGTAGTCCTTGGCGTGGCGCTTCTCGCCC
This sequence comes from Piscinibacter gummiphilus, assembly GCF_032681285.1. Taxonomy (NCBI): domain Bacteria; kingdom Pseudomonadati; phylum Pseudomonadota; class Betaproteobacteria; order Burkholderiales; family Sphaerotilaceae; genus Rhizobacter; species Rhizobacter gummiphilus. Next base: position 3,303,540 of record NZ_CP136336.1, read on the forward strand.
GACACCACCATCCAGCCGGCGCGGTAGCCGCAGGCGCGGTAGTTCTTGCTCAAGCCGTTGAAGGTGACGAAGAGCACGTCATCGGCCAACGAGGCCATGCTGGTGTGCACGTTGCCGTCGTACAGGGTCTTGTCGTAGATCTCGTCGACCAGCACGATGAGCTGGTGCTGGCGCGCCACTTCGATGATGTCGAGCAGCACGCTTTCGGGGTACAGGGTGCCGGTCGGGTTGTTGGGGTTGATGACGACGATGGCGCGCGTGTTCGAGGTGATCTTGCGCTTGATGTCGGCCACGTCGGGCATCCAGTCGGCCTGCTCGTCGCACATGTAGTGCACTGGCGTGCCACCCGACAGGCCTGTGACCGCCGTCCACAGCGGGTAGTCGGGCGCGGGGATCAGCACCTCGTCACCGTTGTTGAGCAGCGCATTGAGGCTCATCGCGATCAGCTCGGAGGCGCCGTTGCCGAGGTAGACGTCGTCGACCGTCACGCCGGTGATGTTCTTTTCCTGGGTGTAGTGCACCACCGCTTTGCGCGGGGCGAAGAGACCCTTGCTGTCGGTGTAGCCCGCTGCCACCTGCGAGGGCAGGTTGCGGATCATGTCCTGCACGATCTCGTCGGGCGGCTCCAGGCCGAAGGCGGCCACGTTGCCGATGTTGAGCTTGATGATCTTCTGGCCCTCGTCCTCCATCTGGCGGGCCTTTTCCAGCACCGGCCCGCGGATGTCGTAGGCCACGCTGGCCAATTTGCCGGACTTGACGATGGGCTTCAACACGGTCTCCAAAGCGGCGCAAAGCCTAGAATTATCCCTGATCGCCCCCACTTCCATGCCTGTCGCACCCACCTCGTGCGACAACGTTTTTCCGGATCCGTGATTTGAAGCTCCAACCTGACCGCATCGAAGGCGTGAACGTCATTTCAGGCCTGAGCGCCGACGCCGTGTCGGTCAACGGCGTGGCCCACACCCGCAGCATCGTGATCCCCTGGGTGGGCGAGGTCAGCCCTTGGGGCAGCGCCGGATTCGAGGCGCTCACCGCAGACGATTTCGACCGGCTGGCAGCGCTGGAACCCGAACTCATCATCTTCGGCAGCGGCAAGCGCATCCGTTTCGTACCACCCCTGTTGCTGCGCAGCCTGATGGCACGTCGCATCGGCATCGAGACGATGGACACCGCAGCCGCTTGCCGCACGTACAACGTGCTGGCCGGCGAGAGCCGCAAGGTCGTCGCGGCCTTGCTCCTGGGCTGATCCCTCGCCCCTTTTGGGGACGGTTCGGCCAGCGCTTCGAGCACTCGCGAGCCCTTATAATCACGAGCTACGCCTTACAGGGCGCAACCTCCAGAATTCTTCATGACGCCAGCCCTCAATAAACCCCTCCCGGAATTTGAAGCGCTCGCAACCGGCGGCGTGAAGTTCACGCCGCAGGCATACGCCGGGCAAACGGTTGTGCTGTACTTCTACCCCAAGGACAACACCCCCGGCTGCACCACCGAAGCGATGCAGTTCCGTGACCGCCACAAAGACTTCGTCAAGGCCGGCGCCGTGGTGTTCGGCGTCTCGCGCGACAACATGGCCTCGCACGACAAGTTCAAGCAGAACCTGGAACTGCCCTACGAGCTGATCGCCGACACCGAAGAGAAGCTCTGCCACATGTTTGGCGTGGTCAAGAACAAGATCATGTACGGCAAGAAGGTCAAGGGAATCGAGCGCAGCACCTTCCTGATCGATGGCGACGGCATCCTGCGCGAGGAATGGCGCGGCATCAAGGTTGCCGGCCACGTCGACGAAGTGCTGAAGGCGGTCAAGTCGCTCAAGAAGGCGGCCTGACGCGGTTCAGCTCACAAAAAAGGCCTGCTCTAGCAGGCCTTTTGCTTTCTTGTTCGACGCTGGCGCGTTTGGCGCCTCAGCGCATCAATCGACTTTGCAGCACGGGTGGCCCGCTCATCTGAGCAGCAAGCGCCTGCGCCCATCGGGTGCTGCCCGAGCGGGCGAGATGGCCGCTGTCGAAATACACGGGGTCACCATCCACCACCGAGGCACACGCCCCGGCCCGGCACAAGACCTGGGACGGCGAGAACGACCCGGCGATGTAGGGCCGGTTGCGCTCCAGGGCCTGGAAGAAGAAGTCCGTCTGCTCCCTATATTCGGTGAAGCTGAAGTCGAGGCGGGCTGGCTCGCCCCGCATGAGCGCCGTGGCAGCCCGCCTGGGCACGTGCGCACGCGCCCCCGGCAACGGCTCCCACACATAGACCTCCTTGCCATGCGCCTGCAGTTCACGCACCGTGGCGTCGAACTGCCGCTGGAACAGGGCGAGCGAATCCTGCAGGTTGAGATGCCGATCGGGGGACGTGGCGAGCCACCCAGCACCTTGGTGCCAGGTCGACACCAGAAACACCTTTCTGACTCGAGGGTCCTGCACAGCGGTGGCCATCATCGCGTCGTTCAGCGCGTGACAGGCGGTGCCGCCGCGCGGGATGTGCACGCCCCACAGCGGCGGGCATGAGTGCATGAAGGCAAACCGGCCGGCCTGCCCGGTGTTCTTCAACCAGAGGTCGATTGCCTCCTGGGCAGCCCAGGCATGCGAATCGCCCCATACCAGCCATTCCTGCGGTCGATCCGCCGCCCCAAGCGAACACAGCGCTGGACGCGCCGCCTCGCTGGCGGTGCGGGACTCCGGACAGCGATCGCTCGGCCGGTCATTCGCGAAGGCTCCCATTCGGGCCACGTCGGGCGGCAGCCGCTGCGGCATCCCGTGGGTGGCGATCACCGTGGCGCACAGCGCCACGCTCGCGACCAAGCCGGCCCCGTAGCCCTTGACCAGGTGGCGGATGCGGGGCATCAGGGAGCCGTCGCGGAACGGTGTCTCCACCCAGCGATAGATCAGCACCGAAACCAGGAAGCACAAGGCCATCATCGCGACACGCCATCCAAGGGTGTAGCCATCACCCAACTCCTGGGAGGCGAAGACGTTGATCGGCCAGTGCACCAGGTACAGCGAATAGGAGAGGCGCCCGATGGCGACCATGGGGCTCGTCGACAGCAGGCGCGTCGACCAGGCTTCGGCCTCCGCACCGGCCAGGATCAGGCTCGACGCCCCGAGTGTGGGCAACAGGGCAAAGGCGCCCGGGAAGCGCGTGTCGGCGGTGTAGCCCACCACGGCAGAGACCACCAGGATGACCCCGGCCACCCCCAGCAGCTGCGCCAGCATGTGGTGCCGCGGGCGCGGCGCCCAGGTGAGCAGCGCCCCCATCAGCAACTCCCAGGCGCGTGTGGGCATGAGGTAGAAGACGGCCTCTGGCTTGGTGCCGACAAGCGCCAGGTTCAGCGCGAAGGAGACAAGCGCCGCGCCCAGCAGGATCAACGGCGCCCGGCGAGGCGCGAACTTGAGCACCAGCACCAGCATCAGGGGATAGAGGATGTAGAACTGCTCCTCCACCGAGAGCGACCAGGTGTGCAGCAGGTAGATGCTGCCTGCCTGGAGGCCGAAGTAGTTGACGTTGCGCCAGAAGTAGATGTTGGCCACGTAGAACTGAGTGGCTATCACTTCCTCGGCCAGCTGCTCGAAGTCCGCCTGCACCATGCGCAGCGCGCCGTAGGCGAGCACCGCGGCCAGCACCACGAACAAGGCGGGCGCCAGCCGGCGCAAGCGCTTGGCCCAGAATCCCACCAGCGAAAACCGCTGGGCCCCCACCTGCTGGCGGATGATGGCCGTGATGAGGTATCCGGAGATGACGAAGAAGACGTCGACGCCGACGAATCCGCTGTCGCCACCCGCAAAAAGGTGGAAGTGGAAGACGACCACCAGCAGCACTGCGATCGTGCGGAGCCCGTCGATGTCCGGGCGATACGAAATGCCCCCCTCGCGGGCTGGATGTGAAACCACCTGCATTCGCTCCCTCTCCCCTGTCTACTTCTGTGTTTATGGCCGGCTTCGACCGATTCGGCTCGGGCCGAAGTCTGCTGGGTGACGCCCGCGGGCGTCATCCCTCAAGCCAGGGAGCAAGCAGCCCGCTGGAAGCGGGGTTTCTCACGTGTCTTTTGTTTTTCAACCACGCTCCGTGCATGGCGGTTGAGTCGCCACTTCACTTGTGCATAATGTTTTTCATGCCCGTGTGTTGTGAACCTCGTGCTCCCCAGACAAAGCCGCACAGTCGACTGTGCGGCTTTTTTGTTTTCTCACTGCCGCACTGAACTACATGCCACTGCCCAAGCCGCCTGCCAAACGAGCCGCCCTCCTCACCCCCGCCGACTTCGAATCCCAGGCCGCGCCCAAACCGGGCAAACGAACGCAGAAACACGCCGCCTCCGACCCCAGCGGCCCCGCCGTGCTGGACCTCCTGGAGCCTCCGCGTGAAGCCGCCCCGCTGATCGCACGCGCTGCGGTACCCGCCCCCATGGCCGCCCGCCCGCCGCTGCCCGAGCCTCGCCGCCGCAAGCCCAGGCACACCGGCCCGGCCAAGCTCTTCGTGCTCGACACCAACGTGCTGATGCACGACCCGATGAGCGTGTTCCGCTTCGAGGAGCACGACGTCTACCTGCCAATGATCACGCTCGAAGAGCTGGACGATCACAAGAAAGGCATGTCGGAAGTCGCTCGCAACGCCCGCCAGGTGAGCCGTGACCTCGACGCGCTGGCCGCCGCGCTGTCCGACGGCAACGGCCGCGACATGGTCGATGGCCTGCCGCTCGACAGCACCGGCCACAAGGACGCCCAGGGCAAGCTCTTCTTCCAGACCACGCTCGTCAACGTCGCCCTGCCCGCCGGCCTGCCGCAAGGCAAGGCCGACAACCAGATCCTCGGTGTGGTGCAGGCGCTGCGCGAGCAGCACCCCAAGCGCGAGGTCGTGCTGGTGTCGAAAGACATCAACATGCGCATCAAGGCGCGTGCGCTCGGGCTCAACGCGGAAGACTATTTCAATGACAAGACGCTCGAAGACGGCGACCTGCTCTACACCGGCGTGCAGCCGCTGCCGTCCGACTTCTGGGACTTGCACGGCAAGACCATGGAGAGCTGGAACCAGGGTGGCAGCACCTACTACCGCATCAGCGGGCCGATGGTGCCGCAGTTGATGGTCAACCAGTTCGTCTACCTCGAAGCGCCGGGCGCTGCGCCGCTGTACGCCAAGGTCGCCGAGATCACCGGCAAGACCGCGGTGCTGCGCACGCTGCGCGAATACACGCACCAGAAGAACGCCGTCTGGGGCGTGACGGCCCGCAACCGCGAGCAGAACTTCGCCCTCAACCTGCTGATGGACCCGGAGTGCGACTTCATCACCCTCACCGGCACCGCCGGCACCGGCAAGACGCTGATGACGCTCGCCGCCGGCCTGAGCCAGGTGATGGACGACCGCCGCTACACCGAGATCATCGTCACCCGCGTGACCGTGCCCGTCGGTGAAGACATCGGTTTCCTGCCCGGCACCGAAGAGGAAAAGATGGGCCCGTGGATGGGCGCGCTCGACGACAACCTCGAGGTGCTGTCCAAGACCGACAGCGGTGCCGGCGAATGGGGCCGTGCGGCCACCAACGACCTCGTGCGCAGCAAGATCAAGATCAAGAGCCTGAACTTCATGCGCGGGCGCACCTTCCTCAACAAGTTCGTCATCATCGACGAGGCGCAGAACCTTACGCCCAAGCAGATGAAGACGCTGATCACCCGCGCCGGCCCCGGCACCAAGATCGTCTGCCTGGGCAACCTCGCGCAGATTGACACGCCTTACCTGACGGAAGGCAGCTCCGGCCTCACCTACGCTGTCGACCGTTTCAAGGGCTGGCCGCATTCGGGCCACGTGACGCTGGCACGCGGCGAACGTTCGCGCCTCGCGGACTTCGCATCCGAGGTGCTGTAACGCTCAGACCAGGTCGCGGATCTGCTGCAGTGCCGTCGGGTCCTCGATCGTGGTCAGGTCGCCGGGGTCGCGCCCTTCGCAGACGGCCTGGATCGCGCGGCGAAGCAGCTTGCCCGAGCGGGTCTTGGGCAGCCCCGTCACGAACCGGACTCGCGCCGGGCGGGCGACGGCCCCAAGCCCGTGGTCGACCGTCTTCATGATCTCGCCTTCGAGCTTGAGCTTGCCGGCATCGTCGGCGATGAGGCTTGCATCGCGCACGACGGCGAACGCCATCGCCACCTGGCCCTTGAGTGCATCGGCCACGCCCACGACCGCCACCTCGGCCACCGCCGGGTGGCTGGAGATGCTCTCTTCGATCTCGCGTGTGCCGAGCCGATGGCCGGCCACGTTAATCACGTCGTCGGTGCGGCCGAGGATGAAGTAGTAGCCGTCTTCGTCGCGAATGCCCCAGTCGAAGGTGCTGTAGACCATGCGGCCGGGCACCGTCGTCCAGTAGGTCTTCACGAAGCGCTCGTCGTCGCCCCACACCGTCTGCATGCAACCCGGTGGCAGCGGCCCTTCGACCGCGAGCACGCCTTTCTGGTTGGCGCCGGTCAGCTCGTCGCCCGTCGCTTCGTTCAGCAGCTTCACGTCGTAGCCGTACATCGCGAAGCCGGGGCTGCCGAACTTGCTCTTCGCCTTCTCGATGCCATTGGCGATGGTGAGGATGGGCCAGCCGGTCTCGGTCTGCCAGTAGTTGTCGATGACCGGCTTGCCGAGGGCCTTGGCGATCCAGGTGGCGGTGGGTTCGTCGAGCGGCTCGCCGGCCAGGAAGAGCGCACGCAGCGAGCCCAGGTCGTGCCCGCGGATGAAACTCTCGTCGTGTTTCTTCAACACGCGCACCGCGGTGGGTGCCGTGAACATCAGGTTGACCTTGTACTTCTCGACCAGGCTCCACCAGATGCCGGCGTCGGGCCGCACCGGGAGGCCTTCGTACATCAAGGTCGCCATGCCGGCGATCAGCGGGCCGTAGATGATGTAGCTGTGGCCCACCACCCAGCCGATGTCGCTCGCGCTGAAGAAGGTCTCGCCCGCCTTGCCCTGGAAGATGTGCTTCATGCTCGCGGCCAGTGCCACGGCGTAGCCGCCGGTGTCGCGTTGCACGCCCTTGGGCTTGCCGGTGGTACCGCTCGTGTAGAGCGTGTAGCTCGGGTCGGTGGCCCTGAGCCAGGCGCAGGGCACCTTGTCGTTCAGGTGCTTCTCGCGCAGCGTGGCGTAATCGACATCGCGCGAGCTGCGCTCGAAAGGTGCCAGGCCGCGGTCGACCATCAGCACGGTCTTCGGCTTGTGAGTGGACAAGCGCAGCGCCTCGTCGAGCAGCGGCTTGTAGGGCACGACCTTGCCGCTGCGGCTGCCGGCATCGGCGCTCACCACCACCGTGGGCGTCGCGTCGTCGATGCGGCTGGCCAGGCTGTTGCTCGCAAAACCGCCGAACACCACCGAGTGGATCGCCCCGATGCGCGCGCAAGCCAGCATCGCAAATGCCGCCTCGGGAATCATGGGCATGTAGATGAGCACCCGGTCGCCCTGCTTCACCCCGAGCGCCAGCAGGCACGCCGCCATGCGCTGCACCTCGGCGTGCAACTCGCGAAAGTTGTAGACGCGCTCCTGCCCGACCTCGGTCGACACCCAGATCAGCGCGCTCTGCTCGGGCCGCATCGCCACATGGCGGTCGACCGCGTTGTGGCAGAGGTTGGTCTCGCCGCCGACGAACCATTTGGCGAACGGCGGCTTGCTGTAATCGCAAATCGTCTGCGGCGGCTTGTGCCAGTCGATGAGCGCGGCCTGCTCTCGCCAGAAGCCGTCTCGGTCTTCGATCGAACGGCGGTGGAAATCGGCGTACCGGCTCATCGGGGTCTCCTGCTGCTATCGACCTGCTCTTATCGAATGTGCACGACCAGCCGGCCGCGCACCTTGCCGGCCATCAAGGCTTCGGCTCGCTCAATTGCGTCGCCGAGGTCGATGTCCTGCACCATGTGGTCGATCAGCTTAGGCTCCAAATCTTTCGCCAACCTGTCCCAGGCCTGTTGACGCAGCGCAAGCGGCGCCATCACGCTGTCGACACCCGCCAGGGTGACGCTGCGCAGGATGAAGGGCAGTACCGTGCCGGGCAGGTCGCTGCCCTGGGCCAGGCCGCAGGCGGCCACCACGCCGCCGTAGCGCGTCTGCGCACAGGCATTGACGAGCGTGTGGCTGCCGACGGCGTCAACGACCGCGGCCCATCGCTCCTTCTGCAGGGGCTTGCCGGGGGCCGACAGCTCGTTGCGGTCGATCAGGTCGGCCGCGCCCAGCGTCTTCAGGTACGCAGACTCGGCCGACTTGCCGGTCGACGCGATCACGCGGTAGCCCAGGCGCGCCAGCAGTGCGGTGGCCACGCTGCCCACGCCGCCCGTGGCCCCGGTCACCAGCACCTCACCATCGCCCGGCTTCACGCCGTGGCGCTCGAGCGCCAGCACGCACAGCATCGCGGTGTAGCCGGCAGTGCCGATGGCCATCGCCTGGCGCGCGTCGAAGGCGGCCGGCAGCTTCACCAGCCAGTCGCCCTTGAGCCGGGCCCGCTCGGCGAGGCAACCCCAATGGACCTCGCCGACGCCCCAGCCGTTGAGCACGAAGCGGTCGCCCGGCTTCCAGCCTGGGTGCTGGCTTTCGAGCACCGTGCCGGCACCGTCGATGCCAGCGACCATGGGCCACTGGCGCACCACCGGCGCCTTGTTGGTGATGGCGAGACCATCCTTGTAGTTGAGGGTCGAGCATTCAACCTGCACCAGCACGTCGCCCGCGGGCAACCGGGCGTCGTCCACGGCTTGAACACGGGCGCTGAACCCCGCGTCGGTCTTTTCCAGCAGCAAAGCTTTGAACATGTTTCAACTCCAATACAGAGAAGCGCAGGCTAACCGTTGAGCCCTGGCCCTGCATTGGGGGCGGCCACGAGCGAACACCGCCCCAAGCATGAAGAAGGTCGGTTAAGTCCCTGTCGCACCTGTCTTTTCGGTTGACTGCGTTCGGCGCGCTCCCCTATCCTGCGACCCATGTCCCGCCTGCCCTTGCCCTGTCTGCGATCAGCGCTCCTTGCGCTGGCCTGCGCAGGCGCGGCTGCGGCCGCCCAGGCGGCTCCCGACAACCAGGACGTCGTCGCCCAGTTGCTCATCGAGCGCGGCGTGCTGAGCGCGCCCCACACCTCGGGCACCACGGCCGTCGACAGCGCGGCCGCCATCGGCCGCCAGGTGCGCGACACCACCTCGGGCCTTGTGCTCTCGGCGATGAACTTCCTGGGCGTGCCCTACAAGCGCGGCGGCAACAACTCCGACGACGGTTTCGACTGCAGCGGGTTCACCCGCCACATCTACGAAACCACGCTCGGCCTGGTGCTGCCCCGCCGTGTCGACGACCAGGCCAAGGCAGCGGGCTTTTCGGCCGTCAAGCGCGATGAGCTGCAGCCCGGCGACCTGGTCTTCTTCAACACCCTGCGCCGCACCTTCTCGCACGTGGGCATCTACGTCGGCGAAGGCAAGTTCATCCATGCACCGCGCTCGGGTGGCGAAGTGCGGGTGGAAAGCATGGGCGTGAAGTACTGGGCCAAGCGCTTCACCGGCGCCCGGCGTGCGGACACCGCGGCCACACTGACCGCCACACCCCCTGCGCCTTCCGCCCAGCCGGCCGCTGGCGCAGCACCCGCCATCCCGAACGAGTTCCCTTGACGCCGCACAGGCGCGCGAGGCGCCGCAGCGGCACAATCGACCGATGACCGAGAAAGTCATCCCCCTCGCCGACCACCGCTATGCCGCGTCGGTCCCGCGCATTCCAGCGCAGCCGATCGCCGCCACGGGGCTGCTGTCGGACACCCTCGGCCGCCCCCTGCGCGACCTGCGCATCTCGGTCACCGACCGATGCAACTTCCGCTGCAGCTACTGCATGCCCAAGGAAGTCTTCGACAAGCACTACCAGTTCCTCCCGCACACCTCGCTGCTGAGCTTCGAGGAGATCACCCGCACCGCCCGCCTCTTCGCCGCCCACGGCGTGCAGAAGATCCGACTCACCGGCGGCGAGCCGCTGCTGCGCAAGAACGTCGAAGTGCTGATCGAGATGCTGGCGCAGCTGCGCACGCCTGATGGCCAGCCGCTCGACCTCACCCTCACCACCAACGGCTCGCTGCTCGCCCGCAAGGCGCAGGCACTGAAAGACGCCGGGCTCAAGCGCATCACCGTGAGCCTCGATGCGCTGGCCGACCCCATCTTCCGCCGCATGAACGACGCCGACTTCCCCGTCGCTGACGTGCTGGCCGGCATCGAGGCCGCCGAGCGGGTGGGCCTCGGCCCGATCAAGGTCAACATGGTGGTGCAGCGCGGCGTCAACGACCACGAGATCGTGCCGATGGCGCGCCATTTCCGCGAGCACTTCGGCGGCCGGGTGGTGCTTCGCTTCATCGAATTCATGGACGTGGGCGAGACCAACGGCTGGCGCATGGACCAGGTCGTGCCTTCCTCCGAAGTCATCGCCCGCTTGAACGAAGCCTTCCCGCTGCGGGCCATCGATGCCAACTATGCCGGCGAGACCGCCGAGCGCTGGGCCTACACCGACGGCCAGGGCGAGATCGGCGTGATCTCGAGCGTGACGCACGCCTTCTGCCGCGACTGCAACCGCGCCCGACTGTCGACCGAAGGCAAGCTCTTCCTCTGCCTCTTCGCGAACCAGGGGCACGACCTGCGCTCGCTGCTGCGCGGCGGCTACAGCGACGAGCAGATCGCCAGCGCCATCGGGCTCATCTGGCAGGGCCGCGGTGACCGCTATTCCGAGCTGCGCGGCGCGCAAGCCGCCGACACCGGCTCGGGGCAGCGCCGCGTCGAGATGCACTACATCGGCGGTTGATTCGGTGGTGGAGCGTGCCGAAATCACCGGCCTCGTGCTGGCCGGCGGCCAGGGGAGCCGGCTCGGTGGCGTGGACAAGGGCCTGCAGATGTACCGAGGCCAGCCGCTCGCAAGGACTGCCCTGGAGCGCCTCTCACCGCAAGTCGGCCGGGTGATGCTCAGCGCGAACCGCCACCTCGACGACTACGCCCGCTGGGGCGTGCTGGTGTGGCCGGACCCTGCGGACCTCGCGGGTTACCAGGGGCCGCTGGCGGGTTTCCTGTCCGGGCTGCAGCACGCCGAAACGCCTTACCTCGTCACCGTGCCCTGCGATTGCCCGCAGTTCCCGGCAGACCTGGTGGCCCGCCTCGCCGAAGCGATGCATGACGGCGTCGATCTGGTGCTGGCCCGCACCGACGCGGGCCCGGAGCCGGCCTTCTGCCTGATGCGTCGCAGCCTTGCGGCCGACCTGCGCCGCTACCTCGAATCGGGCGAGCGCAAGGTCGGCCGGTGGATGGCGCAGTTGCGGCGCGCCGAGGTCACGTTCGACGACCCGGCCGCCTTCTTCAACATCAACACGCCCGACGACCTGGCGCGTTGATCACGCATGGGCCGCGTGCGAGCCCTCATCAGGGTCGGCCGGTGTCTCGATCGCGCCCGGCACCGCACTGCGCGCGAAGAGCGAATACACCGTGGGCACCACGAAGATCGTGAGCAAGGTGCCCAGCGACATGCCGCCCACGATCACCCAGCCGATCTGCTGGCGGCTCTCGGCGCCAGCGCCCTCGGCGAGCGCCAGGGGCAGCGCGCCCAGCACCATCGCGCCGGTGGTCATCAGGATGGGGCGCAGCCGCAGCGCGGCGGCCTCGGTGACCGCGTCGAAGACCGAGCGACCCTGCTGCCGCAGCTGGTTGCTGAACTCCACGATCAGGATGCCGTGCTTGGTGATGAGGCCCACCAGCGTGATGAGGCCGATCTGCGAGTAGACGTTGAGCGTGCCACCCGCCAGCTGCAGCGCCGCCAGCGCCCCCACCATCGACAGCGGCACCGACAGCATGATGACGAACGGGTCGACGAAGCTCTCGAACTGCGCACTGAGCACCAGGAAGATGAAGAGCAGCGCCAGCGCAAACACCAAGCCCAGCGCCCCGCTCGACGAGCGGAACTCGCGCGACACACCGTTGAGCTCGGTCGAATAGCCCGGCTTCAACACCTTGCGTGCGGTGTCGTCCATGAACTGCAACGCTTCGCCCAGCGAATAGCCCGGCGCCAGGTTGGAGGTGATCGCCACCGAGCGCCGCTGGTTGAAGTGGTTGAGCTCGCGCGGGCTCACCGACTCGCGCACCTTCACGAGCGACGACAACGGCACCATCGCATCGCCACGCCCACGCACGAAGAGCTTGTCGATGTCTTCCGGCGTGGTGCGGCCGCGCATCTCGGTCTGCACCAGCACGTCGTACTGCTCGGCGTCGCGCTTGTAGCGGGTGACCGCCCGGCCGCCGAGCATGGTCTCGACGGTGCGGGCCACCTGGTCGACGCTCACGCCGGCATCGGCCGCACGATCTCGGTCGACTTCCAGAAAGATCTCGGGCTTGTTGAGGCGCAGGTCGGTGTCGGGCTGCACGAAGCCGGGGTTCTTGGCCATCTCGGCCAGCATCTGCTGCGTCACGCGCGAGAGGTTGTCGTAAGAGTCGTTGGTGACGATCACGTAGTTGATCGGCCGCTCGCGAAAGCCCTGGCCCAGGCTCGGCGGCGTGACCGGGAAGGCGGTCACGCCCGGCAGGCCAGCGAAACGCGGCTGCAGCTGGCGCGCGAGTTCGAGCGTGCTGCGGTCGCGCTCGTCCCAGTCGACGGTGCGCAGGAACGACACGCCTTGCGACACGGTGGGGTTGCCGGCCACCACGAAGACGCGGTCGAACTCGGGGTAGTCGCGGCCGATGCCCTCGATGGCGCGCAGGTAGCGCGCGGTGTAGTCGAGCGTGGAGCCGTCTGGCGCGTTGATGGTCGCAAGGATCACGCCGCGGTCTTCGAGCGGCGCGAGTTCGCTCTTGGCCGTGCGAAAGAGCTGCCAGCTGCCCGCCGCCGAGGCCACCATCACGACCAGCACCACCCAGCGGTGCGCCAGCGTCCAGCGCAGCGCGCGGCCGTAGGCGCGGGTCACCCGGTCGAGGCCCGCCTCCATGAGAACGTCGAAGCGCGTCGGCTTGGCCTCGTGGCGCAGCAGCTTGCTGCACATCATGGGCGTCAGCGTGAGCGCGACGAAGCCGGAGACGATCACCGCGCCCGCGAGCGTCAACGCGAATTCGGTGAAGAGCCGCCCGGTGCGGCCCGGTGCAAACGCCAGCGGGGCGAACACGGCCGCGAGCGTCATCGTCATCGCCACCACGGCGAAGCCGATTTCCTTCGCGCCCTTGAGCGCCGCCTGGAACGGCGACATGCCGTCTTCGATGTGGCGGAAGATGTTTTCCAGCACCACGATCGCGTCGTCGACCACCAGGCCAATGGCCAGCACGAGCGCGAGCAGCGTGAGCGTGTTGATGGTGAACCCGGCGAGCGCCATGATCGCGAAGGTGCCGACCAGGCTCACCGGAATGGTGACGAGCGGGATGACCGCCGCGCGCAGGTGCCGCAGGAAGAGAAACACCACGAGCGCCACCAGCACCACCGCTTCGGTGATGGTGCGGAACACCGACTTCACCGACTTGTCGATGAAGACCGAGTTGTCGTTCGCCACTTGCACGTTGATGCCGGGCGGAAGGTCTTGCTGCAGCTTGGGCAGCATCGTGCGCACGCCGGACGAGACCTCCAGCGGGTTGGCCGTGGCCTGGCGGATCACGCCGGCCGAGATCGACGGCACGCCATTCAGCCGCACGCTGCTGCGCTCGCTGGCCGCGGCCTGCTCGATGCGCGCCACGTCGCGCAGCCGCACGGTGTAGTTGTTGACGGTCTTGAGCGCCACGGCCCCGAACTGCGCTTCGGTATTGAGGTCGGTACGTGCGGTGACGCTGAACTCTCGCTGCTGGCTTTCGATGCGCCCGGCCGGCACTTCGAGGTTCTGCTTGCGCAGCGCGTCTTCCACGTCCTGCACCGTGAGGCGGTAGGAGGCGAGCTTGTCCGGGTCGAGCCAGATGCGCATCGAGAACTTGCGGTCGCCGTTGACCTGCACGTCGGCCACGCCGGACACGGTCTGCAGGCGGGGCTTCACGATGCGGTTGACCACGTCGGTCACCTGCAGCGGCGACAGGGTCTCGCTGGTGAACGCGAGCCAGATCGTGGGCGTGGCATCGGCCTCGACCTTCGCGATCACCGGCTCGTCGATCGCATCGGGCAGGCGCGCACGCACACGCGACACACGGTCGCGCACGTCGGCGGCGGCGTCGTCGGGGTTCTTCTCCAGCTTGAAGCGCACCGTGATCTGGCTCTGCTCCGAGCGCGAGATCGAGGTGATGATCTCCACGCCGTCGATACCGGCGATGGAGTCTTCGAGCGGCTTGGTGACCTGCGACTCGATCACCTCCGACGAGGCGCCGATCAGCTTGGTCGACACGTTGACAACCGGCTCGTCGATGCGCGGGTACTCCCGCACCTGCAGGCGGGTGAACGACACCGCACCGATCAGGATGAGCAGCAGCGACAGCACCGTCGCAAAGACCGGGCGGCGGATGGTGACGTCGGACAGCTTCATGTCGCGTGGCTCTCAGGTCACAGCGCCGTGGGCCGCGGGCCGCTGGCCGCCCCGCTCGCCGCACGCCCCGGGCCACCCGCGCGCTGCGGCTGGCTGAGGTCGACGACGCGCAGCGGCATCGGCTCGCGCATCAGCCGCGACTGACCTGCCGTGACCACCTGGTCGCCGGGGGCCAGCCCTTCGAGGATCTCGACCTTGCCCGGCAGCCGCATGCCGATGCGCGCTTCGATGCGCTGCGACTGCTTGCCCTTCGGCCCGTCGACCACCTTCACCAGGTATTGCTTGCCCGAGAGCGGCACGAGCGCTTCTTCCGGCACGACCAGCGCGTTGTTGCGGGTGGAGAAGACGATGCGCGTGCGGGCAAACATCCCCGAGCGCAGCTCACCGCCAGGGTTCTGCAGCCGTGCACGCACCAGCAGCGAGCGGCCGTTGGCGTCGAGCACCGAGTCGACTGCGTCGACATGGCCCTTGAAGGCGCGGCCGGGCATGGCGTCGAGCTGGGCCTCGACCGGCTGCCCCGTCTTCAGGCGCGCCACGTAGCGCTCGGCCAGGCGGAAGTCGAGCAACACGGTGGAGGTGTCTTCGACGTTGACGAGATCGGCGCCATCTTTCACGTAGTCGCCCACGTTGACGACGCGGATGCCGACGACGCCGTCGAACGGCGCCTCGATGCGCATGCGCGCGAGTTGTGCCTTGGCGAGCGCGACCTGCGCCTCGGCCACCTGCAGTGCCGCGGCGGTCTGGTCGACCATGCTCTGGCTCACGAAGTTGGCGGCCAGCAGCTCGCGGTTGCGTTGGAGGTTGGTGCGGGCGATGCTCGCCTGCGCTTCGGCCTGTTGCAGCTGCGCCTGCTGCAAGGTGTCATCGAGCTGCACCAGCATCTGGCCGCGCTTGACGCGCTGGCCGTCGGTGAAGCCGAGTTTCGAGATGCGCCCGCTGACCTCGGGCCGCAGCGTCACACCTTGTCGAGACCGCAGGGCGCCCACGCCTTGCGCATCGTCGGCGATGGACACCACTTCCACCTTGCCGACTTCCACCGGCACCGGCCCCGCGGGGCCTGCGGGCGCTCTGCCTGCCGCAACACCCGACGCGGTGACACTCGCGCCGGCCGTTCCCTCCACGCCCTGGGGCCCTGGCCCTTTGTGCTGGTACCACCAGGCGGCACCGCCGGCCAAGGAGATGCCCACCAGCGCCACCACGGTATGCAAAGTCTTCACGCTGTCCCTTGAATCGTTCCCACGGCACTGTAGCCCTGGGGTCGCCTTCCGGCGAGGATGGAAATCACGTAGAGGCTTGGCTCACGCCCCGGTTGGCCAGCGCATCGGCGCGCTCGTTGCCCGGGTCGCCGGCATGCCCCTTCACCCATCGCCACTCCACGTGGTGCAAGGCGCGCAGCGCATCGAGCCGCAGCCAGAGGTCGGCGTTCTTCACGGGTTTCTTGTCGGCCGTCTTCCAGCCGCGCTGCTTCCAGCCGTGGATCCACTCGGTGATGCCTTTTCGAACGTATTCACTGTCGGTGTAGAGCGTCACGTCGCAACTGCGCTTCAACGAAGCCAGAGCCTCGATCACCGCGGTTAGTTCCATGCGGTTGTTCGTGGTCTGACGCTCGCCTCCGTAGAGTTCTTTTTCATGCTCGCCGGTGCTGAGCCAGGCCCCCCAGCCGCCAGGCCCCGGGTTGCCCTTGCAGGCGCCATCGGTGTAGATCTTCACGGCCGGCCGGCGGATCACGGGCTTGGGCGCGTCAGTCAATGAAGGTATCGATGTCATGTTGCTGTGATGTTGCTGTGGTGCGGCGGACCACGGCGGGTGCCGCCTTCGCCGGCACTCGTTTGTGGCGCACGAGGCCCACGAGGCGCATGCCGCGCACGCGCTTCACGGCCACGAGCATGTAGGCGGCACCGAGCACCGGCCACCAGCGGCTGCCCGTGCCTTCCATCCATTCGAACCGTGCAAGCCAGGGCTCCGACACAAACGGCGGCTTGTAGCAACCGAAGCGCCCCTCTTCGATGTCGAAGCTGAGCAATCGCAGCCAGTCGCGCAAGCGCCAATAGCCGAGCAGTTCGCCTTCGCCCGGCATGAAGAGCGGCCGACCGCGCACCAGCCCCAGGCTGCGCAACACGCGGCCCATGCTCTGGCGCAGCGCCCACAGGCCGCCCGGGTTGAAGCCGAGGATGACGATCTTGCCTTCGGGCACCAGCACACGCTCCACTTCGCGCAGTGCCTGGTGCGGGTCGCGCGCACGCTCCAATGCGTGGGGCAGCACGACGAGGTCGAGGCTCTGGCTGTCGAAAGGCAAAGCGTCGAAATCGCAATGCAGCATCACCGCACGCGCGGCCGGAACTTCACCCTCGGTCGCAGACTCCATGTTTGAAGCGTGTGGGTGGTCCACCGCTTGCCATCGATGGGGCATGCGGTTGGCCCGCAGCGCATCGAGTTCGGGCAGGCCGAGCTGGAGCGCATGGAAGCCGAACATGTCGGCCACGCAGCGGTCGACCTGGGCCTGTTCCCAGGCCAGCAGATAACGGCCCGGTGGCGTCTTCAGCCAGGGGGCCAAACCTATAATCCCGCTGTTTTGCGCCATAAAAAACGCGCCATGAACCTGCAAGCACTGCCAGCCTTCTCGGACAACTACATCTGGATGCTTCACGATGGCCGGCAGGCGCTCGTTGTCGATCCGGGCGAATCGGCTCCAGTCGAGCACGCGCTCGATGCCCTGGGCTTGGTTCTCGCCGGGATTCTAGTGACCCATCACCACGGCGATCATGTTGGCGGCCTTTCTGCGCTTCGCCCACGCCTCCAGGGCCCGATCTTCGGGCCGGCGCGTGAAAAGATCCCGGAGCCCTACACCCCCGTCAACGACGGCGACGTGGTCGAGCTGCTCGGCCTTCGCTTCGAAGTGATCGACGTGCCCGGCCACACTGCCGGCCACATCGCCTACTTCCACCTGCCACCAGACGGCGAAGCACCTCTGCTCTTCTGTGGCGACACGCTCTTTTCCGGTGGCTGCGGGCGCCTCTTCGAAGGCACCCCGGCGCAGATGCACGCCTCGTTGTCGAGGCTGGCCACACTGCCCGGCCACACGCGGGTGTGCTGTGCGCACGAGTACACCTTGTCCAACCTGAAATTCGCGCACGCCGTCGAGCCCCACAACGACAGCCTGCAGGCCTACACCGCCCACTGCGAGCAATTGCGCGCACTGGGCCAGCCCACCTTGCCCAGTACCATCGAACAGGAGCGGCGCATCAACCCGTTCATGCGGTGCGGCGAGCCCGAGGTGAAGGCATCGGCGCTCGCCCACGGCGCGGCCAGCCAAGGCGGCGTCGATGTGCTGGCGACACTGCGCGAATGGAAAAACGAGTTCCGATGAGACTGATCCCCTGCCTGTTGTCTTTTCGCCTGCGCCACGGTGTCGTGCTGACGCTGGCCGCGGTGCTCGCAGCCTGCGCCACCCGCATCGAAGCACCCGACCAGCGAGCCGACATCCCGGCCGTGATTGCGCAGGTCGAACTTCCAGGCGGTGCCGCGTCGGCGCCCGCCGCCGCATCGGCAGTGGCGCCTGCGGCCTCGGCGGCTTCTGCACCGGCCGACGGCGGCGGGCCCGTGGCCGCCGCACCGGTCGACCCGCTGCGCCCCGAAGAGCCCGTCGACCTCGAATCCAAGACCGCCAACATCGACCTCTGGGAGCGTGTGCGCCGCGGCTTCACCATGCCCGACCTCGAGACACCGCTCGTGCGCACCGGCGAGCAGTGGTATTCGAGCCGCCCCGACTACGTGGCCCGCATGACCGAGCGTGGCAGCCGCTACCTCTTCCACATCGTCGAAGAGGTGGAGCGCCGCGGCATGCCCACCGAGCTGGCGCTGCTGCCCTTCATCGAAAGCGCCTTCAACCCGCAGGCGATCTCATCGGCCAAGGCTTCGGGCATGTGGCAGTTCATGCCGGCCACGGGCAAGAACTTCGACCTGCGCCAGAACGTCTTCCGCGACGACCGCCGCGACGTGCTCGCCTCCACCCGCGCCGCGCTCGACTACCTGCAGAAGCTCTACAACATGTTCGGCGACTGGCATCTTGCGCTGGCGGCCTACAACTGGGGCGAAGGCAACGTGATGCGTGCCATCGCGCGCAACAAGCGCGCCGGCAAGCCCGCGGGCTACCTCGACCTGCGCATGCCCAACGAGACCGCTTACTACGTACCCAAGTTGCAGGCGGTGAAGAACATCGTGGCGCGCCCCGACGCGTTCTCGCTCACGCTGCCGCCGCTGGCCAACCACCCCTACTTCCTGAGCGTGCCCATCGAGCGCGACATCGACGTCGCCACGGCGGTGCAACTCGCCGGCATTTCGCGCGACGAGTTCATGACGCTCAACCCGCAGATGAACAAGCCGGTGATCCTCGCGGCCGGCACGCCGCAGATCCTGCTGCCGTACGACAACGCGAGCCTTTTCGTGCGCAACGTCGCGGCCCACCGCGGCCCCTTCGCCACCTGGACGGCCTGGGTCGCCCCCAAGACGGTGAAGCCCTCGGAGGCGGCCAAGCAGTTCGGCATCAGCGAAGCCGAGCTGCGCGACGTCAACAAGATCCCGCCGCGCATGCTGGTGAAGGCCGGCTCGACACTGCTCGTGCCGCGCTCGGAGTCGCTGCTGAAAGACGTGTCGGTGCATCTCGCCGACAACGCGGTGATGACCCTCGCCCCCGAAGCCCTGCCGCCGCGGCGCATCACGCACCGTGCCGTCAAGGGCGACACGGTGGCGTCGATTGCGCGCCGCTACCGCGTGAGCGCCTCGCAGGTCGCCGTGTGGAACAAGGTTGCCGCCGGTGCGAGCTTTGCGGCCGGCCACAGCGTGGTCGTCTACGTGCCGCAGCGCCAGCCTGCGGTGCGCAGCAGCGCCAAGGCGAAGAAGCCGGCGATCAAGCGCAAGGCGACGGCCACGTCGCGCAAGCGCCGCTGAGGGGATCAGCGCCGGTCGACCAAGGCGTGGGCGATCGTGCCCAGGTCCACGTATTCGAGTTCGCTGCCGATCGGCACGCCGCGCGCCAGGCGTGTGACCTTCACGCCGCGCAGCTTCAAGGCTTCGGCGATCACGTGTGCCGTGGCCTCGCCTTCGGCGGTGAAGCTGGTGGCGACGATGACTTCGTCGACGCTGCCATCGCCTGCCCGGCTCACGAGCTGCTGCAGGCCGATGTCGCGCACGCCGATGCCGTCGAGCGGGCTCAGCCGGCCCATCAGCACGAAGTACAGGCCGCGATAGCTGCCGGTGCGCTCCATCGCCGCCTGGTCGGCGGGTGTCTCCACCACGCAGAGCAGGCGCTGGTCGCGGGTGTCGTCGAGGCAGGTGCGGCAGATCGCCGCTTCGGTGAAGGTGTGGCAGCGCTCGCAATGGCGGATGTCGTTCACCGCTGTCGTCAACGCGTGCGCGATGCGCTGGGCGCCCTCGCGGTCGTGCTGCAGCAGGTGGAAGGCCATGCGCTGCGCCGACTTCTGCCCTACGCCGGGCAGGCGGCGCAGGGCCTCGATCAGGCCTTCGAGCGCGGGCTCAGCCACTGATCAGAACGGGAACTTCATGCCCGGGGGCAGCGGCATCCCGGCGGTCAGCTTGCCCATCTTTTCCTGCGACACGGCCTCGGCGCGGCGCACCGCGTCGTTGAACGCTGCAGCGACCAGGTCTTCGAGCATGTCCTTGTCGTCGGCCAGCAGGCTTGGGTCGATGGCGACACGCTTCACGTCGTGCTTGCAGGTCATCGTGATCTTCACCAAGCCGGCACCCGACTGGCCTTCGACCTCGAGATTGGCCAGCTCTTCCTGAGCCTTCTTGAGGTTGTCCTGCATCGCCTGGGCCTGCTTCATCAGGCCGGCGAGTTGGTTCTTCATCATGAGCGTTCTCCTGGGTTCGGGGTTCAGTGCGGCTTCACGGAGCCGGGCACGATGCGTGCCGTCTTGAATTGCTTCATCAAGGCCTGCACCAGCGGGTCGTTGTGGATGATCTGTTCGGCTTCGTTCTGTCGGCGTGTGCGCTCGACCGCCGCCCGCTGCGCCGGGGTGTCGGTGGCAGCACCGGCTTCGACCTCGAGCTGCACGGGCTGCCCGAGCAGCGTGCCCAAGGCAGCCTGGAGCTTGTCGCGCTGGGCTGGCGCGCGCAGCGTCTCGCGCTCCACACGCAAACGCCAGACGCCACCCTCGCCTGCGGCCAGGCACTGCGACTGCATCGCCAATTCACGCACCAGCGCACCGATGCTGCCGGCCTCGACCATCTGCGCCACCACCTCGGCCCAGCGGTCACCCAGCGGCGTGGGCTCGAATGCAGGCGGCGACACGGCAAACGGCTTTGGCGGCTCGCGCACCTCGACATGTGGAGCAGCCGACTCATCTTCGTCCGGCACCTCGTCGAGCCAAGGCGGCGGCTCGCGGCTCGCGGCCGGTGTGGGTGCCGGTGCAGACACCACGCTTGCGCGGGCCACGGGCGGCGGTGCCACCACGGCAGCGCGTGCGGCAGGCGCCGCGGGAGCCGCCGCCACCGGCGGCTTGCTCGCGACCGGGGCCGAGGCAGGTGCAGGCCGGCTGACGGGCGCCGGCGCCGCACGCTGCGGCGACGTTCCCGCGGCGCCGGGCCGGAAGGCCAGCATGCGCAGCAGCACCATCACCAGGCCGCTGTATTCATCGGGGGCCAGCGCCAGCTCGGCGCGACCATGCAGCACGATGCTGTAAAGAAACTGCGTTTCGTCGGGCGCCAGGAGCCCAGCCAGGCGCGCCGCGGTCGGGCTGTCAGGGTCGTTCTCGTCGACGGCATCCGGCACCGCCTGCACCACTGCCATCTGCTGCAGCAGCGCCGCCATTTCTTCGAGGGTGCCTGTCGCCGACAGGCCCAGGCCGCGCAAGCCATCCACCGCGGCCACCACCTCGGCGCCCTGCCCCGCGGCCAGTGCTTCCACCAGTCGCACCGCGTGGCTGCGGTCGACCGCTCCCAGCATCTGGCGGACCCCCGCCTCGCTCAGCGTGCCGGCACCGAAGGCGATGGCCTGGTCGGTCAACGACAAGGCATCGCGCATCGAGCCACGCGCAGCCTTGGCCAAGAGGCGCAAGGCGCCGGGCTCGGCCTCGATGCTTTCGGCGGCGAGCACCTTGGCCAGGTGCTCCTGCACCGTCTGCGGCGCCATCGGGCGCAGGTTGAACTGCAGGCAGCGCGACAGCACCGTGGGCGGCACCTTCTGCGGGTCGGTCGTCGCGAGAACGAACTTCAGGTAGTCGGGCGGCTCTTCCAGCGTCTTGAGCATCGCGTTGAACGCGGTGTTCGACAGCATGTGCACTTCGTCGATCAGGTAGACCTTGAAGCGCCCCACCACCGGCTTGTAGACGGCCTGATCGAGCAGGAGGGAGATTTCTTCGACACCGCGGTTCGACGCCGCATCGAGCTCGACGTAGTCGACGAAGCGGCCGGCGTCGATGTCTCGGCAGGCGTTGCACACGCCGCACGGGTGGGCGGTGATGCCGCCCTGCCCATCAGCGCCGACGCAGTTGAGCGCCTTGGCAAGGATGCGCGAGACCGACGTCTTGCCCACGCCGCGCGTGCCGGTGAAGAGATAGGCGTGGTGCAGGCGCTGCTGCGTGAGCGCGTTGCTCAGCGCCTGGACCACATGCTCCTGGCCCACCAGCGCCTCGAAGTCGCGGGAGCGGTATTTGCGGGCGAGGACGAGGTAGGACATCGGGCCATTCTAATAAGCCAGTCCTGGGTGATCCGGGATAATCCTGCCTTCTCTTGCCCATCAGCCTGCCAAGCCCGACCGATGACCTCCACGCCCGCCCAAGACACGCTCAGCTATGAACAAGCCGGCGTCAACTACGACCTGATCGACCCGCTGAAGGTCGCCGCGCAACGCGCCGCCAAGGCCACGGGCGCCCATCTGGCCGGGCACGGGTTCACGGAAGTCGAAGCCTCGCGCGGCGAATCGGCGTATGTGGTCGACGTGGGGCCGTTCTACATCGCATCGATCGTCGAATGCCTGGGCTCCAAGGCGCTCGTGGCCGACGAGATGAAGGCCCTCACCGGCAAGAGCTACTACGACGGCATCGCGCAAGACACCATCGCGATGGCGATCAACGACCTCATCACCGTGGGCGCCACGCCGCTCGTGGTGCAGGCCTACTGGGCGGCCGGCGGCTCCGACTGGTTCTCGGACGCCCAACGCGCCAAGGCCCTCGTCGACGGCTGGAAGCGCGCCTGCGACACCTGCCAGGTGGCCTGGGGCGGCGGTGAAACACCGGCGCTCGCTGGCATCGTGGCCGATGGCCGCATCGACCTCGCTGCGAGTTGCACCGGCCTCATCAACCCCAAGGAGCGCCTCTCGGTGGGCGACAAGCTCGCCCCCGGCGACGCGATCGTGCTGCTCGCCTCGAGCGGCATCCACGCCAACGGCCTGAGCCTCGCGCGCAAGCTCGTCGAGCGCCTGCCGCAGGGCTACCTCACCGAAGTGCAGCCGGGTCTCACCTATGGCGAGGCGTTGCTCGCGCCCACGGTGCTGTATTCGCCGGTGACCGAAGCGCTTTACAAGGCCGGCATCACACCGCACTACTGCGCCAACATCACCGGCCACGGCTGGCGCAAGCTGCTGCGCCACCCCGCCACGCACACCTACCGCATCCACACCGTGCCCGCGGTGACGCCGGTGCTCAAGTTCATCCAGCAACACGCCAAGCAGGACGATCAAGAGGCCTACAGCACGCTCAACATGGGCGCGGGTTTTGCGCTCTTCGTGAAGGCGGAAGACGCCGAGCGCACCGTGGCCGTCGCTGAAGCGCAAGGCGTGAAGGCGATCGTCGCGGGCCGCGTGGAAGCCGGCCCGAAAAAACTCGTCATCGAGCCACTCAACATCGAGTTCGGCGACGACGCGCTGCAACTGCGCTGACAAAAACGCGGCCCTGCGGCCGGGTCGGCTGCGTGGCGTCACCTACAATCCGCGGCGACGGGCCTCCCCGCATGGGAGCGCGCCCAACCGGGTCAGGTGGGGAACCAAGCAGCCCTAAGCGTTGCAACCAGTGCCGGGGGTAAGGCTCGTCACCCTCCCATCCTCGCTTCACGCATCGAACTCAAGCATCCAGCGCGAAGCACAGCAGCTTCGGCTCATCCGAGCCGGCCTGTTCGGCCACCTCGCGAGGGGCCACGCACAAGGTCCCCGCTTTCATGAGGTTGTCGACCACCAGCCCGTCGTCGTCGATGACTTCGGCGAGGTAGCGGTGGTCTCCTGCGAACAGCAAGGCGCGGGTGGCGTCATCCTGGTTGAGCAGCACCAGGTAGCGAGCGATGTGATCGTGGTTCAGATTCTTCGGCGGGATCATGTCTTCTTCTGGGGCGCTTCTTTCTGGCGCTGGTAGGTCTCGTTCATCGGCGTGCCGCGGTCGGTGTCGACGCGACCCTTGGTCACGTCGTCGTGCGCTTTCTTCATGAGAGGGCGCGGCTCGCCATCGTCGTGGCTGTCGGAGGACTCGTCGCGCTCATGCGGCATGCGCGGCACCGTCTTGGACGATGCAGCGTCGGTGTCGCCTTGCTGCGGCTTGGTGAGCCCCTGGCGCTTCTCGCTCATCGCTTCACCTGCGGGTCTTCGCCCTTGGCGCGCGATTTGCCGATCTCTTCCGCGCGCTCCATCTCTTCCGCCTCGCGCTCGTTGTGCGGTGCCGATTGGTCCGCCGCCGGCTTGACCTTGCCGGATTGCGCGAAGTCGCGGGCCGACTTGTCGTAGCGGCGCGCGGCCTCATAGTCGCCTTCGCCTTGAACCTGGCCGCTGCGCGACTGCTTGTCCTGATCGTTCATGTCTGTTCTCCTGATGGAGTGAAACGCGAATGCAACGATAGGCGGCCGCTGGCTGCATCACCACCAGCGGGGTGCGCAGCCCAGGGTCGGAGCGCGCAGGCGCAGTGAGTAGGAAGCGTCCGACCAAAGAAAAACGGCAGGCCGAAGCCTGCCGTTCAACGGAACCAATCCGAGCTCAGCGCATCCAGCGGCCGCCTGGGCCCACGATGGTGATTTCGACGAAGTTCGAGCCGTGATGCTTGTTCGGCCCGTAGGCCAGCGGGTAGCCGCCCAGGTCGACCTTGGTCATGCTCTCCATGCCGCGCACGATGCTCTGCGAGTTGATCTGCTTGCCGCCACGGCGGATGCCTTCGATCAGGATGCGCATGTTCAGGTAGCCGAACATGTAGTCGTAGGCCGGCTCCAGCTTCTCGCGTGACAGCGCCGCGGCAAGGTCGCGCGTCAGCGGCGTGGTCTGGCGGAACGGGTACGGCACGGTCTGCGTGAACGCGAGGCCGCGGGCGTCATCGCCCAGCGCCTTGAGGATCTGCGGTGAGTTCGCGATCGACACGGCATAGATCGGTACACCGACATGCGCGCGGGCTGCCTTCACGAACGCCACCATCGACGGGCCGAAGGCCATGAAGATGATCGCCTGCGGGCGGGCTGCGGCGAGCGACTGCGCGCAAGCCACGGCATCGCTGCCATTGGCTTCGAGCGGCGACTGCACCACGAGCGTGGCGCCGAGCTCCTTGGCCACTTCTTCCACCACCGGCTTCATCAGCTGGCCGAACGCCGCGTTCTGGTACACGAGGCCGATCTGCGACTTCTGCAGCGTGACGAGATTGCGCACCATCTGGGCCACCTCGTCGCGGTAGCTCGCCATCGTGGTGAAGAAATACGGGTGGTGCTTGGCGCGCAGCACCGGCGAACCGGTGTACACGCAGACCAGCGGCACTTTCTTCTCGGCCAGGATGGGCAGGATCGCGCCCACGTTGGGCGTGCTGGCCAGGCCGTACAGCGCGACGACCTTGTCCTTGTCGAGCAGGGTGTTGACGTTCTCGACGCACTTCTTCGCGTCATACGCGTCGTCGAGCGTGATGAGCTTCAGCGGGCGGCCGTTGATGCCGCCCTTGCGGTTGACTTCCTCGATGGCCAGGTCCTGGCCCTTGAGCACGGGCACGAACGACGGCGCCAGCGGGCCGGTCAGGTGCGCACTCTGGCCGATGCGGATTTCGTTGGAACCTCCAGCGGCCTCCTTGTCTTGTGCCCACAGGGGCGTGGATGCGAGAGCGCTGGCGGAAGCGACAGCACGCAGCGCATGACGACGGGTCCATTGAGGGTGAGCCATTTTGTATGCCTTTGTTTGGGACTAGACGGGGGCGATCCTGCCACCGCGAAACAAGTTCATACAAGGGGGTGAGTACCTTGTTGCGCGAGAGCCGAGTCACAAGCGTGACAGGTATCACAAGCGTTAGCATCGCGCCCCCGCAGGCGTACCACTCATTCGTGAAGCCCGACACATCGGGCATTCGGCGAGGTTCAGCCGGCCTGCTTGAAGGCCATCACGGCCTGGTTGCGCAGCGTGCGCAGAAGCGAGAGTTCCTTCTCGCCCAGCTCGATCGCACCGGGCCGCGCCTTGTCGGCGTAGATGAGCGCGAAGGGCGCGCCCTTCATCAGCAAGGGCAGCAGCAGAAACGCAGGTGCATTCACGCCCTGCTTGTACCAGGCGGGCAGGCGGCCTGCGATCTGCGGCAGCGTCGCATCGGCAATCAGCGTGTCGGCGCCCTTCAGGCACACCGCACCGAAGAGATCGACGGGTGCGCCGGGCGGCGTCTTGAGCGGCACCTTGAACTTCAAGGCCACCTGCTCCACGCCTTCGCCGAGGCCGAAGCGGCCGGTGAGCGCGTCGCACTTCGCATCGCGCAGGCAGAAGACGACACGCCGGAAGCCGAGCGCGCGCAGCATGGTCTCGAGGATCATGCGCAACACCTCGTTGAGCTTGAAGTCCTCGACCATCGTGTTGGTGATGTCCTGGATGCCCGCGGCCAGCATGTTGATCGCGGCCTGATGGTCGAACGGCATCTGCGCCGACTCGACCGGGATGGTGGCCTGCAGCGCATGCTCGGTGAGGCTGTCGTGCTGGATCGCTTCCGCCGTGCCGTTGCCGGGGTGCTCGAGCAGGCGGCGCATCGGCGAGCCGGGCTGGGCCTGCAGGTTCATCGCATGCGCCAGCTCCACGAGCCGCTGCTGTGCGACCACCGACGCGGCCTGCACGTCGCGCACGCCCAGCCCCAGCACCTTGCCGTAGCGCTCGGCCACGGTCGCGATGGCGGCGCTGGCCTGGCCGGGTTCGGCCTTCAGGAGCGCATCGGTCAAGTCGTTGGCGACGGTGGCGATCCATTGCACACGCTCGGCCTTGTCACAGGCACGTGCGGGCGGGTCGATCGCCGGGCGGCGCATGCAACGCTGCAGGTTGTCGGGCAGGCCCCAGCTGCGCGCAATGCCGAGGCCGAGTTCCTCGAAGCTCAGGCCGAGTACGGTGATCGACGCGGCCTCTTCGGCGTTGTGCGTTCGTGTGCTGGTCGACGCCTTCTTGGTCGATGCCGCGACGAGGCTTCGCACCTGGCGGGCTTCTTCTGGAAAGTAGAACTCCGTCAGCAGCCGGCCGAGGCCCTGGTAGATCGCGCCGATGAAGGCTTCTTCACCTTCTCGCTGCGCGCCGCACAGCTCGTTGGCGAGCGCGCCCGCCATCAGCGAACGCAGGAACTCTTCCTTCAACTGCGTTGCATGCGCCTTGTCGTTCATGTGCTCCAGCAGCACGAGGCTCAGCGCCATGTTGCGGATGCCCGCAAAGCCCACCAACGCCACCGCGCGCGACACCGTGCTCACCGTGCCACCGCCGGCATGGCGGAAGCTCGCGGTGTTGACCATGCGCAGCAGCTTGTTGGTCAGCGCCACGTCTTTCAGGATCTCGCCCGACAGGCTCGACAGCCGCTCGTTCTCCGAGTTAGCCACCCGCTGAATCGCACCGACCGAGTTCGACAGCGCCGGGAAGTCACTCTTGTGCCGCATGCGGCGCAGCAGGAAGTCGAGCGTGCCGTTGCCACTCGCAGCCGGCTGCTCGCCGGGTGCCGGGGCGAGCCAGTCGCGCAGCGCATCGGCGAACTCGACCGCACGCGCAAAGCGCTTGGACGGGTCACGCGCCAGGCTGCGCAGCACGATGGCGCGCAGCCGGTCGTCCACATCCGCCGGCGTGCTCTCGGGCAGCACGAGGTCTTCATGCGCCACGCGGTACATCGCGCGGTACGGGTCGCGCTCGGCAATCAGTTGCCGGCCCGACAGCATCTCGCCCAGCAACAGGCCGGCGGAGAACACGTCCATGCCCGGCGAAGGTTTCAATCCGTGCGTCGCCTCGGGCGACATGTAGCCCGGCGTGCCCACCACCTGCTGCTGGTGCGACGGGTCCTGGATGCGCGCGGCGATGCCGAAGTCCATCACCCGCGCCCGCCCCTGGCCATCGACGAGGATGTTCGAGGGTTTGAGGTCGCGGTGCACCACGCCGGCCTGGTGCGCCACTTCGAGCGCATCGAGCACGCCCGTCATCATCTCGACCGCCTCGCGCACCGGCAGCGCGCCGCGTGCGCGCAAATGCGCCGCGAGCGTGCGGCCCGGCACGTATTCGAAGACGAGATAGGGCTGCTGCTGGTGCATGTCGCCCTCGAACACCGGCACGATGTGCGGGTGGTTGAGGCGGCTCACGCTGCGCGCTTCCTGCAGCCACTGGCTCGACGTGATGGCGTCGGCGCCCGGCAGCATCAGCTTGACGGCGACCTCGCGCTCCAGGCGCGGGTCGAACGCCAGCCACACGGTGGCCTGCGCGCCCTGCCCGAGCTTGCGACGCAGCTCGAAGCGGCCCAGGGTCTCGATGGCGGCAGCAGCGGGTATGGCGGCCATCAGCGTTTGCGCGACGCGAGCAGCGCCGAGAAGTCGGTGGTGCCGGGGTCGCCCGGTTCGGCCTCTTCGCGGCGCGGCGCGCGCGGCACCACGCCGGTCGGCCCGTGCTGCAGCGTGCCGCGGGCGGCATGCAGGCCTTCGGTCAGATCCTTCATCGTGATCGACAGGGCGCGGCCATAGCGCTGCACCACCTGCTGCAGCGCGGCACCCACGCGCTGCGGCGGGTTCTCGGTCACGGCGTCGACCGCTTCGTTGGCGGCGCTGGCGGTCACGCGCAGCATGTCGCTGTCGGTGTCGGCCACACGCACCGGCTTCTGGACGGGCAGGCGGCGGATCATGTAGAGCACGTCTTCGTGCAGGCCCCAGTGCTTGGCCACGGCGGCACCGAGCGATTCGATGTCGACACCGAGTACTGCAAAGGCGGCAGCCTCTTCGGTCATGCCCGGCAGATCGGGCTCGCCCGGCTCGGCGGCGGGCGCGCTCTTCATGAGTTCGCGAATCTGCGACGCTTCATCTGGAAAGTGGTACTGCACCATCAGGCGCCCGAGGTTCTGCAGCGCCGTGATGAGGTAGACGACCTCCGGGTCGTAGCCAGCCGGCCGCAAGGCTTGCGCAGCATGGCCGGCCAGGCGCACCCGGTCGAGCAGGCGCTGCATCGTGGCGGCGTGCGCCTCGGGCAGCGGGCCGGGCCACGGCCGCAGTGACGCAGCGGCCTGCCGCACCCCTTTCAGGCCCACGAGGGCGATGGCGCGGCGCAGCGTGAGCACGGGGCCGTTGCCCGACACCTGCGTGCCCTGCACCTGCGCCGAGTTCACGGTGCGCAGCAGCTCGAAGGAGAGGCCCATGTCCTGCAGGATGTTGGCCGCCATCTCGTCGGTGCGTTGGCCTTCGGCCACGGCCAGGCGCGCCACACGCGCGCCCACGCCGGGCGCGGCGGGAAGATGGCCCACGGTGCGCAGGCGGTCGATCAACAAAGTGAGCGCGCCGCTGTCTTGTGCGGCGGTCTCGCGCCAGCCGTTGAGCGCGGCAAGCAGCGTGCGGGCGTTGTGATAACGCTGGCGCTCCTGGTGCGTGGTGGCGCGGTTGGCGATGGCGCGCAACGCTTCGGGAATCGGCTGGGGCGTGCTCCAGGGCAGGCGCACGAACTCGCGGCCCAGCGGAGGCAGGCGATCGACGACACGGCTGGTGTCGGGCTCTTCGAGCGCCGGGGCACCGGCCAGCACGTGGTAGAGCACGATGCCCATCGTGAGCACGTCTCGCACCGCCGCTTCGCGCGACTGGCGCAGGCGGTTCGGGTCGAGCGGCATCGCGCGCTCATGGGCCGCCTGCTCGGCGAGCACCGCCGTGGGCAGGCCGGCGCCGAGCGCCATCACCCGCACGGTGCCCTGCTCGCTGATGAGGATCTGGTGGAGTTGCAGGTCGCCATGCGCGAGGCTGGCCTCGTGTGCGAAGGCCAGGCCTTCGAGCGCCTGGGTGACCCAGCTCACCGCGTCTTCCGCCGTGAGCTTGGGGTTGGCAGCCAGGCGTTCGCCGAGCGTCACGCCCAGGGCCCGGTCGACAGCGATGTAAGGCCAATGTTCCTGCACCCCGATCTCGACCACGTGGGCGAGGTTCGGGTGGTTGAGCCGCGCAGCGTGTTTCGCGTCGGACAGCCAGAGTTCCGCCACGGCGCTCGACGCGGGCTGGACCCGCGGCAGCGTCAGCATCAGCTCCTGGGCCGAGCGGGGGTCGTGGACGAGCCAGACCATCGTGCGCTCGCTCTTGCCCAGCAACTGGCGCAGCTCGAAGCGACCGAGCACCCGGGTGGGGTTCGGTTTCGGCGGAGCGTGTTCCGTTTCAAGCATGAAAGCGCATGGCAGCTTGCGCGCAAAAGGCGCGCCTGCACGGATTGGAGCGCCCGGGGGCGTGACCCAATACGCGAATCAGGCGCGAAAAGAGGCCTCTATTCCTGCCCGAGGGCTTGCGGCGGCATCGGCCGCGGCGTCATGTGACTTCGATCACGTCGCCCTGGCCATTGACGAGCGCGCAGCGCACCGGGGCGCCTTGCGCGACTGCGGCGACTGCCCGCCGGTAGCGCAGCATTTGTTCACGGTATTCGGTCTGATCGCCAGGCCGAAGCGCAAGCTTGTAGTCGAGCACCCACCAGGTGGGGCCGTTCGCGTCTTCGAGCTGCACGAGACGGTCGAGCCGCAGCACCTCGCCGCCATCGGCCATCGGCACCTCGTTGCCCGCCCACAGCAGGCCCGGGCCGGCGAGGAAACGCCGGCACTGCGGGTTGCCCCAGATCGCGCCGGCCATGCGCGCGACCTCGCTGGCGGGCGCGCCGAACTCGGCCGCCGCGGCTTCGGCCAGATCTGCCAGATCGACAGTGGCCGGCTGGCCGGTGGCCCACTCCAGCACGCGGTGCACCGCCTGGCCGAGCCGGGTGGCGGGCGTGTCGGGCGAGCGCAGCGTGACGGGTACCGGGCGCGAACCAGGCGGGCCGGCGGGCAGCACCTTCAGCTCGATGGGCGAGGCCTCGTCGAACACGGCCTGGGCGGGCGCGGCGGGCACCCAAGGCTGCGCCAGCGCCTCGACGCGCGCCCACCACGACGCACCGGCGAGATGGGGCTCGGTGCGGCTGAACACCAGGCGCTCGCGGGCACGGGTCATCGCGACGTAAAGGCCATTGAGCTCTTCGCGCTCGCGGGCTTTCAGCTCGTCGGCCATCAGCTCGCGCAGCGAGGGCGGGCATTGCGCTTCGGAATACAGGAAGGCGCAGCGGCGTGGGCGGTCGGCGTCGACGGGCCAGTCGACGAGCAGCGTGGCGGTGTCGGGCTTGGCGGCTTCGGGCTGCGAATCCATCACGAACACGACCTTGGCCTCCAGGCCCTTGGCGCCGTGCACCGTGAGCAGCTGCACGGCATCGGGCTGCACGGGTGCGGCCGCCTTGAGCAGGCGGCGCTTCAGGGCGCGCACGAAGTTGTAGGGGGTGGCGTAGCGCGCGCCGTCGAGCGAGAGCGCCTGCGCCAGCAGCGCGTCGATGGCGTTGAGCGCGGCCAGGCGCTGCTCGGGCGGCACGACGGCGGCCACACGCTCGCGCACCTCGCCTTCGAAGACGATGCGGTCGAGCAGGTCGTGCGGCGGCAGCTGGGCAGCGGCGCCCTGCCATGACGTGAGCAGGCGTGCGGCGCGCGCGAGCGACGGGCTTTGCGACTGTTCGAGCGCGGGCCACCAGTCGCCGCCGTGCTCTCGCGCGGCGAGGGCGAGCTGCACGAGGTCGTCGTCGCTTGCGCCGAAGAGCGGGCTGCGCAACGCGTGGGCGAGCGAGAGGCGGTGCTCGGGCGAGGCCAGCACGTCGAGCACGGCCACGAGGTCGCGCACCTCGGCGGCGTCCATCAGCGCATGGTCTTCGGCCGCCGCGTGAGGCAGGTGCAGGGCCTGCAGCTCGTGCGCAACGAGACGCAGCGACGCACGCTTGCGGCAGAGCACGAACACCTCACCCGCTCGCGCGTGGCCGCCGTGCAGCAGCTCCTGGATGGCATGCGCCACGTGCCGTGCCTCCTGCTCGCGCAGCTGGGTTTCGGGCTCATGGCGCGGCACGGAGAGGCTGTCGCGCCAGAGCGATGGCGGCGCCGGCAGCCCCTTCACGGGCTTCACGCGCAGCACCGGCGGCAAGGCGTAGACGCCCGCGCCGGCCAGCGGCGCGAGTTCGGTGGTGTGGGGGCGGAAGCCGTCGTAGCGCGCTTCGCGCTCGGCCTGCTCGAAGACGTGGTTCACCGCACCGAGCACCTCGGGCGCGTTGCGGCGGGTGTGGTCGCAGGCAAGCCAGTTGCCGTGCAGGCCTTCGGTCACGAACTCTCGGGCCGCGCCGAACACACGCGGCTCGGCGCGCCGGAATCGGTAGATGCTCTGCTTGGGGTCGCCCACGATGAAGACCCCCGGCGGGCGCTGCCCGCTCGCGCCACCGCCCGCGCCGGCATAGGCCGAGAGCCAGCTGTGCAGCGCGTGCCACTGCAACGGGCTGGTGTCCTGGAATTCATCGATCAGCACATGGCGGATGCGCATGTCCAGCCGCTCCTGCACCCAGCCGGAGAGGCTGGCATCGCGCAGCAGCGCGAGCGCACAGCGCTCCAGGTCTGCCATGTCGGCGAGGCCACGGGTGCGCTTGTAGTCGGCCAGCTCGCGCAGCAGCACGCGCGAGAGGCGCACGAGCCGCAGGTGCTCGTGGTGGGCTTCGTGCTGCTGCACCTGGGCGCGCACACGCTCCAGGTCATCGGCGACCGACGCCAGCTGCGGCAGATCGCCCAGCTTGCGCGGGGTGCCCTTGTCGGTGAAGAGCGCTTTCCACAAGATCTGGAACAGCGCCTCGCCGTCCGACGCCGCGAGCGCGTCGATCACACCGTTGGCCGCTGCCTGCGCCTTGGCCCCACCCTGCCCCAGTGCCTGCGCCAAGGCCAGCAGGGTGTCACGCCAGGAGGCGCTCTTGAGCGCTTCACACGGGTGGCCGTCGCAATCGGGCGGCGGCATGCTGGCCTCGAGCACGCCGGAGGCATCGGCCAGTTCGAGTTCGACGCGTTTGTCGAGCGCGGCCTCCAGCCACTTGCGCAGCTGGTCGCGACCGCGCCGCTGCACCAGCGCGGCGTGGTCGGCCCTCAGGGCAGCATCGGCCGCCACCGCTCCGTGGAAACGGCGGAAGACGGCGGCGCGGTGGTCGTCCAGCTCTTCCATCAGCGTCATGCCGGGCGCGAGGCCGAGTTCGGCGAGAAGATCGCGCGGCGCGGCGCGCAAGAGTTGCGAGAACCAGGCGTGGAAGGTGCGGATCTCGACACTGCGGCCACCGGCGAGCAGCGTTTCGTGCAGGCGGCCGAGGGCCGGTGCAAGCGCACGGGCCTGCGTGGCGTCGAGGCCGCGCAACTGGAGCTGCTGAATGCGACTCTCGTCGTCCATCGCATGCGAGGAAAACGCACGCAGCCATTCCTGCAGTCGCTCGCGCATTTCACCCGCGGCCTTGCGGGTGAAAGTGATGGCGAGGATCTCCTGCGGCTGGGCCCCTTCGAGCAGCGCCCGCAGGATGCGCGAGACGAGCATCCAGGTCTTGCCGGCACCGGCACACGCTTCGACCACCACGCTGCGCTGGGGGTTGCAGGCGATGGCGTAAAAGGCTTCGCGCTCGATCAGGCGGCCGTCGGCGCGGTAGGCAGCCGTCGTCATGCGCCGCTCCAATGGTCACGCCGGCACAGGCCGCGCGCGTCGCAGAAGTCGCAGGTGGGCACTTCACCCAGCGCTGGCAGGCCAGCGCCGCGGCGGATGCGCGCGAGGTCGGCGCCGACACCCGTGACAAGCGCGCTGGCACTGTCTTCGACATCGGGGTGCGGCAGCGATTCGATCTTGCGGCCAAGGGCCAGGTAGCTCGCCCGGATCGGGTGCTCGGTCTCGGGCTGCACCAGCGCGGCATAGAACGCGAGCTGGGTGTCTTCCAGCGGCTGGCGCAATTTGTCTTTCAGGCCCGCCGCGCTGCCGGTCTTGTAGTCGATCAGCTCGAGCGCCGGGCCTCGCACCTGGTCCATGCGGTCGATGCGGCCGTAGAGGTGGATGCCTTCCCATTCGGGCGGCGCGATCTCGCGCTCCTGCTCGCCCTGCCAGAAGAGGGCTCCTTGCGCATCGCGCTCGTGCAGCCAGGCGATGTAGCGCGGCACGAGGTCGATGAAGCCGGCCTCGAACGGCAGGAAGTCGGCGTCGTCCAGGCCTTTGTGCACCTTCTCTTCCTGAGCGATGGCCAGCAGGCGGGCCGCTTCGGCTTCCGCAGGTGCGGGCTCGCCGCGCTGAGTGTGGAACTTGAGCAGCACGTCGTGCAGCCAGTTGCCGTAGTCGCGCTGCTCGACCTCGTCGTCGAGTTCCTCGGCCTCGCGCACGCGCAGCAGGTAGAGCGCATGGAAGCGGTAGGGGCACGCCCGCAGCGCTTCGCAGGCGCTGGCCGAGAGCCGAGCCGGCAGCAGCGCCGCGGCCGACGGTGCCGGCATCTTGACCGGCGTGGGTGCAAGCCGCAGGGTGAGTCGCGGGTCGACCCACGGCTCCAGCTTGCGGCCTGCCGATGCCAGCCGCAGGCCGAGTTGTTCGAGCAAGGGGCTAGGCGCCAGCGGCTCCGCGCCGTCGGCATGGCGATGGAAGAAGGTGACGGGCGCGCGACTCACCGCATGTGCAAACGCCAGCGCCTCGGCCTGTCGGCGCTGCCGCGAGGTGGGCACGCCGAGCGCTTCGGCCTGGGCTTCGTTCAGCAAGGGGTGCGGGCCGGCGTCGACGCCCAGGTGATGATCGTCGGCCCCGGGGAACACCACGGCCGCGAAGGGGCGCAGCGTGAGGCGCGCAAGCGGCGTGACGACCACGCTCGCGTCGGGAGCGGCTTGCGGGATGAACGAGGCGTCCTCGAGCGCGGCATCGACCCAGGCGCTGAACTCGGCCAGGCTCAGTGACGTTTGTGCCGCCTGTGCCGACCAGGCAGTGGGCTCCTCGATGTGAAGCGTCTGCAGCACCTGTGCACCGGCGTCGTCCGACAGCATGGGCGCCAGCACGGCGCTGCTGTTCAAGCCCTCGCGCAGGATGCGCAGCCACTCCGACAAGGTCTGGCGGCGAGCGCTGGCGAAGGTTTGCAGCACCAACATCGCCTCGGCGAGGAGCGGGGCGGCCCGGCCGCGCAGAAGGTTGGCGTCGATGGCGCGCAGCTGCGTCCACCCCTCGCGACGGCAGGCCGCCTCGATCTGCGCCACCGCGGCTTGCGGCCACGCGGCGGTCTTGAGCCAGTCGAGCAGGAGGTCGCTCGACGCCTGCGGCGCAGCAGCGCGCAGCAAGGCCATCACCTGCGCCGCCGCGCGCGTCGTCGAGAGCTTCCAGCCGGTCTCGTCCTGCAGGCCGACTCCGTGGCGTTCGAGCAGCGCGCGTACGCGGCGCATCAGCAGGCGGTCTTGAGCGACCAGCGCGACCGGCAGCTGGCCGCGGCGCAGATGCTCCAGCACCTGGGCCGCGGCGCAGACGGCCTCGTGCTCGAAGCCTTCGCAACGGGCCGTCACGATCGATGGCGCCAAGGTCTCATGAACATGCGCATCGGCGTCGAGCAACAGGCATGGCACCGTGTCGGGCATCGCGACCATCACGCTGCGCGCCAGCGCATCCTCGCCGCCGGACTGCACCAACACCCAGGCGCCAGGGCGCCAGGCGAAGAGCGCATCGGTGGCCGGCGACGATGCGGCAGCAGCCCACTCCAGTGCCACCCGCGCCAGTGCACGTTCAATCGCCCCCACGCCGGCCACCGGCGCAATCAGCTCGCGCCCATGCTGCCAATGGTCTGCCCGCGCCGCAGGCTCGACCGCAGCCGCGGCTTTGAGCACGGCATGCGCGGTCGTCACAACCGCGGACACGGCGTCGTCGAAGGCCAGGGGGTCGCGTGGCACCCACGATTGACCGCGCAGCAGGCGGGCCGCTTGAAGCCGGTCGGTGGCCGCATCGAAACTGAGCTGGCCCTCGCCACCTCGAGGCGCGGGGCCGAGTGACGCGGCCATCGTGCGCGTGGTCTCGACGCGCGGCTGCCAACCACCCTGCTTCGCGAACGCCCCACGTGCCGGGCCGAGCTGCTGTGCGAACGGCACCAGCACCACCAACCCGTGCAGGGCCACCCCGCGCGCAGCCGCCCATTCGCGGATGCGCGCGGCGATGTCGGCCCATCCGGCCCCGTTTTCAAGAGCCAGCCGAGCTATCGCAGCCATAAAAACGTCGAGACCGCACCAGAGGGAGGCAAAAGGGGGTTTGTGTCAGAATCATTCCGCCTTGCCGCTCGCGACGAGCGGCCCCAGCCGAGGACAGGACAATGAGCAGTGAACTGATCAAACACACCACCGATGCATCGTTCGAGAGCGACGTGCTCCAGTCGAGCAAGCCGGTGCTGGTTGACTACTGGGCTGAATGGTGCGGCCCTTGCAAGATGATCGCGCCGATTCTCGACGAAGTCTCCAAGGATTACGACGGTCGCCTGCAAATCGCGAAGATGAATGTCGACGAGAACCGCGACGTGCCCGCGAAGTTCGGCATCCGTGGCATCCCGACGCTGATGCTTTTCAAGGGCGGCCAGCTGGCCGCGACCAAGGTGGGCGCCTTGTCGAAAGCCCAGTTGACGGCGTTCCTCGACGGTCATCTATAATTCCGCTATCGCGTTGGCGCGGTCTGCAGGTTCCAAGCCCGCACCGCGTCACCGCCTGAAGACTCAAGCCACCACGCCCGCATACGGCGCGTCGGTTCGGCCCCAAACTCCAAAGTCCCGCAACGCTCATCGAAGAGAGCGTTCATTGCAAGCGTTTCCATTGCGGTAGCCATCGCAGTGCGTCAGGCGCAACGCCGGCCTACAGCCCATCGGCGTTCTCACCAGGGTCATCGCCCATGCACCTCTCCGAACTGAAAGCCCTCCACGTCTCCGCGCTCATCAAGATGGGCGAGGAACTGGAGATCGAGAACGTCTCGCGCCTGCGCAAGCAGGAGCTGATGTTCGCGATCATGAAGAAGCGCGCGAAGGCCGGTGAGCAGGTGTTCGGTGACGGCGTGCTGGAAGTGCTTCCCGATGGCTTCGGCTTCCTGCGCGCGCCCGATGCGAGCTACATGGCGTCGACCGACGACATCTACCTCTCGCCCAGCCAGATCCGCCGCTTCAACCTGCACACCGGCGACATGATCGAAGGCGAAGTGCGCGTGCCCAAGGACGGCGAGCGTTACTTCGCGCTGGTGAAGGTCGACCGCGTGAACGGCGTGACGCCCGAGGAGAGCAAGCACAAGATCATGTTCGAGAACCTGACGCCGCTCTTCCCGAAGGAGGCGTTCAAGCTCGAGCGTGAGATCAAGGGCGACGAGAACATCACCAGCCGCATCATCGACCTCATCGCCCCGCTCGGCAAAGGCCAGCGCGCGCTGCTGGTCGCGCCGCCCAAGAGCGGCAAGACGGTGATGATGCAGCACCTGGCGCACGCGATCGTCGCCAACCACCCCGACGTCTACCTCATCGTGCTGCTCGTCGACGAGCGCCCGGAAGAAGTGACCGAAATGCAGCGCACCGTGCGCGGCGAAGTCATCAGTTCCACTTTCGACGAGCCCGCCGCCCGCCACGTGCAGGTGGCCGAAATGGTGATCGAACGCGCCAAGCGCCTGGTCGAAATGAAGAAGGACGTGGTCATTCTTCTGGACTCGATCACCCGCCTCGCCCGTGCCTACAACAACGTGCTGCCCTCGTCCGGCAAGGTGCTGACCGGCGGCGTCGACGCCAATGCGCTGCAGCGCCCGAAGCGCTTCTTCGGCGCCGCGCGCAACATCGAGGAAGGCGGCTCGCTCACCATCATCGGCACCGCGCTGGTCGACACCGGCAGCCGCATGGACGAAGTCATCTACGAAGAGTTCAAGGGCACCGGCAACTGCGAAATCCACCTGGATCGCCGCATGGCCGAGAAGCGGGTCTACCCGTCGATCCTCCTGAACAAGAGCGGTACGCGGCGCGAGGAGTTGCTGCTCAAGCCCGAGATCCTGCAGAAGACGTGGATCCTGCGGAAGTTGCTCTACCCGATGGACGAGATCGAAGCGATGGAATTCATCCTCGACAAGATGAAATCCACGAAGAACAACCTCGATTTCTTCGACATGATGCGACGCGGCGGTTGAGCTGCGTGGCATAATCACGGGTTTTCCGCCATCCGGAAAGTGCGCCGAGCGGTTCGGCGTGGCTCCCGACCCTTACGCGAAGAGGCTCCCATGAAAGAAGGCATTCACCCGAACTACCGCGACGTCTGCTTCGTCGACCTGTCCAACGGTTTCAAGTTCGTGACGCGCTCGTGCGCTCAGACCAAGGAAACCATCAAGCTCGACGACGGCCGTGAAGTGCCGCTGTTCAAGCTCGAAACGACCAGCGAATCGCACCCCTTCTACACCGGCACGCAAAAGAGCGTCGACTCCCTCGGCGGCCGCGTCGAGAAGTTCCGCAACAAGTTTGCGCACCTCAAGAAGTAATCGCTCGACAGTGCGACACCAAAAGGCAGCCTCGGCTGCCTTTTTTGTTGCCCTCGGCGGAGGCGTGCCGAAGTTGCTGCATCATCGCCGTCTGCCTGCTGACGCAACGCCCCACAGAACTCCAGCTTGAACACACCCAAGCCCGCCCTCGTCACCGAACGCGCCGCCAGCCGCCTCCCCCGAGTGGCGCTGATCCTGTTGTGTGCCGCCTACCTGCTGCCCGGCGTCTTCGGCCGGGACCCGTGGAAGAGCGCCGACATTTCCGCATTCGGCTACATGGTCAACATTGCACAGGGCCACACCAGTTGGCTCACGCCGATGGTCGGAGGGCTGCCGGCCGACGCCGCCCTGCTGCCCTATTGGCTGGGGGCGCTGTTCATCAAGCTGTCGGGCGGCCTCGTGGCCCCGGAACTTGCGGCCCGCGTGCCGTTTGCCATCCTGCTCGGGCTCACCTTCTTGTGGACCTGGTACAGCACCTACCACCTCGCGCGCACCGATGCGGCCCAGCCGGTGCCCTTCGCCTTCGGCGGCGAAGCAAGCCCGGTGGACTACGCCCGCGCCATTGCAGACGGTGCCCTGCTGGCGCTGATCGCGTGCCTGGGCCTGCTGCAGCTGGGGCACGAGACCACGCCTGAGCTGGCGCAACTCGCCAGCGTCGCCCTCTTCCTCTACGCACTCGCCGCCTGCCCCTTCAGACCCTGGCAAAGCCGCGTGGCAGCGCTCGTTGCGTTGCCGGTGCTGGCCGGCAGCGGCGCGCCCAGCATCGCGATGATGCTGGCCGCCGCCGGCGCGCTGGCCTGCTGGTACTCGAGCTACGCACCGGCTCGCCGCTTCACGGGCTGGATCGTGGTGTCGGCTGCGCTCGCGGCCGTCGTGGCGGTGTCGCTGCAGGCCTGGGCCTGGCGTGCGACCGGCTATACGCAACCCGCCCAGCTGTTCAGCGTGGCAAGGCTGCTCGCGTGGTTCACCTGGCCCGCGTGGCCCCTGGCGCTCTGGACGCTTTGGCGCTGGCGCTCTCACCTCCTGCACCGGCACATTGCCGTGCCCCTGGGCAGCGCCTTGGTCGGCCTCGTGGCATGCGTCGCGATGAGTGGATCCGACCGTGCCCTGATGCTTGCCCTGCCGGCGCTCGCCGTGCTGGCCGCATTTGCCCTTCCCACATTGCACCGCGGCACGTCTTCGGCAATCGACTGGTTCTCGGTGTTCTTCTTCACCGCCTGGGTGATCGCGATCTGGGTGATCTACGCCTCGGTCTACACCGGATTCCCGGCCAAGCCCGCGGCCAACGTGATGAAGCTCGCTCCGGGCTTCGTCCCGAAGTTCTCCGGCATCGCGCTCACCGTGGCGGTGCTGGGCACCCTCGCCTGGCTCTGGCTGGTGCAATGGCGCACCGGGCGCAACCGCCACCCGCTGTGGAAAAGCATGGTGTTGCCGGCCAGCGGCGTGGCCGTGTGCTGGATGCTCGTGATGTCGCTCGGACTGCCGCTCTTCGACTACGCGCGCAGCTACCGGCCGCTCATCGTGCGCATCACGCAGCACGTGCCGCGCGACGCCTGCATCGCTGCACCCGGCATGTCGCGAGCACAGATCGCAGCGCTCGAATACTTCGGCGACTACCGCGTCGAAGGCAACACGCCGGGCGACGCGACGCGCTGCGAATTCCTGCTGCTGACCGAGACCGTCAACCGCCGGGCCCCCGCGCCAGCCGGCTGGCTGCTGGTGGCACGCGAGCGGCGTCCGGTCGACAAGGATGAAGTCGTCGCGGTCTACCGCCGCAGCGGCGACGTCACGCCCGCGCGCTGACGAGCCCTGGCGGACGTCAGCGCGGCACCTTCTCGGCCGCCACCTTGGCCTCGGGCAAGGCCGGCGGCTCCGGCACACGCACCCGCGCTGCCGGAAACACCAGACAGAAGCTCGAGCCCTTGCCCAGCTCGCTCTGCACATCGAGCTCGCCACCATGCCGATGCACGACGTGCTTGACGATGGAAAGCCCGAGCCCAGTCCCACCCGTCTCGCGCGAGCGGCTGCCGTCCACACGGTAGAAGCGCTCGGTCAACCGGGGAATGTGCTCACGCGACACGCCGATGCCGGTGTCGCTCACCGTGATCTCGCCTGAACCGTCATCGCGCCGGCGCCACACCACCGAGATGCGCCCGCCTTCCGGCGTGTAGCGCACGGCGTTGGTCACGAGGTTGCCGACCGCGCTCATCAATTCGCTCTCCAGCCCCGCGATCTGTGCGTCGATGTCTTCCGTCACCGTGAACTGATGCCGCCCCATCGAGAGCGACGCGCCATCGGCATGCGCCTGTCCGATCAACTTGCTCACCGGCACCCAGCGGTCGATCGGCGGGCGTGGGCTGCCTTCGAGTTGCGCGAGGGTCAGCAAGTCACTCACGAGCGTCTGCATGCGCTGGGTCTGCTGCGACATCAGCGTGAGCACACGTCGGCGCTCCACCTCCGTCAAGGGCAGGTTGCCCATCGTCTCGATGAAGCCCGCCAGCACCGTGAGCGGCGTGCGGATCTCGTGCGACACGTTGGCCACGAAGTCACGCCGCATCGCCTCGGAACGCTCCCGCTCGGTGACGTCTTGCGACAGCACGAGCTTCAAGCCTTCGCCATAGCTGCGCACCAGCACCGACAGCGTCCCACGACCACGCGGGTCGGGAATCAGCAGCGTCTCGCCATACTGCCCGGCCTGCAGATGCGCCACGAAGACCGGCGCCCGCACGAGGTTGGTCACGCGCTGGCGCTTGTCGCGCTCGGGGTCCAGGCCGAAGTGGTTGGCGGCCATCGCATTGCACCAGGTGATCTGGTCGGCTTCGTCGAGCAGCAGCACGCCGTTGGGTGACGCTTCCATCGCCAGGATGAACTGCGCGAGGCGCGTCTGTTCGGTCTGCATGCTCTTCTCGCGCAGCCGGATCGAGCGTTCGACGCGGTAGCCGATCTCGCCCCAGAAGCCGGTGTC
Source organism: Piscinibacter gummiphilus (assembly GCF_032681285.1). Classification (NCBI taxonomy): domain Bacteria; kingdom Pseudomonadati; phylum Pseudomonadota; class Betaproteobacteria; order Burkholderiales; family Sphaerotilaceae; genus Rhizobacter; species Rhizobacter gummiphilus. The sequence goes on from NZ_CP136336.1 coordinate 3,344,669, forward strand.
GCGCGGCGCCTGGCCTTCCTGGCTGCCGCTGAGCCAGCGCGAGAGCCGGTAGCCGCGCAGCGTGTCGGCCAGCACCACCACACAGGCGCCCACGGCGCCGCCGATGACGGCGCCCACCACCGGCGCACCCGCGGCGTGGCCGGCGAGGTAACCGACGAAGCCCCCCAGCGCCACGGCGATCACCGTGACCAGGAGCCTCGTCAACAGCCAGTCCACGGGCGATCAGGCAGACAGCGTCTGCACCTGCTGCGTCAGCCGGTAGCCGGCTCCGCGCACGGTTTCGATCATGTGCGCACATTGCACCGGCGTGAGGGCTTCGCGCAGGCGCTTCACGTGCACATCGACCGTGCGCTCCTCGATGAACACATGGTCGCCCCACACGCGGTCGAGCAGCTGCGAGCGGCTGTGCACACGCTCGGGGTGGGTCATGAAGAAATGCAGAAGGCGGAATTCCGTCGGCCCGAGTCGCACCTCCTGCCCCTCGCGCGACACGCGGCGCGTGGCCGGATCGAGCTTCAGTAAACCGATCTCCACCGCCGAGTCGAGCGCCTCGGGCGCCTTGCGTCGCAGCACGGCACGAATGCGCGCCATCAGCTCATGCGTCGAGAAAGGTTTGGTGAGGTAGTCGTCGGCCCCGGCATCGAGACCCGAGATCTTGTCGGCCTCTTCGGCGCGCGCCGTGAGCATGATGATCGGCAGGTCGCGCGTGCGCGGCTGCGAGCGCCAGCGCTTGGCCAGCTGAAGGCCAGACTGGCCGGGCAGCATCCAGTCGAGGACGACCAGATCCGGCAACACGCGGTCGACCTGCTGCTGCGCTTCATCGGCCGTCGCGGCGATCACCACTTCGTAGCCTGCATGGCGCAGGTTGATGGACATCAGCTCGGCGATTGCCGATTCGTCTTCCACCACCAGAACTTGGCTCATTGCAGTACTCCGATCACTTGACCATCGATTCGACGGTCTCCACCGAGTTGTGCCGCACGTCGGTGCCCTTCACGATGTAGATGATGACCTCGGCGAGGTTCTTGGCGTGGTCGCCCACGCGCTCGATCGCCTTGGCCACGAACACGAGGTCGATGCTGGCGGAGATGGTGCGCGGGTCTTCCATCATGTAGGTGATGAGCTTGCGCAGCAGGCCGTCGAACTCCTGGTCGATCTGGTCATCCTGCTTGAGCACCTCGACCGCCTTGGCCGTGTCGAGCCGGGCGAACGCGTCGAGGGCCTTGCGCAGCTGGGCGATGGCCAGCTCGGCTTCGTAGGCGAGGTCGTTGACCGGCAGGCGCAGGCGGCTGGACACACCGGTGTTGATGAGGCGCTGAACCGTGCGCGCCACGCGGGCCGCTTCGTCGCCCACGCGCTCGAGGTTGGCGATCGTCTTCGAGATGGCGATCAAGAGGCGCAGGTCGCGCGCCGTGGGCTGGCGACGGGCGATGATGGTCGACAGATCGCGGTCGATCTCGACCTCCATCGTGTTGACCCGCTCCTCGTTGCGCAGCACGTCGGTCGCGACCTCGCCGCTGAAGTTGGTGAGCGCATAGACCGCCTGCGCCACCTGCGATTCGACCAGCCCGCCCATTTCGAGCACGCGGGTCGAGATGCCACTGAGTTCGCTGTCGAACTGGGTCGAGAGATGTTTTTCGCTCATCGCTGCGTCCTCGCCTTGTGAATCATCAGCCGAAACGGCCGGTGATGTAGTCCTCGGTGTCTTTCTTCTTCGGCTTCATGAAGAGTTCGGACGTCGGCCCGAACTCGATCAGGTCGCCCAGGTACATGTAGGCCGTGTAGTCGGAGCAACGCGCCGCCTGCTGCATGTTGTGGGTCACGATCACGACGGTGTAGTCGCTCTTCAGCTCATGGATCAGCTCCTCGATCTTGCCGGTGGAGATCGGGTCGAGCGCCGAGCACGGCTCGTCGAGCAGCAGCACCTCGGGTTTGATCGCGATGCCGCGTGCGATGCACAGGCGCTGCTGCTGGCCGCCCGAAAGGCCCGAGCCGCTCTGGTCGAGCTTGTCGCGCACTTCGTTCCACAGTGCCGCCTTCTTCAAGGCCCACTCCACGCGTTCGTCCATCTCCACCCGCGGCAGGTTCTCGAAGAGGCGCACGCCGAAGGCGATGTTGTCGTAGATCGACATCGGGAAGGGCGTGGGCTTCTGGAAGACCATGCCGATCTTGGCGCGGATCAGCGACACGTCATGCTTGGAGGTGAGGATGTTCTCGCCGTCGATCACGATCTCGCCCTCGGCACGCTGCTCGGGGTAGAGCTCGAACATGCGGTTGAAGGTGCGCAGGAGCGTCGACTTGCCGCAACCCGACGGGCCGATGAAGGCGGTGACCTTCTTCTCGGGAATGTCGAGGTTGATGCGCTTGAGCGCATGGAACGCGCCGTAGAAGAAGTTGAGATCGCGCACCGAAAGCTTGGGCTTTTCGGTCACGAGGCCATCGACTTTGGTGTCCATGTGAGACCCGCTTTCGAGTTCAGTGTTTGTTGCGGAAGAAGACCCGCGCCACGATGTTGAGCGCCAGCACGCCGAGCGTGATGAGGAACACGCCCGCCCACGCCAGCTTCTGCCAGTTCTCATAAGGGCTCATCGCGAACTTGAAGATCGTGACCGGCAGGTTCGCCATCGGTGCGCCGAGGTTGGTCGACCAGAATTGGTTCGACAGTGCCGTGAAGAGCAGCGGTGCCGTCTCACCCGCGATGCGCGCAAACGCCAGCAGCACGCCGGTCATCACGCCGGCCCGCGCGGCCTTCAGCGTGACGCTGGAGATCACCTTCCACTTCGGCGTACCGAGGGCATAGGCCGCTTCGCGCAGTGCATTCGGGATCAGCGCCAGCATGTTCTCGGTGGTGCGAATGACCACCGGGATCACGATCAGGGCCAGGGCCAGCACGCCGGCGTAGCCCGAGTAGCTCTTCATGCGCGCCACGACCACGGCGTAGATGAAGAGGCCGATCACGATGGACGGGGCCGAGAGCAGGATGTCGTTGATGAAGCGCGTGACGCTGCCAAGCCAGGTCTTCTGGCCATATTCGGCGAGGTACACACCGGCCATCACGCCAATCGGCGTGCCGACGAGCGTGGCCAGCATGACCATCATCAACGAGCCCATGAGCGCATTGGCGAGGCCGCCGGTTTCAGCCTGCGGCGCCGGCGTCATCTCGGTGAACACCGACCATGCCAAACCACCGAAGCCGAGGCGCACGGTCTCGATCAGGATCCACACGAGCCAGAAGAGGCCGAACGCCATCGCGGCCATCGACAGCGTCAACGCAATGGCATTGACGCGCTTGCGGCCCCGGTGCTTGGCCAGCTTCGCAGCAGAGATCGCCGTGCTCATGTGCGCGTTCCTTCGCTCTTCTTGAGCTGCGCCAGCAGCAGCTTCGACAGTGCCAGCACCACGAAGGTGATGAAGAAGAGCACCAGTGCCAGGTACAGCAGCGACGCCTGGTGCAGGCCCTCGCCGGCCTCGGCGAACTCGTTGGCGAGCACCGAGGTGATGCTGTTGGCCGCTTCGAAGAGCGAGGGGCCGTTGAGCTGGTTGGCGTTGCCGATCACGAAGGTGACGGCCATCGTCTCACCGAGCGCACGGCCGAGACCCAGCATGATGCCGCCGATGACGCCGGTCTTGGTGTACGGCAGCACCACCTTGAACACCACTTCCCAGGTGGTCGCGCCGAGCCCGTAGGCCGACTCCTTCAGCATCGCAGGCGTGACCTCGAACACGTCGCGCATCACCGAGGCAATGAAGGGAATGATCATGATGGCGAGGATGATCCCCGCCGAGAGAATGCCGATGCCCACCGGAGCGCCGGAGACCAGGCTCTTGAGCACCGGCGTGTTGCCGAACATCGATTGCAGCGGCTGCTGCACGTAGGTCGAGAGCACGGGGCTGAACACCAGCAGGCCCCACATGCCGTAGACGATGGACGGCACCGCGGCCAGCAGCTCGATCGCCGTGCCCAGCGGGCGGCGCAGCCAGCTGGGCGAAAGTTCGGTCAGGAAGAGTGCAATGCCGAAGCTCACCGGCACCGCGATCACCAGCGCGATGAGCGACGTCATCAGCGTGCCGTAGATCATCACCAGGCCGCCGTACTTGTCTTGCACCGGGTCCCAGTCGCTGCTCAGCAAGAAGCCGAGGCCGTACTCCTGGATCGCAGGCATCGCCCCGATCAACAGCGACACGATGATGCCGGCCAGCAGCAACAGGGTCAGGATGGCGGCGCCATGTGCGAGCACCGAGAACACGGTGTCGGCCCAGGGCATGACCCGCCGGCGCGACGGCGGTCGCCCCATCGGCTCGGAGCGGTCCATCTTGTCCTGTTCGTAGTGAGATGCGGGGAGTGTAGCGGCCACGGTCCCTCCGTCTTGAGAGCGGCGCAGCCCTTCCCAGGGCCTGCGCCGCGCAGCTTCTTATGGGCTTCGGTCGATCAGAGGCCCGCGACCTGCTTGCCGCCGGCGTCCTTGATCTGCGCCCACTGCTTGCGGACGAGGTTCTTCACCGAATCGGGCAGCGCGACGTACTCCAGTTCAGCGGCTGCCTTGTCGCCGTTCGTGTAGGCCCAGTCGAAGAACTTGAGCGTGGCCGCGGCCTGGGCGGGCTTGTCCTGCTGCTTGTGCATCATGATGAAGGTCGCGCCCGTGAGCGGCCAGGCATCCTTGCCCGGCTGTTCGGTCAGCACCTGGTAGAAGCTCTTGGCCCAGTCGGCGCCGGCGGCAGCGGCCTTGAAGTTGAGGTCGTCGGGGGCGACGAAGTTGCCGTCCTTGTTCTTCAGCAGCGTGTACGTCATCTTGTTCTGCTTGACGTAGGCGTACTCGACGTAGCCGATGGAGTTCGGCAGGCGGTTGACGAACGCGGCCACGCCTTCGTTGCCCTTGCCACCGGCGCCGGTGGGCCAGTTGACGGCGGTGCCCTCACCCACCTTGGCCTGCCATTCGGCATTCACCTTGGACAGGTAGTTCGTGAAGATGAAGCTGGTACCCGAGCCGTCGGCACGGCGCACCACCGAGATGGCGGCGTCCGGCAGCGGCACGCCCTGGTTCAGGGCCACCAGCGCAGCGTCGTTCCACTTGGTGATCTTGCCGAGGTAGATGTCACCCAGCACCTGGCCGGTGAGCTTGATCTGGCCCGGCTTGATGCCGGCGATGTTGACGACCGGCACCACGCCGCCGATCACGGTCGGGAATTGGAGCAGGCCGTCCTTCTGCAGGGCGTCGTCCTTCAGCGGCATGTCGGATGCGCCGAAATCGACCGTCTTGCTGCCGATCTGTTTCAGGCCGGCACCGGAGCCGACCGATTGATAGTTGATGCGAACGCCGGTCGCCTTGTTATAGGCATCGGCCCACTTGGCATAAAGCGGAGCGGGGAACGTGGCACCGGCGCCGGTCACATCTTGCGCGGAAGCCGCGGCGGCGAGCAGAGAGAGGCCGGTGGTGGCTGCGAGTCGAACGATCGAGTGGGTCATGGTTGCGCCTTTCGAGAGGGCTGACAGGGAACTGCCGGCACTGTAGAAGTCGCAGATGACAGCGATGTGACATCGAGCAAACGACCGAATTGCCGTCACAAATCGGTCGTTGAACTGTCAAAAAGGGATATGTCAGCCCGTTTTGAGCAACGCGGCGAGGCGTTCGGCGCACAGGCGGGCCTGGCTGGCCTCGCGGGCTTCGACCATCACGCGCACCAGCGGCTCGGTTCCCGACGGGCGAATCAAAAGGCGGCCATCGTTGCCCAATTCCCGCTGGACCTGGGCCTGCAGCTCTGCCAGGCCGGGGGTGGCTTTCCAGTCCTGCCCCGGCTTCAGGCGCACGTTGAGGAGCACCTGCGGGAAAAGCGTGACCGGCGCGAGCAACTCGGCCAACGACCGGCCGCTGCGCATCACGGCCTGCAGCACCTGCAAGGCGCTGACGATGCCGTCCCCGGTGGTGTGCTTGTCGAGCACCAGCAGGTGGCCGGAGCCTTCACCACCCAGCAGCCAGTCGCGGGCGGCCAGCTCTTCCAGCACGTAGCGGTCGCCGACCTTGGCACGCACGAATTCGATGTCCTGCGCCTTGAGGGCCACCTCGACGGCCATGTTGGTCATCAGCGTGCCGACGGCTCCCGGGACACGCTGACCCTGGGCCAGGCGGTCGATCACCATCACGTAGAGCAGCTCGTCGCCGTTGTAGAGGCGGCCACCGGCGTCGACCAGCTGCAGGCGGTCGGCGTCGCCATCGAGGGCCACGCCGTAGTCGGCGCCATGTTCCTTCACGGCCTTCACGAGCGCGTCGGGGGCGGTGGCACCGAAGCCGTCGTTGATGTTCATGCCGTCCGGGCTGCAGCCGATGCCCACGACTTCGGCGCCCAGCTCATGGAACACCTCGGGCGCGATCTGGTAGGCCGCACCGTGTGCGGCGTCGACCACGATCTTCAGGCCCTTGAGCGAGAGGTCGTTGCCGAAGGTGCTCTTGCAGAACTCGACGTAGCGGCCACGGGCGTCGTCGATGCGGCGGGCCTTGCCGAGCTGCGATGAATCGACCCAGCGCGGAGTCTCGTCGAGCATCGCTTCCACGGCCCGCTCCCAGTCGTCGGGCAGCTTCTGGCCGTGGGCGGAGAAGAACTTGATGCCGTTGTCGCCGTAGGGGTTGTGCGAGGCGCTGATGACGACGCCGAGGTCCAGCCGCAGGGCGCGGGTCAGGTAGGCCACGCCCGGGGTCGGCAGCGGGCCGGTGAGCAGCACGTCGACACCGGCCGAGGCGAAACCCGCCTCCAGCGCCGACTCGATCATGTAGCCCGAGATGCGGGTGTCCTTGCCGATCAGCACCGTCGGCCGACCACCCTGCCCCTTCAGCACTCGGCCGACCGCGTGGCCCAGGCGCAGCATGAAATCAGGGGTGATGGGCGACTGCCCCACCGTGCCGCGAATGCCGTCGGTGCCGAAATAGGTTCTGCTCATGTTGTGGTGTCGTGGGGGCTGCTGTCTCGCCCGGGAATTGTGCAGCAGCGTTTCAGGGGAGAAGACCCGCAGCTTCCCCCACCTTGAGGGCGTCGACGGTGCCGGCCACGTCGTGTACACGCAGCACCTTGGCGCCGAGCTGTGCCGCCGCCAGGGCCGCCGCAATGCTGGCGGCCTGGCGCTGCTCCACGGGGCGCCCTGTCAGGGCACCGAGGCTGCTCTTGCGCGACCAGCCAATCAGAAGCGGATACCCCAGGCCGAGCAGCTCGCGCTGGCGGGCCAGCAGTGCAATGTTGTGCGCCACCGTTTTCCCGAACCCGATGCCCGGGTCCAGCGTGATGCGATCGTGCTGCACGCCAGCCTGCTCCAGCTGCTGCGCGCGGTCATTCAGGAAGCGGCTCACCTCGTCGAGCACATCGCCGTAGATCGGGTGCTGCTGCATCGAGACTGGGTCGCCTTGCATGTGCATCAGGCACACGCCGCAGCTCGGATGCGCCGCGACCGCATCCACCGCCCCCGGCCAGCGCAGCGCGTAGATGTCGTTGACGATGTCGGCGCCGAGGTCGAGGGCGGCGCGCATGGTCTCGGGCTTGTAGGTGTCGACCGAAACCGGCACGCCGAGCTTCAGCGCCTCGCGCAGCACCGGCAGCACGCGGGCCTGCTCCTCTTCGAGCGGCAACGGGTCCGCACCGGGCCGGCTCGATTCGCCGCCCAGGTCGAGGAGGTCGGCCCCGTCCTTCAGCAGTTGCTCGCAGTGGGCAACGGCGGCCGATGTCGTCGCATGGCGCCCACCGTCCGAAAACGAATCGGGCGTGATGTTGACGATGCCCATGACCTTCGGCCGACTCAGGTCGATCCGAAAGCGGGTGGTCTGCCAGGTGTTGTTCTGCATCGGCCAATGAAAACGGGGCCGCAGCCCCGTTGTGTGAAGTGTCCCGGAGCGACGCTCAGGCCGCGGCCGGCGCGCTGTCGGGTTTGACGGGCGGCGTGTTGCCACCCGACTTGCCCGATGCCGGATTCCAGTCCTTCGGGGGGCGCGGCGGGCGACCGTTCATGATGTCGTCGATCTGCTCGGTGTCGATGGTTTCCCATTCGAGCAAAGCCTTCGCCATGACGTGCATCTTGTCTTGGTTGCTCTCGATCAGCTTGCGGGCCACCGAGTACTGCTCATCGATGATGCGGCGCACTTCCAGGTCGACCTTCTGCATGGTCTCTTCCGAGACGTTGGTCGTCTTGGTGACCGAGCGGCCGAGGAAGACCTCGCCTTCGTTCTCGGCGTAGACCATCGGGCCCATCGCCTCGCTCATGCCGTAGCGCGTGACCATGTCGCGAGCGATCTGGGTCGCACGTTCGAAGTCGTTGCTGGCGCCGGTTGTCATCTGGTTCATGAACACCTCTTCGGCGATCCGGCCACCGAAGAGCACGCTGATGGTCGAGAGCATGCGCTCCTTGTCCAGGCTGTAGCGGTCGCCTTCGGGCAGCTGCATCGTGACGCCCAGCGCGCGACCGCGCGGGATCACGGTGACCTTGTGGACCGGGTCGGTCTTGGGCATCAGGCGCGCCACCAACGCGTGGCCGGCCTCGTGGTACGCCGTGTTCTTGCGCTCTTCCTCGGGCATGACCATGGACTTGCGCTCGGGGCCCATCATGATCTTGTCCTTGGCCTTCTCGAAGTCGACCATCTCGACCACGCGACCGTTCCGGCGCGCAGCGAAAAGAGCCGCCTCGTTGACCAGGTTGGCAAGATCGGCGCCGCTGAAGCCCGGGGTGCCGCGCGCGAGGATGTCGGCACGGATGTCCTGGCCGACCGGCACCTTGCGCATGTGCACGTTGAGGATCTGTTCGCGGCCGCGCACGTCGGGCAGCGTCACATAGACCTGGCGGTCGAAACGGCCGGGGCGCAACAGTGCGGGGTCGAGGATGTCGGGCCGGTTGGTGGCCGCCATCACGATCACGCCGAGGTTGGTCTCGAAGCCGTCCATCTCGACGAGCATCTGGTTCAGCGTCTGCTCGCGCTCGTCGTTGCCGCCGCCCAGGCCGGCACCACGGTGGCGGCCCACGGCGTCGATTTCGTCGACGAAGATGATGCAAGGCGCGCTCTTCTTGGCCTGCTCGAACATGTCGCGCACGCGGGCGGCGCCGACACCGACGAACATTTCAACGAAGTCGGAACCCGAGATACTGAAGAACGGCACCTTGGCTTCCCCCGCGATCGCCTTGGCGAGCAGCGTCTTGCCGGTGCCGGGGGGGCCGACCAGCAGCACGCCGCGCGGGATGCGGCCGCCGAGTTTCTGGAATTTCTGCGGGTCTTTCAGGAAGTCGACGAGTTCCTTCACCTCTTCCTTCGCCTCGTCGCAACCGGCGACGTCGGCGAAGGTGGTGGAGTTGTTGGCCTCGTCCAGCATGCGGGCCTTGGATTTGCCGAAGCTGAAGGCGCCGCCCTTGCCGCCCCCCTGCATCTGGCGCATGAAGTAGATCCACACGGCGATCAGCAGCAGCATCGGCCCCCAGGAGACCAGGATGCTCATCAGGATCGAGGGCTCTTCATCGGCCTTGCCGGAGACCTGCACGCCGTACTTCATCAGGTCGCCGACCATCCAGATGTCGCCGGGCGATGCGATGGTGTAGGCCGTGCCGTCGTTGGGCGTGACCTTGAGATTGCGGCCCTGGACTTCAACGCGCTTGACCTTGCCGGCCTTCGCATCGTCCATGAACTGCGTGTAGGTCACGCTTTCGGCGACGCGGGGCTTGTCGAACTGCTTGAACACGGTGAACAGCACGAGGGCGATCACCAGCCAAACAGCAACCTTCGAAAACCATTGGTTGTTCACCGCGGCTCCTTTGCAATCAAAACTTCCGCACAGGCCAGGAGGCCCGCATCCACGGCATATGGGGAGGATTCTAGTTCAGTCAAGTATTTGAGCTGCTTGATCTCGCCCCCGTTTCGGCCAGGTGTATCCGACGGTAGCCCGGCATTTGTTCACGCCGGCTTATCGGCCACCACACCACCCGCTTTGAGACCGATTCCGACCAGGAAGGTTTCAGACGATCGGTCCCGCGACGCCTTGGGTTTGACGGTTTTGACCACGCGGAATGTCTTTTTGAACAGGGTGACCAGTTCGCTGTAACCGCCGCCATGAAAGACCTTCGCCACCAGCGCCCCCTGCGGCTTCAAGTGGTGCTGGGCGAAATCGACCGCCAGTTCGACCAGATGCTGGATGCGCGCCGCATCGGTGCTGGCGATGCCCGAGAGGTTGGGAGCCATGTCTGACACGACCACGTCCACCGGGCGACCGGCGACCAAGGCCTCGAGTTGCGCCAGGACTGCCTCTTCCCGGAAGTCACCCTGGATGAAGTGGACGCCTTCGATCGGCTCGAAGTCCAGGATGTCGAGCGCGATGATCGTTCCATGCAGCAAACCGGGCGCCGCGCCTCCGGCAGCGAACTTGCGCCGGACGTATTGACTCCACGCCCCGGGCGTCGCACCCAGGTCCACCACCAGCTGGCCGGGCTTGATCAGGTGCAGGGTTTCGTCGATTTCCTTCAGCTTGTAGGCGGCACGTGCCCGGTAACCCTCTTTCTGGGCCAGCGTGACATAAGGGTCCGTCACATGGTCGTGAAGCCATGCCTTGTTGACCTTCTTGCTTTTCGTGTTCGTTTTCATCTGAATGTCGGAGCTTCGCACCGCGGCACCGATAATAGGCACATGCCCGCCATTGAACTCCGCCCCGCGCAGCGCAAAGAATTCCGCGCCCAAGCCCACCACCTGGAACCCGTCGTCCGCATCGGCGGCGAGGGCCTCACCAAGGCGGTCATCAAGGAAACAGATGCTGCGCTGAAGGCCCACGGGCTCATCAAGGTGCGCGTCTTCTCCGACGAACGCGACGCCCGCGAAGAAATGCTCGCGACGCTGTGCGACGAGCTGGGCGCCGCACCCATCCAGCACATCGGCAAGCTGCTGATCCTCTGGCGCCCCGTGCCCCCGAAGGAAAAGGCCGAGCGCGAAGACCGCGGCGCCGGCCCCAAGGTCGTGAAGATCATCAAGTTCTCCAAGAGCGGCAACAACCGCCCGCAGATCAAGAAGGTCAAGGTGCTCGGCAACGAGCGCGTCGCGGCGGGTGGCGAGATCAAGCGGGCTCGTAAGCGGCAGACCAGCATCAAGCGCACGGTCGCCGACTGATCGGCGTCAGGCGGCCGGCTTGGCCAGGCGCCATGCCAGCACGACGAGTGCCAGCCCCTTCAATCCGAAGAGCGCGGTCGAGATGCCGTGCAGGGCGCCGAACGACAACATGCCCTCGCCCGAACGCGCTGCCGCCATCATGGGCTGCACGCCGAAATGGCCAAAGACCGTGCAAATGAGGGCGATCAGCACCAGCACGAACGACAGGCTGAATTGAGAACCCTGCCCCGCTGCCGCATCGTCTCGCGCGACACGCCGCACTGCCCACAGCAGCAACGCTGAAAACGCCAGGCCGACATAGGCCTCGTGGGTGAACATTCGCCCCGCGACCGCTCCCGCCACGCTGCGCTGCAAGACGGCGAACGCCGCCGGCGCGGCGATGAGACCGACGCCCAGGATGATCCCTGCCCAAAGAGCCGCCGCAGTGGCCGCCAATCGCCGCGGATCCACGCGCACGATCAGATGTAGCGGACGTCGACGATCTCGTAGCTCTTGACGCCACCCGGCGCCTGCACGTCGGCGACGGCACCGACATCCTTGCCGATGAGGGCGCGGGCGATCGGTGAGCTGATGGAGATGCGGCCCTGCTTCAGGTCGGCCTCATCGTCGCCGACGATCTGGTAGGTGACGGCTGTTCCCGTGGACTCTTCTTCCAGATCGACCGTGGCGCCGAAGACCACCTTCCCGCCCGCGTTCAGCGAGCTCGGGTCGATGATCTGCGCGGCGGCGAGCTTGCCTTCGATCTCCTGGATGCGGCCTTCGATGAAGCCTTGCTTGTCCTTGGCCGCTTCGTACTCGGCGTTTTCCGACAGGTCGCCCTGTGCACGCGCCTCGGCAATCGCCTGCACCACGGCATGACGCTCCACGGTCTTCAGGCGGTGAAGCTCTTCTTTCAGCAGTTGTGCGCCGCGGGTGGTGATGGGAATGGTGGCCATGAAAGAAACCTTGAAATTCAAATGAGAACCGCCGCCCGGCCCCTTGCGGAAGCTTCGGCGGCGGCCGACTATCTAACAGTGATCGGGAAAGTCTAGTGCAGTTCCGCGTGCAGTTCCTGCAGGGATAGCACCACGAGATCGTCCTGGTGCTTCATGCCCTCGACAGCGGCTTCGCAGCCGGCCATGCTGGTGTAGTAGGTAACCCGGTTCGCCAGCGCCGCCTGGCGGATGTGACGCGAATCGGCAATCGCCGTGCGCGTCTCGTCCACCGTCGTGAAGACCAACTGGATCTCGCCACCCTTGACCATGTCGACGATGTGGGGGCGGCCATCCTTGACCTTGTTGACGACCTTCACCGGCACGCCACCTTCGGCGATCGCCGCGGCCGTGCCCTTGGTCGCGATGACTTGGAAGCCGAGCTTCACGAGATCACGCGCAACTGCCACCGCGCGGGCCTTGTCGCTGTTCTTCACCGTGATGCACACCGTGCCGCGGTCAGGCAGTCGCGAGCCGGCGCCGAGCTGGCTCTTGAGCATGGCCTCCCCGAAGCTGCGGCCTGCACCCATCACCTCGCCGGTCGAGCGCATCTCTGGGCCGAGGATCGGGTCGACGCCAGGGAACTTGTTGAACGGGAACACTGCTTCCTTGACCGAGAAATACGGCGGGATCACTTCGGCCGGCACCCGGCCTTGCTTGTCCTTCTGGTCGGCGAGCTTCTGGCCCACCATGCAACGCGCGGCGATCTTCGCCAGCGGCTGGCCGGTGGCCTTCGATACGAAGGGCACCGTGCGCGAGGCCCGCGGGTTCACTTCGAGCACGTAGACGATGGCATCGGCACCCTCGCCCTGGATCGCGAACTGCACGTTCATCAGGCCCTTGACCTTCAGCGCCTTGGCCATTGCGATGGTCTGGCGGCGAAGTTCGTCTTGCAGAGCCTTCGGCAGCGAATACGGCGGCAGCGAGCACGCCGAGTCGCCCGAGTGGATGCCCGCCTGCTCGACGTGCTCCATGATGCCGCCGATCATGCACTCGGTGCCGTCGCTGATGCAGTCGACGTCGACCTCGATCGCGTCGTCGAGGAAGCGGTCGAGCAGCACCGGCGACTTTTCGCTCACCTTCACGGCTTCGCGCATGTAGCGCTCGAGGTCCTTGTCGCCGTGCACGATTTCCATCGCGCGGCCGCCGAGCACGTAGCTCGGGCGCACCACCAGCGGGTAGCCGATCTCTTGCGCCAGCTGCAACGCCTGCTCTTCGGTGCGGGCGGTGCGGTTGGGCGGTTGCTTCAAGCCCAGCTCATGCAGCAGCTTCTGGAAGCGCTCGCGGTCTTCGGCGATGTCGATGCTGTCGGGCGTGGTGCCGACGATGGGCACGCCGGCGCGTTCGAGGTCGAGTGCGAGCTTCAGCGGCGTCTGGCCGCCGTACTGCACGATCACACCGACCGGCTTTTCCTTGTCGACGATCTCGAGCACGTCTTCCAGCGTCACCGGCTCGAAGTAGAGGCGGTCGGAGGTGTCGTAGTCGGTCGAGACGGTCTCGGGGTTGCAGTTGACCATGATGGTCTCGTAGCCGTCTTCGCGCATCGCGAGGGCCGCGTGGACGCAGCAGTAGTCGAACTCGATGCCCTGGCCGATGCGGTTCGGGCCACCGCCCAGCACCATGATCTTCTTCTTGTTCGTCGGCTCAGCTTCGCACTCCTCGTCATACGTGGAGTACATGTAGGCCGTCTGCGTGGCGAACTCGGCCGCGCAGGTGTCGACACGCTTGTAGACCGGGCGCACGTTTTGCGCCCAGCGCGCTTCACGCACGGCATGCTGGTTCGTGCCGAGCAGCTTGGCCAGGCGCTTGTCGGAGAAGCCCTTCTGCTTGAGGTAGCGCAGCTCGTCGGTGCTGAGACTCTCGAGCGCACGCCCCGCCAGCGACTTCTCGATCTGGATCAACTGCTCGATCTGTGCCAGGAACCACGGGTCGATGGCGGTTTCTTCGAACACTTCCTCGAGGCTCATGCCGATGCGGAAGGCATCGCCCACGTAGAGGATCCGCTCTGGGCCGGGCTCGCCGATCTCTTCGATGATCTCGTCGCGATCGGTGCTGCGCTCGGTCAGGCCGTCGATGCCGGTCTCGAGGCCGCGCAACGCCTTCTGGAAGCTTTCCTGGAAGGTGCGGCCCATGGCCATCACCTCGCCCACCGATTTCATCTGCGTCGTCAGATGCGAGTCAGCGGCCGGGAACTTCTCGAACGCGAAACGCGGGATCTTGGTGACGACGTAGTCGATGCTCGGCTCGAACGACGCGGGCGTAGCGCCGCCGGTGATGTCGTTCTTCAGCTCGTCGAGCGTGTAGCCCACGGCCAGCTTGGCCGCGACCTTGGCGATCGGGAAGCCCGTGGCCTTGGAGGCCAGCGCCGAAGAGCGGCTCACGCGCGGGTTCATCTCGATCACGACCATGCGGCCGTTCTCGGGGTTGATGGAGAACTGCACGTTGGAGCCGCCGGTGTCGACGCCGATCTCGCGCAGGATCGCGATCGAGGCGTTGCGCAGCAGCTGGTACTCCTTGTCGGTCAGCGTCTGCGCCGGCGCGACGGTGATGGAGTCACCAGTGTGGATGCCCATCGGGTCGAGGTTCTCGATGGAGCACACGATGATGCAGTTGTCGGCGCGGTCGCGCACGACTTCCATCTCGTATTCCTTCCAGCCGATGAGACTCTCTTCGATCAGCAGCTCTTTCGTCGGCGAGAGGTCGAGGCCGCGCTTGCAGATCTCTTCGAACTCTTCCGGGTTGTAGGCAATGCCGCCGCCCGTGCCGCCGAGCGTGAAGCTCGGGCGGATCACCATGGGGAAGCCGTTGCCCCCGATCTCCTGCGTGATGCGCTTCTGCACCGCCAGCGCTTCTTCCATGGAGTGGGCGATGCCACTCTTGGCCGAGTGCAAGCCGATGCCGGTCATCGCGTCCTTGAACTTGAGGCGGTCTTCGGCCTTCTCGATCGCGCGCTCGTTGGCGCCGATCATCTCGACCTTGTACTTGTCGAGCACGCCGTTCTTGTGCAGGTCGAGCGCGCAATTGAGTGCGGTCTGGCCGCCCATGGTCGGCAGGATCGCATCGGGCCGCTCCTTGGCGATGATCTTCTCGACCACCTGCCAAGTGATGGGTTCGATGTAGGTCACATCGGCCATCTCCGGGTCGGTCATGATCGTTGCCGGGTTGCTGTTGACGAGGATGACCTTGTAGCCCTCCTCGCGCAGCGCCTTGCAGGCCTGCGCGCCTGAGTAGTCGAACTCGCAGGCCTGGCCGATGATGATCGGGCCGGCGCCGATGATGAGAATGGATTTGAGGTCTTGGCGCTTAGGCATTCTTCTTCTCCATCAGCGCAGTGAAGCGGTCGAACAGGTAGCCAATGTCATGCGGTCCGGGTGAGGCCTCGGGGTGGCCCTGGAAACAGAAAGCGGGTTTGTCGGTGCGGGCCAGGCCTTGCAGCGTGCCGTCGAAAAGGCTCACGTGCGTGGCGCGCAGGTTGGCGGGGAGCGTCTTCTCATCGACCGCGAAGCCGTGGTTCTGGCTCGTGATGCTGACGCGGCCGTTGTCGAGATCCTTCACCGGGTGGTTCGCACCGTGGTGGCCGAACTTCATCTTGAAGGTCTTGGCACCCGAGGCCAGCGCCATGATCTGGTGGCCGAGGCAGATGCCGAAGGTCGGGATGCCGGCGTCGATCAGCTCGCGCGTGGCCTTGATCGCGTAGTCGCACGGCTCGGGGTCGCCGGGGCCGTTGCTGAGGAAGATGCCGTCGGGCTTGTGCATGAGCACGTCGCTCGCGGCCGTCTGCGCCGGCACCACCGTCACCTTGCAGCCGCGGCTGGCCAGCATGCGCAGGATGTTGCGCTTCACGCCGAAATCGTAGGCCACCACATGGAAGCGCGGTGACTGCACCTGGCCGTAGCCGCCCTCGAGCGACCACTCGGTTTCGGTCCACTCGCTCACGCTGGTTTGGCTGACCACCTTGGCGAGATCGAGCCCGCTCATCGAGGGCGCCGAACGGGCGAGCGCGATCGCCTTGTCGGTGTGTGCCGGTGTCAGGGTCTCGCCGAGGGGCAAGGTGAAGATGCAGCCGTTTTGGGCGCCGGTGGTGCGCAGCACGCGGGTCAGGCGACGCGTGTCGATGTTGGCGATGGCGACAGTGCCTTCGGCCTTGAGGTAGCTCGACAGGTCGGTCGTCTTGCGGAAGTTGGAATCAACGATCGGCAAGTCTTTGATCACGAGACCGGCAGCGTGCACCTTGGTGGCTTCGACGTCTTCGGTGTTGACGCCGTAGTTGCCGATGTGCGGATAGGTCAGCGTGACGATCTGGCGGCAGTAGCTCGGGTCGGTCAGGATTTCCTGGTAGCCGGTCAGCGAGGTGTTGAACACCACTTCACCGACGGTGTCGCCGGCAGCGCCGATCGACACACCCTTGAAGACCGTTCCATCCGCAAGTGCAAGAAGAGCCTGGGCTTGAGTGGGCAGCAATGGCGGGGGCACACGATTCTCCGTTTTGTGCGCGCCCAGCTCTGCTCTACGAGCATGAACGGTGAGAAAACCGATGGAGTTTTCGCGTGAACAGCGAGAGGCTTCGCTGGGCGGTGGGGTTTGCGGGTAAACCTTCGAATTGTAGCCGAGTGGACGGCATCCACGCCCCCTGATCGGGTGTGAATACGGACGAGAACGCATCTCGCTCAAAGAGCCCGGCCGAGACGTGGTGAGATGCGGCACAAACGCATTGGCCTCCGATAATCAGGGCTTCTCCATACAAACAAAAAGGACACGACCATGAAGGGCGATGCGAAGGTCATCGAGTTCCTCAACGCGCAGTTGAAGAACGAGCTCACGGCGATCAACCAGTACTTCCTGCACTACAGGATCTTCAAGCACTGGGGCCTCGACAAGCTGGCCGCCAAGGAATACGCCGAGTCCATCGGCGAGATGAAGCATGCCGACAAGCTCATGGATCGCATCCTCACCCTTGACGGCCTGCCCAACCTCCAAGACCTCGGCAAGTTGCTGATCGGTGAAGACACGGTTGAAGTCCTGCAGTGCGACCTGAAGCTGGAGCAGGCGGCCCAAGCCACCATCAAGGACGGCATCGCCCACTGCGAATCGGTGCGCGACTACGTCTCACGCGACCTGCTGCAGTCCATCCTCGACGACACCGAGGAGCACATCGACTTTCTAGAAACCCAGATCGAGCTGGTCAACAAGGTCGGCTTGCAGAACTACCAACAGTCGCAGATGGGCGAAATCGCCTCCTGACGCGACCTTTCCCACCGAGAGGGCCCACTAATCCCCGAAACGGGGCTTGGGCACTCTTGAATTGCGAATCATTCTTATTTATAGTCCGATCTGTCAGCCTGAAGTCTGGGCTTCGAGGGATCGACATGATTGTTTGCGTCTGCCAGCGCGTTTCTGACCGTGACATCGAGCGCCACGCCCACAACGGGTGTGCGAGCTTCGACGAACTCCAGATGGACAGCGGCGTGGCGTCGTGCTGCGGCCGCTGCACCGATTGCGCCCGCAGCGTCTTCGAAGCCGCCCGCTCGGCCGCACCCAAGCAGCACGGAATCGCAAGCCTCCACATCCCCATCGCCGTCGCGGCCTGAGTTGCAGGCCGGCACGCGCCCTGCGTGCACGTTTTCGTGAATGCTGCCGGTGGTCGGCGGAACTAGAATTTTGGCGTCCGGGTCTCAACTCCGTCGACCGGAACTCGATCGTCTTCTTCAAGGAGGTTCCATGAACGACAACCTGCAGGCCGCCTACGGTTTCACCGATGCGGTCCCGTCCGTTGAGCAGCGCAACCGCGTCCTGCGCAACACCTACTGGCTGCTGGCGCTTTCGCTGGTGCCCACCGTGCTGGGCTCCTGGGTCGGCCTCCAGATGGGTTTCAGCTGGTTCGCCGCTCGCCCCTTCATCGGCTTCATGGTGTTCATGGGCGTGGCCTTCGGCTTCTTCTTCGCCATCGAAAAGACCAAGAACTCGGGGCTCGGCGTCATCCTGCTGCTCGCCTTCACCTTCTTCATGGGGCTGATGCTGTCGCGCATGATCGGCGCCGTACTCGGCAACTTCCGCAACGGCAGCCAGCTGATCACGATGGCGTTCGGCGGTACCGCCCTCGTCTTCTTCGGCATGGCCACCTTGGCCAGCACGATGAAGCGTGACATCTCGGGCCTCGGCAAATGGCTCTTCGTGGGCGTCATCGGCCTGATCGTCGCCAGCGTCGCCAACATCTGGCTGCAGATGCCGGCGCTGATGATGACGGTCTCCGTGCTGGCGGTCGTGATCTTCTCGGCCTACATGCTGTACGACCTGAAGCGCATCGTGGACGGCGGCGAAACGAATTACGTCACCGCGACGCTCGCCATCTACCTCGACGTCTACAACGTGTTCGTGCACCTGCTGAGCTTGCTCGGCATCTTCGGTGGCGAACGCGACTGACGCCTATCGGAACTCGCCTATCGGCGGGACGAAAGGCGGGGGCCCTTGGGCCCCCTTTTCTTTTTTAGCTTCAGTTCTTTTCGAAGACCGCCATGCTTTCCACATGCGCGGTGTGCGGGAACATGTTGACCGCGCCAGCCGCCACGCAACGGTAACCCGCCTGATGCACCAGCAAGCCGGCGTCACGCGCCAGCGTGGCCGGGTTGCAGCTCACGTAGACGATGCGTGACGGAGCCTTGTAGTCGGGTGCCAACGCGGGGTCGGCCGCCAGATCGGCGAGCGCCTTGGCGAGGGCGAAAGCGCCTTCACGCGGCGGGTCTACCAGCCACTTGTCGGCGTGGCCGTAGCTCGCCAGTTCCTGAGGCGTGATCTCGAAGAGATTGCGCGCCACGAACTCCGTCTTGTCCGCCAGCCCGTTGACCAGCGCGTTCTCGCGCGAGCGGGCAACGAGCGCTTCGCTGCCCTCGATGCCGAGCACCTCCCGCGCCTGTGTCGCGATCGGCAAGGTGAAGTTGCCAAGACCGCAGAACCAATCGATCACGCGCTCGTGTGCCTGCGCACCGAGCCGCATGAGCGCCTGCCCCACGAGCACCTGGTTGATCTGGTGGTTGACCTGCGTGAAGTCGGTGGGCTTGAACGGCATGGTGATGCCGAACTCAGGCAGGGTGTAGGCGAGACGCGGGCCGGTGTCATCCAGGCGGTGCACCGTGTCGGGCCCCTTGGGCTGAAGCCACCATTGAATGGCATGAGTCGCGCCGAAGTCGCGCAGGCGCTGCAGGTCGCCTTCGGTCATGGGCTCGAGGTGGCGTAGCACGAGCGCCGTCACCTCGTCTCCCACGGCCACTTCGATCTGCGGCAGGCGATCGCGCTGGTCCATGCCGGCGACGAGATCACGCAACGGCACCAGCAGCGCACTCAGATGCGGCGGCAGCACCTCGCAGCTGTCCATGTCGGCCACGTAGCTCGACTTGCGCTCGTGGAAGCCCACCAGCACCTTGCCCTTCTTCACCACGTGGCGCACCGACAGTCGCGCCCGGTAGCGGTAGCCCCAGGCGGGGCCTTCGATCGGCCGCAGCACACGCTCGGCCTTCACCTTGCCCAGGTGCCAGAGCGCGTCTTCGAGCGCCCGCTGCTTGGTGGCCACCTGCGCGCCCACGTGGAAGTGCTGCATCTTGCAGCCTCCACAGGTGCCGAAGTGACGGCACGCGGGCGTCACCCGTTGCGAACTCTCGCGGCGCAGGTCGACAACGGTCGCCTGCTCCCAGTTGTTCTTGCGGCGCTGCACGCTCACCCGCACTTCTTCACCTGGCAACGCGCCATCGATGAAAACCACCTTGCCCTCGGCGTTGTGCGCCACGCCCTGCGCCTCGAGGTCGAGAGATTCGACCTTGAGCCATTCGTCTGCTGCTGTCATGGGGCCGATTGTCTCAGCCCGGCGCGGCTCACCC
Source organism: Piscinibacter gummiphilus (assembly GCF_032681285.1). Lineage (NCBI taxonomy): Bacteria > Pseudomonadati > Pseudomonadota > Betaproteobacteria > Burkholderiales > Sphaerotilaceae > Rhizobacter > Rhizobacter gummiphilus. Next base: position 3,364,619 of record NZ_CP136336.1, read on the forward strand.
GCGTGGTCAGAACAGCGAATCGCGACTGACGCCGCTGCGCGTCATGCGGCGCTTGAGCTTGACCAGCGCCTCCTGCTGGATCTGGCGGATGCGCTCCCGCGTGAGACCCAGGCGTTCGGCCAGCACCTCCAGCGTCTCGGGCTCGCGGTCGTGCAAGCCATATCGGCCCGCCAGCACCTCGCGCTCACGCTCGCTCAGCTCTTGCAGACCATGCTGAAGCAGCAACTCGACCTCGTTGTGCAGCGTCAGGTTGACCGGATCGCTCGCACCGTCGTCGGCCACGCTGTCGAGCATCGACTCCGTGCCATCGCGGTCGAGCGGCACATCAAGTGAGGTAGGGGTTTCGGCGAACTTCAGGAGTTCGGCCACTTCCTGCACGGGCCGGCCGATGCGCAATGCAATGTCTTCGACCCGCACCTGCTGCTCGCCATCGGCATGGGCGGTTGCGGCTTCGAGCGCACGGCGTGCCTTGAGCACCTGGTTGAGTTCGCGCACCACGTGCACGGGAAGCCGCACCAGGCGGGCCTGGTGCATGATCGCGCGCTCGATGCTCTGGCGGATCCACCACGACGAGTAAGTCGAGAAGCGAAAACCGCGCTCCGGCTCGAACTTGCCGATCGCATGCATCAAGCCGAGATTGCCCTCTTCGATGAGGTCGGTCATCGGCAGGCCACGGCCGAGGTAGTTTTTCGCGATGCTCACGACCAGGCGCAGGTTGCGCTCGATCATCTGCTGGCGTGCCGCGAAGTCGCCCGCACGGGCGCGCACCGCAGTCTCGAATTCCTCTTGCGGCGTGAAGAGCGGCGCCCGGCGGATCTCTCGCAGGTAGGCCTGCAAGGTGTTGCCGACCTCGCCCTCGCCCGCCGTGATCTCGGCGGCAGCGGCCGGCGCCGGCTCGTCGGCTTCGAGGTCGTCGACGCTCGTCTGCAGCACCGACTGCAGCGTGGGCGGCACGCCGCCCACCGGCGGATGCTCGACCGCAGACCCGTTCCCCGTATGGCGCTTCTTGCTCATGGTGCGCGTGTGCAGGTCCGGGCGGTTCGTCGGGTGCGCTCAGCGCGGCGGCAAGAGCCTCGCCGGGTCGATGGGCTTGCCTTGCTTGCGGATCTCGAAGTGCAGCTGCACGCGCTCCGCATCGGAAGAACCCATCTCGGCGATCTTCTGTCCACGTTTGACAGCTTGTTCTTCCTTGACCATCAGGGCCTGATTGTGAGCGTAGGCCGTGAGGTAGGTGTTGTTGTGCTTGATGATGACAAGGTTGCCGTAGCCGCGCAGGCCGGAGCCGGCGTAGACGACCTTGCCGTCGGCCGCGGCAACCACCGGGTCGCCCGCCTTGCCGGCGATCGCAATGCCCTTGGTGCGCGACTCGTCGAACGAGCCCACGACCGAGCCGTTCGCCGGCCACAGCCAGTTGACGTTGTCGTCACCCTCGCGGGCCACCGGCGGGGTGGGTGCGACGGGCGGTGGCGCAGGCGGCGTCGATGCAGCCGGAGTCGTCGAAGGCGGGGGCGCCTTCCCGTCGAGCGGGCGCGACTCCAGTTTCGGCAGCGTGACCGGCCGCGTGGCCACGGCATTCGGGTCGACACCCGGCGGCACGACGCGCAACACCTGCCCCACCTCGATCACGTTGGGGTTCTCGAGGTTGTTCCACTTGAGGATGTCTTTCCAGCTCTGGCCGGTTTCCAGGCCGATGCGGATCAGCGTGTCGCCAGGCTTAACCGAATAGAAGCCCGGCTTGCCCGCGTTCTCGCTGCCGGGCAGCGGCTTCACGGCGGATGCAGCCGGCTCCGGCGCGGCCGGTGCCGACGCCGCGGTGGCGACGGGAGCCACCGCGCCTGGCCGTGCGGAGAGCGAGCGGTCTTCGACCGGCGCGCGGTACTTGTTCGGCGATGCACAGCCCGCCATGACCACCACGGCAGAAAAACCCAGCACGAGACGCGAGGTCAACGTCATCAATCCATTCCTGATTTCAGAGGCACAAAGTTCACGGCTTCATGCACAGAGCGCACGTAGCCGGTTTCGGTTCGGTCCACGACGACCAGCACCTGCTGCCGTCCGCCCGCATCGTGCACCGGGGCCACCAGCCGCCCACCCACGGCGAGCTGCTCGAGCCAGGCATCGGGCAGCGCCTCGCCGCCGGCGGCCGAGATGATGCTGTCGTAAGGCGCATTCGGTGCATGCCCGCGCATGCCGTCACCATACACCAGCCGGATGTTCGTGAGCCGCAGCGGCGCGAGCAGCTCGCGCGCCTTGTCGTGAAGCGGCTTCAGCCGCTCGACACTCATCACCTGGCGCGACAGCTGCGCCAGCACCGCGGCCTGGTAGCCGCAACCCGTGCCGATCTCGAGCGTCTGCCCGAGCGATTGGCGCGCGCGCGCATTGGCCCCGGCCATGAGCAGCTCGATCATGCGCGCCACGACAGACGGCTTGGAGATCGTCTGCCCATGCCCGATCGGCAGGCTCGTGTCTTCGTAGGCCTGGATGGCCAGCGCCGTGTCGACGAAGAGGTGGCGCTGCACCTTGTTGAGCGCGGCGATCACGAGTTCATGGCGCAGGCCTGCGGCCTGCAGGCGGCTCACCATGCGCTGGCGCACGTCGCCCGAGTCGAGGCCCAACCCGGAAGGCCGCACCGCGCGTGCCGAATCCACGGCCGCCTGCTGCAGCGGTGCCTGCGGGCGCAGCAGCGTTGTCTTCCTGGCACCGCCGCTCGCCACCAGGCCGTCGAGCTTCAGAGGAAATTTGGGGCGTGGCCGCTCGGGGGTCGTCATGCCGACATCCACTCTCGCCATGCCGGCAGGCCAGCGTGGTCGGTCAGGTCCACCTGCAAAGGCGTGATCGAGATGCGGCCGTTGGCCGTGGCGTGGAAATCGGTGCCCGAGGCGGCATCGCGTGCATCGCCGGCGGGGCCGATCCAGTAGATGGGTTCCCCGCGCGGGTTGATCTGGCGGATCACCGGCTGGCTCGCGTGGCGCCGGCCCAGCCGCGTGACTTCGCGTGGCAGGCTTGCCGCATCGGCGCGGTTGGGGATGTTCACGTTCAGGAGCCACGGCGCCGCGGAGGGTGGCGATGCGAGCACGTGTTCGACGATCGATCGGGCCACCTGCGCCGCTTCGTCCACATGCGCCCAGCCCTTCTCCACCTGCGAGAACGCAATCGCGGGAATGCCGAAGAGAAAGCCTTCCATCGCCGCGGCGACGGTGCCCGAGTAGAGCGTGTCGTCGCCCATGTTGGCGCCGTTGTTGATGCCCGACAGCACGAGGTCGGGCCGGTGCGGCAGCAGGCCCGTGAGCGCGACGTGAACGCAGTCGGAGGGCGTGCCGTTGAAGTAGCGGAACCCATTCGCTGCCGTGTACGCCGAGAGCGGGCGATTCAGCGTGAGCGAGTTGGAGGTGCCGCTCGCGTTCTGCTCGGGCGCCACAACGTCGATCTCGCCGAGGCCCTCGCAAGCCCGCACCAGAGCGGCCAGGCCCGGTGCGAGGTAACCGTCGTCATTCGCAATGAGGATGCGCATGCGGCGATTGTAGGGACTCGTCACCTGCGTGACGGGGCCGGAGCGAGCGTGCCGTCTATCATCTTCGGTCCACTGACCACAGGATGGAGACAACGATGAAGGCATGGCTCTGCGAGAACCCGATCGGCCCCGAAGCCCTGGAGTGGAAAGACCTCCCGACGCCAGAACCGAAAGCCGGCGAAGTGCGCATCGCGATCAAGGCGGCCAGCCTTAACTTCCCCGACCTCCTGATCGTCCAGAACAAGTACCAGGCCAAGCCCACGCCGCCCTTCGTGCCGGGCTCCGAATACGCCGGCGTCATCGAAGCCGTGGGTGAAGGCGTGACCAACTTCAAGGTCGGTGACGCCGTCGCGGCCTTCGGTGGCGGTGGTGGCTTCGGCACCCACGTGGTCGCCAAGACCTCGCTGCTGATGCCGCTGCCCAAGGGCTTCGCGTTCGACGACGCCGCCGCATTCCTCTGCACCTATGGCACCACCTGGCACGCGCTGATGGACCGCGGCGCACTCAAGCCCGGCGAGACCGTGCTGGTGCTGGGCGCTGCCGGTGGCGTGGGCACGGCCGCGATCCAGATTGCGAAGGCCGCGGGCGCCAAGGTGATCGCAGCAGCGTCGAGCGACGAGAAGTGCGCGCTGTGCAAGGAGCTGGGCGCCGACGCGACGATCAACTACGCGAAGTCCAACATCCGCGACGAGATCAAGGCCCTCACCGACGGCAAGGGCCCCGACATCGTCTATGACCCGGTGGGCGGCGACCTGGCCGAGCCGGTGTTCCGCTCGATCGGCTGGCGTGGCCGCTATCTGGTGATCGGCTTCGCGCAAGGCACGATTCCCGCCATCCCGCTGAACCTCACGCTGCTCAAGGGCGCGTCGATCGTGGGTGTGTTCTGGGGCGAGTTCGCACGCCGCGAGCCGAAGAACCACGTGCAGGCGCTGGCCGACCTGGCAGCCTGGTACGCGCAGGGCAAGATCAAGCCGGTGATCGACACCCGCCTGCCGATGACGGGCCTCAAAGACGCGTTCACCCGCATGGGCAGCCGTCAGGTGCGCGGCAAGCTCGTCCTCGTCAACGAGTGACACCAGCAACGGCGGCGCACCGTATGCGTGCGCTGCCGGCGGTCCATGCTCTTCATTGATGAGTGTGGGATAGGCCACGCCAGGATCTGTGCGCTACGATGCGTGTCCCTTTGTGAGTGCCCTCCGATGAGGGCACCCCGCACGCATGGCCATCAAGGTACTGATCGTTGAGGACAACCCGGTCGCCCGCAGCTTTCTTTGCCGCGTGGTGCGCGAGAGCTTCAGCGACGACATCGCGATCACCGAAGCCGGCGACCTGGAAACAGCGCGCCGCCAGGTCGGCCTGCGCGATGCCAAGAGCGGCGAGATGCCGGCCGACCCGTTCAAGCTCGTTCTCGTCGACCTCGAACTGCCCGATGGCAACGGCATGGAGCTGCTGGCCGAGCTGGCCCGCTACCCGGCCACCAAGATCGTCACCACGCTCTATTCCGACGACGACCACCTTTTCCCGGCCCTGCAATGCGGCGCTGATGGCTACCTGCTGAAGGAAGACCGCTTCGAGGTGCTGGTGGAAGAGCTGCAGAAGATCGTGCGCGGGCAGCCGCCTCTGTCGCCCGCGATCGCGCGCCGCCTGCTGGGTCACTTCCGGCAGGGGCCCGGCGGCACCGGCGGCGCAGCCGAACCGGCGCTCGGCAGCGGCTCCGGCTTTCAGAGCAGCCGCCCAATGGCGCTCGGCCGCGGCGCGCCGCTCGACCACGAGCGCCTCACGCCGCGCGAGAGCGAGGTCCTGACCTACCTCAGCAAGGGCTTCACCATCAAGGAAATCGCCAACCTGATGGGCATCAAGTGGTTCACCGTCAACGACCACATCAAGTCGATCTACAAGAAGCTCAATGTGTCGAGCCGCGCCGAAGCGGCAGTGCTCGCGAGCAAACAAGGGCTGGTCTGAGGCCCACGGCGCCTGCCCGGCGACGCGCAGATGCACACGACCGGCATGTCCGCTTCGGTTGACTCCGCGCTGCCCGGCGCCTCGACCTTGGGCGCCGACAACTCGACCCTCGACTCCGCACTGATCGACCGCAGCTTCGACGCCGAGCCGCTTTCACGCTGGATCGGATGGCGGCTGCGCCTGCTGGTGGTGGCCGCGCTGGTCGGTTGCCTCGCCACGCTGCTGCTGGCCCGCACGCTGGGCGACATGCCCCAGCTGAACGCGAGTTGGCGCGCCTCGGATCGCGGCGGCCTGGAGCTCGCCTCAAGCACGCTGCCCACGCTCAAGCTCCACGAGGGCGAGACCCTGGTGGCCCTGGTGGCCAGCGACGGGCGCCGCACCGAACTTGGCGATCTGGCGCTGCGGCGCGCCTCGCGGTGGCTGACCGACGACGCGCAACGCAGCCGGCACGTGTCCACGCAACAGGCCATCACCCGGGCTCTTCAACAACGCACGGTAACCCTGGTCTTCGCCGATGGGACGACGGTCGACGTCAACCCCGAGCCGCGCGGCATCGGCGCACTCAGCCCGATGTTCTGGCTGCTGTGCGGGCTGGCGCTCGTGATGTACCTGGTCGCGATGGTGGTGACGCTCGCGAGGCCGACGCTGCGCAACCTGCTCTACGCCCTTGCCACGCTGTGCCAGGCCGGCAATCTCGCGATGATCGCGATCGAGTCCGGCGTGTCGCTCGGCCTTCCGCTGCCGATGTCGCTGTGGAACATGCCGGCGCACGGCGCGCTGGATTTGCTGGCCGCTGCGGCGCTCGTGCATGCGGCGGCGCTGCACCCGAGGCGGCTGCCCGCCGCGGGCGCCATCGGCTGGCTGGTGTGGCTCGGCACTGCCGCGGTCACATGGGCGCTGAGCCAAGGTCAGCTGAGTGCGGCGTGGTGGTGGGTACAGGCCAGTGTGGCGCTCCTCGGCGCGGCCACCGTCGCCCTGCTCAGCTGGTCGCACGCGATCGAACCACACCCCTTCGCGATCGTCACACGGCGCTTCGCGACGCTGGCGACGGCAGCCTGGCTCGCGTTGACGCTTGCGATCGCCTGGTCCGCCCAGCACCCGCTGCTGCAGCAGCAGATCGCGGTGGTCGGGCCTACGCTGTGGTCGGTGCTGCTGGGCTCCTTGCTGGTGCTGCTGCCGTTTCTGTCGAAGTCGCAGCAGGTGATGCGCGAGTTTTCCTTGCTCGCGGCGATCAGCACCATCGCCACGGCGCTCGACCTGCTTTTCGTCGCCGCCTTTTCGCTCGGCCAGTTCGCATCGCTGACGCTGGCCCTCTTCCTCTCGCTCGGCCTCTATTCCGGCGCACGCCAGTGGCTGCTGAACCAGCTGCGCAACCAAAACGTGATCACGACCGAGCGCATGTTCGAGAAGCTCTATCGCATCGCGCGAGAGGTCGAAGCGCACCCGGAACGCACCTCGAGCCTCCTCACGCAGCTGGCACGGGAGCTGTTCCAGCCGCTGGAGGCCGGCGTGATCGACAAACGCTACGCCGCTCCGCGTGTGGCCAACGCGGGCTCGACCCTCCTGATTCCCGTTCCGGAGCTGCCACACGGCGATGCAACCGAACACAGCACCATCGTCATCCGCTTCGCCCACCACGGCCGCCGCCTCTTCACCACCGAAGACGCCCGCCTTGCGGAGCGCGTGGTCGAGCAGCTGCGGCGCGCTGTGGCCTTCGATCAGGCCGTTGAGCAGGGCCGCAACGAAGAGCGGCTTCGAATTGCGCAAGACCTGCACGACGACATCGGCGCTCGCCTGTTGACGCTGATGTACAAAGCCCAGTCGCCCGAGATGGAAGACTACGTGCGGCACACGCTGCAGGACCTGAAGACGCTCACCCGCGGCCTCGCCGCCCCGAGCCACCCGCTATCGCATGCCGCGGCGGAGTGGAAGGCCGACCTGACCCAGCGCCTCACCGCCGCGCACATCGCACTCGGTTGGAGCTTCAGCGCCGACCGTGACATCTCGCTCTCGGTGGTGCAATGGTCGGCGCTGACGCGGGTGATGCGTGAGCTGGTCAACAACGTCATCTCGCACTCGCAGGCGCGGCGTGTGGACATCGACTTCGTGCTCGAAGGCGACCGCGTGGATCTGAGCGTCAGCGACAACGGTGTCGGCCGCAACCCGAAGGCCTGGTCGCACGGCCTGGGTCTCGGCGGCGTGCGCAAACGCGTCAAGCAGCTCGGCGGGGAGGTGGAATGGCGCGAGTTGCCGACCGGGGGCATCTGCTGCCGCGTGTGCGTCCGCAGGCTGTCGGAGAAGTCGTGAAGACGTCAGCGTGGGCCCAACGAAAAGGCCTCCGCGAGGGAGGCCTGTTTCTTCACATCTGGGTGGGGTGGCTGATGGGACTCGAACCCACGACAACCAGAATCACAATCTGGGACTCTACCAACTGAGCTACAGCCACCGCAGAGCCCGCAAGTATAGCGGAGCCTGCGGCGCCCGACGTCACTTCGTGGCGGCAGAGGCCGCCGGCGTGTTCACAGCGACCTTGAATCGGCTCTTCAGCGCTGCGTAATACGCATTCGCTTCCGCGCTGGCCCAGGCCTGCGAATAGGAGCCGGTCGCGCGGGCCGGATCGGCCACGGAACGGTCACGCCCCAGCACCTTGGCGACCTTCACCACGATGTAGCCATCGTCGTCCAGCGACACGCCTTCCACGGCGGGCACGGTGGGCGCCTTCAGCGCGGCATCGATCACGCCGCGCGGCAGATCCTGCGACTGCTGCGCCCGAGAAACCGTCTTCACGGGCGTGCCGAGGTCGGTGGCGGGAGCCTTGCGCAGCTCTGCCAGGCGTGCTTCGCCCTCTTTGCGTGCCAGTGCTGCGGCCTGCTGAGCAGCCACCTTCTCGCGCACCCGGGCCTTCACGTCGGCCAGCGGAGGCGTCGTCGTCGGTTGATAGTTGACGATGCGGGCCGACACCAGCGTGCTGGGCGCGGTCTCCACCGCTTCAGTGTTGCGCTTGTTGCGCAGCGTCTCGGCGTTGAAGATGGCATCGAGCAGCTTCTTCGAGCCGAGCGGGCCCGTAGCGTCGGGTGCGGGCATGCGGGTCACGCCCTTGGCCGTGCGCAGCTCGAGCTTCAGCTTGTCGACCACAGGCTTGAGGCTGTCGGATTGTTCGTAGACGATGTTGCCGAACTCGGCGGCGGCCTTCGCATATTCGCCCTGGGCCAGCTCCTTCTTGCGCAGCTGCTCGATGTCGGCGCGCACGCTTTCGTAGGAGCGCTTTTCACCGCCGCGCGTGGCCTTGAGTTGCAGGATGAAGAAGCCATCCTTCGTCTGCACCACTGGGCTCAGGTCGCCAGGCTTCTTCAGCGCGAAGAGCGCCTCTTCGTAGGCCTTGTCGGTGTCACCGCGGGCGATGAACAAGTCTGCATCGCCGCCCTTGTCGGCGGTCGACGAATCTTGCGAGTTCTTGCGTGCGACCTCGGCGAACGAAGCCGGCGCCTTGGTCAGCTCGGCCAGCAGCGCATCGGCCTTGGCACGGTCCTTCACAAGGATGTGGGCCGCCCGGCGTTCTTCGGCCGTGGTGTAGCTCTTCTCGTTCTGCGTGTAGTACTTCTTCAGCTCGTCTTCGGGCACGCTGATGCCCTTCTGGATGCTCTCGAGGTCGAGCACCACGTACTCGATGTCCGCCTTCTCGGCGGTCTGGAATTCGGCGCTATGGGCCGGGTCCTTGTAGTAGGCCTCGAGGTCGGCATCGGTCGGGTTCACCTTGGCGAGGTAGTCCTTGGTGTCGAAGCGCTGCAGCTGCACTTCGCGCTGCTGGAACAGTGCATCCATCGCGGACGAAACCGCCGCGGTCGGCGCGATCACCGTGCTCATCAGGCCCGCCTGCACCTGCCGCATCATCAGTTCTTCACGCTTGAGCTGGTCGTAGCCCTGCTTGGTGATGCCTTGCGCGTTGAGCGCCTGCTCGAGCGCCTGGACGTTGAGGCTGCCGTCGGGGCGACGGAAGGTGTCGAACTGGCGATCGGTCATGTACTCGCGCAGCAAGCGATCGTCGGTCGCCACGTAGCCGGCCTTCTCGGCCGCGGCCAGCATGACCTGCTCGCGCACCATCGTGTCGAGCGTGTTGCGCTTCATCTGCGGCGTGTCGAAGAGCTTCACGTCGATGCCAGGCATCTGCTGCCGCAGCATGTCGACCTGGCGGCGATGTGCCGTATCGAGTTCGGCCTGCGTGATCTTGCGCGAGCCGACGGTCGCGACCGTCGCATTGCCGCCTTCGGTGAAGCGGCTGTAGCCCTGGATGCCGAAGAGCACGAACGACGGGAAGATCAACAGCACCAGCACGAACTGCAGGATGCGGGTGTGCTTGCGGACGAATTCAAACATCGATGACCTCGATCAATGGATCGCAGAGCAGGAGCGCTACAGGGCCCCAGACGCAACAAAGGCGAACCTGAGTTCGCCTTTGCGGGTGGACGCCGTGAATCTTATCTGATGGTGGCTGGCCATCTTGGGGCCAGCTCAACGACGACTTGGTGGGTGCTGAGGGGCTCGAACCCCCGACCTACGCCTTGTAAGGGCGCCGCTCTACCAACTGAGCTAAGCACCCGCAGAACATTCAATCAGTTGACTGCATCCTTCAGGGCCTTGCCAGGGCGGAACTTCGGCACCTTGGCAGCCTTGATCTTGATCGTGGCGCCGGTGCGCGGGTTACGGCCGGAGCGCGCTGCGCGCTTGCTCACGCTGAAAGTGCCGAAGCCCACCAGCGAGACGCTGTTGTTCTTCTTGAGCGTTGATTTCACACCGCCGATCAGGGCCTCCAGCGCGCGAGTGGCAGCAGCTTTGGAGATGTCGGCCTGTTTGGCAATGTGTTCAATCAATTCGGATTTGTTCACGAAGGTACCCCCTCAAAAGGTGTCTCGAAAGAATCTGGGTGGATGGTTCGGGCCGCATGTTTGGTGGCTCAACGGCTCAAACGATTACAGCCGCAGGCACCCCCACTGTCAAGCGCGGAAGCGGATTCTATGCGTAATCAACTGCATCGCTCGGGGGCCTCGCCGCGTGCTTCCACGCTTGACAAGCCTGGGGGTGCGACCTACTTCGCCACCTCGTGTGCGCATCACGACTCAGGCTTTCCCTCGGTGCGCGCGACCAGCCAGACACCGAGTGCCGTGAGCGCCATTCCGACGAGCATGAGCAAGGTCAATGCTTCGTCGAAAAGCAGCCACGCCATCAGCGCAGTCGTGGGCGGCACGAGATACAAGAGACTCGTGACGCGCGTCGCTGCACCGCGCTGGATCAAGAGATACAGCAACGAGCTGCCGCCCAGGGTCAACCCGAACACCGACCACGTAAGAGCACCAACGAAGTGCGGGTGCAACACGATGGGCTCGGTCTCCAGCAGCGCGAGCGGGCAGCTCACGACCAGCGCCGCCAGCAGCTGCACGAAGTTTGCGGTGCGCACATCGCAAGGCGCGACGAATCGTTTCTGATACAGCGTGCCTACCGTGATGGCAAGCAATGCCAGCCCCGCGAGCGACAGGTTGAACGGAGACAACTCACCCGCTCCGAGCTTGCGCCACACGACCAGCAAGAGGCCCAGCAACCCGAGCAGCAGGCCCACCCATTGCCGTGGGGAAACGCTCGTGCCGTTTTCGCCGTGTTGCGAACGGCTCAGCCAGAGCGCTGTCAGCACGGGCTGCAAGCCGACCAGCAAGGCGATCGTGCCCGCGCCCATGCCGGCCTTCACGGCCGCCCAGACACCACCGAGATAACCGGCGTGCATGAGCGCACCCGTGACGCACAGGTGCGCCCATTGCGTCGCGCCGCGAGGCCATGCCGCACGAGACAGCAGGATCCAGACGCCGAAGCACAACACCGACAGCGCGTAGCGCCAGCTGAGGAAGGTGAGCGGCGGGGCATGCGGCATGCCGAAACGCGCGACGATGAAACCCGTGCTCCAGATCAGCACGAACACCGCGGGCATCGCGCGCAGCAGCGCGTCGCGTCGAGGACTCGTCACCGGAAGACTCAGCCGAAGCGCGCCACGCAAGCGCCGTCAGCGCACCTTGGCGCGGATTTCCGGCAGCGCCTTCTGCAGGTAATACACCATCGACCAGATGGTGAGCACCGCGGCGATGTAGATCAGCCAGGTGCCCCAGGCCTGCGTGTCGATCACGCCAAACAAGGCGCCGTGATACAGCAGGAAGGGAATCGCCACCATCTGCACCGTCGTCTTGAGCTTGCCCAGCATGTGGACCGCCACGCTGCGCGACGCGCCGATCTGCGCCATCCACTCTCGCAGCGCCGAGATCGCAATTTCACGGCCGATGATGACCAGCGCCACCAACGCCTCGAGCCGGCCGAGCTGCACGAGGATGAGCAAGGAAGCGCAGACCAGGAACTTGTCGGCCACCGGGTCGAGGAAGGCACCGAAGGACGAAGTCTGATTGAGCTTGCGGGCGAGGTAACCGTCGGCCCAGTCGGTCAGCGCCACCACCACGAAGAGAACCGTGGCCACCAGATTCTTGGTGCCTGAGTCGAGTTCGAGATAGAAGATCCCGACGATCAACGGGATCGCGACGATGCGCGCCCAGGTCAGCAGGGTGGGCAGATTGAAGAACATGCGGGGATTGTGCCGAAGTTCTCGGCTCGGCCCGCGTGTTCTTCAGCGCCGGAGGCTTATTGGACGTCGATCGTGCGCGGCTTGAAGCGCTTGTCGTCGTTGAAGAGATAGGTCTCCGCGAACGACCAGGGCTTGGGCAGCTTGGACACGTCGCCGAAAGGCGCCGCGCGTTTCACAGCATCGATTGCCAGCTGCACCGTCTCCTGCGCCTGGCTCGGGCGGCGAAGAATGTCGATCTTGTGGATGGAGCCGTCGGCGTTGAGTTCGATGTTGAGCACCGGCGCGGCCAGCAGCATCTGCTGAGGCTTGCCGGTGAAGGTGCCGCTCGGGTTGGCGGCCATCACGCGGCGAGCAGCCTGCAGCTTGTACTCGTTCCAGTTGCGCGACACGGCGGGCGGCGGCAGCTTCACACCCCCCGTGGCAGCGGGTGCCGCAGGAGCCGGCGCTGGCGCGGCAGCCTTGCCAGGCGCCGCCGGTGCAGGAGCGGGTGCCGGTGGAGCGCTCGGGCTGCTACCGCATCCGGCCAGGCCCACGGCGATCATCAGGCTGCCGACGGCGGCCCAGCGGTGGACCGTGCGGGACGGCGTGAGGTCAATGCAATGCACGATAGATTTCCTCTGCGAGTTCTTTGGAGATCCCGTCCACGCTCGCGAGGTCTTCTACGCTCGCGTGGCCCACGCCGCGAGCCCCCCCGAAGCGCTGCAAAAGTTTCGCACGCTTCTTCGGGCCGACACCAGGGATTTCCTCGAGAACACTGCCTCCGGTGCGCACACTCGCACGCTTTGCACGCATGCCGGTGATCGCAAACCGATGCGCCTCGTCGCGGATCTGCGCCACGAGCATCAGCGCCGCCGAGTCGGCGCCGAGGTACACCTTGTCACGACCGTCTGCGAAGACCAACTCTTCCAAGCCGACCTTGCGGCCTTCGCCTTTTTCAACGCCGACGATGAGCGACAGGTCGAGCCCCAGTTCTTCGAACACCTCGCGCGCCATGCTGACCTGCCCGCGCCCGCCGTCGACGAGCACCAGGTCGGGCAGCCGCCCTTCGCCGGTCTGCGCGGCGGCGGCCAGCTTGCTGTAGCGGCGCGTGAGCACCTGCCGCATCGCTGCGTAGTCGTCGCCTCCCGTGATGCCTTCGATGTTGTAGCGGCGGTATTGCGAGCTCTGCATCTTGTGGCCTTCGAAGACCACGCACGAGGCCTGCGTCGACTCGCCTGCGGTGTGGCTGATGTCGAAGCACTCGATGCGAAAGCTATCGAGGTTGTCGGGCGCGAGGTCGAGCGCCTCGACCAGCGCCCTTGTGCGCGCCTGTTGCGAGCCTTCCTCCGACAGCAGTCGCGCGAGCTTGATCTCGGCACCCTGGATGCACATGTCGAGCCAGGCCCGGCGCTGCTCGCGCGGCTGGTGCTGGGCCGTGACCTTGATGCCACTGTGCACCGACAGCGCCTCGATCAGCGCCTTGTCGACCGCATGGCTCAGCACGAGCAGCGGCGGCACGCTGCTTTCCAGGTAGTGCTGCGCGATGAAGGCCTCGAGCACCTGCACCTCGGGCGGGCTGCGGGTCTCGCCATCTTCGATATCCATCTCGGTCGCGTCGTCGACATGCGTTGGGAAGTACGGCCGATCTCCCAGGTGGCGCCCGCCGCGCACCATCGCGAGGTTCACGCAAGCCCGACCGCCCTGCACCTTCACCGCGAGGATGTCGGCGTCCTTCGTGGTCGCGCCGGTGTTGTCTTCCACCGACTGCTGGTGCAAGACCTTCGACAACGCGCCGATCTGGTCGCGGATCTCGGCCGCCTTCTCGAACGCCAGCGCATCCGAGTGCGCCATCATCTGCGCCTGCAGTGCGTCCATCACCTCCTGCTGCTCGCCGAGCAGGAAGCGTTCGGCATTCGACACGTCGCGCGCGTAGTCTTCGGCCCCGATGTAGTTCACGCACGGGCCCGAGCAGCGCTTGATCTGGTACAGCAGGCAGGGCCGCGTGCGGTTGTTGAAGACGGTGTCTTCGCAGGTGCGCAGGCGAAACACTTTCTGCAGCAGCTGGATCGACTCCTTTACTGCCCACGCGCTCGGGTACGGCCCGAAGTAGCGGTGCTTGCGGTCGACCGAGCCGCGGTAGTACGCCATGCGCGGAAACTTGTGCGAGACGATCTTGAGGTACGGGTAGCTCTTGTCGTCGCGGAAGAGGATGTTGTAGCGCGGGTCGAGCGACTTGATGAGGTTGTTCTCGAGCAGCAGCGCCTCGGCCTCCGAGCGCACGACCGTGGTCTCCATGCGCACGATCTTGCTGACCATGTGGCCGATGCGCGTGCCACCGTGGTTCTTCTGGAAGTAGCTCGAGACACGCTTCTTCAGGTCGCGCGCCTTGCCCACGTACAGCACCGCATCGCTCGCGTCGTAGTAGCGATAGACGCCGGGCAGCCCGGGCAAGGCGGCCACTTCGGCCAGCAATCGTTCACGCACCGCGTCTTGCGCAGGGCCTTGCTCGGGTTGGTCGGGGGACTCGGTCTCGCTCATCGGACGACGATTGTGCCGCCTCGATAATCGGCCGATGCGGTGGGATGTGTTCTGTCAGGTGGTCGACAACTACGGCGACATCGGCGTGTGCTGGCGCCTGTCGGCCGACCTGGCCGCGCGTGGCCACACGGTGCGTCTGTGGATCGACGATGCGTCGGCGCTCGCGTGGATGGCCCCCGAGGGGGCCGAGCGTGTGACGGTGCACCCCTGGACCGCCAGCGTCGACGAACCCGCCCCCGGCGACGTGGTCATCGAAGCCTTCGGTTGTCATCTGCCAGAGCCGTTCGTGGCCCGCATGGCTGCCGCGCCTCGCCCACCGCGATGGATCAACCTCGAGTACCTGAGCGCCGAGGCCTACGTCGAGCGCAGCCACCGCCTGCCTTCTCCGCAATGGCACGGCCCGGGCCAGGGCCTGACCAAGTGGTTCTTCTACCCCGGCTTCACCCCGGCCACGGGCGGCCTGCTGCGCGAGCCGGGCTTGATGGCCGAACAGGCGGGCTTCGACCGGGCCGCCTGGCTGCAGGCCCACGGCATCTCGCCATGCACGGGCGAACGTCTGGTCAGCCTCTTCGCGTACGAGAACCCGGCCTTGCATGCGCTGCTGGCCTCGCTGAACGAGGCTCCCACGCTGCTGCTGATCACCGCCGGCAAGCCTGCGCCGCACGGCCTTCCCTCGCAGGTGCGCTGCCAGTCCCTGCCCTACCTGCGCCAGCCCGATTTCGACCGCCTGCTCTGGAGTTGCGATCTCAATTTCGTGCGCGGCGAAGACTCGTTCGTGCGCGCACAGTGGGCCGGCAAGCCTTTCGTGTGGCAGATCTATCCGCAAGACGACGGTGCCCACGCCGCCAAGCTCGACGCCTTTCTCGACAGGTTCCCGCCCGTGCCCGGATTGCGCGCGCTCTGGCACGCCTGGAACGGCCTTGCCGCGTGGCCAGAGCGGTGGCCCGACCCCTTGTCTGAGGCCTGGCAGACCCCATGTCTGCGCTGGCGTGAAGAGTTGCTGGCCCAACCGGACTTGACCACGCAGCTGGTGGGTTTCGCCTCGGAAGCAGGCTAAAATCCGCCGTTTTGCGCGTTCTGGCAGGCCAATGTTCGGCGCGCGCGTCCTCCGCTACCGAATACGGAAACCCACACGGGAATCGCTATGAAGATCGCTCAAGAAATTCGCGCCGGCAACGTCATCATGCACGGCAAGGACCCGATGGTCGTGCTCAAGACCGAATACAGCCGCGGTGGCCGCAATGCCGCCACCGTGCGCATGAAGCTCAAGAGCCTGCTCAACAACTCGGGCACCGAAGTCGTCTTCAAGGCCGACGACAAGATGGACCAGATCATTCTGGAAAAGAAGGAGTGCACCTACTCCTACTTCGCCGACCCGATGTATGCCTTCATGGACGCCGAGTACAACCAGTTCGAAGTCGAAGCCGAGAACATGGGCGACGCCATCCAGTACCTGGAAGACGCGATGCCTGTCGAAGTGGTGTTCTACGAAGGCAAGGCCATCTCGGTCGAACTGCCGACCAGCCTGGTGCGTGAAGTGACCTACACCGAGCCGGCCGTCAAGGGCGACACCTCGGGCAAGGTGATGAAGCCGGCCAAGCTGGCCACGGGCTTCGAGATCGCCGTGCCGCTCTTCGTGGAAACCGGCGACAAGATCGAAATCGACACCCGCACGCACGAGTACCGCAAGCGCGTCTGACGCCTCCCGGCAGACGAAAGGCGGGCCCGCTTCGCGGGCCCTTCTCTTTTGTGGGCATCATCTGGCCGCCATGCCCTTCGACTTCGCGAGCGTCAGCACCCCGTTCCGCATGCAGCCCGGCCTGCGCCGGCTGCCGCCCGGTGCCACGCAGCTCACCCCCATTGCGCCAGGCGACCGCACCCTGCGCGAGAAACTGGCGGTCCTCGGCGCCCATGCCCACCAGGCGCTGCTCAGCGCACCCGGCTTCGATGCCTCGCCCGCGCTGCAAGCCCTCGGCGCACACGCCGCTGTCGAACACCCCCAAGCCTGGTCGTCAAACGGATCCGGCCACGGCCATGCGCTCCGCCTGGGCTGGTCGGTGAGCGAGGGCGAGATCGAGCGACACACAGGCGCACGGCCCGAGGTCGGCGCCTGCCTGGAGGCGCTGGCCCCACCGTGGCGGCTGCCCGCATTGCTGAGCCTTGCGTTCGCCGAAGACTTTGCCGTGATCGACGGCCGCACTGCGCACATCCCGTGGCTGGCGGTGTGCCTGCCGTCCGGCTGGGCACCGGAAGAAAAGGTCGGGCGCCATTTCGCCCAGGTTCATGCGCCCGTGGCCGACAACCAACTGCTCGTGACGGCCAGCGATCACCTGGCGCGCCTCGTGTCGGGCGAAGAGCGTTGGGCACGCGACGTGTGGAGCATCACCCGACACCCGCGGCTGCATGCCCATCCAGCCCGGCTGGACCCAGCCCCCTGGCCGGCGACAGGCGATGCGCAGGCCCTGGCCGAGCGCGCCTACCTTCGCACCGAGCACCAGACCTTCATTCCCCTGCCGCAGCTGCAGCAGGCGGTGTTCACGATCCACGTGACGCTCACGCCGCTCACACAAGCCCTGACCAGCGTCGCCCAGGCACGCCAACTGCACGATGCGCTGGCGAGCATGAGCGACGCCGTGCTGGCCTACCGTGGCCTCACCGATGCGCGCGGGCGCCTGCTCGAGTGGCTGCAAACGCGCGCCGCGGAATGAACACGCAGCCCATCGTCCCGGCGACGCTCAGCCACACCGACGACGGCATTCCGTATTCGGCCCACTACCAGGACGTCTACCACCCCCGCGCCGGGGCCTTCGTGCAGGCCCGCCACGTCTTCCTCGGGGGCAACGAGTTGCCGGCGCGCTGGCAAGGTCGCTCGCGCTTCGTCATCCTCGAAACCGGCTTCGGCCTCGGCAACAACTTCCTCGCCACCTGGCAGGCCTGGCGCGACGACGCGGCCCGGTGCGAGCGGCTCGTGTTCATCTCGGTCGAACGACATCCCCTCACCGCCGAAGACATGCGGCGAGCGCATGCGCAGTCACCCGTGCCGCCCCTGGCCGCCGCGCTGGTCGACGCGTGGCCACCGCTGACGCACAACCTGCACACGCTCGATTTCGAAGATGGCCGCGTGCGCTTGCTGCTGGTCCTTGGCAACGTGCGCAGTTGGTTGCCCGAACTGGTGGCCCAGGTCGACGCGTTCTACCTCGACGGTTTCGCCCCGGCACGCAACGCCGAGATGTGGGAGCCGCAGATCGCCAAGGCACTGGCCCGCCTCGCGGCCCCCGACGCCACCTTGGCGACCTGGACCTCGGCCACCCCGGTGCGCGACGGCCTGCGCAGCGCCGGCTTCGAAGTGCGCGAAGCCCGCGGCACCGGCGGCAAGCGCGACATCACCCTCGGCCGCTATGCGCCGCTGTTCGTGCCGCGCCACGCGCCGTCACGCACCGCGCCGACGTTCACAACGCGACACGCCCTCGTCGTCGGCGCGGGCCTGGCCGGCAGCGCCACGGCGCTCGCCCTGGCCCAGGAAGGCTGGCGCAGCACCGTCTACGACCGGCGCGACACGCCCGCGTGCGAGACCTCCGGCAACCCCGCGGGCCTCTTCCACGGCATCGTGAACGCACAAGACGGCCTGCATGCGCGCTTCAATCGCGCCGCCGCGCTGATGGCGCGCGATGCCATCGAACGCGCGCTACACGACGACCCATCGCTCCCCGGTGCGGCCGACGGACTGCTGCGCCTGGACGAGTCCGAGGTCAGCACGCTGCGCGACGTGATCACCCGGGTCGGCCTGCCCGCGGACTACGTGCAGGCCGTGTCCCCGGCCGACGCCACGCGCCTGAGCGGGCTCCCGTTGAAGCAATCGGCGTGGTTCTACCCAGGCGGCGGCTGGGTCGACCCGGCCGCACTCGCCCGCCACTGGCTGGCGCAAGCCGCTCCCCTCGCCCGCTTCCAGGGCGGCACCTGCGTGGCGAGACTGCAGCGCAACGCGAGCGCGTGGCAGCTGCTCGATGCAAACGGGCGCGTGCTCGACGAAGCCGAGACCGTCGTGCTGGCCAACGCCGCCGACGCGATGCGCCTCCTCGGCGCACCCGACTGGCCCATCGACGCGGTGCGCGGCCAGATCACGCACTTCAGCCGCGATCTCGCACCCGGCCTCCTGCTGCCCCGCCTGCCGGTGGCCGGCTCGGGCTATGTGATGCCCGAGGTGCGGGGCCTCGCGCTTTTCGGTGCCACCTCGCAGCCTGGCGACGCAGACCCGAGCCTTCGCACCGCCGACCACGCCGCCAACCTCGTGGCCCTGCAACGCTTGATCGGCGGCGATGTCGAAGCCCCGCCCATCGACCACCTGCACGGCCGGGTCGGCTGGCGAACCCTCGCGCAGGACCGGCTGCCCGTGGTCGGCGCAGTGCCTGCCCCGCTCGACCAGCAGGGGCGGCTCGATCAACCGCGCTTCGTGCAACGCGTGCCGGGCTTGTTCGTCTTCACCGCCTTGGGCTCGCGCGGCATCACGTGGTCGACGCTCGGCGCCCGCACCCTGGCGGCATGGATCACCGGCGCGCCGGCCCCGATCGAAGCGAGCCTGATCGACGCCATCGACCCGGCGCGCTTCATCAGCCGGAGCGCGCGTCGATCAGCCACTGGCGCAGCAGCGCATACACCCGAGGGTGATTGAGCAAGGCCATGTGACCGAGGCCGGGCACCTCGGCGCGCTCCACATCGCCTGCCTCGCGCGCATCGAGCGCACTGCGGGTCGTGACCAGGCCATCGCCCAGCACCCGTCGCACCAGATGGCGGCCCCTCATCGCCTCCTGCCCAAGGCTGCCGGCCACCAGACGCAGCGGCGGCCTGGTTTGCGCGAGCGTGGGGAGACCGTGCCGCAAGTCTTTGACGCCCTGGCTGCGGCTGTCGGCGAGCGTCTGCAGCGGGCGTGTCACATCGGAGGTGCCGAGCGCAGCCGCCACGAAATGCCCAATCTTTTCGAGCGGCGCGCCGCGCAAGGGCGAGCCCAGGCACGCCACCCAGCGCACCCGCGCCACCCAGTCCGAGCCCACCGCCAGGTCGCAGGCCAGGCGAGCCACCAGCCCGCCCATGCTGTGGCCGATGAGCACGAGCTCGCGCACTTGCGGCGCCTGCGCCACCAGGCGGTCGAGCTGCGCGGCCAGACCTGCGGCGTTCTCGCCAAGGGGCAGCCCCGTGTTGTAGCGAAGGTAGAGCGGCACGACCGAAAACTCGCGCTCCATCAGCGCGCCGTAGTGCGGGCCCGCCGCTGTCGGCTCGACGTCGGCCCACGCATCGGCGAAGAGCTGCCAGCTGCGCTCGTCGCAGGCGAGCCCGTGGATGAAGACCGCGGCGCTCGGGCCCAGCCCGGCCCACATCTCGGGCGAGGCGGCGTCATCGAGCAAGTCGCCTCGCGCATGGAGCGCTATGTCCACCGCGAGCGGGCTGCCGGCCTGTGCCAGGGCATCACCGGCGGCGGCATTGAGGGCACTGCGCAGCGTGAGTTCGCGCCCTTGGGCCGGGCGCGCCGGGTCTGCGAAAGCGCGCTCGGCTTCTGCCGCGATGCGCGTCACCACCGTCGCCCCGCCCCGGACGGCGGCGTACACGCCACCGGCGATCGCGTCGTGCGCACGCTGCACCAGGCCGGCGGGCACGGACAGGCCGGGCACGGCCTGCACGGCGCGAAAGGTCTTGTCGGAAATCGCGGTGTGCATCTCCTGCACCCGCGTGGTCACGGCCTTCGCGGCAACCTGAACGGAGGGCGCGTAGGCCGCGTCATCGCTGCTGGGCAGCGGCGGCTTCGGCGAACTGTCGCGGCGCTTGGGCTTCTTCACACCGCGTATCCACCGAGCGATCGGACGGTCAGCCCTGGCTGGGCGGCGCGGCCACGTCTTGCGCGGGCGGCGCGTTGTCGGCTTCGCCCTGTGCGGGCTCCGAGCCGGCTTTGCGGTCGGCTTTTTCCTTCAGCTTCTCTTCCTTCTTCTTCTTCTTGGCCAACTCGCGTTGGCGCTTTTCGAACGAGTAGTTGGGTTTTGCCATTCGCCGTCCTTCCTGTGGGAGGGCCTCTTCCTGAAAAAGGCCCGGTGCGATACGCGCGAGGGTACGCGCTTTTCGGTGCTTGCTGGGCGAGACCGGTCAGAAAGTGAGTGTCTTCACGCCCTGCGCCGTGCCGAGCAGGCACACGCTGGCCTTGTGACGCGCAAAGATGCCCACCGTCACCACGCCCGGCCACTGGCTGACCTCGGCCTCCATGCCGGCCGGGTCGGTGATCGAGAGGCCGCGCACGTCGAGGATGTGGCAGCCGTTGTCGGTCACGACGCCGGCACGCAACACCGCGTCGCCGCCATGCTTCTTGAAACGCCGCGCGATCTGTGTGGCCGCCATCGGGATCACCTCCACCGGCAGCGGGAATTTGCCGAGCGTATCGACCAGCTTCGACTCATCGGCAATGCAAATGAAGCGCTCGGCGAGGTCGGCCACGATCTTTTCGCGCGTGAGCGCCGCGCCGCCGCCCTTCACCATGTTTCCGCGGTGGTCGATCTCGTCGGCACCGTCGATGTAGACCGGCAGGCGTTCGACCGTGTTGCTGTCGAGCACGCGGATGCCATGGGCGCGCAGCCGCTCGCTGCTCTTCTCGCTGCTCGACACCGCACCGGCGATGCGGTCCTTCATGCCGGCCAGGGCATCGATGAAGCAGTTGACCGTCGAGCCGGTGCCCACGCCGACGATGCTGCCGGGCACCACGTAGTCGAGCGCCGCCTGCCCGACGAGGGCCTTGAGTTCATCCTGGGTCATGGTGCGAAGGTGTTTGAAAGACAATCGCCCGATTATCCAAGACGCTGCTCGCCAGTCGTACCGGCATGCCCCTCGTTCCCTACGCGCTCACCCGCCCTTTTCTCTTCGGCCTCGACCCCGAGCAGGCCCATGACCTGACGCTCGGCGCGCTTGCCCGCATCCAGCACACGCCACTCATCTGCGCGGTGTCGCAGACACGGGTCGACGACCCGGTGACGATCGCCGGCATCCGATTCCCCAACCGCATCGGCCTGGCCGCCGGGCTCGACAAGAACGGCCGCTGCGTCGATGCCTTCGGCGCGATGGGCTTCGGCTTCGTCGAAGTGGGCACGGTCACGCCCAAGGGGCAGCCGGGCAACCCGAAGCCGCGCATGTTCCGGCTGCCCGAGGCGAACGCGCTCATCAACCGCCTGGGCTTCAACAACGAAGGGCTCGCCGTCTTCATCGAGAACGTGAAGCGCAGCCGCTTCCGCCAGCAAGGCGGCGTGCTGGGCCTGAACATCGGCAAGAACGCCGCCACGCCCATCGAGCGCGCGGTCGACGACTACCTGATCGGCCTCGACGGCGTGTACCCGCACGCCGACTACGTGACGGTCAACATCTCGTCGCCCAACACCAAGAACCTGCGCGAGCTGCAGAGCGACGAAGCGCTCGATGCACTGCTCTCGGCGCTGCAGAAGCGCCGCCTGGAGCTCGCCGCACAGCATGGCCGCAAGGTGCCGATGTTCGTGAAGATCGCCCCCGATCTCGACGACGCGCAGGTGGAGGTGATCGCCGCCACCCTCCGCAAGAACGGCGTCGACGGCGTGATCGCCACCAACACCACGATCGCACGCGACAAGGTGAAGCACCTGCCGCATGGTGAAGAGACCGGCGGTCTCTCGGGTGCGCCGGTGTTCGAGGCGAGCAACCGCGTGATCACGCGCCTGCGCGCGGCGCTCGGCCGCGACGTGCCCATCATCGGCGTGGGCGGCGTGATGAGCGGCGCCGATGCGCGCGCGAAGATCGCGGCCGGCGCCGACCTCGTGCAGCTCTACACCGGCTTCATCTACAAGGGCCCGGCCCTCGTGCCAGAAGCCGCACTCGCCATGAAGAAGGGCCGCTGAGGCGGCCCTTTTGTCGTGCAGGCGCGAGCCGCTCAGTGCAGCGGCACGCCGGTCTTGCTTTGCAGCTCCTCGCGGGTGACGCCGGGCGCCATCTCCACGACCTTCAAGCCCTGCGGCGTCACGTCCATGACGGCCAGGTCGGTGATGATGCGATTGACCACGCCCACGCCCGTCAGCGGCAACGTGCACTTCGGCAGGATCTTGAGGTCGGTGGAACCGTCCTTCTTCTTCGCCACGTGCTCCATCACGACGAGCACGCGCGGCACGCCGCCCACGAGGTCCATCGCACCGCCCATGCCCTTGACCATCTTGCCGGGGATCATCCAGTTGGCGAGGTCGCCCTTCTCGCTCACCTGCATCGCGCCGAGGATGGCGAGGTTGATCTTGCCGCCGCGGATCATCGCGAAGCTGTCGTGCGAGCCAAAGATGCTGGTGCCGGGGATGGTGGTCACGGTCTGCTTGCCGGCGTTGATGAGGTCGGCGTCGACTTCGTCTTCCGTCGGGAAGGGGCCGATGCCCAGCATGCCGTTCTCGCTTTGCAGCCACACCTCGATGTCCTTGGGCACGTGGTTAGCCACCAGGGTGGGAATGCCGATGCCGAGGTTGACGTAGAAGCCATCCTTCAGCTCGGAAGCGGCCTTCGCGGCCATTTCGTCTTGGGTCCAGGGCATGTCGTTCTCCTTAGGCTGCCGGGCGGGTGAGGCGCTTCTCGATGCGCTTCTCGGGCGTGGCGTTCAGCACGATGCGGTGCACGTAGATGCCGGGCAGGTGGATGGCATCGGGGTCGAGCGCGCCGGTCTCGACGATCTGCTCCACCTCGACGATGGTGATCTTGCCGGCCATCGCGCAGGCCGGGTTGAAGTTGCGCGCCGTGCGGCGGAAGACGAGGTTGCCGCTCTTGTCGGCGACGTGCGCCTTGACGAGCGCCACGTCGGGCACGAGCGCCCTTTCCATCACGTAGAGCTGGCCGTCGAACTCACGCGTCTCCTTGCCTTCGGCGACGATGGTGCCCACGCCGGTGCGGGTGAAGAACGCCGGGATGCCCGCGCCACCCGCACGCAGCTTCTCGGCCAGCGTGCCCTGCGGCGTGAATTCGAGTTCGAGTTCACCGGCCAGGTACTGGCGCTCGAACTCCTTGTTCTCACCGACGTAGCTCGAGATCATCTTCTTGATCTGGCGCGTCTCGAGCAGCTGGCCGAGGCCGAAGCCGTCGACGCCTGCGTTGTTGGAGATGGCGGTGAGGTTCTTCGCACCGCTGTCGCGCAGCGCCGCGATCAGCGCCTCGGGAATGCCACACAGACCGAAGCCGCCCACGGCGAGCAGTTGCCCGTCCTTCACGACGCCTTTCAGTGCCTCCGCGGCACTCGCGTAAACCTTGTTCATCACGCCTCCAGCAAGGAATATTTGCAGCGCGCAAGCGTACTACGTAACGCATTACGTAGTCGTTACGTAGAATTCACTAACCACATACCCGGCCTGACTTTTCGCGCTGTTCACATGGTTCTCACCCCCGACGACTACCGCACCGCCTTCGACCTCGCGCCGGTCGGGCTGGTGCTGTCGCGCAACCGCCTCATGCTCGACTGCAACCGGCAGCTGCTCGAGATGTTCGGCGCCAGCAAGGAGCAGTTGATCGGCCAGTCCTTCGAGATCCTCTACCCCACGCACGACGAGTTCGAGCGCACCGGCCAGCGCATCGTGGCGAGCCTCGATGCCTCAGGCTGGTATGCCGACGAACGTGTGATGAAGCGGGTCGACGGACCGCATCGCGGGCAGCTCTTCTGGTGCCATGTCTCGGGCCGCGCGCTCGACCCCAAGCAGCCGCACGCAGCGGGCGTGTGGTCGTTCGAAGACCTGTCGTCGCGCCGCCAGCTCAAGGCCGACCTCACCGCACGCGAGCGCGAGATCGCAGCCCTCCTGATCGAGGGCCTGACCAGCAAGCTGATCGGCAAGCGCCTGGGCATCAGCCCACGGACGGTCGACGTCTACCGGGCGCGGCTGATGCGCAAGTACGCGGCCAGCACCACACCCGATCTCGTGCACAAGCTGCTGAGCGCCTGACCCTCAGGCCGAGGCCGCAGCAGCAGGTGGCAGCACCACCTGCAAGACGAAGGTCGAGCCTTTGCCCGACTCGCTGTGGGCCTGCAGCGTGCCGCCCATCGCGGCCACGATCTGCCGGCTGATCGCAAGGCCGAGACCCACCCCTTGCCCGTGCCTCACGCCCGCGCGCCCCTGCGCATAGGGCTCGAAGATCTCCGCCAGCTCTTCGCTGGTCATGCCAGGGCCGGAGTCGGTCACGGCCACCTCGAAGAGCGGCGGCGCCTCCTCGTCGGGCCCGCCCACCCAGCGGCCCACCACCGAGACGGCGCCCTTGTCGGTGAACTTCACCGCGTTCTGCAGCAGGTTGGTCACCACCTGCTGCAGGCGTGGCGCATCGACCATCACCATCTGGTCGCCCGCCTCGCAGCGCGCTTCGAATGCCAGCCCCTTCTGCCGCGCGGCGAGTTCGCCCGGGGCGGTCATGCGAGTCCACAGCACCGACAGGCCGAGCGGCTCGGCATGCAACTGCACCGGCTTGGCGAGCGTCTGCTCGTAGGCCAGCGTCGTCTCCAGCACCTGGCTCAGGCCACGCATGGACTCGGCCATCGCATCGAGCAGCCGCTCCTGGAACGCCGGGTCGCGTTGCGTCTTGGCCATCTCGGCCCCGCTCGCCACGGCGCCAAGCGTGCCGCGCAACTCGTGTGAGAGATAGGCGAGAAAGCGGCCGCGTGTGGCCACGGCGTCTTCGGCCAGGCGCCGGCCGCGCGCCTCGACGGCGCGCGCTTCGGCCATGCTGCGCCGGCTGCGCCAGAGCAGCCCCATCCCGACCAGCAGGGCGAGCAGCACCGGCCCGCCCCAGGCCAGCACCTTGGCCCACGGCACGCCAGGCTGCACCGTGACCACCAGCCAGCGCTGGGCAATGGCGGTCGCCTCGGATTCGCTCACCGCATCGAGCCCCTTGCGCAGGATCTGCACGAGCTCCGGTTGCTCGTGGCGCACACCGAAGTAGAGCTCGCTGTCGCCGCCCGCCACCGTGCCGGTGATGCGCAGCTTCCCGCCGAAGCGGCGCTCCAGCAGCTCGTTCACCACCTTCACGTTGCCGAGCGCCACGTCGGCCGCACCTTCGGCCACGGCCGAGAGCACCTGGTCTTGCCGGTCGAGTTCGACGAGGTTGATGCCGGGGTGGCGCGCCCGCAATTCGGGGATGAGGAAATGCTGCTTGAGCAGCGCCACCTTGCGCACGCCGAACTCGCGCGTGTCGGTGATAAGCGAGCTGTCGTCGTCGCGCATCACGATGGCGGTCGGCACACGTGCGAAGGGGCCGACGAATTCATAGTCGGCACGGCGCAGCGGCGTGCGCACCAGGCCCACGATCACATCCAGCTCGCCCGCCACGCCGCGCGCATAGACGTCGGCGAACGACGAACCCACCTCGCGCTGCACCGCAAGGCCGGTCTTGCGCGCGACGAGCCGCAGGTAGTCGATGCCCATGCCCTGCGGTTCGTTGAGATCGCCCTGGCTCGTGATGGGCGAGAAACTGGCATCGAAGCCGATGCGGATGTTGCCGTGGCGGCTCACCCACTCCTGCTCGGCCGGCGTGAGCTGCGCCGCCTCGCCCGACACCGCCGTGAGCGCACCGGCTGGCAGCCAGCGGGCGGCCAGCAGCGAGCGGTCGACCGCGGTGACGGAATCGACCGCATGCGAGAGCACCGCGCGCAGCTCCTTCGCATCGCGCCGCACCGTGGGCCCGATGGGCACCTGGCCCGGCCCCAGGTTGCGACGCACCACGAGGTTGGCCAGCAGCAGCTTCTCGACGTGATAGACCACCACCTGCTGGTAGCCCACGAAGAGATCGGCGGAGCCCGAGGCCACGGCACGCAATGCCTGCTCGGGCGACGCGAAGCGCACCACTTCGGCCTGCGGGAAGCGCGTGGCCATCAAGGCGGCCGCGGGCGTCTCCTCGACCACGGCCACGCGGTACTGCCCGAAGTTGTCGTTTGCCGAGATGTCGGGCAGGTCGCGCCGAGCCACCAGCACCTGGTTGCCAGCGAAGACCGGCAGCGTGTAGAGCGCCGGCCCCTCCACGGGGCGTGGCGGTGCATAGGGCAGCATGTCGACCTGGCCATCCTGCAGCGCACGCACCGCAGCCTCGTTGCTGTCGAAACGCCGGAACTCGAGCCGCATGCCCACACGATCGGCCCACAGCGCGATGGTCTCGATGATGAAGCCGTGCGGCTGGCCGGGCTCGGGCGGTGCGAAGTAATACGGTGGGTACTCGCGCGCCACCCCCAGCCGCAGCACCGGGTGGCTGCGCACCCAGGCCTGCTCGGCCGACGACAGCTGGACCATCGGCACCTGCGCCCCGGCGCCGATGCACAGCAGCAGCATCGCGATGCCGGCCCAGGCGCGCCAGATGCGCTTCATGGCCTCAGGCGATCAGATCGCGCAGGCGATCCGGGAAGGGCATCGATTTCTGCTGCGGGAAGTTCACCCACACGATGGTGGCGCCACCCGCCGCGGCGATCACCTCGGGCGTGTCGGTGCGCGAGATCGTGGTGAAGCTGTCGAAGCTGCTGCGGCCGAGGTTGGCGGCATAGGTCTTCAGCAGCAGGTCGCCCGGGTATTCGAGCTGGACGAGGAAGTTGCAGAAGGCGTTGATGATCACGAAGCCTTCGCCGCTCCGGTCGGGTGCAAAGCCTTCGCCGTCGAGCCACTCGATGCGCGCCGTCTCGAGGTAGCGGAAGTAGCTCACGTTGTTGACGTGGCCCATCGCGTCCATGTCGCCCCAGCGGATGGGCATATGCATCTCGTGCACCAGGCGCTTCTGCTCGGGTATCTCGATGCGCATCCACCCTCCCAGGCTGTTGGTTTCAGGTCTTGCTCACACCCAATTCTGAATACAAACGGTCGACCAACGCACGCAATTCGGCCAGCTCGTTCTGCATGGCGGCCTGTTGTGACTTCAACGCCGCAAGCTCGCTGGTGGCCACGAAGTCGTCGGACTGTGGGGCGACGGGCATGGCCGAGATGTCGACGGCACCGCACAGCAGATGCGTCCACCGTTGCTCGCGCGCTCCGGGGGCGCGCGGCAGCTTCAGTGTGAGCGGCCCGCCCTTTTCTTCGCTGCGCGCGGCCAGCTCGTCGAGGAAGGCTTCGACGGACGACACATCGGCGAAGCGGTGCAGCCGGTCGCAATTGGCGCGCAGCTCCGAGCTCGTCTGCGGCCCGCGCAGCGCGAGCACCGCCAGCAACGCCACGCTCTGCGAGGGCAGCCCCATCGCGCGGCCCATGTTGTGCTCGTAGCGCGCCACCCGCGAGCCGCTCGACTCGAAGACGAGGTGCAGCACCTTCAGCGAATCGATGGCGCCCTGCACTTCCGATTCGGTGGCATTCACCACCGGGTCACGCGCGGTCTTCTGGTTGCAGCCGAGGGTGAGCGAATTGAGCGACAGCGGGTAGCTGTCGGGCACGGTGTGCGCCTTCTCGATGAGCACGCCCAGCACGCGCGCCTCAAGAAGCGAGAGTGCTCTCATCAGATCAGATCGCGAAGCCGTCGTCGGCCTGGATCACCGCGCCATTGACGAAGTGGCTCTCGTTCGAGCACAGCATCGTGAGCACCACGTCCAGGTCCTGCGGGGCGCCGATGCGCTTGCGCGGCATCATGTTGATGAGCTTCTGGCCCTGCTCGGTGTTCCAGTGGTGGTGGTTGATCTCGGTGTCGATGTAACCCGGGCAGATGGCATTGACGTTGATGCCGTAGCGGCCCCACTCCAGCGCCATCGCACGGGTCATGTGGATCACCGCGGCCTTGCTCATGCAGTACACGCCGATCTGGCCCAGCGCTTTCAGGCCGGCCATCGACGCGATGTTGACGATGCGCCCGCCGGTGTAGGTGCCGGGTGCTGAACCCTTGGCACGCGCCAGCATGCGTTTGCCCACCTCCTGCGCCACGAAGAAGGCACCCTTGGTGTTGGTGTCCATCACGTAGTCGTAGTCCTCGGGCGTCACGTCGGTGAGCTTCTGCGTCGTGCTCACGCCGGAGTTGTTGACGAGGATGTCGATCGCGCCCGTTTCGGTCTCGGCGTGGGCGACGGCCGCCTTGATGCTGTCGGTGTCGGTCACGTCGAGGCGCACCACATGCGCATCGCCCCCCGCCGCTTCGATCTCGGCGCGCAGCGTCTTCAGGCGTTCCACCCTGCGGCCTGCGAGCACGACCGCGGCGCCGGCCGTGGCCAGCGTCTTCGCGAACTGGGTGCCGAGCCCGCTGGACGCGCCGGTGACCAGTGCCACGCGGCCGGACAGGTCGATGGTGTAGGCCATGTACTTCTCCTCGTTGATGTGTACAGCAGCGTTTGACTGCGATGGATGGCAATGAAGATAGCACGCGGCCTGCAGTGCAGGATTCATCGCCGACTCGCTTGAACTTAGAAGCGAACGATCGTTCTTTTCGACCGATCGGCCAATTAGAATGCGCGGCGATTGTTCATCCAAGGAGACTGCATGACCCCCGCCGAAATTCTTGCCCAGTACGGTCCCCGCGAGGCCATGGAATATGACGTGGTCATCGTCGGCGGTGGCCCGGCGGGCTTGTCGGCCGCGATTCGCCTCAAGCAGCTGGCGGAAAAAGCCGGCAAGGAAATCTCGGTGGTCGTGTTGGAGAAGGGCTCGGAGCCCGGGGCGCACATCCTCAGCGGCGCGGTGATGGACCCGATCGCGATGAACGAGCTGTTCCCGAACTGGAAGGAGCTGGGCGCTCCGCTCAACCAGCCGGTCACCAAGGATGAAGCGCTCTTCCTGTCGGAGACGGGCGTGATGAGCACGCCAGGCTTCCTGATGCCCGACAACTTCCACAACCACGGCAACTACGTCGTGAGCCTTGGCAACGTGGTGCGTTGGCTGGCACAACAAGCCGAAGCGCTGGGCGTGGAGATCTTCCCGGGCTTCGCCGCCGCCGAAGTGCTCTACAACGACGACGGCTCGGTCAAGGGCATCGCGACCGGCAACATGGGCATCAACAAGCAGGGCGAGCCCACCGAGAACTTCCAGCTCGGCATGGAGCTGCACGGCAAGTACACCCTCTTCGCCGAAGGCTCGCGCGGCCACCTGGGCAAGCAACTGATTGCCAAGTTCAAGCTCGACGCCGGCAAGGACCCGCAGGGCTACGCGATCGGCGTGAAGGAAATGTGGGAAGTCGACCCGAAGCAGCACCAACCGGGTCTCGTGATCCACGCGGCGGGCTGGCCGCTCAAGAGCGACACCTACGGCGGCGGCTTCCTGTACCACATGGAAGACAACAAGGTGGTGCTCGGCTTCATCACCGGCCTCAACTACGAGAACCCGTGGCTGAGCCCCTTCGAGGAAATGCAGCGCTGGAAGACGCACCCGGCGATTCGCAAGCACATCGAAGGCGGCAAGCGCCTGAGCTATGGCGCCCGCGCCATCACGGCCGGTGGTTTGCTGAGCCTGCCCAAGACGGTGTTCCCGGGCGGTGCGCTGATCGGCTGTGATGCCGGGTTCCTGAACGGTCCGCGCATCAAGGGCAGCCATGCCGCGATGAAGACCGGCATGCTGGCCGCCGAGGCCGCCTTCGAAGCCGTGACCGCCGACCGCAAGGCCGACGAGCTCGCCGCCTACCCGAAGGCCTTCGAAGCGAGCTGGCTCTACAAGGAACTCAACCAGGCCCGCAACTGGAAGGCCTGGTTCAAGTGGGGCCTGTGGGGCGGCACCATCGGCACCGGCATCGAGTACTGGCTGCTGCCCAAGCTCGGCATCAAGTCGCCACCGTGGACGATGCACCGCACGAAGCCCGACCACGAGTACCTGAAGCCGGCCAACCAGTGCCCGAAGATCGAGTACCCGAAGCCCGACGGCAAGCTCACCTTCGACCGCCTGAGCTCGGTGTTCATCTCCAACACCAACCACGAAGAGCACCAGCCCGCGCACCTGACGCTGAAAGACAAGTCGGTGCCGGTGAACATCAACCTCGCCAAGTACGCCGGCCCCGAGAGCCGCTACTGCCCGGCCGGCGTGTACGAGTTCGTGCCCGACGAAGCCAACGCCGGCAAGGAGCGCCTGCAGATCAACGCGCAAAACTGCGTGCACTGCAAGACCTGTGACATCAAGGACCCGACGCAGAACATCGTCTGGGTGACGCCGGAAGGCGGTGGCGGCCCCAACTATTCGGGCATGTGATCGAGCGCGGGGAGTTACACTCCCCGCCTGTCAGGAGAGAGCTTCCTCGTGAAGCCGCCGAAGGCGCAGGGCCCTGCCCGAACGCTCAGGCAAAAGGACTGACAAAACGCTCTGGAAACAGGGCGTCCTTGCTGGAGAGAGACCCACCCCGAGTGGGTCCACCGAAGGGGCAAGCGGGTGCTGCGTGAGCGGCCCTCGCCAATCTCTCAGGTAAAGCGGACAGTGAGGGCATTGCAAGCGTTTTCCACTCCGGTGGAGAACACTTGGATTCAGCAATGTCCTCGGAGATCGCCATGTCCGCACTGCCTGCCGCTACACCTGCTTCCCTGCTCAAGACCCCGCTGCACGCGCTGCACCTGGAGCTGGGTGCCAAGATGGTCCCGTTCGCCGGCTACGAGATGCCGGTCAACTACCCCGGCGGCATCATTGCCGAGCACAAGCAGTGCCGCGAGTCGGCGGCACTCTTCGACGTGTCGCACATGGGCCAGCTCCGCCTCATCGGCGACGACGCGGCCCGTGCGCTCGAATCGCTGGTGCCGGTCGACGTGGTCGACCTGGCCGTGGGCAAGCAGCGCTACGCCTTCTTCACCAATGCGAGCGGCGGCATCCTCGACGACCTGATGATCACGCGCCGCGAGGGCGACCTCTTCGTCGTCGTCAACGCGGCCTGCAAGGACGCCGACACGCGCCATCTCGTCACCCACATCGGCCACCGCTGCACCGTGCAGCCGCTGCCTGACCGCGCGCTGCTGGCGCTGCAAGGCCCGAAGGCGGTGACGGCCCTGCGCAAGCTCAACCCCGAGGTGGCCCAACTCACCTTCATGACCGGCATGGCCGCGCACATCGCGGGTGCCGACTGTTTCGTCACCCGCTCCGGCTACACGGGTGAAGACGGCTTCGAGATCTCGGTGCCGGCCGACCGTGCCGTGGCGCTGGCGCGTGCCCTGCTCGCGCTGCACGAAGTGAAGCCGGCCGGCCTTGGCGCGCGTGACACGCTGCGCCTGGAGGCGGGCCTGTGTCTTTACGGTCATGACATCAACGCGACCACGACGCCGGTGGAGGCGGGTCTCACCTGGGCCATCCAGAAGGTGCGCCGCCCCGGTGGCGCCCGCGCTGGCGGCTACCCGGGCGCAAGCGTCATCGAGTCGCAACTCGCCACCGGCGCACCGATCAAGCGTGCGGGCCTGCTGGGCCTGGAGCGTGTGCCGGTGCGCGAAGGTGCCGTCATCGTCGACGCCAAGGGCCACAAGCTCGGCCACGTGACGAGCGGCACGCTCTCACCCACCGTCAACCAGCCCATCGCGATGGCCTACCTCGCGGCCAACCACGCGCTGGCGCACCACGAGGTGTATGCCGAGGTGCGGGGCAAACGCCAACCCATGCGCGTGTGCCCCATGCCGTTTACGCCGCACCGCTATCACCGTGGGTGATCAACGCCCCCGCGGCTGACGCCAGATTTCCCGAACACAACCAGGAGCCTTCCCATGACGACCATGTACACCCCCGACCACGAGTGGATCAACATCGAAGACCACGAGGCCGCCACCGTGGGCATCACGCTGCACGCGCAGGACGCGCTGGGCGACGTGGTCTTCGTCGATCTGCCCGAAGTGGGCCGCACCTTCAAGAAGGGCGAGGTGTCGGGCGTCGTCGAATCGGTCAAGGCGGCGGCCGACATCTACATGCCCGTCAGCGGCGAGATCGTGGAAGTCAACGAAGCCCTGCGTGCCGACCCGTCGCTCGCCAACAGCGACCCGCTGGGCAATGGCTGGTTCTTCAAGGTGAAGGTGAGCGACATGGCCGAGTTCGAAGGCCTGCTCGACGCGCCGGCCTACGACGCGCTCGTCAAGAACGCCTGATCTCGAGTCTTGCCTGCCCGCCCTGCTCTCGCTGGAAATGAAATGCTGATGTCTGCCCTGAAGCCTCTCGGTGAACTCGAGAACCCATCTGAATTCATCGCCCGCCACATCGGCATCGAACCGGAAGACGAGCGGCGCATGCTCTCGGCCATCGGCGCGGCCTCGCGCCGGGCGTTGATCGACAGCATCGTGCCGCGTGCCATCGCGCGCCCGCAGCCCATGCAGCTGCCGGCGCCGGTCACCGAGGCCGATGCGCTCGCCGAGCTGAAGTCCATCGCGTCGAAGAACCAGCTGCTCAAGAGCTTCATCGGGCAGGGCTACCACGGCACGCACACGCCGGGCGTCATCCTGCGCAACATCCTCGAGAACCCCGCCTGGTACACCGCCTACACGCCCTACCAGGCCGAGATCTCGCAGGGCCGCATGGAGGCGCTGCTCAACTTCCAGACCATGGTGTGCGACCTCACCGGGCTTGCGATCGCCAATGCGTCGATGCTCGACGAAGCCACAGCCGCCGCCGAAGCGATGACGCTCGCCAAGCGCAGCGTGAAGGCCACGGGCAACGTCTTCGTCGTCTCGGGCGACGTGCACCCGCAGACGCTCGAAGTGCTGCACACCCGAGCCAAGCCGCTCGGCCTGGTGGTGAAAGAGGCGAACTCGCACGACGAGTGGAATGCCGCGGTCGCCGCCGACGACTACTTCGCCGCGATGGTGCAATACCCGGCCAGCAGCGGCTGGCTCCACGACTGGTCGGCCGAGGCCGACAAGGTGCACGCCAGGAAGGCCGCTTTCATCATGGCCGCCGACCTGCTGGCGCTCACGCTGCTCAAGACGCCGGGCGAGATGGGCGCCGACATTGCGGTGGGCACCACCCAGCGCTTCGGCATGCCGATGGGCTGCGGCGGCCCGCACGCCGCCTACCTGGCAGTGCGAGACGACTTCAAGCGCTCGATGCCCGGCCGCCTGGTTGGCGTGAGCGTCGACGCACACGGCGCGCCCGCCTACCGCCTCGCGCTGCAGACGCGCGAGCAGCACATCCGCCGCGAGAAGGCCACCTCCAACATCTGCACGGCGCAGGTGCTGCCGGCGGTCGTGGCCAGCATGTACGCGGTCTACCACGGGCCGCAGGGCCTGACGCGCATCGCGCAACGTGTCGCGCGCTACGCCGGCATCCTTGTCGCAGGATTGAAGCAACTCGGCGTCGACCTCAGCGCCACCCACCACCTCGATCGTGGCGCGTTCGACACCATCAGCCTGAAGACCGGCGCCGACACCGAGCGCCTGCTGCAGCGCGCCGTCTCGCTCGGCGCCAACCTGCGCCGCGCCTGGGGCGAGTACCTGTGCATCACGCTCGACGAGACCACCACGCGCGACGACCTCGCGCTGCTGTGGAAGATCTTCGCCAAGGACGGCCAGACGCTGCCGAATGTCGACGCCCTCGCCTCGACCCCCGACCTGATCCCTGCAGACCTGCGCCGCAGCTCCACCTTCCTTACCCACCCGGTGTTCAACACGCACCACTCCGAGACGGAGATGCTGCGCTACATCCGCAGCCTGTCGGACAAGGACATCGCGCTCGACCGCAGCATGATCCCGCTCGGCTCGTGCACGATGAAGCTGAACGCGACCAGCGAGATGATCCCCATCACCTGGCCCGAGTTTGCCAACGTGCACCCCTTCGCGCCGCAAGAGCAGCTGAAGGGCTACAACGAACTCGACCAGCTGCTGCGCGACTGGCTGTGCCAGGCCACCGGCTACTCCGGCATCAGCCTGCAACCCAATGCCGGCTCGCAAGGTGAATACGCCGGCCTCCTCATCATCAAGGCCTACCACGAGGCCAAGGGCCAGGGGCACCGCAACATCTGTCTGATCCCCGAGTCGGCACACGGCACCAACCCGGCCAGCGCGCAGATGGTGGGCCTGCAGGTCGTCGTCACCAAGTGCGACGCCGACGGCAACGTCGACCTCGCCGACCTGAAAGCCAAGTGCGAGCAGCACAGCGCCAATCTCGCCTGCGTGATGATCACCTACCCCTCCACCTACGGCGTCTTCGAGACGCGGGTGAAGGAGCTGTGCGCTCTCGTTCACCAGCACGGCGGCCGGGTCTACGTGGACGGCGCCAACATGAACGCGCTGGTCGGCATCGCCGCACCGGGTGAGTTCGGCGGCGACGTGAGCCACCTCAACCTGCACAAGACCTTCTGCATCCCCCACGGCGGTGGTGGCCCGGGTGTCGGCCCGGTGTGCGTGGTCGAAGACCTCGTTCCATTCCTTCCAGCACACCGCGCGGCGGACCTTGGCAATGACCAACAAGTCGGCGCCGTGAGCGCCGCGCCGCTCGGCAATGCCGCCGTGCTGCCGATCTCGTGGATGTACGTCCGCATGATGGGCGCCGAGGGCCTGAAGCAGGCCACCGAAACCGCCATCCTGAGCGCCAACTACATCGCTGCTCGCCTGGCCGACCACTACGACATCCACTACAGCGGCAGCATCGCCGGCGTGAAGGGCGGCGGCGTGGCGCACGAGTGCATCCTCGACCTGCGCCCGCTGAAAGACACGTCCGGCGTCAGCGCCGAAGACGTGGCCAAGCGCCTCATCGACTACGGCTTCCACGCCCCGACGCTGAGCTTCCCGGTCGCCGGCACGCTGATGGTCGAGCCGACCGAGAGCGAGCCGCTGGTCGAGCTCGACCGTTTCTGCGACGCGATGATCGCCATCCGTCAGGAGATCGCGCGCGTCGAGCAAGGCCAGTGGCCGAAGGACGACAACCCGCTCAAGGCCGCGCCGCACACCGCCGCCGCGCTGCTCAAGAACGAATGGCCGCACCCCTACTCGCGTGAGGAAGCGGCCTACCCGGTCAAGAGCCTGCGGCAGCAGAAGTACTGGTCGCCGGTCGGTCGTGTGGACAACGTCTACGGCGATCGCAACCTCTTCTGCGCCTGCGTGCCGATGTCGGCCTACGGTGATGAGGCCGACGAGACCTGAGCCTCGCCATCAGGCGTGGGCATACGCGCCTGACGCGCGCCCACGCTGCAGCGCCACGTACTGCAATTCGGCGAAGACCAGCACCGTGACGATGTGCACGCCGAGGAACGCGTAGCCCCAGGCGCTCGGCTGCAACCAGCTGGCGAAGGCCAGCAGCGCGCAGTCGAACGCCCAACCGACGTTGATCGCGACCAGCGCCCAGACCAGGGCACGCGGCACGCTGTCACGCCGCGAAAGCCAGGCCACGAAGACGACGTAAGCGACCAGTGCCGCACCGCCGCCCAGCAACAGCCAGGCGGGCAGCTGGAGCAGTGTCTGCAACGCGCTACCACCGAGCAGCATCGCGAGGGCCGCCACGGCGGTCACCGCGGCATCGGCCTGCAGCACCTTGCGAAGGAATGGGGTGACGTGAAGGTGAGTCATGAGCATCTCCTTGGGTTGAACACCGCCCAACGCGGCATGGCCCGGATGCTCGGCCTAGCGATGCAGGCAGTCCATGACCTGCGAGGTCATGGGTTTGGCAGGAGCGCTGCGGTAATGTGCGGGCCATGAGCAACGCCATCGCCACCGCCTCACCCTCTTCTGCACAACCCGTCGGCGCCTTGCTGCGCGAATGGCGCCAGCGCCGCCGCCTGAGCCAGCTCGACCTGGCGATGGACGCCGACATCTCCACCCGCCACCTGAGCTACATGGAGACTGGCCGCTCCACGCCCAGCCGGGCGATGGTGCTGCACCTGGCCGAGCAGCTCGACGTGCCGCTGCGCGAGCGCAACGCGATGCTCACTGCCGCCGGCTATGCACCGCTCTACCCCGAGCGCAGGCTCGACGACCCGGCCCTGCAGGCCGCCCGGCAGACGGTCGAGCAGTTGTTGAAGGCCCATGAGCCCCACCCCGCGCTCGCCGTCGACCGGCACTGGAACATGGTGGCGCACAACCCCTCGCTGTTGCTGCTCATGCAGGACATCGCGCCCGAGTTGCTGCAGCCGCCCGTCAACGTGCTGCGCCTGAGCCTGCACCCGCAGGGCGTGGCGCCCAAGATCGTCAACCTGCTCGGCTGGCGCGATCACCTCTTCGATCGCTTGCGCCACCAGATCAACCTCAGCGCCGACCCCGTGCTCGTCGATCTGCTGAAGGAGCTGCAGGCCTACCCGGTGCCGCCCGGTGTCGACGAGCACGAGCACATCGCGCCCAATGCTGTGGCCGTGCCGCTGAAGATCCGATCCGCCGCGGGTGTGCTGTCGTTCCTCAGCACCACCACCGTCTTCGGCACGCCGATCGACATCACGCTCTCGGAGCTGGCGCTCGAGACCTTCTTCCCCGCCGACGAGTTCACCTCGAAGGCCCTGCGTCACCTGAGCGACGGACTGGCCGGCCGCCAGCAGGCATAACCCCGTGCACCGCGCCAACACGGCAAGGAAGACAAGACCATGAGCAGCATCCACCACCACATCTGCCCCGTCTGCGAAGCCACCTGCGGGCTCGAGGTGCAGGTCGAAGGCCGCAAGGTCATCGCCATCCGCGGGCAGGAGAGCGACAGCTTCAGCAAGGGCTACATCTGCCCCAAGGGCGTGGCGCTCAAGGACTTGCAGGACGACCCCGACCGGCTTCGCACGCCGCTCGTCAAGCGCAACGGTCACTTCGTCGAAGCCAGCTGGGACGAAGCCTTCGCCGAGATCGAGCGCCGCCTGATGCCGCTGCGCGCCGCCCACGGCAACGACAGCGTGGCCGTGAGCGTGGGCAACCCTGCCGGTCACAAGTTCGGCGTCATGCTCTACCTCGGCCGGCTGATGAAGGCGATGGGCTCGCGCAATATCTACTCGGCCTCCACGCTCGACCAGATGCCCAAGCAGCTCTCCAGCGGCCTGATGTTCGGCAGCTGGCTCACGATCCCCATCCCCGACATCGAGCGCTGCGATTTCCTGCTCATCCTCGGCGCCAACCCGATGGCCAGCAACGGCAGCCTGTGGACGGTGCCCGACTTCCGCGGCAAGGCGAAAGCGCTGCGCGAACGTGGCGGCCAGATCGTCGTGGTCGACCCGCGCCGCACCGAGACGGCCGAGATCGCGAGCCGCCACCTGCCCATCCGCCCGGGTGGCGACACCTTCCTGATGCTGGGCATGGTGCACACGCTCTTTGCCGAGAAGCTCGTGCGCCTGGGCCGCCTCGCCGAGCACGTGGCAGGCGTCGACGCCCTGCGCGACGCGATCGGCCCGTTCACACCCGAAGCGGTCTCGGCCCGCTGCGGCATTGCGGCCGACCACATCCGCCAGCTCGCACGCGATCTCGCCAAAGCCGAACGCGCGGCCGTCTATGGGCGGCTCGGCACCTGCACCCAAGCCCATGGCTCGCTCGCCAGCTGGCTGATCGACGTGCTCAACGTACTGACCGGCCACCTCGACGAACCCGGCTGCGCCATGTTCGCCAAGTCAGCCGCGTTCTCGGCCAGCACCGAAGGCAAGCCCGGCATCGGCAAGGGCATCACCACCGGACGCCACCACTCGCGCGTGAGCGGTGCGCCCGAAGTCTTCGGTGAGCTGCCGATGGGCTGCCTGGCCGAAGAGATCGAGACAGAAGGCGGGGGTCAGATCAAGGCGCTCATCACGCTCGCGAGCAACCCGGTGCTCTCGGCGCCCAACGGCGACCGCCTGGCAAAGGCCTTCGACCAGCTCGACTTCATGCTGAGCTATGACATCTACCTCAACGAGACCACGCGCCATGCCGATGTGATCCTCCCCGGCCTCGCGCCGCTCGAAGATGCGCACTTCGACGTGGCACTGCCGCAATTCGCCTACCGCAACCACGTGCGCTACAGCGCGCCGGTGCTG
The DNA here is from genome assembly GCF_032681285.1 of Piscinibacter gummiphilus. NCBI lineage: Bacteria > Pseudomonadati > Pseudomonadota > Betaproteobacteria > Burkholderiales > Sphaerotilaceae > Rhizobacter > Rhizobacter gummiphilus. The sequence goes on from NZ_CP136336.1 coordinate 3,403,018, forward strand.
CCGGCGCCCGAGGGCCACCTGCGCGACTGGCAGATCCTCGTGAAGCTGATCGGCCTCTTCAACGGCAAGGGCGCGAGCGCCGATGTGCAGCAGCTCGATGACGAAATGCTGCTCGCCGAGTTGCAGCGCAGCTTCGGTGACAACGCCCAGGCGGTGATGCGCGAGATCTCGGCCCACACCGGGCCCGAGCGTCGGCTCGATCTGTCACTGCGCACCGGCCCCTACGGCGAAGCCTTCGGCCAGAAGCCCGACGGGCTGACGCTCGCCAAGGTGGCGGTCTCGGAAGGCGGCATCGACCTCGGCCCGCCGCAGCCGCGAATTCCCGAAGCGCTGCGCACGCCGAGCGGCAAGATCGAACTCGCCCCGCCTTTGCTCATGGGCGACCTTCAACGGGCCGAACACGACATGACGCAGCCGCTGCCCGAGATGGTCATCATCGGCCGCCGCCATGTGCGCTCGAACAACAGCTGGATGCACAACCTGCCCCTGCTCGCCAAGGGCCCGTTCCGCTGCACGGCGCTGGTGAACCCGGCCGATGCCGCACGCCTGAAGCTCACCGACGGCGCGCTCGCGCGCATCGCCGGCCACGATGGGCAAACGATCGAGGCGCAGGTCGAGGTGAACGACAGCGTGATGCCGGGTGTCGTGAGCCTGCCGCATGGCTGGGGCCACCACCTGCCCGGCACGCGGCTCGGCGTGGCGGCCGAGCGGCCCGGAGCCAATCTCAATGCGGTGCTCGACGAGCGCGCACGCGACCCGCTCTCGGGCAACGCCGTGCTGGGCGGCGTGCCGGTCGAAGTGACAGCCGCCTGAGGCGGGTTATTTGCCCACGACCGAGAACTGCGCCGCGTTCGCCTGCAGCCAGTCTCGCGAGAGCTGGTCGTCCTGCTGGCGCGGGTGGAAGTCTTCGCGCAGGTAGGCCTTCCACGGGCCGTAGGTCTCGCGCACGAGGCCGCACTTGCCGAAGAGGTAGGTCCAGGCGCTGCGCCAGGTCTTGAGGCTGAAGAGCGCGCCGTCGTCCCACAGGTTGCGCAGGGTCTGGCGGGTCACGTCGGTGATGAAGAGAACGGTCACGTTCTTGAACCACTTCACGCGCCACTCGTGGTTGCCGCCCAGCGCCTGGTAGACGTCGAAGGCGGTGCTGCGGTGCTCGCTCTCTTCCGAGGCGTGCCACATCCACATCGTGCGCAGGCGCGGCTCGGCGTCGTCGAGCGCCCAGGTGTTGCGCAGCATCCACTCGGCGAGGATGGCGGTGAAGTGCTCGGTCGCGGCCGTCGCGGCGACCAGATGGCGCGCATCGACCTCGTCGAAGATCGGCGTGCGCTTCTCGATGCGCTTTTCCCAGGCGTTGGTGAAGCCCTGCTTGTCGAGATGGGCGTTGAAGAGCCCGTGGATGCGGCGGTGCGTGGCCTCCTGGCCGATGAAGCCCTGCACTTCCTTCGCGAAGCGCTCGCGCTGGTCGTCCGGCAGCTGCTTCATGCCGGCACGCAGCGAATCGATGAAGAACTGCTCGCCCAGCGGGAAACTCATCGACAAGGCATTGAAGAGCGCGGTTCGGAAGGCATCGCCACCGCACCAGCGGCGCGGGATGTCGGCTTCCAGGTCGATCAGCAGGCGGCGAACCACAAGGTCGGTCGTCATGGCAGTACTCCACGGTTTTGGTACGACTTGGTACCAGCGCGGCCAATGTGCATGTCGCCTGTGGTACTGTCAAGTACCGTTTTCGCGTTGTGCCCGACATGCCAGTTTCTGCCGACCCCGACACCAGCCATCGACGCCGCCTTCTCGACGCCATGGGCGAAGCGGTGGCGCGCAAGGGGTATGCCGACACCACCATCGCCGACCTGGCGGCGATTGCGCGGGTCTCGCGCCGCACCTTCTACGAGCATTTCGCCACCAAGGAAGACTGCCTGGTCGCGCTGTACGAGGCGGCAAGCAAGCAGTCGCTGGGCGTGCTGCGCGATTCCATCGACCCGAGCCATGACCCGCTGACCCAGGCCGAGCAGGCGATCGAGGCCTACCTCAGCACGATGGCCAGCAACCCGGCGCTGCTGAAGACGCTTTTCATCGCCATCCTGAGCCTCGGCCCCACGGGCCTGCAGGCGCGGCGGCGGGTCAACCAGCAGCTCGCCGACTTCATCGTCGAGGTGGTGAACCGCCCGCACGAAGGCCGCCAGCATCCACCCCTGCCGGGTGCGCTCGCATTGAGCATCGTCGGCGGCATCCACGAGCTGGTGCTGCAGAAGATCGAGCAGGACCGCATCGGCGAGCTGCCGCAACTCACCGCCACCACCGCGCAGTTCGTGCGTGCCGTCGTCTACGGTCCTCGCTGACAAGTCCGCAAGACTTGTCAAATCGACCCATCGCAAGATGAAGGCTCCGCAACATGAGGAGCCGACATGAAGACCCTGCAGACGACCGAACCCATGCTCGTGCTGGGCATTCCGCTGCGCACGAACAACCAGCGCGCATTCGAAGACATCCCGACCCACTGGCAGCGCTTCAGCGGGGAGAACTGGCTGGCGCGCATTCCGCATCGCCGCGATGGCGATGTCTACGCCGTCTACACCCACCATGCGCACGAAGGCGTCGACAACCACGGCGACTACACCTTGATCGTGGGCGCCTGCGTGACCCACGCCGACACAGTGCCCGAGGGCCTGGCCTCGGCGGTGATCCCGCCCGGGCGGCATGCCGTCTTCGAGGTCGAGCCCGGCCGGCACGACAAGGTCGGCGAACGCTGGCTCGACGTGTGGGCGAACCAGGATCTTGCGAAGACCTATCGTTGCGATCATGAGCGTTATGCACCCGACGGAAAGATCGAGATCCGTGTCGGCATCCGCTGAGCGTGATGCGGGGGTCTTCGCGCCCGCGTCCACCGACTCGGGCCTCTGGTCGCGCTACGCGCCGCGCATGCGGCGGGTGATCGAGCACGTGTACGACCACCTCGACCAGCCCCTCGACCTGAACGCGCTGGCCGACATCGCCTGCCTCTCGCCACACCACTGGCACCGCGTCTACCACGCGATGCATGGCGAGACGATGGCGCAGACGGTCAAGCGCCTGCGGCTGCACCGGGCCGCGGGGCACCTGGCACACACGGCACGGCCCATCGCGCAGGTGGCGCGCGACGCGGGCTACCCGACGCTCGCGTCGTTCAACCGCACCTTCAAGTCGGTCTATGGCCTGCCGCCGGCGCGCTACCGGGCCAGCGGCCTGCACCGCCACTTCGTCGCGTCACACACGGAGGACAGCGCGCCGGGCTACGAGGTGACGCTGAGAGAGCTGCCGGCGCAGCCGCTGCTCGGCGTGGAGCACCGCGGCTCCTTCATGTCGATCGGCCGTGCGTTCGACCTGCTCTACGCCCGCATCGCCAGCACTGGCCTCGGGCGGCCGGGCATGCGGATGCTGGCGCTGTATTTCGATGATCCGGCGGTCACGCCCGAGGCCGAGCTGCGCTCCGTCGCCGCGGTGGCGGGCTGTGCGCAGCCGACCACCGACGTGGGGCTCGTGCACACCGAAACACCGGCCGGCCTCCATGCCGTGCTGAACTACGTCGGCCCGTATGCCTCGATGCGCGCCGCCTACGACTGGCTCTATGGCAGCTGGCTGCCCCGCTCGGGCCACGAGCCCGCGGCGGGCCCGCTGGTCGAGGAATACTTCAACAACCCACGCGATACGCCGCCGAACGAGTTGCGGACCGAGATCCTTCTGTCTCTCAGGCCTTCTTGACCTGGTCCTTGGTGAACCCGGCGACCTGCTTGTAGCGCGCCGCGATGCCTTCCAGCTCCTCGCGCGGCATCACGTCATGGATGTGCTTGAAGCCCTCGGGCGCACGCTGCTCGGCAATCGCCATCACCTGCTCGGGGCCGTTCTGGCGGTTGAGCAGGACGATGTTGGCCGTCTTCGGCAGGCGCTCGGCCTCGTAGGCGTCGAGCGCGGCGTCGAGCTGGCCCTTGCCGGCCAGTGCATCGGCGAGCGCGCGCACGTCAAGGATGGCCTGCGAGGCGCCATTCGAGCCGATGGGGTACATCGGGTGCGCGGCATCGCCCAGCAGCGTGACGCGGCCCTGGCGCCAGTGCGGCAACGGATCGCGGTCGACGAGCGGGAATTCGTAGACGGCCGAGGCGCCGCGAATCAGCTTGGGAATGTCGATCCATTCCCAGTTCCAGCTGTCGAAGGGTGCAGCGAACACGCCGATGTCGACCTGGCGGTTCCAGTCGGTGCGCGTCGGCATCTCGGGCACCGACAGCTCGGCGATCCAGTTGATGCGCGAGCGGCCCTGCTCGGCCAGCTTGCGCGAGATCGGGTAGGCCACGAACTTCACGTCGGGGTGGCCCGCCATGAACATCGAGCGGCCGTCGCCGAAGGGCTCGCCTTCGGTGATCGCGCGCCACAGCACGCGCTGGCCGTAGCGCGGCGCGCCTTCATCGGGCCACATCTGCTTGCGCGCAGCGGAGTGGATGCCATCGGCCGCCACCAGTGCGTCGGCCTCGACGGTGACGGCGCTGTTGTCGAGCAATCGCGTGAACGTCGCCTGCACCTTCTGGCCGCTGTTGACGAAACCAGTCAGCTGATGGCCCAGCACGACCCGCTCGGGCCCGAGGCGGCGCAGCACCGCGTCGAGCAGGATCATGTGGAGTTCGCCGCGGTGGATGGAGTACTGCGGCACCGGGTAGCCCGCGGCGATGCCACGCGGCTCGCTCCAGATCGTCTGGCCGAACTTGTTGTAGTAGGTCAGCGACGCGGTCTCGATGGCGGTGGCCGCGAGCGCCTCCTGCAGGCCGAGTTCGGTCAATTCCTTCACCGAATGCGGCAGCAGGTTCACGCCCACGCCCAGGGGGCGCAGTTGCGGCGCCGCTTCATAGACCGTGCACGAGATGCCGCGCTGGTGAAGCGCCAAGGCCAGGGTCAGGCCGCCGATCCCGCCACCGGCAATTGCGATGTTCATCGTGTGGTCGTCGCTCAGACGTCGAGGGTGTAGATCTCGGCGGCGCGGCGTTCGGCCTCACCGTGGCCCACGAGCACCTTGGACCAGGTGGCGTCGTTGCCGTTCTTTGCAGGCGTGAGACCGCGGGTCATCACGGCCACTTCCTCGGAGCCGGCGTCGATGTCGTTCTCGTGCTTGAACTGCGCGTCGTAGAGCTTGGCGACCATCGCACCATCGGATTCGATGATGACGAGGTACTTGACGGGGGTCTTGTGCATCGGGTCGTCCTTACTTCGCCCAGCGGCGCGCGTTGTGGAACATCTGCATCCACGGGCTGTGCGCGCTCTTGTCGCCGCTCGTCCAGCTCTTCTGGATGTTGCGGAACACACGCTCCGGGTGCGGCATCAGCACGGTGAAGCGGCCATCGGCGGTGGTCACCGAGGTGAGGCCACCGGGGCTGCCGTTGGGGTTGGCCGGGTAGGCCTCGGTGGGCGCGCCGGTGTTGTCGACGAAGCGCATGGCACGGTGCACCTTGCCTGCATCGCCGCGCTGCGAGAAGTCGGCGTAACCCTCGCCGTGGGCCACGGCGATGGGGATGCGGCTGCCTTCCATGCCCGCGAAGAAGATCGACGGGCTTGGCAGCACCTCCACCAGCGACAGGCGCGCTTCGAACTGCTCGCTCTTGTTGCGGGTGAACTTCGGCCAGTCTTGGGCGCCGGGAATGATGGGCGCGAGCGCGGCCATCATCTGGCAGCCGTTGCACACGCCGAGCGCGAAGGTTTCCTGACGCTGGAAGAAGGCCGCGAACTGCTCGGCCAAGATCCCGTTGAACATGATCGAGCGCGCCCAGCCCTCGCCGGCGCCGAGCGTGTCGCCATACGAGAAGCCACCGCAGGCGACGAAGCCCTGGAACATGTCGAGCCGCGCACGGCCGGTCTGCAGGTCGGTCATGTGCACGTCGAAGGTGTCGAAGCCGGCCTGGTGCATGGCGTAGCTCATCTCGACGTGGCTGTTGACGCCCTGCTCGCGCAGGATGGCGACCTTCGGCCGCTGGCTCTGGATCGCCGGCGCTTGCGGTTGGAAGCTCAGGTGCACGTGCAGGCCGGGGTCTTCCGTGCGGCCGGCAGCGTCGTGTTCCTGGTCGGCGCAGACGGGGTTGTCGCGCAGCTGGGCGATGCGCCAGCTCACGTCGTCCCACGCCTGGTGCAGGTCGCGCAGTGGCGCGCTGAACACCGGCTTGGCATCGCGCCACACCTCCACCACGCCCTTGTCGTTGGGCTTGCCGATGAAGTGGCTGTGCTTGCTGAGGCCATGCTCGCGCAAGGTCTGCATCACCTCGTTGCGCACCGCGGTCGGCACCTGGATGACCACGCCCAGCTCTTCGTTGAAGAGCGCGCGCAGGGTGAGTTCGGCACGGCGGGTGCTGACCTGGTTGGCCCAGTTCTTCGAGTCGCCGTATTCGGCGCGGCTGTCGGTGATGCCGTCGCCTTCGGTGACGAGCATGTCGACGTTGAGGCTCACGCCCAGGTGGCCGGCGAATGCCATTTCGCACACGGCCGCCCAGAGGCCGCCGTCGCTGCGGTCGTGGTAGGCCAGCAGCCGGCCTTCGCTGCGAAGCTGGTTGATCGCGAGCACCAGCGACTTGAGCTGCTGCGGGTCGTCGACATCGGGCACTTCATGGCCGAACTGGTTCAGCACCTGCGCCAACATCGAGCCGCCCATGCGGGCCTTGCCCTGGCCGAGGTCGATCAGGATCAGCGTGGTGTCGCCGGCCTGCAGCTGCGGCGTGAGCGTGGGGCGCACGTCGTCGAGCGAAGCAAACGCGCTGACGATCAGGCTCACCGGAGCGGTGACCTGCTTGGCCTGGCCGTCTTCGCTCCAGCGGGTTCGCATCGAAAGACTGTCCTTGCCGACCGGCACGCTGATGCCGAGTGCGGGGCAGAGCTCCATGCCCACCGCCTTCACGGTGTCGTAGAGCGCCGCGTCTTCACCGGCTTCACCGCAGGCGGCCATCCAGTTGCAGCTGAGCTTCACTCGCGGCAGCTCGAAGGGCGCGGCGAGCAGGTTGGTCAGCGCCTCGCCGACGGCCATGCGGCCCGAGGCCGGCGCGTCGAGCGAGGCCAGTGGCGTGCGCTCGCCCATGCTCATCGCTTCGCCCTTGAAGCCGGCGTAGTCGGCGAGCGTCACGGCGCAGTCGGCCACCGGCACTTGCCACGGGCCGACCATCTGGTCGCGGTGGTCGAGGCCGCCCACGGTGCGGTCGCCGATGGTGATGAGGAAACGCTTGCTGGCGACCGTCGGGTGGCGCAGCACATCGAAGGCGACCTTGTCGAGCGAGACGTCGGTGAGGTCGAGTGCCGGCAGCTCGCGGTGCACGCGCTTCACGTCGCGGTGCATGCGCGGGGGCTTGCCGAGCAGGACTTCCATCGGCATGTCGATGGGGGTGTCATCCGACTGCGGATCGGCGAGCACCAGCTGCTTCTCGTCGGTCGCCGTGCCGACGATGGCGAACGGGCAACGCTCGCGTTCGCACATCGCCTCGAAGAGCGGCAGCGCCTCGGCCTTGAGCGCGATCACGTAGCGCTCCTGGCTTTCGTTGCACCAGATTTCCTTCGGGGCGAGGCCGCTTTCTTCCAGCGGCACTTTCGACAGGTCGAAGCGTGCGCCCTTGGCGGCACCGTCGACCAGCTCGGGGAATGCGTTGGAGATGCCACCCGCGCCCACATCATGGATGGCGAGGATCGGGTTCACCTCACCGAGCGCCCAGCAGTGGTTGATGACCTCCTGCGCGCGGCGCTGGATCTCGGGGTTGCCGCGCTGCACCGAATCGAAGTCGAGTTCGGCCGCGTTGGCACCGGCGGCCATCGAGCTGGCCGCACCACCGCCCATGCCGATGCGCATGCCGGGGCCGCCGAGCTGGATCAGGAGCGTGCCCGCGGGGAATTCGATCTTCTTCGTCTGCGACGCCGAGATCGTGCCCAGGCCGCCCGCGATCATGATGGGCTTGTGGTAGCCGCGGCGCTGATCGCCGACGGTCTGTTCGTAGACGCGGAAGTAGCCGAGCAAGTTGGGCCGGCCGAATTCGTTGTTGAAGGCCGCGCCGCCCAGCGGGCCGTCGACCATGATCTGCAGCGGGCTCGCGATGTGCTCGGGCTTGCCGTAGGGCTGCTGCTCCCACGGCTCGTTGGTGCCGGGCAGGTGCAGGTTCGACACCGAGAAGCCCGTCAGGCCTGCCTTGGGCTTGGAGCCACGGCCGGTCGCCCCCTCGTCGCGGATCTCGCCGCCCGCGCCGGTCGAAGCGCCCGGGAAAGGGGAGATCGCCGTCGGGTGGTTGTGCGTCTCCACCTTCATCAGCACGTGCGCGGTGTCGGCACGCGGGCCGTACTGCGGCGCATTGGTGTAGCCCTGCGGCAGCCAGCGCTCGACCGCATGGCCTTCCATCACCGACGCGTTGTCGCTGTAGGCGATGACGGTGTGCTGCGGCGCAAGCTGATGCGTGTTGCGGATCATCCCGAACATCGACTTCTCTTGCGCCACGCCGTCGATGGTGAACTGCGCGTTGAAGATCTTGTGCCGGCAGTGCTCGCTGTTGGCCTGCGCGAACATCATCAGCTCAACGTCGGTCGGGTTGCGCTTGAGGCCCGTGAACGCGTTGACGAGGTACTCGATCTCGTCGTCGCTGAGCGCGAGGCCGAAATCGGTGTTGGCCTTCTCGAGCGCGCTGCGCCGCTGGCCCAGCACGTCGACATGCTCCATCGGCTTGCCGGGCTGTTCGTCGAACAGGTGGCGGGCGTCTTCACGGGCCAGCAGCACGCTTTCAGTCATGCGGTCGTGCAGCAGCGCGGCAGCGGCTTGCAGCTCTTCCGCAGTCAGCGTCTTGGTGCCACCCAACAGCCCGCTCTTCAGCGTCAGGCGGTATTCCGTCACACGTTCCACGCGGTGGATCGCGAGGCCGCAGTTGTGGGCGATGTCGGTCGCCTTCGAGGCCCAGGGCGAGACCGTGCCCAGGCGCGGTGCCACGACGACCACGGTGCCGTCGTTCGGCCCGGTGTAGGGGTCGCCGTAGACCAGCAAGGCCTTCAGCTTGTCATGGCCGGCGGCATCGAGTGCCTGGTCGCACCACACCCAGTGCACATGCCGGGCATGGACACCGGTGATGCGGGCGTTGACGGCCTGCAGACGGGGCAACAGCGCCTGGGCGCGGAAGGCGGACAGGGCGTTGCCGCCCTCGAAGTGCAACAGGTGCTGGGGTGTGGAGGTCACGCTTGAGGCTCTGGGTGCGGCAGTCGCCCGTCCGGGAGTGGGGGCGCCGGTGGAAACCCGGCATTTTACGGGGCCGGGTGGCACAATCTCGGCCCTATGACGATCACCATCAAGACCGCCGACGACGCGGCCCAAATGCGCATTGCAGGCCGCCTCGCATCCGAGGTGCTGGACATGCTCACGCCGCACGTCAAACCCGGCGTCACCACCGAGCAACTCGACAAGCTGGCGCACGACCACATCGTCAACGTTCAAGGCGCCATTCCCGCGCCGCTGCACTACCAGCCGCCCGGCTACACGCCCTACCCCAAGTCGATCTGCACCTCGGTGAACCACCAGGTCTGCCACGGCATCCCGAACGACCGGCCGCTCAAGAACGGCGACATTGTCAACATCGACGTCACCGTCATCAAGGACGGCTGGCACGGCGACACGAGCCGCATGTTCGTGGTGGGCGAAGGGTCGATTGCCGCCAAGCGCCTGTGCTCGTTCACGTATGACGCCATGTGGAAAGGCATCGTGAAGGTCAAACCCGGCGCCCGCCTGGGCGACATCGGCCACGCCATCCAGACTTTTGCCGAAAACGCTGGCTTCTCCATCGTGCGCGAGTTCTGCGGCCATGGCATCGGCCAGAAGTTTCACGAAGAGCCGCAGGTGCTGCACTACGGCCGCCCCGGCACGCTCGAAGAGCTGGTGCCGGGCATGGTGTTCACCATCGAGCCCATGATCAACGCCGGCAAGCGCGAGATCCGCGAGACCGGCGACGGCTGGACCATCGTCACCCGCGACCGCTCGCTGTCGGCCCAGTGGGAGCACACGGTGCTGGTCACCGAGACGGGCTACGAGGTGCTGACGCTCTCGGCCGGCAGCCCGCCGCCGCCGGCGTTCGTCACGCCTCCGGTCGCCGCCAGCGTCTGAGCGAGCGGCCCGTGGCGGTCGTGGCCGAGATCCAGAGCGCCCCAGCCGGGCGCAGCATCAGCGAGCAGCGCGCGCGCTTCCGCGAGGGCAAGGCGGCGCTGCTCAGCCACTTCCGTGAGTCACGGCCTTCGGCCACTGCCGCCAGCCGCCTGGTGCGCGCCCTGGCCCGGCACGTCGACCAGACCCTGGCCGAGCTGTGGGAACACGCACTGATGCCGCCCGGCGCGGCGCTCGTGGCCGTGGGCGGCTACGGCCGCGGCGAGCTGTACCCGCACTCCGACGTCGACGTGCTGGTGCTGCTGCCGCCCGAGCATTCAACGATCGGCGCCAATGACGCGCTCAAGTCCTCGATCGAAGGCTTCATCACCGCCTGCTGGGACATCGGCCTGGAGATCGGCTCCAGCGTTCGCACCGTGGCCGAGTGCGTCGCCGAGAGCGAGAACGACGTCACCGTGCAGACCGCCCTGCTCGAATCGCGCCCGCTGTGCGGCGCAAAGAGGCTCTACACCAGCTTCCGCCGCGCCTATGACGCGGCGATGGACCCGAAGGCCTTCTTCCGCGCCAAGACGCTCGAGATGCGCCAGCGCCACCAGAAGTACGAAGACACGCCTTACTCGCTGGAGCCCAACTGCAAGGAAAGCCCGGGCGGCCTGCGCGACCTGCAGGTGCTGATCTGGGTGGCCCGCGCGGCCGGCCTCGGCCGCAGCTGGACGGAGCTCGCCGCCAAGGGCCTGATCACGCCCTTCGAGGTGAAGCAGCTGCAGCGCAACGAAGGCGTGCTGCGCCTGATCCGCGCCCGCCTGCACATGGTGGCCGGGCGCCGCGAAGACCGGCTGGTGTTCGACCTGCAGACCGCCGTGGCCGAGAGCTTCGGCTACACCGCACCCAAGGGCCAGCGCGTGAGCGAAGTGCTGATGCGCCGCTACTACTGGGCCGCGAAAGCGGTGGCGCAGCTCAACCACATCCTCATCCTCAACATCGAGGAGCGCATCCACGGCGTGCAGGACGCGCCGATGCAGGCGATCAACGAGCGCTTCCTCGACCGCGGCGGCATGCTTGAAGTGGCGAGCGACGATCTCTACGAGCGCAACCCGCACGCCATCCTCGAGACCTTCCTCGTCTTCCAGCAGACGCACGGCATCGAAGGCCTCTCGGCCCGCACGCTGCGCGCGCTCTACAACGCCCGCGAGGTGATGGACGGCGACTTCCGCCGCGACCCGGTGAACCGGCACACCTTCATGGAAATCCTGCAGCAGCCCGAAGGCCAGACGCATGCCTTCCGGCTGATGAACCAGACCAGCGTGCTCGGCCGTTACCTCTGGGTCTTCCGCCGCATCGTCGGCCAGATGCAGCACGACCTCTTCCACGTCTACACCGTGGACCAGCACATCCTGATGGTGCTGCGCAACGTGCGCCGCTTCTTCATCGCCGACCACGCGCACGAGTACCCGTTCTGCTCGCAGCTCGCCTCGACCTTCGACCGGCCCTGGGTGCTCTACATCGCCGCCCTCTTCCATGACGTGGCCAAGGGCCGCGGGGGTGACCACTCCGACCTGGGCGCGACCGAGGTGCGCCGCTTCTGCCGCGACCACGGGCTGACGCGCGACGACACGCAGCTGTGCGAGTTCCTGGTGAAGGGCCACCTCACCATGTCGCGCATCGCGCAGAAGGAAGACCTGAGCGATCCCGAGGTGATCGAAGGCTTCGCCAAGCTCGTGGGCACCGAGCGCCGCCTGACCGCGCTGTACCTGCTCACGGTGGCCGACATCCGCGGCACCAGCCCCAAGGTGTGGAACGCCTGGAAGGGCAAGCTGCTGGAAGACCTGTACCGGCTGACGCTGCGCGCACTCGGCGGCGCACGGCCCAACGTCGACGCCGAGATCGAGTCGCGCAAGCAGGAAGCGAGGCACACACTCAACCTCTACTCGCTGCTGCCCGGCACCGAAGGCCCGCTGTGGAACACGCTGGAGCTCAGCTACTTCGTGCGCCATGACGCCGGCGACATCGCCTGGCACGCCCGCTCGCTGTTTCGCCATGTCGAGTCGAAGGAGCCGGTGGTGCGCGCGCGCCTGTCGTCGCTCGGCGAAGGCTTGCAGGTGCTGGTCTACGCACCCGACCGGCCCGACCTCTTCGCCCGCATCTGCGGCTACTTCGACAGCGCCGGCTTCAACATCCTCGACGCAAAGATCCACACCACCAAGGCCGGCTACGCGCTCGACACCTTCCAGGTCATCAGCCCGACGCTCGACCACCACTACCGCGACCTGATTTCGCTGGTGGAGACGCAGGCCACGGAGGCGCTGAAGGCCGAAGGGCCGCTGCCCGAACCCTCGCGTGGGCGGCTGTCGCGGCGGGTGAAGTCCTTCCCGATCACGCCTCGCGTGACACTGCGGCCAGACGAGCGCGGCCAGCGCTGGCTGCTCGGCGTGTCCACCAGCGACCGCTCGGGCCTGCTCTATTCCATCGCCCGCGTGCTCGCGCAGCACCACATCAACCTGCAACTCGCCAAGATCACGACGCTCGGCGAGCGCGTGGAAGACACCTTCCTGATCGATGGCTCGGTGCTGCAGAAAAACAAGCTGCAACTGCAGGTCGAGAGCGACTTGCTGGACGCGATCACCCCCTGAATGGAAAAGCGGCGCACGAGGCGCCGCTTTTCAGTTGGGGCATAGCGATCAGCTGCGCATCAGGTGGTCAAACGCACCCAGCGCCGCCTTCGCGCCATCGCCCGCCGCGATGATGATCTGCTTGAACGGCACCGTCGTCACGTCGCCTGCTGCAAACACACCAGGCACCGAGGTTGCGCCCTTCGCGTCGACCACGATCTCGCCGAAGCGCGACAGCTCCACCGTGCCCTTCAGCCACTCGGTGTTGGGCACGAGACCGATCTGCACGAACACACCTTCGAGCGCCACATGCTTCGACTCGCCGGTCGCGCGGTCGGTGTAGGTGAGGCCATTGACCTTCTGGCCGTCGCCGGTGATCTCGGTCGTCTGCGCGTTGGTGTGGATCGCGACGTTGGGCAGGCTCTGCAGCTTCTTCACGAGCACCGCATCGGCACGCAGCTTGTCGGCGAACTCGAAGAGCGTCACATGCTCGACCACACCGGCCAGGTCGATCGCGGCCTCGACGCCCGAGTTGCCACCGCCGATCACCGAGACGCGCTTGCCCTTGAAGAGCGGGCCGTCGCAGTGCGGGCAGTAGGCCACGCCCTTGTTCTTGTACTCCTGCTCGCCCGGCACGTTGACGTTGCGCCAGCGGGCGCCGGTGGAAATGATCACCGTCTTGCTCTTGAGCGAGCCGCCGCTTGCGAACTGCAATTCGATCAGGCCACCCGGTTGCGCCGCCGGAATGAGCTTCTCGGCACGCTGCAGGTTGATCACATCGACGTCATACGCCTTCACGTGCTGCTCCAGCGACATGGCGAACTTCGGCCCGTCGGTCTCGAGCACGGAGATGTAGTTCTCGATGGCGAGCGTGTCGTTCACCTGGCCACCGAAACGCTCGGCCGCCACGCCGGTGCGGATGCCCTTGCGCGCCGCGTACACGGCGGCCGCGGCACCGGCCGGGCCACCGCCGACCACCAGCACGTCATACGGCGCGCGGGCGTCGAGCTTGGCGGCTTCGCGCTCACCGGCCTTGGTGTCGAGCTTGGCCACGATCTCTTCGACCGTCATGCGGCCCGAGGCGAACATCTGGCCGTTGAGGAACACGGCCGGCACCGCCATCACCTGGCGCTCTTCCACTTCCTGCTGGAAGAGGCCGCCGTCGACGATGGTGACCTTCACCTTCGGGTTGAGCACGGCCATCAGGCTCAGCGCCTGGACCACGTCGGGGCAGTTGTGGCAGGTCAGCGACATGTAGACCTCGAAGGTGTAGTCACCGTCGAGTGCCTTGATCTGCTCGATCACGTCTTGCTCCGCCTTGGGCGGATGGCCGCCCACCCACAGCAGGGCGAGCACCAGCGAAGTGAACTCGTGGCCCAGCGGAATGGCGGCGAAGCGCAGGTTCATCGCAGAGCCGATGCGGTTCAGCGCGAACGACGGGCGGCGTGCGTCCTGCCCGTCGGTGCGCAGCGTGATCTGCGGCGAGAGCGCGGTGATCTCTTCGAGCAGTTCGCGCATGTCGCGCGCGTTCTGCGAATCGTCCAGCGAGGCCACCATCTCGAACGGCTCGCGGACCCGCTCGAGGTAAGCCTTCAACTGGGCTGTGAGGTTGGCGTCCAACATGGGGTACTCCTGAACTTCTTGTGAATCCGGGGTGAGCCCGCCGCACGGGCGGGCTCGGTACTGCGGGTACTACAGCGAGAAGCGCTTAGATCTTGCCGACCAGGTCGAGCGACGGGGTGATCGTCTTGGCGCCTTCGTTCCACTTGGCCGGGCAGACCTGGCCGGGGTGGGCGGCGGTGTACTGCGCGGCCTTCAGCTTGCGCAGCGTTTCCTTGACGTCACGGGCGATCTCGTTCGAGTGGATCTCGGCGGTCTTGATCACGCCTTCGGGGTTGATCACGAAGGTGCCACGCAGGGCCAGGCCTTCTTCGGGGATGTGCACGCCGAAGGCGTTGGTCAGCGTGTGCGTCGGGTCGCCCACCAGCGGGAACTTGGCCTTGCCGACAGCCGGCGAGGTTTCGTGCCACACCTTGTGCGAGAAGTGCGTGTCGGTCGTGACGATGTAGACCTCGGCGCCGAGCTTCTGGAATTCGGCGTAGTTGTCGGCAGCATCTTCCACTTCGGTCGGGCAGTTGAAGGTGAACGCAGCCGGCATGAAGATCAGCACGGACCACTTGCCCTTCAGCGTCTCGTTGCTGACGTCGATGAACTTGCCGTTGAGGAAAGCCTGGGTCTTGAACTCGGGGACTTGCGTGTTGATGATGGACATTGAACGCCTCCTGATAAGAGATGAGTGAAACAGGCTTCAGACGACCTTTGGCCTGGGGCTTTCTGGCGTCGAACCAGGGTCGATGTTACGGTGCACCGCATCATTGAGCCAATTGATTAATTCAAGACACTCGATTGCAAATGGCTATGCACCATGCACCTCGCCCGCCGGGTGCGGCAAGCCGAACGCCCGGGCACGCCCGCTGCCTGCCTAGAATCCGCCTCCCGCTTTGACGACCGCCGCCGAGGATTGCCGTGTCCGACCGATTCGCCGTTCTGCCCCAGTACCTGCTGCCCAAGGGCCCGCTGACTTCGCTGGCAGGCAAAGGTGCCTCGGCCCGGGCGGGCCGGCTGACCACCAATTTCGTGGCCTGGTTCGTGCGCCGCTACAAGGTCGACATGAGCGAAGCGGCCAACCCCGACATCGCGAGCTACCCGAGCTTCAACGAGTTCTTCACCCGCGCCCTCAAGCCGGGCGCACGGCCCATCGCGCAGGCCGACCTGGTCTGCCCGGTCGATGGCGCCATCAGCCAGTTCGGCCCCATCGAGCGCGACCTGATCTTTCAGGCCAAGGGGCACCGTTACACCACCACCGCGCTCGTCGGCGGCGACGCGGGCCTCGCCACGCAGTTCGATAACGGCCACTTCGCCACGCTGTATCTCAGCCCGCGCGACTACCACCGCATCCACATGCCCTGCGATGGCACGCTCACGCGGATGATCCACGTGCCGGGCGACCTGTTTTCGGTCAACCCGACCACGGCGCGCGGCGTACCCGGCCTCTTTGCGCGCAACGAGCGTGTGGTGTGCGTGTTCGAGGGCCCGCGCGGCCCCTTCGTGCTGGTGCTGGTGGGCGCGACCATCGTTGGCAGCATGGCGACCGTGTGGCACGGTGTCGTGAACCCGCCGCGGGTGACGAAGGTGCGCGAGTGGCGCTACGAGGACAAGCCGGTGTCTCTCAAGCAAGGCGAGGAGATGGGCCGATTCCTGCTGGGCTCGACCGTCGTCATGCTCTTCCCGACAGGCGACCTCGCGTTCAACAGCGCGTGGCAGCCGGGCGGCGCGATCCGCCTGGGCGAAGTGATGGCGAATTACAGCGCCAAGCGGTAAGCACTTTCGAAGGCGCGCGAGGCGCCGGTCACCGGGTCGGTGAACGCGAGTTCGCGCGCCACCAGCTGCAACGGCTTGTCAAAGTCGGGCACATCGACCTCCGGCATCAGCACAGGGTAGATGCCGTCGTTGAGCAAGGGCACGCCGAGTCCCGCCATGTGCACCCGCAGCTGGTGGCGCTTGCCGCTCAGCGGTTGCAGGCGGTAGTGGCCGAGGCCCTCTTTCGACTCCAGCAGCTCAATGAGCGTCTCGCTGTTGGGCTCGCCCGGCACTTCGCGCATGGTCATGAAGTTGTCGCCATCGACCAGCCGGTTGCGCAGCAGCATCGGCCATTCGAGATCGGGCCGCAGCGGCGCAATCGCCTCGTAGACCTTGCGCGCGCTGCGCTCGCGAAACACCGACTGGTAGGCCCCGCGCGTCTGCGGCTGCACGCTGAAGAGCACGAGGCCGGCCGTGTCCCGGTCGATGCGGTGCACGGGTGCGAGCGTGTCGATGCCCAGCCTGCGCTTCAGGCGCACCAGCAGCGTCTCGTGCAGGTGCCGGCCCGAAGGCGTGACGGGCATGAAATGCGGTTTGTCGGCGACGACGATCCAGTCGTCCTGGTACAGCACCGACTCCTGGCGCGGAAACGGCCGCTCGGCGGGCGGGCTGCGGTAGTAATAGACCTTGAGCTGGGGCTCGAAGGGCGTGTCGTGCCGCACCACACGACCGCGCGCATCGATCACGTCGCCGGCCTCGATGCGCGTGCGCCACGTGGCCTCGTCGATGCGCGAAAAGCGCTCGATCAGAAATGCCGCGATCGTCGGCCACTCACCTTCAGGCAGGGCCACGCAACTCGGCCCCACGCCTTCGCGGACGGGCAGCGGCCGCTCCTGCGTCGCCCTAGGCGGCTTCATGCAGCCGCTTCGCCCGCGCGAGCCGCCATTCGCCGTCGGGCTCGCCGGCGTAGACCTGCTCGGCCGTGGTGTCGGTCTGCTGCAGATGCGTGTCGAGCGCGATGCGGTTGTCGAACACGAAGCATTCGCCCTGCCAGTCGCGCTCGGCATCTGGCATGGCATGAAAGTAGTTCAGGATGCCGCCTTGGAGCTCGTGCACGGTGAGGCCGAGGTCCTGCATCCACGCGGCGGTCTTCTCGCAGCGGATGCCGCCAGTGCAGTACATCGCGACCTCTTTGCCGGCAGCTTTCCATTCGGCCGCATGCTCGGCCACGTAGCGTGGGAAGTCGCGGAAGTTCGTGACGCCCGGGTCGACCGCGCCCGCGAAATGGCCGAGCCGGTATTCAAAGCTGTTGCGGTTGTCGAGCACCACCACGTCGTCACGCGCCATCAAGTCGCGCCACTCCTGAGGCGTGCGCTGCGTGCCCACGGCCGGCGCATAAGGCACGCCCACCGTCACCACCTCGGGCTTCACGTGGATGGCGAGCCGGGCAAACGGCGGTGTGCGGCAGGCGCTTCGCTTGAAGGCCATGCCGGCGAAGCGGGGGTCTCGCGTCAGGCCACGCTCGAAGGCGTCGAGCGCTTCTTCAGGCCCGGCGAGCACGCCGTTGAGACCCTCGTGCGCCACGAGCACGCTGCCCAGCAAGGGCCCCGCCAGCGCACGCAAGCCGGCTGCGAGGGCAGCCGGGTCGTCGAGCGCCACGAACTTGTAGAACGAGGAATGGACCGTGGGACTCAATCCCGAGGTCAACCCATGTGCAGGCCGCCGTTGACCGAGAAGTCGGCGCCGGTCGCGAAGCCCGATTCGTCGGACGCCACCCACGACACGATCGACGCGATGTCTTCCGGCGTGCCCAGGCGCTTCACCGGGATGCCGGCCACGATCTTGTCGAGCACGTCCTGGCGGATGGCCTTGACCATGTCCGTTGCGATGTAGCCCGGGCTCACGGTGTTGACCGTCACGCCCTTGTTGGCCACTTCCTGCGCCAGGGCCATCGTGAAGCCGTGCATGCCAGCCTTGGCCGCCGAGTAGTTGGTCTGGCCGAATTGGCCCTTCTCGCCGTTGACCGACGAGATGTTGATGATGCGGCCCCAGCCCTTTTCCAGCATGTCGTCGATGACCTGCTTCGTCACGTTGAAGAGGCTGGTGAGGTTGGTCTCGATCACCGCGTCCCAGTCGGCACGGCTCATCTTGCGGAACATGCCGTCGCGCGTGATGCCGGCGTTGTTGACCAGCACGTCGATCGGGCCGACTTCCGCCTTGGTCTTCTGGAAGGCGGCAACGGTCGAATCCCAGTCGCCCACGTTGCCCACCGAGGCGTGGAACTCGAAGCCGAGCGCCTTCTGCTCATCGAGCCACTTCTTGAAGTCACGGCTCGGGCCGCAACCGGCCACCACGGTGAAACCATCCTTGTACAAACGCTGGCACATGGTGGTTCCGATGCCACCCATGCCCCCGGTGACGTATGCAATCTTCTTCGCCATTGTTCTTCTCCTGCTGCTGTGTATGAATCTCTAGAGTCGCGCTGCACCGGGCACGGGTCAATCGGGTTCCCACCAATCCTGTGCGTGCAGCGCGACGAATGCGCTTCAGCGTTCCACCGTCAGTGCAACGCCCATGCCACCACCGATGCAAAGGCTCGCGATGCCCTTCTTGGCATTGCGCTTCTGCATTTCGTGCAGCAGCGTCACCAGGATGCGGCAGCCCGATGCACCGATCGGGTGCCCAATGGCGATCGCACCGCCATTCACGTTCACCTTGCTGGTGTCCCAGCCCATTTCGTTGTTGACAGCGCACGCCTGTGCGGCAAAGGCCTCGTTGATCTCGAGCAGGTCGAGATCGGCCGCCTTCCAGCCCGCACGTTGCAGCGCCTTCTGCGACGCGGTCACGGGGCCCATGCCCATCAGCGCCGGGTCGAGAGCGGTGGTCGCGAAGCTCTTGATGCGGGCCAGCGGCGTGAGGCCGAGCTGATCCGCCTTCTTCGCGCTCATCACCACCACGCCGGCGGCGCCGTCGTTGATGCCCGAGGCATTGCCGGCGGTCACGCCACCGGCCTTGTCGAAGGCCGGCCGCAAGCCGGCCAGCGCTTCGGCGTTGGTCTTGCGGTTGATGAACTCGTCGGCCGCGAAGACGACAGGGTCGCCCTTCTTCTGCGGAATGCTGAAAGGCACGATCTCGTCCTTGAACTTGCCCGCGTCTTGCGCGGCGGCGGCCTTCTGCTGCGAGGCCAGGGCCAGGGCGTCTTGCGCGTCGCGGCTGATGCCGTACTTCTTGGCCACGTTTTCGGCGGTGATGCCCATGTGGTACTGGTTGTAGACGTCGAAGAGGCCGTCGACGATCATCGAATCGACCAGCTTCCAGTCGCCCATGCGCTGGCCGTCGCGTGAGTTGGGCAGCACGTGGGGCGCGAGGCTCATGTTCTCCTGGCCGCCGGCGATCACGATCTCGGTGTCGCCATCGCGGATGGACTGCGCGGCCAGCATCACGGCCTTCAGGCCCGAGCCGCAGACCGCGTTGATGGTCAGCGCCGGCACGGCCTGCGGCAGGCCGGCCTTGATGACGGCCTGGCGGGCGGCGTTCTGGCCCGAACCGGCGGTCAGCACCTGGCCGAGCACGACCTCGCTGATCTGGTCGCCGGTGAGCTTGGCGCGCTTGAGCAGATCGACGATCACGGCGGCGCCGAGTTCGGGCGCCGGCACCTTGGCCAGGCTCCCACCGAATTTGCCCACGGCGGTACGGGCGGCTGCGACGATGACGATGTCAGACATGGTGTGCTCCTGGTTGGCGACGGTGCGCTATCTCTGCGTTGATATCACGGGGGGCCGGCTCGCGTTTGATGCGGCTCAAGCCTTCTGCTTCACATACCGGCCCGGGGCCGGCTCGATGGGTTTGTAGGTCCGGTTGCCGGGCGACTTGGGCGCGGCCACCTGCTTGCCGGCGTGGCCCTTGAGCCAGGCGTCCCAGTCGGGCCACCAGCTGCCGGGGTGCTCCTTGGCTTTTTCGAGCCAGGCCGCTTCGGTCGGCGGCAGCGCGGCGCTCGAGCCGACCCAGTAGCTGCGCTTCTTCTTCTCGGGCGGGTTGATGACGCCGGCAATGTGGCCCGACGCCCCGAGCACGAAGCGGCACTTCGCGCCTTTGAGCACCTGGGTATTGCGGTAGGCGCCGTCCCACGGGACGATGTGGTCTTCCTTCGAGCCGTAGACGTAGACCGGCGCGTCGATCTTCGTGAGGTCGACCGGCGTGCCGCAGGTCGTCACCTTGCCGGGCTTGGCAAGGTTGTTCTCGAGGTAGGTGTTGCGCAGGTACCAGCAGTACATCGGGCCCGGCAGGTTGGTGCTGTCGCTGTTCCAGTACAGCAGGTCGAAGGGCGGCGGCGTCTCACCCTTGAGGTAGTTGCCGACCACATAGTTCCACACCAGGTCGTTCGGGCGCAGGGCGCTGAAGGTCGAGGCCAGTTCCTGGCCCTTGAGCAGCGTGCCGCCGCCCGGGCTGTCGGGGCCGAGCGTCAGTTCACGCACCTGCACCATCGCTTCGTCGACGAAGAGGTCGAGCACGCCCGTGTCCGAGAAATCGAGGAAGGTGGTGAGCAGCGTGACGCTCTGCGCCGGCTTCTGCCCGCGCGCCGCCAGCACGGCCAAGGCCGTGCCGAGCAGCGTGCCACCCACGCAGAAGCCCAGGGTGTTGATCGTCTTGGCGCCCGAGATCTCCTGCACCACCTTGATGGCGGTGAGCGGGCCTTCGGCGACGTAGTCGTCCCAGGTCTTCTTGGACAGGCTCTCGTCGGGGTTGCGCCAGCTCATCACGAACACCCGGTGGCCCTGCGCGACCGCATGGCGGATCAGCGAGTTCTCGGGCTGCAGGTCGAGGATGTAGTACTTGTTGATGCACGGCGGCACCATCAGCAGCGGCCGCTCGTAAACCGTCTTGGTCGTGGGCTTGTATTCGATGAGCTGGAACAGGTCGTTCTCGAACACCACGTCGCCCGGCGTCACCGCTACGTTGCGGCCGACCTCGAACACCTTCTCGTCAGTCTGCGAGAGGTGCCCCTGCTGCACGTCGCCCCACAGCTGCTGCATGCCCTGGGCGATGCTCTCGCCCTTGGTCTTGAGCGCGCGCGACATCGCCTCGGGGTTCAGCGCCAGGTAGTTGCTCGGCGACGAGGCCGCGATCCACTGCTGCACGGCGAAGCGCAGGCGCTGGCGGGTCTTGCTGTCGCCCTGCACGTTGTCAGCCAGTTGGGCCAGGGTGCGCGCGTTCAGCAGGTACATCTGCGCGGTGAAGGCCGCCATCGGGTTCTCGGCCCACGACGGGTCGGCGAAGCGCTTGTCGCCTTGCGGTGCGAGCTTGGCGCCGTTGGGCGCTTCGACCCATTTGTTCCAGAGCTCGGTGGCCGACTGCACGTAGTCACTCTGAAGCTGGCTCAGCACCGGGATCGGCACGCTCAAGGACGACATCGACTTGACCATCTCCCCCACGGTGGCACCGAAGGCCTGGGCGGCTTCGGTGGCTGTCTCGGTGGTTGCCGGCTTCTGGGCGGCGCGGGTCGTGGTCTTCATGTCTCTCCTTGTGATTCGAGCAAACGCGTGGGAAACGTAAAGTGTGCGCCGGTCATGGTGTCTTTGTCATGACCTCACGCATGAGTTGACTCGAAAGCGGGAGCGAAATGTATCTCGTCGCCATCGGCTGGATGTTCGTGGTTTTGTGTATGTCGGCTGCGGAAGCCATGAGCCCGGTGGGCAGCTTGCTCGGCGCGCTGGTCACGCTGCTCCTGTATGGACTTCTGCCACTGTCCATCGTGCTGTACGTGATGGGGGCTCCCGCGCGGCGTCGGGCCCGCAAGGCGGCCGAGGCGGCTGAGCTGGCCTCAGCGGCGCCAGATGACGGCGGCCATGCGGCCAGTGATGCGGTCGCGCCGAAACGAGAAGAATCGTGAACGCCCGTCCACTTGGTCGCGGACCGTGCACCACTCACCGCCCGACACCTGCGTGACGCCCGCCGCGGCAAGCCGGTCTCGCGCCAGTTGCGGCAGGTTGGCGAGCCACTTTCCCGGCCGCAAGGGCTTGAAACGTGCCGGGTCTGCGCCCGCGCTCTGAACTCCAAAACCTTCGAGGACATCGGCTCCCACTTCGAATGCATCCGGGCCTATGCAAGGCCCGAGCCAGCATACGACCTCGGCGGGCTTGCAGCCGGTGGCCTTGCACAAATCGCAGAGGGCTGCTTCCACCACCCCGCCGGCCAGGCCGCGCCAGCCGGCATGGGCCGCCGCCACGCCGCCCGGCGCCGCCATCAGCACGGGCAGGCAATCGGCCACCTGGACCACGCAGGCCAGGCCCGGCTCGATGGTGACGCAGGCATCGGCCTCCAGCACCGGCGCCGCGAGGTGCTCGCCGGTGAGCCGCAACACGCGCGTGCCGTGCACCTGCTTCATGAACACGAGGTCGGCGCCCGTGGCCTCCTGCAGCAGCGCGCGGTTGCGCGCCACCTGCGCCGGGTCGTCGTCGACGGCGAGGCCGACGTTCATGCTGTCCCACGGCGCCACGCTGCCGCCACCGGCCCGGGTGGTCATCACCGCCTGCACGCCGGGGATGCCGAAGGCCGGTTGCAGCCAGTCAGGGTGCATCGGCATCGGGGCAGGCCGAGGGTTGGGCTCTCACGAAGGCCGGGTGCTCCATGCACGCATCGAACACCTTCATCACCGTCGGCACATGCTCGAGCCGGCACTCGAAGCGGCGTGCATTGAAGATCTGCGGCACGAGCAGCGCATCGGCCATCGTGGGCGTGTCGCCGTGGCAGAAGCGGCCGGTCGACGGGTGGCCGGCCAATTGGCGCTCCACGGTTTCGAGCCCCGTCTCGACCCAATGGCGGTACCAGCGGTTCTTGTCGTCCTCGCTGACCTTGAGCTCGTGCACGAGGTGGCGCAGCACACGCAGGTTGTTGAGCGGGTGGATCTCGCAGGCGATGTCGAGCGAGAGCGCCCTCACCCGCGCCCGACCCAGCGGGTAGGCCGGCATCAGCGGGGGCTCGGGGTGGGTTTCGTCGAGGTATTCGATGATGGCGATGGACTGGGTCACCAGCCCTTCGCCGTCTTTCAGGATGGGCACCAGCCGCGACGGCGACACGCCGGTGAACGGTGGCTTCAGCTGCTCGTTCTTGACCAGGTGCACCGGCACGTAGTCGTAGGGCAAGCCCTTCAGCTCGAGGGCGATGCGCACCCGGAACGATGCCGACGACCTGAAGTAGCTGAAGAGCTGCATCAATCGCTCACGATCTTGAGCGACAGCGAACCGACACCGTCGATGCTCGCCTGCAGCAGGTCGCCTTCCAGCACCGCGGCCACGCCTTCGGGCGTGCCGGTGAAGATGAGGTCGCCGGGCGCGAGCTCCCAGCCCTTGGACAGCTGCTCGATCACCTCGGGCACGCTCCAGATCAGTTTGCCGATCACGCTCTGCTGGCGTGTGCTGCCGTTGACGTCGAGCGCGATGCGCGTGGCGGCATTCAGATAACACTGCGCCGCCGGGCGGATGTGGCTGATCGGGGCCGACTTGTCGAAGCCCTTGCCGCTGCACCACGGCCGACCCTGCTTCTTGGCTTCGCCCTGCAGGTCGCGGCGGGTCATGTCCAGGCCGACGGCATAGCCGTACACATGGTCGAGCGCATGGGCCGCAGGGATGTCGCGCCCGCCCTTGCCGATGGCCACCACCAGCTCGACCTCGTGGTGCAGGTCGCGGGTGAGGCTCGGATACGGCATCTCGCCGGTCTGGCCTTCGGCCACGGGCAGCACCGCGTCGGCAGGCTTGAGGAAGAAGAACGGCGGCTCCCGCCCGGTATGGCCCATCTCGATGGCATGGTCCACGTAGTTGCGCCCGACACAGTAGATGCGATGCACCGGGAACTCGGCCGACGGGCCGGCGCCCACCACGGGCACGGAAGGCAACTTCGGGGCGGTGATGACAAAGCTCATTGCGCGCGAACTCCAGGCAGCCAAGGGGATGCAATCCATGATGCCACGCAGCATGGCCCGAGCCCATGCGTTGTTCCCACATCCCCTAAACTGACTCTCATGTTCCAACCCCGCAGCTACAAATTCTGCAAGGCCTGCGGGTCGAAGGTCGAGTACCGCACGCCGGTCGACGACAACCGCGAGCGCGCGACCTGCACCGCCTGCGCCACCGTCCACTACGAAAACCCGCTCAACGTGGTGGGCACCCTGCCCGTGTGGGACGACAAGGTGCTCCTGTGCCGCCGCAACATCGAGCCGCGCCACGGCTACTGGACGCTGCCCGCCGGCTTCATGGAGCTGGCCGAGACCACCGAGCAGGGCGCTCTGCGCGAAACCGAAGAAGAAGCCGGTGCCCGCGTCGAGTTGCAAGGGCTCTTCACGCTGCTCAACGTGGCCCGGGTCGGCCAGGTGCACTTCTTCTACCGCGCCCGCCTCCTCGACACCGATTTCGCCCCCGGCCCCGAGACCATCGAGGCCCGCCTCTTCAGCGAAGACGAGGTGCCGTGGGAAGAACTTGCCTTCCGCACGGTAAGGGAAACCCTGCGCCACTATTTCGAGGACCGCCGCACGGGTCAATTCGGACTACATTGCGCCGATATCGGTTAAGGGCCCCTTCCACAGCCAATGACGCAAACGCCCGGTCACGCCACCCCGAAGCCCGCCGTGCCCCCCGCCGCGGCGCACGGCGCGACCACCCATCTGCGCGAAGACCTGATCAACCCCGACCCACTGCTCGACTGCCTGGTCGAGCTGTGCCGGCTTCACGGTCAGGCAGCGTCCAGGGCCTCGCTTTCAGCCGGCCTGCCCCTCGGCCCCAACGGCAAGGGCGTGCTGACCCTGGAACTCGCCGAGCGCGCCGCCTCGCGCGCCGGCATGTCGGCCAAGCTGCAACGCCTCGCGCTCGACCGCATCGACTCGGCCGCCCTGCCCGTCATCCTGATCCTGAAGGACAACCAGGCCTGCGTGCTCATGGGCTGGGACGCCGACGGCGCCACCGCCCGCGTGCTGCTGCCCGAGACCGGCCAGGGTTCGATCAGCCTCACCCGCACCGAGCTGCAGACCCGCTACACCGGCGTGGTGCTTTTCGTGCGCCCGCATTTCCGCTTCGACGCGCGCACGCCCGAGATGCGGCGCGTCAAGGTCAAGCACTGGTTCTGGACGGCCCTGCTGGAGCAGCGCTTTGTCTACCGCGACGTGCTTTGGGCCGCCCTGCTCGTCAACCTCTTCGCGATCGTCTTCCCGATGTTCAGCATGAACGTCTACGACCGCGTGGTGCCCAACAACGCGACCGAGACGCTGTGGGCCCTGTCGATCGGCGTCGTGCTCATCATGTGCGGCGACGTCTTCATGCGCCTCTTGCGCAGCCACTTCGTCGACGAAGCCAGCGCCCGGGTCGACGTGAAGATCTCCGCCACGCTGATGGAAAAGGTGCTGGGCATGCGGCTCGAGAACCGGCCCGAGTCGGTGGGCTCCTTCGCCTCGAACCTGCGCGGCTTCGAGCAGGTGCGCGACTTCATCGCCTCGAGCACCGTCACCACGTTGATCGACCTGCCGTTCGCGCTGATCTTCATCGTCGTCACCGCGTGGATCTCGCCGTGGCTGGCAGTCCCGGTGGTGGTGGCCTTCGCGATCATCCTCATCCTCGGCTACGTGCTGCAGTTCCGGCTGCATGAACTCTCGCAGACCACCTACCAGGCCTCGGCCCAGCGCAATGCCACGCTGATCGAGAGCCTGACCGGCATCGAGACCATCAAGTCGCTGGGCGCCGAGGGCGTGATCCAGGCGCGCTGGGAGCGCGCCAACCAGTTTCTCTCGCGCATCAACGTGCGCATGCGGGCGCTGTCGTCGTCGGCGCAGTACCTCGTGGGCTGGCTGTCGCAGGCGGTGACGGTGGCCATCGTGATCATTGGCGTCTACCTCATCGGCCAGCGCGAGCTGACCATGGGCGCGCTCATCGCCGCCAGCATGCTGGCCGGCCGCGCACTGGGGCCCGCCGGGCAGATCGTCGGCCTCCTGATGCAGTACCAGGGCGCCCGCACCGCGATGGAGTCGCTCGACAAGATCATGGAAAAGCCGGTCGAGCGCCCGGTCGGCGGCAACTTCATCCAGCGCCCGCAACTGCGCGGCGACATCGAGTTCCGCAACGTCAAGTTCGCCTACCCGAACCGCCAAGACTCCGCCCTCGAAGGCCTGAGTTTCAAGATCACCGCCGGCGAGCGCGTGGCGCTCATCGGCAAGGTGGGCTCGGGCAAGTCGACCATCCAGCGGCTCATCATGGGCCTGTACCAGCCGACCGAAGGCGCGGTGCTGCTCGACGGCATCGACCTGCGCCAGCTCGACCCGGCCGATGTGCGCCGCAACCTCGGCTACGTCTCGCAAGACGTCACGCTCTTCTACGGCACGCTGCGCGACAACATCACCTTCGGCCTGCCCTACGCCGACGACTCGGCCGTGCTGGCCGCGGCCGAACTCGCCGGCATGGCCAGCTTCGTCAACCGCCACCCGCGCGGCTTCGACATGCCGGTGGGCGAGCGCGGCGAGTCGCTCTCGGGTGGCCAGCGCCAGAGCGTGGGCCTGGCCCGCGCGGTGCTGCACAACGCGCCGCTGCTGCTGCTCGACGAGCCGACGAGCGCGATGGACTTCACCACCGAAGCCCAGATCACCCAGAACATCACCCACTTCGCGCACAACAAGACCGTGGTGCTGGTGACGCACCGCACCTCGCTCCTCGCGATGGTGACGCGTGTGATCGTGATCGACGCCGGCAAGATCGTGGCCGACGGGCCGCGTGACCGCATCATGGAGGCCCTGCAAAGCGGCCGGATCGCGAGGGCTGCATGAGCGCGCAACCGGAAGGTCGCCTCAACCACACGCTGATGCGCGTGGGCCGCACGCTGCTCGCAGCGCTGGAGCGCATCCGCGTCTTCATCGCCCCCGTCACCGACCGCATCTTCGGCTCGGCCACCACGGATGCGCAGGCCGCGCAGGCGGGCTTCCGCAGCTTCGAGCAGGAGGCCGTCGAAGTCATGTCGCGCCGCGAGACGCAGCGGGCGCAAAAGATCGTGCGCGCCTCGGTGGTGGTGATGCTGCTCTTGATCCTGTGGGCAGGCCTGGCGCCGGTCGACGAGGTCACGCGCGGCGAAGGCCGCGTGATCCCCTCGCGCCAGTTGCAGGTGCTGCAATCGCTCGACGGCGGCGTGGTGTCGGAGATCCTGGTCAAGGAAGGCCAGGTGGTCGAAGCTGGCCAGTTGCTGTTGAAGGTCGACGAAACCCGCGCCACTTCGGGTGTGCGCGAGAGTGCCGCCACCGGGTTTGCGCTGCGGGCGCGCCAGGCCCGGCTGTCGGCCCTGGCCGATGGTGCGGAGTTCAAGCCACCCAAGAGCAACGACCCGGAGGAGATCCGCATCCTGCAGGGCGAACAGGCGCTTTACGAGGCCAAACGCACCGAGCTGTCGACGCTGCTCTCGATCAACAACCAGCAGCTGCAGCAGCGCCAGCAGGAGCTTTCCGAGATGCGCTCGCGCAAGGCCACCGCCGAGCGTTCACTTGAACTCGGCGTGCAGGAGCTGGCCAAGACCCGCCCGCTGCTGGCCACGGGTGCCGTATCCGAAGTCGACATCCTCCGCCTGGAGCGCGACGTGGCCAAGAGCCGCGGCGACGCCGATGCCGCCACCGCGCAGATCGCCCGCGTGCAGGCGGCCATCGGCGAGGCGCAACGCAAGATCCAGGAGACCGAGATCACCTTCCGCAACGAGGCCCGCAAGGAGCTGGCCGAGGTGGTGGGCAAGCTCAACGCGCTCAACGAAGGCCAGGTGGCGCTCTCCGACAAGGTCGCCAAGTCGCAGGTGAAGTCGCCCGTGCGCGGCCGAGTCCAGCGCCTGCTCGCCAACACGGTGGGCGGCGTGGTGCAGCCCGGCAAGGACATCGTGGAGATCGTGCCGCTCGACGACCAGCTCGTGCTCGAAGCCCGCGTGGCGCCGAAAGACATCGCCTTCATCCGCCCCGAGCAGAGCGCCACGGTGAAGTTCACCGCCTACGACTTCTCCATCTACGGCGGCCTCGAAGCGAAGGTGGAAAACATCAGCCCCGACACCGTGGTCGACGAGCGCGGCAACGCCTACTACCTCGTGCGCGTGCGCACCGAGCGCGCCAACTTCAGCGAGAAGCAGCCCATCATCCCGGGCATGACGGCCGAGGTCGACATCCTCACCGGCCAGAAGACGGTGCTGGCCTACCTGCTCAAGCCAGTGCTGAAGGTCAAGGCCTACGCCCTGCGGGAACGCTGATCAAGCGGCTTCGGCGAGCATGGCGCAGTTGCGGCCTGCACCCTTGGCACCGTACAGTGCCTGGTCGGCTTCGCGGATGAACTCCGACAGCGGCCGGCTGGTGTCGGCCACCCGGGCCACCACGCCCAGGCTCACGCTGACCGGCACGCGCCGGCCGCGGTAGATGAACTGGATGTCTTCCACCGCCTTGCGGATGCGCTCGGCCACGTCCATCGCGTGCGCCGCGTCGACCCCCGGCAGCACCACCGCGAACTCTTCGCCGCCATAACGGGCCACGAGGTCGGTCGAGCGGCCCACGCACATGGTGAGTGCGGCGGCCACGAGCTTCAGGCATTCGTCGCCGCCGAGGTGGCCTACGGTGTCGTTGATCTTCTTGAAGTAGTCGATGTCGACCAGCAGCAGGGCCAGCGGGCTGCCGCTGCGGGAGGAGCGGTCGTACTCCTTCTTCATGGTCTCGTCGAAATAGCGGCGGTTGTGCACCTTGGTCAGCGCGTCCGTCACGCTGAGCTTGGCGAGCTCGCGGTTGGCGAGCTCGATGTTTTCCATCGCGCGCTTGAGTTCGGCCGTGCGGTCGATCACGCGCAGCTCCAGCTCTTCGTTGGCCTTGAGCTGCACGTTGAGCGCATGTTCCTGGGCTCGGATCTTTTCCTCGCGCTCCACCTGCACCTTGTGCATCAGCTCGCGCGACTCACGCTCGGCGGCCAGCTTCAACAGGCGGTCGCGCTTGATGCGCGCGGCCAGCGCGATCGACAGCAGCACCGTCTCCACGATGAAGCCGATCGGCTGGGCCGCGTTCACCCAATCGTTGCTCGGGATGAGGCCCATCATCCCGAAGGTGGTGATGTAAGTGCCGAAGATGATGGCGCTCCACGCCACGAGGATGTAGCGCGCGAGCACGTTGCCGCGCCACATCAGGTAAGCCGCGGTGTAGATGCCGGCGATGCCCGACAGGAACATGCCGAGGGCGAGCAGCACGCCGGTGAGGATGGGCACGTTGATGAAGGCGGTGACGAGCACCACGCCCCACAGCACGATGAACGCCTGGTTCATGCGGTTCAGGTGCCGCGCCTCGTGGGCCAGGTCGAGGAAGCGCCGGAAGAACACGGTAGCGGCGAAGAAGCTCGCCGTCGCGAACAAGGGGTAGCCGTATCGGTTGAGCCAGTTGTCGTGGCCCCAAAGGTAAAGGGCGCCGTAGCCGGTGACGCACAGCTGGTAGCCGATCACCGAGAAGAGGTAGCCGCAATACGTGCGGAAGCTCGGCTCGCGGGTGAAGATGTACAGGCTCAAGTTGTAGAAGAACATCACCCCCAGGATGCCCAGCAGCAGCCCGTAGCCCATCGCGAAGTCGTAGCGGCGCGCCTGCCAGTGCTGCGCGTCCCACACCCGCATCGGCAGGATGAGCTGGCCGCGCGCCTGCACCCGCACCAGCAGCGTGAGCTTGTGGGCGCGATCGAAGGCAATGGGCAGGCCGGTGGCCGGGTCCTTGATCGAGCGCAGCTTGTGCGGACGGGTGATCCCGGCTTCCTGCAGGCCGACCCACTGCCGCGTGGCGGGGTCGTACTGGTGCAGGTCGATGGTTTCGATCTGCACCCATTCGATGGCCAGCAGCCAGTCGCGGTCGAGCGGGCCGTCGAGGCGGACATCGAAGCGTGCCCAGACCGGCTTGCCCGACGAGGGCATGTTGATGCGCGAGCGGTCGTGCGGCTTCCAGCGAGACGCCATCTCCGGCGCCATCACCTGGTTGGGCGTGAGCTTCTCGTCGGCCTCCTCGAAAAGCAGTTCCACGCCCTGCTGCGCCAGCACCGAGACCGTGCCCGGCTTCACCACGACCTCAAGCGCCTGCGCCAGCACCGGCATGAGCAACGCCCACACCGCCCCGAGCAGGAGCAGCGGCAGGCGGCAACGATGAACACTCATGGGCTTCGGTGGGGCGGCGTCGAGCACGTCTTTGAGGGACACGATAGTGGCATTTCGGCTTCGGCCAACTGATTTGGAGCACGCGCGGCCGAAATTGCCAGCACAAGCGCTCCTAGTTCACGACTTACCCCGGGGCGGGTATCGGCAGAGGCACCTGCGGTCGGTTGCAAGCGGTTTCCAACTCGTCTCGCAAACCCGCCCCTCAAGTTTCAGAAAACCCGGCCGATAACGGTTGAAGCAGGCATCCGTGCATAAATCACGGCGCGCAGAAGTGCCCGCTTATGCGCGCCGAATCTGGCGTCCGGTGCGATTCAGTTCACACAAACGCCCTGCGGAAAAGCCCATAAGCAATTGGGCGGCGGCTATCCTCGACGGCATCCTGAGTGGTATTGCGTCCGAGGTTTTTTCATGCCCACCATCGTTCAAACCGTGAATGGCAAAGTGACCGGCCTGTGGGGCTCTGCGCTTCGCCGCATGCCCAACGGCAAACTCGTCCCCTTGAAGATGGGCGATGAGGTTCACAAGGGCGACGTGATCCTCACGACGCAAGACGGCCTGGTGCAACTCACGCCGCTGCCCGACGCTCCCGGCCTCGCCGCCAAGCCCGCTGCGCCGACGAACGACGAGATCGACCGCGTCATCGCCGAGCTGAACGACCCCGACTCGCAGACCGCACCGGCAGCCGGCCTGACCGGCGCCGAGGGCGGCGGCCTGCAACCTGGCCTGCGCGTGGGCCGCATCGCCGAAGACGTGACCCCCGCCGCGCTGGCCCAGACGGCCGGCGTGGAGCCGGCCGGCACCGTGCCCACGTTCACCACCGCCACCGCGCCCGAGAACCAGGCCGCGGCCACCCCGGCCACGCCCAACGACCGCCCCAGCGCCACACCGGCCGCCGTGTCGGGCAACGAAGACGCCACCCTGCCCGTCTCGCTTGGCGGCACCGACACCGACGGCACCATCACCGCCGTCACCATCGTCAACCTCCCGGCCAACGGCACGCTGCTGCTGGCCGACGGCGTGACCGTCGTCACCGCCGGCCAAACGCTCACCCCGGCCCAGGCCGCGGGCCTCGTGTTCCGCCCTGCACCCGATTTCAACGGCGGCGTGGTGGTCGAATTTACCGTCACCGACAACCAGGGCTCCGTCTCTGCGCTCGAAAGCGTGCAGATCACCGTGCTGCCGGTCAACGACACGCCGCTGGCCAACGCCGGCATCGCGACCGCCGGCCCTGAATACAGCAGCATCCCGGTCAGCCTGGCGGGTACTGATATCGATGGCACCGTCAGCGCCATCACCGTCACCAGCCCGCCCGCGGGTGGCAGCCTCTTCCTCGCCGATGGCGTGACGCCGGTCGTGGCCGGCACCGCGCTCACCCCGGCCCAGGCCGCGAACCTGGTTTTCGTGGCCAACCCCGGCTTCACCGGCAGCACGCCGATCGGCTTCACCGTCACCGACAACGAAGGCGCGAGCTCCTCGGCCGCTGTCGCGCAGATCAACGTCACGCCGGTGCCCACCACCGTCACGCTCTCGAGCTCGGCCGCCGCCGTGGCCGAAGGCGGCAGCGTGGTCTACACCGCCACCGTCAACCACCCGGTCGCCGGCTCGGCGCTCGTGATCACGCTGTCGAACGGCAGCACCATCACCATCCCCGTGGGCCAGACGAGCGGCAGCAGCTCGCCCGTCGTGCCGCGCGCGGACGACGTCTACGTGCAGGGCACGCAGACGCAGACCATCGCCGTCGCCTCGACCACGGGCGGCAACTACTCCTCGCTCGTCACCACGAGCACCGTCGCCACCGGCGTGAGCGACGATGCCGACAGCACCACCGTCTCGCTCACCGCCTCGGCTGCATCGGTGAGCGAAGGCGGCAGCATCGTCTACACCGCCACGCTCACGAGCCCGGTGACGGGCTCGCCGCTCGTCATCACGCTCTCGAACGGGCAGACCATCACCATCCCGGTCGGCGCCAGCAGCGGCTCGAGTGCACCCTTCGCGGTGCGCGGTGACGACGCGCAGGTGCAAGGCACCGAGACGCTCAACGTCAACATCACCGGCACCACCGGGGGCAACTTCGAAGCGGTCACGCCCGCGGGCACCGCGACGACCACCGTCACCGACGACGCCGACGTCTCCACCGTCACCCTCACCGCCTCGGCCGCGAGCGTGTTGGAAGGCGGCAGCATCACCTACACCGCCACCACGAGCGCGCCCGTTGCCGGCAGCCCGCTGGTCGTGACGCTCTCCAACGGCGCCACCATCACGATCCCCGTGGGCGCGAGCAGCGCCAGCTCGGCCCCCATCGCCGTGCGCGCCGACGACACGCAGGTGCAAGGCCCCGAGACCGTCACCGCCAGCATCGTCGGCACGAGCGGCGGCAGCTACGAGTCGCTCAGCGCCACCGGCGCCCCCGCCACCACCGTCACCGACAACGCCGACGGCAGCACGCTCACCCTCAGTGCGTCTGCGGCCAGCGTGGCCGAAGGCGGCAGCATCACCTACACCGCGAGCGTCACCGCGCCCGTCACCGGCTCGCCGCTGGTCGTGACGCTCAGCAACGGCCAGACGATCACCATCCCCGTGGGCGCGAGCAGCGCCAGCAGCGCGCCCTTCGCCGTGCGCGCCGACGATGCCTACGCCCAGGGCGACCAGACCCTCAGCGTGACAGTCACCGGCACCACCGGCGGCGCCTATGAAGCGCTCGCCACCACCGGCACCGCCACCACCGTGGTGAGCGACGACACCGACGCCACCACCGCCACCCTCACCGCTTCGGCCGCTTCGGTCACCGAAGGCGGCAGCATCGTCTACACCGCCACGCTCAACAACGTGGTCACCGGCTCGCCGGTGGTGCTGACGCTCAGCAACGGCCAGACCATCACCATCCCCGTTGGCGCGAGCAGCGCCAGCAGCGCGCCCTTCGCCGTGCGCGGCGACGACGCGCAGGTGCAAGGCACCGACACGCTCAACGTCGGCATCACCAACAGCAGCGGCGGCAACTTCGAGGCCATCGCCCCCGGCGGCTCGGTCGCGACCCACGTCACCGACGACGCCGACCCGACCACCGTGACCGTGAGCGCCTCGGCCGCCAACGTCACCGAAGGCGGCTCGATCGTCTACACCGTCTCGCTCAGCAACGCCGTCAGCGGCTCGCCGCTCACCGTGATGCTCAGCAACGGCCAGAGTGTCACCATCCCGGTCGGCGCGAGCAGCGCCAGCACCGCCGCGTTCAACGTGCGCCCTGACGACGTGAACGTGCAAGCCGACGACACGCTCACCGTCACCGTGGCGGGCAGCACCGGCGGCAACTTCGAAGCCCTCACGCCCACGGGCTCGGCCGTCACCACCGTCAGCGACGACGCCGACGTGTCGACCGTCAACCTCACCTCGTCCGCCGCCAGCGTGGCCGAAGGCGGCAGCGTGGTCTACACCGCCAGCGTGAGCGCGCCCGTGGTGGGCGCCCCGCTCGTCATCTCGCTCACCAACGGCCAGACCATCACCATCCCCGTCGGCCAGAGCACGGCCGACAGCGCACCCTTTGCGGTGCGCGCCGACGACAACTTCGTGCAGGGTGCCCAGAGCTTCAGCGTGGGCATCGCCGGAACGAGCGGCGGCAGCTTCGAGGCGCTCGCCACCACGAGCACGGTGAGCACCACCGTCACCGACGATGCCGACGTCTCCACCGTCACGCTCTCCGCCACGCCGAGCGTGGCCGAAGGTGGCACCATCGTCTACACCGCCACGCTCTCGTCGGCTGCGCAGACCGCGGTGGTCGTGACGCTGGCCAACGGCTCCATCATCAACATCGCGGCCGGCGCCTCCTCGGGCACGGTCAACGTGGCCGCGCCCGCCGATGACGTCTACCTCGACGCCGGCTCGGTCTCGCAAACGATCGCCAGCGCTACCGGCGGCAACTTCGAATCGCTGCAAGTCAACCCGGCCGCCGCCAGCACCACCGTCACCGACACGCTCGACGCCACCACGGTGAGCCTCGCCGGCGACCCGACGCTCTCGGAAGCGGGCAGCGCCAGCTACACCGTCTCGCTCACGAGCGTGGCGCAAGCCGACGTCACGGTCACCTTGACCTACAGCGGCACCGCCGCCAACGGCGTCGACTTCAGCGGCACCACCACCGTCACCATCCCGGCCGGCAGCAGCTCGGCCAGCTTCTCCATCGCAGCCATCGACGACGCCATCGCCGAAGGCCCCGAGAGCTTCACCGTCGCCATTGGCGCCGCCACGGGCGGCAACTTCGAAAGCCTGGTCGTGAGCGGCGCCAACGGCTCGGTGACCACCGGCATCGTCGACAACGACATCTCGACGGTGAGCCTAAGCGCCACGCCCACGCTGACCGAAGCGGGCGGCACCATCGTCTACACCGCCTCGGTCACGCAGGCACCGACCACGGCGCTCGACGTCACCCTCTCCAACGGCACCGTCATCACCATTGCCGCCGGTGCCCTGAGCGGCACGGCGAGCGTGCCCGTCGCCGCAAGCGACGACGTGTACGTCGACCCGTCCAGCATCAGCGCCACCATCGCCAGCACCACGGGCGGTGGCATTCCGCTCGCCGTGGACCCGGCGCCCGCCATCACCACGATCACCGACACGATCGACGCCGCCGAAGTGCGGCTGGTGGCGCAGCCCACCGTGAGCGAGGGCGGCATGATCCTCTACGCCGCCGTGCTCTCGCACCCGGCGCAGACGGCTGTGACCGTGACGCTCTCGACCGGCGACACCATCACCATCAACGCCGGCAGCGCCTTCGGCGCCATCGTGCTGCCCGCCCCGGCCGACGACGTGCACGTCGACGCCGGCAACGTGTCGGTCACCATCACCAACGCCAGCGGCGGCAACTTCGAGAACCTCACGGTCAACCCGACGCCGGCCGTCACCGCGATCACCGACACGGTCGACACCACCACCCTCTCGCTGACCGCCACCGCGGCCGTCGCCGAGGGCGGCACCATCGTCTACACCGCGACCCTCACCTCGCCCGCGCAGACTGACGTGACGGTGACGCTGTCGAACAACGCCGTCATCACCATCGCCGCGGGCGCGAGCGTGGGCACGGTGACCGTGCAAGCCCCGGCCGACGACGTGTACGTCGACGCCGGCAACACCTCGGTCACCATCGCCACCGCGAGCGGCGGCAACTTCGAGAACCTCGTCGTCAACCCGGCCCCGGCCGTCACGGCCGTGAGCGACACGGCCGACACGAGCACCGTGACGCTCACCGCCACGCCGAGCGCGGCCGAGGGCGGCAACATCGTCTACACCGCGACCCTCAGCGCCCCGGCGCAGAGCGACGTGACGGTCACGCTCTCGAACGGCGCCACCATCACCATCCTCGCCAACACGAGCAGCGGCTCGGTGCCGGTGGCCGCGCCCACCGACGACGTGTACCTGGATGCCGGTTCGGTGTCGGTCACCATCGCAGGCGCCAGCGGCGGCAACTTCGAAAGCCTGGTGCGCAACCCGGCCGCAGCGGTGACGACCATCACCGACACGGTCGACAACAGCACCGTCTCGATCACCGCCTCGCCGGCCGTCGCCGAAGGCGGCAACATCGTCTACACCGCCACGCTCAGCGCCCCGGCCCAGTCGGCGGTGACGGTGACCTTGTCGAACAACGCGGTCATCACCATCGCCGCCGGTGCCAGCACCGGCACGGTGAGCGTGGCCGCGCCGACCGACGACGTCTACACCGACGCGAACAACGTCTCGGCCACCATCAGCACCGCGACGGGCGGCAACTTCGAGAACCTCACGGTCAACCCGGCCGCGGCCATCACCGCGATCACCGACACGGTCGACACCACCACCGTCTCGCTCACCGCCACGCCGGCCGTGGCCGAGGGCGGAAGCATCGTCTACACCGCCTCGCTCACCTCGGTGGCGCAAGGCCCGGTGACCGTCACGCTGCAAAGCGGCGCGACCATCACCATTCCCAACGGTGCGGCCAGCGCCTCGATCACCGTGCCCGCGCCGGGCGAAGACGTGTACGTCGACGCGGCCAACGTGTCCGACCGCATCGTCTCGGCCGCCGGCGGCAACTTCGAAAACCTGGCGGTCGACGGCACGCCGGCCGTCACCGCCGTGAGCGACACCATCGCCACCACCACCGTCTCGCTGACTGCCAGCGCCACGGTCGCCGAAGGCGGCAACATCACCTACACCGCAAGCCTCACCGCGCCGGCCCAGACGGCGGTGACGGTCACGCTGTCGGACAACAGCACCATCACCATCCCGGCCGGCGCCAGCTCGGCCTCGATCTCGCTGCCGGCCCCGGGCGACGATGCGATCGTCGACGCCGGCCCGGTGAGCCTGCACATCACCGGCGCGAGCGGCGGCAACTTCGAAGCCCTGGCCATCAATGCCACGCCGGCCGTGACCGCCGTCACCGACACGGTCGACACCACCACCGTCTCGCTGACCGGCACGCCGTCGGTCGCCGAAGGCGGCAGCATCGTCTACACCGCCTCGCTCACCGCCCCGGCCGACACCGCCGTGACGGTGCGTCTCTCGAACAACGCCACCATCACCATCGCCGCCGGCGCGAGCAGCGGCTCGGTGACCGTGCCCGCCCCCACCGACGACGTCTACAACGACGCCGGCAACCTGTCGGTGCGCATCGACTCCGCGAGCGGCGGCAACTTCGAGAACCTGTCGGTCGACGCCACGCCGGTCATCACCGCCGTCAGCGACACCCTCGACACCACCACCGTCTCGCTCACCGCCACGCCGGCCGTGGCCGAAGGCGGCAGCATCGTCTACACCGCCTCGCTCACCGCGCCCGCCCAGGGCAACGTGACCGTCACGCTGCAGAGCGGCGCCACCATCACCATCCTGAGCGGCGCGTCGACCGGCTCCGTCACCGTGCCCGCACCGGCCGACGACGTGATCGTTGACGCCGGCTCGGTGAGCAACCGCATCACCGGCGCCACGGGCGGCAACTTCGAGAACCTGGTAGTCGACGCCACGCCGGTCACCACCGCCGTGAGCGACACCCTCGACACCACCACCGTGAGCCTGAGCGGCTCGGGCTCGGTGATCGAAGGCAACGCCGGAAGCTACACCGTCTCGCTCACGAGCGCCGCGCAGACCGCCGTCACCGTCACGCTCACCTACAGCGGCACGGCCGCCGATGGCAGCGACTTCACCGGCGTCACCACCGTCACCATCCCGGCCGGCGCCAGCTCGGCCAGCTTCAGCATCGCCACGATCGATGACGCCGCCGCCGAAGGCAGCGAAAGCTTCACCGTCGCGATCGGCGCCGCCACGGGCGGCAATTTCGAGAACCTGGTCGTCAGCGGCACGAACGGCAGCGTGACCACCGGCATCGTCGACAACGACGTCTCGGTCGTGAGCCTCTCTGCCACGCCGGCCATCACCGAAGCCGGCGGCGGCATCGTCTACACCGCCACGCTCACGCAGGCGCCGGTGTCGAACCTCACCGTCACCCTCTCCAACGGCGCCACCATCACCGTGACCGCCGGCTCGCTGACCGGCACCGTCACCGTGCCCGTTGCCGCGAACGAAGACGTCTACGTCGACCCGACCACCGTCAGCGCCACCATCACCGGCACGTCCGGCGGCGGCATTGCGCTCGCCATCGACCCGACGCCGGCCACCACCGCCGTCAACGACACACTCGACACGACCACGGTGTCGCTGTCGGCCACGCCGACCGTCGCCGAGGGCGGCTCCATCGTCTACACCGCCACGCTCACGAGCGCGGCGCAGTCGCCGGTCACCGTCAACCTGTCGAACGGCCAGCAGATCACCATCGCCACCGGCGCCACCACCGGCACGCTCACGCTCGCCGCGCCCGGCGACGACGCGCTCGTCGACGCCGGCCCGGTCGCGGTCAGCATCACCTCGGCCAGCGGCGGCAACTTCGAGTCGCTCGTGCGCGACCCGGCCCCGGCCGTGACGACCGTCACCGACACGGTCGACACCACCACCGTCACGCTCACCGCCTCGCCCACCGTGGCCGAAGGCGGCAACATCGTCTACACCGCGACGCTGAACAACGCGGCCGGCACGGCCGTGACCGTGACGCTGTCGAACGGCGCGCAGATCGTCATCGCCGCCGGCAGCTCGTCGAACAGCATCTCCGTGCCCGCGCCGGGCGACGACGTGTATGCCGACGCCGGCAACGTCTCGGCCACGATCACCGCCACCAGCGGCGGCAATTTCGAGAGCCTCGCCGTCAACCCGGCCGCGGCCGTGACCGCCGTCACCGACACGGTCAACAACACCACCGTCACCCTCACGGCCACGCCGACCGTCGCCGAAGGCGGCAACATCGTCTACACCGCCACGCTCACGAGCGTGGCGCAGTCGCCCGTCATCGTCACGCTGTCGAACGGCCAGCAGATCACGATCCCGGCCAACGCCTCGAGCGCCACGCTCACGCTGCCGGCTCCGGCCGACGATGCCGTGGTCGATGCCGGCCCGGTCTCGCTGACCATCGCCAGCGCCACTGGCGGCAACTTCGAGAACCTGGTGGTGAACCCGGCGGCGGCCACCACCACCGTCACCGACACCATCGACACGACCACCGTGTCGCTCAGCGCCACCGGCACCGTCGCCGAAGGCGGCAACATCGTCTACACCGCCTCGCTCACGAGCCCGGCCGGCACCGACCTCGTGGTCACGCTGTCGAACAACGCGGTCATCACCATCCTGGCCGGCACCTCGTCGGGCAGCGTCTCCGTGCCCGCACCGGGCGACGACGTGCTGCTCGATGCGAGCACCGTCAGCGCGAGCATCGCCACCGTGAACGGCGGCAACTTCGAGCAGCTGGTGGTCGACACCACGCCAGCCGCGACCGCCGTCACCGACACGATCGACACCACCACCGTCTCGCTCACCGCCACGCCGACCGTGGCCGAAGGCGGCAACATCGTCTACACCGCCTCGCTGAACAACCCGGCGGGCAGCAACGTGACCCTCACGCTGTCGAACGGCGCGGTCATCACCATCCTCGCCGGCAACTCGACGGGCACCGTCACCGTGCCGGCACCGGCCGACGACTTCGTCATCGACGCCGGCCCGGTCTCGGCCACCATCGCCACGGCGACGGGCGGCAACTTCGAGGCCCTCGCCATCGACCCGGCACCGGCCACCACCGCGGTGACCGACACCATCGGCACCACCACGCTCACGCTCTCGGCCACCGGCACCGCGGCGGAGGGCGCCTTCATCGTCTACACCGCCTCGCTCACGAGCCCGGCCGGCACCGACCTCGTGGTCACGCTGTCGAACAGCCAGACCATCACCATCCCGGCCGGCGCCTCGTCGGCCAGCATCAGCGTGGCCGCGCCCGCCGACGATGCGCTGATCGATGCCGGCACCGTGTCAGCGAGCATCACCGGCACGAGCGGCGGCAACTTCGAGAACCTCTCGGTCAACAGCGCCCCCGCCACGACGAACATCACCGACACGGTCGACACCACGACCGTGACGCTCACCGCCACCGGCACCGTGGCCGAAGGCGGCAACATCGTCTACACCGCCTCGCTCAACAACGCGGCGGGCAGCGACGTCACCATCACGCTGTCAAACAATGCGGTCATCACGATCCTCGCGGGTGCGTCCACCGGCAGCGTGACGGTCGCCGCGCCTGGCGACGATGCGCTCGTCAACGCCGGCCCCGTGTCGGCCACGATCACCACCGCCACCGGCGGCAATTTCGAGAGCCTGGCGATCAACCCCACGGCGGCGACCACCGCCGTCACCGACACCGTCGACACCACCACCGCCACCCTCACCGCCACGCCGAACGTGGCCGAAGGCGGCTCCATCGTCTACACCGCGAGCCTCAATGCCGCGGCCGGCTCGCCGGTGACGATCACCCTCAGCAACGGCGCGCAGATCAACATCGCCGCCGGTGCCTCGTCGGGCAGCGTCTCGGTGCTCGCCCCGACCGACGACGTGTACCTCGACGCCAGCACCATCTCGGCGCACATCACCAACGCCAGCGGTGGCAACTTCGAGAGCCTGGTGGCCGACAGCACGCCGGTCAGCACCAGCATCACCGACACGATCAACACCACGACCGTGAGCCTCTCGGGCTCCGGCTCGGTGGCCGAAGGCGCTTCGGGCAGCTACACCGTCTCGCTCACGAGCCCGGCGCAAACGAGCGCGGTGACCGTGACCCTGAGCTACAGCGGCACCGCCGCCGACGGCAGCGACTTCACCGGCACCACCACCGTCACCATTCCCGCGGGCAGCAGCTCGGCCAACTTCAGCATCGCGACGATCGACGACGCATTGGCCGAAGGTGCCGAGAGCTTCACCATCACCCTCGCGAGCGCCACCGGCGGCAACTTCGAGAACCTGGCCGTCAGCGGCAGCGCCGGCTCGGTGACGACCGGCATCGTCGACAACGACATCTCCACCCTCAGCCTCTCGGCCACCCCCACGCTCACCGAAGCGGGCGGCACCATCGTCTACACCGCCACGCTGACGCAGGCGCCGGTGACGGCGCTCGACGTGACGCTGTCGAACGGCCAGACCATCCACATCGACGCCGGCAGCCTGACCGGCACGGTGACCGTGCCCGTCGCGGCGAACGACGACGTGTACGTCGACCCGACGAGCGTCAGCGCCACCATCACCGGCACCAGCGGCGGCGGCATCGCCCTCGCGGTGGACCCGGCCCCGGCCGTCACCAGCATCGTCGACACGATCGACACCACCACCGTCACCCTCACCGCCTCGGCGGGCAGCGTGGCCGAGGGTGGCAGCGTCGTCTACACCGCGAGCGTCAACAACCTCGTCACCGCGTCTCCCCTGGTCATCACGCTGACCAACGGCCAGACCATCACCATCCCGGTCGGCCAGAGCAGCGCCAGCAGCGCGCCGTTTGCCGTGCGCGGCGACGATGCGTATGTGCAGGGCTCGCAGCCGCTCAACGTGGGCATCGCCTCCACCAGCGGCGCCAACTTCGAGGCGCTGGCCGCCAGCAGCACGGTCAGCACCAGCGTCATCGACGACGCCGACGTGACCACGGTCACGCTCACGAGCTCGGCCGCCACCGTCACCGAAGGCGGCAGCATCACCTACACCGCGAGCGTCAACAACGCCGTCACCGGCTCACCGCTCGTCGTCACGCTCAGCAACGGCCAGACCATCACCATCCCGGTCGGCCAGAGCAGCGCCAGCAGCACCGCCTTCGCGGTGCGCGGCGACGACGCCTACGTGCAGGGCAGCCAGGCGGTCGCCGTGAGCATCACCGGCACCAGCGGTGGCAACTACGAGGCGCTCAACACCACGAGCACGACCTCCACCACCGTGACCGACGATGCTGACGCCACCACCGTCGGCCTCACCGCCTCGGTGGCCAACGTGGCCGAAGGCGGCAGCATCACCTACACCGCCACCGTCAACAACCCGGTGACCGGCACGCCGCTCGTCATCACGCTGACCAACGGCGAGCAGATCACCATTCCGGTGGGCCAGAGCAGCGGCACCAGCGCCCCGGTGGCCGTGCGCGCCGACGACGCCTACGCCCAGGGCAACCAGACCGTCACGGCCGGCATCAGCGGCACGAGCGGCGGCAACTTCGAAGCCCTCACCACCTCCGCGACCGCCAGCACCGTCGTGAGCGACGATGGCGATGCGACCACCGTCTCGCTGAGCGCCTCGGCGCCGGCGGTGCTCGAAGGCGGCAGCATCGTCTACACCGCCACCGCCAGCAGCGTGGTCACCGGCTCGCCGCTGGTCGTCACGCTGTCCAACGGCCAGACCATCACCATTCCGGTCGGCCAGAGCAGCGCCAACAGCCTGCCCTTCGCCGTGCGCGGCGATGACGCGTATGTGCAGGGCAGCGAGACCGTCTCGGTCACGATCACCGGCACCTCGGGCGCCAACTTCGAAGCCGTCACGCCCACCGGCACCGCAACCACCACCGTCACCGACGATGCCGATGCGACCACCGTCACGCTGACCGCCTCGACAGCCAGCGTCACCGAAGGCGGCAGCATCGCCTACACCGCGACCGTCAACAACGCGGTGACCGGCACGCCGCTCGTCATCACGCTGAGCAACGGCCAGCAGATCACGATCCCGGTCGGCCAGAGCAGCGCCACCAGCACCGCTTTCGCCGTGCGCGGCGACGATGCCTACATGCAGGGCAACCAGACCGTCACGGTCGGCATCTCGTCGACCAGCGGCGGCAACTACGAGGCGCTGACAACCACCAGCACCACGAGCACCACCGTCACCGACGATGCCGATTCGAGCGTGGTGACGCTCACCGCCTCGACCGCATCGGTCACCGAGGGTGGCAGCATCACCTACACCGCGAGCGTGAGCAACGCGGTCACCGGCTCGCCGCTCGTCATCAGCCTGTCCAACGGCCAGACGATCACCATCCCCGTCGGGCAGAGCAGCGCCAGCAGCGTGCCTTTCGCGGTGCGCGCCGACGACGCGTATGTGCAAGGCAACCAGACCCTCACGGTCGGCATCAACGGCACGACCGGCGGCAACTTCGAAGCCCTGACCACCAGCTCGACCACGAGCACCACGGTTGTCGACGATGCCGACGCGACCACGGTCACGCTCAGTTCCTCGGCCGCCAGCGTGGCCGAAGGCGCCACGATCACCTACACCGCGACCGTCAACAACCCGGTCACCGGCTCGGATCTGGTCGTCACGCTCAACAACGGCCAGACCATCACCATCCCGGTGGGTGCGAGCTCGGCCAGCAGTGCGCCGTTCTCCGTGCGCGCGGACGACGCCTACGCCCAGGGCAACCAGACCGTCACGGTCGGCATCAGCAACACCAGCGGCGGCAACTTCGAGGCGCTCACCACCACGAGCATCACGAGCACCACCGTCACCGACGACGGCGATGCGACCCCCGTCACCCTCAGTGCGTCCGCAGCCAGCGTGACCGAGGGTGGCAGCATCGTCTACACCGCCACGGTCGCCACGGCGGTCACCGGCTCGCCCTTCGTCATCACCCTCAGCAACGGCCAGCAGATCACCATCCCGGTCGGCCAGACCAGCGCCAGCAGCGCCGCCTTCGCCGTGCGCGCCGATGACGCGTATGTGCAAGGCAACCAGACCGTCACGGTCGGTATCAGCAACACCAGCGGCGGCAACTTCGAGGCTGTCACCACGACCTCGACCGCCAGCACGACCGTCACCGACGACGCCGATGCGACCACCGTCACGCTGACCGCCTCGACCGCCTCCGTCACCGAAGGCGGCTCCATCACCTACACCGCGGCCGTCAACAACCCGGTCACCGGCTCGGCGCTCGTCATCACGCTCAGCAACGGCCAGACCATCACCATCCCCGTGGGCCAGAGCAGCGCCAGCAGCGCCGCCTTCCCGGTGCGCGCTGACGACGCCTATGTGCAGGGCAACCAGGCCGTGACCGTGGGCATCACCGGCACCACCGGCGGCAACTACGAAGCGCTGACCACCACGAGCGCCGCCTCGACGACGGTCACCGACGACAGCGATGCCACCACCGTCACGCTCACCGCGTCGACCGCGAGCGTCGCCGAAGGCGGCAGCATCGTCTACACCGCCACGGTCAACAACGCCGTCACCGGCTCGCCGCTGGTCATCAACCTCAACAACGGTCAGACCATCACCATCCCGGTCGGCCAGAGCAGCGCCAACAGCACGCCGTTTGCCGTGCGCGCCGACGATGCCTACGTGCAAGGCAACCAGGCGGTCACGGTGGGCATCAGCAACACCAGCGGCGGCAACTTCGAAGCGCTCACGACCGCCAGCACCGCCACCACCACGGTGACGGACGACAGCGACGCCAGCGTCGTGACGCTCACCGCCTCTTCGGCGACCGTCGCCGAAGGCGGCAGCATCACCTACACCGCGGCCGTCAGCAACCCCGTGACCGGCTCGCCGCTCGTCATCAGCCTCAGCAACGGCCAGACGATCACCATCCCCGTCGGCCAGAGCAGCGCGAGCAGCGCCGCCTTCCCGGTGCGCGCCGACGACGCCTACGTGCAGGGCAACCAGGCCGTAACCGTCGGCATCACCGGCACCACCGGCGGCAACTTCGAGGCGCTCACCACCAGCAGCACCACGAGCACCACCGTCACCGATGACAGCGATGCGACGACGGTCACGCTCACCGCGTCAACCGCCTCCGTCACCGAAGGCGGCAGCATCGTCTACACCGCCACCGTCAACAACGCGGTGACCGGCTCGCCGCTCGTGATCAACCTCAACAACGGCCAGACCATCACCATCCCGGTCGGCCAGAGCAGCGCCAGCAGCACGCCGTTTGCCGTGCGTGCCGACGACGCCTACGTCCAGGGCAACCAGACCGTCACGGTCGGCATCGGCTCCACCTCGGGCGGCAACTTCGAAGCGCTCACCACCACCAGCACCGCGAGCACCACGGTGACGGACGACAGCGATGCCAGCGTCGTGACCCTCACCGCCTCGTCGGCGAGCGTCACCGAAGGCGGCTCGATCACCTACACCGCCAGCGTCAGCAACCCGGTCACCGGCTCGGCGCTCGTCATCAGCCTCAGCAACGGCCAGAGCATCACCATCCCGGTGGGCAGCAGCTCGGCGAGCAGCACGCCCTTCGCCGTGCGCGCCGACGATGCCTACGTGCAGGGCAACCAGACCGTCACGGTGGGCATCAACGGCACCACCGGCGGCAGCTTCGAAGCGCTGA
Source organism: Piscinibacter gummiphilus (assembly GCF_032681285.1). Lineage (NCBI taxonomy): Bacteria > Pseudomonadati > Pseudomonadota > Betaproteobacteria > Burkholderiales > Sphaerotilaceae > Rhizobacter > Rhizobacter gummiphilus. Next base: position 3,447,929 of record NZ_CP136336.1, read on the forward strand.
CCACCAGCAGCACCACCTCCACCACCGTCACCGACGACAGCGACGCCACCACCGTGACGCTCAGCGCCTCGGCAGCCTCGGTCGTGGAAGGCGGCAGCATCACCTACACGGCCACGGTCAACAACGCCGTCACCGGCTCGCCACTCGTCATCAACCTCAGCAACGGCCAGACCATCACCATCCCGGTCGGCCAGAGCAGCGGCACGAGCGCAGCCTTCGCCGTGCGCGGCGATGACGCGTATGTGCAGGGCAACCAGGCCGTCACGGTCGGCATCAGCAACACCAGCGGTGGCAACTTCGAGGCGCTGACGACCAGCAGCACCACCTCGACCACCGTCACCGACGACAGCGACGCGACCGTCGTGACCCTCACCGCCTCGGCGGCAACCGTCGCCGAGGGCGGCTCCATCACGTACACCGCCACCGTCACCAACCCGGTGACCGGCTCGCCCTTCGTCATCAACCTCAGCAACGGCCAGCAGATCACCATCCCGGTGGGCTCGAGCTCGGCCAGCAGCACGCCGTTCGCGGTGCGCGCCGACGATGCCTATGCGCAGGGCAACCAGACCGCCACGGTGGGCATCAGCTCCACCAGCGGCGGCAACTTCGAGGCCCGCACCACCACCAGCACGGTGAGCACCACCGTCACCGACGACGGCGACGCCAGCGTCGTGACGCTCACCGCTTCGTCGGCCTCGGTCACCGAGGGCGGCAGCATCACCTACACCGCCACCGTCAACAACCCGGTGACCGGCTCGGCGCTGGTCATCAGCCTCAACAACGGCCAGACGATCACCATCCCGGTGGGCGCGAGTTCCGGCACCAGCGCCGCCTTCGCGGTGCGCGCCGACGACGCCTACGTGCAGGGCAACCAGACCGTGACCGTGGGCATCAGCGGCACGACCGGCGGCAACTACGAGGCGCTGACCACCACCAGCACCGCCAGCACCACCGTCACCGACGATGCCGACCCGACGACCGTCACGCTGACCGCCTCGTCGGCCTCGGTCGCCGAAGGCGGCTCCATCACCTACACCGCGACCCTCAGCAACCCGGTCACCGGCTCGGCACTCGTCATCAACCTCAGCAACGGCCAGCAGATCACCATTCCGGTGGGCCAGAGCAGCGGCACCAGCGCGGCCTTCGCCGTGCGCGCCGACGATGCGTATGCCCAGGGCAACCAGACGCTGACGGTCGGTGTGTCGTCCACCACCGGCGGCAACTTCGAAGCGCTCACCACGACCAGCACCGCGTCGACCACCGTCACCGACGACGGCGACGCCAGCGTCGTGACGCTCACCGCCTCGACCGCCAGCGTGGCCGAAGGCGGCACGATCACCTACACCGCGGCCGTCACCAACCCGGTCACCGGCTCGCCGCTCGTCATCAACCTGAGCAACGGCCAGAGCATCACCATCCCGGTCGGCCAGAGCAGCGGCACGAGCGCGGCCTTCGCGGTGCGCGCCGATGACGCCTATGCCCAGGGCAACCAGACCGTCACGGTCGGCATCAGCTCCACCTCGGGTGGCAACTACGAGGCGCTGACCACGACGAGCACCGCCTCCACCACCGTCACCGACGATGGCGACGTGACCACCGTCACCCTCACCGCCTCGGCGGCCAGCGTGACCGAAGGCGGCAGCATCGTCTACACCGCGACCGTCAGCAACGCCGTGACCGGCGCGCCGTTCGTCGTCACGCTGAACAACGGCCAGACCATCACCATCCCGGTGGGCCAGACCAGCGCGTCGAGCCCCGCCTTCGCCGTGCGCGCCGACGACGCCTACGTGCAAGGCAGCCAGACCGTCACCGTCGGCATCAGCGGCACGAGCGGCGGCAACTTCGAGGCCACCAACACCGCGAGCACCGCCTCGACCACGGTGACCGACGACGCCGACGCCACCACCGTCACCCTCACCGCCTCGGCGGCCAGCGTGACCGAAGGCGGCACCATCACCTACACCGCCGCCGTCAACAACCCGGTGACGGGCTCGGCGCTGGTGGTGAACCTCTCCAACGGCCAGACCATCACCATCCCGGTCGGCGCCAGCTCCGCCAGCAGCACGCCCTTCGCCGTGCGCGCCGACGACGCCTACGTGCAAGGCACGCAGACGCTCAATGTCGGCATCAACAGCACCAGCGGTGGCAACTTCGAAGCGCTGACGACGACCAGCACCGCCAGCACGACGGTGACCGACGACGCCGACGCCACCACGGTGACGCTCAGCGCCTCGGCCGCCGCCGTGACCGAAGGCGGCAGCATCGTCTACACCGCGAGCGTCAACAACCCGGTGACTGGCTCGCCCTTCGTGGTCACGCTCAGCAACGGCCAGACCATCACCATCCCGGTCGGCGCCAGCTCGGCCAGCAGCGCGGCCGTTGCCGTGCGGGCCGACGATGCCTACGTGCAAGGCAATCAGAACGTCACGGTCGGCATCACCGGCACGAGCGGCGGCAACTTCGAAGCCCGCACGACCACGAGCACGGTGACGACCGTCGTCAGCGACGACAGCGACGCGACCACCGTCACGCTCACGCCCTCGGCGGGCACCGTCAACGAAGGCGGCACCATCACCTACACCGCGAGCGTCAACAACGCCGTCACCGGCTCGCCGCTCGTCATCAACCTCAGCAACGGCCAGACCATCACCATCCCGGTCGGCCAGAGCAGCGGCACGAGCGCCGCCATCGCCGTGCGCGCCGACGATGCATATGCGCAGGGCAACCAGGCCGTCAACGTCAGCATCAGCTCCACCAGCGGCGGCAACTACGAGGCGCTCAACACCACGAGCACCGCCTCGACCACCGTCACCGACGACGGCGACGCCACCACCGTGACGCTCACCGCCTCGGCGGCCAGCGTGACCGAAGGCGGCAGCATCGTCTACACCGCCACCGTGTCGAACGCCGTCACCGGTTCGGCGCTCGTCATCCAGCTCAACAACGGCCAGAGCATCACCATCCCGGTGGGCCAGACCAGCGCCAGCAGCGCCGCCTTCGCGGTGCGCGCCGACGACGCCTACGTGCAGGGCAACCAGACCGTGACGGTGGGCATCAGCGGCACCAGCGGCGGCAACTTCGAGGCGCTGACGACCACCAGCACCGCCTCGACCACCGTCACCGACGACGCCGACGCCACCACCGTGACGCTCAGCGCCTCGAGCGCGAGCGTGACCGAAGGCGGCAGCGTGACCTACACCGCGAGCGTCAACAACCCGGTGACCGGCTCGCCGCTCGTCGTCAACCTCAGCAACGGCCAGCAGATCACCATCCCGGTCGGTGCCAGCTCGGCCACGAGTGCCGCCTACGTGCCGCGCGCCGACGATGCCTACGCCCAGGGCACGCAATCGGTGTCGGTCGGCATCACCTCCACCAGCGGTGGCAACTACGAAGCGCTCACCACCACCAGCACCGCCAGCGTGGCCGTGAGCGACGACACCGACGTCACGACCGTGAGCCTGAGCGGCGCCGCGAGCGTGACCGAAGGCGGCAGCGCGAGCTACACGCTCACGCTCAGCAACCCGGCCACGACCGCCGTGACCGTGACGCTCAGCTACGGCGGCACCGCCGCCAACGGCAGCGACTACTCGGGTGTGACGACCGTCACCATCCCGGCTGGCGCCAGCAGCGCGAGCTTCAGCGTGCCGACCACCGACGACGCGCTCGATGAACCCAACGAGACCGTCGTCGTCTCCATCAACACCGTGAGCGGCGGCGGCTTCGAGGCCATCGCGGCCCACCCGAGCAACAACGCCGTCACGACGAGCATCGTCGACAACGACCCGGCCCCGTCGCTCGCCATCAACGACGTGACGATCAACGAGGCCGCCGGCACGGCGACCTTCACCGTCACGCTGTCGGCCGCTTCGGGCCAGACGGTGACCGTGGGCTACGGCACGAGCAACGGCACGGCCACCGCCGGCAGCGACTACACCGCCGCCACCGGCACGCTCACCTTCGCCCCGGGCGTGACCTCGCAGACCATCACCGTGCCGATCCTCAACGACGGCACCTACGAAGGCAGCGAGACCTTCAACGTCAACCTGAGCGGCGCGACCAACGCCACCATTGCCGACAACCTCGGCGTGGGCACCATCCGCGACGACGGCACGGGCACCGGCGGCACCGACAACGACACGCCGACGCTCGCCGTCTCGAGCGCCTCGTTCGCCGAAGGCAGCGGTTACGCGCAGTTCACCGTCAGCCTGTCCAACCCGTCGGCCACCGCCACCACCGTGTCGCTGTCGACCACGGCCGGCACGGCCACGAGCGGCACCGACTACGGCACCACGCTGCAGGTCTCGACCGACGGCGGCGCCAACTGGGTCAATGCGACGAGTGCCACGATCGCGGCGGGCGCCACCAGCGTGCTGGTGCGCGCGCCGATCACGAACGACACGCTCGACGAGATCGACGAGACCTTCAGCCTCACCGCCACCCGCACCGCCGGCACCACCACCAACGGCGCGGCCAGCGGCACCGCGACCATCCTCGACGACGACGCCACGCCCACGCTCGCGATCAACGACGTGTCGGTCAACGAGGCCGCGGGCACCGCGACCTTCACCGTCACGCTGTCGGCCGCCTCGGGCCAGACGGTCACCGTCAACTACGGCACCGCGAACAACACCGCCACCGCCGGCAGCGACTACACCGCCACCAGCGGCACGCTCACCTTCGCGCCGGGCGTGACCTCGCAGACCATCACCGTCTCGATCGCCAACGACACGCTCACCGAAGCCACCGAAAGCTTCTTCGTCAACCTGAGCGGCGCCAGCAACGCCACGATCTCCGACACGCAGGGCGTCGGCAGCATCGTCGACAACGATGCGCCCCCGACCATCGACCTCGACGGCAACAACTCCACCGCCAGCGGCAATGACTACAGCGCCACCTTCACCGAGAACGGCAGCCCGGTCGCCATCGCCGACACCGACATCGCGATCACCGACGTCGACTCGACCACGCTCGCCAGCGCCACCATCACGCTCACCAACGCACAGGCCGGCGACGTGCTCGCCGCGGGCAGCATGCCCGCGGGCATCACCGCCACGGTCTCGGGCAACGTGGTCACGCTGAGCGGCTCGGCCTCGCTCGCCGCCTACCAGACGGCCATCCGCGCGGTCACGTATGCCAACACCGGCGAGAACCCGAACACCACCGATCGCCAGATCAGCGTGGTGGTGAACGACGGCACCAGCAGCAGTGCCGCTGCCACGGCCGTCATCCACGTGAACGCCGTCAACGATGCACCGGTCAACCTGGTGCCCGGCCCGCAGATCCTCGAGGAAGACGGCGTCTACGTCTTCTCCACCTCGATGGGCGGTGGCGTGAGCGATGTCGACAGCGCCTCGCTCACCACCACGCTCACAGCGGCCAACGGCACGATCACGCTCGGCTCCACCGCCGGCGTCACCGTGACCGGCAACGGCACGGGCGTGGTCGTCCTCTCGGGTTCCGCGGCGGCCATCAACGCGGCGCTCAACGGCAGCGTCTATGCCCCCACGCCCGACTTCAACGGCGCCACCTCCGTCACCGTGCACACCACCGACGGCTCGCTGAGTGACTTCGACACCATCCCGATCACCATCAACCCGGTGGTCGACATCGCCAACGACACCGCCACCACCAACGAAGACAACGCCGTCACCATCAGCGTGCTGGCCAACGACTCGTTCGAGAACGCCGGCCGCACCATCACCGCCATCAACGGCTCGGCCATCACGGCCGGCGGCCCCGCCGTGGCAGTGGCCAACGGCACGGTGAGCCTCAACGCCTCGGGCCAGTTGATCTACACGCCGACGGCCAACTACAACGGCGCCGCCAGCTTCAACTACACCGTGACCTCGGGCGGCGTGACCGAGACGGCCATCGTCAATGTCACCGTCAATGCGGTGAACGACGCGCCGGTCAACACCGTGCCTGCCACGCAGACCACGGCCGAAGACACCAGCCGCAGCATCACCGGCCTGGCCATCTCCGACGTCGATGGGGGCAGCGGCAGCATGACCGTCACGCTGGCCGTCACCAACGGCACGCTCACGGTGAGCGGTGGCACCGCCACCATCGCCAACTCGGGCACCGGCAGCGTCACCCTCACCGGCACGATGGCGCAGATCAACGCCACGCTGGCGTCGAACGTCACCTACGTGCCCACCGCCAACTTCAATGGCGCGGCCACGTTGACGATGACGACCAACGACAACGGCAACACCGGCACCGGCGGCGCGCAGAGCGACATCGACACGGTCACCATCAACGTGACCCCGGTCAACGACGCGCCGGTGGCCACCGGCTCGGCTGTCTCGGGCACCGAAGACACCGCCCTCGTCTTCAACTGGGCGCAGTTCGGCGTGACCGACATCGACTCGGCCAGCAGCTCGCTCGGCATCCGCGTGAGCACGCTGCCGGCCGATGGCACGCTGCAGGTCTACAACGGCTCGGCCTGGGTCAACGTGGCCGCCAACACGCTCGTCACCAAGGCCACCATCGATGCGGGTTCGTTCCGCTTCGTGCCCGATGCCAACGAGTCGGGCAGCGATGCCTACGGCGGCAGCGGCGTGGGCAACCAGCAGGCCGACTACGCGCGCTTCACCTTCACGCCGAACGACGGCGCCCTCGACGGCACGGCCGCGATGATGCGCATCGACATCGCGCCGGTCGCCGACGCACCGACCGTCTCGCACAACGCGTCGGTGCAGGTCACCGGCACGCTGTCGACGCTGACGTCCATCGGCCTCTCGCGCGACTACTACAACGCCATCCCCACGCTGGCCTCGGGCGCCAGCTCGACCAACCCCGACGTGGGCGAAGTGGGCATCGAGACCGCCGTGCCGACCTCCAGCGCACTCGTTACCAACGTGGGCGTGGCCGGCAACCTGACCGGCGACACCGGCGTGCAGGTCGCCGCCGACGACGCCTACCGCGTGCAGGGCCTGATCTACATGCAGGCCGGCAGCTCGTATGTCTTCTCGGGCTACGCCGACGACACGGTGCGCCTGGAAGTCGGCGGCAACACGGTGATGTCGGGCCAGTGGGGCGGCAGCGGCCAGGCGATGGCCGGCACCTTTACCTCGAACACCTTCACGCCGACGGTGACGGGCTACTACAGCATCGAGTTCATGGTCTACAACACGAGCGGCCCCGGCAGCTACGACCTGAACCTGAGCGTGAACGGGGCCACCGCGGTCGACCTGTCGACGTCCAACTTCCTGCTCTTCCAGAGCATCAACCAGGTCGACGCCGCCGGCGGGCAACGCAGCGCGTTCATCCCCAACGCCACCACCGGCGAAGGCGGCTACTACCCGGTGGTCTACGACGCTGGCGTGCAAAGCCGCGTGTACCTCGCGCCGGTGCTGGCGAGCCTCACCGACACCGACGGCTCCGAGTCGATCGCGGTCACGCTGCAGGGCATCCCGGTGGGTGCGGTGCTCACCGACGGCACCAACACCTTCACGGCCAGCGGCGCCGCCACTTCGGTCAACATCACGAGCTGGAACCGCTCGACCCTGAGCATGACCTTCACGAGCGGCTATGCCGGCAGCGCCACGCTCACGGCCGTGGCCACCTCGACCGAAGCCGCCACCGGCGCCACGGCCACCACCTCGACGAGCTTCGCGGTCACGGTCGACCCGACCGGCACGACCACCTCGCTGGCCGAGATCGGCACCTTCAACGGCGATGCGCTGATCGGCCAGGCCGGCAACGACGTGTACTCGGTGAGCCAGGTCGGCACGGGCCTCACGGTCAGCGTGACCCAGGGCGCCACCGGCAGCATCCCGGCGCAAAGCGGCACCGACACCACCGGCACCATCCACCAGGCCTTCAACACCGGTGCCGGCAACGACTACGTGCAGGCGGGTGCCGGCGACGACACCATCTACCTCGGCGACACCGGCAGCTCGGTGCACCCGGTGGGTGGCGGCGCGCCGACGCAGGCCCACGTGGCCGCGGCACGTGTCATGACCCTGGCCGACGACACCACGCTCACGAGTTCGACCACGGGCCTCTTCGCCGCCGAAGCCGACGACACCAACGCCAACAACAACAGTGCCGGCAACACCTCGATCACCACCTGGTCGGACGTGGCCAACGGCGGCAGTGGCGACGACGTCATCTACGGCCAGAACGGCACCGACTTCCTCTACGGCGGCACCGGCAATGACTACCTCAACGGCGGCGCCGGCATCGACGGCCTGCGCGGCGGCGCGGGCAACGACACGCTGGTGGGCGGTGCGGGCAACGACGTGCTGCGCGGCGACGCGGGCGCCGATGTCTTCAAGTGGGAGTTCGCCGACCGCGGTGCGGTGGGCACGCCGGCGTCGGACATCATCATGGACTTCAACACCGCCACGCCCGCCAACGGCGGCGACGTGCTCGACCTGCGCGACCTGCTGCAGGGCGAGGCCACGAGCGGCGGTGCCTCTGGCAACCTGTCGAACTACCTGCACTTCACGGTGAGCGGTGGCACCACCACCATCGCGATCAGCAGCAGCGGCGGGTTCTCGGGCGGCTACAGCGCGGGGGCCGTCGACCAGTCGATCGTGCTGCAGAACGTCGACCTGACGAGCGGCGGCGCGCTGACGACCGACCAGCAGATCATCAACGACCTGCTGAACAAGTCGAAGCTGTTGGTAGACGGGACCTGATGCGAAACCCGCCGCGAGAGCGGCGGGTTCTCGTTCGGATCAGTGGCTGCCCGGAGCGGCCTGGCGCGAGATGTAGGGACCGGTGGCGCCGTCGATGCCGCATTCCCACAGGGCCTTGGCATCGGTCTCATCGGCCACGCCTTCGGCATAGACCTGCAACGACAGGCCGTGCAGCAGCGTGACGGTGCCGCGCACGAAGGTCGCGCGGTGGTCGTCACTGCCGACACCCGTGATCATCGAGGCGTCGAGCTTCACGTAGTCGAGCCCCGCTTCGAAGAGGCGCGGGATCAACCCGAGTCGCTCACCCGCGTGTTCGAGACCGAAGCGCACCCCGGTTGGGCGCAGCTGGCGGCTCAGCTCCTGCAGCAGGTCGAAATGCTCGACCGCCGCGGACTCCGAGACTTCGAGCCAGATGAGGCGCGCCACGCGCGGCGAATCCCACAGGAGCGCACGCAGGCGTGACGAGAAACTGCTGTCGGCCAGCGAGGCGGGCGACAGGTTCACGCAGCGCGGCTGCCCGTCGGCGCCCGACTCGGCGAGCGCCAGCGCGAGCGCGCGTTCGTCGACGTCGACGGTGAGGCGGCTGCGCATCGCGAGCGGCAGCCAGCGCGCGGCAGGCTCGAATTCGCCCTGCTCTTCCAGCTGCAGGCGCAGCGGGCACTCGAGGTGCAGCATCTCGCCACGCCCGTTGACCACCGGGAAGTTGACGAGGTGCACACGGCCCTGCACCAGCGCGTCGCGGATGCGCTGGCGCCAGGCCGCCTCGCCGAGCATCGCCACGCTGTGCTCCGGCTCGTTGCTGAGTTCGACGGCAAAACGCCCGCGGGCTTCGGCCCGTGCGAGCGCCGCATCGGCTGCGCTCATCACCTGGGCTGGCGTCATGTCGCGCCGCAGCTCGATCGCGCCCATGCAGACCCCCGCACTGCCGCCCAGGCTCGTCAGCAGCACCGAGAGCGCGTCGGACAAGGCCTGCGCCGTTTCGCGGGCCACGCCGGGCACCGGCAGGCACAGCGCGAAGTCGGAGCCGTTCAAGCGGCCGAGAAAACAACCCCTGGCGCGCTCGGCATAGGGCTTGAGCGCCTGCGAGATGGTGGTGATGACACGGTCGGCGCCGGCATGGCCGAGGCTGCGGTTGATGCCGGCGAGGTCGATCACCCGCAGCAGCACGAGGCCGCCTTCGGCCGTGCCGTCTTCGCGCTGCAGCGCCGCGGTGAGCTGGCCAAGAAAATGCGCACGGTTCGACAGGCCGGTGAGCCGGTCGAGGTTGGCCTGCTTGTGCAGCGTGTCGAGCTGGTCGGCCTGGGCCTGGAAGGTGACGCGCAGTCGGCTCACCATCGTGTTCATCGCCCGCGTGAGGCGCTGCAACTCGGGCGCGCGTGGCTCGGGCACGATGCGGAACTCGCCCGCCACCAACGCATGCGCCTGTTCCACCGTCGAGTCGAGCGGCTTGCGGATGCGGCGCATCAGCACCGCCCCGATGGCCCCGGCGAGAAGGCCCACGACCGCGAGTGCCGCAGCCGTGCGCACGGTGCCGGACCAGAGTTCGTCGTGCGCAAAGAAGGAGTGGCTCACGACCTCGACCTTGCCGAGCGCGCGCCAGCCATCAGACACCTGCGCAAAGCCCGGGTCCGAATCGATGGGCACGAGCTTCACGAACCAGGCCGGCGCCACCTGGCCCGTGGCCTGCGCTTCGCGCACGAAGGGCACGCTGCCATCGGCGGCGATGAACTTGATGCGGCGGTAGAAACCGGTGTCGAACTGGGCCGCCATGAGCAGGCCCATCAGCTCGCGGTCGCCTTTCTGCTGCGACAAGGCAAGCGCGAGCGAGGTGGCGTTGTCGGCGTTCTTGAGCCTGAGTTGCGTCTGCAGGTAGTGCCGGGCCGATTCGACCGAGACCGTCACGCTGCCGGCATAGGCCAGCAGCACGGTGGACAGCATCAACAACCAGATCTGCCGGATCAGGGACATGCCTTCTTCCTTTTCGTTGTACTTCTGGTTCCGGGGCCTCTCGTCACGGTCGTCATTGGAACCCTTCCGCCCTCGCCTTCACAAGAATCTCGCGCCAGCGCGACAAGCGCGCCGCCGGGTCGCCCGCGGCCTGAGGCCCCACACCTTGCCACAGCCCCTCGCTGTTGAAGCTGAACACCGGCACCAGGTCGGGCCGCCGAGATGCGGGGCGCACGTCGGTGATGAGGTTGTCCAGGATCATCGGCTCGGCCCCGGGTGTCGCATAGTAGGCCAGCACCATGTGGGCCTGCACCACGCCATTGGGCCCGCCGATCTGGGCGCGCACGTAGACGAGCCGCAACTTGGCAACCGGCATGCCCACAGCCAGCAGGCTGAAGTACTTGGCGATGGCGTAGTCCTCGCAGTCGCCCTGGCCCCTGTCCAGGCTCTCGAGCGGGCTGGCCCAGTAGTCGACCTGGCCCCAGGCCTCGGTGTCGTCGCGGAACTGGATGCGCCGGTTGAAGAACTGGTTGATGGCCTGCAGTTGCACCGCCTCGTCCTGCCCGACCGACTGCATCAGAAGCGGCTGCAGCGCCTTCACGCCGGCCACCGCGCGTGGCGACATCCGCGTGGCCGCGGCCATCATGCGTTCGGCATCCCACGCCTGCGAGGGCAGGCCCGGCACCAGCAGGGCGACGACCAGCCACGCCATTGCCCACAGACGCAGCGGCGTGCAGCGCACGCGCAGCTCATGCAGGCTCGACGATGGGGTGAGAAGAATCGACACGGGCGAGAGGACGGTTCAACGACCTGTTGTCGTCACCGCGGCCGTGGAATTGAGCCCTGTCAGCCACGCAGGCCCGCCGAGCGGTGCTATTGGGCAACCCGGGCCTATTTCACGGAACCTGCCCGCGCAGCCGAGGGTCGTGAAATAGTCCCACCCGGCCATGCGGTCGGGGGGGACGGAGGCCCGCAACGCGGCGGCTAAACTCGCCCGGCGTCGAAGGAACCCCTCACTACTTGGACGACGCCCCTGAAAGACCAGCCTGATGCACTTCAAGACCCGAGCCTTGACTCTTGCCCTCACCCTGGCGTTTACCGCCAGTGCCAGCGCACAGAGCAATGAGGCCCTGAAGGCCGCAGCCCAGCAGGCGATCAACACCAACCCCGACGTCACCGCGCGCTTCAACGCGTACCGCGCCGCCGCCGATGCGGTCGACGCGGCGCGTGGCGGCTACTTCCCGCGCCTCGACCTGAGTGCCTCTGCCGGCCGCGACCGCGACCGCATCGATTCGCGCACGCCGCAAAACCAATCCATCAGCCGCAGCGGTGCGTCGCTCACCTTGAGCCAGCTGCTGTGGGACGGTCTCGCCACGCAGAACGAAGTGGGCCGCCTCGGCCACGAAAAGCTCGCACGCTATTTCGAGCTGCTCGACGCCACCGAACAAACCGCGCTCGAAGCTGCCCGCGCCTACTACGACGTGCTGCGTTATCGGCGCCTCGTGCAACTGGCCGAAGACAGCTACGTGCAGCACAAGAGCGCGTTCAACCAGATCCAGTCGCGCTTCAGGGCCGGCGTGGGCCGAGGGGTCGACCTCGAACAGGCCGGCGCCCGCCTGGCATTGGCGGAGTCGAACCTGAGTACCGAACTCTCGAACCTGCACGACGTGTCGGCGCGCTACCAGCGGGTGGTGGGTGTGGCGCCCCCCAAGGCGATGCCGCTCCCGCTGCTGCTCAAGGACGGCGTGCCCGCCTCGGCCAACGAGGCTTCGCTCGAAGCCGCGCGTCGCAGCCCGGCCGTGAGCGCCTCGATCGAGACGCTGCGCGCCACGAAAGAGCTGCTCAACGCACGCGAGTCGGCCTACCAGCCGAAGGTGGAAGCGCGTTTGCGCTCGGGCACCGGCAAGAATTTCGACGGCGTGCGCGACCAGCGCACCGACAGCACGGCCGAGATCGTGCTGAACTGGAACCTCTTCAACGGCGGCAGCGACCGCGCCCGCGTGCGCCAGCAGGCCAACCTCGTGAACCAGGCCGCCGACCAGCGCGACAAGGCCTGCCGCGATGCGCGCCAGGTGCTCGCCATCGCCTACAACGACACGAAGAAGCTCGCCGACCAGTTGATCTATCTCGACCGCAACACGCTCGCGATCGAGAAGGCGCGCGACGCCTACCGCCAGCAGTTCGACATCGGTCAGCGCAGCCTGCTCGACCTCTTGAACTCGGAGAACGAGCTCTACACCGCACGCCGCTCGTATGCCAACGCCGAGTTCGACCTCGGCATCGCCTACGCCCGCGTGCAGGCCGCACTCAACCGCCTCAACACCCAGCTCGGCCTGCGCAGCGACCGCGAAGCGCCGCAGGGCACCGAGAACTGGTCGGCCGGTGACGAAGGCCCCGGCCGCTGCCCGCTCGACGCGATCGAGGTGCAGCCGCTCAACCTCGACGAGCTGGACCGGCGCGCCGCCTCGCTGACCCAGGGCACCCCACAGCCATCAGCGACCGCGCGCAACCCTGCTGCTCCGGCGCTTCGCGCAGAGTCGGCGCCGGTGAAGGCCTCGGCGCCCGTGCTGCCGTCGGAGCCCACCGCGGCGTCGGTCAACGGCCCCACCGCCCTGTCGGTGCGCCGCCTCAACGAATGGGCGGCCGCCTGGGAAGCGAAGGACATCGATCGCTACCTGGCGTTCTATGCGCCCGACTTCCGCTCCGAACTCGGCGATGCCGAGAGCTGGAAGAACCAGCGGCGGCGCCTCGTGACGAGGAAGGGCGAGATCAACGTCAAGCTCGAAGAGGTGCTGGCCCGCGAACTCGCACCCGACCGGGTCGAGACGCAGTTCAAGCAGAGCTATCGCTCCGAAGGCTTCAAGGATGTGATGCAGAAGAGCCTGATCTGGCAGCAGATCGGCGGGCAGTGGCTCATCGTGAAAGAAAGCAACCGCTAGGGTTGCTTTCCGATCAGCGTTTCACCGGCGGCAGATCGGTGCAGTGACCTTCGGCGGCCTCCGCCGCCATTCCCAGGCTTTCCCCCAGCGTCGGGTGCGGATGGATGGTCTTGCCGATGTCGATGGCGTCAGCCCCCATCTCGATCGCCAGCGCCACCTCACCGATCATGTCGCCTGCATGCGTGCCGACGATGGCACCGCCGACGATGCGGCCGGTTTCCTCGTCGAAGAGCAGCTTGGTGAAGCCTTCGTCGCGCGTGTTCGCGATCGCGCGGCCGGAAGCCGTCCACGGGAAGAGGCCCTTCTTGACCTTGATGCCGCGCGCCTTGGCGTCGTCTTCGGTGAGGCCGACCCAGGCGACTTCGGGATCGGTGTAGGCCACGCTCGGAATCACGCGTGCATCGAAAGCGGCATGTGTGTCGCCCGACGCCACCTCGGCCGCCACGTGCCCTTCGTGCACCGCCTTGTGCGCGAGCATCGGCTGGCCGACGATGTCGCCGATGGCGAAGATGTGCGGCACGTTGGTGCGCATCTGGATGTCGACCGGGATGAAGCCACGCTCGTTGACGGCCACACCGGCCTTGTCGGCACCGATGCGCTTGCCGTTCGGCACGCGGCCCACCGCCTGCAGCACTAGGTCGTAGAGCTGCGGTTCCTTCGGTGCGTTCTCGCCTTCGAACTTGACGAGGATGCCGTCCTTCGTGGCCTCGGCCCCGACCGTCTTCGTCTTCAACATGATGTTGTCGAAGCGCGGTGCGTTCAACTTCTGCCACACCTTCACCATGTCGCGGTCGGCGCCCTGCATCAGGCCGTCGAGCATTTCCACCACATCGAGACGCGAGCCGACGGTGCTGCTGTAGACCGTGCCCATCTCCAGGCCGATGATGCCGCCGCCGATCACCAGCATGCGCTTCGGGGCCTGGCGCAATTCGAGGGCGCCGGTGGAGGTGACGACACGCGGGTCATCCTTCGGCAGGAAGGGCAGCTTCACCGCTTCGGAGCCGGCAGCGATGATCGCGTTCTTGAACTTGATCACCTGCTTGCCGCCATCGGCCCTGGCGACGCCGACGTGATAGGGATCGAGGAACTCGCCCGTGCCGTGCACCACGGTGACCTTGCGCATGCGCGCCATTGCGGCCAGCCCTTGGGTCAGCTTGCCCACCACCTTGTCCTTGTGGGTCTTGAGCTTGGCGAGGTCGACGCTCGGTGCGCCAAAGCTCACGCCGAGCGACTCGAAGTGCTTCACCTCGTCCATCACCGCGGCCACGTGCAGCAGCGCCTTGGAAGGAATGCACCCGACGTTGAGGCACACGCCACCCAGTGTCGCGAAGCGCTCGATGAGCACCGTCTTCAAGCCGAGGTCGGCGGCACGGAAGGCCGCGCTGTAGCCGCCGGGGCCGGCGCCAAGCACGAGCACGTCGCATTCGAGGTCGGAACCGCCGCTGTGCGTGGCGGCGGGCGGTGCGGCCACGGCGGGAGCGGGAGCCGCCGCCTTGGCAGGCGCTGCGGTGGCGGCGGGTGCTGGCGCTGGGGTTGGAGCTGCCGCACCCTCGGCCTCGAGCGTGAGCAGCAGCGTGCCTTCGCTGATCTTGTCGCCCAGCTTGACCTTCATCTCCTTGACGACACCCGCGTGCGACGACGGAATCTCCATCGACGCCTTGTCGCTCTCCACCGTCACCAGCGACTGCTCCTTCGCAACCTTGTCGCCGGGCTTGACCAGCACCTCGATGATGGCGACGTCCTTGAAGTCGCCGATGTCGGGCACCTTGATCTCGATCGTGGCCATGTTCAGTCTTTTCCTTTGAGCTTGATCGTCTGCACCTTCACGGGGCCGTCGGAGTTCTTGTCGAATTCGCATCCCGCCTTGACGCCGATTTCGGCGAGTTCGCGCGCGGTCTTGGCGCGGTCGAAGGCGGTGTACATCGCACCCAGCGCAAACGCACGCCCCGAGCCGATGGCCCAGAAGCGGTCGAACTCGAACACCTCGCGGTACGAGTACACGCCGTAGATGCCGCTTGCATTCGCGATGAGCGCGGTGAGCTGCGAACTTTCGTAGGGGTCGGCGTCTTCTTCCTTGGTGTTGAGGTAGAAGACTTCCTTCAGCTTCGGGTGGATCTTGAGGAAGGTGTCGAACACCTCGTCCCGCGAGTGCAGCTTCAGTTCCTCGGGCGGCAGCCACGCGAGGGCGCGTCGCAGCACCGGAAAGTGCGCCGTGGTGCCGGCCATGCCAACCCACGAATCGCCGACCTTGAAGAGCTTCTCGTTGTTTTCGTAGCCATGCGGCAGGCGGGTGTCGCCGAAGGTGACGAGGCTGTCACCCGCGATCGCCACCTGCCCCGCTTTCCTGACGACGACGACCGTCGTCACAGCAGGACTCTCCTGAAGTCCGCAAGGACCTGCCCGAGGTAGGCGTTGAAGCGCGCTGCGGCAGCGCCGTCGATCACGCGATGGTCATAGCTCAGGCTGAGCGGCAGCATCAGCCGCGGCTGGAAGGCCTTGCCGTCCCACACCGGCTCCATCACGCTGCGCGACAGGCCGAGGATCGAGACCTCGGGCGCATTGATGATCGGCGAGAAGTAGCGGCCACCGATGCCACCGAGCGAGCTGATCGAGAAGCAACCACCGCTCATGTCGGCCGGGCCGAGCTTGCCGTCGCGCGCCTTGGCGGCCAGTTCGCCCATCTCCTTGCTGATCTGCAGGATGCCCTTCTTGTCGGCGTCCTTCAGCACGGGCACCACCAGGCCGTTCGGCGTGTCGGCCGCGAAGCCGATGTGGAAGTACTGCTTCAGCACGAGCTGGTCGCCATCGAGCGAGGCATTGAACTCGGGGAATTTCTTGAGCGCTGCCACCACCGCCTTGATGACGAAGGCCAGCATCGTCACCTTGACGCCGCTCTTCTCGTTTTCCTTGTTGGTCTGGACGCGGAAGGCTTCGAGCTCGGTGATGTCGGCGTTGTCGTGGTTGGTGACGTGCGGAATCATCACCCAGTTGCGGTGCAGGGCCGCGCCGCTGATCTTCTTGATTCGCGACAGGTCCTTGCGCTCGATGGGGCCGAACTTCGCAAAGTCGACCGTCGGCCAGGCCGGCAGGCCCGGGAAGTTGCCGCCACCGGCTGCGGCGCCACCGCCCTTGGCCGATTGCGCCTTGGTCTGCACCTCACCGGCCATCACGCCCTTGACGAAGCCATGCACGTCGTCGTGGGTGATGCGGCCTTTGGGGCCGGAGCCCTTCACTTCGTCGAGCGGCACACCCAGCTCGCGGGCGAGCTTGCGGATCGTCGGCGAGGCATGCGGCAGATGGCCGCGGGGTGCGGTGGGCTCGTGCGCCGGCAAGGCGGCGGTCGGCACCGTGCGCTCTGCGGCGGCCGCAGGCGGCGGTGCTTGAATCGGCGCCGGCGCGGGCGCCACCGCCAGCTCGACGGGCGGCAGCTTCTGGTTCGAGGTGTCGGGCTCGGACTGCGGCGCCGGAACAGGCGCTGCTACCCCACCCGCTGCCGCCTCGAGCAACAGGACCAGCGAACCTTCGCTG
Organism: Piscinibacter gummiphilus; assembly: GCF_032681285.1. Classification (NCBI taxonomy): domain Bacteria; kingdom Pseudomonadati; phylum Pseudomonadota; class Betaproteobacteria; order Burkholderiales; family Sphaerotilaceae; genus Rhizobacter; species Rhizobacter gummiphilus. The sequence goes on from NZ_CP136336.1 coordinate 3,464,991, forward strand.
ATCTTGTCGCCGAGCTTGACCTTCATTTCCTTCACGACCCCGGCGTGCGAGGCCGGGATCTCCATCGAGGCCTTGTCGCTCTCGACCGTCACGAGCGATTGCTCGGCCTTGATCGTGTCACCGGGCTTGACCAGCACTTCGATGATCTCGACGTCCTTGAAGTCCCCGATGTCGGGGACTTTCACTTCCACCAGCGCCATGTTGTTGTGTCTCCGTTGCCTGGATCAGGCGATTACGTCACGCATAAAGCGGGTTGATCTTGTCGGCGTTGATGCCGTATTTCTGAATCGCCTCGGCGACTTTAGCCGCGGGCACAGTCCCCTCTTCCGAAAGTGCCTTGAGCGCGGCCACCACGATGTAGTGGCGGTTCACCTCGAAGTGCTCACGCAGGCGCGAACGGAAGTCGCTGCGGCCGAAGCCGTCGGTACCCAGCACCTTGTACGTGCGGCCCTTGGGGATGAAGGCGCGGATCTGGTCGGCGTAGGCCTTCATGTAGTCGGTGGAAGCGATCACCGGGCCGGTGTACTTGTCGAGCTGCTGCGCGACGAAGGGCACGCGCGGCTTCTCGGTCGGGTGCAGCAGGTTCCAGCGTTCCACGTCTTGCCCGTCGCGGGCGAGTTCGTTGAAGCTCGGGCAGCTCCAGACGTTGGCCGAGACACCCCAGTCGTCCTTCAGGAGCTGCTTGGCGGCGATCGACTCGCGCAGGATGGTGCCGCTGCCCAGCAGGTTGACGCGCGGGGTTTTCTTGGCGCCTTCTTCCAGCAGGTACATGCCCTTGATGATCTCTTCCTCGGTGCCGGCTTTCAGGCCAGGCATCGGGTAGTTCTCGTTGAGGAGCGTCAGGTAATAGAAGACGTTGTCCTGCTTCTCCACCATGCGCTTGAGACCGTGGTGAAGGATCACGCCCACCTCGTGCGCGAAGGTCGGGTCGTAGCTGATGCAGTTCGGAATGGTGCCGGCCAGGATGTGGCTGTGGCCGTCTTCGTGCTGCAGGCCTTCCCCGTTCAGCGTGGTGCGGCCCGAGGTGCCGCCGAGGAGGAAGCCACGCGCCTGCATGTCACCCGCCGCCCAGGCCAGGTCGCCGACGCGCTGGAAACCGAACATCGAGTAGTACACGTAGAACGGCACCATGATGCGGTTGTTCGTGCTGTACGACGTGGCCGCCGCGATCCAGCTCGACATGCCGCCCGCTTCGTTGATGCCTTCCTGCAGGATCTGGCCGGCCTGGTCTTCGCGGTAGTACATGACCTGGTCCTTGTCGACCGGCGTGTACTTCTGGCCCTCGGGGTTGTAGATGCCGATCTGGCGGAAGAGGCCTTCCATGCCGAAGGTGCGGGCCTCGTCCACGAGGATGGGCACGGCGCGCGGGCCGACTTCCTTGTCGCGCAGCAGTTGCGTGAGGAAGCGCACATAGGCCTGCGTGGTGCTGATCTCGCGGCCTTCGGCAGTGGGCTCGAGCACGGCTTTGAAGGTCTCGAGGTCAGGCACCTTCAGCGACTCATCGGCCTTGGTGCGGCGCTTGGGCAGATAGCCCCCGAGGGCCTTGCGGCGCTCGTGCAGGTAGCGCATCTCGACGGTGTCGTCGGCCGGCTTGTAGAACGGGATGCCCTTCTCGATCTGCTCGTCGCTGACGGGGATGTTGAAGCGGTCGCGGAAGCCCTTGATGTCGTCGTCGGTGAGCTTCTTGGTCTGGTGCGCCGTGTTGCGCGCCTCGCCGCTCTTGCCCATGCCGAAGCCCTTCACCGTCTTGATGAGCAGCACCGTCGGCTGGCCCTTGGTGTTGACGGCGCGGTGGTAGGCCGCGTAGACCTTCTGCGGATCGTGGCCGCCACGGTTCAGGCGCCAGATGTCTTCGTCGCTCATCTTGGCGACCATCTCCAGCAGCTTGGGGTGCTGGCCGAAGAAGTGCTTGCGGACGAACGCGCCGTCGTTGGCCTTCATGGCCTGGTAGTCGCCGTCGACGGTGTCCATCATCACCTTGCGCAGGATCTCTTCCTTGTCGCGGGCGAGGAGCGGATCCCAGTAGCTGCCCCAGATGAGCTTGATGACGTTCCAGCCGGAGCCGCGGAATTCGCCTTCGAGCTCCTGGATGATCTTGCCGTTGCCACGCACCGGGCCGTCGAGGCGCTGCAGGTTGCAGTTGACGACGAAGATCAGGTTGTCGAGCTTTTCGCGTGCGGCCAAACCGATCGCGCCGAGCGACTCGGGCTCGTCCATCTCGCCGTCGCCGCAGAAGACCCAGACCTTGCGGTTCTCGGTGTTGGCGATGCCGCGGGCATGCAGGTATTTCAGGAAGCGCGCCTGGTAGATCGCCATCAGCGGGCCGAGGCCCATGCTCACGGTCGGGAATTGCCAGAACTCCGGCATCAGCTTCGGGTGCGGGTAGCTCGAGAGGCCCTTGCCGTCGACTTCCTGGCGGAAGTTGTTGAGCTGCTCTTCGGTGATGCGGCCTTCGAGGAAGGCGCGCGCATAGATGCCGGGTGAGCTGTGACCCTGGATGTAGAGCAGGTCGCCGCCGTGGCCTTCGCTCTCGGCGTGCCAGAAGTGGTTGAAGCCGGCGCCGAACATCGTGGCGAGCGAGGCGAACGAGGAGATGTGGCCGCCGAGGTCACCGCCGTCGGCCGGGTGCAGGCGGTTGGCCTTGACCACCATCGCCATCGCGTTCCAGCGCATGTAGGCCCGCAGGCGCTCTTCGATCTCGTTGTTGCCCGGGGTGCGCTCTTCCTGGTCCGGCGGAATGGTGTTGACGTAGGCCGTGCGGGCGGAGAACGGCATGTCGATGCCGGCCTGGCGCGCGTGGTTGATGAGTTCCTCAAGCAGGAAGTGGGCGCGCTCGGGGCCCTCGGCCTCGATCAGGGCGGACATGGCGTCCAGCCATTCGCGGGTTTCTTGTGCGTCGGCATCGTTGGCCGCCGCGCCCAGAAAGGCTTCGGGCATCGCAGACATGCTTGTCTCCTTGTTGGGATTCAGGTTGCGGCGGAGTGTCCCACAAGTCTGAATTTTTTCAAATAGCGCTATGTGATTTCACTATGCGAATTTTCAAGCGTCAGGAATGGAACATTCGAGGCCTTGCGACCGCCCCTCGATAATCCGCCTATGTCCACTCCTGCACCAGCATCGCCTCCCCGTCGCCCTGTCACCGCGAGGGCCGGCCGCCTTGTCGGCAGGTGGTGGCGGCGGCAGTCGCCGGCCCGTCAAGACCGCTATGCCACGCTCGGCCCGCTGGTGTCGGTGCTGCTCTTCCTCGCGGCCATCATTTCGGCCTTCTGGTACCTGCGCAACGAGGAGTTCGAGCGCGAGCAGGAATCGGTCAAGCGCGACACCGAGATCGCCCAGCAGCAGATCCGGCTGCGCCTGATCGAGAACCAGGAGCAGCTCGTGCGCATCGCGCGCGAGATCGTCACGCGCCAGATCGATGAAGAGGAGTTCCAGAGCCAGGCCGCAAGCTTCACGCGCGAGCGGCCCGAGATCACGAACCTCATCTGGGTCAACCAGTCGCGCTCCCGCAAGGCCAGCTACTCGACGACCACGCTCTTCTCGGAACTCGGCCTCCCGTACATCGACAACCAGCGCTCGCTACCCGAGCAGCGCAACAGCGAGCCCGACCAGGCCTTCCGTGCCACCCGCGAGCTGCGGCTGCCGGTGTACTCGCGCACCTTCGCCGATGCGAACGGCAATTCGGTGTTCCAGGTGCATGTGCCCTTGCTGGACCGCAGCGCCTTTTCCGGCACGCTGATCGCCGAGTACTCCATCGACTCGCTGGTGCGCTATTTCATTCCAGCCGAGGTGTCGAAGCGGCACACGATGACGCTCGTGGATGCGCAAGGAAAGCTGGTGGCGAGCACCTTGCCGATGACACCCGGCGAGACGCCCAAGCCGGCGTCCATCGTCTACGAAGTGCCGCTCGCCCCGGCGAGCAACGGCCTCGTGCTGCGTGGCCAGGGCTACCGCACCTCCATCGGCCTCATCAGCAACACGCTCTTCTGGATGGTGTCGGCGCTGTCGGTGCTCACCGTGTGGATGCTGCTCGGCACCTGGCGCCACATGCGCCGGCGCGTGCAGATGCAGGCGACGCTCGTGTCGGAAACCAACTTCCGCCGCGCGATGGAAAACTCCATGCTCACCGGCATGCGCGCGATGGACATGGAGGGCCGCATCACCTACGTGAACCCCGCCTTCTGCGCGATGACGGGCTTCAGCGAGCATGAGCTGATCGGCCGCATGCCGCCCTTCCCCCATTGGCCCCCCGACCGCTACGAAGAGAACATGCGCCTGCTGCAGCAGGAGCTGCAAGGCCGCAGCCCCGCTGGCGGCATCGAGGTGAAGGCGATGCGCAAGGACGGCACGCTCTTCGATGCGCGCATGTACGTCTCGCCGCTGATCGACCCGAAAGGCATGCAGACGGGCTGGATGACCTCGATGACCAACATCACCGAGGCCAAGCGCGTGCGCGACCAGCTCTCGGCCTCGCACGAGCGCTTCACCACCGTGCTGGAAGGGCTCGACGCCGCGGTGTCGGTGCTGTCCGTTCAGCAGGGCGAGCTGCTCTTCGCCAACCGCTCGTATCGCCTGTGGTTCGGCGCCGATGCGCAAGGCCACGGCACGCTCGCGGGTGGCGAGCCCGGGCTGCCGATGATTGCCGACATGGGCGATTCGGTCGACAGCTTCGGCGGCCTGCCCACGCAGGAGCTGACCGAAGCCGGCTCCGAGACGCGTGAAGTCTTCGTCGACACGCTGCAGAAGTGGTTCGACGTGCGCGCGCGCTACCTGCAATGGACCGACGGCCGCCTCGCGCAGATGCTGATCGCGACCGACATCACGAGCCGCCGCCATGCCGAAGAGCAGTCGAAGCAGCAAGCCGAAAAGGCGCAGGTCACCAGCCGCCTGATGACCATGGGCGAGATGGCCTCATCGGTCGCGCACGAGCTGAACCAGCCGCTCACCGCCATCACCAACTACTGCAACGGCATGGTCTCGCGCGTGAAGAGCGACGCCATCGGCAAGGACGACCTCGTCGCAGCACTCGAGAAGACCGCCAAGCAGGCCGACCGCGCCGCGCAGATCATCCGACGCATCCGCGCCTTCGTGAAACGCAGCGAGCCGCAACGCCAGGCCGCGGAGGCGCGCACCATCGTCGAAGACGCGGTGGACCTCGCCGGCATCGAACTGCGCCGGCGCAACGTGTCGCTGCATGTCTACGTGGCCCAGCGCCTGCCCACGCTGATGGTCGACCCCATCCTCATCGAGCAGGTGATCCTGAACCTGCTCAAGAACTCCGCCGAGGCCATCGACATGGCCGGCCTGCCGCCCGCTCGCCGCAACATCGAGCTGCGCGTGGTCCCCAAGCACACGCCGGAAGAAGGCGGTGTGATCGAGTTCGGCGTGACCGATTCGGGCCCGGGCCTGAAAGAGGAAGTGATCAACCGGCTCTACGAAGCCTTCTTCTCGACCAAGGTCGAAGGCCTGGGCATCGGGCTGTCGTTGTGCCGCTCCATCATCGAGAGCCATCGCGGCCGGATCCGTGCCCAGAACCTCTACAATGGCGACCTCGCTGTCGGCTGCCGTTTTACCTTTACGCTGCCGGTCGAAACCGCCAAATCCACGGGCCTCGAAGCGGCCCTGACATGAGACAGCACACATGAGCTTGATTCCGAAGAAGGGCACCGTCTACGTTGTGGACGATGACGAGGCCGTGCGAGATTCCTTGCAATGGCTGCTCGAAGGCAAGGACTACCGGGTCAAGTGCTTCGACTCTTCCGAATCCTTCCTCTCCCGCTTCGACCCGCGTGAAGTCGCGTGCCTCATCGCCGACATCCGCATGGACGGCATGAGCGGCCTGGAGCTGCAAGACCGCCTGCTCGAACGCAAGTCGCCGCTGCCGGTCGTCTTCATCACCGGCCATGGCGACGTGCCGATGGCGGTGAGCACCATGAAGAAGGGCGCGATGGACTTCATCGAGAAGCCCTTCAAGGAAGAAGAGCTGCTCAACCTCGTGGAGCGCATGCTCGACCAGGCCCGCAGCGCCTTCTCGCACCATCAAGAGGCTGCCAGCCGCGACGCGCTGCTCTCGCGCCTGACCACGCGTGAATCGCAGGTGCTCGAGCGCATCGTCGCCGGCCGCCTCAACAAGCAGATCGCCGACGACCTCGGCATCAGCATCAAGACGGTGGAAGCGCACCGCGCCAACATCATGGAAAAGCTCAACGCCAACACGGTCGCCGATCTTCTCAAGATCGCCCTTGGGGCGCAGCAGACCAAGGCATAACGCGCAACACATCACAAAGGGCCGCTGTCTCAGCGGCCCTTTTTAGTTTCAACTCTTCGAATCGAGGACCCCATGACTGCACAACTCATCGACGGCAACGCTTTGGCGAAGAAGATCCGCGGCGAAGTGGCGGAGCGCGCCGCCGCGCTGACCGCCCGTGGCCACCAGCCCGGCCTCGCCGTGGTGCTGGTCGGCGACGACCCGGCCAGCCAGGTCTACGTGAGCCACAAGGTCAAGGACTGCGAAGGCAGCGGCGTCTACTCCCTGCTCGACCGTTACCCCGCCGACATGAGCGAAGCGGCCCTGCTCAAGCGCATCGCCGAGCTGAATGCCGACCCGAAGATCCACGGCATCCTGGTGCAGATGCCTGTGCCCAAGCACATCGATCCGCAGAAGGTCATCGCCGCCATCGCCCCGCACAAGGACGTCGACGGCTTCTCCATCCAGAGCGCCGGCGCACTGGCGAGCGGCCTGCCGGGCTTCAAGTCGTGCACGCCCTATGGCTGCATGAAGCTGATCGAGACCACCGGCGTCAACCTGCGCGGCAAGCATGCGGTGGTCATCGGCCGCAGCAACACGGTGGGCAAGCCGATGGCGCAGCTGCTCTTGCAAGCTAGCGCCACCGTCACCATCTGCCACAGTGCCACGGTTGATCTCGGCGCCCACACCCGCCAGGCCGACGTGATCGTGGCGGCGGTGGGCCGGCGCAACACCGTCACCGCCGACATGGTCAAACCGGGTGCCGTCATCATCGACGTGGGCATGAACCGCAACGACGAAGGCAAGCTCTGTGGCGATGTGGACTTCGAAGGCGTCTCCAAGGTCGCTGGCTGGATCACGCCCGTGCCGGGGGGCGTGGGGCCGATGACCCGCGCGATGCTCCTCGTGAATACCATCGAAGCCGCGGAACGCGCCGCGTCCAACTGAATCAAGAGGCCTATGAGCAACCCCCTCCTCGACACCACCGGCCTGCCCCCCTTCGCGCAGATCAAGCCCGAGCACGTCACACCGGCCATCACCGAGCTGCTGGCGGCGGCCGATGCGGCGCTGGAAAAGGCCACGGGTGACGAGGTGCCGGCCGATTACGACGCGATGTCGGCCGTGCTCGATGTGGCCACCGAGCGCCTGCACAGCGCCTGGGGCGCCGTCTCGCACCTGAACCACGTCGCCGACAACCCCGAGTTGCGCGCCGTCTACAACGAAAACATCCCGAAGATCACCGAGTTCCACACCCGGCTCGGGGCCGACGAGCGCCTGTACGCCAAGTACAAGGCCATCGCCACGAGCCCGGCTGCCGCGAAGCTGAACGCGGCGCGCAAGAAGGCGCTTTCGAACGCCATGCGCGATTTCGTGTTGTCAGGTGCCGAGCTGCAAGGCGCGGCCCGCGAGCGCTACGCGCAGATCCAGGAGCGACATGCGGCGCTGACCACGGCGTATTCCGAGCACGTGATGGATGCGACCGACAGCTACGCGCTCTACGTCGACGAGAGCCGCCTCGCCGGTGTGCCCGACGACGTGAAGCAGGCTGCACGCGCCGCGGCCGAAGCGGAGGGCAAGCCGGGCTACAAGCTCACGCTGCACTTCCCGAGTTACTTCCCCGTGATGCAGTACGGCGACGACCGCGCCCTGCGCGAAGAGCTCTACACCGCCTACGCCACCCGCGCCAGCGAGCTCGGCAAGCCCGAGCACGACAACAGCGCCATCATGAAAGAGCTGTTGCAGTTGCGGCAGGAAGAAGCGCAGCTCCTCGGCTACAAGAACTTCGCCGAAGTCTCGCTCGTGCCCAAGATGGCCGACACGCCCCAGCAGGTGCTCGACTTCCTGCGCGATCTGGCGAAGCGCGCCCGCCCCTACGCAGAGCGTGATCTCACCGAGCTGCGCGAATTCGCCCGCACCGAACTCGGCCTTGCCGACCTGCAATCCTGGGACGTGCCCTACGCCAGCGAGAAGCTGAAGGAAGCCCGCTACGCGTTCAGCGACCAGGAGGTGAAGCAGTACTTCACCGAACCCAAGGTGCTGAGTGGCCTCTTCCGCATCATCGAGACGCTCTTCGAAGTGAGCATCCGGCCCGACACGGCCGAGGTGTGGAACCCGAACGTGCGCTTCTTCCGCATCGAGCGCGACGCCTCGAAGGTGCCCTCCGGTAGCCCGCAGCTCGTCGGCCAGTTCTACCTCGACCCCTACGCCCGCACCGGCAAGCGCCCGGGTGCGTGGATGGACGACGTGCGTGGCCGCTGGGCCCGCCCCGAAGGCAGCACGCAGACGCCCGTGGCGCACCTCGTGTGCAACTTCACCCCGCCCGCCGACGGCAAGCCCGCGCTGCTCACTCACGACGAGGTCACCACCCTCTTCCACGAGTTCGGCCACGGCCTGCACCACATGCTCACGCAGGTGAACGACATCGGCGTGGCCGGCATCTCCGGCGTCGAGTGGGACGCGGTCGAGCTGCCCAGCCAGTTCATGGAGAACTTCTGCTGGGAGTGGGAAGTGCTCAAGCACCTCACCGCCCACGTCGACAGCGGCGAGCCGCTGCCCCGTGCGCTCTACGACAAGATGCTCGCCGCCAAGAATTTCCAGAGCGGCCTGCAGACGCTGCGCCAGATCGAGTTCGCCCTCTTCGACATGCGACTGCATGGCGAGCCCGGCAGCGAGAACGACATCCAGGGGCTGGTGGACGAGGTGCGGCGCGAGGTGTCGGTGATGCCGCCACCCGCATTCAACCGCTTCCAGCATTCCTTCTCGCACATCTTCGCGGGGGGCTACTCGGCCGGCTACTACAGCTACAAGTGGGCCGAGGTGCTGAGCGCCGATGCGTGGAGTGCCTTCGAGGAAACCAGCGCCCTCGACCCCGAGACCGGCCGGCGCTACCGGGAGGCCATCCTCGAGGCCGGCGGCAGCCGCCCCGCGATGGAAAGCTTCAAGGCCTTCCGCGGCCGCGAGCCACGAATTGACGCACTTTTGCGCCACCAAGGCATGGCCTGATGCCTAGAATTTGAGCGCCTCGCCGCGCTACGGAGACCCCACGACATGAACGCACGCCACCGCGCGATCCACACCCTGGCCGCTTCGGTTGCCGCCCTTTCCGCCGGTGTTCTGCTGCTCTCGGCGGCCCCGGCCTTCGCGCTCTACAAGGTGGTCGGCCCCGACGGCAAGATCACCTACACCGACCGGCCCGATGTCGGCACCGACAAGAAGGTGCAGAGCGTGAACACCCGAGGCGGCGGCGGGGCCGACGATGCGTCGCTGCCTTTCGAGCTGCGCCAGATCGCCCTTCGCTTCCCGGTCGTGCTCTACGTCGCTGCGGACTGCCAACCCTGCGATGAAGCCCGGCAGTTCCTGCGCGGGCGCGGCATTCCCGCTTCCGAAAAGCTCGTCACCACGCCGGAAGACGGGCAGGCCCTGCAGCGCCTGACCGGCGGCAGCACGCTCCCGGTGATGACGGTGGGCGCGCAGATCGTGCGCGGCTGGCAGCGCGAGCAATGGGCGTCCTACATCGACGCGGCCGGCTACCCGAAGGATTCGAAGCTGCCGGCCAACTTCCCCCAAGGCAAGCCCGAGCCGCTCACCGAAGCGCGCCCCGCACCGGCTCCCGCCGCACCCCAGCCGGCCCCGGCCGCGCCACCCGCACCCGCGCCGGCACCGGCGCCTGCCCCCGGCACGATCCGCTTCTGACGCCGCGGCGGTCGCCGCTCAGACCATCCCCGACAGCTCGATCTCGCGCAGCACCAGGCGCGTATAGGTATCGCTCACGCCCGGGTGCTTGCGCAGCGCCTCGGTGACCTGCATCAGCTCGTGGCTGTTTTCGCAGGCCACGCGGATCGCGTAGTCGAACGACCCCGTCATCAACGCCGCTTCCATCACCTGCGGCATGTGACGCAGCGCGTTCTCGAATTCGAGCGCCGAGGTCTGCGCGCTCAGCTTGATCTCGATCTGCGCCTCCAGGCTTCGGCCCATGGCCTGCGGGTCGAGCACCGCGCGGATGTGGCGGATCGTCCCGCTCTCCTGCAGCCGGCGAAAGCGCTCGGCCACCGCGTTGGCGCTCAGGTGCACGGCTTCGCCCAGCTCGCGGAAGGTGAGGCGGCCGTCGCGCGTCAGGTGCCTGAGGATTTCGTGGTCGATTCTGTCCATGGCGGTGATTAGCTCTGCTGCAGCGTGCCATTGGACAAGATTTCCGCGTTTCCCAAGCCGGGAAGCTCCATAAAGTTTGGCGCATTCCTTCACGACGAATCCGCCGCGGCCCGGCCCGCGATTTCACGCATGAGCACCCGACGCCCCCCGCCCGACCCCACCCGCATCAACCGCCGAACACTGCTCGGCTGGGGTGGCAGCAGCGCCCTGCTGAGCGCCTGCGGCGGGGGCGGTGGCGGCTCGTCGTCCGACGCGCCTCCCCCGCCGCCGGGCCCGACGCTCCCACCCGCCGAGCGCCTGCAAGCCCTTGGCGCAGTGGCCTCGGAGTACGAGCGCCTGTGCGACGGCACCATCGGTGCCTCCAGCGACGCAGTGGCGGCGTTCATGCGCGCCCGGCCCGAATACCGCCGCGTCACCGTGATGCCCGACGGCTGCGTCTGCGGTGAGTTCAGCGATGGCCAGATCCACGTCGTCGCCAACAACCAGCGCACCGGCGTGACGCGCCCTTCGACCGCCTGGCAGCCGGGCGCATCCAACGCCGCCATCGCCCGACGCGCCTCAACCCACGCCGCACGGGAGGCTCGCCCCGCTGCCGAGGGCGACGTGCCACTCTCGGGCGTGCCCTCGTCGCCCGCGGGTGTGTCGGCCAGCACCTTCCGGAGCTACGCCGAGACCGATGGCTCCTCAGGCGAGGTCGAGCGCTACGAGCGCTGGCTGCGCAACGCCGGCGTCGAGCTGCTGCCCTCGTGGGCGCCCACCGTCCAGAACCTCAAAGACCTGCCCGAGCTGGGCTTCTTCAACTGGCTCACCCACGGCGGCATGCTCGACGCAAGCGGCGGCATCACGCACGCCCTGATGACCGACACGGTGGCCGACATCGAAGCCATCGTCGGCCACCTCACCGACCTGCAGGCCGGCAACCTCGTCTACTACACCGGCCAGTACCTCTACAGCCGGGGCAAGTGGGCCGTCGACAACTTCCTCGCCATCACGCCGGCCTTCATCGAGCGCTACCGCTGGCGCTTCAGCGCCAACAGCATCGTGCTCATCCACGCCTGCGCGAGCGACTTCGTGGGCTTCCGCGAGGCCTTCCGCGCCGCGGGCGCGGGCGTCTACGGTGGCTGGTCGCACCCGGTCTTCGTGAATGCCGCGGCCGAGGCCATGCACTGGATGCTCGACAAGTTCGTGGCCAGCAACCTCAGCGTGCCCACGCCCGACCCGCGCAACCGCGCCCACGACTACGAGGCCATCAAGCGCGTGGGCGACGAGGCCGGCCTGACGCTCTATGACGACCCGAGCGAAGGTGGCCCGGTGTCGTTCCGCTTCACACGCCTGAACGGCAACCCGGGAACGCTGCTGCCGAGCATGGTGCGCATGGGCGTCGAGGAAAACCAGAGCCGGCTCACGCTCTACGGCAGCTTCGGCGACGCGCGCGGCAAGGTGTTCGTGGGCACCACGCTCGCCACCGACCCCTCCGGCCTCGACAACTACCTGCCCTGGCGCCCCGCCGGCACGGTGACCGAGCTGGCGGTGCTCGAGTGGTCGGCCGATGAGGTGACCGTCGAGCTGCCGCGCACCGGCCCCGGCTCGGCCGGCTACGTGGCCGTGCAGGTGGGCCGCCGCTGGGGCAACGCCCGCGCCCTCACCCGCTGGAACGGGCAGATGCTCGTGCGCTCGCGCGGGCCCGGCACGCTGCTCCTGCAGCACACCCTGCAGTTCAGTGCACGATGCGACATCGGTCTGTGGCGCAACGAACCCGACGGCCCGCTGCAAGACGCATTGACCGCGTGGACAGCCACCCCCTTCGAGGCCCCATCGAACTGGACCTGGGCCGCAACCGGCCAGCACACGCACACCGAGCCGGGGCCGGTCACCAGCACCGTGACGTGGAGCGGCAGCCACCGCTTCGAGCTGCCGTCGCCGCAGAACCCCAACCCGCCGCTGCAGCAGTACTACAGCGTGTTCGGCATCGTCGACCGCCAGCAGGCCGAGTTCCGCGTGGCGATCTCGGGCGGTGCCTTCGGCGCGATGCCCGCGGTACAGGTGATCACCATGCCCGACAGCAGCACGCGCCTGGAGTCGAACTTCAACATCGGGCTGCCGCTGGCGCTGTCACCCACACCGCTCCCCGCCGGCCGCCCTGGCATCAACCGCACGCTCGCCCCCGACTTCTCTGTCCCGGCTGGCGAGTTCGTAGCGACCGAGCCCACCTTGCTGCCACTGGCCGACCCCAACCTCAACACGCTGACCCACAGCATCACCTGGGACGCGATGAGCGCGGAGTACCCGCCGCACCGCAACGGCGGCGCCTGAGGTCAGGGCTTCGTGTCGGACCCGAGCGCCAGCACTTGGCCCATCCGGCGCGCCTGCCAGCTGCCCATGCCCACCGCCGCACCCATCGCCCAGAACAAGGCCGAAGCGCCGACGGCGGCGCCCGCCGCGCCGAACACCAGCGGCATCACGGCGCTCGTCGCGTTGACGGTCATCGAGCGCAGGGCGATTGCCTCGCCGTGGCGGTGGCCCGGCGTGAGGTGGTGCAGGCTCGTCATCACCATCGGGTTCACCGCACCCAGCGCCAGGCCCAGCGCCGCGGCGCACAGGCCCATCAACCAGGCGTTGTGCATCAGCGGGTAGACGCAGAAGACACCCGCGGTGAGCAGCATCGCGGCAGCCAGCACCTGGTGCTCGCGCAAGCGGTGCGAGAGAAACGGCAGCACCACCCGCACACTCGCCACGGCCGCCGCGAACACGCCGAGGATCAGCCCGATCGCCGACGCGCTGAAGCCGCGCTCGTGGCCGATCACCGGCACGATGAACGAGTGCAGGTCCCAGCTCGACGACATCAGGAAGTTGACGAGCAGCAGGCGGCCCACGCCGGGCATCGCGAGGATGTCCCACGCCGCGCTCTTGGTGCCGGCCACCGGCGCCGCCGCGGCCACCGCCTCGCGGGGCACTTGGCGCGACCACCACACCGCCGCGAACGGCAGAAGCGTCAAGGCCACGAACGCGCCACGGAAGCCGGTCAGGTCGATCAGCGCCCCCGCCGTCACCGGCCCGACCACGTTTGACATCGCAGGCGCGAGGCCCAGCCAGCTGAAGACGCGGGTCAGGCCTGCACGGTCGCCGTCGGCCAGCTTGCCGGCGCTGCGCTGGTTGGCGATGAGGCCGAAGTTCGTTCCCACGCCACAGAGGCAGGCGGCGATGCACAGCAACGGGAACTGCGCCTGCGTCCACCACGTGGCGGCCACCGCCAGCGTGCCGCCAACCACCGTGAGGCTCACCGCCATCCGCAGCGGGCGGTGATAGCCATGTCGGTCCGCCAGGCGCCCGGCGTACAGCGACGACAGCACGGGCGCCGCGGCAAAAAGCCCCAGCAACACACCCACCGCCCACGCCGGCTGGCCGCTGCGCAGCGCCAGCAGCGGCCCCGCGACACGCACACCCGCCATGCAGGAATGCAAGCACACCTGGCCCATGATCAAGGCCAGGAGCGGTCGCGAGAACGAGGCCATCAGGGTTCGAGCAGGTCGCCGGTGGTGAGGCCCGCATCATCCGCCGGCAGCGGCAGCACGACCTTGGCGCGGGCTTCCGGCAGCGCTTCGACCGTGCGCAGTTCACGCGACATGGCACGCGCGCGCACCTCGGCCTGCAGGATGTTGTTGCTGGCCTCGTCGAGCTTCTTCTTGGTCTTGGCGAGCACGTCGCCGAACTTGCCGAACTCGGTCTTGACCGCGCCCAGCACCTCCCACACCTCGACCGAGCGCTTCTCCAGCGCGAGGGTCCGAAAGCCCATCTGCAGGCTGCTCAGGGTGGCAAGCAAGGTGGTCGGGCCGGCGAGCATCACGCGGTGTTCACGTTGCAGCGCCTCCACGAGGCCGGGCCGGCGCAGCGCTTCGGCATACAGGCCCTCGGTCGGCACGAAGAGGATGCCGAAGTCGGTGGTGTGCGGTGGCGAGACGTACTTCTCACGGATCGTCTTGGCCTCGGCGCGCAGGCGCAGCTCGATGGCCTTGGCGGCGGCTTCGGCGGCGGGAGCGTCGGCGTTGTGCTGCGCGTCGACCAGCCGCTCGTAGTCTTCACGCGGGAACTTGCAGTCGATCGGCAGCCACAGCGGCACACCATCCGTACGCTGCCCCGGGAGGCGAATGGCGAACTCGACCCGCGCGCCGGTGTTGGGCACCGTCTCGACGTTGGTGCCGTATTGCTCGGGCGTGAACACCTGCTCGAGCAGGCCCGCGAGCTGCGTCTCGCCGAAGGTGCCACGCGTCTTCACGTTGTTGAGCACGCGGCTGAGCGATCCCACGTCGCGCGCAAGGCCCTGCATCTCGCCCAGGCCACGGTGCACCTGCTCGAGTCGCTCGGCCACCTGCTTGAAGCTTTCGCCCAGGCGCTGCTCGAGCGTCGCGTGCAGCTTCTCGTCGACCGTGGCGCGCATCTGTTCGAGCTTCTGCTCGTTGCCCTGCTGCAAGACGGTGAGGCGCTGCTCGACGGCGCTGCGCACTTCGGCAAGGCGTCGCTCGTTGGCGTCGGAGAGCGCGCGGAGCTGTTCGTTGAGCGTGTCGGAAAAGCGCTTGAGGCCTGCGTCCTGCGCTTCGCGGGAGGCCATCGCCTGCGCCGCCTGCGAGCTCGCGGCGGCTTGCAGCGTGTCGCTCACCGCCTGCTGCATGGCGGCGAGCTGCACGCGGAAGCTGTCGATCTGCTCGTTCTGCAGGCGTGCCACGTTGGCCTGCGCGCCGGTGAGCGTCTGCTGGAAGTTGGCGAGCGTGCTGCCTAGCTCCTGCCGAGTGCCCTGGGCGCTGCGGCCGAGTTCATCGCGCAGCTCGCGCTCCAGGCGCTCGGTGCTGCTGCGCAGGTCGGTCTTGAGGCTGTCATCCGCGGGCGGCCGGCGAAACGCCAGCCAGACCAGCAGCACGAGATTGACGGCGAGAAGCGCCGCCACGATCCACCACGGGGTTTGCATCCGGCGATTGTCTCAGGCAGGTTTCAGCACTTCGGGGTTGAGCGGCGTTGGCGGGCGACCGGCCTGCGGGCCGAAGCCGAGGGCCGCGATCAGGTTGTCGGCCGCGAGGTTGGCCATCGCAAGCCGCGTGGCGCGCGTGGCGCTCGCGATGTGCGGCGTGAGCACGACGTTGGGCACCTGCAGCAGCGCCGGGTGGACGGCGGGTTCGCCTTCGAACACGTCGAGACCGGCCGCAGCGATCTTCTGGGCCGCCAGCGCCTGGGCCAGCGCCGCATCGTCGACCACGCCGCCGCGGGCGATGTTGGTCAGCGTCGCAGTGGGCTTCATCAGCGCAAGTTCCGCCGCGCCGATGGCATGGTGCGACGAAGCTGAGTAAGGCACCACGATCACCAGGTGGTCGGCCTGGCGCAGCAGCTCGTCTTTCGAGACGTAGCTCGCCTTGCAGTCGGCCTCGATCTCCGCGGCGAGCCGCGAGCGGTTGCAATAGATCACCTTCATGCCGAAGCCATGTGCCCCGCGCCGGGCAATGGCCTGGCCGATGCGGCCCATGCCGAGGATGCCGAGCGTGGCGCCGTGGATGTCGCTGCCGGCGAACATGTCGATCGCCCACTTCTTCCATTCGCCGCGGCGCAGGTAGTGCTCGGATTCGGTGACACGCCGCGCCGCCGCCATCATCAGCGCGAAGCCGAAGTCGGCAGTGGTTTCGGTCAGCACGTCGGGCGTGTTGGTGCAGAGCACGCCGCGTGCGGTGGCGGCCGGCACGTCGAGGTTGTTGTAGCCCACCGCGATGTTGCACACCGCGCGCAAGCCGGGGGCTGCGGCCAGCACGCCGTCGTCGATGCGCTCGCTGCCGGTGGTCATCACCCCCTGTTTGCCTTGCAGGCGGGCGATCAACTCGTCGCGGGAATAGATGTTGTCGTCACTGTTGACTTCGACCTCGAAGTGCTCGCGCAGGCGCGCCACGACTTCGGGCTGAATCGCTCGCGCGACCAAGACGGCAGGACGGCTCATTCCAGGAACCTCGCAAAGTTTGTGACCGATTCGCGCTCGGTCTGGAGGGTGTTCTCGATCGCGTCGGTGTCGGCGTAACCGAGCGACATGCCGCAGACGAGCTTCTCGTCTGGCGATGCGCCAATGGCCGGCAGGATGATGCGGTGGAACTGCGTCCACGCAGCCTGCGGGCAGGTGTCGAGCCCGCGGGCGCGCGCGGCGACCATGATGTTTTGCAGGAACATGCCGTAGTCGAGCCAGCTGCCCTGCTCCATCACGCGGTCGATGGTGAACATGAGGCCGACCGGCGCGTCGAAGAAGGCGTAATTGCGGCCGTGCTGGGCGTGCATGCGTTCCTTGTCGCCCTTGGCGATGCCCAGCAGGGAGTACAGGTCCCAGCCGACCTTGCGGCGGCGGTCGATGTAGGGCGACTGCCATTGGCGCGGGTAGTAGGCGTAGTCCTCGTGGTGCTGGGCCGAAACGGCGGGGTCGTCGTACGCAGCGCGCACCTGCTGCGACAGCGAGCGCCGCGATTCGCCGGTGAGCACGTAGACCTTCCACGGCTGCGTGTTGGTGCCTGACGGCGCGCGTGCGGCGACCTGCAGGATGTCGACCAGCGTCTCGCGCGGCACCGGCGTGGGCAGGAAGGCCCGCAGCGAACGCCGCGAGGTGATCGCGGCATCGACCGCGGCGGTCTGTTCGGGCGTGGGCTTCAAACCTTGAGCTCCTGCAACGCGCGCTGAAGCGCTTCGGGCAGCGGCACGGGGCGGCGCGTGTCGCGGTCGACGTAGACGTGCACGAAATGGCCGCGCGCGGCGCACAACGCTTCACCCGCCGCGAAGATGCCGATCTCGTAGCGCACGCTGGAGGCACCCATGTGCGCGACGCGAATGCCGGCCTCCACCATCTGCGGGAACTCGACCGACGCAAAGTAGTTGCAGTGCGTCTCGACCACGAGGCCGATGGTGCGTCCCTTGCGAATATCGAGCGCGCCCGCCTCGATGAGGTAGCGGTTCACCGCGGTGTCGAAGAGGCTGTAGTAGACGACGTTGTTGAGGTGGCCGTAGGCGTCGTTGTCTTCCCAGCGGGTGGCGATTGGCGCAAAGTGGCGGTAGGCCTCGCGGCCGTCGGGCTGTGGGCGGGGGGTGCTCATGGGTGCTGATTGTTCCATCGCTGCCAATGCCCTTCGGCCAGGCGCAGGGTGTTGACCTGCACTTGCACGGTGTCGGCAAGGTCGCGCCCGTAGCCCCCGGCCATCGAGAGCGCGACGGGGATGCGCCGCTTCAGCAGGGCGTCGAACACACGCCGGTCGCGCTCGGCCAGGCCTTCGGTGCTGAGCTTCAGGCGGCCGAGGCGGTCGCCCTCGTGCGGGTCGGCACCAGCGAGGTAGAAGACGAGGCCGGGCGGGTGATCGCCGTGGCGCGACCAGAGTACGTCGAGCGCCGCATCGAGTGCCTGCAGGTACTCGGCATCGCCGCAACCGTCAGGCAGGTCGACGTCGAGGTCGCCGGGCTGCTTGCGGAAGGGGAAGTTCTTCGCGCCGTGCATCGACAGCGTGAACACCGTCGGGTCGTCTCGAAAGATCGACGCGGTGCCGTTGCCCTGGTGCACGTCGAGGTCGATCACGGCCACGCGCAACAGGCGCCGATGCGCGCGGTGCCATTCCGCCTGCATCAGGCGCGCAGCCACAGCGACGTCGTTGAACACACAGTAGCCGCCGCCGCTGTCGGCACTCGCATGGTGGGTGCCCCCGGCCAGATTGGCCGCGATGCCCTCGCGCAGGGCGGCACGCGCCGCCATGATGGTCGCACCCACGGATCGGCACGCCCGCTCCACCATGCGCGGCGACCAGGGGAAGCCGATCTCGCGCTGCGCTTGCGTGCTCAGGTGGCCCTGCAACACCGTCGAGATGTAGTTCGGCTCGTGGGCCAGCGCCAGTTCGCCTTCGGTCGCGGGCTGGGCTGGGTGCAAATCCAAGGACGGGAACTCGGCCGCCACCCGGTCCCGCAGAAGCCCGTATTTCTGAAAGGGGAAGCGATGCCCCGGCGGCAACTGGAGCCCCACGTGGTCGGCAAAAAAAGCCTTCATGCTCAATGACTTAGAAGTGGCGCTCTAATTTGTTGCATTGCAACAAATAACGCTTGAAAACTCGGCTGGCGTTCGTATACTTCTGGTCATGGTGCAGCGCAACATTGCTGTGTCAGACCCCTCAATCTAACCATTGGAGATCATGAACATGCTGACCGCTGAACAACTCATCGCCGCTCACAAGGCCAACGTCGAAACCCTCTTCGGCCTGACTGGCAAAGCCTTCGAAGGCATCGAGAAGCTGGTGGAGTTGAACCTGCAAGTTGCCAAGACCGCACTGGGCGAAGCCACCGAGAACACCAAGGCTGTGCTGTCGGTGAAGGACGCACAAGAGCTGCTGGCCCTGCAAGCCGGCCTGCTGCAACCGGCCGCCGAAAAGGCCGCCGCCTATGGCCGCTACGTGTACGACATCGCGTCGGCCACCAGCGCCGACATCAGCAAGGTCGCCGAAGCCCAGGCCACCGAAGCGCAGAAGAAGTTCATGTCGCTGGTCGACACCAACCTGAAGAACGCTCCCGCCGGCACCGAGAACGCCGTGGCGCTGGTGAAGTCGGCCGTGGCCGCTGCCAATAACGCCTACGAGTCGGTGCACAAGGCTGCCAAGCAGGCTGCCGACGTGGCCGAAGCCAACTTCCAGGCCATGACCTCGACCGCCGTCAAGGCGACCCAGGCCGCGACCAAGACCAAGCGCGCCGCCTGAGCCCCTCGGCTGCGAAACACAAATTTGCGAACGGGGATTGAACTTCCAGGCGCACCCGCCATCTGATGAGCACCACGGGCCATGCTCGTGGTCTCCCTGAAAGGTTGTCTCCTCGGTACCCGCGAATTCTCCATTCAAGGTACCTTTCAGCCCGGTGGCAACACCGGGCTTTTTATTTGCCCGAACGAAAGCGGCCCTGCGCGCCCGCGTGCTGGCGCAAATCAGCGTGGCTTGGTGAAGAGCTTGGCTTTCAACTCGGGCAGTGCAGCCGTCATGGCGTCGCGCCCGGCCTGGATTGAACGCTTCCGGTTCGAGAAGTCGGCGCTGGAGACGCCTGCCAGCTTGGGCCGCAACACCAGGTCCGCATCGCGCAACTCATAGGCGTTGATGCTCTTGCCCATGATGGCGAAGGTCTGCAGCAGCATGCGCATCGGGTCGCCGGTCGGTGCACCGTCGGGAATGGCCGAGATGTCGACCGCAATCACGAGTTCGGCACCCATCTGCCGAGCAAAGCGCACCGGCACCGGCGACACCAGCCCGCCATCCACATACTCGCGCGTGCCGATCTTCACCGGCGTGAACACCGCCGGCACCGAACTCGACGCCCGCACCGCAGTGCCGGCATCGCCTCGCTGGAACAGGATGGCCTGCCCGCTGTCCAGGTCGGTGGCCACGATGCCCAACGGCACCACCATCTGCTCGATCGTCCGGCCGCCGGTGTTCTCGCGCACGTAGCGGGCCAGTGCCTCGCCGCGGATCAGCCCTCGGCCCGGGAACGCCCAGTCGGCAAACGCCGATTCGTCCATCTGGTCGGCCATCGCGCCCAGCGCTGCGCCATTGCGGCCCGAGGCGTACAGCGCCGCCACCAGACTGCCCGCCGAGGTGCCGGTGACGTAGTCGACCTTGACGCCGTTTTCCTCCAGCACCTGGATCACGCCGATGTGTGCAAAGCCGCGGGCCGCCCCGCCCCCGAGCGCCAAGCCGACGCGCAAGGGCCGCGGTGGCGACACCACGGGGGCGGACGCCGGCTGGTCCGGCGGAACCACCACGGGCGGGACGGTCGGGGCCGTCTGGCAAGCGCTCAAGGCCACCATCGCCAGCCACACGGCCAGCCATCGGCCGCGATCGAGACATTCGCTGAGAAAACGCATGGGGCGCGATTCTAGAAGCGGCGCTCTGCGGCGCGCGCCTTCATGCCGCCGCGCGCATAAACAACTTACTAAACTGTTCTTTCTATATATATAGACGCTTTGTACAGTCCAGCCTCCCTCTTTCCGGGCAGCACATGGACTTTCTGGCAATCCTCAGCGGCTTTGGCGTCGGCGCCATCGTGGGCCTGACCGGCGTCGGCGGAGGTTCGCTGATGACGCCGCTGCTCATGACCGTCTTCAAGCTGAACCCGGCCGTGGCCATCGGCACCGACCTGTGGTTCGCCGCGATCACCAAGACCTCGGGCTCGATCGCCCACCACCGCCACGGGCATGTCGACTACAAGATCCTGTGGCGCTTGCTGGCGGGCAGCATTCCGGCGTCGATCCTCACCCTGTCGCTGATGCACTTCACCGGCATCACCAAGGGTTGGGCCAGCGCTCTGACGTTCTCGCTCGGCATCGCCCTGCTGCTCACGGCGGTCACCGTGGCCTACAAGTCAGCGTGGCACGCGCTCGGCCTGAAGCTGGAGCGCTGGCTTCCGGAGTCGCGCAAGCCCGGTCTCACGGTGCTGGCCGGTCTCATCCTCGGGGTGCTGGTCACGCTCAGTTCGATCGGCGCCGGTGCCATCGGCGCCACGCTCATCCTGCTGCTCTACCCGCGCCTCGAAGCCCGCCGCCTCGTCGGCACCGACATCGCCCACGCGGTGCCGCTGACGCTCGTGGCCGGCGTCGGCCACGCCGCGCTGGGCCATGTGGAGTGGGGCCTGCTGGCCGCGCTGCTGGTGGGGTCCATCCCCGGCATCTGGCTTGGCGCTCAGCTCACCCGGAAAATGCCCGACCGCCTTGTGCGGACCCTGCTGTGCGTGTCACTCGTGACCGCCGGCCTCAAAGTCATCCGCTGATCTTCGAACCACCACGATGTACCAGTACACCTCCTTCGACACCCAGTTCGTCAAGCAACGCGCTGCCCAGTTCCGCGACCAGCTCGAGCGCAACCTCGCCGGCAAGCTCGCCGACGACGACTTCCGCGCGCTGCGCCTGCAAAACGGCTGGTACATCCAGCGCCATGCGCCCATGGCCCGCATCGCCGTGCCTTACGGCGAGCTGAGCAGCACGCAGCTGCGCATGCTCGCGCGCATCGCCCGCGAATTCGACCGGGGCTACGCGCACTTCACCACGCGTCAGAACTGCCAGTACAACTGGATTCCGTTGCCCAAGGCCGCGGACGTGATGGACCTGCTGGCCTCGGTCTCGATGCACGGCATCCAGACCAGCGGCAACTGCATTCGCAACATCACGAGCGACTGCTTCGCCGGTGTCGCGGCCGACGAGATCGTCGACCCGCGCCCCTACTGCGAAATCCTGCGCCAGTGGAGCACGCTGCACCCCGAGTTCGCCCACCTGCCGCGCAAGTTCAAGATCGCGGTGAGCGGCGCCAAGGAAGACCGCGCCGCCATCGCCTGGCACGACATCGGTCTGCAGCTCCTGAAGAACGACAAGGGCGAGGTCGGCTTCAAGGTGCTCGTGGGTGGCGGCATGGGCCGCACGCCAATCATCGGCACCGTCATCAGCGAGTTCACGCCTTGGCAGAACATCCTCGTGTTCATCGAGGCGATCGTGCGCGTCTACAACCGCTATGGCCGCCGCGACAACATGTACAAGGCGCGCATCAAGATCCTGGTGAAGGCCGAAGGCCAGAAGTTCATCGACGCGGTTGCCAAGGAGTACCAGGACATCCTCGAGCGCGATCTCGATGGTGCCTCTCACATCCTCACGCAAGCCGAGTTCGACCGCGTCAACGCCTGCTTCGTGCGCCCGGCCGGTGTGGCGCCGATTGCGAACTCTAAGCTGCACGTGCCCGCCGACGCCCCCGACGCCTTCAAGCGCTGGACCGAACGCAACGTGCACGCCCACCAGGTGCCCGGCTATCGCGCCGTGACCCTCTCGCTCAAGCGCACGGGCCAAGCCCCTGGCGACGCCACCGACACGCAGATGGAACTGGCCGCCGACCTCGCCGACAAGTTCAGCAGCGGTGAGCTGCGCGTCTCGCACGACCAGAACCTGGTGCTGCCCTGGGTCAAGGAGAGCGATCTCTTCACGCTGTGGCAAGAGGCCAAGGCCGCAAGCTTCGCCACGCCCAACATCGGCCTGCTCACCGACATGATCGCCTGCCCCGGCGGCGACTTCTGCGCCCTGGCCAACGCCCGCTCCATCCCCATCGCAGCCGACATCACCGAGCGCTTCGACGACATCGACGAGCTCTACGACATCGGCGACATCGACCTGCACATCAGCGGCTGCATCAACTCCTGCGGCCACCACCACAGCGGCCACATCGGCATCCTCGGCGTGGATAAAGACGGCAAGGAGTGGTACCAGGTGTCGCTCGGCGGCCTCGATGGCTCGGCCATCGGCGGCCATGCCTCCACACCCGGCAAGGTGATCGGGCCCTCGTTCGCCGCCGAAGAAGTGGCCGACGTGATCGAAGCCGTGCTCGACACCTACCGCGAGCAGCGCAGCAGCGCGGCCGAGCGCTTCATCGACACCGTCAAGCGCATCGGGCTCGACCCGTTCAAGACCGCTGCCAACGCACAGCGCCGCGCCACGGCGCAGCAGGCCTAAAGAGTGATCGCCATGAAGTTCATCACCTCCACCAATGACCGCTGGCACACCGTAACCGGCGAAGACGGCCCGCTTGTCACCGTCACCCACACGCCTTACAGCCTGCTCACGCTGAGCCAGTGGCACGGCGTGCGCGCCCAATGGCCGCAAGGCGTGCCGGTCGGCGTGATCTACCCGAACGATGCGGACATCGAAGAACTCGAAGCCGACCTGCCGCGCCTGAGTCTCGTCGCACTGCAGTTCCCCAAGTGGACCGACGGCCGCGCCTACAGCCAGGCGCACATCCTGCGCTCGCGCTACCGCTACCAGGGCGAGGTCCGCGCCACCGGCGAGGCGCTGGTCGACATGGTCTCGCTGATGCAGCGGACCGGCTTCGATGCCGTGGCCTTGCGCGCCGACCAGTCGATCGAGGCCGCCGAGCGCGCGCTGCGCTTCTTCCCCGGCTACTACCAGGGCGACGTGAACGAGCGCCGCCCGCTCTTCGCACGCCCGGCGGGTGAGGCGTACACCACCGAAGAATTCAACCAGGCAGGTTCGTCGATATGAGCGCCATCGCCCTCTACGACCGGCTCACGCCGGACTTCGACCGCCGCGTGGCCAACGCGGTGGCCGTGCTGAAGCAGGCCGCCGCCGAGCACCCCGGCAAGGTGGTGCAGGCCACGAGCCTCGGTGCAGAAGACATGGTGCTCACCGACCTCATCGCCAAGCACCAGATCGGCATCGCCATCGGCACGCTGGAAACCGGCAAGCTGCACGCCGAGACGGTCGCCCTGATCCCGCGCATCGAAGAGCGCTACGGCCTCAAGGTCGAGGTCTACCGCCCCGAAGCCGATGCCGTGATCCATTTCGTGAAGAACCACGGCGAGAAGGCGATGTACGAAAGCATCGACCTGCGCAAGGGCTGCTGCGGCATCCGCAAGCTCGAGCCGCTGTCGCGCATGCTGTCTGCCCGCACCGCGTGGGTGACCGGCCTGCGCCGCGAGCAGAGCAACAACCGCGGCGACGTGCCCTTCAGTGAGCCCGACGACAAGGGCCGCATCAAGTTCAGCCCGCTGGCCGACTGGACGTGGAACGACGTCTGGCACTACATCGCCGCGAACAACGTGCC
This sequence comes from Piscinibacter gummiphilus, assembly GCF_032681285.1. Taxonomy (NCBI): domain Bacteria; kingdom Pseudomonadati; phylum Pseudomonadota; class Betaproteobacteria; order Burkholderiales; family Sphaerotilaceae; genus Rhizobacter; species Rhizobacter gummiphilus. The sequence goes on from NZ_CP136336.1 coordinate 3,489,003, forward strand.
CTACAACCCGCTGCACGACGAGTTCATGCCCAGCATCGGCTGCGCACCGTGCACGCGCGCGATCGCCGTGGGCGAAGACTTCCGTGCCGGCCGCTGGTGGTGGGAAGACGAGAAGGCCAAGGAGTGCGGACTGCACGTCCATGGCGCAGAAGAAGCTGCTGTTTCGATGATTGGAGATAGGAAATGAACGCCCCGCTGACCGTGGAGCAACTGCTCCCCGAGCTGGACCACACCCACCTCGACTGGCTCGAAGAAGAAGCCATCTTCATCCTGCGCGAAACCGTGGCCGCCTTCGAGCGCCCGGCCCTGCTGTTCTCGGGCGGCAAGGATTCCTGCGTGGTCCTGCGCCTGGCCGAGAAAGCGTTCAAGACCCGTGGCAAGGACGGCGAGTTCAAGGGCCGCCTGCCCTTCCCGCTGCTGCACGTGGACACCGGCCACAACTTCCCCGAGGTCATTGAGTTCCGTGACCGCCGCGTGGCCGAAATGGGCGAGCGCCTGGTGGTCGGCCACCTCGAAGACTCGATCAAGCGCGGCACCGTGCGCCTCTCGCATCCTCTGGAGTCGCGCAACGGCCACCAGACCGTGGCCCTGCTCGAGGCAATCGAGGAGCACCGCTTCGACGTGCTGATGGGCGGCGCCCGCCGCGACGAAGAGAAGGCGCGCGCGAAAGAGCGCATCTTCAGCCACCGCGACAGCTTCGGCCAATGGCAGCCGAAGGAGCAGCACCCCGAACTGTGGACACTCTTCAACACCCGCATCAAGCCGGGCGAGCACATGCGCGCCTTCCCGATCAGCAACTGGACCGAGCTCGACGTGTGGCTGTACATCGCCCGCGAGAACATCCCGCTGCCGACGCTCTACTACGCGCACGACCGCAAGATCATCCGCCGCAAGGGCCTGTTGGTGCCGCTCACCGAGGTGACGCCGCCGGAAGGCGACGAGCAGATCGAAACCGCTCAGGTGCGCTTCCGCACCGTCGGCGACATGACCTGCACCTGCCCGGTAGAAAGCCCGGCCGCCAACGCCACCGACATCGTGGCCGAGACGCTCAAGGTCACCGTGAGCGAACGCGGCGCGACCCGCATGGACGACCGCACGTCGGATGCTTCGATGGAGCGCCGCAAGAAAGAAGGCTATTTCTGATCATGAGTACCGCAGCACCCGCCATCAAAGACCACCGCGCCCTGCGCTTCCTGACCGCAGGCAGCGTGGACGACGGCAAGAGCACCCTCATCGGCCGCCTGCTGTACGACAGCCGCGCCATCCTCGCTGACCAGCTCGACACGCTGGAGAAAAAGGCTGCGGGCCAACCGATCGACCTGTCGCTCCTGACCGACGGCCTGGAAGCCGAGCGCGAGCAAGGCATCACGATCGACGTCGCCTACCGCTACTTCGCCACCAAGCAGCGCAAGTTCATCATTGCCGACGCGCCGGGCCATGAGCAGTACACCCGCAACATGGTGACGGCCGCGGCCGGCAGCGATGCCGCCGTGGTGCTGGTCGACATCACCAAGCTCGACACCTCGGCCAAGCCGGTGCCGCTGCTGCCGCAGACGCGCCGCCACGCGCTGCTGGCCCACCTGCTGCGTGTGCCCAGCATCGTGTTTGCCGTCAACAAGCTCGACGCCGCCGCCGACCCCGCCCACGCCTTCAAGGCGGTGAGCGAGTCGCTGACCGCGTTTGCCAAGCAAGCGGGCATCGCAGTGGCCGGCATCATCCCCGTCTCGGCCCTGCGTGGCGACAACGTCACGCAGCCACTCGACGCCGACTGGTACGACGGCCCCTCGCTGCTGCAACTGCTGGAGTCGCTGCCCGCGCTGCAGGAGCGCAAGGACGGCGACCTGCTGATCCCCGTGCAATACGTGAGCCGCGAAGGCGAAGGCACTGGCAACCAGCCGCGCACGCTCTACGGCCGCGTGGCCCACGGCCGTGTGAAGCCCGGCGACGAAGTGCAGATCTTCCCGAGCGGCCAGACCGCCATCGTGGCCGAAGTACGGCTCGCGAGCGAAGTGGTCGACGTGGTCGAAGCCGGCCGCTCCGCCGGCGTGGTGCTCGACCGCCAGCTCGACGTCTCGCGCGGCGACTGGATCGCCACCCCGAAAACCGTGCACGAGACCAATCGCTTCAGCGCGACGCTCGCCTGGCTCGACACCGAGCCGGCACAGGTCGGCCGCAAGTACTGGGTGCGCCACGGCAACCGCTGGGTGCAGGCACGCATCGCCAGCATCGAGAGCCGCCTCGACATCCACTCGCTCGAAGCGACCGAAGCACACCAGCTCGCGGTCAACGAGATCGGCCACGTGATCGTGGAGACGCAGCAGGCGCTTCCGGTCGAGTCTTACGAGTCCAACCGCGTCGGCGGCTCGCTCATCATCGTCGACCCGGCCAGCAACCGCACGAGCGGTGCGCTGCTCGTCAAAGGCGCTGCGTAAGTCATGGGCAAGGTGATCTTCATCGGCGCAGGCCCCGGGGCCGCCGACCTGATCACCTTGCGTGGCGCACGCCTGCTCGCCACGGCTGACGTGGTGCTGTACGACGCGCTCACCGACCCGGCTCTGCGTGAGTACGCGCCCAAAGCTCGCTGGCTGCATGTCGGCAAGCGCGGCTTCGCCGACAGCACCGGCCAGGCCACGATCAATGCGCTGCTTGTGAAGCATGCCAACGAAGCGCAGACCGTCGTGCGACTGAAAGGCGGCGACCCGAGCGTCTTCGGGCGCCTGGAGGAAGAGCTGCTGGCCCTCGCCGAGCACGGCATCGAGACCGAAGTCGTGCCGGGTGTGACCTCTGCATTGGCCGCCGCCGCCAGCAGCCAACGCCCCCTCACCCGCCGCGGCTCCGGCCGCAGCGTGAGCTTCGCCACAGCGATGACGCGCACGGGCGACCTCAACGCCAGCCGCACGGCCGACACCGAAGTCTTCTACATGGCCGGCAAGCAGCTCGCCGAGCTGTCGCGCCAGTTGATGGCCGCAGGCTGGCCGGCTGACACGCCGGTGAGCGTCGTCTCCCGCGCCGGCTGGCCCGATGCACTGCACACCGAACACCCCGTCGGCGAACTGGCGCGCGGCAGCGTCCTGCACGCCGGCCGCCCCACCATCGTGACGGTGGGGGCTGGCGCTATGCCACTGAGTCCCTTGATTTCCGACAACGGTGCACCTTCGGGGGAAACCCTCAAGCCCCTAAAATGCACCGTTTCGCCGCACGGCGGCGACCCACGCACCCACTCCAACTTTCCGCAAGAGCCATGACGCACGTTGTCACCGAAGCCTGCATCCGCTGCAAATACACCGACTGCGTGGATGTCTGTCCAGTCGATTGCTTCCGCGAGGGCCCCAACTTCCTCTCGATCGACCCCGACGAGTGCATCGACTGCGCCGTGTGCATCCCCGAGTGCCCGGTCAACGCGATCCTTCCCGAGGAAGACGTGCCCGCCGACCAGCAGCACATGATCAAGATCAACGCCGACCTTTCCAAGGGTTGGCCGAGCATCACCAAGCGCAAGGCGCCGCTGCCCGATGCCGACGAGTGGAAAGACAAGACCGGCAAGCTGTCGGAGTTGAAGAAGTAAGTTCAGCCGATGATCGACACCGATGCGCTGATCGTCGGCGCCGGCCCGGTGGGCCTGTTCCAGGTGTTCGAACTCGGCCTGCTCGAGATCAAGGCCCACGTGGTGGACTCGCTCGCCGCTCCCGGCGGGCAGTGCATCGAGCTCTACCCCGACAAGCCGATCTACGACATTCCGGCCGTGCCGCGCAGCACCGGCCGCGAGCTCGTCGACAGCCTGCTCAAGCAGATCGAGCCCTTCGGCGCCACCTTCCATCTCGGGCAGGAGGTGACCGTGGTGCGCAAAGAAGCCGACGGCCGCTTCCATGTCGAGACGAGCAAGGGCACGCGCTTTCTGGCCAAGACTGTCTTCGTGGCGGGCGGTGTGGGCTCGTTCCAGCCGCGCAGGCTCAAAGTCGACGGCCTCGACAAATACGAAGGCACCCAGCTCTTCCACCACGTGAAGACACCGGCGGCCTTCGCCGGCAAGCAGCTCGTGATCGTCGGCGGCGGGGACTCGGCGCTCGACTGGGCCTTGCACTTTGCACAAGACGGGCCCGACAAGGCCGAGAGCGTGATCCTGCTGCACCGGCGCGACGGCTTCCAGGCGGCGCCCGCGAGCATCGCGAAGATGCGCGCGCTGTGCGACGCGATGCAGATGCAGTTCATCGTCGGCCAGATCACCGGCCTCGAAGAACATGAAGGCCGACTCACCGCCGTGAAGGTCACCGGGGGTGATGCGGTCACTCGCGTGGTGCCGCTCGATGCGCTCCTGGTCTTCTTCGGCCTGAGTCCAAAGCTCGGCCCCATCGCCGACTGGGGGCTGGACCTGGAACGCAAGCAGGTCGTCGTCGACACCGAGAAGTTCGAGACCAGCGTGCCGGGCATCTTTGCCGTGGGTGACGTCAACACCTACCCCGGCAAGAAGAAGCTCATCCTGTCGGGCTTCCACGAAGCGACGCTGGCGGCCTTCGGCGCGGCGCCCTACGTCTTCCCCGACAAACGCATCCAGCTGCAATACACGACCGCCAGCCCGAAGCTTCACAAGCTGCTCGGCGTGGAGTCACCCTCATTCGACGACTGACATAATCCGTTCCTGCTGTGCCTCGCGCACAGCATCCGCTAGGGGTGTTGAGAGCCATGCCAATGGCACTCGACTGAGAGAGTCCCTTTGAACCTGATTGAGGTAAGCCTCGTTCCGCGGATATAAACTATCCACATGGAACAGCCGCCCCGCGTCTACAGCTACCTCCGCTTCAGCAACATCAAGCAGGCCGCCGGCGCCAGTGCTGACCGCCAGCGCTCCTACGCGGCCGAGTGGGCGGCTAAGCATGGCCTGCAGCTGGACGAAGAGCTCAGCATGCGCGACGAGGGCCTGTCGGCCTTTCACCAGACGCACATCAAGAAGGGCGCCCTGGGTGTCTTCCTGCGGGCGATCGAAGACGGCAAGGTGGCGCCAAAGTCGGTCTTGGTGGTCGAGAGCCTGGACCGCCTGTCTCGCGCGGAGCCGCTGCTTGCCCAGGCGCAGATGACGTCGATCATCAACGCCGACATCACCGTCGTGACCGCCAGCGACAACAAGGTGTACAGCCGGGAGCGCCTGAAGGCGAACCCGATGGATCTGATCTATTCCCTCCTGGTCATGATCCGCGCCCACGAAGAGAGCGACACCAAGAGCAAGCGCGTGACCGACGCCATCCGGCGCAAGTGCAAAGGGTGGGTGGCCGGCACATACCGCGGCCGCGTGAGCATCGGCCAGACGCCTGGCTGGCTGCGCATGGTCGACGGGAAGTGGGAGCTGATACCTGAACGTGTTGCGGCGATTCGCCTGGTCTTCGATCGCCACAGGGCTGGCCACGGCATGGGGCACATCGTCAAGGAGCTGCACGACGCGGGACTGCAGGTGAGCGACTCAAAGCCGGACTCTGGCCATCTGATCCGGCTGTTCACGCAGCGCGCCCTGATCGGCGAGAAGCACGTCGAACTGGGCGACGAGACCTACGTGCTCGAAGGCTACTACCCGCCAGTGCTCACCAAGAAGGAGTGGGAGGCGCTCCAAACCGACACGGCGGAGCGCTCGCGGAAGTTCGTGAAGGGCGACATCCCGTCGATCCTCACCGGCTTCGGCGTGACCATCTGCGGCTACTGCGGGTCGCCGATGAAGGGCCAAACTATGGCCAACAAGCGCCGTCCTGACGGGACGCTGTCCGATGGTCACCGTAGGCTGCAGTGTGCAGCAACGAACCGCGGCGGCTGCGCGGTTGAGGGCTCATGCTCGGCCGGCCCCATCGAGCGCGCCATCACCGGCTTCTGCTCCGACATGCTCAATCTGCGAGGCCTGGCGGGCGGGGACCGCTCGGTTGGGCCGCGCGCCGAGATAGAGGCCGCCCGGGCGAAGATGCGCGACATCGACGCGCAGCTGGAGCGCCTGACCGACGCGATGTTGTCCAGCGAGAGTGCGCCGGCAGCCTTCACCAAGCGCGCGCGTGAGCTCGAGGAGCAGCAGCACCTGCTGCGTGAGCGCATCAAGCAGCTGGAGGATGCTCTGGCTGTGGCAACCCGCAGCGATCTAGCGGGAGCGGATCTCAAGTGGGCATCGCTGGCCAAGGCGGCGGAGCAGCTCGACTACACCGCACGCATGACGACCAGGCAAATGGTTGCCGACACCTTCCAGAAGATCGTGGTGTTCCATCACGGCATCAGGCCGCGACCCGGGCGCAGGGTTGGCATGGACGTCGTTCTGGTCAGCAAGGCCGGCATCTCCCGCCTGATCGAAATATCTCCATCAGGTGCCTGGACGGTGGCCGATGAATTCGACCTCGAGGCCGTGACCGCATAGGCGACCAAAATGTTGTTTGCACAACAATTCGTTCGCGCTAGGCTTGGGCGGATGATCTGGGTCGTGCTTGCGTTTCTTGCCTTCTGCGGCGTCATCGCCGTCTCGCCAGGCGGCGGGGTGAAGGCCGCCCTGTCGAGCGCCTGGGCAATCATGGGCCTGTGCGCCATCGGAGCCGTCCTGTTCGCGATCGGCCGCGCGCTCTCGTAGATCGTGGGCAACCCGCCCATGCAGCGGCGCGATGACGCGCCTGCACCCATCGCGCCCCTCCTCCCCACAGAAGCCCAGCAACGGGCCGCCAGGCTCGCTGGCGGGCACGTCGTGATCGTGACGGGGGGTCGGGACTACCAGGACCGAGAGCGTGTCTTTGCGGCCCTCGACAAGGCGCACGCGCGCAAGCGCATCACGCTGCTCGTGCACGGCTGCTGCCTCGACAAGAAGACCGGCGAGATGATCGGCGCCGACCGGTGGGCGCACGAGTGGGCTGAGGCGCGTGGCGTGAAGCCGGAGCCGCACCCTGCGAACTGGGAGCTGTGGGGGAAGTCGGCCGGGCCGATGCGCAACAGCCAGATGGCGCGCGCCGGCGCGCACGGCTGCATCGCCTTCCCAGGCGGCAGCGGCACGGCGAACATGATCAGGAACGCGGAGCACCACAACATCCCGGTGTGGCGCCCCTTCGGCTGAACTACTGCGTCGCTGCCTCGCGCTCCCTCAGCGCATCGACTGCGCGGTTGAGAGCGGCCATGCGTGCGGTGATGCGCTCCTCGATCGCCTTGACCTCGGGCGCCGGCGCGCCGCTCTTCAGCAGCTCGGACTTTTCGCGGCGCAGGCGCTGGACAGCGCGCTCCGCGTGGTTGGCCTGGGTGATGAGGTAGGCCTGCGGGCTCTTCATGCGCAGCTCATTGGCCTCCTGGATCTTGCCGTCCTTGCGCAGGCCCTTGATCTCGGTCTCGAGCTCGTTGAGCTTGTCGACGTTGGCGTAGAAGGCTGTGCCCTCGCTGGCTTGGCTCTTGGCGTCGCCGACGAAGCGGCCGACCAGCGGCACCTTGAACGTCGGGATGCTCTCGCCGGTGCCGACCGCCTTGGCGGTCTGCTCGACCTTTGACAGCTCGCGGCCCACACCGCCGGTGACCTGGCCGAGCAGGTAGTCGATCTGGTCGGGCGTCGGGCTGAAGGCGCCGGCGGTGTACTGCGTGCCGCCGCTCAGGTAGTTGATCGCCTCGCTCAGCACCTGGCCGATGGCCGAGGAGGTGTCGCGCGCCAGCAGGTGGCCCGGCATCGCCTTGTTCGACGACTCCTTCGCGATCGGCCGGCCGCTCCAGTCCTTGTTCTCGGTCAGAGCCACCAGCGGGTCGAGCGCGGTGGGCGCCAGCGTCTGCATCGACATGCCGGCATTGCCGATCGGGTTGAAGGCTTCGGCGAACATGCCCAGCATGGAGACCAGGCGCTGCGGCGTCTTCTGGAACCCACCCAGCGCCCACTCGGTGGTGATGCGGCCGATGCCAGGGATGACGTGCAGGCCGAGCGGCAGCGGCACCGTGAGGTACTTCTTGTTGCCGATCGGGATCACGATGCCGCGCTCGCGCACGAACTCCGGCGGGTCTTCATCGCTGAAGCCGGCTGCGGCCATGGCCACCGCCTGCATCGTGCCGAGCAGCATGCCGCCGTAGACGATCTTCTTGCCGAGGCCAGTCAGGCGGATCGTCTTGGGCTTGCCTGGCTCCATCGTGAAGATGGTCTGGGCAATCCGCGCCGAGCCCTGCATGCTGGCGTTGAAGAAGGCGTACAGCGCACCGGCCTGCTGGGCGGCCTGGCCTTTGCGGTTGAAGTTGGTGGTGAGGTTCTTCGCGATCGACGCCGCGCGCTCCTTGCTCAGCCCGGCATCGATGCCGGCCTTGTAGGTTGCCAGGCGGATGCCGTTTTCCATCGCCTCGTTGTAGTCGCTGAGCCAGTCGAAGATCCACTTCACGGCGCGCTGCGCCTGCGCGAGCGGCACCTTCAGCACGCCGTTGGCGGTGAAGATCTTGCCCATGGGCGTGTCCATCCAGGCGGTCGGGTTGAGCGACTCCTCGATCTTCTTCGCGCGATCGGCGCTGGTTTCGAACAGCTGGCGGTAGCCGGTTTGGCCGCCGACCGACTGGAACTCATCCCACAGCGCCGCCCACGGCGAGCTGGCGGCCTTGCCCTTGCGCTCGGCGCGCAGGTCGGCGTAGATGCCGCGCAGCGCCGGCATTGCGTTGCGTGCGATGTCCTTCTGCTTGCCCTTGAGCTCGGTGGCCTGGAGGTTGACCATGGCCGCCTGGACGTCGCGCACCAGGTTGACCACGCCGAACACCGGGTTGTACTGAGTGTTGATCGAGGCGAAGTAGCGCGTCACCTTGGCGCTGGCGCCGAGCAGACCCTCCAGCTGCGCGGCGTCGAGGTTCTTGAGCGCTTCGGCCATGCGCATGGCGCGCTCGTTCTTCTCGTTGAAGACCACCGCGCGCTCGGTCACGTTGCCCGCCTCGTCGGCGATCTTGGTGACCACCACGTTGGGGCGCTGCTTGTAGAGGTTGTCGGGACGGTCCTCCACCTGGCCGCTCGTCGGGTTGAACACCTTCTCCGACGGGATGTGGGTGTCGACCTGCCAGAACTCGGGGTTCTCGTTCGAGGCGGCCAGGCCGAACAGGGCGCGTGACACGCGGTTCTTCTCGCCGCGGACGATGGTGCGCTCGCGCTGCATCGCGATGTTGGCCAGGATGTCGACCACCTTGCGGGTCGAGCCGGTGCGGCCCTTGACCTCTTTGCCCTTGATGCTGAAGCCCTGCCCCGTGCCGCCGCCCGTGTGGCCGCCGTCGTCCTCGCGCATGAGCGGCACGTAGTGCTTGAACATCGACGCCCAGCCGTCGACCTTGCCGCGCGACTCGAGCTCGTAGTCGACCATCAGCTCGCGCGTCTTGGTCAGCATGGCGTCGACCTTCGCGGCTGCGGCATCCAGCTTCGCACGCTGCTCGGCCGGCAGCTCGGCGAAGTAGGCCTCGGCCTCCTGGTTGGTCATGCCGGAGCCGCCGTCTTGGATCTCCGGGTTGCGCTGCGCGATGATGGCGTTGGCCTCGCGCGCATGGCGAGCGTGCAGGTAGTCGTCGAGGTGCGCGATGGTGATGCCGTCCTTCGCCATCTGGTCGACCAGCGGCTGCAGCTCCTCGTGCACAAAGTCCTCGGTGCGCTTTGCGGCGCGGCCGTGGAAGAGCTCTTCTTGCAGGTAGACGTCGGTGAGGTCGGAGATGTCGCCGCCGGCCTCCTTCACCGCGTCGACGACGCGCTTGGTGTCGACGTGCTTGTCCTGCAGCTTGTAGACGAGGTCGTCGAAGCGCGAGGCGGCTGGCGTATCCCACTGGCCCGGGCGATGCACGAAAGGCTCGGTGTCGGCGAAGTCGCGCTGCGAGCTCTTGGTGATGTCTGGGGAGGTGGGGTCGAAATTGCCTTCGTTGCCGGTGGCGCTCTTGATCTGCTCGGGGCGGAAGGCGATGTAGCTGTCGCCTTCGCCGTCACTCTCGCCCTGCCCCGTGTTCTCATAAACAACTCCGTCGTAGCCAGATGCCTCAATCAGGCCCTGCACACGGTCCCATAGGGCGCGAAGGCCGATATTTGGACGCCGCGTTTCAGAGAGAACGCTGTCGCGTTCACCCTCGCTGATAACGCCAGCCGCGTGGAGTTGTTGCGCCGTATCCTGAACCGCCGTCTTGAGGCTATCGAAGGTGTCCCTCATGCGCAGCGGGTTGCGAATGGCGAGATAAACCGGCATGACTTGAGTGCCACCTCGTTTGGCGGCGTGGAAGTCGGCAACCTCGCGTGGGCCGAAATGAAAGCCAAGATCAGAGGATTGGTTGGCGTCGAAGACGTTGAATTCCGCCGCAGTACCGTGGTACACCACCAGCGGCTTGCCGTCAGCGTCAACCACCTTGCTGTCGCCGAACCACTTCCTGAAGGCCGGCGTGCTGGTAATGTCGCCGCGATCTGTGCTGCGGCGGATTGCCATCGAGGCGGGCACAACTCGCTGACCGCCGGCAGCCTCAAGAGCGTCGTTGATCTCATCTGCGCCAACTAGGGTCGAGTGGGTGCCAGGCCCCTGCGGGTGCCGGTCATACGTCAGGGTGGCGCCTCGGCCGGATGCCTGCGTGATCACCCCCTCGTGATCACCCTTCTTGGCGCGTTGCCCGACGAGCTTGTCTTTGATGTGGCGGAGATCGCCAGCGACGGCTTCCGGGCGGAAGCGCTTCCAAAACTCGAAGGCGTCGTCACTGAGAGATACCGCAGGCTTGAGCTTCTCTCCGTTGGCCGCCTCGGCAGCCTCGTACATCTGGCGGGCAATGCCTCGCTGGCGGTATCGCGGGTCGACAACCACGTTCTGCGGCACCAGGTCGTTGTTCGAATCGCGCCAGACGGACAACTTGCCGACGGTGCGCTTGCCGACCTTCGCCTCGAACCAGCCCCTGCCATGCGCCTCGATGGTGACCGATGCCCGCTTGCCGCCCTTCGGCCCGCCACTCGCAGGAGGCGTTGGGTCCGTGTCGTCGCCGTTGCCGCGATCGGCGCTGCGCTGGATGCCTAGCGCGCGGGCTTCTTCGTCGGTGAGCTCTGCAGCTTCTCCAGCAGGGATTGCTCCTGCGGGCTGAGCGGCTTCTTCTCCATCGTCTCGAGCAAGCGCTTCCGCTGCTGCTCGCGAGAGAGTTTCCCAGTCGAGGGTAGTGTTGCGGTTTGCGTCATAGTAGCCAGCTCCAACCTTGTCCCAGAAGGGCTGCGACTGCGGCAGCGCCTCGATGATGCGGACGTCGCCGTTTCGGCTCGCCGCGATGTGAGCCACGATGTCGCGGCCGAGGCCGGCGCGCGGGTTGTCGATGGCGATGTCGTGAATGGCCTCGATCTCGCCTTCCGGCGTGACCTGGGCTTGCAGGATACCAAGCGGCGCGCCACTTGCGTCGACGATCTGCCACCCGTATGGGGTGTTGCCGTCGGTGACGAACGAGGCGTGGCCCATCGGCAGCGCGACCGCATCGTCCTCGACGAAGTCGTCGACCTCGAGGCGGGTGGGCTTGACCAGGGCGAAGCGCTTGCCGGCGTAGATCGGGCCGGCTTCGGTCTGCTCTCGTGCCGTCCAGGTGAGGCTGGCGCGATCGGCGCTCTTCTTGACGCCATCGCTGGCGCCGATCTCATTGCCGTTCTCGTCCTCGAGAACGATCACTGGCGAGCCGTCGCCACCATCAACCCCGTCAGGGTAGAACCAAGCGCGGCGCAAGAGTCCTCGCGAAGCCCCGCTTGGGTCTCGCACGAAGAAGTCGCGATGCATCATCCCAGCGTGCTCGACCCACTGAAGGTCATCCGCGCGCACCTCTTGGTTCATCGCGCCGCCTTCAAATCGGCTTTCGTTGTAGGCATCGATCTCGTCGTCGCTCAGCATGTCGAGGCCCATAGAGCGAAGTGCCTTCTCCGCGTCGGCTGCAGAGTTGCGGCCGGAGCTCTTCTGGATGTCACCAGCGCGACCCTCGGTCCACGTCCACTCAGGCATCAGGCCAGTCTTCTGGTCGGCGAAGATGGTCTCCTCGACCGAGGCGGTGCGGTTCTTCTCGGCGTTGGGGCCGAAGTTCAGCCAGCTGTTCTGGCCGCGCGTCTCGCTCGTGATCGCGCCGAGCGCAGAGCCGGTGAAGAGGCGCGCGTGCGCCTGCCAGGCGTTCTCCTCGCCGCGCGCGCGGAAGCCGGCGCCTTCCAGGCCGTGGCCGAAGGCGTCGTGCACGGCGCGGAAAAGATCGTTGGCCAGCACGCGCTTGGGCTTGCCGTCGAGCGAGCCGTAGGGCCACTGAATGCCGGTGTCAGCGAGCAGCGGGTTGTCGCTCGCATCGAAGGCGCCATCTCGGAACTCAGCGAGGATCGTTCGCGCCGGATGCACCGTACCGCCAGCGTAGCCAGAAAGACGCACCTCGCCGGTGTCCGGGAGGATCTCGAGGACGGTCGCAGTTTTCCCGTTGATCGTCCCGATCCTGTCTCCCACAGAGATTGGCTCGCCGGTGGAGCGACGCACCAGCCGCTTCTTCTCATCACCGAAGCCGGCCTCGGTCGCGAACACGCCCATGACCTGGTTGGCGCGCAGGTCGCGCATCGCGTTCCACGGGTTGCCCTCGTAGGGGTCGTTGCTCTCGTCGAAGAGGTAGAACCGGTAGCCGGCCGCCTCGAGCGCGCGGTACTGGGCGACGGTCTGGCGGATCAGATTCTCGTACGCCTCGCGGACCTTCGGGTCTTGAGGCGCATGCGGCATGGCCTCGTAGGCCGCGGCAATGCGCGCGGCGCGCTCGGGGTCAACGTCGACATACTCCGCCTGGCGGCGCAGCTCGATGCCGTTGGCGCGTGCGTAGCTCTCGGCTACTTCGACGAGTCGGGCGTCGGGGCCGGCTGCTCCGGCAACAGACGGCGCACCTGCGAGCGGCGCAAGGCCTCGGCGCGCGGGCCGTCCATCTCCGTCTCGGTCTGCGGATCGGCTGACCTCAGGGGCTCGGGAATCGACGCCAGCTCCTCCGCCCCCAGCTGCTGCAGCGTCTTGTCCGGCCACGCCAGCGACACGTACGTCTCCAGCGTCAGCGGCCGGTTCTTCTTCAGCATATGCGCCAGGACTGCGTCCTGCCCAGCCAGGCTCTTCAATTCCTCCAGCTGATTCGATGACTTCGTCTCGGGCGTGCTCATAGCTCAAGCGTCCTTTTCGGTATTGTGACCAGATTTTGTCGATGGCCTCGACGTTGCGCGCCTGACCCTTGAAACGAGGGGTGAAGAGGCCTCGCACGGCTTCCCAGGTGATCGACTGCATCTCGCGCGGCAGCAGCCCCACGCGCTCTGCGGCGCGGTGGTAGGCCTCCTCGTAGAGCGCGTAGGTGCCCTCGAGGCCGGCGTGCGCCGAGCTCGGGCCGCCGAAGTTGTGCATCACCTCGATCGAGTTGCCGGACAGCGGGCGCAGCAGCGCCGCGGCGACCGCATGCGTGTCGATGGTGACGTGGCCGTTCGGGCTGTTCGGCACCAGGATGTTGTTGAAGAAGTTGCGGACCTTGTGCTTGCGGCCGAGCTGCTCGTTGATGCTCTCGAAGCTGCCGTTGCGGTAGATCGAGATCGCCTTGGCGATGGTCGGCAGGCTGCCCCAGGCGGGCTTGGCGAGCTCGCCTTGCGCGGTGCGCGCCTCGGCCACCATGTCGCCCTCGGGCGAGACGATGTAGAAGCTGCGCGGATTGTGCGCCTCGTCGTAGACGCGCAGCCACATGGCACGGTAGAAGTCGCTGTCGAGCTCGTTGAGCGAGCGACCCGACACCTCGGCCAGGTCGTCGCGATAGGCCTCGCCGCCGAAGATGCGGCCGGCGGTTTCGGTCATCGCCTTCGACCAGGCAAAGGCTTGGCGCTCGGCCATGATCTGCGTCACGCGGTCGGCCAGGCTCACGTTCATGAACCAGTCCTTCTGCGGGCTGAGCACGGCCAGGATGCCGGCGGCCTGGGCCGGCGTCACGTCGTACTTCTTGGCCATGCGCTCGGCGATCTTGCGAGCGCCGTCGTACCAGAGCTTGCTGCGCTCGCGCGTGTCGGCCGGCACCTGGTTGTGCAGCCAGACCAGCGAGTCGGTCATCTGGCGCACCATGCGCTCGAGCTTCTTCTCGGGCGTGGTGGCGCTCTTAGCTTCGCGGTAGTTGGGGTACTGCTCCACCAGCTCGGTGACCGCCGCCAGCCACTTCGGCTGCGCCAGCCCGGCTTCGAAGTTTGAGATCAGCAGCGAGCCGATCGGATCTTCGGGCTCGAAGTTCTTGGCGGCCTTGGCGTACGGCGCGCGAGTGCTGACCTCCATGGGGTCGACGCGCTGGCGGTCGGCGCTCTTCGTGATGTTCGGCGAGGCGGGATCGAAGTTGCCGTCGTTGCCGATGGCGCTCTTGATCTGCTCGCGAGGCACGCCGACCAGCGCCCGAATCGTCGCCCGCCCCTTGGTCAGCGCCGCTCCGATCCTGTGATTGCCGTCCCATGTCCAGCCGCCATTGCCGTCGTCATAGAGCACCACGGGGTTCGCGATGGGCTGATTGAGCATGTCATCGAACCGATCTGGCTCACCCTCGTCCGCCCACATTTGCTGCTCCGCGCGGAACCACTCGGCATCGACCGCATCGCGGAGCCGCGAGATCGGGTAGTCGGAAACCTCAAGCCATTGCAGCCCCTTCGGGTCTGCGTGGCCCGGCTCGCCATCCGCATATTGGTCCGCGTACATGGAGGCAAATTGCGCGGCGTCAGAGGCGTCCACCACCCTGCTGTCGCCGAACCAGCGCTTGAACTCAGCGGTCTCAGTGACGTCCTTGCCCGGCGCGCGGTCGGTGCTGAAGCGCACAGGCGAGCCGATGCGCTCGAGCTCGACGTTGGCGGCGGCGGCCTGCTCGGCGGGCACGGCCAGCGTGCCGGCAGAGATCTCGGCGCCCGGGATCTTCGCCAGGTCGATGGCCTGGAGTTCGCTGGAGAGCAGGCTCTTCTTCAGCGGCTGCACGCCGGGCGCCGGCGCGGTGCCCACGTAGGCCACCGGCACGGCAGCATGCTCGCCAAGCAGCACGGCGGCGGCCTGGGTGGTGGTGAACTCGGGGTTGAGGTAGCCGTCGAAGCCGGCGTCGAGCACCGCGCTTTCGAACTCGTTCGCCGGCGCGGCAGGAATGAGCTGCGAGCGCGGGTCGTAGAGGTTGTTGAGGCGGACCTCGTGCGGGTAACCGCCGACGCCGGACTCGGGGCTGATGCCCTTGCCCAGGTCGACGTAGAAGTTCAGGCGCTGGCGCAGGCGCGCGTCAGCAGCCGACTCGAGCCGGGCGCGCTCGGCGCCCTTCAGCCCGGTGCCGGCGAACGCCGTGCTCAGTTCTTCGCGGGGGGCGTTGGAGTAGTGGCGGGCGACGACGGAGACGGCGCCTTCGCGGGCGACTCCGTAGCTCGGGACGGCAGGACGATCCCCTGCTTCTCGAGGCTCTTGTCCCAGTCCACCGGCGGAATTGTCTTGTCCATCGATTGAACTTTCTGTTGACTTGCCAGTGTAAGTGTTTTCCCGATCCGTCGAGAACTTGAGCGGCCGCGGGGTCGTCAGGCTCTTCATCGTTTCGCTCGCGAGGAGAGCGCTCTCGTTGAAGGTGCCCTGCTCGTAGTCGTGCGGCCAGGCGTCGACCTCGCTGCGCGGCGTGCCCTGCGGCGGCGGCTTGCCGCTCTCGTAGAGGTACTTCGGGATGTACTTGGTCGGCTCACCCTTCCTGATGCGCTCGGCGCCGAAGAAGCGGCCCACCAGGCGGTAGGTCTTGCCGGTCTTCGTCGACAGCAGCGTGTCGCCGACGTTGAAGGCCCAGTCGTGCTGGCGAGCCAGCATGGCGGCGTACTCGCGCTTTGCCACGACCTCGTCGAGCAGGCGCTTGCGGAAGCTGTCCAGGCTCTCGTCGCGGTCGGCACTCTTCTTCGGCGCGGCGCGGAGGATCTCGGCCTCCATCGCCGTGCGGGTGATGCCGGCCTCCTTGATGTACTTGGCCAGGCCATCGCGGAAGGCGGCGCGCACCTCCTTGCTGTCGTCGATGAACTGGCTCGAGCCGAAGCTCTTGCGGCCCTTGAAGGCCGCGATGGCGCCGTCGATGATGCGGTACACCATCTCCGCCAGGCGAGCGATGATGCCTTTCGACTCGGCGCCGTGCTCGGCGTTGATCGCCTCGAACACCTCGCGCCAGAAGTTGGCGTCGCTCAGCAGGTCGCCGTTGAGGTCGCTGATCAGCTCCTCGAGCAGCTTGTCCTGGTCAAGCTCGCCGGAGTTGTAGAAGCGCTGGAAGCCCTCGGCATCCTTCAGGCGCGCGGCCACCACGCGGGCGATGACGTCGTAGGCCTCAGGGTTCTCGCGGCGCAGCAGGTGCATCAGCTCGTGGCCGAACACGGCCATCGGCGAGAAGCCGGAGCTTTCGTTGAGGTAGATGATGCGGCTGTCGGCGTCGCTCACGAAGCCGTCGGCATTGACCTGGCCGGCCGGGTCCGCGAAGAACTGAATTTCCTTGCCGAAGATGGCGGCCACCTCGCGCAGCGCCTTCGCCTGGCGCTTCGTCGTGCGAACCTTCTTGCGGCCGCGCGCCGGCGACTCGTTGTTGTCGGCGAGGGATTCGTCGCTGAGCAGCGGCAGGGTCACGGCCTTGCCGTCGCTGCTCACCGTCAGCGTGCCAGAGAAGGCCTCGGCGGCGCGCTTCTTTGCGGCATCGCTCATCACCCACGAGCGGAACTGCTCGGGCGTCATCTCGGTGATCGCCTGCAGACCGGTCCAGCCCGGCTCGTAGTTGGCCAGGTAGCCTGCGCGCGCCTCGGCCTCGCTCGTGAAGCCCATCATCACCTTGTGCTCGTCGAACGAGCCGTCCTGGTTCTGCTGGTCGATCACGTAGATCTTGGCCGAGTCGGGGCGCGGGCCGACGAACACGTCGACCTTGTCGCCATCGGCGCCGCGGGTGCCGACGATGTCGCCGTAGTGGTGAGCCATCTTGGTCTCCCACTTCTTCGCGGCGCCCGGCTTCGAGCGGCGGATGGAGCCGCGCGGGTTCTCGATGACGATGGTCACGCCGTTCAGCTGGAACGGCTCACCCTTGCGGTAGTTCTCGGCGGCGATCTGCGCGTCGCTCGGGTTCGCGTTCGCACGGCTGGCGGCGCGGTCGACGGCGCGCGCGATGGCGGCGCGCGCCAGCTGCGCGTCGGCGCGGCCCTCCAGCACGATGGCCTGCTGGGTCTTCGTGTTGCTGAGCACGTAGACGTGGCCCTTGCGCTCGAGCGTCTCAAAGCCGTTGGCGGCCAGCTGCTCGATGTGCTCGCGGCGCTTGCGGATCGACGCCGGCGTCTTCACGTCGGCCGCTGCGGGCGCGCTGGCGGGCGCTGCAGGCGCGCCGTCCTTGCGCAGCTGCTCGAGCTGCAGCTTGTCGGTGGCGGAGAGGTCTGCCGGCAGGTTTGCCGCAGCCTCGAGGATGCGCATCTGGTCGGCCGAGTAGGTCGAGCGCGCACGCTGCACGGCCACCTTCTGCTCAGCCGTGCGCAGCGCCGGGATGGTCTTGAGCGCATAGATGACGGCATCGGCAGCCGGCTTCTCGAGGGAGGCCGGCGTCGCCGCCTTGAGCGACGCGATGTTCGTGTCGAGGCGCTTCTGGTCGCGCTGGCGCTGCGCGCGGTCCTGAATGCTGTCCTCGCGCGCGCGCTGCTCGGCCGCCTGACCGGCGGCTTCGGCCGGCGCGTTGGCTGGCGTCACGCTCGATCGCGGCGCCTTGTCCAGCGCGATGCCGGTGGCTTGGGTGAGGAGCTGGTCGGGGGAAAGCGCCGGCGCCAGGGATTCGTCGATGCGGTCGTACGGCTTGCCAGCACCAGCCTCGGCGAGGATCTGCGCCTCTGCCGGCGAGGCGACGCCGCCGCGCTCTTCGATGTTGCGCATGACCCGCGACAGGACGGCCTGCCGCGGCGCGTCTTCGGCGCGGCGGTTTGCCTCCTCACCAGCAAGAGCTGCGGCCTCAAGGCCTGCCTGCTCAGAAGCGGTGATGCCAGGCGTGGCGGTCGGCTCGGCTGCGGTCGCCTGGGCGGGCGCACGCAGGCGCTGCTCAAGGTTGACCTGGCGCTGGGCGTCGATCTGCTCGGTGTCGAACGTGGTGCCGGCGCCCTGGCTGGGCGAGGCCTGGAACGCAGCTGCGCGGCGGCGCATTTCGGCGGCCTGCTCCCGCAGGCGGTCGGCGCGAGAGAGAGTCTCGGGCGTGGCGCCCGGCGCGTTGCTGATGTCCTCTGCGGCCTCTTCGTGGCGCTGAGCCTCGGCCAGCAGGTTCGATGCGGCTGCGGCGTTGGGGGCGCCGTCGCGCTGCGCAAGCAGCTCGGCGTCGCGGTCGACGGCGGCGCGCTTCTGCTCCAGCGTAGGCGCAGGGCCGGCAGGCGGAACCGTGGCGGGCGGGTTCTGGTCAGCCCAGCCGAGCGCCAGCTCCATGCGGGCCATGGCCATCTCGCGCTGGCGCGGATCAGAGGATGGGCTGGCGGCCTTGGCCAGGTCAGCCACGAACGTCTTGACGTCGACCGGCGACTCGGCGTTGCGCAGCGCGTCGAGCAGGCCGCCGGAGCGCACGCGCTCCTGAATGTCTGTCACCTTGGCGGTGATCGGATCGACCTCCGGCTCGGGCGCTGGCTGGGCGTCGGCGACGGACTGCTGAGCGGTTGCGCCGGCGATAGCGGCCCTCGACAGCGGGGAGTCGGGTTCGGCAGCCTTATCGGCCACCGGGGCCAGTGCAGCCGGAACTGCGGGCTTCGCCGTGGGCGACGAGACGCCGCCACCTGCGCCGCCGAGTGCGCCGCCGACCATCGCGCCGCCGATCACGTCGCCGGCCGAGTCCCTGGTCACGTCGTCGGTGACGGTGCGGCCCATGGCGATGTTCTCGCCGGCGTTCTGGCCCACCTTCTCGGTGAGCTCCTGGCCGCCCTCGGCGACCGCGCCACCGGCGCCACCAAGCGCTGCGCGGCCAGCGCGCGACGCGGTCGAGTTGCCGACCATCGCCGCGATGCCCTTCTGGGTGATCGCGTCTTCGATGACCTTGGCATTGAACGCGCCTCCGGCGGCGCCGGCCAGTGCGGCCAGGCCGCCAGCCCAGCGAGCGGCACCGTTCACGACAGCCTTGCGGGCCTGATCCTGATCGCCAGTGGCATTGAACACCTCGGCATACGCGGGCACCTGCGCGAGCAGCTGCTCGTGCGTCATCTGCCCGACGGAGGCGCTGACGTTCTGCCGAGCCTCGTCGGCAGCGGCGCCACCGGTCATGGCGCCACCAGAAGCGGCGCCAACGACCTTGCCGACGCGAGCGACCTTCTGCATCTCGGCGGCGATCTGGGAGGCCTTGGCCACATCACCGGCAGCCTCCGCGGCGCGCGCGGCGCGCGACAGCTGAGCCAGCTTGCCGGCCTGCCCCACAAAGGGCAGCAGCGTCGCAGCGAGCGAGCCGAAGCCATTCGCTGCAACCATGCCCCAACCCTGCGCCGTCGGAGGGGTCTCCCAGGTCGACGGGTCGAAGAAGTCGCCCTTGATGGCGGCCTCGAGGCGGGCCCTCTTGCCGCCCTCGGTCATCGAGCCGCGGATGGATTCCGCGAAGCCCTTGAGCGGGTTGAAGCCTTCGTAGTCTTCGGTGCCGGTTGCCTTGTTCGCGGCGGCCGCGGCGATCTCGCCCGGCAGCTGCAGCACGCTGCCAAGGGCGTCGACAGCGGATGCGCCGAGCTCCTTGGCGTAGTCGCCAGCAGTCGCGGGGCCAGGGGCTTTCGCGATCGGGATGTAGCGGTCTTCCGCGGGCTTGCCGTAGAAGGACGTCGCCGGCGTGGCAGGCTTCGCACCCATTGCGCTCGCCACCAGGCTCGCGGCCGACACGCCCTTCTCCACGTAGCCCGGGTCTTCGGCGTAGCCGCCGGCCTTGAGCGCCGCAAAGTAGCGGTTGGCATCAGCACCCGTGCCCATCGCGCCGCGGTAGCGGCGGCCGATCAGCCCGGTGAAGTCGTCAGCGAAGGCGTTGGCATCGCCGTACTGGCGGTACTTGTCGCGGCTGCCGTTCATGTTGTCGGTCGCCGCGACGCCACCGCCGCTGAAGTCTTTGATGTTGCCCAGGTTGTTGGTGCCCGGGATGATGCTGCGGCCCCAGCCGGTTTCCAGGCCCCACTGCCCCAGCACCACCTGCGGCTCGACGCCGAGCTGCTTGGCGACACGCTCCGCTGCAGGCAGGTACTGCCGCACAAAGTCGCCCACCGCGCCCGGTGCGTTGCTCGCCGGCGCTGGCGCCGGTGCGGAGCCCAGCAGGTCGTCGGCGGAGAAGGTGATCTGGGTGTTGTTCATCGGCTGGTGTTGGTTCAGCGGATTTCGCGCTCGATGGCGAAGAGGTCGCGCGCATCGGCGGGCGACAGCTGCGTGCGCATGCGGTCGTACTTCGTGACGAGCTCGAGCGGCGACATGGAGCCCTTGTCGCGCTGGAACTGCGCAGAAAGGAGTTGCGCGCTCTCAGCCTTGGCGGCCTGAGCGTCCGCCTCCTTCTGGCGAGCGGCGGCCTGGCGTTCGTTCCAGCGCGCCTGCGGGGAGCCTGGAGGCGCGGCGGGGATGCCGCCTGCGGGCTGAATGCGACGCTCGGCCGCCGGCTTGGGTGCGGGCTTGGGCGCCTCGCCGAACATCTTGACGAGGTCGAGCTTGCGCTCGATGGCGCCGATGTCCTGGTTGAGGCGGGCGTCGAAGGCGGAACGGATCTCCGACTCGGCGCGCGGCGCTGGCAGGGCGGCGTTCTTCTCGAGGGCGTCCTGCAGCACCTTGTTGGCGTCTGCCTTCGTTTGCTCGATCAGGCGCTGGCGCGCGGCGGGGTCGAAGGCGGCGCCAACGAAGAGCTGCTGGTAAGCCTCGTCGCCCTGCTTGCCCACCATGTTCTTCACGGTGAGCGCCATGTCTTCCTTCTTGATGCCGCGCTTCTCGTAGTCGGCGGCGGTCGCGAAGTTCGGGGTGAGCGTGTAGCGCGCACCATCCGCGTCGACGTAGGTCAGGTCGATGGAGCCTGTCTTCGGGTCGATCGCAGGCGAAGTCGACGCAGGGTTCGTCGAGGCGGCCACGGCGATCTTGGCGGCACGCGCCGGCGGCATGCCGGGGTTCTGCTGCAGGACGCGGTCGACGAAGTCCTCGGCATCGGCGCGCTGCTGCGGAGAGGCCGCCTTTACCTCGCCCTTCTCGAACGAGTCGGCCAGGATGGCGCGCGCCTCGCTGAGCGGCGTTGCGGGCGGCTTGCTGCCGCGGCCGCCAGCGCCTGCGCCGCCGGCGCCGCGAGGCTGCACGGTCTGCACAAACTGGCGCGAGCGCTTGTCGACGTAACCGCCAGGCACGCTGGTCACCGGGTTCTTGGTGAGCTCTTCCTCGGTCTTGATGGCTGCATCACGCTTCGCCTTGATCAGGGCGCCATAAGAGGCCGGG
This sequence comes from Piscinibacter gummiphilus, assembly GCF_032681285.1. Taxonomy (NCBI): domain Bacteria; kingdom Pseudomonadati; phylum Pseudomonadota; class Betaproteobacteria; order Burkholderiales; family Sphaerotilaceae; genus Rhizobacter; species Rhizobacter gummiphilus. The sequence goes on from NZ_CP136336.1 coordinate 3,510,356, forward strand.
CTGTAGTAGCTCTCGAGCACCTCGAGGATCTGCTTCGGGTCGGTGAACTGCTTGGTGACGCCCTTGCCGTTGCCGTCGGTGAACTGCACCTCCACGCCGCCGTTCTCGAGCTGCTTGAGCCCGGCAACCTTGGCCGGCATCGGGTCGTTGTTGTAGACCTCGGATGCCTCTTGCGCGATCTGGAAAGCGGTCTTGCCAGCAGCGTTGGAGCGCACCTGCTCGAAGAGCTTCGCGCTGCGCTGCATGCCGATCTCGTCGGCCTTGCTGCTGAGCGACAGGTAGCGGTCGAGCTGGCCGGCGCTCTTGAATGCGTTGGCCGCGTCGCGAAGCATCTCGTCCTGCGTGCGCTGCACCTGCTTGACCGCGGGCAGCTGCGTGGCCGATGGCGTGCCCTCGTCGTCCACAGTGATGGCGGACGTGGCCGGGTTCGCTGCGTTGACGTCGACGCCCTTTGTCGTCTGGATGTTGGCCAGCGAGTCACGCAGGTTTTCGTTGCGCTGGAACTCGGCATCTTGCCGATCCTGCAGCGTGCGCTGTCGAGCGCGTTGCTCGCGCACGTAGGCGCGGTCTTCCTCGAGGGCGGCGCGACTGGCTGCATCGGCAGCGCCTTGCTGCACGCCCGCGTACGCGTCGCCCATGCCGCCCACGAAACGAGAGAAGCGGCTCATGGGTTGAACTCCTCGAGCTGCAGCGCTGGCGCCTGCTGCTCCTGGTAGGGGTAGATCGAGACGTTGTTGTTGGCCGAGCTGTCGGTGATCTGAATCTCGGGGTTCTTCTTGAACCAGCTGCTCACGTTGTCTTGGAACGTCTTGTTGTTCAGGACGTCACCGACCATCCGCCCGAAGCCGTAGCTGTCGCGCGCGGCCTGCGCGCCGTACTGGCTGGCCAGTTGGCCGTAGCCGTTCGTGGCGGCGGCCATGCCGGCTGCAGCCTGCGCAGGCAGCCCCTTGCCCAGGCTCAGCGTGTTGAGCTTGCGGGCCTGGCCGTCCTGCTCGATCTGGCGTCGCGCGCCGGTTTGGGCGGCCGCCGACTGGCCGGCCTCCTGAATGCCGAGCTTGACCAGCATCTTCTGGTAGCGGTCGCTGCTCGGGTCCAGGCCAGGCGTGCTGTTGAGCTTCTGGCGCAGGTTGCTGAACGTTGAGGTGACCGTGGCGGCAGCCTCTTCGGCGGCCTTGGTCTTGTTGGCCTCGGAGTCGAAGTCTCGGTTCTCCTGAGCGAGGCCTTCTTCAAGGCCGCCGTAGAGGTCGTAGTAGCGCGCGAGCTGCTCTTCGGCCAGCTGCTGCTGACGATCGATGCCGGCCTGCTGCTTCTTTTGCGCCTCTTCGGCCTTCTTCTGGTTGCTGCGCGAGACGGCGGCCGATCCGGCCACACCAATCACCGCAGCTGCTACTGCCCATGGCATAGGGTCACCCTTTCAGGATTGCGTCATCGACCTTCGTGGGGTCGGTTTCGCTAGTCGCGTGGATGCAGAACCAAACCGCATCGGTCAGCGCTTCAACTGCGTGGGCCTTGCCTGCCTTGATGGTCAGGCAGCGCGGGCCCACAAACACCTCGCGAGCGCCATCGACTTCGACAACGACAGTGCCGACAGCCAGGACGGAGAGGTGATCAAACGGATGGACGTGCTGAACAAGGCGCTTGCCCTTGGGGATGCGCGTGTCCTTCGCGTAGACGCCGCCACCGAAGTGGTGCTCGACGTCGATGCCGGCCTCGGCCAGCATGGCGTCGGTCAGGCGCTCCATGCGGCGCCTCGGCTGTGACGGATGCACACGATCATGGCCAGGCGCTCGTCTTCGCTGCCGTTGACCACCCAGTGCTCGACGTCGTTGCGGAACCAGTAGACGTCCCCGGCGCGCGCGTGGATCTCGCCATCGGGGAAGCCGAACACGGCGCCCTTCTCGCACTTCAGCGCGACGTAGTACTTGTCGTAGTAGCTGGCATGCCAGCCACCGTCGATGTGCGGCTCGATCGCGGTGCGCGGCGGCAGCTTCGTGATGAGCACGCCGCCGAGGCGCTCGCCCTGCACCTTCGCCATGAGATCGAAGACCACGGGGCGCACCTCGGGGATCGCATCGGCCTCGGGATACCAGACGCTCTCGTGGGCGTCGTTGAACTCCGACCAGGGGCGCTCGCCGGCCTCGAACGGGCGGCAGTCGTTGTAGCGGACCCAGACATCCGTCATGCCTGAGTGCGGCGTGCCGGGCGCGTACTGGCGCGCGCCATGCCGGCCGAAGAGGTCGGGTTGGCGCTGAAGCGCCAGCAGCAGCGGGGTGACGTTTACATTTTCGGCAACCTTCAGAAAGTTCTGCATACCAGCCTTCAGTGCTCGCGAATTATAAGTTTGCACACCAACTTTTTGTGTGTTTTTGGCCGAGCGCGAGTAATCGTTGGCAGGTCAACGAAAACGCTTAGGCCGGCCAGGTGATCGCGCCCAACTCCTCTTCGGTCGTCGCGGCGGCGATCTCTGCGAAAACCGTGCGCAGCTGGGTGTCGAGCAGCATGATCTTGTCGGCCAGCGCGGCCTCGATGTCGAGCACGTCCTGCGCGTCGGCAACGTAGGTGGTGCCGTCGGCCAGATCCAGCGTGACGGACCAGCCGGTGTCGGCGTCGGCGATGGCCTTCCGCGCGCGATTCGTGATCGCGGCGAGCTTGGCCTGGCTGTGGACGTCGCTGCTGAACGGGTAGCCTGTCAGTGCAGAGAAGCCGCCGGTGAACTCGATTTCGTTGCGCTCGGCTGTGAAAGCGCGGCGCGTCTCGGCCTTCTGCTGCTCAAGCGTCGTGGCAATGACGGCATCGGAATACACGCCGCCTGCCCAAGCAGGTTCGGAAGCAATCAACAGGTTCTCTGCGTCCGCCAGCAGCGTCGCCGACGGGGCGAGTTCCAAGTCGTAAACCACGCGAGCGATCTCAGGCTCGCCTGCTTCAAAGCGGGCTTGGGTTGGCCAAGAACTCAAGATCGCTTGACAGGTCATCGCACCGCCTGGAGCCAGGTTGTACGCAACTTGCCTGACCGCGTGGAAGTTTGCAGTGGAGCCGTTGAAGGTGGTCGTGGTTTTGTAGATTGGCATTTCAGTTCCTCTTATGCGGCGACGGTGCCGTCGAAGTAGCGCCAGTTGGCCCCGTCCGAATAGGCTGGCACCCATGCGGAATAGCTGACGTAGTCATCTTGGTAGTAGCGCCAGCCGAACGTGATCTGGCCACGCTCTCGGCTTGCCGGCCAAGCACCATCGAGACTGTTTTCGATACGAATGCCGGCCCGCGTCGCGTTCCCTTGAAAGAACCCTCCGAGGCCGGTCCCCTGCCCGACTCCCGTGATGGCAGGGGCAGAGCCGTTGAGGTTGACCGACTGGAGAATTCCGAGCAAGTTGGACGAGCCAACGAGCTGCAAGCAAGTGCCGAGGTTGTTGCTCAGCGCCATGGTCGGGGCGTTGGTGCTCTGGTTCACCCCTCGGATCGCGGTGGTGTTGTTGGCTCGCGCCATGATGGCGGTACGCGTGTAGCCAGAGCTCGTATTGCCTACGAGAAGAATCGCATTGAAGCTCGCGACATCCGGCTGGCCGATGGACGCCAGCTCATCGTAGAAGCCGTCTCCGCGGTCCCCCCAGTACCGCATCTGGTTGGTGCGTGCGTCGATCGCCATGGCCTGCCCTTGCGGAATGACAGTCACTCCGCTCGGGTGAGAGAGAACGCCGGTCACACCAGTGAGGGTTGTTGCCGTTTTCCCCGTCCAGCTGAATGCGTCGCGGTCTCCGACGACGCCCTCCACCGTGAACGTGTTGGTGTCCATGATCCAGCCGGAGCCGGACGCCGGGAAGTCAGACGTGTCTTTCACGTTGAGTGTGGTAGCGCCCCCAGCGCATGCGCTCGTCAGGTAGCTGCCGCGCGTCACGAACGACCCTGCGTTGACGTTGATGCCTCGGATGGAGCCGCCGTACAGGCTGTCGGCGCTCATGCGCCCGGCGAACACCGCATTGCCGTCGGCATCAACGCTGAAGGCCACCGGCCGCTGCGCCGTGTTCGAAGGGTTGACCAGACTGAAGCGGTCGGCCATCACCATGAAGTGCGACGTCACCGTGCCTGGCGTCGAGCCGGCGCCGGAGGTAGTCATCAGCGAAACGCCGCTGATGATGCCGTCGACGTTGCTGCGGATCGCCCAGGTCGTGTTCAGCGTGCTGTTGACCGAGTTGGCGTAGGTCAGCAGCTCCTGCTTGATCGAGGCGGCATTCACCTGGCCGGTGTTCGGGTCGGTGACTGCGGCCTGCACCTGCAGCCACTTGCTCGCCGACACGGCGGCCGGCGACACGGCTGCCAACGCGCCATCCTGAATCAGCGCGCTTGAACCGCCGATGGAGGCCCAGATGGTGTTGAGCGCCTGCGCGAGCGAGTTGTCCTTGTTGGAGCGCGTCGTCTGCTCGGAGGTGATCGCGGCCTCGGCAGCGTCGATTCGCGACACCTGCACACCGAGAGATGTGGTGATGGCGGTGTCGGCCGAGGTGCGAGCAGACGTCTCGGCAGCAATCAGCGAGTGCGCCGACCCGACGCTGGAGGAGACCGTCGACAGGCTCGTTGCCAGCGCAGCATCGCCGTCGATGCGCGCGGTTGTCTCGGCGGCTACCAGGGACAGGGCATTCGACGCGCTCGTAGAGACGATCGATAGCGAGCTGGCCAGGGCGCTGTCGGCGGCGATGCGAGCCGTTTCTTCGCTGGCAACCAGGGCGACCGCACCATCGGCTGTGGCGGCCACGGTGGTAATCAGGCTTGCGAGCGACTCGTCGCCTGAGATGCGCTCGGTGACCTCGGTTGCCACGGCCGCGTCGGTTGCGGCAAGGCCGGCGGTCAGCTCGTCGATCCGCTCGAGGATGTCCTCGAGGTCGCCGGTGAAGTCATCGATCAGCTGGCGGCGCGGCTGGATACGCTCGATCGGCTTGCGCAGGAACTCGTACACCTTCGAGGAGGTCACGATGTCGGTGATCGCGTCCAGCACAGCCTGATGCTCAGGCGGCGTCTGGCCAACACCAGCGATGACATCGGCCGAGGCGCCAGTCAGGACGCGAACGACGGTCTCGGTCGCAAGAGCGCCCACCTCTTCGCGCGTGATGAAGCGCGCCGGGCTGTCCTTGTCCCGGCCGTTGCGGACGTCCCAGGCGGCGGCCATGGCCTCACACCAGGCCTGCGTCTGAGGGTCGCGAATGCCGTACGTCGGAGGCAGCGCTGGCGCGGCCTGTCGGCGGCCGCCGATGGTGGCGCTAAACATTCTTCAGCTGCCCCATGCTTTGCCCGAGGAGGAGCTCCTCGACAACCGACGTGCCGACGAGCTTGACCGACCAGCGGCGCGCACTGGGCCCATCCGGCAGGCGGAAGTAGCCAGGCGACACCGACATCGTCACCCACTCGACCATCTCGTTCTCGTCCACGGGGTTCGAGTAGTAGAGCGTCATCGTCACAGCGTTTGAGCTGCGGATGTAGCCGGCCCCCATGTGGTATTGCCGACTGAAGGTGAAGTCCTTGCTGCGCCAGGTGTACGTGTAGCTTGCGCCGCCAGCGAACTGGTAGATGCTGTTGCCGACGCTGTAGTACAGCGAATCGGCCACCGGCAGTTGGAACGTTGCGTCGATCTGGTGGTTGAACTGCGTGTACTCGCCTGCGGCCATCTCATCCATGCGAAGGATGAAGCCGAGCGGGCGGGTGCTCGACGTGGCCACCAGGCAGCCGTCATGCCACGCGAAGCGCATCGAGGCATCGGCGAGGATCGAGGCGTAGCGGCCCTGCCAGTCATCGCGCGCGAAGAGCTTCTGGCTGGCGCGCAGCGTGGCGCGGCTGCCCACAACGGCGACGATGCCATCGTGCGATGCGTAGGCACCGACACCGTCCAGCTCAACCATCGAGCGCTGTGCGATGCCGGCCTGCGGCACTGGCAGCTTGATGGCCTGGATGGCGGATGGGTGCGAGCCCACCACGGCGTAGCCGTACTCGGCGGTTGCCACGATCAGCGACTGCGACGAGAGGCACAGGCCGCGGATCGCCTTCGGGAAGGCGGTGCGGTACTGCCAGCTGTGCGGCCGGTAAGGCTCGGAGATGTAGAGGGCGTTGCCGTTGAAGGCGGCGAAGGAGCCGCCAGGCATGCTCACCGCGGCCGTGAGTTCGGCAGGCGGCGGCTCGTACTCGAGCGTCTCGAGTGCTCCCAGCACCTGGGACGCCTTGTAGCTCGTGTCGATGTAGGTGCCGTCGGCATCGGCGCGCACCTTGACGTAAGTCGGGCTGGCGCCCATGGTGCGATAAGTGTTGAAGCGGAGGAATGGCCGCAGCCCGGTGAAGTCCGAGGCGGTGAGCGCAACGTCGACGGCCTGCACGTACGTGGTGTTGATCTGCGCCGCGGGCGACGGACCAGACTCCTCGTTCCAGGTGTTCTCGTTGGTGTAGACGTAGGCGCGGTTCTCGACCACGCCGTACGCCAGGTCGAGTTGGTAGGCGTTGCCGCTGGTGTTGGTGAGCGTGAGCGTCACGCCTCCCGGCAGCGACGTGGACTGGACCGGGTCTTCGCCGGCAGTCAGGTTGATCAGCATGACCTGCTTGTCGTCGGTATCCAGCACCAGCACGCTCGCGCGGGCCTCGGCCGTGGCCGGGACGCCAACGCCGCGTGCCGGCATGCTGTAGGTGATGCGGCGCAGAGGATTGACGACCGTGAGGGTCATCGAGGCCTCCTGGTAGCGCAAGCCATCGGCCTCATACCAGGCGTCGATAGAGATCTCGGCGCCCGGGTAGTCGGGGTACTGATCGAGCTCCACGACCGACAGGGTTGGCGCGACGGTGGGGTTCGGCACGCCCACCTTCCAGCTCGTGCCGGGCGGCCCGCCAGCTGGGCTCATGCCGTCGGCGGTCGTCACGCGCAGCACGCCGCCGTCGAGGTAGTACACGCGGTTGTGCACGTCCTCGAGCACCGGGCTGTCGAAGACGTAGGTCTCCGTCGGCCAGGTGAAGAAGTTGAGGCCGTCCTGCGTGTAGATCGTCTTCACGGCCGCAGACAGCGTGGTCAGCAGGAAGCCCTGCTTCATGGGCATCAGGTGCCCATGCGTGAAGTTGCAGTCGATCGCTTCCTGCGCAGCCGTGTCAGGCAGCAGGTGCGGTGGCATCTGCGGGATCTCCCCGCCGAAGGTCCGCAGGGAAATCACACCATCCACTGGAGGCTCCGATCAGGGCTTGCGGCGATGCGGAACGCGGCGCGGCTCTCCGCGGTCCACGGGATGCGAGTCACCAGGTGGTGCCACCTGGGACGCAAGGGCGGCAGAAGGCTCGCCGACGGCGGGCGCCGCAGCGACCTTGCGATCCTCCAGCTGCTTCTGCAGCAGGCCGCACACGTTGCGAACCTCGGCGAGCGCCTTCGTCAGCACCGCCACCTCAGCTTCTCGCTGAGCAACGGCGTTCAGCGCGGTGTCGCGCTGCCGCTGGATCGCCTTGATGAACTCTTCGTCGAGCATCGAGAAAGCGGGCGCTTCCGCTGCCTGGTCGGGCTTTGCTTCGTTGGTCATAAACGGATTGTTCCCGGCACAACTCTTTGTTGCAAGCCCTCAGCGGGCGCACGCGCCCTGGCTGGCAGCCGCGCCCGTGACCACCACGTTGTTCGATACCGTCGAGCCAGGCGAGGCGACCGATGCTGCAGCACCACCGGCGCCGGCAGCGGCCAGGCACAGGGTGTTGTTGCGCACGACCGCCCCCTCATCGGGCACGTCGCCGCCGGCGTACTGGCCGGCGATGTTGATGCCGGGGGTAGAGATGGGCTGCGTGCGGATCACGCGGTTCCCCTCGACCACGATGCCTGGCGCCGACTGGGCGACGATGGCGCTGCCTCCGTTGACCAGGGTGTTGCCCCGAACGACGGTGTTGCGGAACCACTCCGGCGTGGTGTAGCCCTGGGTGATCGACATCAGGTAGCAGCCCGGCGCCGACGGGCCCTGCTCGATCAGGTTGCCCTCGATCAGCAGGCCATCGATCTGGCCGTGGAAGGTCATGTTGCCGCCGCGGCACTCGCCGTCGACGGTCGAGTTGCGCAGGTAGCGGTTGTTGCGCAGAGCGATGTTGTGGCCGCCGCCGATGTACGTGCCGTGGTCGAAGATGCTGCCGCTGAAGTTGTTGGCCTCGAAGACGTTGCCCTCTGCGAGGAAGTTGTTGTAGTGGCCGAGCAGCCCCATCGCGCGGTTGTGATGGATGTTGTTGTTGCGCAGGGTGATGTTGGTCACCGTGTGCTGGTCGGTGTCGTTCGAGTTGATGGCGATTCGGAAGCCGGTGATCTCGGTGTTCTCGATCGTCACGTCTCGCACGGTCTGCACGAACCAGATGCCCCACTCTGCCGTGCCCATGCCATCGAGCCTCAGGTTGCGGAACACGTAGCCGCCGTCGTTGCTGGTGTTGTTCCACCCGCCGCCCAGGTTGAACATGTTGCCGCTCGCCACGCGCAGCAGCGGCCCGGGCCCGGCGCCGTAGGCATCGAAGACGATCGGCGCTGCGGCGCTCGATTGCATGTTCTCGATACGCATGGACACGTTCGCCCAGGCGCCGCTTCGGTTGAGCAGCACCTGCGAGCCCGCAGGCAGTGCGTTCACGTTGAGGCCGGAGAGCGAGCGGCGCGGGCGGTCTTCGCTGCGGCCATCGGAGGCATCGCTTCCCGGCACGCAGCCAGCAGCCGCTCCTGGCTGGCAGTCGGACAGGTAGATCGTGGTGGCGCCAGGCGCAGGCGCAGGCGCAGGCGCAGGCGCAGGCGCAGGCGCAGGCGCAGGCGCAGGCGCAGGCGCAGGCGCAGGCGCAGGCGCAGGTGCAGGTGCAGGTGCAGGTGCAGGTGCGGGTGCGGGTGCGGGTGCCGGGGCCGGGGCCGGGGCTGGGCTCGGCGCCGGAGCCGGAGCCGGCGCGGGTGCCGCCGCGAAGGTGCCATAGCAGGCCTTGCCGATCTGCGGCGCGGGGTCGCGGCCGAAGAACGCGTTCGTGCACTGCACGAGGCCGCTCACATCGCGCTCGACATAGGATGTCTCGGTGCCATAGCGCACGACGCTGGCAGTCGGGGCGACGAACGAGCCACCCTCCTGCACCAGGGCGCGCCACACCGGCGCTGGGGCGGGTGCTGGGGCAGGCGCTGGGGCGGCCGCGTCGGCGATTCCCTGGATCTTCAGCGTGTAGGCGGCGCCAGGAGGCACCCCGGCACGGCACTGACGCACGGCGGCGCCAATCAGGTCATTGGTCGCCATCGCCGGCACGGGGCACGACTGAAGAACCATGCCCGTGCCTGCGCCGGCATGGCGAGTGACGGGGCCGACGACCGTCTGGGCGACGGCGAGCGAGGATGCAGACAGCGCTGCGAGCAGACAAAGATTCTTCTTCATGAAATTCTTCCTTGTGGTTGGGCTCACCGCAGCTCGCCTGGAGGGCTAACCGTGATGCAAGTGGTGGCGCCGTACTCATGAGCGCCGATGTCGGGGGTGCTGTCTCGCTCGCACGAAACGGCGTCGAAGCGGGGGGCTTCGGTGACGCGGCCGACGTTGCGAAGATTCACGCCCGGCGTCAGCAGCCAGTTGTTTCCCGACGTGGGCGTGCTGAAGCCAGTCGACGTGTTGCCACCATTGATGTCGTAGCCAGCGCCTTGGGCGAGGGTCAGCGACGCATGGCCGCTAGACCAGTTGCCAGGTGAGTCGCACCAGTTGTAGTTCCAGATGGACAGGTTGGCGATGATGGGTGGCGCGAAGCAGGTCGCGCCGCCGGCAGCCGCAGCAGACGAGATGCGCACCGCGTTGTTGAACACCTTGTGGCCGGTGCCGCCCGTGATCTGGATCTGCGGGCCAGAGGTGGAGGTGTTGATGTCGATCGAGTTGTTCTTCACCGTCATATTGCCCATCGGGCAATAGGCGGCGTCGCCTGGCTGGCTGGGGTTGCCGATCGAGATTGCGGCGCCCTGCCCGGTCGTGACCGTGCGGATGATCTTGTTGTTCTGGACCGTGCCGCCTGCGGTGAGCAGCAGCGCCATGGATGACCCGCCGACGTTCACCACGGTGTTGCTATCGATCATGGCTCGCCGCACGCACTCCTGGTCGGTGCCGTAGCCGTCGATGATCGAGATTCCGTAGCAATACGGCGTCGCGTTGGGGACGACGATCACGTTGTTGCTGATCGTCATCTGGTCGACGTTGCCGCGCGCAGTGATGTTGCCCGACTCGCACTGCTGCGTTGAGACCCGCGTCGAGTTGTCGACGAGGATGTTCCCGTCGATCACGATGTCATTCTGAGGAGTGGCGCCGCCGATGTAGAGGGCGTGCTCGAGCGCGAACGAATCAGACAGCGGGTCCGGCAGCTTGTTGTTTCGGTAGAGCCGGTTCTTGCGAATCAGCAGGTGCGTGGCGGCGCCGACGATGCCGTTCTGCGAGTTGTCGTGGATGTCGTTGTTGTAGAAGGTGAGGTAGCTGTTGTTCTGGTCCGTCGCGATGTTGAAGGCGTTGGCCCAGTTGTCGTACTCCATGTTCTCGAACCGGACATGGGTCGAGCTGCCATAGATCGCCGTGGCCTCACTGCCGGTGGCCAGCGGGCCAGCCTTGGTGATCCGAATGCCTCGGAAGATGTAGCCACCATGGCGTTGCGCCGGGCAGCTCGGAGGCCCTTGCCAGCAGAAGAAGCCGACATAGATCGCGCCCGTGGCGCTGCTCGGCCACTGCAGCGTCGGCCGCTGCGCCGAGTTGGTGAAGCAGTCCCAGTCCTCGATGACGATGGGTTGCTCGCGCGTCGCGTTCGCGTTCTGGATGATGTAGAGGCTCAGGCCCGTCCAGCCACTGCCGCGGCAGAGCCGCACAGCGCTGCCGGCCGGCAGCGCGTTGATCGCGTTGGCGTCGGGCAGCGTGCGGCGCGGCGACAGCGGCGTGGCGCCCTGGTTTGACCCGTCGGTGCCTGGGATGCAGTTCGGCACGTCGGCGACTGCGGGGTCGCAGTCCTGGTAGTACCGAATGACCGCCTGCGCGGAGGCGTCGACATGGCCGAGCGCCATGAACGCCAGGAAGAGGATCGAGAGGAGTTGCTTCATGCTGCGTCTTCGTCTTTGTCGTGGCTCATGCGGCCGAGCGTCCCGTTCTCAACCGGCGCAATGCGCCAGTAGTAGCGGCCAGCTGCGATGCCACTGATGACCTGCGAGCGGGCGCTGCCGTTCGAGATGTATTGGCGGTAGGGGAAGGCCGTGTAGGCGCTGTCTTCGTCCAGCTGGTTCGGGCCGAAGAGGAGCACCCACGCGGTGGGCGCGCCCTCAGGCTCGCCCCACTCGGCGGTGAAGCTGGCTGAGCCAGCGGGCGCCGCGACGCTGTCTTGCCACGCGCCACCAGCGCCAGGCGTCGTGTCGTTGTCGGTGATGGTCCCGGTGCCGGATGCGCCGCCGATGGTGAGCGTGTAGGTCTCCTGCGCCTCGACGCTCAGGTCGTCGACCGTGGGCACCGTCACCGTGAACGACGAGACACCAGCAGGAACCGTGATGGTCCCGCCAGAAATCGTCACGCTGTTGCTGAAGTTCGCGTTCGACAGCGAGCTCGTGTAGTCGACACCGCCGCCGGTCGCCGAGCTGCCGCTGAAGGCGAGAGCGAAGGAGACCGGGCTCGATGGCGCACCGGAGAGCGTCACCGTGTGAACGATGTTGCTGCCCTCGACCGCGCTTGTGCTCGAGACGACCGAGACGGTCGGCGGCGGTGGTGGGGGCGGCGCCGGCGCCGGTGCCGGCGCCTTCCACGTCAGGATGGCGCGACGGAACTTCATGCCGGATTCACCCGCGCGTAGAAGCAGCGAGCCGTCATGTAGTTGGCCGTGCCGGTCTGCGTGACCGTCGCGTCCAGCTGGAGGCTGGTGCCGGTGGCCTGCTTCAGCAGGAAGAACTGACCACCCAGGAATCCAACCGACTGGTTCGGCACCAGAGTCGTGCCGGCGCCCGCGGTTGCGGGCTGCGCACCACCAGAGCCAGAGCTCCAGTCGACGCCGACGATGTACCACTCGCCTGCCACCGTGCCGGTGATGTTGACCGCAATCGGCATCGACAAGATCGGGTCACCGTTCTGCACCAGGACGTTGCCGACCCGGTCGAACGGCGTGACCTGATGCACGCCAGCGAAGGCAACGCCACCCACAAACGACTGGGCTGCTTCGGTCGTCCAGTCGCCGAACAGCGACACCGCGGTGTCTGGCACCCCCGCCGCGCCGAACGGTGCGCACAGGCCCTGGGCGAAGTCGTAGTTCTGATCCGCCGCCAGGCGAGTCATCAGCGTACCGCCGCCGCCGCCAACGCGCGCCTCGATGATGCCGCCACCGCCGATGTTGTTGCCAACCATCGCGAAGATCGCGCGGTTGACGCCGGTCGGAGTGAATGCGGTGCCAGTGCCGTCCAGGGCGTTGTCGAACGAGTCGGAGCGGCTGGCAGTCACCGAGATGCCGCTGGCGGCGGCCACGTTGTTGGTCACGACTGCGCCAGAGAAGTTGGCCATCGAACCGCTTGCCGAGGCGAACGGAACGCTGGAGCTTCCGCTCGTGTAGGCCAAGGTCATCGACTCGCCGTTGACGATCGGTCGCGACAGCGTGCAGGTCGTCGTCGTGCCGTTGACGTCGACCGCGGTGATCGTCACGGCGCCGCCGCTGGCCGTCAGCACCAGGCCGCCGGCGCCGGTCGGGTCGGCGCTCGTGAGGGCGGCGCTCGAGGTGAGCACCAGAGCCGACGGGTTGCTGTTCTCGACCGAGCGGGCCGTGAAGGTCGGCAGCGTCCCCGCCACGTTGTTCGTGACAGCAGCGCCAGTGAAGTTCACGACGTTGCCGTTGGCGTTGGCGAACGGGCTGCTCGAGCTGGCGCTGTTGTACGTGCGGGTGATGGTCTCGCCGAACGTCACGGGGCGCGACAGCGTCAGGGTGACGGTCGAGCCGGCCACGACGACCGAGGTCACCGTGAGCGCGCCGCCAGTCGCGGTCAGCGTGATGCCGCCTGCGCCGGTTGGGCTGCCGCTCGTCAGGGCCTGGCTCATCGTCAGCGTCAGCGTGCTCGGCGAGCCATCGGCCACGATGGCGGTCACCACCGTCGCGGGCGCGACTGCGCCGCCGCCTTGCCAGTCGATGGAGCCGAAGTAGCTGTTGATCGCGGCCACGATTTCCGCGCCGGTCATCGGGTTGCGCCAGGCGGGGCCTGCCTGCAGCGTGTCGATCGCTGCCACGATTTCAGTGGGCGTCAGTTGGGCCGGGATCGATGGGTTCGTGGTGCCCACGTCATAGACGTTCTGGCCCTTGCGCGTTGCGCCGATCGGTCGGCCGATGGCGCCCACGATGCTCTTGCCGTCCGGCGTGTTCAGCGTCGGAACGCCCGTGCTGCCAGCCAGTGTCACGATCTCCCAGGTGGCGTCATTGGTGCCTGCGTCAGCAGGGATCGTGAACGTGGTGTTCGCGCCGCTAAAGCGCAGCTGGCGGTTCGCGTGCGATGCGTACGTCAGCACCGTCAGCGCGTTGATGTTCACGGGGTCCAGTGGCAGCGCGCGGGCAGCGACCTGCGCTTCGAGCTTGGCGATGGCCCCCATGACCGTGTCGGTCGCCGATACGGCCGCGTTGGTGCCGATGGCGTAGCCGGTCAGCACGGCGCTGCGCACGTTGGCGGCGATGTTCGCGGCCCAGCCGAGCAGCTTGTTCCAGGCGCTCAGGTTCGTGTCAGCGGCCGACGGCAGCGCGGTGCCGCTGGCGGCCATGCCGGTCATGAGCGCGTTGCGCACGCTGGCGTCGGTGAACGAATCGGTGTTGTCCACCTTGTCGTAGCTGACGCCGTTGCTCACGACCCAGTCGCCGACCTCCCAGTCGGTGATGCCGCTGATGCTGGTGTTGCCGGCGGTGCCGACCTTCCAGTACCAGCCCTTGTTGCTCACCGACGCTGCAGGCAGCGTGGGGCTGTTCGTGCTCGCGTTCCAGACCGCCTGGTAGTGCAGCGCGCCAGCCATGTTGGCGATGGCGGCAGTGTTCGCGTCGATCGCCGCCTTGAGCACCTGGCCCTGGCGAGCAGCAAGCGCCGTGGTGGCGCTGTTCGTCACCAGGTCGTCGGCGATCGGCGTGCCGGTGCCGCCGATGTTGACGTTGCCGAACTGGTCGGGCACCTGCATGTTGACCGTCTTGACCACGTCGGTGTGGTCGTGGTCAGCGGCTGCCGCGCCAATGTCTTCGCGGACCTGCGCCCGCTCATCGCTCGTGGCGTTGCGCAGGTTTCCATCTTCGTCTTGAACTCGTAGCGTCATGCAAGCACCAGGAGGAGGTTGTTGAGGTAGAGAGCGCCAGCGCCGGCGAGGGACAACGTGCCGGTCGGCGTGGTGGGTTCGGGCGGCGTGTAGGGCGCCCAGTCGGCGGGAGAGGCGACGTCGATGCGCAAGGTCGTTCCGCCTGCGATCGACGACGAGACGTTCATCTCGAAGCGGGGGTCGATCTGGCTCATGCGACCTCCGGTCGGATGGCGAACTTCGCGAGCCGATCGACGGTGAAGCGCCGGCCGTTTGCCAACGTCACCTCGACCTCGCCCTCGAAAGAGCCAGGGGTGTCGAGAGAGGTGGCGGTCCAGTCGAGCCGCACGCGGCCGCCGCTGCCGGCGACGTCGTAGGGCGACGTGGTGGTGAGGGAGACGACGCCGCGCCAGTCGCGCATCTCGATGCCTGGCAGCAGCGTGAGCGGGATGGCTTCCTTCACGCCGGTCGATCCGATCTGGCGCAGGTGCATCACTGCGGTGGCGCCGGGGATCGACAGCGGCACGCCCGTCTTGGCGTTTGCGAGCGTGAAGATCAGGCTCGGCCCGTTGTCGTTCTGAACGAGCTTCGTTCGTTGGTTCATCTCTTGCGGCCTCCTCAGCCGAAGCGAACTGGCTTGACGGTCAGCGAGCTCGGCACGCCGCCGTGGAGGTCGTCGATGCGCCTGTCGGTGATCGCGTTGGCGAACTGGGTCTTGTGGTAGTCGGCGAGCGCGAGGTCGGTCCAGGCCCGCTTTGGCATGGCCATCAGCCGTGCCTTGGCGCCGGACATCAGCGCCTCGAGGTGCCGGTTGCCCACCTGGTCGCTGATGCGCTTGCCGTTGACCTTCGGCGCGTAGGCGACCCGCAGGGTCAGCAGCTCGCCCTGGGTGTTCGCCGGCGTGGGGAAGAGGCGCAGACGGTTGGGCGCCTCCTTCGCGTTGAAGTAGATCGGCCGGTTGCTGACGTCCGACTGCCAGCCGGGCATCAGGACGCCGATCTCGCTCATCGACTTGCCGGTGAGCGGCGAGCCATCGACCCAGGCCTCGAGCACGCGCACGACGACGGCGTCGCTTGGGCACTCGACGTCATAGGTGTGCTCGTTGTCGGCGAGCGGGATCGGGTCTTCTTGGAGCTCGGCCCAGGCCTCCGTCTCACGGCAGAACTCGATCGCCGCATTGCGCAACGCGTTGATCGCCGTGATGTCCGGGCAGCCCGGAACCTCCCCAAGCAGCTGGGGCAGCAGGTCGTCGAACAGCATCGATCAGCCCGCCGGTTGCTGCTTCGGCACGTTCGGGCTGAACGGCAGCGAGCGCAGGTTGGGGTTCACGCCGTTGAGCGCGGTGCCGATCGCGTTGATGCTGGTCACGAAGGCGTTCGTGTGGATCACGGCCTGTCGCTCGTTGCCGGCGAACTCGGCGTCCTTCATGTAGCAGCGCGCGAGGATGTACTGCACCAGCTCGTCGACGTAGCGGTCGTCGATCGGGATGACCTCGGTCGCGCTGCCGTTGGCCGCGTAGTAGTTGGCCGAGCCAGGCACAGCCAGCTCAGGCGGATCGATGAGCATCGAGCCCTCGACCCACACGTCCTGACCGTTAGGCACGGCCGGGTACACGTACAGGTACTTCGGGAACCGCGGGTCGTACATGAACGCCGTGACGACCGAGTCCTCCTCGGTGTGCCAGGCCGGGTTGTTCGCATCCATCACCTCGCGGTCGACGATGCGAATCACGCGGCCAGGGGTCTGGCCGTCGGCGCCCATGTTGCGCGTGAGCGACTGGAGGAAGTTGCCCCGCACGTCGGTGGCGGTCGAGCCGTCACCAGTGCGCACGCGGGCGGCGGGGATCAGGCCGATGAACTGGCGAGTGCCGGGCTCCAGCTTGAATGCGTCCACCCGCGCGCAGGAGCTCGGCAGGTACTTCGCGATGGCCTTGCAGCCGTCGTTGAAGTAGCCGATCTTTTCCCGCTGGGTCCAGCGGACGAACTGCGGATTGATGTCGTGCAGCTGCGTGCTGGTGCGGAAGAAGACTTCCTTGACGAGGGTGGTCGGCATCTACCGGCTCCCCTTAGGCTGCGACAGCCTCGGCCTCGGGGACGTCCTCGACCGAGAAGTTGTAGCGCGGCACCTCGGTGACTTCGACGCCGTGCTGGCCCATCACCATGTGCTCGGTCTTCGCATCGCGCAGCACGCTCACGACCTCGGCCGGCACGTTGAACGGCTTGCCACGCGGGATCTGGAAGGCGTAGCCGTTGATCGACAGGAAGACGGCGTCGGAGCCGCCTTCGGTGGCGTCCTTGAAGATGGTGATCAGCTTGCGCTTGCCGCTCAGGTCGGCGTCGTGGTTCTTGCCATCGACCTTGGCGACGGCGCCGACGGCCGCCTTGGACGCGGCCGATTCGGGCTTCTTGCCGTCGTCCAGCGTGGTGACCTGGGAGGTGTTGGATTGCTTGCTCATTGGGTTTGCCTCACAAAAGAAAAGGGCCCCCGAAGGGGCCCAGGTGTTGCTCGATCGCTCGAGCGGGTTACAGCGACTCGGGCAGGTGCGCGAGGTCGAAGTAGGTGGCGGTCACGTTCGCCGCGTCGAGCAGCGTGGTGCCGGGCGTGAAGGTCGTGGCGCCGGTGACCACCTTGATGGCGCCGAACGGCACGTAGCCGGCCGGCAGGTTGGGCACGCCGCCAGCGCCGGTGAACACCTTCGACAGGTCGGTCGAGAACGTGATCGCCTGGCCGGCGTAGCTGCCCTGCACCACTGCCACCGTGCCCGCAGCGTTGAGCGCCAGGACGTAGATGACGGTGGAGTTCTGGGGCTGCACGTAGGCCGGGTCGGCCGTGGTCACAGCGTCGCCGTTGAAGCGGTGCGTGACAGCGATCGACTGCGCAGCAAGCGCGGCCTTCGTGTAGTACACGCCGTCGATCAGGTAGATCGTCGCGCCGGTGGTGCGCACCGTGGCCGCGCCGCCGGCGTTGATCGCCAGGGTCGCCTTGGTGCAGGTGCGGTTGTTGAACATCGCCTTGAGGGCGGCGCTCGCGATTTCGGAGATCTTCATGGGAGCCTTTCGTGATGAGGGGTGAAGGCCCCGAGCGGATCGCGCCCGGAGCCTCAGTCAGCTACCGCCCGATCAGGCGGTGGCTGCCACCTCGCCGCGGACCATGAAGGCGTCGTTCAGGATCACGGCGGTCTGCATGGCCTTCCAGCTCACATGGCCACGCTGCGCCAGCGGGTCGCTGTCGCTCGGCTTCGGGTTCACGACCATCGGCGTGACCGCGAACATGCCCTTGAGCGCCACGATGCCGTAGGCGTCGCGAGCCAGGAACAGGACCGGGTACACGTCGGCCTGGGCGCCGCCGGTGGACAGCATCGAGCCGGCAGTGCCGCCCGCGTTGGCCCACGGCTCGAAGATGGTCGAGCTGACGTAGCGAACGTCTTCGACCTTGCCGAGCTCGTTTTCCCACGGGGTGATCGAGCCGTACTTCTCGGCCGGCACGAAGCCAGCCAGGCCGCGCACGTCGGCCTCGCAGTCCGGGTGGATCAGCGCCACGTAGCCAGGGGCCACGTTCTCGGTGCCGTAGCTCGGGGTCGAGCGCACGATCGAGGTGATGAAGCGCGCGTTCTGGCGCTTCAGGGCGCGCACAGCACGGCGCTGCAGCGTGATCGTGATGGCCGTGTTGACGGCCGCGCGGTTGGCGCCGTTGGCGTACAGCACGTTGGTGCCCGCCTTCAGCACGCCGAAGCGCATCTTCTCGATCATCTGAGCGGCCTGCTCACCCAGGAGGGCGATGGCTTCGTTCAGCACCGGGTCTTCGTGGGTGTCGAGCACCACGTCGGTGATCGTGGTCTTGTCGCCGTACTGGCTCAGCGTGGCGGTGATGTCCACGGCGCTGAGCGTTTGGCCGACCGGGGTCACGCCTTCGCTCAGGGCGACGGGCGTGGTGGGCAGCGCGCTGTAGCGGCGGAACTTCACGACCTTGCTGTTGTGCTCGGGCAGGGCCTTGGCCTGGCCGAACTTCTCCAGCACCAGGAACGGGAGGCCGCGCTTCAGGAGTTCCTTCTCGGCATAGGCGGCGGTACGGGGCGAGATGTCGCCGTAGGTGGTCATTTCGTGTTTCCTTTCGGGTCTGGCCTCTGTGGGCCGGTGGTTGAAAGGAGCGACTGATGCGAGGGCCGTATGCAGACAAAGGTGAGTCCTCTCGGGGCGCCGAAGGCGTGTCCCAGAGAACCCGTGTCATGCGCGACTGCTGTCGTGCTCCAGATGGATGAGCTCGGTGATGTCCTGCACCGAGCAACAGGCTGTGAGGCAGAGGGCGCCTCAGGGGCAGAGGGGTGCGCAGCCGTTGCAGCCGCGCGCTTAGGTGTGCTCGAGCCGCCTGGTGTCCCGAAGGGCCAGGCTTCTCAAGCGGTTTCTACGAGAACAGAAAGTTGGTGTTCAGGCGAAGTTCAAGCGAACTCGTCCCACGCCTCTTCGAACGACTTGGCGCCAGGCTTCGGCGCTTCCGGCAGGCGCATGCCGCTGGAGCGCACGCCCTCGGCGGCGTCGAGCTGGTCATCGCTGGCCACCGGGTCTGCGGCCGGGGCGTCGGCGTTCGGCGTTTCGTCTTCGCCGGAGGCCTTGTAGGCGGCGATGAGCTTGATCACCTCGTCGGCGCTGCCGGTCTTGGTGATGCGCTCGGCTTCCGCCTTCTCGGCTTCGGGCAGGCCCGCCACGTAGGTGGCGAAGCCCTGGCTCGCTGCGACGTCGTTGAAGTCGGGGTGAGCGCTGTGCACCTTCTCGAAGTGCGCTTGCGCGTCGCGGTCGCTGATGTGGGCAATGATCTCGTCGACCGCTCCGCTCAGCTCGCCGACCTTGCTGGACACAGAGTCCTCGGCGGCCTTGGAGGCCTTGGCGCCGGCGATCATCTCGATGAAGTTGACGAAGTCCTCGCCGAAGTCCTCGGCCAGGCGGGCCTTGGCCTGCTCGGGCGTGATCTCGCCCGACTCGACCTGCTCGGCCAACTCCGACACCTCGGCGGCGGCTTCAGCCACATCGGGGGCGCCGGCGGCTTCGGCCGCATCGACAGCGTCGGCGTCAGGCTCGTCAGCGGCAGACTCATCGGCGGCGGCGTCTTCTGCGACAGGGGCTGCCTCTTCGGCGGCCGGCTCCGCGGCAGGCTTGGCGCCGCCGGCGAGCTGGCGCTCCATGGCCTTCAGCCGACCTTCCCAGCTCTTGAGGCGCTGCGTCTCCTTGGCGATCTGCTCTGCCGTCATCGACTCAGGCTCTTCGGTCACCGTGCTGGCGCCGTCTTCGCGCGGCTCATCGGCAGGCGCTGCAGGCTCGCCAGCGCCGCCCTCGCCCTGTGTCTCGCTGCCGACCTCGGGGTCGACGGCGGGCTCAGCGGCGGCTTCGGCTGGGGCAGCGCCCTCGCCTTCCGCAGCCTCGTCAGCCGGCGCATCGGCGGTGATGCCGAAGGCTTCGTCTTCGCTCGGCTCGGCAGCGACGGGCGCGTCCTCGTTGAAAGCGTCCGCGTAGGCGGCCTGGTCGTTTTGCAGTTGCTCGTCGGTGGTCTTCATGTGTGCCTTTCGGTGGGCTTCCTTGCCGGTCGCCCGGCTCTAACTGTCCTGGCAAGCCAGGGGTCAAAGATTCGTTTCAGAGGGTCAGCGCCTGGCCATTCAGCAGGGCGTGGCGCAGCGAGACCAGCAGCGCTCGCTGGCCCTGCACGCGGTGCAGCTGCTCGAGGTTGGCGACGCCATCGAAGGCCTCGACCGTCTTCTCCTCGAGGGCGTCGAGCGCCTCCAGCACCACCTTGTGCATCGGCGTGCCGATGAACTCGTGGAGCACCTTGCTCAGGCTTTCCAGGTCGCGCTGGAGTGACAGCGAGTCGCGCGCCATCAGTCGATCTCAGCCGTCGTCAGGCCCTGGTGCATGCCGGCCTGGCCGGTGGGCACGTCGATGTCAGCGGCCGGCAGTCGCACGATGGCCTCCTGCGTGTTCGGCTGGTCGACGCTCGTGTCGTTGCCACCAGCGCGCGGCTGGACGGCGAAGCTCGCGCCCTTGTTGAGCACCTGGTGCGTGCCCTGCGTGGCCTGCACCGGCGGGCCGTTGAGCTGGGCGATCGACGGGTCGGGCGTGGCGTCCTTGAAGCCGGCGCTCTGCAGAACCTCGTCGCCGGCCGGGGCCACGAACGGCGTCGCCGTGGCCGTGCCGCCAGCCTGCAGCGCGCTGAAGATGGAGGCGACCTTGGTCTCGACCGTCTTGGCGATGATCAGCTCGATGTTGGCGAGCATCTCCTGCGACTTGGTCTTCGCCACCTCGGCATCGGCCAGCAGCTTGGCGACCTTGCCCTTGGCTTCCTCGAGCTGCAGCTGCGTGATCTGCGCCTGCAGCTCGCGCTGCTTCTTGGCCTCGTCGCTGTCCTGCTCGGCGCGCATCTCGTCTTCGGTCTTGACGATGTCGCTCATCTCGTTCGCCTCGGCGCGCAGGATGTTGAGCTTGTGCCGCTTGATGTACGGCATGTCGAACTCGTTGGCCGTGAGCTGAGCGAACTCGTTGAGCTGGCGCGTGCGGACTTCCTTGGCCACCAGGCTCGCGGTGCCCTTCGCCTTGACGTCGAAGTCGCCCTTGATGCTGTCGTCCGGGTTGAACTGCATGTTCCAGAAGTACATGCCCCGGATGAAGCTGCTGGTGACGCCGTCGTCCCAGCTGCCGATCAGATCCTTGATCACGATGTTGACGTTGCCGATCAACATCGACATGCCTGCCGCCGTGCCGGCCGCGCCGCTGGTCGCGTTCTCGCCACTCATGTAGCGCGGGATCGCCGTGACCTCGTCGGCGTTGTTCTCGAACATCGCGGCCATCTTGCCGAGGTCGCCCAGGCGGCTCTCGAGCGTGATGGCGCGCACCGCCTGCTGACCTGGCGCCGTGTTGTTGCGCAGCCAGATCTTCCACGGGTACATCTCGTCAGCCTTGGCGGTCGTCGCCAGCAAACCAGTGGCCACCTCGAGCATCGGGCCCGCGGTGATCGCGGCGTTATCGAGCATCAGGCGGGTGGCCGCGTTGAGCATGGTCTGGTCGTCGCGCATGATCGACGCCAAGCCCTCGGGGAAGAACGAGCTCTCGTCCTTGTCGAAGTAGTAGATGTGGTACGGCCAGGTCACGCCGTTGATCGGCTGCAGCACGCACTTGATGACCTCGCCGTTCGGGAGCATCCACACGTTGCTGAAGAAGCTCTCGTGGATGCGGTCCTCGGGCACCTCGACGCCGGCGTTGCGCAGGTCTTCGCCATCGAGCCAGCCCCAGCGCTCGAGCACGTCGTAGCGGCCATTCAGCACGGCCTGCGTCGACGTGCGCTCGCCGATCTGGCGCAGCTCGTTCTCGTAGTCCTTGAGGATGGAGTTGCCATCCTTGTAGGCGCGGATGTAGTTCACGATCCGCTCTTTGTTGAACGACTTGCGCTGCGCGAGCGACGCCATCTCGTGGCGCGTCATCGAGTGCAGCTCGTAGGTGAAGCGGCACTGGTTCAGCTCAGTGGCGCCCGCCATGTCGGGGTAGAAGCGCCACAGCGGCACGTAGTCGACGAACGGGACCACGTAGCTCTCGTTCTGGGCAACCCACTTGCCGTTCGGGCCCTTGACGAACCTGGTGCGCACCTTGCGCTCGACTAGCGGGCCCTTGACGATGCCGGTGCCGTACAGGTTGCCCGAGTGGATCGCCTTGATGCACACGGCCTTGTACTTCGCCTCGGCGAGCTGGTCGTCGACGGTCTTGGACATCGACTTCGCGCGCTCCTTGGCCCACTCGGCGACGGCAGCTTCGAACTGCTTCTTCGTCGGCTTCTGGCCTTGCGCCATCTGCGTGAGGCGCGAGCGGATCTCGATCAGCTGGTCGCTCGAGAGGCTGGGCTTCGGCGTGGCGTCGATGTTCCAGTTCTTCTCGACGCCGGCCGGAAACAGCAGGTCTTGCACCCGGGCGTCGACGGTCTTGACCTTGACGCGCGTCTTGCGCACGAACGACTTGCTGCGGTTGCCGATCTTCTCGAGCGTTTCGGCGTCGTACTGGCCGCGGTACTGGCGCAGGTCCGCCAGCCACCGCTTCTCGGTCTCGAGGCGGTCGTTCTTCGCCTGGTTGAACTCGCCCAGCAGCTTGTTGCCGAGCGCATCCATGCCGGGCTCGACGCGAGGCTGCGGCGCCTCGTCGCGCATCGCCGCTTCTGCGGCGGCCACGTACTCGGTGGTGCTCACGCCTTGCCGGCCTTCTCTTGCGATTCGAGCTCGGTGTGGGCGGCGGCGTACTCGCCGGCCACGTCGGCCTTCAGCTGCGCCTTCTCGACCTCGACCTTGTCGCCGGCGGGCTGATCCTTGTCAGCACCATCCAGCCAGGCCTCTTCGTAGTGGGTGTCCTGCATCGCTCCTCCTCAGGCCCCAAGGCCAAGACGACGGCCGAGCTCGCTGGTGTCGTCGACCTCTTCGGTCTTGTTGGGCGTGGTCGTTGGCGAATTGCCGAACCAGGCATCGCGGTACTCGTCACCGGCTGCTTGGCCGCTGGTGTTGTTGGCAAGCAGGTTGATCGGTCCCGACGTCGTGGGCGACGCGTCGCTGTTGGCGTCGTTCCAGGCGCCGGCGAATTCGCTCTGATTCGCGACCGCCTGCTCCGGTGTCACGACGGCCGGTGCGCCCAGCGAGATCTGGTTGCCGCGGCTGTGGCGACGCGAGCCACGCACGCCCACCTCGGACACAGGGGTCTCGACGAACGGCTCGGCATCGGGCGGCGCCAGGCCGACACCCTGCGCTGCGTTGTGGTCGTTCTGGCGCGCAGCGTCATCGAGCGGGTCGTTCTTGTCGACCATGTCGTTGACCTTCTTCGACAGCGGGTCGCCGAGGTCGGCCAGGCCCTGCGTGCCGCCGCGCAACGGATTCAGCGTGTTGAGGATGCCCTGGCCGCCAGAACTGGAGCCGACAACCTTCTTCGCGAGATTGCTAAGACTGAACCCCATCTTCGATTTCCTTCAGTAGCCGGCCGCGCTGGCCGGTGCGGTCGAGCCGCCACGGCCTGCGCCGCTGGTTGAGACCCGGTACTCGACCGGCTCCGCGAATGTCAGGGCCAGCGCGTCGCCGCCGTCAGGCGAGCGGATGCCGCGCTTGGCCATCTTTTCCTTCTTCTCGAGCAGCTTTCGCCCGTTGCTCGAGACGTCCGCCATCGGCGCGCTGATGTCGCTGATGAGCGAGGCGTCGTTCGGGATGCGGCACGGCGCATCGCACAGCCAGTCCTTGAGCGACCACCACATCTCGGCGCGGCGGTTCTCGAAGGTCTCGGGGTCGCGTGCGCGCTCGGCGTTGTTGATGCCGATCACCGGGAAGTTCAGCTCCCGCATGCGGCTCACGATGCCGGCGCCCAGGCCGGTCTTGTCGATGAACATCGCGTCCGGCTGCATGTCGCGCCAGTACTCCGCGAGCTTGCCGACGATCTGCATCGTCTCCAGGCCCTTGTGGTACTCGACGCGGAAGCACACGCGGCCGCGACGGAATGCGATGGCCGTGCGGTCGGGGTCGTTCTCGCCGTCGCCAGCCGGGTCCACACCGATCACGAGCGGCGCATTCAGATCCAGGTACTTGCTGTTGACCGCGGCCATCACACGGGCCGGGCTGATCAGCGGGTTGGTGGTGCTGCTCTGGAAAGCAAGCGCCGGGGTGGCCGGGTACTCCTGGTCGAACAGCCAGGCGAAGCCCTCGCCGTAGCTGGCGATCTTGTTGGCCCGCCACTGCATCTGCTGCATGCTCAGCCCGAAGGCCTGCATGTAGAGCACGTCCTCGTCGGTCAGCTCGAGGTTCGGCTTGACCGTCGCCTGGTACTCGTCCTGCCAGAACCAGGGCACGAAGATGGCGATGTATTCGCTCTTGCCCGCCTCGGCGTCCTGCCACATCAGGTGGAAGGCGTTGCCCAGGCCGTTGGCCGTGCTCTCGAGGATGATCTCGGTGCCGACGCCATCGACGCCGTCAGGGATCGTGTTGCCCAGGCCGGCCAGGTGGGTCTGCGCGTTGGCCCAGAAGCCGAACTCAGACCCGTGCAGCAGCTGCGCCGTGTTCGAACGGCCGACGTCCTTGCTGCCGGCCGTGGCCAGCTTGTAGCCGCTGTCGAGGCCGCCGAAGACCAGCTCCTGCGCGTTCGAGTACTTGGTGCTCGGCGCCAGGATGTTGTTGTCCTGGTAGCGCTTGACCATCGAGAACAGGTTGCTCGTGGCCTTGTCCTCGTGCGCCACGATGAACGCCCGGCGGCCGGTGCGCGTGCTGGTCTGGTGGTAGAAGCGCTCGCCGATGTACGTCGAGATGCCCTGCTGGCGACCCTTGAGGATCAGCGCTCGGATGTAGCCCAGGCGCTCGCGCTGCTCCTCCAGCTGGTTGTGCACATGGATCTGTGCCTTGTTGAAGATGAACGGGACAAGCCGGCCACGCTTGTCGAGGATCTTGGCGCAGTGCGCTGCATGAACCTCCAGGCTCTCGACGACGCGACGGAGAGCGGCCTCTTTCGCCTGGCTATCCACCCTTCGCGATCTTGGCCAGCAGCTTGTCCACTTCGCTGCCGCCGCCGTTGTCGTCGTCGATGCCGAACGCCTTGCGCTCCATGTTCACGAGCTTCTCCAGCATGTCGGTCAGCTCCTTGGCGCTCTTGATGTTGCTGGGTAGGCTCAGCACCTTCTCGAGCAGCTCGGCCATCCTGGCGGCGCGCTTCTCACCGCCCTGGTCGTTCGGGTCGTCGACCGGCTGGTGCACGACGGCGAACAGCTTGCCGATCAGGCTCTTGCCATCAGCGTCGACAGCAGTCTCGAGCTGGTCGAGCAGCGCCTGGAAGAGCTTGCGCGTCCGCTTGATGTCGGAGCGGTGCTCCATGCGGATCTGGTACTGCAGCTCGGCATTGGCCTCAACGACCTCTTGCTCGGTCACCTTGGTATCCGTGGATACTTCCCTGGATACCGCAGCCTTGGATACCTTGGCTTCCGCCTTGGCAACGATCTGAGCCTTCAGGTCGCGAGCCCAGCCATCCCGCTTGGCGCGCTTGTTGATCGCGCCGTGGGTGATGCCGTGCTCTTCGCCGATCTGGCGCAGCGGCTTGATGCCCGCGCGGTAGTCGGCTTCGATCTGGGCCCAGTTGGGCTCACGCTTCTCGGTCACAGCACATCCTTGCGGCCGTCGATGGTCTCGTCGAACCAGTCGGCGGCACTCTCTCGCGCGGCTGCCATCAGGCGCCACGACTTGAACTTCTCAGCAACCATCAGGGCGACCGGCACGACGAACAGCGCTGCGGTGACGATGACCTGAATGGAGAACACTGCCTCTGCGAGGGAGCGCATCAGAGCTCCACCTCTTCGCCGAGCTTGCTCGCCACGAAGGCGCGCATGGCAGCGATGAGGGGTGTCCGCCCGTACTGCGGCGAGCCAATGCCCGCCGTCTTGATCGATAAGGCTTCGCTGGTCGCGCCCCAGTCGAAGGGGTGAGGGTGTCGCGGCTCTCGCAGACCGATGCGCTCGCGCTCAATGATCGGGCCGGCATGCGCCCAGTCGGTCGATGGCTGGAAGCGCCAGCCGTTGACGAGCGTCGCCGGCCGATTCCAGTCTGTGATCTCGACGATGTCCGGCTCGCACATGCGGGCCCACTTCCACTCGTGGCCAAGCGCCTTGGCGACCGCTGCATCCAGCATCGCGCCCGTCAGATCGGCAACCTTGCACCTGGTGAGCAGCGTGGTCATGGCTTCAGCCGCCCCTCGCTGTCGGGCACCACGATCCAGTCGTCGGCCAGCTCGTCGTCCACGTCGGGGTCGAGCAGCACGCCGCTCCAGGCGCCCATGAACACGCGCACGGCGTCACCGCCTTCGGTGCGTGCGGTCATGAGGGCGTAGGGCTCGAAGCCCTCCCCCATGATCAGCGCACCCTCGACGCGACCGACCGGCTCGCTCACGCTCTGGCTGACCCGGCGCACGATGGCGCCGCCGCGCATGGCGGCTACTGCGTCTGCCCAGTTCATAGGCCGAGCGCCGCCTTCAGTGCGAGGTAGGCCTTCGTGCGCCGGCCGGGGGGCACCGGCCCGGCATCGAAGCCCTTGTCGCGCATCGAGCTCATGGAGCGCCTGAGGTCTTCGTCGACCTTCTTCTGCAGCTCCGGCGGCAGCGTGCTCTTGCCGTAGGAGTGAAAGGTGATGTCGGCCGTGACGTGTTGACCAGGCGACACATCGGGGATGTCGTACATCACGCTGGTGTCGATGTTCTCGACGACCAGGCGGCTGCCGTCCCAGTAGCTGCGAACACAGCCGTCGCCACGCGGCGAGCCCGGGTCGACCGTGACGGTGTAGGCGCCGGCTGCTGTGAGCGCGTCGATCAGCATGCGCTCGCACGGCCGGAGGTTGATCGTCTCGGCAAGGAGGCGATCCAGTTCGGCGCACTTCTGGCGCGTGAGCTCATCGAAGGCCTTCGCCCGCGGCTTGCCGGCTGGGCGACCCAGTGATGCGGCCTCGGCAGCGGACCAGGTGGCCGGGCCTGCCGCAACAGATCCGATCCAGCTCATCAGCGGCCCCGGTCTTCGGCGCTCTGCTCGGTGCCCGGCGGCGTGTACTTCCAGCGGACGGTCGCCTCCATGCCGCCAGGGCACTCTTCGGAGGTGAACACCACGCGGTTGCGGTACTCCACTGGGACGGCTGCCTTTGCGTCGCGAGTTGCGGCGGACATCAGATCGGCCACGTTGGGGTTGAGCCCCTTGTACTTCTGGAAGCCACTGAGCGGGACCGATGGGTCGAAGGCCGGCTGGGCTGCCACCTGGGGCAGCACCATCCAGTCATCGGCCAGCATGTCGGTCTGGCTGGCGAGCCAGCCGGTGACCGTGCTGCCGTCGGCTGCGTGCATGTTGATGTTGGGCATGCGGGTCACGGTGCCCGTGTCGCCTCGATCGAAGTGATCTTGGTTGACGCCGCCCACGAACGACGGGCTGGGGGTGTGCTCGTTCCAGGCGCGGCTGCCGCGCACCATGTACACGAACATGCCCTTGCCGTTCCAGCCGGCGCGAGCCACGCGGTGGCCGAGCTTCAGGAAGTGGATGGCGTCGCCGAAGGTCAGCGCTTGGCCATCGCCTTCGCAGCGGCGGTAGGCCTGCTCGAAGACTTCCTTGGGGCTCCAGCTGATGTAGCCGTCGGGGTACTTGACGGCGTAGCCGTCCTGAACCATCGCCTGGGTGTCGGCCGGATGCTTGACGTCGCGGGTCTGCGGCCAGGCAACGATCTCCTTCGTGCCGATGTACTTGTGCGTCATTCGAGTCCGTTCTCGTCGTTGAACTCGGCGAGCGCCTGGAGCGCACGTTCGCGCTGCTGGCCACGGGCTTGCGCCTGGGCATACGGGTCGCCGCCGAAGAGGCGCACTGCGGAGTACATGGCCCAGGCCTTCACGCGGCCCACACCCTGCTCCAGCATCGCCTCGTGGAACATCCGGTCTGCGTCAGCCTTCGGCTGGCCCACCACCTGGTAGGCCGCGTCGTGCGCGACGGCTGGCAGCCGGTACTTCCCCGTGAAGGGGGAGCCGATCAACGACCACAGGAAGCGAGGGATGCTCGCGCCGTCGGTCGTGAACAGCTCAGGAACAACCCAGCGCCGCCCCTTGCTGTCAGTGAAGACGATCTCGACGAGCGCGGTCATGAACCGGCCATCATCGCTCCACGCAAAGGTGACTGGGTTGCTGAAGGGCATGTCAGCCCGGCATCTCGTCGATGCGCGCCTTCAGCGTTGAGAGGCGGCCGTCGAGGGAGGTACGCGCGTCGTCGAGCTGCTCGACGGTGACGGAGTCTTCGCCGTTGGCGAGAGCTGCCTGCACCAGCGGGCCCAGCGTGTTGACCACCTGGGTGGCGATGATGGCGGCCTGGTTGGCGTCGTTGATCGCCGTGACGGCGTCGAGGAGGGTGATCTTCTTCATTTGGCAGCTCCGTCCTTCTTGGCGCGCAAGTCCGCCTCGAGCTGCAGCAACGCTTCAGACCCGAGGTTGAGCTTCTCCAGGTAGAGGGGGCACGGCAGCGTGAACTTGCACTCGCGCAGCGCGTTGTCGGCGATGACGATGTTGTTGCGGGCCTTCAGCGACTTCTGGTACGCGTCCTGGGCCTCGGCCCGGGTGATGCGGCCGCGCGTCACGGCGACGGTGAGCTGATCGACGAAGAGGTCGGCCGTCTTGTAGGCGGCGAGCACTGCGGTGCGAGGCTGCACCGGCTTGACTTCGCCTGGGTTCAAGGCGCAGCCGGCCAGCAGGCCGACCGCCATGGCAAGCATCGCGAAGATGCCCATGAAGGATCGTTTCATCTCTCTCTCCTGTTGAGCCGCACATGCGGCGAATGACAAGGGGCCCGCCGGCTTGCGCCAGAAGGCCCCTCGGTTCTTGCTGCTACCTGGGCAGCGAAGTCAGTCAGCTCGGCGCAGCATGGCCGCGGTGATCGGAGGCAGCGGCTCGACGGCCGGCAGCGGCACGCTTGCGGGCCACACGTAGCCGGCGATGTAGGCCTTGTCGTGCGTCGAGATCAGCACCTGGTCGCTCTCGTTGCCGCCGATGCCGGCGATGTTTCCGCCACCGTCGCGGCCGAGCACGAAGAAAACGTGGAAGCCACCGGGGCGCTTGCGCACGCCGATCGCGCCGACCGCCGGGTGGCTCAGCCTCACACCCCAGGTCAGGTAGTTCTTGGCGCCGTCAGTGCGCGCCGAGCGAATGCCTGCGCGCTCGAGGCATGCATTGATGAACGCGGCGCACCATGGCACCTCGTCGTTCTTGATGCCGCCGAGCTTGCTGTCCTTCCACATCTGGAGGATGCGTTGCTCGTGCACGGGGCCCTTGATCTCGTGAACCCCGAGCTCTTTGCGAGCTTCGACCAGCCAGGCGGGTTCGGTGCGCATGCTCAGCTCGGCTGCGACGGGTCTTTGACCGCCACCTCGGGGAAGCGCTTCTGCAGCAACTTCTCGATCGCGGTGATGGCCCGTGTGCCCATGTGACCTGCGACACCCACGACGGCGGCGGTCAACACAGGCACGAGGCCAAGGTACTCGCACAGGTAAAAGGCCAACAGGCCTGAGAAGGCCGACGTGGCCATCTCCCCGACGAGCGAACTCAGGTTGGCGATGTGCAGCTCGCCCTTACGCACCTTGGAGTACCAGGACACGATGCCTCCGAAGATGGCCAGGCCGAGCATCAGCCCGTACTGGCGCAGCGGAATGGCCAGCGGGTCTTTGACGGCGTCGGCTGCCATCGCGACCTGGGGCATCAAGAGGTAGATGCACAGCACGACCTGGATAAGCAGGCTCATGCGTTCGCCCCGGCGCGAGTGGTCTGGAAGTACTTCATAGGTTCGCCTCGCGTCGTGGCTGTTTGGGCTTATCGCCCGGCTGTTTGTGCAGGCGCCCGCCGCTGCCCAGGTGGAGAGTCCGGGTGCTTGTTCACTCGCGTCGCTGCCGCAGCCGGGGCGGAGGTAGCACGCCGGGGCCGGGCCTTCTCTGCTGCCGGTGTTTTCGCACCGCCGGCTGGCTATCCCGCTGGACCGTCGCCTGACGGCGGAACGGACTGCTTGGCCAGTCCGGGTCACGAGCGCGGGAGGTGGGGCTTGGGGGAGTGGGACAGGACTTGAACCCGCGACCTCCGGGAATTGCAGCCCGGCGCTCTAACCAACTGAGCTACCCACAACACATCTGGAGACAGCTCCGCCACAAGGTGTGGCGGCACTGCCGTGTTGTTCTTGCCTCCGGCTGTGCCGGCTGGGCCCTGGCTTCTGTTGTGGGCCCGCCCCTTGGAAGGGTTGGCGCGAATTCTACGAACTGTTTCGCCTAGCCGCAAACAGTTTGTTCAATGAAATCATGCACTTAGGGGGAGTCGAGCACTCGCTTTCCATTGAAATGACAAGCAAAATTCGAGTCAAACAACCATGTGCTTTTTGTTTGTGCTTGCAAGTTCCTGTTTGTTGCGTCACAATT
The DNA here is from genome assembly GCF_032681285.1 of Piscinibacter gummiphilus. Classification (NCBI taxonomy): domain Bacteria; kingdom Pseudomonadati; phylum Pseudomonadota; class Betaproteobacteria; order Burkholderiales; family Sphaerotilaceae; genus Rhizobacter; species Rhizobacter gummiphilus. Next base: position 3,540,536 of record NZ_CP136336.1, read on the forward strand.
ACTTCCGGCAGCTACTTTTTGTTTGCATATCAGGAGAAACATGATGTCTCAGATCACCTTCCCCTCCGGCACTCAGTTCGCCAACCTGGCCGCCATCAAAGCCGCCATCAAGGAGGCGCGCGACCTGGCCCGCGCCGACGCGGTCGAGACCTGCGGCGGCGGCGTCATCCAGTCGCGCGGCTGCAGCCTGCGAGTCGTCGACGCCAAAGGCAACCTCTTGAAGGGCGAGGCCGAGAGCTGGATGTGGTCCGGCACCGGCAAGAGCCTGCTCGATGCGGTCATGGAGGCGCGCTACACGAAGGGCGCTTCCGAGCTCTCCATCTCCGGCGGCTTCAACTACGCCGAAACCCCGCGCGCCCTGGCTGATGGGGATTACGACCCCTGGGTCACCGACTGGGAAGTGGTCATCTGGAAGCGCGAGCCGGAGAAGCAGGCCAGCGCATCGACCCTCATCGGCCTCACGCCCCACCCCGCCGCCGCCTAACGACATCCGCTGCGGTCGCAGCGGCAAGCCCAGGCGGCTTGCCAGTGCGACCACCGCACGTACGCCTCACTCAATCACCAGAAAGGACATCCAAATGAAGCGCTTCTTGATCAAGGTCGTCGGCTACGCACTCCACACCATGCACGTCTGGCTGCCCTTTGCCGTCTGTGGCGGCATCTGGCTCATCTACGCGAAGCGGCACCTGGGCTGGTAGCCCCAGCTAGAAATCGCCTCGCCCCGCAGGCGGGGCATTTTTTCGCCTCAACCCAACCACTTTGTTTCCCGTCAAACAGTTCATTCAGGAGAACCAGATGACCACCACCCGTCGCAAGCCCGCCGCGCTCGAAGCGCTCGCCAAGATCACCGCCGGCATCAACGCGTACAGCGATGCCGGCTCGGCCCGCAAGCGCGCACTGCACGCCAAGGGCAAGGTCTGGCTGCACAAGCTGGCCTGCGACCTTGGGCTCGACACGTCCGAGTACGACGTGCGCAACAACCTGGGCGGCATCGCCGTGTCGGGCGAGGTGACGCTCCACAGTGACACCCTTTACGTGCAGCTGTCCGAGCACTGCTTCGGTGGCCGCGCCGGCGTCAGCGTGCTCTATCGCACCTGCAGCGGTCGCAAGGACTACTGCGGTCACCAGAACAACACCACCACCATGAGCGCGGTGGCGGCCGACTACGAGGGCTTCGTGGCGCGCCTGCGCCGCATGGCCGAGACAGTCGGGAGCGCAGCATGATCCCGCAGGCCATTCGTGACCTGGTCGCCCGCGGCGCCCTCTTCGTCGCGAACCACAGCGGCGGCAAGGACAGCCAGGCCATGTACCTGATGCTGCGCGACCTCGTGCCGCGCGAGCAGCTCGTCATCGTGCACGCCGACCTCGGCGCCGTGGAGTGGGCCGGCGCCGTCGGCCACATCCTCGCCACCACTGCCGGCGAGCGGTTCGTGACGTGCCAGGCGCGCCGCAACCTGCTACAGATGATCGACGACCGGGGCATGTTCCCGTCGCCTGAGATGCGCCAGTGCACCAGCGACCTCAAGCGCGGCCCGATCGAGAAGGTCATCCGTGGCATCACTCGTGAGCGCCAGGCGCTCGGCATCAAGGAGTGGGGCCTGGTCGTCAACTGCATGGGCATGCGCGCCCAGGAGAGCAGCGGCCGCAAGAAGCTGCCCGTGTTCAAGCTCAGCGCGCGCAACAGCAAGGCCGGCCGCGAGTGGTACGACTGGCTGCCCATTCACGGGATGCTCGAGGACGAGGTGTTCGCGACCATCGCCGCCGCCGGCCAGCAGCCGCACATCGTCTACCAGCTCGGCATGCGGCGCTTCAGTTGTGTGTTCTGCATCATGGCCAGCGAGGAGGATCTCAAGACCGCCGCGCGCCTGGCCACCGAGCGCCCCGAGCTGCTCAACGACCCGCACCTCTACGCGAAGTACGTGAGCCTCGAGCGCACCACCGGCCAGGTGATGCTGATGCCGAAGTCGCGCAAGGGCCAGGAGCCGCTGAAGCGCACGCTGGAGGACATCACCGGCGTGAAGGCTGACCTCTCTGTGCTGGAGGTCGCATGAAAGGGCTCGGCTGCAACTACGAGGCGCCGACCTTCGGCGCGCGCTACCCGGACGGCACCTGCATCGACGGGTACATGTGGGATCTCGACAGCTGCGACGAGCCGGGTGGCCCGCTCTATGGCGGCGGCGACGAACCGTGCCCATGGTGCAACACGCTGTCGTTCATCGAGTGGCGCGGCGACACCGCATCCGGCAACGCGCACCAACGCCGCGTCGCACGGCGCGCCATGGTCGCGAAGGTCAGGGCGTGGGCTGAGGAGCGCTCGTCCTTCCCGCCCGCGCCCAGACCTGCGCCACCGGCGCCGCCAACCCCGACTCCGAGGCAGGTGCGCGTGCGGCTGACCGATGAGGCGGAGGAGGAGTCGCTCGACTTCTACCGCCGCTACGGCGAAGGCAACTGCTCATGTCACCTCAGCCCGCCCTGCGGGTCGTGCACCCACCCGGGCAACCCGCTCAACCAGGCCGAGGACGACAGCGCCTGGGTCATGGGCAACGAAGGAGAAGAGTCGTGACCGCTGCGAAGCATCCATCCACGATGACCGACGCCGAGCTGCGCGCGGCCGCCGATGACTTGGCGCTGCGCGTCGCCCGCGGCACAACCACCATGAGCGACGTCGCCATCGTGAACACGCTTTCCGCTCGCCTGGCCAACAAGGCGCCTGCGATGCACGACCAGCTGCGCGAACTCGACGGGGTCATGCCATGAGCTACGGCTGCATGTGTGGCGCCCTCGACTGCCCGTCCTGCGGCCGCGCCCAGGGCCGCGACGTCGAGAAGTACTGGCGCAAAGGCCGCGCCATCTACCTGTGCCCCGAAGACGTCGAGCCCGGCGACGTCAGCGAGGCGGACATCCAAGAGGCGATGCGCGAGCACGCTTGGAACGAACGTAAGGAAGGAATGCACCCATGAAGACCACGTACCTCATCGTCCCCGCCCTCACCGACCAGGCTGGCCAGTGCCGCATCGTGCGCACGTTCACGCAGCTCGGGGCCTGCGACCCGCTCACGCACTACCGCCGCTGGCCTGAGGACTGGGGCGAGGTCGGCCTCATGAACAGCAGCGGCAAGCTGATCTGCTTCGACGGCCCGCAATCGGTCTGCGAAGAGATCGAGTCGTGCCAGCCCCTCATGGCAGGCCTGGTGTTCACCTATGAGGTGCCGCCTGCGCCCATCGACCCCTACATCGTGGGCGTGCTGAAGCAGCTGGGCTTCCCGCAACGCGCCGCAGGAGGCTGACCATGCGCAAGCACAAGCCCCGCATCGCCAAGAACCCTGGCTGCGTCTACACCGGGCAGGTCGGCAGGCGCATGAGTCCGCCCAAACACCGCCTGCCATCGAAGAAGGTCGAGCGCGTCAGCAAATACCTGGTGGGCGGGCCGCTCGATGGCTGCACCGTGAGGCTCGACCGCACCGGCGGCCTCAACACCCTGCCGATCCTCTTGCGCGGGCAGGCCGGGCGCTACGTCGCATGCAAATGGGTGCCGGCATGAAGGCGCCCATCACCTACGTGCCAGGCTTCGTGTCGAGCGCGACGGCCGCCACAGCACTCGCTCTGCTGCGCGAAGACCTCGACTGGGTCCAGGCGCCGCTGGTGCCTCGTCGCGAGTACTACGTGGGCAAGCTGCCGTACGCATACGGACGCGGGTCCGGCCGACGCACCTATCTGCCACAGCCGATGCATCCGAGCATCGAGACCCTGTGGCACCTCGCTGAGGAGCGCGCCGGCTGCAAGTTCGACGTCTGCTTCCTCAACAGCTACGAGCACTCGCGTGACCACCTCGGGTGGCACGCCGACGACTCGCCCGAGATGGATGACGCCCGACCGATCGCCATCGTGAGCCTGGGCGCCGAGCGCGAGATCTGGTTCAGGGAGAACGGCATCGAGCACGTCGACCGCCTACTGCTCCAGAGCGGGAGCCTGTGCCTCATGCCGCCCGGCATGCAGGACACCCACCAGCACCGCATCCCGAAGGCGAGCAACGTGGTCGGGCCGCGCATCTCGCTCACGCTTCGAGGCTACGCGCCATGACCCGCTCTCTTCGCGCCGACGTGCGCAACCCCCTGCTGCAGCTGCCGGCCGCCAAGCGCCTGGCCGAGCTGCCACCAGAAGCCCAGGAGGCTCTCAAGGCTCTCCTGGTCGACATCCGCAACGACTGCCGAGTGCGCGCCGAGGAGTGCTGGCGCAAGCACAAGGCACCGATGGCCGCCTACTGGAAGGCCACCGGCGTCTATGCGAACCACGCGCAGCGCCTGCTCAAGGGTGCTGCATCAACCACAAGAGGAACCACATGAGCAAGACCAACGCAAAGACGACCAAGGCCGCGCCGGCGCCCGCCGCTGACCCGACCGAGACCACCAGCCAGGTGGCCGCGCAGACCGACGGCCAGCCGCAGAACGACGGCGCAACGCAGCCCGGCGATCAGCAGCAGGATCAGGCCGCCGGCACCACGAGCGCCAGCTCCGAAGGCGGCGGCGACGACAAGGGCGGCGAATCGACCACCGACACCGTCACCGACCAGACCAGCGACGGCGCAGCTGCAGAGACGCCCGCACGCACCACGCGGCGCTACGTCACGCGCTCGCAGTACCGCACGGCTGATGGCGAGGAACTGGTGCGCGTCTCCGTCGACGACGAGAAGACCGGCGAGTCGCTCTTCGCTTCGACCTGGGTGAAGGTCGGCCTGCCCGGCCTGGTGGCCGAGCAGCAGGCCAAGGCCGACGCCTGGCTGGCCAGCAACTACCCCGAGCACGCCGACGTCAACGCCTACTGGGCGGACTGACCAGGCGACTTCCACAACAAACAGGAGCACCCATGCTCGCAGCAACCGCACACCAGGCGCTGGAGGACGTCGAGTACGACGCCTTCGCCCTGGCGCTACGCCAGCGCTTCGCCAACATCGTCGGCGCCGGCCGCCCCATCTTCACCACCTCGGCCGCCGGCCTGTTCGAGGCCTACCTCAGGAACCTGCCGGCAGTCGACCGCCAGGTGCACAACTGCAACACCTGCCGCCGGTTCATCGAGGCCTACGGCGGCCTTGTCGTGATCGACACCAGCGGCAACGTTGAGCCGGCGATGTGGGACGCGGCCGGCATCCCGCCGACCTACCGCGCGGCCGTCGAGACAATGCGCGAGCTGGTGCTCTGCTCACGGGTGACTGGCGCCTTCTTCTCGGCCGACAAGGCATGGGGCGTCGCGAAGACTGGCGACTGGCGCCACCTTCACGTCGTGCCGCCGGAGGGAATGGTGCACAAGCGCCGCGACCTCACGGCCGAACAGCTGATGGCAGAGAAGCGAGAGGATCACCGCATCCTCTGCCAGGCGCTCGACGACTTCACGGAGCAGCATCTCGAGGTCGCGGTCACGCTCCTGAAGTCCGAGGCGCTGTATCGCTCCGAGAAGGTGCTCGGTGTTGCCGAGTACCTGCTGGCCCTCAGCCGCGCCCGCAAGGCCGCCAAGGGCTACGCGCGAATCGCAGGCACCTGGCTCGCCGCGACCACCGCGCCGACCGGGTGGTGCCATGTCCGCACGACGATGATCGGCAGCCTGCTGGAAGACATCGCGTCCGGTCTCCCGCTCGAAGACGTCAAGCGCAAGTTCGCCGCCAAGATGCGACCCGACCTCTACCAGCGCCCGCAGGCGGCGCCGGCGGCCGGCAACATCGCGCAGGCCGAGAAGCTGGTCGAGAAGATGGGCATCGCGCTCTCGCTGAAGCGGCGCATGGCGCGCCTCGACGACCTGGTTCTGGAGTGGCGGCCCCGCACCTCTGAGCAGGCCGCTGGCGCCGGCGTCTTTGCGGGCATCAAGTCCAAGCAGGACGCATCTCCGGCCGCGCGCGAAACGGTCGCCCCGAACATGACCTGGTCGAAGTTCGCGGCGACGCTGCTGCCTGTGGCTGAGCGCCTCCAGGCGCTGGCTCCGGTTGTTGGCTCGTACTGCGGCATCCTGACGGCGGCCGATCCGTCGGCGCCACCCATCTTGCAGTGGGACCGGGAGGGTCGCCGCAACCCGCTGTCGACGTACACCTACACCCGCCCCAGCTCGGCGCACAACTGGAACGTCGCGGCAGGGTGGGTGGATGTGATCGGCATCCACCTGGCTCCACACATGCACAGCGGCGGCCTGCCGAATCACAAGCCGAGCGCGATGGCTCTGCTGCGCGACGCGCGCGACCTCAACCTGCAAGGCAGCTGCCTGTTCCCCGAAGACCTCAAGGCGGAGCTCCATCCCGTTCGATCGACGATCGAGGCCTACAGCAACAGCACGCCGATCCAGACGGACCCGGAGGCTGTGGCAGGCCTCCCGGTCATCGGCATCACGCTGCGCGTCTACACCGGTGCGGTGATCACGCGCGTGACGATCGACCGCTGGGACTGACCAGCCTGACCCCATAGCCACCACGTCGCGGGCACGCTGGGCCAGGCCCCGGCTTGCCCGCGACACCAAGAAACCGTTTGTACTGGAGAAAACTGTGCGCAAGCTGCCACCCCAGGACTTCGCCGTCAGCACCGATGTCGGCGGCTCCACCCTCGCCTTCACCTGCGACATGTCGATCGGCCCGAACGGCAACGTGCGCGCCATGCTGCCGCCGCACGTCGCCGCCAATGCGGGCTTCATGAAGCGCCTTGCCAAGGCCGTCGAGGAGGCGCGCAACGACCGCGACAACCCCGCCCGTTTGCAGATCCAGGTGCTGCGCAAGAACACCTACGTCAGCTGCACCACCCGAGGCCCCGTGGTGGACGTCATTTCCAAGGTGGTGCAGTCGTACGCCCGCAAGAGCTAGTTTTCGTTCGCTTGACAACCAACTGTTTGTTGCATAACAATCGGTTTGTCTACTTCAGGAGGACGCCCAGATGACCCCCAAGATCTTCACCGTGATGGTGTTCCAGATGGTCGACAGCATTCGCCGCCTCGACGTGCACCACGTCGCCGGCATGACCAGCGATGACGCCGAGCAGCGCATCAAGCTGCGCAACGCGGACCACCTCGGCGGCCAGTGCTTCATCACCACCGACAAGCACGAGGCCGAGCGCGGCGACGGCTGCAAGCTCTACACCACCCGCTGGCGCAACGCGGAGTCCGTCAGCGACGAGGAGTTCCGGGCCTGGCTGCGCCGCGCCACGCACGACAGCGTCGAAGACGGCGACAGCCACCCGGCCGCGTTCCGTCGCTTCCATGTTCAGCCCGCCGTTGTGAGGCTTGCAGCATGAGCGCGCAGCACACGCCGGGGCCCCTGCCCGAGTCGGTCGCCGTGGAGTGGGAAGCCACCGCGCGCAGCTTGCGCATCGAAGCACGGCGCGCCCGCAACTACGAGTCGCGCCAGATTCACCTGCGCGATGCCGCCGACGCCGAAGCGTTTGCAGCCCGTATCCGCGCCGCCCGCGCCGCCATCGCCAAGGCCGGGGGTGCGTCGTGAGCCGCCCTCGCAACTTCGACGTGCCGTCAAAAGAGGTGCATGCCTACGGGCCGCAAGAGCACTCTCTGTGCGGCCTCGCGCCAGAAGCCTACGAGTCTGGTGACCATCACGAGACGGTCGTATTCGCTGAGCCCGGGCAAGTCGTCAACTGCGAGCTGTGCCGACAGTTCATCGATCATGTGCGTGACAGCTTCAAGGGCTACCGCGCCAAGGCCGGGGGTGCGTCGTGAAGCAGCACCGCCCCGCCACCCGCGCTCCGCATGGCTCGCCCCAGTACCCCGAGCGCATCGCCGCCCACGTCACCAAGAAGCAGCGCCGCGCCTTCGAGCGCATGGGCGGCAGTGGCTGGTTGCGCGGGCTGATCGACCGTGAGCTGAAGAAAGGCAGGAAGGCATGAGCGCGCAGCACACGCCGGGGCCGCACATCCTGCGCAATCCGCTCAACGGTCTGATCTGGTCCAGGCACAACGACCACCCCGTCAGCGAGCTGGCTGGTGACTACACCGTCTACTCGTCGGCGCACCATGCAACCCAAGCCTTGCGTCGCAATCGCAAGCTGCTCGATGCCGGCTTCGTGGTCGAGCCCGAACCCGCACATCAGCGCGGCGAGTACGTCGCAAAGCTGCGCGCCTTTCAGTCGGGATACGGAAGGTTGGGAGGCAACTGCGCAGACGCTGAATGGAACGCGTTTTCAGAGGGGTGGGACTTCCGCGCCGCCATCGCCAAGGCCGGGGGTGCATCGTGACCGAGTCCACCACCTACCCCATCGGCACCAAGTTCGCCCGCCGCGTCAGTGCCAAGCGCACCGACGTTTGCACGGTGGTCGACATCCACCGCACCTACAACAACGCAGGCGAGCTCGTTAAGACGCGCTACGTGGCGACGCACGAGTTCCTTGGCCAGGTCGTCACCGACCACGACGTCGTCGCCGTGACGATCGCCCGCAATCTGATTGAGAAGACATGAGCGCCATCACCATCCGCCGCGAGAACGGGCAACGCAACGCGTACCTGGGCGGCAAGTTCATCGCGTCGATCCACGACTTTCGGGCGGCCGCCAAGACCAACAGCAAGGTCGACCGCTTCTCCACCATTCAAGACAACTGGGGCGTGGCCTGGACGTCCGGCCGCTACGACTGGCACGGCACCTATGGCGAGGCGCGCGACAACGTGCTGAAGGGCCCGGCAACGCGATGAGCTACATCCTCTTCAGCATGACCGAGCGCAAGGCAGCGAAGCGACACCGCTGCATCTGGTGCGGCGAGCACATCGAGCCTGGCGACACCTACAGCGACGAGCGAAGCGTCTACGACGGCGAGATCCAGCGCATGCGTTGGCACCCGGAGTGCCGCGCCGACGCCGAGGACGGCTGGAAGAACGGGGCAGACGAGGAGTTCATGCCCCATTGCGCCGAGCGCCCCGAGCCTTTGCCGAAGGCGCCGGCATGACCGACGAGGCCGCCCGCCGGCGCAGCTTTGCTGTGCAGCTGCTCGCCTGCAAGGGCGACACGCCGGCAGATCGCGAGGCCGCCGCGCGTGCCGCCGTCAAGGCGATGAAGCCGGAGGAGCGCCAGCGGCTGGGCGAGCGCCTCGATGGGCTCATCGAGTGGGTGGCCGAGTACGAGGCCGAAGAAGAGCGAATCGCGAGAGGAATCTGACCACCATGCAACCACGTCACCACCCACATTTCCGCCGCCTGTGCATCGAGATGCTCGGTCGCCTGGGCGCCAAGGAATCGAAGCTCACCTGGTACGAGCTGCAGCTCGACACGCGCATCGGCCCGCTGCTACTCAACCCGCTCGACGGTTGGCTCGCGGCGCGTTTCGATGACATCCAGCGCGCGGCCGCACTGCTCAACCCGGGCGGCAACTGGACGAGCCGCCTCAACCCTCACAGCGGCAAGTGGAACTTCCACTTCGACGACACCGTCACGCCGGAGATCGCGGTCGAGTTCATCGAGCGCAACATCCGCCAGGTGCTGCCAGCATGACCTCGCCAATCTGCCCCGGCTGCAGCCAGCCGGCGAAGCTGCTCACCGGCGGCCAGCTCTACCCCCACCTGGCGCACAACGCCAACCTGCGGGCCAAGTACTTCTGGCGCTGCGACCCGTGCGATGCGACCGTGGGCTGCCACCCAAAGAGCGGCGGCAACGGCGACGGCACCAAGCCACTCGGCACGCTCGCCGGGCCCGAGCTCCGGCGCCGTCGGCACGTCGTGCACGGCATGCTGGACCCGCTCTGGCAGCGGCACGGCCGCGCGCGCAATGAGGTCTACGCCACCCTGGCCAACGCCATGGGCATCAGCAAGGAGCAGTGCCACGTCGGGATGTTCACGCTCGAGCAGTGTGACAAGGCAATCAAGGTGCTGAAGGACATCACATCGGTCAAGCGCGTCGCCACGCCCAGCTGCATCGAGATCTACACCGACGGCAGCTCGACCGGCAAGGTCGGGCCGGGCGGCTGGGGCTTTGTTGCGCGCGACCCTGACGGCGACGACGTCGAGCAGTTCGGCGGCGCCAACGACACCACCAACAACCGCATGGAGATGATGGCCATCATCAAGGCGATGGAGTGGGCGGCCGGCCGGCGCTGCCGCATCTTCAGCGACAGCCAGTTGTGCGTGAACACGCTGACTACCTGGGCGGCCGGCTGGAAGCGGCGCGGCTGGCGCAAGGCCGACGGCGGCGAGGTGCTCAACCTCGACCTGGTCAAGCAGGCGCACGAGCTCTACCAGCGCGGCAACGTCACGGCCCTGTGGGTGCGCGGGCACGCCGGCAACGAGCTGAACGAGCGCGCCGATCGCCTGGCGAACCGCGGCCGCGCCGAGGTTGCAGAACAGCTTGTTTGACACCAAACAGTTTGTGACGTAACATTCGCTTCGCCATCAGCAATCAGGAGGCAACATGGCAAAGCAAACGTACACCGTCGTCGAAGTCCCGGGCTCGAAGCGCTCGAGCGAGCGCCCCTACTCTCACGCCGTGATCGGCCGCCGCAGCGGCAAGATCAGCGCCATCACGGCCGAGGCGCACCACAAGGCAACCGCCGCGCAAACCAAGCGCTGGGACACCAAGAGCTGGAATGACTGGAAGCGCGCCTCCGAGGCCACGGTCGGTCAGCTCTACCGCAACCACAACAACGTGATGGTCGTGGCTCGCGACTACGAGGTGGAGATCGGCCAGAAGTTCATGGCCGAGAACCCGACGCTCGAGGGGTATCTCGAGAAGCTGGAGGCGTCTCGCGCCAAGCACATCGCCGACCTCAAGGCATCGCCCGACGGTGAGCTCTGCGTGCTCCAGTGGTCGATGTCCCACAAGAATGCCTTCAAGGCGCTCGGCACCTTTGCCAAGCACCACATCGATCTCCAGGTTGTGCCGTGCGTCGTCGTGGCCAAGAAGTCCAAGCTGGCGGCCTGACCGATGTCGCTCTACCAGATCAACCACGACATCAATCGCAAGCTCTGGTGCGGCCCGGGCGCCATCGCCCTGGTCACCGGCCTGCCGACGAGCCTGATCTACGCGCACGCTGATGCCGAGCGCCGCTCGCGCGGCGGCAAGCGCGGCGTGCAGGGCATGTACAACTCGGAGCTCTGGGCGGTGCTCCGGGCCTGCGGCTTCCGCGTGACCGAGGTCTACAACTCCCGCGGCGAGCAGCCCACGCTCAAGCAGTTCGCTCGCGACAAGGCCAGCCTCTTCGCCGCCCGGCCGATCATCGTCCACGTCGGCGATCACTATGGCGTGCTGATTGGGCGCCGCTATGCCGACAACCAGACGCGCGACCCCATCTACGTGGGCGACTGCACCTATCTGCGGTCACGGGTATGTGCCGCCTGGGCCGTCGAGCGCATCGGCAAACCGCTGCCGGCGCCTGAAAAGCCAGCCCCGAAGCCTCGCGACACGACGTCTGCCCGCGCGCGCAGCAAGGCGCAGGCACTGGCCAAGAAGCACGGCATCGAGATCGAGCGCGAAGCCAAGGACGCCTTCTGGGTCACCTGCCCTGCGCTGGCTGACGACGACCCGCTCGAGGGGTCGCACTTCGCGTTTGACTGGGTGGAGATCCTGAGGAAGGTCGAAGCCTACGTCGAGCACCTGACCAACGGCTACCTCGAGGCGGTCACCGCGCCGCCCGCGCCGCCGCCTCCCGCCTGCCCCGCAACCACCGCCGCTGCTGTCGCCTTCGTGCTCGAGCAGGACGGCGCCCAGTCCCCGATGGACATCGCGTGCGACCTGTCCATCCGCTACGGCGTGCCCGTCACAGAGAAGCAGGTGCGCGGCGCGGCCATCTCCCTCATCCAGCGCGGCGCTGCTCGCTGGTTCCGCAACAAGCTCAAGCCAACCGAGGCCCACGCATGACCAACCCCGAAAACCCCCACGTCGGCCTGCTGTTCTCCGCGCGCCACGCCATAGCCGAGAAGCTCGGCGTCACCATGGACGAGACGTTCAACGCAATCGTGCGCGAGACGTGCCATGCCATTTGCAGTCAGGACTCCCTGCAGCAGCGCGTCCAGCCGTGGCTGATGGAGTGCTTCGGTCCCATGATCGCGGGCGACCGCGAGGAGCGCAACCACCGCTTCCTCGAGGAGGCCATCGAGCTCGTTCAGGCGTGCGGTTGCAGCGCTAGCGAGGCGCACCAGCTGGTCGACTACGTGTATGGTCGGCCGGTCGGTGAGCCAGACCAGGAGGTCGGTGGCGTGATGATCACGTTGGCCGCGCTGTGCCTGGCCAACGGACTGGACATGCACGACGCCGGCGAGCGCGAGCTGGCGCGCATCTGGACGATGGTCGAGAAGATCCGCGCCAAGCAGGCCTCGAAGCCTAAGCACTCGCCCTTGCCCGCGGCGCCAGCAGCAAGCGGCCTGCGGTTTCCCACCATGCTGCGCAAGATGTGGAGCGGCGCCGAGGTGCAGGCCTGGCTCGATGAGCAGGGCGAGCTGATCCGCTTGCGCGACATCCCCGAGGGCTGCACGCCGACCGATGCGCGCGTGCTGCGCGAGGCGAACCACAAGCTGGCCGAACAGCAGCATCAGCCCGCCTACGACAGCGGCAAGCCCACGAAGACTGGCGTCTATGCCGTGCGCGTGGATGACCCGATGGGGTCGGGCCTGATGAAGGACATGTTCCTCATGTGGATCGAGGGGCGCTGGGGCTACCTTGGCAGCGATCAGTTCTTCCGCGGCGCCGTGCACGGCTGGATCGGCCCGCTTCCACGCAAGGTGTCGGCATGACGCGCGCACAGCAATGCAACGTGCCGCCGCCAGGCTGGCGCTGCACACGGCAGGCGGGCCACGATGGCCCGTGCGCCGCGATCGAGGCGCTGCCATGGTGGAGGCCGCCCTTCCCCGCCATCGAGGCAGCCAAGGTGCGCTTCGCCGACGTGTGGGACGCGCTCTTCGGCAAGCTCGAGGTCTTCTTCAAGGTCGAGTACGACGGCTCGTGGTTCATCTGCGAGGCTCGCGACGTGCGCGACTGGGTCTGCGAAGGCGGCCCCGCCATCTACACCGTCACCGAGGTGCGCATGACGCGCCGCCAGTTCAACAACCTTCCTGAATTCGCTGGGTTCTGACATGACCACCGATCGCAACTCCAAGACCTGCGCACTCCCGACGCCCGAAGAGCGGGCGGTGGGCACCTTCCTGCCCTTCGATGACCAGCCGACACACTGCTGGCGCTGCGGCGACCCCAAGACCAGCCACGGCCAGGCCGGCGAGTGCATGCCGTACCGCCGCCGCCCCACCACACCGAGCGCAGAGGCGCTGGCAGTCTGGCGCATCGAATACAGCAACGAAACCGGCCCTGATGACGGTGGATTTTGGGAATGGTGGACAGTCACCAATGGCGCGATGTCGTTCAAGGCCGACACAGAGGATGAGGCAAAGTTTCTTGTTGCCACACTCGCCTCCTCCGGGCAGGCCGCCCCGAACAATGAGGCGCTGGCAGTTCGCCTTCGTGACGCATGCTCCAAGCTGCGCACCTCCAGCATGCCGCTGGCAGACATGATCCCGCTGATGCAGCAGGCAGCTGACGCACTCGCCTCCTCCGGGCAGGCCGCCTCTGCGGTGCCAGAGGTGGAAGTCTGGTTCGGCTCAATGCCAGAGTCGAATGGCCGCGAGAACTGGACGGTGACACTGCGCAGGAAGGAGCGCCCCGACAACGTCAGCAAGCACGACCTGCACCGGCTCATGAGCGGCGTGTCTGTCTATCGCTCGGAGTACAAGGATCGTGCTCGCTACGAAGCCGACCGGCTGCGCTTCCTGCTCGGCGAGATCGACACGCCTCCCGACATCCTGGCCTACGACGCCGACCTGCACAGCGGTTTCGTCGAACCGACCTCCACCACACAGCCGGAGGGGGAAGTCGTCGTTACGAAGAACGAGGCCGGCGCGATCGTGGCGGTCACACGGCAAGACGACGAGGGTCGCATCCTGAGCGTTATTGCAGAGGCCACCCCGCCACGAGAGGCGCTGGCACAAGCGGCCGAGACGCTACAGATTCGCTCTTGGCTGGACACTGCAATCGAAGCGCTGACGGATGGCGGGGCAGGCGCCAAGGCACTCGCGGTCAAGAACATTCGGAAGGCCCGCGATGCTTTGGCTGAAGCGCGCGAGACGGCCGAGCCGGTGGCTTCATTGCGAGACCGCCTGCAGCAGAAGTGCTCCGACTGGGTGGTGTATTGGCGTGCGCCCGATGCGCACGGAGTCGAACTGAGCCATGAGCAAGCGCTCGAATTGCTGAGAGATGCGCTCGGCGTGGAAGTTGAGATCGCCGCCCCCGTGTCTCACGACGCCGCGCTGCAGGCCGAGCGCGAGCGCCTTTGCGCCGCCATCAAAGAGGCCGATGACAAGGCCGGCGTCGAGGCCGACTACATGCTCGACAGCAACGACTGCATCAGCGTTATTCGCGGCACATGGAATCCCGACGGCGCCCGCGCCGAGGGGAAGATCGATGCCTAAGCGCGCCGCCGTCCTCTACACCTACGACCTGCAGCCCATCACGGTCGTCGGCCTGAGCAACTTCCTGTGGGACATGCTGCACCGAGGCGACATGGTGCAGCTGGTCGTGCCGGAGCCGTTCAAGTTCGAGGCGCCAGACCCGACTCAGCAGATGCGCCTCGTGCGCATTCGTGCCGAGCATTTCCGATTCCGAGGCCACGACTCCATGATGCTCTTTACCGAGGATGAGGAGTACGCCCTGGCGCTGCAGGCCGCCTTCCTGCCAGGCCAGCATGGCGAAGTTCAGCGGCGCGAGCGCCGCGCATTTATCAACGGTTTCCTCACGGCGCTGGACGCGCTTTGACCCACATCACATGACCAAAGCAACAAAGCAATCCACCGCCGGCAAGCCCGGCCGCAAGGCAGTCGACGGGGCCACCGGTGTCGTGCGCGCGACGGTGTCCCTCCTGCCGCACCACAGGGACCACGACCTCCCACTTCTGGGTGGGTCGGCGTTCCTGCGCAAGGCCATCGACGACGCCATGGCAGAGCTGCGGCGCAGTGGAAAAGTACTCAAGAAATCAGGCGCGGCGGAGACTCGTTCCGGCTAGAGTCCCGCCCGCGGCAAGAAGCAAGAATTCACACGCACCAGCATCACCCGAATGGATGAGGCTCACTCAATGAGCCAGTGGCTTGGGACCATATGCGCAATGGAACAACGGGCTGAGGAGGGCCCTCGTTCCACCCAACGAAACAAAGAATCTTCGAGAGCTTCCATGCCGATCCGACTGCTTCCTTTTCCACCGACTCGAGTCAACAATCTTTTTCTTCATGGCCCGCGCTTCCACTTCGAGCGCATCACCGCAGATCAGTTGAAGAGCCTGGGGCTCAGTGAGGGCGACAAGGCAGAAGGCGCCACGGTGCGCCGCCTGCGCGACGGTCGCTACAACGCCATCATCGACAGCGTGAGGCTCGCCAAGAGCGACGACAAGTTCGCCGGGTTCATGAGCCGCGTCACAGCGCCGCACGAGCTCCCTGTGCGACATGACCTTGACAGCGAGTTCAGTGAGACGGGGAGCGTGGGCCTGGACGAGGTCTAGCCACCCATCCTGGCTAGCGCCCACTGCGCCGCCTCTCGGTCGCGCGGCCGGCCGCTGGCTGCGATCACCTCGATCTGCCGGCGCATCTCCACCATCGCAGCTGAAAAGCGCTCCCGCCGCTCCTCCCGGGTCGGCGTCTTGTCTTGGTCGAGCCAGAAGTGGCAGCCGAAGCAGGCCCAGACCCCAGCATGGTCGTGGGCCTTCATGCCCTTGCCCTTGTTGTCCGAGAGGGAGTTCGAGTGCGCCAGCACGGTCGTCGACCAGTCGCCGTTGCACACGCCAGGCACACGCAGGAGGCACGGCTTGCCGGCGGCCATTGCGCGGTAGCGCGGGTTCTCCTCGCGCGGCTGCTTCGGCACAGGCCGCACCTCGTTGGCGGCCTCGTCGGCGCGCCGCATCACCGCGACCTGGCCAACAGATTGTTTCACGGGGAACAGCTTGGGGCGCTCGCGCGGCGGCAGCTGCGGCCGCTTGAAACCCTTGCCGCGCTGCAGCGGCTTGCTTCGCATCACAGCTCGAGGACGTCGACGCCGTTGCCGGTGCCTGGCTCCAGGCGTGACGCGAGCTCGATCGCCTGGCGCGCAGTCAGACCCATGTGCAGGGCCGCCATAGCGTAGTCGCTGCCGCTCCCGGTGGTGAAGAACTCGTCCTCCACCTTGAAGGCGTGCGGCCCCTCATAGCGGAAGACCTCCGCGTCGCGCGTGACCCGCACCAGGTAGGCGTCGTCGTCCCCCTTCGAAGGGGACGGGAACTCCTTTGCGACGTAGCCGGCACGCGCCCAATCGAGCAGCGCCATGCCGTGTGCCAGGTTGCCGGAGATGCCGACCAGGTCGGAGCCGATCCGATGGATCTTGGTGACCGTCCTCACCACCGTGCCAGAGGTGGCGCGCTTGTCTGCCGCGAGGGTCTTGCGGCGACCATCCCAGGCGATCGTGGTCACTTGCGCTTCCCCTTGATGGCCCCGATCGACGCCCCGTTGGCCAGGCGCTTCACCGTGCCGACGGTCGAGCCGTCGATCTGGCTGAGCATCTCGATCACGTCGCGGATGTGGTTGTGGTGCTTGCGCTGGATGCGACGCTCGCCGGTGCCGCCGCACGGCTGGCACGGCGTGGCGCTGAGGTGGGGCGTGCCTGGCACCAGTTGGAACTTGCGACCGTCGCATGCCGGGCACACCGGAAAGATGTGGTGCGCAAGCGCGAGCTCGCCCACAGCCTGGCAGCTGGGCCCAGATAGGCGCCAGTTGCGCTCCGCGTTCAGTCGCTTGGTCAGCTCCACCGTGCCCTTGCGCGCCGCCTTGTAGTCGGCCTGGCGGCCGTCGATGGTGATGCGCAGCAGGGAGCCCGACACGCGAGGGTTGCTCTGGCCGGCCAGGCCGAGGGCGATGAGGTAGTCGGCGTCGCCGCGGGTGCGCTCATCGATCGAGAGATCGGAGCTCTGGAAGGCGCCAACCAGGCGCTCGCGCGCGCCAGGACGATCAGCGGCTGTGGTCATGAACGGATCTCCTGCACCTCGATGCCGTGCACCGACTTCATGAGGTGGCGCTTGATGCGGTAGGTGGGCGTGACCATGCCCTTGACGTCTTCGACGATCTGCTTGCCAGCCTCGTCGAGGTAGACGAAGTCGGCGAAGTAGCGCAGTGCCGGCTTGCGGTGGCCGTCCAGCGTCACGCCGCGCGCGAGCTCGAACTTCACCTGCAGCCGGAGGCCGGTGATCCGCCCTGCCCGCTCAAGCGTGCGCAGCCAACGGTAGCGCGCGCACTCGGCCTTGCTGTCGAAGGTGTGACCATCGAACACCACACGCTCGGCGTTGTGCTTGTTCTTGCGCTTCTTGCTCGTCTCGAGCAGCGCCAGCAGCTCGTCTTTCTTCATTCGTTGGCGGCCTGGCCCAGGCTGATGCGAACGATGAAGCGGGCGGCAATGCCGAGGGGTTGGCCAGGTGCGCCGAACGCCGCGAGCATGCGCGCCCGCTGCAGCATGGGGGACGGGCCGTCCTTAGTCGAGCTTGACATTGGCGGCAGCCTTCATCGAGTCGCTCGGGCGGAACAGCACGACGTTGCGCTCGGGCACCATCACCTGCTCGTGCTTGTGCATGTCGCGTGCCGGCCGCGGCTTGCGGCGCTTCACGGTGAGCTTGCCCACGCCGAAGAGGAACACAGGGTTGTGCTTCTCGATGGCGGCGCGCACGACCTCGGTGGCGGCATCGAGGATCTCTCGCACCAGGGCCTTGGGCTTACCCGAGGCCTCCGCCACCGCTCCGATCAGTTCTGCCTTCTTCATGTGCTAAACAAAGTGTTTGTGTCAAAACACTTTCTAGCACAGGCGAATCTGAGCGCAAGGGGTTTTAGCCGTCGAACGTCATGAGGTAGTCGATGTGCTCGCGCACCTCATCCGCCGTGAGCTTCGGGTCGCTGAGCACCTTCCCGATAATGACATCGATGGTCTTGGAGTACAGCGATTCGAATGTCTCGTTGTCCATGCTGGCGAACGAGATCGAGTCGGCCTCCCAGCGGATCTCGAGGTTGACGCCGACAACCATGTGGCGGTAGCCCGTGAGGATGGTCACGTCCTTGCGGAACTTCTCGAAGTTCGGCTGGATGGGCTGTCCCCTATGCGTCGGCATCTCAGCGGTCTCCGACCAGATGTCGTAGGCCCAGTTCACGAGCTTGAACCAGCGGCGATGGAAGGCGGCATTGCGGGCCTGCGCGATGTTGGCTCGGATCACGCCGCCCGGCTTGAACTTCCTGATCTTCTCGGCCTGCTCGTCGTCGAGCGGGATCAGCGCGCCGCCAGGCGCCTTGGTGAGCAGGATCTCCATCAGCCCGGCAGCAGGTAGGAGCACTCGTTCGTGCCAACACGCGGCAGAGCCATCTTCTTGATGGTCACCACCACCTCGGCCGGCAGCTCCAGCTGGCGATCGAGATCCAGCTGCTGGAAGCGGCGGCAGTGCTGGCGCTGCGGACAGATGGTCGGGTGGTACTTGTTGTCGGTGCCGCCGCAGCGGGCCTCTTTGATGCTCAGGTTTTTCATCGAGTTGTGGTGTGGCTGATGGTGGTTGAGGGCCGGGCGTGCGGCGTTACAAGCGAGGCGCCAATGAATGAGCGCGAGCGCTTCGGGAAGGCTTGGCCAGAAGAACATCAGGCCCCTCCCTTGCGCAGCGTCGAGCGGTAGCTCTCCCAGGTGAACGGCACCCAGCGGGCCACCTCGACCAGGCGGTCGAAGATGCGGTCGCCCACCAGGGTCTCGAACTCCTTGCGGCTGAGGTTGGTGATGAGGATCGTGGGGCGGCGCGCCAGATAGCGGCGGTCGAGCACCTCGAACAGCAGGTTCTTCTCGGCGTCGGTGCCGCTCTGCACACCCACTTCGTCGATGACCAGTAGGTCGATGCGCTCCAGGTCGGCCATGACCTGGCTCTCGGTGCGGTCGCAGTCCTTGCGCCAGGTATCGCGGATCATCAGCAGCAGGCCGGCCACCTTGGTGTAGAGGCAGGTGTGCTCTGGCATGAGCTCCTGCATCGCGGCCGCGGCAAGGTGGCTCTTGCCGGTGCCCACGCCACCCGCCAGGATCAGCGACTGGCCGCGCTTGCGCAGCTCTGGGAACTTCTCGGCGTAGGACTTGACGATGGCCAGGGCTGTCTTCTGCTCCTCGGTCTCGGCGACGTAGGTGTCGAAGGTGCGGCCGATGAAGCGAGCCGGCAACGCCGACTGCTGCAGGGAGGCGGTGATGCGCTCGAGGCGTGCCGCTGCCTCCGCAGCCAGGCGATCCCGCTCGGCCGCCGCGGTGGCGTCGGCAACGCAGGCCTGGCACCCGGTCCAGATCTCGCGCTTGTGCTCGAGGCCCAGGCGTGTGCCGTGCGACAGGTAGGCGCCGTGGGTCTCGCACACCAGCTCCTTCTCGCCCAGGCGCTCGACAGCGCGCTGGAGAGCGTTGCCGAGGCTGGCCATGGCCGCGGGCTGAGGCGCGGCAGCGGGCGTGTCGCGCACCGCCGGCGGCGCCAGCAGCGGATCTTCCTCAGCGCGTTCGCGCCAGGGCTTTGGCATGGGCAGGCCGGTCATGCGAGGGCTCCGTCCTTGGCCACGCCTGCGGTGTAGTCCTTGCCGCTCAGGTCGTGGGAGCTCTGACGTGGAGCGCCGGCGCGCGGATTCGTTTCTCGGAGAAGCCAGGCCGTCTCGATGCCCTGCCACCCACGGTAGATCGCCTTCGTGACAGCGTCGTCAAGCGACCAGCCGGCAGCCGCGACGTTCTTCTTGATCGCGCCCCACGCGAGCGGCGTCAACTTGCCGCCAGACTTGAGCCGGTGTGCCAACCATTCGGTTGCGACGACCTCCGACAGGCCGTCAGCCATGAGCTCTTCGAGCGTGAGGTTGGGGATGACAGGCTTAGCCGGCTTCTTGGGCTTGCCCGTAATCTCTTTCTTCTCTTCTGATGGATCAGTGGTGGATTGGGTGACATGGGTGTCACCCGTCTCTGTCGCTGGTGTCACCCGTACGGGTGACAGGATGACGCCCGTCGGCCGATTCACGGGTGTCGCCTTGTCACCCGCTTCCGCGGGAAGGGGTGACACCGTGTCACCCGTGTTGGTCTGGGCCAGGGGTGACGCCTTGGCACCCGTCGCCTGGCGGGCCATCTCGCGCAGCGCCGGCACCTTGATCCCATAGTGGCGCGTCATGCCGGGCTTGCCGCCGGCCGCGTTCCCTGTCACCGCCAGCAGGCCAATCTCCTCGAGCTCGCGCAGCGTGCGCTGCACCTGTCGTTCGGAAACCGACGAGCGGCGACTGATGTACTCGATCGACGGCCAGAGGCTGCCGCCCTCCTCGTCTGCGCGATCACACATGACCAACAGCACCATCTTCGGCGTCGTAGCCAAGGCCGTCTTCCAGGCAAGGGTCATAAGCTCGATGCTCATTGAGCGATCCTCCGGCGACCCAGTGGCCCTGCATAGAAGCCATCGAAAGCAGCTGCCAGGGCCTTGTCCATTTCCTCGCCGGGGCGCCACCGCTCGACGGCCTTCATGGCTGAAGGATCATTACCAAGCGACGCGGCCATCTCGGGTGCGGAATCGAAGTCGACCAGCCCGCAACACCCGTATTCCTGCGCGTAGTAGCGCATCGCCGCATACAGGTGGGCTGGGTGCAGACTGAAAAACTCGCGCTGCTGGTTGATGCGGTGCGGCGCGAGCTGACGGTGAATGGCCTGCTCAACGAGGCGCGAATCGTCGGCCTCGAAATAGCAGGCAACATCAAACGGAACCGGCACGCCACTGGAGGTTGAAAGCTCCCTTGCTCGTTCGCGCGGGCTGCGATCGGTAAATCCGATCTTGTAGACACAGGGCATGACGCTGCTGGACAGCGCATAAACAAAGCCAAATGGCACTTCTTCACCTTGAAGTTCACCGAGTTAAACGGGCGCCCGGCGCGTGCCGGTGGTGAGTCGGCACTGGCGGATCAGGCCTGCCGGGCGCTTCTGCAAAGCTGGATGCTGCCGCACTTAAAGTTCTGCAGCAAACAGTTTGTTTGTGTTCAGGCGAAAGAAATCGCCTGCGATCTGCCGGCCTCAGTGAGCGCCCAGATGCGCCCGCCTGAAGTGCCGTTGCCGCGCTTGCGGGGGCACGACCCGATCTGCGTGATCAAGCCCTTGCGCGCCAGGCCGGCGACGATGGGGCCGAAGGAGCGGTCGTCATGCGGAACATGGCCGCGGGCCTTGGCCATCGACACCAGATCCTCAGAGCTCAGCCCCTTGGAGCTCCATAGGCTCAGGTCGCGCAGCATGCAGGCGCGCACGGCGTCAGCGTTGAAGTCGTCGCCACTGGTGGCCTTGGCCAGACATGCGTCACCCTCGGCCTCGCCGACGGCTCGCGCTTCACTGGCGGCTCGCCGGCTCGTAGGCGGAGGCGTCCAGCCGAGGCGGATGAGCGCCTCGCGGACGACCGCATCGCGGGTCTCAAAGATCTGCCTGGTGTGCCGCTCGATGATTTTGCCGACAGGGTTGGGCTCCACGAATGGGCCACCCTCGAACTCGTCGATCGTGATTCGGCCACTCGCCAGGTCAACCTGCGGCTCGGCCCGATAGCTGAGGGTGTTGTTCATTCGGCCTTGCCCTTCGCAATCGGCACGACCTGCACCACCTTCCAGCCCTGCCTCTCCAGCATGGCCTTGAAGAGCTCGGCCGCGTCGTGGATGACGTAGGGCTTCTTGCTGGCGCGCACCGGCTTGTTGGTGCGCATGAAGGTGACCTCGTCGAACGGCTTGCCGTCGGTGCTGACGTACTTGGCGCGCGCCTCGGCCAGCTGCTCAGGGCTGAAGCCGACCACCTTCCAGCCCTTGTGGTAGCTGTCGGGCGTGGCCTTCGACTTCTTGGCGGCAACATGCCCACCACCGAGGGAGCCAGCAGCTATGGGCTGGCCGTGGATGTTGACGAACTGCATGGAGAAACTCCTGTCAGGAGGCGGGCTGTATAAAAAATCAGCCCCGCAGATGGGTGTGCAAAACAGATTCTATTTATCAAAAGGTTCATTTGCAAACAGTTTGTTTGTGGGCATACTGCATAGCACTAGGAGCTAACCCTGATGAAGATCAAAGACCAGATCCGATCCCGACGCGAGGCGTTGGGCATGACCATGAAGGAGCTTGCCGACCGCGTCGGCACGAGCGAGCAGGCCGTCCGGCAGTGGGAAACGCGAGGGTCCATCCCCCGGCAGAAGACGCTTCGGCTGGTCGAGCAGGCCCTCTCCTTCCAGATCGACTTCACCGAAGGCCTGGCCCCGCCGGGCGGCGGCAAGACCGCGGCCGCCTACATCGAGCAAAGCGACATCGACCTGGTGCTGATCATCGGTCGCCTCCCGCTGCATGCGAAAACCGTCATCGGCGAGATGGCCCGCATGCACCTGGAGGCAGTCGAGGCAGCCCGCGCCGCCGAGTCGAAGAATCCACCGGCGCCGCCGCCGCCCACGATTCAGGCATCCACGTCGCGACGCACTTCGGCGAAAAAAACCACAGCTCGCTGACGTAAACTTCTTGTGCAATCTCAAAGTTTCTGTACACTGCAGATTCCCGTGAGACGCACATGGGCCTCCTGACCGGTGAGCTGCAGTCGGAAAGCGTCGAGCAGATGACCACCCCGGGAAAGCAGCGGGGCATCGAACACCTGTAGAGCGAGAACGCGGGAGGCCGCCGGGCCTGACGATCCGAGCGGTAACGTGAAGCCAGCTGAGCACCACCTGAACCGACAGGGGCTGGGGAGGACGGAGTGTGAGGGGTTGGCTGTCACCCGCCCCGCCTGAAGCCGGCGCAAGCCGGGCCTTCAGGTTCGTCGACCTCTTTCGTGCCCACTGCAACAACGGCGCGGATAACCGGGGTCCAGCGCAGAGCGTCGACGAACCTGAGGGTTAGCTCAGTGGACAGCGCCGGTGGTGCACCGCCGGCGCTTGAGGCGAAGCGATGAGGTCTTGCACGACTGGAGCGACGGTTCCAGCGAGGCAAGGAGTAGTCGCCAAGCCAAGAGAGCAGCGGCCTAATAAGTCGTGCGTCGGTGGTTCGAATCCGCCACCCTCTACCAACGAGCGCTTCGGTGTGGCCGTCAGCAAGCGGTTAAGCCCCGGGAATGTGACTCCCGTATCGTGAGTTCGAATCTCACCGGCCACCCCAAAGCGTTTTACTCGGCAAGCGCCAGCACTATGCATGGCCGGTGCTTAGCCACAGCTGCCGGTCGGTCTGACCTGGCGCTTGCCGAGTGGGGCGGTTACTGGTTTCCGTGCGACTCATGAACGCAGATGAAACCAGCGGAGATGGCGGACGACAAGCGGCCCGTCCAGGTGAAACGCCTGGCCCATCAGGTGTGCCGGTTCGACTCCGGCTCGCTCGCCTAGACTGTGGAGATAACTTTCCGGTAGCCACTCCGGCGAGTGAGCAAGGGGCGTGGAGTGCCAGCGCAAGCAGGCACACCTGATGGTAAGACAGGCGAAAGCATCACCGCGTGGCCCGTGCGGTGGAAGTCCTGCGGCGATGGTCAACGGTAGCGCCGCCATCAACTATCACGGCTGCCGACCTGGGGTCATGCCCGGCGCTCGAGGAGCATGCAAGCGAAGCCGCATGTGGTCGGCAGCCGTGATGGGAAGTGGCCTGGTGCATAGTGCCAGTGGACCCTCGCCTTACCTGCCTCTAACGCTCGCCGCTGTCGCACCAGCTGAGCGCCACGGGTGACGCTGGCGATGGAGGTTGCTGGAGGTATTGGCTGGCCGCCTTAGCTCAGCGGTAGAGCGCGAGGTTGTGCAACCTCGAGGTGCGCTGGTTCGACTCCAGCGAGGCCCCGTCTTCATCTTTGGGCCGCAAGCGCGTAAGTCGTCCGAGGGATCGGCCGCGTCGAAAACGTAGGGGGTGAGAGGCCTCCAGGCCACGCCACCAGCGCCGGTAGCTCAGCGGACAGAGCGCCGATTTCCTAGGTCGAGGGTCTCAGGTTCGAATCCTGATCGGCGCGCCATAAAGTTTCTGTTGACACACCAACTTTTTGTTTGCATGATGCTCGCATGCAGAGCGTCACCTCACACCTCGCCTCTACCGCAAGGGCCTTGGCCAGGCTGGCCGCCGACGGCGTGCGCATTGTGCGCGCCAGGCGGACCAAGTTCCGCGCCGCCCTCGCCCACAACCGCGTGCACACGTTTCGTCACGTCGAGCAGCCGAGCTGGATGTGCCCGAAGTGCAACCGTGTCCACAACTCGCTGGGGCGCGAGCCCTTCATCGGGCCCATCTACCCGGCATGCTGCGGCTTCAAAGCTGGCAGCCGCCTCGAGAGCCACTACGCCACGGGGTCGCGCCGATGAGGAAGCGCTGCAAACGCAAAGTTTGGTCGACGCACGGCACGCCCGTTACCTTCGGCCTACGCCGCGAGGAGTTGGCTGGGCCCAGCCTCATCGCGCGCCACTGCCTGGACGAGGTGCTGAAACACACTGGCACGCCGGATCACGTCGCCGCGATCGGCTCGGTCGCAAAGTATTGCGTCGCCATCGTGGAGCGCCTGATCAAGGATGACAGCATCCCCGCCGAGCAACACGGGCCGGCGCGCGCTGTGGCGGCTGACGGCGCAGAGGCCATCGCTGCCGTGCAGGCGCGCTACACCCGCGAAGGCAAGGTCGGATGCAGCGGCGAGGAGCGGCAGCAGCTGGCCGCGCTGCTGGATCTCAACGACGAGATCGACAAGGTGGCGACGCGGCGCCAGAGCCGCGACGTCGTGCGCCAGGTCATGGGCGATCTGCTCGCTGGTGGCGCGTCATGAGCGCGAACAAGATCAACGCCATCTCGGCCGCGCTGCGCAAGCTCATCGTCGCCTCCGGCGAGCGTGGCGTGTCGGCTGCGGAGGTCACTGGCCACACGGCCCAGATGATCCAGAAGGCCTCGGCAAAGCTGCTCGACGAAGGGGTCGTGTTTCGCGGGCGCCTCGGTCACCGCACCGTGCGCTTCTTTGCGAAGCAGGAGTGGGCCACGGCCTACGAGACCACAAAGCAGACCGCCGCCACCAAGGCTCTCTCTCGCGCCAAAGCTCGCGCGCCCTGGCCGGCTGACGCCCCGATCCATTACCCGAAGGACGAGCGCGGCAATCCCCTCTACAAGCACACGGTCGTGCCGGCGCCCGAGCGCGACCCGCACATGCCAATCCGCACGGTGAACTACCAGCCATGGTGACAAAGCGAAGCGCATACGGCGTGACCGTCAGCAAGATCATCTCCGCCCTGGAAAGGTGTGGGCAGATGAGCCAGGCAGAGCTCCGCAAGGAGACGGGCCTGGGGCAGAACTCCGTGAACTCGACGATCGGCCGCCTTCATTCGTACAACTGGCGAGACGACGTCGAGTACAGCGTGCACATCGCCGATTGGACGCATGAGGCCGAGGGCACCGATCGAAAGTATCCGCGCGCCGTCTACAAGCTCGGCCACGGCATTGACAAGCCGAAGCCCAAGCCGCCCAGCAAGCAGCAGGTGTGGCGCGACTGGCGCGCTCGGCAGAAGGCCAAGGCGGCATCGGTGTTCGTGGCCGGCATTGGCCACCGCCGTCGCGCCTCGACCATGAAGGCAGGTGCGGAAGCCGCTTCCGCCTGAAAACACCCACCCACAGGAGCAACATGTTCAAGAATCTTCTCGTCTACGCGCTGCGCTGGGATCGCAGCATCACCGCCGAGCACGCCGAGCGCGCCGCCTCTGCTGCCTTCGTGCCGTGCACCCCCACCCAGCAGGAGTCCGCTGGCTGGGTGCCGCCGCGCGGCGAGAAGCACGGCGAGTTCATCGAGTGGATCGATGGCCAGGCCATCATGAAGCTGTGCATCGAGAAGCGCAGCGTGCCCTCGGCCGCTGTGAAGGAGGAGCTCGAGAAGCGCCTCGACAAGATCGAGGCCGACACCGGTCGCCGCCCGAAGGGCAAGAAGGCGAAGGAGATCAAAGAGGAGGTGGTGCACGAGCTGCTGCCCCGCGCCTTTGCGAAGCGCTCCAACGTGCCGGTGTGGATCAACCAGCGCGCGGGCCTGGTGATGATCGGCGCCGGCAGCACGGTTGCGGCCGACCGTGTCGCCTCGATGCTCGTCGACTTGCTGGGCGGCGCCATCCTGACGCTGCTGCAGACTGATATTGCGCCGGCGACTGCCATGTCCATCTGGCTGAAGACGCAGACGGCCCCGCCCTTCTTCAGCATCGACCGCGAGTGCGAGCTCAGGCAGCCGGACGGCGAGAAGTCCGTAGTCCGCTACAACCGCCACACGCTCGACATCGAAGAGGTGCGCGAGCACATCGAGCAGGGCAAGTTGCCCACCCAGGTTGCGATGACCTGGAACGGCCGCGCGTCGTTCGTGCTCACCGAGGCCGGCGCGCTGAAGAAGATCCAGCTGCTCGACGTTGCGCTCGAGGGCAAGGGTGACGACACCACCGGCTTCGATGCCGACGTTGCCATCTTTACCGGCGAGTTCAAGCAGCTGCTGGTGGATCTGATCGACGCACTGGGCGGCCTGCTCCAGCCCGCCGCAGCATAAGAACAGGAAGCCATGAAGCACCTTCTGATCCTGCTCGCCATCATCTTCATCTGCTACTTCGTCTGGCAGATCACGAGCCCCAAGAAGCGCCGCAAAGGCCTTCGCCTCATCACTCGCCATGCCATCCGGCTTGGCGCTTTGATCGTCGTCGCACTGGTGTTGTTTGCCATCGCGTACTACGCCCCATCCACTTCCATCATCTGAGGATAGACATGAGAACCCGCACCCTCCTCCTGGCCGCATTCGCGGCGCTGCTTGGCGCATGCACGCAGATCGACACCGGCAACGTCGGCGTCGAGTCATCGCTTGGCCAGGTCAAAGAGCAAACACTCCCGCCCGGCATGTACGGCACCGTCTTCAAGACCGTGACCGAGGTCTGCGCCAAAGAGCTGCCGCTCTCGATCTCCGACCTGCGCCCGCAGACCAGCGACAAGATCACGCTGTCCGACCTGGACATCGACGTGTACGTGCAGATCGACGCGGCCAAGGCGGCTGTCATCGCCACCAAGTGGGCCGGCGACCGCACCGACGTTGCTGAAGGTGGCTGCGTCGCGCTGGGCATGAACTATGTGACCCGCCAAGCGCGAGAAGCGGTCTACGACGTTGCATCGAAGTTCGGTTCGGCGACCATCCACACCGAGCGCACCAAGATCGCGGCCGATACCGTGAAGGCTCTGCAGGCTAGCCTCGACAACGAGGCTGGCAAGGGCATGTTCTTCGTTCGAAGCGCGAACATCCGAAACCTTGTGACCGACCCAGCCCTGGAGAAGAACATCAAGGACGCGGCCAACGCTCAGTTCCAGCTGCAGGCCGAGCGCAATCAACTCGAGGTCACCAAGGTGACTGCCGAGCGCCAGCGCGTGGCCGCACAGGGTGAGGCGGACGCAATTCGCATCAAGGCCGAAGCCGTGTCGAAGAACGGCGGCGCCGAGTATGTCCAGCTGAAGTGGATCGAGAAGTGGAACGGCCAGCAGCCGACCACGCAGCTCGGCGCCGGCGCCACCCCGATGGTGCACGTCGGCAAGTGATGCATGCGGGCGCGACGCCCGCTTAACGATCAGGAACCACATGGACATCAAGATTGAGGACATCACGCCCTCGAAGGCCGAGGCGTGGCTGAACCAGAACAAGTCGAACCGCAAGATGCGGGACGGCGTCGCCGAGAAGTACGCCGACGACATGAAGAACGGCCGCTGGACAAACTGCCCGGAGCCGATCTCCTTCTACGTCGACGGCGACCTGGCTGACGGGCAGCACCGCCTGTGGGCCATCCTCGAGAGCGGAACCACGCAGCGCATGCCGGTGGCCCGCGGCCTCGAGCGCGAGGATGGCCTCAACTTGAACACCGGGCTGGGCCGCTCGTTGATCGACAACGCCCGCATCAGCGGCGTCGACACGGGCATCTCTGCGGCGATGATCAGCGCGGCGCGCGCCATCGCTGACGGCGCCGCGCCTGTCGGCTCGCGCTCGAACGCCGCGAAGCTGGCCGTCGTCGAGGAGCACCGCGAGGCCGCAACGTGGGCGTCGTCGAACGTGAAGCGCGTGAAGCTGCTCAGCAATTCGGTCGTGCTTGGGGCAGTCGGCCGCGCCTGGTATCACGAGGCCGACAAGGACAAGCTGCGCCGCTTCTGCGACGTGCTCGGCTCCGGCTTCTCTGATGGCGCGAGCGAGTCGGCAGCCATCGCGATCCGCAACTACATCCTCGCGAAGGGCGCGCAGGCGTCGAGCAGCGCGCTGTGGCGCGACTCGTTCCTCAAGGTGCAGAACGCGATCCACTACTTCATGCAGGGCAAGAAGCTGTCGGTCATCAAGGGTGTGGCGGACGAGGCCTACCCGCTGAAGGCAAGGCGCCGTCGATCAGCATGAGTGCTGCGAAGCGCGTTCGCATCCCGACGGCGAAGCCGGGCGAGCTGCTCGTTTGCTACGGCAGGCCCGCCCGCGGCGAAGACCCCGACGTCTGCATCTGCTGGGGCGAAGGGGTCAGCAAGCGCGACGGCAACCTGGCGCACTACCACCTTGCCACTGAGCGGCCGCACTTCGGCAAGCCACAGGTCAGCCCCAGCTTCATCGAGGAGCTGCACGCCCGCGGCTACGACATCACCACGCTGAAGCTGAGCGTGCGCAAGAGGCAACCACCGCCAGACCAAACCCTATAGGCATCACATGAGCAAGATCGAACAGAAGCCGACCATCGCCGTCGAGTGCACGTTGCGCCTCACCGAGAGTGAGATGCGTGCGCTCGAGGCGATCTCTGGCTACAGCCACCAGGCCGTTCTCAACTGCCTGCTGCAGCACCTGGGGAAAGCCTACCTTGGCCCATATGGCGATGGCCTCCTCTCGCTCCTCGCTTCGGTGCGCGAACTGGTGCCGCCGATCTTGCGTCGCGCGGATGAGGCGCGCGCCACCTTCAATGGCACCGCAGACATCAGGCTGGCCGCGGACCTGCTCGTGAAGCAGGCCGAACGCCAGGGGAAGGTGCTCACGATCGAGCAGCGCCCTCGCCTCCCGCTCGCCATGGGCAACTACGACACCGTCGCCAGCGTGCGACCCGCAAGAGAGCAAGCCTCGACATGACCAATCCAACGAAAGAGCTGGCCCGCGCCATCCTCATGAACGCACAGGCCTTCGAGTGGTCGCTGCAGGGCATGGGCATGCTGCGCCTCCACATGGGCAACAACACCAGGCTGCACATCTGGAACGACGACTTCGCCGCGCCAGGCGTCAGCATGATCCACGACCACCTGCAGTGGGGACTCGAATCGACCATCGTCGCCGGACGCCTGGCGAACCTGCGCTACGCGCGGCACGCCACCGAGGTGATGGGCTCCAGGCCATTCATGATGGCAGTGCTCAAGCCGGGCTATGGCTGCTACTTCAAGGCCGAGCCGGCGCAAGTCTTTCTGCGCCCGAAGACGCCGGAGTGGTACGGCCCAGGCGACACCTACCGGCAGGAACCAGACGAGATCCACGAGACCAGCGCTTCGAATGGCACCGTCACGGTGATGCACAAGACACCCACCAATGACGAGTCAGCGTGCGTCTTCTGGCCCGTCGGCAGCGAGTGGGGTAGCGCTGAGCCGCGGCCCGCTAAGCCTGGCGAGGTCGAGGCGATCGTGAAGCACTCGCTTGAGCGGTGGTTCAAATGAGCGGTGGCATTCATGTGATGGTCTCAAGCCACCAGGGCGGCAGCCTGTTCTCGGCCGAGATGGAGGCCGTACCCCGCGTTGGTGAGTTCATCAGCTACAGCCACGAGGCGCACGACCCCGAGAAGTGGAACGAGGACTCGCTGAGTCACAGCAGGCAGCTCAATGGCTGGCGATGGCGAGTGGTGGAGGTGCACCACTCGACCAGGCGCATGAGCGTGATGAACGCCACAACGACGATTCACCTCGTGGTCGAAGCAGTCAAAGGCCGCAAGAAATGAGCTTTGCCGAAGTGATCCGCGTCTACCTCCCCTGGCTGCTATCGGGCATCACCATCTGGATGAACGTGCTCGCCGGCAACATGCACCCGCGCGCGTGGGTGGTGGGCTTGGTGGGCCAGGCGCTCTGGACGGTCTGGACAATCGCCGACCAGGCCTGGGGCCTGCTGCCGCTCAATGCCGCGCTCTGGGTCGTCTATGCCCGCAACCACCTCAAATGGCGGGGTCATCGCTGACAACACAAACTTTCTGTTGACACGATAAGTTTTTGTACCTAGGATGGAGTCTCACTTCAGGAGATTCCATGACCACCGACACGCAAGAAGCGCCATCCGGCGCGCCCGAGGTTGCCGACGAACTCGTCGACGCCGCACCCAAGTCGAACGCCGTCGCGCTGTTCGACCCGCTGCAGAAGATCAAGGCCGGCCTCGACCAGCTGAAGGCCGACCACGAGGCGGCCGACTGGGACATCGAGACCACCGCTGGCGACGATGCAGCCCGCAAGTTCCGCAAGCGCTGCGTGAGCATCCGCGCCTCGGCCGACGCGGTCTATGAGCAGTGCAACCAGCCACTGCTCAAAGCCCAGCGAGATGCCCGCGCGCTCCGCGACGAGATCAAGGCATTCGTCGAGCCGATCGAGCTTGCCTGGGACGCCAAGATCGTCGCCAAAGAGCAGCGCAAGGCCGCCGAGAAGAAGGCTCGCGAAGAGGCCGAGGTCGCTCGTGTGAAGGCCATTCGCGCCACGATCGCGTCGTTCGGCGAGTTGGTCGTCTCGGTGGCCGCCGCGTCCGCCAGCAAGGTGTCCGATGCGCTGGACAGCATCGTCGGCCGTCAGATCGCCGAAGAAGAGTTCGCCGAGTTCATCGACGAGGCGGTCGCTTCGTGGACGAAGGCGGTGCGCGACCTGCAGTCGCTGCTTCAGGCGGCGGAAGAGCGCGAAGCCGAAGCTCGCCGCCTCGAAGAGCAGCGCGAGCAGCTGCGCCTCGCCGAGGAAGCCGCCGAGCGCGAGCGCCAGGCTGCCGCGAAGCGCGCCACGGAACGCTCGCACATGCTGGGCTTGATCACCATGGCCGCGGTATCGGCGGTCGGCAAGTCTTCAGAGCACATCTCCGCCGCCATCACCGGCCTCGAGCAGTACAGGCCAGTGACCGACGCCTTTGCCGACGCTGACGTGTCCGACGCGCTCGAGCGGACCATCTCGCAGCTGGAAGCGATGCGGCAGTCCACCGCCGAAAGCGAGCGCCTGCGCGCCGAGTACAACGAGCGCGTCCGCCGCCAGAACGAAGAGGCGGCCGAGCAGTTCAAGAAGCTGCAGAAACAGAAGGACGACCAGGCAGCCGAGGCGGTGGAACTCAAGCGCCAACAGGACGCATTCGAAGCTGAGCGCCTCGCTGCAATCGAGCAGGCTAACGCTCAGAAGGCCGAGGTCAAGGAGGGCGCCGCGGCCGAGCTGGACGCGCTCGAAGCCGCGGCGCCGGCGCCCGAGCCCGAGGCGCCCGCCGCCCAAGTGGATGCGGCAAACGAGCCCGCGGCCGAGCCGCTGGTCGAGCAGCCGCCCCCGGCCGACGACCAGCCCGCCGTTGCGCCAGCGCGCCGCCCGGCCGAAGCGCAGATCGTGGCCGTGCTGGCCAACGCATTCAATGCCACCGAGGAAGACGTGATCACCTGGATCGCGACCTTCAACATCGCCTACAAGGAGATCGCAGCATGAGCCTCGAACTTGTCGTCAACGACATCTACAACGCGCGCGAAAGTTTCGACGCGGCCATTGCGCCCGGCCTGAGCATCAACTTCGAGTCCGAGGCTTCCTTCGCGGTACAGATCGTGACCGCGAACGAGTACCTGCTCAAGGTCGCGAAGAACGCCCGGCAGTCGATGCACAACGCCATCGTCAACGTGGCGGCGATCGGCCTCACCCTGAATCCCGCCAAGAAGCAGGCTTACCTGGTGCCGCGCAAGGTCGGCAAGCAAGGCGTTGTCGTGTGCCTCGACGTGGGTTGGGGTGGCCTGATCGATCTGGCTGTCGAGGCCGGCGCCATCATGTGGGCCAAGGCGCACGAGGTCTACGCGAACGACGAGTTCCAGCGCACCAACGATGGCACGCCGCCTCACCACAAGTTCAAGGAGTTCACCGACCGCGGCGACCTCGTGGCCATCTACGTCGTCAGCAAGCTCCCGAACGGGGACTTCCTGACCGAGGTCATGACCGTCGGCGAGATCAACGACATCCGCGACCGCAGCGAGGCGTTCAAGGCCTACCAGGAAAACAAGATCTCGAAGACGCCATGGGTGGACGACTGGCTCGAGATGGCCAAGAAGACGGTCGTGCGTCGCGCCAGCAAGTGGTGGCGCGGCCGCGGCAACACCGCCCGCCTGGAGCGCGCGATCCACATGCTCGACACCCAGGGTGACGGCATGGCACACCCGCTGGAGAACGTGCCGGTCGGCGATGAGCCGGAAGAGAGGTTCGACTCCGAGTACTGGATCAAGCGCGTCAAGGCGGCCACGACCGACGAGGCGGTGATGCGCGTGTACCACGAGGGCGTCGCGCTGATCACCAAGCTGCGCGACATGGCCAACGGCGCCATCTTCAAGCGCGCCGTGGTCGACCGCCGCAAGCAACTGGCCGCCAAGGACGGCGCCGAAGACGCAACCTACACCAACCGGAAGGCAGCATGAACACCGCACCAATTTTCATCGCCTGCGAGCAGGGCACCGACGAGTGGCACCAGGCACGCTGCGGCGTGCCCACCGCCAGCGTATTCGCCGAGGCGCTCTCGCTGGTCGGCACGCTCGACGAGAAGCAGCAGAAGTACGTCGACGCGATGCTCGCCGGCAAGCCTGAGCCGGAGGCCCTGGCCCTCGCCGGCTACAAGGCCAAGCCCACCTCCGAGACCGTGAAGAAGGCCCTGGCCGGCCTGCCGGTCGGCGAGCCCAGCGAGGCTTCGAACAAGCTCGCGATTAAGTACGCCATCGAGCGCATCAGCGGCAAGCCCTACGGCAACACGCAGGGCAGCTTCTTCGCGACTGAGCGCGGCCACGAGGGCGAGTTCTTCGCGCGCATGAAGTACGAGGAACGCAACAAGCTGATGGTGGACGAGGCGGGCCTTGTGCTCACCTACGACCGCATGTTCGGCTACAGCACCGACGGCTTCGTTGGCGACGACGGGATGATCGAGGTGAAGACGCCGCTCGACACCATCAAGATCCTGCGGATCATCCAGACCGGCGACATCAGCGAGTACATGCACCAGATGCAGGGCGGCCTGTGGATCACCGGCCGCAAGTGGTGCGACTTCCTGATGGCCATCCCCGACCTGGCCGCGCTCAACAACGGCAACGATCTCTACGTGAAGCGCGTGTATCGCGACGAGGAGTTCATCGACAAGATGGCACTCGACCTGCTCGCCTTCAACAACCGCGTCGAGCGCTTCAAGGCCATCCTGAGCGCGCCGTTCAACAAGGCCGCGAACGACGAGGCCGCCAGCCAGGAGCTCGCTGCAGCATGACCAACGCGAAGAAGGCGAAGGCTCTGCGCCGACTGGCACGAGAAGAGCTGGCCGGCGAGAAGCACATCGACCGCGAGCTCGTGGTCAAGAGCGAGACCGTGCGCCGCAACGAGAGCGGCAAGGTGGTCGCGGTGATGGTCACCTCGGTCAACGACCCGTTCAGCACCCGCGGCCTCTACCGTGGGCTCAAGAAATCCCTGGCGGAATCCGTCAAGGCCAAACCGCAGCGCTGAGCTGCACCATCCCAAACCACCACGAAAGACTAGATAGACATGGCATCCGTAAACAAGACGATCACCATCGGCAACCTCGGCAAAGACCCCGAGGTTCGCTACATGCCCAACGGTGACGCCACCTGCACCATCAGCCTAGCTACCACGCGCAAGTGGAAGGACAAGAGCAGCGGGGAAATGGTCGAAGAGACCGAGTGGCACCGCGTGGTGTTCTTCGGCCGCATGGCGGAGATCGTCGGCGAGTACACGAAGAAGGGCCACCCGCTCTACGTCGAGGGCCGCCTGAAGACCCGCAAGTGGACCGACAAGGACGGCGTCGAGAAGTACACCACCGAGATCATCGGCGAGAACATCCAGCTGCTGGGCAGCCGCGAGCGCAGCGAAGGCGGCGGCCAGGGCGATGACGGCGGCGCTCCGCGCGGCCGCAGCCAGGGTGGCGCGCCGGCTTCGCGCGGCGGCCAGCAGGGCGGCCAGCAGGGCGGCGGCAACGGCGGCGGGTATGGCTCGCATCGCGGCGGCGGCCAGCAGCGCCAGCAACCGAAGTCGAACACCGGCTTCGATGACATGGACGACGACATCCCGTTCGCCTTCAACATGACGGAGATGCGCGACACCGCTGGCACATCGAAGGCGCTTCTGCGCACCAAGTATGGCCGCGGCCTGTCGGTTCTCCAGGCGAATCGCACGGAGTTCTGATGGATCCTGTTCAGGCGGAAGAGTGGTGTCGAGTGCCCAGCGTTCCGGCGCTGATGGTGTCGAGTGCCGGCCGCATCATGGTTGCGCCCTACCTGGCGCCTATGCCCAAAGGCGGGGTCCGCTCGTACGGCGGCTTCGCCGGGCATGGCCAGTGGGACGGCGAGAGGCTTATCTACGTGCACAAGGGCAAAACGTACAAGGTGCACCGCTTGGTGTGCGAGGCGTTCCACGGCCCCGCCCCCGTACTGCCGCCCGGCGAGACTGGGCGCATTGTCTGCATGCACCTCGACGAAAACTCGCGCAACAACCGTGCGAGCAATCTGTCGTGGGGCACGCAGAAGGAAAACCTGAATGCACCCGGCTTCTTGGCGTACTGCGCTACCAGGACCGCAGCCAACAACCCACGCGTGAAGGGCTTGGCCGCGAAGGCGAACGGCCAATATTTTTTCGCCTGAACACAAACTTTCTGTTCTAATTCCATCACTTTGTTTGCAACCCACCAGGAGATCACCTTGTTCGCCCAACAGATCCACAGCATGCAATTCAAGAGCCTCGACGACATGCTGTCTGCCGTCTTCCCCGGCATCCAATTCCCGCCCAGGGAAGGCTCGGGTGACGAGCGCTTCATCCCCGCCATCGGCGAAGCGTTCTACATCACCTCGCTGGAAGTCGAGCACCCGTACGAGCACCTGCCTCACCGCTTGCACGCCCGCGACGACATGATGCTGGTGGCCTCGCCGATCCAGGGTGGCGCCGAGGTCGCGATCAACAACCTGCTCCGCATCGACTCCTTCCGCTTCACCCCCATGGGCGCCGAAGTCGCAGCCCGCCTGGGCATCGAGCGCCAGGTCGCCGTCGCCCAGCAGCCCAAGGCCTGATCTTGGAACTCGTCTGGCCCCTGCTGTTCGTGCTGGCCCTGGTTGTGTCCATCTGCAGGTGGTTCACCTGGCAAGAGTGGTGCACGGCGGGCCGGCTCGTGCGCAGGGGCCTTCCGACAGCCATCGTGCTGCTGACCACCCTCCTCGCAATGCTCGCCTTCGCGAGCAGCACGGGCGCCCTCGAGGTGCTCGCCCAAACCCTATAGGGACCGCCATGACCACAAACTTCGAACGCACCGCCAACTGGCTCAAGGCCTGCGGCAAGTTCCCCCGCATCGTCCCGCCGGCTGACATGCCCAGCGCCGAGGACGGGACCGCCCCGAACGAGGCAGGCCTCAGCGTGCAGATCGGCTGCCAGCTCGAGGAGTTCGCCGAGTACCTCAAGACGCTGAACGTCATGAGCCCGACCGGCGCGACCAGCAACGCGACCCAGGAGGTCGCCGCGATCCTCGACGCCATCGGCTACAACCTGAAGAAGGGGCACGCCACCGCGGTGATCTACGACCGCGAGCAGGCGCTCGACGCCCTGTGCGACATCGAGGTCACCGGCAACGGCGTGGCCTACATGGCCGCCATGAACAAGCCCGCGGCCGACCTGGTGGTTCTCCAGTCGAACGACGACAAGCTCAACGAGGACGGCACGCCCGTGATCCTCGAGGGCGGCAAGATCGGCAAGCGCCCCGGCTGGACCCCGCCGGATCTTTCGCCCTTCGTCTGACCGCCATGACCGCCACAGCAGTACTGGCGAACGAGTCCCCGCCCCCGAACGGGGGCGCGCCAACAACCCCCGGCTGCGATCGATGCAAGAAGCCGGTCGACCCGTTCAAGGCGATCGAGGTGGTGCCTGGGCGCTGGCGCTGCTCGAAGTGCTGGCGCCTGCCGGTGATCGCGAGGGCGTCGCGCGCAAGGCATCGGTAGTTTTTTCACGCTCAGGCGCAAACTTTCTGTTGATATTGCAACCAGAAAGTTTGACAATCCAGTTACCGCAACGACGCGGTCGCCAGAAAAGGTAGCAGATGAGCGTTCAGGTATCGGAGGAGCTGGTGTCGGCAGGAATCGATGCCATCTTCGATGAGGCGAAGAAGAAGTTTGGAGAGGTCTTCGTGCACGCCGTTTCGGCAATCTTCGACGTGCTGCAGCTGAATGAGACGGTGGCCCTGCTGGCCGCGCGCACCGAGGGCGCCGGGATCGGTGCTCACGAGATCTCGATGGCTGCGGCCACAACGATGGGCGCGGTGGTGGCCCATGTGCTCGAGATGCTGCCGGCGGACCAGCGGAAGGCCGCCCACGACGCCGCCAAGAGCCTCATGCATGTGCGCAGCCAAGTCTTCATAGCTGCGTCGATGAAAGCGACACAGGAGCATTGAATGGACATCATCACCAAGGACGCCTGGAAGCGGCGCTACGCCGCACACATGGCGAAGGTGGCCGACGTCTCCGAGGAGATCGGCCTGCAAGCCGCTGACGCCTCGCTCGAGGCCGGCTCGGCCGAAGAGTTTGCAACGCCCGAGGAGGCCGCCGACGCGGAGATCTCGTGCTGGGCTGACAGCGAAGGAGCGACCTGTGACTGATGCAGCCTACGAGTACTTCGAAGGCGCAAAGGTGCCTATCAAGGCATGGACGCGCGGCGTTCAGATCGAGGACGCGGCCATGGCCCAGCTGCAGAACCTGGCCACCCTGCCATTCATCCACAAGCACATCGCCGCGATGCCTGACGTGCACTGGGGCATGGGCGCAACGGTCGGCAGCGTGATTGCCACCAAGGGCGCGGTGATCCCCGCGGCCGTCGGCGTCGACATCGGCTGCGGCATGATGGCCAAGCGCACGACGCTGACCGCCAGCGACCTGCCGGACAACCTGTTCGGCCTGCGCTCGGCGATCGAGGCGCGCATCCCTCACGGCCGCACGGCCAACGGCGACCCTCGCTCCGACCGCGGCGCCTTCGGCCAGGTGAGCGACGAGACGTACAAGCGCCTGCAGCCCCACGTCGACCGCTTCCCCGTCTCGCTCGACAAGTACAAGCGCCTGCAGCGGCCGCTGGCCAACTGCGCGCACCACCTGGGCACGCTCGGCACCGGCAACCACTTCGTCGAGGTGTGCCTCGACGAAGAGCAGCGCGTGTGGGTCATGCTGCACAGCGGCTCTCGCGGCGTGGGCAATGCCATCGGGTCGGTCTTCATCGAGGCCGCGAAGGAGGACATGCGCCGCTGGTTCATCAACCTGCCTGACGCCGACCTGGCCTACATCCCCGATGGCTCCGAGCTCTTCAAGGACTACGTCGCGGCGGTCGAGTGGGCGCAGCAGTTCGCCATGATGAACCGCGAGGCCATGATGGAAGAGTCGATGGCCGCGCTCTATGCCGCTGTCGGCCGCCCGTTCGGGTGCGATTGCATGGCGGTGAACTGCCACCACAACTACGTGAGCCGCGAGCGCCACTTCGGCGACGACGTGATCGTCACCCGCAAGGGCGCCGTCAGCGCGCAGCGCGACCAGCTCGGCATCATCCCCGGTTCGATGGGCGCCAAGTCGTTCATCGTGCGCGGCAAGGGCAACCGCGAGTCGTTCTGCTCGTGCTCGCACGGCGCCGGCCGGTCGATGAGCCGCACCGAGGCGAAGCGCCGGTTCACGCTGGCCGACCATGCTGCGGCCACGGCCGGCGTCGAGTGCCGCAAGGATGAGGACGTCATCGACGAGACGCCGGGCGCCTACAAGGACATCGACGCGGTGATGGCCGCTCAGGCTGACCTGGTCGACGTGGTGCACACACTGCGCCAGGTCGTTTGCGTGAAGGGCTGACCATGGATCACTTCGGCATTGGTGCCGCAATGAAAGGCATGGCGCTCGCTTACTTCCAGGCCGCCAGGCAGTCGGGCCGCACGACGTCCATGATCGAGAGCATGAGGGACGGGGACCGCGCGGTCTTCGTCGACTCGCGCCAGGCGGACATTGTGCGCAGGCGGGCCAAGGAGATGGGGCGCAACATCGAGTGCATCGTGGTCGAACCCAAGCAGCCGCGGGAGCAGCTTGAGCGCCTCAAGCCAGCACCGGGCAGAACCATCTTCGACCACGTCTGGGTGGAGGCCTTCTATCTCGGCGAGCTGCAGCGCTCGACCCACTTCATCGACGAGGCGCAGCGCATGCTGTCAACCGAGCCAGACCGGCCGAATTCCCGCCACCTCGAACTCCAGCTGGTGAAGTGGAGGATCTGATGGTTCTCTATCACTACTGCTGCATGCACCTCGTCGATGGCATCCGGGTGATCAATGGCGGCTCCATGACCCTCGACAAGGCCATCGAAACGCCCGAGGAATACGAGCGCGCAAGACAGTGCATCTCCGCTCACGTAGCGCCAACCCACCCGGGCGGCGTTGTCCTCTTGACGTTGAACAAACTGGGTGGCGCCGAATGACGCCACTCAAAACACGCGGCCCCTACCAGCGCGCCATCTTTCTCGGCAGACAGCTGATCGCCACGCCGATCGACATGCGCGACGCCTTGCCGGAATACTCATTCCGCCGATATGGCCGCACCATTCGGATCAAGGCCGGCGCCAGCCGCCAGACCCTCAAGATCAAGTTCGGGAGGACGCCATGATCGGCGACCAGATCATCGGCCGCGTGGCGGGCGTCGTCGTCAGCTCAGTGGCTCACGTCGGGCTCACCGTCACCGTCAACGGGCGGCCGGCCAGGCTGGCCATCGTGGCGGAGGATGGGCGCGTCGTGGCCTCTGGCGACGACGTGGCCAAGGAGGTCGAGGCGGTGGCTGTCAACTCCTACCGCAACCTCATCAAGGGCCAGGGGCACCTGCGCGTCTTCAGCAACGAGATCGCGCAGGACGCCGCAGCCTGACCTGCCACACCCCTCTTCCTGGGCCCGCCTCGTGCGGGCCTTTTCATTGGCACAATGGGCTTTCGCTAGGGGTGCTGGCTTCGGCCGGCTGAGACAGTCCCTTTGAACCTGATGGCTGAGGCGGCTCGCCGCCACACGCCGGGTCGCGCATGTTTATGTGCGCGATTCGAGGCAATCCTCGCGCAGGGAAGCAAGCACCCGACCAGACGGTGCCCGCCGACCTGCCATCGCTTACGGACACACACGATGGCCTCCCTTCGACCTCTTCGCACACCCGCCGCAGCTGCCGCCTCGCTGCTGTGCAGCTGGGCCTTCGGACAGACACAAGCCTCCGCCACGCTGCCGGCCGTCACGGTGACCGGCCGCAGCGACCCGGTGGTGTCAGTCTCCGGCTGGGGCACCACGCTCTTGTCAGAGACACCGCTGCAGGCGAGCGTCTTCACGACTGCGCAGATGAAAGACCGCGGCATGCAACGCCTCGCCGACGTGGTGAAGGCAGACGCCAGCGTCAGCGACGCCTACAACTCCGAGGGCTACTGGGACTCGCTCACCGTGCGCGGCTTTGCGCTCGACAACCGCTTCAACTACCGCCGAGACGGCCTGCCGATCAACGCCGAGACGTCGATCCCACTCGACAACAAGGAGCGCGTCGAGATCCTCAAGGGCACCAGCGGGATGCAGAGCGGCACCAGTGCTCCCGGCGGGCTCGCCAACATCGTGGTCAAGCGGCCTCTGGCACAAGCCTCGTACAACGCCACGCTCGGCTGGCGTGAACGCAACTCGACCCTGGCGGCCGCGGACCTGAGCCAGCGTTTCGGCGGCGATGCGTTCGGTGCTCGCCTCAACCTCGCCTATGAGGATCTCGACCCTCAACTGCGCCGTGCTCAAGGCAAACGCCACCTGGCCGCACTGGCGGCCGACTGGCGCCTCACGCCTGCCACCCTCCTTGAAGTGGAAGGCGAGACGAGCCGCCGGTCACAGCCGAGCCAACCCGGATTCAGTCTGCTTGGCGACCGTCTGCCCCCGCCGAGCGACCCACGCATCAACCTGAACAACCAATCGTGGTCGCAACCCGTCGTGATGGATGCCAACACGGCATCGCTGCGCGTGACCCACAAGTTCGACAGCTGGCGTCTGAGCCTGCACGGCGTCACGCAACGCCTGCGCACCGATGACCGGCTCGCCTTCCCTTACGGCTGCTATCCGGTCGGTGATCGCTACTGCAACAACGGGACCTACGATCTCTACGACTACCGCAGTGAGAACGAACGCCGCCGCAGCGATTCGCTGGAAGCGGCAGCGCATGGTGAGTTGAAGATCGCTGACATGCAGCACCACTGGTCGGCGGGCCTGCTGCAAACGCGGGTGAAGAACCGCTTCGGCGCACAGAGTTTCGACCTCGCCGGCACCGGCAATGTCGAGGGCACCCTCGGCACGCCTCCGAACGATCCGCGCACCAGCCCAAACACCGACCGCGACGAGCGCAGCAGCGAACTCTTCGTGCGGGACATGGTCAAGCTCAACGAGCACCTCGGTCTGTGGCTTGGGTTGCGCCACACGAGGCTGAAGCGTTCGTCGATCACGACCGACGGCAACGACCCCACGAGCTTCGAGCAAGCGTTCAACTCACCCTTCGTGGCCACGAGCTACACCTTCGCCCCCAACCAGATGGTCTACGCCAGCTGGGGGCGTGGCACCGAGAGCGACGCCGCGCCGGGCCGGCTCGAATACACCAACCACGGCCAAGCCCTGCCCGCCGCGCGCAGCCGTCAGCTCGAAGCCGGGCTGAAGGTCGGCACGGCGAATGCGGCTTGGGGCTTCGCCCTGTTCGACATCAAGCGACCCGTGTGGGCCGACACCGGCGCTTGCGATGGCACCGATGACAGCTGCACCACGGTGCTCGATGGCTTCGCTCATCACGAGGGGCTGGAAGGCAACGCTGCGTGGCGCACTGGTGCCTGGAATTTCCTAGGCAGCCTCCAAGCTCTGCGCGCACACCGTCATGACAGCACTACCGACCCCGCCGTGAACGGCAAGCGGCCGACCAACGTGCCCCTGCGCACCGCCAAGTTCCAGGTGCGCTATGACGTGCCGCAAATCGCAGGTTTCAGCACCCAGGTCGACGTGCTGGCCGTCGGCGACCGCGCGGTGCTCCCCGACAACAGCGTGAAGATTCCAGGCTACGCCGTGACCGATCTCTCGCTCAGGTACGCACAGCGAGGCGCAACAGCCCTCACTTGGCGCCTCGGTGTCGACAACGTGTTCGACCGCCGCGTGTGGCGCGAGTCGCCCTACCAGTACGGCCATGTCTACCTGTACCCGCAGGCGGCACGCACCTTCCGCGCATCGGTTGAGGTGAGCCTTTAAGCGAGCCAAAAACTATGGCTATAATGCGCGGCTCTGTTCCTCG
Source organism: Piscinibacter gummiphilus (assembly GCF_032681285.1). NCBI lineage: Bacteria > Pseudomonadati > Pseudomonadota > Betaproteobacteria > Burkholderiales > Sphaerotilaceae > Rhizobacter > Rhizobacter gummiphilus. The sequence goes on from NZ_CP136336.1 coordinate 3,582,019, forward strand.
ATAGCTCAGTCGGTAGAGCGCCGGACTGTTAATCCGTAGGTCCCTGGTTCGAGCCCAGGTCGAGGAGCCAACAATTGAAGAGCCGCCCCATCTCCGGATGAGGCGGCTCTTTTCATTTGCCGAGCCCCCTCGGAAGACAGCGTAGGAGCTGTCCGACACCAGCTGGGGGCTTGTTGCCATTCCAGCAAAGCGCGACTCCCCAGCATCATGCCGGCCATGATCAAACGCGGACGTGTTGCCAGTCCTCTCAAGTGGCCAGCTGCGCCGGGAGATGTTCCACAAGTCGTACCGCCCGGTGAATATTGGGTGCTGGAGCGTCTCTCATGGGTGCTGTCGACGCGGCGTGCGGCCACCGCGCCCACACAGCTCAAGTTGCCGCTGCGCGACTACCACCATCACGTGGGTCGGGGAGGCATCCATGTCGTCGCAACCCGGTGAAGTTGTGCTCTCGCCGGCGCCGCTCAACGAGATGGCACCGACGAGAAGGCGAGACCTGAGCCGCATGCCGATTCGGGCGCTGGTGGTCGACGACCATGTCGACGTGGCCAGCACCACGTGCGAGCTGCTTCAGATGCTCGGCTGCAAGACCGCGGCGGCGTTCGGCGGCATCACCGGGGCCCGCCTGGCGGAGCTCTTCCGGCCGGACATCGTGTTCCTCGACCTTGGCATGCCCGACCTGGACGGGGAAGCCGCCCTCACCCGCATCCGCGAGGCGGGCCGTGTCGACGCCCTGTTCGTCTGCATGACCGGACGGGACGACCCCGCGCTTCGGGAGCGAAGCATCCAGGCGGGCTTCGATCACTTCCTGACCAAACCCGTCGAACCGGAAGTCTTCGAAAGGCTGGTCAACCAGGTGCGTGACTCGCGGCGCGCGACCCACGCGCCGGCTCACTTCATCAACAACTCTCGGCCCGCGCGACAAGAGAGTCGCTGAGGCGCAGGGCATCGTCGCGTGCCTCTCTAGAGGCGCTCGACGATGGTGACGTTGGCCAGCCCTCCGCCTTCGCACATGGTCTGCAGCCCGTAGCGACCGCCACGCTGGTGCAGCGCGTGCACGAGTGTCGTCATCAGCTTGGTGCCCGACGCACCCAGCGGGTGGCCGAGCGCGATGGCGCCGCCGTTGACGTTCAAGCGAGAGGCCTGCCCGCCCGTTACCTGCAGCCACGCGAGCGGCACAGGAGCGAAGGCCTCGTTCACCTCATAAAGATCGATTTCGTCGATCGAGAGTCCGGCCTTCTTCAAGGCGCGCTGCGTGGCGGGGATGGGCGCCTCCAGCATGATCACCGGGTCGTGTCCCATCACGCTCATGTGGTGGATGCGCGCGAGCGGCTTCACGCCCAGAGCCTTGAGGCCGCGCTCGTTGACCACCATCACGCCGCTCGCGCCGTCGCAGATCTGCGAGGCGCTGGCCGCCGTCACCACGCCGCCTTGCTGCACCAGCTTCACACCCGCGATGCCCTGCAGCGAGACGTCGAAGCGAATGCCTTCGTCCACCGTGTGCTGCTCGCCCAGGTCACCCGCCTCGGCGTTGCGCGCGGCCACCGGCGTGATCTCTGCCTCGAAGCGGCCGGCACGCACCGCCTCGATGGCTCGCTGGTGGCTCTGGAAGGCGTACTCGTCGAGCTGCGCTTTCGAGAGGCCGTATTTCCTGGCGATCATCTCGGCGCCGGTGAACTGGCTGAACTCCACGCCGGGGTATCGCTTCTGCATCGCAGGGCTCACGTAGAAGCCGAGGCCATTCTTCGCGGGCAGTGTCATCGGCATGCCCATCGGCACGCGGGTCATGCTCTCCACGCCCGCCGCGATGACGACGTCCATGCTGCCCGACATGACCGCCTGCGCGGCGAAGTGAAGCGCCTGCTGCGACGAGCCGCACTGCCGGTCGACCGTGGTGCCGGGCACCGACTCGGGCAGCGTTGACGCGAGGACGGCGTTGCGCCCCACGTTGGCCGCCTGTTCGCCGGCCTGGCCGACGCAGCCCATGATGACGTCGTCGATGAGCGCGGGGTCGGCTTTCGTGCGGGCGACTAGCGCGTCCAGCACCTGCGCGGCCAGGTCGGCCGGGTGCCAGCCCGAGAGCCGGCCGCCGCGGCGACCGCCGGCCGTGCGGGTGGCGGCAACGATGAAGGCTTCTTGTGTCATGAGGAGTCCTCGTGAAGTTCAATTCGACCAGCGCAGCGTACTCCGACGGGTTACACGTTCGCTTGGGGAAAGCCACAGATGCGGCCAGTGCCCATCACGTTTTCGGACGCACGCGCAGCAGCGTGTTGACACGGTGGGCCTGGGCCTCGTCATCAATCAAGGTGATTCGCGCCCGCGACCGCGGGACGATCGTTGAGGCTCCCGTGCAACTGCACATGCGAAGGAGACTCCGATGAGTGCCACATGGTCGGACAAGCAGGTTTCCTGTATCGCCACCTACAACGTCCTGGAAGGCGACGAACTCCTCAATCAGTTCGACAGGGCATTTCTACCCTTCGACAAGGCGGGCAGCGTGCCCCTGCAGCGCCTACCGTGGTTTCCTGACTTCGCTGCAAGCAAGGGGGACATCCACGGACGCGCCGCGCAGACCGCCCGCGCGTTCTTCAAGTTCATCCTCAAGCTGTACACCAACCGCAAGGAGCGACCGCAGGACGCGGTGGAAAAGATGCTCCGGGCGTTGGGCGACTGCTTCGAATCCAAGGACGCCACCATTGCAGACCTGGCGCAGACGATCGATTCGTTCTTGAAGTTCAAGGGAGAGCCCGGAGGCCCCCAGTGAACGCCCTGCACTTCGCGAGGCGCCTCACTGCGTACGCTCTCACCTCCGCATGGCTGGGAGCGCACGCACAGGCAGGGTCTGCTGCTGCCAGCGCGCCCGCAGCCGACAAGAAGCCGTTCAGCCTTTCAATCAGGCCGGTGGTGCTCGATTCAGCCGACGCGGCAGGAACCGCACTGGGCGTCGACTACGACCTGCAGTACAGCCGCGCCATCTTCGGCCGAGGGGGCAAGGAGTCCACGGGGGTAGGCGAAGACACGGTCGATCCTGACAAGTTGCCGGTCTTGTCATCGACGTTCGTCAACGCGCGCCTTCGCGGCACGCTCGCCAGCTCGAAAGAGAAGAACCCGAACAAGCTGGTCGACCTGTCGACGGATGCACTAAGGGAATGGGACACCAACGCAGGGTTCTTCTCACTGGGGGGTGTCTTCAAGTTCGAGACCGATCAAGGGCTCGACAACAAGCAGCATATGTTTGGCATCTCCGGCCAGTATTCGATTCCCATGGGCACCCTCTGGCCGGGCGACGTCGGCAGCCTGATGTTGAACTATGGATCGGTGAAGCCGACGTCCAACGACGCGCGGAAGGCGCAGGTCGGAAACCTGGACTCGTTCAGGCGCATCGAAATGGAGCTGACCTACACCTTGCCGGTGAACAGGGGAAAACTCTGGAAGCTCGATTTCGGCTACCGGCACTTTCAAGAACTCAACCCGCCCGAAGCCATCAAGGCCTCCGGCATGGATCGCAATCGTCTTGGCATCGTGCGTGCACGACTGACACCAAGTGATCCGAGTCAGAAGGACTGGTACTTCATTCAATATTCGCGCGGCTCGCTTCCCTTCGACAAGGCAACGGAGCGAGCGGTGAAGATCGGATGGAACCTGCAGCTCGAGTGACCCTTCCCGAGCGAGGACAACCGCATGCCACCAACATCAGCGCATGCAGTTCGCCTTCGGAGCCCTCACCCTCGTCATCGTCCTCGCAGCACTCTCCTTCTCCGCACAGGCATGCCACTTGCCGAACGGCGAGCGCACCCCTCCAGTCCTCAACATCCGACTCGACAACGACGCTCTCGGCTTCGACGGGCAGGACCGCGGCTACACGAGCGGCTTCGAGTTCGGCTGGATGTCGGCCAATCTCGAGCGGGTGCACGACGCCGACTGCGTGCCGCGGGGCCTGCAGAGCGTGCACGATTTCCTGGAAGCGCTGCACCCGCAGGACTACGACCAGCGCAATTTCCTCTTCACGCTCACGCAGGCGATCTACACGCCGTCGGACGGCGAGACCCCTGCGCTGATGCCGCGCGACCGGCCGTATGCCGCGGTGCTGCTGCTGGGCGCCGGCTACAACGCTCGCAAGGGCGAGCGCCTGCGCACGACGCAGTTGCGCATCGGCATGGTGGGCCCGTCTGCACGCGGGCAAGAGGTGCAAGACGGCATCCACCGCCTCATCGGCGTGAAGCAGTGGCAAGGCTGGCGCCACCAGCTGCACGACGAGCCGGTGCTCCAGGTGGTGCACGAGCGGCTGCAACGCTACGGCCAGCGGCCGTTCTGGGGCAGCCGCTTCTGGTCGTGGGACCTCGTCTCCCACTACGGCGGCAGCGTGGGCAACTACCTCACGCACGCGAACCTGGGCGCCGAGTGGCGACTCGGCCGTGGTCTGCCCGACGACTTCGGCAGCGACCCGTTGCGCCCGTCAGGTGAGAACACCGCGCCGGTGCTGCGCCCGCCCTCGGGCGGGTGGGAGGGGCACTTCTTCACCAGCGTCGACGTGCGCGCCGTCGCCTGGAACATCTCGCTCGACGGCAACACCTGGAAAGACAGCCACAGCGTCGATAAGCGGCCGCTGGTCGCTGACCTTGGCGTCGGCGCGAGCCTCAGCGTACGTGGATGGAAGGTCGCGGTCGCGCACTACTGGCGTACGCGCGAGTTCCGCGGACAGGAGGCACACCCGATGTTCGGCAGCATCACGGCGAGCCGGCGCTTCTGAGACACGAGGCGCCGGCCCTCGACTCCATCACGGCCTGGAAGGACCCGCATGAGCAGCAAACAACCTGCGCGCTGCTGCTGCGGGCAAGGAATGGCCGGCGTCGCTCAGTCGTCGTCGCGGCCCTGCCCGCGGTGGCGGTGCTCGTCGTCCTCGTCGGCGAGCAACGAGACCGGCAGGCGAATGCGCAGGAACTCCGTGTGGTCGGAGGCCAGCTCGCGGCCACCCCCATAAGGGAAGTTGTTGTCGTTGACGACCAGCAGCGTGCGCGCATCCAGGATCAGCACGTTCTCGATCGTGGTGTAGGGGAAGGTGAAGACGGTGCTGCCGTCGCCATTGAGGTCGTGTGGGTCGGCAAGCTTCATCAGGTCGACGAGCTCGAGCTTGCGCGCCACGCCGCCATCGGCCACGTCTTCGAGGTCGACCAGGTAGACCTTCTTGAAGGGCGCGGGGTTGGGCGAGGTCGCGGTGTTGCCGTTGCGCTCGAGCACGACGAAGCGGCGGTCGTCCACCGCCACCATGTCGCCGATGTTGGTGCCGGCGGCGTCGAGCGGGTAGTAGAAGCGCCGGCCGGTGTAGACCTCGCGGTCGACGTCGAACTCATCGATGCGCAACGTGCCGGCCGGGTCGCCGGTGACGGTGCGCTCGAGCAGCGTGTAGAGCCTGGTGCCGCTCTTGTTGATGGCCATGCCTTCGAAGCCGCCCGAGGCGGGCAGGTTGGCAGTGGCGCGGCCAGCGATCACGTCCTTGTGGGCCGGTGCGTAGACGCCGGGCAGCGAAATCTCGGCACGTTGCACGGTGCCGCGCGAATCGGTCTTCACGAGGTAGGGGCCGAACTCGTCGCCGAACCAGTAGTTGCCGCGGTGGTCGCGGCGGATCGATTCGATGTCGAAATCGGCGCCGGTGAGGAGGCGCCTGGCGCGGATCACCGGCGCCACGGTCGGGTACGACGCGTTGTTGTAGTGGTTCAGGTAGTCGGCCTGGATGGGAATCGTGAGGCGGCGGTTCGCGTCGTTGAGTTCGAGGCGCGTCGACGCGTCGAAGCTGCTGCGTGCGTGGCCGCTTTGCCAGTCGGCCGCGTGCACCTGCCCCGCCCCACCCTTCTTCGTGCGCCATTCGATGCCGAGCGTGTACGAGCGCAGCAGCGCGTCGGCCGAGTTGTTCTGTGCGCCGAAGCCGTTGTCGACGAGGAAGTGGAAGACGTTCTTCTTCGGCCCCTGCAGCACGCCCGAGAAACCCTGCACTGGCTGGCGGTGGATGAAGGGCGGAGGGTTTGTGCCATAGGGGTTGGCGGCGGCGAACTGGCCGGAGGTCGGACCGTCGGCAAAGGTCGCGGCCGGCATGCGGGCGAAGCCGGTCAGCACCTGGGCGTGGGCAGCGCCGGCGGCGAGTAGCACGGCCAGCAGAGCAAGAGAGTGGCGCATGGGAGAAGGAGTGGAGTGAAAACCGCGCGATCGTCGCGAGCACCCGTGTCAGGCGGATGACGGAGCGTGCTAAAACACCCAGGGCTCGACGAGGAGACACGCGATGAACGCAGCGCACCCCACCCCCACCGACCTGCACCCGGCTGAGACGCACGAGGTCTTCAACGTCTCGCGCGAACTCGCCAACTACAACCTCTATCTGCAGGACCAGGCGCTCACCGAAGCCGTGGCCCGCGAAGGTGCGGCCTGGGCCCACGCGGACCTGGCCGTCTTCGGCGATTTGATCGGCACCGCCGAGCACCTCGAGCTGGGTGCGCTGGCCAACAAGAATCCGCCCGAACTCGACACACACGACCGCTTCGGCCACCGCATCGACCAGGTGAAGTTCCACCCGGCCTACCACGCGCTCATGAAGACCTCGATCGAGCACGGCCTGCACGCCTCGCCCTGGGCCGACCCGCGCGAAGGCGCCCACGTGGCCCGTGCCGCACGCTTCTATCTGCACTCGCAGGTGGAGGCGGGCCACGGCTGCCCGATCACGATGACCTTCGCCTCCATCCCCTCCTTGCGCACCACGCCGGCCCTCGCGCAATGGTGGGAGCCGCGCATCACCTCGCGCAGCTACGACCCGCGCAACGTGGTGCACACGCACAAGGCCGGGCTGACCATCGGCATGGCGATGACCGAAAAGCAAGGCGGCTCCGACGTGCGTGCCAACACGACGCAGGCGCACCCCATCGGCGTCGAAGGGCCGGGCGAGGCATATGAACTCGTCGGCCACAAGTACTTCGTCTCGGCTCCGATGTGCGATGCGTTCCTCGTGCTCGCGCAGACACCGGCGGGTCTGTCCTGCTTCCTCATGCCGCGCTGGCGGCCCGACGGCACGAAGAACGCGCTGCAGGTGTTGCGCCTGAAGCGCAAGATGGGCAACGTCTCGAACGCATCGAGCGAGACCGAGCTGCGCGGAGCGCTCGCGTGGATGGTGGGCGAGCCCGGGCGCGGCGTGCGCACCATCATCGAGATGGTGTCGATGACACGCTTCGACTGCATGATCGGCTCGTCGGCCGGCCAGCGTGCGGCGGTGGCGCAGGCGCTGCACCATTGTTCGATTCGCTCCGCCTTCGGCACCGTGCTCGCCCAGCAGCCGTTGATGCGAAACGTGCTGGCCGACCTGGCGCTTGAATCGGAAGGTTCGCTCGCGCTCACGATGCGCCTGGCCCGCGCAATGGACCACCGGGACGACACGCACGAAGACTTGCTCGTGCGCCTGTGCACCGCGGTCGGCAAGTACTGGATCTGCAAGCGCACACCCCAGCACGCCTACGAGGCGATGGAATGCATCGGCGGCAGCGGCGTAATGGAAGACAGCCCCTTCCCGCGCCTCTTCCGCGAGTCGCCCGTCAACGCGATCTGGGAAGGCAGCGGCAACGTGCAGTGCCTCGACGTGCTGCGCGCCATGCAGAAGACACCGGCGGTCGTGCAGGCCTTCTTCGCCGAGGTGGGGCGCGCCAAGGGTGGCAACGCGCTGCTCGATCAGTGGGTAGGTGCCTTGAAGGGTGAGATCGGCAAGCTCGATGAGCTGGAGTACCGCGCGCGTGGGCTGGTCGACCGCATGGCGCTCGCGCTGCAGGCGGCGCTGCTCGTGCAGCACGCGCCAGGCTTCGTGGCCGACGCGTTCTGCGCCGCTCGCCTTGGCCAGCAAGGGGCGGCGCAGTACGGCACGCTACCGCGTGGCGTGGATTGCGCCGCGATCATCTCCCGCGCGACGGCGAAGGTCTGAGCAGCGTCCGGGCCTTCGTCAGGAGGGCACGAAGTCCAGCGGGTAGGTCGTGATCAGCGTCTCGACCTGCTTGGCGCCGAAGTCGAGCTGCTTCAGCCGCACGAGCAGCTTGCGCTCGAGATCGGGGTTCTTGAGTTCGCTGGCTTCGATCTTCAGATCGACCACCTCGCCGGTCGGCGCGATGGTGAACTTGAAGACCACCTTGCCATGCAGCGTGGGGTCGTCACGAAGCGCGCGGTTGTAGATCGCGTAGATCGAACCCTTGTTGCGCTCGAGCACGAGGCGCACGTCTTCGATGGAGCGCGAGGCCTTGCCACTGCCGCCCTTCTGCAGCGTGCCGCCGCCACCACCCTGGCCCGAGCCGGCGCCCGTGCCACCACGGCCACCACCGCCGAAGCCGCCCCCGCCGCCGCCGCCTGCCACGCCTTCCACCAGCGTGGTGCCGCGGCCGGCGAGGCCACCGCCGCCGGTGTTGCGGCTGTAGGCGGCGGTGTTGATGCCACCGCTGCCGCCGGTCGCGTTCGAGGTGATCATGTTGCGGTCGGGTGTGCCCTGGTCGGTGCCGGCACCGACCCCCACCCCCACACCGGCGCCAACGCCGGGGCCTTGCTTGATGTTCGGGTTGAGTTGCACGGCGGTCGGCGCGCTGTGCATCTGGTTGAGCGTGTCCTTCATCGCGAGCAGACCTACGCCCGCGGCCTTGCGGCGTGCGCCTTCGACTTCACCCGGCGGCCGGTTCGGCTGCGGGTTGCGCGCTTCGGGCACGGGAGCCGCCTTCTTCTGCGGCTCGGGGCGCACGGGCTCGGGCGTGCCGGGCTTGAGTTCGGGCTGCTCCTTGTTCGCGATGTCGGGCGCCTTCGGCTTCGGAGGCGGCGGCGTCTCGCGCTGCTCGATCATGAGCTTGGCCAACCGGGGCGGCAACTCCGCGGGCTTGGCGCGGTCTTCCTTCGGCCGGGGCATGAGCAGCAGGAAGAGGCAGATCAGCACCGCAACGGCCAGCACCACGTTCAGGATGCGGCGGAAGCGCTGGTCGTCTTCGGGCACACCGGCCCAGGCCAGAACGTGCGGGCGGAAGGTGATTGCGAGCGCGGCCATGGTCAAGTCTTCCTGTTCACCGCAAACGCGATCTCGGTGAAGTTCGCGCGGGCGCTGGTGTACATCACCTTGCGCAAGAGGCTGTAGGGGATGCTCTTGTCGCCCATGATGGTCACGGCCGTGGTGTTGGCGTCCTTGTCGGCACCCACCACCTGGCGGCTGGCGAGCAGGTCGAGTTCGGCTTTGAGACCGGGGATCAGATCGTCCTTCGCCGCATTGGCCTCGGCCACGCTTGCGACCCTGCGGCCGTCGACCACGATGTCGGTCTCGCTCACCGCCACAACTATCGTCTGGCGCGGCGTCTTCTCGGCGATGGAACTCGGCAGCTTCACCGCCTTCGAGTTGGTCAGCACCTCGATGCCGGTGCTCGACATCAGGAAGAAGATCAAGATGGTGAAGATGTCGATCAGGGCCACGAGGTTCATGTCGAGGCCCGACTGGTTGCGCGCCATGCGGGCGGCGCGCTTTTCGATCCCGGTCATTTTCATGGGCGGCCCTTCCTACTTCTTAGGTGCGCTGATGGGCGCGTCGCCGATGGAGATGTCGGGGAACAACTCGATGTTCGGCGTCTTCGGGCCAGCATTGGCGGGCTTGGCTTCGCGCACGGCGTCCATCACCTGCACGAGCACGTCGTAGGCGGTGTTGGGCTGGGCCAGCACGCTGGCGGCCTTGGTGTCGGGGAACTGAGCCTTGAGTTCCTGCATGACCTTGGATAGCTCAGCCAAGTCGTAGCCAGCTGGAGTGTTAGGTATGCGCTGCTTGAGACCGCCGATGCGGTCGCCGATCTCCAAGGCATCGGGGCGGATGACGATCTCAAGCTTGAGAGTCTTCTCCACTTGCTCAGGACCACCGGAATTCTTCGCCGGCAGCGACAGTTCGAGCACCGCCAGGCGCGAGAACACGGCCGTGGACAGCAGGAAGGGCACGAGCACCACGATCACGTTGATGAACGCGGTGACCTCCAGGTGCGCCACTGGCTTGCGCGGGCGTCGGATGGGCATGTCAGGGCCTCTTGGGTAGAGACGGGAACGAAGGGTCGATCAACGCGCGCTGGCCTGCTGCTCGGCCTTGATGCGCCCGGTCACGTTGAGGAAGCTGATCTTGGCGGCTTCCAGGCCGTCGACGATCTCCGTCGTGCGGGCCTGCAGGAAGGCATGCACCAGCAGGAACGGGATGGCGACCGACAGCGCGAAGGCGGTGTTGTTCATCGCGATCGAGATCGAGGCCGAGAGCAGCTCGGCCTTCTCGGCCGGGTTCACGGCGGCCACCGCGGTGAAGCCCTTGATCAGGCCGATGATGGTGCCGAGCAGGCCGACGAGGGTGATCACATTGGCAAGCGTCGCGATGTAGTGGGTGCGCTTTTCCAGGCGCGGCACGATTTCCATCATGCCCTCCTCCATCGCGGCGTCGATGTCTTCGCGGCGGGCCGGGCTCTGCATGCGCTCCAGGCCGTTGGCAACGATCTTGCCAATGGCGGCATCGGAGCCCGAAGCGGCGCTGTGCACCTCCTTGAAGCGGCCGCTCTGCAGCATCGGCAGCACCTTCGCCCAGAGCTTGCGGTTCTCGCTGCGCGCGCGCTGCAGGAACACGTAGCGCTCGATCGAGATCGCTAGGCCGACCGCCATGATGGCGATGCTGAAGTAGATGGCGACACCGCTGTCCTGAAAGAACTTGACAGCAAAATCGACGACGCTCATGGAAGTCTCCTGTGGGAACGGATCAAGAAAGTGAAAGGGTCAGGGCTTCGCGGCAGGCGCAGCCCCGTTGGAAGTAGCAGCGGCTGATTTCGCAGCCTGGACCTGGTTGTCGTACTGGACTTGTCGGCGGAACACATCGCGGTCGACCGGCGCGAGCGCCTCGTCGAGCACGCTGGCCGGGGGCTTGCCCGAGAGCTCGCTCTGCACCGGCTTCTTCCACGGCACGATGTACAGCACCTTGGGCAGCTCGCGGTTGCCGATGATCTTGGTGCCTTCGATGTCGGCCCGGTCTTGCGCGTGCGCGGCCGGCAGCGCCAGCAGGGCGATCGAGGCGAGCAGGATGCGAATGGTCGTCATTCCTTCTCCTTGCGCGGCGCGGCAGGCGCCGCCGCGGCGGCCGTGGCGGGCTTGCGGTTCTTGAGATCGGCCACCCACTTGGTGACCGTGGCATCGCCGCCCGGCGTCAGCGCGAGGTAGCGATCGTAGTGCTCCGCGGCGCGTTTCGGGTCCCAGAGATAGAGGTCGTAGAGGATGCCGAGGTTGAGCACCGCCGCGGCGTAGTTGCCGTCGAGGTCGATGGCACGCTCGTAGGCTTCGCGCGCCTTGGCGAACTGGCCTTGGGCGCGGTAGGTGATGCCAAGCTGGTTGAAGTAGACCGGCTGGCGCGGGCTCGCCTTGGTGGCCTGCTCCAGTGCCGCGGCCGATTCGGCCAGCTTGTTGGCCTGGCGGTAGATCACGCCGAGATTGGCGTGCGGGCCGCCGAGTTCGGGGTGGAACTGGATCAGCGACTTGAAGCCCCGCTCGGCGTCGTCCATACGGCCCGCGCGCATGGCACGGCGGGCGTCGTCGAAGGCGCGCTGGGCAGCCGGCGTGATGGCGACTTCAGGTTCGGCGGGCTTCGGGGCCGCAGGGGTTGGTGCCGATGCAGCCGCTGCCGCCGAGAGCCTGGCCTGGGTGGCAGGGGCCGGCGCAGGCGTGGGTGGTGCGGGGGGTGCCTCTTCGGCGCGCGAGTCGAACAGCGACGCACAGCCCGCCAGGCACAGCGCCGCCAGCAACGCGCTGAAAGTGTGGAAGCGGTCAGCGGATGGCATCGACGATCGCCTCGCTCTTTTCGGTCTTGCCATAACGCACCGGGCGCAGCGCTTTCAGCGCCACGAAGCTCTTCTTCACCCACTCGTCATAGATGCCGTCGGCGGTGCGCTTCGCGTTGATTTCATGGAGCTCGGTCGACTTCTCGTTGAACGGGTCGGCCTGCTCTTCGAGCATGAGGTTGTACTGCTCCAGCTCCAGCTTCGACAGCTTCTTGGGCCGCTGCGAGCTCAGCAGCGCCTTGCCGAAGTCCTCGTAGATCGCGGCGATGTGATACGTGGCGGCGGTCGCGGCATCGGCCACGCCGGAATTGGCGGCAGCGCTGTAGGCCTTGAGCACCTCGTCCATCTTTGCTTTCTTGAGCTTGAGCGACTTGGCCAGCGGCTCCACCAGCTGGATCTTCTTGTACGCCTCGTAGGTGGGCTCCACCAGCGCCAACGACGCCATCGCCCCCAGGTAGCGGGTGCGGTTGGTGCGCGCGTTGCCGCCGGCCGCATCGGCACGGTAGATGTCGTTCATCAATGCCATCTCGCGCTTGGCATCGCCGTCTTTCTTGGCCATCTGCGCGAGGCGCCAGCGGGCTTCGAGGTTGGTTTCCAGCGGGTCGGGGTACTGCTTCAGGTAGCGCTCGTAGGTCTTCGCGGCCAACGAGCGGGCACCGCCCTTCTCGTGCAGCTCGGCGGCCTGCCACAGGGCGGCGCGCGCGACCTTCACATCGGCGCTGCTGGCGGCCAGTCGCTCGAACTCGCCCGCGGCACGGCTCCACTGGCCCTTCTCCATGTAGGCCACGGCGAGCTTGCCGCCCACCTCGGCCTGCAAGGGGTGCTTGGGGAAGCGCGTGCGGAAATCTTCGAGCGTGCTGGCGGCGAGGTCCCAGTCCTTGAGCGCGATCAGCGCAGCGGCCGCGTCGTACTGCGCGTTGGCGCGTACCGCCGACTGCGGCGCGACCACGGCCACCCGGTTGAAGTGGCCCACCGCGTCGCGCAGCTTGCCGGCTGCCCTCGCCTGCTCGCCCTGCTTGTAGACGGACGCGGCCACACGCTCGACGAGTTCGTTGCGGCCGGCTTCCTTCTCAGGCGTCAGCGCCAGCACTTCGAGGTAAGCCTTTTCAGCGCGATCGAAGCGGCTCGACTCGAAGGCCGAATGCGCGACGACCGTCCACGCCACGCGGCGCTGTGTGGCCGGCGCCACCGGCTGCAGCGCCAGCACCTGCTCGGCCACCAGCTCGGCCCGCTCGTCGCGCAGGGCGAAGAGCTTCTCGGCGGTGTTGGTGAGCACGGTGGGGGTGCGCGTGTCGGCGGGGAAGGACTTGGCGAACCGCAGTGCGCTGTCGACCGCGGTACGCTGCAGCGCCTGCGCTTCTGCACCCTGCAATCGCTTCTCTTGCGCGGCGTAGCTCAGCAGCGCGGAGTAGCCGGCATCGGCGCTGCGCGCATGAGTCGGGTATTGGTAGGCCGTCTTCTCGTACTCGACCGCCGCCTCGGGGAAGCGGTTGTCTTCGCGCAGCAGCTCGGCCAGCAGGAAGTTGTTCTGCGCCGCATCGGGGTCGTTGGGGAAGGCACCGAGATAGGCGCGGTACCAGCGCACCGCCTCTTGATAGTCGGCCGAAGCCTTGCTCTTCTGCGCCAGCGCGTGGTGGTGGCGCGCCAGCTCGGCCATGTGCGTCTTGACGAGCGGCTGCGCCGCTTCCCAGCCCTCGGGGTTGGCCTTGCGGAACTCGCCTTCGCCGCCGTAGCGCGAGACATAGTCTTTCTTCGCGTCGATCGCGAGCGTGGCAAAGCCGGCGTTCTGGTAGATGTCGATCACACGCGCCTGCAGCTGCGGCGCCTGTGCATGCAGCGGCTGGCGCTTCGCAAACGCGCCGAAGGCATCGGCAGCGTCTTTCGTGCGCTCCTGCTTGATGTAGAGCTCACCCAGCTGCTGGTAGACGCGGAACTCGTAGGACTTGCGTTCGTCGCTCGTCACGTAGCTCGGGATCGACTCGGCGCCGTTCAGGCTGGCGAGCGACAGGCTCGTCACGCGGAAGGTGTCTTCCACCAGTTCGCGGTCGGCGCGGGTCAGGCCTTCGAGGCTGTCGATCTCGGCGCCGCCCGCGCGGTTGGCCACCTTGAGGTCGAGCACGCCGAAGAAGGACTTGAGCGCCTCTTCCACCTGGCTCTGCTTGAAGAGCGACCAGCCCTGCATGTACAGCGCGCGCTCGTGGAAGTTGCCTTGCGGGTTGCCGGCCAGCACGGTGGCGTAGGCCTTCTCGGCCTTGTTGTACTCGCGCAGGCTGAACAGCATTTCGCCGCGGCGGAACTGCGCTTCTTCGAGGAACGGCGTCTTGGGGTACTGCCCGACCAGCGTGTCGAGCGTCTTGAGCGCGTTTTCCAGTTCGCCGCTCTGCTCCTGGGCACGGGCGATCTGGTAGTAGACACGGTCGTTGCCTGGGTCGTTCGGGAAGGCCTTCAGGTAGTCCTGGTAGCGCGAGATCGCGGCCTTGTAGTCGGGGTTGCTGGTGCCGTCGCCGCTCGCGAGCTTGTTGTCGGCGGTGTCCATCTCCAGGTCACCGAGGCGGCGCATCGCTTCGTTGCGCTGCGGTGCATTGGGGGCAACTTCGAGGAACTTGCGGTAGGCCGCGATCGCCTTCTCTTCGGGCACCGCGGCCACGGGGTCGGCTTGCACGTCGATCTGCCGGCCAGCCAGGCTCTTGAGCGTGGGCGGCTCGGGCTCGCGGCTGCTGCGCTTGCCGGCGCAACCGGCGAGCAAACACGCCAGGGTGATGGCGGCGAGCTTATTTGGCTGCATCGCTGCCTTCCTTGGCCTTGCTGGCCCGGTCGTACAACTGCGCCACCGCAAAGCGTGCCTGCACGCTGTAGGCCGCCAAGCGCTCCTTCTGGCGCACGAGTTCGGCCACGGCCAGCTCCTGCAGCGCAGCCTGTTGCTCCTGGGTCAGCGCGGTGATCTGCGGCATCAACACATCGACCCGCTTGCCCAGCTCGGCGATGCGCTCGGCGAAGCGGTCGAACTTGGCCGGCTCGTCGCGCTGCGCCTGGGCGAGCGCGGCTTCCCGTGCCTTCGCTTCGCTAAGACCGGCGTCGAGCGTTTCGAGCGCACGCTTGGCCTCGTACACCCGCACCGGGTAGGCCTGCGCCAGCCGCCACGTCAGCGCGCCCGCCGCGAGCCGGTAGCGCTCGCAGGCCGCGGCGGCCTCGGGGTCGTTGCCGAGCAGCTTGAGTTCGTCTTGCACGCGATGAAGAATCTCGCGCAGCTCGCGCTCCTTCTCGTCGGCGAAGGCTTCACCATCGGCCTGAAGCTCGGCGTTGGCGAGCTCGGTGGCCAGGACGGCGCCGCGCAGCGACAGTTCCTTCAGGCCACTGTCGCGCGCCTTCTCCAGGATGCCCGGCAGGCGGTCAGCATAGGCCTTGCGGCGGTTGTCGAGCATGTCGTTGAACACGCCGAGGTTGTCTTTCCAGCGCTGCAGGTTGCGCGTGAGGAACAGCAGGTCGCGGTAGTTCTTGAACGCTTCCTGGAAGTCGTGCTGCGACAGCACCTGCGTCAGGTGACCGGCGTGCGGCATCTGGGGCAGCGACCGGATGGTCCAGAACCAGCCCATCTCGTCGCCCGGGTTCTGGTCGATCAGGCCTTCGACCAGCTTGCCGGACCGGATGGCGGCGATGGATTCGTCGAGGCCCTTGTTCTCGCGTTCGAAGAGGTCAATGGCGGCGTTGTAGCGGTCGAGCGCCTGGCCGAAGGCGCCGAGCTGGCCGTAGGCATAGGGCAGCGCGATGCTCGCTTCGAGCACGGCGGAGTCGCTGGCGTCGCGGTCGGCGAGTTCCGTCCAGGGCACGAGCGCCTGCTTGTGATTCTTGACCGACGCATAGGCCCAGCCGAAGCCGAGCAGCGCCTTGTTCGACTGCGGGCCGTTCAGGCGCACGCGCTCCAGGAAGGGGCCGGCCGCTTCGGGCTTGTCGGCCTGCAGCGAGGCGAGGCCGAGCGCCACGTTGGCCTTGTCGCGCAGGCTGCGGAATTCTTCAGTGGCCTGCGGCGGGGTCGGTGCCTTGCCGATCTGGTCGAGCAAGGCGGCACCTTTGGCGTTATCGCCGTTGCGCACGAGGGCCACGCCGAGGTTGTAGCGGGCGTAGAGGTGGGCGCTCGTCGTGCCTTCCGAGATTTCCTTCTCGATGCCGGGCACCGCGTTGAGCGCCGCCGAGGCACCGGCGTAGTCGCCGAGCGCCATCAGCACGTTGGCTTTCACCAGCACACGGTCTTCTTCCAGCTCGGGTGGCAGGTTCTTCTCGATGCGCGACAGCGCGTCGGCCGCCTCGGCATGGAAGCCGCGCTGGTAGCGGATCTTGGCGAGGAAGTACCAGGCGCGGTCGCGCACGGCCGGCTCGGCGCCCTTCTCGATCAGCTGGGTGAAGATCTCGCCGGCCTCGCGGTGCATGCCGTAGGAAAGCAGCATACCGCCGCGCAGCAGCTCGGCCTCGTCGGCGTGCTTTTGCACGCGTTGGAAGTGCTGCGACACCATCAGGCCGGTGATCGCGGTGAAGTAGTGCTCCTGGTAGAAGTGGAACAAGGTGTCGCCGTAGTGCGGGTCTTGCACCTTGTGCTCCACCTTCTTGCCCGCCGCGAGCGAGCCCGAAGCGGCCATGGCAATGGCGATCGCCATGCCGAGGTGCTTCAGCTTCACCGCCGATGTGAGTCGAGAGGCCATGGGGTCGGAGAGACGGATCAAGGAAGCAGCGCGCCTTATTGCCAGACCTTGACCTGGAACTCCGGCTGCAGCTTGCCCTGCGAGTCCTTGATCTGCAGCTCGATGTACTTGGGCTCGGTGCCCTTGTCGAACTTGACGGTGGCGCCGCGCTTGTAGTCGCGGAAGTGCGGGCCGCCGCCGGTGAAGAGCGCCACGATCTCGTGCGCGCCGGCCTTGAGGTTGCCGAGGTACAGGCGCTGCACGCCGCCGCGGTGAAGCGCCTTCACTTCCGCCGGGGTGTAGAGGTAGTTGGCGACGACCTTCTCGTCGAGCTTGATCTGCACCGACTCCAGCTCGAAGAGCTTGCCCACGTCCATCGACACGAACACCGCCACCTGTGTGTTGGCCGGAAAGAGCAGCTCCTCTTCGAGCACCAGCAGGTCACGGTTGAGCTTGATGACGTCGGCCTTGGCTTCCTGCACGCGGGTGTCGAGGCCCGCGGCCGATGCCGCCGATGCAGGGGCCGCGGCGGCCGACGCAGCAGCCGGTGCAGCGGTGGCCACGGCTGGCGCGCTGGCAGCGGCGGCCGGTGCGGGCGTCTGGGCCCACGAGGCCGAGCCGGCCAGCAGCAGCACCGCGGCCAGGCGTTTGCAGCAGGAGATGAGGTTCATAAGGCAGGCTCTCGATCAGAAATTGGCCGACAGGAACAGTTGCACCACGTTGGCATCGTGCTTGTAGGCCTGGCCAGTGCGGATGTCGGTGAAGTCGGAGAACTTGAAGCTCACACGCTCGACGGCGGCGTTGAGCTTGAGGTCGTAGCTGCCGGGCACGCGCTTCAAGGTGTAGGTCATCTTGGCGCCCAGGCTCGTACTCTTGAAGGTGGCCAGCTGACGGTTGCGCGACAGATAGGTCGTGGCGACGGTGGCGTTGTCGCTGTAGAAGAGCGCCTTGCCCTGCGTGTAATAGCGGCCGTACCAGTCGACGAGCCAGAGGTCACCGATCTGGCGGCTGTAGCCGAGCTCGAAGGTGTGGGCCTTGATCGCCCAGTTGTCCCAGAAGTAGCGGTACTCGGCGCGCGCGGCATGACCGGGGCTCACCTCGCCCAGCACGCGGAACTTGATGGCGCGGCTGGAACGCGTGCGCGGGTTGCGCTCGGGCACGGCCGCGCCGAAGGCACGCGCCACGCGGTAGGGGCTGCCGAGATACCCGTCGTCGGCCACGGCCTCCCAGTTGACGCTCGCCAGCCAGGTGGGGCTCAGGATCTGCGTGAGGCCCAGGCGGTAGCGCCAGTGCATGGCGTAGTCGATGGTGCCCTCGCCCTTGCGGCCGACCTTGTCTTCGGCACGCGTGAAGCCGAGCGAGAGCGTGGTCATGCCGCCGAAGACTTCCTGCGCCACGTCAACGCTCGTGGCATCGGCGATGTAGTCGGGCTCCTTCGAGTGCGAGGTGCTGAGCGAGATGGTCGCATCGCGCACCACATAGTCGGCACCGAAGATGTATTCGTTGCGCGTTTCCTTGTAGGGGCTGGCGGTCGTCACCACGTCGATGGAGGCGTTGCTCACGATGTCGACGTAGTAGTTGGCCGAAAGCGAGAGGTTCTCGCCCACCTTCTTGCGCACGAGGAAGGCCGGGCCGTAGGCCTTCAAGCCACCGCCTTCGTAGATGTGGAGCATCGCGTCGGCGCGGTCTTCGGGCAGGTTGGGCGCGGCACCGGCCACGCCGCTTGCGAGCGCGCCACCCAGCAGCCCGGCCGCCTGCACCGCCGAGCACGGCTGGCGCCGCAGCACGGCTACGGCACGGCGCAGGCTTGCGCCCAGGGCACGCGCCACGAGGCGCAGGCCGTCAGTTGCAGCCACAGCCGCCTCCTTGCACGCCGGTGGCGCCACGGCCACCCTCGCGCACTTCGCGCACATGCTCGAAATGCTTGGCCGACAGGCCATCGCGCGAGAACTGCATCAGCGGCGAGGCCAGGCGCTCGCGCTCGTAGGGCTTGACCCAGGGCTCGATGCTGCCGCACGCGCCCAGCAGGCCCGCGGCCAACGCCACCAGCCCACAACGCACCGCCACGGACGTGAGGCGTCTCATCATCTTTCCTTCAGCAGCTCGCGGATCTGCTGGTCGTAGGTGTCTTCGTAGCCGTCCTGGTAGCCGCGGTGCACGTAGCGGACCTTCCCGCTGCGGTCGATCACCATCGTCGACGGCATGCTGTTGAGGTCGTACATCTTGCTCACCGCCTTGTCCGTGTCGAGCAGGACCGGGAAGCTGACTTTCAGCTTGCCAGCCACCTCGGCGGCGTTGCGCACGTCTTCGTCGATGTTCACGCCCATGAGCACGAGGCCGGAAGACTTGTACTTGTCGGCGATGCGGTTGAGGTGCGGCATCTCCTTGCGGCACGGGCCGCACCAGGTGGCCCAGAAGTTCACCAGCACCACCTTGCCGCGCTGCTCCTGCAGGCGCATGTTGGGGCCGTTCAGGGTCTTGAGCGTGAAGTCGGGCGCGTTGGCGCCGACGGGGACCGCGGCACTCGACCAACTGGCGGCGGCGAGCAGGAGCGCGCCCAGCAGTGGCCGCAACAGGGCGGAAGGCGCGATGCGAAAGAAGGTCGAGGTCATGAAAAGCACCTGTCAGAAGAAGAAGGTCGTACCGAGGGTGAACTCGATGTTGTGCGTGCTCTTGCGGCGGCCCAGCAAGTCGTAGGTGAACATGTGGTCGCGCACGTCGATCTGCAGCGCGAACCAGTCGGCGAAGAGCACGCGCGAGCCCACGCCGTAGTTGATGGTCTGCTTGCGCTGCTCGAGGAACTTGGTGTTGCCGATGCCGCCGATGAGGTACAGCGCCGAGGCCTTGGCCGTGTTGCGCCAGATGAAGATCTCGCCCGGCAGCGCGTTCCAGCCCAGCGAGAGGTTGTAGTAGCTCAGCGTCTCGGAGCCGCTCGGGAAGATGCCCCCCGGCAGGATCTGCCGGTAGTTCTCGTCGCTCACCTTGGTGCG
This sequence comes from Piscinibacter gummiphilus, assembly GCF_032681285.1. Classification (NCBI taxonomy): domain Bacteria; kingdom Pseudomonadati; phylum Pseudomonadota; class Betaproteobacteria; order Burkholderiales; family Sphaerotilaceae; genus Rhizobacter; species Rhizobacter gummiphilus. Next base: position 3,601,513 of record NZ_CP136336.1, read on the forward strand.
CGCATAGACGCCTTCGACGAAGAAGTCCTCGGTGATGTGGTAGCCCAGGCGCAGGCCGCTCACCGAGCTGGAGCCGAAGCTCTCGGTGCCGTAGGTGCCGGTGAAGAGGCCGAGTTCGAAATCTCTCGACGGGAACTTCGGCACCTTGACGTTGCGCCGGTCGACCTGCGGCACGATCACCTGTTCGTTGGCGGGCTTGTTGTCCTTGTCTTTCTCGTCGGCGGCGCGGGCGCCCGGTGCAGTGCACAGGGTGACGGCGGCCAGGAGCGAGGAGACGAGCAGCTTGTGGGTCGTGGGCATGGGCGTGTGCACGATGAGACCGATCAGAAGAAGAACGACAGGCCGGCCGTCACCGATCGGTATTCACCGTAGCGGGTGTCGGCGAGGAAGGCCGTGTAGAAGGTGTAGTCGGTGCGCACGACGAAGCGCTCGGTCAGGTAGTAGCGCAGGCCGATCGTGCCGTTGGCAAGGTTCACGTTGGTGAGCTGCGCGCCCACCAGGCTCTGGTTGGGGATGTTCTTGAACTTGCCCATGCCGATGCCGAAGTACGGCGACCAGCGCTTGTCAGACCAGGGTTCGACGTTGAGGTTGAAGTGCCACAGGTCGGTGCCGGAAAAAACCCCCTGCACCTGGCCGATCGAGCCTTCGAGCGAGAGCGTGTCGGAGACGCGGTAGCCCATCCACAGCTTGAGCATCGGCTCCTTCTTGAAGCGGCCGTAGCCGGCGCCCATCTCGAGCTTGCGCTTGAGGTAGTCGTCGAGGGCCACGTCGCGGAAGGTCTTCTGCCCGCCTGCTTCGGTGAGGGTGCGCTCGAGCTGCTGGCGCACGACCCAGCCGACCTTGCCGTCGGAGGTGCGGACCTTGTACCAGTCGGTCCGGCGCAACTCGATCTCGACCCAGTCGGCACGCTCGACCACGTGGAAGACGGGGTAGCCACGGCCCGGGCCGGTGTGCACTTCGAGGTAGGGGTCGGCGACCGTCAGCCGCTCGCGCGGGGCATCGGCCGCCTGGACCGCGCCCACCGCCGCGGCGCCCAGCATCCACGCGCAGGCCACGCTTCGGACGAGACGCGGCACCTTCATGGACACGCAGGACCGGCAGGCAAGTCGGTGGTGAGTTCGTCCTGCCCCACGGGGATGGGGTTGGTCATCCAGTAGAGGAGCTTCTGCACGTTGGGGTCGAGATCGTTGGCGAAGATCTGGCCGCCGCCATGCAGCACGCCGCGCACCAGCGGCTTGGTGATGAGCCGGCTCAGCAGCACGGAATTGAAGGTCACTTCGCCTTGCGCGGAGTAGTAGTTCTTGTACATGTCGCTGGCGCGGATGACGTCGGCGGTGCTGGCGAGGTTCACCACCGCCGCGGCAGGCCGCACACGGAAGGCGCCACCGGCACCGTTGGCATCGTCATGGCAGCCCGCGCCCGCACAGGTGTTGGTGACCGGGGGATTGGAGCCAAGGATCGGCAGCGATGCAAGGAATATCGGGTTGATGCAACGCTGGTAGTAAGCGAAGGAGAGGGAGCGCCCGCCCGTGCCTCCCCCACCGTTCTGGATGTCGGGCGGGTTGCCCAGCGGCGTGCCGCCGCCGCAACCCGCCACCAGGGCGATCAGCGCCGCACCGAGCCCCGCCCGCACGGGGCGAAGGCTGGGGGCTGGCTTGCACAGTCCACGTTGTTCCTGAGTCAGCATCCGCTCGAGATCCAGTTCGCAATCGTCTGGTAGTCGGGGCTACCCACCGGCAGCACGGGCCCGGTGCCACCCGTCGGGTGCGGGTTGCTCGATGGCCGGCTCAGCAGGTAGTTCGACGCCGCATTGCAGGTGTTGGAGATCATCGAGAGTGTCACACCGAAATCGCCCTCGGTGCTGCCCGTCAACACGAAGCGGTTGCCACGGAACGTCAGGCCGCCCGGCACCGCCGGGTCGATGTTGCCGGCCTGGTGGCACGAGGCAGCGCAGCTGCGGCGCAGGATCGGCTGCACGGTGGCGGCGAAGCTCGCCTCCGACAGGCCGTTGATGGCGCGCACGCTGCCGTTCGGGTTGAACGGATCGTTGTAGTACTGGCCACCAAGGTCCATCCACTCGGTCACGAGGCGCAACTCGGCCTTGTTGAGCATCGCGGCGTGGTTCGGCGCGGTGTTGGGCGGGTTCGGGTGGGTCGTGCGTGCCGCCGCGCCCGCCAGCAGGTTCTCGCCCCACAGGATCTCGCCGAGGCGGCTCTTGCGGGTGCCGCCGGCCGAGTTGGCCGCGCTGGAGCTGGTTTCCACCAGCGCCGCGCCGCGCTCGATCATCGGCTCGCCGTCGCGCACCACGATCTGCGGCAGGCCGGTGGCCTGGTCGATGATCGGGTCGCCCATCACCAGCTCTTCATACGAGGTCATGCGACCCGTCCCGGAGGTGGTGTTGCGCAGGTCGAGCACTGCCGCATCGGAGTGGCAGTTGGTGCAGGTGTGGGCACCGCCCGGGCCACGGGCCACCGTCCACAGGGGCGCGATGTGCTCGGGGTAGTTGATGATGCCGCGGTGCGTGCCGGTCGTGGCCGGGGCCGGCGTCTGCAGATCGTCGGCCGGGTTGGCGTTGCCGGTGTAGCGGACCTGGATCGGCGCCCGGGCGACGATGCCGCTCTGGGCGGTGTCGGCCCAGACGTCGGTGAACTCCAGGTTGGCCTGCAGGGCGAGCGCCGCCGGGGTTTGGCGGGTGCGGGTCGAGGCCATGGTCTCACCCGTCTGATGGTCGGACGCCAGGGCCGCGACCAGCGCCGCCGGCATGGTGTTGACCACGACGCCGGAGTTCAGCGAGGCGCCACGGCGCGGGCTGTGGCAGCCGTCGCAGGTGCGGCGCTCACCAGGGCGCACTTGAATCCAGTTGGTATGCGTCTGGATCGCGCGGCCCTTGCTGTCGATGATCGACAGCGCGAGCGGCGTGTCGGCCGGCACGTGCAGCTTGAACGAGCCATCGGGCTCCACCGGCGCATAACCGAGGATCTGCTGCTGCTCGAATTCGGTTTCGCCGATCGAGCTGCGCAGGCCGGTCATGCCCTGCGGCGGGGCGACGGCACGCATGGCGCGCACGAAGCGCACCGGGGTGCAGTGGTAGGCCGGGTTGGCCGGGTCCTTGATGGCGGCGATGTCGGCCACCGAGCTGCGGGTCTCGCTCTCTTCGTGCGGCGGCGTGGTCATCGCGATGCCACGGGCGCAGCCGGCGGGGCGGTCCGCGTCGGTCAGCATCATCTCGCTCATGCGGCCGAGACCGTCGGTGTCGTAGACGCTGCGCACTTCGATCAGCGCCATGTTCTGCGCGGCGAGCGTGGCATCGACGGCCACCGGCGGGGTGGCATTGGGCTCGGCACGCGCCTGGATCGCGATGGGGTCGGTGTACATGAAGCCCGACGGGGGCGCGGCCACCGGCAGCCAGGTCTGGTTGGCCGGGTTGTACATGTAGATGCCGTAGGCGGCCGGGGCGTTGTCGCGCACGGAGTCGAGCGCGATGTCGGCAGCCAGGCGCGTGCGATCGCTCAGGCGGTCACGCTCGGCCTGGGTCAGCGTGGCGCAAGGCACCACCTGGCCATTGCGGGTGACTTCGCAGGGGCGATAGGCCACGAGGATGCGGTTGGTGCCGTCCCACAGCGGGTACGGCGTGGTCACGCGGCCGAAGGCCGACAGGCCCATGCCGTCGTTCAGCGCCTGCGCCGTCACCTGGCGCTGGCCACCCGTGGCCGAGGCGGTCACGAAGGCGCGGGTGTTGTTCTCCGAGTAGTTGAACGCGTCAATCACCATCAGCGCGCCACCCTCCTGGGTGCGCGACAGCGGCATCAGCGAGCTGGAGATGTGGCCGCGGTAGGGGCCGTTCGGGTCCATGTCGCGCGGGTGCAGGAAGCTGTTGCCCGGGCTTTGCGCACCGTAGAGCACGAACATGTCGGTGCCATCGGGCTTGGCGCGGAACACAGCGAAGCGGTTGCGGTCGCCCACGTGCTCCCAGCGCGAGAACATGATGTCGCCGTTGGGGCGCACGACCGGGTTGCGGTCATGGGACTGGTTGAACGAGATCTGCTGGATGTTGCCGCCGTTGGCGTCCATCGTGTGCAGGTTCATCACCGCCTCGCGCTCGTATTCGTCGAGCGCCTTGTAGGCCTGGCCGAGCGCCTGGTTGGAGCGGGCCTTTTCCTGGCGGTTGGACGAGAACACGAAGCCCGCGCCGCCGGGCAGGTAGTACGGGTCGGCGTCGTCGTGCTGGTTGGAACTCGTGATGCGACGCAGCGTGCCGTTGGCCAGCCCGTTGGTCATGTCGTATTCCCAGATGTTCCAGCGGCCGGTACAGGCGGCGGCGCCGTTGATCGTGGAGGTGTTGGAGGTCGGGCAGCGCAGCGCGAAGACGATCTTCTTGCCGTCATACGAGACCTCGGGGTCGGAGGCGTCGCCGTTGCCTTGCGTGATGCCGGCCGTGACGTTGTGCTCCTGGGCGCTGGCCGACGATTTCTCGCGGACGATCAGGTCGCCGCCCGCCGCGGTGGGGGCACCGTCGGTGGGGTTCATGCTGAGGGTCGTCGAGCGCTTCACGTAGGCCACCGGCACGTCGCCGTTGACCGTGACGGTGTCGTCCGAGCTCGTGCTGCTGCTGCCGCTGCCGCAACCGGCGAGCACCAGGCTCGCACAAACGGCGACGCATGCCAGCGCATGCTTTGTCGTCAGGACTTCTTTCATATTCACCTCCTATTGAGTCCGATTCGTCTTCAACACCTGCCGGTTACTGGGACGGCGCAGCCGCGCCATCCAGCAACCCGGACGAGTAGTGCAGCGCCCCTTGCGCGTCGACCACCACCGCATCCACACCCGGCTGCGACTCGACGAGTCGCATGCCGGCATCCAAACCCATCACGAAGAGGCACTTCGACAGCGCCTCGCTGGTCAACCCGTCGGCAGCGAGGATCGTCACGCTGCGCAGCGCGCGTGGCGAACGGCCGGTGCGGGGGTCGAGCAGGTGGTGATGGCGCACGCCGTCTTCGATGAAGAAGCGTTCGTAGTCACCCGAAGTCGAGATCGACGTGTCTTCCAGCGGCAGCACCGCCACCACGCCACTGTCGCGCTGCGGGTCGCGGATGCCGATGCTCCAGGGGCGGCCGCCACGGTCGCCCATCACGTAGCTGTCACCGCCGGCTGCCACCGAGGCGTTGGCGATGCCCATGCGGCGCAGGATGGCCACGCTGGTGTCGACCGCATGACCCTTGGCGAAGCCGCCGAGGTCGATGCGCACGCCTTCGCGGGCGAAGCGCAGGGTGCGCTGCTCGCGGTCGAGGATGAGGTGGCGCCAGCCGACCGTCGGCTTTGCCGCGGCCACGGCCTCGTCGCTCGGCTTGATACCGGCGCGGTAGTCGTACAGCTGGCCGACGCCGGCGTAGGTGATGTCGAAGGCGCCGTCGGACAGCTTGGAGAAGTCGATGGCCCGCGAAACCAGGCGCGCCATCTCGGCGCTCAGCGGCACGGGGCGGCGCGAGGCTTCGCGGTTGATGACGGAAAGCTCGGAGTCCGACTTGTGCGGGCTCATGGTGCGGTCGATGCGGTGCATCTCCGCCATCACGGCATTGAGTGCCGCCTCGCCTTGCTCGCGCTCGGGAGCCCACAGCTCCACGCGCACCGCGGTGCCCATGATGGCTTCCTCACGGCTCATCCACTCGCCCTTCGCCTGCGAACGGCCCCACGCGCGGCTCGGAGCCGCGGCCGGGGTGTCGCTCTGGACACGGGGCTTGGAGAAACCGAACAGCATGGCTATTCCAGTCGCTCCGAACGGTGGCTGATGAGGATCAAGACGCTCTCCGTGATGTTGTCTCAGGCTTCTGGTTGCGACACGCACAATCGAAGCCCTCTTTGTCGTCGGCCGGATCATCGACCCTCAGAAGCGAAAAAATAACGTCAATAGTTGGCAAACGTGAGCAGGCTTACATACGGTCGCAGAAGATACGGAGTGGGCTTTGGTGTATGCGCACTTGCTACAAGAAGGGAACTTGCGCACCACAGAAGCGCACTCAGCGTGCGCGGATAATCCGCCCCTGGCCACCGGCCCCGACGGCCAGGCCTCAACCTCACCGCGAGCCCCTGCTCACATGAAACCTCGACACAAGCGCATCGCGATCATCGTGGGCGCACTCGCCGGCCTGGGCGTCGCCACCGCGCTGGTGCTCAACGCCCTTCAGAGCAACGTCGCCTTCTTCTTCACGCCCACGCAAGTGGCCGCCGGTGAAGCGCCGAAGAACCGGGCCTTCCGCGTCGGCGGCATGGTGCGAGAAGGCAGTGTCAAGCGCGACCAGATGACCGTGCACTTCATCGTGACCGACACAGCGAAAGATGTGCGCGTCACCTACACCGGCATCCTTCCCGACCTCTTCAAGGAGGGCAAAGGCGCGGTGGTGCAAGGCAAGTTCAATCCCGACGGTGAGTTCCATGCCACCGAGGTGCTGGCCAAGCACGACGAGAACTACATGCCGCCGGAGGCCCAGCACGCGGTCGACCAGGCACACAAGGCCGCGAAGACCGTCGACAAGAAATAGCGGTCGGCCCACATAAGAGAGAGACAACCCCATGACCCCAGAACTCGGCCACCTGGCCCTCATCCTTGCGCTCTTGGTGGCGCTGGTCCAAGGTGTGCTGCCGATCTTCGGTGCGCACCGGGGCCATGCCGGCTGGATGGCGCTCGCCCGCCCGGCCGCGCAGACGCAGTTCCTGCTGGTGGCCTTCGCCTTCGGCTGCCTGATGCACGCCTTCATCGCCAACGACTTCTCGGTGCAGTACGTGGCGCAGCACTCCAACTCCAAGCTGCCCACCGCGTACCGCGCGGCGGCGGTCTGGGGCGGCCATGAAGGCTCGCTGCTGCTGTGGCTGCTGATGCTCACCGGGTGGTCGTGCGCGGTGAGTCTCCTGTCGCGCCAGCTGCCGCAGGCGATGGTGTCGCGGGTGCTGGGCGTGCTGGGCCTGGTGGCGGTGGGCTTCCTGCTCTTCATGCTGCTCACCTCCAACCCGTTCGACCGCCAGCTGCCCGGCGCGCAAGACGGTGCCGACCTGAACCCGCTGCTGCAGGACCCGGGCCTCGTCGTTCACCCGCCCATGCTCTACATGGGCTACGTCGGCTTTTCGGTGGCCTTCGCCTTTGCCATCGCTGCGCTCCTCGCCGGCCGGCTCGACGCCGCCTGGGCGCGCTGGTCGCGCCCGTGGACCAACGTCGCCTGGGTCTTCCTGACACTCGGCATCGCGCTCGGCTCCTACTGGGCCTATTACGAGCTGGGCTGGGGCGGCTGGTGGTTTTGGGACCCGGTGGAAAACGCCTCCTTCATGCCCTGGCTGATCGGCACCGCGCTGATCCACTCGCTGGCGGTGACCGAAAAGCGCGGCAGCTTCAAGAACTGGACGGTGCTGCTGGCCATCGCCGCCTTCTCGCTCTCGCTGCTGGGCACCTTCCTCGTGCGCTCGGGCGTGCTGACTTCGGTGCACGCCTTCGCGACCGACCCCAAGCGCGGCATCTTCATCCTCGCCTTCCTGGTGGTCGTGATCGGCGGCTCGCTCACGCTCTTTGCGTGGCGCGCGGCCAAGGTGAGCATGGGCGGCGCCTTCGCCCTCTTCTCGCGCGAGACGCTGCTGCTCGTCAACAACGTGCTGCTGGCCGTGGCCTGCGGCTCGGTGCTGCTGGGCACGCTCTACCCGCTGCTGATCGACGCCCTCGGCATGGGCAAGCTCTCGGTCGGCCCGCCCTACTTCAACTCGGTCTTCGTGCCGATCATGCTGCCGCTGCTCTTCCTGCTGGCGGTCGGGCCGCTCGCCCGCTGGAAGCATGCCGATGCGCGTGACATGGCACGGCGCCTGCGCCTGGCCGCCGTGATCGCCGTGGTGGCGGGCGTCGGCCTGCCCTTCCTGGTCGGCGACCACTGGAGCCCTCTGGTCGCGCTCGGCCTGCTGCTCGCCGTGTGGATCGTCGCCAGCAGCGCCTTCCAGATCCGCGAGCGCCTGCGCTCGGGCTGGCCGCCGCGCTCGTATTGGGGCATGCACATCGCACACATCGGCATGGCGGTGTTCGTGGTCGGCGTGACGATGGTCAAGGGCTACGAGGTCGAGAAGGACGTGCGCATGGCGGTGGGCGACACCGTCGAGATGGGTGGCTATACCTTCCGCCTCGATGGCGTGCGCCAGGTCGAAGGCCCGAACTACACCGCCGCACGCGGCGACGTGGCCCTCTTGAAAGACAAGGTGGAACTGCGCCACCTGCACCCCGAGAAGCGCAACTACTTCTCCTCGCAGATGCCCATGACCGAGACCGCCATCGACACCGGCTTCACCCGCGACCTCTACGTCTCGCTGGGTGAGGCGCTCGACACCGAAGGCCGCGTGTGGAGCGTGCGGGTCTACTACAAGCCCTTCGTGATGTGGATCTGGAGCGGCTGCCTGCTGATGGCGCTCGGCGGCGGCATCGCCGCGGCCGACCGGCGCTACCGCCTGAAGCAAAAGAGTGCCGTCGCCGTGCACGGAGCCCCCGCATGAAGAAGCGCTACCTGCTGATCCCGCTGGCGCTCTTCATCGTGCTGGCGGTGTTCCTCGCCATCGGCCTCAACCGCGACCCGCGCGAAGTGCCGTCGCCGCTCGTGGGCAAGCCCGCGCCGGCCTTCAACCTGCCCCAGCTCCAGAAGGAAGGCAGCTTCAGCCCGAAAGACATGACCGGCAAGGTGTGGCTGCTCAACGTGTGGGCCTCGTGGTGCGTGTCGTGCCGCGTCGAGCACCCGGTGCTGGTCGACCTCGCCAAGCGCAAGATCGCGCCCATCGTGGGCCTGGACTACAAAGACCAGCGCCCCGAAGCGCTCAACTGGCTGGCCCGCCACGGCGACCCCTACGACCTGTCCGCCGTCGACGCCGATGGCCGCGTGGGCATCGACTACGGCGTCTATGGCGTACCCGAGACCTACGTGATCGACAAGGCCGGCGTGATCCGCTTCAAGCAGATCGGCCCGGTGACGCCCGAGGTGCTCGACAAGAAGATCCTGCCGCTGATCGCGGAGTTGCAGAAATGAGCGCAAAGCACTTCTTCCTGGCGCTGTCGGTCGCGCTCGCGGCCACCGCTGCGCCCGCCAAGGATGCCGCCCCGCTCGCCGAAGACCCGGCCGTCGAAGCCCGCCTCGTGCACATCAGCGAAGAGCTGCGCTGCCTGGTCTGCCAGAACGAATCGCTCGCCGGCTCGCGCGCCGACCTGGCGCTCGACCTCAAGCGCGAGATCCGCACGATGATCAAGGCCGGAAAGAGCGACCAGGAGATCCGTGACTTCCTGGTCAACCGCTACGGCGATTTCGTGCTCTATCGCCCGCCCGTCAAGCCGACCACCTGGCTGCTGTGGGGCGGGCCCTTCGTGCTGATGGCGGGCGGCGTGATCGCCCTCATCGCCTTCCTGCGCCGCCGCAAGCCCGCCGAGGCAAACCTCACACCTGAAGAACAACGAAGAGCGGACGCTCTGATCAAGGGAGACTCCTGATGGGCGGATTCGTCCTGGCCGCGGCCCTGCTGGTCGCGGTCACCCTGGTGGTGCTGCTGCGCCCGTGGAACCGCAAGCCCAAGGCTGCCGCGGGCAGCACGAGCGACGTCAACGCCGGCATCTACCGCGACCAGCTGGCCGAACTCGACCGCGACCTCGCGGCCGGCACGCTGAGCGCGGAAGACCACGCGCAAGCCCGCGCCGAGCTGCAACGCCGCCTGCTCGACGACGTGTCGGCCACCGACACGCCCGCCGTCACCACCGGCGGCATGAAGCACACCGTGCTGGTGCTCGCCTTGACGCTGCCACTGGCTGCAGCCGGGCTCTACACGTGGCTCGGCACGCCCGCCGCGCTCGACCCGCTGGCACGCGCCGCCCCCACGCAGCAGAACGTCGAGAAGATGGTGGCCGACCTGGCCGCCCGCATGGAGAAGAACCCCGACCCGCGCGGCTTCGTCGTGCTCGCGCGCAGCTACCGCGCCATGGGCCGCCTGCCCGAAGCCGAAGCGGCGTTCGAACGCATCGGGCCCGCCCTGCAGGAAAACGCCACGCTGCTGGCCGAGTACGCCGACGTGCTGGCGTCGCGCGCGATGGGCAACCTCGAAGGCAAGCCGATGGCGCTCATCGACCAGGCGCTCAAGCTCGAGCCCGAGAACCCGATGGCGCTTTCTCTCGCGGCCACCGCGGCCTACAACCGCAGCGACTATGCGCAGGCGATCACCCGCTGGCAGCAGATCCTGCGCGTCGTGCCGCCCGATTCCGAAGACGCGCGCTGGCTCAACGATGCCATCGCGAAGACACGCGAGCAGCTGGCCGGCGTCGGCGGCACCGCCAAGGCGCCTGCGGCCACGGCCGCCGCCACGGCGACCCCGAGCCCGAAGACCACCGCAGCCGGCGCGAGCGTGAGCGGCCGTGTGAGCCTCGCGCCTGCATTGGCCGCCAAGGTGCAGCCGGGCGACACCGTCTTCATCTTCGCGCGCAACCCGCAAGGCTCGCGCCTGCCGCTGGCGGTGCAACGCATCCAGGTGTCGGCCCTGCCCTTCAGCTTCAAGCTCGACGACAGCATGGCGATGAGCCCCGAGGCCAAGATCTCCGGGGCGAGCGAAGTGCGCATCGAAGCCCGTGTCTCGCGCAGCGGCAACGCCACGCCGCAATCGGGTGACCTCATCGGCGCGAGCGCCACGGTCAAGCCGGGCGCCGACAAGGTCGAAGTCGTGATCGACCAGGTGCGGCCGTAAGGCGCCACGCTGATGGGGGCAGCCGAACGCCATCGCTGCGAAGTGATGGCGGCTCCATGGCCCGGCGTGCACTTCACCCACATCGACAGCGCGCGCCACTTCCCGCGCCACTGGCATGACACCTACGGCGTCGGCCTGATCGACGACGGCGCCCACCACTCGGCCAGCGGCCGCGGCGCCGTGCAGGCCTACGCGGGTGACCTCATCAGCACCAACCCCGGCGAAGTGCACGACGGCCGCCCGCACGGCGCGCCGGCACGTCGCTGGCGCATGGTCTACATGGACGCTGCCGCGCTGCAGGCGAGCACGCTGTCGCCGGGCGACAACGCCAGCACCGCCCTCGCCCTCACGCGGCCGGTGTTCGACGACCCACCCTTGCGTCAGGCCCTGCGCCGTCTTTTCGCCCTGGCGCAAGACGCGGAAGCGCTGGCCCTCGACGAGGCCTGGGCCTCCGTCTGCGGGCAGCTGCTGGCGCGTCATGCGGGCCTCGCTGCCAGCCGCCCAGCGGCCTCGCCGGCGCTGCACCAGGTGCGCGATCAACTGGCCGACGACCTGACCCACACCCCCACGCTCGCCGAGCTGGCCACCCTCGCCGGCCTGAGCCGCTTCCAGGTGCTGCGCCATTTCGCCGACGCCTACGGCATGCCGCCCCACGCCTGGCTGCGCCAGCAGCGGGTGCTGCGCGCGCGGGCGCTCATCTCGGCGGGCCAGGGGCTGGCCGAGGCCGCAGCCGCCTGCGGCTTCGCCGACCAGAGCCACATGACGCGCAGCTTCGTGCAGCAGTTCGGCTTCACGCCCGGCGCCTGGCAACACGCCTCGCTGCAATAGCGTTCAAGACCGCGGCGGGGCGGCGGCCGAGACTGCGGCCCTCGCCACCTCTTGCCGCTTCAGATGACCCACGCTTACGTGCACGGCTACGCCGACCGCGAACACGAGCGCCTGCACGACCAGGCCCGCACGCTGTCGGACCTGCTGCACCACGACACCCACTATCCCGAGGGTTGCACCGTGCTCGAAGCCGGCTGCGGCACCGGCGCGCAGACGCTGGAACTCGCCGCTCGAAGCCCGAGCGCCCGCTTCACCTGCGTCGACATCTCGGCCGCGTCGCTGGCCATGGCGAGCCGGCGCGCCGCCGAAGCCGGGCTGCACAACGTCGAGTTCCAGCAGGCCGACCTGCGCACCCTGCCCTTCGCCGCCGGCTCGTTCGATCACGTGTTCGTGTGCTTCGTGCTCGAACACCTGGCCGACCCCAGCGGCACGCTGCGCAGCCTGCTTCGCCTGCTCAAACCCGGTGGCACGCTGACCGCCATCGAAGGCGATCACGGCTCCGTGATGTTCCACCCCGAGCACCCGGCCGCACGCCATGCGATCGACTGCCAGGTGCGGCTGCAGGCACGAGCCGGCGGTAACGCGCTCATCGGCCGCACGCTCCACCCCTTGCTGCAAGCGGCCGGTGCGCAGCGCGTGCAGGTGTCACCGCGCTTCGTCTATGCCGACGCCAGCCGCCCCGGCTGGGTCGACGGTTTCACGCGCAAGACCTTCACCGCCATGATCGAAGGCGTGCGCGACGAGGCCATCGCGGCGGGGCTGTCGTCTCCCGCCGACTTCGACGCCGGGGTGCAGGCCCTGCATCGCACCGCCGAGGCTGACGGGGTGTTCTGCTACACCTTCTTCAAGGCGGTGGCGCAGGCGTCGTGACGGGGTCCGATGCCTCGGCCACGTGGCAGGCCGGGCTTCGCCGCAGCGGCAGCGTCTGCGCCATGCGATGCCAGAGATCGTTCCATGCCGGCCAGTCATGCCCGCCCGGCGCGGTGAAGACCTGGGCCGCTGGCAGCGACTGGCTGAAGAGCCGGTTGTTGTAGGCGAAACGGTCGTCGACGCCATACCCCTGCACGATGCGCAGCGTCGGCGCACCCGCGGCCGTCTGCTTCTTCAACCAACGCCACAGCCGCACGTCCACCTCCTCGTCGGGTCGGGGCGGCGGCGCAGGCCAGTGCGCGAGCCCGCCGGCGTTTTCGATGTCGAGCGCGGTGAGACGCGTGCCGAGGAAGGGCGCCAGCAACACCACTCCGTCGAGCGCCTGCGGGTGCTCGTCGGCGTAGAGCATCGCGCCCACCGCCCCGAGCGAGATGCCGACCAGCCACACATGGCGCACACCGCGCGCCTTCGCAGGCTGCACCACGTCGGCGTGGAGGCGCTCGATGATGGTCCGGTCGCGGTAGTAGCCGAGGTGTGCGTCGACGAGCACCACATCGGCCGCCACCTGCCGAGCGCGCAAGGTACGCACAAAGCCTTCGCGCTGGAACTCCTCGGGCAAGGAATACGAGCCGGGCAGCATCACGATCAGCGTATCGGCCGGGCCGCAGGGCGCAGGCTGCTCGAGCGTGCGCAGCGGCACCACCGACGGCCGCACCGTCTCGCAGCCCACGAGACCGAGCGTGAGTGCAGCGGCGACGGCGATGAGGAGCGTGCGAAGTGTCATCGTGCTCGGAAGAAGTCCCAGATGAGGTCGGTGGCCGAGATCGCGGCCGAGCCCCGGCCCCGCCCACGCGGCTTGGCCCCACCTGGCCATGAATGCCCGCCCGTCTCGGTGACGCAGAGCTTGACCTCGGTGCCCTGCCCGCGGCAGCCCGTGTAGGCCTCGCAGTAGGCACCCGGCGCCTCGAACACACGCTCGGGCGTGCGCTGACAGCCGTTCAGCTGCACCCACTTCGAGATCGACTCGGGCACGGACACGAAAGAGGTCACTGCACGCGACTTGCGCCCGGCGCCGCCATCGAACAACTCCAGCTCGTCGTCGCGCGCATGGATGTGCAGCACCGACACGGGCGAGGCCGGCTGACAGTTGCGCGTGTTGTCGGTACCGGCCACCGCGGCGATGGCGCGGAAGGTTTCTGGCATCTCGCAGGCGAGGCGATAACTCATCATGGCGCCGTTGGACATGCCGCTCGCATAGAAGCGCTTCGGGTCGATGCCCGGCTGCGCACTCAGGCGCCCGACGATCTCGCGGATGAAGCCCACGTCGTCGGCGTTTTCATCGCGGGCGAGGCCGCAGCAGTTGCCGGCATTCCAGGTGGCCAGCCTGCCGCCGCGGAAACGGCTGTAGCCATTGGGGAACACCACCACGTAGCCCGCGGCATCGGCTTTGGCGATCTGCCCGTAGAAGCGGTCGTCGGCCTGGATGTCCATGCTGCCGCCGCCGCCATGCAGCGCAAACACCACCGGCATCGGCTTGTCGGCCGAGAAGCCCGGCGGCACGTGCACGCGGTACAGCCTCGTCTTGCCGCCGTGTTCGATGGAGAACGAGTGGTCGCCGGGGCCGCTGATCGTGCCTTCGGCAGCGTGCGAGGGCCCCAGCCACGCCCAGGCCAACGACAGCAGTAGCACAAGCCGCATCGCCCACTTACCCAGCACAGATGCCCCTGAGATGACGCACGCGAAGGCTCCCGTTGTGAATTCAGGGAGCGACCTTACTGCATCTCAGGGCACTGCGAGTGCCGTGCCGGCGAGTGCCGGGTTCGCGCTCAGGGTCGGGGTCTGCAGCGCGCGCTGCGAGGGTGCGCGCGGCACACGCTTGAGCAGGTCGTTGACCCGCGGGCCGACGTAGCGGAAGGCGCTCTGCAGCGTCACCGCCCCGCTCGGCGCTGCCGCAGCGCGGCCCGACAGCGCTTCCATCAGCGCATAGGTGAAGGCGCCATGCTGAGGTGTGTTGCCCGATGGATCGGGGGGCACCTCGTATGAGAGCTGGTCGCCTTGCGATGCCGAGAGCACCGCGATCTGCGCCGCCGCACTGCGCTTGGCCAAGGCATACGGGTCGTTGCGCCCATCGGCGCTGCCCGAGTGACAGGTGTCGAGCACCAGGATGCGCTTGCCGGGCACACGCTTGAGCAGCGCGTGCAGCTCGGTGCCGCTCATCAGGCTGGCGGCGGCGCGCACGTCCAGCGGCTGGCCGGGCTTGGCGCTCGTCACGGCGAGCAGGTCTTGCTGCGACGAGTCCTTGGTGAGGAAGTAATACTCGCCGGAGGCCGGGTCGGGCGTGAAGCCGTGCGAGGCCACGAACACGAGCACGGTGTCGTCGGGGCTTACCTGCTCCAGTTCCTTGAGACGCGAGACGAGGTTGGCCTTGGTCGGCTGGTCGGGCGCGTCTTCGGCCAGCAGCACGGTGCTCACGCCACTGAAAAGCTTGCCGGTGTGGCGCGTGAGCACGGCCGCCAGCTCGCGCGCATCGCGCGTGGTGTTGGGCAGCTGGGTCACGCGCACCTTGCAATCGCCACGGGCCTCGCAGGCGAGCACGCTGTCGAAGCGCGAGACGCCGGTCAGCACCAGCCACAGCCGGCCCGGCCTGGCACGGGCCGCGGCCGGTGCCGCGAGCGGCGCCGATTCGTCGAGGCCGAGCGAACGCTCGGTCTCGGCCTCGACGCGGATGACCGAGCCCGCACCGTTCAGCCGCGTGGTCACGGTGCGCGTCAGGCGCTGCGCATCGCCACTCGCCACCCGGCGCTCGGCCGGCCGCAGCACCGGCACGCCGTCGACATACACGCCGAGCTCCTGGATCGGCTGGCCGGTGGACTCGGCGCTCAGCCGCACCGCCACCGTTCCCGGCTCGGCGCCCGTGCTGATCGACTCGATGCTCACGCGCGGCGCGGCCATCTGCCGCAGCGTCTCGGCAAGCTGCTCGGCGCTGGCGACGGCCGAGAGCGTGGCCGGCCGCAGCGCCGCGCGCACGAGGTCGGGGCGGTAGAGGCGGCGCTCGAACTGCACGGCGCGGTGGAAGTCGGGGCTGCGGTCGTCGCCCCGGTTGACGAGCCAGCCGACGTACTGGTCCCCTTGCGGCGACGATGCGTAGTAGCCGTCGGGCCGCCAGGCCACCCAGTCGCTGCCGTTGTTGTGCACGAAGAGGCCGAGCAACTCGCGGCCGCTGTCGACCGCAAACCAGCGCAGCGTGCCGTCGCCCAGCGCCACGACCACTTTCTTGCCATCGGCGGTGAGGAGCGTGTGGTACGCCGGGGCGCCGAGGTATGGCGGGTTCTCCCAGCCCTTGAGCGGCCGCCCCTGCGCGTCGACCAGCCGCAGGCGCCACTGCGTGCCGAAGGCGGCGATCGGCAGGCTCGCATGCACGGCCCAGCTGCGCACGCCCTCTTCGCGGTCGAGTGCCACCGGCTTGCCGTTGACGGTCGTCGGCTCGCGGTAGGCGTAGAAGCCAGTGGCCGTGTCGACCGTCACCGCGCCGCTGCGCCGCGCGGGCTGCAGCGCCGCATCGTCGAGCCCCTCGGTGGTGAGCACGGCCTGCTGGTTCTGCGCGGCCAGGTTCACCCGCAGGCGCGATGCATCGCCGCGCGACAGCACCAGCGACTGCCCGTCGGCCGACAGGCGCAGCGCGTTCGGGTCGCTGCGCTGGGCATGGAAGTCGATGTTGTGCGGCAGGCGCTGCCGGGGCTGGCCGTCGCGGTCGACCACGATCTGGCCATCGGCCCCCACTCGGGTGAGCGAGGGCACGGTCGTCGCGAACACGATCTCGCCCTGAGGCAGCGGCAGCATGTTGGTGATCTGCTGGCGCCCGACGTTCCAGCGCTCGAGCACGCCCGACCTCACGTCGCGCACCCGGTAGATGGGCGTCGGCCCGTCGCCTTCGACGTTGCCGTTGACGTACAGCGTGCCACTGTCGGGCGACCAGGCGATGCAGCACAGCGACTGCTGGTCGGCGGCGTCGGGCTTCAAGGTGCGCCGCACCGTGAGCGTCGCGGCGTCCATCACCGTGACCTCGGGCTGCTGGCGGCCGCCGTCGGCCTTGTAGCGCACACCGAAGGCCAGCCACTTGCCATCGGGCGAGAAGCGGATGCCACCGAGCTCGGAGCCGGTGCATTGCGGCTGCCCGGCGGCCACCGGCGGGTATTGCGCGCGGAAGGCGAGCGCCAGGTCGCGCCCGCTGGGCGCTTGGTAGACACGCACGCAGCCGTCTTCGGAGGTGGTGGCGATGCGCCCATCGGCCGCGTGGTGCACGAAGGTGACGGGCGCGCCATAGGCCGCATCACCGCCAAGCGATGCGCCGGTCTCGGCATCGATCACCTGCAGGCCACCGCGCGCCAGGCCCACTGCGAGGCGCTTGCCGTCGGGCGACAGGTCGAGCGAGACCACCACGTCGTTGTCGAAGCGGCCGAGCTTGCCGGTGATGCGCCCACGGTCGGCGTCGACCACGTAGACATGCGACGCCTTGCCCCATGCCCAGCCGGTGATGCCACCCACGTAGGCACGCTGCCCGTCACGGGCCACCGCGAGGCCATAGGGCGTGCCTTCCATGCCGGGCTCGGCGGGCAGCGGCACGCTGCGCAGCAGCTGCAGGTCGGCCATGCGCCAGATGCGCAAGGTCTTGTCGAGCGAGACGGTGAAGAGCCGTGTGTGCGCCGCATCGCTGCGGATCTGGCCGAGCGGCGCGTTGTGCATCTCCTGCACCAGCCGCAATTGCGGCGTGCTGCTCGGTGCCGCCGCACGCGCGGCCGCGGGTGCGAGGAGAGCGGCCAGCGCCGCGGCGAGGCCCAGCCACGCCTTGAGCGCCAACGTCACGGCAGGCTTCACTTCGCCGGGCAGTCCCGCCCGGTGCCGCCTTCGGGCGAGGGCGCCTGCTGCACCACGCCAGGAGCACACACGCCCGGCGATGACGAGGTCGCCAGACGGTAGAGCCGCTTGAACACGTTGACCGCCGAACCGGGCACTGACTGGCCGCGCCCCAGGTCGGCCTCGGCTGCCGGCCTCACGCTGAAGGCGAGTTCGGTGCTGCCAGGTTGGCCGGTCGCCTCGGGCGAGTTGGCGCCGCCGTTGGCCACGTCCTGCGTGCTGCGGTCTTCCACCACCGGCAGCGGAGGCGCAGTGCCGGTGCCGCTGAGCCCGCCGGGGATGGTGGCGCCGGTCACGCCCTGCCCGCTCGTGCTGCCCACGCCGGTGCTGCCGGCCGTGCCGTTGCCCACCGCGCCGAAGCCGGCGCCGACACCGGCGAAGCCGACGGTGCTGTTGTTGAAGCCCGGAATGCCGCCAAGGCCGGGGATGGCCACGCCGGTGTTGGAGTCGAAGGTGCGGGTGCCGTTGGAGGTGTCGATCACGCCGTCATACACGAACACTCGCGTGCCCACGCGTGTGGTCGAACTCGCCGTCGACACCGCATCGGCCAGCACGTTGGTGACCTGGAAGGTGCGCGGCTCGCTGAGCGGGTTCAGCGGCTGCAGCGCGCCGAAGGGCGTGGGCTGCAGGAAGCGGGGCACCAGCAGCTCGTAGTTCGGCGCGATGGTGGCACTGCTTTGCAGTGCGCCCGTGGTGCTGCCGGTTGAGGTGAGGACGCCCCCCGACAAGGCCACGCCATCGGCCGTGCCTGGACGGCTGAGCGCTGGGCTGGACAGGCGCACGATCGCCGTGGTGCCGAGGTCGCGCCAGCCGCTGGCCGACCACGCGCTCACCTGCGTGGCCCCGCTGGGCGCGCTGTTCGACAGCGACGACAGGTTGACGTTGGCCAGCGTCACCTGCTCCAGCCGGGCCAGCTCGCTGCTGCCGCTGGTTTCGATGCGGAAGGTGTGCGTGGCGGTGCCCGCGCCATTCGGCAGTTGCACGACTTCGGTGACGAGCTGGTTGCCCGAGTCGCGGTAGGTGCGGACCGCCAGCGCCGGCACGGTGACCGAAAACACGCCTTCGACCGGCACCGTCGAGGTGAGGTCGGGAATGACCAGCTGGTTCAGGCTCGCCCCATCCACACGGAAGAAGTAGCTGCTGAAGTTGGCACTGTCGGCCATGCGGATGCTGGTGTTCCAGACCTGGCTGCTCGCATCGCCGCTCTCGCGGAAGCTCAGCAGCTTGAGGCCGATGCCGTGGGTGGCAGCCACGACGCCCGACTGCGTGGGCGCCGAGACGATGGGCGTCTGGGTGAGCGTGGTCAGCACCGGCGTCTCGGCGAGGCGCATCGGCGTCTGCGCGGTGTGATTGGCCACGCCGGCGATGGTGGGCGTGGTGATGGCGATCTCGCGGCTGGCCGCCGTGCCGGTGGTGGGTGCAACGAGTGTGCCCACATTGGCCGGGTCCTGGTAGTTCGCCACGTTGTTGGCGATCTCGATCTTGGCGATCTCCTGGGTGACGACCCTCAGGTTGCCCAGGCCGTCTGTCGCGGCAGGCTCACCGCGCACGCTGTCGATGGCGATGCCCTGGTTCGGGCCGGAGGCCACCACGCCCGCCAGGGTGACGTTGTGCACGGCCAGGTCGGAGGCATTGAGGCTCGCGAGCGTGGAGAGCACGCCCACCATCTGGTAGCTGCCGTCGGGGTTGCGCACCCGCACGCCGGCGGTGTCGACCACGAAGCCCTGTGCATCGGTGCGCACCTGGTGCAGCGGCGGCGGGTTGCCGGGGCCAGCCTCGTACCACGACACGATGAAGTTGTTGACCGGCAGCTGCGCCATTTCGAGCGTGTTGTCGAAGAGGCCCAGCACGCGGCCACCGATGCGGATGCCGTAGCCGATCTTCAGGTCGTCGCTGCCGCCGCGCACGCCGTCGGTGCCCACGCTGTCGTAGCCGCGCGAGTAGACGCTGCTGCCGAGGTAGACCCCGTCGGTCGCACCTGTGCCGGTGGAGGTGAGCACGATGTCGCCCTTGTTCACCGCGATCTCGTTGTTGCTGACGATGCGGCGGCCCGCCGTGATGGACAGGCCGGGGGTCGTGTCGGTGGCGTTGGCGTTGCCGTCGAGGTTGAGGCCGTTGAGTTCGACCGAGCCCGGCGTGGCGATGTAGAGGCTGCCGACGTTGGGCCGGTACTGCGACAGGTACCCACGGGCGAGGTCCACGTAACCCGTGTTCAGCAGCACCGGGCTGCCGGCGAAGACGCCGCTCGCATTGCCACCCAGGCCGCGTCGCAGGGTGACGTCGCCTGCGTTGGTGTGGATGTAGATGCTGTTGTAGGCAATCATTTCCCCAACATCCACGCTGCCGTCCGAGTGGATGACGATGCGCGACAGTGCTGCATCGTTGCCGGCATCCAGCGTGGCGTTGAGCGCAGCATCGTTGCTGGTGCCACTCGACAGCACCTGCACGCCGCCGGTGCCTGCCTCCAGCGTGATCGTCCCGCTGCGCGTCTGGATGTCGCCGTTGACCGTGACGGTGGCGCCGGTGAGTGAAATGTCGGAGCCCGTGCCTGCCGCACGGATGCCCCCGGTTCCGAGCGTCACCGGCCCGTTGAAGGACAGAAGCGATACCGATCCGGCCGCACCGGCCTGCGTGGTCGCAATGCCCGCCCCGTCCTGGATCGACAAGGCACCCATCGCGGAGACCGCCACGGCCCCGTCACTGAAGATGGAGTTGCGAACCGTCACCGCACCTTCGCGGCTGGTGATCGACACGCCACCGGCGCCGGACACAGCGCCTGACACGTCCACTGCGTCGCGTGCCGTCACGAAGACGCTCGTTGGCCGCGTCACGGTCGATGCGTCGGCGCTGCCGGCCAACGCCGCGATGGCCTGGCTCACGGTCACATGCCCCGCGCCCGACGACAGGTTGATGTCACCGGCGCCGAGCACGGTCGCCGCCGTGACACCGGCCCCACCGTCGATGCCGACGTCGCCCCCAGCCTGCACGCGCAAGGGCGCAGCGGTGGTGCCCGCGTGGCCGGTCGTCGCCACGAGCTGGACGCCCCCACTGCTCACCAGGCCCCCTTGCGCCGCGCTGGCGCCTTGGGAGGTGATATCGCCGCTCGTGGTGAGCACCGAGATGCCTCCGCTGCCCGCACGGGCACCCGCCAGCGACACCGGCCCGGCGGCGTGGATGTCCAGGCCCTGGGTGGCCGTGCCCCCCACTCCAGCGATCGCCTGGCGCACCGTCACGCCGGCGCTGGTGGAGCTGAGCGACGCCGTGCCGCTGCTCGCCAGCACCCCGAGATCGATCGCGCCGCCTGCCGTGACCGTGGCCACGCCGCCGCTCACGATGCCGACGTTGTTCGCAGCGCTGCTCACGGTCGTGCCCGCCGTCACCAGCACGTTGCCGGCGTTGCTCTGAAGCACCGCATTGGCGAGGCTCACCGCGCCGTTCGTGCTGGTGACCTGGGCGTTCCCCTGCACCAGCGCACCGCTCAGGCTCACGCTACCCGCAGCGCCGACGACCAAGCTCGACACGGGCGCCGCTGCCCCATTGGCGGTCGCCGACACGAGCGCATTGCGCACCGTCACCGCCCCACCGGCGCTGCGGATGTCGACCGCCCCGCCACTGAGCACCTGCCCGAGATCCACCCCCGCACCGCCGCGGAGGTTGGCCGCGCCGCTGCCGGTGTAGAGCACCGTGCCATTGGCCTGGCTCAGCGTGCCGTTGGTCGCGGTGAGGTTCAGCGTGCCGTTGTTGAGCACGATGCTCTGGTTGACGGCGAGGTTGTTGCCCGCCGTCAGCGTGAGCCCGCCGCCCGCCGTGCCGCCACCGCCGCTCACGAGCCCGTTGACCTCGGCATCGACGGTCACGTTCTGGTCGGCCGAGAGGGTGACGTTGGTGCCGCGGGTGAGGAAGTAACGCAGTTGGTCGGCCGAGACCTGCGAGTCGCCAGAGCTTGTCGCCGCGATGGTGAGGTTGAGCGGGTCGAGCAACAGCGAGCCTTGTTGGCCATTCGTCGCGAAGACGCCGACGTCGCCCTGGAAGCCGAGCGTGCCTTTGGAAGAGACCTCGACCTGGCCGGCATTGCCGGCCGTGCTGCCGCCGTTCGCGTCGATGCGGCCGGCGAACTGTGTGTTCTTGTCGGACCACAGCACCACGGTGCCGCCGTCGCCGTGTGTGCCGCCGCTGGCATCGAGCGTCGCGCCTTGTGCCACGTTCACCGTGTCGGCATGGGCCAGCGCACCGCGGCCTTGCCAGTCGCCGCCCACGGCGATGCTGCCCTGCCCGCCGGTCGCGGCGAGCGACGCACCCGAATGCAGGTGGACCTCGCGACCCGTGACGTCGACGCGCCCCCCACGCTCGCCCGAGGTGTCGAGCGTGCCGCTCACGTTCACGCGGGTGTTGGCATCGCCATGCAGCGAGATCAACCCGGGCGCGCTGGTGAACGAGGTGGCGCGCACCGTGCCGCTCAGGTTGATGAGGTTGTCGACCAGCCGCTTCACGGTGGCCACGCTCAGCTGCACGCGCCCGCCATCGGCCACGATATCGCCGCTGTGGTCGACGCGGGCCGCGAGCGGCTGGCCGCTCGCATCGGTCAGCGCCGTCATCGCGGCCGGGTCGACCACGAGGTTGACGAGCTTGTCGCCATAGAGGTCGAGCACGAAGGCATCACCACCGGCCAGCGCCACCTTGCCCAGGCGCGCGGTGATCACGCCGCTGTTGGCCACCTGGCGCCCCACGAACGCCGCGAAGCCGCCCTCGGCGACGGTGATGCGGCCCTGGTTCTCGACCGTCGCGCCCGGCTTGCCCGGCTCGTTGAACTGGAGGCGGCCGGCCATGAAGTCGGCGTTGCTGAGGTTGGAGGTGGTCGCCGTGAGGGCGCCCACGTCGACCTGCGCCGTGCGGCCGAAGAGGATGCCGTTGGGGTTGATGAGCAGCACCTGCCCGTTGGCCGTGATGCGCCCGAAGATGGCCGACGGGTCGTTGCCCACCACGCGGTTCAGGATGGCCGCGCTGGCGTTGGGCTGCACGAAGTTGACGGTCTCGTTGGCGCCGACGTTGAAACTGCGCCAGTCGATGGCCGCGCGCTGAGAACCCTGCGTGACGGTGGTGAGCGCGCCGTTCTGCTGGATCGACGCCTGCCCGGCCGTCACCGAGCCCCCCTGCGGCGCCGCCTGGGCGAGCGGCATCGCCAGCAGCGTGCTCGCGCCGAAGATCAGCGACATCTCGCGCGACAAGCTGCGCAGGCGGAATGGCGTGGTTGCGTGTTGCTTCATGTCCTGGTCCCTCAGAAATCGATGCCCAGGCCGGCGAAGACGCGGGCCTTGCGGTTGCCTTCGCTGGCGACGTCCTTGCGGCCGGGCTTGCCCACTTCCAGGTAGCCCCGGGTGCGCGCGGGGCCGCTCAGGCGCACGCCCAGGCCGGTCGACGACAGCGAGGTGGAGAGGTAGGAGCCATCGACCTGCCGGCGCTGTACCTTGCCGCTCTCGGCATAGACGTAGACCGTCGACGCGACCCGTGTGCCGCCGAGGTCGTAGCGCAGCTCGAGCTTGGCCGCAGAGCCCTTCTCGCCGATGACCTCCGATGGGTCGAAGGCGCGCAGAAAGGTCTCGCCTCCCAGGCCCAGTTGTTCGGCGGTGGGCAGCTTGTCGCTCGAGCCCTGCGCGGTGCCGGCGAGCAGGGCCGACCAGTTGCCGGTGATGCTCTGCAAGCGCGCCGCGTAGACGGTCCACTTGCTGAACTGCGGGTTGGCCGAGCCGACGGGCAGCTCGCTTTGCTTGTCGGCCCCGAGGCTCGACAGGCCCTTGGACCACTCCGCGTCGAGCAGCGAGATGCCGCCCCAGCCGTCGGCCACATCGCCGGTCAGGCCGAGCCGCAGTGCGCGGATGTGGTCTTCGCTCGCGATGGTGCCGGCCACCTCGGAGCTGTTGTCGTAACCGGCCAGCGTGGCGCGCGCCGAGAGGTTGGCCTGGCGGCTGCGCAGCAAGGCCTGGCTCAGGCCGAGCGAGAGGTTGTCGCTGCGGGTGTCGATGTTGCTCAGCGCGACGTCGGTGTCGGGCTGGGAGCGCGAGGCCGAGAGACTCAGGTTGAACTTGAGGCCGTTGCGGCCCAGCGGCATGTCGGTGGCATACGCGAGCATGTTGAGCCGGTCGTCGCCCGAGCCCACCCAGCGCAGCTGGTGGCGATCGAAGTCACCCACCAGGCCCCGCACTTCGCCCGAGGCTTCGAGCCGCAGGCGGCCTTGCGAAGGCGCGCTGCGGTTGTGCGCCGAGAACGAGAACTCGCTGCGCTTCTGGCTGGCCACGAGTTCCAGGTCCGACGCGTTCGGCGTGGCACTGGCCTTGAGGTTGGCCTGCGACGACACGCCCGGCAGCTCGCCGATGAGCAGCAGGCTGCGTTCCAGCGTGGCGAGTTGCAGGGGTCGGTCGCTCTTCACCCGCTCGAGGTAGGGCGCGAGCTTCTCGGGCGGCAGGCCGGTCACGTTGACCTGACCGATGAAGCCTTCGACGACCTGGATGCGCAGCACGGCCACGCCGAGGGTGCGGATGTCCTGCGGCGGGATGATGGCCTGCGAGAGGATGTAGCCCGCCGCGCGGTAGCGCGCCGAGATGGCGGCGGCGATGCCGAAGGCATCGGCCAGCGTGATGGGCTTGCCCACGAGCGGCGCCCACGCCGGTGAGAGCGATTGCGTCGAGAGCGCGGTGTTGCCGTTGAGCTGCACTTCGCCGAGGAGGAAGCGCACATCCTGCGCACCCGCCGGCACCTGCTCGGCGAAGCGCGGCGTGTCGATGCGCACGCTGTCGCGCCGCACCGGCTCGGGTGGTTGGCGTGTGTCTCGCTCCACGCGGCCCGGTTGCACGGCGCCTGCCTGCGCCCACGCGCCGCCGGAGGCGGCCCACAGCGCTGCCAGCATGCACGGCAGCGACACCCAACGTTGTTGACCCAAGGCGAACCCCCAGAGTTGCGCCGCGATGTTCCGCGAGGCGCCTCGCACCGACATCCCGCATTCGAAGGACAGGTGACTTCGGTCATACCTTTCGGGTGTTGCCGCGGTGCAGCAGCGGCGCGGATGGTGTAGCGTTGCCGCCGCATCACCTGCCTGCTCTTCGTCCCTCCATGTCTTCGTTCCGCAACGGCCTGCTGCTTTGCACCATCACGATGCTGCTGGCCTCCGCCGCCCAGGCTCAATCCAATTCGTGCGAGCTGCTGAAGCAGACGCTGGCCTCGCGCATCCCGCCCGAGATCAAGGGCTACGCGATGGACGATGTGCCGGCAAGGACGCCGGTGCCTTCGGGCGGCAAGGTGATCGGCACCTGCGAAGGCGGTGCACGCAAGGTGATCTACCGGCGCTTCGGTGGCCCGCCGCTCGTGGCCGACGGCGCCACCGCCACGGCGCCTTCCGCCGCGTCGGCGCCTGCGCCCGTGGCCGTGCAACCGAAAGAAGCGCCGAAGCCCAAACCCGAGCCGGTCGCGCCGCCCAAGCCCGTGCCGCCACCCGTCGCGTCGGCACCTGCGGCTTCCGTCGCCAAGCCAGCCCCCGCGGTGGCCGCACCCACACCCAAGCCGGCGCCTGCGCCCGCCTTCGTGCCCGCTCCAGTCGTGCGCCCCGCGCCGGTGGCATCGGCCCCGGCATCCGCAGTGACGCCGGCCAAGCCGAGCGTCGCCGAGACGCCGACCGCACCCCTCGTGACCCGCGCGGCGCCGACACCGCGGCCTGCGGAGCCAGCCGCCGTGCCCCTGCCACCCACTTCCACGCCCGCTGCCGACGACGGCGAGCCCGGCTTCTTCAGCGCCTACGGCACATGGTTGTGGCTGCTGCTGGCGCTGCCGCTGGTCGCCTGGCTGTGGGCCTGGGTCTCGCACCGCATGGCCTACGACGAGGCCGGCCTGCCGCGCGGCCCGCGCCTGTGAGTCGAAGACAATCGCCGCCCTTGCATCCAGATTTCACAAGCGATGAGCGACGAGACCAAGCCCACCCTGCCCGACCACCTGTCATGCGACCCGCGAAGCCCGCATCACGTGGCCGCGGTGTTCGAGCACCCGATCGGCATCCGCCTCAACGGCAAGGAGCGCCACGACGTCGAGGAGTACTGCATCAGCGAAGGCTGGGTGAAGGTGCCAGCCGGCAAGACGCTCGACCGCAAGGGCCAGCCCCTGATGATCAAGCTCAAGGGCACGGTCGAGGCCTATTACCGCTGATGACTCACCGCTGACCAGGCGTCAGCGCGGCGGCACCCTCGCCGCCGCGGCCGAATCGAGCGCGCCTTCGCCGCGCGCAATGGCCGCGTCGTACATCGCGGCCACACCCGGCATCACGAAGAGCGGGAAGCCGCCCCGCTCGGCTTCTTCGAGCATCAGGCGCACGTCCTTGCGCGCCATCGTCACCTCGAACGAGGGCTTCGTCACATCACCCGACTCGATGCGCGCCGCACGCGCCGGCAGCATCGCGCCCGGGTTGAAGTTCTTGAAGAGCGAGAACGCTTCGCTGGTCGAGATGCCGCAGGCGGCGGCCAGCCGGTTCACGTCGCCGAGCACGCCCATGATGCCGATCAGCGTGAGGTTGCCGAAGAGCTTGAACGCGGCGGCCCGCTCGGGCGCCTCGCCGAGGTACATCACGTTGCCGGTCATCTTCTGCAGGTCGGGCAGCAGCGTGTCGTGATGGGCCTTGTCGCCCGAGACCAGCATGAGGCCGGTGCCTTCGTGCGCGTTGGACGGTGCCATGAACACCGGCGCATGCACGAAGGTGATGCCGCGGCCCTTCCAGCGCGCCGCGCGCTCGGCGGTGGGCGTGGGGGCGGTGGTGGTGTGGTCGACGATCCAGGTGTGCTTCGCGATGCGCCCGGCGAGCGGCTCCAGCACCGCGTCGACCGAGGCATCGTCGGCCAGCGAGAGGTGGATGCGGCTGGCACCCTCGAGCGCAGCAGCGGCCTCGTCGAAGGCCTTGATGCCGGCGCGCTCGAGCGCGCGCGCCTTGGCGGCACTGCGGTTCCAGATCTGCACCTGGTGGCCGTTGGCCTGCAGTCGGTCGATGAAGCCGGCGCCCATCAGCCCCGTCCCGAAAAAAGCGATCTTCATGAGGTGTTCCTTCAGTGGGAGTGTGACCAGCCGGCCATGCGGTGGTCGGCCTGCCGCATGAGGGCGTCGGCATCAGAGCCGTAGTGGAAGGCCGAGAGAAAGTCGTCGAGCCGATAGCCCGGCTGCACACGCTGGATGGCGGCGGCCATCTCGAGCGCCTGCTCGCGGCGACCGGCCATGGCCAGGCAGTGCTTGGCGATGCTCATGATGTGCACGTGCGCGTTGGGGCGTGCCGCGGCCTTCATCGCCCAATCGGCCGCCTCGTCATAGCGGCCCAGCCGCAGCAAGGCGAGCGCGCGGGTGCCCAGCATGGCGAAGAGCAGCGGGTCGAAGGGGCTCAGGTCGCGCGCATGGTCGGTGGCCTCGATGGCGAGCTGCGCGTCCCCCGACTGCGAATGCACGAAGGCGCGGGTGTAGTGGCCGTGCGCGAAGTTCGGGCTCAGGTCGACGCAGATGTCGAGCTCGGCGATCGACTCGTCGAGCCGACCGCGCAGCCAGTGCGCCCGGCCGAGCGCCCAGCGTGCAGCGGGGTCGAGGTCGTCTGCCATCAGGCCTTGCGACGCGATGCGGTAGGCCTGCTCCTCGGCCTGCGGGCGGTCGGACCAGCCGAGAAAGGCATCCTGGAAATGGGTGAACGACAGGCCGGCGTAGGGCCGCGCGAAGCTCGGGTCGAGCTGCACCGCGGTCTGGAAGAAATGGCGCGCCTGCTCGTTGTCTTCGCGGTTGAACCGCATCATGTGCCAGAGGCCGCGGTGGTGCGCCTCCCAGGCGTCGAGCGAGTTGGGTGACTTGAGGATGGCGCGGTTTCGCTCGGCCACCTCGATCTGGCCCGACAGCGAGGCCACGATGCGGTCGCCGATCTCGTCGAGCACGCCGAAGGTGTCGCCGAGGCGGCCCTGGAAGGTGTCGGCCCACAGCACACGGGCGGTGCGCGTCTCGCTCAGTTGCACCGAGACGGTCAAGCGCCCGCCCGGCTCCACGCGCAACGCGCCGCCAGCCACGTAGTCGACATCGAGCCGGCGCGCCGCGTCTTCGGCGCCGATGCGCCGCTCGTCGAGCGCGAACACCGTGCCTTGCGCGATGACGAACATGCTGCGCAGCTTCGACAGCCGCGTGATGATGTCGTGCGCCAGTCCGTCGCCCAGCCCGCCACGGGCGCTCACGCCGCGCGAGCGGTCGCTGAAGGGCATGACGGCCAGCGAGGCGCGGCGCGCACGCGCCGGCGGGAGCGAGGGCTCGGGCTCGGACTTGATGACCTCGACGGCGACGACCAACGCCGGGCGACTGTGGCGCTGCTTCGCGGCACGCCAGGCGTGGCCGATCGCGCCCCAGTCCTGCCCTTCGGCTTCGTACTGGCGCGCCACCACCGCGAGGTGTTCGTCGCCCTCGCGCAGCCGGCCGCTGGCGGCCAGCGCGTTCAAGAGGCCCTCGTGTGCCCGGCCGTCGAAGGGCGCGAGCCGCAGCCACGCTTCGAAGGTGGGCACCGCCTCGTCGGCCGCAGGCGGCAGCGACATGGCCAGCTGCTCCAGCACCGCGGCGTGCGCCGCACGGAAGCGGCGCCGCTGCGCCGTGAGCCACGCCGTGTAGGCGGCGCTGCGGGGGATGTCGAGACCTTCGAGGAAGTCGCCCCGAAACTCGAGCGCCCAGGCGCGCAGCGCTTCGGCGCCGAGCGTGGCCACGCCGCCCTGCAGCGCATGGGCGAGCCGAGTCGCGTCGACATCTACGCCTGTGAGGTCGAGCCGCAGGCTCTCGCCTTCTGCCAAGACCCGCGTCTGGCCTTCCTCATCGAGCACGCCGCGCAGCTTGCTCAGGCACCAGCGGAGTTCTCCGCGTGGATCGTTGGGCAGGTCCCAGAGCAGCTCGCACAGGTGGTGGCGCGACACGTCATGGCCGGCCAGCGCCAGGTAGGGCCAGCAGCGCGCGCACCTTGCGCGACGAGGGCAGCACCACCAGGCTGCCCGCACGGCTGAGCACGAGCGGGCCCAGCAGCTGCAGCCGCAAACCACCGGTTCCCGTGATGGCCTCGCTTGTTTCCACGCCAGTTCCCACGCTCATTTCCACGCTGGTTTCAACGCACCGCTTCGACAGTCCTGTGCACGGTCACACCGAGGCCAGAACCCGGTAGCCGAGCCTGTCAACACAAACCTTTGGAGCTCATGTCATGAATGCATTTTCCACCGCGAGCGCTGCCACCGACGCCAGCACCCCCGACTTTGCGGCCATCAAGACCCGCCAGCAGGCGGCCTGGTCGTCCGGCGACTATGCCGTCGTCGGCACCACCCTGCAGATTGTGGGCGAGTCGCTGTGCGAGGCGCTCGACCTGCGCTCGGGCCAGCGTGTGCTCGACGTGGCCGCCGGCAACGGCAACGCCACGCTCGCCGCCGCGCGCCGCTGGGCCGAGGTGACCTCGACCGACTACGTGCCCTCGCTGCTGGAGCGCGGCCGCGCCCGTGCCATCGCCGAAGGCTTCCAGGAGATCGACTTCCGAGAAGCCGACGTCGAGGCCCTGCCCTTCGACGACGCGAGCTTCGACGTGGTCGTCTCGACCTTTGGCTGCATGTTCGCGCCCAACCATGTGCGCACGGCGAGCGAGATGCTGCGCGTGTGCCGCCCCGGCGGGAAGATCGGCATGGCCAACTGGACGCCCGAGAGCTTCATCGGCGAGATGTTCAAGGCGCTCGGCAAGCACGTGGCACCGCCGGCCGGCGTGAAGTCGCCTGCGCTGTGGGGTTCGCGCCCGCATCTGGCCGAGCTCTTCGAGGCGCACGGCCAGATCCGCGCCGAGTCGCGCCAGTTCATGTTCCGCTACCGCTCGCCCGAGCACTTCCTGGACGTCTTCAAGAGCTGGTACGGCCCGGTGCACAAGGCGTTTGCCGCGCTCGACGTGACGCGGCAGGCCGCGCTCGCCGACGACCTGCTCTCGCTGATGGCCCGCTTCAACCGCGCCGACGACGGGACGCTCGTCGTGCCGAGCGAATACCTGCAGGTCGTCATCACCCGCGCCTGAACACCCCACCCTTTCACCCCTGAGAGAACAACCATGAAACCTCGTCACCTCATCGCCGGCGCCTGCCTCGTGGCCATTGGCAGCGCGGCCCACGCCGACGTCATCACCGACTGGAACATCGTGGCCGGCGACACCATCGTCGCCGCCAAGCTCGGCACACCCCCGGCCAACCGCGTGATCGCCATCGTGCAGACCGCCGTGAACGATGCCGTCATCGCCGCGGGAAGCCGCGCGGACACCAGCGTCGACGCCGCCGTGGCCGCGGCCAACCGCGTGACGCTCGCCAAGCTGCTGCCGTCGCAAGAAGCCGCCGTCACCACCGCCTACCAGGCGGCGTTGGCCAAGATCGCCGACGGCCCCGCCAAGGCGGCCGGCATCGCCGCCGGCGAAAAGGCCGCGGGCGCGGTGCTCGCACGCCGCCTGGACGACGGCGCCGGCACGCCCGAGCGCTACCGCCCGCACACCGCCGCCGGCACCTACGTGCCGACCCCCGCCGTGGCCGCGCCGCAGTGGGTGCAGCGCAAGCCCTGGAACATGGCCGGCCCGGCGCAGTTCCGCCCCGGGCCGCCGCCGGCACTGAGCAGTGCGCAATGGGCTCGCGACTACGAGGAAGTGCGCCTCGTCGGCAGCAAGGTCAGCACCAAGCGCAGCGCCGAGCAGACCGACATCGCCCGCTTCTGGGACTACTCGCTGCCGCCGATCTACCACGCCGTGCTGCGCTCGGTGGCCACCCAGCCGAACCGCAGCGTCGCGCAGAACGCGCGCCTCTTCGCCACCGCCGCGCAGGCGATGGACGACGGGCTGATCGCCGGACTGGACGCCAAGTACCACTACAACTTCTGGCGCCCGGTCACCGCCATCCGCAACGGCGACCTCGACGGCCACGACGGCACCCCGTTGGAAGCCGGCTGGTCCTCGCTGATCGATGCGCCGATGCACCCGGAGTACCCGAGCACGCACTCGATCCTGGCCGGCGCAATGGCCAGCATCCTGCAAGCCGAGGCCGGCACGGCCGGGCTGCCGGTGCTCAGCACCTCGAGCCCCACCCTGGGCGGCGCCACGCGCAAGTGGAAGTCCCTCGACGACTTCACCCGTGAAGTGGCGGTGTCGCGCATCTGGGGTGGCATCCACTTCCGCACCGCGACCGACGTGGGCCTGGTGATGGGCCGGCAGATCGGCGCGCAGGCGGTCGCGCAGTTCGCGCTGGCGCCGGCGGGTGACGCCAAGCTGGTCGAGCGTGTGGCAGCCAAAGGCGTGCAGGTCTACGAATGCCGCGCCGACAAGGCCGCCTCGAACGGCGCGCAGTGGGTGTTCGTCGCGCCCCAGGCCGATCTTTTCGATGCCGAAGGCAAGCCGAGCGGCACGCATTACGCCGGCCCGCACTGGGAGGCTGCGGACGGCAGCAAGATCGTCGGCAAGGTCGAAGCCCGCGCCGACGCACCGCAGGCTGGCGCCATCCCGTGGCTGCTGCTGTCGGCCCGCTCGGTCGGCAGCTCCGGTCGCTATGCGTCGGTGACGAGCATCCAGCGCGTCAACACGGTCGGCGGCACCGCGCCGGCGCAGCGTTGCGACAAGAGCGCCATCGGCAAGGTGGACAAGGTGCCCTACACGGCGGACTACCTGCTGTACGCGTCCTGAGCTCCGCGCCGCCAGGCGCTGGCCAGTCGTCTTGACGTTTCAAGACGACTGGTCATATTATTCGTGCCATGCCGCGCACTGCCGACCCGACCGACATCCCCAAGCGCCTGCTCGACGCCGGGCGCGACCTCTTCCTCCAGCAGGGCTACAACGCCACCGGCATCCAGCAGATCACCGACACGGCTGGCGTGCCCAAAGGCTCGTTCTACAACCACTTCAGCAGCAAAGAGGCCTTCGCCACCGCGGTGGCCGAGCGCTACGCCGCGTTCATGCAGCTGTCGTGGACACGCATGCTGGCCACCGCGCCCGAGGCGCCGATGGCGGCCATCCGCCACGTCTTCGCGCAGATGACGGCCTATCACGAGCGCCACGCCGACTGCCCCTCGGGCTGCCTGATCGGCAACTTCGCCTCCGAGATCGCACTGGTGAGCGACAGCTGTCGGCAGACGCTGCTGGCCGCCCAGCTCGGCTGGCGCGAGCGCCTGGCCGGGCTGATCCGCGCCGCGCAGGCCGAAGGCGTGGTGCGCGATGACATCGACGCCACCGAACTTTCCGCCCTCACCTGGGCCGCCTGGCAAGGCGCGCTGCTGCGCGTGAAGGTCGAACGCTCGGTGCAACCGCTGCGTGACACCGTGGCCCTGCTGCTCGACCGTCTCTATCCCCGTCTCTCTTCCCACTGATCTTCTCCCCCTGACCCCACCATGACCGCCAACACCTCCGACGACGTCCTGTTCCAGCCGATCCGGCTCGGCAACATCACCCTTGCCAACCGCATGGCGATGGCGCCCCTCACCCGCAACCGCGCCGCCGCAGGCAACGTGCCGGGCCCGCTGGCAGTCGAGTACTACACGCAGCGCGCGAGCGTGGGCCTCGTGATCGCCGAGGCCACGCAGGTGTCGGCCCAGGCCCAGGGCTACGACGCGACGCCGGGCCTGCACACGCCCGAGCAGATCGCCGGCTGGAAGAAGGTGACCGACGCGGTACACGCCAAGGGCGGCAAGATCTTCGTGCAGCTGTGGCACACCGGGCGTGTGTCGCACTCGCGCTTCCAGCCGGGGCAGCAGGCGCCGGTCGCGCCCTCGGCCCTGAAGGCCACGGCCGCCCGCACCTACGTGATCGGCCAGGGCTTTGTTGAAACCTCCGAGCCGCGCGCACTCGCCACGGAAGAAATCGCCGGCGTGGTGAACGATTTCCGCACCGCCGCGGCCAACGCCATCAAGGCCGGCTTCGACGGCATCGAGCTGCATGCGGCCCACGGCTACCTGATCGACGCCTTCCTGCGCAGCGGCTCCAACCAGCGCACCGACCAGTACGGCGGCTCGATCGAGAACCGCGCCCGTTTCCTGCTGGAGATCACCGCCGCCGTCATCGGCGAGATCGGGGCGGAGCGTGTGGGCCTGCGGCTCTCGCCGGTGTCGCCGGTCAACGACTCGGTCGAACCTGACCCGCAGCCGCTCTTCGAGCACGTGGTGCGTGAGCTGGAGAAGCTGCACCCGGTCTACATCCACGTGGTCGAGGGCCACACCGGCGGTCCGCGTGACAACCGGCCCTTCGATTACGAGGCGCTGCGCAAGCTGTACTCCGGCGTCTGGATGGTCAACAACGGCTACACGAAGGAGATGGCCGTCGAGGCGATCAAGAGCGGCCGCGCCGACATGGTCTCGTTCGGTCGCAAGATCATCGTCAACCCCGACCTGGTGCGCCGCTTCCGCGAGAACGCGCCGCTGAATGCGCCCGACAAGGCCGCCCCGCTCTACGGCGGCGAAGGCGCCTTCGGCTACACCCACTACCCCTCGCTCGACGAGGTGAACGCATGAAGCTGCAGGGCAAGGTCGCGCTCGTCACGGGCGGCGGGGGCGGCATCGGCCGTGCCACCGCACTCGCCTACCAGCGCGAAGGCGCGAAGGTTGCCGTGGCCGATCTCAACGGCGAAGCCGCACAAGCCGTCGCCGCCGAAATCGAAGCGGCTGGCGGCGAAGCCATCGCGATCGCCGTCGACGTGACCCAGTCGGCGCAGGTCGAGGCGATGGTGAAGCAGGTCGTGACGCGCTTCGGCCGGCTCGACATCGCCTTCAACAACGCCGGCATCGACATCGAGCACCTGCCGCTGCACAAGGCGACCGAAGAAGAGTTCGACAAGCTCGTGGCCGTCAACATCAAGGGCGTGTGGCTGTGCATGAAGCACGAGATCACGCAGATGCTGGAGCAAGGCTCGGGCGGCGCCATCGTCAACACGTCGTCGGTGGGCGGTGTGATCGGTGCGGCGCGCCAGCCGGTCTACGGCGCGACCAAGCACGCCGTGCTCGGCCTCACGCGTGCCGCAGGCGTGGAGTACGCGCGCAAGGGCATCCGCGTCAACGCGGTGTGCCCCGGCATCATCGACACCGAGATGACCGAGCGCGCCATCGCCCGCGAGCCCAAGCGTGCGCCGTACATCGAGCAGGCGCACCCGATCGGCCGGCTCGGGCAGGCCGAGGAAATCGCCCGCGCGGCGGTGTTCCTCAGCTCCGAGGATGCGTCGTTCGTCGTCGGCCACCCGCTGCTGGTGGACGGCGGCATGACTGCACGCTGAAGCGGCACAGGCGCTTCTCGCCGAAGGGCCGGGAAATCTCGGGCCTGCACGGCCCGAAGGCGCGAGCTAGGATGGCCTCAACCCGTCCCAGCTCTTGCCCCCTCATGGACAGCCTCGACCTGCAAGTCCTCACCCAGGCCCGCCAGTGGCATGCCGATGGCCACCCGGTGCGCCTGGTCACCGTGATCGAGACCTGGGGCTCGGCCCCGCGCCCGCCCGGCGCGCTGCTGGCCATGCGCGGCGACGGGCTGGTCGTCGGCTCGGTCTCGGGCGGCTGCGTGGAAGACGATCTCATCGAGCGTGTGCGCGCCGGTGAATCGATGAACAAGCCGTCCCTGGTGACCTACGGTGTGACGAAGGAAGAAGCCGCCCGCTTCGGCCTGCCTTGCGGCGGCAACCTGCGCCTGGTCCAGGAGCCGTTGAACGACGTCGCCTGGATCGACGAGGTGCTGGCCCGCACCGCCCGCCACGAACTCGTCGCCCGACGGCTCGACCTTGCCACCGGCACGGTGACCGTGGAGGCCGCCACGCGTGGCGAGGCGTTCAGCTTCGACGGCCAGGTGATGCGCGCGCTCTTCGGCCCGCGCTGGCGCATGCTCATCATCGGCGCGGGGCAACTCTCGCGCGTGCTCGCGCAGATGGCGCTCGCACTCGACTTCGAGATCATCTGCTGCGATCCGCGGGAGGAATACCACCTCACCTGGGACGTGCCCGGCACCACCTTCAGCACGACGATGCCCGACGACCTGGTCCAGGAACTGCAACTCGACCCGCACAGCGCGGTGGTGGCCGTCACGCACGACCCCAAGCTCGACGACCTCGCCCTGCTCGAAGCGCTGAAATCTCCTGCGTTCTACGTCGGCGCCCTGGGCTCGCGCGGCAATACCGCCAAGCGAAAGGAACGCCTGGCTCTCTTCGACCTGTCGGCCGAAGAGATCGGACGCCTGCATGGCCCGATCGGGCTTGACCTCGGCGGGCGTACACCAGCCGAGATCGCCGTGTCCATCCTCGCGGAGATCGTCGCCGTGCGACATGGTGTGGCGCTGTCGCAGAAGAAACCCCTGTCGCACGACGCCCCCAGCTGCCAAGCTTCGAGCTGATCGCCACCTGCATGATCCCGTGGCTGCGCCACCCGTTCGACCCGCTGCCCGACACGCGGCTGGCCCTGCCCGCAGGTTCTGAGGCGCCAGGCCTGCTGGCGGCCGGCGGCGAACTCACCACGGCACGCCTGACCGAGGCCTACAGCAAGGGCGTATTCCCCTGGTACAGCGAAGGCCAGCCCATCCTGTGGTGGTCGCCCGACCCACGCATGGTGCTGTTCACCGATGAATTCAAGGTCTCGCGCTCGCTGCGCAAGACACTGCGCCATTTCATCCTCGACCACCCGCGCTGCGAGATCCGAATCGACAGCGCCTTCCGCCGCGTGATCACCGCTTGCGCGAGCACCCCGCGCGACGGACAGGCGGGCACCTGGATCCTGCCGGAGATGATCGACGCCTACTGCGATTGGCATGCCGAGGGCGCCGTGCACAGCTTCGAGACCTGGGTCGACGGGCAACTCGTCGGCGGCCTCTACGGCATCAACCTCGGGAGGATGTTCTACGGCGAGTCGATGTTCTCGCACCGCACCGATGCGTCGAAGATCGCCACCGCCGCGATGGTGGCCTTCTGCCGCGCACACGACATCCACCTCATCGACTGCCAGCAGCGCACGCGGCACCTGGCGTCGCTCGGTGCACGCGAGATCCCTCGCGAGGAGTTCGAGCGCAGCATCGCCAGGTACACGTCGCAGCCGGCGGTGCGTGACTGGACCTTCCGGCCCGCGCTGTGGCAAGAGGTGCTGGGCGACGACTCGGGCGAAGCGCCGCGGTCCTGACATCCTCTGGGGCGCGCGTCTCGGCAGCCCCCGGCAAGCCCTCAGCTTGGGGGCACCGGGGCGGGGGGAAATCGCCGAAGATGCCGTGTGTCCGCGCACGAAGACCTCCACCACCGCTTTGCCGCCCTCGACGGCATCCGCGGCATCGCCATCTTGAGCGTGGTGATCTACCACGCCACCATGACGCTGGGCCATGACTTCGAACCCATCCAGTTCCTGCTCTCGGCAGGGCACACCGGATGGCTCGGCGTGGAGGTGTTCTTCGCGCTGTCGGGCTTCCTCATCACCCGCATCCTGCTGAAGAACCGGCACGCACCGGCGCGCGAATACTTCGGCACGTTCTACTACCGGCGCGCGCTGCGCATCTTGCCGCTGTACTTCGGCGTGCTGGCCATCATCTGGGTCGTCTCGGTCGCCCTGCCGCACCTCAACCCGCAAGGGGCCGCCAAGTTCCTCGACCAGCAATGGTGGTTCTGGCTGCACGCGGCCAACATGTCGCGCGAGTTCCATGGTGCCCACATGCCGGCGCTCGAATTCGGCTACTTCGAGCTGTCCCACTTCTGGACGCTGGCGGTCGAAGAACACTTCTACCTCTTCTGGCCGCTGCTGGTGTTCACGCTGTCAGTGCGCAACCTCGCCCTTTCGGCGATCGTCATCGTGCTGCTCTCGATGGCGCTGCGCACCGGCCTGCTGCATACGGAAGAACCTTGGATCAACGCCGTGCTGGCCACGCCCAAGCATCTGGCAGGCCTGGCACTTGGCGGCTTGGCCGCCGTGTGGCTGCACTGCAGGCCGGCGGGCTCGATCACGCCGGTGGTGCGGCGCGGCACCTGGGCCCTGGTGTCGCTGGTGGTCCTGGCATGCCTGCTCATTCCGGTGTCGGAGCAGGACGGCGCCTTCGATGCCGGCGTGGCCCTTCTCACGGCGCTGGCTACCGCGTGCGCAGCGCTGTGGGTGACCACCGATCCGTCGGCGCGGCTCGGCCACTGGCTCAGCCACCCGGTGCTCGTTACCTACGGCAAGTACAGCTACGGCATCTACGTCTTCCACTACCTGCTCGGCCCGCTCGCGCGCCGGGCGGAACTCTCCACTTGGCCCGGGGGCTACACGCTGGGCATCGTCTGGTACGTGGCCCTGTCGCTCGTGGTGCCCCTGCTGGTGGCGATGGTGAGCTACCGCTACTGGGAAGCACCGTGGCTCAGGCTGAAGGACCGCCGCGACTACCGCCCCGACGCGCCACCCTCGGTGCCGCCGGTAGCCCCGGCCTGACCGCCCAGCCCTGCCTGCACCGTGGGTTACGGCAGCTTCGGCATCTGGCGAATGGACCTATCATCCAACGACAAGAGCGCTGCAGACGCTGCGGTGCTTCTGGAGGAAGCCGGCCCGTGACCCACCCGAAAGAGCTGCCGCTCTCGTCGATCCAGTTCTACGCCACCGCGCCTTACCCGTGCAGCTACATCGCGGGTCGCATGGCGCGCTCGCAGGTCGCCACCCCCAGCCACCTCATCCACGCCGACGCGTATTCGGGCCTCGTCGCCAACGGCTTTCGCCGCAGCGGCATGTTCACCTACCGGCCCTTCTGCGACGGCTGCCGCGCCTGCGTGCCGCTGCGCATCCCGGTCAAGAACTTCGAGCCCACGCGCAGCCAGAAGCGCGCCTGGAAGCAACACGGCAACCTGCAGGCCCGCGTCCTGCGCCTGTGCTTCGTGCCCGAGCACTACCAGCTCTACCTGCGCTACCAGGCCGGGCGCCACAGCGGCGGCGGCATGGACAACGATTCGGTCGACCAGTACACCCAGTTCCTGCTGCAAAGCCGCGTGAACTCGCGCCTCGTCGAGTTTCGCGAGCCGCCCGCGGCCGACGGCACGCTGGGCGCGCTCAAGATGGTGTCGATCCTCGACATCCTCAACGACGGGCTGTCGGCGGTCTACACCTTCTACGAGCCTGAGCCGCGCACGAGCTACGGCACCTACAACGTGATGTGGCAGATCGAGCAGACCCGACTGCTCAAGCTCAAGCACGTGTACCTGGGCTACTGGATCAACGACAGCGACAAGATGTCGTACAAGGCCCAGTTCAGGCCGCACGAGGTGCTGGTGAACGAGCGCTGGATGCCCGCTCAGGGCTGAGCGCGGCGCGGCAGCATCCGCACGCCGCAGAAATCGAAGCCGCCGTCTTCCACCGCGAGCCCTTCGCCGCGCGCCGCGGCCAGCACCGCTTCAGGGGTTTGCACCTCGACGTGCACCGCCGCCAGCCGCTCCGGCGTGCCGGGCCGGAAGCGCACACCGCCCAGGTCGAAACGCAGCACGGTCGCGTCGTCATCGTCGACGCCGATCGGCACGTCGATGATGCGGGCCCAGTGCACGGCCAAGCCGTTCACGTCGGGTGTTTCGACGTCGACCCATGGGATACCGGCCACGCGGTCAAGCCGCTGGTGCTCGCGCCAGTGTGGGCCGGCGGGCCAGTAGGCGCCGTCGAGTTGCTCGTTGCCGTCGCTGCGGTCGAATTCGAGCATGGTGGCGCGCGCGTCGCGAGGGTGGAGCTGGATGCCGTGAAACCCGGGCACGCTCATCGTGTTCGCGATGCGCACGCCGAGCGATTCGACCAGCGCTTGCCGCCGCTCGGGGTCACGCGTGTCGAAGATGGCCATGTAGCCGCCGCGCCCGCCGCTGCGTTCGAGAAAGCGGCCGGCCGCGGTGCCGTCGCGCGTGGGCGCGACGATCTCGAGGAACTGGTGGCCGAAGACGAAGAGCGCGTTCACGAGGCCGTATTTCGCCACGGCCTCGTCACGGTGGCAGACCTCGAGGCCGAAGATGCGGCGCACCAGGGCTTCGGCCGGTGCGAGTTCGGGCGCCACGAGGCAGATCTGTCGAAGTCTCAACATGGGCCGGCAGCATAGGGCGGGGCCGCTCTGTGGACAATACGCGGCTGACCTCAGCGCCCGCCCCGCATGAACACCGCCACCCTGGCCTCCGACCTGGCCCATCACACGCCGATGATGCAGCAGTACCTCCGCATCAAGGCGGAGCATCCGGACACGCTCGTGTTCTACCGGATGGGCGATTTCTACGAACTCTTCTTCGACGACGCCCGCCGCGCCAACAAGCTGCTCGACATCACGCTCACCCAGCGCGGCCAGAGCGGCGGCGAGCCGGTGGTGATGGCCGGGGTGCCGGTCCATTCGGTCGAGAGCTATCTCGCCAAGCTCATCAAACTTGGCGAAGCGGTGGCGATTGCCGAGCAGGTGGGCGACGTGGCCACGGCCAAGGGGCCGGTGGAACGCAAGGTGGTGCGGGTGGTGACGCCGGGCACCGTGACCGACACCGAGTTGCTGGCCGACAAGCGCGATGCGCTGCTGATGGCGCTGTCGCAGCAAACCAAGCGCGGTGTGGTGAGCTATGGCCTCGCGTGGCTGGGCGTGTCGAACGGCCAGCTCGGCATCACCGAGTGCAACGAGCGCGAGCTGGCCGGCTGGCTGTCGCGGCTCAATGCGGCCGAGGTGCTGGTGGCACGCGACCAGGTGCCTGCGGCCCTCACCGCCTCGCGCATCGCCATCACCCACCGGCCCGACTGGCAGTTCGACGCCACGCTCGGCGTGCGCAAGCTCTGCGAGCAATTGCGCGTGGCGAGCCTTGCCGGCTACAACGCCCAAGACCTCGCCTGTGCCCACGCCGCCGCGGCAGCGCTGCTGAGCTACGCCGAACACACGCAAGGCCAAGCGCTCGCCCACGTTCGCACCTTGACGGTCGAACGCGCGAGCGACCTGCTCGACCTGCCGCCCACCACCCACCGCAACCTCGAACTCACCCAGACGCTGCGCGGCGACGACGCCCCCACGCTGCTCTCGCTGCTCGACACCTGCCGTACCGGCATGGGAAGCCGCGCACTGCGCCACTGGCTCACCCACCCGCTGCGCGAGCGGCAGGTGGCGATGCAGCGGCACGACGCGATCGAGGTGCTGATCCAGCGTTCGCCGGAGGCCCTGCGCGAAGCCTTGCGCCACGTCAGCGACGTCGAGCGCATCACCGCGCGCATCGCGCTGCGCCAGGTGCGCCCACGCGAGTTGACCGGCCTGCGCGCCACGCTGCAAGGCTTGCCAGCCCTTCGCTCGCTGGTGCCGCAGGGCCAGGCGCTGCTGCTCAACATGCTGGCCGAAGCCATGAGCCCGGCGCCTGGGATTGAGGCACTGCTGCGCGCCGCCATCGCCGACGAACCTGCGGTGCTGCTGCGTGACGGCGGCGTCATCGCCGCCGGCTACGACCGTGACCTCGACGAACTCCGCGGCATCAGCCAGAACTGCGACGCTTACCTGCTCGACCTCGAAGCCCGTGAACGCACCCGCACCGGCATTGCCAACCTGCGCGTGCAATACAACAAGGTGCACGGCTTCTACATCGAGGTGACGCAAGGCCAGGCCAGCAAGGTGCCGATGGACTACCAGCGCCGCCAGACGCTGAAGAACGCCGAGCGCTTCATCACGCCGGAGCTGAAGGCCTTCGAAGACAAGGCCCTCTCGGCGCAAGACCGCTCGCTGGCCCGCGAGAAGATGCTTTACGAGGCGGTGATCGACCAGCTTCAGACCCACCTCGACGAGCTCGGCGGCCTCGCCCGTGCGCTGGCGAGCCTCGATGCACTGGCGGCGCTGGCCGAACGCGCCCACACGCTCAACTGGTGCCGCCCGCAGTTCGTGCGCGAGCCCTGCATCGACATCACCGCCGGCCGCCACCCGGTCGTGGAAGCGCGTCTGGCCGAGACCGGCGGTGGCAACTTCATGGCCAACGACTGCCGGCTCGATGCGGCCCGCAAGATGCTCGTCATCACCGGTCCTAACATGGGCGGCAAGAGCACCTTCATGCGCCAGGTGGCGCTGATCGTGCTGCTGGCGGCGATCGGCTCCTTCGTGCCCGCCACCGAGTGCCGGCTCGGGCCCATCGACGCGATCCACACGCGCATCGGCGCAGCCGACGACCTGGCGAATGCGCAGTCGACCTTCATGCTGGAAATGACCGAGGCCGCGGCCATCGTGCACAGCGCCACCGAGCAGTCGCTGGTCTTGATGGACGAGATCGGGCGCGGCACCTCGACCTTCGACGGTCTCGCACTCGCCGGCGCCATAGCCAGCCAGCTGCACGACCGGAATCGCTCGTTCACCCTCTTCGCCACGCACTATTTCGAGCTGACCGAGTTCCCCGTCAAGCACACGCAGGCGCTCAACGTGCACGTGTCGGCGGCCGAAAGTGGCGACGACATCGTCTTCCTGCACGACATCCAGCCCGGCCCTGCGAGCCGCAGCTATGGCGTGCAAGTGGCACGCCTGGCGGGCATGCCCGCCGTGCTGGTTCGGCAGGCGCGCGCCGCGCTGGAAGCGCTCGAAGCGCAGCAGAAGGCGAGCGACGCGCAGATCGATCTCTTCGCAGCACCCGCCGCGCCGGCAGAAATCGAGGCTTCCGCCGTGGACAAGGCCTTGGCCGCGATCAATCCCGATATGCTGTCGCCGAAGGAAGCGCTGGACGCGCTCTATCGCCTGAAGTCTCTCCAAGAAAGCAGCAAGACATGACGTACTGCGTGGGCATCAAGCTCGATGCCGGCCTGGTCTTTCTCTCGGACTCGCGCACCAACGCGGGCCTGGATGCGATCAGCACTTTCCGCAAGATGATGGTCTACGAGAAGCCGAGCGACCGTTTCATGGTGCTGCTCTCGGCCGGCAACCTGTCGATCTCGCAATCGGTGCGCGAGATCCTGCAGGTCGAGAAACTCGACAACGGCCCGGACGAGCCCCCGCTCACCATCTGGAACGCGAAGAGCATGTTCGATGCCGTGCGCGTGCTCGGCAGCGCCGTGCGTCGCGTCTACGACCAGGACGGCCCCTCGCTGCGCGCTGCCGGCATCGACTTCAACGCCTCGATGATCTTCGGCGGCCAGATCGCGGGCGAGGCGATGCGGCTCTTCCTCGTCTACTCGGCCGGCAATTTCATCGAAGCCACGCGCGAGACCTGCTTCTTCCAGGTGGGCGAGTCGAAGTACGGCAAGCCGGTGCTCGATCGCATGATCACCCCGCATACACCGCTCGACGAAGCCGCCAAGTGCGCGCTGGTGTCGATGGATTCCACGCTCAAGTCGAATCTCTCGGTCGGCTTGCCGCTCGACCTGCTCGTCTACGAAGCCGACCGGCTGCAGAGCGACCAGATGGTCTGCATCGACGAGCACAACCCCTATTTCCACATGATCCGCAACACCTGGGGCCAGAAGCTGCGCCAGGTGTTCGAGTCGATCGAAGACCCGCACTGGGAAAGTGGCGGCACCACCGCCTACCCGCTGGTGGTGCGCTCGGGCCGATTCGAGCCCATGCGCAAGATCACCAACGCCAGCGAGAAGATGATCTGACATGGCTCGCAAGCACGCCGGCACCATCGTCTTCTCGCACGCCAACAGTTTCCCAGCCGGCACGTACCGGGTGCTCTTCGAGGCGTGGAAGAAGGCCGGCTACACAGTCCTCGCCGTCGAGAAATACGGCCACGACCCGAAGTACCCGGTGACCAACCACTGGCCGCGCCTGCGTGATCAGCTGGTGCACTTCGCCGAGGCCAAGGCCAAGGAACCGGCCTTCTTCGTCGGCCATTCCCTGGGCGGCTTTCTGAGCCTGCTCGCCGCCGCCAAGCAGCCCGACCTCGCCCGCGGCGTCGTGATGCTGGATTCGCCCGTGATCGGCGGCCTGCTCACCCCGACCATCCAGTTCGCCAAGCTCACCGGCCTGGGCATGCAGTTCTCGCCGGGTGCGATCTCTCGCCGCCGCCGCGACCACTGGCCGAACCGAGAGGCCGCACACCGGCATTTCGCGAGCAAGGATTCCTTTGCCCGCTGGGACCCGCGCGTGCTCGAGGACTACATCGCCTGCGGCATCGAGGACGCCCGCCCTCCGATGGAACCCGGCGTGACGCTCGCCTTCCGCCGCGAGGTCGAGACCGACATCTACAACACCCTGGCGCACGACATCCCCGGCTTCCTGCGCCGCCACCCATTGCGGCACCCGCTGGCTTTCATCGGTGGCACGCAATCGACCGAGGTGAAGCGCGTGGGCATGCACGCCACCGAGCG
Organism: Piscinibacter gummiphilus; assembly: GCF_032681285.1. Classification (NCBI taxonomy): domain Bacteria; kingdom Pseudomonadati; phylum Pseudomonadota; class Betaproteobacteria; order Burkholderiales; family Sphaerotilaceae; genus Rhizobacter; species Rhizobacter gummiphilus. Next base: position 3,644,107 of record NZ_CP136336.1, read on the forward strand.
GCTGGCCAACGGCCGGGTGTCGTGGATCGAGGGCGAGCACCTCTTCCCGTTCGAGCGGCCTGACGAGACCTCGGCCGAGGTGTTGCGCTGGCTCAAGGTGCTCGCCGGGCTGCACTCGCCCGTCGAAGCCTGAGCGCGCCGCGAGCACCCGGGCGTTGACCCCCTTTGGCGCAGGGACGTGCGCCCCGGGGCCACGCCTATAATCGCGCTTTACCACCAGAGCATTTGCAGCACGCAAGTGCCACAGCAATGACCAAGTTCGTCTTTGTCACCGGCGGTGTGGTGTCCTCGCTGGGCAAGGGCATCGCGGCAGCGTCACTTGCAGCGATCCTCGAATCGCGCGGCCTCAAGGTCACGCTCATCAAGCTGGACCCTTACCTCAACGTCGACCCGGGCACCATGTCGCCCTTCCAGCACGGCGAGGTGTTCGTCACCGACGACGGCGCTGAAACCGACCTCGACCTCGGCCACTACGAGCGCTTCATCACGACGCGGATGAAGAAGTCGAACAACTTCACCACCGGCCAGATCTACAAGAGCGTGCTCGAGAAGGAGCGCCGCGGCGACTACCTCGGCAAGACGGTGCAGGTGATCCCGCACGTCACCAACGAGATCCAGGAATTCGTGAAACGCGGCGCCGGCATCGGCACCGATCATGCGGTGGATGTGGCCATCGTCGAAGTCGGCGGCACGGTGGGTGACATCGAGTCCCTGCCCTTCCTCGAAGCCGCGCGCCAGATGAGCCTGCGCATGGGCCCGAACAACGCGGCCTTCGTGCACCTGACCTACGTGCCCTGGATCGCCGCCGCCGGCGAACTCAAGACCAAGCCCACGCAGCACACCGTGCAGAAGATGCGCGAGATCGGCATCCAGCCCGATGCACTGCTGTGCCGCGCCGACCGCGCCATTCCGGCCGAAGAGCGCGAGAAGATCTCGCTCTTCACCAACGTGCCCGAGTGGGGCGTGATTTCCGTGTGGGACGCCGACACCATCTACAAGGTGCCGCGCATGCTGCATGAGCAGGGGCTCGACGGGCTCATCTGCGACAAGCTGCGCATCAACACGCCGCCCGCCAATCTCAAGCGCTGGGATGCGCTGGTCGAGGAGGTCGAGCACCCGCAGCGCGAAGTCACCATCGCCATGTGCGGCAAGTACACCGATCTCTCGGACTCGTACAAGTCGCTCAATGAAGCGCTGCGCCACGCCGGCATCGCCAACCACGCCAAGGTCAACATCGAGTACGTCGACTCCGAGACGCTGACGCCGGCAAACGTGAACCAGCTCGACAAGTACGACGCCATCCTCGTGCCGGGCGGCTTCGGCAAGCGCGGCGTGGAAGGCAAGGTGCTCACCGCCCAGTTCGCCCGCGAACACAAGCTGCCCTACCTCGGCATCTGCCTCGGCATGCAGGTCGCCACCATCGAGTACGCGCGCCACAAGGCCGGCCTCGTGAACGCGAACAGCACCGAGTTCGACCCCGACACACCCGAGCCCGTGATCGCACTGATCGAGGAGTGGCAAGACGCCGATGGCTCGATCCAGAAGCGCACGGCCCAGTCAGACCTGGGCGGCACGATGCGCCTCGGCGCGCAGAGCTCCGACGTGAAGCCCGGCACCCTGGCCCACCAGATCTACGGCGACGTGGTGACCGAGCGGCACCGCCACCGCTACGAGGCCAACGTCAACTACCTCGACAAGCTGACCGAAGCCGGCCTCGTCATCTCGGCCATCACCCAGCGCGAGAAGCTGACCGAGATCGTGGAGCTGCCGCAGAGCGTGCACCCGTGGTTCATGGGGGTGCAGTTCCACCCCGAGTTCAAGTCGACGCCTTGGGGCGGTCACCCGCTCTTCAAGTCGTACATCGAAGCGGCGCTGGCACACCAGTCGTCGCGCCAGAAGCAGAAGGTGGCCGCATGAAGCTCTGTGGATTCGACGTGGGCTTGAACAAGCCCTTCTTCCTGATCTCGGGCCCGTGCGTGGTCGAGTCAGAACAGCTGCAGATGGACGTGGCCGGCCGGCTGAAGGAGATCACCTCCGCGCTCGGCATCCCCTTCATCTTCAAGAGCAGCTACGACAAGGCCAACCGCTCGTCGGGCACCTCGTTCCGTGGCCCCGGCATGGAAAAGGGCCTCGAGATCCTGGCTAAGGTGAAGCGCGAGCTGAACGTGCCCATCCTGACCGACGTGCACAGCGAAGCCGAGATCCCGCTCGTCGCGAGCGTGGTCGACGTGCTGCAGACACCCGCCTTCCTGTGCCGCCAGACCGACTTCATCCACGCCGTGGCGCAGTCGGGCAAGCCGGTCAACATCAAGAAGGGCCAGTTCCTCGCGCCGCACGACATGAAGAACGTGATCGACAAGGCACGTGCGGCCGCCAAGGCCAAGGGCCTGAACGAAGACAACTTCATGGCCTGCGAGCGTGGTGCGAGCTTCGGCTACAACAACCTCGTCTCCGACATGCGCTCGCTCGCCATCATGCGCGAGACGGGCGCCCCCGTCGTGTTCGACGCCACCCACTCGGTGCAGCTGCCGGGCGGCCAGGGCACGAGCTCAGGCGGTCAGCGCGAATTCGTGCCGGTGCTCTCTCGTGCCGCCATCGCGGTAGGCGTGGCCGGTGTCTTCATGGAAACGCACCCCGACCCGAAGAACGCCATGAGCGACGGGCCGAACGCCGTGCCGTTGAAGCACATGAAGGCCCTGCTCGAACAACTGGTCGCCCTCGACCGCGTGATCAAGCAGCAGCCGCTGCTCGAAAACGACTTCTCCTGCTGAAACCCCGACGATGAGCAGCTACATCATTGCCGACGTGACCGTCACCGACGCCGAGAAGATGGCGAAGTATCGCGAGTGGTCGACGAAAGCCATGCAGGAGCACGGCGCCGAGATTCTCGTGCGCGGCGGCGAGTTCGAAGTGCTCGAAGGCCCGTGGACGCCCAGCCGCATCATCGTGCTGCGCTTTCCTGACCGCGCCAAAGCTAAGGCCTTCTACGCCAGCGAGACCTACACCCACGCCCGCACCCTGCGTGAAGGCGCCGGGATCATGCGCATGATCGTTGTCGACGGCGTGTAACCGGGATCGGACAAGAATCGCTCCCCCCACAGAATCCACCAAAACTGCCAAGAGGAAGATAGATGAGTGCCATCGTTGACATCGTCGGCCGCGAGATTCTCGACAGCCGCGGCAACCCGACCGTCGAATGCGACGTGCTGCTGGAAAGCGGCACCATGGGCCGCGCTGCCGTGCCCTCGGGTGCGTCCACCGGCTCGCGCGAAGCCATCGAGCTGCGCGACGGCGACAAGAGCCGTTACCTCGGCAAGGGCGTGCTCAAGGCCGTCGAACACATCAACACCGAGATCAGCGAAGCGGTGCTCGGCCTCGACGCCTCGGAGCAAGCCTTCCTCGACCGCACGCTGATCGACCTCGACGGCACCGAGAACAAGAGCCGCCTGGGCGCCAACGCGACGCTGGCCGTCTCGATGGCTGTGGCCCGCGCCGCGGCCGAAGAGTCGGGCCTGCCGCTCTACCGCTACTTCGGCGGCTCGGGCGCGATGCAGATGCCGGTGCCGATGATGAACGTCATCAACGGCGGCGCACATGCCAACAACAACCTCGATCTTCAAGAGCTGATGATCATCCCGACCGGCGCGCCCAGCTTCCGTGAAGCCGTGCGCTACGGCGCCGAGGTCTTCCATGCGCTGAAGAAGATCATCGACGCCAAGGGCATGAGCACCGCCGTCGGCGACGAAGGCGGCTTCGCCCCCAGCGTGGCGAGCCACGAAGCGGCGATCCAGCTGATCCTCGAAGCCATCGACAAGGCCGGCTACACCCCGGGCGAGCACATCGCCATCGGCCTCGACTGCGCCGCCAGCGAGTTCTACAAGGACGGCAAGTACCACCTCGAAGGCGAAGGCCTGCAGCTGACCGCTCCCGAGTGGACCGACATCCTCGCCACCTGGTGCGACAAGTACCCGATCATCAGCATCGAAGACGGCATGCACGAGGGTGACTGGGACGGCTGGAAGCACCTCACCGAGAAGCTGGCCGGCAAGGTGCAACTGGTGGGCGACGACCTCTTCGTCACCAACACCAAGATCCTGCGTGAAGGCATCGAGAAGCGCATCGCCAACTCGATCCTCATCAAGATCAACCAGATCGGCACGCTGACCGAGACCTTCGCCGCCATCGAGATGGCCAAGCGCGCCAACTACACCGCCGTGATCTCGCACCGCTCGGGCGAGACGGAAGACTCGACGATCGCCGACATCGCGGTGGGCACCAACGCCGGCCAGATCAAGACCGGCTCGATGAGCCGCTCGGACCGCATCGCCAAGTACAACCAGCTGCTGCGCATCGAAGAAGACCTCGGTGACGTCGCCAGCTATCCGGGCCGCGGCGCGTTCTACAACCTGCGCTGAACGTGCGTTTGGTCACCCTCGCCCTGCTGGCGCTCATCGCGCTGGTGCATGCCGAGCTCTGGCTCGGCAGGTCGGGGGTGCCGCGTGTGATGGAGCTGGAATCGAAGCTGCTCGAGCAGAAGGCGCATAACGAAGCTGCGCACGAGCGCAACGAGCAACTGCTGGCCGAAGTGAGCGACCTCAAGGAAGGCCTGGAAATGGTCGAGGAGAAAGCGCGCTTCGAGCTCGGCATGGTCAAGCCGGACGAGATCTACGTCCAGGTCACGCCCAAGCGCTAGCGCCACATGGATGCCCTGCTGCAGGCGCTGCAGCCGATCTTCGCTGCACCCTTCACCCTGCTCGGCTCGCCGGTCACCTGGCTCGAGATCGTCGCCTTCGTGCTGGCCATCGTGATGGTGGTGTGCAACATGCGCGTCAACCCCGTCGCCTGGCCGTTGGCCATCGTGAGTTCGCTGCTGTATTTCCTGCTCTTCTGGAACAGCAAGCTCTACGGCGAAGCCGGCTTGCAGATCTTCTTCGTGGTCGTCGCGAGCTGGGGCTGGTGGCAGTGGCTGCGTGGCACGCAGGACGATGGCCGGCCGTTGCACGTGCGCTCGCTCGCACCCCGCATGCGCTGGGGCCTGCTGCTCGCCTTGGCCGTCGCCTGGCCGGTGACCGCCCTCTTCCTGGCCCGCACCACCGACAGCGATGTGCCCTGGTGGGACGCTTTCCCCACGGCCGCCAGCCTGCTCGGCCAATGGCTGCTCGGCCGCAAGTACGTGGAGAACTGGACGGCCTGGCTCGTCGTCAACGCCGTGAGCGTGATGCTCTTCGCCTACAAGGGTTTGTGGCTCACCGTGGTGCTCTATGCGATCTTCATCGTGATGTCAGTGGCCGGCCTGCGTGCCTGGCGGCGGCTGGCGGTGGCTGCATGAGCGAGGTGATCACCATCGTCGGCGCCGAAAGCACCGGCAAGACAACCCTCGCTGCTGAACTGAGTGAGGCACTCTCGCAAAAAGGGTTGCGCGTCGCGCGGGTCGACGAGTACCTGCGCGAGTTCTGCACCCTTCACGGCCGCACACCACAAGCCCACGAACAAGCCGGCATCGCACTGGAGCAGGCGCGTCGCATCGAGGTAGCCGCGGCCGAGCACGACATCGTCGTGGCCGACACCTCGGCGCTGATGATCGCCGTCTACAGCGACCTGGTCTTTCGCGACACGGGCCTCTATGCGGAAGCAGAAGCCCGACAGCGCCGCTACCGGCACACGCTGCTGACGGCGCTCGACCTGCCCTGGGAAGCCGACGGCCACATGCGCGACGGCGCGCACGTGCGCGAGCCGGTCACCGCGCTGGTGCGTGCGAGCCTCACGCGCGCCGAGGTGCCGTATGCCGTGGTGAGTGGAGAGGGGCCGCAGCGGCTGCGCTCGGCGCTTGCGGCCATCGGCCACGCGCTGCCCGACGACTCGCCGCAGCGCCCGTGGCAATGGATCTGCGAGCGCTGCGGCGACGCCGATTGCGAGCGCCACCTGCTGGCGCGCGGCGACGCTTAGCTCGCCTGCCCGAGCGCCACCACCACCACGATCAACGCGCCGAACACCAGGTTCGCGCCGACCCAGAAGCGGATCTCATTCAAGGCCTTGCCACCGGCGGGCCAGTCCTGCGCGGCCACCGCACGCTGCACGCGCGGGTAGAGCACGAAGCGGATGAAGCCGTAGACCACGAGCATCAGCACGCCCATGCCGGCCATGAACAGCCAATCGGCCGGCGCATTGAACGCCAGGCTGGTCTGGCGGGTGGTCTGCGCGGCGCGCCACAGCATCGCGCCGCCGCTGCCGACAGCGAGCAAGGCGACCCACAGCACGATGTTGAGGAAGCGGCCGAGCGCGTCGGCCATGAAGGGAACGCGCACCGGGGGAGGCAAGCTGCCCGCCGCCGGGCGGAGGCAGAAGAGCGCGAAGAACATCCCACCCAGCCAGATGACGATGGTGCCCCAGTGCAGCATCTTCAGCAGTGCGTAGCCCATCGTGGTGCTTTCGTTGTCTAGTTGAGCGTGGTGGTACCGGGCTGCTGCCGGCTCTGGGGCGTGAAGAGTTCGCCCACGTCCACCACGTCGAAGTGGTACTTCACGCCGCAGAAGTCGCAGCCGATCTCGACGCGGCCCTGCTCGGCCACGATGCCGTCGATCTCTTCGCGGCCCAGCGACTTGAGCATGTTGCCCACGCGCTCGCGCGAGCAGCTGCAGGCGAACTGCGGGTGTTGCGGTTCGTATCGCACGACCTTCTCTTCCCAGAACAGGCGCCGAAGAATCGTGTCGGCATCGAGCGTCAGCAGTTCGTCGCTGGTGAGCGTGGCGGCCAGCATCGAAATGCGGCGGTAGTCTTCGTCGCGGCCGATGTCGTCTTCGTTGCGCGCGCCGATGTTGCCTGCGCCTTCGACCGGCAGCCGCTGGATCAGAAGGCCCGCAGCCACCTCGTCGTTGGCGGCGAGCACGAGCTTGGTGTCGAGCTGCTCCGACTGCAGCATGTAGTGCTCGAGCACCTCGCTCAGGCGGTGCAGCGGCTCACCGTGGTCGCCATGCAGCGCTACCACGCCCTGGTAGGGCTGCTGGCCCGGCAGCTTCTGGCGCGGGTCGAGCGTGATCGCGCAGCGGCCCTTGCCGTTCACGTTGACCAGCGTGTCGAGCCGCGGCATGGAGGGCATTTCGCCCGTCACCTTGGCCGTGACGCGAAACGTGAGGTCCGATTTCACTTCGGCCACCGTCAACTTCACCGGCCCTTCGCCATGGATCTGCATCACGACCGCACCGTCGAACTTGATGTTGGACTGCATCAGCACGCCGGCTGCGGCCATTTCGCCGAGCAGCTCGCGCACGGGCGCCGGGAAGGCATCCTGCGCGGACTCGCGGCGTGCGAGCACCTCGCGCCAATCGCCGGTCAGGCGCACCAGCAGGCCACGCACCGGCAGCCCATCGAACAGAAACTTGTGGAGTTCGCTCATCAACCGATCTTCTTCAAACCCGCCTTGTAGCGCTTGGCGTTCTCAACATAGTGCAGCGCACTCAGCTTCAGCCGCTCGATCTGCTCGGGCGACAGTGTCTTCACCACCTTGGCCGGCGAGCCGAGGATCATCGAGCCGTCGGGGAATTCCTTGCCTTCGGTGACGAGTGCGCCCGCACCCACGATGCAGTGCCTGCCGATCTTGGCACCGTTCAGGATCACCGACTGGATGCCCACCAGCGAGCCCTCGCCGATCGTGCAGCCGTGCAGCATCACCTGGTGGCCCACCGTCACGTTCTCTCCGAGGGTACAGGGATAGCCGGTGTCGCAATGGATCACCGTGCCGTCTTGCACGTTGGCGTTGCGGCCGATGGTGATGCGCGCATTGTCGCCGCGAAGCACGGCGCCGAACCATACGCTCGCGTTCTCTTCGAGCGTCACCGCACCAATGAGCTGGGCGCTGTCGGCGACCCAGGCGGAATCGGCAATGTCGGGCGACTCGTCGCCGAGTTGATAAAGAGCCATGGGTCATCCTCGAGGTCAAGCGGATAATTTTAAGGATGAACCCCCGACGCCGCGCCCTCGAGGTCTTGTGTTTGCAAGACCCGGCCACCAAGGCCGCCGAAGCGCGCGCGCTTTTTGAGGGCCTCGACCACAGTCTCATCGACGCCACGGAGCGAATAGAGGCCCCACTCGACCTGCCCGGCCGCCCAGTGCGCCCACGGCTCGTGCCGCCGAAGGAGGTGCCTTCGCGCACGCCCTTCACGCCGGAAGGCCGCGCCGCGCTGCTGCACGCCATCGCCCACATCGAGTTCAACGCAATCAACTTGGCACTCGACGCCGCCTTCCGCTTCGATGGCATGCCGGCGCTCTTCTACGTCGACTGGTTGCGCGTGGCGAGCGAGGAGGCGCTGCACTTCAGCCTCCTGCGCGAGCATCTGCAGAGCCTGGGCCACGACTACGGCGACTTCGACGCGCACGACGGCCTCTGGCTCATGACCCAGCGCACCGCCGGCGACGTGACGGCCCGCATGGCGCTCGTGCCCCGCACGCTCGAAGCGCGCGGGCTCGACGCCACGCCGCCACTGCAGGCGAAGTTCGCCAAGGCGGGCGACATGCGAACGGTCGAAATCCTCGACATCATCCTGCGCGACGAGGTGGGCCATGTGGCCATCGGCAACCGCTGGTACCGCTGGCTCTGCGCGCGCCAAGGGCTCGACGCCGTGAGCCACTACCGCGAGCTGACCCGCCGCCATGAAGCGCCCAGGCTGCGCCCGCCCTTCAACAACAGTGCCCGTCTGGCCGCGGGCTTCACCGACGAAGAACTGGCCCAGTTGAACCAGGCTTGAGTTGGCTCACATCTTGCTGCCGGGCGAGCCGCCCCCGTCTCGAGCACCATTACACTGGTGCCCCTTTTCGGCCGCCACGAGCGGCCGCCTTTCAGGCCTCATTCGAAGGACGTCCATGAACACGCTCTCCACACGTCGCTTTCTCCAAGCCAGCGCCCTGCTGATCACCGGCTTCCTGCTGTCCGCTTGCGGCAAGAAGGCTGAAACCCCGGCCCCCGCCGCGTCGGCCCCCGTCGCAGCGGCCTCGGCTCCGGCCCCGGCGCCCGCCAAGGTCTACGTCGTCGGCACCGACGCCGCCTATGCACCCTTCGAGTCGGAGAACACGCAGAAAGAGATCGTCGGCTTCGACATCGACGTGGTGAAGGCCGTGGCCCAGAAGGCTGGCATCGAGGTGAAGTTCGTCAACACCCCGTGGGAAGGCATCTTCAACACCCTGGCGCAGGGCGACCGCGACCTGCTCGTGTCGGCGATCACCATCACCGACGAACGCAAGCAGACCATGGACTTCAGCAACCCGTACTTCGATGCGCAGCAGCTCATCGCGGTCAAGGCCAACTCCAAGGTCACGAAGTTCGACGAGCTGAAGAAGCTCAAGGTCGGCGTGCAGACCGGCACCACCGGCGATGAAGTCGTGACCAAGCTGCAAGGCAAGACGAGCGCCAACATCAAGCGCTTCGAGTCCACGCCGCTGGCGCTGAAGGAGCTCGAAAGCGGTGGCGTCGATGCCGTCGTGGCCGACAACGGCGTCATCATCAACTACGTCACCAACAACTCCGGCAGCAAGTTCAAGACCGTGGCCGACAAGGCCTTCCAGAACGAGCAGTACGGCATCGCCGTGAAGAAGGGCAATGCCGACCTGCTGGGCAAGATCAACAAGGGCCTGGCCGACATCAAGGCCGACGGCACCTACGACAAGATCTACGCGCAGTACTTCGGCGCCGCGCCGGCAGCCGCACCGGCCGCTTCGGCCGCATCGAAGTAAGCCGCACGGCAAGCACGACCGACGATGGACTTGCGCTGGGAGATCCTCGTCGGTTACGGGCCGCTCTTCGTGACCGGCTTGTGGATGACCGTCCAGCTCACCGTCGTCGCCATCGTGTGCGGGCTGGTGCTGGGCGTGCTGTTCGGCCTGGTGAGCAGCTCGCTCGACGCACCGGCGCCCAAGTCGCTGGCGCTCGCGTGGGCGCTCAAGGTCGCGCGGGCGTTCACCCTCGCCTACGTGACCTTCTTCCGCGGCACACCGCTCTTCGTGCAGATCCTGCTCGTGCACTTTGCGGTGATGCCGCTCCTGATCCATCCCGACACCGGGCTCCTGCTCGCGGGCGAGGCGGCGCGTGAGTTCCGTCAATCGCACGGCGCCTTCTTCTCGGGCGCCCTCGCGCTCAGCCTCAACGCCGGGGCCTACATCTCCGAGATCTTCCGCGCCGGCATCCAGAGCATCCACCTCGGGCAGACGCAGGCCAGCTACAGCCTGGGCCTCACGCACGCGCAGGCCATGCGCTTCATCGTGCTGCCCCAGGCCTTCCGGCGCATGCTGCCGGCGCTGGTGAACGAGGGCATCACGCTCATCAAGGACTCCTCGCTCGTCTCGGCCATCGGCCTGGCCGAGCTGGCCATGGCCGCGCGCACCGTGGCCGGAGCGTATTCGCGCTACTGGGAGCCGTACCTCACCATCTCGGTGATGTACCTCGCGCTCACCTTGTTGCTGTCGCTCTTGGCGAAGCGGCTGGAAGCCCCCGCACACCACCGCGGTCGTTGATTTGTGCTAGCGCATCAAGCACAAAAACGCTTGTTGCGAACGAGCAACGAGATTGGGACTTTCCAGTACCTGCGCGCCTAAACTCCATTCGCGTTTGGGTCAGCAGTCAGGACTCAACCACCCAACAGTGAAACCATCCGCGGTAACCAACTCCGCACTTCACATACAAGGAATGCTCATGAAGCGCTCTCTTCTCATCGCTGCCCTCTCGACCCTGGCAGCTGGCTCCGCCCTCGCACAAAGCAACGTCACCATCTTCGGTCGCCTGAACGACTCGGTCGAACGCCAGAAGGTTGGTAGCACCAGCACCACCGCCGTCGTCGACAGCGCTTCGCGTCTCGGGTTCAAGGGTTCGGAAGATCTGGGTGGCGGCCTCAAGGCCAACTTCATCATCGAGCACGGCTTCAACACCGATACCGGCACGGTTGCTGGCAGCCGCTTCTGGGGTCGTGAGTCGACCGTCGGCCTGTCGCACCCCACCTTCGGCGCGATCCGCCTGGGCAACATGGCCGCTTCGGAAGCCTATTTCGCGACCGCCGACTATGTGTCGATGCACAACCACGACACCGGCAGCTCGGCTGACGCTCTGTACGAGTTCGTGACCACCGGCCAACTGCAGAACGCCATTGCCTACACCTCGCCGACGTTCGCCGGTCTGCGCGCCGACGTTCAGTACTCGCTGCACGAAGCCGGCACCGTGAGCCGCCGCGCGCTGGCGCTGAACTACGATCTGGGCGCGCTGCACCTGGGCCTGGGCCACGAAGCTGCCACCGACACCGATCGCAAGAGCACCGCCCTGCGCGCCCTGTACGAACTCGGCGCCTTCACCATCGGCGGCTACTACGAGCGCACCACGGGCGACACCTTCAAGCGCAACAACTTCCGCCTCGCCGGCATGTACGCCATGGGCGCTTCGGAGTTCCACGTCAACGCCGGCCTGGCTGGTGACCGTGGTGGTGTCGACAACACCGGCGCCAAGCAGTACACGCTCGGCTACAACTACAACCTGAGCAAGCGCACCAAGGTCTACGCCTTCTACACGAAGGTCGACAACGACGCGAACGCCACCTACAACCCGGGCGGCTTCGTGACGGCTCCGACGGCAGGCCAGAACCTGCAGTCGTTCGCCCTGGGCGTGCGCCACAACTTCTGATCCCCTGATCAGCAAGCTGTCGCAAGACAAGAACGGCCGGTCGTAAGACCGGCCGTTTTTCTTTCTCAGCCGAGGAAGTAGCGCTTCAGGCCGGCGAGGATCATCTCCACCGCGATCGCGGTGAGCACCAGGCCCATCAGTTTTTCGGTCGCCGACACGACCGAGTCGCCCACCACACGCCGGATCTGGTTGCACAGCAGCAGCACCAGCAAGGACACTGCCATCGCGCAGGCCAACGCGCCGATCCAGGAGCCCATGCGATCGGGCTGGCGTGAGGCCAGCAGCAACACCGTCGCCATCGCCGAGGGGCCCGCGAGCAGCGGCACGGCCAGCGGAAAGATCAGCGGCTCCTTGCCCTCGGGCACGCCATAGGCACCCCCGCCGCCCCCGAAGATCATGCGGATGGCCACCATCAGCAGGATCACGCCGCCGGCCACTTCGAGCGAGCGCTCCGACAGGCGCATCACCCTCAAGAAGCCTTCGCCCACGAACATGAAGACGAAGAGCACAGCGAATGCGATGCCCACCTCGCGCAACGCGACCCAACGACGCCGCTCGGGCGCCACCTGGCGCATCACCGGAATGAAGATCGGCAGGCTCCCCAGCGGGTCGAGCACCAGCAGCAACAGGATCAGGGCCGAGACGAAGTCGTGTTGCATTGCGGGGCCTGCTGCTCAACGCCCGCGCCAGAACAGGCCGTCGAGCTCCTTCATCGTGATCTGCCGCCAGGTCGGCCGGCCGTGGTTGCACTGGTCGCTGCGCTCGGTGCGCTCCATGTCGCGCAGCAGCGCGTTCATCTCGTCGAGCGTCAGCTGGCGGTTCGCACGCACCGCGCCGTGGCAGGCCATCGTCGACAGCAACTCGTGCTGCGCACGCTGGATCACCGTGCTGCCGTCGTATTGCGCCAGCTCGGCAAGCACGCTGCGCGCCAGTTCGACCACGTCACCTCCGGCCAGCGCCGCGGGCCGCGAGCGCACGGCGAGCGTGCTGGCCGACAGGACCGAGATGTCGAGCCCGAGCGCCATCAGGTTGTCTGCCTGCGCCTGGGCGGTGGCAATCTCCTGCGCGTTGGCTGCAAAGGTCGCCGGGATCAGCAGCGGCTGCGATTCGATGGCCGCCGTGCCGAGGCTCGCCTTGAGCCGCTCGTAGACGATGCGCTCGTGGGCCGCATGCATGTCGACGACCACCAGACCCTGAGCGTTTTCTGCCAGCACGAAGACCCCGCCCACCTGCCCGATCGCTCGGCCGAGGGGCCACTCGCCCGCAGGCAGTGCAGGTGCAGACTCGGCCGGCGGCACCGGCGCGGGCATCGCCGTCGGCGCCACCTGCCACGCCGCAGGCGCTTCCTGGGCGTACAGCACCGCCGCCTGTTCCAGGCCCAGCGAACCCTGCACGCGGGGCATGTAGGCCGGTGCGAAGGCGGCGCGGCTCGCCTCGGCCACCTGCGGCTGGGCCACCGGCACCGCTGCCGCCACGACGGCCTGCGGCGGCGCCAGGCCCGCCTCGACGGCCCGCCGCATCGCCTGGTGCACCTCGCGCGAATCGCGGAAGCGCACTTCGATCTTGGTCGGGTGCACGTTCACGTCGACACGGTCAGGCGCGATCTCGAGGAAGAGCACATAGGCCGGCTGCCGGCCGCCGTGCAGCACATCTTCGTACGCCGAACGCACGCCATGCGCGATCAGCTTGTCGCGCACATAGCGGCCGTTGACGTAGACGTACTGCTGGTCGGCGCGCGAGCGTGCCGCGGCCGGCGTGCCGGCACGGCCCACCACGCGCAGCGGGCCGATCTCGAACTGCACCTCGCGGCTCTCGGCCACGAAGTCCTCACCCAGCACCTCGCGCACACGCTGATCGAGGCTGCTGCGCCGCCACTGCTCGACGAGCTTGCCCTCGTGCCACACCGCAAAGCCCACGTCGGGGCGTGCGAGTGCGTGCCGGCGCACCGCTTCGAGGCAATGCGCCAACTCCGTGGCATCGGTCTTCAGGAACTTGCGCCGCGCCGGGGTGCTGAAGAAGAGTTCGCGCACCTCCACGCTCGTGCCACGCCCGCGCGCCGCAGGCACCAGCTCACCGCTGCGCGCATCGATGCGCTGCGCATGGGGCGCGCCTTCGGTACGGCTCGCGATGCTGAGCTCGGCCACCGACGAGATCGCCGCCAGCGCTTCGCCACGGAACCCCATGGTCGCCACGCTCTCCAACTCGCCCAACGAGGCAATCTTGCTCGTGGCATGGCGGCGCAGCGCAAGCGGCAGTTCGTCGGCCGGAATGCCCACCCCGTCGTCTTCCACCAGGATGCTTCGCACCCCACCGGCCATCAGCTTGACCACCACCTCGGTCGCACCCGCGTCCAGCGCGTTGTCGACCAGCTCGCGCACCACCGACGCAGGCCGCTCCACCACCTCACCGGCCGCGATCTGGCTGATGAGCTCGTCGGGCAGCTCGCGGATGGGGCGACGAGGGGCTCGCTCAGGCACGGCGTTCATCGGGGCATTGTAAGAATCACTCACCCATAATCGCCGCCCATGGAATTCATCACTTTCCTGCTCGACTTCATCCTGCACGTCGACGTGCACCTCGCCAACTTCGTGGCGGCCTACGGCAACTGGGTCTACGCCCTGCTCTTCCTCATCGTCTTCGTCGAGACCGGCGTGGTGGTGATGCCGTTCCTGCCGGGCGACTCACTGCTCTTCGTGGTGGGAGCCCTGTGCGGCGTGGGGCTCATGAGCCTGCCGCTGTCGATCGGCCTGCTCGTCGCTGCCGCCATCCTCGGCAACCAGAGCAACTACGCGATCGGGCGCTACTTCGGGCCGCGGGTCTTCCAGTGGGAGAACTCGCGCTTCTTCAACAAGAACGCGTTCAACCAGGCCCACGCCTTCTACGAGAAATATGGCGGCATCACCATCGTGGCCGCGCGCTTCATGCCCTTCCTGCGAACCTTCGCCCCCTTCGTGGCGGGGGTGGCGCAGATGACGCGCAGCAAATTCACCTTCTACGACGTGACAGGCGGCATCCTGTGGGTGGGCGGCATCGTGACCGCGGGCTACCTCTTCGGCAACATCCCATGGGTCAAGGAGCACCTCGACAAGATCATCTGGGGTGCCATCCTGCTGCCGGGCCTGCTGGTGATCGCCGGCGCCCTGAAGGCGCGGCGCAAGGCGGCTGCCGCCACCTGAACGCTGGAGCTGGCCTCTAGAGCTGGCGGTTGCGCGCCAGCGGCGGGTTCTTCGCGAAGTAGCGCTTGATGCCCGCGGTCAGCGCATCCACCAGCTGCTCGCGGTAGTCGTCGCTTCGCAGCTTCTTCTCTTCGTCCGGGTTGGAGATGAAGGCCGTCTCCACCAGGATCGACGGCACGTCGGGCGCCTTCAGCACTGCAAACCCCGCCTGCTCCACGCTGCCCTTGTGCAGGTGGCCGACCTTCCGGATCTGGCCGAGCACCTCGCCGCCGAGCTTCAGGCTGTCCTTGATCTGGCGGGTGGTGCTCATGTCGAGCATCGCGCGCAGCACGGCCGAGTCCTTGGCCTTGAAATTGACGCCGCCCACCAGGTCGGCCGCGTTCTCCTTGTCGGCCATCCAGCGCGCGGCAGTGCTCGTGGCGCCGTTCTGCGAGAGCGCAAACACCGAGGCGCCCCGCGCGGAGGGCTTCATGAATGCATCGGCGTGGATGGAGACGAAGAGATCGGCCTGCACGCGCCGCGCCTTGCGCACCCGCTCCTGCAACGGCACGAAGTAGTCGGCATCGCGCGTGAGCATCGCGCGCATGCCGGGCACGGCGTTGATGCGGTCGCGCAGCTTGAGCGCGACCGCCAGCACGACGTCTTTCTCGCGCAGGCCGGTCGGGCCCGTTGCCCCCGGGTCTTCGCCGCCATGCCCGGGGTCGAGTGCCACGATGATGAGGCGGTCGATGCGTGACTGGCTCATCGTCGGTGCCGAGGCCGCCGCCACTGGCGCAGGAGTTGTCGCTGGTGATGGCGCAGGCCCCGCGCCCGAGGCGGCGGTAGGCGGCTTGTTCATCTTGCCGAGAAACTCGCCAAGCGCGTCTTGCACGGCCTGCGCGGCCTTCTGCTCGGCCTGCGACTTGTCTTGAACGAGCGCGAGCAGCGGGTCGCGCTCCTGCGTCGGGTGCAGGTCGAACACCGAGCGGTGCTGGTAGGCCGCCACTGGCGCCAGCGTGAAGAGCTGCGGCGCGGTCGACTGCTTGAGGTCGATCACCAGGCGCACCACGCGCGGCTGGTTCTGCCCCACACGCACGCCGGCGATGAAGGGGTCGTCGGACCGCACCTTGCCCACCAGCTCGCGCAGCGCGGGGCTCAGCTCCAGGCCGTCGATGTCGATCACGAGCCGCGACGGGTTCTCGGCCATGAAGTGCTTGATCGAGAGGGCGGTGTCGGACTCCAGCGTGACCCGCGTGTACTCGGCCGCCGGCCACACGCGCACCGCGAGGATGCTGGCGCCGAAGGCCAGCTCGTGCGTGCCGAGCAGCAGTGCGATAGAGCCTTGAAGAAGGTCGCGCCGCTTCAAGGCAGCAGCTCCAGTCCGCGGGGCGTGTGGGCGGTGAAGATCACGCGGCGTTCGTCTCCATCGAGCGGAATGAGTTCCACGCGCAGGTCGGCGGCCGGCAACAAACCGGCAGCCTGCTCCGGCCATTCGGCGATCTTGAAACCGGGGCTTGCGAACACATCGCGGAAGCCCGCGTCCTCGAACTCCTGCGGGTCCTTGAAGCGGTAGAAATCGAAATGCGAGATTGCCAACCCTGCCACTTCGTACGACTCGAGCACTGCATAGGTCGGGCTCTTGATGCGCCCCGTGACACCGAGCGCCTGCAGCAAATGGCGTGCGAAGGTGGTCTTGCCGGCGCCCAGCGTGCCATGCAGCTCCACGAACGCATCGCGCAATGCAGGCCGTCGGGCCAGCGCTTCGGCGGTGGCCTGGCAGCCGGCCTCATCGGCCCAGTGCACGGTGCGGGTTCCTAGAATCGACGGCAATGGATGACGCTCGCAAGTTGGACGATGAGGCACTCCTCGCGCTGATGCCCGCTCTGCGCGAGTGGGCCGCAGCGCTGGGATTTTCACAGATCGGCGTGGCCGACGTGGACTTGTCCTCCGCCGAGCCCGGGCTCATGGCCTGGCTCCACAACGGCTTTCACGGCTCGATGGACTACATGGCGGCGCATGGCCTGAAGCGGGCCCGCCCGGCAGAGCTGGTGCCGGGCACGGTGCGTGTGGTCACCGCGCGCATGGACTACCTCCCGCGCCACACCCCCGACGATTGGCAAGCCATCGAGTGGGACCGACTGAAGCGCCCGACCGACGCCACCATCTCGCTCTACGCCCGCGGCCGCGACTACCACAAGGTGCTGCGCCACCGCCTGCAGAAGCTCGCCGACAAGCTCGCCGACGCGGTCGGCCCCTACGGCCACCGCGTGTTCACCGACTCGGCCCCGGTGCTCGAAGTCGAGCTCGCTTCGCGTAGCGGCATCGGCTGGCGCGGCAAGCACACGCTGACGTTGCACCGCGAGGCGGGCTCCACCTTCTTCCTCGGCGAGATCTACGTCGACCTGCCGCTGCCGTTGTCGGAGCCAGTCACGTCTCACTGCGGCAGCTGCAGCGCCTGCCTCGACGTCTGCCCCACGCAGGCCATCGTCGCGCCCTACCGGCTCGACGCGCGGCGTTGCATCTCCTACCTCACCATCGAGCACGACGGCCCCATCCCCGAAGAGCTGCGCCCGCTGCTCGGCAACCGCATCTATGGCTGCGACGACTGCCAGCTCGTCTGCCCCTGGAACAAATACGCGCAGCGCAACGAGCTGCCCGATTTCGACCCACGCGCCTCGCTCACCGGTGCAACGCTCCTGCAGCTGTGGGCGTGGACGGAAGACGACTTCCTGCGCCACACCGAAGGCAGCGCCATCCGGCGCATCGGCCACGCGCGCTGGCGGCGCAACATCGCGGTCGCGCTCGGCAATGCCCTGCGGGCCACGCACGACCCTGCCATCACCACCGCCCTGCAATCGAAGCGCGCCGACGCAAGCCCGCTGCTGTGCGAGCACATCGACTGGGCCCTCGCCCAGCACTAGGGCCTGTTCACACTAAATGAGCGCCCACGTGACTCAACAAAAGCCCGCCAACGAGGCGCAAAGCGCAGCTGTAGCACTTGCTACAGCGAGCATTTGCAACGCTGTGGGCGGGCTTTTGTTGAGATCACCCGAAGGGCCGGGGCCTGAAGGCGCGTGCGGCGGCGTTGCAGCGTCGTTGTGTGCCGCAGGCACAAGGCCTCCGCTGCGCCTTGCCGCCCACGCCTTCAGGCCCCGGCGTGGGTGCTCATTTAGTGTGAACAGGCCCTAGATCAACGCCAGCCAGATCGGGATGCTCACCATCCCGAGCAGAGTCGACACCGTCACCAGCGCAGCCACATACGGCCCGTCGCCGCCCATGCGTGAAGCCAGCACGAAGGCGCTCGACGCAGTCGGCATCGCGGCGAACAGCACCGCGATGTGCCGCTGCTCCGGCGGCAAGGCGAGCGCCAGTGTGAGCCCGAAGCCGATGGCCGGCAGCACCGCGTGCCGGATGCCCAGCAGCGTGGCCGCGAGCCACGGCCCTTTCTTCAAGCCGCCCATGCGCAGCCCGGCCCCCACAGCGAGCAGGCCAATGGGCAGGGCGGCCACACCGATGCGCTGCAGCGTGGTCGCCACCGCCTCGGGGAAGGTGAGGCCCGCGGAGTTGGCCGCGAGCCCTGCGAGCGTGCTGATGATGAGCGGGTTGCGCGCAATTTCTTTCAGGTAGTTGTGCCCACCGTGCCGCGCGAGCGACCACACCGCCGCCACATTGGCCACCGGCACACACAACGCGATCAGGAGCGCCATCCAGGCCACGCCCTGCGAGCCGCCCAGCCGCTCGGCCAGCGCGAGCGCGATGTAGGAGTTGAAGCGAAACGCGATCTGCGCGCCCGAGGCGTGCAATCGCGCGTCGACCCCGGGCCACCGCCCGAGCGCAAACGCCAGCGCCACGCCGCACAGCATCACGCCCACGCCCGCCGCCGCCAGGCCCAGCGTCTGCGCCGGCTGCAGCGGGGTCTTCACGATCGAGTTGAAGAGCAGCACCGGGAACAGCAGGTAGTACACCAGCCGTTCGGCACTCTCCCAGATGGGGCGGTCGAGGGCGGTGTAGCGGCAGAGCAGGAAGCCGCACGCGATCAGCAGAAAGTCCGGCAGCAGCAGAAGGCCATTCGACATCGCGCGAGTTTGCAGTACAACGCCCTGCGTAGTTTCCACAGTCGCCAGTGCTTCTTCGCCCGGGCAGCATGGCTTCTTCGCCGATCCAAACCCCCAGGAGTACGCATGCACCGCAGACATCTGATCGCCACCGCGCTCGCCCTGTCAGCCACATCCCCCTTCGCCTTCGCGCAGGCCTACCCCGCGAAGCCCGTGCGCCTGGTCGTGCCCTTCGCCCCCGGGGGCACCACCGACATCGTCGCCCGCGTGGTCTCGGAAAAGATCAACGCCGCCCTCGGGCAGACCATGATCGTGGAGAACAAGGCCGGCGGCGGCGGCTCCATCGGCGCCAACGAAGTCGCCAAATCTGCGCCCGACGGCTACACCCTCGGCATGGCCACCGTCTCCACCACGGCGGCCAACCCTGCGATCAACCCCAAGATCCCGTACAACCCGATCACCGACTTCGCGCCGATCATCAACGTGGCCGCCACGCCCAACGTGATCGCGGTGCACCCGAGCTTCCCGGCGCGCGACTACAAGGGCTTCGTCGCCGAGCTGAAGAAGAACCCGGGCAAATATTCGTTCAGCAGCTCCGGCACCGGCGGCATCGGCCATCTGCAGATGGAGCTCTACAAGAACCTCTCGGGCACCTTCGTCACCCACATCCCGTACCGCGGCGCAGGCCCTGCCCTGAACGACACCGTGGCAGGCCAGGTGCCGATGATCTTCGACAACCTGCCTTCCGCACTGCCCTTCATCAAGGACGGCCGCCTGATCGCCATCGTGGTGGCAGCACCCACCCGCCTGAGCGTGCTGCCCGATGTGCCCACCTTCAAGGAAGTGGGCCTGGAGCCGGTGAACCGCATGGCCTACTACGGCATCTACGGGCCCAAGGGACTGCCGAAGGACGTGATCGACAAGGTCCATGGCGCGGTGAAGAAGACGCTGGAAGACCCGACCGTGAAGAAGCGCATCGAAGACACCGGCTCGCTCATCGTGGCCAACACGCCCGAGCAGTTCAGCGCGCAGATCAAGGCCGAGTTCGAGGTCTACAAGAAGGTGGTCGCGCAGCAGAAGCTGACCCTCGACAATTGACGACTTGACGCTCCCCGACGACAGCCAATCCTCGATCGACCGTTTCATCGATGCCTTGTGGATCGAGGATGGGCTGTCGGCCAACACGCTCGCCGCCTACCGCCGTGACCTGACGCTCTACGCGCAATGGCTGGCGAAGGCCCACGCCGGTGCGCCGATCAATGAAACCCGCGAGAGCCACCTGCGCGAGCACGCCATTGCGCAGCACGCCGCCAGCAAGGCCACCAGCGCCAACCGCCGGCTGACCGTCTTCAAGCGCTACTTCCGCTGGGCCTTGCGCGAGCACCTCGTGCAAGCCGACCCGACGCTCAAGTTGCTCTCGGCCAAGCAGCCGCTGCGCGTGCCCAAGACGCTGAGCGAAGCGCAGGTCGAGGCCCTGCTCAAGGCGCCCGACGTCGACACCCCGCTCGGCCTGCGCGACCGCACCATGCTCGAGCTGATGTATGCGAGCGGCCTGCGCGTGAGCGAGCTCGTCACGCTGAAGAGCGTGCACCTGAGCCTGAATGAAGGCGTGCTGCGTGTCACCGGCAAGGGTGCGAAGGAGCGGCTCGTGCCCTTCGGCGAAGAGGCACATGCGTGGCTCACGCGCTACCTGGCCGAGGCGCGCGGTGACATCCTGCATGGCCAGGCGAGCGACGCACTTTTCGTCACCGGCCGCGGCGGCCCGATGACGCGGCAGATGTTCTGGCAGCTCATCAAGAAATACGCGCTGCAAGGCGACGTGCGCGTGCCGCTCTCGCCGCACACGCTGCGCCATGCGTTTGCCACGCACCTGCTCAACCACGGCGCCGACCTGCGCGCAGTGCAGATGCTGCTAGGCCACGCCGACATCTCCACCACCACCATCTACACCCACGTGGCACGAGAGCGGCTGAAGTCGCTGCACGCGACCCATCACCCGCGAGGCTAGGCCGGGCGGGCACGCCATGTTCCAATCCCGGCATGGCCACCTTGAAGTTGAAGAAGACGCCGCCCGCCGGCCCCGCGAAGTCTGACCGCAGCCCGGTGCGCGGCACCACGTCGGCGGTGAAGAAGCGGCCGACGCTCGCCCAGGCGCAAGCCGAACGCGAAGCACGCGAGGCGCGCTACCAGGAGCAATTGCGGCTGCGCTATGGCGACCGCCCGCCCGCGTCGGCCAAGCGCCGTCCCGAACCCGAAAGCCTCGGCCGCCCGCCACGGCGTGACGAGCGCGCCCCGTTCGACCCCAACGCGCGCCAGCCGCGCGACGCCCGCCCACCGCGGCCCGAGCGACAGGAACGCCAGGAGCGCCGGCCGCTCCCGCCCGCCCGCCCCGTGAGCCCGAACCGCCAGGGCGGCAACACGGCCTTCGGCAAGCCCAACACCGCCTTCGGCGGGCCGGCTCGCCCGGCGCATCCCCACCAGGCGCCCAAGCGCCCGCCGATGCCGCGCCGCCGCGATCACGACGACGATGACGACGACTTCCAGGCGCACACCGACACCCCGGGCTCCATGCGCCTGTCCAAGCGCATGAGCGAACTCGGCATCGCCTCGCGCCGCGAGGCCGACGAGTGGATCCCCAAGGGCTGGGTGCGCGTCGACGGCAAGGTCGTCACCGAGCTCGGCTCGCGCGTGCTCCCCGGCCAGCTCATCAGCATCGAGGCCAAGGCGCGCGATGCACAGGCGCTCAAGGTCACGGTGCTGCTGCACAAGCCCATCGGCTACGTGAGCGGCCAGGCCGAAGATGGCTACGAGCCCGCCTCGGTGCTGGTGACGCCGCAGAACCAGTGGCGCGAAGACCGCTCGGGCATCCGCTTCCTGCCATCGCACCACCGTGGACTCGCCCCTGCCGGCCGGCTCGACATCGACTCCACCGGCCTGCTCGTGCTCACGCAAGATGGCCGCATCGCCAAGCAGCTCATCGGCGAAGACAGCGAGGTCGAGAAGGAGTACCTCGTGCGCGTGGAAAGCGTGAACGGCGAGCCCTTGTCGCAGGAGAACCTCGCCTTGCTCAACCACGGCCTCGAACTCGACGGCGAGCCGCTCAAGCCCGCGCAGGTGGAGTGGGTCAACGACGACCAGCTGCGCTTCGTGCTGCGCGAAGGCAAGAAACGGCAGATCCGCCGCATGTGCGAGGCGGTCGGCCTGAAGGTCATTGGCCTGAAACGCGTGCGCATCGGCAACGTCATGCTGGGCGACCTGCCGCCTGGCGCGTGGCGCTACCTGCGCGGCAACGAGAAGTTCTGACGTCGTTTCCCAGGGCGGAACGCCCTGGCGTTAACACCGAGGAAATTGCAGGTCAACTTACTTGTTGCGGTGTCAACAAGTTTCTAGACTGGCCGCATGCCCGCCGAGAAAACCGTCGACAGCCCGCCGCATCGCCGCACCCAGGCCGAGCGCGTCGCTGAGTCCGACACCCGCATGCTGCAGGCGGCCATGGGCCTCGTGGCCACCCGCGGTTATGCGCAGACCACGCTCGAGGCGATCGGCACCGAGTCGGGCTACAGCCGCGGTCTCGTCTCGCACCGCTGGGGCACGAAGGACAAGCTGCTCGAAGCGCTGGTCGACCGTGTGCTCGAAGACTTCCGCGTCGGCCTGCTCGAACGCCTGCGCGGCCTCACGGGCCTCGACGCCCTCTTCTGCGAGATCGACTGCTACCTCGAAGGCATGGACGACCCGCCGCTGTCGTCACGCGCCTTCTTCGTGCTGATGCTCGAATCCATCGGCCCCGCCCCGCAGATTCGCGAACACTTCGCGCGCTTCAGCAAGAAGTGGCAGGCCTCGCTCGCGCGCACGATCGCCAAGGGCCAGCAGCTCGGCAGCATCCGCGCCGACGTGAAGCCGGCCGACGAAGCGCGCCTCCTGATCGCCACGCTGCGCGGCCTGCGCACGCAATCGATGCTCGACCCCGCGTCGAGCGACATCGCCCGCGACATCGCGGCGCTGAAAGCCACCCTCACGCAACGCCTTGCGCCATGACGACTTCCTCCCTGATGCCCGCCTGGGGTGTGGACCACCTGCCCACGCTGCTCGCGCACTGCCGCCAGTGCGGCACGTACACCTTCCCGTCGAACGCCTGGAGCTGCCGTGCGTGCGGCGCCGACACGCTCGACAAGGTGCCGATGCCGCAGACGCCCGTTCTGCGCAACTTCATCACCCTCCACGGCGACGTGGTGCCCGGTCTCACACCGCCAGTCGTGGTGGGCGAAGTCGAGATCGCCCCCGGCGTGGTGGAAGAAGCGCTGATCGCGGTCGACGATGAATCACGGCTCACGCTCGACATGCCGATGGAGGCCATCGGCGCCGACCCGGCGGACACGCAGCGCGGCCTGCGCTTCCGGCCGCTGGAGGCACAAGGATGAGCCGCCTGCTGCAGGAACGCGCCGTGCACGTGGTCGGCATCGGCATGCACCCGTACCAGTTCCCGAGCGAAACGCCGTACGTGCACCTGGGCCTCACCGCGATCCGCGAGGCGCTGAAGGACGCCGGCCTGCAATGGCCGCAGGTGCAGGCCGCCTTCGTCGGCACCGCCGCGATCGGCATGGCCGCGGGCCGGGTGATGCTGCGCCACCTCGGCTCCACCGGCCTCTCGGTCACGCAGGTCGAGAATGCCTCGGCCTCGGGTTCATCGGCCTTTCGCCTCGCCTGCCAGGCGGTGGCGAGCGGTGAACACGAGGTCGTGCTCGCGGTCGGTGTCGACAAGACCGGCCACGCACGGCGTGCGTCGGGCAGCGATGGCCTTTCGACGCTCAGCCCGACCAGCAACCTGCCGGTCGCGAAGTTCGCGCTACTTGCGCGCCGCTATCTGCGCGATGGCGAGCTCGACGTCGAAGCGCTGGCCCGCGTCGCGGTGAAGAACCACGGCAACGCGGCCCTCAACCCGTATGCACAGTTCCGCAAGCCGCGCACGCTCGAGCAGGTGCTGGCGTCGCCGAAAGTGGCCGGCGACCTCACGGTGCAGCAGTGCTGCCCGCGCGGCGAAGGTGCCGCCGCGGTGATCGTCGCCTCGGCGGCGGCGATGGCACGGCTGGGCCTCGCGCGAGCGCGCTCGCCGCGCGTGATCGCCTCGGTGTCGACCAGCGAAAAGCTCGGCCGCGGCGACGTGCCGCCCATCGTCGACATGGTCCGCGAGTCTTCGCTGGCCGCGCTGGAACAGGCCGGCATCGGCGCGCGAGACCTCGACATGGTCGAGCTGCACGACGCCTTCTCCATCGAGGAGATCGTCTACGGCGAAGCCATCGGCGTGTGCCAGACCGGCGAAGGCGCCCACGACCTCGCGCGCGGCGACACCGCCATCGGCGGGCGCTGTGCCGTGAACGCCTCGGGCGGCCTGATCGGCATGGGCCACCCCATCGGGCCCACCGGCGTGGGCCAGATCGCCGAGATCACGCGCCAGATGCGCGGCGAAGCCACCGGCCGCCAGCACCCCGGCACGCGCCTCGCGATGGCGCACATGATCGGACTCGGCTCGGTCGCCATCGCCCACGTGCTGCAGAAGACAGATTGAAGGAGACCGCAGATGAAGTTCGAGACCTTGCTGTATGAGGTGAAGGAGGGCGTGGCGGTCATCACGCTCAACCGCCCCGATCGCATGAATACGCTGGGCGGCACGATGAAGCCCGACCTGCAGGCGGCCATCCTCGACCTCGCCCGCCACGACGATTCGGTGCGCAGCGTGATCCTCACCGGCGTAGGCGACCGCGCCTTCTGCGCCGGCGCCGACATCAAGGAGCGCGCCGCCACGCAGACACACCCGGCCGACTACTACGTGAAGCAGAAGGCCACGCACCAGCTCTTCCGCAACATTGAGGAATTCGAGAAGCCCATCATCGCCGCCATCAACGGCGTGGCGCTCGGCGGTGGCCTGGAGCTGGCGCTGTGCTGCGACATTCGCATCGCCTCCAGCACCGCCCGCTTCGGCCTGCCCGAGGGAAAGATCGGCGTCATCCCCGCCGCCGGTGGCACGCAACGCCTGCCGCGTGTGGTGGGCGTGGGCGTGGCGAAGGAGCTGATCTTCACGAGCGAGATCATCGACGCGCAGCGGGCGCACGAGATCCGTCTCGTCAACCACGTGGTCGCGCCCGAGAAGCTGATGGACGCCGCCTTCGAGATGGCCGCCAAGATCGCCCGCAACGCGCCGCTCGCGTTGCGCTTCGCCAAGCAGTCGATCAACCTCGGCATCGAGGTCGGCATCGAGGCGGGCCTCGAATTCGAGCGCTACGCCGCGACGATGGTGGTTGACAGCGAAGACCGCAAGGAGGGCATGAAGTCCTTCGTCGAAAAACGCGCCCCGGTCTTCAAGGGCCGCTGAACTTCACCTCTCAGGAGACACCATGGATCTGCATCTCAAGGGCAAGGTCGCCCTCGTCACGGGCGGCGGCCAGGGCGTGGGCCGCCGCATCTGCCTCGACCTCGCTGCCGAAGGCGCGCACGTGCTGGTCAACGACCTCTTCTCCGAGCGTGCCAACGCGGTGGCGAAGGAGATCAACGACGCAGGCGGCAAGGCCCGCGCCGCCGTGGCCGACATCACCGACGAAGCCGCGGTCGACAAGATGATCGCCGACGGTGTGGCCTCGTTCGGCACCATCGACATCCTCGTCAACAACGCCGGCATCATTCCCGAGCGGCGCGAGAAGGGCGGCATCCCGCCGAAGTTCCTGCAGACCGACCCGGCCGGCTGGAAAAAGATCGTCGACCTCAACGTCTACGGCATGCTGTATTGCTGCAAGGCGGTGCTGCCCGGCATGGTGGACAAGCGCGGCGGCAAGATCGTCTCGATCATGTCCGAGGCGGGCCGTGTCGGCGAA
Organism: Piscinibacter gummiphilus; assembly: GCF_032681285.1. NCBI lineage: Bacteria > Pseudomonadati > Pseudomonadota > Betaproteobacteria > Burkholderiales > Sphaerotilaceae > Rhizobacter > Rhizobacter gummiphilus. Next base: position 3,669,833 of record NZ_CP136336.1, read on the forward strand.
GCCAACCTCGCCGTCTACTCGGGGGCCAAGGCCGCCATCCTCGGCTTCTCGAAGGCCATCGCACAGGAGCACGGCAAGGACTGCATCAACGTCAACGTGATCGCGCTCGGCGCCGTCTCGCACGAAGGCATCAAGGACGGCGCCCTCGCCCCGAGCGCCACGCCCGAGAACAACGAGCGCCTGGCCAAGATGCTCAAGGCCTACCCGATCTCGCGCGGGCTCAACCGGCTGTGCAGGCCGGAAGACGTGTCGGGCATGGTCGCCTTTCTCGCGTCCGACCGCGCCGCCTTCATCACCGGGCAGAGCATCGGGGTGAGCGGCGGTTTCACGATGCTGTGAGCCTGCCCTTGTTGAAGACACGCATCACGGCGCTGTTCGGCATCCAGCACCCCATCCTCGCCGGTGGGCTCATGTGGCTGTCGGACGCGCGCTATGTGGCCGGCATCGTCAACGCGGGTGGCATGGGCTTCATCACGCCACGCTCGTTCGACACGCTCGATGCGTTCAGGGATCAGCTCAAGCTCTGTCGCGAGCTCACCCAAGGCAAACCCTTCGGCGTGAACCTCACGCTCTCGTCGCGCAACGCCAACAACGAGATGGTGCCGCGCCACATCGAGATCGCGCTCGAAGAAGGTGTGCGCCATTTCGAGACCGTGGCCGCGCAGCCCGAGCCACTCTTCAAGGCCATCCATGACGGCGGTGGCATCGTCGTCCACAAGGCCTCGCGCATCCGCTACGCGCAGAAGGCCGAGGCGCTGGGTGCCGATGCGGTCTGCCTCGTCGGCATGGAAGCCGGTGGCCACCCGGGCATGAACGAGCTGCCGACCTTCGTGATGGGCGCCTACGCGGTCGAGCGGATCAAGATCCCGCTCGTCATCGGCAGTGGCCGGCAGATCGTGGCCGCACTCGCACTCGGCGCTGACGGCGTGGTGATGGGCACGCGCTTCCTCACCTGCCACGAGGTGTGGGCGCACGAGAACTACAAGAACCACCTGATCGGCTGCGACGAAGACGCCTCGACCACCGCCATGCGCAGCCTCAAGGACACCTGGCGCGTGCTCGCCAACGACAACGCACGCACCGTGCAGGCGATGGAAGGCGCCGGGGCCCGCAGCTACCCCGAGTTCGGTGACCGCATCAAGGGCACCACCACGCGCGACCTCTGCTACCGCGGGGGCGACGTGCAGCAGGGCATGGTCTCGATGGGGCCCTCCATCGGCTTCGCGACGAAGCGCGTATCGATCGCCGAGACGATGGCCACCCTGATGCTCGATGCCGCCGTCCACCTGAACCGATTGAAGACGCTGGAGACCGCCCCGTGAACCCCGACACCCAAGTGCTGATCTGCGGCGAGCGCCGCATGAGCGGGAGCACCTTGCGCCTGAATTCGGCGCGCGCGGCCGCGGGCTTCGCAGCGCTCGGCGTGGGCCAGGGCGATGCGGTCGCGGTGATGATGCGCAACGACCTGCCCTACCTGGAGGCCATGCTGGCGGTGAACCGGCTCGGCGCCTACCTCGTCGCGGTGAACTGGCATTTCCAGGCCGACGAAGCCGGTTTCCTGCTGGCCGACAGCAGAGCGAAGGTGCTGGTGATCCATGCCGACCTGCTGCTGCAAGTGGCTGCGGTGGTGCCCTCGGGTGTGACGGTGATCGCGGTCGACACCCCCGCCGAGATGACGAGCGCCTATGGCATCGCTGCCGCCGCGCTGCCCCCAGGCGTGCTGCGCTGGCCCGCGTGGCGAGACGGCTTCGAGCCGTGGCGCGCCGCGCCCGTGCCCACGCTCGGCACGCTGCTCTACACCTCGGGCACGACAGGCCGCCCCAAGGGCGTGATGCGCCTGCCCGGCACGCCGGCCCAGCATGCGGGGCAACTGCGCGTGCGCGCGCTCGTCAACCGGGCACGCGAAGGCATGCGCACCGCCGTCGTCGGCCCGCTCTACCACGCCGGCCCCAACGCCGGGGCCCGCCTCGCGCTGGAGATGGCCGACGTGATCGTGGTCATGCCCCGCTTCGATGCCGAGTTGCTGCTGCAGGCCGTCGAGCACTACAAGCTGACGCACCTGTCGCTCGTGCCGGTGATGCTGGTGCGCCTGCTCAAGCTGAGCCCAGCCGTGCGCGCGAAGTACGACGTGTCGTCGCTCGAGAACGTCACCCACGGCGGCTCGCCCTGCCCGCCCGAGGTGCGCCGCGCCATGATCGACTGGTGGGGGCCCATCCTCACCGAGACCTACGGCTCCACCGAAGCCGGCCTCGTGACGCTGGGCACGAGTGAGTCGTGGCTGCGCTTTCCCGGCACCGTGGGCAAGCCGGTCGACGGCTTCTCGCTGCGCATCCTCGATGGCGAAGGCCGCATCCTGCCCGCGGGCGAGGTCGGCGAGATCTACGTGAACCCCGGCGACAACGCCCTGCCCTTCACCTACAAGAACGACCCTGCGCTGCGCCAGAGCATCGAGCGCGACGGCCACATCACCAATGGCGACATGGGCTACCTCAACGCCGAGGGCTATCTCTTCATCACCGACCGCAAGCGCGACATGGTGATCTCGGGCGGCGTGAACATCTACCCGGCCGAGATCGAGCACGTGCTGCTCGCGAACCCCGAGGTGCTCGACGTGGCGGTGTTCGGCATCCCCGATGCCGAATACGGCGAAGCGTTGGCCGCAGCCGTGGTGCCCGCGCCCGGCTGCTCGCCCACGCCGGAAGGCATCCGCGCCTGGGTGCGCGAGCGCCTCGCCGGCTACAAGGTGCCGAAGGTGGTCGACTTCCACACCGCGCTGCCGCGCGAAGGCATGGGCAAGCTCTTCAAGAACCAGCTGCGTGCGCCGTACTGGGCCAAGCTGGGACGCAACATCTGAACCCACATCGGCAAGGTCGCGTTGCGCTGCGCAGACCGCCGACAGCGGCTGAGTTCAAGGAATTGCACGGTGATCCACTGAGTTCGTAACGCCACGTAACTTCGTTTCCAGGGCAAACCCGGACCGCGATTTGTGCAATTTCCCCCTTAAACGAGGGGGTCCAACCCCTTGCCGTGGCAAAAGCCGTGCAACAAGCAGACACGCCGTAACACCCCGATTGAGCGGCTAATGCGCTCCTGTCGCAAGACCACAGGGGTACTCAGAATGAATCGCAGAGATCTGATCGTTGGGGGTGTGGCGGGCGCATTGAGCGCTGGGTTTGCGGGCCGCGTGCTGGCGCAGACCAATGTCATCAAGTTCGGCCAGTCGGCCGCCATGACGGGCCTCGGCTCCGAACATGCGCGAGACGTGCGCGCCGGCATCGTGGCCGCCTTCGAAGCGGCGTCCAGGACGGGTGGCACACGCTTCGAGCTGATCACACTTGACGACGCCGGCTCGCCCGAGCGCTGCGTGCAGAACGTGAGCACCCTGCTCGGCTCGAACGTGGCCGCGCTCGTGGGCCTCACCAGCGGCGCTGGCACCGAAGCGGCGATGAGCGCCATCGAGCAGCAGCAGATGGCCCTCGTGGGCCCAGCCAGCGGCACGATGGGGTTGCGCAACGACAAGGTGCACTCGGCCTTCCACGTGCGCGCCGGCCATGACCTCGAATTCAAGCGCATGGTGACCTACGCCCACGAGCGCGCGCTGCTGCGTGTGGGCCTGGTGCACCAGGTCGGCATCACCCCGGCCAACCTGGGTGCGATGACGGGGGCGCTGGCCAGCGCCGGCATCGCGCCGCGCGAAGTGATCGCCGTCGACCAGAACCCGGCGTCGTTCCAGGCCGCGTCCAACCGGCTGGCCGGCGCCAGCCTCGACTGCGTGCTCTTCGTGACCAACGCCGCCCCGGTGGCTGCGATCATCGACCAGATGCATGCGGCCCGGTACAAGGGCCTCTTCTACGCCTCGTCGATGGCGGGGCAGGACCTGATCGAGACGCTCACCGCGCGCGGCCAGAGCGCCATCCTGAGCGTGGTGGTGCCGCGCCCTTCGGCGATGGGCCTGCAGGTGGTGAGCCGCTGCCAGCAAGACCTCACCGCGATGAAGAGCGACGAGCGTGTGAACGTGGCCACGCTCGAGGGCTACATCAGCGGGCGCATCGCGGTCGAAGCCGCGCGCAACGCGATGCGTGGTGCCGGTGCCAACAAGCGCGGCATCAAGGAGGCGCTCTCCAACCTGCGTGCCGACCTCGGCGGCTACACCGTGCAGTTCACGCCGGGCAGCACGCAGGGCTCGAAGTACGTCGAGCTCGTGGCACTCGACCGTTACGGCCGCATGGTCGGCTGATCGAGAAGAAGCCGCGCCTGCGCTGCCCACTGCGGGTCGCGCAGTGCGCGTTGCGCGGCGGCGATGGCATCGTCGCGCTTGCCTTCCGCCTGCAGCAGCCGCGCGAGGTTGAGCCACGCGGCACCGCTGCCGTGCTGCTCACCGGCGCGGCGAAACACATCCTTGGCCCGCGCCGTGTCGCGCACCGCATACGCACTCGTGCCCAGGCCGATGGCAAGCGGCAGGCTCTCGGGCCAGCGTTCCAGGCCGCTCTCATAGACCTTCAAGGCCTGCGCCGGTGAAGCGCTGCGCTCGAAGCCGACCGCGGCCTCGACCGCCGCCGAGGCGCGCGCCGTGAGCGGCCAGCGGCCGGGCGGCAGCGCGACGAACGCCCAGTGATCCGCGCGCGCCCAGGTGTGCTCGAAGGTGCGCAGCGCGATGCGGTCGCGCTCGACGGTGCCCGAACGCATCAGCAGCTCACGTTGGTCGAGGTCGTAGCCCACCACCACCGCGTAGTGCCAGCGCGGCGCGATGGCCAGTCCCAGGTTGAGCAGCACGACCACCACATGGCCGGCCGCCACCTCGCGCAGCACCGCCTCCACCGTGCCGGGAATGCGCACGGCGACCGCTCCATGCCGGCGCGCCCCGGCGAGCATCTCGGCCTGCAAGCTGCCGCCGCGTGCCGGAAGAAAAACCTCGCCGCCCAACTGCGCGGGCGATGCCACGAGGCCCACCGCGCCCAGCGCGGTGGCCAGCGCAGCCGGGCCACAGTGAAGGTCAGTCTGCGGAAAGAAGGGCGTGCGCGACAGCTCCAAGCGCGTCGGCAGGCCAGCAGGCGCCTCAGCGAGCCAGGCCTCGGCCTGGACCGCACAGCCCGCCAGCGGGGCGAACGTCAGCGCAAGGCAGGTACGCCGGCGCACATCACCTCAACGGGCCGGGCGCAGGAACGGGAAGATGCGCGTGAAGCCGAGGATGTCGGAGAACACCAGCACCACGAAGACGAGGATGAGCGTGCCGATCAGTTCGCCTGACGCCCCCGCGGGCGCCCTGTCGATCTCGGCGAGCAGCTGGGCGGCTTCGTCATCGGTCAAGGCCGCGACGCGTGCATGCGCCTGCTCGACGGTGACGCCCCGCTCGGCCAGCGCGGCGGCCACGTCGCTGCGTTCGAGCACGGCGCGCAGGCGAAGCTGCGCATCGCTTCCCACCCCGCGCTGCACCACCTGCTCGGCCGTGATCAGTTCGACCGCCTGCGCGCTGTGCACGGCACCGAAGCTCAGCGCGACACACAAGGCCAGGAGGCGGCGGGATTTCGTCAACATCGGGTCAGCTCCGCGGGCAAACAGGGAGCGGCATCGTATCAAGGCTGCTACCCTCGCACGATGACCCCGACCCCGGCCGCCCCTGCGGCCCACCGTGTGGCGATGAGCCCGGCCACGGTGGTGCTTCTGCTGACGCTCCTGATGGGCATCCAGCCCGTCACCACCGACCTCTACCTCCCCGCCCTGCCCGCACTCACGCGCGACCTCGGCGCCAACATCGCCTCGGCGCAGCTCACGCTGTCGGCGCTCATCATCTGCTTCGGTTTCGGGCAGCTCGTGTTCGGGCCGCTGGCCGACCGCTTCGGGCGCCGGCCGGTGCTGCTGGCGGGCCTCACGCTCTACACCCTCGCCAGCGTGCTGAGCGCGGCGGCCCCTGCCATCGAGTGGCTGGTGCTGTGGCGTGCGTTGCAGGGCGCGGCGATGGCTGCCGCCGTGACCTGCGGGCGCTCGATCATCCGTGACCTCTATGCGCCACACGACGGCGCACGCGTAATGTCGCGCGCGCTCACCGGCCTCGGCACCATCGCGATGGCGAGCCCGCTGCTCGGGGGCGTGCTCGTCGAATACATCAACTGGCATGCGGCGCTCACGGTGCTCGCGGTCTTCGGCGCGGCGGCACTCGGCCTCGTGGTGTGGCGCTTCGAAGAGACGGTGCCGGCACGCAACCCGAGCGCCACGCAGATCGCCCCGATGCTGCGCAACTGGCGCAACGTCGCCTCGCACCCGACCTTCCTCTCCTGGGCCGCACTCTCGGCGCTGACCTATGGCGGGCTTTTCGTCACGCTGGCCGGCTCGTCCTTTGTCTTCATCGAGGTGTTGGGCAGTTCGCGCGCGGGCTATGGCCTCTTCCTGCTGTCGAGCTCGATCGCCTACACGGCCGGAACCTTCCTGTGCCGCCGTCTGCTGCTGTCGCACGGCCTGCGCGGTGCCGTCGCCATCGGCGCCGGCCTGTCGCTCGCGGGCGGCGTGAGCATGGCGGGCCTGAGCCTCTTCGGCGTGCACAACGTGTGGGCCATCGCGGTGCCGCAGTGGCTCTACGCGCTGGGGCACGGCATCCATCAGCCCTGCAGTCAGGCAGGGGCCGTCGGGCCGTTTCCCGAGAAGGCCGGCACGGCGGCCTCGCTGTCGGGCTTCGGCATGTCGGTCAGCGCCTTTCTCGTGAGCATGTGGCTCGGCAAGCACCTCGATGGCACCGTCTACCCGATGACGCTGGGCGTCGGGGTCTTCGGTGTCGGCATCGCACTCGTGGCCTGGACGCTGGTGCAGCGCCACGGCGAACCTCACCGCACCTCCACCGCATCCCCCGCTTCCCGCGCATGAACGAGCACCACTACCTCTGCCTCGCCGGCCCCACCGCTTCGGGCAAGACGGCGGCCGCCCTGGCGATTGCCGAGGTGCTGCCGGTCGAGATCGTCAGCGTCGATTCGGCGCTCGTCTACCGCGGCATGGACATCGGCACCGCCAAGCCCAGCGCCGACGAGCTGGCCCTCGCGCCGCATCACCTCATCGACATCATCGACCCCGCCGAGGCCTACTCGGCCGCACGCTTCGTGCTCGATGCGCAGCGGCTCATCGCCGAGATCCGCACGCGCGGCAAGCTGCCGCTGCTCGTGGGCGGCACGATGCTCTACTACAAGGCGCTCTTCGAAGGGCTCGATGCCATGCCCGCGGCTGACCGCGGCGTGCGTGCCGCGCTCTACGAGCAGCTCGAGCGCGAAGGCCTGCATGCGCTCTACCGCGAGCTGCAGCGGGTCGACCCCATCACCGCCGCGCGCCTGAAGCCCGCCGACCAGCAGCGCATCACCCGCGCGCTGGAGGTCTACCGTGTGAGCGGCCAGCCGATGTCGTCGTTCCACAGCGAGAAGAAAGTGCTCACGCACGCCCCGCTCATCTCCTTGGAGCCGACCGACCGCGCCTGGCTGCACGAGCGCATCGCTCAGCGATTCCACGCCATGCTTGAACACGGCCTCGTCGAAGAAGTGCAGGCGCTGCGAGAGCGCAGCGACCTGCATGCCGACCTGCCCTCGATGCGCTGCGTGGGCTACCGCCAGACCTGGGAAGCACTCGACGCCGACGACCTCTACGACCTGCCTGAGCGCGGCATCGCCGCCACGCGGCAGCTCGCCAAGCGCCAGATCACTTGGCTGCGCGGCATGCCGCAGCGGCAGGTGGTGGCCTGCGAAGCGCCCGATGCGGTGCAGCAGGTGGTGGCGCTCGCGCGCCAGCATGCGCAGACGATGGGCCATGCCTGATCTGCTCCAGATCCGCTCGCTCGCCAAGCGTTATGGCGAGAGCACCGTCTTCCGCAACGTGAGCCTCACGCTCTGCGAAGGCGAGTTCGTCGCCATCCTCGGCGAGTCGGGCGTGGGCAAATCGACGCTGCTCAACTGCATCGCCGGGCTCGACACGGTCGACGACGGCAGCGTGCACATCGCCGGCACCGACATCACCCACCTCACCGAAGCGCAGCAGGCCATCCTGCGGCGCACGCAGCTCGGCTTCGTGTTCCAGGCCTTCCACGTGCTGCCCCACCTGAGCGTGGCCGACAACGTGGGCCTGCCGCTCTTGCTGCAGGGCCGCCCCGACGACACGCGCGTGCGCACGCTGCTCGACGCGGTGGGCCTCGCTGCACTCGCCGAGCGCCTGCCGCGCACGCTCTCGGGCGGCCAGTTGCAGCGCGTGGCGCTGGCACGGGCGCTGGTGCACCAGCCGAAGCTGATCCTCGCCGACGAGCCCACCGGCAACCTCGACCCCGAGACCGCCGAGAGGATGATGGCGCTGCTGGCCGCACAAGTGCGCGAGCATGGGGCCGCCTGCGTGCTGGTCACGCACTCGCAGCACGCCGCGGCCCACGCCGACCGCGTGCTCACGCTGCGGCAGGACGGCATCGCGCCCTGATTCGGTTGCAGGGTGTGACGGGAGCGCGGTCGGCTTGACGGCGCGCAAGGGGTGGCGAGGCGCGAGTCCCTAAGCTGCGCCCCCATGCCCATCGAGCTCTACAACCACGGCGGCCACCAGTGCCTCATGTTCACCGACCTCTGCCAGGAAGGCACCGAGGTCGTGCAGTCCAACCAGTTCCTGATCATCGACGGCGACACCGGCGCGATCATCGACCCGGGCGGCAACCTCGCCTACGGCGAGCTCTACCTCGCGATGACGCGGCACTTCACGCCGCAGCGGCTCTCGGCCATCTTCGCCTCGCACGCCGACCCGGACATCATCGCCTCGCTCGACCGCTGGATGACCGCGACGCCCTCCGCCAAGATCTACATCTCGCGCGTGTGGGAGCGCTTCATTCCGCACTTCTGCAAGTCGGGCAAGACCGACGGGCGCATCGTCGGCATTCCCGACCCGGGCATGCGTGTGCCCGTGGGGCGCAGTGAACTCGTGGCATTGCCGGCGCACTTCCTGCACTCCGAGGGCAACTTCCAGTTCTACGACCCGGTGAGCCGCATCCTCTTCTCGGGCGACCTGGGCGCCTCGATGGGCACCGGCGCGCAGGCGCAGGAGTTCGTCACGCGCCTCGCGGACCATGTGCCGCGCATGGAAGGTTTCCATCGCCGCTACATGGTGTCGAACAAGGTCATGCGCCACTGGGCGCAGATGGTGCGCTCGCTCGACATCGACATGATCGTGCCGCAGCACGGCTCGCCCATGCGCGGGCCGGCCGTGCGCGAGTTCATCGAGTGGGCCGAGCGGCTCGAATGCGGCATCGACCTGCTGACCTCGAAGGACTATCGCGTGCCGGCCTGAGCGCCCCGCGCTGCCCGACCACAATCGGGCGGTGACCTCCACCGCCTTCCCCCTGCTGCGCCACGTCTCGTGGCCGGCCTGGCGCCACCAGCCGCTGCGCACGCTCACCGCCCTGCTCGCCATCGTGCTCGGCGTGGCGCTGGCGTTTTCGGTGCAGCTCATCAACCAGTCGGCACTGGCCGAGTTCGGCGCCGCGGTGCGATCGGTCAACGGGCAGCCCGACTTCGAGCTGCGTGCACAACGCGAAGGCTTCGACGAAGCGCTCTACGAGCGCGTGGCGCGGCACCCGCAGGTACAAGTGGCCAGCCCCGTGATCGAGCTCGACGTGCAGGCGCAGCTGCCCTTCGGCGAGCGGGTGGCGTTGAAGCTGCTCGGGCTCGACGCACTCTCGGCCGCGCCCGTCGCCCCCACGCTGATGCCACGCGTCAACGACGATGCCGAGCGGCTCGCCTTGCTGTCGGCCGACGCTGTGTTCCTCAACGACGCTGCACGGCAGCGCCTGGGCGATGCGCCGCTGCAACTGAAAACCGCCGACGGCTGGGCCAGGGTGAAGGTGCAAGGCCGCATCGCCGCCGGAGGACCGCCACTCGCCGTGATGGACATCGCCGCCGTGCAGACCCGCTTCGGCTGGCTCGGCCGCCTGAGCCGCCTCGACGTGCGCCTGCAACCGGGCGCCGACCGTGCGGCGGTGCTGCGCGCGCTTGCGCTGCCCGAAGGCGTGCGCGCGGCTTCACCCGACGAGTCGGCGGAGCGCGCCTCGAACATGTCGCGCGCGTACCGCGTGAACCTCACGGTGCTCGCGCTGGTGGCGCTCTTCACCGGCGCCTTCCTGGTGTTCTCGATCCTCTCGCTCTCGGTGGCGCAGCGGCAGCCGCAGTTCGCGCTGCTGGGCGTGCTCGGCCTCTCGGCCGGCGAGCGGCTGCGACTGGTGCTCTTCGAGGCACTGCTGCTGGGCGTCGTCGGCAGCGCCATCGGCCTGCTGCTGGGCACCGGCCTCGCGGCACTCGCGCTGCGCCTGCTGGCGGGTGACCTCGGCGGCGGCTACTTCCCTGGCGTGGCGCCGCGATTGCAGTTCAGCCTCTGGGCGGCCAGCCTCTACGGCACGCTGGGCGTGGTGGCGGCCGTGGTGGGCGCGTGGGTGCCGGCACGCGCTGCGCAGCAGATGGCGCCGGCCCAGGCCCTCAAGGGCCTCAGCACTGCGCATGGCCCGCCAGGCTTCGTGTGGTTCGGCCCCGCGATGCTGCTGGCCGCGGGCGTGCTCGCGTCACTGCCTCCGGTGGCCGAGCTGCCGATCCCGGCGTACGCGGCCGTGGCCTGCCTGCTGCTGGGTGGCATCGCCTGCGTGCCGGCGGGCGTGGGGCTGCTGCTGAAGGCACTGCCGCCGCCACGCCATGCGCTCGCGCTGCTGGCCGTCGAGCGCGCCCGGCACGAGCGGCACACCGCCACCATCGCAGTCGCGGGTGTCGTCGCGAGCCTGAGCCTCGCGGTGGCACTCACGGTGATGGTCACGAGCTTTCGCGATTCGATGGTCGACTGGCTCGACCAGGTGCTGCCCGCTGATCTCTACGTGCGCGTGCCCTCGGGCGACAGCGCGCGCCTGCCGCCTAGGCTGGTGGAAGAAGCACCAAAGCTTTCGGGCGTGCGCCGGGTGATCACGCAGCGCGCGGCCACGGTGCAGCTCGCGCCCGAGCGCCCGCCCGTCGCGCTGATGGCGCGCGACATGGCCGATGCCGCGCAGTCGCTCCCGCTCGTCGGCCCGCTGCAGCCGCTGCCGCCCGGCGCGACGGCGGCTTACGTGAGCGAGGGCATGGCCCGCCTCTACGACCTGCGGCCCGGCCAGCGCACCACGCTGCCGCTGCCCGATGGCCGCCGCATCGAGGTCTTCGTGCGCGGCGTGTGGCGCGACTATGCCCACCAGCACGGCGCCGTGGTTCTGCACGGCGACGACTACCGCCGCCTGAGCGGCGACACCCGCATCACCGACCTCGCGCTCGGCCTGCAGGCCGGCACCGACGTCACCGCCCTGCAGCAGTCGCTGCGCACCTTGGCTGGCGCCGACGCCGAGTCATTGCAGTTCGCCACGGCCGGCGAGCTGCGCGCGGTGTCGCTGCGCATCTTCGACCGCAGCTTCGCCGTCACCTACTGGCTGCAGGCCGTGGCCATCGGCATCGGGCTCTTCGGCATCGCGGCGAGCTTCTCGGCGCAGGTGTTGGCGCGCCGCAAGGAATTCGGCCTTCTCGCGCACCTGGGCTTCACGCGCCGGCAGGTGCTCGCCATCGTGGCCAGCGAAGGTGCGGTGTGGACCTGCGCCGGCGCCCTGCTCGGCCTCGTGCTCGGCCTCGCGGTGAGCGTGGTGCTGGTGAAGGTCGTCAACCCGCAGAGCTTCCACTGGACGATGGAGATGGCCCTGCCCGCCGGGCGGCTCGCGCTGCTGTGCGCCGCGGTGGTGGCCGCCGGCACGCTCACCGCGTGGCTGGCGGCGCGCCGTGCGGCGTCCCGGCAGATGGCGCTGGCGGTGAAGGAAGACTGGTGATGCCGGCCCCTCACCTGCACCGCACGCCCGGCGGCAGCAGCCGGGTGATCGCGGACACGTCACGCATCTCGACGACCCCGTCCTGGTCGAAGTCGGCGTTGCGCACGTAGCCGGCCTCACCCGCGCGCTTCCAGAGCGACGCCGTCGCGGCCGACACATCCGCGCAGGTGAGCTGGCCGTCACCGTCCACATCGCCCGGCACATACGGCTCTATGTCGTAGGCGTACAGCTTCACGCCCGACCCTTCCTCGGGGCCGCCCGCCAATGCGGCGACGAAGCCGCCGAGGGAGCCTTGCCGCTGGCTGATGGCGTTGTTGGCGTCGCGGTTCGGCGTGACGCCGTCCGCCACTTCCCTGAGCACATGATGCTGGCCGCCTCGGCTGGTGTACTGGAACATCTTCAACTCGCCGGTGCGCGAGTCGATGGGCGTGTTGAACCACACCGCCTGGTCCAGCACGCGGTCGGCGATCTGCGAACCCTCCTGGCCGTTCGTCTGCCGGGTGATCAGCGAATGCTGGCCACCCACCACCGTGCCGCTCGCGCCATTGCCGCGGAACATGACGTGCGGGTAGACGTTGCTGCCGTGGATGAAGCTTTGCAGCGTGCGCCCTTCCGCGGCGGAGTACGGTCCTGCCGCGGGGCTCTTGGACTCCTCGACGATGAACTTGTGGTTGTCCTGCGCCAGTGCCGGCTCGCTCGCCGGGGCGTTCGAATTGCGCAAGGGCAGGAGCGTGTCGCCGCGCAGCACGACCGGCGTGCGCGACAGCGACTCAGGTGAGGTCGTCGACGCGGGTTTGCTCCGGTTGGTGAGCACGTGGGTGCGAAGCTCGCCACCGTCGGCCAGCAGCGTCGACGCAGACGCGACCATGTACGTGCGGCCTGGCTCGAAGCGCTTCATGAGCCGCCACGCTTTCTCGGTCGAGGCGTCCTTCGCGAACCGGAGGCCCGCCGGCGCTGAGATGCGGTCTTGCGGCGAGAGCACGAGCGTCTCGCGGCCATGCTTCGGCACGACCTTCATGTCGCTCGCGCCGGAAGCGCGCGCCATGCCGTCGGCCGCGTAGTAGGTCTTGTACTGCCTGAACTTCGTGTGCCCATCGCTGAAGCGCACCTCGGCATACGACAGCGGCGCGGCCAGCGAGTTGGGCGCATCCATCCACGAGACCGTCATGTGCCCGAACGACAGCACGAAGGTCGCGGTGTTGTCCACACCGACCTCGCGGTACTTGGGCGCGGGCGCAGGGCCCCTCGCCGTCACCGTCACGTGGCAGGGCTTGCCGGGCACCACGGCGCAGTCTGGCGGGTTGTACTTCATGCTCTCGACGGCGAAGCCGGGTGGCAGCGAGACGTTCTTCTCGGTGAAGGTGACATGCGTCGTGCCGACGGGCACATGGATGTCGAGCGTCGCCCGGGCGCTCTTGCCGCCCCAGGTGCGCAACTTGAAGTGGTCTCCGCCGTACCGGAAGGTCGCCTGCACACCTTGCGCCGGCAGGCCAGCGGCGAGCAGGTACTGCTCGGGGCTCACGGTGGCCCAGTACGCTTCCTTGGGCTGGCCGACGGCCGACCACGGGTAGCCGTTGGTGTGATAGCCGGGGTCGGTCATGCCCCACCAGGTGACGCGGTGCACGCCACCCTTGTACTGCGGGTTCTCGCCGCCCGGGCCGGCGGCGTATTGCTTGAGCAGGCTGAAGAGCTTCGCGTACTGGATGCCCTGCTCGAGGAACAGCGCGTCCATCTCCGGGCCGTTCTGGATGCGCAGCGCCTTGTCGAGGCCCAGCGTGGGCGCGAGGTCGAGTTCGGTGAGGTCGACGTTCACGCCGATCTCGAGGTAGGTCTTGAGGGTCCGCTCGAAGGCGTCGAGGTTGAGCCGCATGTCCCAGTGCCCCTGCGTGCCGATCACGTCGACCAGCGGCCGTGGCCTTCCCTTCGCATCGAGCAGGATGCGGCCGCGGCCGGCGGCCGACTCGGCGGCGTAGCGCTCGTTGAACTCCTTCACCATCGCCGCGATCGCATGGGCCTTGGCGGGCCGCTCGTCGTCGTTGAAGTCGTTGTAGTTGAGCAGCGCCGTGGTGTTCTGGCGGGCATGGAAGAACGCGTCGTACATGTAGTCCCAGCTCTTGCCGCCCTTGGCGTAGGCCTGGGCCCACCGCGACGGCCGCTCCTCCGGGTTGTAGCCGGTGCGCAGCGCGTTGCGCCAGTCGGCGGGGTTCTCGGGGTTGTCCTTGAACGCTTCGTTGACCACGTCCCAGGCGTAGGTCTTCTGGGGAGCGCGATCGAAATGCCCGGCCACGGTGCGGATGTAGAACTCCAGGCTCGACTTCGCCATGGCGTTGTCCCACGGGGTTTCCCAGCCTCCGTTGGGCGTCAGCACGTTGGCGGCGGGCCACTGAGACGACTGGTTGTGCCACAGCAGCGTGTGCCCGGTGACCTTCACGTCGCGCGCATTGGCCGCGGCGATGTCCACGTTGATGCCGGTCGTGAAGTTGGTCAGGAAGTTGGGGGCCGGGCCATTGATGCCGCCATTCCAGAAGTCGGGCTTCATCGCGTTGCTCGGCGTCACTGCGTTGAAGTGCTTCACGGTCATGGCCGCGACCGAGTCTTCGCCGGGCACGACGGTCGGCGCGAAGTTGGGCGCGCTGAGGTTGGTGCTGCCGATCAGGAAGTGGTACTTGTAGACGTCTTTCAGCGCCGGCCACTGCGCAGGGTTCGTGGGCCTGTCGGACGCAGCGAGGGCGTTGGCTGCGATCGTCAATGCCGCAGGCAAGGCGACGAGGCCCTTGAGGATCAGACTGCTGGATTTCATTCCCATCCTTTCAATGAACAGGTGGATCGGGGAGTGCGCGCGTGGAAGCGCGCGGGGGGAACCGGGCTTCAATAGAACCAGCGCAGCGGCACGAGCACCGTCTGCGGGAAGAGCACCATCACGAACATCACCGCGAACTGGGCGGCCATGAACGGCAGCACCCCGCGCGTGACTTCATCCATCTTCATGCGGCCGACACCGGCCACCACGTTGAGCACGGTGCCCACCGGCGGAGTGACCAGGCCGATGGAGTTGTTGATGATGAAGAGCACGCCGAAGTAGACGGGGTCGATGCCCGCTGCCTTGATCAAGGGCATGAGCACCGGCGTCATGATGAGGATGGTGGGCGTCATGTCCATCGCCGTGCCCACCAGCATCACGAGCACCATGATCGCGATCAGCAGCAGCGTCTGGTTGTCGAGCAGCGGCCTCAACAGGTCGACCATCTGCACCGGCAGGTTGGCCACCGTGATGAGCCACGCCGACACCATGGCCGCTGCCACCAGGAACATCACCACCGCCGTGGTGCGGGCCGCCGTGACGAAGATGCGCACCAGCGCCGAAAGCGTCAGCTCGCGGTACACCACGGTGGAGACGAAAAGCGCGTAGACGGCCGCGACGACCGCCGCCTCGGTGGGCGTGAACACGCCCATGCGCAAGCCCACGAGGATGAACACCGGCAGCAGCAGCGCCCACACCGCCTCGCGTGCCGCGGCCCACACTTCGGCGCGCGTCTTGCGCTCGGGCAGCACCAGCTTTTCCTTCCGGCCCACCCACCACCACGTGAGCGCCAGGCCCAGGCCGATCATGATGCCGGGCACGATGCCGGCGATGAAGAGCTTGGTGATCGACACGTTGGCCGCGACGCCGAAGATGACGAAGCCGATGCTCGGCGGAATGATCGGGCCGATGACGCCCGACGCCGCGATCAGCCCGCCCGACACTTCCCTCTTGTGCCCGGCCTTGATCATCATCGGCAGCAGCAGCGCCGCCAGCGCCGCCGCGTCGGCCACGGCCGAGCCCGACAAGGCCGACAGCAGGCAGGCCGCGAGGATCGTCACGTAACCCAGCCCGCCCTTCACATGCCCCACGAGCGCGAGCGCGAAGTTGACGATGCGCTGCGACAGGCCGCCGGCATTCATGATCTCGCCGGCCAACATGAAGAAGGGCACCGCCAGCAGCGGGAAGCTGTCGGCGCCGTTGATGAAGTTCTGGGCCAGGATCTGCGCGTCGAATAAGTCCAGGTGCCACATCAGCGCCACGCCGCTCGCGAGCAGCGCGTAGGCGATGGGAATGCCCAGCGCCATCGCGCCAACAAGGCTGCCGAGGAAGATGAAGACGGTCATGGCCGAGGGCCCTTCGTGTCAACGCCTGGCTGCAGCTCGCTGCGCGCAAGCTCGGCCTGCAGCGCTTCGAGTTCGGCCTGCTCTTCCGATTCCTTGACCATCACGAGCTCGCTCTCGCGGAGCTGGCCTGTCAACAGGCGCACCAGCTGCAGGAGCAGCAGCACGCCCGCGCACACCGAGAAGACCACGCCCGAGGCGTAGAAGATGGACACTGGCATGCCGGTGACGGGCGCCTCCATGTCCATGTTGATGCGCGCCTGCTGCCAGCTCCCCTGGAGGAAGAGCCAGGTCACGTACAGCATCAGCACGTGGCCCAGCACCATGCACACCTTCTTGCCGGCCACGGGCAGGCGCGACACCAGCATGTCGGTGCCGAGGTGCCCGCCTTCCTTCAGCGCGGCCACAGCGCCCAGGAAGCACAGCCACACGAACAGCCAGCGCGCCACCTCCTCGCTGACTGCGATGCCGGAGTTGAAGACATAGCGCAGCACGACGTTGCCGAACACCAGCACCACCATCACCGCGAGCGCGGCAGCGATCAGCAGATCGATCGCGTGGCAGAAGCGATCGATGGCGGCGTCGATCTTCACAGCCGCGCCCCTTGCAGCAACCCGCGCTCGGCCAGGTTGCCGATGAGCGCGCGCAAGCCGAAGCGCCAGGGCGGCGCAGCCTCGCAGTGCGTGACCCGGTTCTGCAGGCCGCCCAGCCAGTGGCTGTGGATGGTGACCACGTCGCCGAGCTTGTGCGTGAAGCCGCCGCCGGGCGTGTCGCGGTCTTCGGTGGGCGCGAAGAGCGTGCCGAGGAACAGCATGAAGCCGTCGGGGTACTGGTGGCAGGCGATCGTCTGCGCCACCAGGTCGACCGGGTCGCGGCTGATGCTCGCCATGGTGTTGATGCCGCGCAGCGTGAAGCCGTCGCTACCGCTCACGTGAAGGTGGACGGTCTCGCGGCGCAGCTGCTCGAGGCCGAACCCGTCGTCGAACAGGCGGATGAAAGGGCCGATGGCGCACGACGCGTTGTTGTCCTTGGCCTTGCCGAGCAGCAGCGCGCTGCGGCCTTCGATGTCGCGCAGGTTGACGTCGTTTCCGAGCGCGGCGCCCACGATGCCGCCCCGGCTGTTGACCGCCAGCACGACCTCGGGCTCGGGGTTGTTCCAGGCCGAGTCGGCTCGGATGCCGATGTCCTGCCCATGGCCCACGGCCGCGAGCACCGGCGACTTGGTGAAGACCTCGGCATCGGGCCCGATGCCCACTTCGAGGTACTGAGACCACAGCTTCTTCTGCTGCAGCAACTCCTTGAGCGCCCGCGCCTGCGGCGAGCCGGGGCGGATGTCGGCGAGGCTGGACCCGATCAGCGCCGTGACCTGGCTGCGCAACCCTTGGGCACGGCTCGCGTCGCCACCGGCCTGCTCCTCGATCACGCGCTCGATCATGCTCGACGCAAAGGTCACGCCCGCTGCCTTGACCACCTGCAGGTCGCACGGCGCGAGCAGCCAGGGCGCTGCGTCGTCACGGCCTTCGGGCTTGCTGTTGTCGAGCAGCGCCTCGACGCTGCACAGCAATTCCCCGGCCGCTGAACGCACGGCCTGCGCCGGCTGGTCGGTCTCGAGCAGCGTGCTCATGGTCGGGAAGTGCCGGCTGAGGTCGAACACCCCCTCGGGGCGCAGCACCACCACGGCCGGGCCGGCCGGCGAGCCTGCGCGCCACACGCGCGCCACCAGCGTGCCCGCCAGCCCGTCTTGCGGCAGCACGGGGTGCAGGCCATCGGTGCGCACAGGCAGCACCGTCGTCGTTGAAGTCATTCAGGTTTCCTCGAAGCAGGGTCAGTGGTTGTGGCGCGGCGTGCGTTCGGCGATGCGCCGGTACTTCAGGGCCATGTCGAGCGTGGCGCCGTCCACCAGCTGGCCGGTGTGGCTGCGGTACATCTCTTCCCATGGGGACTGGCTGGGTGGCACTGGCGGCGTCGGCAGCTCGCGCTTGCGGCGCTCGATCTCGTCGACCGGCACCAGCGCGTCGCAGCGGCCGGCATTCAGGTCGATGCGGATCACATCGCCGGTCTGCAGCCAGCTCAAGCCACCGCCGGCGGCGCTTTCGGGCGACACGTTCAGGATCGACGGGCTGTCAGCCGTGCCCGACTGGCGGCCATCGCCCAGCGTGGGCAGCGCGACGATGCCGCGCTGGATGAGCGCATCGGGCGGTTGCATGTTCACCACCTCGGCCGAGCCCGGCCAGCCGATGGGGCCGGCGCCACGCATCACGAGGATGCAGCCTTCGTCGATCTCGAGCGCCGGGTCGTTGATGCGGGCGTGGTAGTCGTCGGCGCCGTCGAACACCACGGCGCGCGCTTCGAAGACGCCCTCGTGCCCCGGCCGGCTCAGGTAGCGCTCGCGAAAGCGCTGCGAGATCACCGACGTCTTCATGATGCCGAAGTCGAACAGGTTGCCGCTCAGCACCAGGAAGCCGGCTTTCTGCATGAGCGGCGCGTCGAACGGGCGGATCACGTCACGATCGGTGGGCGCGCGGCCCTCGATGTTTTGCGCCACCGTCTTGCCGGTGACGCTCGCGCAACCACCATGCAGGCGACCGGCCTGCTGCAGCTCCCACATCAGCGCCGACACGCCGCCGGCGCGGAAGAATCGTTCGCCGAGAAACTTGCCGGCGGGCTGCATGTTCAGCAGCAGCGGCAGGTCGTAGGCGTGCTCGGTCCAGTCTTCGGGGCGCAACTCCACGCCGGCATGGCGGGCCATCGCCATGATGTGCACTTGCGCGTTGCTGGAGCCCCCCGCCACGCTGACGATCGACAGCGCGTTGAGAAAACTCTCGCGGCTGAGGATGCGTGACGGGCGCAAGTCCTCGAAGGCCATGCCGACGATGCGCCGCCCGGTCTCGTAGGCCATCTGGCCGCGCTCGCGGTACGGCGCGGGAATGGCCGCGCAGCCGGGCAACGAGAGCCCCAGCGCCTCGGCCACCGCATTCATGGTCGAGGCCGTGCCCATCGTGTTGCAGTGGCCGGCCGAGGGGGCGCTGCTGCAGGCGCGCTGCATGAATTCTTCTTCGTCGATCTCGCCGGCCGCTAGCTGCCGGCGGCTGCGCCAGATGACCGTGCCCGAGCCCACCAGCTCGCCGTCATGCCAGCCGTCGAGCATGGGCCCGCCCGACAGCACGATGGCCGGGATGTCGACGGTCGACGCGGCCATGATGCCGGCCGGTGTGGTCTTGTCGCAGCCGGTGGTCAGCACCACCGCGTCGATCGGGTAGCCGTACAGAATCTCGACCAGGCCCAGGTAGGCCAGGTTGCGGTCGAGCGCTGCGCTCGGGCGGCGGCAGTTCTCGAAGATCGGGTGCACCGGGAACTCGATCGGGACGCCTCCCGCGTCGCGAATGCCGTCGCGCACCCGGCGCGCGAGCTCCAGGTGAATGCGGTTGCACGGCGAGAGGTCGCTGCCCGTCTGCGCGATGCCGACGATGGGCCGGCCGGAGCGGAGCTCTTCGGGCGTCAGCCCGTAGTTCATGAAGCGCTCCAGGTAGAGCGCCGTCATGTCGGAGCGTTGGGGGTCGGCAAACCATTCGCGCGAGCGAAAGCGCCGACCGGCTCGGTGGTCCATGGCCGTCGTGGGAGAAGAAGGTGGAGGGAAGGCGGCGGCGCCGCCTCCCGTGGTGTGCCGCTTACTTGGCGGCGGTCGTGCCGCCGCGCACCTTGGCCAGCTCGGCGTTCATCTCGGCGGTGGAGTCTTCGCCGAATTCCTTGCTGAACTTGGCCAGCACCGGCTGCAGCTTGCTGCGCATCTTGGCGTGCTCGGCCGCGGGCAGCTCGGTGATCTGCATGCCGGCCTTCTTCAGATCGGCGAGCGCCGTCTCGGAAAACGCGCGAATGGTCTTGCGCTCGTAGGCGGTGGCTTCACGCGCAGCCTCCTGCACGATCTTGCGTTCGTCGGCCGAGAGGCCATCCCACGTCTTCTTCGCCAGCAGCAGCACCCAGGCGCTGTACATGTGCCGCGAGAGCACCATGTGCTTCTGCACTTCGTAGAACTTGCTCGCGAGGATGGTGGCCGCCGGGTTCTCCTGGCCGTCTACCGCCGCCTGCTCCATCGCCGTGTAGAGCTCGGTGAAGGGCATGGGCGTGGCGTTGGCGCCGAGGGCGTTGAAGGTGTCGAGGAAGAGCGGGCTCTGGATGACGCGCAGCTTCAGGCCGCTCAGGTCGTCGGCCTTCTGCACCGGCCGGCGCGAGTTGGTGACGTGGCGGAAGCCGTTCTCCCAGAAGGCGAGGCCGATGAGGCCCTTGTCGGGCAGCGTGGCCAGCAGCTTCTGGCCGAACGGGCCGTCGAGCACGGCGTCGGCCTCCTTCTCGTTGTTGAAGGTCATGGGCAGGTTCAGCACGCCGAAGGGCTTGACCAGCGAGACGAGCGTGGAGCTGTCGGGGATGGTCATCTCCAGCGTGCCGCCGCGCAGGGCCGAGGTCATGCTGATGTCGTTGCCGAGCGAGCCGCTGGTGTAGACCCGCGCGGTGAGCTTGCCGCCGCTCTTGGCGGCCAGCTGGTCGGCGAAGAACTTAAGCGCCTTCGCCTGCGGATGCTCTTCGTTGAGGCCGGTGCCGATCTTGAATACGTGCTGCGCCGCCGCGGGGGCAACCAGGGCGGCCAGCAGGGCGGCCGCGACGCCGAGTGATCTGATTTTCATGATGTCTCCGTGATGAGGATTGCGAGGCGCGGACACCCTGCCTCGACGTGCCGGCCCTCTGTGAAGCCGATCAGTGGGGCTGAAGGCTAGGTGAGCCCCCAGGGCCGGTCCACTGACTTTTTCGCTAGCATCGATTCCAAATGGTGATGAGTCCGGACAAGCCTTCTGGCAAACCCTTGGCCTTGGCGCAGGTCGCGCGGCTGCGCTTCCGGCATCTGCAGTTCCTCGACATCCTGGGCAAGACGCGCAACCTGCGCCTCACCGCCGAGCAGATGCACATCACGCAGCCGGCCGCCACCAAGGTGCTGATGGACATCGAAGAGATGCTCGAGTCGACCCTGTTCGACCGCCTGCCGCGCGGCATGCGCCCCAACGAGCTGGGCCTCTTCACCTTGCGCTATGCGCACGCCGCACTCGACGGCCACCGCAAGTTCGTCGACGAGTTCAGCACCTTGAAGCAAGGCGGGCACGGCCATGTGTCGATCGGCGCCATCTCGGGCTCGGCCGCACACCTGCTGATCGCCGCGGTGGCCGAGCTGCAGCGCCTGCGCCCGCTGCTGGTGGTGAAGGTGCTGGAACAGAGCAGCGACCAGCTCATCGTGTGGCTGGCCGAACGCAAGATCGACGTGATGATCGGCCGCTTCACCGACGAATCGCAACGCGCCCAGTTCCAGTACGAGAAGCTCGCCGGCGAAGGCCTGCAGGTCACGGCGGGTGTGCACCACCCACTGCGCGGGCCCACCGCACCGAGCCTGCTGGAGCTGTCGCACTGGCCGTGGATTCTTTACCCGACGTCGACCGCGCTGCGCAGGGTGTCGGACGACATCTTCAGCCGCACAGGCCTGTCGCTCACCTCAGGCATCGTCGAGACGCCGTCGTTCCTGTTCGCACTCGAGCTGATGCAGAGCACCAACATGCTGTCGCTTCAGCCGGCGGCGCTGGTGGACAAGTACGTGCGGCGAGGCCTGCTGACGCGCATCGCGGCCGAGCTGCCCGATCGCATGCCCGACTTCGGGATGATCACGCTGCAGGGGGAGCCGCCGAGCACGGCGGCGCAGGCGTTCATGGATGTGATGCGACAGCTTGCGGGGCAGGTGGAAGACGCGGCGTAGGTCAGCCAATGCCCGGTGCAGACTGAATCGAGGCGCTCAGCTGCGCTCGCCCATCAGGCGCCGCCGCCGAGCCATGCCGACAGCCGATGCTCGCAAGTCTTGAAGACGACATAGGCCACGCAGCTCACGAAGCCTTGCGCAACCAGTTCGATCAATTGTTGAAGGGCGCCGTCCATCAATGCCATCACACCGTGTTCGCGCAGCAGCTGCAGATTCGCCGCCAGCAAGCTGACGAGATTCAAGGTGCCAAGCGCACCAACCAGGAAGCTCACGCCGAGGACGACAAACGTGAGCCAAAGCCGAGACAGCACGACTCTTTGGAACAAGGTGTTGATCATGGTTGCCGGCCAGATGACGATCCGTGAGTCGCTGGGGGCGGCCGGGAACTTACAGATGCGCGCTTGGTGCTGTGGATGCCTCGTGAGGCCGCGCGACGAGCGGAGGAAGATCTGCGCGAGAGTCGGGAGCAGACTGCCTGCGGTCGGTCACCGTCTAGACTCTCGGCGACCGGTTTGCCTGAGAGCTGACGTTGGGGAATGCCTGACGAAAACCGTGCATCCCTTCGGCAGCTTCGTATCGCGTTGGGATACTTGCCAGACAAACTGGGAGGAAACATGACGCGCGTCCGTCGCCTTGAAGTTCGCAACTTCCGCTCGATACAGGCACTTGATTGGACGCCGTCCAACGGCGTGAACTGTCTAGTTGGCCCGGGTGACAGTGGCAAGTCGACCATCCTTGATGCCATCGACCTGTGCCTTGGAGCGCGCAGGAGCGCACCTTTCGGCGACACGGACTTCTTCAGCCTGGACGTCACGCGGACCATCGTGATTGCGGTCACGCTCGGTGGACTACCGGACGCC
The DNA here is from genome assembly GCF_032681285.1 of Piscinibacter gummiphilus. Lineage (NCBI taxonomy): Bacteria > Pseudomonadati > Pseudomonadota > Betaproteobacteria > Burkholderiales > Sphaerotilaceae > Rhizobacter > Rhizobacter gummiphilus. The sequence continues at coordinate 3,692,448 of NZ_CP136336.1, forward strand.
CTGAAGAACATCGACACCTACGGAGAGTTTCTCCGCGGATTTGATCTCGGCACAGGATTGCTTGAAGACGAACCGCGCGCAGGACTAGAAACGGTTTTGACGCTGAAGCTGGAGGTCAAGGGCGACCTTGAGCCAAGTTGGACGCTTCAATCCGACCGAGCCACCAACCAGCAACTGGAACGGTCTCTGGCCTGGAAGGACCGCAGCCTCCTTACGCCAGCCCGAATCGGGACCTACGCGAACACGAACCTTTCCTGGGCTAGGGGCTCGGTGTTGAACCGACTTACGGAAGAGCGCGCGAACCTTGGATCGGAACTCGCCGACGCAGCACGTGCCGCCCGGGCCACCTTCGGAGCGCAGGCTGGCCCCCAACTCGCCCAGACCCTGCAACTGGTCGCTCAGACAGCTACCGACCTGGGCGTAGCCGTCGGCGCGAGCGCTCAGGCGCTACTTGATGCTCACTCGGTCTCGATTAGCGATGGTGCTATAGCCCTCCACAGCGAAGCCGGCATTCCTCTTCGGTCGCTGGGAACCGGTTCGGGGCGGCTCCTTGTCGCGGGTTTACAGAGGGCCGCAGCGGCGGCTGCAACCATCGCCTTGGTAGACGAAGTCGAGTACGGACTTGAGCCGCATCGGCTTATGCGGTTGCTCGACTCACTCGGTGCGAAAGACGCGACTCAGCCGCTGCAGGTCTTTATGACTACCCATTCACCGGTGACGCTCAGGGAACTCGCTGGCAACCAGCTTTTCGTCGTGCGCGAGCGTTTGGGCATCCACACAGCCACATGCGCCGGTACGGACGACGGCATTCAGGGTACCTTGCGCAAGGCAGCCGAGGCCTTCCTGTCCAAGTCCGTCATCGTCTGCGAGGGTGCGAGTGAGGTCGGATTCGCTCGCGGTATGGATCAGTGGTGGGTCCACTGTGGTGCGACGTCATTTCTGGCCCGCGGAGGCTCATACGTGGACGCAGGCGGAGGAAGCCCCGACCAATGCTTCATACGAGGTGAGGCGTTCCTCAAACTGGGCTATCGCGTCCTCGTCTTCGTCGACGCGGACAAGCCAGTTTCGACCGTCGGACTCGTTGAGAGATTCATTGCGAATGGCGGGCAGTACCTCACATGGCGACCGGGCTTGGCACTTGAGGACGAGCTATTCCTCCATTCAAGCAATGACGCCGTGCATGCGCTGCTGAATAAAGCGGACGAGATGGTCGGCCGCGAGCTCATGGCTGAGCACGTTAAGTCGAAGTCGCACGGACAAGTCACCTTGGATTCCATAGAGGCCGAACGGATGAATGGCGGCTACACGCCTGCGAGTCGAGCATTGCTCGGACTTGCCGCTCGCAACAACAAGAACGGCTGGTTCAAGTCAGTGACTGGTTTCCAGGAAATCGCTAAGGACGTCGTCGGACCTCACATTGCGAATGCAGAGCCGGGCTTCGTCCAAATTGCGAACCAACTCTGGGGATGGACGAGTGCCGCCGCCTGAAATCGATATCTTTCAGGCGCGCCTAGGCTCAGTGACCGCCCCGGCCGGATGCGGCAAGACCCAGCTCATCGCGGACGCGCTGAGTCAGCACACCGACATCAAGCCAGTCTTGGTGTTGACGCACACCAACGCTGGAGTCACCGCTCTACGCGCGAGGCTCCAGCGCGGAGGCGTCCCGAGCTCAGCGTACAGGGTGTCGACCATCGACGGTTTCGCGATGCAGTTGGCGGCAAAGTTTCCTCTCCGCGTGGGCCTCGATGCACGCGTTCTCGAGCTGGCCAACCCGAACGCCGACTACCCAGCTATCCGAGTCGCCGTTCGAGGTCTCCTACAGGCAGGTCACATCGGTGACCCCATCGCTTCGACTTATTCGCGCTTGCTGGTGGACGAGTATCAAGACTGCAACACCGCGCAGCACGCCATCGTCTGTTCCATCGCGCAAGCGCTGCCCTCCTGCATTCTTGGTGACCCGATGCAGGCGATATTCGGCTTCCGCGACCCGCTGGTTCACTGGGAGCGTGAGGCTCAGGCCGCGTTCCCGCCCATCGGCTCGCTGCAGACCCCTTGGCGATGGCGCCTCGCAGGCATGGACGCACTGGGGGCTTGGCTACTGCAAGCCCGGGCATCATTGCAGGCCGGTCAACCTGTGGATCTGCGTGGAGCGCCAGAGGGCGTCCAGTGGGTTCAACTGACCCGAGGCATGGAAGTGCAGCAGCGACTGGCGGCCGCCCGGACGGAAGCGCCAATCCGAGACGGCCGCGTTTTGGTGATTGGCGACTCCATGAATGTCAACGGTCGCCACCAACTCACCATGCAGACACCGGGCGCCACCTCCGTCGAGGCTGTCGACCTGAAGGACCTAGTGAGCTTCGCCCGCCAGTTCGACTTAGGGAATCCAAACGCGCTGCGACGGCTTGCCGAGTTCGCGACTTCACTGATGACCGAGGTAGGCACTGCCAACTTACTCGCGCGAGTCGAAACGATACGAGGCGGCCGAGCCCGCACGCCGGCAACGCACGCAGAAGCCGCAGCAGTGGCGTTCATGGCGTCTCCCAGTCACACGACCTCGATTGACGTGCTCCAGGCCCTCGCGGACCAACGCGGTGCGCGTGTCTACCGACCCGAAGTGCTGCATTGCTGTATCTCGGCGTTGAGAGCAGCCGGAGGCGAAGGTGGGTTCATTGGTGCGGCAATGCGAGCCCGTGAGCGAAACCGCCATCGGGGCCGGCCGCTGGGCCGGCGCGCCGTTGGAAGCACTCTTCTTCTTAAAGGGCTGGAGGCTGACGTCGCGGTCATTCTTGAGCCCGAGCGCATGACTGCACAGCACCTCTACGTGGCGCTCACGCGAGGCGCAAGGCGAGTCGTTGTTTGCTCGGCGACGCCTTTGCTAACGCCCGCCGCAGGCCGCTAGCGGATGCTCATTCAAGAACTGAGCTCACCCTCTCCGTGGTGAGGTTCGGCCTTCGACGACCGCTCCGCGCTCTAAATCGGATGTGCGCTACCGAACACCGAGCTTCTGCTTCCGCTGCAGAACAGTCTTGGGAGCGAGCAATAGCAGCAATGCATACGCTCCCCGCGTCGTCCTGTCGCTGCATAGCCATGCTCCTGGCCTGCGTGCAGCGCAGTCTCACGCTGGAGAGCTCGACACTGCAGTGAGTCGAGGCTTCATCGCTTGCGACGATCAGGCTGGCTGCGCCCCCTTCGTGTCGACGGCCTTGTTCAGGCGGTCAAGCAGCGAGAACAAGGTCTCGATGCTGAAGCCCGCGAGGAATGCCATCCCGAACGGGATGGACGACACGACCGGCATCGCGTGGCTCGGCTCGGCACTGGTCGGCACCCAGAACCACCCGATGATCACCCCCGCGAGGCCACCGAGTGCAATTCGCAAAGACAGCGACAGCATGCTGAGCACGGTCGGGTTCCGCGCCAACGCATGAGTGCCGCTGACGAGCACGAAATCGCGCATCAGATACACGCAAGCCCCAAGCAGGCCGTAGAGGCCGGGCAGCAGCCAGACGACCAGGAGGTTGATCTTCGACTTGATGAAGTAGATCGTGCTCCAGGGTGAATAGCTGGCGAACTGCGTGGGAATGTTGGCCGAGCGCAGGAAGCAGTCGATGCTTTCGGTGTACGCATCGACGTCGCTCACGGCCACTTCGGTCTTGTTGAGACTGACCCGCATCGCCTTGAGTGGTTTCTTGCAGTCGGGGATCGGGAGCCTGGGGTATTTCTCCGTGTATTCGGACTTGCCTGCGGCAGTCCTGCCGCCTGGGGCCTCAGGGCCAGCTCCCGTCGGTGGAAAGTTCATCTCACCCTTGCGCGCGAGCAATTGCTTTTGCTCGTCAAACAGGTCATAGCTGTTCGACGGTGTGTTCAGCGCGGCCGCGAAGCGCTGCCACCAGTCCGGGCCGATGCTCGTCAGGACGGGCGGCACCAGCAAGTCGGCCGACGATTGGGTCAGCAGCAGCTGGATCGCTTCGCCCTTCTCGGCGAGGCGCCGGGCGTCTTCCACCAGCTTCTGGTAGGCATCGAGTTGCGCCAGGGGCGGGGTCTGCACGTTCAGGACTCGCTCGTACCTGAACATCTTCCACGCGTGGTACAGCTTCTCCCGGGGCATTTCGGCCACCCACTCCTGGTACTCACGCAACGCGGTATCCGCCTTGTGCAGTTGCGAACTCTGAAATGCCAGGTAGCAGGTCAACAACAGCGTGAGGAGGCCGATGCCGAAGGGCACGATGTTGGCGAAGGCAAAGCGGAACTGACCGACGAGCGTGCGACGTCGGACGAGTTGCCTCAAGGTGAGAGGTGCGATTGCCAAGGCCAACGCGTTCAGCTCGCGGTACAGCGACTCGGTGATTCGCTGACGGTCGGCCGCCCCACCCGATACGGCGGCAGCTTTGCTGATGGCGTTGAAGATCCGCGTATCCGCAGGCAGCTTTCCATTGCGCGCGGCGTACTCGGCGAGGATCTCGGCCTCCTCAATCAGTCTTCGGAGATCGGACGTCGAAGGCATGAACGCCTCCTAAACCAGGATGCCCTGGACCCAGCCATACGGCGTGGGGCACGCGCACCGCGCGCCAGGAGGCCCTGCGTAGGGTGCCCAGCACCAGAACTGAGGCGTCGCGCAGATGGTGCCCGGCGCGTGGGGTGGAATTTGCGCGGACGCCCTGCATGACAGGGCGAGCAGCACGGCGGTGAACAAGACGGAGCGGGTTTTCATGTCACCTTCCTCCTTACGCGGATGTGCCGGCGTGGCCGGCATGCCGCATGAGGCGAAAAGTGTCGTGCTTGCATCGTCGCTCGGCATCCTCCCATTGAATGACGGAGCGCCTGACACACATCGGCCCTTCGCCGCCGGCAAGGCAGTCACCCGTGCGCACCCCCCGCTCCGCCCGCGCCCACGCTCTCGCATCCACAAGCCACAGCGCCTTGGTACATCCGCCCCGCCCGCTGCCGCCCCAGCCACCCGGCATGGCGCATCACCTCCTTGGCTGGCAGCGGCCCACCATGGCCGAGATGAAAGGTCTGCATGCCGCCGGCCACCAGCTGCTGCAGCTGCAGGGCGACGGTCGCGGGGTCGTCTTCAAAGGGCGGGCGCCGTGCATGCTGCGTGTGCATCAGGCCGCCGAGCAGCACGCCAGACGCGACCAGGTCGCCCACCAGCGCATCGCCGCTGTCGAGCTCCAGTGACACCGAGCCCGCGGTGTGGCCCGGTGTCGGGCGAGCGCGGCCGGCGATGCCGTAGGGTGCGAGGTCGAGCGCCTGGCCGTCGGTGAGCAGGATGTCGGGCGTGAACGCCTCGTAGGGCTTCACGATGACGCCGGTGCGGAAGAAGAGCCGGCTCACCCAGCCCGTTTCGCAAAAGGTCATCGGCTTGCGGCGCTGGTAGTACGGCAGGTCGCCTTCGTGGGCCACGATGGGTGCGCCCGAGAGCTGGCGCACGCGGGCCGCGGAGCCGGCATGGTCCATGTGCGCATGGGTCACGACGATGAGGCGGATGTCCTGGAGGCCCAGGCCTTCGGCTTTCAGTGCACGCTCGATCTTGCGGTGGGAGCCGGGCACGCCGGTGTCGACCAGCACACAGCCTTGCTCACTGATGACGAGGTGGCAGTTCACCACGCCGAAGGGAACGATGGGGACGCGGACGATGCGGGGCTGAGACATGGCGAGGGGGCACAAGGGCGTTGAGGTGATGGCGCCATTCTGAGAAACGCAATCCTTGCGTGTGATGGCGAGATTGCCATCTTCGAGTGCATTACCGCCAAGCTCGCTGGCTATGATGGCGACCCATGAAGACACTGCGAATCGCCGTGCTCACCTACCGCGGCTGCATGGCCACACAGCTCTTCGGCCTGGCCGACGTGCTGCGCATCGCCAGCCAGATCGATGCCTTGCGGCACGGCAGCTCCCGTGTGCAGTTCGATGTGCAGATGGTCGGGTTCGACACGGCCGTCGCCGTGTCGGGCGGCTTGCGTCTGCCGGCGAAGCGGCCCCGCGGCACCTTCGACCTTCTCATCGTGCCCGGGCTGCTGGCCGAGCGCGGCCACCGATGGAGCACCACGCTCGCCGCCCTTGCGCCGGAGCTGGCGTTCATCGCCAAGACCTTTGCGCGTGGCACGCCGGTGGCATCGGTGTGCGTGGGCGCCTTCCTCTTGGGCGAAGCCGGCTTGCTCGACGGCCGGCAGGTCACCACCTCATGGCTCTTCGCCAAGGAGTTCGCCACGCGTTACCCCGCCGCGCGCCTGCAGGCCGATGCCATGCTGCTGGAAGACGGCGGCGTCATCACCACGGCGGCCGTGACGTCGGTGTTCGACCTGGCCCTTCACCTGGTGAAGCGGCACCTGGGCGCGGCGGCCGCCACGGCCACGGCGCAGGCCACCTTGCTGCCCACCGCCCGCACGAGCCAGGCCCCGTATGTGGACCCCGAGGCCGCCGCCTCGCCGCTGCCCAGCTTCTCGAACCGCCTGCGCGACTGGTTTGATTCCCGCCTCGCCGAGCCCTACGACCTGCAACGTGTGGCGCGCGCCTTCCACGTGAGCGGCCGCACCTTGATGCGCCGGGTGAAGGCGGAAACCGGCGACTCGCCGCTCACGATGCTGCAGCACGCACGGGTCGACAAGGCCCGTCGTCTGCTCGCCAGCACCCGCTGGAGCGTGGCGCGCATCACCCAGGAAGTGGGGTACAACGACGCCGCCACTTTTGCCCGGCTCTTCGCCCGCCGTGTCGGCGAGCCGCCCTCGGCCTACCGCAAACGATGAGCCCCAACGTGAACACACCCGACTCCGCCACCGTCGTCGCCCACACCCGAGCCTGGCTCGAACACGCGGTGATCGGCCTCAACCTCTGCCCCTTCGCCAAGGCCGTGCAGGCCAAGGGCCAGGTGCGCTACGTGGTGAGCGAGGCGACCGACCCCGAAGCGCTGCTCGCGCAGTTGCTCGATGAGATGCAGAGGCTCGTCGACACCGACCCGGCGGAGGTCGACACCACGCTCGTCATCCACCCGCAGGTGCTGAACGACTTCTACGACTTCAACGATTTCCTCGGCTTGGCCGAAGACGCACTGGCCGACGCCGGGCACGAAGGCGTGCTGCAGCTGGCGAGCTTCCACCCCGAGTTCCAGTTCGCCGGCACCGACACCGACGACATCGGCAACGCCACCAACCGCGCGCCCTACCCCACGCTGCACTTGTTGCGCGAGGCGAGCGTCGACCGCGCCGTGGCCGCCTTTCCTGAAGCCGACGCGATCTACGAGGCCAACATCAAGACGATGGAGCGGCTCGGGCCCGAAGGCTGGGCGGCGCTGCAGGCGCGGATCAAGGCATCCCGTTGATCAGACCACCGGCAATGCGCCCCAGCTCGCGCAAGCCCTGCTGCGCCTCGGCCGTGACCGGAAAGCCGCTGCTGATGCGCAGGCAGTTGTCGTAGCGCTTCGAGTTCGAGAAGAGCGGCCCGGGCACCACCCGGATGCCCCGCTCCAGCGCCGCGTCGCTCACCCGCTGCGCTTCGCAGCCTTCGGGCAGCTGCACCCACAGCAAGAGGCTGCCGGCCGGTACGTTGAACCGCGTGCCTTCCGGGAAGCTTGCGACGATGCATTCGGCCACTTGCTCGCGCTGGGCCTTGAGCAGACGGCGCAGGCGCGCGAGGTGGCGGTCATACGCGCTGCTGGCGATGAACTCGGCCGCCGTGATCTGCGAGAGCGCTTCGTTGGCGCGGCTCTGCGCGTACTTGAGCATCTGGATGCGCGCATGCCAGCGCCCGCCGCTCACCCAGCCCAGGCGCAGGCCGGGCGCGAGCGTCTTGCGCAGCGACGCGCAGTGGATCACGCTGCCGTCGCGGTCCCACGCTTTCACCGCCTTCAGCGGCACGCCGTCGTCGCACAAGGCGCTGTAGGTGTCGTCTTCGATCACCGGCACCTCGAAGCGGCTGCACAGCTCGACGAGGCGCTGCTTGTGCGCATCGGGCATCACGCAGCCGAGCGGGTTCTGGAAGTTGGGCACGACGACGACCGCCTGGATGCGCTCATGCGTCTGCAGCGCGAGTTCCAGCGCCTCGATCGAAAGGCCGGTGCTCGGGCTGGTCGGGATCTCGAGCGCGCGCAGGCTCAGGCTTTCCAGCACCTGCAACAGGCCGTAGTAGGCGGGCGACTCCACGGCCACCGTGTCGCCCGGCTGGCACACCGCGCGCAGCGCGACGTTGAGCGACTCCACGCAGCCTTGCGTGATCACGATGTCGTGTGCGGTGAGCTGCATGCCGGCATCAAGCGCGCGGCGGGCGAGCACCGCGCGCAGTCCGGCATCGCCCGACGAACCCACGGGTTTGACCAGCAGGTCGGGGTGCTGGCGCAGGGCGCGCATGGCGGCGTTCTTCAGCGCCTCGCCGGGGTACTGCTCGGGGGCGGCATAGGCGGCGGCAAAGTCGTGCTTGACCGCGCTGCGCTCGCCCTGCGCGACGAAGGCCGACACGCGGTCGTGGATGCCGACGTAGCGCGCAGCATCCACCGCCTCCGCCGTGTCGGGCTCGCGTGCGGGCGGCATCGCCAGGCGCCGGGCCATGCGCACGAAATAGCCCGAGCGGGGCCGCGCCTCGAGAAGGCCTTCGTCTTCGAGGTGGCGGCAGGCCTGCAGCGCGGTCGACAGGCTGACCTGGTGCAGCCGCGTCATCGAGCGCACCGAGGGCATGCGGGCGCCGGGTGCGAGCGTGCCGGCGCGGATGGCGCCGCGGTAGTGGTGCGCGACGCGCTGATACAGGGGCTCGGAGGCGAGGTTCGTTTCCACGGTGTCCATGATGCAGGCCGCAGGCGCGGGCAGACCGGAACAGATGCCAGCTTACTGCGCCATAACAGGCGCGGCGAATCCATTCTGATGCGGAACACATGGCCGTCGCCTGTGCCTGTTCGGCGCGCGATGCAATCCCTACGCTGGCAGCCATCACATCAACACGAGGCCGCCATGCTGCAAGTGCTCGGAAAGTCATCGTCGATCAACGTGCGCAAGGTGCTGTGGACCTGCGTGGAGCTGGGCCGTCCATTCGAGCAGGAGGAATGGGGCACCGGCTTTCGCGACACGAAGACCCCTGAGTTCACCGCGCTGAACCCAAACGCGATGGTGCCGGTCATCCTCGACGGCGGCTTCGTGCTCTGGGAGTCGAACACCATCTGCCGCTACCTTGCGCACAAGGCCGGCCGCACCGACCTGCTGCCGTCCGATGCGCAGGGCCGCGCTGCCGTCGAGAAGTGGATGGACTGGCAGGCCACCGAGCTCAACAACAGCTGGCGCTACGCCTTCATGGGCCTGGTGCGGCAAAGCCCGCAGCACGCCGACCGCAGCGCCATCGCAGCGAGCGTCGCCGAGTTTCACTGCCACATGGCGATGCTCGACGCGCAACTCGCCCGCACCGGCGCCTATGCGGCGGGCGACACCTTCACGCTGGCCGACGTGGTGCTCGGCTTGTCGACGCACCGCTGGCATTCGTTGCCGGTGGAGCGCCCCGCCCTGCCAGCCGTCGCCGCTTACTACGAGCGTCTGAGCACACGGCCGGGCTTTCTGCGCCACGGCCGCAACGGGCAACCCTGAGGAGCCGACATGCACACCGAATCCCAATGGCTGCAACCCGGCCAGGCGCAATCGTTATGGGTCGAACGAGGCAGCCACCTGATCGTGCAGCGCGGTGGCGCAAGGATCACCTTGCCCGCGGCGGGCTGGCTTGCCATCGGTCCGCGCGCGACGCTCACGCTCCCCGCCGGCAGCGCCCACTGTCTGCAACGCGGTGGGTGGGTGGCGCTGGAGGCCCTCGGCCCGCGATCGGCCGAGGTGCTGGTCGTCCCGCTACTCGGCGCGCGCGCCCGAGGCCTTCACCACCTTGGCCCACTTGCGCGTTTCGGAAGCGATGAGCCGGGTGAAGGCCGCCGAGCTCATGCCGCTCGGAATGGCGCCCTGCGCGAGCATGCGGTCGCGCAGCGCAGGGTTCTTGAGCGCATTGGCCGTTTCCTGCTGCACGCGGCTCACCACATCGGGTGGCGTGCCGGCCGGCGCCAGCAGGCCGAACCATGAGGTCGCCTCGTAGCCCTTGAGCGCCGGGCCGCCGGCTTCTTCGACGGTGGGCAGGTCCAGCATCGTCAAGGAGCGGGTGCTGCCGGTCACGGCCAGCGCCTTGAGCTTGCCCGACTTGATGTGCGGCATCGACGACGGGAAGTTGTCGAACATCAGGTCCATCGTGCCGCCGATCAGGTCGATGAGCGCCGGGCCCGAGCCGCGGTACGGGAAATGGACCATGAAGGTGCCACTCATGGTCTTGAAGAGTTCACCGGCGAGGTGGATGGAGGTGCCGTTGCCGGCGCTCGCCATGTTGAGCTTGCCGGGGTTGGCCTTCGCGTACTTGATGAGGTCGGCCACGCTGTTGATCTTGGCCGAGGCGGCCTTGGCGGGGTTCATCACCAGCACGTTGGGCACGTTGGCCACCAGCGTGATGGGGGCGAAGTCCTTGATGTGGTCGAAGGGCATGCTCTGGTAGAGCGCCGCGTTGATCGCGTGCGTGCCCACGGTGCCGAGCAGCAGCGTGTGGCCGTCCGGGGCCGACTTGGCCACCTCGGCGGCGCCCACGTTGCCGCCGGCACCGGCCTTGTTGTCGACGACGAAGGGCTGGCCGAAGGCTTTCTGCAGCTCGGGGGCGAGCGCACGGGCCAGCACGTCTGTCGTGCCGCCAGGGGCGAAGGGCACGACGATGCGCACCGGCTTGCTCGGCCAGCCTTGCGCATGCACGCGGGGGGTCGACAGGGTGATGGGGGCGGCGGCAGCCGCCAGCAGCAGGCGGCGACGGTCGGCAGACAGGCTCATGGGTGTGAAAAGGATGACAGCAGTGGGAGGCGGCGGACTATGCGTGCCGATCCGTACACTGCCCAGCCGGGAATGCCCTAGCCGCCGTTCCGCGGAAGACGCAGAAAAAACTACCCAGCCAAATACGTACAAAGGAGAACTTCCATGTGGATCGCCGTCGCACTTGTCGCACTCGTGGCCTTGCTGCACCTCTACTTCCTGGTGCTGGAGATGTTCCTCTGGGACACGCCCACCGGCCGCAAGGTCTTCGGCAACACGCCCGAGTTCGCGGCGGCCTCGAAGGTGCTGGCGGCCAACCAGGGGCTTTACAACGGCTTTCTGGCCGCGGGCCTTCTCTGGAGCCTGTGGCTGGGGCTGGCCGCCACGGGGCGCCCGGTCGCGCTCTTCTTCCTGGGCTGCGTGGTGGTGGCGGGGGTCTACGGCGCCCTCACCGCGAGCCGCAAGATCCTTTTCGTGCAGGCCGTGCCCGGGGCCATCGCCATCGCCGCCGTGCTCTTCATGAGCTGAGCGTACGGTGCGCCCCACGGGGCGCGTCGTCACGCCACCACAGGCGCCGCCCTCGCATGCACCGTGCGGGGGCGGTTTTTTTTGAGGCCCTCTCCAACGGGGGTACATTGCTCGCCACATGGCAGCAGCCGACCCCACGCCTTCCGCGACCCCCGGTGCGCCTCGAAGCGCGGCGGGTGCCGCACCCGATGCGGCGCACGACATCCGCAGGCGGGTGCGTGTGGCCCAGATGGCGATGGTCTTCGACCAGACCTCGGTCGCCGTGTTCGCCGCCACCGGCTTTGCCGTGGCCCTGGCGCTCTATCTGCAAGACATCATCGGCCGCGACATCGTCTACCTGTGGCTCACCATCAAGGTCGCCGTGGTGGTGCCTCGGGTGATACACGGCCTGCTCTTCCGCTGGCGCAAGAACGACTCGCTGCGCTGGCTGCACTGGGGCCGCGCAATGCTCTTCATCGACGGCGCCGCGTGGGGGCTGGCCGGTCTCATGTTCGCCGGCATCGAAGACCACTCCACGTTGACGCTGGTGGTCGCCACCCTCGCGGGCGTGAGCACCATCGCGGCCTTCGTGCTGCACGCCGACTGGCCCTCGTGCGTGGCGTACACCGCGCCCATGCAGGTGCCCGGCATCCTGATGATGCTGGCGCGCGGCGATGCGCTGGGCGCCTATGGCGCCTTCGCCACCCTCACCTTCTTCGCCCTGCTGCTGGTGTCGACCCGCCGCTCCGAGCGCCAGGTGGTGGAGATGCTGACGCTGCGCTACACCAACGAGCAGCTCACCACGCAGCTCAGCTCGGCGTTGGAGCTGGCGCGCCTGGAAAACCAGGCGAAGAACGAGTTCGTGGCCAACATGAGCCACGAGCTGCGCACGCCGCTGCACGGCATCCTTGGCGTCTCGAACATGCTGCTCAGCGGCCCCGCGGGGGCGAGCCCGCGCGAAGGGCTGGGCGTCATCCGCCGCTGCGGCGAGCACCTGCTGGGGCTCATCAACAACATCCTCGAATACTCGCGTTTCGGCGTGCAGGGGGTGAAGCTGCACCTGCAGGTGGTCGACCTGGCGCAGATCGTCGACGACAGCGTGGCGATGTGCAAACCGAGCGCCGCCGAGAAGGGCCTGCCCATCCACGGCAGCATCGACCTGCCGCGCCCCTGCGTGGCGATGGCCGACCCGTTCCGCCTGCGGCAGATCCTGCTCAACCTGATCGGCAACTCGGTGAAGTTCACCGAGAAGGGTTCGATCCGCGTCTACGCCGCCGCGACCGAAGGCGGGCGGCAGCTGCGCATCCGCGTGGAAGACACCGGCGTGGGCATCGCGCCCTCGGCGCTCGACAGCATCTTCGAGCCCTTCGTGCAGGTCGACAGCTCCAACACCCGCCGCTTCGGCGGCACCGGGCTCGGCCTCTCGATCACCCGCTCGCTGTGCGAGGCGATGGGCGGGCGCATCACCTGCCGCAGCACCCTGGGCCAGGGCTCGACCTTCGAGGTGATGCTGCCCATCGAGCTGCCGCCCACGCCCGCGCAGAGCCCGGCCTCGCTGCCGCCCGGCCACGGCGTGTCAACGGCCCGCCTGCGCGGCAAGGTGCTGCTGGCCGAAGACAACGAGGTGAACGCCATCGTGGGCGAGTCGTCGCTGGTGCGCCTGGGGCTGGAGGTCGACCGGGTGCCGAGCGGCGTGGGCGTGGTCGAGCGTGTGTGCCAGACCGAGCACCCACGGCCCGACCTCGTGCTGCTCGACTGCCAGATGCCCGAGATGGACGGCTTCGAGGCGGCGCGCCGCATCCGTGCGCACGAGGCGGAGCACCACCTGCCGCGCCTGCCGATCGTGGCCCTCACCGCCAACGTTTTCCCCGAAGACCGCGAGCAGTGCCGCGCCGCGGGCATGGACGACTACCTGGCCAAGCCCTTCGACATCGACCAACTGCGGGCCGTGCTCGCCCAGCACCTCGACGAGGCCGCGACGCAGACGCCGGCCTGAGCCGGCCCACGGTTCAGTTCGACCGGTTCAGTGCGGCAGGCCGGCGACGCCGCGGCCGCTCAAGCCGAAGCTCACCGCCGCCGCCAGCGCCTCGAAGACTTCGATGTCGGGGTGGAACTCGCGGAACACGAAATCGTAGTCTTGCGGGCGCTTGTCGCGCACCTGCGAGTCGGCGAGCAGCGTGTCGCGGAATAGCACGCGGTGCGGCAGGCCGCCGGCATGCTGGAGCGGGCACAGCCGGTCGTCGCCGTACAGGTCGGTGAAGCCCAGGCACAGGTAGGTGCGCAGCAGCGAGCGGCGCGAGCCCGCTACCACGCCGCCGATCTGCATCGCGATGCAATAGAGGTGCACGGCCTTCAGCAGGGCCAGGCGCACCTGGTGCTCGTAGCCGGGCAGCACGCACAGCCGCGTGATCTCGGCCAGCAGGCGCCCCTGCTTTTCCGGCGGCAGCTCGATGCTGCCCTCGATCTGCAGCGGTGCATGGCGGTTGCTCTGGATGCGCGCCGAGCCCACGATGCTGCCGGTCGCCTTGTCTTCGGCATAGAAGATCACGGTACCCGGCGTGCGGTCTTGCGCGTCGGCGCTGCCGAAGGCGGCGGCCTGCTCGGGCAGGTGCCGGCCGTAAGCGAGCTGACGAAGCGCCTGCACCCGCAGCAACTGCAGCTCGTCGCACACGAGCTTCACCTTGAACGGCAGGCCGAAGCCGACGGCGGTCGACGCCGGCCGCGGGATGGCGGTGATGACGGCATCGGGCCCGGTGCCGCTCGCACCGGGCAGCGGGGTCGTGCTTCTGCCCAGCTCAGGCGCACGCGAAACCGGCAGCAGCGTGGCCGGAGAAAAGTCTTCCCTGTACATGATGGTCCCTGTTGCAACCCGTGGCGTTTCGCTCTGTCGGGCTCCCAATGCAAGCATCTCAAGGCGGCGAGTCGGCACCTAGAGGGGTCACGCGCATGAGTTGTTGCGAGTTGTTTGCGCAAGCGCACCCCAGGCGTACTTGGTGACAACTTCGTTTGCTAACCCCCAAATTCAAGGGATGGCCAAGGGGTGGTCAAGTGGTCGTCAACGCACCCTTCGGCATGACGTCACTTGGCGATGGCGGGTGTCTGTGACCAGACGGTGTGCACGTCGCCGGTGTTCTCGCGCCCGCGCATCTCGCTCACCGAGAAGTACACGCGGCTGGGCGGCGGCGCTTCCACCGCCATGTCGCGCGCCACGAGGCTGGCGCCCGCGAGGTCGATGCGGCTGTTCTCGGCGCGCACGGCCACGCGGCCGGCGAGGCGCAGGTTGGTGGCGGTCACCTCGCTGTCGGTGGCGGCGAGCGCCACGTCGTCGGCTTCGACCACCGTGTCGTCGATCGTCACGGTCGAGCCCCTGAGCACGAGGCGCTTGATGCGCGCCGAGTGCACCCGCACGCCGAGGCAGTTGTCGAGCGTGAGCGTGTCGAAGCGGCCGGTGTAGCTGCGGTTGGCGTCGGCCGAGCAGGTGACGTCGCCTTGCGAGATCTCGGGCACCGTCACCGAATACTTGGGCGCAAGCGGCGCCGTCAGTGCCTCCACCAGCAACGCGCGGAAGGCCTCGGGGCTTTCAAGCATCGGCGTGTGGCCCACGCCGTCGATCACCTTGAGGCGTGCGTCGGGCAGGCGCGCGGCCAGCAGGCGGCCGGTGCGCAGCGGTGCGATGGGGTCGTCGGCACCCCAGATCACGGTGGTGGGCGCGGTGGTCTCGCGGATGGCGCGGGTGAAGTCGTGCTCCACCAGCCCGAGCCCCGCCTCGACCTGCGTGTAGCGGCCGAGCAGGGCGAAGCGGATGCCGGGGTTCTGCGCCAGCCAGCGGCTGAAGTCGAAACGGTCGTCGAGGTTGCCGAACACGCCGCGCTTGATGCCGCGCAGCCGATCGCTCACGCCGCTCAGGATGCGATCGACCGGCGCGATGCCAACCTGCGGCGTGCGCAGGTTGGCCATGTGCTGCACGTACACCGTCTTGAGCAGGATGCCGGCCGCGTCAACCAGCACGAGCCGCTCGACCTGCGCGCCATACGCATGCGCGAAGAAAAGGCTCACCGCACCGCCCAGCGAGTGACCCACCACATGCGCCTTCTGGCCCGGCGCCAGCTGCTCCAGCACCTGCGACAGCACCCGGCCGAGCGCGACGAATGAGTAGCCTTCGCCGTTGCCCGGCGAGGCGCCGAAGCCCGGCAGGTCGACCGTGATCACATGGAACTGCGCCGCCAGCGGCCGGATCACCGGCGCCCAGTCGCGGTGCGCGTTGTTGCCGAGGCCATGCACCAGCAGCACGGGCGGCGCCTTCGCATCACCCGCTTCGCCGGTCAGCACCCGCTGGCCGCCGTTGAGCTTGAGGCACTTGTATTGAAGCTGCTGCAGGCGCGGCGGGGGCAGCACGGGCGCGGCGCCCGAGGCTGGTGGCGGCACGGGCTCCACGCAGGGCGCGGTGCTCGCGGTCTGCGCCGCGGCCAGAACCCCTGTGAAGAAAAGGGCCGCGGCCACGGTCAGGTTCCGCACTCGTCGGATCATTGGCAGGTGGGTCATCACAGGCCGGCATTCTGGCCGATGACCCGACCGCAGCATCTCCAGAGGACCCCGCATCGATGATGAAGTCGAAGACACCACTCACCGCCCTGCTCTGCGCCGGCACCATGCTCGCCGCGCAGGCGCAGACCACCCCCGGCCCGCGCGTAGAAGCCGGCCTGTGGGAGATCAACATGTCGATCAAGAGCCAGACCGGCAAGGCCGAGATGGCGATGCGCCAAGCGCAGGCCTACATCGCGAGCCTGCCGCCCGCGCAGCGCAAGCAGGTCGAGGAAGTGATGGCCCAGCAGGGCGTGAAGCTCGGTGACAAGAGCAGCACCGTCAACGCCTGCATCACCAAGGAAGACGCCGAGCGCGGCACCATCCCCCAGCAGGCTGGCGACTGCACGCAGGACGTGTTGGAAAAGACCGCCACCTCGATGAAGGTGAAGTTCAGCTGCACCACCAACCCACCGGCCAGCGGCGAAGCGGTGGTCGACTTCCAGAGCCCGACGGCCTACACCAGCCGCGGCATCGTCGACACGGTGGTGCTCGGCCAGAACGAGCGCGTGTCGGTCGAGCAGACCGGCCGCTGGCTCGGCGCCGAGTGCGGCAGCGTCAGGCCCCTGGGGAAGTGATCTCCGCCCGCAGCGGCTTCTGCATCGTGATGTAGGTCGGGCGCGCATAGCCCTCGTGCGCATGCTCGGCCGTGCGCACGAAGCCGAGGGCGGCGAAGGTCTCGTGGTTCTCCACCAGCTCGATGCGCGTCTCGAGCTCCATCACCGGCCTGCCGGTCTGCCGCGCAAATCGCTCGGCCGCCTGCATGAGCCGGCGGCCGATGCCCTGCCCCTGGCGGCCTGGCTTGACCGCCACCTTGCCGACATACACGCAATCGACCTTCACCTTCGCGAAGGCGCAGCCGATCAACTGCCCCGATTCGACCGCCAGGAAAAGGGTTTCGTCCTGCGCCTTCCGGGCCAGCGACTCCGCATCGAGCCGGTACAGCGAAGAGGGTGGGTCGATGCGCGCCTTCTGATCGTCGAACGCTGCGAGCAGCAGCTCCCAGAGTTCGGCCCACTGCCTGAAGCCGGACGGCGCTTGAATGATCTCGATGCTCATGACAGCCGTTTGTAGAAGATGGTGGTGGCGCACATCGAGCCGTCGGGCATGAGCGCGTAGTCGGGGATGGTGCCGCACAACGACCAGCCCTCGCGCACGTAGAGCCGCTCGGCTTCAGGCGTGGCGGTGTCGAGCACCAGCACCGTGCGGCCGATGCGCCGCGCCACGGCCTCGGCTTCTCGCATCAGCTGCGCGCCCACGCCGAGGCGCCGTGCGCGGCGGTGCACGAGAAGCTTGGACACGTCGGCGCGGTGCAGCTGGTTTTCCTTCGTCGCGAGCATGAGCTGTACGGTGCCGGCGATGCGGCCATCGCCATCGCGCGCCACCAGCAGCACGGTCTCGTCGCGTTCGACCGCGTCCGCCGCGCCTTCCCAGAAGCGCTGGGCCTTGGCGACCGACATCGGCTGCACGAAGCCAACCGAGGCGCCACCGGCCACGCAGTCCATCAACAGGTCACACAGCGCGGGCACATGCGCCCGCGTGGCGTCGGCGTCGAGCTGCTGCAAGACGACACTCATCACGAAACTCCTGGAAGAGGGGCGCTCACTTTAATCGTCAGCACCCGCCGCGTGTCGCAAACAGATACCGCGTCTTTGCACGCCGGAAACACAAGCCCGCGAAGCCGCTTGCCAGAATTCAGCCCACAACAGCAACACCCGAGGGATCACCATGCTCGACCGCCGGCCCGCCATCCTTGCCGTGCTCTTCGCCACCGTGGCACTCAGTGCCTGCGGCGGCAGCTCCGATTCGCCTGCCCCGCCGCCGAGCGGCCCCGATCTCGCACAGCGCACGGCCGCGGCCACGGCCACCGCACAGAGCACGAGCAACCTGTGCAACCCGATCCGCCCCTTCTATTGGGAGATCGGCGACGGCACCCAGCGCCAGGCGAGCGGCTCGGTCAACGCGGCCGGCAATGCCACCACCTACAGCGCAAGCACCGTGATGTCGATCGCCTCGGCCTCGAAATGGCTCTATGGCGCGTATGTGGCCGAGCGCAGAGGTGGCGTGCTCACCACCGAAGACATCCAGTACCTCACCTTCCGCAGCGGCTACACCGGCCTCGTGCCCATCGGCGACTGCCAGCAGACCGACACCGTAGCCAGCTGCGTGGCCCGCAACGACAACGACGTGCAGACCCCCGCGCACGTGGGCAAGTTCTATTACAACGGCGGCCACATGCAGAAGCATGCGAGCCTCGCAGCGCCCGGCGTCGACCTCGGCGCGATGGACAACGCGGCACTCGCCGCCGAGATGCGCCGCCTGCTCGGCAACGACATCGCGATGACCTACACCCAGCCGCAACCGGCCGGCGGGGTGCGCACCAGCGCCAACGACTACGCCGTCTTCCTGCGCAAGCTCATCAACAACCAGCTGCGCCTGGGCGCACTCCTCGGCGCGAACAAGGTCTGCACCAACCCTGCGACCTGCAGCGATGCGCTCTCCACTCCGATCACCAATGGCCTCGACTGGCATTACTCCCTCGGCCACTGGGTGGAAGACGACCCCACGCGCAGCGACGGCGCCTTCAGCAGCGCCGGCGCCTTCGGCTTCTACCCGTGGGTCGATGCGACCAAGACCTGGTACGGCATCGTCGCGCGCTCCGATGCGCTGGGTGGTGGCAACGAGTCGGCCGACTGCGGCGCGCTGATCCGCCGCGCATGGGTCACCGGCGTGGCGCAGTAAGCAGTGCGTGGCGGATGAACGCACCGGCCTCGCGCAGGCGTGTGAGATCGATGCCGGTGTCGTGGCCGAGCTCCTGCAGGCGGGCGACCACGGCTTCGCTCGCGACATTGCCCGTCGCGCCTTCGGCATACGGGCAACCCCCCAGGCCCGCGACCGAGCTGTCGAAGGTGCCCAGGCCCATCCCGATCGAGGCTTCGATGTTGGCGAGCGCGCTGCCGAAGGTGTCGTGATAGTGGCCGGCCAGATGTGCTGCGGGCAGATGCTTCAGGCATGCGGCCAGCATCGCGCACACGGTGCCCGGCGTGCCGCGGCCGATGGTGTCTGACATCGCGATCTCGTGGCAGCCCATCTGGTGCAGGCGCAGCGCCACTTCGGCGGCAGCCTCCGGTGCGATCGCGCCTTCGTAGGGGCACGCCACGGCGCACGACACGTAGCCGCGCACCTTCAGGCCCTCGTCGCGCGCCCGCGCGAGCACCGGGCGAAATCTCTCCAGGCTCTCGGCGATCGAACAGTTGATGTTGCGGCGTGAGAACGCCTCCGAAGCCGAGCCGAACACCGCCACTTCGTGCACCCCGGCCGCCAGCGCCGCATCGAGCCCCTGAAGGTTGGGCGTGAGGGCGAGGTAGCGCACACCGGCCGGGCGTGGCACGCGCCGCATCACCTCGGCGCTGTCGGCCATCTGTGGCACCCACCTGGGCGACACGAACGAGGCCGCTTCGATGTGCGTGACGCCCGCCGCGATGAGCCGCTCCACCAGTTCGACCTTGGTGTCGGTGGAGATGAGCACCTTCTCGTTCTGCAGCCCGTCGCGCGGGCCGACCTCGACGATCTTGATGCGCGCCATCAATGCTTCCCGAGGTAGGCCTCGCGCACGGCCGGGTCGTCCAGCAGATCGCGTGCGGGCCGCGAGGCGCTCACCTCGCCCGTCTTCAGCACATAGGCGCGGTCGGCCACCTTCAAGGCCTGGTTCGCCATCTGCTCCACGAGCAGGATGGTCACGCCCTTGGCCTTCAACGCACGGATCACCGCGAAGATCTCCTTCACGATGAGCGGCGCGAGGCCGAGCGAAGGCTCGTCGAGCAGCAACAGCTTCGGCCGCGCCATCAGCGCGCGGGCGATGGCGAGCATCTGCTGCTCGCCGCCGCTCAGCGTGCCGGCGAGCTGGTGCTGCCGCTCGCGCAGGCGGGGGAAGGTGTCGAACTGGGCCTCGATGTCGGCGTCGATCTCGTCCTTCGGCGCGTCGCGCAGGTAGGCACCGAGCACAAGGTTGTCGCGCACGGTCTGGTCGGCAAACACCTGCCGGCCTTCGGGCGACTGCGCGATGCCCAGGCCCACACGCCGATGGGGCGGCACCGACGCCAGCGTGCCCCCCTCGAACTCGATCTGGCCGCGCGCCGCCGGCACGAGGCCAGAAATCGCCTTCATCAGCGTGCTCTTGCCGGCCCCGTTGGCGCCGATGATGGTGACGACCTCGCCGGCCGCCACACTCAGGTTCACGCCGCGCAGTGCGTTGACGGCGCCGTAGTTCACGTCGAGTTGTTGAACGTTGAGCATCGTCATGCGGCGCAGGCCTGAGGTTGGTCGATGGGTGCTGTCTCGTCGTCGTCCACGCCCAGGTAGGCCGCGATGACGCGCGGGTCGGCCTGCACGGCGGCGGGGGTGCCTTCGGCGATTTTCTGGCCATGGTCAAGCACCACGACATGGTCGGAGACGGCCATCACCAGGTCCATGTGGTGCTCGATCAGCAACACCGTGATGCCCTTGGCGGCGATGCGCCGGATCAGCTCGGTCAGCGCCCCCGTCTCCTGTGGGTTGAGACCGGCAGCGGGCTCGTCGAGCAACAACAGGCGTGGATGTGTGGCCAGCGCACGCGCCAGCTCCAGGCGGCGCTGCAGGCCATATGGCAAGCTGCCCGCGGCCTCGAGCGCACGCTCTTCCAGGCCGGCGAAGCGCAGCAGGGACATCGCTTCGGCTCTGGCCGCATCCTCCTCCCGCCGCGCCGAAGGCAGCGACAGCAGGCACTCGAAGAAGCCTGCCTGCAGGTGCGGGTGCAGGCCGACGAGCACGTTGTCGAGCACGCTCATCGCCGGGAAGAGCTTGAGGTTCTGGAAGGTGCGCGCGATGCCCAGCACGCACACCTGGCTGGCACGGCGCTGCGTGATGTCGTGTCCGGTGAAGACGATGCGCCCGCCGTCGGGCCGAACGATGCCCGAGAGGATGTTGAGCAAGGTGGTCTTGCCGGCCCCGTTCGGGCCGATGAGCGCGTGCACATGGCCGGGCTTGAGCGTGAGGCTCACGTCGTGGGTCGGCACCACGCCGCCGTAGGCCTTGCGAAGGTGCTCGGCCTGCAGCATCACGCTGCTGGCGTCTCGCCCGCTGGGAAAGCGCGGCGACCAGTCGCCTGCGCCCTCTGGCAAGGCTTGTTTCGCCGGTTTGCGCAGGCGCGCGAGCGTACCCGAGAGGCCCTGGGGCATCGCATACAGCGCAAACAGCAGCAGCGCCCCGTAGGTGAAGTGCTGCAAGCCGGGCCAGCGCGCGAGAAACGCATCGAGCAGCGTCAGCACCACCGCACCGAGCGCCGGCCCCACCACCGACGGGCCACCGAAGAGCACCACCAGCAGCAGAAAGATCGACAGGTTGAAGCTGATGAAGTCGGAGTTGATGTACTGGTTCTGCTGCGCGATGAGCGCGCCCGCCACGCCGCAGGTGACAGCGCTCACGACGAAGGCCAGCACCTTCATGCGGTACACGTTGACACCCACGCTCTCGGCCGCCACTTCCGCCGCCTGCACCGCCTGCCAGGCACGGCCGAACTTGCCGGCCAGCAGTGCGCGCAACATCAGGTGCGTGGCCAGGGCGAAACCGAGCACAAGCCAGACCCAGCCGCGCATGCTCAGGGGTTGCCCGCCCCACGACAGCGACGCCACGCCATAGATGCCCTGCTGCCCGCCGAAAGGCACCTGCCACTCGGTGACGACCTTCTCCACCACGACGCCGAAGCCGATGGTCACCATCGAGAGCGAGGGGCCCTTGACCCGAAGCGACGGCAGCGCGATCAGCACACCGAAGAGGCCCGCCACCACGGCCGCCGCCGCCAGCGCCAGCCAGGCATTCCAGCCCGCCTGGGCGGTGAGCAAGGCGGAGGTGTAGGCGCCCGCCGCAAAGAGCCCCGCATGGCCCAGCGACTTCTGCCCGCTCCAGCCGACCAGCACATTGAGCCCCGCCGCGGCGAGGTAGTAGACACCGGCAGTGAAGATGATCTTGAGATGGAAGTCGTTGCTCGTGGCGAGCGGCAGCAGCACCGCGGCGACCACGGCTGCGGCGAATGCGAGGGTGTGGTTCTTCGTCATCGCACTCACACTTTCTCGAAGGGCTTCTGCCCGAACAGCCCCTCGGGCTTGACCACCAGCACCAGGATGATCAGCACGAAGATGGTGATCTCGCGCATCTCTGCACGCCATAGACCGATGAAGGCCTCGATGCCGCCCAGCAGGAAGCCGCCCGCGATGCAGCCGCGCGGGTTCGTGAGCCCGCCCACGATGGCGGCCGAGAACGCCTTCAACGCGATCGCCAGCCCCATGAACACCGACGCGGTCGTGATCGGCGCGATCAGCAGGCCGCCCAAGCCGGCGAGGGCCGACGAGACCACGAAAGCGAGCACCACGATCGCCGACACGTTGATGCCCATCAGCGCTGCAGCCTCCTTGTTGGCGGCCACCGCGCGAACGGCTTTGCCGATCTTCGTCTTGCGCAGCACATGGTCGAGCGCGAGCATCACGACGGCGGTCACTGCAATGACGAGGATCTCCTGCGGCCGGATGCCAGCGCCGGCGATGCGGATCACCTCATCGCCAAGCGGCGACGGCATGGCCATCGAGCCAGGGCCCCAGATCGCGAGGGCCGTGTTCTGCACGATGATCCCGAAGCCGATCGTGCTCATCACCCACGCCGTGCTGCTGGCACCGAAGAATGGCCGGACCGCGGTGTAGTACAGCAGCACGCCCATCGCCCCCAGCACCGCCAGCGACACCAGCAGTGCAAGGCCGTAACGGCCGGGCGTGACGTCGGCCGCTGCCAGCACGCCGGTGTGCGCCTTGCCCGACAGCAACAGCAGGCTGGCCACCGCGATGAAGGAGCCGGCGACGAGGAACTCGCCCTGGCCGAAGTTCAGCGTCTTGGTGGTCGTGTGCGTGATGCTGAAGCCCAGCGCCACGAGGGCATACACGCCCCCGAGCGCCAGGCCGCTCAGCAGCGCCTGGAACAAGTCGCCCATTGCGGATCTCCTGGCGTGCGTCTTATTTCTTGAAGTCGGCGGGCGTCAGGCTCTTGGACACGGCATCGACGTAGGTCGTGACCTTGCCATCCTTCCACCGGGCAAGATGGAAGTCGTTCACCGACAGCGCATCGTGGTTGGCCTTGGAGAACGGTGCCTTGTAGAGCTTCACCACACCCTGTGTGTCGGGCACGCCGCTGTCGAGGACGGCCGCCACCTTCTCGCCGTCGGTGCTGCCAGCCTTGCGGATGGCGGAGGCGAGCAGCATCACCGAGTCATACGACTGGGCCGCTGCCACGAAGGTGGGCATCTGCGGGTAGCGCTCCCGCACGCGTGCCGCCAAGGCAATGGCGCGCGGGTTGCTGTCTTCGGCGGTCGAGGTGGCGAAGATGATGTGCTCGGCGAGCTTCTTGCCGGCGATGTTGAGCAGCGGCGTGCTCATGTTGCCCCAGGTGCCGAGGGTCGTCGGCAGGTAGTTGATCTTCTCCATGCTGCGCAGCAGCTGCGCATTGGCATCGGCAAGCCCGTAGACGATCACTGTGTCGGCGCCGCTGTCGCGGATCTTCGCGAGCTGCGAGGTCATGTCGGTGTCCTTCGGGCCGAACTTCTCCACCGCCACGGGTTTCTGGCCGTGCAGCGCGAGCACCTCGGTCAGGTCCTTCGTGCCTTGCTGTCCGAAGCCCGTGGTGTCGGCGATGAAGGCGATCTTCTGATTCTTCGTGGCCTTCACCGCGTAGGCCACGAGCAGCGAGACCTGCTCGCGATCGACCATCGAGACGCGGAAGATGTAGTTCTGCGGCTCGCTGGCGTAGCGGCGGGTGATGTCGGTGGCGGTGGCCACGGGCCCGATGACGGGAATCTTCTTCTGCTGAGGGATGTGCAGCCAGGCAAGTGCGTTGCCCGAGTTGGTGGGCCCGATCACCGCCACGACCTTCTCGCTGTCGATCAGCTCGGTCATGTTCTGGATGGACTTGGGCGGCTGGCCGGTGTCGTCGCGGATCAGGCCGACGAGTTTTCTGCCACCGATGCCGCCGGCCTTGTTGATGTCTTCGATGGCGAGGTCAAAGCCGTGGCGGGCGGCCACGCCCAGCTCGGCCGCGCCGGTGCCCGACTGATCGGCGTTGAAGCCGATGCGGATGTCTTGCGCAAACGCCGTGAACGACAGCGCGCCGAGCGCCGCCGCGAGCAGCTTTCGGGTTCCCTGGGTGAACAGCATGGGTGTCTCCTTGATAGGTCTTGTGAACGGGGAATCCTGCGAACAGGAAGTCATGGCGCGCCGTGGATCTCGCGCAGCAGGGCCAGTGCGCGATCGGCACGCACGTCGTGTTCTTCGGCCATGCGGCGGGCCACACGGTCGATCTCATCGCCGGAAGCCCCGGCGGCGAGGGCCACGTTGCGAGCGTGCAGGGCCATGTGGCCGCGCTGGATGCCTTCGGTGGAGAGCGCGCGCAACGCACCGAGGTTTTGTGCGAGCCCCACGGCGGCGGCGATCTCGCCCAGCTCCTGCGCCGTCTGCACCTGAAGGATCTTCAATGCGATGCGTGCCAGCGGGTGCGTCTTGGTCGCCCCGCCCACCAGCCCCACCGGCATCGGCAGCTCGATGGTGCCCACGAGCGCGCCGCTGGCGTCGCGCTCCCACTGCGTGAGCGAGGTGTAGCGCCCGGCGCGGCAGGCATATGCGTGGGCGCCGGCCTCGACGGCGCGCCAGTCGTTGCCGGTCGCCACGATCACGGGGTCGATGCCGTTCATGATCCCCTTGTTGTGCGTGGCCGCGCGGTAGGGGTCGACGGTGGCGAAGCTGCAGGCGTCGAGGATGCCGTCGACGATCTGCTCGCCGCTTCGCTCCTTCGTCGCCAGCACCTCGGGCGTGAGGCGGACCCGGGCACGGGCCAGGCGCAGGTCGGCCAGGTTGGAGAGGATGCGCAGCCGCACGCTGCCGCCGGTGATGCGCTCGACGAGCGGCGACACCGCTTCGGCCATCGTGTTCACCGCATTCGCCCCCATGGCATCCCGCACGTCGACGATGAGATGCAGCGCGACCATCGGGCCGCGTGGCGTTTCGGGGAACAGGTGCACTTCGATGTCGCGACACCCGCCGCCCAGGCGCACCAGCACCTGGTCGCGGCTGTTGGCGATCGCGAGGATCTCATCGCGCTGCTTGAACAGTGCCTGGCGCGCGCCGAAGGGGTCCGACAGCCCGATCACCTGCACCTGCGCGCGCATCAGCGGGCCGGTGCTGGACGTCTCGAAGCCGCCACCCGCACGCGCCAGCTTGGCCATGTACGACGCCGCGGCCACCACCGAGGGCTCTTCCACCACCATCGGCACGAGCACGTCGCGCCCGTTGACGACGAAGTTGCCCGCCACACCGAACGGCAGCTCGAAGGTGCCGATGGTGTTTTCGATCATCCCGTCGGCGCGTGCGACTCCGAGTGCACCAGGCTCTGCGATGGCACGGCGCTCGTCGTCGTCGAGGTCGGCGGCCGAGGCGATGTGAGCCAGGCGCTGAGCCGGTGTGAGCGCGCGGAAGTTGGCGAGGCGGGAGTCCATGTGTGCTGCATTGCGGTTGCGTTGGAGGACACTTTAGGAACGCTGTACCAGCTTGCACAGGTACAGTTTTTCGGGACAGCGAGGCCCGCTGTGCCAGACACCCGGAGGCGCTGACACCATGCGCGGCATGAGCACGACATCACCGACCACCTCCGTTGCACAGTCGCTGGCCGACAGCATCGAGCACCAGATCCGAAGCGGCCAACTCAAGCCTGGCGACAAGCTGCCCTCGCTGCGCGACCTCGCGCGCCTGCATGGCCACGCGAAGAACACGGTCGTCTCGGCGTTCGAGACGCTCGTGGCCCGCGGGCTCGTGTTGCCCCGGCGCGGCTCGGGCTACTACGTCCAGGCGCTGCCCGGCCCGGCACCCCATGAAGAAGAGGCAGGCTCGCTCGGGCGCGCGATGGACATCGTCTGGCTGATGCGCGAGCAGCTGAAGGCCGAACCCGGCACGCTCTCGGTGGGCGATGGGTTTCCGCCGGTGGAATGGCTGTCGGAGGCCCGGCTCGACAAGTACCACCACAAGGTCGTGCGCACGGGGCTCGGTGCACTCTTTCGCTATGGCAGCCGCCATGGCTACGAGCCACTGCGCCTGCACCTCGTGCGCAAGCTGGCAGATTTCGGCATCGGGGCCGAGCCCCGGCAGATCGTGCTCACCCACGGCGCCAACGAAGCGATGGACATGGTGATCCGCTACTTCGTGCCGCCGGGCGCGGCAGTGCTCGTCGATGACCCGGGCTACTACCCGCTCTTCGGCAAGTTGAAGCTCGCGGGGGCGCACATCGTGGGCGTCCCCCGGCTGGCCGACGGGCCAGACCTCGAAGCGCTGGAGCAGCAGCTCATCGAGCACCGCCCTCGCCTCTTCTTCACGCAATCGCTCGGCCACAACCCGACTGGCTCCGACTTGAGCGCCGCGAAGGCGTTCCGGGTGCTTCAGCTGGCGCAGAAGCACAACCTGCTGATCGTCGAGAACGACCCGCTGGCCGACTTCAAGCCGACCGCCTCGCCGCGCCTCGCATCGCTCGATCAACTGGAGCGCACGATCTACATCGGCAGCTTCTCGAAGTCGTTCTCGGCCGCGCTGCGCGTGGGCTTCATCGCGTGCGGGGCAGACCTGGCCAGTGATCTCGCCGACCTGAAGGCGCTGATCCACGTGAGCAGCTCCGAGTACTGCGAGCGCACGATCGACGTCATCCTGAGCGAGGGGCACTACCAGCGCCACCTCACGCGGCTGCGAGCGCGCCTGGGCGAGGCAACCGAAAAGGCCACCGCGCTCTTCGATTCGGTGGGCGCAGACATCTTTGCGCGCAGCGCACAGTCGCTGTACGTGTGGGCGTCGCTCCCGCGTGTGCCCGACACGCTGGCTTTCGCGCGCGAGCTGCTCCCTCAGAAGATCGTGATCGCGCCGGGGCGGGTGTTCTGCGTCGACTCGGCGGCCATCAGCCGATGGTCACGCTTCAACGTCGGCGCGGTGACGGACCCACGGTTCGCGAAGGCGCTGAAGGCGGCACTGCGGCGCGTCGCGTCCTAACCCTCTACCTGCGGGTACTCATCGACGGAGCGTGAATCCTTCGCAATCGGCACGCACTGCGCACTGTCCGCCGAATCTGTGCCAACAACACGCTTCTTGCGTCGCTTCTACTGCCGACCTCACGTTGGCTTCAGGAGCTTCGCACATGAAACGCATCTGTCGATCGCTGGCCGTGTTCATCTGTCTCGTCGTCGCTTCGCTTGCGCAGGCGGCACAGGGCGTCACGAGCGAGTCCATCACCCTTCTGCAGACGGCAGACCTCTCAGGCACACGCGCACCCCTCGTCAAGGAACTGAACGTGGGATGGCAGGCCTATCTGGCCCATGTGAACGCGCAAGGCGGCGTGCACGGACGCAAGGTGATCCTGCGCTCCGAAGACGACGGCTACGTGGTCGAGAAGACCCGGCAGATCGTCATGGAGCGCATCCGGCACGACGACATCTTCGCGGTCGTGTCGACCATCGGCACGTCCAACGCGGCGGCCACCCTGCCGCTGCTGAAAGCGGCCAACGTGCCGCTCATCGCACCGTTCTCCGGCGCGGAGGAGTTGCGCCGCAACGGTGGACGCAACGTGTTCCACATTCGTGCGAGCTACGCGCAGGAAGTCGAGAAGATGGTCGAGCACGTGCTGACCCTCGGCCTGCGCCGTGTGGCCGTGTTCTATGACGACGATGCCTTTGGGCAAGACGTGCTCAAGGCCGCCGAAGGAGCGCTCGCCGCCCGGAGCCTCAAGCTCGTGGCCCAGGGACGCGTCTCGCGCGGAAGCGCGGAAGTCACCGAGGCCGTTCAGCAAATCTCCCGTGCAGCGCCACAGGTGGTGATCTGCGGGTCGTTCGGTAAGTCGCTGGTGGCCTTCGTGGGCCAGATGAAGTCCACCGGCACAGCGCCGAGCTTCTATGCGTTGAGCTTCTTTCCGGCCGGGCCGTCCATCGCGCAGTTGGGGCCGGACGCGCGCGGCATCAGCGTCACCCAGGTGATGCCGCGAACCGATTCGGTGGGGAGTGCGCTCGTGCGCGAGTTCCAGGCGCTCCTGAACAAGCATGCACCCGGCACCAAGACCACCCCCATCAGCCTGGAGGGTTATGTGACGGCGAAGGTCACGGTCGAAGGGCTCCGGCGAGCGGGGCCCAACCCGACGCGGGAGCGATTCGTCGTCGCACTGGAGTCGCTGCGCGACTTCGACCTCGGCTCGCTTCGGCTCACCTACGGCCCTCACAACCGCTCAGGCCTTCGGTTCGTCGACATCTCCGTCGTCGGCGAAACCGGCCGTCTTCTGCACTGAGCACGCGCCGCTTGCGGCGTTCCTCATGAGCTGCGGATCCAGTTCTCCACCCGCAAGCCCTCGACCCGCTTGAAATGCCGCACGCTGTCGGTCACCAGCACCGCGCCGAGCGAGAGCGCGTGGGCGGCGATCATCTCGTCGAAGTCGCCCAGCGTGTGGCCCTTGGCGCGCAGCTTCGCGCGCAGGAGGCCGTGGAACTCGGCGCAGGCGTCGTCCCAGGGCTCGGTGCGCGCCACGGAGAGAAAGGCATCCACATAACGCTCGAGCTGGATCGCCTTGGGCTTGAGTGCCACGCCGTAGCGCATTTCGGCGTTGGTGATGGCCGAGATGCACCACTCGTCGGGCTGCAGGCGCGAGAGGCGGCTGTCGAGGCCGGCGGTGCCGCGCATCGCGGCGGTGGCGGTGTTGGTGTCGAGCAGGTAGAGCATCACTCGACCCAGGTGTCGAAGGGGTCGCGCGGCTGGGTGCCCTGCGCACGCTCGGGGAAGGCGTCGTCGGGCAGCTCGCCCAGCTGGTGGCGCAGGGCCATGAACTCCACCCACGACAGCTCGGGCCGCGCCGACAGGATGACGTTGCCGGTGCGCGGGTCGCGGCGGATGTAGACCTCGTCACCCTCGAAGCGGAATTCGGCCGGCAGGCGCACGGCCTGGCTGCCTCCGTTGGTGAAGAGCTTGGCGGTCTTGTAGGTCATGGGCGGGCCCTCGAAGGCGTCTCTATTTCAGTATAGACACGCCTTCGGGCCCGCAGGCGCTATGACAGCAGGCCCGGTCGGGTATCGGTGGGCGCGGCTAGCGCGCCGTGTTCGAGGTCGCTCATCAGCGTGTCCGCCCAGGCCGATTCGCTGTCGGTGGCGTAGAAGCGCGATTCGCCGGTCGAGCGGCGCTTGACCACCAGCACCCCACCGGCCAGACGGAACAGCTGCGCCAGTGGCGACGAGCGGTCGGCCTGGATCTCGAAGTCGTTGGCGTCGTAGCCGGCCGACGAGAGCATCTGGCCCACGGCCTGCACCTGGCGCTGGAAACGGGGAAGGTCTGACATGTTGCCCCCTGCATGAAGTCTCTGTAGCAGAGACACCATGATGGAAGCGTGTTCCAGTGCCGCGTGTAGGAAAAATCCGCGTCGAACCGTCGGCCCGCTGCGGATCTATTCCTACTCTCCGCCCAGGGGTTTGAAGAGCTCGTCGAAGTCTTGCGTGGTGAGCGCCGCGTCGCTGGCCACGCCGGAGAGCAGCGAGTCGGCGAGGCCCGCCTTGCGCGCCTGCAGATCGAGCATCTTGTCTTCCACCGTGCCGCTGGCGAGCAGCTTGTAGACGAAGACGGGCTTGTCTTGCCCAATGCGGTAGGCGCGGTCGATGGCCTGCTGCTCGACGGCCGGGTTCCACCAGGGGTCGTAGAGGATGACGGTGTCGGCCGCGGTGAGGTTGAGGCCCACGCCGCCCGCCTTCAGGCTGATGAGGAAGAGCGGCGTGTTGCCCTGCTGGAATTTCTCGACCAGCGCCCCGCGGTCTTTCGTCTCGCCGGTGAGCAGCAGGTAGGGCAGCTTCAGGCGCTGCAGCTCCAGCTCGATGAGGCCCAGCATCTCGGTGAACTGCGAGAAGAGCAGCACACGCCGGCCGTCTTCCACGAGCGTGGGCAGGAGGTCGAGCAGCAGCTCCATCTTGGCCGACGGATGGTGCGGACGTGCGGGCGCGTCGCCCCTGTCGGCGTTGTCGCCGGTCTTGAGCAGGCGGGGGTCGCAGCACACCTGGCGCAGCCGCAGCAGCGCATCGAGCACCATGATCTGGCTGCGCGCCAGACCCTGCTGCGCGATCACCTCGCGCAGCTTGCTGTCCATGGTGGCCCGCACGGTCTCGTAGAGGTCGCGCTGGGTGCCGGTGAGCTCGACGCGCAGGAGCGTCTCGGTCTTCTCGGGCAGCTCGCGCGCCACCTGCTGCTTGGTGCGCCGCAAGAGGAAAGGCTTCACGCGACGCGCCAGCTGCTGCGCCCGCAGCGTGTCCTGGCGGCGCTCGATGGGCGTGCGGTAGTGCTCGCGGAACTGCGCCTCGCTGCCGAGCAGGCCGGGGCACACGAAATCGATCAGGCTCCACAGCTCGCCGAGGTGGTTTTCGAGCGGCGTGCCTGAGAGGCACAAGCGGTGGCGGGCGTTCAGCTCCTTCACCGAGAGCGCTGCCTGGCTGCGCGAATTCTTGATGCGCTGGGCTTCGTCGAGCATCACGTAGTGCCACTCCTGCACCCCGTGGGTGGCCATGTCGCGCATGGCCAGCGGGTAACTCGTGACGACGAGGTGGGCGCCGGCGATCTCCTTGAAGTGGCGCGCGCGCTGCGCACCGTGCAGCACCACGAGCTTGAGCTGGGGCGTGAAACGGCGCGCCTCGGTCTCCCAGTTGCCGATGAGGCTCGTGGGCACGATCACGAGGCTCGGGCGGTCGAGGCGGCCGGCGTCGAGTTCGGCCTGCAGGAGCGCGAGCGCCTGCAGCGTCTTGCCCAGGCCCATGTCGTCGGCCAGGATGCCGCCCAGGCGCGAGCGGCGCAGGAAGTCCATCCACGCGAGGCCGTCGAGCTGGTAGTGGCGCAGCGTCGCCTGCACGTTGGGCGAGGCGTCGATGGCGGGCAGGCCGCCGTCGGCGTTGAGCAGCTTCACCTGCTCCATCAACTCGGTGTAGCTGGGTGGCGCGGTCACCCTGCCGGCCTGCTCCAACGACTCGAGCGTGCCCAGGTCGAAGCGCGACAGGCGCAACGCGCTCGTTCGCTCGCCCATGCGGAAGACGCTGCGCAGCCACTCCATCAGCGGCAGCACACGCGCCACCGGCAGGCGCAGCAGGCGCTGGCGCGGCGCGGTGCCGGGGGTCGGCGCCGCTTCCACCGACCAGGGCACCAGCACCTCGCTGCCTTCGCCGCGGCCCACCAGGGCCTCGGTGTCGAGCCAGCCGTTTTGCACCAGGCTCACCAGCAGCGGCACCAGGTTGACCGGCTCGCCATCGACCGTGACGCGCAGGCCCACGTTGAACCAGTGGCCGCCCGGCTCTTCGCCGATGTCGACCGACCAGTCGTCGGCCTGGTGCAGCTCGTACGGGAAATCGTCGGCCACCTCGACCACCCACCCGCGCCGTTCGAGCTCGGGGATGTGGTGCGCCAGCAGTTCGGGCCAGCGGTCGCGACGCTGCGGCACGAGCAGCATCGGCGAGTGCACCTCAGGCCCACCCTGCGCCTGCGTGTGGGCCGGCTGGCGGAGCATCGACTGCCGCGTGGCGCGCTCGACGGCGAGGCCGGCCGAGAGGCTCCAAGGCCGCAGGTCGAGCTCGCCCACGAGCGAGCGCAAGGCTGCGGCCTCGGCCAACGACTGGCGCTGGAAGTGCCCCATCACGATGCGGCCCGGGCGCTGCGGGTCGATCACTTCGGCGAGCGTGGTGGTCGCAGTGCCAGCCGGCGCGTGGTAGTCGAGTGCCTTGCCGACGGGCGGCTGGTAGCGGTAGAGCAATTGAGCCGCGCCCTGGCGCAGCGTGGAGGCGCGGGCCTGCGCCGAGCCGTATCGGTGGTGCAGCAAGGCCTCGGAAGCCACGTCCACGCAGGTGGTGAGCCTGAGCACCGGCACGAGCGCGAGCGCGCCCAACTCCAGCATCTCGGGCGGCGGCGGTGGAGCGGGCCGCGCGACGGGCGTGGCGATGCCGGGCTTTTCGGGCAGGCCCTTCTTGATGCGGATCTGCTGGGCCTCGAAGGCCATCAGCGCGGCGGCCACGTGCTGGCAGTTGTGGCCGGCCGGGCAGGAGCAGCGGCCTTCGAGCTTGGGGCCGAGGCGGCGGTCTTCCACCCACTGGATGTGCTGCTGGTAGGCGGTGGGGCCAGTGCCCTGCACCCGGCTCACGAGCCGAGGGCCATCCACCTGGAGCGCCGTCACCGCCTGCTGGGGCTTGAGCTCCATGGCGCGGATCAGGGTGCGGTGGTCGAAGTGTTCGCCCAGGTCGAAGTCTTCGGGTAGCGAGAATGAACTCATCGGCAACGTTGTCTGCGGAACCCTGCATTGTCATCTGCCATGAGAAGCTTGAACGCATGAAACGCCGCGATTTGCTCGGGGTTATGGGTGCCGGGCCCGCACTGTCGGCCCTGGGGGTGGCGCGGCCCTCGCACGCCGCAGTGGCGCCGCGCGCGCTGGCCTTCCCGGCCGACTTCGGCGCCCACCCCGAGACACGCACCGAGTGGTGGTACCTGACCGGGGTGATCCAGGCCGGGCCGCGCGAATTCGGCTTCCAGGTCACCTTCTTCCGCAGCCGCACGCCGGTCGAGCCCTCCGCCAGCCGCTTCGCGCCTACGCAGATCGTCTTCGCCCACTCGGCCCTGAGCGACCTGGCCGAGCGCCGCCAGCGCCACGACCAGCGCATCGCCCGCGCGGGTTTCGGCATCGCCGAGGCGGGCACCGGCGACACCGCCGTCAGCCTGCGCGGCTGGTCGCTCGTGCGCAGCGGCGAGCCGCAGCGCAGCCTCTACCGCGCCCAGGTCGCGAGCGACAGCGCCGGCTTCGCGCTCGACCTGCAATGCAGCACCACGCAGCCGGTGCTGCTGCAAGGCAACGCCGGCTTCTCGGCCAAGGCGCCGCAGCCCGGCCCGGCAAGCCACTACTACAGCCAGCCGCAGTTGCAGGTGCAGGGTCAGATCCGGCTCGACGGCCAGGCGCTCGCCGCCCAGGGCCGCGCCTGGCTCGACCACGAGTGGAGCGACACCCTGCTCCACCCCGAGGCCGTGGGCTGGGACTGGATCGGCATGAACCTCGACGACGGCAGCGCGCTCACCGCCTTCCGCCTGCGCCGTGCCGACGGCTCCACGCTTTACGCGGGCGGCAGCCTGCGCAATGCCGCCGGCCAACAGCAGACCTTCGGCCCCGGCGATCTGCGCTTCACCCCCGGCCGCACCTGGCAGAGCCCGGCCTCGCAGGCCCGCTATCCGGTGGAATGGACCGTCGACACGCCCGCCGGCCGCTACCGCGTGGTGGCCCGCTTCGACGCCCAGGAACTCGACAGCCGTGGCAGCACCGGCGCCTGGTACTGGGAAGGCCTGTGCGACTTGCAGGGTGCGGGCGATGCCAAGGTCGGCCGCGGCTACCTGGAGATGACGGGTTACGCAGGCCGGCTGATGCTTTGAGCGCCCGTTGCGGGCTCGTTTCGGTCTGCTGAAAAAAGAGGCACAAACGTGCCTTATTCGGCAGACGGCAATTCGCACCCCGCCGCACAATGAAAACGCCCGCCCGTCCATATTGCGGCCGCCATGCACCCGACCGACCCGACCACCGACGCTTCGCCCCACCGCCTCCCGGCGCGGCCGACGCTGCTCGCCTGGGCGGTCACCGCAGCGCAGGCGCCGTTCGCCGCCTGGGCCTGGTTCTCCTGTTTCGCCCTCGGCCTCGTGACCCGCCGCTCCGCCGCGCAGACCGACGAGGTGTGCACGACGCGCCCGCCGAGCCGCCCGCGGCCCGTGCCAGTCCAACCGACACGCCGCCGCACCGATGCTTTCGGCCAGCCGGCGAAGCACTCGGTGCCGCTGTTGACCGCCCACCAAGACGCGCTCACCGACCTCTCGGCCCTGAGGGCGCTGGGCGATGCCGACACCGCCTGGTCGGACGACCTCGAACAACGCGGCCTGCGCCTGTGCGTGCTGCACGTGGGCCTCGACCGGGTGGGCCCGATCACCGAGCGCTATGGTGCCGATGCGGGTGAACAGATCCTGCGCCAGGTGGCGCGCCGCCTGCGTCAGCTCGTGCGCGAGGAAGACCGCGTGCTGCGCGTCGAGGAGCACGAGTTCGTGCTGCTGCTGGCCGCCCCGCACACCGAATGCCTGGCCTTCACGCGCAGCATGTCCACGCGCATCAAGGCCGAGCTGCAACGCCCGCTGAACTACCGCACCCTGAGCAACCTGCACATCGGTTGCAGCGTCGGGCTCGCGATCTGGCCGATGCACGGTGACTCGCTGGAAGCGGTGCTGGAGCACGCGGCCGAGATGCTCGCGAGCGTGCGCCCGCGCGTGGCCGAAGCCCAC
Organism: Piscinibacter gummiphilus; assembly: GCF_032681285.1. Classification (NCBI taxonomy): domain Bacteria; kingdom Pseudomonadati; phylum Pseudomonadota; class Betaproteobacteria; order Burkholderiales; family Sphaerotilaceae; genus Rhizobacter; species Rhizobacter gummiphilus. The sequence continues at coordinate 3,726,736 of NZ_CP136336.1, forward strand.
CCGGTGCAGGCGCTGGAAACGACCTGAGCCCTCAGGCCAGCGTCTTCATCGCCAGCCAGGCTGGCAAGCCGAGGTAAAGCGCCGCCAGGCCCAGCCGGTCGAGCCACCAGCGCGCGTCGAGCGCGCCCGCAGGCTTGAGCCAAAGGCTGGCCAGGGTGCCGGCTTCCGTCACCGCGCGCAGCACCGCCGCGCAGATCACGACGGCGATCGTCCACGCCGCCCACCAGATGGCGAACGCCTTGAGGTAGGCCGCGAGGCCGTACACGTGGTACTCGCCAAAGCCGCTGCCGAACACGATGAGCTGGTGCACCCGGAACGCCGGGATCGCCAGCAGCAAGGGGAAGAGCCCGAACTTCAGCAGCGGGTGCTCGAGCCAGCCGCGCTGGATGGCCCGCCGCACCTGCGCGTAGGTGTGGGCGCGCAGGCTCAGGCGCTCCTGCACCGGCGCGCCGCCGGCCGCTTCGATGGCCCGCGCGAGGCCGGCCGGGTCGGCATGCAGCAGACCATACGACCAGCGTGCGCCCGTGCCGAGGCGCAGGCAGGCGCCGTTGCCCGGGATCGGCCAACGCCACGGCTCCACCGCCGCAACCTCGGCCAGCGGCAGCTCCAGCCGCGAGCGCCCGCGGGCCAGCACGAGCAATCCGCCTTCGAGCGACAGCCGTGCGGCAAAGGCCTGCAACAGGCACCACGCAACCAGTTCCGGCGCCACGAAGAACGCGGTGAACACCCGGATCTGCGCGAAGTTGTTGGAGCGGAACGGCCCGTCGCCGAAGAGGAAGACGAGCGCCATCGCAAGCAGGCTCACGCGGGCGAAAGTGCGCAGCACGCCCGCGGCCAGGCGCACGGCCGGGGGCAGCACTGCCACATTGGCCGGCAACGCTGCCGCAGCCGGCGAGCCCGCGAGGCTTGGCCGCCGCCAGCGCTGCACGCCCGTCGCCATGGCCAGGAGACCGAGGAACACCGCGGCCGCCTGGCCCACCCAATCGCCCCACGCCACCATCAGCGTGCGTGGCGGCTCCATCACCGGCAGGTCGCCGATCACGAGCGTGCGTTTGCCCATCTGCGTGCTGGCGACGATTGAGCCGGTGGGGTCGATCGCGGCGCTGAAGCCGGTGGTCGTGACGCGGAACTGCGGCAGGCGCGTCTCGATGCTGCGGAAGGCGGCCGCCGCCTGATGCAGCTCGGCACCTTGCGGATAGGTGGTGAACCACGCGTCGTTCGACATCGTGAAGATGGCACGGGCGCCGAGGCGGGCGCCGTCGACGGCGAGGCTCGGGTCGACGTCGTCACGGCAGATCAGCGGCAGCACCGGGATCTCGCGCCCGTCGGCCAGGCGCAGCGGGAACACCCGCGCGCCGTTGCCGGCGAGCCAGGCGCCCGTCCACGGCAACAGCTGGCGCAGCCAGGCGCTGTCGAGCCAGGCTGGCACGTATTCGGTGAGCGGGAAGAGCCGCGTCTTGCGGTAGAAGCCGAGCAGGCCGGTGCCGGGGTTCACGAAGGCCGCGGCGTTGTACTCGCCGGCCTCGTCGCGGTCGTAGGTGCCGAACACGAGGGGCACCTTCAGCTCGTCGACGACGCCCTGGATCTCCTGGTCGAGCTCGGCGCCGGCGATGCTCTTGGGGTGGCCGAAGGTCGTGGGGTAGACCGTCTCGGACCAGAGCACCGCATCCGCCCGGTGCTGCGCCACGGCGCCGTGCGACATCTCGTAGTGCGTGTCGAGCACCTCGCGCACGACGGCATCGGCGCCCTTCTCCTGGCGCAGGCGCTCGTAGTCGGCGATGTTCGATTGCACGAGGCCCACGCGCAGCGGCTTGTCGGCCGGCGCGGGCAGGCCCGCGAGTGCCACCCAGCCGTAGCCGGCCAGCACGACCGGCACCAGCATCGCCAGCGCGAGCGGCCTGGCCACCGCACGTGCCCCCTCGCCGCGGCGTGCCAGCGCCGCGGCGAGGGCCTCGTTGACCAGCAGCAGCAACAAGGTGAGCCCCGCGGTGCCGCCCACGTCGGCCGCCTGGCGCAGCAAACGCGAGGGGTAGAGGCCGTAGCCATAGGTGTCGCCCAGCATCTTCGGCACGAGCCACTCGGTGGCGACCCAGGCGGCCGCACCGGCGAGCGCACACAGCACGGCGCCGCGCGCACGCAACAGGCGACGCACCCACGCGAAGACGATGAACTGCGGCTGGAAGACCGGCGCCGCGATCAGCAGCACCAGGAGGCCCATGGGCGTGCCGACATGCGCGTAGTGCCCGATCGCCGCGCCGAACCACGGGAAGGCCGCGAGCGTGAACGCGACCGACATCGCCCATGCGTTGAGCAGCGTGCGGCCGAGCGTGGGCGCGGCGTCGAGCGTGCGCAGCCAGGGCGCCAGCGCCACGAAGCCGAGCACCCAGCCGGCGCCGCCGCGGACATAGAGGAACACGAGCACCGCGCTGGCGAGGATGCCCGCCCACCCACGCACGGCATCGCGCGAGAACCCCACGGCGCGGCTCAACTTCCAGCCTTGTCCGGCTCGGCCGGCGCCGGGATCACGATCTTGCGCAGCGGCAGGCCGGGCGGTGCCTGCTCGGGCGGCACGATGCGGTCGCGGGTGCGTGCGCCGCCCACGAAGCGAGGGTGGTCGGGCGCGTACATGAGGATGGGCTCGATGTCCTGCCCATCGTCGGTGGTCTGGTGGTGGCGCACGTAGCCCGGGGGCAGCGCGAAGTCTTCGGGCACGGCCAGGCCGATCATCGGCGGCTTGGTACCGGGCGGGTTGAAGGCCGCGACGCCGGTGGTCACGCCGGCACGGTGCAGGCGCTCGATCACCTCGCCCATCGTCGGCTTCTCGCCGGGGTTGAGGTACGCGGTGAGATCGGGCGTCTGGTCGTCGTCGGGGTTGGGCACGTGGGCGGCCACCCGTGCGGGCAGCACCGGGGCGCTCGCCGCCGTCGGGCCAGAAGCCGCAGGTTCGGCTTCGTCTCTGGCTTCGGGGCTCGTCGCGACCTGCACGGGAAGCACAGGCCGCGGCGAGGCCGCGGTGTCAGCGTCGGAAGGCGCGGTCAGCCAATAGGCCACGCCCCCGATCACCACCACCACGGCCAGCAGGTAAGCGAACGACGGGCCGAACGACGCGGCCCGCCTTCCGTTTGCCGGATCGGCCGCAGGGCGGCCCGTACTTCCCGGCTCTTTCACGTCACACCTCGATCGAGCTCAGGGTGCCGAGGGGTTGCTCGTGGCCATCGACCAACCCGAGCGCTCGTGGGCGTAGCGGTCCCAGATCGGGCTCTTGCCGCCGGTGAACGAGGTGTAGCGCGGTGCGGCCGAGCCGGTGCCGGTGCCGAGGCTCAGCGAGACGTTGCCACCCGTGTAGGTCGGGTGGATGTCGTCGGACTGGATGTAGTCGATGCTGGTGCTGGCGCTGACGCGCTTGAGGTTGGCGTCCTTGATGGTCGAGCGCAGGGTCTGCGTGATGCGGGTCACGTAGCTCTGCTCGCTCTCGCCCGGCACGTACTTGATGGCTTCGGAGTCGATGAGGCCGTCACCGTTGGTGTCGTAGTCGGCAGCGTGGTACTGGGCGAAGTTGTCCACGTACACAAAACCCTTCTGGCGGGCGAAGTCACCCATGAACCAGTTCACCTTGGCGGCGTAGCGCAGCATCATTTCAGAGATGTTGACCCCGCGGCCGGTGGATGCATCACGGCAGGAGCTGGTCTTGTTGTAGGCGTCCAGGCCCGGGTAGTGCAGGTTGCCGATGATCTTGAGCTTCACGCCCGAGTAGGCGTTGGCGTTGATGTAGTCCATCGCGCGAGCGACGTAGGTGCGGCAGCTTTCGGTGCCGGAATCGAGCTTGGTGTAGCTGCAAGTGCCGGTCTGGCGGTCGAAGTCGGCGCGGTTCTGGAGGCCGTCGTTGCCACACATCTCGAAGGCCACCACGCGCGTGCTGCTGTTCTGCATGTACGAGCGCTCGGAGACGATCTTGCTGTCGTAGATCTCTTTCGCCAGCGCGCCCGACTTGGTGCGGCGGATGCTCTCGATGTCGGTGCCCCAGGCGGCCGACAGGTATTCGGCCTGCACGGTGGGGGCCGAGTACTTGGCCACGTTGGTCAGCGAGGTGTTGTAGCCCGCGTAGATCGAGTCACCGTAGGCGACGACGCGGTACTTGGTCGTGGTGCCGGAGCGGTTGACGGTCCACGAAGCGTTCTGGGTGATGCCCGAGGCGGCCACTTCGGCACCAAAGCTCAGCAGGGCCAGGGCGGGCAGCAGCGCGCGCGCTGCAGCGCTGAAACGGAAGGTCATGGCGGATCTCCTTGAGGTTGTTTGTAGTAGCCGGCGCAAATGTAGACGGCCGTCCACTTTTGGAGCATTAGGAGATTCCCCGGAAACTTGTACCGACTTGCTGAGTGCACTTCCCCCTGTTGCACAGCACCCGCAAGACCCTCGCGCTCGGTGCCTCTCAGTGAGCGCCGCCTCCCGCGTCAGCCGCCCCGTCCATCTTCGGCCGCGTGAGCCACACCAGGCTGACGAGCGCCACGAAGAGCATCGACGACAGCCAGAAGAGATCGGTGGCGGCCATCGTGAAGGCCTGCTGGTCGATCATGCGATTGACCTGCGCCAGCGCCTGCTCGTAGCTCAGCCCGCCCGCCTGCAGCTGCGAGATCGTCTGCATCGCCGCGCCGTTGCCGCGGTGGATGCTCTCCGCGAGCTGCGCATGGTGCAGCGTGGCGCGGTTGTCCCACGCGGTGGTGAAGAGCGAGGTGCCCACCGCGCCGGCCGTGATGCGCACGAAGTTGCTCAGGCCCGCGCCCGAGGGCATCTGCTGCGGCTGCAACCCCGAGAAGGTGATGGCCTGCAGCGGGATGAAGAAGAACGCCATCGCCGCGCCTTGCAGCACCGTCGGGATCAGGATGGTCCAGAAGTCGGCCTGGGTGTTGAAGTGCGAGCGCATCCACAGCACCAGCCCGAAGCCGAGGAAGGCCACGGTCGCGAGCTTGCGTGGGTCGATGATGCGCACGTTCTTGCCCACCCAGGGCGAGAGCACGATGGCCAGCAGCCCCACCGGTGCGAGCGCGATGCCGGCCCAGGTGGCGGTGTAGCCCATGTACTGCTGCAGCCACAGCGGCATCAACACCACGTTGCCGAAGAAGACGCCATAGGCGACCGACAGCGACACCGTGCCCAGCCAGAAGTTGCGGCGGGCAAAGAGATGCAGGTCGACGATCGGGTGCTTCTCGGTCAACTCCCAGGCGATGAAGAACATGAAGCTCACCACCGACACGACCGCCAGCACCACGATCTCGCTCGACTCGAACCAGTCGAGCTCCTTGCCCTTGTCGACCATGATCTGCATCGCGCCGATGAAGAGCACCAGCAGCACGAGGCCCACCGTGTCGAGCGGCACGCGCTTCGGCCCGGGGTCGCGGGTGCGGTAGATCGACCAGGTGAAGGCTGCGGCAACCAGGCCCACGGGGATGTTGATGTAGAAGATCCACGGCCACGAAATCGTGTCGGTGATCCAGCCGCCGAGCAGCGGCCCGACCACCGGCGCCACCAGCACCGTCATCGCCCACATCGCCATCGCGATGCCGGCCTTGGCGGGCGGGTAGCTCGCGAGCAGCAGCGTCTGCGAGAGCGGGATCATCGGCCCGGCCACCAGGCCTTGCAGCACGCGGAAGGCGATCAGCAGCTCGATGCTCGGTGCGAGTCCACACAGCCACGAGGCCAGCACGAAGAGCAGGATGCTCGCCGCGAAGAGGCGCACCTGCCCGAAACGCTGCGTGAGCCAGCCGGTGAGCGGCACCGAGATCGCATTGGCCACGCCGAAGGAAGTGATGACCCAGGTGCCTTGCGCCGGGCTCACGCCCATGTCGCCCGAGATCGCGGGGATCGACACGTTGGCGATCGAGCTGTCGAGCACGTTCATGAAGGTCGCGAGCGACAGCGCGACCGTGCCCAGCACGAGCTGGCTGCCGGAAAGCGGTGGGAAGGACGGCGGGCGCGCCGGCGGCGCCGCGGGCGCCGGGGCAGCGGCGCCTGACGGCACTCCAGCCGTGGTGGAGGAAGACGACATGGCCGATGCCTCGCGCGTCACTTGCCGGCGACGACCGAGGCGCGCAGCCCCGACGCGCCCGAGGACGCAGCGACGTTGCCCTGGGGCTGGGCAGTGGCCGGCGCCGCCAGGGTCGGCGGCGCCTGGCGCTGCACGGCACGACCCACGTTGAGGGCGATGATCTTGCGCACCTCGGCATCGGCGTCGGCGCTGTTGGCTTCAAGGGCGGCGGCATGGCCCACGCCGTTGGCGCGCGGCGCGTCGGCGAGCGCCTTGCCGCTGGTGTCGGCCACGTCGACCTTGGCGTCCATCGACAGGCCCACGCGCAGCGGGTGCTCGGCGAGCTCCTTCGGGTCGAGCGCCACGCGCACCGGCAGGCGCTGCACCACCTTGATCCAGTTGCCGGTCGCGTTCTGCGCCGGCAGCAGCGCGAAGGCCGCGCCGGTGCCCGCGCCCAGGCCCTCGACCTTGCCGTGGTACTGCACCTTGTTGCCGTACATGTCGGCCGTCAGCGTGACGGGCTGGCCGATGCGCAGCGACTTGAGCTGGCTTTCCTTGAAGTTGGCGTCGACCCAGACCTGGTTGAGCGCGATCACCGACATCAGCGGCGTGCCGGCCTGCACACGCTGGCCGAGCTGCACGCTGCGCTTGGCGACGTAGCCATCGACCGGGGCCACCAGCTCCGAGCGCTTGACTGCGAGGAAGGCCTCGCGCACCCGCGCCGAGGCGCGCTGCACGTTGGGGTGCTGCTCGACCGAGGTGTTGTCGGTGAGCGACTGGTTGGAGGCGAGCTGCTCGCGCGCCGCGAGCGCGGCCGACTGCGCGGAGGCCACGGCTGCCTTGGCGGCGTTGAGCTGCGCGGTCGCGTGCTCGTACTCTTCCTTGCCCACGGCGCCGGTGGCGAGCAGCGGCGTGCGGCGGTTCACGTCTTCCTGGGCCCGCGCCACGTCGCTCTGCACACGCACGAGCTCCGCCTCGCGCAGCGCGATCTGCGCCTTGTAGGTGGCGTTGTTGGCGTACAGCGTGCGCACTTCGCGCACGGTTTGCGCGAGCTGGGCTTCGGCCTGGTCGAGCGCGACCTGCGCATCAGCCGGGTCGAGCTTGACCAGCACCTGGCCGGCCTTCACGAAATCGGTGTCGTCGGCATTGATGGCGAGCACGGTGCCGCCGACCTGCGGCGTGAGCTGCACCACGTTGCCCTGCACGTAGGCGTTGTCGGTGTGCTCGAAGTGGCTGAGCACGAGGCCGTAGTAGGCGCCATAGCCGATGCCGGCGAGTGCGACGACCAGCGCCACGGCGGTCAGGGCCTTCTTGCGCTTCGGGTTGCCGGCCGGCGAGGTGTTGGGTTGAGGGGCGTTCATGAGGTTTTCTCCGGGACTTCTTGGGTTGTCGTCTTCAATGACCGGCCACGGTGTGGGCCGCGGCCGTGGTGTCGTTGGCATAACCGCCGCCGAGCGAGCGGATCAGCGCCACCTGTGTGTCGAGCGCCCGCGCCTGCAGGTCGGCGGCAGCGCGGCGCTGGGCCAGCACGCCGCTTTCGGCGTTGAGCACCACGAGGTAGGTGCCGAGGCCGGCCTTGTAGCGCTGCACCGCGATGTCGTAGGCCGACTCGGCGGCTTCACGGGCGGCGGCCTGCTCCGTCTGCTGGCGCGTGATGGACTGCAGCGAGGCGATCTGGTCGGCCACGTCGCGCACCGCATCGACGAGCGTGGCGTTGTAGCTCTCGACCGCCGCATCGAGGTCGGCCGACTTGCCGCGCAGGTTGGCGCGCAGGCGGCCGGCATCGAAGATCGGCAGGCGGATCGCCGGGCCGGCGCCGAATTGCTCGCTGCTGCTCTTGAGCAGGCGGTCGAGGCCAATGCTCGAGAAGCCGACGAAGGCGGTGAGGTTGACGTTGGGATAGAACTGCGCGCGCGCCGCCTTCACGTCGCCGGTGGCGGCTTCGACACGCCAGCGCGCGGCGCTGATGTCGGCGCGGCGGCCCAGCAGGTCGGCCGGCACGGCGCCCGGCAGCGGCTGCGCCTTGAGCGTGGCCAGGCGCGGCGTCAGCGCATCGAGCGCGTTCGGCGGCTGCACCGTGAGTGCGGCCAGCGCGTGGCGGGTGAGCGTGATCTGCTCGTCGAGCGCTTCGAGCTGAGCGCGTGTTTCGGGCAGCGCGCCCTCGCCCTGGCGCAGCTCGACCTTGGTGTCGAGGCCGGCATCGACCCGCTGGCGAATCAACGAGAGCACGCTGTCACGCTGCTGCAGCGAAGCCTGGGCCACTTCGCGCTGCTCCACCAGGCGGGCGAGCTGCAGGTAGCTGCGCGCCACGTTGCTCGCGAGCAGCACGCGCGCAGCCTGCGCGTCGGCCTCGGCGGCGCGCTGCGCGCCCACGGCGGCATCGAGCGCGGCGCGGTTGCGGCCGAAGAAATCGATTTCCCACGAGGCCGTGGCCTGCAGCGTGCCGGTCTCGCGCATGGTGCCGGCGATCGGCGGCGGCACGAGGCCGTTGGCGGTGTAGTGCTGGCGCTGCGCGTCGAAGCCGGCGTTGAGCTGCGGCCAGTCGGCGGAGCGCACGACATCGGCGCCAGCTTGCGCACGCTGAAGGCGCGCCTGCGCCACCTTGAGGTTGGGGCTGCCCGCTAGCGCCTGGTCGACGAGGCCGGTGAGCGTGTCGTCACCGAAGCTGCGCCACCACTGCGCATCGAGGCGTGGTGCTGGCTCGGGCGTGGGGGCCGTGCCGGCCAGGCCAAGCGTGGCCGGGTCCAGCTTCTTCGCGGTGGGCGCGATGCCTTGCGTGCTGGCACACCCGGCGAGCGTCAGCACCAGGGCCGAGGCGAGTGCCACGGCGAGTGCGGTGAGCACGGGGGCGACGGTGCGCGTGGTGGGCGGCTGCGCATGCGGCGATGCGGCGAGGGTGTCTGGCTGTGTCATGGCTGTCATATGGATTTCTTGTGAGGGATGGCCGCGTCTACTTGTCCGCCCCGTCGCGCATCGCTTCGGCATTCGCCAGCATGCGGCGCAGGTAGCCGACGAGCGCCTGCCACTCGGCCTTGGAGAAGCCGGCGAGATGCGCATTCATCACCGCGGCCAGTGCGGGCGGCACCCGCTCGGCCGCAGCCTCGCCTTCAGGCGTGAGCTCGACGTTGACCACGCGCCGATCGGAGGTCGAGCGCACGCGCTTGCACAGGCCCTTCGCTTCAAGCCGGTCGAGCATGCGCGTGGTGGCGCCGGGGTCCGTCTGCATCTCGCGGGCGAGTTCGGCCACGGTGGCGGTCGCGTTCTGGCACTTCCTGAGCTTGAAGAGCGGCTCCCATTGCGCATTGGTCAGGCCATGCGGCTCAAGGTGCCGGTCGGTTTCGCCCTTGAGCGAGGTGAGGACGCGGCGCAACAGGTAGCCGACGCTTTCATCCGCGGTGTATTCGTTGGGCCGGTAGAACTCGGCGGGGGTGGGCGTGCGTGGCATGGGCAAAATTTAATTGCCTAAGCAAATACTGTCAAGGCTACTAAATCCGAAATGGACTCTTGCGGCGAATGAAGTGGATCGCCACGCGGTCCGTGCGAACCGTCACGCCACACCGCACCTAGACTCCGTGCTCATGCCTGATGCCACCCCCGCACGCGCCGCGCCGCGCAACGTCCGCTCGCTGAGCGGCCTGGGCCCGTTCCTGCGCCCCTACCGTTTTCACATCGCCCTGGCGGTGCTGTTTCTCGTGCTGGCCGCCGTGACCACGCTCGTGCTGCCGCTCGCACTCAAGTCGCTGATCGACCAGGGCCTCGTCTCGGCCGACCCCGGCGAGCGCGTGATGGCCTTGCGCGAGCACTTCTTCGCTCTCTTCGCGGTGGGTGCTGCGCTCGGCATCTTTTCGGCCGCACGCTTCTACGCCGTGACCTGGCTCGGCGAGCGTGTGACGGCCGACCTGCGCAACGCCGTCTACGCCCATGTGGTGAAGCAGAGCCCCGAATTCTTCGAGACCACGCAGACCGGCGAGGTGCTGTCGCGCCTGACCACCGACACCACGCTCGTGCAGACGGTCGTCGGCTCCAGCCTCTCGATGGGCCTGCGCAATGCCGTGATGGGGCTCGGCGCGCTGCTGATGCTCGTCATCACCAACCCGTATGTGATGTCGCAGGTGCTGGGCATCCTGGTGCTGGTGGTGCTGCCCTCGCTCTACGCCGGCCGCCGCGTGCGCAAGCTGAGCCGCGCGAGCCAGGACCGCGTGGCCGACTCGGCCGCCATCGCCGCCGAGGTGCTCAACGCCGTGCCGGTGGTGCAGAGCTACACGCAGGAAGCACGCGAGGCGCAGCGCTTCGACCACTCGACCGAGAGCGCCTTCCGCACCGCCATCAAGCGCACCCGCGTGCGCTCGCTGCTCGTCGCCTTCATCATCAGCGCCACCTTCGGCGCGCTGCTGTGGGGCCTGTACCAGGGCACGCAGGCGGTGATGCGCGGGGCGATCACGCCGGGCCACCTGGGGCAGACGGTGGTGTACGTGATCATCCTCGTGAGCAGTGTCGCGGTGCTGTCCGAGGTGTATGGGGACATGCTGCGCGCGGCCGGTGCCACCGAGCGCTTGATGGAGCTGCTGGCGGCGAGCTCGCCGATCCAGTCGCCGCCCAAGCCGACGGCACTGCCACCCACGGCCGCCGGCTCGTCGGTGGAGCTGCGCGACGTCAGCTTCCACTATCCGTCGCGGCCGACGCAGGCTGCGCTCGCTCAGGTGTCGCTCAGCGTGAAGCCGGGCGAGACGGTGGCACTCGTCGGCCCGAGCGGCGCCGGCAAGAGCACCGTGTTCCAGCTGCTGCTGCGCTTCTACGACACGAGCCAGGGCGAGGTGCGCATCGACGGCGTGCCAGTGCGCGAGATCACCCTCGATGTGCTGCGCCAGCGCATCGGCATCGTGCCGCAAGACAGCGTGATCTTCTCGGCCAACGCGATGGAGAACATCCGCTACGGCAAGCCCGAGGCGAGCGACGAGGAGGTGATGGCCGCGGCTCGCGCGGCCTTTGCCGACGACTTCATCCGCGCCTTGCCCGAGGGCTACAACACCTTCCTCGGGGAGCGTGGCGTGCGCCTGTCGGGCGGCCAGCGCCAGCGCATCAGCATCGCCCGCGCGATGCTGAAAAACCCGCCGCTGCTGCTGCTCGACGAGGCCACCAGCGCGCTCGACGCCGAAAGCGAGCGCATGGTGCAAGCGGCGCTCGAATCGGCCATGCAAGGCCGCACCACGCTCGTCATCGCGCACCGCCTCGCCACCATCCAGCGTGCCGACCGCATCGTGGTGATGGAGCACGGCCACATCGTCGAGACCGGCACGCATGCCAGCCTGATTGCCAGCAACGGGTTGTACGCGCGGCTTGCGGCACTGCAATTTCAGCAATGAGATGTTGCGGGTGTAGGCATCGTCCGACATCCAGCTCCCGCCCCGCTCCGACAGACAGTGCGTGGTGCGGCATCGACACTCCTTCGTTATCGGTGCCTGCTCGGGGCACCGCTCTCGAAGGAGTACGCCATGAACAGAAAAGCAGCATCCCCCCTCACATGGGCCGTGCTCGCAACCGCCTCGCTCGCGTTGGTCGGCTGTGAAAGCATGACCCCGACCCAGAAAGGCACCGCCGTCGGTGCCGGCGTGGGCGCCGCCGGTGGCGCCGTGATCGGCAAGGCCGCGGGCGACCGCGCCGGTGTGGGCGCCGTGGTCGGCGGCGCAGTCGGTGCCATCGCCGGCAACATCTGGTCGAAGCGGCAGGAAGAGCGCAAGCGCCAGATGGAGCAGGCCACGCAAGGCACCGGCATCGACGTGACCCGCACTGCCGACAACCAGCTCAAGCTCAATGTGCCAAACGACGTGTCGTTCGACGTCAACAGCGCCAACATCAAGCCCGAGCTGCGCGGCGTGCTCGACACCTTCGCCACCAGCCTGCGCGGCGACCAGACCTCGGTGCTCACCATCGTGGGCCACACCGACAGCACCGGCTCCGACGCCATCAACAACCCGCTCTCGCTGGAACGCGCCCGCAGCGTGCGCGACTACCTGGCGGCACGCGGCGTCCCGGCCTCGCGCATCGAAACCGCCGGCCGTGGCGAGCGTGAGCCGATCGCCGACAACGGCACCGATGCCGGCCGTGCCCGCAACCGGCGCGTCGAGATGTATTTGCGCGAACCTGCGCAACAAGGGTGATTCATCTCATCGCGTGAATCACGATTCGCCGAAGGGCGCCCACGAGGCGCCCTTTTTCATGCTCGCCGATAATCCGCGGACCCCGACCCAGGAGCCTCGCACGTGACCCGCCCCATCCGTTCCCAGTACGAAGATTTCATGCGGCATGTGCACGAGCACGGCGTCTTCAAGGCAGACCGCACGGGCACCGGCACCAAGAGCGTGTTCGGCCACCAGATGCGCTTCGACCTGAGCGAAGGCTTCCCGCTCGTCACCACCAAGAAGATCTTCACCAAGGCGGTGATCCTGGAATTGCTGTGGTTCCTGCGCGGCGACAGCAACGCCAAGTGGCTGCAAGAACGCGGCGTGACCATCTGGGACGAATGGGCCGCCCCCAACGGCGACCTGGGCCCGGTCTACGGCGTGCAGTGGCGCTCGTGGCCCATGCCAGACGGCGGCCACATCGACCAGATCGCCGAGGTCGTGAACCAGCTCAAGACCAACCCCGACTCGCGCCGCATCATCGTGAGCGCCTGGAACGTGGCCGAGCTGTCGAAGATGGCGCTGATGCCCTGCCACGCGTTCTTCCAGTTCTACGTGGCCAACGGCAAGCTGAGCTGCCAGCTTTATCAGCGCAGCGCCGACATCTTCCTCGGCGTGCCGTTCAACATCGCGAGCTACGCACTGCTCACGCACATGCTGGCGCAGCAGTGCGACCTGGAAGTGGGCGACTTCATCTGGACCGGTGGCGACTGCCACATCTACAGCAACCACACCGAGCAGGTGGCACTGCAGCTCTCGCGCAAGCCCTACCCGTACCCCACGCTTCGCCTCAAGCGCAAGCCCGAGTCGATCTTCGACTACCAGTACGAAGACTTCGAGTTCGTGGACTACCAGCACCACGAGACGATCAAGGCGCCGGTGGCGGTCTAAGGCCGTCCGACCCCAGCGACCATGGCAGCGCCCTACCACGGCCACTGCCTCTGCGGCGCGATCCGCTACCGCGTGACGGCCGAGCCGCTCACCTACTACGCCTGTCACTGCACCGACTGCCAGCGCCGCACCGGCGCGGCCTTCGGCCTGTCGATGCTCGTGAAGCAAGAGGCCATCGAGCTGCTGCAGGGCGAGACGGTGCCTTACACCGCCACGCTGCGCGACGGCCGCATCAAGGCCGGCCGCATGTGCGCGACCTGCGGCACACGCCTGTGGGGCGGGCTCGATGGCCGGGCCGTGCGCGTGCTGCAGCCCGGCACCCTCGAAGGCCCGACCGGCCTCGCACCGATCGCCCACCAGTGGATGAGCGAAGCGCAGCCCTGGGTCGTGCTGCCCGACGGCACGCGCCGCTACGAGAAGAGCCCGGCGGACCCGATGGAGATGGTCAAGCTGTGGCGAGAAGCCCACCCGCGCCCTCCCCCGAAAGCCGACTGACGACATGAGCGACTCCCACCGCCCCGTGGCCCTGCGCGCAGAAGACGCCCCGGCCCGCACCAAACCGTCGAACTACCCCGAGCCCTTCGCCTCGCGCATGACGGGCCGGCTGAAGAGGCCGCTCGGCGATCTCTTCGGGCTCGTCAACTTCGGCGTCAACCACACGACGCTTGCGCCCGGTGCCGCCTCGGCGCTGCGCCATGCGCACAGCCGGCAAGACGAGTTCATCTACATCCTGCAAGGCCACCCCACGCTGCACACCGACGAAGGCCTCACGCGCCTCGCGCCCGGCATGTGCGCCGGCTTCGCGCACGGCACCGGCAACGGCCACCGCCTGCTCAACGAGACGACGGAAGAGGTGGTCTACCTCGAGATCGGCGACCGCACGCCCGGCGACCAAGGCAGCTACCCCGACGACGACCTGCGTGCAGAGCTCGTCGACGGCAAGTGGCGCTTCACGCACAAGGACGGCACCCCTTACACCTGACCCGGCCTTTGTCGACGGCCCGCACGGGCTGTGCTGTGATCGGCGCTTCTCGTTTTGCGGAGCTTCCCGATGACCGTCGCCAGAGTCCAGCGTTTCGTCTTGAGCTTTGCGCTCGCCATCGTGCTGCCAGCGGCAAATGCCGCATCGGTGGCGCCGGTGGCTGCCGAGAACGGCATGGTCGTCACCGCCCAGCACCTGGCCACGCAGGTGGGCGTCGATGTGCTCAAGGACGGCGGCAACGCGGTCGACGCGGCGGTGGCCGTGGGCTACACGCTCGCGGTCGTATACCCCGCGGCCGGCAACCTCGGCGGCGGCGGCTTCATGACGATCCAGCTTGCCGACGGCCGCAAGACGTTTCTCGATTTCCGTGAGAAGGCGCCACTCGCCGCCAAGCCCGACATGTACCTCGGCCCCGATGGCAATGTCGTCAAAGGCCTGAGCACTCGGGGCTACCTCGCGGCGGGCGTGCCGGGCACGGTGCACGGCCTCGAAACCGCGCTGGCGAAATACGGCACGATGAAACGCGCCGTGCTGATCGACCCTGCCATCCGCTACGCCCAGCGCGGCTTCGTGCTCGACCAGGGCGACATCGACATGCTGAAGACCGCGACCGAGGACTTCCGCAAGGACGCCCCCTCGGCCACGATCTTCCTGAACAAGGGCGAGCCCTTCGAAGTCGGCCAGACGCTGGTGCAGAAGGAGCTGGCCGCCACGCTCAAGTTGATCCGTGACAAGGGCGCCGACGGGTTCTACAAGGGCCGCACCGCCGCCGAGATGGTCGCTGCAAGCCAGGCTGGCAAAGGTCTCTTCACGCAGGTCGACTTCGACCAGTACACCACCCGCGAGATGGCGCCCATCGAGTGCGACTACCGCGGCTACCGCGTGATCTCGGCGCCGCCGCCGAGCTCGGGCGGCGTGATCGTGTGCGAGATGCTCAACATCCTCGAGGGCTATCCGCTGAAGGACCTGGGCTTCCGCTCGGCGCAGTCGGTGCACTACCAGATCGAGGCAATGCGCCATGCCTATGCCGACCGCAACGCCTACCTCGGCGACCCCGACTTCGTGAAGAACCCGATCGAGCGCCTGCTCGACAAGACCTACGCCGCGAAGATCCGCGCCGCCATCGACCCGGCCAAGGCCGGTGTGTCGCAGGAGATCAAGCCCGGCGTGCCGCCGCACGAAGGCAGCAACACCACGCACTACTCCATCGTCGACAAGTGGGGCAACGCCGTCTCGGTGACCTACACGCTCAACGACTGGTTCGGCGCGCGCGTGACCGCCGGCAAGACCGGCGTGCTGCTCAACAACGAGATGGACGACTTCACCGCCAAGGTGGGCGTGCCCAACATCTACGGCCTGGTGCAAGGGGAGACCAACAAGATCGAGCCCGGCAAGCGCCCACTGAGCTCGATGAGCCCGACCATCGTCTCGAAGGACGGCAAGCCGGTGATGGTGGTCGGCACGCCGGGCGGCAGCCGCATCATCACCGTGGTGCTGCACACCATCCTCAACGTGGTCGACTACGGCATGAACATCCAGGAGGCAGTCGACGCGCCGCGCTTCCACCAGCAGTGGCTGCCCGAGATGACGAACTTCGAGCGCTTCGCCGTCAGCCCCGACACGCAAAAGCTCCTCGAAGGCATGGGCCACAAGGTCGGCAACCCGCAGCCGGCCAACCACGTGGCGGCGATCCTGATCGGCGCGCCCTCGCTCGGCGGCAAGCCGGTGGGCAAGAACCGTTACTACGGCGCCAACGACCCGCGGCGCAACTCGGGGCTGGCGCTGGGGTATTGACCTTGAACTAGGCCGCGATGGGCTCCGGCACCGCGGCCCGCTTGGGGCTCCACGGCGTCATGTAGATCGCCACCACGGCCGCGATGCCGTAGACCACCATCGCCGCGCCGACCAGCAGGAACATCGCGGTGTCGCTCGCGCCGTGCGCCCCCAGCCAGAGGCCCACGCCCAGCACCACCAGGAAGCGGGCGGTGCCAGCCAGCACCGTGCCCAGCACCTTGCCCGAGCCCTGCGATGCGAAGTACAGCGTGAGCCCCAGGCCGAAGAACGGGAAGGCCGGCCCGGCCGAGCGCAGGTAGCGCGCCGCGGCGTCGAGCACACCTTGTTGCTGCGTGAACATGCCGCTCCACAGGTTGGGTGCCACCGTCACCACCAGGCCGACCACGGCGAGCATCACCGCCGACACCGCGCCCGACGTCCACGCCACACGCCGCGCGCGGGTCACGTCGCCCGCACCGATCGCCATGCCCACCATCGGCACCGCCGCCACGCCGATGCCGAAGGCGATCGGGATCAGCAGGAACTCCAGCCGCGAGCCGATGGCATAACCCGCCAGCGCCTCGACGCCGGTGCGTGCGACCAGCGCGGTGATGAGGATGACGGTGGCCACCGATTGCAGCGGCGACAGGCAGGCCAGGCCGCCCACCTTCAGGATGTCGAAGAACATCGCCTTCTGCAACGGCACGCCGCGCCAGCGCAGGCGCACCCGCGCATCGGCCCGCATCAAGCGATACAGCAGATAGAGCGCCGCGCCGGTGAAGGACAGCACGTTGACGAGCGCGACCCCGGCCATGCCCAGGCGCGGGAACGGCCCCAGCCCGAGCCCGAGACAGGCGCCGATGACGATCTGCGCCAGCGAGGCGGTCAGGATCACCGTCGAAGGCATGCGCATGTCGCCGCCACCACGCAGCACGGACGAGAGCGAGTTGGTGAGCCACACCGCCACCACGCCGACGAAAAGCACCATGCCGTAACGCGTGGCTTCGGCCAGCACCTCGCCCTGGCCGCCGAGCGCCGCGTAGAACACGTGGCCGAAGGCGATGAAGAGCACCATGAAGAAAAGCCCGCAGCTGCCACCGATCAGCGCGGCATGCAGGGCGAGCGTCTCGGCCCGGGCCTGGTCTTTGGCACCGAGCGCCCGCGAGATGGCCGACGAGATGCCACCGCCCATCGCCCCCGCAGAAAACATCTGCATCAGCATCGCGAAGGGGAACACCAGCGCCATCGCGGCGAGGGGTGTGAGGCCGAGCTGGCCGATGTAGGCCGTCTCGGCGATGCCGACCGCCGTGGCCGAGGCCATGGCGAGCACGTTTGGCAACGCCAGGCGCAGCAGCGTCGGCAGGATGGGGCCGGTCAGCATGGACATACAGGTCTCCTCCTCGGTCTCTCACGACTCGGGCCAGCTTCGCACCGTGCGATCGCCGCCGTCTGTCACCAAGGCGCCTTTATGCCATGATAACCATCATTCCATCACGACAGGGCCTTGATCACGTCGGCGGGCGCCTGGACCAGCTCGATGAGCACGCCCTCGCCCGCGATCGGAAACTCGTCGTTCGCCTTCGGGTGCAGGAAGCAGATGTCGTAGCCCGCAGCGCCTTTGCGGATGCCGCCCGGCGCGAAGCGCACGCCCTTGGCGGTGAGCCATTCCACGGCCTTCGGCAGGTCATCGATCCACAGCCCGATGTGGTTGAGCGGCGTGGTGTGCACCGCGGGCTTCTTCTCGGGGTCGAGCGGCTGCATCAGGTCGACCTCGACCTTGAACGCGCCTTTGCCCATCGCGCAGATGTCTTCGTCGACGTTTTCTCGCTCGCTGACGAAATTGCCGGTGACTTCGAGGCCCAGCGTGTCGACCCACAGCGTGCGCAGGCGCTCCTTGCTCGGCCCGCCGATCGCCACCTGCTGGATGCCCAGCACCTTGAACGGTCTCGTCGTGCTCATGTCGTCGCTCACTCGAACTTCAGGATGACCTGATCGACGGCCAGGCTTTCGCCCTTGCTCGCGGCCACTTCAGCCACCACGCAATCCTGCGTGGCGGTGAGGATGTTTTCCATCTTCATCGCCTCGATCACCGCGAGCTTCTCACCCGCCATCACCTTCTGCCCCTTCGTCACCGCCACGTCGACCAACAAGCCAGGCATCGGCGACAGCAGGAACTTCGACAGATCGGGTGGCGCCTTGAAGGGCATCAGCGCATTCAGCTCGGCCGCACGCGGCGTGAGCACCTTCGCTTCGATCTGCGTGCCGTTGTGGGCCACGCGGTAGGCCAGGCCCTTGCGCTCGATCTGCGCACAGAAGGGCTCGCCGTCGAAGGTACCGCGGATCACGATGTCGCGCAGGGGCGTCACGAAGGCGATGCGGCTCGTCTTGCCGCCCATCGTCACCTCGAAGCCACCGCCCTGCTTTTCCACTTTGACGGGCACCTGCTCGGTGTTGCCGCCGCCGAGGTCGGTGACCACCACGAAGTCGGCGCCGATCTCCATCTCATGCCCCGGCAGCTGGCCGCTGATGCGGCTGGCACGCTCCAGGTGCTTGCGGTTGGCCACTGCGGCCAGCGCCCGCAGGAACATCGGGTCGTCGTGCGGCACCGCTTCGGCGGTGAAGCCACGGCCGTAGTGCTCGGCGATGAAGCCCGTGTTGAAGTTGCCGCCCACGAAATCGGGGTGCGCCAGCAGCGCCGCCTGGAAGGGGATGTTGGAGTTGATGCCACGAATCGCGAACCCGTTCAGCGCCTCGCGCATCTTGCGGATCGCCTCCAGCCGGTCCTTCCCGTGCACGATGAGCTTGGCGATCATCGAGTCGTAGTACATCGGGATCTCGCCGCCTTCGTAGACGCCGGTGTCGACGCGCACCCCGTTTTCTTCCTTCGGGGGTGCGTACTTCACCAAGCGGCCGGTGGACGGCAGGAAGTTGCGGAAGGGATCTTCCGCGTTGATGCGGCATTCCATCGCCCAGCCGTTGCGCTGGATCTCTTCCTGCTTGAAGGGCAGCTTCTCGCCGGCCGCCACGCGGATCATCAGCTCCACCAGGTCGAGGCCGGTGATGCACTCGGTGACCGGGTGCTCCACCTGCAGGCGGGTGTTCATCTCGAGGAAGTAGAAGCTCTTGTCCTTGCCGACGACGAACTCCACCGTGCCGGCCGACTGGTAGTTCACCGCCTTCGCGAGCGCCACGGCCTGCTCGCCCATCGCCTTGCGGGTGGCATCGTCGAGGAAAGGGCTCGGTGCCTCTTCGATCACCTTCTGGTGGCGGCGCTGGATGGAGCACTCGCGCTCCCACAGGTAGACGGTGTTGCCGTGGCCATCGCCCAGCACCTGGATCTCGATGTGGCGCGGCTCCTCGACGAACTTCTCGATGAACACCCGGTCGTCGCCAAAGCTGTTGCGGGCTTCGTTCTGGCAGGCGGTGAAACCTTCGAAGGCTTCCTTGTCGGAATACGCCACGCGCAAGCCCTTGCCGCCGCCGCCAGCACTCGCCTTGATCATCACCGGGTAGCCGATCTTCTTGGCGATCTCGACCGCCTCCTTCGCACCCGAGATGGCTGCGTTGTGGCCCGGAATGGTGTTGACGCGCGCCTCGGCCGCGAGCTTCTTCGACGCGATCTTGTCGCCCATGGCGGCAATGGACGCGTGCTTCGGGCCGATGAACACGATGCCCTCTTCTTCCACCCGGCGCGCGAACTCCTCGTTCTCGCTCAGGAAGCCGTAGCCCGGGTGCACGGCCTGCGCGCCGGTCTGCTTGCACGCCCCGATGATCTTGTCCATCACGAGGTAGGACTCGCGCGAGGGCGGCGCGCCGATGTGCACCGCCTCGTCGGCCAGCTCCACATGGCGCGCATCGCGGTCGGCATCGGAGTAGACGGCGACCGTCTTGATGCCCATCTTCTTGGCGGTCTTGATGACGCGGCCGGCGATTTCGCCACGGTTGGCGATCAGAATTTTTGTGAACATGGTTGTCTCGCTCATCGTCGCGTTCAGAGAGGAATGTTCCCGTGCTTACGCCACGGGTTTTCCACTTTCTTGTTTCGGAGCATCACCAGCGAGCGGCAGATGCGCTTGCGCGTCTCGTGCGGCTGGATCACGTCGTCGATGAAGC
This sequence comes from Piscinibacter gummiphilus, assembly GCF_032681285.1. NCBI lineage: Bacteria > Pseudomonadati > Pseudomonadota > Betaproteobacteria > Burkholderiales > Sphaerotilaceae > Rhizobacter > Rhizobacter gummiphilus. Next base: position 3,746,696 of record NZ_CP136336.1, read on the forward strand.
CCCGTGCGCCGGCGACAAACGGGTTGGCAAACTTGGCCTTGTATTCGGCTTCGCGTGCAGCGAGCTTGGCGGGGTCGCTCTTCTCCTCACGGAAGATGATCTCCACCGCCCCCTTGGCGCCCATCACCGCGATCTCGGCGTTGGGCCAGGCGAAGTTGACGTCACCGCGCAGGTGCTTGGAGGCCATCACGTCGTACGCACCGCCGTAGGCCTTGCGGGTGATGACGGTGATCTTCGGCACCGTGCACTCCGCGTAGGCATAGAGCAGCTTGGCGCCGTGCTTGATGATGCCGCCGAACTCCTGGCTCGTGCCCGGCATGAAGCCCGGCACGTCGACATACGTGACGATGGGAATGTTGAACGCGTCGCAGAAGCGCACGAAGCGTGCCGCCTTGATGCTGCTCTTGATGTCGAGGCAACCCGCGAGCACCAGCGGCTGGTTGGCCACCACGCCGACCGTCTGGCCTTCCATGCGGCAGAAGCCGATCACGATGTTCTGCGCGTAGCCCGGCTGCAGTTCGAAGAACTCGCCGTCGTCGGCGCATTTGACGATCAGCTCCTTGATGTCGTAGGGCTTGTTGGGGTTGTCGGGCACCAGCGTGTCGAGCGAAAGGTCGATGCGGTCGGCCGGGTCGTGGCTCGGGCGCACCGGCGCCTTCTCGCGGTTGTTGAGCGGCAGGTAGTTGTAGAAGCGGCGCAGCATGAGGAGCGCATCCACGTCGTTGTCGAACGCGAGGTCGGCCACGCCGCTCTTGGTGGTGTGGGTGGTGGCGCCGCCCAGTTCTTCCGAGGTCACCTCTTCATGCGTCACGGTCTTCACCACTTCCGGGCCGGTGACGAACATGTAGCTGCTGTCCTTCACCATGAAGATGAAGTCGGTCATCGCCGGCGAGTACACCGCACCACCCGCGCTCGGCCCCATGATCATGCTGATCTGCGGCACCACGCCTGAGGCCATCACGTTGCGCTGGAAGACTTCGGCATACCCGCCGAGCGAGGCCACGCCTTCCTGGATGCGCGCACCACCGGAGTCGTTCAAGCCGATGACCGGGGCGCCGACCTTCATCGCCTGGTCCATCACCTTGCAGATCTTCTCGGCATGCGCTTCGGAGAGCGCGCCGCCGAAGACGGTGAAGTCCTGGCTGTAGACGAAGACGAGGCGGCCGTTGATCATGCCGTAGCCGGTCACGACGCCGTCGCCGGGGATCTTGTTGTCCTGCATGCCGAAGTCGTGGCAGCGGTGCTCGACGAACATGTCCCACTCTTCGAAGGTGCCTTCGTCGAGCAGCAGCTCTAGGCGCTCGCGCGCGGTGAGCTTGCCTTTGCTGTGCTGCGCGGCGATGCGTTTCTCGCCGCCGCCCAGGCGCGCCGCGGCGCGCTTCTTTTCGAGCTGTTCGATGATGTCGTGCATGGTCTTCTTTCTCAGGCTCGGGTAAAGAGTTGGAGGAGCTGACGCGCAGCAGCCGAAGGCGCCACGCGGGAATCATTGACGCTCTTCAGCACCTCGGGCAAGGCGCGGCGGACGTCGGGGTGGCGGCGGAAGTCACCGAGCAGCGCAGCGTGGATCAGGTCCCACATCCAGGCCTGGCCCTGGTGCTGACGGCGCTGCGCGAATTCGCCAGTCGTGCGGCGACGTGCAATGAGGTCCTGCACCTTCTGCCAGAAGGTGTCCACGCCCTGCGCCTTGAGCGCACTCAGCTTGAGCACGCGCGAGGGGGCGCCATCGCCGTGGCCGGCGTGGCCCAGGAGGCGCAGCGAGCTCGCGATCATGGCCTCGGCGCGTGTGGCGGCGTCGAGGTCGATGTCGGCCTTGTTGATGACCACGAGGTCGGCCAGCTCCATCACGCCGCGCTTGATGGCCTGCAGGTCGTCGCCCGCATTGGGCAGCTGCATCAGCACGAAGAGGTCGGTCATGCCGGCGACCGCGGTCTCGCTCTGGCCGACGCCCACCGTCTCGACGATCACCACGTCATAGCCCGCGGCTTCGAAGACGAGCATCGCCTCGCGCGTCTTCTCGGCCACGCCCCCGAGCGTGCCCGACGAAGGGCTCGGGCGGATGTAAGCAGACGGGCTCGCCGACAGCTGCTCCATGCGCGTCTTGTCGCCGAGGATGGAGCCGCCCGAGAGGCTCGAAGACGGATCGACGGCGAGCACCGCGACGCGATGCCCTTGCGCGATCAGGTACAGGCCCAGCGCCTCGATGAAGGTCGACTTGCCGACGCCCGGCACACCCGAGATGCCCAGACGCAGCGCCTGGCCGGTGTGCGGCAGCAGCGCGTTGAGCAGCGCATCGGCCCGCATGCGGTGATCGGCACGGGTCGATTCAAGCAGCGTGATGGCCTTGGCGAGCGCACGCCGGTCGGCGCGTCGCACGCCGTCCATCAGCTGCTGGTCGGTGGCGTCCAAGGGACTCACGCCTTGGCGATCTGCGCCTTGATCTTCTCGAGCACGTCTTTGGCGCTCGCGGGGATGGGCGTGCCCGGGCCGTAGATGCCCTTCACGCCGGCCTCGTAGAGGTAGTCGTAGTCCTGCCGCGGGATGACACCGCCGACGAAAACGACGATGTCGTCGGCCCCCTGCGCCTTGAGCGCTTCGATGATGGCGGGCACCAGCGTCTTGTGACCAGCGGCGAGGGTGGAGACGCCCACCGCATGCACGTCGTTCTCGATGGCCTGGCGCGCGCACTCTTCGGCCGTCTGGAAGAGCGGGCCCATGTCGACATCGAAGCCGAGGTCGGCGAAGGCGGTGGCGACAACTTTTGCGCCGCGGTCGTGGCCGTCCTGCCCGAGCTTGGCGATCATCACACGCGGGCGGCGGCCCTGCTCTTCGGCGAAGGCCGCGATCTCTTGCTGGAGCTTTTCCCAACCCTCGGCACTGTCGTAGGCAGCTGCGTACACGCCGGTCACCTTTTGTGTGTCGGCGCGGTGGCGCCCCCAGACCTTTTCGAGCGCATCGCTCACCTCGCCCACCGTCGCACGCAGGCGGATGGCCTTGATGGAGAGGTCGAGCAGATTGCCCGAGCCACTGTCGGCGCATTGCGTCAACGCGTCAAGCGCGGCCTGCACGGCCTTGGGGTCACGCGTGGCGCGGATCTTCTGCAGCCGCGCCACCTGCGCATCGCGCACCGCGTGGTTGTCGATGTCGCGCGCCTCGATGGGGTCTTCTTCTTTCAGCTTGTACTTGTTGACGCCGACGATCACATCCTTGCCCGAGTCGATGCGGGCCTGCTTCTCGGCGGCGCTCGCCTCGATCTTGAGCTTGGCCCAACCGCTCTGCACGGCCTTGGTCATGCCACCCATCGCCTCCACCTCTTCGATGATGGACCACGCCTTGTCGGCCATGTCCTGCGTGAGCTTCTCCATCATGTAGCTGCCGGCCCAGGGGTCGACGACGTTCGTGATGTGCGTCTCTTCCTGGATGATGAGCTGCGTGTTGCGCGCGATGCGGGCCGAGAAATCGGTGGGCAACGCGATGGCTTCGTCGAACGAGTTGGTATGCAGCGATTGCGTGCCGCCGAACACCGCGGCCATGGCCTCGATGGTGGTGCGCACGACGTTGTTGTACGGGTCCTGCTCCGTCAAGCTCCAGCCCGAGGTCTGGCAGTGCGTGCGCAGCATCAGGCTCTTGTCGTTCTTCGGGTTGAACTCCTTCATGATGCGCCACCACAAGAGGCGCGCGGCGCGCATCTTGGCGACTTCCAGATAGAAGTTCATACCGATGGCCCAGAAGAAGCTCAGGCGCCCGGCGAAGTCATCGACGTTCAAGCCCTTGGCCAGCGCCGTCTTCACGTACTCGCGGCCATCGGCCAGCGTGAAGGCGAGCTCCAGCGCCTGGTTCGCGCCCGCCTCCTGCATGTGATAACCCGAGATCGAGATCGAGTTGAACTTCGGCATGTTCTTCGCCGTGTACTCGATGATGTCGCCGATCACCCGCATGCTCGGCTCGGGCGGGTAGATGTAGGTGTTGCGGACCATGAACTCCTTGAGGATGTCGTTCTGGATGGTCCCGGAGAGCTTGTCTTGCGGCACGCCCTGCTCTTCGGCCGCGACCACGTAGCCCGCGAGCACCGGCAGCACGGCGCCGTTCATCGTCATGGAGACGCTGACCTTGTCGAGCGGGATGCCGTCGAACAGGATCTTCATGTCTTCCACCGAGTCGATGGCGACGCCCGCCTTGCCCACGTCGCCGGTCACGCGCGGGTGGTCGCTGTCGTAGCCGCGGTGGGTGGCGAGGTCGAAGGCCACGCTCACGCCCTGCCCACCAGCGGCGAGGGCGCGGCGGTAGAAGGCATTGCTCTCTTCGGCGGTGGAGAAGCCGGCGTACTGGCGGATCGTCCACGGTCGCACCGCGTACATCGTGGCCTGAGGGCCGCGCACGAAGGGCGCGAAGCCGGGCAGCGTGTCGGCATGCGGCAAGTCTTGCGTGTCGGCCGCGGTGTACAGCGGCTTCACGGTGATGCCCTCGGGCGTGACCCAGTTGAGCGCCTCGACGTTGCCGCCCGGGGCGGACTTGGCGGCGGCTTTCTGCCAGGCGGCGAGCGCTTCGGGGGTGAGCTTGGGATCGGACATGACGGAACCCGGAAGTTTCGAGAGGAGCAGTCTTCAGGCCGGGCACGTAAAAATCCGTTCGCCAGCCGTAATTCAAAATTGAATTATATCTACAATAGCCTTGACGTCGCCCTTACGGCGGCCCCTTACGACATTTCACCTACACGCCATTACCGCGCCCATGTCCACCACCCTGTCGCCCAGCGCCGCGCCCGCGCCGGCTTCGTCTCGCCTGCGCGAGAGCGCCCTCTATGAGCAGGTGGCCGAGCGGCTGCGCGCCCGCATCCTGGCGCACACGCTGCCGCCCGGCAGCTGGATCGACGAGCAGGCCCTCGCCGCCGAGTTCGGCATCAGCCGCACGCCGCTGCGCGAAGCGCTGAAGGTGCTGGCGGCCGAAGGGCTGGTCACGATGAAGCTGCGCCGCGGGGCCTACGTCACCGAGGTGTCGGAACGCGACCTGACCGAGGTCTACCACCTGCTCGGCCTGCTGGAGGCGGATGCCGCCGCCACCGTCGCCGAGGCGGCCACCGATGCGCAGCTCGCCGAGCTGCAGGCGCTGCACGACCTGCTGGAGAAGAGCGTGAACGACCGCGACGCCTTCTTCCGCGCCAACGAGCAGTTCCACCTCAAGCTGCTGCAGATCGCCGACAACCAGTGGACGCAGGCGATGGTGGGCGACCTGCGCCGCGTGATGAAGCTCAACCGGCACCAGTCGCTCTTCAAGCAAGGCCGCGTGGAGGCCTCGCTCGACGAGCACCGCCAGATCATGCAGGCGCTCAAGGCGCGCGATGGCGCCCGGGTGAAGCGGCTGGTGGAGCGTCACATCAAGCAGGGGCGGGAAGCGGCCACGCTGTCCTGACAGAATCGCGGGCCATGCCACTCGCGCCCCGCCCCCCGCTCACGCTCATCGCCGCCGTGGCCCGCAATGGCGCCATTGGCCGCGACAACCAGCTGCTCTTCCGCATCCCCGGTGACCTGCCCCGGCTCAAGCGCGTCACGCTGGGCCACCCGGTCATCATGGGCCGCAAGACCTGGGAGTCGCTACCGCCGAAGAACCGGCCGCTGCCGGGGCGGCTCAACATCGTCGTCACCCGCAACCGCGACTGGCGCGCCGAGGGCGCCGTCACCGCGCACAGCCTCGAAGAGGCGCTCGAACACACCCGCGGTGCGCAGCAGGCCTTCGTCATCGGCGGCGCCGAGCTGTATGCGCTCGCCCTGCCCCACGCCGACCGTCTCGATCTGACCGAAGTCGATCAAGCGGCCGAAGGCGACGCGTTCTTCCCCGCCTGGAAGCGCGAGGACTTCCAGGAAACCGCGCGCGAGCTGCCGCCAGCCGACGCGTCGGCCCCGTTCGGCTTCGCCTTTGTCACCTACCAACGAAAACGCTGAGGAGCACACGATGTCTGGAGGAGGTTTTCACGTCCACGGCCCGCATGACCACGAGCTGGAGCATGCGGCACAGCACGAACCGTCCGGCATGGCCGGGCAACTGGCGGTGATCACGGCCATCCTTGCCACCGTGGGCGCCATGTTCGCGTACATGGGTGGCGCCACGCAGGCGAATGCGGGGCTCTACAAGAACATGGCGGCCATCAAGAAGACCGAGGCCTCCAACCAGTGGAATTTCTTCCAGGCCAAGAGCACGAAGCAATCGCTCGCCGAGGTGTCGCGCGACCTGTCGCCGGTGGCCGCCGACCGCGAGAAGTACCAGGCCAAGATCGACCGCTACGAGACCGAGAAGAAGGCCATCCAGGCCGAGGCCGAGAAGATCGAAGCCGAGAGCAAGGACTGGGACCGGAAGAGCGATGCCCAGATGCACGAGCACCATCGCTGGGCACAGGCCACGACGGCGCTGCAGATCGCCATCGCGATGGCGGCCATCGCGCTGCTGACGAAGAAGCGCTGGCTCGAATACGCGGTGATCGGCGTGAGCGCGGTCGGCGTGGCACTGGGCGGCATGGCCTGGTTCCACATCTGAGCGTCACCGCCCCATGAAAAAGGCCCGCATCCGCGGGCCTTCGTCATCGTGCCGTGAGGCGCGATCAGGACTTGCCGTTCTGGGCCTTGGCGTTGGCCACGCAGGCGTCCTTCGCGTCGCCCGACAGTGCATCGCACTTCTCCTTGGCGACCTTGTAGCTGGCATCACGCTTGTCGTCGGCCGCATCGGCGCGGGCGCTCTGCGACTTCTTCGCGGCCTTGATGTCGGCGTGGGCCTTTTCCTTCGCGGCCTTGGCTTCCTTCACGCAGACGTCCTTGTCGTTGCCCGACTTGTCGTCGCACCTTTCCTTGGCCACGTCGTAGGCGGTGTCGGCCTTGACCTTGGCGAGCTTCTCCTGGTCACGGGGCTTGCCGCTCAGCTGCGCATCCAGCTCGGCCTTGGCGACCTTTTCCTTGGCCTTGGCTTCCTGGTTGCACACGTCCTTGGCGTTGTCCTTCAACGCATCGCACGCCGCCTTGTCGGCCTTGTACGCGGCTTCCACGCGCTCCTTCTCCGCCTTGTGCTGCGCCTTGTCGAGCGCCATGGCCGAAGTCATCGGCAGCGCCAGCGCAGCAGCGGCAAGGATCGAATACTTGAAATGAGAGATCTTGGTCATGGGGCGCTCCTCATGGCTTGTTGAAAGTGAGCGGAGTATGGGCAGCGGGCCTGCGTGCAGCCACCAGATAACGCCGGAAGCGCCTGTAGTGCGAGTCCTACGGCATCGCTCTGTAGGCATCGTCTGACAAGGGCTTGGGCTTCCCGCACATGGCGTGCCACCCCGATACGTCGGAAACTAAGGTGTAAATGCAAGTTCTCTCTTCCGTCAGCAGTGGTGAACCGTTTGCCCAGGCTCCTGACAACCAACAAAGGTCGCCGTCCATGCAGCCGCTGAGGGCCTACATCGTCGAGGACAGCCAGGTCATTCGCGATAACCTCATCGCCACGCTCGAAGAGCTGGTGCCTGTCGAGGTCGTCGGCCATGCGGAAGACGAGGCCACGGCCATCAAGTGGCTGCAGGAGCACGACAACGACGCCAACCTCGTGATCGTCGACATCTTCCTGAAGTCGGGCTCGGGCCTCGGCGTGCTCAAGGTGACGCACGACCTGCCCGCGCGGCGCAACGTGGTCGTGCTCAGCAACTTCGCCACGCAGGACATCCGCCGCAAATGCCTGGAGCTCGGCGCCGACAAGGTGTTCGACAAGTCGAACGAGATCGATGCGCTGATCCAGTACTGCACCCGTCTCGCCGGCGGTGAAACCGGACACGGCCCGCTGATGTGAGATGACGGCCCCTCGGCTGACGGGTACGTCAGCCGATCCCCCGAGGGGATGGCGGGCCGGCTTGGGAGCGGCCCGGCGCTCGGCCCGCCTCTTCGGCGACGGCCGCTTCCAGCCTTACTGAATGAGCCCGTTCTTGAGCGCGTAGTAGGTGAGGTCGCTGTTCGACTCGAGCTTCATCTTCTCCATCACCCGCGTGCGATAGGTGCTCACCGTCTTCACGCTGAGCGACATGCTGTCGGCCATGTGGCTGATGGTCTCGCCCTTGGCCAGGCGCAGGAAGACCTGCAGTTCACGCTCGGAGAGCTGCTCGTGCGGCGGCTTGTCACCCCCGCCGTTGAGCCCGTCGGCCAGGCGCTCGGCCACACCGGCGGTGATGTACTTGCGGCCGCGTGCCACGGTGCGGATCGCCTTCACGATCTCTTCGGGGTCGCAGTCCTTGTTGAGATAGCCGCTCGCACCCTGGCGCAGCAGGGTTGTCGCGTAGTGCTCCTCGGGGAAGCCGCTCAGAATGAGCACCGGCAAATCGGGCGCGCGGGCCTTTATGCCCGCGAGGGCATCGACCCCGCTCTGGTCGGGCATGGAGATGTCGAGCACGATCACATCGACCTCCCCACCTCGCACGATGTCGAGGGCCTCACGGCCGTTGTTCGCTTCGGCCACGACCGAAAAGTCCGGCTGATCGGCAAAGAATTGCTTCAGGCCCGCTCGAATCATGGCATGGTCATCAACGATGGCAATTCGAATCATGGTGTGCCTCTGTTGCTCCTCAACGAAGATTGCATGTTATCGGACGAAAACAAAACATGAGCGTCTACAAGGTCCTCAAACGAAACCCCGTTGTCTTTCCTCTTGCGTGCCTGGCCGTGCTGGCGATGGTGGCGGTCAGCGAGACCTCCTACTGGCGCTCGGCCGGCAAGCTCGAAACCCTCACCGAGGTGGGCGCGGCCCGCACGGCGGTGCAGAACCTCGCCCAGTCCATCCTCGACGCCGAAGCGAGCCAGCGCAGCTACCTTCTCACCCACCGAGAGGAATACCTGCGGCCGTTTGAACGCGCGCTCCAGCAGATCGACCATTCCTTCAATTTCCTCGATCAGTACTACCAGAAAGACGACAACTCCACCGCGGTGCTCAACAGACTGCACACGGTCGTCGACGGCAAGGTGTCGGAACTGACCGAAACCATGCGTCTGCAACGTGAGGGCAAGAATGATGCCGCGATGGAGTTGATGCTGTCCGACATCGGCCGCGAGAAGATGGACGCGGTGCGCCAGCTCACCGGGGAGCTCTTCAACCGCGAGAGCGCCAACGTCACGGCCGAGCGCGAAGCCGTGAACCAGACGCTCGCGCTCGCCCGTCTGGGCGTGATGGTGCTGAGCGCCCTGGGGCTGCTGTCCCTCTTCATGTACCTGCGCCAGACCTCCATGCTCGAGGCCCAGCGCGAGGAGCAGCAGCGTCTCGTGAGCGGCGAGCGCGACCGGCTCGAAGAAGAAGTCACCCAGCGCACGGCCCAGCTTGTCGAATTGACCGATCACCTGCAGACCGCCCGGGAAGACGAGCGCAACCGCCTCGCGCGCAACCTGCACGACGAGCTGGGCGCCCTGCTCACCTCGGCCAAGCTCGACGCCGCGCGCATCCGATCGCGACTGACCGGCGCCAACCCCGAGGCGCTCGACCGGCTCAACCACCTCGTCGAGACGCTCAACAGCAGCATCGCGCTCGGCCGCCGCATCATCGAAGACCTGCGCCCCTCCACGCTCAGCAATCTCGGCCTCGTGCCCACGCTCGAGATCCTCGGGCGCGACTTCGCCACCCACTCCGGTCTGCAGGTGCACTGCGAACTCGAGGCGGTGAAGCTGCCCGCCGATGCGCAGCTCGTGGTCTATCGCCTCGTGCAGGAGGCCATCACCAACATCACCAAGCATTCGCAGGCCAGGCAGGTGTGGATCAAGCTGCAGGCGCGCGATGGCCAGGCGCAGGTGTGCGTGCGCGACGACGGCGTCGGCTTCGACCCCGCCCACCAGCCACGCTCCGCCTTCGGCCTCATCGGCATGCGCTACCGCGTGGCCGCCGAGGGCGGTGAACTCAAGCTGCGCTCGGCGCCCGGCCAGGGCACCTGCATCGAGGCCACGCTGCCCGAAACGAGGGCGGCGCACGCCTGAGCGCGGCAGGCGCAAGACCTGTCAGCGGCCTCCTACGCCGCGTTGCTCGCTCCCCCGACAGTGCAGAGGCGATGCGGCCTATCGCCGCAACGCGAGCGCGTGCCCACACTGCGCTCCATCGCAGAAGAAACGTCTGCGAGCCCGAGAAGACTCATTCATTCACAAGGAGCAACTCATGCTGCACTACGCCGTCGTTTTCTTCGTGATCGCCCTGATCGCGGCACTGTTCGGTTTTGGCGGCATCGCCGCCGGGGCCGTCGGGATCGCCAAGATCCTGTTCGTCGTGTTCGCCGTTCTGGCTGTCGCGAGCTTCCTCTTCGGCCTGCTACGCAAAGGCTGAGAGCCTCGTCCCGACACGCAAGACATCCCACCCACCCACGGAAGGACATCACCATGTACACGAAGAACCCCGCTGATCCCACCAACACCACGAACACCGTCGCCGACCAGGCCGCCGGCAAGGCTGACCAGGCCATCCGCTCCACACAGCGCATGACCAACGACGCGCTCGATGGCCTGTCCGACAGCGTCAACAGCGCCAGCAGCCGCGTCTCGCCGCTGATCAACCGCGCCACCGAGCAGGCCACGGCCTTCGCCCAGAAGAGCGTCGACGCCATGCGCCAGACCTCGCAGCAGCTGCGCGACAAGGCCATGCACGCTTCCGACACCACGGCGAGCTACATCCGCAACGACCCCATCAAGTCGGTGCTGATCGCCGCGGCCACGGGCGCTGCGCTGATGGCGCTGGTGAGCCTCGTCACCCGCTCGCGCCACCACGATTGAGCCGCATGGCTCCGGGCATCGCCGTCCGCTTGAACGCGGACGGCGCTGTTCATTTGATGTCTTGAGAGCTTCTCAGGAGCGCCTTCATGCACCCGCTGCTGCACCTCATCGTCCGCGAACCCCACCTGCTGGCCGACCACGCCGGCGCCTACGCCGAGTTGCTCGGTGAAGAGATCGGGGTCGCCTCCACCCACTGGAAGCGCAAGGCCCTGCTGAGCGCGGTGGCGTTGTGCAGTGCCGGCGTGGGGGCTGTGCTGGTGGGCGTGGCACTGATGCTGTGGGCGGTGATCCCGCCCGAGAACATGAATGCGCCTTGGGCCCTCATCGCGGCCCCGCTCGTGCCACTGGGCCTGGCGGTCGGCTGCTGGGTCTCGGCCCGAAACGACGCCGGGCCACGCGCCTTCGAACAGATGCGCCGGCAGCTGCGTGAAGACGCCGCCATGCTGAAAGAGGCCACCGCATCATGAGTGCCGATTTCAACGACCCCCGCCTGCCCGCTGTCGACCGGCTCACCCTCTCGCGCGAGCGCCTGCGCGGCGCGCTGCTGGAGATCGCACCGCCCCCTGACGCCGCCGGCGATCATGAGCCGTCGGTGCTGTTGACCGCGCTCATGGCCATCCCAGGCGTGCGCCTGGTGGTGGATTCGGTGCGCTCGTGGTGGTCGCAGCACCCGCTGCACATGGCCACCATGGTGGCCGGCAATACCGCTCGCACGGCGATGGGGCCGATTGCGCGCAACCGCCCCTTCGCCCTCATCGCCGCCGCCGTCGCAGTCGGTGGGCTGATCTACTGGATCAAGCCCTGGCGGGGCCTCCTGAAGCCGGCGCTGCTGGCGGGCCTGGTGCCGCACCTCGTCGCTCGCGCGATGGACCACGTGCCGCTGGAGGCCTGGATGTCGGCCGCCTCGGCCTTCGCGTCCGAGCGCATGCGCGGTGCCGCCCCTTCCGGTGCCGAGCCGGCGGCCACGACGTCGCCGCAGGCCGCAGCCGCCGCAGCAGCCACTCCCGCCCCCACCCCGCCTGTGCCCCGCTCCGATACCCTGCACTGAGGGCGTTGCCCTCAGAGCCAGTACTGCCAGATTGCCGAGAAGGTCTCCTTCATCCGGTCGTCCAGCGGCCGTTGCTTCCACTGCTTGAGCGTCACGGGCTGCGAGGCCTCGAGGTCCTTCGCGAACATCGCCTCCATCTGCTGGCTGAAGTCGGCCCCCAGCACCACCGCGTTCAGTTCGTCGTTGTGCAGGAAGCTGCGCCAGTCGAGGTTGGTCGAGCCGATGGTGGCCCACACCCCGTCGATCACCGCCGTCTTCGAATGCAGGATCACGCCCTTGCGTTCGTAGATCTTCACGCCGGCCTTCAGCAGCGGCGTGTAGAAGCGGCGGCCGGCATGGAAGATCAGCCACGAGTCGGTCTGACTCGGCAGGATGAGCGTCACGTCGACCCCGCGCCGCGCAGCCGCCTTGAGCGCCTCGAGGAACTGCGGGTCGGGCGCGAAATACGCCATCGTGATGTGCACGCTCGTCTCGGCCGCGCCGAGGGCCGAGAGGAACGTGGCGTAGATGAGCGCATACGGGTCGTCGGGCGAGCTGCCGATGGCGCGCACCACCTGGTTGCCCACGTTCTGCAACGGCGGGAAGTAGTTGCGGTCAGGCAGCGGTGGGCCCTTCTGCTTCTTCCAGGTGCCGAGGAAGAGCCGCTGGTAGTCGGCCACCACCGGGCCCTGCAGGCGCACGTGCGTGTCGCGCCAGGCCTTGCCGTCCTTGCCCGGCGCCGCGGCGCCACCCGAACCGGAGCTGCCCCCGCCCGAGCGGCTGAACGAGCCGCTCGAATAGACGCTGCTGATGTTGATGCCGCCGAGAAACGCGACCTTGCCGTCGACGATGAGCAGCTTGCGGTGGTCGCGCTGGTTGAGCTCCCAGCCCTTGCGGGCCTGCGTCGGGTTTACCGGGTTGAACTCCAGCACCCGGATGCCGGCGTCGGTCATGCGCTTGAAGAATTCCTTCGGCGTCTTCAGCGTGCCCACGCTGTCGTGGATCACGCTCACCTGCACACCCTTCATCTGCCTGGCGATCAAGGCGTCGGCAAACCTGCGGCCCACTTCGTCGTCGTCGAGGATGTAGGTCTCGAGGTGGATGTGGTCGCGCGCCGCCTCGATGGCGGCGAACATCGCGCCGTAGGTGGCCGGGCCATCCTGCAGCAGCGTGGCCTGGTTGCCCACGGTGAGCGGGCTGCCCACGATGGCTTCTTCGATCGCGAGGTGGCGGTCGAAGATCGCGGTCTCGGGAGCTCGGGACGCGAGCTTGGCAAGCACCGCCTTGCTCTGCTCCGGCGAGAGCGGGCCGCGCGCGCCATCGAGCTGCGGCTTGGGGGCGGCGGCGAGCACCGCTTCGGGTTCGAAGGTCGGCAGGGTGCTGCAGGCACTCATGCCCACCAGCACGGCGAGGGCGAAGCGGTTGAGTTTCTGTCGCGGGCGCATCGTCTTCACGGTGCCGACGCGCTCACGCGCCACACCACGTTGCCCACGTCGTCGGCCACCAGCAGCGAGCCCTTGGTGTCGAGCGCCACGCCCACTGGCCGGCCGTGTGCAATGCCGCTCTCTTCGTTCAGGAAGCCGCTCAGCACGTCCACCGGCACGCCCGAGGGCTTGCCGTTCTGGAAGGGCACGAAGATCACCTTGTAGCCGCTCGGTGGCTTGCGGTTCCACGAGCCGTGCTGGCCGATGAACATGCCTTGGGCGAACGCGGCCGGCAGCGTGGTGCCGGCCGACCAGGCGAGGCCGAGCGAGGCGGTGTGCGGCCCGAGCGCGTAGTCGGGCACCAGGGCCTTGGCCACGAGGTCGGGGCGCTGCGGCTTGACCCGCTCGTCGACGTGTCCGCCGTAGTAGCTGTAGGGCCAGCCGTAGAAGCCGCCGTCTCTCACCGAGGTGAGGTAGTCGGGCACGAGGTCGCTGCCGATCTCGTCGCGCTCGTTGACCACCGTCCACAGCATGTCGGTGCCCGGCTCCCAGGCCATGCCATTGGGGTTGCGCAGGCCGGTGGCGTAGAGGCGCTTGGTGCCGGTGGCGGGGTCGACCTCCCAGATGGCCGCGCGGCCTTCTTCCGCCTCGATGCCGTTCTCGGCCACGTTGCTGTTGGAGCCCACCGTGGCGTAGAGCTTGCGGCCGTCGCGGCTCGCGATGAGGCTCTTGGTCCAGTGGTGGTTGAGCGTGCCGCCAGGCAGGTCGGTCACGCGGGCCGGGGCGCTTTCGATGCGCGTGCTGCCGGCCACGTAGGTGAAGCGGACGATCGCATCGGTGTTGGCCACGTAGAGCTGGTCGCCGATCAGCGCCATGCCGAACGGCGAATCGAGGTTCTGCAGGAAGGGCGAGCGCAGGTCGGCCACGCCGTCGCCGTTGGTGTCACGCAGCAGGGTGATGCGGTTGGCGCTGGGCACGCCGGCACCGGCGCGTTTCATCAGCAGCTTCATCACCCAGCCCTTGATGCCCTTGCCGTCGTCGGGCCGGGGCGGCGCGTTGCTCTCGGCCACGAGCACGTCGCCATTGGGCAGCACGTGCAGCCAGCGCGGGTGGTCGAGGCCGGTGGCGAAGACATTCACCTTGGTGCCGGGCGCCGCCTGCGGGCCCTGCCCGGCGGGCCAGGGCTCGACCTTCGCGACCTTGACGGTCGGGATCAGCGTCTTGTTGGGCACCGGCAGCTCCGGCTGCGGGCCCGTGCCGGCCGACAGGGGAAGCTTGGCGGTCTCGCCGCAGCCGGCGAGCGCCGTGGCCGCGAGCAGTGCCAGCGCGAGGCGCGACATGGCTAGATGCGCCCCATCAGCAGCAGCACGATCACGATGATCAGCAGCAGACCGACACCACTCGTCGGGCCGTAGCCCCAGCCGCGGCTGTGCGGCCAGCTGGGAAAAGCGCCGACCAGCAACAGGATCAGCACGATGAGCAGGATGGTGCCAAGGGTCATGTCGTCCTCCGAAGACGTTGGTATCAGGGTGGCCAGATCGTGCTCACACGGGCGTCGAAGCACCATCGGCCCGAAGCGGCTTCGGCTGTGGGCCGCCGCCTACAACAAGGTGATACAGGTGTAGGCCCCGTCCGACAGCGCGTGCAGGGCTCGTCCGATGGGCGCGGCGCAGCACCAGGGCGACCATCCACCGCATGACGCACCGCCACCCTGACATGCCTTTCTGGAGCACCGCTTCGTTCGGTGACAGCACCGACACATCGCCGGTGGAGCTGTCGGGCCTCAGCGAGCACCTCGTCTCGTGCAAGGGCGTCAACGGCCGGCTCTTCACCTTGCAGTGCCTGGCCGAAGCCGCCGACCGCTTCATCGCCGCCCGGCTCGTCACAACGCTGGTGGTGGCCGCCTTTCTGATAGGGGTCACTTCACTGGTCATGTGATGGCCACGCCAGCGCTGGAGCGTCTGCTGCCGGAGGCGCCCCGGGCCCTGCTGAACATCCTCGACGGCGAACGAGGCCCCGTGCTCGCACCGGTGCGCGCCGAGCTCTACGGCGCCGAGCGCTTCGCCCAGCACGCCAAGAGCCTCGCCGACAGCCACCGCGCCGATCGCGGCCACTGGCGCTCGGCCACCTTCTTTCCGCGGCTGCGCCACAACATCAAGGCGCTGCGCGAAGCACACCAGTACATCGGCCTGCAGGCCGAGAGCGGCTACGACATCAGCCCCGCCGGGGAATGGCTGCTCGACAACTTCCACCTGATCGAAGCGCAGCTCAAGGCCATCCACGAAGACCTGCCGCGCCGCTACTACCGCCACCTGCCGGTGCTGGTGGAAGAGCCACTCGCCGGCCTGCCGCGCGTCTACGGCCTCGCCTGGGCCTTCGTCGCCCACACCGACGGCGCCTTCGACGAAGACCTCGCGCTGCGATTCCTCACCGCCTACCAGCAGGCGCGCGAGCTGCAGCTGGCCGAGCTGTGGGCGCTGCCCACCACGCTGCGCGTGGTGCTGATCGAGAACCTGCGGCGCCTGGCCGAACGCGTGGCCACCCACAAGGCGGCCCGCGAGCTCGCCAACCTGTGCAGCGACCGGCTGCACACCTTCTCCATCGAGTCGCTCGACGAGCTGCTCGGCCAACTCAACCGACGCGGCGTGGGCCGCACCTTCCTCGGCCAGATGACGCAGCGCCTGGCCGACCTGCAGCGCACCAGCGACCCGCTGGCGCTCCTGCCCTACCAGCACTGGCTGCAAGCCGCGCTGCCCGACGTGGCGAGCCTGCGCGCACAGCAGGCCGCCGACCAGGCGGCCGACAACCTCAGCGTGAGCAACGCCGTCACTTCGCTGCGCACCATCGGCGACGCCGATTGGCCCGAGATCATCGCCAAGAGCAGCACGCTGATGCAGCTGATGCTCGGCTCGCCGCTCTTCGCCGCCGAGCACGCCGCCACGCGTGACCGCACGCTGCACGCCATCGAGCGCCTGGCCCGCCGCTGCAAGCGCAGCGAGACGGAGGTCGGGCACACGCTGCTCTCGCTGATGCGAAGCGGCAACCCCGACGAGCCGGACACCCAGGTGGCCCTGCACTGGCTGCAAGGCGACGGCCGCGCCCGGCTGCTTGAAGCGCTGAAGCTGCGCGAAGACACCGGCACCGCCTGCATCTCCCAGGCAAGGCAGATCGCGCTGCCGCTCTACCTCGGCAGCCTGCTGGCGGCGGTGATCGTGCTGGTGCTGTCGATGTTCGCGTTGACGCCACCGCTGGCCAAACCTTCGATGCTGCTGAGCGCGGTGGCAGCGCTGCTGCTGCTGTTCCCGGCGTCTGAGGCGGTGGTCGCGGTGATCAACCGGCTGGTGAGCGAATCGGTGCGGCCCGAGCACCTGCCGCGCCTCGCGCTGCACGAAGGCATCCCGGCGGAACACCGGGCGATGGTGGTGATCCCGTGCATGCTCACGAGCGATGACGGCATCTCCGCGCTGGTGCACCGCCTGCAGCTGCACCACCTCGCCAACCCCGAGCGGCATGCCCAGTTCGCATTGCTGAGCGACTGGGCCGACGCCGACGCCGCGCACATGCCCACCGACACCCCGCTGCTGCGAGACGCGGTGAAGGAGGTGCGTGCACTCAACAAGCGCCACCCTGCCGCCGAAGGCGACCCACCGCGTTTTCTCATCCTGCACCGCGAGCGCGAGTTCAGCGCCACGGAGCAGCGCTGGATCGGCTGGGAGCGCAAGCGCGGCAAGCTCGAACAGCTGATCGCCGCCCTGGCGCGCGGTGACCGTGGCCCCTTCCTCGACCTCGGGCCCGAGTCGCAGATCGCACCCGGCACACGCTACATCCTCACGCTCGACAGCGACACCCAGCTGCCGCCCGGCCGCCTGCGCGAGCTGGTGGGCGTGGCCGCGCACCCGCACAACCGGCCGCGGCTCGACGACACCGGCCTGCGCGTGGTGAGCGGCTACAGCATCTTCCAGCCGCGCATCGCCACGCCGCTGCCGCAGCCGCAGGAGGTCACGCCCTTCCACTGGCTCTACGCCGGCCAGCCCGGGCTCGACCCCTACAGCACCCCCAGCTCCGAGATCTATCAGGACGTGTTCGGCGAAGGCACCTACACCGGCAAGGCGCTGCTCGACGTGAACGCCATGCACGCCGTGCTGCACGAGCGCCTGCCCGAAGGGCTGGTGCTGAGCCACGACCTGGTAGAAGGCTCCATCGCGCGCTGCGCGGCCGTCACCGACCTCACGCTGATCGAAGACGCGCCGGTGCATGCCGACGCCGCCGCTGCGCGCATACACCGCTGGATGCGCGGCGACTGGCAGCTGCTGCCCATCTTCGCCAGCCCGCGCCTCTACCCGATGAGCGGCGTCAATCGCTGGAAGGTGTTCGACAACCTGCGCCGCTCGCTGGTGGCGCCGGCGTCGCTCGCACTGCTGGCGCTGGTGCTGGTGCGGCCGGTGGTGTCGCCCTGGGCGGCGCTGCTGCTCGTCTTCGCGGCCTTCGGCGCAGGGCCCTTGCTGGGCGCGGTGGCGGGCTTCGCCCCCAGCCGCGACAACATCGCCCTGCGCCACTTCTACCGCGGCGCGGCCCTGAACCTGGCGCGCTCGCTGCTCGGCGCGCTGTGGCACCTGGCGCAGCTGCTGCACCATGCCCTGATGGCCGCCGACGCGGTGGTGCGCTCGTTGCACCGCATGTACGTGAGCGGCCGCTGGTTGATGCAGTGGACCACCTCCGCGAGCGCCCAGGCCGCCACCGAGACCGAGCTGCGCGAGATCGCCCGCGCCCACTGGCAGACCTCGGCCGCCGCCACCGTGCTGCTCGCGCTGCTGCTCGCCGGCCGCACGCCCTACCCGGGCCTCGCGACGCTGCTGTGCGCAATCTGGGCCGCCTCGCCGGTGTGGACGTGGTGGGTGAGCCGCCCCCGCCCGGCCCGCGAAGACCAGGCACTGCCGCACGACGACCGCATGCGGCTCGAGCGCATCGCGCGCGACACCTGGCGTCTCTTCGAGCGCTGCGTGGGCCCCGGCGACCGCCACCTGCCCCCCGACAACCTGCAGACGCTGCCGCACGACATGGTGGCGCACCGCACCTCGCCCACCAACATCGGCCTGTACCTGCTCTCCAGCTGCTGCGCACGCGCCTTCGGCTGGATCGGCACGCGCGAGCTCACCGAGCGGCTCGAGGCCACACTCGGCACGCTCGACACGCTGCAGCGCCACCGCGGCCACTTCCTCAACTGGTACGACACGCAAAGCGGCGCCACGCTGCTGCCGCTGTATGTGTCGACGGTCGACAGCGGCAACCTCTGCGGCCACTTCCTCGCCGTGGCGCAGGCCTGCCGCGAGCTGGCGCGCCGGCCCGTCGACCTGAACGCGGCCGAGGCCGCGGCCCATGCCTCGCGTGCGCGGCTCTCGCCGCTCTTGCAGCAGCTGCCCGAACTCTTCCCCGACAACGGCGTGCACCACAGCACGCGCCCGCTCGCGCGGCTGCTCGCCATGCCGAGCCCGCTCGACGAAGCGCAGCATCGCCCCGCCGACTTCGGCCTGCTGCTGCGGGAAGCGCGCGACGAGCTCCACGCGTGGGTGCCCGAAGCCGTACAGGCCGCCATGCCCGCCCGCCCCACGCTGCGCGACGAACTCGCGTGGCAGCTCACCGACCACCTGGCAACGCTGCAATCGGCGCTGCGCGACATCGACGCGCGGCATGACGCCGATGCCTTGAGCGAGCAGCTCCTCGCCATCGCCGACCGCTGCGAGCGCTTTGCGTGGGAGGCCGACTTCAGCTTCCTCTACCACCCGAAGCGCCACCTCTTCCACATCGGCTTCCGCGTGGCCGAGGGGCAGCTCGACGCCGGCTTCTACGACCTGCTGGCCTCGGAGGCGCGCCTGACCAGCCTGCTCGCCATCGCCAAGGGCGAGGTGCCGGTGAGCCACTGGGCCTCGCTCGGGCGGCCCTTCTATGCCGTGGGCGCGCAGGCCGGGCTGCGCTCGTGGTCGGGTTCGATGTTCGAGTACCTGATGCCGAGCCTGATCCTCGACGAGCCGCACGGCAGCGTGCTGCGCGATGCGGCCATTGCCGCGGTGCAGGAGCAGATCGACTACGCCCGCGCGCATGCGGTGCCCTGGGGCATCTCGGAGTCGGCCTATGCCGGGCGCGACCACACGCTCGCCTACCAGTACGCGCCGCAAGGCGTGCCGCGCCTGGCCTTCCGCCGCACGCCGGCCGACGAGCTCGTGATCGCACCCTACGCCACCGCGCTCGCCTCGCAGGTGGCGCCACGCCGCGCCGCGGCCAACCTCGCGGCGCTGGAGACGCTGGGCGCGCGCGCCCGCTATGGCTTCATCGAGGCGCTCGACTTCACGCCTGCGCGGCTGGCGGCCGGCGAGCCGTATGCGCCGGTCGCAACGTTCATGGCGCACCACCAGGGCATGAGCATCGTCTCGATCGCCAACGTGCTGCTCGACAACCGGGCCAGGCGCTGGGGCATGGGCCACCCGCGCATCGAGGCAGTGTCGACGCTGCTGCACGAGCGCGCGCCGCACGAGGTGTCTCGCCTCTACGAGCCGCTCGCCGGGCCGCCGCCGGTGAAGGTGCAGCGCACCCCGGCGCTGCTGCGCGAGCTGAGCCCGGGCACGAGCGCGGTCGAGCCGACGCACCTACTCTCGAACGGGCGCTACAGCGTCGCCCTCCGCGCCAACGGCGCCGGCTGGAGCCGCCGCGGCAACGCCGGCATCACCCGCTGGCGCGACGATGCGCTGCGCGATGCGCACGGCAGCTTCTTCTACCTGCGTTTGCCCGGGGCGAAGGAGCTCGTGTCCATCACCCAGCACCCGGCGCCCGACCCGAAGGCCTGGTACCGCGCCTTCTTCCATGCCGACAGGGTGTGCTTCGATGCCGCGTGGCGCCAGGTGCAGGCCCACGCGACCGTGTGGGTGAGCCCGGAAGACGACATCGAGTTCCGCCAGATCGAGCTGCAGAACCTCACCGGCGAGCCGCTCGAGATCGAGCTCGTCTCCGCCTTCGAGCCCACGCTCGCCGACCCGCGGGCCGACGAGGCACACCCGGCGTTTTCCAACCTCTTCATCCGGGCACAGTGGCAGGCCGCCGAGCAGGCGCTGCTCTTCGAGCGCACGCCGCGGCTCGTGACCGAAAGCGGCCTCCAGGCAGCGCACTTCCTCGCCGACGGCAGCCCCCATGTGACCGCCGTGCGCGCGCAGACCGACCGCCTGCGCTGGGTGGGTCGCAACCACGATGCGGTGCGGCCCCAGGCGGGCTTGCACGCGTTGCCGGCAGGCGGACACGTCACGCTCGACACCGGGCTCGACCCCATCTGCGCGCTCGCCGTCACGCTGCGCATTCCGCCGAATGCCAAAACGCGGCTCACGTTCGCGACCGCGGCCTCCGACTCGGCCGCCACCCTTCATGCGGTGATCGACAAGTACCGCCAGCCCATCCACCTGCAGCGCTCGTCGCTGATGTCGGCAACGCTCACCGGCATCCGCCTGCGCAGCCTGGGCATCACCGCCGAGAACTTCTCTGCCGCGCAGGCGATCACCACGGCGGTGGCGCTGTCGCTCACGCGCCCGAGCATCGGCCCGCCGGGTGTCGAACGGCGCGCCTCGCCGCGCATCGACGTCTGCGACCGCAAGCTGCTGTGGCGCTTCGGCATCTCGGGCGACCGGCCCATCGTGCTGGTCTCCGCAGGCCTCACCCAATCCCTCGGCTTGCTGCGCTCGCTCGGCCAGGTGCTGCGCCTGTGGGCCTGGGGGCGGCTGCCCTGCGACCTGGTCGTCGTCGATGCGGAGCCCGCGTCGTACCACATGGCCCTGCACCGCGAGATCACCGCGCTGCGCGAGCGGCACGATGCCGACAACGCGGCGCAGCCCGGCCCCGCCTGCACCGGCCTGCACCTGCTGCGCGCCGACGAGTTGAGCCCGGAAGAGCTGGGCACGCTGCGCAGCCTCGCACGCATCCGCCTGCGCGCCGACGGCCGCCCGCTGGTGCACCACCTGCAGGAGTGGATCGCGCTGCACGAGCGCGCCGAAGATGTTCGCGGCGAGGTGTCGACCACGGCCGTGCCGATGGCGCGCCTGCCGCAGGCGCCGGTGGAGGTGACCCACGGCCGCTTCGACGATGGTGCGCACGAGTACCGCTTCGAGGCCGGCGCCCGCATGCGCCCCCCGCGCCCGTGGATCAACGTGCTGTCGAACCCCGGCTTCGGCGGCCAGCTCTCCGAGGCCGGCGGTGGCTACACCTGGGCGGTGAACAGCCGGCTCAACCAGCTCACCGCCTGGTCGAACGACCCGGTGTCGGACCCGCCCTCGGAATGGTTCCTCGTGCAAGACCGCAAGACACGCGAGGCCTGGAGCGTCACGCCCTCGGCCTGGGGCGACGAGCGGGTGACCTACCACGTGCAGCACGGCCAGGGCTATTCGATGGTGCGCCACCAGCGGGGCGACATCGCGATCACCGCCTCGTGGTGCGTGGATGCGCAGACCGCCGTCAAACAGGTGTGGCTGCGCCTCGAAAACCGCGGCACGCGCGCGCAGCCGCTGCGCCTCGTGGCGATGGCCGAATGGATGATGGGCGCCGGCCGCAGCGACCGCGGCACGGTGCACACCGCCGCGCACGTTTCACACCAGGGGCTCGCACTGCTGGCCACGCAGGCCGACCGCACCGCCGGCTACGGCGATGGCACCGCCTTCCTCGCGATGCACGGCGCCACCGATGACGACGACTGGACCTGCGACCGCCGCGAATGCTTCGATGCGCGTGGCCGGCTCGTGCTGCCCGATCATTTTTCCGCGCACCAGGGCGGCGGCCTCGACCCCTGCGCCGCGCTGTCGAAGCGCCTCACGCTCGAGCCCGGCACCACGCACGACCAGGTCTTCCTCATCGGCTACGCCCACACACCGGCTGCCGCGCGCGAGCTGGCCGACGCTGTCGTGCAGGTGCCACCGCGGCAGCGGCTCGACGAGGTGCTCGCCCGCTGGGACACGCTGCTCGGTGCCACCCAGGTGCGCACCCCCGACCCGCTCTTCGACGCGATGGTCAACCGCTGGCTGCTCTACCAGGCCGTCGCCTGCCGCCTGTGGGCCAAGGCCGGCTTCTACCAGGCTGGGGGTGCCACGGGCTTTCGCGACCAGCTGCAAGACGCGATGGCGCTGGCCTGGCCAGCGCCCAGGATGCTGCGCGACCAGATCCTCGTCGCCGCCTCGCGCCAGTTCCCGGAGGGCGACGTTCAGCACTGGTGGCACGCACCGACCGGCGCCGGCGTGCGCACGCATTTCTCGGACGACCTGCTGTGGCTCGCGCATGCGTGCTCGCACTACCTGCAGGCCACGGGCGACACCTCGCTGCTCGACGAAGACGTGCCCTTCCTCGAAGGCGGCCCCATCCCCGAAGGCGCGGAAGACGCGTACTACACGCCCACCGTCAGCACCCAGAAGGCGAGCGTCTACGAGCACGCGGCCCGCGCCATCGACCGCAGCCTGAAGAGCGGCGCACACGGCCTGCCGCTGATGGGCACCGGCGACTGGAACGACGGCATGAACCGCGTGGGCCACGAAGGGCGAGGCGAGTCGGTGTGGCTCGCTTGGTTCCTCTGCCGCATCGTCGACGACTTCGCGCCGCTGGCACGCGTGCGCGGTGAAGGCGCACGTGCCGACCTGTGGGAGACCGCGGCGAGGGGCTGGCGCCGCGCGCTCGACACCCAGGCCTGGGACGGCCAGTGGTTCAAGCGCGCCTTCTTCGACGACGGCACGCCGCTCGGCTCGCAGGCCAACCACGAAGGCCGCATCGACCTCATCGCGCAGGCGTGGAGCGTGCTCGCGAACGCCGAGCCTCCCGAGCGCCCGCACAGCGCGATGACGGCCGCAGAAGAGTTGCTCGTCGACCACGATGCCGGCCTCATCAAGCTGCTCGCCCCGCCGCTCGCCACCGCCACGCCGAGCGCCGGCTACATCCAGGCCTACCCGCCGGGGGTGCGCGAGAACGGCGGGCAGTATTCGCATGCCGGCGTGTGGGCCCTGATGGCGCAGGCGGAGCTGTCCACGCGCGAAGGCGGCACGCCCTCCTTCGCCGAGTTGCCCTACCGCTACTTCTGCTACCTGAGCCCGGCGCACCGCGCGCAGCACCCGCGGCTGGGCGAGGCCTATGCCATCGAGCCCTACGTGATGGCGGGCGATGTGTACACGCAGCCGCCCTACGTGGGCCGCGGCGGCTGGAGCTGGTACACCGGCGCCGCGGCCTGGCTGCACCGCGCGGCGGTGGGCTCGATCCTCGGCCTGAAGCTGCACGCCGAGCACCTGAGCGTGCACCCGTGCCTGCCCTCGCACTGGCCGCAGGCCGAGCTGACGCTGCAACGTGACGGACGGCGCCTGCAGTTCACGCTGCTGCGCGGCAGCGCGACGGCGGCGCGCGAGGCCGCAAGCGCGAAGAGCGCGCGGCTCCTCGCCGTGGGCGAGCAGGTGAACTGGCGCGAACTGCCGGACGACGTGTCCTTCGTCGTACCGCTCACGCCCGAGGCTGAAGTGGCCGAACCGGCGGCCCACATCGCTCTTCACAAGTGACCCCGTGGCTCCGACAGCGGGCTGCGGTGCCGTCCTACAGCACCAGGGCCACGGCGCCGATGGTTACCACTCAGATGTCTTTCTAGAGTTCATGCATCGCCACGCCATCCCACGAGGACTGCATGTTCAGCTCACAAGACCAGAAAACCCAGACGTCGACGGCCAGCACCGAGTACACCCCACTGGTGCTCGACGAGGCAGGCCTCGAGGCCGCACGCAAGAGCATCGACCAGGGCGCGATCACGCCCGCCTACGGCCCCTGGCGCGAAGACATCATCAAGCTGCTGAACGACTCGCTCGCCACCGAGCTCGTGTGCGTGATGCGCTACAAGCGCCACTACTACACGGCGGTGGGACTCGACTCCCCGGCCATTGCCGACGAGTTCCTCGTGCATGCGAACGAAGAGTCGGCCCACGCCGACAAGCTCGCGCAGCGCATCGTGCAACTGGGCGGCAAGCCCGACTTCCGCCCCGACTCGCTCACGCAGCGCAGCCACGCCGACTACGACGAATCGCTGGAGCTGCAGGACATGATCCGCGCCAACCTCATCGCCGAGCGGGTGGCCATCGAGGCCTACACCCAGATCATCAAGCTGATCGGCGACAAGGACAGCACCACGCGCCGCATCCTCGAGGAGATCCTCGCGGACGAGCAGGAGCATGCCGACGAGCTGTCGGACTGGCTGGCCTGAGCGCCCAGAGCGCATCGTCGAGTTTCCGCCCCAGGGTGGTGGGCCGAAGAACCACCCGCATGTCCAACACGTAAGGAGCTACACCATGATGATCCGCACCACCCTCGCCGCCGCGATGACGGCCGTTGCACTGCTGGCCACTTCGGGCTGCGCGGTGACCCGCAAGCAGGAGACCGTCGGCCAGTTCGTCGACGATGCCGCCATCACCACCGCCGTGAAGGCGCGCTTCGTCGACAACAAGGAAGTCGACGCGACCTCGATCAAGGTCGAGACGCTCAAGGGCACGGTGATGCTGTCGGGCTTCGCGAAGAACGCGAACGAAAAGTCCACCGCCGAAAACCTGGCCTGGAAGGTCGACGGCGTGAAGGCCGTGAAGAACGAGATCGCGGTTCGTCCCTGATCGCACGCCTCTGCACCGCCCCGGGTTCACCTGAACGCCGGGGCTTTTTTTCGCACACCCGATGCAGACCGACGACGAAGACGACGATGACCCGCTGCCCCGCCGCACGCACAAGCCGCGCGTGCGGTCGAGTGCCGCGACGAACCTGCTGGCCGCGCTCGCCGTGGTGGCGGTGCTGTGGTGGGGCCAGCGATTCCTGATCCCGCTGACCGCGGGGCTGATGCTGGTGATGCTGGTGACGCCGCTGTCGGTGACGCTCGAACACTGGCTGCGCAGCCGCACACTCGCCACGCTGATCACGCTGGCCGTGGTGATGGGCACGCTGGCCGCGGGGGGCATGATCTTCGGCGGCCAACTGGTGCGCGTGGCAGAGCGCACGCCCGAGATGATCAGCATGGCCGCCGCCAAGCTCGCCGAGCGCGACCCGGGTGCGGAGTCGGTCGTGTCGCGGGCCCGCATCGCCTTGCAGGAGCTCGACCGCGCAACCGAGCGGGTGATGTCGGGCAAGCCACCGCGGCCGACGAAGCGCGTGGTGGCAGCGGCGGCAGCTGCAGCGGCCGCCTCAGCGCCGAACACGATCACCGCAGGGGCGACGGTGGCCTTGCGCGAGGGCGCGGTCACGGGGTCGAGCGCCCTGCTCGAGTTCACCGCCAACCTGAGCATCGTGTTCCTCATCGCCTTCTTCGTGCTGATCGGCGGCAAGCCCCTCACCGAGCGATTCCTCGGCCTCTGGGGCGAGCACCCGGAGGTGCAGTCACGAGCCGAGAAGGCCTTGCTCGAATGTGCCCACCAGGTGCGCGTCTACCTGGGCGTGCTGATCGTGACCAATGCACTCATCGGGGCCGCGGTGTGGCTCGCCTTCTGGGCCACCGGACTGCCCGATGCGGGCGGCTGGGGCATCACGGCGGGGCTGTTGCATGTGATCCCCTACCTCGGGATGGCGGTGCTCACCGGGCTGGGTGCAGCCGAGACCTTCCTCGCGCATGGCTCGCTCGGCTCGGCCGCGGCGATGGCGGCCTTCATCATCGTGATGTCGACGCTGATCGGCACGGTGGTGACGGCGTGGCTGCAAGGCCGCGCGGCCAAGATGAACCCGGCGGCCGTCTTCGTCGGCCTCGTGTTCTGGGGCTCGATCTGGGGCCTGTGGGGGCTCTTCCTCGGGCCGGCGCTCGTGGTGGTGATGAAGGTGGTCGCCGCACACACCCGCGCCGGGCAGCGGCTCGCGCATCTGATGCAGGAGGCGCCGCCCGAACCGAAAGAACCCGCCTAGTCGTCGAGGCCGAGTTCCTGGATCTTGCGCGTGATGGTGTTGCGGCCGATGCCGAGCTTCTGCGCGGCTTCGATGCGGCGGCCTCGCGTGATCTCGAGCGCGGTGTGAATCAGCTGCGCTTCGAACTTGCGGGTGAGCGTGTCCCACACCTCGGGCACGCCGGCCTGCAGCATGGTGCGTGACTCGCGTTCGAGGTCGGAGAGCCAGTTGGCACTGGCCACCGGCGCCTCGATGGGCAACACGGGCGCGGCGGGTGCCGTCCACGCAGGCGCCGCGGCAGCCGGTGCGGCGCCCGGCAGGTCGGCCCCCTCGATGACCACGGCCGGTGCCGCAGGTGCGGGCAGCGGGCGTGCGGCCATCGGGTCGCCACCGCCGAGCAGTTCGGGCGGCAGGTCCTTGGGCTCGATCACCTGGGCCGGGGCCATCACGGTGAGCCAGTGGCAGATGTTTTCCAGCTGGCGCACGTTGCCCGGGAAGTCGAACTGCATCAGCTTGTTGAGCGCTGCATCGGTGATGCGCTTGGCTTCCACGCCGAGTTCCTTGGCGCTCTTCTGCAGGAAGAAGCGCGCGAGCGCCGGCACGTCTTCGCGCCGCTCGCGCAGCGCGGGCAGGCGCAGGCGGATGACGTTGAGGCGGTGGAACAAGTCTTCGCGGAAGGCGCCGAGCTTCACGCGCTCTTCGAGGTTCTGGTGCGTGGCGGCGATCACGCGCACGTTGGCCTTGAGCGGGTTGTGGCCGCCCACGCGGTAGAACTGGCCGTCGCTCAGCACACGCAGCAGGCGCGTCTGCAAGTCGAAAGGCATGTCGCCGATTTCGTCGAGGAAGAGCGTGCCGCCATCGGCCTGCTCGAAGCGGCCGCGGCGGGTGGTCTGCGCGCCGGTGAAGGCGCCACGCTCGTGGCCGAAGAGTTCGCTCTCGAGCAGGTCTTTCGGAATCGCCGCGGTGTTGATCGCGACGAAGGGGCCGCTGGCGCGCGGGCTGTGCTTGTGCAGCGCATGGGCCACGAGTTCCTTGCCCGAGCCCGACTCGCCGGTGATGAGCACCGTGACCACGCTCTGGCTGAGCCGCCCGATGGCGCGGAAGACGTCTTGCATGGCCGGCGCCTGGCCGAGCATCTCGGGCATGGCGGCCATGCGTTCGTCACGCACTTCCTCGCGCATGCTCTCGTCGACCGCGCGGCGGATGAGCTCCACCGCTTTCGGCACGTCGAAGGGCTTGGGCAGATATTCGAAGGCGCCGCCTTGGAAGGCGCTCACGGCGCTGTCGAGGTCGGAGTAGGCCGTCATGATGATGACGGGCAGTCCGGGCGCGCGCTCCTTGACCTTGGTGAGCAGCTCGATGCCCGAGCCACCCGGCATGCGGATGTCGGAGACCAGCACCTGGGGCTGGTCTTCTTCGAGTGCGGCGAGCACGTCGCGCGGGTTGGTGAAGCTGCGTACCGCGAGTTCTTCGCGCGCCAGCGCCTTCTCCAACACGAATCGGATGGATTGGTCGTCGTCAACGATCCAGATGGGTTTCATGCCCTGCCTGTTCTAGTGGCCGCTGACGAAGGCGCAATGACTACGGCAGCGGTATCACGATCTTGAAAATGGTCTGGCCCGGCTCGCTCGCACATTCGATCACGCCTTGGTGCTGTTGCACGAAGGTTTGCGCGAGTGTGAGCCCCAGACCCGACCCGCCATCGCGTCCTGATACCAGGGGGTAGAAGATGCGATCGCGGATCGACTCGGGGATGCCCGGGCCGTTGTCTTCAATATGCAAGTCCAGTGCCAGTCGATAGCGCTGCTTGCCCAAGGTGACCTGCCGTGCGATGCGCGTGCGCAGCGTGATGACGGCGTCGCCCTGGGCGATGCGCTCGGTGAGCGCCTGGGCGGCGTTGTGGGCGATGTTGAGCACGGCCTGGATCAGCTGCTCGCGGTCGCCGCGGAATTCGGGGATGGAGGTGTCGTAGTCGCGTCGCACGGTGAGCCCGCGCGGGAATTCGGCCAGGATCAGCGCCCTCACCCGCTCGCACACCTCGTGGATGTTGACGTCGCTCACCACGTGGGGCTTGCGGTGCGGCGCGAGCAGGCGGTCGACGAGCGCCTGCAGGCGGTCGGCCTCCTGGATGATGACCTGGGTGTATTCGGTGAGCGCACGCGACTCGACTTCCATCTCGAGCAGCTGGGCCGCGCCGCGGATGCCGCCGAGCGGGTTCTTGATCTCGTGCGCCAGGTTGCGGATCAGCTCCTTGTTGGCGGCGGCCTGGCCGAGGGCGCGCTCCTCGCGGTCCATGCGCGTCTGCTGCTCGATCTCGACCAGCTCCACGAGCACCTGGTCGGGCCGGTCGATCTGGTTGACGATCACATGCACCGGAAGCGGGTCGCTGTGCAGCTGTGCGGGCCGGCGCAGTAGCCCCTCGAAGCGGCTGGTGGCGAAATCGTTGCGGGCGACCGCATCGACCGTGTCACGCACGATCTGCGCGTCGACGAACCAGTCGAAGAGCGAGCCTCGCAGCACGCTGCGCCGCGACAAGCCGAGCACATGCTCGAAGGCGGCATTGGCGAAGAGGCAGCTGCCCTCGCGGTGCACGACGGCCACCATCGTGGCCAGCTGATCGAAGGCCTCGTAGGCCCGGGTTTGCGCCGAGGTGAGGGCGGGCGGCTGCGACGCCAAGTGGGTGGACGAGGAAGCGGCGCTCACTGCGGTTTCGGGGTGGCGTCGGCCGGCGTCTGCTTGGACAGCTCACGACGCAAGGCCGCGACGTCGCTTTCCTTGCGGGCAATCGAGGCCTTCATCTCGGCCACGCGGTCGAGGTACTTCTGATAGTTGCGCTCGTCGCCTCGCCGCTCGGGCTCGCCATTGTTGAACTCCTTGCGCAGGTTGGCGAGTTGCTCCTCTTCCTTGCGCAGCTCGGCTTCGAGGATGCGGCGCGCATCGGAATCGCGGTTGCGCTGCTCGGTGGCGTCAACGCGCTCGCGGTTCGGCGCGGGCGGCACCGGAGCCCCGGCGGTCGGGCGGGGCTTTGGCGACTGGATCACGGTGATCGGTGCGCCTTCCAGCGTGCGGCAGCCCTTGTCCTTGGCTTCCTTCGCGGACAGGCTGTCGGTGTACAGCGGCGGGTTACCGGGGCAGCGGTAGACAGGCTTGTCGCCTTGCGACCAGGCCGGCGATGCCGCCGTGAGGGCGGTCAACATGGAAAGAGAGAACCGGAAGCGCGCTGATGTCATGTGTCACCTCTGCCCTGTAACGCCAGCGCCCGTGCGCAGGGTGACAGGACAAGCCTTGCGATTGTGTCCGATTGCCATCCCGATGCACCAAAAGAAAAGGGACGGCAAGT
Organism: Piscinibacter gummiphilus; assembly: GCF_032681285.1. Lineage (NCBI taxonomy): Bacteria > Pseudomonadati > Pseudomonadota > Betaproteobacteria > Burkholderiales > Sphaerotilaceae > Rhizobacter > Rhizobacter gummiphilus. The sequence continues at coordinate 3,776,132 of NZ_CP136336.1, forward strand.
GCCGTCCCTTCGAGCCTTCGGAACCGGAAGAGGTTCAGAGGGTGTAGTACATGTCGAACTCGATCGGGTGCGTGGCCATGCGGAAGCGGGTCACTTCCTGCATCTTCAGCTCGATGTAGGCATCGATGAAGGCGTCGGTGAACACGCCACCCTTGGTCAGGAACGCGCGGTCCTTGTCGAGGTAATCGAGCGCCTGGTCGAGGCTGTGGCAGACGGTCGGGATCTTCGCGTCTTCTTCCGGCGGCAGGTGGTACAGGTCCTTCGTCGCGGCTTCGCCCGGGTGGATCTTGTTTTCCACGCCGTCGAGACCGGCCATCAGCATCGCCGAGAAGCCCAGGTACGGGTTCATCAGGGGATCGGGGAAGCGCGCTTCAACACGGCGGCCCTTCGGGTTGGCCACGTGCGGGATGCGGATCGAGGCCGAGCGGTTCTTGCTCGAGTAAGCCAGCTTCACCGGGGCTTCGAAGCCAGGCACCAGGCGCTTGTACGAGTTGGTGCCGGGGTTCGTGATGGCGTTCAGCGCGCGAGCGTGCTTGATGATGCCGCCGATGTAGAACAGGGCGAACTCGCTCAGGCCGGCATAGCCTTCGCCAGCGAACAGGTTCTTGCCGTCCTTCCAGACCGACTGGTGCACGTGCATGCCGGAGCCGTTGTCGCCCACGATGGGCTTGGGCATGAAGGTGGCGGTCTTGCCATAGGCATGGGCCACGTTCTGGATGACGTACTTCTGGAGCTGCACCCAGTCAGCGCGCTGGACCAGCGTGCTGAACTTCGTGCCGATTTCCATCTGGCCGGCGTTGGCCACTTCGTGGTGGTGCACTTCGACCGGGATGCCCAGCGATTCGAGGATCAGGCACATCTCGGAACGCAGGTCCTGGCCGCTGTCGACCGGGGGCGTGGGGAAGTAGCCGCCCTTGACGGTGGGGCGATAGCCGGAGTTGCCGTGCTCGTATTCCTTGCCCGTGTTCCAGGCGCCCTCTTCCGACTCGATCTTCGAGAAGCAGCCGGACATGTCGTTGCCCCAGCGCACGCTGTCGAAGATGAAGAACTCGGGTTCCGGACCGAAGAAAGCGGTGTCACCCAGGCCCGACGACTTCATGTAGGCCTCGGCGCGCTTGGCCAGCGAGCGCGGGTCGCGCTCGTAGGGCTTGCCGTCGGCAGGCTCGACCACGTCGCAGGTGAGGATGAGGGTGGATTCTTCGAAGAATGGGTCGATGTTGGCCGTGGTCGGGTCGGGCATGAGCTGCATGTCCGACGCTTCGATGCCCTTCCAGCCGGCGATCGACGAACCGTCGAAGGCGTGGCCCGACGTGAACTTGTCTTCGTCAAAGTGAGACACGGGCACGGAAACGTGCTGTTCTTTGCCGCGGGTGTCGGTGAAACGGAAGTCGACGAACTTGACTTCGTTCTCCTTCACCATCTTCATCACGTCGGCGACGGTCTTGGCTGCCATCAGGGGACTCCTAGCGAGATGCTGTGTGGGGTTGGAATTGGGTCAGTAATGCTGGCAGTTCGAGCGCGGACCGGCCCCGAAAAGCGCACAGGAATGTAGCAGAAAGCATGCCCGGAACCCCCTGAGCAGGAGGCGGCAGATCCCGGGCACGGCACAGCTACCGCAGCACGGCGGGAGATGGTGCACGGGAATGCTGGCGAGGAGGATAACACCACTTTGGTGCACATCAGCGCACCAAACGCGGGCCCCTCTGGGAGGCCTAACGCACCACTCCGGGGCTCTCGTCGACCGGCTTCGGAAGCGCCTCGATGACAGCCGCTTCGGCCTTCAGCGACCCCTCGGCCAGCCGGTGGGCCTGCAGCGCCGCCAGCAGGTAGTGCGCGAACCACAGCGCGGAGAACGCGAAGACGAGGGTATAGACCCAGATCGCGATCGGCACGAGCACCGGCGCAAAGGCCACGAACATCACCCCCGACACCCACAGCAGCGACGGCGCCGCCCCGAGGTAGCCGCTCAGCACGCCCATCACGAGGAGCACGACGCGGTGCTTCTGAACCACGGTGCGCCGCTCGTCCTGGCTGGCGTGGTCGACGAGCATGTCGTAGCTCATGACGCGGTAGGTGAGCCAGCCCCAGATCAACGGCGGCACCACCAGGGCGACCGGCGGCACCAGCCAGAACGGAATTGACACCACCATCGCCACCGCCGCGATAAACGTGGCGCTCACGCTCACGAAGAGGCTGCCCATGAACGAACCGCCGCGCCGCAGTTCGAGCGCGGGAAAGCGGCGCCGCGCCACGAGCTTCAACATGAACGGCGCCATCAGCACCGCCACCGCCAGCAGGGAGAAGAACACGATCACCGGCGTGGCCAGGAACACCACCACCAGCGGCGCCAGCACCGACTTGAGGCCCAGCAGGCCGATTGCCTCCAGCCATTTGAAGAGCACGGCGAGCAGTGCCCACGATTCGAACGCCGCGCGCACCCCATCGATGGCCGGCTCCCAATAGGCCCGCGCCAGCAGGTAGGCCACCCCGCAGGTCAGCACGAGTGGCAGCACCGACAACCCGATGACGAGCGGGTGCACGCAATAGGCCGCAGCGCGCCAGGCGGCATCGATGACGGATCTCATGGCGAGCAACGGCATGCCGGCCCTACCCTCGCCCGACCATGCGGCGCAGCCCCAGCCACTGCTGCGCCCAGAAGCCACGGCCGTAGTCGCGAGCGCCCTCTTCGGGCAGCTGGTCGCGGATCCCCGTGGGGTCGTAGCGTCGACTGAAATCGGCCGTGCGAAAAAGTAGGTCCCACACCGGAAAGAGCACGGCGAAGTTGTGGCCGCCGAGCGTGCCGCGCCCGGCCGATTCATGACCGGCACCGATGCTGTGGTGCAAGCGATGGAACCGCGGGCTCACCAGCACACGCTCGAACACCGGCCCGAACCAGAGCCGCACGTTCGCATGCGACAGGCTTTCCAGCAGCTGCGTGCAAGCCACGACGGCCACAAACTGCCCGGGCGCGATGCCGATCAGGCGGGCGGCGAGCACGAGGATGCTGTCGCGGATCAGGTCGTCGAGCAGGTGGTTGCGGTTGTCGCTCCACATCGTCATCTGGCGCTGGCTGTGGTGCAGCGAATGCAGCCCCCACCACCAGCCAAACTGATGCTGGCCGCGGTGCAGCCAGTAGTCGATGAAGTCGAGCACCACGAGGTAGGCGAGGAACGCGAACCATGCGGTGTCGGTGAGCCCGGGCCACAGCGGCGCCAGCGCCTCATCGAGCTGCCAGCTCGACAGGCCGTGAAGGCTCAGCGTGCCGAAGAGCAGATCCCACAGCGGGTCGACCGCGAAGAACAAAGCCAGGCGAAAGAAGCCCAGGCGATGCAGCAGCGTGTAGATCACGTCCACGCGCACCGCACGCCGGTCGACCACCGGCTCCACCGGCCGCCAGCGCTCCAGCGAACGAAACACCACCAGCATCACACCCAGTTGCAACAGCCCGACGAGCAGCCAGCCCGTGGCGTCGTAGCCGTCTTCGAGGAGGTTGCCGAAGCCGAGCGCAAACGCGACCGGCTGGATCACCGATTCGAAGGCGGTCTCTTGCACGCGGTGAAAGCCGTCGATGAAGGTTTGCAGCAGTTGGTCGATCATGACGACTCAACGCGCGAGCGCCGCACCCCGGTAGACAGGGTGCTCGGCCAGGGTCGCGAAGCAATAGCCCTTGGCCTTGAGCCCCTGGATCAGTGGCTCGAGCACAGCCGGTGCCCACGGGTCTTGCCGCGACCAGATGCCCAGATGCGCCAGGAGGATGTCGCCGCTGCGCACGTCGCGCAGCGCGCGGGCCAGCAGGCTGGTGTTGGGGTAACGGTCGCTCGGCAGCTCGTCGCCCAGGAAGCCGGCCGGGCTCCAGCCGACGTGCGTCCAGCCGCAAGCCTTCGCGGCGGCGAGCAGGGCCGGCGAGGTCTTGCCCCCGGGTGCACGGAAGAGCTTGGGCATCACCTGCCCACTCATCGCCTTGAAACGCTCGGCGGGGCGCTCGAGCTCGGCGCAGTACTGCGCATGGGTCCAGGTGTGCGACTGACCCGCCTTCGGCCCCGCGCTCGGGCGGACGCGAAAGCCGCCGGGCGTGTCGGCCAGCCAATAGACATGGTCGAAGGTGTGGGAGCCGAAGACGTGGCCTTCGGCGGCGCGCGCCTTCCACCACGGTGCCCAGTGGTCGTCGAGGCTCGTACCGCCGGTCTGCGTTTTCTCGTCGGCGAGGAAGAAGCTCGCCTTCACGCCCTGCCGCGACAGCACCTCGGCCACCAAGGGCGCCACGCCCATGTGGCCGGTGTCGAAGGTGAGGTAGACCGGCTTGTCGCACGTGGCATGCGCTGCGGTGGCACCGGCGAGCAGCGCCGCGACCAGCAGCCTAGCGGCGCGACGCATGATCGAGCGTCCACACGCCGTGCGGCGAGCGGCCGACCGCCACCTGGCGAACCACCTGCTTCTTCTCGATGTCGACGAAGCTCAGCTTGCGCGCCCAGCGCGAGCTGACCAGCAGGGTCTTGCCATCGGCCGACAGGTCCATGCAGTCGGGCCCACCCGGCCCCGGGAGCTGCGCCACGACCGCGAGGCTCTGGATGTCGATCATGCTGATCGTGTTGGCCACGCGGTTGCTCACGAACACATGCCGGCCATCGCCGCGCGAGCGGAAGGCATGCGCGCCCGCGCCGGTCTGGATGCGCTTGACGAGCTTCGGGGCTGCCTGCGTCACGTCATAGACCTCGACGAACTCGTCGCCCGTGAGGCCCACCATCAGCAGGCGGTCGTCGGGCGTGAGGTACACATCAGCCGGCAGCTTGCCGATCGAAATCTTCCAGCGCGGCTTCTGCGTGGCGATGTCGATGGCCATCAGCTCGTCACTGTCTTGCATCGACGCGTAGATGGTGGTGCTCTTGCTGTCGATCGACAGGTGGCTCGGCGTGCGCGTGGCACGCACACGGCCCGCGAGCTTGAGCGGCGTGGTGGCGTCTTGCGGTTCCCAACGATAGATGTCGACGTGGTCGAGCCGGTTGGCCGCCGTCACGAACCACTTCATGTCGGGCGAGAAGCGCAGGTGGTACGGGTCGATGATCTTGGTGATGGTGCGTTGCACCTCGCCCGTCTTCGGGTCGATCAGCGTGAGCGAGTCGCTCAGGGCATTGGCCACGATGAGCGACTTCTCGTCAGGCGTGAGATAGAGGTGGTGCGGCTCCTTGCCGGTCGGGATGCGCCTGATCTCGGTGAAGCTCACCGGGTCGATCACGCTGATCGACGCGTCGAGCGAGTTGAGCACGAAGATCGGCGCCTTGTCGGCCGCAGCGACCGATGAGCACCAGAGCGCGGCCAGCAAGGCCAGAACGACGGACCGACGAGCGGACGAAAGCGCAGACAACAGTTTCAAGACAGGCACCACCGGGGGAAGGCGGCTAGTGTAGGCGCGCGTTTCCCCGCAAAGTTCCCTGCGTTGCCGGCCTTATTCGTCGTCTCCGCCAAGAATGCCACCCAGCAGACCGCCGGCACCGAAGCCGCCGAGCGCCGAGCCTTCTTCGCGGCTGCCGCCACGCTGCGGCGCGGCCGCGAACACGCGTGAGGCCAGGCGCGAGAACGGCAGGCTCTGCAGCCACACCGTGCCGGGGCCGGCCACCTTGGCGAAGAAGAGGCCTTCGCCACCGAAGAGCGCCGTCTTGATCTTGCCGACGTACTGCACCTCGAAGTTGACGTTGGGCGTGAGGGCCACGAGGCAGCCGGTGTCGACGAAGAGCGTCTGCCCCGGCTTCAGCTCGCGGCGCACGACGGTGCCACCGGCGTGCACGAAGGCGAGCCCATCGCCTTCGAGCTTCTGCATGATGAAGCCCTCACCGCCGAAGAAGCCGGTCGAGATCTTCTGCTGGAAATGGATGCCGAGCGACACGCCCTTGGCCGCGCAGAGGAACGCGTCCTTCTGGCAGATGAGCATGCCGCCGAGCTGCTTCAGGTCCATCGGCAGGATCTTGCCGGGGTACGGCGCTGCAAAGCCCACGCGCAGCTTGGTCGAGCCCTGGTTCGTGTAGACGGTGGTGAAGAGCGACTCGCCTGTGATGAGGCGTTTGCCGGCGCCGAGCAGCTTGCCGAAGATACCGCCTTGGGCTTGAGAGCCGTCACCGAAGACGGTGTCCATGCCGATGCCGGCGTCCATGAACATCATGCTGCCGGCCTCGCCCACGGCCGCTTCGCCGGGGTCGAGTTCGACCTCCACGAACTGCATCTCGCTGCCCTTGATCTCGAAGTCCACCACGTCCATTGCCACGGCCATCACTCCAAACGTTAGATCCAACAGTAGGTCCAGAAGGAGCCGGCATTTTGAGCCATTTCGGCGAGTTCACGGCGATAGACTCAGGCCATGCAACACCTGCTGAATCTGCTCGCGGCCATTGCTTTGCTGGTCTGGGGCACGCACATCGTCCGCACCGGCATGCTGCGTGTCTTCGGCGAGAACCTGCGCCAGATCCTCTCGCGCAGCTTCAGCAGCCGGCTCTCCGCAGCCGCCGCGGGGCTGGGTGTCACGAGCATCGTGCAGTCGAGCACGGCAACCTGCCTGATCGTGGCGTCGTTCGTCGGCAAGGGCCTCGTCACCACCGGGCCGGCGCTCGCCGTGATGCTGGGCGCCGACGTCGGCACGAGCCTCATGGCGGTGGTGTTCTCGTTCGATCTCTCATGGCTCTCGCCCTTGCTCATCTTCGTCGGCGTGGTGCTCTTCATCTCGCGGCAGAACACCGCGGCAGGCCGCATCGGCCGGGTGCTGATCGGCCTGGGCCTCATCACCCTGGCGCTGCAGCTGATCGTGGCCGCCACCAGGCCGCTGACCGAAGCGCCCGCGGTGCGGACGTTGCTGGTGTCGCTGCCCAACGAGGTGATGCTCAACATCGTGGTCGGCGCGGCGCTCACGGTGCTGTCGTACTCGAGCCTGGCGATCGTGTTGCTGACCGCCACGCTGGCGGCATCGGGCTTGTTGACCACGCCGGTGGCATTGGGGCTGGTGCTGGGGGCGAACCTCGGCAGCGGCATGCTTGCCCTCATCGCCACCGGGAACGCCGCCCAGCAGGTGCGCCGGCTGCCACTCGGCAACCTGATCTTCAAGCTGGTCGGCGTGCTGCTCGCCATCCCCTTGATGCCGCAGATCCATGTGCTCCTGCAACAGCTTGCGCCGAACGTGCACGACCAGGTCGTGTTCTTCCACCTCGGCTTCAACCTCATGCTGGCCGTCACCTTCATCAGTTTCACCGGCCTCGTGGGGCGCACGGTCGACCGCTGGCTCGTCGAGAAGAGCGGCCCCGCCGGCAGCACGCGACCCCGCCACCTCGACCCCGTCGCATTGGCCACGCCGTCGCTCGCCATCAGCTGCGCGGCCCGCGAAGCACTGCACCAGGCCGACGTGGTCGAGACCATGCTGCGCGGCGTGCTCCCCGTGATCCGCAACAACGACCTCGACCTCGCACAGCAACTGCGCCAACTCGACGACACCGTCGACGAGCTCTACTCCGCGATCAAGTTCTACCTGACCCAGATCTCGCATGAGGCACTCTCGGAGCGAGAAAGCCGCCGCTGGACCGACATCGTCTCCTTCACGATCAACATGGAGCAGATCGGCGACATCATCGAGCGCGTGCTGCAAGACGTAGAAGACAAGAAGGTCCGCAAGAACCGCAGCTTCTCCGATGCCGGCATGGCCGAGATCGTGCACCTGCACGAGCGGCTGCTGGCCAATCTGCGGCTCGCGATGAGCGTGTTTCTCGATGGGCATGTTCGCGATGCGCGCAAGCTGCTGGAAGAGAAGGCACGCTTCCGCGACCTCGAGCACGAGTACGCCGCAGCGCACATCGCCCGCCTGCAGGACAACACCGCGCAGAGCATCGAGACGAGTTCGCTTCACCTCGACCTCATCAGCGACCTCAAGCGCGTGAACTCACACATCTGCTCGATCGCTTACCCCATCCTCGAATCCGCAGGAGCGCTCTCGAAGACGCGCATCCGCGAATCGCGCCTGTCGGCGATGACCGACGACGCGGCGTGAGCCAGGCGCAGAAAGCAAAACGCCACCGAGGTCATCGGTGGCGTTCGCTTCGATTTGGTGGAGCCGGCGGGAATCGAACCCGCGTCCGCAAGCCATTGCCGGACAGTTCTACATGCGTAGCTGTCTGATTTGGGTTTTAAGGGCGCAGGTCGCGCAGCAGCACGCTACCTGAACCCCGAGTCACTTGATTTAGCCCTGGGTCGAGTGACCCGACTCAGAGCGAGCCAATGTGAATGACTTCGCAGCCCTTGGGTTGCCCCTCAGACCCGGCCCATCGGCCAACCGTTGCGAAGCTCACCGGTATTAAGCGGCGAGTGCGTACGTTTCGTCGTTCGCAGTTACTTTGTTTCCAGATGGATTTACGAGGTGCCTGGTCCTCGGCATGCCCTGCGCCAACTCCGTACCCGCGTCGAAACCAGGTCGGCCCCAGAGAAGTGCTTAGTTTAGGCCAGGCCCAGCAAGTTCAAGAGCTCGCCAGGACTTTCTATGACGTGGTCGGCGCCCCAGGCACTCACCGGGTCGCCGAGCCCGAGGTAGCCCCAGGCCGCAGCAACCGTCGCCATGCCCGCGGCGCGGCCGGCCTGCACGTCGCGCAGGTCGTCGCCGACATACACGCAGGCTTCGGGTGCCACTCCGATGCGGCGCGCCGCTTCCAGCAGGGGCGCCGGATGAGGCTTGGAATGCGGCGTGGTATCGCCACCCACGATGGCCGCCGCCTGCTCGTGAAGCGACAGGGTGCGCACCAACGGCAAGGTGAATCGCTCGGCCTTGTTGGTCACGATGCCCCAGGGCGTACCACTCGTCCGAAGTGTGGTCAGCACCGGATGCATTGCGTCGAAGACCCGCGTCTCCCGACTCATTCGGGCCTCGTAGCGGCTGAGGAACTCTTCGCGCAGCGCGAGGAAGTCCTCATCCTCGGGCGTAACCTGCAAGGCGATGCCCAGCATGCCGCGCGCCCCCGCACCGACCATGGGACGAAAGGCCTCGTAGGCCAGCGGCGCCAGGCCGCGAGCCGTTCGCATGTCGTTGCCCGTGCCGGCCAGATCGGGGGCGCTGTCGATCAATGTGCCGTCGAGGTCGAACAGCACCGCCCGGATACGCTCGCGAAGGCCCGTCATCACGCGGGCTTCGTGCAGGCGAAGAGGTAGTTCACGCTGACGTCGGCCGACAGCGAGTAGCGGCGGGTGAGCGGGTTGTATTCCATGCCGCGTGTCTGCCCCAGGTTCAGCCCAGCATCGCGGCACCACTGCGCCAGCTCGCTCGGCCGGATGAAGCGCGCGTACTCATGCGTGCCACGGGGCAGCAGCTTGAGCATGTACTCGGCCCCGACGATCGCAAACAGAAACGACTTGGGGTTGCGGTTGAGGGTGGAGAAGAAGACCGAACCACCCGGCTTCACAAGCGTGGCGCACGCACGCACCACCGAGAATGGGTCTGGCACGTGCTCCAGCATCTCCATGCAGGTCACGGTGTCGAACTGGCCGGGCATTTCGTCCGCCAGGGCCTCGACTGCCACCTCGCGATACTCGATCGACGGCGTGCCCGCCTCCGCGGCATGCAGCTGCGCCACCCTCAAGGCTTTGGTGGCCAAGTCGATGCCGAGCACCTGCGCTCCTTTGCGCGCCATCGAGTCGGCGAGGATGCCTCCACCGCACCCCACGTCCACCACTCGACGGCCTGACAACGGCGCGATGCCGTTGATCCAATCCAGGCGAAGGGGGTTGATTTCGTGAAGTGGGCGGAATTCACTCTCGGGGTCCCACCAGCGGTGGGCCAGTTCGCTGAATTTGCTCAGTTCCTGCGGGTCGGCATTGATCATTTGAAAATGGTAAATAAAAAACCCCGCCGAGGCGGGGTTTTCAGGTACTGCCGCGAGATTACTTGCGGGTACGGGTACCGACCACTTCGATTTCGACGCGGCGGTTCTTGGACTTGCCTTCCTTGGTCTTGTTGTCGGCGACCGGCGAGCTTTCGCCCTTGCCTTCGGTGTAGACGCGGTTGGCTTCGATGCCCTTGCTGACCAGGTAGTTTTTCACCGACTCGGCACGAGCAACCGACAGCTTCTGGTTCGCGGCGGGCGAACCGTCGGAGTCGGTGTGACCCACGGCGATGATGACTTCGAGGTTCACACCCGAGGTCTTGCTGACGAGGTCGTCCAGCTTGGCCTTGGCGTCGGGCTTCAGCACCGATTTGCCCACGTCGTAGAAGGCGTCAGCGGCGAAGGTGACCTTCTCGCTCACAGGCGCGGGAGGCGCGACCGGTGCGGGAGCCGGTGCCGGCGGCGCAACAGGTGCCGGAGCCGGGGCAGGCGCGGGAGCAGGTGCCGGAGCGGGAGCCGGGGCAGGCGCGGGAGCAGCCTTCGGAGCGCCGTCGCACGAAGGATGGGCGGTGGCCGGGGTCCAGAATGCATCACGCCAGCACAGGTCAGCGGCGCCACTCTTCCAGGGCAAGCCGAACCCGCTGGTCCAGTTGTCGACGGACTTGGCTTGGGCAAACGCGGAGCCCGCAGCGACGGCGAGCGTGGCCGATGCGAAGAGCGATGCGACCTTGTTCAGTTTCTTCATGGTTCTCCTCTCAAGGAAGGGGCAGATGTTCTAACGAAAGGTCAAAAACCGAATCGGGAAGTACTGGCAAACCCCAAGTAACTCGGGTGTTTCCCACCGACAATCGATTGTGCCATAGGGTATTCGGAGCAAAGAGTTTTGCCATTGGTGCTTGCAGTAGCGCAAGGCGTTGTTGCGCGACCGCGACAGCACTGTTCCAGCGCCTAGAATCGCGGGTTTTGCGCGCAGGCCGAACCATGCCTGCCTTCATGGCTTTTCTGCCCCACTCCGCATGACCCAGTTCGCCAAGGAAACCCTGCCGATCAGCCTCGAAGAGGAGATGCGGCGTTCGTACCTCGACTACGCGATGAGCGTGATCGTGGGGCGTGCCCTGCCCGATGCGCGCGATGGCCTCAAGCCCGTGCATCGTCGCGTGCTTTTCGCGATGCACGAGCTGAACAACGACTGGAACCGGCCGTACAAGAAGTCGGCCCGTATCGTCGGCGACGTCATCGGCAAGTACCACCCACACGGCGACCAGTCGGTGTACGACACCGCGGTGCGCATGGCGCAAGACTTCTCGATGCGCCACATGCTCATCGACGGGCAAGGCAATTTCGGCTCGGTCGACGGCGACAACGCCGCAGCCATGCGGTACACCGAAATCAGGCTGGCGAAGATCGCACACGAGATGCTCGCCGACCTCGACAAGGAGACGGTGGACTTCGGCCCGAACTACGACGGCTCGGAGAAGGAGCCGTTGGTGCTGCCGACGCGCCTGCCGAATCTGCTCGTCAACGGTTCGGGCGGCATTGCGGTCGGCATGGCGACCAACATCCCGCCGCACAACCTGAACGAAGTCGTCGACGCCTGCCTGCACCTCTTGAAGAACCCGCAGGCCACGATCGACGAGTTGATCGAGATCATCCCTGCGCCCGACTTCCCCACCGCCGGGATCATCTACGGCACGAGCGGCGTGCGCGAGGGCTACAAGACCGGCCGCGGCCGCGTCGTGATGCGCGCGAAGTGCCACTTCGAAGACATCGACAAGGGCGCGCGCCAGGCCATCATCGTCGACGAGATCCCCTACCAGGTGAACAAGAAGAACCTGCTCGAGCGCATGGCCGAGCTGGTCCACGAGAAGAAGCTCGAAGGCATCAGCCACATCCAGGACGAGTCCGACAAGTCCGGCATGCGCGTGGTGATCGAGCTCAAGCGCGGCGAAGTGCCCGAGGTGGTGCTGAACAACCTGTACAAGCAGACGCAGCTGCAGGACACCTTCGGCATGAACATGGTGGCGCTGATCGACAACCAGCCCAAGCTGTGCAACCTGAAGGATCTGATCGCGATCTTCCTGGAGCACCGCCGCGAGGTCGTGACCCGCCGCACCGTGTTCGAGCTGCGCAAGGCGCGCGAGCGCGGCCACGTGCTGGAAGGCCTGGCCGTCGCACTGGCCAACATCGACGAGTTCATCGAGACCATCAAGACCTCGGCCACGCCTCCGATCGCGAAGGCTGCGCTGATGAGCAAGTCGTGGGACTCGTCATTGGTACGCGAGATGCTCGCCCGCGCCGAGAAAGAAACGGCAGGCGGCCGCGACGCCTACCGCCCCGAGAACCTGCCGCGCGAATACGGCATGCAGCCCGATGGCCTCTATCGCCTGTCGGACGACCAGGCCAGCGAAATCCTGCAGATGCGCCTGCAGCGCCTGACCGGCCTGGAGCAGGACAAGATCGTCGGCGAGTACAAGGAAGTGATGGCGCAAATCGCCGACCTGCTCGACATCCTCGCCACCCCGTCGCGCGTGACGACGATCATTTCCGACGAGTTGCAGGCCATCAAGCTCGAGTTCGGCCAGACCAAGATCGGCGCCCGCCGCTCCTCCATCGAGCACAACGCGCAAGACCTCGGCACCGAAGACCTGATCACGCCCACCGACATGGTGGTCACGCTCTCGCACACCGGCTACATCAAGAGCCAGGCACTCAGCGAATACCGTGCACAGAAGCGTGGTGGCCGTGGCAAGCAGGCGGCGCAGACCAAGGAAGACGACTGGATCGACCAGCTCTTCATCGCCAACACGCACGACTACATCCTGTGCTTCACCAACCGCGGCCGTGTGTACTGGCTGAAGGTGTGGGAAGTGCCGCAAGGCTCGCGCGCCTCCCGCGGCAAGCCGATCGTCAACATGTTCCCGCTGCAGCCAGGTGAAAAGGTCAATGTGGTGCTGCCGCTGACCGATGGCTTCCGCAGCTTCCCCGCCGACCACTTCGTCTTCTTCGCCACCGCGCAGGGCGTGGTGAAGAAGACCTCGCTCGACGAGTTCAGCAACCCGCGCAAGGCCGGCATCATCGCCGTCGACCTCGACGAGGGCGACTACCTGATCGGCGCCGCCCTCACCGACGGCAAGCATGACGTGATGCTCTTCAGCGACGGCGGCAAGGCCGTGCGCTTCGATGAAGACGACGTGCGCCCGATGGGCCGCGGCGCCCGGGGCGTGCGCGGCATGATGCTCGACGACGGCCAAAGCGTCATCGCGATGCTCGTCGCCGAAGACGAGACGCAAAGCGTGCTGACGGCCACTGAAAACGGCTACGGCAAGCGCACCTCGATCGTCGAATACACCCGCCACGGCCGCGGAACCAAAGGGATGATCGCGATCCAACAGAGCGAGCGCAACGGCAAGGTCGTCGCCGCCACCCTGGTGCGGCCTGCCGATGAAATCATGCTCATCACCGACAAGGGCGTGCTCGTGCGCACCCGAGTCTCTGAGATCCGCGAGCTCGGCCGCGCGACGCAAGGCGTCACGCTGATCGCACTGGACGATGGCGCCAAGCTGAGCGGCCTGCAACGCATCGTCGAGAACGATGCCAACTCGGGCGAAGAGCCCACGACTGAAAGCACCGAAGAATGAAGCGACTGATCGGTCTGGCCCTCGTGGCCGCAGCCAGCCTGGCGCAGGCCCAGAACACGGCCATCCCGGGCGCGCCTGCGAGCGCCGCCAAGAAGGAATTGGTCCAGCGGCTGCTGACCCTCCAACAGAACCAGCTGGACGGCATCACGCGCGACATCGTGGCGCGCCCGGCCCAGCAGATCGCGGCCATGGCCGACGAAACCTTGCAGACGCAGATCCCCCCTGCCAAGCACCCGCCGATCATCAAGAAGATCCAGGAGCATCTGCAGAAGTATGAAGAGGGCACCATGCCTCTCGTTCGCGACCGCGCCGCCAAGATCAGCCAGGCGAGCGTGGGCCCCTTCCTGGAAGAGAAGTTCACCGAAGACGAGCTCCGCCAACTGGTGAATGCACTGGAAGCGCCTGCGTTCAAGAAATTCCAGCAGGCCCAACCCGAACTGCTGAACCTCTACGTGCAGGCCGTGCGCAAGGATCTCGCCACCGCTGTGCAGCCGAAGATCGACGCGCTGGAGCGTGACGTTCGCATCGCGGTCGGCGCGCCCGCCCCGGCCAGCGGCGCTGCCACCCCGGCACCCGCCAAGCCTGCCAAGAAGTGACGCGAACGGTGCCCGGTCCGTCGGTCTTCACTTGCCGGTCGCGCTAGGCTGCGTGCGACAATTTGTGTCACCCATGGCTGATCTTTCCGCTGCCCCCAACCCCGAGCTGCTGGCCCTCAGAACGCAGATCGACGCGGTCGATCGCGAACTGCTCGCGCTGCTGAACCGGCGTGCGCGGCTCGCGCAGGAAGTCGGCGAAGTGAAGAAGAAGGAAGGCTCGGTGGCGTTCCGCCCCGAGCGTGAAGCGCAGGTCATCGACGGCATGAAGGCCGTCAATCCGGGGCCGCTGCTCGCGGAGAGCGTGGCACCGATCTGGCGCGAGATCATGTCCGCCTGCCGCGCGCTCGAGACGCCCACGCGCGTGGCCTACCTCGGGCCGGCCGGTACTTTCAGCGAAGAGGCGGCCCTCGGGTTCTTCGGCTCGTCGATCGTGAAGATCCCCTGCGCGAGCTTTGATGAGGTGTTCCACGTCACCACCTCGGGCGCGGCCGACTTCGGCGTGGTGCCGGTCGAGAACTCCACCGAGGGCGTGGTCACCCGCTCGCTCGACCTCTTCCTCACCACCCCGCTCTTCATCATCGGCGAGACCAGCCTCTTCGTTCAGCACAACCTGCTGCGCAAGGAGAACTCGCTGGCCGGCATCGAGACCGTCTGCGCCCATCCCCAGGCCCTGGCGCAGTGCCACGGCTGGCTGGGCACGCATCTGCCAAACGTCGAGCGCCGCCCGGTCGCGAGCAATGCCGAAGGCGCACGCCTCGCCGCCGCCGACCCGAAGCTGGCCGCCATCGCCAGTGCCCGGGCCGGCAGCGAGTTCGGCTTGCACCTCATTGCCCCTGCCATCCAGGACGAAGCCAACAACCGCACGCGCTTCGCCGTCGTCACCCACCCGGGCCGCCACCCGCAGCCGCGCGCCTCGGGCCACGACTGCACGAGCCTCGTGGTCTCGGTGAGCAACCGGCCCGGCGCCGTGCACGACATGCTGGTGCCGCTCAAGCAGCACGGCGTGTCGATGACGCGCTTCGAATCCCGCCCCGCTCGGTCGGGGCAGTGGGAGTACTACTTCTACATCGACCTGCAAGGTCACCCCGACCAGCCGCACGTGGCCACCGCGCTGCGCGAGCTGCGGGAGGCCTGCGCATTCTTCAAGTTGCTCGGCACCTATCCGATCGACGTGCACTGAAAGCTGATTCAAAGATGTTCAACCAGCTTGGCGTGATCGGATGCGGCCTGATGGGCGGCTCCTTCGCACTCGCCCTCAAGCGTGCCGGTCTGGCCAAGCGTGTCATCGGCTACAGCAAATCGCCCTCGACGACCGAGCGCGCCAAGAAGATGGGCGTGATCGACGACACCGCCGAATCGGCGCTGCTGGCGGTCTCGGGCTCCGACATCGTGATCATGGCGGTGCCCGTGTCGGCCAGCGAAGCCACGTTCAAGGCCATCCGTCACCTGGTGGAACCTGGCGTGCTCTTCATGGACGTGGGCTCGACCAAGCGCGACGTGGTCGATGCGGCCCGGCGCGTGCTGAAAGAGCGCGTCAGCTCCTTCGTGCCCGCCCACCCGATCGCCGGCAAGGAAGTGTCGGGCGTGGCCCATGCCGACGCGTCGCTCTATGCCGGGCGCCAGGTCATCATCACCCCGCTGCCGCAGACCGATGCAGATCTCGTGCAGAAGGCGACCGATGTGTGGTCGGCCATCGGCGCGCAGGTGCTGCGCATGACGCCGGAGAACCACGACGCCGCCTTCGCAGCCGTGAGCCACCTGCCGCACATGCTGGCCTTCGCCTTCTTCAACTCGGTAGCCAAGCAGCCGGCCGGCCGCGATTTCCTGTCGCTCGCCGGCCCGGGCTTTCGCGACTTCACCCGCATCGCCGCGAGTGACCCCGAAGTCTGGCGCGACATCCTGATGTCGAACCGTGAAGAGATCCTCAAGCAGTCGATGCGCTTCCGGCACACGCTGGATGCGCTCGAACACGTCATCAAGACCAGCAACGTCGAGGCGCTCGAGGACCTGATCCGCAGCGCCTCGGACGCCCGCGCCAACTGGCAGATGGGCGCCGGCAAGTCCGGGTCGTCTCGCTGATCGCAGGCTGCGCTCCAGGCGCGGCGCAACGTTGTCCCCATGTACACCACGCCGTTCCTCGACCTTCCTCCGCTGCAATCGGCCCATGGCACGGTGCGGCTGCCCGGCTCCAAGAGCATCTCCAACCGCGTGCTGTTGCTGGCCGGCCTGAGCCGTGGCACCACCACCGTCTACGACCTGCTCGACTCCGACGACACGCAGGTCATGCTCACCGCCCTGCGCCAACTTGGCTGCGACGTGCAGACTGATGGCACCACGGTGCGCATCACCGGCCTCGGCGGCGCGCTCTCGGTGAAGCAGGCACAGCTTTTCCTCGGCAACGCCGGCACGGCGATGCGGCCCTTGACCGCCGCACTGTCGGTGCTCAGCGCACAAGGTGGCGGCGAGTTCGACCTCAAGGGCGTGCCGCGCATGCACGAGCGGCCGATCGGCGACCTCATCGACGCTTTGCGCCAACTGGGCTGCACGATCGACTACCTCGGGCAAGACGGCTATCCGCCGCTGCGTCTGAAGGGCGGCGCGCTGCGCACCACCGATCCGATCCGCGTGCGCGGCGATGTGTCGAGCCAGTTCCTCACCGCCCTGCTGCTCGCGCTGCCGCTGGTGTCGCAAAGCAACCCGATCACCATCGAGGTGGTGGGCGAGCTGATCTCCAAGCCCTACGTCGAGATCACGCTCAACCTGCTGCAACGCTTCGGCATCGAGGTGCAGCGTGATGGCTGGCAGCGCTTCACCATTCCGCAAGGCAGCGAGTACCGCTCGCCGGGGAGCATCCATGTCGAGGCCGATGCTTCGTCGGCGTCTTACTTCATCGCCCTCGGCGCCATCGCCGGCTTCGAGAGCTGGCCGGTACGCATCGAAGGTGTGGGCAGCGACTCGATCCAGGGCGACATCCGCTTCATCGACGCTGCGCGCCTGATGGGCGCCGAGATCACCAGCGGCCCCGGCTGGCTGGAAGTGCGCCGAGGCACATGGCCCCTCAAGGCGATCACGCTCGACTGCAACCACATCCCCGACGCGGCGATGACGCTGGCCCTGATGGCGCTTTACGCCGACGGCAAGACACGCCTCGACAACATCGCCAGCTGGCGCGTCAAGGAAACCGACCGCATTGCCGCCATGGCCACCGAGCTGCGCAAGCTGGGAGCCACCGTCACCGAAGGCGCGGATTTCATCGAGATCTCGCCGCCCACGGCCTGGACGCCGGCCGCCATCCACACCTACGACGACCACCGCGTCGCGATGTGCTTCTCGCTTGCCGCCTACAACCCGGCCCGGCAACCGGTGCGCATCCTCGACCCGCGCTGCGTCGCCAAGACCTTTCCCGACTACTTCGAGACGCTCTTTGCCGTCGCCCGCACGGACACGCCGTCGATCCCGGTCATCACGGTCGACGGCCCGACCGCCTCGGGCAAGGGCACGCTGGCGAGCGCCGTCGCGCAGGCCTTGGGCTACCACTTCCTCGATTCCGGGGCGCTCTACCGCGCCACCGCCCTGGCCGCGATGCACGCCGGTGTGGCCGAGACCGACGAAGCCGGCCTCGCCGCCGTGGCGGCCGGACTCAAGCTCAGATTCGCCCACCAGCAGATCTGGCTGGGCGGCGTCGAGGTGAGCGACGAGCTTCGCCGCGAAGATGTCGGCGCCATGGCCTCCAAGGTTTCGGTCTGGCCAGCGGTGCGCGCCGCCCTGCTCCAGCTCCAGCTGTCCCACCGCCGTCTTCCCGGCCTGGTGGCCGACGGGCGCGACATGGGCACCGTCATCTTCCCTGCCGCGCAGCTCAAGGTCTTCGTCGTCGCAAGCGCCGCCGTGCGGGCCGAAAGACGCTATAAGCAATTGATTTCCAAGGGAATTTCGACTAGTATCGATGTCCTTCGTACCGACCTCGAGGCCCGAGACGCCCGGGACAAATCCCGCAGCGCCTCACCTCTCAAGCCAGCCGAAGACGCGATGGTGCTCGACAACTCCGAGCTCTCGGTCGACCAGTGTGTCGCCAAGGTCCTGGAGTGGTGGCAGCAACGCAACCCGTTCGGCCAGGCCTGATCGAAAGAGACTTGTTCTCAAGGCCCGTCCGGGCAAACCGGTCCGCCGTTTCACCTCTGCGCCTTTCTTGCCCCACAAGTTCAAGGCGCTCCGAAGCGGCGGGTGTTCAACCTAACCCGTGGCACCTGCCACACAGAAAGTCCCCATGCCTCAAGCACAAACCGCCGCCCCCGCAGGGATGGAATCCTTTGCCGCCCTGTTCGAAGAATCTCTGAACAAATCGGAGATGCGTGCAGGCGAAGTCATCACGGCTGAAGTCGTGCGCGTCGAGCACAACTTCGTGGTGGTCAACGCAGGCCTCAAGTCCGAAGCCTACGTGCCCATCGATGAATTCAAGAACGACCAGGGTGAGCTCGAAGTTCAGCCTGGCGATTTCGTCTCCGTCGCGATCGACGCCGTCGAAAACGGCTACGGCGACACCATCCTCTCGCGCGACAAGGCCAAGCGCCTCGCCTCGTGGCTGTCCCTCGAGAAGGCCCTGGAGTCCGGCGAATTCGTGACCGGCACCGTCAACGGCAAGGTCAAGGGTGGCCTGACCGTCCTGGTGAACGGCATCCGCGCCTTCCTGCCCGGCTCGCTGCTCGACACGCGTCCTGTGAAAGACATGTCGCCCTTCGAGGGCAAGACCATGGAATTCAAGGTCATCAAGCTCGACCGCAAGCGCAACAACGTCGTGCTGTCGCGCCGTGCCGTGGTCGAAGCCTCGATGGGTGAAGAGCGCGCCAAGCTGCTCGGCACGCTGTCCGAAGGCGCCATCGTCACCGGCGTGGTCAAAAACATCACCGAATATGGTGCGTTCGTCGACCTCGGCGGCATCGACGGCCTGCTGCACATCACCGACATGGCCTGGCGCCGTGTCCGCCACCCGAGCGAAGTCGTTCAGGTCGGCCAGGAACTGCAAGCCAAGGTCCTCAAGTTCGACGCCGAGAAGAACCGCGTCTCGCTGGGCATCAAGCAGCTGGGTGACGACCCGTGGCACGGCGTGTCGCGCCGCTACCCGCAAGGCACGCGCCTCTTCGGCAAGGTCACGAACATCGCCGACTACGGCGCGTTCGTCGAGATCGAGCCGGGCATCGAAGGCCTGGTGCACGTCTCCGAGATGGACTGGACCAACAAGAACGTCGCCCCCAGCAAGATCGTCTCGCTGGGCGACGAAGTCGAAGTCATGGTCCTCGAGATCGACGAAGACAAGCGCCGCATCAGCCTGGGCATGAAGCAGTGCAAGGCCAACCCGTGGGAAGAGTTCTCGGGCACCGTGCAGCGCGGCGACAAGGTCAAGGGTCCGGTCAAGTCGATCACCGACTTCGGCGTGTTCATCGGCCTGGCACAAGGCATCGATGGCCTGGTGCACCTGTCCGACCTCTCGTGGAACGAGCCCGGCGAAGCCGCGGTCCGCAACTACAAGAAGGGCCAGGAAGTCGAAGCCATCGTGCTGGCCGTCGATGTGGAGCGCGAGCGCATCTCGCTCGGCATCAAGCAGCTCGACAGCGATCCGTTCACCAGCTACACCTCGGTCAATGACCGTGGCCAGATCGTGACCGGCAAGGTCAAGACGGTCGACGCCCGTGGCGCCGAGATCCAGCTGAACGACGACGTGACCGGCTACCTGCGTGCCTCTGAAATCAGCCGCGACCGCGTGGAAGACGCGCGCAACGTGCTGAAGGAAGGCGACGAAGTCTCCGCCCTGATCATCAACGTCGACCGCAAGACGCGTTCGATCCAGTTGTCGATCAAGGCCAAGGACAGCGCCGACCAGCAGGAAGCCATGCAGCGCCTGTCGGCCAGCAACGAGCGTGAAACCGCAGGCACCACCAGCCTCGGCGCCCTGCTCCGCGCGAAGCTCGACAACAAGGACAACGGCTGAGCCGTTCCCTGAGCTGAACCACCAACGCCGTACTTCAAGGATCTGACAGGCTTCTATGACGCGCTCCGATCTCGTTGCAAAGCTGGCCGAGCAATTCGGCCAACTGACCCACCGTGACACGGAGTTCGCCGTCAAGACCATCCTGGATGCGATGTCCGATGCGCTTGCGCGCGGGCACCGCATCGAGATCCGCGGGTTCGGCAGCTTCTCGATCAACCGCCGGCCGCCGCGCGTGGGCCGCAACCCGCGCTCCGGCGAGCAGGTGGTGATCCCCGAGAAGCTGGTGCCGCATTTCAAACCGGGCAAGGCGCTTCGCGAAGCTGTCGACGCCCGTGGCGACGCATTGGAAGCTGCTGCGGCCGCGCAGGCTGCAGCGGCTGCCTCCGCCGAGCCAAGCTCCTGACCTCTCTGCCCGCCATCCGACATTCGCCGGCCTAGAATCCCAGGCCCCGGAGTCGTGATGCGCATCTTCATCTGGCTCGTTCGAGCCGCCCTCTTCTTCGTCCTGCTCGCCTTCGCGCTGAACAACCAGCACGAGGCCAGCCTCAAATGGTTCTTCGGCCACGAGTGGCGAACGCCCATGGTGTTCGTCGTGCTCGCGGCTTTCACGCTCGGCTGCGTGTTCGGCGTGTTGGCGATGGTGCCGAGCTGGTGGCGGGCACGGCAGGCCGTCCTGCGCCAGAAGACCGACGAGGGCGCACCGGGCACTGGCATCGATTCGCGCCACACCGACCCGGCCTTGCCCTCCGACGCACGACTGCTCCAGCATGAACTTTGACCTCCAGTGGCTGCTGCTAGGCCTGCCGATCGCGTTCGCGCTGGGCTGGCTCGGCTCACGCCTCGACCTGCGGCAGTGGAAGCGCGAGCAGCACGATTCGCCCAAGGCCTATTTCAAAGGCCTGAACCTGCTGCTCAACGAACAGCAGGACAAGGCCATCGACGCCTTCATCGAGGCCGTCCAGCACGACCCCGACACGTCTGACCTGCACTTCGCGCTCGGCAACCTGTTTCGCCGCCGCGGTGAATACGAACGCGCCGTGCGCGTGCACCAGCACCTGGTGAGCCGCGCCGATTTGCCCAAGGCCGAGCGCGACCGCGCGCAGCATGCCCTCGCACAAGACTTCATGAAGGCCGGCCTCTTCGATCGCGCCGAAGAGGCCTACCAGGCGCTCGAAGGCACGGCCTTCGCCACCGAAGCCCAACTCGCACTGCTCACGCTTCACGAGCGCTCACGCGACTGGCGTGCCGCGGTCGAGGTCGCCCAGAAGCTCGAGCGCAGCGGCACGGCGTCGTTCGCGTCGCACATCGCGCACTACTGGTGTGAACTGGCCCAGGAGGCGGACGCCCGCAAGCAGAGCGCCGAGGCGGACGACGCCCTGCGCCACGCCCGCGAGGCCGCCCCGCTGTCGGCCCGCCCCATCGTGCTCGCCGGCCAGCGTGCCCACGCGCGTGGCGACCACGCTCAGGCACTGGCGCTCTGGGGCGAGCTGCTGGCCGCCCACACCACCGCCTTCAACCTCGTGTCACGCGACTACGCCGCAAGCGCACTGGCCTGCGGAGAACAAGCCGCCGCCCTGGAGCGCCTGCAAGGCCTCTACCGCCGCGCCCCGACGATGGACCTGCTCGCCGCCATCGCCACGCTCGACCCCGCGCCTGCCGCTCAACGTGCCCGTGTGCTCAGCCACCTTCAAGAGCAGCCCACGCTCTCGGCCGCACAAGAGCTGCTGCGCCAGATGACCACCGAAGGCTTCGCACTCGACGCCAACGAAGCGCAGAGCCTGCGCACTGCCGTCGGCCGCGCCGCCAAACCCCTGCAGCGCTACCGCTGCGCCGCCTGCGGCTTCGAAGCGCAGCACTATTTCTGGCAATGCCCGGGTTGCCTCAGCTGGGACAGCTACCCGCCGCAACGCCTGGAGGACCTGTAATGTCTCAACCCGTGGTCACGCGTGAACGGCTGGCCGCTGCCCGCGTGCTCGTCGTCGGCGACGCGATGCTCGACCGCTACTGGTTCGGCGCCGTCGAGCGCATTTCCCCCGAAGCGCCGGTGCCGGTGGTCAAGGTGAACCGCGAAGAGGAACGCCTGGGCGGCGCCGCCAACGTGGCGCTCAACGCCAAGACCCTCGGCGCCCAGACGACGCTGCTCACGGTCGTCGGCCAGGACGAACCCGCCAAGAAGCTGCAGCAACTGCTGGAGCAGAAAGGCGTGAAGACGCTGCTCGGCCATGACCCGCAGCTCTACACCATCGTCAAGCTGCGCATCATCGGCCGCTCGCAGCAGCTGATCCGCATCGACTTCGAGAATGCCCCCGACCATGAAGTGCTGGCCGGCATGCTGCCCGAGTTCGAGAAGGCCCTCGCCGTGCACGACGTGGTGCTCTTCTCCGACTACGGCAAGGGCGGCCTGGAACACATCCCGCGCATGATCGAACTCGCTCGCAAGGCGGGCAAGCCGGTGCTGGTCGACCCCAAGGGCAACGACTACGAGCGGTATGCCGGTGCCACCACCATCACGCCCAACCGCGCCGAGCTGGCCCAGGTGATCGGCAACTGGAGCAGCGAAGCGCAGCTCCACGAGCGTGCCGAAGCGCTGCGCCAGAAGCTGCGACTCGACAGCCTGGTGCTCACCCGTTCCGAAGAAGGCATGTCGGTGTTCGACGCCCAGGGCGAGACCCGCTTCCATGCGCAGGCGCGTGAGGTGTTCGACGTCACCGGCGCCGGCGACACCGTGATCGCCACACTCGCCGCCATGCTGGCCTGCGGCCTGTCGGTGCAAGAGGCCGTGCCCGTGGCCAACAAAGCCGGTGGCCTGGCGGTGGGCAAGTTCGGCAACGCGACCCTGACCTACGAGGAGCTCTTCGCATGAGCACGAAAGTGGTGGTGACCGGCGCGGCCGGCATGATCGGCAGCAACATCGTCCACGGCCTGAACGCCATCGGCATCGACGACGTGATCGCCGTCGACGACCTGACCGACGGCCCGAAGTACCGCAACCTGCTCGGCGCGAAGATCAGCGACTACTTCGACAAGAGCGACTTCTACACCCGCTTCGCACGCGGCGAGTTCGGCAAGGTCGAGGCCGTGCTGCACCAGGGCGCCTGCTCCGACACCATGGAGCACAACGGGCGCTACATGCTCGACACCAACTACCGCTGCTCGAAGGACCTGCTCGACGCCTGCCAGGCCCAGGGCGTGCGCCTGCTCTACGCCTCGTCGGCCGCCACCTACGGCGGCAGTGACACCTTCCGCGAAGACCCGCAGTTCGAGAAACCGCTCAACGTCTACGGCTACTCCAAGCTGCTGTTCGACAACGTCGTGCGTCGCATGCTGGCGACCAGCCTCTCTGGCAAGAGCGCGCAAGTCGCCGGCTTCCGCTACTTCAACGTCTACGGCCCGCGCGAGCAGCACAAGGCGCGCATGGCCTCGGTGGCCTTCCACAACTTCAACGAGTTCCGCGAGAAAGGCCGCGTGCGCCTCTTCGGCCCCTACGGCGGCTACAACGCGGGCGAACAGTCGCGCGACTTCATCTCGGTCGACGACGTGGTGGCGGTGAACCTGTGGTTCCTGCAGCACCCCCAGAAGAGCGGCATCTTCAACCTCGGCACCGGCCGCGCACAACCCTTCAACGACGTGGCCGCCGCGGTGGTCAACGCATCGCGCGGCTTGAAGGGCGAACCGGCGCTGTCGCTCACCGAGCTGGTGACGAAGGGCCTGATCGAATACTTCGACTTCCCGCCCGCCCTCGTCGGCAAGTACCAGTGCTACACCCAGGCCGACATGACGCAGCTGCGCGCTGCCGGCTGCGACCACCGCTTCGCCGACGTCACGACGGGCGTCACGCGCTACGTGCAATGGCTCAGCCAGCAACCGGCCTGACCTCCCCTATTCACTCGACCCCCTTTCGTCGGCGTTCCTGAAGGGGAAAGACTTCCCCACACCCCCTGGCTACAGTGCCGCCAGGGGTGCAGAACGGCTGCTCCCCGTCAACACCAAAGACGAATCAAAGGGAGTTCAAAACATGTTCAAGAAGCTGATCTGCACGCTCGCCATGCTGTTCGCCGCAGCCACCGCCTTCGCCGCGGTCGACGTGAACAAGGCCGACCAGGCCGCGCTGGAATCGGTCAAGGGCATCGGCACCAAGGTGTCGGTGCGCATCCTCGACGAGCGCAAGAAGGGCCAGTTCAAGGACTGGGCCGACCTGATGGCGCGTGTGAAGGGCATCAAGAGCGGCGCCGCCACCCGCCTGTCGAAGGAAGGCCTGACGGTCAACGGCGCGGCCTACGCCGCCGCTGCGGCCGAAGCCAAGAGCCCGGCGAAGAGCAGCAAGTAAACCGCCACACCAAGCGAATCGATCGCTGTCATCACGAGGCCCGCGGCGCACTCGCGCCGCGGGCCTTTCTCTTTCCAACGCGTCATTCCAGCTCGGTGGTCTGGAAGTCGGTGTCTGGCACCGGCCCGCGCCGCTCGCGGCGGCGCTCCCAGCCGAAGAAGCCGGTGACCTCGTCGCGCCGCGCCATGGTGTCGGCCCAACCGAGCGCCACCAGCTCGCGCGTGTAGGCCTGTTCGAACAAAAGGTAGCTCGCCAGTGCCGCGCCACGGGTGTCGGAGCCCTTGCCGCTGACGCCGATGCCCCGCAGCAGCGCGCGAATCGACGTGGGCAATGCATTCACATGCTTGGCCGCCAGGTCGTCGAGGCGCTGCGAGGGCGCGATCACCAGCACCTCGATCGGCCGCAGGCTCGTGTTCGCCAAGGCCTCAGGCGGCAGCAGAGACAGCGTGTTGTTGATGCGCTGCAGGCGCTCGACGTCGACCGCCAACGCATCGAGAAAGATGTTCGACAGCGCATGGCCGGCGATCTGCGCGAAGTTGGGGTAGGCGCCGCTCACCTTGCGCCGACCGGGCGGCTCATGCATGCGGCCGGCACCGATCACGAGAATGCGGCGCGCGCCCAGGTGCACAGCCGGCGAGATGGGGGCCGACTGGCGCATCGAGCCGTCGCCGAAGTATTCGGTGACACCATCGAAGTCGAGCGGCACCGCCGGGAACACGAAGGGGATCGCCGCCGACGCCAGCAGGTGCTGCACCGTGATCGGCGAGCGCACTGCCACGCGCTGTGAACGGTTCCAGGGGGCGAATTCCTGCAGTGCGTCGTAGAAGGTCACGTGCGTGCCGGAGCTGTAGCTCGACGCGGTGATGGCCAGCGCGTGCAGATGCCCGGATCTCATCACCTCGGG
Organism: Piscinibacter gummiphilus; assembly: GCF_032681285.1. Lineage (NCBI taxonomy): Bacteria > Pseudomonadati > Pseudomonadota > Betaproteobacteria > Burkholderiales > Sphaerotilaceae > Rhizobacter > Rhizobacter gummiphilus. The sequence continues at coordinate 3,801,419 of NZ_CP136336.1, forward strand.
CAGGCGCTGCACCGCCACCATCTCGCTGAGCAGCTGCTCCAGCGGGCTGTTGTCGAGCAGCGAGCGCAGCCTCGCGCGGCGCCAGCGGGCGATCACCCAGCCGAGCGACATCATCGTGAGCCAACGTGCGCCGGTGCGGATCACGCCCAGCGCATCGCTGCGGTACACCTGCTCGGCGCGGAAGTTCTCCCACACGTGGGCCATGGCCTTGACCGCACCGTCGAAGTCGTCGCAATGCGTGGCGAGCGCCGCCGCGTTGATGGCCCCGGCCGAGGTGCCGGTGATGACGGGGAAGGGGTTGCCGTATTGCCAGGGCGCGGCGTCACGCCGGATCTTCGCCACTGCCTTCAGCACGCCCACCTGGTAGGCAGCACGGGCGCCGCCGCCGGTGAGGATCAAACCTGTCGTCGGATTCGTCTCGGGCATGCGCCGCAGTGTAGGCATGCCACCTGGGGCCGAAGATCAGGGGCTGCCCTTGGGCGTGGCGGGCACACCACCTCCGCCAGGCGCTCCCTGCCGATCACTCGTAAACGACGCTTGCCTTGCCGTGGCTGCCTTCACGCCAGCGCTGCAGCGCTTCGTCGGTGGGGAAGAAGCGCCCCTCTTCACCGAGATCGAGTTCGCCGCTCGCGGCCTCACGTTGCAGAACCAGGCGCACGCCGAGACCCTGGGCCACGGGGCCCTGCTCGGTGTTGATGCGCCGGCTCGGGAAGTCGCGCAGCACCTCGGCCACGGGCGGCACGCTGCCGTTCACCTCGACCCGCAGGTACTTGCCGAATCGACAGCGGGCGGTGGCGAGATCCCACACCTGCTGGATGTTGAAACGCATGCCGCCCGAGAACCGATCGGGCTGCACCTTGCCGACGGCGATCACCAACTCGTCGTCTTTCAACAGGTCCTTGTTGGCGTTGAGCACGTCTTCGTTGACGACCGATTCGATGGCCTCGCTCTTGTCGTCGAGCTTGAAGATCGCCACGCGCCCACGTTGGCCGTTGATGACGCGCAGGTCGCCGATGATGCCGGCCAGCACCTGCGGCTCGCGCGAATCGATGAGGTCGGCGATCTTGCGTTTGGCGAACCGGCGCACCTCGTCTTCGCTCTGGTCGAAGAGGTGGCCCGACAGGTAGAAGCCGAGTGCCACCTTCTCCAGGCTCAGGCGCTCCTTGATGCTCCAGGGCGCGGCCTGCACCAGTTCGGGCTCTTGCGTGGAGGCGGCGTGCGAGTCGCCGAAGTCGAAGAGCCCGCCTTGGTCGGCGTGCGCAGCTTGCGTGTCGGCGTAGTCGAACGCAAGCCCGATGCTGGCCACGGCCATCGAACGCTCGGGGTGCAGCAGGTCGAAGGCGCCGGCCTTGATGAGCGCTTCAACCGTGCGCTTGTTGATGCGGCTGCGGTCCACGCGCGCGCAGAAGTCGAACAGGCTCTTGAACGGCCCCCCTTCCTTGCGCGCCTGGATGATGGCCTCGATGGCGCTCTGGCCCGTGCCTTTGATCGCGCCGAGGCCATAGCGCACCACCTTGTCGGCCACCGGCTCGAAGCGGTAGTTGCCGGTGTTGATGTTCGGCGGCTCGAAGGTGAGGCCGAGGTTCTGCACCGCATCGTCGTGGAAGATCTTGAGCTTGTCGGTGTCGTCGAGCGCGACGCTCATGTTGGCCGCGGTGAATTCGGCCGGGTAATGCGCCTTGAGATAGGCCGTGTGGTACGCGAGCAGCGCATACGCCGCGGCGTGCGACTTGTTGAAGCCGTAGCCCGCGAACTTCTCCATCAGGTCGAAGATCTCGTTGGCGAGAGGCTCCGGGATGTTGTTCTTGGCAGCGCCCTGGGCGAAGGTGGCGCGGTGCGCCACCATCTCCTCGAGCTTCTTCTTGCCCATCGCGCGGCGCAAGAGGTCGGCGCCGCCGAGCGAGTAGCCGCCCAGGCGCTGCGCCACCTGCATCACCTGCTCCTGGTAGACCATGATCCCGTAGGTCTCCTTGAGCACCTCTTCCATCATCGGGTGCGGGTACTCCACCTCTTCGCGGCCGTGCTTGCGCGCGCAGAAGCTCGGGATCAGGTCCATCGGGCCCGGCCGGTAGAGGGCCACGAGCGCGATGATGTCCTCGAAGACGCTGGGCTTGGCGTCACGCAGCATGCGCTGCATGCCGGAGGATTCAAGCTGGAACACCGCCACCGTCTTGCCTTCGCTCATGAGCCGATAGGCGGCGCGGTCGTCGAGCGGGATGTTCTCGAGCGCGAAGTTCTCCTGCCCCGGGCGGCGGGCGCGGATGTAGTCCTTGGCGAGCTCCAGGATGGTGAGCGTCGCCAGGCCCAGAAAGTCGAACTTCACGAGGCCGATGGCTTCGACGTCGTCCTTGTCGTACTGGCTCACCGCCGAGTCGCTGCCCGGCTGCATGTAGAGCGGGCAGAAGTCGGTGATCTTGCCCGGCGCAATCAGCACGCCACCGGCGTGCATGCCGATGTTGCGCACCATGCCTTCCACACGCTCGGCGAGCGCCAGCAGTTCAGCAACTTCTTCTTCGTTCTTCTCGCGCTGCTCGATCTCGGGCGCTTCGACACGCGCGTAGATGAGGCCGGGGTCGGGCTTGTCGCCAGGGCGCGCGAGCGTCACCGTCTTGCCGGGCGGCGCGGGCACGAGCTTGGCGATGCCGTCGACATGGCCGTAGCCCATGCCGAGCACACGGCCCACGTCGCGCAGCGCGGCCTTGGCGGCCATCGTGCCGAAGGTCGCGATCTGGCTCACGGCGTCGCGGCCGTACTTGTCCTTCACATAGTCGATCACCCGGTCGCGGTTGCCCTGGCAGAAGTCGATGTCGAAGTCGGGCATCGACACACGCTCCGGGTTCAGGAAGCGCTCGAACAGCAGGTTGTAGCGAAGCGGGTCGAGGTCGGTGATCTTGAGCGCGTAGGCGACGAGCGAGCCTGCCCCCGAGCCCCGGCCCGGGCCGACCGGGCATCCGTTGTTCTTGGCCCAGTTGATGAAGTCGGCCACGATCAGGAAGTAGCCCGGGAAGCCCATCTTCAGGATGGTGTTGAGCTCGAACTCCAGCCGCTCCACGTAGCGCGGCATGTTCTTCTCGCGCTCGGTGGCATCGGGGAAGAGATGGACCATCCGCTCCTTCAAGCCTTCGTGCGAGGCGTAGCGGAAATAGGCCTCGGGCTCCATGCGCTCGCCATTGACTTCGGGCACGGGGAAGTCCGGGAGGCGCGGCTTGCCGAGCACGAGCGACAGGCTGCAGCGCTTGGCGATCTCGACAGTGTTCTGGATGGCGCTCGGGATGTCGGCGAAGAGCGCCTCCATCTGCGCCTGCGACTTGAAGTACTGCTCGCGCGTGAAGCGCTTGATGCGGCGCGGGTTGGTGAGCGTCTCGCCTTCGGCGATGCAGGTGCGGGCCTCGTGGGCTTCGAAGTCTTCGGGCGTCTGGAACTGCACCGGGTGCGTAGCGACCACGGGCAGCTTGAGCTGCGCGGCCAGCGGCACGGCGGCGCGCACGTGCGCTTCGTTGGTTGGCTGGCCGGCACGCTGCAGCTCGATGTAGAAGCGCTGCGGGAAGATCGCAGCGAGGCGCTCGGCCACGGCCGTGGCGCGTGCCGTGTCCTGCGCCATCAGCGCCTGGCCGACCGGGCCGAGTTCGGCGCCAGACAGCGCGATCAGCCCTTCATTCAGCGCCGAGAGCCATTCCCACTTGAGCAGCGCCTGCCCGCGCGCCGAAGGGTCGAGCCAGCCGCGCGACAGCAGCTCGCACAAGTTCAGATAGCCGGCCTTGCCCTGCACCAGCAGCACGATGCGGCTCGGCTGCTTCTCGCCATCGGTCGGCTCCAGCCACACGTCGGCGCCGATGATGGGCTTCACGCCCTTCTTGCGCGCGGTGTTGTAGAACTTGATGCCGCCGAAGATGTTCGACAGATCGGTGATGGCCAGGGCCACCTGTCCGTCTTTCGCCGCGGCGCCCACGACCTCGTCGATGCGCAAGGTGCCGTCGACAACTGAAAATTCGGTGTGGGTGCGCAGGTGAACGAAGGCCATCGGGCGATTTTAGAGAGGGCCGGCGTCCTTAAAATCGCCAACGTGTCAGCAGTTTTGAACATCTCCTCCTACCTCTTCGTGCCCTTGACGGACACCCTCGCCCTGCGCGAGAGCATCCGCTCACAAGCCGCGGGTTTGTCCTTGAAGGGCACCGTGTTGCTGGCCGAAGAAGGCATCAACCTCTTCCTGGCCGGCAGCGCCGAGTCGGTCCGCGGCTTCGTCGCCTGGCTCAAGCAGGACAAGCGTTTCGCCCCGCTGGAGCCCAAGGAAAGCTGGTCGGATCACGTGCCCTTCGGCAAGCTCCTGGTGAAGGTCAAGCGCGAGATCATCCGCATGAACCACCCGACGATCCGGCCGCACGCGGGTCGTGCCCCGGCGGTGGATGCGAAGACGCTCGCCCGCTGGCTCGATGCCGGTGTCGATGACGACGGCCGCCCGGTGGTCACGCTCGACACCCGCAATGCCTTCGAGGTGGGCTACGGCAAGTTCCGCAACGCGATCGACTGGAACATCGCCAAGTTCACCGAATTCCCGCAACAGGTGGCCGAGCATCGAAACGAGCTGGCGGGCAAGCGCGTGGTGAGCTACTGCACCGGCGGCATCCGCTGCGAGAAGGCCGCGATCTACATGGCCGAGGCCGGCATCGAGCACGTGGTGCAGCTCGAAGGCGGCATCCTCAAGTACTTTGAGGAGGTGGGCGGGCAGCACTACGAGGGTGGCTGCTTCGTGTTCGACGAGCGCGAGTCGCTGGCGCCGTCGCTTGCCCCAGCCCCTCAGCTGTTGAGCGCCCCCAGCACCTCGGAGTGAAACTCGCGCTGGTACAGGATCCAGATCACGCCTGCGGTCGCCAGCATGAAGATCAGCGGTGAGAAGAACCACCCCACCGCCGCGAACGCCAGGTAATACGCCCGCAGGCCATCGTTGAAGGTCTCGGCCGCCATGCCGACAACGCGGCCGGCCTTGTCGGCGAAGGCCTTGCGCTTGTCTTCGGCTTCGTCCCCCAGCGCGTCGAACTGTTTGGCCTCGGGAGCGGCGGCGATCATCAGCGCGCCGAAGGTGTATTGCCGCATCGACCAGGTGAAGCGGAAGAAGGCGTACACGAAGATCACCAGCAGCAGCACGAGCTTCAGCTCGAAGATCAGCACGGTGGTGCGCGCGGCAAAGGGCAGGTCGCGCACGAGGTCGCTGGCCTTGTCGCCCGCGCTCAACGCGGCCAGCAGGCCGCCGATCAGGAGGATGGTGGTCGACGCGAAGAACGAGGGGCTGGTGGACAGGTTCTGGATCACCACGCCGTCGATCACGCGCACGTCGCGGTAGGTGGCCTGCATCATCCACAGGCGGCGGTAGCGGTTGGTGGTGGCGAGCACCGAGGGCCGGGTCTGCGAGCGGTCCTTGGCGAACCAGGCGTAGCCCGACCAGCCAACGAAGAAGGCCGCCAACGCGGCCCAGTCGCCCCAGGGGAGGATGCTGAAGACCTTGATGACCGTGTCCATGCGGGCACTGTATCAAGGCCTTCGGGCCTCAGGCTTACGGCGCGAGGTCGAACACCAGCACCTCGGCGTCCTGGCCTTGCTCGAGCTTGAGCAGGTCTTCACGCTGCAGCACCACCGCGTCACCCGCCTGCGCCGCCTGGCCGTTCACCTGCACGCTGCCACGCACCACGTGCACGTAGGTGTGGCGGCCCGGGTCGAGCTTCAGCTCGGCACGCTCGTCGCCGTCGAACAGGCCGGCCCGCAGCGCCGCATCGGCATGGATCGTCACTGAGCCTTCGCGCCCGTCGGGGCTGGCCACGAGTGCGAGCTTGCCGCGCTTGCTGGCCGCGTCGAAGTGCTTCTGCTCGTAGCCGGGCGTGATGCCGCGCTCGCTCGGGATGATCCAGATCTGCAGGAAGTGCGTGGTCTGGCCCTTCGCATGGTTGAACTCGCTGTGCTGCACGCCGGTGCCCGCGCTCATGCGCTGCACGTCGCCGGGCACGATCTCGGTGCCGTTGCCCATGCTGTCCTTGTGGCCCAGGGCGCCGTCGAGCACGTAGGACACGATCTCCATGTCGCGGTGCCCGTGCGTGCCGAAGCCGGTGCCGGGGGCGATGCGGTCTTCGTTGATGACACGCAGGTTGCCCACGCCCATGCGCTCGGGGTTGTAGTAGTCGGCAAACGAGAAGCTGTGGAAGGACTTGAGCCAGCCGTGGTCGGCGTAGCCGCGTTCGGAGGATTTGCGCAGAGTGATCATGTGTCGTGTTCCTTTCTGGGAAGGAATGTTGATCCTCCAGGCGCTGCGCACAGGAGCGTCCTCTTGAAGCGTTCATTCAAATAAGATGAACCCATGCTGAACGCCCGCAATGTGCTCACCCCCGAGGCCCTGGCGATGATGGACGTCATCGCGCGCACCGGCAGCTTTGCGGCGGCCGCCCGCGAGCTCGGCAAGGTGCCCTCGGCCCTGACCTACAACGTCCGCCAGCTGGAAGACGCGCTCGACGTGCTGCTCTTCGACCGCCGCTCGCGCCAGGCCAAGCTCACCGCCGCGGGCGAGGAACTACTGAACGAGGGCCGGCGGCTGCTGGAGCAGGTCGATGCCGTGGCCAACCGCGTGAAGCGTGTGGCCACCGGGTGGGAGACGCAGCTCACCGTGGCCGTCGACGGTGCCATCTCGCGCGTCACCATGTTCGAGATCTGCGAAGCCTTCTACGCCCAATGCCCACGCGGCGACGACCCCGACCGCAGCGGCCCGGGGACCCGGCTGCGCCTCCGGAACGAGATCCTCGCCGGCACGTGGGAGGCGCTGGTCAACGGCCAAGCCGATCTCGCCATCGGCGTCGGCATGGAGCAGACACCGCCCGCCGGCGTGCAGCTGCAGACGCTCGGCACCCTGCCCTTCGTCTTCGTCGTCGCGCCGCACCACCCGCTGGCCGCGATCGACCACGCCATCACCGACGCCGAGCTGATGCGCCACCGCGCCGTGGCCGTGGCCGACTCGGCCCAACGGCTCGCGCCGCTCACCGTGAACCTGCTGCCGGGGCAGGACGTGTTCACCGTGAGCACCATGCCGGCGAAGATCGAGGCGCTGCTGCGTTGCATGGGCTGCGGCTTCATCCCCGAGCCGATGGTGCGCGAGCACATCGCAGCGGGGCACCTGGTCGTGAAGACGGTGCAGCGCCCGCAGCTCAACGCCCGCATGGGCTACGCCTGGCGCGGCGCCGTGGTGGGCGGCGCGCGCAAGCCGCAGATGGGCCTCGCGCTGCGCTGGTGGCTCGACCAGCTGGAAAGCGCCACCACCCGCAAGGCACTGCTGCAGATGCATGCCAGCCGCGTGCCGCTCGGCAGTCTTTGAGCGTGGCCTACCGCGGCCGCTTCGCGCCCTCGCCCACCGGGCCGCTGCACGCTGGCTCGCTGGTGGCCGCGCTGGCGAGCTGGCTCGATGCGCGTGCGCACGGCGGCACTTGGCTCGTGCGCATCGAAGACGTGGACACGCCGCGCTGTGTGCCCGGCGCTGACGAGCTCATCCTCCAGCAACTCGCCGCTTGCGGACTGGTGCCCGATGAGCCACCCGTGTGGCAATCGCAGCATGGAGCCGCCTACCAGAAGGCGCTCGACACCTTGATCGCACAAGGCGCGGCCTACCCGTGTGGCTGCTCGCGCAGCGACATCGAGCGTGCGCTCGCCGCATCAGGCCGCAGCAAGCCGCGCCACGGCGAACTCGTTTATCCCGGCACGTGCCGCGACGGCCTGCACGGCAAGCCTGCACGGGCGGTGCGGTGCCTCACCGCCGCGCCCGACGGCGGCGACATCGAGATCGCCTGGTACGACCGACGCCTCGGCGCCCAGCACCAGAACCTCACGCAAGAGGTCGGCGACTTCGTGCTGAGGCGCGCCGACGGCCTGTGGAGCTACCAGCTGGCGGTGGTCGTGGACGACGCGGCACAGGGCATCACCCACGTCGTGCGCGGCGAAGACCTGGCCGACAACACGCCGCGGCAGATCCACCTGCAGCGCTTGCTCGGCTGGCCGACGCCCAGCTACCTGCACACGCCGCTCGTGCTCGGCCCCAATGGCGAGAAGCTTTCGAAGCAGAACGGCGCGCAGGCGCTCGACCTGCGCGACCCGTTGCTTGCGCTGCGCACGTCGGCCGGCGCGCTCGCGTTGCCCGACGTGACGGCCCACCAGACCGACTGGCTGGCCGCGATGGTGGCAGCCTGGCGCGATCAGCGAGGCGCCGAGAGCACCAGGTCGACCCAGGCCACGTAGGCGTCGACCCAGGCCTGCAGGAAAGCGCGCTTCTTTTCGTCGGTCACGATGCCGGCGTCGTCCACCAGGTTCTCGCTGTACTGGATGTAGGCCTCTGGCTGGTTGAGAAGGGGCACGTCGAGGTAGGCCAGGACGTTGCGCAGGTGCTGCTGGGCCAGGGCCGTGCCGATGCCGCCGCCCGAAGTGCCGATCACGCCGCCCGGCTTCTTGGCGAATGCGTTCTTGCCGTAGGGGCGAGAGGCGGTGTCGAGCGCGTTCTTCAGCACACCCGGAATGGAGCGGTTGTATTCCGGCGTCACGAAGAGCAGTGCATCAGCGGCGCTCACCTCGCGCTTCAGGCGTTGCGCCTGCTCGGGCATGTCGTTGTCGCGGTCCTGGTTGTAGAGCGGCAGGTCGCCGATCGTGAGCTGCTGGAAGCTGAAGCGCTCAGGCGCCAGCTTGGCGATCGCGTTGGCGAGCCGGCGATTGATCGAGTCTTTGCGCAGGCTGCCCACGAGCACTGCGACTTTGCGTTTGTCCTGAGTCATGGTCGCCCCTTCAATGAAACTTGGATGGGAAAGAGCCGACTCTAGTGAGCGAGGCGGCGACCCCCTATCCGGGCCGCGATTGCCCACGGCACCGTGCCGGGTTTGGGCGGTTAGCATCTCGATCCTCATCCCACTTTCGCGAGCCCCACCATGCAAACCACCGCTTCCGGCCTGCAATACGAAGACACCACCGTCGGCTCCGGCCCCGAAGCCAAGGCCGGCCAGCACGTCACCGTGCACTACACCGGCTGGCTCTACAACGATGGCGTGAAGGGCGCCAAGTTCGACAGCAGCAAGGACCGCCGCGACCCATTCGACTTCGGCCTGGGCGCCGGCATGGTGATCCGCGGCTGGGACGAAGGCGTGCAAGGCATGAAGGTCGGCGGCACGCGCATCCTCGTGATCCCGCCCGAGCTCGGTTATGGTGCACGCGGCGCCGGTGGCGTGATCCCGCCGAACGCGACGCTCATGTTCGAGGTCGAGCTGCTGGGCGTCTGACGTCCTGCGCCACTCCCCTCCTACAGACGAACCGACGACGAGGCCCCACACTGCGGCCTCCCGGTTCGAGGAGGGCCCATGCCCATCAAGTACGACATCGTCCACACGACGACCTACAGCTATTCCAAGCCGGTGACCTTCGGCGAGCACCGGGTGATGTTCCGCCCACTCGACAGCCACGACCTGCGCGTCCTGGCGACCGACCTCGTCGTGAGCCCCGACGCGGACATCCGGCTCATCCAGGATCAGTTCTCCAACTCGGTGGCACTGGTGCAGCCGCAGAGCGAGGCGGCCGAGCTGAAGATCGTGTGCTCGTTCACCATCGAGCATGCGCACAGCAACAACCTCGAGCTGCCGCTGTCGCCTTCGGCGGAGTTCTTTCCTTTCGCCTATTCGGTGGACGAGCGCCTCGACCTCGAGCACTTCCTGCGGCCGCATTACGACGACGAAGAGGGCAAGCTCACCGCCTGGGCGCGGCAGTTCATGAACCCCGAAGGCCCGACCGGCACGCGCGACCTGCTGGTGAAGATGAACCAGCACATCCGCGACAACTTCACCTACGCCGCCCGCAACGAGGAAGGCACGCAGACACCGCTCGAGACACTCGCGAAGAACAGCGGCAGCTGTCGCGACTTCGCACTGCTGATGATGGAAGCGGCACGCCGCCTGGGCGTGGCGACGCGTTTCGTGTCGGGCTATCTCTACGACCCGTCGCTGGACGAGGCCAACCCCGACGCGGAGCCGAACGTGGTCGGCGCGGGGTCCACGCATGCGTGGCTGCAGGCCTATCTGCCGGGTGCGGGCTGGGTGCCGTTCGATCCGACGAACAACCTGCTCGGCGGCTACCAGCTGCTGCGGGTCGGCGTGGCGCGCGACCCGAAACAGGCGTCGCCTGTCTCGGGCAGCTGGATCGGCGAGCCGGCGTCCTACCTCGGGATGAAGGTGGATGTGAGCGTCAAGCGCGTGGCTTGACGCTCCTGCGCATCAGCGGCTGAAACCGCCCTGGCGCGGGCGCTGGGGCTTGTTGAAGCCACCCTTGGACGGGCCAGCCTTGCGCGGGGCAAAACCACCGGCATTGCGATCGACCGGCGCGCGATCGAAGGCACCGCCACGGGGCATTTGCTGGCCGTGCGGCACGAAGGTGCTGTTGTGGCGGTCGTTCGGGCGATCGACGCTGTAGCGGTTGTGCTGGGCGCTGTCGCGATCGAACGGCGCACGGTCACGCGGCGCGAAGCCTTCACCGGCACGCTGCTGCTGGGGCTTTTGCCACGGCTTCTGGTTGCCACCGAAGCCACCACCGCCAAAGCCATTGCCGGCACCTTGGCCCGCGTTGTGGCCGAAGCCACCCTTGCCGTGGCTCGGACGACCCTGGAACGGCTTGCCGCCACCGAACTTGGCATCACCACGCGGCGCGAACATGCGCGGCTCGGGCTGCTTGGGCTCGAGGCCGGAGATGGTCGCGACCGGGATGTTCTGCGTCGTGAAGTGCTGGATGCGGCGAATCATGCTCACGTCCATGCGCTCGGCCAGCGTCACCGCCAGGCCATTGCGGCCGGCACGGCCGGTGCGGCCGATCCGGTGCACATAGTCCTCGGCCTTCATCGGCAGACCGTAGTTGATGACGTGGCTGATGGTCGGCACGTCGATGCCGCGGGCGGCCACGTCGGTGGCCACCAGCACCTTGAGCTGGCGGTTGCGCAGGCCTTGCAGCACGCGGGTGCGGCGGCCTTGCGGCATGCCACCGTGCAACGAGGCGACCTGGTGGCCCATGTCGGCCAGGCGGTCGGCGAGCCAGTCGGCGTCGCGCTGGGTGCTGGTGAACACCACGGCCTGCTCCATGTCCTTCTCGGTCAGGAGGTGGTCGAGCAGCGCGTCCTTGTGCGACTTGTTGTCGGCCCAGTGCAGGCGCTGTTCGATGTTTTCGTGGGTGTCGGTGTGCGAGGCGATCTCGATGCGCTGCGGCTCGCGCAGCAGGTCTTGCGCCAGGCGACCGACGTGGCCGACGAACGTAGCGCTGTACATCACCGTCTGGCGGCCTTCGGGCAGGTGATCGACCACGGTGCGGATGTCGTCGATGAAGCCCATGTCGAGCATGCGATCGGCTTCGTCGAGCACCAGCATCTCGACGTTCTCGAGGATGGCCTTGCCGCTGGTCAGGTGGTCGAGCAGGCGGCCGGGGGTGGCGATCAGGATGTCCAGCGGGCCGCGCAGGGCCTTGAGCTGGGCGCCATACGGCACGCCGCCGACCACGGTGGTCGAGCGCAGGCCTTGCACATGGCGACCGTAGGTCATGGCGGCCTTGTCGACCTGCATGGCGAGTTCCCGCGTGGGGGCGAGCACGAGGACGCGCGGGCCGTAGACCACGCCCTTTTCGCGGCGCTTGGCGTTGTCGCCGCGCGCGGCGAGGATGCGCTGCAGCGCGGGCAGGATGAAGGAAGCGGTCTTGCCGCTGCCGGTGCTGGAAGCGACCATCAGGTCACGGCCTTCCAGAGCGGGCGGAATGGCGGCGGCCTGCACGTCGGTCGGCTCGGTGTAGCCGGCATCGGTGAGGGCACGGGTGATGGCCGGATTCAGGCCCAGGGTGTCGAAACTCATCGTCTTCTTTCTCGAAACAAAGCACCGCCTGCGCGACGAAGCGCAAGCGGTACCACGCGCAGCCATCAACGGGCTCGCTGGTGAAGTCGCTGGGGAGAAGGTCCGAACCGGGACTGGCCAAGTTGCCAGCGGTGGGGATCAGGAACAGTCAAAGCGACGGCATCGCCGCCAACCATTCCCGAAAGTGGGTTCGAACAGGCCGCACAGCACGGGGCTGTGGGAAGACTCGATGAGGTCAGAGGGGATGAACGAAACGCCTGGGAGCTTGTGATGGCCACTCAGGCGAAGCGCGGATTATAGCAGCGACCTCGGGTTTCCACGAGGCCTCAGCCCCTTATTTCGCCAGGAAATGCTCGCGGTAGTACACGAGTTCGTCGATCGACTCGTGGATGTCGGCCAGCGCCGTGTGCGCCTGGGCCTTCTTGAAGCCGGTGAGGATCTCGGGCTTCCAGCGTTTGGCCAGCTCCTTGAGCGTGCTGACGTCGAGGTTGCGGTAGTGGAAGAAGTCTTCCAGCGCGGGCATGTAGTTGGCGAGGAAGCGGCGGTCCTGGCAGATGCTGTTGCCGCACATCGGCGACTTGCCCTTGGGCACGTAGCGCTTCAGGAATTCGATCATCTGGGTCTGGGCGCTGTCTTCGTCGATGGTCGAGGCCTTCACGCGGTCAATCAAGCCGCTCTTGCCGTGTGTGCCCTTGTTCCAGGCGTCCATCGCGTCGAGCGTGGCGTCGCTCTGGTGCACCGCGAAGACCGGGCCTTCCACACGCTGCGTCAGGTTGGCATCGGTCACCACCACCGCGATCTCGATGATGCGGTCGGTGTTGGGGTAGAGGCCGGTCATCTCGAGGTCGATCCAGATGAGGTTCTGGTCGCTGCTGGGCAGGATGGGGTTGGTGGTGTCGTCGGTCATGCGCTTCTCCTTGGCGGGGCATTCTCGCAGCCTACACTTCTGGTCTATGCAAAGCACCGCTCTCACCTTGCTCTTCGCCGCAGCGCTCGTGGTCTCGCTGCTGGTGAAGTTCTGGCTGTCCACGCGCCAGATGCGGCACGTGGCCGCCCACCGCGACACGGTGCCGGCCGCCTTCGCGCAGACCACCACGCTCGCCGCCCACCAGAAAGCGGCCGACTACACCCTGGCCAAGGGCCGCTTCGGCCTCTTGAGCACCGCCTTCGGGACCGCGGTGCTGCTGGGCTGGACGCTGCTGGGCGGCCTGGACGTCGTCAACGTCGCCGTGCGAGACGCCATCGAGCCGCGCTTCGGCGGCATGGCCTACCAACTCGCGCTGCTGGCCGCCTTCGCCTTCATCAGCGGCTTGCTTGACCTGCCCTTCGAGCTCTACAGCACCTTCCGCATCGAGCAGCGCTTCGGCTTCAACCGCATGACGTGGAAGCTCTACCTCGCCGACATGGTCAAGGGCGTGATCGTCGGCGCGCTGATCGGCCTGCCGATCGCCGCACTCATCCTGTGGCTGATGGGTGCCGCCGGCACGCTCTGGTGGCTGTGGGCCTGGGGCGCCTGGATGGGCTTCAACCTCTTGATCCTCGTGCTCTACCCGACGGTCATCGCACCGCTCTTCAACAAGTTCCAGCCGCTCTCCGACGAGTCGCTCAAGGCCCGCGTGCAGACGCTGATGCAGCGCTGCGGCTTCCAGGCCAAGGGCCTCTTCGTGATGGACGGCAGCAAGCGCTCGGCCCACGCCAATGCGTATTTCACCGGCCTGGGCGCCGCCAAGCGCGTGGTGTTCTTCGACACGCTGCTGCACAAGCTCACGCCGGGTGAAGTGGAGGCGGTGCTGGCCCACGAACTCGGCCACTTCAAGCACAAGCATGTGACCAAGCGAATGGTGTCGATGTTCGCGATGAGCCTGGCGGGCTTTGCGCTGCTGGGATGGCTGTCGAGCCAGACCTGGTTCTACACGGCGCTGGGCGTGCAACCGTCGCTCGGTGCGCCCAACGATGCGGTCGCGCTGCTGCTCTTTCTGCTGGTGGTGCCGGTGTTCGCCTTCTTCATCTCACCGCTTTTTGCCCAGCTGTCGCGCAAGCACGAGTTCCAGGCCGACGCCTACGCCTGCGCGCAGGCCAGCGGGCAGGACCTGGCCGCCGCGCTGCTCAAGCTGCACGAAGACAATGCCTCGACGCTGACACCCGATCCGGTGTACGTTCGCTTCTATTACTCCCACCCGGCCGCGCTGGAGCGGCTGACCGCCATCCAGTCCCACGCCAGCCTTCAAGCGAGTCGCGCATGACCCACCTGCAAAACCGCAAGTGCCAGCCGCTCAACGGTTCACCGATGGGCGATCGTGAGATCCACGACCACCTGGCGCAGGTGAGCGGCTGGCATCTGAAAGACGGCGCGATCGAGAAGACCTTCAGCTTCAAGAATTACCACGAGACCATGGCCTTCGTGAACGCGCTGGCCTGGGTCGCCCACACCGAAGACCATCACCCCGACCTGCTCGTGAGCTACAGCCGCTGCGTGGTCCGCTACAACACGCATTCGGTCGGCGGCATCTCGGTCAACGACTTCATCTGCGCGGCCAAGGCCGACGCGCTGGTGGCCTTTGTCGGCTGAGCTCGACGTCGGGCTGGTGGTGGCCGGCTACGGCCGTCACTATGTGGTGGAAACGCCGGAAGGCCGCCGGATCATCTGTCACCCGCGCGGAAAGAAGAGCGACTGCGTGGTCGGCGACCGTGTGCGCTGGCAGCCGACGGGCGACGAAGGTGTCATCGAGCACGTGGAGCCACGGCGCAACCTGCTCTTCCGGCAGGACGAGTGGAAGACCAAGTCCTTCGCCGCCAACCTCGACCAGATCCTCGTGATGGTGGCCGCCGAGCCGGTGTTCAGCGAGTCGCAGCTGGCCCGTGCACTGATGGCGGCCGAAAGCGCCGGCATCCCGGCGCGCATCCTGCTCAACAAGGCCGACCTGCCGCAGATCGAGGCAGCACGGGAGCGGCTGAAGCCCTATTCCGCGATGGGCTACGACGTGCGCGAGGTGGCGCTGAAAGCACGGCCCGCCGAGTCGCGCGCGGCGCTGTTCTCGCTGCTGCAAGGCCAGGCCACGCTCGTGCTCGGGCCGAGCGGCACCGGCAAGAGCACCTTGATCAACCTGCTGGCGCCCGATGCGCGCGCGCAGGTGGGCGAGATCTCGCAGGCGCTCAACTCCGGCAAGCACACCACCACGTCCACGCAGTGGTACTGGCTGGACGACACCCGCAGCACGGGGCTCATCGACTCGCCAGGTTTCCAGGAGTTCGGCCTGCGGCAGATCAGCGCGCAAGACCTGCCACGGCTGATGCCCGATCTTGCGGGCCCGTCGCAGCAGTGCAGGTTCTACAACTGCACCCACCTGCACGAGCCGGGCTGCGGTGTGCGCGCAGCGCTCGAAGCGGGTGACGTGAACGAGTCGCGCTACCGCATTTACTCCGAACTCTTTGCCGAACTCTCGGCACCCACCCGCTACTGATCAGCCGATCAGATTGGCGAGCGACAGCAGCGCGAGCAGCAGCATCCACAACACCACCGAGCGCCACACCAGGCCGACGATGCTGCGCAGGTGGTCGAGTTGGGGCAAGGCGCCCGGCGTGGAGCCTTCGGCGCGCGCAGTGTCTTCGCCGGCACCGCTGTCGAAGGTCTTGGAGCGGTCTGGCGTCACACCGGGGGCGGCCGTGCCACCCAGCTGCACGCCCACGGCGCCTGCCGCCGCCGCGAGGATGATCCCCTCGTTGGCGTGTTTCCAGAGGTGGGCATCGCGGCGCCAGCAGGCCGCGGCTTCCTCGAAGTTGCCCACCACTGCAAAGCCGAAAGCGGTCAAACGCGCCGGCAGGTGGTCGATCAGGCTGAACATCCGTTGCGACAACGCGAGCAGGCGCTCGTTGCTCGGGATGCCGACCACACGGCTCTTGAAGCCCCAATAGCGGCTGGCGAACTCGGCCATGCGATAGAGCACCGCGCCTGCCGGACCGAAGCCCAGCGTCGACAGCACCACGAACCAGAAGAACACGCCGAACACATGCCGATGCGCCGCCAGCAGCGAATGCTCGATCACGTGGCGCAGGAGTTCGGTGCGCGGCAACTCGCTCGCATCGAGGTGGCGCCACTCCGCCAGCAGGCTGCGGGCGGTGGTCTCGTCACCGCGCTGCAGGGCGTCCCGGATGTCTGTGAAGTAGTGGCTGAACTGCCGAAAACCCATCGTCACGTACAGCACCGCGACGTTCCACAGCAGCGCAGCCGCGAAACCGAACTGCGCCGCGACAAGGTACAACCCCCAGGCCAGCAGCGCTGGCACCAGCGCCGTCACACCCCACACGACCCACGCGTGATGGGGCTTGCCCGCATCGAAGTTGCGGCCCGTCCAGTGCATCCAGCCCCGCAGGGAATCGTGGACAAAGTTGACGCGCGGCAGGGGCTTGAGCTGCTCGATCAGGAGCGCGAACAAAACGGCGAAGAAACTCATGTGCGGCCGATGATAGCGGCGCGCCTTTACGCGGCAAGGAAGCGGTAGAGGTTGCGCAACATCGCGGCCGTCGCACCCCACACGAAGTAGCGCCGCGGCTGGCCGGCCGCATCGATGCCGGTCCAAGGCATGGAGAGGAATTCGCGCTTCACGCCGCCCGTCTCGACCGCATGCCAGCGGTGGTTCGCCGGGTTCATCAGAAACGAGAGCGGCACCTCGAAGACTTCCGCCACCTCGAAGGGGTCGGGTTGCAGGCTGTAGCCCGGCTGCAGCACGCCCACGACCGGGGTCACGATGAAGCCGGTGCCGGTGGTGTAGGTCGGCAACTGGCCGATCACGTCGACGAACGAGGGCAGAAGGCCAATCTCTTCCTCCGCTTCACGCAAGGCGGTAGCCACGGCGCTCGAGTCTTCTGGCTCGGCCCGACCGCCGGGGAAGCTCACCTGCCCCGGGTGGTCGTGCAGATGGTCGGTTCGCTGGGTCAGCAGCACGGCCAGACCCTCATCGCGCTGGGTCAGCGGGACCAGCACCGAAGCATGCGTCGGCTCGCGTTGCGTGAACTGGCGCTCGACCGCGATCTCCGGTGCCCACACGGGTGGCGCCACGAAGCGGCGGCGCAGGGCTTCGGCACGCAACTCTTCCAGCGACACGGCGGGCAGGTGATCGTCGACCGACGCCACCGGCAACTCGAGCGGATCGAAACTCAGGGCCATAACGAATTGGATTGGAAACGAAAAAGCCGCCTCGGGAGGCGGCTTTCTGAGACGCGCTGGGCGCGGGCCCGCTTAAGCGAGCTTTTCCTTGATTCGGGCCGACTTGCCGGAACGCTCACGCAGGAAGTACAGCTTGGCACGGCGCACATCGCCGCGGCGCTTGACTTCGATGTTCGAGATCAGCGGGCTGTACAGCTGGAACGTACGCTCCACGCCTTCGCCGCTGGAGATCTTACGCACGATGAAGCTGGAGTTGAGGCCGCGATTGCGCTTGGCAATGACCACGCCTTCGTAGGCCTGGACCCGCTTGCGGGTGCCTTCAACCACGTTGACGCTGACGATCACGGTGTCGCCAGGGGCGAACTCGGGGATCTTCTTGCCGAGGCGAGCAATTTCTTCTTGCTCGAGGGTCTGGATGAGATTCACAGAAAGCTCCTAGTGATCGTGCCGGCGCGGGTCTTGATGATCTGGCTGGTCACCAAGCGGTGCCAACCCTTTGGCGCGCCCTTTGGCGCACCTCTCCGGGGCAGAGGATCGGAAAACCCAAAATTATAGCCCAAGTGAGCGCAGATACTTCTCATCTGCGGCCGAAAGTTCCCCACGAGCCCGTGCGGCGTCAATCAGGTCGGGCCGACGACGGGCGGTCACCGCGAGCGACTGCTCACGGCGCCAGCGCGCAATGGCGGCGTGGTGCCCGGAGAGCAGCACCGGCGGTACCGGCATCGGGCCTTCCGGTGTTTCAAGCACCTCGGGGCGACTGTAATGAGGGCAGTCGAGCAGGCCATCGGAGAAGCTGTCCTGCTGATGAGACTGCGCGTCGTTCAGCACGCCTTCCTGCAGGCGGGCCACGGCGTCGAGCAGGCTCAGGGCCGGAATCTCCCCGCCCGACAGCACGAAATCGCCCAGGCTCAGCTCGATGTCCACATGCCGCTCGATGAAGCGCTGGTCGATGCCTTCGTAGCGGCCGCACAGCAGCACCGCGCCCTCGCCTTTGGCAAATTCCTGCACGATGGCCTGGTCCAGGCGTCGGCCGGTGGGCGTGAAATGCACCACGGGGGCACTGTCGCCACGTGACGTGCGAATCGCTTCCAGCGCCCGCTGCAACGGCTCGACGAGCATCACCATGCCGGGCCCGCCGCCATAGGGGCGGTCATCGACGCGGCGATAGTTATTGTCGGCATGGTCTCGCAAGGGCCACAGGCGCACGTCCACCTGGCCCGACTCGAAGGCGCGGCGGGTCACGCCCTGAGTCAAGTGCGGCGTGAAGAGCTCCGGGAAGATCGTGACGACGTCGAAGCGCATGCTTCCCGACCTCAGTAGTCGAGGCCCCAATCGACGGTGATGCGCTTCTCGGCCGTCTTCACGTCATCCACGTAGGCCGAGACGAACGGCACCAGTCGCTCTTCGGCCTTGGGGTCATCGGGCTGGATGCGCAACACGCTGTGCGGGCCGGTGTCGATCAGACCGACAACGGTGCCCAGCGCTTCGCCCTGGCGGTTGACCACGGCCATGCCGATCAGGTCGACCCAGTAGTACTCGTCAGGGTCGGCGGTCGGAAAGCTCGCGCGCGACACGAAGATCCGGCCCCCCCGCAGGGCTTCGGCGCCGCTGCGGTCTTCGACCTCCTGCACCTGGGCCACCACCACGTCGCCGTGGTCCTTGGCCTGCGTGATCTTGAGGAGCGAGGGGAATGGTGCTGCCGGCTTGGCGGCCACCGGCCGTTTGACGGCCGGCCCCTCGGGCGGCTGGAGGTACCAGCGCTTGGTCGAGAACAAGGCCTGGGGGTCAGATGCAAAAGGCTGGACCTTGATCCAGCCTTTCACTCCCCAGGCATCGACGATGCGACCGACCTCCACCGCGTCTTCAGGCCAGTCGGCTGGGGTGCCGACCGGCGGGGCAGTGGAAGCCACGGCCTCGTCAGGCCGCCTTGGCCTTGGCGTCGGCCACCAAACGCGCCACCGTGGGCGACAGCTGGGCGCCGTTGCCGGTCCAGTAGTCGACGCGGTCGAAAGCCACGCGCAGCGGCTGCTCGGCGCCCGATGCCACCGGGTTGTAGAAACCGACGCGCTCGATGAAGCGGCCGTCACGACGGTTGCGCGAATCGGCGACGACGATGTTGTAGAAGGGACGCTTCTTGGCGCCGCCACGGGAGAGTCGAATCACGACCATGTTGTTTCCTCGAAACCTGACAACATCCACCGCACCACAGGAGACACTCAGGGCCAGGCAGATCGACAAGCAGAAGTGGGACTTCTGCCAAAAGGTTCGATGTCGTAGATACGCAGGCTTCGAGGTGACTCGGGCCCACCGCCATCGAAACCGCGCATTATAAACTCACCGGCCCTCTGCGCACGCCCGCCTCTCGCA
This sequence comes from Piscinibacter gummiphilus, assembly GCF_032681285.1. Lineage (NCBI taxonomy): Bacteria > Pseudomonadati > Pseudomonadota > Betaproteobacteria > Burkholderiales > Sphaerotilaceae > Rhizobacter > Rhizobacter gummiphilus. The sequence continues at coordinate 3,820,832 of NZ_CP136336.1, forward strand.
TGAACTCCTACAAATCCAAGACCCTGGCGGCCTGGCTGGCCCTGATCGGCGGCGGCCTGGGCCTGCACCGCTTCTACCTCTACGGCTCGCGCGACACCTGGGGCTGGCTCTGGCCGCTGCCCACGCTGATCGGCCTGTACGGCGTGCTGCGCGCCTACACGCTTGGCCAGGACGACCACCTGTCGTGGGCCCTGGTGCCGCTGCTAGGCCTGGCGTTGGCCGGCTCCATGCTCGCCGGCATCGTCTACGGGCTGATGCCCGATGAGCGCTGGAACGCCCGCTACAACGCCGACGCCTCTCGCCAGCATGAAGCCGGCTGGGGCGTCGTGTTTGCGGTGGTGTTGTGCCTGGGCCTGGGCGCCACCGTCTTGATGGCGACCATCGCCTACGGCGGCCAGCGCTACTTCGAATACCAGGTCGAAGAAGGCCGCAAGATCAGCCAGTGACCCTGGGGTTCGCAGTCACGCGAACAGCGAGAGGCTGATCCAGTAGAAGATGCCGGCCACAAAGGCCGAGGCGGGGATGGTGAAGATCCAGGCCCAGACGATGTTGCCTGCCACGCCCCAGCGCACCGACGAGGCGCTGCGCACCGAACCCACGCCGACGATGGCGCCAGTGATGGTGTGGGTGGTCGACACCGGCACACCCATCGCGGTGGCCAGGAAGAGCGTCAGCGCCCCGCCCGTCTCGGCACAGAAGCCACCCACCGGCTTCAGCTTGGTGATCTTCTGGCCCATCGTCTTCACGATGCGCCAGCCACCGAACATCGTGCCAAGGCCGATGGCAAGGTAGCACGCCCAGATCGTCCACGCCGGGGGCAGCTTGTCGCCTGCGGCCGAGTAGCCCGTGGCAATCAGCAGCATCCAGATGATGCCGATCGTCTTCTGCGCGTCATTGCCACCGTGTCCCAGGCTGTAGAGCCCTGCCGACACCAGCTGGAGCCTCCGGAACCAGTTGTCGACCCGAAGCGGTGAGCTGCGCCGGCAGATCCAGGCCACGAGCACCATCAGCAGCGAGCCGAGGATGAAACCCAGCAATGGCGACACGAAGATGAACGCCACCACCTTGAACACGCCCGACCCGATCAGCGCGCCGATGCCGGCTTTGCCGATCACCGCGCCGCAGATGCCGCCGATCAGTGCGTGCGACGAGCTCGACGGAATGCCATACCACCAGGTGATCACGTTCCAGGTGATCGCCCCGATCAGTGCCCCGAACACCACGTGGTGGTCGACCACACCGGCATCGACGATGCCCTTGCCCACCGTGGCCGCCACGTTGAGGTGGAACACCATGATCGCCAGCACATTGAAGAAGGCCGCGAACAGCACCGCCTGCTGAGGCTTGAGCACGCCGGTCGACACCACCGTCGCAATCGAATTCGCCGCGTCGTGGAAGCCGTTCATGAAGTCGAACAGCAGCGCGAGCACGACCAGCATCGCCACCACCCAGAACGCCACCTGGATCGTTTGCATCCGAAGCTCCGGGAGGGATCAGGAATTTTCGAGGACGACGCCCTCGATGAGATTGGCCACGTCTTCGCAGCGGTCGGAGATGGACTCGAGCTGCTCGTAGATCGCCTTCAGCTTGATCAGCTCGCGCACGTCGGTCTCTTCGCGGAAGAGCTTCGACATCGCCGAGCGCATCACCCGGTCGGCGTCGCTCTCCAGCTTGTCGATCTCTTCGCAGGTCTTGATCGCGGCTTCGGCCGCATCGCTCTGGCTCAGCTTCGGCAGCAGCGAGACGGCATGCTGCACGCGCTCGCAGCACTTGGCGCTCAGGTCGCCCAGGCGCAGCACCTCTTCGGTCATCGCCTTCACGTCGTAGAGCTGCATGGTTTCGGTCGCGTCCTGCAGCAGGTCGACGATGTCGTCCATCGCATTGATCAAGCTGTGGATCTGCTCGCGGTCAATCGGGGTGATGAAGGTCTTGTGCAGCAGGCGGTTGACCTCGGCCGTCACCTTGTCGGCGGAGCGCTCGGCCGACACCACCAGGTTGGCGTACTTCTCGCGCTGGTCGAGGTTGCTGTAGTTCTCGATCATCGCGATGAAGGCGCGGGCACCTTCGACGATGAAATTCGCATGCTGGTTGAAAAGCTCAAAGAAATTGCCTTCGCGTGGCAGCAGCTTGCCAAACAACATGGTGGGTTCTCCAGGGAGGGGGTCTCGTCAGGCCGCTTGATGCGGCTCTGTCACAGAACGGTCACAACGACAAGGCGCAGAGTGTAGCGCCCGGGTTACCCCGGGCCGAGCGGTCGCAGGTCGAACATCCCCCGTGGCCCCTCGAACTCCGTCAAGGCGTTGACGAGCGCGTGGAAATCGGCATCGCGCTCGACCGGATTGAAGTTCTCGCTGTTGACCACCATCAGCGGCGCCCCGTCGAAACTCTGGAAGTAGTCGGCATACGCGTCGCAGAGCTTCTGCAGGTAGTCGGACGCGATGCGTTGCTCCATCGCGATGCCGCGCTGCTTGATGCGCTGGATCAGCGTGGGCGGAGTGGCCTGCAGCCAGATGACGAGATCGGGCTGGGGCAGTTGGGCCGAGACCTGGGCGTACATCTGCTGGTACAGGTGGTACTCCTCGTCGCTCAGGTTCATGCGGGCGAAGAGAGCATCCTTCGCCAGCATGAAATCGCTGACGACCGCAGGCGCCAGCAGGCCCGGCTGGGCCAGCTCGCGCACCTGGCGCATGCGCTGGAAGAGGAAGAACACCTGGGTCTGGAAGGCATATCCCGGCACGTCGGCGTAGAAGCGTTCGAGGTACGGGTTCTCGTCGGCACGCTCGAGCATCAGCTCGGCACCCAGGTGCGCGGCGAGGCGGCGTGCGAGCGAGCTCTTGCCCGCGCCGATCGGGCCTTCGATGGCGATGTGGCGGAATCGGTCGAGGCCCTGCGCCGACATCAGTTGCGGAAGATGAAATAGACCGCGCCGATCAGGCACAGGCCGGCCCAGAGGTAGTCAAGCTTGAACGGCTCCTTCATGTAGACCATGGCAAACGGCACGAAGACCGCGAGCGTGATCACCTCCTGCGTGATCTTGAGCTGCGCGAGGGTGAAACCACCGCTGTAGCCGATGCGGTTGGCCGGCACCTGCAGCAGGTACTCGAAGAGCGCGATGCCCCAACTGATGAGCGCCGCGATGTACCAGGGGCTTGCCGACAGGCTCTTCAGGTGGCCGTACCAGGCGAACGTCATGAAGACGTTGGACGCCACCAGCAGCACCACGGTCTGCAACGGAATCGAGATGCCGGTCATGTCAAGCCGCCCTCCTCTGCCTTCACTGCCTTCACTTCAATCGCCGATGGCACCGTAGACCAGGTTGCGGAACAAGGCCCGCACCTCGTCACGCTGCCCCGGCGCCTGCACCATCAGCACGGCGTGCATGTCTTCTGCCGGGTCGACCCAGAACGTGGTGCCGGCCATGCCGCCCCAAAAGTACGCCCCCGCCGAGCCCGCCACCGGCGTGATGCCGGCCTGCAGGCGGACAGCAAAACCCAGGCCAAAGCCGTGCCCCGGCGGCAGCAGGTCGTTGACGCTCGGGATGGTGCCCAGGTGGTCGCTCGTCATCAGCTCGACGGTCTTGCGGCTCAGCAGCCGCTGGCCATCGAGCACGCCCTGGTTGAGCAGCATCTGCGTGAAACGCGCGTAGTCGGTGGCGGTCGACACGAGGCCGCCACCGCCCATGTCCAGTGCCACCGGGTCGCGCACGTCGAGCACACGCACCTCGGCACCCGTATCGGGGTCGTTCGCGAACGGTTCGGCCAGACGGCCCAGAGACATCGCCGGCACGTGGAAGCCGGTGTCGAGCATGCGCAGCGGCTCGAAGATCCGGCTGGAGAAGAAATCGCGCAGCGGCTGGCCCGAGACCACTTCCACCAGGCGCCCGAGCACGTCGGTCGCGCGGCTGTAGTCCCACACCGTACCGGGCTGGTACATCAGCGGCAGCTTCGCGAGAGCCTGGCTGAACTCGGCATTCGTCCAGTCGCGGCGGTAGATCTTGGCGCGGGCGTAGAGCTTGCGGATCGGCGCTTCGGCCAGGATCTCGTAGGTCAGCCCCGAGGTGTGGCGCAGCAGGTCCTGCACCGTCATCGCACGCACCGCGGGCACGCTGTCGATCTGGCCATCGGCGCGCACCACGCCGACCGCCACGTTCTTGAACTCGGGCAGGTACTTCGCCACCGGATCGTGCAGGAAGAGGCGCCCTTCCTCGAACAGCATCATCACGGCGACCGAGACGACTGGCTTGGTCATCGAATAGATGCGGAAGATGCTGTCGCGCTGCATCGGCTCGGGCAACGCCGGGTCGCGCCGCCCCAGCGCCTCGAAGTACGCCAGCTTGCCGCCACGCACCACCATCGCGACGACACCCGGCAGGCGCTGGCGGTCGATCTGCTCCTGGAAGGCGGCCGTCAGCCGGGCCAGCCCTTCCGGCCGGAAGCCGGCTTCCTGCGGCGACGCACGCTCGGGCAGGCGTGTGCGGGTCATGTTCATGCGGTCTCCAGTCGGGTGATGGCTTGCGTGGCGACGGCGGGCAAGAACTTCGCGATCGGGCCGCGGCCCGGAATCACGAGGCCATCGCCAGCCAGTTCGGCCAGGGGCAGCAGCACGAAGGCGCGTTCGTGCAGGCGAGGGTGCGGCACGGCGAGGTCGTCGGACGCGATCTCGCGGTCGCCATACAGCAGCAGGTCGAGGTCGAGCGTGCGCGGCGCATTGACATACGGCCGCTCGCGACCGAACTCGGCCTCGATGGCCTGCAATTGCGCGAGCAACTCATATGCCGTCAGTGTGGTGTGCAGGGCCGCGACGGCATTGATGAACTCGGGGCCGTGGGCGTCGACGGGCGCACTGCGATACAGCGACGAGACCGCTTCCACCCGGCTCGCCGGCATGCGGCCAAGCGCCTCGACGGCGCTGCGCACCGCATCGGCCGGGTCGCCCAGGTTGGCCCCGAGGCCGATGTAGGCCAGCAACGGCGCCACGTCGATGCGGGTCAGCTGTTGGAAGGCGGTGCGGCGTCGCCCGCACCACCTGCGGGCTTGCGGCGACGGCGGCGGCGCTTGCGCGGCGCATCGCTGCTGCCCTCGGGGAAACCGCTGTCACCGTCGGTGCCCTCGGCGGGGGCCGGCGAAGCTGCGGCGGCCGGTGCCCGCCGGCGCGGGCCGCCCGGGCCACGCACCTGCTCCACCAGCCGGGCGCGCTTCTCTTCGTCGGCCAGCGAGAACTCTTCCCACCAGCGCGCCAGCTCGGGGTCGCTCTCGCCCGCGTCGGCCCGCAGGCGCAGGAAGTCGAAGCCGGCGCGGAAGCGAGGCTGCTCGACCAGCGCAAACGGCCCGTTGCCGGTGCGCCGCTCGAAGCGTGGCTGCATGAGCCAGATCTCGCGCATGTCGGCCGCCAGCTTGCCGCGGCCGGAGATGTCGCCGATGCGCGCATCGAACACCGCGTCGACCGACTGCTGCAGCGCCGGGAACGGTGGTTCGCCCTTCTTCTTCAGCTTCTCCCAGCGGTCGAGCACGTCGTGCCACAGCATGCAGGCGAGCATGAAGCTCGGCGCTACGGGCTTGCCTTCGTTCACGCGGCGGTCGGTGTCCGACAGGGCGAGTTCCACGAACTTCTGCCGCTCAGGGTGCTTGTTGGCATCGGCCAGCACCACGTCGAGGATGGGGAACACGCCGGTGCGCTCGCCCACGAGGCCCTGCTTGCGCAGCTCTTCGATACTCGCCAGCGCATGGCCGGTCTGCAGGAGCTTGATCATTTCGTCGAAGGTGCGCGAGGCCGGCACGTCGTCGAGCAGGCCGGCGAGCTCGCGGATCGGCGCACGCGTCTTCGGGTCGATCGAGAAGCCGAGCTTGGCCGCAAAGCGCACGACGCGCACGATGCGCACCGGGTCTTCGCGGTAGCGGGTGGCCGGGTCGCCGATCATGCGCAGGACCTTCTTCTTCGCGTCCTTGATGCCGCCGTGGTAGTCGACCACGATCTGCTTCTGCGGGTCGTAGTACATCGCGTTGACGGTGAAGTCGCGCCGCGCGGCGTCTTCGATCTGCGGGCCCCAGACGTTGTCTCGCAGCACCCGACCGCTTGCGTCCACCGCATGGTGCTTGTCGGCCAGCTCGGCCTTCGAGGTCTTCTCGTTGCCGGCGACCTGCTCCGAGGCCGAGGCGTCGAGCATCGCGCGGAAGGTCGACACCTCGATCACCTCGTGCTCACGCCCCCGCCCGAACACCACATGCACGATGCGGAAGCGCCGGCCGATGATGAAGGCGCGGCGGAAGAGGCCCTTGACCTGCTCGGGCGTGGCGTTGGTGGCCACGTCGAAGTCTTTCGGGCGCAGGCCCAGCAGCAGGTCGCGCACCGCGCCGCCCACGATGTAAGCCTCGTAGCCGGCATCGGCCAGCGTCTTGACGACGCGGATGGCGTTGTCGTCGACGAGTTTCAGGTCGATGTTGTGCTCGGCCAGCGGCACTTCGACCCGCTTGCCCTTGGGGATGGCCGGCTTGGCGCTGGTCTTGCCCAGCAGTTTGTCTATGAACTTCTTGATCATCAGTCCGTCAATCGAACAGCCGAAGAATGCGCCAACCTCGCTCGCGGGCGATCGCTTCGAGCGGGGCGGAAGGGTTGGTGGCCACGGGGTCGGTCGCCATTTCGAGCAGCGGCAGGTCATTGGCCGAATCGCTGTAGACGCTGACACGCTCGAAGTCCTGCAGCTTGTGGCCCAGGGCTGCCAGCCACTCGTGCGTGCGCACCGTCTTGCCTTCGCGGAACGAGGGCACCCCGGCGATGCGGCCGGTGATGTTACCCCCGGGGTCCTTTTCGAGCTCGACGGCGAGCAGGTGGGCCACGCCGAAGGCCCGGGCAATGGGCGCGGTCACGAACTCGTTGGTGGCGGTGACGATGGCCACCAGGTCGCCCTGCTGCTGGTGGTGCTGCACCAGGTCGCGCGCCGCAGGCCGCATCTGGGGCGCAATCACTTCCTGCATGAAGCGGTCTTGCGCGGCTGAGCGCTCGCTCGCCGGGCGCTCGCGCCACGGCGCGGTGGCAAACGCGATGTAAGCGTGGATGTCGAGCGTGCCAGCCTTGTAGTGGGCAAAGAAAACGTCGTTCTGCCGGTCGAACTCTTCCGCGTCGACCCAGCCCTGGCGGATCATGAAGCGGCCCCAGGCGTGGTCGGAGTCGAGCGGGATCAGGGTGTCGTCGAGGTCGAAGAGGCACAGGTTCATGCCACGGCCCCCTTCTCTTCGGCCAGCATCTGCTTGAGCAGCGGCACGGTGATCGCGCGCTTGTGCACGAGGGCGAATTCGTCGAGGCGGTCGAGCACCATCATCAGGTGCTTGAGGTCGCGCGCAAAACGCGTCAGGAGATAACTCATCACGTCATCGGAGAGAAAAAGGCCGCGCCGGTCGGCCTCGCGGCGCATCGCCGCACGCGCTTCCGACTCGGCCAGCGGCGCCAGCGCAAACACGTGGCCCCAGCCGAGGCGGGTGCGCAGGTCGTCGCGCAGCGGGAGGTCCACAGGCGGCACGAGGCCGGCCGCGGCCACCGGAATGCGGTGCGTCGTGGCCTCGACAAAGAGCGCGAAGGCGGCATGCTGCTGGGCCTCGTCGAAACGGTCGCAGTCGTCGAACACGATCAACGCGTCGCTTTCGTCGAAATTCCAAGGGGGGGCCGACGTGGCATTGAACCACCCCACCCGCCCGCCCACGCGCTGCACGTGATGGGCCAGCGCCTGCAGAAGGTGCGTCTTGCCGACGCCGGCCGGGCCCCACAGGTAGACCGGCGCCGTCTGCTGCATCACGCCACGCAGGTGCTCCACCGCCGCGAGGTTCGGGCCTGCGACGAAGCTGTCGAAGGACCGGACCGGCTCGTCGGCAATGGCCAGGGGAATCTGTCTCACGCTCAGCCCAGGTAAAGCTTGCTGCCCGTGTACCAGGCCAGCACCCGCTTGCCTGCCACCACCAGCACCGCGCACACCGGCAACGCCAGCAGCACGCCGACGAAGCCGGCGAGATGACCGAAGGCCAGCAAGGCGAAGATCACCGTGAGCGGGTTGATGCCGATGCGCTCGCCCACGAGGCGCGGCGTGAGGATGAAGCTCTCGATCACCTGCCCGAGCCCATAGACCACCGCGACGGCGATCACGCCGTACCAGCTGGCGAACTGCAGCACGCCGGCGATCAGCGCCAGCAGCATCCCCAGGCCGAAGCCCAGGTAGGGAATGAAGACCGCCAGGCCCGTGAACACGCCGACCGGCACCGCGAGGTCGAAGCGAAAGAGCGCGAGGCCCACGCTGTAGAACACCGCGAGGATCACCATCACCAGCAGCTGACCGCGCAGGTACTGGCCGAGCATCTCGTCGCTCTCGCGCATGAAGCCACGCACGCTGTCGCGCAGGCGGGGCGGCACGAGGCCGTCGATGCGGCTGATGAGCCGGGGCCAGTCCATCAGCAGGTAGAACAGCACGGCCGGGACCAGCACCGCATTGCCGATCAGCGCGAGCAGGAAGCTGCCGCCGATGCGCGCCGAACTCAGCAGCGTGGTCAGCCCGTCTTCGACGTTGGCGCCGAGGTACTTGACGATGAAGGCCTTGATGCTGGCCACGTCGAGCGCGACTTCGATGCCGTATTGCGCGAGCCACGGCGACACGGTGCGGTTGAGCTTGTCGGCCAGGAGCGGCAACTGCTCGCGCAGGAGCGGCAGCTCCTTCGACACGATGGGCACGATCAGCAGCAGCACCGACAGGATCAGCACGAAGGCCGCCACCTCCACCAGCGTGACCGCCAGCACCCGCGGCACCTTGCGCTTCACCAGCTTCTCGACCGCCGGCTCGAGGATGTAGGCCAGGATGCCCGCGAAGAGGAAGGGCATGAGCACCGGCGCCAGCAGCCACACCAGCAGCACGCCGATGACGGCGATCAGGAGCCAGGAGAGGGTTTGCCGCTGGGCGGGAGTGAGTTGCATCGATGCCCGAGGGGAGCGAAGCTGCGGAAGCGCCAGATTCTAGGGGCAGGCAGCGGGGTGCTGGCCGTTCATACAGCGCTCAGTGCAGCGGGCCGTGGCCCGAGTCGCGAAGCGCCATCAGACGCTGGCCGATGGCGTCGCGGTCGGGGGCGTCCGCGCAATGGGCGAGGTAGGCACCGAGGTCGAGCGCCGCTGCATCGACCGCCCCCAGCTCCGCCTGTGCGAGGCCGCGGTCGCGGCGCTCGTCCCAGGCCTGGGGCAGCAGCACGACGAGGCGGTTCAGCACCGCCACGAGGCGCGGCCAGTCGGCGGAGGTGCGATAGATCTCCTTCAGGTTACGCAGCATGCGCGCCATCACGTCGCGTGGCGGCGCGGCCTGGAGGAAGAGGCTGAGCGGCACGTCGAGGTCGCCGGTCAGGCCCTGCCGGCGCCGGTAGGGCTGCAGAAGTTCATCAAGGCGCTCGCGCGAGAGCGACTGGCCGGTGAAGGGGTCGATCACCACCTCGCCCTCGCTCAGCTTGACCTTCACCAGGAAGTGCCCCGGGAACGAGACACCACGTGCCCGCAGCCCCGCCTGCGTCGCCAGCTCGATGTAGAGCAAGGCGAGCGTGATCGGAATGCCGCGGCGCGTTTCGATCACCGAGGCGAGCATGCTGTTCGCCGGGTCGTAGTAGTTGTTGACGTTGCCTGAAAAGCCCAGCTCGTTGAAGAAGAACTGGTTCAGCACACGCAGGCGCTGGCGCGGGCCGGCGTCGGCCGGCACCCGCACCTTCAGGCGGGCAGCGAGCGTGTCGATCTGGTGCAAGACCGACTGCGTGTCGAGCGCGGGGTTGTCGTCTTGCCCGAGGGAGACGGCCGCCTCGAGCAACGAGAAATTGTCGTCGTCGGCCACGAGCAGGGCGAAGTACTCCAGCGGGGTCTGAGCCTGGAACTGCGGGAAGGTGGGCATGGCGGTCAAGCGTGGGCGGCCAGTCTATCCGCGCCGCATGAACTGCTTGAACTTGAGGCCGGTGGCGAGCAAGGTCGCGAAGTACAACAGCACGGCCATCGCCATGCAGGCGGCCAGCCAGCCCACGCGTTGCCATTCGTGGCGGCCCAAGGCCACCCAGTCGACCAGGCCGGCGGCATACCAGAGCGCGCCGCTCATCACCGCAGTGGCCAGCACCACCCGCGCGGCGAAGGCGCCCCAGCCGGGGCTGGGCACGTAGCTGCCACGCCGGCGCAGGCCGAAGAAGAGCAGCAGCGCGTTGACGGTCGCGCCGAGGCTGATCGAGAGTGCGAGCGCCGCGTGGCCGAGGTAAGGCACCAGCAGCCAGTTGAGGATCTGCGTCAGCACCAGCACGCCCACGGCGATCTTCACCGGCGTGCGCACGTTGAGGCTGGCATAGAAGCCCGGCGCCAGCACCTTCACCGCCACGATGCCGATGAGGCCGACACCGTAGCCGCGCAGCGCCATCACGGTCTGGTGCACGTCGGCGGCGGTGAACTGCCCGCGATGGAACAGCACCGCGATCAGTGGCGTGCCGAAGACCAGCAGCGCTGCGGCGCAGGGCAGCGTGAGCAGCAGCACGAGGCGCAGGCCCCAGTCGAGCATCGCGGAATAGCCGGTGGCGTCGCCCCGCCCGTGCGCCTGCGAGAGCTGCGGGATGAGCACCACGCCGAGCGCCACGCCCAGCAGGCCGGTCGGGAATTCCATCAGCCGGTCGGCATAGAAGAGCCACGAGACCGCGCCCACCGACACGTGAGACGCGATCTGCGTGTTGATGATCATCGACAGCTGCGCGACCGACACCCCCAGCACCGCCGGCAGCATCAGCTGCAAGGTGCGGTGCACGCCGGGGTGGTGCCACGCCGCAGCGATGCGCGAAGGCGTGAGCCCGATGCGCGGCAGGCAGCCGATGCGCATCAGCGCCGGCACCTGGATCGCCAGCTGCAGCACCCCGCCCACCATCACCCCCACCGCCAGCGCATAGGCCGGCTCGATGCCCCAGCGGCGGAACTGCGGCACCAGCAGCCAGGCCGCCAGGATCATCGAGACGTTGAGCAGCACCGGCGTCGCCGCGGGCACCGCGAAGCGCTTCCAGGTGTTGAGCACCCCGGCCGCCAGTGCCACCAGCGACATGAAGCCGATGTAGGGGAACATGATGCGGGTCATCACGACCGCGCCGTCGAACTCCTGAAGCGCCGAGGCCATCAGCCAGACCACGGCCGGCGCGGCCACGATGCCGATGGCCACCGTCACGATCAGGGTCCAGAAGAGCATCGTGGCGACTGCGTCGACGAGCCGGCGCGTGGCGTCGTCGCCCTCACGCCCGCGTGTCTCGCCCAGCAGCGGCACGAAGGCCTGCGCAAAAGCCCCTTCGGCGAAGAGACGCCGCAAGAGATTGGGGATGCGGAACGCGACGTTGAACGCGTCGGCCCAGCCGCTGGCACCGAAGGCCGCGGCGATCAGGGTGTCGCGGGCCAGGCCGGTGATGCGCGAGGCCAGGGTCAGCAGGGAGACGGTGGACGCGGCGCGCAGCAGGTTCATGGGCGGCGGGATTATAGGTAGCGCCTGCTCACGATTTGCGGCCAGCCGATGGTGCCTGCTATACTCGCGGACTTCGCTCAACCCGGGTACAAGCTCAATGGCCACCTCCTCCAAAGCCAAAAAGACCGTCCGCATCGCCTCTGGCCGCAAGCGCGTGCGTCAAGACGTCAAGCTGAATGCTGCCAACACCGCGCTGCGTTCGAAGTTCCGCACCGTCATCAAGAACGTCCAGAAGGCCGTTGCCGCTGGCGACAAGGCGAAAGCCACCGAGATCTTCAAGGCCGCCCAGAGCGTGATCGACTCCGTGGCCGACAAGGGCCTCTTCCACAAGAACAAGGCCGCCCGCCACAAGAGCCGCCTGTCGGCCAAGGTCAAGGCCCTCGCCACCACCGCCTGAATCTGATTTCCCGGTCCCGCGAAGACAAAACCCGCCGAAAGGCGGGTTTTTCATTTCCGGAGCCGCATCGTCACGCGCCGGGCTTCGGCGGCGCTTCCGGCAACAGGCAGGCCTCGGTCACCTGCAGTTCGTTGTCGCGTGCGAAGTTCATGACGAAGTCCCACGCCATGATCTCGATATCGCGCAGCGCCTCGTTGACGATCACGCATTTCACGCCGTTGATCACGCGCGGCACGCAGTACGGCGAGTAGCCGATGAAGGCCCCCGGGCCGCCAGCCGTGGTGCCGCCGGGGCGGAAGCACGACATCGCCCCCGCCAAGCGCTCGGCCCAATCACTTGGGCGGAAGGTCCTGCCGTCCTTGGTCAGGCCCTGGATGAAGACTTCTCGGGGTTTGGGGGTGGTCATGCGGTGGCACGCGGGGTCAGCACGGCGTGCCGCGCTCGGGTCGTGCCCGGATACGGCCTGCGGTGAAGCCGCTATTGTGCCTCGCATGTGCTGCGATGCAGCACGCGCCGGGGTGAGTTCTGCCACGTCCATGGGGACTTATCGGCCACGGCCTCGCGCGCTGAAACGGCAGCGCGTGAACTGGCTCTCACGGCAGGCCAAAGTCGTTCGCATTTGCCGAACGAGACCTTTGCAAAACTCAACCCACCATCACCCTTTCCACGAGGCGGCCGCGCCATACACCCCCCTTAGAATCAAACGCCCCAGGCCCGCATTCCCTGCGGGCCTTGTCTCTTTCAGCGTCCCTCTTTTGGAGCCCCTCCATGAACGCCCCCGACAAGCTGTCTGCCTCCCCCATGCCGCACGTGATGCCAACCTATGGCCGCCTGCCGATGGCGCTGGCCTACGGCCGAGGCTGCTGGCTGTGGGACACCAACGGCAAGAAGTACCTCGACGGGCTCTCCGGCATCGCCGTCAACACGCTCGGCCACGCCCACCCGAAGCTCGTGCCGGCGCTGCAAGACCAGGTCGGCAAGCTGATGCACAGCTCCAACTACTACCAGGTGCCGCTGCAGGAGCAGCTCGCCGCCAAGCTGGTCGAGATCTCGGGCCTGACCAACGTCTTCTTCTGCAACTCGGGCCTCGAAGCCAACGAAGGCGCGCTCAAGATCGCGCGCAAGTTCGGCCATGACAAGGGCATCGAGAAACCCGAGATCATCGTCTACGAGAAGGCCTTCCACGGCCGCTCGATCGCCACGCTCTCGGCCACCGGCAACCCCAAGGTGCAGGCCGGCTTCGGCCCGCTGGTCGAAGGCTTCGTGCGCGTGCCGCTCAACGACATCGCCGCCATCGAGAAGGCCGCCGCCACCAACCCCAACATCGTGGCCATCTTCCTGGAAGTGATCCAGGGCGAAGGCGGCATCAATCCGACGCATGCCGAATACCTGCGCCAGGCCCGCCGCATTTGCGACGAAAAGGGCTGGCTGCTCATGCTCGACGAGGTGCAGTGCGGCATGGGCCGCACCGGCAAGTGGTTCGCGCACCAGTGGGCCGGCATCAAGCCCGACGTGATGCCGCTCGCCAAGGGCCTCGGCTCGGGCGTGCCCATCGGCGCCTGCGTGTGCGGCCCGCGTGCTGCCAACGTGTTCGGCCCCGGCAACCACGGCACCACCTTCGGCGGCAACCCGCTCGCCATGCGTGCGGGCGTCGAGACGCTGCGCATCATGGAAGAAGACAAGCTGCTCGAGAACGCCGCCAAGATGGGCCAGCTGCTCACCGACGGCTTGAAGCGCGAGCTGGGCGCCCTGCCCGGCGTGGTCGACATCCGCGGCCAGGGCCTGATGATCGGCGTCGAGCTCGACCGCCCCTGCGGCGAGCTGCTCGGCCAGGCTGCCGAAGCGGGTCTCATGATCAGCGTGACCGCCGACAAGGTGGTGCGCCTGCTCCCCGCGCTCATCATCAACGCCGACGAGGTGCAGCAGCTGCTGGCCATCCTCTGCCCGCTGATCAAGGCGTTTCTCGCCAAGCCCGCGTCATGAAGCCCGGCATGAGCCTCATCAAGCACTACCTGCAGTTCAAGGACCTGCGCGCCGAGGAATACGCCTACCTCTTCGACCGCACCGCGATCATCAAGCAGCGCTTCAAGAACTACGAGAAATACACGCCGCTGACCGACCGCACGCTGGCCATGATCTTCGAGAAGGCCAGCACGCGCACCCGCGTGAGCTTCGAGGCCGGCATGTACCAGATGGGCGGCTCGGTGGTGCACCTCACCACCGGCGACAGCCAGCTCGGCCGGGCCGAGCCGGTGGAAGACTCCGCCAAGGTCATCAGCCGCATGGTCGACCTGGTGATGATCCGCACCTACGAGCAGACCAAGATCGAGACCTTCGCGGCCAACTCGCGCGTGCCCGTCATCAATGGGCTCACCAACGAGTACCACCCCTGCCAGATCCTGGCCGACGTCTTCACCTTCATCGAGCACCGCGGCAGCATCCGCGGCAAGACGGTGGCCTGGGTGGGCGACGGCAACAACATGGCCAACACCTGGCTGCAGGCGGCCGACATCCTGGGCTTCACGCTCCACGTGAGCACGCCCACCGGCTACGAGATCGATCCCAAGGTGGCCGGCGTGGCGAACACCGGCTGCCTCAAGACCTTCAAGAACCCGCTCGACGCCTGCCGCGGCGCCCACCTCGTGACCACCGACGTGTGGACGAGCATGGGCTACGAAGCCGAGAACGAAGCGCGCATGAAGGCCTTTGCCGACTGGTGCGTCGACCGCGAAATGATGGCCGTCGCCCAGCCCGACGCGCTCTTCATGCACTGCCTGCCGGCACACCGCGGCGAGGAGGTCGAGGCCGAGGTCATTGACGGGCCGCAAAGCGTGGTGTGGGACGAAGCCGAGAATCGGATGCACGTCCAGAAGGCGCTGATGGAGTTCCTGCTACTCGGGCGCATCGGCTAGGCCTTGACCACACCCCCATGAAGATCGCCTTCATCACCGACCTCCATGCCAACCGCGAGGCGGTGTCGGAGGTTCTCGCACACGCGCGGTCGCAGCAGGCCACGAAGTACGTCTTCCTCGGCGACTTCGTCGGCTACGGCGCCGACCCGGCCTGGGTGGTCGACCAGATCCGCGAGCACGTGGCCCAGGGCGCCATTGCCATCCGCGGCAACCACGACGCCGCCACCGTGGCCGGCCCGCAGCCCACGATGATCGAAGACGCGCGCTTCACCGTCGCCTGGACGCGCGAGCAGCTCGACGACGCACAGGTCGACTTCCTCGCCAGCCTGCCGCTCACCGCCGTCGACGACGGCCGCCTCTACGTGCACGCCAACGCCTACGCCCCCGGCGAGTGGGGCTACATCCATGCACGGGCCGACGCGGTGCGCAGCATGCACGCCACCGCCTGCCGCACCACCTTCTGCGGCCATGTGCACGAGCCGCGGCTCTACCACCTCGCGCCCACCGGCAAGATCGGCGAGTTCCAGCCGGTGCCGGGCGTGCCCATCCCGCTCTCGCCACAGCGCCAGTGGCTGGTCATCCCAGGGGCCGCCGGGCAGCCGCGCGACAACAACCCCGCCGCCTGCTACGCCGTGTACGACAGCGAGAGCGCCGAGCTGACGTACTTCCGCGTGCCCTACGACTACGACACGGCTGCGGCCAAGGTGCGGGCCGCCGGCCTGCCACAACGTCTTGCCAAGCGTCTCGAAGATGGCGGCTGAACTCGACAACCCCCCGAGCAACTTCGGCGCGGCCGCGCCGGCCACGCACCCCCTGCGCCCCTTGCAGGCCGGTGAGCTGATCGACAACTTCAAGCTCGAGCGCCACCTGCACCAGGGCGGCATGGCCCACCTGTGGAAAGTGGTCGACGTGAGCAGCGACGACCCGATGGACCTCATCATGAAGGTCCCGCGCATCCTCGGTGGCGAGGACCCAGCGAGCATCGTCGGCTTCGAGGTCGAGCAGATGATCCTGCCCAAGTTGAGCGGCCCGCACGTGCCGCGCTTCGTGGCCAAGGGCGACTTCACCTCGCAGCCCTACATCGTGATGGAGCGCATCCCCGGCGATTCGCTGCGCCCGCTGCTCGACGAAGCGCCACTGCCCATCCCGAAGATCGTCGACATCGGCATCAAGGTGGCCACCGCGCTGCACGACCTGCACCGTCAGCACCTGGTGCACCTCGACGTGAAGCCGAGCAACATCATGTTCCGCATCACCGGCGAAGCGGTGCTGATCGACTTCGGCCTGTCGCGCCACGACCAGCTGCCCGACCTGCTCGACGAGGAGTTCGAGCTGCCGATGGGCACCGGCCCCTACATCTCGCCCGAGCAGGTGCAGTTCGTGCGCAACGACCCGCGCAGCGACCTTTTCGCGCTCGGCGTGATCCTCTACCACCTGACGACCGGCGAGCGCCCCTTCGGCGCGCCCGACTCGGTGCGCGGCCTGCGCGAGCGGCTCTACCAAGACCCGGTGCCGCCGATCACGCTGCGCAAGGACTGCCCGCCCTGGCTGCAAGAGATCATCCTGCAGGCGCTCGAACCCAAGCCCGAAGAGCGCCAGCAGACCGGCGCCCAGCTCGCCTTCCAGCTGCAGAACCCGAGCCAGGTGCCGCTCACCGAGCGCGCGAAGAAGCGTGAGCGCAGCGGCACGATGAAGCGCATGTCGCGCTGGTTCTCCGCGCTGGGCGCCGAGCCCAATGCGCGCGCCAGCGCCACCACGCAGCTCGCCCGAAGCCCCATCCTGCTCGCCGCCGTCGACGTGGGCCACGCGGAGACCGATCTGCTCGAAGCCCTGCGCCTGACCGCCCTGCGCCTGCTGCAGACCGAGCCCAACGCCCGTCTCGCCTGCCTCGCCGTGATGAAGACCGCCCGCATCGGCATGGACGAGCTGCTCGAAGCCGACGGCAGCAGCAAGCACGTCAACCTGCTCGTGCAGCTCAAGCACTGGGCCCGCCCGATCGCGAAAGAGATGAAGCTCGACATGCAGTCCGGCCGCATCACCTTCCATGTGCTGGAGGCGCCCGACCCGGCCACCGCCATCGTCGACTACGCGCGCAAGAACCAGGTCGACCACATCGTGATGGGCGCGCGCAGCAGTGGTGGGCTGCGCCGCTACCTCGGCAGCGTGTCGACCGAGGTCACCGCGCAGTCCGAGTGCAGCGTGACCGTGGTGCGCGCCCCGGCGCGCAGCCAGTAGGCCGGCAGACAGCCATGCTGCTGACGCGCCGCCCCATCGCCCCGCTGGTGCCGCACGTCGAGATGCTGTGGGCGAGCGAGCGTGGTGCGCAGCCGCACACGCGCGAGTTCAACCTGCCCACCGGCCGTGTCGACATCGTGATCCCGCTGCTCGACGGCCAGCGCATCAGCCGCTACCGCAGCCACGACGACGCCGCAGGCGAGCACTTCGATGGCGGCGTGGTGCACGGCGCGCACGACCGGGCCTGCCAGCGCGACACCGGCAGCTCCTCATGCGTGGTCGGCGTGCACTTCAAGCCCGGTGGCGCCGCGGCGTTCTTCGGCGGCGCCCTGCCCGCGCTGCGCAACCGGACCGTGCCGCTCGACGCCCTCTGGGGCCCGAGTGCCCGCGCATTGCGCGAGGATCTGCAAGACACACCCGGCCTGCACGCCCGCCTGCTGCACCTCGAGGCGTATTTGATGGCGCGGCTGGCGCTGGCCCCGCACGACGATCGGCTGATGGCGCAGGCGGTGCAGGCGATGGCGCAAGACCCCACCGCGATCCACGTCGAGCCCCAGCAACGCGCGAGCGGCCTCGGCCCCACACGCTTCATCGCGCGCTTCGAGCGGCACGTGGGCCTCACGCCCAAGCGTTACGCCCGCGTGCTGCGCTTTCACACGCTGCTGTCACGCCTGGCGCTCGCGCCTTCAAGCGACTGGGCACTCACCGCCGCCGAGGCCGGCTACGCCGACCAGTCGCACCTCATCCACGAGTTCAGGCGCATCACCGGCCTCACGCCCACGGCCTACGCGCCGCTGCAACCCGACCAGCCCAGCCACATGGCCGTGCCGGGGGCGGTGAAAAAACCTCCAATACGCCCCGCCGCCGGCTGCCTAGCATGGGCCAATCGCCCCAAGGAGCCCTCATGAAGAACAGCATCCACGAGTTGTACGCCTACCTCTGCGTGCCGAGCGCGCAGCAGGCCATCGATTTCTACACACGGGCCTTCGGTGCCGAAGAGCTGTACCGGCTGACCGAGCCCTCCGGCCGTGTCGGCCACGTCGAGCTTCAGATGGGCCCGAGCGCGGTGCTGATGATTTCCGAGGAGTACCCGGAATTCGGCATCACCGCGCCACCGGCCCAGGGCCTGTCGGGCATGGTCATCCACCTGCATGTGGACGATTGCGATGCGATGGGCGAGCAGGCGGTGGCCTGCGGGGCCACCCTCATCAGCCCGCCCGCCAACCAGTTCTACGGCGAGCGCTCGTGCAAGCTGCGCGACCCGTTTGGCCACACCTGGCTCATCGGGCACTCGATCGAGAAACTGTCGCCGCAGGAGATGCAGCAGCGCTACACCGAGCTGATGCAGAACGGAGGCTGATGCCTCCGTGCGCAAAACGGGAGCTGATGCAGCTCCCGTCGTGGCGTCACTCCGTGGTCCCGTCCGGGAACACGACGATGGTGCGGGCCGGCTTCGTGCCGTTCACCGACACACGTGCTTCCTTGACCTTGCCGTTGAGCGTGGTCTCGACCTTGTATTGCCCCGGCGGCACCTTGGCCCACAGGTACGGGCCTTCGGTCTTGGTCTCGAGCACCACGTCGCCGCTCTTCGCGTTGATCACCCGCACATCGGCATCGGCGGTGAAGGCATTGCGCGCGCCATCACGTTCGTAGACCTCGATGTTGAGCGGGAACTGGCTGCGTGCGGCATTGAACGCCGGCAGTTGCTCGTAGGGGATGCCGCCGGTCACGTAGCTCACGCTGCCTGAGGTCTGCACTTCCGGCAACGGCACCGCTTCGCCCGGCAGCACCGAGCGAGCCGACGCGCCGGGGGGCGGCGAGGCCGGTTCGTCTTGCGCCTTGGCCGGGTGGCCGGCCAGTGCCAGGGCGGCGATGGCGGCCGGGATCAGCAGGTGCGGAATCGAATTCTTCATGGCGTCCTCTCAAGGTTGTTGGGAAGGTACGCATTTGTCGCTCAATTCCGCCCCGCTGTTTCGCCGCCAGCCCACCATTGATGCAGATTGCGGCCAAGTCCTACGGCCTCATCAGCCGAGGTTCACCGGTACGAAGATCCGTTCTCCGTCACGCTCGACCAGCAGGGCCACGCTCTTCGGCTTGCCCGACATCACGCTCTTGATCTGATCGACCGAAGTGACCGGCTTGCCGTTGATGGCGATGAGCACGTCGCCCCGCTCGATGCCGGCGCGAGCCGCCGCGCCCGTCACGTTCTCGACCAGCAGGCTGCCTTCGGTCTCGACCTGGCGGCGCTCGTCGCGCGACAGCGGGCGCAGGGCCAGGCCAAGCTGGCCGGCGCGGTCGGCCTGGTCGTCGTTGGCGGCCTGCTGCTGCGCGTCTTCGGCGCCGCCGAGCGTGGCGTCGACGTCGATCTGACCCCGGTCGCGCCAGACCTTGAGCTTCACCTTGTCGCCGGGGCTGGCCATGCCGATCAGGCTGCTCAGCGACCCCGAGCGCACCACCGGCTCGCCGTTCACCTCGGTGATCACGTCACCCGGCTTCAGGCCCGCCTTGGCGGCCGCGCTGTTGCGCGACACGCTCGCCACGAGCGCGCCGTCGGGCCGCTTCATGCCGAACGATTCGGCGAGCGACTGGTTCACGTCCTGCACCGTCACGCCCAGGCGGCCGTGCTGGGCCTTGCCGGTGGCGACGATCTGGTCCTTCACCTTCAGCGCCACGTCGATCGGGATCGCGAACGACAGGCCCTGGTAGCCGCCCGACTGCGAGTAGATCTGCGCGTTGATGCCCACCACCGTGCCGCTGCCGTCGAAGAGCGGGCCGCCCGAGTTGCCGGGGTTCACCGCCGCATCCGTCTGGATGAAGGGCACCACCGAATCGCCCGGCAGCGAGCGGCCCTTGGCGCTCACGATGCCTTGCGTGGCGGTCTGCTCGAAGCCGAAGGGAGAGCCGATCGCCATTACCGGGTCGCCCACTTCCAGCTGCTTGGGGTTGCCCAGGCGCACGGTCGGCAGGTCTTTCGCGTTGATGCGCAGCACCGCCACGTCGGTGGTCGGGTCGCTGCCCAGCACCTTGGCGGTGAACTCGCGGCGGTCACTCAGCTTGACGGTCACGTCCTTCGCTTCGCGCACCACGTGCGCGTTGGTGAGGATCAGGCCATCGGCGCTGATGATGAAGCCCGAGCCCTGGCCGCGGAACGGCTGCTCCGGGATGCCGCCACGCCCGCGCGGCGCCTGCATGCCCGGCAGGCCGCGGAAGAACTTGAAGAAGGGGTCGTTCTCGAAGCCGGGCGGCAGGCCACCCTGCATCTGCTGCTCGTCGGCCGAGAGCTTGTGCGTGCCCGACACCGTCACGCCGACGACGGCCGGGCCCGCCTGCGCAAAGATCGCGCGGTAGTTGGGCACCACTGCCTGCGCCGGGATGGGCGCGACCGGCGCCATCGCCGCGGCAGCGGTCGTGGCGGCCGTGGCGCCCGTGGCCGAAGGTGTGGCGGCGGCGACCACCGCCGGCGGGGTCGACGGCGCTGCTTCGGCCTTGTCCTGGAACCACGGCTTCAGGCTGAACGCGCCAGCCGTGCCCATCGCGAGGACACCCGCAGCCACCAGGGTGGCATTCAGAGGGTTGAGTTTCATGGCGAGCCTTTCGTTTTCAGGAGATCCGAGCGGGGCCACCCCCGCATGCGGCAACGATAGAAAGGCCCTATGAAGGCATTCTTAGGCGAGCGTTAGGTGAAAGTTAAGCCGCGGGCTGCCGAAAAGGCCAGGTTTGCCGGGCATCTTCCGGCCCATGCCGCACGACCGTCCACCGTACCCTTCAGCCTGTGGACCGTCCCGACCTGTATCAGATCTTCTATGTGAGCCGCTCGCTCGCCTCGCGCGAGCAGGTGCACGACATCGTGGCCAACGCGCGCACGCTCAACGCACGCCGCCAGTTGACCGGCTCGCTGCTCTACACGGGTGGGCACTTCGCGCAGCTGATCGAGGGGCCGGCCGTCTCGCTGGCCGAGACGATGGTGGCCATCGCGGCCGACCACCGGCACGACACCGTGCGCACGCTCGTCAAAGGTCGTCTTGCCGCACGCCGCTACGGCGAGGCGCAGATGGCCTACACCGAAGCCCCCGGGGCCAACGAGCTGATCGCCAACCTGCTCGGCACGCGCCGCGTCAACACCCGTCGGGCCCAGCGCGTGCTCGACCTGATGTTCAAGCCCTGAGCCTGTTCACTCCGTCGCCGTCACCGGCGGCAGCGCGGCGCCGCAATCGCGGCAGAAGCGGTCCGACATCGAATGCCCGTCGCTCCCGCAGGCGGTGCAGTGGCGCGTGCGCGGGCGCAGCTTCTGGGCGGTGAATTCGGCGCTCACGATGCCGGTGGGCACGGCGAGCGTGCCCCAGCCCAGGAGCATCATGATCGACGCGATGAAGCGCCCGAGGTCGGTCTTGGGCGTGATGTCGCCGAAGCCCACTGTCGTCATCGTGGTGATGGCCCAGTACACCCCCGTCGGAATGTTGTGGAAACCGTGCGCCGGCCCTTCCACCACGTACATCAGCGTGCCCATGATGAGCACGACGATCATCACGAACGACAGGAAGACGAAGATCTTGCGGCGCGACTCGTAGAGCGCCCGCCCGAGCGCGCCGTATTCGGCGATGTAGGCGCTGAGCTTGAAGATGCGGAAGATGCGCAGCAGCCGCAGCACCCGCACGTCGATCAACGCATGCAGGCCGGGCACGAGGATCGCGAGGTACGTGGGCAGCACCGCCACCAGGTCGATCACGCCGAACACGCTGCGGGCGTAGCGCAGCGGGCGCTGCACGCACACCAGCCGGGCGATGTACTCCAGCGTGAAGAGCAACGTGAAGCTCCACTCCAGCACGGTGAAGAGGCCGCCGTAGGCCGCGTGAATCGAGGCGATGCTGTCGAGCACCACCACCACGAGGCTCGCGAGGATGAGCCCGATCAGCACTTCGTCGAACAACTTTCCGGCGACCGTGTCCGATTCGAAGATCACGCGAAAAAGCTTGCGGCGCCACCCGGCCGCGGGCCGGCCATAGGGGTGGAGTTCGGCGTCGGAGCCCTCGCTCGGCGCGGCGCGGGTCGGTGTGGCGATGCTCATGGGCGCCGATCGTATGCGAGCCCGCAGGGCAGTTGGCGTGACCCAGACATGGGCATGCGATTTGCCGGATGGGGCAGCCCCGTCCACACTGCCCTCACCGTGCCCAAACAGAGCCCCGCCTCCAAGCCTTTCCAAGCACCGCCGGATGACGGCTTCGTGCGCGTGCGCGGCGTGCGCGAGCACAACCTGAAGAACGTGGACCTCGACGTGCCGCGCAACGCGCTCGTCGTCTTCAGCGGCGTCTCGGGATCGGGCAAATCGTCGCTCGCCTTCGGCACGCTCTACGCCGAGGCGCAGCGGCGCTACTTCGAGTCGGTCGCCCCCTACGCACGCCGGCTGATCGACCAGGTGGGCGTGCCGGACGTCGACTCGATCGACGGCCTGCCCCCGGCCGTGGCCTTGCAGCAGCAGCGCGGCACACCCAGCACGCGCTCGACGGTGGCGAGCGTCACTACCATCGGCAGCCTGCTGCGCATGCTCTATTCGCGCGCCGGCACCTACCCGCGCGGCCAGCCCATGCTCTACGCGGAAGACTTCTCGCCCAACACGCCGCAGGGCGCCTGCCCCGTGTGCCACGGCCTCGGGCATGTGTACGAGGTGACCGAGAAATCGATGGTGCCCGACGACTCGCTCACCATCCGTGAGCGCGCAGTCGCCGCCTGGCCGCCTGCCTGGCACGGGCAGAACCTGCGCGACATCCTCGTCACGCTCGGCTATGACGTCGACACCCCCTGGCGCGACCTGCCGAAGAAAGACCGCAACTGGATCCTCTTCACCGACGAGCAGCCCACCGTGCCCGTCTACGCCGGCTTCACGCCCGCCGAGACCCGCGCCGCGCTGCGCCGGAAAGAAGAGCCCAGCTACCAGGGCACCTTCACCGGCGCGCGCAAGTACGTGCTGCAGACCTTCGCCACCACGCAGAGCGCGCTGATGAAGAAGCGTGTTTCGCGCTACATGGTGGGCAGCCTCTGCGCCGAATGTCACGGCAAGCGGCTCAAGCGCGAGGCGCTGGCCGTCACCTTCGCGGGGCTGGACATCGGCGAGCTGGCGCAGATGCCGCTCATGCAGCTCGCCGACGCGCTGCAGCCGGCGGCGCAAGGGCAGTTCGAAGCCGGCACGCAGGCCGCTCCCGCGCTCAGCCGCTCGGCCACGCAGCAGCACACCGCACGCCGCGTGGCGGCCGGTGGCTCGGCGCATGCCGCGGCCCCCGACGTGCGGCTCACGCCCCACCTGTCGGAAGAAAAACGCATCGCCGCGCAACGCATCGCACACGACGTGCTGGAACGCGTGAGCACCTTGTGCGACCTGGGCCTGGGCTACCTGTCGCTCGATCGCAGCACGCCCACGCTCTCGCCCGGCGAGCTGCAGCGCGTGCGCCTGGCCACGCAGATCCGCTCCAACCTCTTCGGCGTGGTCTACGTGCTCGACGAACCTTCGGCCGGCCTGCACCCGGCCGACGGGGAAGCCCTGCTGCGCGCACTCGGGCGGCTCAAGGACGGCGGCAACTCGCTCTTCGTGGTGGAGCACGACGTGTCGCTGATGCGCCGCGCCGACTGGCTGGTCGACGTGGGGCCCGACGCGGGCGAGCTCGGCGGACAGGTGCTCTACAGCGGGCCGCCCGAAGGGCTGCGCGATGTCGCCAACTCGCACACCGCGAAGCACCTCTTCGGCGAGCGGCGCCTGAGCGCGCGGCAGCGCCCCGTCGACCGCTGGCTGACGCTCGAAGGCATCACCTGCCACAACTTGCGCGGCCTCGATGCGCGCTTCCCCGTCGGCGCCTTCACCTGCGTCACCGGCGTGTCGGGCTCGGGCAAGTCGAGCCTCGTGAGCCAGGCGCTGGTGCAGCTGGTGTCGGCCCAGCTCGGCCACGAGCCACCCCCCGCCGACGACGAAGGCGACGATGCCGCCGGCGAGATCACCGAGACCGCGCGCGGCCGCATCGGCTCGGGCATGGAGGCCATCCGCCGCCTGGTGCGCGTCGACCAGAAGCCCATCGGCCGCACGCCGCGCTCGAACCTCGCCACCTACACCGGCCTCTTCGACCACGTGCGCCGCCTCTTCGCCGCCACGCCGGCCGCGCGCAGGCGCCGCTTCGATGCAGGCCGCTTCTCGTTCAACGTGGCCAAGGGCCGCTGCGACACCTGCGAGGGCGAAGGCTTCGTGAGCGTGGAGCTGCTCTTCATGCCAAGCGTCTACGCGCCCTGCCCCACCTGCCACGGCGCGCGCTACAACGAGCAGACGCTCACCGTCACCTGGCGCGAGAAGAACATCGCGCAGGTCCTCGGCATGACGGTGACCGAGGCGCTCGCCTTCTTCGCCGACGAAGCCCCGCTGCGCCGCCCGCTGCAGCTCCTGCAGGACATCGGCCTCGGCTACCTGCGCCTCGGGCAGCCCGCCACCGAACTCTCGGGCGGCGAAGCACAGCGCATCAAGCTCGCGACCGAGCTGCAGCGCTCTCAGCGCGGCGACACGCTGTACGTGCTCGACGAGCCCACCACCGGCCTGCACGCGTCAGACGTCGACCGCCTGATGACGCAACTCAACGGCCTGGTCGACGCCGGCAACACGGTGGTGGTGGTCGAGCACGACATGCGCGTGGCCGCCGCGAGCGACTGGGTGATCGACATGGGCCCCGGCGCGGGGCAAGAGGGTGGCCGGCAGGTGGCCTGCGGCCGGCCCGCCGAGGTGGCGCAGGCGGCCGGCAGCCGCACCGCGCCCTACCTGGCACAGCCCTTTGGGAGCCGCTAGCGGATCTGCTGCAGCGCAGCGTCCAGTTGTCCGACGGTGCGGTCGACGTTGCCGAGCTTGTCGAGCCCGAAGAGACCGATGCGCCAGGTCTTGAAGTCGGCGCCTTCGTCGCATTGCAGCGGCACGCCAGCCGCCGTCTGCAGGCCCGCCGCGAGGAATTTCGTCGACGACTGGATCTCGGGGTCGCTGGTGTAGCTCACCACCACGCCCGGCGCTTCGTAGCCGGGGGCGGCCACACTCTTGAAGCCGTGCTTCGCGAGCAGCGCCCGCACCTTGCTGCCCAGCTCCTGCTGCGCCGCGCGCGCCTTCTCGAAGCCGAAAGCCTTGGTCTCGAGCATCACGTCGCGCACGCGGGTGAGCGCATCGGTCGGCATGGTGGTGTGGTAGCTGTAAGCGCCGCCCTCATAGCTTTCCATGATGGCGAGCCACTTCTTCAGGTCGCACGCGAAGCTGGTGCTGGTGGTCTGGTCGATGCGCGCGCGGGCGCGCTCGCCGAGCATGACGAAGGCGCAGCCGGGCGAGCCGCTCCAGCCCTTCTGCGGCGCACTGATGAGCACGTCGACGTGGTTCTTCACCATGTCGACCCAGATCGCACCCGAGGCGATGCAGTCGAGCACGAAGAGGCCGCCTGCGGCCTGGGTCGCCTGGCCCACTGCACGCAGGTAGTCGTCGGGCAGCAGCATGCCGCTGGCCGTTTCCACGTGCGCGGCGAACACCGCGGCCGGCTTCTCGCGCTCGATGGCGGCCACCACTTCGTCGATGGACGCGGGCGCGAATGCGGCGTCGGGGGCCGCGCCGATGCGCTTGGCCTTGAGCACGGTCGCCGACGACGGGATGTTCCCCATCTCGAAAATCTGCGTCCAACGGAAGCTGAACCAGCCGTTGCGGATCACGAGCACCTTCTGATGGGTGGCGAACTGGCGCGCCACCGCTTCCATGCCGAAGGTGCCGCTGCCCGGCACCACGATGGCGGCCTTGGCGTTGTAGGCCTCCTTCAGCGTGGCCGAGATGTCGCGCATCACCCCCTGGAACTTCTTCGACATGTGATTCAGCGCACGGTCGGTGTAGACGACCGAGAACTCGAGCAGGCCTTCGGGGTCGACGTGGGGCAGCAGTCCAGGCATGGTGGGTCTCGCACAAGGTGTTGAAGGAGATCGGGCCAGCTTATCACCGCCCCTCTTCGCTTAGGTGCAGCGGCGACAATGCCCGCCTGCTCGCACCCGCACAGTCGTCCATGTCCAGCCCCGACTTCAGCTCTTCCACGTTGTTCCTGCGACTCACCCACTGGCTGACCGACCTCAAACCGATGCGGATGCGCGTCAACGCACGCGAGCGGTGGCGCGTGGTCGTCGGCGCCGGCATCGGCCTCTTCCTCACGGCACTGGCCAGCATGGCCCTCTCGCACGGCAGCCCGACCATCCCGTGGCTGATCGCGCCGCTCGGGGCGAGCGCGGTGCTGGTGTTTGGCCTGCCAGCGAGCCCGCTCGCGCAGCCGTGGCCGGTGGTCGGGGGCAACTCGGTGTCGGCGCTCATCGGCATCGCCTGCACGCTCGCATGGGGGCCGACGCCAATGACCGCGGCGGTGGCGGTTGCGCTGGCCATTGCCGCAATGTTCGCCCTGCGCTGCCTGCACCCGCCGGGCGGTGCGAGCGCCCTGCTGGTGGTGCTGCTGGGCACGACCGACCCGCGGTTCGCGCTGGTGCCGGTGTTCACGCATTCCTTCGCGCTCGCCCTGGCCGGCATCGTCTACAACAACGCGACGGGCAAGCGCTACCCGCATCGCCAGGGCGTGGCGGCACCGGTGCCGAGTGCCTCGCACCAGCCGGTCTTCACCGAGGCCGACCTCGACACCGTGCTCAAACGCTACAACCAGGTGCTCGACGTGAGCCCCGACGATCTGCAGGCCCTGCTCGCGCAGACCGAGCTCGAGTCCTACCGCCGCCGCCTGGGCGAACTGCGCTGCCGCGACGTGATGTCGACCGATCTCGTGACCGTGGAATTCGGCGACTCGCTGCAAGACGCCTGGAAGCTGCTGCGCGAGCGCCGCATCAAGGCGCTGCCGGTGGTCGACAAGGTCAGGCGCGTGGTGGGCGTGGTGACACTCGCCGACTTCATGCGCCATGCCGATCTCGACTTCCACCACGGCTGGGTGGAGCGCCTGCGCAGCTTCATCACACCTTCGCCCACGCCCTACTCCACCAAGCCAGAGACGGTGGGCCAGATCATGGTGCGCCAGGTGCGCGTGGCGAGCGCCGACCGGCGCCTGAGCGAGCTCGTGCCGCTCTTTGCCGACACCGGCCACCACCACATTCCCATCATCGACGACGACAAGCGGCTGGTGGGCATCATCACGCAGTCCGACGTGGTGGCGGCCTTGTGCCGCAGCCATTGAAGCAGCCCGGAAGCGTCAGCCCGGGATGTCGGGCTCGACCAAGAGGGCCAGTTGCGCGAGCGACTCCTGCCAGCCCAGCATGCAGCCATCGACCGGGATCACGTTGGGGATCCCCTCCTGCGTGACGTGCAACGCCGTTCCGCAACTCACCTTCATCAGCGTGACCGTGGTCTTGATCTCGCCCGGCAGGCCGGGGTCGTCGAACACCGCCACGTAGGCCAGCCGCTCGCCCGGCTTCATCTCGAGGAAGGTGGTGGTGAAGCCGTGGGTGTGGCCCGACGAGAAGTTGGTGAACGACATCGTGTAGCGGCCGTTCACCCGCGCGTCCATCTCATGGACCTTGCCGGTGAACCCGTTGGGCGGCAGCCACTTGGCAAGCGCATCGGCGTCGACGAAGGCGCGGTACAGCCGCTCGGGGGTGGTGCGCAGCACGCGGTGCAGGCGCACGGTGTTGGTCGTGATGGCGTTCATGGCTTGTCTTCCTTTCAGCAGAGGACGACCCTCTGCCGAGACGACGCGCCGCGACCGCGGCTTTCGACAAGCGCATCGAAAAACTCTCCGGCCCTGACACGCCCTGACATCCGTTGCGGCACGCCGTCTGCTGGCTAGGATGGTCCGAAGTCACCACAGGAGCCCTTCATGGAAACCAACGAACTGCACCGCGGCCGCCTTCTCGACCATCTGCAACTCGTCGTGCGCGACCTGCCGGCCAGCCAGCGCTTCTACACGGCCGTGCTCGAAGTGCTGGGCATTCCGATCGGCGGCACTGGCGACGGCTACTTCTGGGCCGACGAGCTCTTCGTCTCCACCGCCGAAAGCCAGGCCGCGCAAGGCCATCTCACGGGCCGCCATCACTTCGCGTTCCAGGCGAAAGACCGCGCCACCGTCGATGCCTTCCACAAGGCCGCGCTGGCCAGCGGCGGCAAGGACAACGGCGCGCCCGGAGAGCGCCCGTACCACCCTGGCTACTACGCGGCCTTCGTGATCGACCCCGACGGCAATAACGTCGAGGCCGTCTTCCACGGCCCGGCCAAGCGCAGTGCTGAATCGGTGAAGGTCACGTTCTAGCGCGGGCTCGGCTGCGTCGCCGGCTCACGCTTCGTCGATCACCACCACGTACTGCCCGGCCCGCACCGGCGAGCCGGGCTGTACGCGCACCTCGCGCACCGTGCCGGCCGAGGGCGACTGGAGCGAGATCTCCATCTTCATCGACTCCAGGATCGCAAGCACCTCGCCCGCGGCCACCTGCTGGCCCACGCTCACCTGCAGCTGCCACAGGTTGCCGGCGACGAAGCTCTCGACGCCGCACTGTCCGGGCTTCAGTGGCTGTTCGTCGCCTGCCGGCGCTGCCGCTTCGTCGCTCTCGAAATGCGCCTGGCCGGTGGCGATCCAGCGCTCGCGCTCGGCGTGGAAGGCGGCCTGCTGTTGCGCACGGAAGGCCGCGATGCCCTCGGCCTCGCTCGCGAGGAAGGCCTGGTAGTCGGCGAGCGCCAGCGTGGTGGGCTCGATGCGTAACGGGTAACGCCCGAGCGGGAAGTCGCGGCGGATGCGCAGCAGTTCCTCGGCCGAGACCGGGTAGAAGCGGATCTGGTCGAAGAAGCGCAGCAGCCAGGGCTTGCCCTCGAAGGCCGCGGTGTCGCGGTAGCGGTTCCACATCTGCAGCGTGCGGCCGACGAACTGGTAGCCGCCCGGCCCTTCCATGCCGTAGACGCAGAGATACGCACCGCCGATGCCCACCGAGTTCTCGGCCGTCCAGGTGCGCGCCGGGTTGTACTTCGTCGTGACGAGGCGGTGCCGCGGGTCCAGCGGCGTGGCGACCGGCGCGCCGAGGTACACGTCGCCCAGGCCCATCACCAGGTAGCTCGCGTTGAACACCGTGCGCTGCACTGCGTCGAGGTCGGGCAGGTCGTTGATGCGGCGGATGAACTCCAGGTTGCTCGGGCACCAGGGGGCGTCCTTGCGCACGGTGGTCATGTACTTCTGGATCGCGAGCTGGCAGGCGGGGTCGTCCCACGACAGCGGCAGGTGCACGATGCGCGAAGGCACCTGCAGGTCCTGCGAGGCGCACACACCGTCCCACAGGCCGGCGAGCGTTTGCAGCAGGCGCTCGAGCGGCAGCACGCCGGGCGCGTAGTGCACCTGCAGCGAGCGGATGCCCGGCGTCAGGTCGATCACACCGTCAAGCGCCTGCGCTTCGAGCGTGCGCATCAGCGCATGCGCGCGGAAGCGCAGCACGAGGTCGAGCTCGGGGTCGCCGATCTCCAGCAGCAGGTGGGTGTCACCGGCGAGGCGCGCGACGAGGCGTTTGTCGCCGCCGCCGAGGTCGAGCACGATGGGCGAGGCGAGCGGCGCGGGCCGCCACGGCACCGGCACCTCGGCCAGCGTGGCCACCTCGTCGTCGCGCGCCTGCGCGAGCCGCCGGGCGGTGGCGATGTCGACCGGCACGAAGCGCAGCTTGTCGCCTGCCTTCAGCTGCCCGAGCTGCCACAGGTCGGCCTCGATCACCGTCACCGGGCAGACGAAGCCGCCGAGGCTCGGCCCGTCGGGCCCGAGGATCACCGGCATGTCGCCGGTGAAGTCGACCGCGCCGATGGCGTAGGGGTTGTCGTGGATGTTGGACGGGTGCAGGCCCGCCTCGCCGCCACTGTCGCGCACCCACTCGGGCTTGGGGCCGATCAGGCGCACGCCGGTGCGGCTGGAGTTGAAGTGCACCTCCCACTCGGTGGCGAAGAAGGTGCCGATGTAGGCCGGCGTGAAGTACTCGGGCGCGCCGTGCGGGCCGTAGACCACGCGCAGCTCGCGCACACGGCCGAGCGGCAGGCGTAACGCGGGCGGCAGGCTGGCGCCGGCGGAAGCGTCGGCCAGCGCCGTGAGGTGCAGCACGTCGCCCGCCCGCAGCGCACGGCCCACATGGCCGCCGAACTGCCCGAGCGTGAAGGTGCTCTTCGAGCCGAGGTAGTCGGGCACATCGATGCCGCCGCGCAGCCCGAGATAGCTGCGCGCCCCGGCGCCGGCGATGCTGCCCAGTCGCAACACCGCGCCGGCAGAAACGGAGAGCACGGTGTCCATCGGCTGCGGCTGGCCATCGAGCTCGATCGCGATCGCCGCGCCGGTGACGGCCACCACCGCTGCGGTGTTGAAGCGCAGCGTCGGCCCGTTCATCGTGATCTCGAGCCCGGCCGCATCGGCCGCGTTGCCGAGCAGGCGGTTGGCCAGGCGCAGCGCGCGGCTGTCCATCGGGCCCGAGGGCGGCACGCCCACCGCCCAGTAGCCCAGTCGGCCTGGGTGGTCCTGCACCGTGGTCTGCGTGCCGCCGGCCAGCACCTCGACGGTGTCGGCGCGGTAGGTGAGCTGCTCCAGGCAACGTGTCCACGGCGAGCCGCTCGCAAACGGCGCATCGGCGAGGATCTGCCGCAGGTAGCCGCGGTTGGTCTCCACGCCGTAGAGCCGCGTCTGGCCGAGCGCCACGTCCAGCGCCGCGCGGGCCTCGTCGCGCGTCGGCGCCCAGGTGATCAGCTTCGCGATCATCGGGTCGAAGAAAGGCGGGATCTCGCAGCCGGCCTCGACCCAGGTGTCAATGCGCAAGGCGCGGCCATCGGCCGCCGGGAACTGCACCTGCGTCAGCAGGCCGGGCGAAGGCTGGAAGTTGCGGCCCGGGTCGTCGGCGTACAGCCGCGCCTGGATCGCATGGCCGCGCGGTGAGAGGCCTTTCGCCAGCTCCTCGAGCGGCGGCAGGTCGCCGGCCGCCAGCTCGACCATCCAGCGAACGAGGTCCACGCCCCACACCTGCTCGGTCACGCCGTGCTCCACCTGCAGCCGCGTGTTGACTTCGAGGAAGTAGAAACGCTCGTCCTCGCTGTCGTAGACGAACTCCACCGTGCCGGCGCTGCGGTAGTTCACGGCTTTGCCGAGCTGGATCGCCGCGGCGCACAAGGCCTCGGCCATGCCGGCGGGCAGGTTGGGCGCGGGGGTTTCCTCCAGCACCTTCTGGTTGCGGCGCTGCACCGAGCAGTCGCGCACGCCGAGCGCGAGCACGCCGCCGTTCCCGTCGCCGAAGATCTGCACTTCGAGGTGGCGCGCCCGCTGGATGTACTTCTCGATGAAGACACCGGCATCGGCGAAGTTGCTCTGCCCGAGGTGCCTGACCGCATCGAAGGCATCGGCCAGCTCGCGTGCATCGCGGCACACGCGCATGCCGATGCCGCCGCCACCGGCGGTGCTCTTGAGCATCACCGGGTAGCCCACTTCCTCGCCCGCCTTCAGCGCATGCGCCACATCGTCGAGCAGGCCGGTGCCTTCGAGCATCGGCACGCCCTGCTCCTTCGCGATGGCGCGCGCGGTGTGCTTGAGGCCGAAGACACGCAGCTGCTCGGGCGTCGGCCCGACGAAGGCGATGCCGGCCGCTTCGCAGGCTTCGGCAAACGCAGCGTTTTCGGACAGGAAGCCGTAGCCCGGGTGGATGGCCTGCGCACCGCTCTCGCGTGCGGCGGCCAGGATCTTCTGCACCACGAGGTAGGTCTGCGCCGCCGGGCCGTCGCCCAGGCTCAGCGCCTGGTCGGCCCGCGCGATGTGCAGGCTCGCCGCATCGGCCTCGGAGAACACGGCCACGCCCTGCACGCCCAGCGTGCGCAAGGTGCGCAGGATGCGGCAGGCGATCGCCCCACGGTTGGCAATGAGCAGCTTGTCGAACATTCGAGCGTCCTTCGGTCTTCGGTGCGGGCCGTCCCGCGATGAAGTGCGCACCGCGGTCGTCCGCGGCGCGGGCGCTTCGGGCGCCGAGGGTCAGCGCTTGCGCGTGGGGCCGTACAGGCCGGCGCGTGTCTTCATGAAGCCGAAGAGCGCGGCGAGCAGCCGTCGGCACAGGGGCGTCAGTTCCATACCAGCACCTCCGCGGGGGTGGGGTTCCAGCCGTTGCAGGGGTTGTTGAGCTGCGGGCAGTTGGAGATGAGCACGATCACGTCGCGCTCGGCGCGCAGCTCGACGTACTTGCCGGGGGCCGAGATGCCGTCTTCAAAGGTGAGGCCACCTACGGGCGTCACCGGCACGTTCATGAAGAAGTTGATGTTCGCGGCGATGTCGCGCTTGTTCATGCGGCCGTCGCGCAGGCAGGCGCAGAGGAAGTTGTCGCGGCAGCTGTGCATGTAGCGCTTGCCGAGCGCGTAGCGCACGGTGTTGCTCTCCTGCGCGCAGGCGCCGCCCAGGGTGTCGTGGCGGCCGCAGGTGTCGGCCACGATGGTGAGCAGCGGATTGCCGAGGTTGGAATACAGCACCGTGCCGGTGGTGAGGTAGACCTTGTTCTGGCGGCGCATGGTGCGCTGCGCGTCGTAGCGCTCGCGCGGGTTGGCAGCGCTGTAGAAGAGCGTGTCGACGGCCTGGTTGCCTTCGAGGTCGAGCAGGCGCAGGGTCTGGCCGGCCTTCACTTCGAAGAGATAGGGCTCGCCGGCGGGGATCACGTGGCGGAAGACGGCTTCGTCGGCGCGCAGCTCGCTGGTGGTGATGACAGTCATGGCGGGCTCCTCAGAGGTGGAAGCGCTCGGTGTTGTGGAAGGCGCGCTCGTTCTCCGGGCGCGAGCTGCGGCAGGCGAGGCTCAGGCCTTCGCTGTGCGCCTCGCCCCAGGTGAGGTGCACCGGGCGCGGCGCGTACTCGGGGCTCGGGTCCATCGGGTGCTGCAGGGCGGTGAGCACGACCAGCGTGTCCATCGGCGCGTAGAGCTCCACATGGTCGCCGGGCTTCGAGTGGCCGGGCACGAAGTGGAAGGCGCCCGCCTCGTCGACCGTGACCTTGCTGAAGAGGTTGACGACCATCAGCAGGTCTTGCAGGTCGAGGTTCCACTTGCCCATCTCGACGAGCAGGTTGTCGTGGCCGTTGCGGAAGAAGTCGTTGCGCAGCTCCTGGTAGCGGCCGCTGCCGTATTTCTCGCGCACCTCGTCGGCGTTGAGCACGCCGCCGAAGGGGTCGTGCCAGCCGCAGCTGTCGGCGGTGATGGCGGCCAGCACGCGGCCCATGTCGGAGTAGAGGCAGTGCCCGGCGGTGAGCTTGGCGGTGTGCTGGCCCTTGAGCGTGTCGGGCAGGTTGAGGCGCTCGCTTGGCTGGTGCGCGTTGAGCAGCATCAGGCTCACGTTGGCGCCGCCGTCGACATCGGTGAGACGCAGCACCTGGCCGCGCTTCAGGATGAACGAGGTGTGGCCGCCGCCAGGGACGGTCTCTTCATACAGCGTGGCGCGGATCGCCAGCGATTCGGTTGTCGTCATAGAGGCTCCATCGAAGACGCCAGGGGCTGCGGTGTGCCTTTCGGCAGCAGCGATGCGATCGGCTGGCCGGACGCGAGCCGCCCCTGGTTGAGCGGGATGTCGTAGGTGATGCGCGCGCCATAGGCCTGCGGGGCCTGCGGGTCGATGCGCACCTTGTCGAACACGAGCAGGCGCGTGCCGAGGTTGAAGCCTTCGGAGAGGTCGTGCGTGACCATGAAGACCGTGAGCCGCGTCTCGCGCCACAGCTCCAGCAACAGCGCGTGCATGTCCTTGCGGATGCCGGGGTCGAGCGCGCCGAAGGGCTCGTCGAGCAGCAGCACGCTCGGCCGCGTGATCAGCGCCTGCGCGATCGCGAGGCGCTGCTGCATGCCACCCGAAAGCTGGCTCGGGTACTTGTGCAGTGCATGGCCGAGGCCCACACGCTCCAGCAGGCGCGCCGCCTGGTCGCGCGCGGCCTGCTTGCGCTTGCCGAAGAGGCGGCCGAGCAGCGGCGCCTGGGTCAGCTCCAGGCCGATCGCCACGTTGTCGAGCACACTCAGGTGCGGCAGCACCGAGTAGCGCTGGAAGACCACGCCACGGCTCGCATCGGGCTCGCTGCGCAGAGGTGCACCACGCAATAGCAGCTCGCCCCTGGTCGGCCGCTCCTGGCCCAGCAGCAGGCGCAGGAAGGTCGACTTGCCGCAGCCCGAAGCGCCCACCAGCGTGCAGAACTCGCCCTCCTCCACCGTGAGGTTCAGGCGCTCCAGCACCACGTGGCCGTCGTAGGCCTGCCAGACGTTGCGGATCTGCAAGTACGGCGCGGCGCTCATGGCTTCTCCCCCACTGACCACGGGAAGCACCACTGGTTGAGCCGGCGCAGCAGGTGGTCGCTGGCCCAGGCGAGCAGCGTGATCCACACCACGTAGGGCAGGATCACGTCCATCGCCATGTAGCGGCGCACGAGGAAGATGCGGTAGCCCAGGCCGCTGGTCGCCGAGATCGCCTCGGCGCAGATCAGGAAGAGCCAGGCCGAACCGAGCATCAGCCGCAGCGACACCAAGAGGCGCGACAGCAGCTGCGGCAGCACCACCCGCAGCACCAGCGTCCAGCTGTTGGCGCCCAGCGTCTGCGCCTTCACCAGCACCTCGCGCGGGATCTCTCGGGCACGCTGCTCCAGGTCGCGCGCCAGCACCGGCGTGATGCCGATGACGATCAGCATCACCTTCGACAACTCGTCCAACCCGAAGACGATGAAGAGGATGGGCAGGATCGCCACCGGCGGCACCATCGACAGCAGCGTGAGCAGCGGCGAGAGCGGCGCGCGCAGCAGCGGGAAGGTGCCCGCCGCGATGCCCAGGCACAGCCCGGCGAGCGCCGCGATGCCGAGGCCCAGGCCCAGCCGCACGAGGCTCGCCGCGGTGTCGGCCCACAGCAGGTAATCGCCGGTGCGCTCGTCCTGCGTGAAGGCCATGCGGTCGATGGCCTCCACCATCTGCGCGGCGCTGGGCAGCAGCTTGTCCTCGGGGTTGTCGGCCAGGCGCAGGGCCGAGCCCGTCGCATACGCCGCGAGGAGCAGGATCAGCGGCAGCAGCGCGAGCAGCCACCGGCCGCCGTGCCCGGGTTGGCGGTTGACGAAGCGCATCTCGGTCGGCCCTGGGCTCAGAGCTTGCCGTCGGCGGCGAGGCGCAGGTAGGTGTCGTCGAAACGCAGCTTGGTGTTCTTCGCGTTGCCGTTGACCGCGCCGCCCGGGAAGGCCACGCCGATCGCATCGGCGCTCTTCGCGTTGTCGCCCAGCAGCTTCTTTTCGAACGAGAACTTCGAGACACGCTTCATCGTCTCGGCGAGCTTCGGCGAGGTGACGAAGCTGACGGCCTCAGCCGGCGTGAACATCAGCGCGGTGGTCTTCAACTGCGACTTGTAGTCGTCGAGCGTGGTGCCCGAGGCCTTGGCCATGTGCGTGAGCGCGGGCACGTTGCCGGCCTTCATCAGCGCCATCACCTCGAACCAGGCGCCGGTGAGGGCCTTGCCGAGCGCGGGGTTGTCTTTCAGCGTGGCGGTGTTGACCACCATCAGGTCGATGATCTCGCCCGGCACCTGGCTGGAGTCGAACACCTTGACCGCGCCCGGCGTGGCAGCGACGGTGGCGAGCTGCGGGTTCCAGGTGACGGCGGCGGTGACCTTGGGCGTGGCGAAGGCGCCGGCGATGTCGGCGTCCGAGGTGTTCACCACCTTCACGTCACGCTCGCGCAGGCCGGCCTGGTCGAGGCCACGGGCCAGCAGGTAGTGCGAGACCGAGAACTGCACCAGGTGCACGTTCTGGCCCTTCAGGTCCTTGAGCGTCTTGCCCTTGCCCTTCAGCACGATGCCGTCGTTGCCGTTGGAGTAGCTGCCCGGGATCAGCGCGGTGCTGTCGACGCCGCCGGCCGCGGGGATGGTCAGCGCATCCATGTTGGTCATGGTGCAGCCGTCGAACTGGCCCGCGGTGTACTGGTTGATCGACTCGACGTAGTCGTTGATCTGCGTGACCTTGATGTTGATGCCGTACTTCTTGGCCCACTTGTCGACGATGCCTTGCGCACCGGCGTATTCCCACGGCATCCAGCCGGCGTAGATGGTCCAGCAGACGTTGAACTGGGTCTTGGGGGCGGCGTGTGCGCCCGGGCTGATCAGGCCGGCGAGGCCGAGGACGAGAGCACTCAGAAGTTGGCGCGAGAACATGACGACACTCCGGTTGGGTTGGACGGACGGCGGGAGCAGCGTCACACCACCACTGGTGTTGCTCTCCCGGGCTTTTGTCCCGCCGTGTAACCCCGATCGAGGTCGCCAGCTCTCGGACCAGTCACCCGCGTTGTCGTGAGATCGCGCGGGCCGGAACCCTAGCCAGCCATTTAAGGTACTGCAGCATGCAGCTGCTCCCAGGCCAGAGCGTTAGCAATACCCATACCCGGGCGCAGCACGACGCCCCGCGGGCTGTGACGCACCCTTTCGCACCAACATCGGGCTCCGTGGCTTCGCATGCGCGCCGTTCAGGTGCAGCGCCGCCGCTCGGGCACGGGCTGCTCGCACCTCGTGCACACTGCGCCGCATGAAAACCTCACTGCGCCTCGGGCTCGTCATCGTGTGCGGCCTGGCCGCCGCTGCGTGGGCCAGCAGCGGCAGCTGCGAATCGCCCTACGCCAGCTCGCCGCAGTTCACGGCCTGCCTCTTCGCCAACCCACCCAACCCGCAGACGCCACCCGGCGCCGGCGGCTGGAAGATCTGGTCACGCTTTCTCTTCGCTGACAAGGTCGGCACGGTGCCGGTCGACCCGATCCCCGTGCGGCCCTTGACGCGCGCGCAGCTCGATGCGCTCGATGCGCAGGCCAACCACCTGGTGCGGCTCGGCCACTCGTCGCACCTGCTCAAGCTGCGCGGCAAGTACTGGCTCATCGACCCGGTGTTCGGCGAGCGGGTGTCGCCGGTGGGCTTCATCGGCCCGAAGCGCTTCCATGCGCCGCCGCTCACGCTGCAGGAACTGCCGCCGATCGAGGGGCTACTTCTCTCGCACGACCACTACGACCACCTCGACGTGCCCACCATCGAATACCTGGCCACGAAGGTGCAGCGCTACTTCGTGCCGCTCGGCGTGAAGGCGCGTCTGCTCGAGATGGGCGTGCCCGCCGAGCGCGTGCAGGAGTTCGACTGGTGGCAGGCCACCACACACGACGGCGTGCAGCTCACCGCCACGCCCTCGCAGCATTTCTCGGGCCGCACGCTCACCGACCGCAACACAACGCTGTGGGCGTCGTGGGTGATCCAGAGCGGCGAGCAGCGCCTCTACTACAGCGGCGACTCGGGTTACTTCCCCGGCTTCCGCCAGATCGGCGAGCGCTTCGGCGGCTTCGACCTCGCACTGATGGAAAACGGCGCCTACGACGCCTACTGGCCCGCCGTGCACATGACGCCCGAGGAGACCGTGCAGGCCTTCCAGGACCTGCGCGCCAAGGTGCTGTACTCGGTGCACAACAGCACCTTCGACCTCGCCTTCCACACCTGGCAGGACCCACTCAACCGCCTGGCCGACCTGTCGGCCGCGAAGGG
Source organism: Piscinibacter gummiphilus (assembly GCF_032681285.1). Classification (NCBI taxonomy): domain Bacteria; kingdom Pseudomonadati; phylum Pseudomonadota; class Betaproteobacteria; order Burkholderiales; family Sphaerotilaceae; genus Rhizobacter; species Rhizobacter gummiphilus. The sequence continues at coordinate 3,858,371 of NZ_CP136336.1, forward strand.
CCTCGAACTCGCCACACCCGAGATCGGCGAGGTGATGACCGTGGGCCAGCCGCGGGTCAACAAGCGCTGGTGGGCGGGGCTGAAGTAAGAGCCTCAGCCCTCCCTGGGCACCCTGGCCGTGTCGGCCTCTCGCCGCGCGTTCCACGCGCGCAACGCCTGGCGGTACTGGTCCATCGCCATGTCGTGCAAGTCGAAGATGCAGGGCTCGCAGCCGTTGCCGCAGCACTGGTCGAAGTCGGGCGCCACCGGAGGCTCGGGTTTCGGATCGGGGTTCGGCACATCTGGAGAACTCATGCGCGGGATTGTCCCGCAGCGCCCGCGCTAACCTCGCACGATGGACTCCCTCATCGCCGCTTCGGCCCGCGCACTGGCGGGCGGTGACGCGCTCGGCGCGCTCAAGCACATCAGCCTGCGCGACGACCCGCCGGCGCTCGCCCTGCGCGGCATCGCGATGGCGCAGCTGGGCGAGCTGGCGCGATCGCGCCAGCTGCTGCGCCAGGCCGGGCGCTCCTTCGGCAAGCATGAAGAGCTGGCGCGCGCCCGCTGCGTGGTCGCCGAGGCCGAGGTGGCGCTTGCCATGCGGGAACTGGGCGACTCACCGCGTGCCTTGCAGCCGGCACTCGCGAGCCTCGAAGCGCATGCCGACCATGCGAATGCGCTGCAGGCGCGGCTGATCGCTGCGCGGCACCACTTGCTGCTCGGGCGCCTCGACACCGCAGCCGAAGCCTTGCAGCAGCTTGACGGTCGCCCGCTCCCGCCACCGCTGCGCGCAGTGGCCGAGCTGGTGTCGGCCGAGATCGCGTTGCGCTCGCTGCGCACCCGCGACGCGCAGGCCGCGCTCGCCCGGGCGCAGGCTGCGGCCGAGCGAGCTGGCATCGTGGCGCTGGCGGGCGAGGTCGCGGCGGCCCGCACGGCGCTGGAGCAGCCGGCGGCGCGTCAACTGCACGCCGACGCGGAACGCCCCTTGCGCCTGGCCGAGGTGGAAGCGCTCTTCGACTCCGGCGCGCTGGTGCTCGACGCCTGCCGCCACGGCCTGCGCGCCGGCGCGGCGTGGCTGCCGCTGGCACGCCGGCCGGTGCTTTTCGCGCTGGCCCGTGCGCTCGCCGAAGCGTGGCCGCACGACGTGCCGCGCGACACGCTGATCGACTGCGCCTTCCGCACCCGCCACCCCGACGAGACGCACCGCGCGCGGCTGCGCGTGGAGATCGGCCGGCTGCGCAAGCTCGCCGCACCGCTCGCCCGCATCGAGGCCACCGCGCGCGGCTTTGCCATCGCCCCGCTCGACGCGCGGCCCCTGGCCGTGCTGGTGCCGCCGATCGACGGCGAGCAGGCGTCGCTGCAAGCGCTGCTCACCGACGGTGCGGCCTGGTCGACCTCCGCGTTGGCGCTGGCGATGGACTCCAGCCAGCGCACCGTGCAGCGCGCGCTCGCCGAGCTCGAAGCCCAGGGCCGCGTGCGCGCCATCGGCCGCGCCCGCGCGCAGCGCTGGCTGGCCGCGCCCATCGCCGGATTCACGACGATCTTGTTACTCCCCTCAACGCTTCCGCTCACGTAGATTTGCTTCCATCGCGCAGCCCTTCCACCGCGAAACCAGACGCAGGAGCAAGACGATGAGCACCCCACAAGCACAAGCCGCCGAGATCGTTCGTGAATACGGCCCTTTCGACGGCGCCACCTCGATCGGCGGCATCACGCACGATGGTGAGCACGTCTGGGCCGCCGCCGGGGCGAAGCTGATCGCCATCGAACCGAAGAGCGGCGCCGTCACCCGCTCGATCGGCGTGCCGGCCGACGCGGGCACCGCCTTCGACGGCAAGCACCTGTACCAGATCGCCGAGAAACGCATCGACAAGATCGACCCGGCGAGCGGCCGTGTGCTCGCCTCCATCCCCGCACCCGGCAACGGCACCGACTCGGGCATGGCCTGGGCCGAAGGCAGCCTGTGGGTCGGCCAGTACCGCGACCGCAAGATCCACCAGATCGACCCCGAGACCGGGCGCGTGCTGCGCACCATCGAGTCCAACCGCTTCGTGACCGGCGTCACCTGGGTCGACGGCGAGCTGTGGCACGGCGTATGGGAGGGCGACGAAAGCGAGCTGCGCCGCATCGACCCGCAGAGCGGCGCCGTGCAGCAATGCCTGCAGATGCCCCAGGGTGTGGGCGTGAGCGGCCTCGAATCCGATGGCGCAGATCTCTTCTATTGCGGCGGTGGCGGCAGCGGCAAGGTGCGCGCCGTGAAACGGCCCAAGAAGGCCACCGCCTGACCTGACGGCGCCGCGAGCGCCACCTCTCCAGTTCCCCCATCGAGCGCGCCCCGCGAGGGTGCTGGGCAGCGCTTTGTCTTTCACCACGCCAAAGGAGCGAATCCATGAGCACTGCAGAAACCCTGAACCACCCCATCGTCACCCGCGACCGCTGGGTCGCCGAACGCAAGGCGCTGCTGGCGCGCGAGAAGGAGATGTCGCGCCTGAGCGACGAGCTGGCCCGCGAGCGGCGGAAGCTGCCATGGGTGCTCGTCGACAAGCCCTACGTCTTCGACACGCCCACCGGCCAACGCACGCTGGCCGATCTTTTCGAAGGCCGCCGCCAGCTCATCGTGCAGCACTTCATGCTGGCCCCGGGCTGGGAAGAAGGCTGCGCGAGCTGCTCGTTCATGGCCGACCATGTGGACGGCGCGCTGCCGCACCTGGCCGCGCGCGACCTGAGCTTCGTGGCCGTTTCGCGTGCCCCGCTGGCCGAGATCGAGCGCTTCAAGCGCCGCATGGGTTGGCAGTTCCCGTGGGTCTCGTCGAACGGCTGCGAGTTCAACTTCGACTTCCACGTGAGCTTCACCCCCGAGGAGCGAAAGCGTGGCGAGGTCTTCTACAACTACGGCATGACCGCCTTCCCACTCGAGGAAGCGCCGGGCGTCAGCGCCTTCATCCTGGATGAGAAAGGCCAGGTCTTCCACACGTACTCGACCTATGGCCGCGGCGTCGAGCTGATGATGGGCGCCTACGACCTGATCGACATCACGCCCAAGGGTCGTGACGAAGCGGGCCTGCCGTACACCATGGGCTGGGTGCGCCACCACGACCGCTACGACACCGCGAAGAAGACGGGCAGCGCCTGCGGCTGCGAGGCGTCATGAACCGCGTGCGCATGAGCCGCGTCGGCAAGGGTCTTGCGGCCTGTGGCGTCGTGGTGCTCGGCCATTGCGGGCTCACCGTGCTGGTGGCCGCACTGAATGCCGCATGGATCGCCTCGGTGCCGCTGCTGGCGATCTGCCGCGCAGCCGTGGGCTCATGAGGGCGCGGTGTCCCGGAAGCCGGTCGGCTTGAAGACGGAGGCCCGGAACGCCATCGCGCGCGGGCCTTCGTCTTCCATCGCCCACAGCGCGATCGCCTTGGCCGACATCGGCTTGGCGAAGAGGTAGCCCTGCAGCTGGTCGCAGCCCATGTCGCGCAGGATGCGGTTCTGGCCTTCGGTCTCCACACCCTCGGCCACCACCTTGAGGTCGAGCGCCTTGGCAAGGTTGACCACGGCCAGCGCCACCTTGCGGGCGTCTTCGCTGGTTTCCAGGTCGAGCACGAAGCTGCGGTCGATCTTCAGTTCGTCGGCCGGCAGGGTGCGCAGGTACGACAGGCTCGAATGCCCGGTGCCGAAGTCGTCGATGGAGATATGCACGCCCAGCGCGTCGAGCTGGCCGAGCACGCGCACGGTGGTCGCCACGTCTTCCATCGCGCTCGTCTCGGTGATCTCGCAGGTGATGAGATCGGGGTTGATCTGGTGCGTGTTCAAGGCGTCTGCGATCTCCGAGGCCAGGCTCGGCTGGCGCAGCTGGTGCGCCGAGAGGTTGATCGCCACCTTCAGGCGCAGGCCGAGGTCGCGCCACTCACGCGCCTGTCGGCAGGCCTCGTCGATCACCCAGCTGCCGAGCTGGGTGATGAGACCGTAGCGTTCGGCCATCGGGATGAAGATGCCCGGGCTCACCATGCCGCGGGTCGGGTGGTTCCAGCGCAGCAGCGCCTCGGCGCCGGTGATCTCGCCGCTCGGCGCGTGGATCTTGGGCTGGTAGTACAGCTCCAGCTGCTTGAGCGAGAGCGCACGCCGCAGGTCCTGCAGCAGCTCGAGCTGGTCTCGCTTGCCGCGCATCATGCGGGGCTCGAAGAAGGCGTGGCTCGCCCCACCCGACGCCTTGGCCTCGCCCATTGCCGCCTGGGCGTGGGCAATCATGGTCGAGAGCGCGCCATGCTCCGGGTACATCGCGATGCCGATCGAGCAGCTGAGCGACACCTCGCCCCGCTCCAGCGGAAACGGGAGGCCGATCGACGCCTGCACCCGCTGCGCCAGGGCCGAGGCGTCGCGGGGCTGCGGGTCGTCGGCCATCAGCAGCAGGAATTCGTCGCCCACCAACCGCGCGGCCATGAACGGCTTGACCATCGAGCGCAACCGCTTCGCGGCCTGCCGCAACACGTCGTCGCCGCTTTGGCGGCCCGCGGCGATGTTCACCGACTTCAGGTCGTCGAGGTTGACGAAGAGCAGCGCCAGCTGTGTGGAAGCCGCATCGGCCTGCCGCGTGGCCTGGGCCAGCAGGCCCTCGAAGGCCGTGAGGCCCGGCAGGCCGGTCAGCGGATCATTGGTGCCATCGAGCGCCCGCGGGTTCACGGCGGCTGGCGACGGCTCGCCCCCCGCACCAGGCGCGAGGCGGGCGCGCAGCGCCGACAGCACAGACCTGGGGGTGGGGAGTTTCATGAGCCGATATCGGCAGGGACCGCAAGGGCCTTGAGTGTGGCGCCGCCGTGACCGGCATCACCTTGCGCGGCGTCAATTTTTCAGGCGGTACCCGGTGCGCACCATCCACGCGACGACGCCCATGCACACCACGAGCAGGAAGCTCACCGCCGCGAGGCTCCAGCCCACGCCCACGTCGGCGGTGTCCACGAAGCTCCATCGGAAACCGTCGATCAGGTACACCACCGGGTTGAAGAGCGTGACCGTGCGCCACAGCGGCGGCAGCATGTCGATCGAGTAGAACGCACCGCCGAGGAAGGTGAGCGGCGTGATCACGAGCATGGGAATGAGCTGCAGCTGCTCGAAGCCCTTGGCCCAGATGCCGATGATGAAGCCGAAGAGGCTGAAGGTCACGGCCGTGAGCACGAGGAAGCCGACCATCCACACCGGGTGCGCGATGTGCAGCGGCACGAAGAAGGCGGCGGTGGCGAGCGTGACCACCCCGAGGATCACCGACTTGGTGGCCGCAGCGCCCACGTAGGCCACGACCATCTCGAAGGGCGAGATCGGCGCCGAGAGGATCTCGTAGACCGTGCCGGTGAAACGCGGGAAGTAGATGCCGAACGAGGCGTTCGACAGGCTCTGCGTGAACACCGACAGCATGATGAGCCCGGGCACGATGAAGGCGCCATAGGGCACGCCGTTCACGTTCTGCATGTGCTGGCCGATGGCCGAGCCGAAGACCACGAAGTAGAGCGAGGTGGTGATGACCGGCGTGATGAGGCTCTGCCCCACCGTGCGGAAGAATCGCGCCATCTCGAAGCGATACAGCGCGAGCACGCCGTGGCGGTTGAACACTCCGACGCTGCCGCCGCTCATGCTGGGGCTCCTTCCTTGCTGTTGTCGTGCACGAGGCTCACAAAGATGTCTTCCAGCGAGCTCTGCTGGGTGTGCACGTCCTTGAAACCGATGTTGAGGTCGCCCAGCCGCTTGAGGATGGGCGCCACGCCCGCGCTCGCCTCGGCCGCGTCGAAGTCGCGCTGCAGCGTGTAGCCGCCCGGCTTGAGCACGAGCTGCAGCGCCGCCAGCTCGGCCGGCAGCGCGGCCATCGGCTGCTCCAGCTCGATGGTGAGCTGCTTCTTGCCGAGCTTCTTCATGAGCGTCGCCTTTTCTTCCACGAGGATCAGCTCACCCTTGCGGATCACGCCCACGCGGTCGGCCATCTCCTCGGCTTCTTCGATGTAGTGGGTGGTGAGGATGATGGTCACGCCGCCATCGCGCAGGCGGCGCACCATCTCCCACATGTCGCGGCGCAGCTCCACGTCGACACCCGCGGTGGGCTCGTCGAGGAACAGGATCTCGGGCTCGTGCGACAGGGCCTTGGCGATCATCACGCGGCGCTTCATGCCGCCCGAGAGCGCCATGATCTTCTCGTTGCGCTTGTCCCAGAGCGACAGGTCGCGCAGCACCTTCTCGATGCGCGCCGGGTCGGGCGCCTTGCCAAAGAGGCCGCGGCTGAAGCTCACCGTGGCCCACACGCTCTCGAAGGCGTCGGTCGCGAGCTCCTGCGGCACGAGGCCGATCTTCGAGCGGGTGACGCGGTAGTCGCGCACGATGTCGTGGCCGGCGACCGTCACGCGGCCCTCGCTGCCGGTGACGATGCCGCAGACGATGGAGATCAGCGTGGTCTTGCCGGCGCCGTTGGGGCCAAGCAGCGCGAAGATCTCGCCGCGGCGGATGTCGAGGTCCACGCGCTTGAGCGCCTGGAAGCCGCCGGCATAGGTCTTGGACAGGCCGGCGATCGAGACCGCGGCCTGGGAGTCAGGGGTAGTCGACATGGGGACTCGTCTTGATGCGAGGCCGGCATGGTAGGCACAAGCGGCTAACACTGCTGGCGGCAGGCTGTCAGCATGGGCACCGTCGAAGTCGCCAAAGTGACAAGGCGAGAAGCGTTAGGCTTTCGACTTTTCAGCACTGCCATCCAAAAATCATGATCCGCGACCAAGAAACCCTGACCGCCCTCGTCGACAGCGTGCGCCGCTTCGTGCGCGAGCGCCTCGTGCCGGCCGAGCATGAAGTCTCCGAGACCGACGAGATCCCGCAGGCCATCGTCGACGAGATGCGCGAGCTGGGCCTCTTCGGCCTGACCATTCCCGAGGCCTACGGCGGCCTCGAGCTGACCATGGAAGAAGAAGTGCTGACCATGATCGAGATGGGGCAGACCTCGCCGGCCTTCCGCTCGATCTTCGGCACCACGGTGGGCATCGGCTCGCAGGGCATCCTGATGGACGGCACCGAGGCGCAGAAGGCGAAGTTCCTGCCCAAGATGGCGACCGGCGAAATCATCGCGTCCTTCGCGCTGACCGAGCCCGACTCGGGCTCCGACTCGGCCTCGCTGCGCACCACCGCCATCAAGGACGGCGACCACTACGTGGTGAACGGCACCAAGCGCTTCATCACCAACGCACCGCAGGCCGGCATCTTCACGCTGATGGCGCGCACCGACCCGGCCAAGAAAGGTGCTTCGGGCATCTCGGCCTTCATCGTCGATGCCAAGTCGCCCGGCATCACGCTCGGCAAGCGCGACAAGAAGATGGGCCAGAAAGGCGCGCACACCTGCGACGTGAACTTCGACAACTGCCGCGTGCCCGCCGAAAATCTCATCGGTGGTGTGGAAGGCAAGGGCTTCTACACCGCGATGAAGGTGCTCGACAAGGGCCGCATCCACATCGCCGCCATCTGCGTGGGCGTGGCCAAGCGCATCCTCGACGACGCGCTGAAGTACGCCGTGGAGCGCAAGCAGTTCGGCCAGCCGATCGCCGAATTCCAGCTGGTGCAGGCGATGCTCGCCGACAGCAAGACCGAGCTCTATGCCGCCGAGTGCATGGTGCTCGACGCCGCCCGCAAGCGCGACGCCAAGCTGCCCCACTCCACCGAAGCCTCGTGCGCCAAGCTCTATGCGAGCGAGATGGTGGGCCGCGTGGCCGACCGCGGCGTGCAGATCCTCGGTGGCTCGGGCTACATCGCCGAGCATGCGATGGAGCGCTTCTACCGCGACGTGCGGCTGTTCCGCCTGTACGAGGGCACGAGCCAGATCCAGCAGATGGTGATCGCCCGCAACATGATCAAGGAATTGGCGCAGTAAGCGTCGTCTTCGCCTCATGAAAAACGGCCGCCCTCGGGCGGCCGTTTTGCTGAGCGCCTTCGATCAGGCCGGCTTGGGCTCGTACCCCAGCACAGCCTTCGTCTCCAGGAACTCGCCAAAGGCGTGGTCACCCCACTCGCGCCCGTTGCCCGACTGCTTGTAGCCGCCAAACGGCGCCATCATGTCGACCGCCGCGCTGTTGAGGTTCACCTGGCCGGCACGCAGGCGCGAGGCCACCTTGCGCACCTGCTCGGTGTCGGTGCCCGAGACATAGGCCGCCAGGCCGTACGGCGTGTCGTTGGCGATCTCCACCGCCTGGTCGACCGTGTCGTAGCCGATCATCACCAGCACCGGGCCGAAGATTTCTTCGCGGCCCACCGTCATCTCGTTGGTGACCTTGGCGAGCACGGTCGGCTTCACGTAGTAGCCCTTCTCCAGCCCCTGCGGCTTGCCGGGGCCGCCAGCCACGACGGTGGCGCCTTCCTTGATGCCTTGCTGGATCAGCGTCTGGATCTTGTCCCACTGCGTGGCCGAGATCACCGGGCCGAGCATCGCGCCGCTGTCGGGTGCGCCCACAGTCGTCGCTTCGGCGGCGGCCTTGGCGATGGCGATGGCCTCGTCCATCTTCGCCTTCGGCACTAGCATGCGCGTGGGGGCGTTGCACGATTGGCCCGAGTTGGTCATCACGCCGCGCACGCCGGCCGTCACCGCCTTCTTGAGATCGGCATCAGGCAGGATGATGTTGGGCGACTTGCCGCCGAGTTCCTGGTGCACACGCTTCACGGTCGGCGCCGCATTGCGCGCGACTTCGATGCCGGCGCGGGTGGAACCCGTGAACGACACCATGTCGACCTCGGGATGGCTGGAGATCGCGGCCCCCACCGTCGGGCCATCACCGTTGACGAGGTTGAAGACACCCGCCGGCACCCCGGCCGCGTCGAGGATCTCCGTCCAGATCTGCGCCGAGAACGGGGCGATTTCCGAGGGCTTCAGGATCATGGTGCAGCCCACCGCCAGCGCCGGCGCCACCTTGCACGCGATCTGGTTGACCGGCCAGTTCCACGGGGTGATGAAGCCGCACACGCCGATCGGCTCCTTCACGATCAGCGTGCTGCCGCGCGGCTCGCTGAAGTGGAACTGCTTGAGCACGCCGAGCGCCGTCTGCAGATGGCCCACGCCCATCGCGGCCTGCGCGTTCTGCGAGAGGGCCACGGGTGCACCCATCTCTTCGGTGATGGCCGCGGCCATGTCGGCGTAGCGCTTCTTGTACTCGGCAATGATGCGTTCGAGCAGGGCCACGCGCTCGTCCACCGTGGTCTGAGAGTAGGTGGCAAACGCCGCGCGGGCGGCCTTGGCCGCGGCGTCGACATCGGCGGCCGAGCCCATCGAAATCCGACCAGCTACGCCTTCGGTGGCGGGGTTGATGACATCGAGCGTCTTCGGCGTCTTGGGGTCGACCCAGCGGCCATTGATGTAGAACTTCAGGTACTCGCGCATGGTCATGGGCTCCTGCAAGGAAAAGAACAACAGCCTAGTATTCGCCACGCATTGCTGCACCGCGATGCGCGCAAACCCTGCGCCTTTTTGACGCACTCTTGAACGCCCATGCAAGAACACACGAACCCCTCGAAGTTGACCGTCGCCGTGATGGGCGCCGGTGCCGTTGGCTGCTTCTACGGCGGCATGCTCGCGCGCGCCGGCCACCGCGTCACGCTGATCGGCCGGCCGCAACACGTGGAAGCCATCGGCCGCGGCGGGCTGCGCATGGACACGAAAAGCTTCGACGAGCGGGTGCCGGTGCAGGCCAGCACCGAGGCCTCGGCCGTGGCCGGCGCGCAGCTGGTGCTTTTCTGCGTGAAGTCGGGCGACACCGAATCGGCGGGCGAAGAGATCCGCCCGCACCTGGCCCCCGGCGCGGTGGTGCTGAGCCTGCAAAACGGCGTCGACAACGCCGAGCGGCTGCGCCGCGTGCTGCCGCAGCACACCGTGGCCGCCGTGGTGGTCTACGTGGCCACCGAGATGGCGGGCCCCGGCCACCTGAAGCACCACGGGCGCGGCGACCTCGTGATCGAGCCCTTCACAGGCAGCGACGAACTCGCCCGCACGCTCATCGCCGCGGGCGTGCCCACCGAGGTCTCGGCCGACGTGCGCGGCGCGCTGTGGGCCAAGCTCACCATCAACTGTGCCTACAACGCGCTTTCAGCGGTGGCCCAGCTGCCTTACGGTGGCCTGCTGAAGGTGGACGGCGTGCGGGATGTGATCGGCGACGTGATCGCCGAGTGCCTCGCGGTGGCGGCGGCGGAAGGCATCACCGTGCCGGGTGACGTGACGGCGGCCACCTGGCGGATTGGCGAGACCATGCCGGGGCAGTATTCATCGACGGCGCAGGATGTGGCGCGGGGGAAGCTGAGCGAGATTGATCATCTCAATGGGCTGGTGGTGAGGCGGGGGGATGCGCTGGGGGTGCCTACGCCGGCCAATCGCGTGTTGCATGTGATGGTGAAGCTGGTGGAGGCTAAGCGGGCTTCGGCATAGGGTTGCGCTGCGTAGCTGCTTGCCGGGTCTCGGCCCGGCGGCCGAGTTACTTTCTTTGCTTCGCCAAAAGAAGTAACCAAGAAAAGGCGACCCGACGGTGGCGGTCCGGCCGCAGGCCGGACTGCTCTGCGGTGCTCGGGCTTGAGGGGTCGGGCAGAACTCGCTACGCGCCTGCGGCGCTGCGCTCAAACAGCTGCCCGAAGTCAGTTCACGAACGCGCTGACGCGCGCCCCCTCAAGCCCTGCGCTCCTCGACGCCACCCACGGGTAGCCCTACGGCTCGCTTCGCATCGCCTCCGACGTGAGAGCGCTGCGCGCCCCACCCATCAAGCACGAGGCGAAGCGAGCCGAGAGTACGAGGCCCGCGCAGCGGGCGAGGGTATCCCGGGGCCCTTGAGAGCCGTCGAGCAGCGCAGGGCTTGGGGTGGCGTGCGAAGCACGCTTCGTGAACTGACTTCGGGCAGCTGTTTGAACGTAGCGAGCGAAGCTCGCGGAGTGAGTTCTGCCCGACACCCCAAGACCGAGCAGCGCAGAGTAGTCGGCCCTAGGCCGACCGAGCGAACGGGGTGCCCTTTCTTTTGCCTTCTTTTCTTTGGGCAAGCAAAGAAAAGAAGGTCGCCCGCCGGGGCGAAATCCCGGCAGCGCCTCACGCAGTGCGCAAAAACTCCCCCAACTGATCAAACGTACCCCCATAACCCTCATTCAGCGAAGGCCGCAACTCCTCAAAATACCGCCGCTCCGCCACCAACTCCCCAAACGGCCGCGCCCGCAAAGACACCGTCGTCCGCCCCCCAGCTTCGGAAAAGAAAACACTGTTCTCGATCTCCAACGGACAGTCCTCGCTGAACGGCGCCCGCGCAATCCCGCAGCGCTCATTGGCAAACGAGTTGAGCCACACCAGCCGCTTCTGAGCCTCGATCACCCGGTAGTTGAACCGCCCCCACATCGGCTCGGCGCCAGGAAACTTCATCGCGTAGTGGAAGAAACCGCCAGGACGAAACTCGAAGCGAGCCACCTCGATGGAGCACCCCTTCGGCCCCCACCACTGCTGCAGCGCCTCGGCCTCGCTCCAGGCCTTCCACACCGTGGCGAGCGGCCGGTCGTAGTGGCGGGTGAAATCGAACACGGTGGCGTCGTCAGCGTTTGCGGCCATGGGGCTTTCCTCTGGAAGTAGGTGTGGCGGTCTTCAGGAAGGCATCGAGCTTGTCGAAGCTGTCTTCCCACATCTGGCGATACGCACCGACCCAATCGGCCACGTCCTTGAGGCGTGCCACCTCCAGCCGGCAGGGGCGCGTCTGCGCCGCTCGGCTGCGCGAGATGAGCCCGGCGCGCTCGAGCACCTTGAGGTGCTTGGAGATCGACGGCTGCTTCAGGTCGAAGGGCTCGGCCAGCTCGTTGACGGTCGCTTCGCCCTGCGCAAGCCGGGCGACGATGGCGCGCCGCGTCGGGTCGGCCAGCGCCGCGAAAGCGAGGTTCAAGGCATCGGTTTGCATGGCCGAATCAGTATATAGCCACTGCGGAATATAAAGGAGATAAAAAAGCCCGCAGGGTCGCTGCGGGCTTCTTGCGTCGCTGCAGTCGCTCAGGCCACGCCGACCTGGATGCGCCGCGGCTGCGCCTGGGCCTGCTTGGGGATGCGCAGCGTCAGCACGCCGTCCTTCAGGTTGGCCTCGATGCGCGACGTGTCGAGCTCGCGGCTCAGCGTGAAGCTGCGGCGATAGCGCGGCGTGCGCACCTCCGCCCACAGGGGCTCCAGGTCGGCGGCGATCTGCGGCTTGGCTTCGCCCTGGATCAGCAGCGAGTCGCCTTCGACGTGGATCTCCAGCTGCTCGCGCGGCACGCCGGGCATGTCGGCCAGCAGGGTGATGCTCGCGTCGGTCTCGTAGACGTCGATGGCGGGCTGCACGGCGCGCAGCGTTTCCTGCGCGGGCGAGGAAGTGGCGATGTCGTTGCGGGTGCTCATGAGAGTCTCCTTCGCTGTCGTGGGTTACTGCACCGTGATGCGCTTGGGTTGCGCGGCTTCCTTGCGGGCGATGCTGATCTGCAGCACGCCATCGCGGTAGGTCGCGGTCACCTGGTCGGGGTCGACGTCGTCGGGCAACGCCACCGAGCGGGTGAAGCGGCCCACGCTGCGCTCACGGGCGTAGACGGTGGTCTTCACGTCTTTCTCGGGCACGTCGGCGGCACGCTCGCCGCTGATGCGCAGCACGCCGCGGTCGAGCGTGACGTCGATCTTGCTGGCGTCCAGGCCCGGGGCGAAGGCGTAGACCTCCACGCTCCGCGGCGTGCGGCCCACGTTGAGCGGCGGCGCACTGCCGTAGGCCACCGAGCGGATGCTGCTCGGCGCGCGCGAATCGGTGAACACGTCGTCGAGCTCGCGGCGCAGGCGGTCGAACTGGGAGAAGACGCTTTCGGGGTAGTTGAGGATCGAAGCAAACATGTGTGGCCTCCTTGCGGTTCGTCTGGCTGGCGCGGCGGACGGGCCGCCGACAGGGACAGAGATGTGCACCGGCCGGAAGATTTCAAGAGCCTCCTTTTCAGGCACCTCGCCGCATCGGCTCGCCCCCGGCTGGCCGCCGTTCACGCCGCCGAGCGGCACTTCGTCGCATGGCGGTCGCCGGCCCAAGGGGCGCTCGCCACCATCGGCTCCTCACTTCTTTTCCAGCGAGGACCCACCATGAAACTCACCCACCTGATCGCCATTGCCGCCGTCTCGGCCTGCACCGGCGGCACCGCCGCGGCACTCACCCTCACCGTCGAGATCACCAACGCCCGCTCGGCGCAAGGCACCGTCAATGCCGCGCTCTACAACGAAGAATCGACCTGGCTGAAGGTCGGCAACGCGGTGCAGATCACCAAGGTGCCGTCGGCCGGCGACAAGACCGTGCTGGTCTTCACCGACCTCGCGCCGGGCCGCTATGCCCTGTCCAGCTACCACGACGAAAACACCAACGGCAAGATGGACACGAACGTGCTGGGCATGCCCACTGAGCGTTACGGCTTCACCGGCAGCCCGACCATGGGCCCGCCCGCCTTCGGCGAGGCGGCCGTCGACGTGCAGGCCGACACCACCCTGCGCGTGACGCTGCGCTGACGCGAGGGAGGCCACCATGAACGACATCCTCGCCACCTCCGCCACCCGCCGCGACACGCTGCAGCGCCTGCTCGGTGCCGGCGCCCTTGCCCTGCCCGGCGTCACCCTGCCGCTCGGCGCCCGTGCCGACGAGGCCACGGCCCGCGCCTTCGAGTCGCAACGAGCCGCCCACCCGTGGACGCAGGCCTACGTGGGCGTGCAGGCCGACGTGGCGGCGATGCCGATGACGCTGCACGGCAAGCTGCCCACCGGACTGCACGGCGCCTTCCTGCGCAACGGCCCGGCGCGCCATGCGCTGGGCGGCACGCGCTACCACCACTGGTTCGATGGCGACGGCCTGATGCAGCGCTACACGCTCGGAGCGCAGGGCATCACGCACGAGGGGCGCTTCGTGCGCACGGAGAAGTTCGTCGCCGACACCGCCGCCGGCCGGCCGATGAGTTCGGGCTTCGGCACCTTCCTCGCCGACGCCAAGCCGCCCACCGGGCCCGACTCGCTCAACACCGCCAACACCAGCGTGGTCAAGCACGCCGGGGAGCTGATGGCCCTGTGGGAAGGTGGCTCGGCCTACCGGCTCGACGAGAAGACGCTCGAGACACGCGGCATCAAGACCTGGTCGCCCGACTTTGCCGGCGTGCCCTTCTCGGCCCACCCGCGCATCGAACCCGACGGCACGCTGTGGAACTTCGGCGTGAGCGCGATGGCCGGGCGCCTGGCGATCTACCGCGTGCGGCCCGATGGCGTGCTCGCCACCGCCACCACGCTGCCGGTGCCCGACATCGCGATGGTCCACGACTTCGCGGTGACCGAGAAGCACCTCGTCTTCCTGCTGCCGCCGCTGGTGTTCGACGTCGCGCGCATGAAGAGCGGCACGAGCTTCCTCGACGCGCACGTGTGGAAGCCGCAGCTCGGGCTGCGTGTGCTGGTGCTGCCGAAAGACGCTCTCGACAAGCCGCAGTGGTTCGATCTGCCCGCGGGCTTCGTCTTCCACATCGGCAACGCCTGGGAAGACAAGGACGGCGTGATCCGCCTCGACTGCATGCGCGCAAGCGACGCCTGGAATGCCACCACCGGCCTCAAGGAGCTGATGCGCGGCCATTTCGCGATCGAGGAATTCGCGCAGCTCACGCTGATCGAGGTCGACCTCAAGGCAAAGCGTGCGCGCCAGCAGGTGCTGCCGCAGCGCTCGGAATTCCCGCGCATCGACCCGCGCTACACCGGGCGGCGCCACCAGCAGGTCTTCGCCGCGCTGCGCCTCTCACCCGGCGACCGGCCCGGCTACGACGCGGTGATGCGCCACGACATCGGCCGCGGCCAGACCGACCACTACCGCTACGGCGCCGACGTGATGGTGGAAGAGCACCTCTTCGTGCCCCGCCCCGGCAGCACGCGCGAAGGCGACGGCTGGGTGCTCGGCAGCGCACTCGACCTCGCGCGCGGCCGCACACTCTTCTCGGTGTTCGAGGCGCAGCGCCTGGCCGACGGGCCGGTGGCCCAAGCCGAGATGCCACGCCTCATGCCCTTCGGCCTGCACGCGATCCACGTGCCGGCGTGAGCGCCTGGGCTCGTCAGCGCACCGTCTTCACGAGCTGCCCCGGCTTCGGCTCGGCCCCGCCGCCATAGACGCCATTCAAGAGCTTCAGGCGAGACTGGGCCAGCTCGGGCAGCGGGAAGCCCTGCGCCAGCTCGGCGAACCCGCCACGTGGAAAGCTGACTGTCTTCACCTGCCAAGGCCGCGCGGCCGAGCGGTCGGCGGCGCTGAGTGCACGGAAGGAGTTCTCGGCCTCGGCCATCTGCCCGCTCGCGCGCTGCAGCGCGGCAGCGTCTTTCGCGGCGTACTGCAGCAGGTAGTTGCGGTTGCCGGGGCCGGCCACCAGCGTGAGGCGCACCTGGCCGGTCTGGCCCTGCTGGTTGCGCACGGTGCCGGTGAACTGGGTGGCGCTCAGGCCGTTGATGCTGCGCCGCTCGGTGCGGCCGTCGACCGGCTTGATGGCGTTGCGGATGATCTCCTCGTGCGTGCTGCCGGCGTTCGGCGGCACGAGCTTCACGACCAGCCCGGCGTTGCCTTCGCCGTTGACGAGCACGATGGCCTCGGCCGAGTTCTGCACCTTCCACCCGGGCGGTGCGGTGAGCGCGATGCCCAGGGGCTCGTGGTAGAAGTTGCGCCCCCGCACCACGCCCTGCTCACGGCTGTCGCCGAAGGTCATGCCGTCGACGGCCTGCAGGTAGCGCGAGCGCGCGTCGTCGCCGTACTGGCCGGAGTACTTGGCCGCGTAGGCCTTGATGTCGGCCAGGCGCTTGTCGTTGGCCGGGTGCGAGGCGAGCCAGCCCGCAGCCGAAGGCTCGGCCTTGCCTTCGGCCTTGGCCGCCTCGGCGGCGAAGCTCTCCTGGTTCTTCAGCACCTGGATCACGTCGACCATGTTCTGCGGGTTGTATTTGTTGCGCGCCAGGTATTCGGCGCCGAGCTGGTCGGCCTGCGATTCCTGCTCGCGGCTGTACGACGCGATGTAGCCGGCCGCGGCCGTCTGCGACACCTGGCTCGCCAGGTCGGCCGCACCCGAGACCCCGGTCGCGCCTTCAATCACCGCCCCGAGCACCGTGGCGGCCAGCACGCCCAGGCCGGCGGTCTGCTGTCGGGTGGCGCGCTGCGCGCCGTGGCGGGCGGTCACGTGGCCGATCTCGTGGCCGATCACACCGGCGAGCTCGGCCTCGCTTTCGAGGTAGGCCATGATCCCGCGGGTCACGTACACGTAGCCGCCAGGCAGCGCGAAGGCGTTGATCTCCGGGCTGTCGAGCACGGTGAAGGTCCACTTGAGGTTGGCGCGGTGCGACTGTGCTGCCAGGCGCTGGCCGACGTCGTTCACGTAGGCCTGCAGCTTCGCGTCGGGGTAGGCGCCGTATTCCTTCAGCACCGCGTCGTGGGCCTTCTTTCCCTCGGCGATCTCGTCCTGCTCGGTCATCACCGAGCGCTCGGTCTGGCCGGTGACAGGGTTGACGACGTTGGTGCCGCAGCCCGCCACGAGGGCGGTCGACAACACGATGGGCAACAGGCGACGCAGTTTCATGAGCACGACCTTTCTTGTGTTCTTGGGAAGGAACGACAGCCTAAATCAGCCGGTGCCGGTGGGCGGCAATCGGCATGCCTACGGTGCCGGGAATCGCACCTGCACACGCAGGCCGCCGAGCGGCGAATCGGAGAGCGTGACCGAAGCCCCGTGGCGCGCGGCCACGCTCTTGACGATTGCCAAGCCCAGGCCGGTACCTTCTTCGCCACCCGCCGCACGCCGGTAAAAGCGGTCGAACACCCGTTCACGTTCCGAGGGGGGAATGCCGGCACCGGCATCGTCGACCTGCAGCACCGGCGCGCCCTGCTCCACCGACACCCGCAGCTCCACCTGCGAACCACGCGGCGCGTAACGCACCGCGTTGTCGGCGAGGTTGCGCACGAGCGCCGTGAGGCCCTGCCGTTCGCCGCGCACCGTCACGGGCGTGTCGGCCTGCAGCGCGAAGCGGCTGCCGCGCGACAAGGCATACGGCACCGTGTCGGCCACCGCTTGGCGCACGAGTTCGCAGAGGTCGAGCTCCTCCATCGCGGGCGGCTGCGCGCCGGGCTCGCTGCGCGCGAGCGCGAGAAGCTGCTCGACGATGCGCGCGGCACGGTCGACCCCGTCGGAGAGCGCGGTCACCGCCTCCATGCGCGCGGCGTCGTCGGGCGCGCGGCGCAGCGACTCGATCTGCAGCTTGAGCGCGGTGAGCGGCGAGCGCAGCTCGTGCGCCGCATCCGAGAGGAAGGCCCGCTGCGTGTCGAGCGTCTGGCCCAGCCGCTGCAGGAGACCGTTCAGCGCGTTGACGAGCGGCGACACCTCGTCGGGCAGGCCCTCGACGCCGAGCGGCTGCAGCAGCTTGCCGTCGCGTGCCTTGACGTCGTTGGCCACCCGGTTGAGCGGCGAGAGCGCCATCGCCGACAACCACCACGCGAGCGCTGCCAGCAGCGGCACCAGCACGAGCAAGGGGATCACGCTGCGCAAGGCCGCCTCGGCGGCGAGCCGCTGGCGCGTGGCGAGCGGCTGCGCGACCTGGATCACGCGGCCCGGCGTCGCCACGCTGTAGGTGCGCCAGACCACGCCCTTCACGCTCACGTCGGCCAGGCCGAGCAGCGCACGCGACGGCAGTTCCTCGTGCGGGCGGGTCGCGTAGATGCTGCGGCCGTCGAGCGTCCAGATCTGCACCACGAAATCGAGCTGCTCGTTGGCCAGCGCATCGGCCTGCGTCTGGCTCACCTCGCCCTGGTCGCGCAGCGAGAGCGCCATCTGGCGCAGCTGGTAGTCGAAGAGGGCTTCGGTCTCGGCGAGCACGTTGCGGTAGGTCGCGCCGCCCATCACCACCGCGATGAGGGCCAGCATGCCGAGCAGCACCAGCAGCAGTCTGGCTCGGATGGACCTCATACGGGAACGAAGTAACCCACGCCACGCATGTTCTGGATGAACTCGGCCCCGAGCTTGCGGCGCAGCTGGTGGATGTAGACGCTGACGGCGTTGCTCTCGATCTCGTCGCCCCAGCCATAGAGCTTGTCTTCGAGCTGGGCGCGCGAGAGCAGCGCGCCGGGGCGTGTCATCAGCGCTTCCAGCACCGCGAACTCGCGCGCCGAGAGGATCACCGGCTGGCCGTCCTGCGTGACCTGGCGGGTGGCCGGGTCGAGCGTCACGCCGCGGTGCGAGAGCTGGGGTTGCGCACGCCCGCTGTGGCGGCGCATCACGGCACGCATGCGGGCGTTGAGCTCTTCGAGTTCGAAGGGCTTGGCGAGGTAGTCATCGGCCCCGGCGTCGAGGCCCTTCACGCGGTCGCCGAGCGCATCGCGCGCGGTGAGCACGATCACCGGCGTGGCATCGGCCCGGCCGCGCAGCCAGCGCAGCACGCCCAGGCCGCCCTCGCCGCTCGGCGCCGCATCGGCCGTGGGGGGCAGGCCGAGGTCGAGCAGCACCAGGTCGAATTTCTCGGTGCCGAGCGTGGCCTGCGCGGCGCCGGTGTCGCGCACCCAGTCCACGGCGTGGCCCTCCTGGCGCAGGGTGTTGCGCAGGCTGTCGCCGATCATGCGGTCGTCTTCGACGAGGAGGATGCGCATCTGGTTGCAGGGCCAAGGGTCAAGAAACAAACAACGAAAAAGCATACGGTATCGTTCCCGCCATGCCCAAAGTCCTGCGCAACACACTGCTGTCGGCCCGCGACCTGCTCGTCACCGCCGGCCCTTTCCTGCTGCTGGCCGTGGCCTTGCTCGTGCTCGCCTACTGGGTGCTCGACCCCACGCCACCGCGCAAGGTGGTGCTGGCCACCGGCGTCGACCAGGGCGCGTATGCCGAGTTCGGCAAGCGCTACGCGCAATACCTGAAGCAGCACGGCATCACCGTCGAGCTGCGCGCCACCAACGGCGCCAACGAGAACCTCAAGTTGCTGCGCGACCCGGCCTCGGGCGTCGACATCGCCTTCGTGCAAGGCGGCGCCGACGAGCGCGACCGCCGGCCTGCGGACGAGGAAGAGGACTCGCTGGTCTCGCTGGGCAGCCTCTTCTACGAGCCGGTGTGGATCTTCTACCGCGAGGACTCCGCCCAGCGTCTCCTGAAGAAAGACAGCCTCGAAAGCCTGGCGCAGCTGCCGAGCTGGAAGCTCAACATCGGCGCCCGCGGCAGCGGCGTGCCGCACCTGATGCGCCGCCTGCTCGAGGCCAACAAGATCGACATGGCGGCCATCACCATCCTGCGCGAGGCACAGACGCCCGCGGTGCAAGGCCTGCTCGAAGGCCGCATCGACGCGATCACCTTCGCCAGCGCCCCCGAGTCCTTGATGGTGCAGATGCTGCTGCAGACGCCCGGCATCAGGCTCTTCAGCTTCTCGCAGGCCGACGCCTACTCGCGCCGCTTCGCCTTCCTGAGCCCGGTGACGCTGCCGCGCGGCGTGGTCGACCTCGCGGCCGACAGCCCGCCGGCCGACGTGCACCTCGTCGCGCCCACCGCCACGCTGGTGGCGCGCCAGGGCACGCATCCGGCGCTGATCCAGCTCTTCGTGCAGGCCGCGCAGCAGATCCACGGGGAAGCGGGCTGGTTCCAGCGCAAGGGCGACTTCCCCAGCATCAAGGGCACCGAGCGCCCGCTCGCCGACGAGGCCCAGCGCTACTACGCGAAGGGCCCGCCCTTCCTGCAGCGCTTCCTGCCGTTCTGGGTGGCCAACCTGGTCGACCGCATGTGGGTCGCGCTGGTGTCGATCATCGCCATCCTCATCCCGCTGAGCCGCGTGGTGCCACCGCTGTACGAGTTCCGCATCCGCTCGCGGGTGTTCCGCTGGTACGGCCGGCTGCGCGTGGTGGAAGATGCGCAGGGCAAGCGCCCGAACGAAGAGCTGCTCAAGGAGCTCGACGACATCGAGCACAGCGTGGAGCATGTGTCGGTGCCGCTCAGCTATGCGGATGAGCTGTATGCGCTGCGCAGCCATATCCAGCTGGTGCGGGGGCGGTTGACGGTGACGGAGCGTCCCCCCGCGTGACGTCTCTCGCCCAGCATCAATAACAAGAGCAAAGATGAAACCCCGCCCCAACCACAAACCCAAGGTCATCATCATCGGCTGCGGCTTCGGCGGCCTCGAGGCCGTGAAGGCCCTCTCGAGAGCCGCCGTCGACATCACGCTGATCGACCGCACCAACCACCACCTCTTCCAGCCGCTGCTGTACCAGGTGGCCACGGCCGGCCTCTCCGCACCGGCCATCTCGGCGCCCATCCGCCACATTCTTCGCCGCGAGATAAAGCGCGGCAACCTCACGGTGCTGCAGGCCGAGGTGACGGCCATCGACGCGGCCGACAAGTCGGTGGTGCTCGACGACGGCGAGCGGCTCGACTATGACCACCTCATCGTCGCCGCCGGCGCCACGCACAGCTACTTCGGCCACGACGAGTGGGCGACCCACGCGCCGGGACTCAAGACGCTGGCCGACGCGTTCGACATCCGCGCCCGGGTGATCGGAGCTTTCGAGCACGCCGAGCGCTGCGCCAACCCGGACGAGCGTGCCGCGTGGATGAGCTTCGTGGTCGTGGGCGCGGGCCCGACCGGCGTCGAAATGGCGGGCACGCTGGCCGAGATCGCGCAGCACACACTCGCGCAACAATTCCGCCGCATCGACTCCAAGCTCGCCCGCGTGGTGCTGCTCGAAGGGTCCGACCGCGTGCTCGGCACCTTCGTGCCCGCACTGTCGCAACGCGCGCGCGAGCAGTTGAAACGCCTGAAGGTCGACGTGCGCACCGGCTGCAAGGTGACCACCATCGACGAGACCGGCGTCACCTACGACGGCCACGAAGGCGACGTGCAGTTCAGCAACCACCTGCCCACGCGCACCGTGGTGTGGGCGGCCGGTGTGGCCGGCTCGCCGCTCGGCCGCTCGCTCGCCGCCACCGCCCATGCCGAACTCGACCGCGCCGGCCGTGTGGTCGTGCAACCCGATCTCAGCCTGCTCGACCACCCCGAGGTCTACGTGATCGGCGACCTCGCCGCCGCCCGCAGCTACGGCCCCGATCTCCCCAAGGCCGACCCCAAGCCCGTGCCCGGCGTGAGCCCGGCCGCCAAGCAGATGGGGCGGCTGGCCGCGGCCAACATCCTGCGCCGCCTGAAGCACGAGCCGACCGAAGCCTTCCGCTACCGCGACTACGGCAGCCTCGCGACCATCGGCCGCCGTGCGGCGGTGGTCGACCTCGCCGTGCCGGTGTTCGGTGCCCTGCGCTTCTCGGGCTTCTTCGCCTGGCTCTTCTGGCTCTTCGCCCACATCTGGTTCCTGATCGGCTTTCGCAACCGGCTGGTGGTGCTGATCGACTGGGCCTGGGCCTACATGACCTTCGAGCGCCATGCCCGCGTGGTGGCCGAGGCGCCGCACCGGCCCGGGCCGCCCCTCACCCCACCCCTGCAGGACGCGCCCGACACCCAGCCTCTTGCGTGACGAGGCGGGCCGAAGACCTCGCCGCCAGCCAGGGCAACCCGCAGGCCACTCCTAGAATCAAACCCACCTTGGCGCCGGCCCGTCCCGGGCAGGCCGCAGCCCGATCGGACCCGACCATGGACACCCGCACCTCCCCCATCCGCCTGCGCCTCGAGCGCGTGCGCGACGCGCTGAAGCAGCAAGGCCTCGCGGCGGTGCTCGTGCCCTCCAGCGACCCGCATCTGTCCGAATACCTGCCGGAGCGCTGGCAGGGCCGCCAGTGGCTCTCGGGCTTCACCGGCTCGATGGGCACGCTGGCAGTCGCGCTCGACAAGGCCGCCCTTTTCGCCGACAGCCGCTATTGGGTGCAGGCCGAGGCCGAGATCGCCGGCACCGGCATCGAGCTCGTGAAGATCCCCACCGGCGCCGCCGCCCATCACCTCGACTGGCTCGCCACCACCGTGAAGGCGGGCGACACCGTCGGCGTCGACGGCAGCGTGCTCGGCCTGGCCGCAGCGCAAGCGCTCAAGAGCCGGCTCGCCGCCGCAGGCGTGAAGTTGCGCACCGACTTCGACGTGCTCGCCGCCATCTGGCCCGAGCGCCCGGGCCTCCCCGACGCGCCCGTCTACGAGCATCGGCCACCGCACGCGCCACTCGCCCGCGGTGCGAAGCTCGCGAAGGTGCGCGAGGCGATGGCCCGCCACGGTGCGAACCAGCACTTCGTCTCGACGGTGGACGACATCGCGTGGCTCTTCAACCTGCGCGGCGCCGACGTCACCTACAACCCGGTCTTCCTCGCCCACGCGCTGATCGGCCTGCACGGGGCCACGCTCTTCGTGGCCGACGGCAAGGTGCCAGCCGCCGTGCAGGCCGCCTTGATAGCCGATGGTGTGGCGCTCGCACCCTACGCCGAAGCCGGTGCCGCGCTCCAGGCCCTCGGCGCGCAAGACACCCTGCTCATCGACCCGTCGCGCGTGACGCTCGGCCTGCGCGAGAACGTGCCGGCTGGCGTGAAGGTGATCGAAGCGATCAACCCCAGCACGCTTTTCAAGAGCCGCAAGAGCAGCGCCGAGGCGGCGCACATCCGCGAGGCGATGGCGCAGGACGGCGCGGCGATGTGCGAGTTCTACGCGTGGTTCGAGCAGACTCTCGGAAAAGAACGCATCACCGAACTCACCATCGACGAGAAGCTCTCGGCCGCACGCGCCAAGCGCCCCGGCTTCGTGGGCCTGAGCTTCTCCACCATCGCCGGCTTCAACGCGAACGGCGCGATGCCGCACTACCGGGCCACCCCCGAGTCGCACGCCGAGATCATGGGCAAAGGCGAAGGCCAGGGCCTGCTGCTGATCGACTCCGGCGGCCAGTACCTCGGCGGCACCACCGACATCACCCGCGTCTGGCCCATCGGCACGCCCAACGCAGCGCAGCAGCGCGACTACACCCTGGTGCTGCGCGGCACCATCGCGCTCAGCCGCACGCGCTTCCCGCGTGGCACGCTCTCGCCGATGCTTGACGCCATCGCCCGCGCCCCGCTGTGGGAGCAGGGCCTCGACTACGGCCACGGCACCGGCCACGGCGTGGGCTACTTCCTCAACGTGCACGAAGGCCCGCAGAGCATCTCGAAGGCCGTGCCCACGCCGCACATGGCGATGGAGCCCGGCATGGTCACGAGCATCGAGCCCGGCCTGTACCGCGAAGGCCAGTGGGGCATCCGCATCGAGAACCTGGTGCTCAACGTGCCGGCCCAAGATCCAGCGGTCAACGCCGAGGGCGGCCGCTTTGGCGAGTTCCTCGAATTCGAGACGCTCACGCTCTGCCCCATCGACACGCGCTGCATCGACCGCAGCCTGCTGCGCCAGGACGAGATCGACTGGCTCAACCGCTACCACGCCACAGTGCGCGAGCGGCTCGCACCGCTCGTGACGGGTGACGCACTCGCCTGGCTCACCGAGCGCACGAAACCCCTCTGACCGGAAGGCCGCGCCCTAGAATCCGCGGCCCATGTTCAAGAACGCCCTCATCTACCGAATCGGCTCCTGGGAGCCGCCCTCCTCCACCGAGATCGAAAAGCGCCTGCTCAACGGCCGTTTCGTCGAGTGCGGAGCCTCGCAACCCGAATCGGCCGGCTGGGTCGAGCCACGCGGCGAGAAACACGCCGCGCTGATGGAAGGCGTGGGCGGCCAGCTCATCCTGAAGCTGTGCACCGAGCGCAAGGCGGTGCCGAGCCAGGTCATCAAGAACCAGCTCGAAGCCGAACTCGACAAGATCGAGGCCGACACCGGCCGCCGCCCCAAGGGCAAGAAGGCCAAGGAGCTGAAGGAAGACATCGTGCACGGCCTCCTGCCGCGCGCCTTCCCCAAGCGCTCGACGACGATGGTGTGGATCGACCCGCGCGCGCAGCTCGTGGTCGTCGGCGCCGGCAGCACCAAGGCGGCCGACCGCGTGGTCTCGCTGCTGGTGGAACTGCTCGGCGGTGGCATCACGCTCACGCTCCTGCAGACCGAGACCTCTCCCGCCACCGCGATGGCCGACTGGCTCAAGACCCGCGAAGCCCCGGCGGGCTTCAGCATCGACCGCGAGTGCGAGCTGAAGCAGCCCGACAGCGAGAAAGCCACCGTGCGCTACGCCCGCCACACGCTGGACATCGAAGAGGTCGGCGAGCACATCGCGCAGGGCAAGTTGCCCACTTCGCTTGCGATGACGTGGAACGGGCGTGTCTCCTTCGTGCTCAACGAAGCGATGGCGCTCAAGAAGATCAAGCTGCTCGACGTGGCGCTCGAAGGCGCGGGCATGTCAAACCAAAGCGCGGGCAAGGGCGACGACAACGGCTTCGACACCGACGTGGCCATCACCACCGGCGAGCTGTCGCAGCTGATCCCTCAGCTGATCGATGCGCTGGGTGGCGAGCTGAAGCGCGATCAGCCGCCGATCGCGAAAGCGGCTTAGCCCTTCTGGATGAACTCGAGCACGCGCTGGCGCGTGCCCGGGTCGTCGTCGAACTCGCCGTGCTCCTTGGCCGAACTCACCGGCCCGGGTGCGAGATGCACCAGCGTGTTGGGCAAGCCCGCGCCGTAGACGTCGAAGAACTTCTGCATGCCCAGGATCGGCGTGCTCTGCCCACCCTCGAAGGCTTCGCTCACGAGGTACAGCAACGAGCGGCGATAGGCGCCGCAGCTGCCGTCGTCCTGCTCGGCGCGGTCGGTGAGGTGGAACTGCTGGTACCGCTTCACCGCGCCGGTCTCCATGTGCGGCCGCACACGCCGGTCGAACCAGTCGATGCGCACCGCCGGGGCCATGAAGCTCACCGACTCGAAGCGCATGCCCTCCTGCACCAGCCGGTCGATCATGAAGCTCGACACGATGCTGCCCGCCGAGTGGCCCACCACGTGCAGGCGCAGCTTCTTGTTGGCCGCCGCATGCTTGAAGTGGCGGTAGAGCAGCACGAGGCCGGCCTGCTCGTCGTCGGGCACGCCTTCGCGGTACGCACTCATCGCGTCGGCGTTCTGCTTCATCTCGCCCCACAGGCGCGTGCCGGGGCGGGCCACCAGCTGCTCCAGCCGCTCGTTCCACCAGTCCTTGAGGCCGAAGCCGGTGCTGCGCGGCACGTCCTTGATGGCATCGGTGATGAGGTTGAGGAGCGTGGAGAAGAAGTCGGTCTCCCACATCAGGAAGACCGGGAAGATCTGGTGCTCGTAGAGCATCGGCACCCACTGCGCCGCGATCTCGGCCGCCTTCTGCTCGCCGACCAGGCCTCCGTGGGCGTAGATGCAGACATCGACCACGCCGTCGCCGAGGCCCCAGCGTTTGCGCGCTTCGGCGAGGTGCACGTCGATGAGCGCGCGCACGTCGTCGGGCTGGGTGCGGAAGACGCCGCTGTTGCTGAGCGCCCCGTTGTTGCCCATGTTGATGATGAAGGGCGAGATCTCGCGGTTGCGCAGCACCTCGCTCGCGGCGAGCGCCACGCGGCCTTCGCGGTCGGTGCGCAGCGTGATGCTGCGCGAGATCTCGGTGTGGTCGCGCGTGACCACGCCCAGCTGCGCCACCCAGCAGTCCATCGCGTTGCGCAGCCAGTCGTCGTAGGTGAGCACGCCATAGCCGTGCGAGCCCCACGTCGGGCCCCAGGAGTTCTGGATCAGGAAACCGCGCTCGTTGTAGCCCACGATCGCAAACGCATGGCCCGGGTGGTCGGCCTGGCCGCCCTTGACCGGGATCTCCCACACGTTCTTGAACGAGGTCGGGCGTTTGGCCATCGGCGGCAGCTCGAGGCCCTCGTCCCAGCCCGAGTGGCAGCCGGCGCTCGCGTAGAGGATGCCCACCTCGTTGAGCGCGGCATGCATGTCGGAGAGCGAGCGGGTGTCGATGCGGTAGTAGGCGCCGAGCGGGCGCTTGACAGCGTCGAACCACCAGTCGTCTTCGATCTTCTTGCTGGCCGGGGGCATGGCCAGCTCCTGGAAGAGCGCCTCGCGGCAGGCGCCGTGCTTGTACCAGCCCTTGAGCGCACCCCGCAGGCTCGAGCCCTTGTCTTGCGCCGAGCCCGGAAACTCGTCGTAGCGCCGGGCCATCGAATACAGCATGAACGACGAGATGGCCGGCGTCTTCTCGCGCGCCGAGCGGCGCAGCAGGTGTTCGACGACGAGCGCGAGGCTGAAGCCGGTGCAGGCGTTGGTGTCGCCCTGGTGCTTCACCGGCAATGCCGTGGCGGGGAAGAGGGTCGCCGCGGGCGCCACGCCCACCTGGGGGCGGAAGGGCCGGTCACGCGCGTCGGGCGGGTCGGGCTTCGCCACGCGCATGAACAGCGCGGTGGGTGCCGCCGCCTTGCGGGCGCTCTTGCTGGAACCGGCCTTCGAGGTCTTCTTGCGGGTGACCATGCTCGCCTCCTCCCGTGAGTGGGAGCATGGTCCGGCCCGCTGCAGGCCACGTCAAGCCTGCAAAGTAGGGACGACGCGCCTTACTTGAGCGCCTTGAAGCGCACCCGCTTCGGCCGCGCGCCTTCTTCGCCCAGGCGCTTCTTCTTGTCGGCCTCGTACTCCTGGTAGTTGCCGTCGAAGAAGACCCACTTCGAATCGCCTTCGCAGGCGAGGATGTGGGTGGCGATGCGGTCGAGGAACCAGCGGTCGTGGGAGATGACCATCACGCTGCCCGCGAACTCGAGCAGCGCGTCTTCCAGGGCGCGCAGGGTTTCGACGTCGAGGTCGTTCGACGGTTCGTCGAGCATCAGCACGTTGCCGCCCTGGGCCAGCGTCTTGGCCAGGTGCAGGCGGCCACGTTCGCCACCCGACAGCGAACCGACGAGCTTCTGCTGGTCGTTGCCCTTGAAGTTGAAACGGCCGATGTAGGCGCGAGAGGGCATCACGAACTTGCCGACGACGATGTTGTCGAGGCCGCCCGAGACGTCTTCCCACACGGTCTTGTCGGCGCTGAGCGATTCGCGGCTCTGGTCGACGAAGGCGAGCTTGGCCGTCGGGCCGATCTTCACCGTGCCGCTGTCGGGCTTTTCCTGGCCCGAGATCATGCGGAAGAGCGTCGACTTGCCGGCGCCGTTGGGGCCGATGATGCCGACGATGGCACCAGCCGGCACCTTGAAGCTCAGGTTGTCGATCAGCACGCGGTCGCCGAAGCTCTTGGTGACGTTCTCGAACTCGAGCACTTCATGGCCCAGGCGCTCGCCCACGGGGATGAAGATCTCGTTGGTCTCGTTGCGCTTCTGGTAGTCGACGTCGCTCAGTTCCTCGAAGCGGGCCAGACGCGCCTTGCTCTTGGCCTGGCGGCCCTTCGGGTTCTGGCGCACCCACTCCAGTTCCTTCTTCATCGCCTTCATGCGGGCGTCTTCGCTCTTTTGCTCCTGCTCCAGGCGCTGCTCCTTCTGGTCGAGCCAGGTGGAGTAGTTGCCCTTCCAGGGGATGCCCGATCCGCGGTCGAGTTCGAGAATCCACTCGGCGGCGTTGTCGAGGAAGTAGCGATCGTGGGTGATGGCCACCACGGTGCCGGGGAATCGCTGCAGGAACTGCTCGAGCCAGTCGACGGATTCGGCGTCCAGGTGGTTGGTGGGCTCGTCGAGCAGCAGCATGTCGGGCTTGCTCAGCAGCAGGCGGCACAGGGCCACGCGGCGCTTTTCACCGCCGGAGAGCTTGCCGATGCTCGCGTCCCAGGGCGGCAGGCGCAGCGCGTCGGCGGCGAGCTCCAGTTGCAGGTCGGTGTTTTCGCTGCCGGCAGCGGCGATGATGGCTTCGAGCTCGGCCTGCTCGGCGGCGAGCTTGTCGAAGTCGGCGTTCTCGTCGGCGTATTCGGCGTAGACCTGCTCCAGGCGGGCCTTGGCGGCCAGCACGCCGCCGATGCCCTCTTCCACTGCCTCGCGCACGGTCTGGTCGGGGTTGAGCTGCGGCTCCTGCGGCAGGTAGCCGATCTTGATGCCGGGCATCGGCGTGGCTTCGCCCTCGATGTCCTTGTCGACGCCGGCCATGATCTTGAGCAGGGTCGACTTGCCCGAGCCGTTGAGGCCCAGCATGCCGATCTTGGCGCCGGGGAAGAAGCTGAGGGAGATGTTCTTGAGGATCTGACGCTTCGGCGGAACGATCTTGCCGACGCGGTTCATGGTGAAGACGTACTGGGCCATGTGGGCGCTTCTCTCGGGTGTAGCGGTCTCGGGTGGAACCGGAAGCCGGGGATTATCCCCGGACAACCGATCCCACCCCCGGCGCTGCCCCTGCGCCGAAGAGAGGATCGGCCAAGGCTCAGTAGTTGCCGACCTGCGTGGGCGTGCGCGTGGACGCGGCCATCGGGAAGGCGATCGCCTGCAGCGCAAACTTGGCGTAGAACTCGTCGTTGCCCTCCCAGTCTTCGTCGAGCATGCTGGTCGGCACGGTGCGCTCGAAGGTGTAGGTGCCGTCCTTGGTGATGGTCTTGGTGGGCAGCGCGAACATCGGGTCGTCGCCGCCGTTGAACATGTCATCTTCGCTCCACACACGGGAGGCGAGCTTGAACTTGAGGTTCAGGCACTTGATGATGTTCTCTTCGGCGTCGTTGAAGCGCACCGTGACCTGGGTCGTGACCTTCACGAGGCCGGAGCCGGCGGTGGATTGCAGCTGCAGCTTGGGGTTGCTCAGAGTCGGCATGTCAAAACTCCTGTTGGATTGAACGTGATGTGTGAAGGAGGCCCGACATGGGCTCCCATGCATACAGACGCAGGCCCGCCGGCAAACGGCTCTCGCTCATCCAGGGGGGTCGGCACCGCACCGGCGCCCCCCTAGAAACGAAATCGCGCCGAATGGAGAATGCCGCCACCATGAGCGAGATCACCCTGTTGCTGGAGCAATGCCAAGCGGGCGACGACGCCGCCAAGGACCGGCTCTTCACCCTGCTCTACGCCGATCTCAAGCGCTTGGCGCGTGCACACCTGTCGAAAGCCGGCCCCATCACGCTCGACCCCTCGTCCATCGTCCACGAGGCCTGGCTGCGCTGCGGCGATGCACCGGCCGGCGGCAGCCGGCGCCAGTTCTTCGCCTACGCGAGCACCGTGATGCGCAGCGTGATCGTCGACCACGTGCGCGAGCGCGCGGCGCAAAAGCGCGGTGGCGGCGTGGCCGAGGTGACGCTCAGCACCGCCGCCTTCGAAGAGCTGCCGCAGCAACCCGATGCGCTGTCGGTCGACGAAGCGCTGCAGGCGCTGGAGCGGGTGGACGAGCGTGGCCACAAGCTCGTGGAGATGCGCTACTTCGGCGGCATGACGCTCGAGGAGATCGCCGAGGTGATGGAACTCTCGGTGCCCACGCTCAAGCGCGACTGGCGGCGAGCCCGCGCCTTCCTGTTCGACTACCTCAGCGCCTGAGGCTTGCCATGGCCATCACCGCGCCTTCGACCCAGGCATGGCGCGAGGTGATGGCCCTCTTCGACCGCTGGGCCGACGCGGATGAGGGAACGCGCGCGGCCGAGCTGAAGCGCATCGAAGCCGAACACCCGACGCTCTACCCGCGCCTGATGGCGATGATCGAGGCCGACCGTGCGGCCGAGGCGCGCGACTTCCTGGCCGAGGCCGCCCAGGTGCCCGCCGCCGAGCCGGAAGCCGCATCGCACTGGACCGGCACCCGCCTCGGTGCCTGGGCGCTGCGCGAGCCCGTCGGCTCGGGCGGCATGGGCCAGGTGTGGCTCGCCACGCGCAGCGACGGCCTCTACGCCGGCCGCGCTGCCGTCAAGCTGCTGCACGCCACGCGCATGGACGCCCAGGCGCAGGCCCGCTTCGCCCGCGAAGGCGAGTTCCTCGCGCGGCTCACGCACCCGCACATCGCGCAACTCCTCGACGCCGGCCTCACGGCCGACGGCACGCGCTACCTGGTGCTCGAATACGTGCCGGGCGTGCGCATCGACCACTGGTGCGATGCCCGCAAGCTCGGCATCGAGGCGCGGCTCAAGCTCTTCATGCAGGTGTGCGAGGCGGTGGCCTTTGCGCACTCGCACCTGGTGGTGCACCGAGACCTGAAGCCGGCCAACATCCTCGTCACCGACGAGGGTCACGCGAAGCTGCTCGACTTCGGCGTGGCCAAGCTGCTGGCGGGCGACGACGACGCCGAGCTGACCGAACTCACCCGCGCGGCGCCGGCCGGGCTCACGCCGGAGTACGCGGCACCCGAGCAGATCGAGGGCCAGCCCATCACGACGGCGACCGATGTGTATGCCTTGGGCGTGGTGCTGTTCGGCCTGCTCAGCGGCGCGCGGCCGTATGCCAACACGTCGCGCGGCGTGGCGGCGCTGGCCCGCGCCATCGTCGAAGAGCCGCCGCGCAGCCTCACGCAGGCGCTGCGAGAGTCGCCCGATGCCTCGGCCTCCCGGGGCGCGACCCTGGCCTCGCTTCAGCAGGCCGTGCGTGGCGACCTGGAAACCATCGTCGCCAAGGCGCTGAAGAAGGCGCCCGAGGAACGCTACGCCACCGTTCAAGAGTTGCGCGACGACCTGCAGCGGCATCTGGACCATCAGCCGGTCAGCGCGCAGGTCGACACCTTCGGCTACCGGGCGCGCAAGTTCGCGCAGCGCAACCGCGTGCAGGTGGCGGCGCTGGCCGGCGTGATGCTGAGCCTGGTGCTCGGCATCACCGCCACGGCGTGGCAGTGGCGCAGTGCGGTGCACGAGGCCGATCGAACGAAGGCGGTCATCAAGGTGCTGACCCACATCTTCACCGACCTCTCCCCGGAAGAAAGCGGCAAGGCGCAGGTGCCGGTCGTCGAGCTGCTGCGCAAGGGCTGGAGCCAGGCGAAGCAGGAGTTGCAGAGCGACCCGGCCTTGCGGGGTGAGGTGGCTCGACCGCTCGGGCTCATGCTGCAATCCTCCGGCGACATGGCCAACGCGCTGGAAGCCCTGACGATCAGCCGTCAACACCTCGTGGACTCCGGCCAGACATCCACACCCCAGTACCTTCAGGTGATGCAGAGCCTTGCCTACATGAAGTCGCGCATCGGGCAGACGGAAGAGGCCAAGGTCCTGCTGGCCGAGTTGATCGACGTCGCGCAGCGAACGGGCCGCTCCTCCACGGTCGAAGCGGTGAACGCGCAGATCGAGCTGGGCGAAATCCTGCGCCGGGAAGGAAAACTTGCCGATGCGCAGCAGCAGCTCGCGAAAGCAGCCACCCTGGCGGCGCGTCATCTCGGGGCGGCCCACCCGAGCCACATTCACGCGTTGCAGGAACAGGCCGTCGCGCTGCGAGAACTGGGGCGCTGGCCGGAAGCCAGACAGGCCCTGGCATCGGCGGTTCAAAGCGTCGCTTCGGCCAAGCCCGTTCACGGCCTGCTCGCACGCTACGACCTGGCCATGTTCGAGCTGGACCTCGGGCAGTACCGCGAGGCGGTCAAGCAGCTGCTTCCGCTGATCGACGAGCTGCGCAAGTACTACGGCGAGGGCGACACCTACACCATCTACAGCCTGGCGTCGCTCGCCATCGGCCACTTTCACGGCGGAGAGCATGGCAAGGCCGCCGTCGCCCTGGACGATGCGCTGCAAAGAGCGATCCGGTCATCCGAGCCCGATGTCCGGCAGATCGTGCAGACGATCGCCGCGCGTCATGCGTTGAGGCGCGACGACTGTTTCCTGGCTGAACCCCTGCTGCGCGCCAACCTGGCGCACTTCGAGTCCGGTGACGGAGCGAGCCGGCCCTTTGCCGAACGCAACCGCATGCTGCTCGCCGAGTGCGAACTCCGGCGCGGGCGTGCCACCGCGGCTCGAGCGCTGCTGGACGTGACGCTCAAGCACCAGCACGAGATCTACGGCCCGCGCCATGCGGACCTCTGGCCCACGCTCATGCTCAAGGCGATTGCGATCGATGCCGAGCAAGGTGCAGCGGTTGCAAGCCCCAGCTATGACGCGGCCTGTGCGATGGCCCTCGCACTCCTGCCCGAGGGCCACCCCGATCGACGCAAGGTTCAGGTGATGCGCGACCAGGCCCACTGGCGCTCGCAGGCCACCCCGCAGCATCGTGCGGCGCTCTTGGCCTCGCTGCGTGCGTATGGCGAGGTGCTGGCCCAGCGACCTGATGCGCAGACGTTTTCCGTCTTATCCAAAGAGCTGTTGGAACAGGGGCCGACAGCCAGACTTTCCCCCTCCCCCCTATTGGCCCTGATGGCCTACTGAAGAAGGAGATGACCATGAGCAAGACGATTCGCGGTGGCCTGCACGCCGCGCTGGCCCTCTGTCTGGGCCTGTGCGTGTCCATCGCGCACGCTGCAGACGACAAGCCCAAGGTGTCCAGCGGCAGCAAGGCGGGCGCCAAGAGCGCCTCGTCGCCGCAGGCCGGAACGCAGCAGGCCAAGAGCACCGCGGGAGAAAAAGCCGGCACCGCCGCACCGAGCAGCGCCGACACCGACAAGGGCGGGAACATTGCCGGCGCGAAGAAGCCTTCTCCGCCGAAGGTTCCGCAGGACGCTGCCGCCAAGAAGGCCGCGGTTCAGCAGTAGCCAACAACTGAAGCCCGGCCTCCCGGGCTTCGGTTCATCACACCCCGATGCCCGACACCACCGTCGCCGATTTCTTGGTGACCGGCGCCCCCGAGATCGTCACGCTGGCGTAGACCTCGTCCTTGCGCGGCATGAAGACGGGCGTGTGGATGTCGGCCTTGCCGACGAGCTGGTTGCCCGGGTCTTCGTCGAGCGAGCTGGTGTTGACGGCGCGCTTCTCCGAATAGTTCAGCGCGCCCGCCGCGGCGACCGTGATCACCTTGTACGGCCGCGGCAACAGCGGCCCGGTGAAGTTGTAGACATAGATCTGGTCGTCGCCGAGCGCATCGCCCGAAGGCAGCACGTCGCCGGTCTTGTCTTCGCCGAAGAGCTTGATCTCAAGGCGGTAGGTCTTGCCCACGTCGCCCGCGTCGAAGGTGATGCTGCCGGCGACGGTGACGTCTCGCTTGCCGTTGTCGGTGGCGCCGAGCGTGAGCGTGGGGGTGCTGAGGGTTGGCATGGTGTTTCTCCGTTCAATGAAAGAAGCGAGCGCAGCACGATTGCCACGCTCTGCTCAGAAGAACGGAACCTGTCGAACAGCGGGATCACCCGCAGTGCCATCGATCTAGGGGGTCTAGATAATAGAAGTTTCGTCTACTAAAACCCCCTGCGACTCACCGCAGGCCAAAACCATGAACCTCCTGCACCTCCATCGCGCGGCGCGATTCGCGCTCGGCGCCAGCGCTGCGCTGCTGCTCGCCGCCTGCGCCTCCAGCCCAGCCCCGGCCCCTGCACCCGCGGCGCCGTCACCCAAGCCCGCTTCAGCCTCTGCCACCCCCGTGGCCGCCGGCAGCGTCGACTACAACAAGCCCGACACGTGGCTGTGCCGCCCCGGCCGCAACGACGTGTGCGCACTGCCCATGCAGGTGACCACCATCGCCGCCGATGGCAAGCGCAGCGTGAGCCCGCCCGTGGTGGCCAACGCCAACGCGCCCATCGACTGCTTCTACGTCTACCCGACCGTCTCCAACGACCCCGGTGGCAACTCCGACATGAACGCCGACCCCGAGGAGATCGGCGTGACCTTCGCGCAGTTCTCGCCGCTGCGCACGCAGTGCCGGCTCTTCGCGCCGCTCTACCGCCAGATCACGCTCGCGGCGCTGCGCAGCCGCTTCACGTCCACACCGATGAAGATGGACGCCGCGATGGCCTATGGCGACGTGGTGGCCGCCTGGAACCACTACCTCGCCCACGACAACAAGGGCCGCGGTGTGGTGCTGATCGGCCACTCGCAGGGCTCGCGCATGATCACCGAGCTGGTGGCCAAGGAGATCGAGGGCAAGCCGGTGCACAAGCAGCTCATTTCGGTGATGCCCATCGGCGCGAACCTCAACGTGCCCAAGGGGCAGGACGTGGGCGGCGCCTTCAAGTCCACGCCGCTGTGCCGCAGTGCCAACCAGACGGGCTGCGCCGTCTCGTACGTCTCGTTCCGCGCCAACACGCCACCGCCGCAAGGCTCGCTCTTCGGCCGCGCACCGGCGAACGAATCGGTGGCGTGCAACAACCCGGCCGCACTCGCCGGCGGTGCGGCGCAGCCCAAGGCCTGGTTCTCCAAGCGTGCCGACGTCAGCGTGGCCACCGGCCTGGGCACGCCCAAGTGGCAGGCGCTCGTGGCCTCGGTGGACACACCCTTCTTCGCGCTGCCTGGCCTCGTGACCACGCAGTGCAAGAGCGACGCCAACGGCAGTTACCTCGCGATGACGGTCAACCCCGACGCGCGCACCGACAACATCGGCGGTGACGTGGTGGTGGGCGGCAACGTGGTCGAGACCTGGGGCCTGCACCTGATCGACGTGAGCCTGGCGATCGGCGACATCGTCGACCTCGTGGGCTCGCAGGGGAAGGCCTACCTCGCCAAGGCGAAATAGGCCTCGCGCACCCGAGCCTGCCGGAGGGTCAGTTCTTCGGCAGGCACTCGATGAGCAGCTTGCGGTTGCCGTCGAGCCGGGCGCGGATGCGGTTGGAACGGTTGCTGCACCGAGAGCGCTCGGGCGTCCAGCCTTTCCACTCCGACGAGCCGATGCTGAAGCTGCCGTTCGGGCCGCAGTCTTCGGTGGAGTTGTCGGCGTAGAGCTTGCAGCCATAGCCGGCATAGACGTTCTTCAGGCGCCAGGTGCCGGCATCGAAGGCGTTGCCCTTCGTCGAATGGCACCACCAGCGGATGTGGCCGTCCTCGCTGAGCTTCACGGTGAAGGGCGAGGTCCAGTTCGTCTTGCCGTTGTGGCGCTTGAGGAACACCGGTTCACCGGCGGGGTTGGGGCCGTTGCCCCAGTTCACGATGGTGACTTCGTGGCTGCAGCGGTCGGTCATGATTTCATTCTTCGCCGAGGCGGCGGTGCTGCATGCGAGCAGCGCGGCGATGAGGCAGAGCGTCTTCATACGAGTCCTTCAAACAAAAAAGAGAAGTGTTCGCGGCATCGAAAGGCCGCCGCGCAGCCCGTGGTGCGTTCCGGCGCCGCCTCGACGCGAGACGGCTTGTCTGAAAAGACGAGAACTGGCACCCGCAGGGATCACGCACCCCGCGTTGCAGGGGGCTCATGGCTGCCGACGGCGTCAAGCCCACATGCCATCGGACCGAAACGCCGCGCCGGCTAGAATGCCGGCACCGTCGCAGTCCCAGTCACTGCGCCGCTGTCAGTTCTGACTCGAGCGCCAGGGCTTCTTGCCCCGCTCCCCTCCTCCCCTCTGCCTGCGACTGGCGCTTGGTACTCCAAGCGACAGGCCGATCGTTCTTCCCCCACTCCATGTCTTTCGATTCCCTCGGCCTTGCCGAGCCGCTGCTGCGTGCCGTGCACGAACAGGGCTACACCACCCCCACCCCCATCCAGGCGCAAGCCATTCCTGTCGTGCTGCAAGGCGGCGACCTGCTCGGCGGCGCCCAGACCGGCACCGGCAAGACCGCAGGCTTCACGCTGCCGCTGCTGCACCGCTTGCTGCAAAAGCCCGCAGTGCGCGATGCGCGCGGCCGGCTGCCCATCCGGGCGCTGATCCTCACGCCCACCCGCGAGCTCGCGGCGCAGGTCGAGGAAAGCGTGCGCAACTACGGCCGCCACACCAAGCTCACCTCGATGGTGATGTTTGGCGGTGTCGGCATGCAGCCGCAGATCGACAAGCTGAAGAAGGGTGTCGACATCCTCGTCGCCACGCCCGGCCGCCTGCTCGACCACGCACAGCAGCGCACGCTGGATCTATCGCACATCGAGATCTTCGTGCTCGATGAAGCCGACCGCATGCTCGACATGGGCTTCATCCACGACATCAAGAAGGTGCTCGCCCTCTTGCCGCAGCAGAAGCAGAGCCTGCTCTTCTCGGCCACCTTCAGCGACGAGATCAAGGCCCTGGCCGATCGCCTGCTGAACAAGCCGGCCCTGGTGGAAGTGGCCCGCCGCAACCAGACCAATGACGCCATCGCGCAGAAGGTGCACCCGGTCGGCCGCGAGATGAAGAAGGAGCTGCTCTCGCACCTGATCAAGGAGAACGACTGGCACCAGGTGCTGGTCTTCACGCGCATGAAGCACGGGGCCAACCGGCTCGTGGAATACCTGCTCAAGCAGGACATCTCGGCGATGGCCATCCACGGCAACAAGAGCCAGAGCGCCCGCACCAAGGCGCTCGCCGACTTCAAGAGCGGTGACTTGCAGGTGCTGGTGGCGACCGACATCGCCGCACGCGGCATCGACATCGACCAACTGCCCCACGTCGTCAACTTCGAGCTGCCCAACGTGCCCGAAGACTACGTGCACCGCATCGGCCGCACCGGCCGCGCAGGCGCGCAGGGTGAAGCAGTGTCACTGGTGTGCGTGGACGAGAACATCTTCCTGCGCGACATCGAGAAGCTCATCAAGCGCGAGATCCCGAAGGAGATCGTGCCCGGCTTCGAGCCGCCCACGAGCGAGCGCCCCGAGCCCATCGTGCTCGGTCGCATGACGATCGGCGAAGGCGTCAAGCGCGGTGGTGGCGGACATCGCCATGCCGGCGGCGGCGGTGGTGGCGGGTCGCGCGGTGGCAGCGGCCGCCCGGCGCAAGGCCGGCAGGAGCAGAAGCCGGCGCAGCACGCTCCCCGCAGCCCGAACCCGTCGCACGGGCAGGCGCCAGCACGCAGCGGCAGCAGCGGCAGCAGCGCCCATCCGCCACGCCAGGGCGCCAAGCCGCAAGGCCCACGCCCCGAGCCGCGGCGCGACGGGGGCAGCAAGCCGCAGCCGCGGCTGACGCAGCCCAAGCGCTGAGCGTCCGCGACAAGCGCCCCTAGCAAAAAAGCCCGGCTTGTGCCGGGCTTTTTCGTCTCTGCGCGCGCTGGTCAGCGCGGGTGCGTGTGCCGCAGCGTGTTCAACCCGTCCGACAGGCTGAACTCGAAGCTGCCCCCGGCGGGCAGCGTACCCAGCGGCAGCGAGGCCCGGCCGCCCTGCAGGTCTTGCGCGAGCGTGGCGCGGCGCGTGCCCGCCACGTGCGTGACCGTAAGGTACGGATGGCGCGCGTGGTCCCAGGCGAGCTGCAACACCCCGCCCTGCTCGGTGACCTGCACGGCCGGCCCGACCGACGCGGCGCTCGGCTGCTGCCGGCCGGCCGACGCGGCCGTGGCCGCGCGCGACTGCGCCTGCATCAAGGCCTGCCCTGCGCGCATCACCGTCACGCTGTAGATGGTGCCGGGGTGCGGCACGGTGAAGGCGAAGTGCAAGGCGCCCTGGCCGTGGTCGAGCTGCTGCGGCTCGAAGGGGTAGTCGACCACGCCGCTGCCTGTGGTGATGCGCAGCACGTAGGCGCCGGGCGTGGGCAGTTGCGCTTCGCCGACGAGCGACTTCATCGGCATGAGCTCGGCCCGGCCGCCGTCGATCTGGCCGCTCACCAGCAGCAGCTCCTGCGGCCCGGATGCCACCGATGCGGCCGCCGCCATCAGCGTCACGCTGCGATCGGCCGGCGTGAGGTGCACCTGCATGCGGCGGTAGTTGTAGTCCGAGAAGGTGTCTCCGTTGCAGTAGCTCATCATGTCGTAGAGGTCGGTGCGACGCGGGTCGACGAAGGCGCCGGTGTCGAGGTTGTAGCCCCAGATGTAGCGATTGCCCCCGCCCAGGTAGCCATTGGCATAGGGGTAGTTCGGGTCGGCGCCCGCCGCGCCGCCGCACGGGGCGTGCGGCAGGCTCAGGTTGTGGCCGAACTCATGGGTGAGCGTCTGCCGCACGGCGTTCTGGTTGTTCGGCAGGTCAAAGCCCAGCGCGGCGTTGCCGGGCACGTAGCCCAGACCGGCCAGACCATAGGTCCGCTTGGGCATGAAGCCGTAGTAGTAGGTCTGGCGCGAGGCCTGCTCCATCAGGCGAAGGCTCGCGAGCTCGGAGAGCACGCGGCTGAAGGCATCGCTCCACTGCGACTCGGTGGTCGGCAGTGCCGTCACCGCGCGCGGCACGTAGGGTGCACGCACCTGCACGTTGATCGCGGCAGCGGGCACGCGGGCCTGCACGTAGCGGTCGACGCCAGTCGCCACCTGCCCGGTGGTGCTGCCGAGGGTGACCGGCACGGCCACGATGGTCAGCACCGCGCCGCCGCCCACGCGTGGGTAGAGCGTGGTGGGCGCCTGCCCGTTCGCCAGGCTCACCGTGAGGCGAATGCCGGTCGTCACCAGCCTGCCCGGGACCAGCGCGGTGTAGGCGTTGGTGGCGGTGGGCGCGGCCGGC
The DNA here is from genome assembly GCF_032681285.1 of Piscinibacter gummiphilus. Taxonomy (NCBI): domain Bacteria; kingdom Pseudomonadati; phylum Pseudomonadota; class Betaproteobacteria; order Burkholderiales; family Sphaerotilaceae; genus Rhizobacter; species Rhizobacter gummiphilus. The sequence continues at coordinate 3,896,447 of NZ_CP136336.1, forward strand.
ACGGTGGTCGGCAGGCTCCCGCTCGGCGCGGTGAGCACGATCTGCTGGAGCAGCGCACCCGTCGACGACTCGACGCGCAGCACGCCGGACGGCTTGGCTTCCTGCGTCTGCGTGGTGGTGGCGTAGACGCGCACGGCCACGTCCTTGTTCGCCACCAGCACCAGCTCGCTGTCGTCGCTCGGGAAGATGAGCGTCTGCGCCAGGTCGACACGCGCGACGCGGGCGGACGAGGCGGGGGCCGGCGCCGGCGTGGGTGCAGGCGCCGGGGCGGGGGTCGGTGCCGGTGCGGGCGCAGGTGTCGGTGCGGGCGCAGGTGCCGGGGCTGGCGGCGGAGGCGCGGGCGGGGGAGGCGCGGGCGGGGGTGGCGCAGGCGCAGGAGGCGGCGGTGCCGGAGGCGGAGGCGCAGGAGGAGGCGGCGGCGGAGGTGGCGGCGGGGTCGGCGCTGCATCGCCCTCGTACACATAGCAGAACTTCTGCATCCCTGGCGCCGGGTCGCGGCCGAAGAACGCGAGCGTGCACTGGCCCTGCCCGTTGACCGTGCGCCCGACCCAACGGTTGCCAGCGCCGAAGGCCACCAGTTGCGCGCGTGTGGTGGTGAACGACTGGCCCTCGAGGGCGATGCGCCGCCAGGTGGCCGCACCGTTCTCCACGTCCACCGGCCCGTCGATCGGGGTGCTGACCGGGGCGTCGACGCGTGATTCGTTCTCATCGCCGCTGCCGCAGGCGGTCAGGGCGACCATGGCGCCCATCGCGCCGATGAGGCGCAGGCGCCGCAGCCGCAGGTCGGTCTTGTCGGTGGGCAATGACAGCAGGCACGGCGCGTCGGCGCGGCGGGAGTCGCTCATGGGGCGAATGGGGTTCAGTTGCGCAGGCGCCGATTGTTCGAGACACCCCGCGGCTTGCCCACTACAGCCTGTAAGGACATGGGCCAACGCCACACGCCGCGCACGGCCCCACCCGCCGGGCGCCCTGGTGGGTGACGCGGCGAACGGCCGGCCCGATCCGCACACGAGCCGACACGCTGGTTGCACCCGCTTTCCAACCGCGCAGGCGATAAGCTCCGAACCTCATGAGCACCTCGCCTCCCCCTCTTCGCCGCGCGCTCATTGCCGGCGCCACCGGTCTCGTCGGGCGCGAGTTGCTGCCGCTACTGCTGGCGTCGCAGCGCTACGCGCAGGTGCAGGTGCTGCTACGCCGGCCAACGGCCGATCTGCCGCACGATCCGCGCCTGGCGGTGCAGGTGGTCGACTTCCAGTCGCTGCCTTCGCTGCCTCCGGTCGACGACGTGTTCATCGCGCTCGGCACCACGATCAAGGTGGCCGGGTCGCAGGCCGCGTTCCGGGCGGTCGATTTCGACGCCGTGGTGCACACCGCGCAGGCCGCCTGCAGCGCCGGCGCGTCGCGCCTGGGCGTGGTGTCGGCACTGGGCGCCAACGCGTCCTCGGGGGTGTTCTACAACCGGGTGAAGGGCGAGATGGAAGCCGCGGTGAGCGCGCTCGGCTTCGAGAGCGTGGTGATCGTGCAGCCTTCGTTGCTCGTGGGCGACCGCGAACGGCTGGGCCAGCCGGTGCGGCCCGGCGAGGTGTGGGGCGCCCGCCTGCTGGGCTGGCTTCCACGGAGCGTGCGGCCCATCGCGGCGCGCCAGGTGGCCGAAGCCCTGTTGCGCGAGGTCGCCCGAGGCGAACCCGGCGTGCGCCGGCTGCGGTCGGGCGAGCTTCGCTGACCAGTCACAAAACCGGCCGCAGGGGACCAAAACCCCCATCTTCTTGCAGGTTGTCACGCACTCTCCGGCGCATGCGCTAAAAACGTAGGTTTCAGCAGTAACCGTGGAGTAAGTCACATGCGCACACCCTGGCACACCGCCTGGCAAGGCCCGGATCTCGTCGTCTTCCGCGACGACACCGAGGTCGATCGCTTCGCCGCAGCGCAGATCGAGCGCGTTGTCTTCGTCTACCGCGGGCACGGCGACACGCCGGGCGACCTGATCTACGCCGTGGTGGAGCTGCCCGATGAATACGTGCTGCTGCCCGTGGAGACCGGCTTTGCCGGCCGGGTGAACTTCGAGCGCCTGGACTTCTGGGCCGAGAAGCAATGCATCTACTGGGTGCCAGAGAGCAAGGCCTCCCTGCCCGCCCGCCTGCGCCGCAGCGTGTGGCTGCTGCGCCCGGGGGCTCCGTCGTACACCCGCGTGCCCCGCAGCGAGTTGCAGGCCCGCATCGAGCAGTGGCCGCTCGAGGGGCCGCAGACCTGGGAGCAGCGCAAGTGGATGCGCATCGCCAACAGCCGGCCGTTTGCCGGCCTCAACCCGATCACACAGCCCGGCGAGCTGACCGAGCACCCGCCGACACGGCGCCGCGCCTGACGCGCGGCCCTACCGGGTCCAGGCGCCCATGAAAAAACCCGGCCAAGGCCGGGTTTTGTCTTTGAGCTGTGAAGCTCAGGCAGCCGAAGCAGCCTTCTTGGCAGCCTTGGCCTTCTTGGCCTTGGCCTTCTTCTCGGCCTTGGCGGCAGCCGGCTTGGCTTCCTTGGCGGCCGGAGCGGCGGCAGGAGCCGAAGCGGCTTGGGCGAAAGCGCCGAGCGAGAAGGTGGCAGCAACCAGGGCAGCGATGATCTTGTTCACAGGAAATTCCTTTGCAAAGGGTTGAGAGCGTCTTGCTCCCGGGGCACAACGCGTCCTCGCAAGAGGCGGTTGACCGAGCTCAGGAAAATAGTTGGGCGTAGGCCGCGTTCAGCGGGTGCGCCAGCGCCTCGTCCAGCCGCAGCACGGGCGTCACGCAGCAGTCGACGCCTTCGAAGAGCGCCACCCAATGTGCGAGCGGCTCGCGCTTGAAGTGCTGCACCAACTGGGCGCGCAAGGCGAGAGCCTCCTCGCCTCCCACCGCTTGCCCGAGCGACCAGTGCTGCTGCGCCCAGCCGGGCTGGCCGAGCATGTGGCACAGGCGCTGCCAGAAGGGCAGCTCAAGCGCCCCCACCGCGAGAAAGCGCGCATCGGCGGTCGGGTAGACGCCGTAGCACGGCGCACCACCCGACAGCAGGTCGCGGCCCTGCAAGGGCGAGCGGCCGGTGCGCTGCACCGCCATGCCGGCGAGCACATGGTGGCGCAGCACCTCGTGCGTCATCGAGATATCAACGAAACGGCCCTGCCCCGTGCGCTGCGCTGCCAGCAGTGCGGCGAGGATGCCCTGCACCGCGGCCTGCGTGCCGCCCATCAGGTCACCGATCTGGAAGTTGGGGGTGATGACCTCGCCCTCGTGCGTGGCGAGCTGCTCCAGCACGCCCGCCATCGCGACGTAGTTGAGGTCGTGGCCCGCGCGGTGTGCCCAGGCGCTGTGCTGGCCGTAGCCGCTGATGGCGCACATCACAAGCCGCGGGAAACGCGCGTGGAGCGCGCTCCAGCCGAGGCCCAGGCGGTCCATCACACCGGGGCGAAAGCCCTCGACCAGCACATCGGCGCCTTCCAGCAGCGCGTGCAGGCCGGCCAGGCCTTCGGGCGTGCGCAGGTCGAGGCTGTGCAGCGACTTGCCGGCATTGAGGTAGCGAAACATGCGCGCCGGCTCACCTCGCGCCCGCTCGCCCTCTGTGCGGCCGAGGTGGCGTGCGCCGTCGTCCTGCCCCTGCTCGGCGGGCCCCTCGACCTTGAGGACTTCAGCCCCCAGCTCGAGCAGGTGCCGGGTGGCCAGCGGCCCGGGGAGCAGGCGCGTCAGGTCGACGACGCGGATGCCTGCGAGCGGTAATGCCCCCGGCTGCGCCGTGTCACTCAAAGCGCCCTTCCCGCATCCACTTGGTGGCGACCCATTTCTCGCCGGCCAGCACCGGCGCGCCGCCGTGCAGCGTGCGCGTCATGGGGTGCGGGCGGTCGTAGCTGAAGAAGACGGCGTTGCCCTTGATCGGCGCCACCTCGACGTTGACGTCGGGAAAGGTCGTGCCGCCGCCGCCCTCGGGCGTGTTGAGGTAGGTCACGACCGTGCCCACGCGCTGGCCGCCGCGTTTCAGGATGGTGGGCGTGCCGGGCTGTGCGGGGTCGAAGTAGTCGTAGTGCGGCTTGTATTCGGCGCCGGGGCGGTAGCGCAGGATCTGCAGCCCCTCGCCGTTCTCCACCGGCCAGTTGAGCAGCTTGGCGATACGTGTCTCGATGCGCGCGCACAGCGCGTGCTCGCCACGCCCGAAGAACATGCCGTCGCTCGTGCGTGCGGTATTGACCTCGCTGCCGCCGGTGGTGGTGACGACCGTCTCGGAACGCGCAAGCCGCGGCTTGGCAAGTTCGATGAGCGCGTCGCACTCGTCATGCGACAGCAGGTTGCCGAACACGATGACGCGCGGGTTGCGCATCGTCATCAGGATCTGCACCTCGTGGCCGTCGACGACGATCGAGGCCGGCGCGCCCAGCAGGTCGGGCTCGGGCACCATCACGGGCTCGGGCAGGTTGTTGGCCTTGGCGTGCTCCTTCAGAAAACCCGACAGGGTGTCTTCCAGCGCGGCCAGTGCCACGTCTTCCTGCCAGCCGCTGGCCATCATCGATTTCAGGACTTCATCGGGCGGGCGGCCGGCCTTGGCCTGGTCGACGATCCATTGGCGCAGCTCAGGGGTCACGGCTTGTGCACTCATGCACGGATTCTGCCGGATCGGGGTTCGATACGGCATCGAAAGCCCGATTGCCCGCCCTCGGAAAGTCACCGTGAAGGCCAGTGGGCCCGCACATCGCATGCGGGAAACTCCCTCCCCGCTTTTCTTGGCCGCGCGTGCGATCTCGAATGAAGTGTGGAATTCGCCCCTTGTTCGAGCGGTCACCATCGACAGAATCCGTTACTCGTCGTGGCTTCTCTTCTTTTCCGCGCCTTCTTCTCCAACCCACCCATTCAAGATGAACTCCAAGACCTCCGTTTCCTGGCTCGCCCAGATGACGCTCGGCCTCGTGTGTTTCGTGGGCGGGCTGGAATTCGCCCGCATCGCGTGGAGCGATGGCTGGCAGTTCACGAGTGCGGGCATCGCGGTGTCGGTGCTCGGCATCGCCCTCATCGTCGTGGCGGAATTGCGCGAGCGCCCGCAGCGGGTGTTGCGGCGCGCACGGCGCTCCATCAATTTCCCCACGCAGTGGGCAGTGCGCTTCGACAAGAGCGTGCCCAATGGCGGCGTGATTCCGGTGGCGGTGATCCGCTCGGATGGCGTGCGCTTCGTGATCGACATCCAGGGCTTCCCGGAAGCCGAGTGGAACGACCCGCTGATCGGCGAGTCGCTGCTGGTGGGCCCGCGCGGCAAGAAGTTCAAGCACGACCCCGTCGGCCCGCTGATGCAGGCAGCCGAAGCCTGGGGCGCGACCGCCATCCTGTGGCTGCCCGAAGCCAAGAGCCCGCGCAACCTGCGCCAGTCAGGCTGCAACCTGATCGTGGTGATGGGCGGTGCACGCGAGCTCAAGCATGTGCTGCGCGGCGCCGAGATCGCACCGCGCCATGACGCCACGCTCGAGATGACCATGCCGCCCCGGCGTGGCGGCGGCCCGAAGTCTCGCAAGGCAGCGCCGGTGGGTGCGCCCGAGATGGCCTGAGCGGCCCCGCTCTCCTTCTGCCTCTACTTGAAATCGCGGCTGCGGCTTTCGAGCCCGGCAAGCAGGTGCGTGTGGTCGATCACCTTGGCCGCCACCAAGTGCATCACCGCAAAACGATCGTCGCCCTCGCGTTGCCATTGGCCATAGACCGTCATCAGACGTGAAGCAAGCAGCGGCTGGCGCTGCGTCTCGACCACTTTCGGCCAGGCGATGACGTTGATGGCGCCGGTCTCGTCTTCCAGCGTGATGAACATGGTGCCGTTGGCCGTGGGCGGGCGCTGGCGGTGGGTGACGATGCCACTCGCGCGCGCCAGGCGGCCGCTCGGGTAGCCGCGCAGCGTGGCCGCCGTCTCGACCTTGAAGGCGCGCAGCTGCTCGCGCAGCATCGCGAGCGGGTGGCGGCCGAGCGTGAGGCCGACCGACTGGTAGTCGGCCCGCATGTCGTCGAACTCGGCCGGTGGCGCGAGCAGGGCCGGCGTTTCATGCACGCGCGTGGCGCGCAGCAGCGCGGTGGGGCGCGTGTCGATGCCCGCCACGGCCCACGCCGCCTGATGACGATGGCCGGCGAGCGGCTTCAAGGCGTTGGCCTGTGCCAGGGCCTTGAGCTCGTGGGCATTGAGCGCGGCGCGGCGCGCGAGGTCTTCGACGTTGACGAAGGGCGCGTTGGCGCGGGCGGTGAAGATGCGCTCCGCCGCGTCGATCGACAGGCCCGACACCATGTTGAGCCCCAGGCGCACCGGCTGCAGCGGCGCGCTGAAGGGTGAGGTGCCCGGTGCCCGGGCCGGATCCAGATGCAAGGGCAGCGCTTCGAGCGAGGCCTCCCAGGTGCTGATGTTGACGTCGACCTCGCGCACCTCGACGCCATGCGCACGGGCGTCGCGCACGAGTTGTGCGGGGGCGTAGAAGCCCATCGGCTGGCTGTTGAGCAGGCCGGCGAGAAAGGCATCGGGGTGGTGGCACTTGAGCCAGCTGCTGGCATAGGCAAGCAGCGCAAAGCCGGCGGCGTGGCTCTCGGGGAAGCCGTATTCGCCGAAGCCCTGGATCTGCTTGAAGATGCGTTCGGAGAAGTCCCTGTCGTAGCCGTTCTCGACCATGCGGCCCACGAGCCTGTCGTGGAAGGGCTTCATGTCGCCGTCGCGCTTCCAGGCGGCCATGGCGCGGCGCAGCTTGTCGGCTTCGCCTTCGGTGAAGTCGGCCGCGAGGATCGCGATCTGCATCACCTGCTCCTGGAAGATGGGCACGCCCTTGGTCCGGCCGAGGGCTTCCTTCAGCTTGCCGGGGTATTCGATCTGGTCGTCGGGAAGATGGCGGTTCTTCAGGTACGGATGCACCATGCCGCCCTGGATCGGCCCAGGCCGCACGATGGCGACTTCGACCACCAGGTCGTAGTACACGCGCGGCCGCAACCTCGGCAGCATGCTCATCTGGGCGCGGCTCTCGATCTGGAACACGCCCACCGTGTCGGCGGCGCAGATCATGTCCCAGGTGGGGTCGTTTTTCGGGTCGGGCAACTCGTGCAGGTCGACCTGCCGGCCGAGCTTGCGGGCCAGAAACTCGAGCGAACGCCTGAGCGCACTCAGCATGCCGAGCGCGAGGATGTCGACCTTCATCAGGCCCAGCGATTCGAGGTCGTCCTTCTCCCACTGGATGACGCTGCGCCCTTCCATCGCCGCGTTTTCGACCGGCACCCATTGCGCGATCTCCTTGGCCGCGATGACGAAGCCCCCGGGGTGCTGGCTGAGATGGCGTGGCGTGCCGATGAGCTGGTGGGTGAGCTCGAGCCAGAGCCGCACCAGCGGCGCCTGCGGCTCGAAGCCGCACTCACGCAGGCGCTCGTCTTCGACGCGAAGGTCGAACCACTGCACGCTCTTCGAGACCGCCTCGATGCGCTGCAGATCGATGCCGAGCGCACGGCCCACGTCGCGCAAGGCCGAGCGCGGCCGGTAGCGGATGACGACCGCCGTGAGGGCGGCCCGGTGGCGGCCGTACTTGGCGTAGATGTGCTGGATGACCTCTTCGCGGCGCTGGTGCTCGAAGTCGATGTCGATGTCGGGCGGCTGGTTTCGCTCGTCGCTGATGAAGCGGCCGAAGAGCAGCTGGGCGCCGCGCTCGGGGTTCACCTCGGTCACGCCGAGGCAGAAGCACACGAGCGAATTGGCCGCGCTGCCGCGCCCCTGGCACAGGATGCCCTGCTCGCGGGCCCAGCCCACGATCTCGGCCACGGTGAGGAAGTAGTGTTCGTAGTCCTTCTTGCGGATGAGCCTCAGCTCGGTCTTGATCTGGCGCAGATGTTTCTTCGCTACCCCCTGGGGGTAGCGCCGCCGGGCGCCCTCGAAGGTGAGCCTGCGCAGGTAGCTGGAGGCGGTGTGGCCGGGCGGCACCAGCTCCTGCGGGTATTGGTACTTCAGCTCGCTGAGCTCGAACTCGCACTGCCGCGCCAGCTCGGCACTGCGCGCCATCCATTCCCTGCGGTACAGGCGCCCGAGCCGCGAGCGCCTTCGCAGGTGGGCCTCGGCGTTCGGCAAGATCTCGTGGCCGCACTGCGCGATGGGGCGGTTCAGGCGCGTCGCGGTGAGCACGTCCTGCAAGGGCTTGCGCGAGCGCACATGCATCAACGCACCACCCGCGGCCACGATGGGCAGGCCGGTGCTGTTCGACACCTGGCGGATCGTGTCGATCAGGCGATCGTCGCCTTGCCGGTCGTGCAGCTCGATGGCGATGAAGGCGCGGTCCTGCATCCAGGTCTTGAGCCAGTGGGCATGCGCCATCACCTCCTGCAGCGTCTGGCGCGAATGGGGCACCAAGAGCGCCAGACACCCCGACAGGCCGGCCAGCATGGGCGCGGTGGGCACCTTGCCTTCCAGGTCGCCCGGGTGCGCCAGGTAGTGCCCTTTCTCGGCGCGGTTGCGCGCCACGGTGATCCAGCGAGAGAGGTTGACGTAGCCCTGCATCCTCTGCGCGAGCAGCACGAGGTGGGCGTGCGGCTCACCCGTGTGCGGCTGGTGCAGGCGCATCTCGCTGCCGATGACGAGGTGGAACCCGTGTTCCTTCGCGGCATGGTGGGCCCGCACCACGCCCGCGAGGGAACACTCGTCGGTGATCGCGAGCGCGCTGTAGCCCAGCGCGATGGCGCGCTCGACCAGCTCTTCAGGCCGCGAGGCGCCGCGCAGGAAGCTGAAATTGCTGAGGCAGTGGAGCTCGGCGTAGTCGGGCAGGCCGACGCGCGAGGGGGATGACGATGGCAGCGGCGACATGGCGAACGGCTTTCCACATCGGGTGACGGCGACAAGGCAATGACCGCCGCGGCGTCAGCCGGTGGCGGCGAGAGGCCGGGCCGGCACCAGGTACTGCGCGACTGGCATGCACACGCGAGGCGGCGGCTCGCCCGGGCGGCCGAAGCCGTAGGGCGAAGCGTTGTCGTGGGTGTCCATGTCGTCTTCGTGAAGCGGCACGGTGCGGGCCTCGTTCAGCACTGCGCCCGACACATCCAGCCCGGCCAGCGCATCGAGCGGGCTGCGCACCCCACCGCCGCCCACCTTGAGCACGTGGGTGTAGATCATGGTCGTGCTCACGTCGGCATGGCCGAGCAGCTCCTGCACGGTGCGGATGTCGTAGCCGCTTTGCAGCAGGTGCGTGGCGAAGGAATGCCGCAAGGTGTGCGGCGTGGCCGGCTTGACGATGCCGGCCGACATCAAGGCTTTCTTGAAGGCGCGTTGGAAGCCCTGCTCCAGCACGTGGTGCCGGCGCTCGAGGCCGGTGCGCGGGTCGTCCGAGAGCTTGTCTTGCGGGAAGACCCAGAACCACGTCCACGACGAGGCGGCGCGCGGGTACTTGCGCGCAAGGGCGTGCGGCATGTGCACCCCGCCGCGGCCGGCATCGCGGTCGCGCTGCCAGTGCTGGCGCGCGAGGTCGAACTGCTCGCGCAGGGCCGGGATCAGCGAGGCCGGCAACATCACCACGCGGTCCTTGGCGCCCTTGCCTTCTCGCACGACGATGGCGCGGCGCGCGAAATCGACGTCTTTCACCCGCAGGCGCACACCTTCCATGATGCGCATGCCGGTGCCGTAGAGCAGGCGGCCCATGAGCTGGTGCGCAGGCGGCAACTGCGCGAGCACGCGCGAGACCTCGTCGTGCGTGAGCACCACCGGCAGCCGCACCCGGTCTTTCGGGCGACCGATCTCGTTCATCCACGGCAGGTCTTGGCCGAGGACCTTCTGGTACAGAAAGAGCAAGGCCGACAAGGCCTGCTTGTGCGTGGCGGCTGCGACCTTGCGCTCGTTGGCCAGCCACGACAGGAAGCTTTCCACCTCCGGCCCTGCCATCTCGGCCGGGTGGCGCATGCCGTGGAAGCGCACGTACATGCTGACCCAGTGCACATACGCGCCTTCGGTGCGGATGCTGTAGTGCAGATAGCGGATGCGCTCGCGCAGCTGGTCGAGCAGGCGGGCGGAGTGCAGTGGGGGGAGCGGGGGGTGATCAGAGGCCATCATCGAACGAGCCGTGCGGACCCATGATACTGTATATAAATACAGCACAACTGGCTACAGCCAGCCCACAGGAGGACTCACCCACATGGCAACACCCGCCTGGCACCAGACACGGGTCACCAAGAAGTACGCACCGTCGCAACCGGGCGCCCGCAAACTCACACGGCGTTATGGCGAAGAACTGGTGTGCGTACGACACCGCCAGAACCTCGAAGGCACGGTCCGCTACACCACGGTCGAACTGCTCGTCGAGCAAACGCCGCTGCCGCCCAAGAAACTTATGAGGCCCCTTCTGGCCGTGCGATTGCAGGGGAGCGAGTCCGACTTGCGACGGCGCATCATGGCCTATGGGGCACAGTGGGATCCCCGCCTCGGCATATGGTGGGTTCCACGGGGAGTCGTGACGCGATTGCGATTGATGGATCGGGTGGTGCAGACTGGGGTTGCCGGGAAGCCTCGGTAGTGCGGTCGGGCGTGGTCGCTCGTTCCAGCACATGCGCACCACACGGACTGGATCAACATCGCACGGGTACGCTTCCGTGCCGTTTCAGGAATGGGATAGATGTGGATTCCACATCAGCCCACGAATGGGCGCATCTAGGCATTCTTGGGTAGATGTGATTTGTAAGAATGACGTGCATATCACGTTAGACGCCGCTGAATGCAATGGCTAAGAGTCGCGAAGCTGCTTTGGGCACTCCCTTGCTCGCTTGTCGGGCTGCTTTTGGCCGCAGTGCCATTGGCCCTCGGCGGCAGCGCCAAGGTCGTCTCTGGCGCGCTGGAAGTCACCTATCGCCAGCACCTGGCCAGTTGCGGCAAGCTCGCTCTTAGGCTGCCATTCAGGGGCATCGTCTTCGGCCATGTCATCCTGGCCGTCACACAGGAAGAACTCAGTCGCATTGGTCCGCATGAGAGAGTTCACGTCGAGCAATATGAGCGCTGGGGGCCAGCCTTCTTCGTCGCGTATCCGGCTTCAAGCCTTTGGCAGCTCATGCGGGGCCGCGACCCATACTGGTACAACCACTTTGAGGTTCAGGCTCGTCTGCGAAGCGCCGAGTTACATCGGCCGAGCGGCGGCGTCTAACCCTTCCATCGAGAGGACCCGCCCCGGCAAGCCGGGTCGGGCCTCTCATGTCAAACGTTAGGAGTCGCGTATGCCATCAGACTCTGGTCAAGTTGTTCTTGGAATAGATCTCGACGGAGTGTGTGCCGATTTCTACGAGAGGATGCGCCACATCGCTGCGGAGTGGCTCGAATGCGACGTAGAAAAGCTAACGCCAGATGTCTCCTACGGCCTTCCAGAATGGGGAATAGGTTCGCCAGAGCAGTACGCAAGCCTTCATCGTTTCGCAGTCACGCAGCGCGATCTGTTCAGCTCAGTGGCAATGATTCCCGGAGCAAGGCGAGTACTGCGGCAACTTTCAGGTGAAGGCTATCGAATTCGCATCATCACTCACCGTCTTTTCATCCAGTACTTTCATGAACTGGCGGTGAGGCAAACAATCGCTTGGCTGGACCACAACGGAATTCCGTATTTGGATCTGTGCTTCATGAAGGAAAAGGACCAGGTCGGAGCTGACATCTACGTAGAAGACAGTCCCAACAACATCCAACAACTGCGGTCCGCTGGTCACTTTGCCATTTGCTTCGCCAACAGCACAAACAAGGACATCAAGGCCCCGAGGGCGAAAACCTGGGATGAGGTTTACAGCTTAGTCAAAGAGCGCGCGCCGACTCCTAACCCTTCCATCGAGAGGACTCGCCCCGGCAAGCCGGGGCGAGCCTCTCATGTCAAACGTTAGGCGTCGCAACATGCATGCAGTTCTCCTGCTGAGCAGCTCAACGCCAGTAGCTGGCCTATCAGATCTCGCCGTCCAGGTATTCGCCGCGTTGGGGCTTACTGAGTACGAGGAACGCGAGAGCTCAAACCACCCACCCGACGATCACTACTTCTGTGGGTACGCTCGGAGTGTGACGGTAGAAGTGTGTGATTCCGATGAATCGGAGATGTCGGAGTACCCATATTGGCTCGTGCTAACCGACAAGACTTCTTGGAAAGACTCCAAGACCGAGCTAGTTGCTGAGCCAGAATCAGTTGCCCAAAAGCTAGCGAAAGCAGGCTTCAAGGTCTTCATCCCCACAGAGGGATGGGGACAAAAAGACTGGAAAGCCGATGGCAAAGTCTTTGAATAGAAACACCAATCAGGTGGCAGCACAAGCGGCGACGCCTAACCCTTCCATCGAGAGGACCCGCCCCGGCAAGCCGGGTCGGGCCTCTCATGTCAAACGTTAGGCACCGCGATGTCGGACTTTCGACGTATCACCAAGCGAGATGACAAGGCGAAGCTCGTGGCAATTGCAGCCAAGTACGAGGCGTTGCTAGGCGAGGCTTTGGAGATTGCCAAGCGGAAAGCCGAATCCAAACCGCAGATCGTTAGAGACATTCTTGCCACGGGCACTGTTGAAGGCCTCGCATCAAAGATCAATCGCAAGGCCGCTGCAGTGAGCTTCAGGGCGGAGAAGTACAAACGTACATGGCACGCCATGACTCCTTGGCAATACCTTGAGCACACAACCGCCGAAGAAGAAGCTGAGTCGATTATTCAAACTGTCGAAGACAACATTCACATGACCGAGACTAAATCGTGGCCTGCGCTCCCAGAGAATCACAAGTAAACAAGGGCCGCCGCGGGAGCCGCGAAGCGCTGCCTAACCCTTCCATCGAGAGGACATGCCCCGGCAAGCCGGGTCATGCCTCTCATGTCAAACGTTAGGCCCAGCGATACATGCGCAGCGCTGCCTTAGCCTCAATTCGCCTCTACCAAAAGCTCATCTCTCCCTACAAAGGGTTCTGTTGCGCCTACCGGGTGCATACAGGTCGAGCTAGCTGCTCCACCCTCGGCTACAGAGCTATTCGTCGCTATGGCGTACTCGGTGGCATCACTCTCATCCGCTCACGCACCCATCTTTGCGGGGTGGCACATCGCCGTCACTTAAGCCTGCCTCGACGCCCCTTGCATCCACAGCAAGGTGTTTGCGATTTCGGCTGCGATCTTCCTTGTGATCCAAGCTGTGATTTACCCTTCGGAAAGGTCTTCTCTGGGGCCTGTGACTTCGTCAGTTGCTGTGATTGCGGCAGTTGCGACTGGCCCGATCGAAAGCGCAAGACGGCGGTCAAAGACGAACAGTACGTTTACATTCCGCCAAAGGCCTGGAGCCAAGAAGATCGCAAGCGCGGCAGCGCTGGGCCTAACCCTTCCATCGAGAGGACGGCGCCCGGCAAGCCGGGCGCCGCCTCTCATGTCAAACGTTAGGCGCCTTATGAACGCACGTCCGGCAGTTGATATGGAGAGCTATTGCAGCGCAATCGGGCTGGTTGCAATGCAATGGTCAGGGCTTGAGAACTCCGTCCACCGCCTTCTGTGGCGTTTCGCAAGCCTGGAGACCAATATCGGTCGATGCGTCACCCAGCATGTCGGCTTGGGCACGATCTGGGATTCCATTCTTGCTCTGTCCGTTGAGCTGAAGCTCCCCGCCGAAAGACAGGTAATCTTGCAGCAGCTCTTTGCACGCTGCGAACCGCTACGACTCAAGCGAAATGAAGTCGTTCACGCGCAATGGGGAATCACTTCGGGCACGAACCTCGTTAAGGGCGAGTTGACCGCAATCGTGGTGAAAGCAAGAAAACGGCTGAAAGTGGAGTTTCACAACCACAACGTCGAGTTCATGCACACGTTGGCCGAAGACATCTCAGCCCTTTCGCTTGAGATCGCAAACCAGGCTGTGCTGCCGCTTAGCGATGCAGGCGCCTAACCCTTCCATCGAGAGGACCCGACCCGGCAAGCCGGGTCGGGCCTCTCATGTCAAACGTTAGACGCCATTGGTATGACCTTCCGCTTTAAATGCGCAACCTGCGATGAGGTTCACGAGGGAATGCCGACCTTCGGAGCCAAGGCGCCGCTTAGCTACTTTGAGATTCCCGAAGAAGAACGAGAAGCACGATGCGATCTCGGCTCAGATGATTGCGTCATAGATGAGAAGTTCTTCTTTGTTCGCGGATGCATCGACATCCCAGTTCAAGGACAGGCAGATCCATTCTCTTGGGGTGTCTGGGTCTCACTAAGCCGGGAAAGCCATCTAAAGTGGATCGAGTACTTTGGCAAAGAGAAGCGCTCGCACATCGGCCCGTTCTTCGGTTGGCTCAATGCCTGGCTAAGCCCGTATCCAGATACGGTCAACCTTAAGACAAGGGTTCACTTGCGAGACGACGGAATACGACCGTACATTGAGCTTGAGCCTACAGACCATCCTCTCGCGGTAGAGCAACGCGAAGGCATTTCAGTCGAGCGCGTCGCCGAAATCTATTCCCTTATGGTTCATCGCGATGGCGCCTAACCCTTCCATCGAGAGGACGTCGCCCGGCAAGCCGTGCGCCGCCTCTCATGTCAAACGTTAGGCCGCACAGGGTCATTAGCCATGAATCGAACAGTCGCGGAAGAGTTGTATGGCGCCTGTGAGCGCGTATTGGCGAATCTCACGGAATGCGAAGCGGCAATCCGCAAAATCGAAGACACCGAAGAACGACAGGCGCTGCTAAAGGCACTGTCTAGCGCGATCATGGAAGTCTTAGCTGGCGTCAGAGCTCCTGTTGTTCGGCAGTTTCCTGAACTTCAACCTCACGAAGCAACTGGACGGCCAGATACCGAGCTAGACGAAGAAGATCTTGCGGCGATCTCTCAGCTTCCCGAGGCGGATATAGCGGCAATCGATGTGGCGCTCCTGGCCGAGTGCGCTACTTCTTGGCGAAAAGTTGCTCGCGTCGTAGGCTCTGCAATGAAGTCTTTGCAAGAGAAGCTCGACGACATCCCAGATGGCTACTACGCCCGAAGAGTTGTGGCGCTCGCTGCCGCGGGGAAGATCGAATCTGATGGCAATCTTCACTACATGCGTTCAAGCGAAGTCCGGCTACCGCAGGGGCAGCAAAGTGCGGCCTAACCCTTCCATCGAGAGGACCCGCCCCGGCAAGCCGGGTCGAGCCTCTCATGTCAAACGTTAGGCGCTCGCAAGAAGCAACTGCGAAGGCTCAACCAAATATTTTTGTTGCCCGACCTATGCATCGCGCACGAACTATCCTCAAGAATCTGCGGCTGGCAGTCATGGCAACGGTATTCACGTTCGCCATCTCCGGGTGCTCCGTCTCCCGCGTCAACAACCGCGTGGACTATTGGCAGTCCATCTCGCAAACCAAGCTACTCCCCGGCACACCACTCGCGGAAGCCCAAGATCTCTTTAAGTCTCATGGCTTGGAACTGCGCTGTTGTACGTCGGGGCCAAATATCAAGAACGCCTACACCGCAATAGAACGCAAAGTCGGTAGGAATCTTCTTGTCGAATACGACGTTGTTGTCCTAATTGATGTGTCCCCAGACCAAAGGATTGAGCGTGTTCGGGTGCGGCGCTGGGGCGTCGGCCTATGAAGCAAGCGCCTAACCCTTCCATCGAGAGGACCCGCCCCGGCAAGCCGGGTCGGGCCTCTCATGTCAAACGTTAGGCGGCCAACCTCTCTAGTCATCATGACCACAGGCAGAAGCCAATGAAGGAAGACGATCTTTCGGCACAAACTGAGTGGTTCCATCAGTTCGCAAAGCAGTCAATCGACGAGATTGCTCAGCAAGCCAGTAGCGAGAACAGAGATCGCTTCCTGCGCTATGCAATTTCCTCGTTGCCAAACCACAAACCTCCAGAGGGCCTGCCACCCAAAGAGTTCGCCAAAGTGGTGATCGATCTCCGAGAGAACGAAAGAGGATGGAATCAGGCCTTGATGTCTGCGCTCATCAAAGCAGAAGATCTATTCAAGTCCCAAGACCGTCAAGGAGCAGTCTCTTTGCTCAAAGAATTCTCCGATTCATGCCCCTGGAAGCTGTTTCAAGAAGTCGCTCAAGGGCAAGCCTTTCACTACAAGCCTCGCTAAGCTGCACTATTGAAGCTCATGCCATCTCTTTGCACACAGCCGCCTAACCCTTCCATCGAGAGGACGTCGCCCAGCAAGCCGGTCGCCGCCTCTCATGTCAAACGTTAGACGCCTATGACTCATCGCCGGGAAGTTCTTCTCTTTGCAGCCGTTAATGAGGTTGGCTTGCCGATTGAGTTCGCGAGACTGCTGCTGGCTGAGTGCCCTTGGCTGGATGGAAATGAAGAAGTCAACGAACAACTCGGGCCTGATCTACTAGCCGATCAATCCGCAAAGCTAGACGTCTCACGCCTCCAAGCTGAAAGCTTTCTCTACGCATACAACGCCCGCGTTCGAGAGCGTTCTGGACTATGAAGCACTTTCTTTACTGCTCCTCCGGCAATACAGAAGGGCTCGACGAGTACATCGGTTACTTCGAGAACAACGGGGAAGGCTATTGCGTGCGGTACGTAGAGATACAAGCCAGTAGCACAGCACTGCGTTACAGCGAAGGAAATGCCGCGGACAAGTACGCTCATCTTCCTGAAGGCAAGTGGAGCGAGAGCGAAGCGACAAGGGCCACATACGGGCACTGCATTCAAATCTCGGGCGAACTGTTCGACACAGTGTGGGCCAAGACGACCTGTGACAACGGGAAGACA
This sequence comes from Piscinibacter gummiphilus, assembly GCF_032681285.1. Classification (NCBI taxonomy): domain Bacteria; kingdom Pseudomonadati; phylum Pseudomonadota; class Betaproteobacteria; order Burkholderiales; family Sphaerotilaceae; genus Rhizobacter; species Rhizobacter gummiphilus. The sequence continues at coordinate 3,913,088 of NZ_CP136336.1, forward strand.
GAATGAGCAAGATCCCAAGCACGCGGGAAGAGCTGTTGCTTCGCAGGCAGGCTTCGATCAACCAGGCGCCTAACCCTTCCATCGAGAGGACCCGACCCGGCAAGTCGGGTCGGGCCTCTCATGTCAAACGTTAGGCTCCACTAAAGAAACCGGCTTCATCGGACGCACACCTTATGCAGACGCAGGACGACTCAGCTTTGGCTCCAGGAGTGGTGATTCGCCGAGAAGAGCTCGACGACCTCGCAGGCTTAAACCCAGCGTCACCAGAGTTCAAGCAACGCCTTCAAGAACACATGGCAAAGCGAAAAGAGCTCGACGAACTACAAGAGTTGGCTAGAAAGGCCACCCGTTCTGCACTGGAGAACTACGAGCCCATCCCTGAGGAGTGGAGTCAGAACCTCACTCTCGGAACGCTCTTCGACGGTGAAGACCGCATCTTTGAGCTTTATGTGGCGAGCGAGAGGCCAAGCGATGCAATCGTTCTCGCATCCACGCGAGTCAACAGAATCACCAAGTCGGTGAAGGTCACGATCACCAATCTCCGCCGTACGAAAGAATGAGAAGTAGCAAGTGGTTGGTCAGTCGCAGCGCGGCGGCGCCTAACCCTTCCATCGAGAGGACTCGCCCCGGCAAGCCGGGTCGAGCCTCTCATGTCAAACGTTAGGCGCCATGAGAGTCGAAGCCGCGAACGCATCTGATGCCGAAGCAATCAGCGCGCTGATTGTCGAACTGAGTGAGCCGTTCTTCTTGTCGCCTTCACGTGGGGGTGCGGAGCGTTTCCTCGCCTCCATTAGCGTTGAAGCAGTGCGTGGCTACTTGAGTTCAGCCAACTTCTCCTACTACGTCGCAAGGTCAGAAAGCAGACTCGCGGGTTTCGTGGCGTTACGAGACAACTCGCACTTGTTCCACTTGTTCGTTGCCACGGCATTCCAAGGCAATCGCTTGGCGAGCCAACTCTGGGCCACAGCCAAAACAGATGCAGTACAAGCTGGCAATCCAGGAGAGTTCACGGTCAACTCGAGCCTCAATGCCGTGCCTGTCTACGAAAGGTTTGGCTTTGTGCGCGAGGGAGAGGTGCAGCGCATGCACGGCATCTCTTTTCAGCCCATGCGTCTGAGGTCGGGCCAGAATGGCGCCTAACCCTTCCATCGAGAGGACGCTGCCCGGCAAGCCGGTCAGCGCCTCTCATGTCAAACGTTAGGCCCCACAGTTCGAAAACAACGTCGAGGAGGATTCATGGCAGAAGTCGTCAATATCGGAGCAGCTGATAGCACCGTCGCCTTACCAGTCGACAAGAAGACACTTGGCGAATTCATTTCCGGCCTACTCGGCCAACCACAGACACTGGAACGAAAGTTCGAGAACTCCTTCTCTGCGGATCATCAGTGGTTTCTTCACTTCTTTTCGCTAATCCTTCAGCGCATACAACAACAGAACGCTCCTGAGCCGCTGGCGTTCGAGGCAACTATTCAATATCGAGACAAGCTCGAGCGAAAGGTAACTACTTGGCAAGCGTTTCAGCACTTCTCAGAGACGCAGAACATTGTCAGCATCGGTGCAAAGTTCCACCTTGCTTTGCTGATCCAGTTTCCCGCCAAGCCAATACCAGAACGGCAAGAGCTAATTGTCAGCTTCGACGCGCGAGACAACAAACAAAGCTTCGTCGAAAGCCTGGTAGGGCGCGAACCAACGGTAGGGAGTATCGCGGTTGAAATTCGACACACCGAACGAACGTGGGCAGATGACATCCTCCGCCTCATCGAGACGGAACTCAATGCTATTCAAGTCCCAGAAGGCCGACTGAAGAAGCAACTACGCAAGTTGTTCTTCCCGCTCGTGAGCTTCTCTTTTCCGCTCATGATGTTCGCATCCATGCTGTATACGGAATGGTCAAAGCGCGGGGCCAGAGCATCAGCTAAGGAGAAGATTCTTGCGGTGGTGACCAACGGCAAGCCAGATCTTCAAAGCCTTCATGCAAAGGTAGACGTGTTGCTAGCGGAGGCAGCGAGGAGCACCGAAGGCAAGTTCGGCGATGAAACGATCCTAATTTATTCGCTCCTGTTCGCGGTCCTGGTGTTCTTTGCAGGCGTCTTCTTAGCAAGACCAAATCCCTCGTTCGTCGTGCTTTCGCCAGCGGCGGTCAAGAACAAAGCCGAAACGCTAGAGCGGTTGAAACGCAAGAACTTGTGGCTATTGATTTCGATGATCGGCAGTGTTGCACTAGGAGTAATTGGCAATTTTGTATACGACCACATTAAGTAAGCACGTTCTTCTCGTGAACGGTCGGGCTGATGGGTGACAGATAGTCCGGGGTGATGGGTTACACGCGGCGCTTCATTTTGCCGAAGGCATCTTCGATCCTCATGAAGCGTTCATTGAGTCTTCCAAGCCTGTAGTTGGCGAAGTAGACATCCCACTGACCGTCGTCGACTTCTTCAAGACCAACGTATTCACCGATCAGGACGCTGCTGACGTTGACCCATTTCTTGTACCAACGCATGCCGCCGTTGGCGCTGACGTAGCGCACCTCGAAGCGATCGGGGTATTCGGGTGTCAGTAGCTTGCTGGGCATGCGTCTGCTCGACGATACGTGAACATCATGCGGCGTCAGCCCATCGTGCGCTTCGTGCGGCCTGTCTTCGTTGAACTCGCGCCGCCAGACGTTGAACTTCCTCTGCTGCACTCTCGCATTGGCCCCCGGCGGCTTGAGCGTCTCGTCCTTGAGCGTACGGTGCATCCTCTCGTGCCTACCGTTCTGCTGCGGCTTGCCAGGCTCAATCAGTTCGGGCATCACCCCAAGCTTGAGCAGCCACACCGACAGCCGGCTCAACCTGCCCAGTGTGTACGCCGCGAACGGCACCCCGTTGTCGCTGCGCAGCCGGCTGGGCAGCCCGTACTCCTTGAACACCTTCGTCAGCATCGCCTGCGTAGGCTCCAGCAGCGTTCCGGGCAGCCCCTGGCAGGCCAGCAGGTAGCGGCTGTGGTTGTCCGTCACCGTCAACGGGTAGCAATACACGCCATCCCCAGTCCTGAACTGCCCCTTGAAGTCCATGCTCCAGCAGTCATTGGGCTTGGTCACCGCCATGCTCGGCCGCCCGGGGTGCCCCACCGGTCTCGGCCTCTTCTTGGCCAGCACCAGGTCGTTGCGCTTGAGTATCTCAGCCACCGTCGTGCGACTGGGTAGCTCCAGCTGCGGCTGCCTCCTCTGCAGCGTCCACAGCAGCTTCTTCGGCCCCCAGCTCGGGTGCCTCAGCCTGCATTGCACGATCGCCTGCTCCACTTCGTCGGGCGTGCGGTTCGCTGATCTCTGCGGCGCATGGCTGCGTTCCCACAGCCCATCCGGTCCATGCTCCAGGTACCGGTTCACCCACTTGTAGGCCGTCTTGCGGCTCACGCCGTACCGCGCGCACAGCTCCGTCATCTGGTACTTCTGGCTGTTCCAGTCCAGAATAAATGCCACCTTCGCATCCATCGTTGAGGTCTCTTTCCAAGGCATCGGGTGCTCCTTCCAGAGCCCCATCGTCCATCGGTGTGTTACCTATCAACCCGGACTACTGTGTCACCTATCAACCCGGACCGTACCTCGGTGTGGCCTAACCCTTCCATCGAGAGGACGTCACCCGGCAAGCCGGGCGCCGCCTCTCATGTCAAACGTTAGGCGGCTCAAAGTGGAAACGTACATCGAGCAAGTCTTGTCCAGCGAACTGCCAATCCCGATCTGGCTTGTCGCAGTTCTTTGGCTCATTGCCTTCATCTGCGCCACAGTTCTAGCCTCACGGGTAAATGGCCTTGTAGGCGCGCAGTCGCACATATCGGTTCCTGAGAATGCGAAACCGAAGATCTCGGCTCGAGGACTCGCGCTTCAGGTTCTCTTCGCAGGCGCGATGTTTCTTCTTGTGCCTCTTCTGAGTAGCGCTTGGGCAGCATTCTTGGCAGGCGGCTGGCTCATCACCACAGCCACCCTGTTTGTCATGAACCTTCGTAGCTACATGTCCCTCATGCGCCTTGCCAGGGGCGATGCCGTAACAGGCCAAGTCGCATACACCGTAGCTTATTCGTACGAAGAGCTGTCGCATCGCTTCGCCGCAAATTCAGCGCTTTTCCTCGCGGTGGGTATTCTTCTCGCACAACCCGCAGCCTTCGGTGCCACATGGTTCCTCGGCGCAAGTTCATTTCGCTATTGGAGAAAAGCACGTGCCGCCAGAGCCGCCTAACCCTTCCATCGAGAGGACCCGCCCCGGCAAGCCGGGTCGGGCCTCTCATGTCAAACGTTAGGCCGCACAAGGTTGGAGAGCGGCGTCATGCCAATGAAGAAGTCAGTTCCAGCAGAGAACCCCGAGGCGTATGTCGCGTCGCTGTCTGGTTGGCAAAGGCTTTATGTTCAGGCCCTCAGGGCGGCCGTTCGAGAAGCGGTTGAGCTGCAGGAGGTAGTCAAGTGGGGGCACTTGGTCTACTTCTCCAACGGACCGGCTCTTCTAATTCGAGCTGAAAAAGGCAGGGTCTTGTTTGGGTTCTGGCGAGGCAAGCGTTTGCGGGCCATAGAACCCAGGCTCAAGCCAGGCGGAAAGTATGAAATGGCAACGCTGGAACTCACCCGAGACACACCACTAGAGAAACAGGTAGTCGCCAAGCTTGCAAGAGAAGCAGTCACGCTAAATCTGTCGCTTGGCAATCCGACCACATTGCTACCTAAGGGCGCTGCGAGTGCGGCCTAACTCTTCCATCGAGAGGACGTCACAAGGGCTGCGCCCTTGCGCCGCCTCTCATGTCAAACGTTAGGCGTCGGAGGGAGCGTCAGCGACGCATACTGTGCACATGGCAATCCCACACGCAAATCCCGGTCAGCTCATCGACATTCGTCCATTGGGCCTGCGCCTTCAGAGCGCAAAGACCACCGCGCTGTTCAAGTCTGAGCAGCTTGAAGTGATACGTCTCGTGCTTCTGGCCGGAAAGTCACTTCCACCACATAGCGTCGCAGGCGAGATCACCATCCAGTGCATCGAGGGTCGAATCGATGTCACGGTCAATTCACAGAGTCATCTGCTTGAAGCAGGAGAGATGCTCTTTCTGGCAAAGTCCGCACCGCATGGCGTAGTCGCCATCGAAGACTCATCCGCGTTGGTGACCATCGTCCTGTCGAAATAGCTCGTCTGTGAGACACGGCATGTATTCGAAGAACCCGACGCCTAACCCTTCCATCGAGAGGACTCGCCCCGGCAAGCCGGGTCGAGCCTCTCATGTCAAACGTTAGCCGGCCTGCAATCGAATGAGTGGCCTCGTTTCAATGCCTGGGTTGCTGTGGCTGCGCTCACGGCGGAAGAAACAGCCAGTCGGTGGTGTACGTAAGGTCTGCTCGCTTGCGAGAGGTTGTGGAAAGGCCGTGCTCCTTCGATCGAGTTCGCTTGCCAAGAATCGAGGCGCATCGAAATGCTTGGGCCGAACCTCTTGCTTGCCAGCCAGGTGCTCCGCGCCAAGAATCCAAGACATTCAGGCAAGGCTTTCTCTTGTGCAAAGCTCTTGAGTACTGCGCGAGCAAAGACAAAGACCGCCTAACCACGAATACAAATGCAAATCCAAGGGTCAGCGTTTCCCCTTCGTTCGCCGCTCGCTGCATTTGGCAATCGGTTGGCTGTGGTCCAGGCATGCCAACAGCCGGCTAACCCTTCCATCGAGAGGACTCGCCCCGGCAAGCCGGGGCGAGCCTCTCATGTCAAACGTTAGGCCGCACAAGGCCTCCTTTCACGAGTCTGCAGCAGCCTCACCATGAGCTTCAACACGCTCGCACGCCGAGTACAGAACTCAGATCTTGAGCTTTCCAAGAGGTACGTGGCACTTAGGAGCTGCGTGGAGCGCTTTTGTCCATTGGGATTCAATCGCACCTGGAAGGTACTTGAGGCCCGGTTTGGGTTGAAACAAGGTCAACCCAGTTCGCCGGAAGGTCTCAGTCAAGCCAGCCAATTTCTATGCACCTGGCGGCAAGCGTGGCTGGTCAGGCAGGCGGCTGAAGCCGCATTTCGAAGAACCGAGAAGAACCTCCGCATACCTCGGCTGAAATCCAGTGTCCGTGGCTCTGTGCCAAGGGCCTAGGCATCCTCGGTGTTTGGCTGCCCTCTGCTCTTTGCATAAAGTGCGGCCTAACCCTTCCATCGAGAGGACGCTGCCCGGCAAGCCGGTCAGCGCCTCTCATGTCAAACGTTGAGCATCACGAGTAGCCCTGCGCGTTCTTGCTGCATATGAGCCTAGGTTCAGCATCGCAAAGTCATCCCGCAGGGGCCGCGTCAGCGCTGGTCTTGGCTCGCGGGTTCCTGGGCCCTGAGCGTTTGCGAAGCGCTAGCCGCCTGGCCAGAAAGCTGAATGCCGCTTCTGCCTCGCATCGAGGCACATCGGACGAAGAAGGTAGCCAGTCAGTGGGTGCCGCCGTGAGCGGCGGCTTTCGTGCCGTTGCTGCCAGGCCTCTGAAGCTCGTTGCATGCGGGTGGCCCCGTGCCTTCGGTCTAGCATCGAGGCCGTGCCACCGCGCGATGCTCAACCCTTCCATCGAGAGGACGTCGCCCGGCAAGCCGGGCGCCGCCTCTCATGTCAAACGTTAGGCGCTTGAGGGAAGCACCGTGGAACACGTAGCAGAGTTGGAAGCAAAGCTCCTCCCTCTCTTTCGCGAAGCCGCAGAGCGAATTGGCCAGGAGAACCCGAGCTTCAAGTTCCAGGTTTTCTCTTCGTCGGTCGGCGGAGCAACCACCTATCAGGGCCACCACATAGGCCTGGAGTGCAGGTTTCCGGATGCAGGGGACCACGAAGCCGACTGTGTAGCCGCATCTGTTTGCGTGATGCACCTCACTACCGAGCCCATGCTTTCAGAGGTTGGCGTCGAGTGGGGGCATGGTCAGCATCCTGATGTGAGAGTCGAATTCATTGAACATGCTGCCCCACTCACTCATGGCACCCTAGATGAAGTCGCAACACGTCTCCCCGAGCTCTTTGCCGTCTTTCGGTCGGCGCTGCAAGCGTGGAGTTCCCGCAATCCAAGCGCCTAACCCTTCCATCGAGAGGACGCTTTCCGGCCTACGGCCTCCAAGCGCCTCTCATGTCAAACGTTAGGCGCTGCTAGGCTCGCAGTTCAACCATTTCTCTATACAAAAGCCCATGCCTGAGTGGTCATCGCCCGAAGTCGTTGTTCAGCGCCAGCTTGAGGCCTACAACGCCAAAGACATTGAAGGCTGGCTCGCCACCTACGCGCCAGACGCAAAGCAATACGAACATCCGGGCAAGCTCCTGACCTCAGGGCACGCAGAGATCCGGGCGCGCACCGCTCCTCGCTTCAATGAGCCCAGCCTTCACGCCAGGCTAATCAAGCGCACGGTCATGGGCTCAGTCGTCATAGACCACGAAGACGTTTCAAGAGACTTTCCAGAAGGTCCAGGCCGCATTGAGCTGGTCTGCATTTATGTCGTCGAGCGCGGTCTCATCCAAACTGCATCGTTTGTGTTTGGCCCGCAAGTTCTCGTTGGCGGCAGGCGTGAAGGCAGCGCCTAACCCTTCCATCGAGAGGACGCTTTCCGGCCTTCGGCCTCCAAGCGCCTCTCATGTCAAACGTTAGGCATCGGACAATGCGCAGCATGCGTCGCATATCGCTACTAGCACTGCTTCAGTTCGTTTCGGTGGCTGCCACGGCAGCAGTAGGCGCAAAGAATCAGCCCACTTCCGATGGCTATGTGTTTGGTAGCGTCTCAATTCTCACAATCATCCCCGTCGTAGGCAGTCTCACACTGTTCATGATCATGGTCGCCAGTGGCGCTTGGTGGCAGGCAATTGCAACCCTGGTCATTGGCCTCTCGTTTCTAGTAGCCACGACATTTCTAGTTCCTGTCATTGGTCTTCTCGTAGCAATTGGCATGGGCCCATGGCTTCTCCTCCTCGCGTTCATTGTGGCTTGCGCGCTATCAAGGAAAACAATGCGCGCCAATTCACGAGTTAAGTAGGCATGTGTGCTCGTTCCACTCCAGTGCACATTCGACGTCCGATGCCTAACCCTTCCATCGAGAGGACCAGTCCCGGCAAGCCGGGCCTGGCCTCTCATGTCAAACGTTAGGCATCGCATGAGCTACATCACTGCCGACGAACTGGAGCTCCTGACCTTCTTCGCAATCGAGCCCAAGCGCCTAGACCCTGAGACAACTTGGCCATACAACGACTTCGTCTACGAAGTAAAGCGCGGGGACATGTCGCTATCGTTCGCCATTCATCCCGCCTACAAAGACGTACGAATCATTCTTAAGCATCTCTGCGCTTCCTTGTATGAGCTAAACGCTGTGGGGGTCGAGGATCTCAAGTATCACAATGACAGTGGGAAAGAATCGCTTGAAGTAATCATCTCGGCCAAAGACAAACTTTGGTTGCGCATTGATCCAAGCATTTGTATAGGCCACCAGACGTCGGAAAGCGATGCCTAACCCTTCAATCGAGAGGACATGCCCCGGCAAGCCGGGTCATGCCTCTCATCTCAAACGTTAGGCGTCCCACACGCGTTCTTCAGGAGTTCTCTTGCTCACCCCAGCTGAAGCCAATTCACTACTTGCTACGCTTTGCGTCAAGCTTGGCTTCTGCTTACCGCCAGAAGAACAATCTCGTCTATCGCAGAGCCCACCCGGCACAGTCGATGCGTTCACCGACGCAGTCTTTCAGGCAGAAGGCATGAACCCCGTCATAGAAGTTCAGCTCCGCCGGCAGGTTCGTGCACTGGTAGCCGAAGCATTCGAGTGAGCGCGTGTTGTGGTCAGAAAAACCCGATGGCCGAGGCAAAGCTATCAATCGTCAGTAATCCGAAAAACTCCACGGTCTCGTTGCGGTGCGCCGAGATTGGCGGTCGCATGGGGAGCGTCTCCATTGCAAGAACTGAGCATCACACTAGTGAGCTTTCAGCATGCAAACAGACGCCTAACCCTTCCATCGAGAGGGACGTCCAAGGGCTATCGCCCTTGGCCGCCCCTCATGTCAAACGTTAGGCCGCACATGGCGCCAGCTCTCTCATACTTCCACGACATCCATGCAAAAGAGTTTGCCGCCGCCGCGAGCAGGAGCAAGTCACTTCATCGCTCTTGGGTTCATCCGCCCACAACGAGGCAAGGAGCGGAAGAACTGGCCAGCCGCAGGCAGGGGCCAAACGACTATGGCTATCTGATTCGAGACTACGAGACCGGCAAGATCGCTGGCTACATTGAAATCACGAATATCGTTCGAGGTCAGTTTCAAAGTGCCTACCTCGGGTACTACATGTTCAAAGGCTTCGAACGCCTCGGCTACATGAAGTGGGCTCTGCAAACCATCATCGCGACGAAGGCATGGAAGGAGCTGAAGTTACACAGACTGGAAGCCAACATCCAAGTAGGCAATGCGGCATCTATCGCATTGGTTCAATCCCTTGGCTTTCAGCAGGAGGGCTACTCTCCCCGCTATCTCAAAATCGGGGGCCGCTGGCGCGATCACGAGCGCTGGGCAATCCTATGCAAGTAGCGGTGCGGCCTAACCCTTCCATCGAGAGGACGTCACAAGGGCTGCGCCCTTGCGTCGCCTCTCATGTCAAACGTTAGGCGCCGAATGCCGAGCCACGTATTACTTAACTACCAGGAGGGAAAAATGATCCGATTCAAGTTCATCAGAACCTTTGCCGCCGCGGGACTGCTTCTCTGCGTCGGCAGCACTTGGGCTTCATCTTGGAATTGGGCGTCTGTAGGCAATGATGAAACACGCTACTTCTTCGATGCGGATACCGTTGAGAAGACACGTGAAACAACCACCGTATGGGTCAAAACTGTTCAAGTGAGCAAACCCGATACCGATGGCAGTTGGTCGACGGCACTTCGTTGGCGCTTCAACTGTTCGAAACGGACGGTTCAATCTCTTGGCTGGTCTATCTACGATAAAGACGGTAAGTTCATCCGCTCCAATTCCAACCCAACATCAGAGACAGCCGTAGTTCCAGACTCCACTGGAGAAGCCATGCTCAAGATTGCCTGCGAAGCAAACTTCCCTCGTGACAAGTCCGGGGAAAGGTACTTCAAGCTTTCTTCAAATGACGTGTTCCAAGCAACGAGAAACTATGCCGAGATCCTCAAGTCATCTGAAGACATTGCCCCCAAGTAGCGTGGCTTCGTCTCCCCTAAGTCGTGCTGGTCGTGCGCGCGTCGTCGCCTAACCCTTCCATCGAGAGGACGTCACAAGGGCTACGCCCTTGCGCCGCCTCTCATGTCAAACGTTAGCTTTCACAATGACCAGCCCTAACCTAACAGCGATCTGGCAACAAGAACCGCTCGCAAAGTTCTCTGTTTACACGCAAGTTCAAATCCAGCATCTCTGGAAACTGGCGAACGAAATCAAACAGACGCTGGATGCTTCCGTACAAGACGGCATCTTCTACGCAGGTAAGGAGAACAATCTCAATCGCGTCTATGGGGATTTCTGGCTCTGGGTTCTCGGTGCATACGAGGTTGTACGAACGATGAGCCACTATTCCACTTGCTTCTCTGAGAGTTACAGCGCTGAGGTTGTTGCCTTCAAGAAGCAAATTGCCACGCTCAGAATGCCATTTGCCAAGCTTCAGTTCCAAGGAAGTGACAAGCCGATAAACGGCGAAGCCTCGATCTACAGCATGGATACAGAAGCAAAAGATCTGTCTTTCCGCATCGCAGAGAAGATCTTCTCTGTTCGTCCCCTGATATCCGAATTCGAGCGAATCACGAAAGAAGTCAAGCTGGAAGATGTCTTGTTCGATCTAAGAAGCGCACCTGCGCGTGAAAGCTAACCCTTCCATCGAGAGGACGCTGCCCGGCAAGCCGGTCAGCGCCTCTCATGTCAAACGTTAGACGCCAGCAGACACAATGGAGACAGTCGTTGAAGAGTGGTTCGGCGAAGGGTTCCGCGAGCTTCACCCACTGCTTCAGGGCTTGCACAGAAGCGGCGGCGTCCTAAGCGGGCAGGTCCACGTTTCATTTGGCGCAGGCCTCGCAGTTCTTGTCGGCAAGCGGCTTGCTTCTCGGCTCGGAGTACCTGTCACCTCTGGCGCTCATCACCTTCAAGTCTCCATTCATGGCCAAGCAGGGTGCCTGCATTGGGCTCGCAGGTTCAATGGCTTGAGCGAGTTCGTCTCCGAGTTCAAGCCAGTCGGTCACCATCCCACTGGTCATTGGGTCGAGAAGTCCGGTTCGTTGAGCTTGGAGCTAGGCGTCAAGGTTCTCGCTGGCGGGTGGCACTGGGAGCACCGCAAAACAAGGCTTTTCGGCATCCCGGTTCCCAAGGCCCTGTTCCCCACCACCTTTGCATCCAAGAGCATCGAAAGCGAGCTCTACCGGTTCTCAGTAGAAGTCAGGGCTCCAGCGCTAGGCAAGCTACTGGCTTACTCGGGCACACTGGCGCCTAACCTTTCCATCGAGAGGACGTCGCCCGGTAAGCCGGGCGCCGCCTCTCATGTCAAACGTTAGGCGTCGCGTGAGCCAATCGTCCACTATTCGATACGAGCTCTGGAAGGAAGAGGAAAGCAACAGCTATTCGTTCTTCCCCGAAGGTAATCAAAGCGCAAGGAGGCTTTTGCTTGCCAGCGCGGAACTCGTGTGGTGGTGCGAGGCTAGTTCGTTGGATGAAGCGTTGGTCAAGAAAGACTTATTCCTAGGTCTCAAGATTGCCTATCACGATGGTTCCAATGTCTTGGTTGGCGATCTTGTCTCAGCCGAGCGCGGCCAGATTCAGGCAACGGTCGTTGAGATCGTCACCACCGAAGAGAAAATTGAAGAATGGGGTGTGGAACTTCCCGGTGTCATGCTCAAGTGCGAGCCGGCCGATTTGCTCTACCTTCCAGCCAAATCACTGGCAGATGAGCCCCTCCAGCTTCGTTCAAGGCCTTGACGTCATGCAGTATTCCAACGCCTGGGGCCCGACGCCTAACCCTTCCATCGAGAGGACGTCACAAGGGCTGCGCCCTTGCGCCGCCTCTCACGTCAAACGTTAGGCATCGCCATGATCAGTCGATTCACACAGCTATTCAGAACGGTCATGGCTTGGGGATGGCCTGCCAAGTTTCTTATCGGAGCCGCGATAAGTGCGTTTGCCGGCGGGAGCGTACTGGGATTTTTGCTGCAAAACGCTGCCTACTACTTTGCCCTAGCGCACGGCTTCAGGCCACCAGTGGAAGGCATCCCATATCTCGTCGCGATGGTGACGTTCGGAAGTATTTCCCTAATGATCCTGGCCGCGATGTTGGCCGCCGCGTCCATCGTTGTGATGCGAGATATCGGTCTAAAGGCCATTGAATGGATCGACTCATTTGGGAGAAAGGTGCGTCCCGGCCGAAGCATCGTGGAGCGATTTAGAGCGCTCTCTGCGACAGCGATTCTCCTGATTGCTCTGTCATTCTCTGCCGCCACCGCTGTAGCGGATGAATGGCTACGTCCAATGCTCGCCCCTTACCAGCTGTGCGCTTGGCCAATACTGCTTTGCCCCTCACACGACGGGCTCAGCCTATTTCTACGACTACAGTCGTTCGCGATTGGCGTCATCGTCGTGTTTATGGTGTGGCGCCCTTCTTTGGTCTGGCTCGGCACAGCACTACTTGTGGCTTCTCAGTACGTATGGATCGCAGCAAGTGTCCTGCCCATTGAGGGATACGCTCGGCTTCTCCGCCTCACCGGGTTCGGGGGCGGCATTCATGTATCCGCCGAGATTCAAGCTGAGGAAGCGCCTCCAAGAACTATCGACGGCTACCTGCTCATGAGGAGCACATCTCACATTTTTCTCTACTTGCCAAATAGCGAAGAAATTGCAGAGTACCCACTGGCTGCAGTTGTCCAACTTCGAAATCGCTCCGGCGGTTTGAATGCACTTCCGTTTCGCCTGCCACGAGAGGCTCAGCTAAGGCAAAAGTAGAAGACGGTGCCCGCGATGCCTAACCCTTCCATCGAGAGGACGTCACAAGGGCTACGCCCTTGCGCCGCCTCTCATGTCAAACGTTAGGCCGCGCAATCCGTCAGGAGACTCCTATGCGAGTTGAGGCTGTCGTCACGAGTTCCGCCGCTGGCCACGAAGTGACAGTGCGCACAGACATCGTCCAGCAAGCCTTGTCAATCCCAGCCAAGTCTTCTGGCAAGGGCTCCTCCGTCAATGGTGGCGAACTTCTTATGCTCGCCTTAGCCACTTGCTACTGGAATGATCTGTATCGCGAAGCTCAGCGCCTCGGGATCGAGATCACGAGTGCAAGCGTTGAAGCTAGCGCAGAGTTTCTAGGCGTAGGTCTGGCTGCCACCAACATAAAGTACCGCGCCAAGGTAGTTTCATCGGCTACTCCTTCAGCAGTGGAGCAATTGCTTAGAGAAACAGACGCTGTCGCCGAGATCCACAACACGCTGCGTGGCGGCGGGCAAGTAGAGAGCTCATTCACGAAGGACCAATAGATGGTGCTACTTCAACCAGCGCGGCCTAACCCTTCCATCGAGAGGACCAGTCCCGGCAAGCCGGGCCTGGCCTCTCATGTCAAACGTTAGGCCGCCGATGTTCAGACTCCTCGTAGTAGCAAGCGTGCTCACTCTGGTCGGCACTGCCTCTCTTGCCCAAACACAGATGCTGAGTTGCAGGTCAAAGGCCGAGACTTCACCTCCTGCATCATCCGATGCCTCGTCGGAAGTGGCCGCCACTCACGTCGCGATCATTTGCCCGGCAAAGAACGCCGTTCCGCCGGAGCACCCAAGCTACGCAAGGCGCAACCACATTTTTGGTGAGGTTTCCGTTGAGCTATCAATCAGCGAAACCGGGCAACTTGAAGACATCAAGATCCTGAAGTCGGCCCATTCTTCGCTATCGAATTCGGTAGCCAAGGCCGTTCGCCAATGGCAGTTCATGGCCCGTGGGGAAAAGTACAGTGTCACGCACTCTTTTGTGTTTCCCGAGTAGGTCCGCGGTCTGCTGCGCACGGCGGCCTAACCCTTCCATCGAGAGGACATGCCCCGGCAAGCCGGGTCATGCCTCTCATGTCAAACGTTGAGCGTCATGGAACTCATCGAACACATTGCGCGGGCGTGGAGTTGGACCGGCATCAAACCCGAGAAGGTCGTCGGAGAGAACGACTTTGGCAACCTCATAGTCCGCGATAGGCAAGGTCAGTACTGGCGCATCTGCCCGGAAGACCTGTACTGCAAGCCCATTGCTGAAGATCGCGCCGCTCTTGACGCTTTGATCAAGGACGAAGAGTTTCAAGAAGACTGGGCAATGGTTGCACTCGTCGAAGAGGCACGAGGCAGGCTAGGCCCACTTGGTCCAGGTCGAAAGTACTGTCTCAAGATTCCGGGCTTACTCGGTGGCGAGTACGGCGGCAGCAATTTGGCGTCTATCCCGCTCCTCGAATTGATCGCTGTATCCGGAGATATAGCGTTCCAGATCAAAGACCTCCCCGATGGAGCCCAAGTTCGGTTCCAGATCACCGAATGACGCCCAACCCTTCCATCGAGAGGACCCGCCCCGGCAAGCCGGGTCGGGCCTCTCATGTCAAACGTTAGGCGGCCGAAGAGGCGCACGCCACGCAGGTTCACTCACAAATCAACAACCTTTCGGGAGGCCAGATATGAAGCTCGTAAAACTGTCAGCTGCACTTGCGCTTGTGGCTTGCCTAGCTGGATGCGGAAAGCCCGTTCCTGCAGAGCGAGCAGCCTACGTCGGAGAGTGGCAAGAGAAGACGATGTACTTGCTGATCACTCAAGACGGGTCGGTGAGATACAAGCGCCTAAAAGGCGGAGGCACCACGTCAGTAGACGGGCCACTTAAAGGGTTCGCAGGGAACAACTTTGAAGTCGGCATTGGGCCGATGGCAACAACGTTTGTTGTCAGCAAGCCGCCCTATCAAGATGTTGACAAGTGGAAGATGGTTGTAGACGAGGTTGAGTTGGTCAAAACGGCCAACTAAGCAGCCCAGTGGTTTGGCAAGCTTGTGAAACAGCCGCCTAACCCTTCCATCGAGAGGACGTCACAAGGGCTACGCCCTTGCGCCGCCTCTCATGTCAAACGTTAGGCGGCTCAATGCGCATACTCGCACTACTTCTGCTCGTGTTGCTCTCTTCAGGACCTGACTCATCTCACGCACAGAGTTCTGATGAAATTCCCTCCGTCGTACGTGAAGTACTTGCAATAGACGTCTGGGTGTCCGAATCCGAAAGATGTCCTTCCGAACTGGTCCGTTCGAAGGAGGCACCCACCAGCACCGAGTTTCAAGACTGCCGACCGGGAAGACTGAAGTCCTGCTTCACTCGCTGCAAGCAAGGATCGGGAGGCGCCTGCTACTGGCTCGGACAATCGGTACGAGGTGAAGGAAAGAATCAGCAGGCAGCAGAAGCTCTATACCAACGCTCATGCAAACTTGGTGTGGCCTCGGGATGCACAAACCGAGCAGCAGGCATGTCATTGGAGAAAGAAGACGACGTAGCCATTCAAACCTGCGCCGCCCGCACATTTGAGAAAACTTGCGCGTTGGATGACCCCTGGGGCTGCACCATGTACGCATTCCATTTGAGCAAAGGGCGCGGTGTACCAGTCAACCGAGACATGGCCCTCGCTGTACTAAAAAAGTCTTGCAAGTACGGGCCGGAAGATGAAGCCTGTAGCTACGGTCGCGGCCTGCGTGAGCAGCTTTTAACGGCAAAGCAAAGCGCCAAATGAAACAGCCGCCTAACCCTTCCATCGAGAGGACGTCACAAGGGCTGCGCCCTTGCGCCGCCTCTCATGTCAAACGTTAGGCGCTTCATGAATCGCACAGCGTTGGTAGCTTGGCTCATCCTGCTTCTAGGAGTCGTGCCGTCCATACTCATCGGTCGTTGGCTAGGTGGCGTCGCGAAACGGCTCGGCGCAAGTTTCCTACTGGGCTTCGTCGTGTTCTTCATCATGAACTTCGCTCTCGCTGCCTGTGTTGAAGCAAAGTTCTGTGCCGCTTTGGGAGATGTAGGAATCACCTACGCCTTGTACCCATTGGCAGCCATCCCCCTCTATTGGCTCATCGCTTGCGCATGTGCAAAGCCTAAGGAATAGGTATGCGTCGGTGCTGCATGTCGATTGCACGCTTCTCTAGGCAGTCATGAAAGCAAACCTCTCAGCCAAACGAAACTTGGCGGTCATTGCAGGTTTCATCATCCTCATAGCAGCGTCTCTAGTTCTGGCATTCGCAATTCGAGGCGCCTCAACGCCAGCGCAAGCTTGTGATAAGAAGTGCTCCGCGCTGGGCAGGTCAGGCGTTCTTGTGTACGCAGGCCCAGCCACTCCGAAATCACAGTACAAAGAGGCCAACAGTGAGTGCCAATGCCGCTGAAGCGCCTAACCCTTCCATCGAGAGGACGCTTTCCGGCCTACGGCCTCCAAGCGCCTCTCATGTCAAACGTTAGGCGCCGCAGGAGCTTCCCATGCTTGATGAACTCATCCCACAGATCGAGCAGATCCAGGCAGAAGGTGCCGTCGTTCTCCTGAAGTGGGACGGTGAACGCAAGCAGAACAAGTGCTCGGTGGCTATTCTTCACCCGGAAACAGACTACATCTGGCGTAAAGACTGCGAGGCAATAGAAGCTGCCCTCGTACAGGGATTGGCAGACTACAGAGCAAGCAGGAACGCATGAGCACACTGAAACCCGATTCAGCGCCAACTTGCAGCCAATGCTCACAGCCGACCGTAGCTGCTTTCGTTCAAAACGGGAGCTATTTCACCAAATGCACGACGTGCGGGCACGAAAGGCCCGCTACAAGTTGGTTAACCCTCTCGCTACAACTTGAAGGCAACCTCAAAGCACTAGAAGTGTCCGAAACCTATGAAGAACTAGCTCTCATAGCTGAGGGCTCAATACGCGAGATCGTCAGTCCCATTTCGCAAGCTGCCTCGCGCGGCGCCCTAGTTCGGCTGGTGCATGCTACGAGCGGCGCCTAACCCTTCCATCGAGAGGACATGCCCCGGCAAGCCGGGTCATGCCTCTCATGTCAAACGTTAGAGGTCGCCAATGAATGCCTCAGATTTATACGTGGCCCTGTATGCACCGATCGTCCTCTTAGGTTTGTGGCAGTACTGCCGCGACAAACAGCGACATCGGCTTTCTGTTCGCTCCGAACTTGCATTGGAGAGCGCCAAGCTCCTCAGAGAATGGTGCACATGGCTGGCAACCCTATCTACTGCATCTATTGGCGCCAGCGCATACGTCTCGGCTGGACTCATACCAAAACCGGCATTCCCGCTCCTTGCACATCTGGCGACCATTTCTTTCATGTCCTCAATCGCGTGCACAGCAACGTTGCTGCTGTCACTGCCATCTTTAGTTAGTCGAATCAATCAAACTGAAGACCCATCAAACGACATCTATGAGGCCGCCGCATTTCTTTGGGCACCGACTGTGCTCAAACCGATTTTCCGAGTCGGCTACCTCGCTTTCGCGCAGTACTACTTTTTCCTGGCCGGAGTTGTCGGGTTTGTCTTCAATGCAACGCATACCAAGTAGGCGGCACGCGACCTCTAACCCTTCCATCGAGAGGACTCGCCCCGGCAGGCCGGGTCGAGCCTCTCATGTCAAACGTTAGGCCGCTCGTGAGGCAACACGATGCATCCCTGTCCCCGTTGAGCGCTGCGGTGGGCCTCGCAGCTCTTGTGGCGCCCGCTCTTCACTCGATCACAGACGCGCTGGAGTGGTACTACGGCGGCTTCTCAGCAGGCCAACTCTGGCTCAACTACATCGCCTTTCTCCCAATGCCTTGGTTGCTTTTGGGGCTGTACGCCGTACGCGAACCAAAGCCAAACTTAGTTGGGCTTGTCGGTGCACTTCTGTATGGGGTGGCGTTCACATACTTTGCCCACACAACTCTGTACGCAATCGCCGAGAAGGTTCCAACCTATGAAGCCCTCTGGTCTCGTTTGGGCAGCCTTTATTCAGTTCACGGCGCGTTCATGGTTCTCGGAGGCTTTATGTTCGCTTGGTCTGCACTACGCGCGGGTTGGCTGCCTAAGTGGCCACTGCTGCTCTTCGCAGCGGGCATCGCACTGAATCTGCTTCTTGCTCTCATCCCCGCACCCGACATCCTTCAAACTATCGGTAGCGCAGCCCGCAATCTCGGGCTTATCGCAATGGGCTATGCCATCTTGTTCGAGCGGCTGCAAGCAGCGGCCTAACCCTTCCATCGAGAGGACATGCCCCGGCAAGCCGGGTCATGCCTCTCATGTCAAACGTTAGGCATCGCCAGCTCATTGGAGTTACATGGATACTGCACCAGCCGAACCGTACGTTGCGTTTCTCAAGGAAAGCTCAACGTTCCACAACGCCATCGTCTATTTGTTGGCAGCCCACTTATCCGCGATTCGAAAGACTGACGCGGAGGTAGCCGAGGTGCACGATCGACTCTCCAGCAGCGTCGCCCCTGTCTACAACGATCCGCGCAGCTATTTCGTGGCACGCTTATTCATCGCACATATAGCCGCCTTTGAAGTCTTTCTTCAGGACACGATCAGTGCCGTAATCCAAAAGCATCCGAAGAAGGTTGGTGACGTCGAGTTTCGTCTAGCCGATATCCTGGATTCGCCAACCACAACGGAACTGGTTCAACGGGCAACCGATGCGCACTTAAACAAGCTCATGTACAAGAAGCCCAATGAGTATCTAAAGGAAGTGTGCGCGTTGCTTTCCATAGAGCGAGAGCCGCTAGACGATGACTGGAAGATCCTGGTGGAAGCGAAGGCAAGACGTGATCTAGGTGTTCACAACTCTTGGAAGTGCAACGGGATCTATCTCCGAAAACTGCATGAAGCAGGTATAGCTTCGTCGCTGGCCATTGGGGACTCTGCGGTGCCACAGGAGAAGGCCTACCTGTATCACGTCACCGATGCGCTAGAGCGGCTATCCAAGATGATCACTCTGTCAGTTCTTGAGAAGCACTGGCCCGCGCTTGCGCCGGTTGTCAAAAGCGATGCCTAACCCTTCCATCGAGAGGACATGCCCCGGCAAGCCGGGTCATGCCTCTCATGTCAAACGTTAGACCGCTTCACCACGTCCGTCGGAGCAAGAATGCAAGTAAAAGCCGCGATTTCGTCGATCGAAAAGTGTCTGCGCGAAGCCAGCAATCATTTTCTGTCCGATTCTTATGGAGAGCCACTAACCGACGATGACGAAGCTGTTGCTTCGTATTACATTGAGCGCGCGTTTATAGAGTTGCTCGTGCTCGTCGAACATCTCAACTTACCGTCGACATACAGACGCGTAGAAAGTCTGTTGGAACAAGCGCTCAAAGATGGGCTAACCAAAAGCAAGATGGGCAGCGATGAGCCATATCTGGTGTGGGCAGAGAAGCTCCGAATGTTTGTTGATGGCCTCTCCGAACTACATGGACTAGGCGAAACAGATGCCTCCGAGATGCGAGACATAAAGTCGATTCTTAGGCGGGCCGTCTATATGCTTTGTGACACCACTCTTTTTGCCGATGTACCAAAGAAGGAGTCTGAAGTGCACGCCCGAATTGAAGGAATACTGAAGTGCCACTATCAGGATCTAAAGAGTAAGCCTGCTCTCTCCAAGCCGATTAAAAAATTCGAACCCGATTCAGCGATTCCTTCGATCAAGACGCTCATTGAGTACAAGTTCATAACGAGCAAGGCAGAGGCAAAACGCGTCGCCGATGAGATCCTTGCCGACGTCAGTGGCTATCGTTCCCCTGACTGGAGAAATCTTCTGTTTGTCATCTACGAGACTGAACGCGTAATGCACGAAGACGAATGGACAGCCCTTCTTCAAGAGTGCGGTCTGGGACGAAACTACGATGCAATAGTGTTGTCAGGTTCAGCAAAAGCGGCCTAACCCTTCCATCGAGAGGACGCTTTCCGGCCTACGGCCTCCAAGCGCCTCTCATGTCAAACGTTAGGCGTCTTGATGCGCATCGATCCGCTAGTCATCGCCGGAGTTGGTTCTGTAGTCGTCGCTGTGTGGCTGTTTGCTCGCTGGCGTTCACCACGGCCGGAGTACCCACCACTTGAGACCGATCCAAACGATCCTCTAATGCTGGACGCGCTTGCTAAGGCAACGGCTACAACGGCACAGTTTCTGTCGCTTGCTCGTCAGTACAACGAGAACGCCGTTGTGAAGCTCCGCTTTGTGAGCAACACGAACCAAGTCGAGCATCTGTGGGCTGAGGTGCTCGAGGTGCTCAGCGACAAGGAGTTGGGAGTTCGCTTGGTAACCCCACCGGTCAGTCACAGAGGCCAGCTAGATCGCCTGTATCGCTGCGACATTTACGATGTGGAAGATTGGCAAGTCACCGACTCCCAGCGAGAGATCCATGGTGGCTTTAGCCAGCGCGCAATGTTCGCAATTGCCCGCCGAGATGGCATCAAACTTCCAGAGAAGCTTCTTGAGCATGAGCGGCTGTACAAAGACGCCTAACCCTTCCATCGAGAGGACGTCTTACAGCTGGCTGCGCCAGCTGCAAGCCGCCTCTCATGTCAAACGTTAGGCGTTTCAAAATCCCGTCCTTTTGGAGTGAACAGTGAAAAGACAGATGCTTGTCGTCAAAGGCTCCGGCAGCTCAGGCAAGAGCACAACGTTGAAGCTCGCCTTTGAAAGTTATCTGCAGTACTTGGTTCGACTGAATGATGGAGTTCCTGTCGAGTACCTCTATCTAACAAAGCGCGAGGTTGCGGCAGTTATCAAGCTTGGGAAACTACGAGTCGGCCTGGCGACGCGCGGCGACTCTCAAAACCAAGTGAAGCTCGGTCTCTCTTTCTTTGCGGCTCACAAGTGCCGACTGGTCGTGTGTGCAACCCGATCAAGAGGAAAGCCACTCAAGGTCGCGCAAGACTTTTCTCTTCAGAAGCTCAAGGTTCAAGCTGAAGAATGGAAGAAGCCGAAGGACGTGGGTTCGAAGAATCAGCAAGTTGCAAACCATGCATTTGCCAAAGAGGTCGCGGGTTGGCTTCAGTCCGCCTCCCGCGGAAACGCCTAACCCTTCCATCGAGAGGACGTCGCCCGGCAAGCCGGGCGCCGCCTCTCATGTCAAACGTTAGGCGCCATGAAAGCATCAAGTAGCGGATCTCACCTACGCCAGCAAACCCGAATCACTCGATCACAGACTTCATAACCTAAAGCGAAGCCACTGTGACCTTCGGCGCAGGAACATTGCTAGTCAGATGAAAGTACAGCCCCAGACAAAAGCCGCTCTGTTGTACTTGTTGCCAGCAGCAGCCATCTTGGCTATCTGGTACGTACTTCTCTTCAAGGGCAATACGCAACAGTCGTCGGCGACAGGCACTTTGGGTTACCTACTCACGGAAGACCCGAACTCGATCTGGTTCACCTGGCTGCTTGTCCTCCCCGCCGGCTTTCTCGCTCTCTCTGCTGGCTATTCCATGTCGCTTGCTCGCAGTCGTCGAGGTTCCAAGGCTCTTCTAGCCATTGGTATTTCTCTGGCTGTCGCCGCATGGCTAACCGTCAGCACAGAGATCGCCGTGTTCGCAAGCCTTCCAGTTCTGTATGGCCTTGCAGCTGCAAAGCAAGTCAACCGGAGCCACGCCGAGAATGGCGCCTAACCCTTCCATCGAGAGGACCCGCCCCGGCAAGCCGGGTCGGGCCTCTCATGTCAAACGTTAGACGCCATGAATACACCTTTGCCCATATTCCGGTATCACCCGAATCCACTGGGCAGTGGCGTCGTTGAGCAAAGCGACCTTGAATGCGCTTGCTGTAAGCGTAGGCGGGGCTGTATCTACGTAGGTCCGGTCTACGGTGAACACGACTTACACGAAAAGTTGTGCCCTTGGTGCATTTCAGATGGCTCCGCTGCAAAGACGTTCGATGCGAGCTTCGCAGATGCACATCCGTTGGCAAAGGCAAATCTTGCCGAAAGCATCATTGAGGAGATCAACCTCCGCACGCCCTCCTTTTTCTCCTGGCAGCAGGAGCAGTGGTATGCCCATTGCAACGATGCATGTGCGTTTCAAGGCGATGCGTCAATTGATGAAGTAACCAACGCCAGCGAGGCCACAAAGTCTGCTTGGCGAGAGGAATTCGGGCTAGACGAAGACGACTGGCTGCTAGCCACAAAAGGCTATCGCCCTCGCGGACACCAGTCGTTCTACAAGTTCGTGTGCTTGCACTGCGGTGCCGTTTTGCTCGGCTGGGATTGTTCGTAGCAACATGGCGCCTAACCCTTCCATCGAGAGGACCCGCCCCGGCAAGCCGGGTCGGGCCTCTCATGTCAAACGTTAGGCGCTCTACGGTGACGACACCTCTGTATCCGACTTTTGAGAAACGAATCGGCGACGCTGTCGATGTGCTCATAAGAGTTCAGGTGGAACCCTGGGTGTTTCTGAACGCTGGGCACCCGATGAAATTGAGCATGTTCGATGGTCGGCCGATTCACTATCAGGGCATAGGGTTCGAAGGGTCGCCTCGTCACGTCTTTTGGGGCCGCTACATCGAACCGTTCCTTGAAGATCTCGCCATTAAGCAGATCGCAAGTGCTGTAAAGGAAGCTCGAGAACGGCAGGTAGACGCAAAGCTTCTTCTTCCCGAAGTTCAAAACCTTTTGCTGGCTGCATGCACGAAGGTGTATCGAAGAATGGCTCAGATCGATCAAAGCCTTCTCGGAAAAGGTTTTCCTGAGAAGGTGCGACTACGGTCTACCACACGCGAATACGAGGAAATGAGCAGCTTCATTAAGAAGCACATTGATGCCGAGCTTGAAATGTGGAAGCCTCGCCCCTGGTACGAGGGCTGGTACGAGCGAAACAAGTTTGTCGTATGGGCCGTCGGTACAGTCATTGCCATCGCCGGGTTGGCGGTCAAGTTCTTGTGAGAGCGCCTAACCCTTCCATCGAGAGGACATGCCCCGGCGAGCCGGGTCATGCCTCTCATGTCAAACGTTAGGCGCCTGAGGAGCGAGCGCATTGACTCCGCGTGAGATCCAAACCTACTTGCACGAGCACATCCCGCTGTCCGCAGCAATGCAAGTGCAAGTCGAAGTTGCAACGCCTGAGCAAGTCGTTCTTGGTGCGCCATTGCAGCCAAACATCAATCACAGAGAGACCGTGTTTGGCGGTAGCGCATCGGCCCTTGCCATCCTTTCAGCCTGGTCGCTTCTTTACGTCAAGCTATCCGCGGGCGGCTATAAGACCCGGCTGGTCATCCAGCGCAACTCCATGAGCTACGAGCAGGCCATTCTTGGCTACTTCACCGCTCACGCCCTTTCCCCTGATGCAGAGCACTGGAAGGCGTTTACACGCATGCTAGAGCGCAAAGGTCGCGCCAGAATCTCCGTGTCATCAACCCTCCTGTACGAGGGTCAAGAAGTTGGGCGCTTCGAAGGAGAGTTCGTTGCACTGGGTACAACAGGCGCCTAACCCCTCCATCGAGCTGACATGCCCCGGCAAGCCGGGTCATGCAGCTCATGTCAAACGTTAGGCGGCGCTATGGGCGAGAACGCCTCGCTTCTCAGAGTTCGGCGGCGCGCTGCTTCGGCGAAGAGAGGTGCCACTGCCAAGAAGAGCGGGCTCGTGCCTACGATCGCCACCGCAATGGTTTCGCCTGAGCGTCGAGCCAAGCGCAGTGCTCGCTCGATGCGACGGTTGTCAGTCAGTCAGTGGGTTAGCCGTCGTGGGCGCCCTGCACCGTCCAACGCATGCTGCGAACCGGTGCTCCCGGAACCCACACGCCGGCTAAAGTTGCTCGCCTGGCAGCGCCAAGCTCTATCGAACGCGGCGCCGCCTAACCCTTCCATCGAGCTGACATGCCCCGGCAAGCCGGGTCATGCAGCTCATGTCAAACGTTAGGCGCCGGAGGTGACCGTGTTTGCGTTTCTAAAGAGGCAAGAGAAGATAGACCGGCGCGATATCGAGCAGCTGATCTTTGACATCGCGGAACACCAGCGAGAGGCAGACTTTCATCTGCTATACAAGTTGATGGCTGGCCGCGAGGTCTTCGTTGGCATCAACCGAGCATCGCTGCCCACTTCCATCGAACCAGGAGTTCCCTATACCACCCAGGCATCTGACCGGCTCGAAATGAAGACGGTTTCCATACCAAACCATGGAGCCTGGTCTTCAGCCGCCACCCTCGCATCCCACCCTTTGCTTGCTGGCTCGTATGTTGGAATGCAATGGTTCGACTTCCTGAGGATGACACGGAAGGTTCCAGAACTACGCGGCGCCGCTCTTCAAGGCAAAACCTCGTGGGTAGCTTTTGACAAAGAGCGCATTGCGTATGTACTGGCGCAATCCGGCGCCTAACCCTTCCATCGAGAGGACGTCGCCCGGCAAGCCGGCCGCCGCCTCTCATGTCAAACGTTAGACGCCCTTGATTCATCGGAGAGCGAATGCGAAACCAGTTCCTCACTGCGGTCGTCACTAGCGCAGCCCTGATGTTTTCCCAGCAGCTAGCAGCACAGCCAAACAATAAGTCGCCTGGCCAAGCGTCCACAAAGTCGAGTTCATCTCAGGCGGAGGCCGAAGTCGAAGCTAAGGTCAACATCGTTTGGCAAGGCTTCCTAGCAACAATAAGAAGAGGTGACGTCGCTGCAGCGCAGGCATATGTGCATCCACGCTCCCCGTTCGCCGCCCAGCTGAAGCAATCCTTCCCTCAAATGCAAAAGCGTCTTGCAGATGTTCGCAATGAGATTGCCTTGTCCGCGCTATACGGCCCAATTGCTGAGTGCGACATGATTGTGCAAAGGTCCGACGGATCAAATCAGTTTTACCCAGTTTCCTTTGTCAAAGAAGGGCAAGCGTGGCTGATCAAGTCTATGTAGCAGGGGCGTCTAACCCTTCCATCGAGAGGACGTCACCCGGCAAGCCGGGTGCCGCCTCTCATGTCAAACGTTAGGCCGCACGAATGACCACCGAAGACTTTCTGCGAGTACTTCTTGCAATCGACTTTCCAGAGAAGTATTGGTCTCTGTGCGATCGCTACTCATCCAGTCCAACCACGACCTACAACGGGCAAAAGGCAGAGGTTCTTTCTGCCTTCGAGTCGCTCGGTGTCAAGCCTCGCTATGACGGCCGAGATCGTTCATACGCCATCGAGACCGAAAAGATCGGCGAGGTGGAATGGGGCGCTTTGTTCGCAAAGCAACGCCATGGCCAAGAACTCATGATTTCAGGCGTAGGACCAAACGGCAGGGTTGGGTCGAACTTTGCGTCTTTGGCATATGACGCGAAGCGCCTTTCAGATCCTGGCTTCTCCAGAAGTCCGTTCTCCGGTCCACCTCCCTATCCGAGACCACAAGTAGCCGATTCAGCCGCACTAGCGGGGCTAGTTCGGGAATTCGTCGCACTCGTACACGAGATAAAGGCAGCTCTTCGTGCGCGTGCGGCCTAACCCTTCCATCGAGAGGACGTCACAAGGGCTACGCCCTTGCGCCGCCTCTCATGTCAAACGTTAGAACTCATTGCGCAGGCAGATGCAACCGTTCCCAAGATCAGTCGAACTCAAGCTCGCTCGCGCTTCTGAGCAGGTACGTGCCCTCAACGAGGCGGTTACGTCTTGGGCCGCTGCAAACCCTCTGGTAGCCGCATGCGAACTGAGGGATCGCCGCTTGGGGTTTCGGGTTACCCAGCAAGAGTTCTTGCAGCCCGCTCCACTTGAGCATTGGGGTTTGCTGGCTGGCGAGTGCGTTCACAACTTGCGTAGCGCTCTCGACAACCTAGCGTTCTCACTTGCCCGTCTGAATCGCGATCCACCTGAGAGACCGAAGGGAATCGCGTTTCCTATCTACACAGAGAAAGCCTCATTCGAGAAGAACGGTCGAAAAAGCATCGATCAGCTTCCTCGGGCCGCAGCCCAGCTTGTCGAGAAGCTGCAACCGTTTCAAAGAGATGGTTCCTCTGCCCTTGGAACACCCGATAGAGATGCTCTTGTGCTTCTGCAATGGCTAAGCAATAGCGACAAACACCAGGTCCCCTCAGTCGTTCTCATTGCGCCAACGGAGATCTCACACAGCTTCACCGCTGCCTATCAGTCCGAAGACGAGGCAGAAAGAGACATGCCTCCGGATGTAACGATCTGGGCTGGCCCCTTGAGCGCAGGCGCAGTCCTAATCGAATATCGCACCAAGTACCCCCTGGCATCAGTGGGAGGAAAGTTCGATGGCACAGCGATCGTTGCACTTCAGACGAACTCAGAACCGCAAGCAATAGTCCCTGTGCTGCAAGCGCTGAACCAGTATGTGGCTTTGGTCTGTGCTCAGTTCAGCCCCTTCTTCGCGCCACTGCAAAGATGAGTTCTAACCCTTCCATCGAGCTGACATGCCCCGGCAAGCCGGGTCATGCAGCTCATGTCAAACGTTGAGCATCACGAGTGGGCCCGGCGAGTTCTCTTTGCTTATGAGCCTTCGTTCAGCATCGCAAGTTCAAGTCGCATGCGCGGTTCGCGAGCCTTCGGTCACCGCTCGCCGTCTGCCGCCAATGATGAACCCAGCGCCTGCCGCCTACCAACACAACCCAAGTGAAGAAGGCCAGGCTTTTCCTGTCTCGGCACTTGTGCAATGCGATCGACCGGCCGGTAGAGGTCAGTCAGTGGTTGGCGCTTCGCGCCGCTTGAGTGGTCAGAAGTTGGGCGCTGCCACGAAGGGCAGCGCTGCAGCTGTGCAGCTTCGAGCGCCGGCGCGGCTGTTCCGAGAATCGCAATGCTTGGCAAGGCCTAAGCCCACTTCAGCACCCCAAGACAGGGGCACTTCTTCGCGCTTGTCGAGGCATGTAGCCATGTCACGCGCGATGCCCAACTATTCCATCGAGAGGACGTCACAAGGGCTACGCCCTTGCGCCGCCTCTCATGTCAAACGTTAGGCGCCGTAGATGAGTTGGCCAACACGCATCTCTCAGTATCAAGAACTCGCAAAGGAGCTTCACGAGCTGATGTTCGGAGCGGCAAGCCCTTACCTGCCTCCCAACGCAGGAGCAACAGACG
The DNA here is from genome assembly GCF_032681285.1 of Piscinibacter gummiphilus. Lineage (NCBI taxonomy): Bacteria > Pseudomonadati > Pseudomonadota > Betaproteobacteria > Burkholderiales > Sphaerotilaceae > Rhizobacter > Rhizobacter gummiphilus. Next base: position 3,940,018 of record NZ_CP136336.1, read on the forward strand.
ACCAGCTGAAGCAGCTAGAAACCCAAATCGACGCAGAACTGGATTCCGACTACAAAGAATTCCTTCGGTGCGCAAACGGCTGGCCATCTTTTACAGGCTCCATATCGCTACTAGGTTCCGAACTCGCCACGCAAACGAAAGAGCTTGCTTTTGCCAATCGGAACGTTGGCGCGATATCAGGTGCGGCGCTTGGCCCGTACAAGAAGCTTAGAAGGATCCTGATTCCAGTGGGAGTTAGCAATGCAACGCTCGACGTCATCTGCATGGTCCCCAATTCAGGCAAAGTCAATCCAGAGACGATCTGTTTCAACAACACAGAGCCCGATGTATACCCATCGTTCTCAGCGTTCTTCGACATGGTGGCAAGCACGCTTCCTACCAGCATTGATCACTACTCAAAGAGGCACCGCACGCGCGGCGCCTAACCCTTCCATCGAGAGGACGTCACCCGGCAAGCCGGGTGCCGCCTCTCATGTCAAACGTTAGCTTTCACATGAACGAACGATTTCTCCCTCCGAAAGCAGAAGTAGCTGACGCCCATCAAGTCAAACCCACCAGTCTTGGCCGAACCGTTATGGTCGTCGTATGCACTTCGCTGATCTCACTTGCTCTAGCTTGGTTCGTGGCCCCACTTGTCGCTGGCTCTATCGTTGTGGCAGTCAAGGGAACTAGCTCCGACGTCCCTCCAGAGTTCCTCGTCTTAGATCTACTCTTCTCAACCTTAGTTTTTGTAGTCGGCTGCTACTTGGCAGCCAAGCTGGCCAGAAGGCACGGCCTTTTCGCAGCAGCCGCCACTGGCGTAGCAGGAGCAGTCGTAAATGTCATTCAGTTTGGCGGCGTTAGCGCCCTGGCAAGCAGCGACTTTCCTGCCTGGTACAAGTTCTTTCCATCGCACCTAGTCGCGGCCGTTCTCGGCATCATCCTGGCTCGGCGCAGTGAAAGCTAACCCTTCCATCGAAAGGACGCTGCCCGGCAAGCCGGTCAGCGCCTCTCATGTCAAACGTTAGAGCGCATCACGCGCGAATCATCTGTCAATGCAAGGCCAGGTCACCTTTGAAGACGCAGTTGCATCCGATGCCGAGGCCCTCGCAGCCATTCGGGTAGAGGCAATGCGAGAGAGCCTGGAGCGCATTGGCAGGTTCGATCCAGAGCGTGCTAGAGATCGCATTCTGTCCACCTTCTCTCCTGCTCACACTCGCCACATCCTGTCGTCGGGCACGAAAGTCGGCTTCTTTGTCGTCAAGCCTGGAGAAGGTGGGCTGCTTCTGGAGCATTTGTACGTCATGCCTGGTCGTCAAGCCCTAGGTATCGGTGCCGCTGTGTTGGCCGAGGTCTTTGCGCAAGCTGATAGAGCAGGCTGTTCAGTGCGTGTCGGTGCGCTTCGAGAGAGCGATTCAAATCGCTTCTATGCGCGGCACGGGTTCGTCTTGGTTGAGCAGGCCGAATTCGATAACTACTATGTCTGCCATGCCACCAATGCGCTCTAACCCTTCCATCGAGAGGACGTCGCCCGGCAAGCCGGGCGCCGCCTCTCATGTCAAACGTTAGACGCGCGCAAAACCATGAGTCCACAGTTGTCCGCCTTTGTCGCCGAAGCCAAGAGACTGTCTTCATTTGCAGAACTCGACTTCTCCGACATCAACGCAACCGATCTCTCCGGAGAGAATCTTTTGCACTTGGCTGTAGCCTGGGAGAACCACTCCATCGCAGCAGAACTACTTAAGGCCGGGATCAATATCAACCAGCACGGGGATCTTGGACATACGCCACTTCATGAGGCGTGCGCGAAGGGCGATCTCGAGATGGTGAAACTACTTGTTCACGCTGGCGCCGATCTGTTTGCACTAACGGAAGGCCATCCGCCGTTCACGAGCGCCAGATACGGCGGCCATGATCACATCTGCGACTACTTGTCAGTTGAGATGAAGCGCGCTCAGGAGAGAGAGCAAGCTACATACCTCCGGGCTCGCATCGCTCAGCTTCGGCGAGAAATCGATCGGCTAGAAGGCCAGCTCGGTGCAGCGCGCGCCTAACCCTTCCATCGAGAGGACATGCCCCGGCAAGCCGGGTCATGCCTCTCATGTCAAACGTTAGGCATCGCCATGAGCAAACTGCCACCGGACCAACTGCTGTTCGAGATCGAAGACATCATTCGGACCATGCCGCCGATTGAGTCGCTGGGCAACGACTCTTCAGATGTACTTGTGTGGCTCGGCCGCGCTTCCGCCGCCATTCACGCATGGGAGCCAATGAAGGCAATCACAACGTTCGATGGCCACATCGAACGCCTCAGCACGCACTCATCAAGTGAGTATGCGCGCGCAACACGAGGCGTTCTAGTGCTCCTTCACCAAGCGCAGAATGATCTGCGTATGCGAACTACAGGGCCTTTGTCTATTGGCATTCAAAAGGGCTCTGTCTTCCAATACTTTGACGAAATCCGCCAAGTGATTGAATTGGCCCGCAAAGATCTTCTCTTCGTTGACCCGTACCTTGATCCTGAATTCGTTTCTAGGTATCTACCGCTCATCGCAAAAGGGGTCAATGTTCGCCTCTTAGGTAGCAAATCCGCACCTGCCGTAGCTACAGCCGCCGCCCTCTTCGCTCAGCAGGAAGGCATGTCAGTTTCCGTCCGGTCCTCGCCAGGCCTTCACGACCGCTATCTGTTTGTCGATGGATCGGCTTGTTATCAGTCGGGCGCGTCGTTCAAAGACGGTGCAAAGAAGGCCCCCACAACCCTCACACAAATCACAGATGCCTTTGCGGCCGTGCAGAGCACCTATGAGGGCCTTTGGTCATCGGCAACTCTGCATCCGTGAGCGCAGCAATGCCTAACCCTTCCATCGAGAGGACGTCACAAGGGCTGCGCCCTTGCGCCGCCTCTCATGTCAAACGTTAGAGCGCACATGAGCCTTCCTCACTGCCCAAACTGTCGCGAACGCATGTCCTCAGTTGAGCAAGGCATGGGTGGCGTTTGGTCCTGCCTGTACTGCGAGGGAACGTGGCTAACCATCGAGCAGCTCAAGTCCCTCGCATCCGTCTGCAAGCCAGCAACCGAGGCACCATCGAAGAATGCCAAGACACTTCAAGTCGAGGCGGGTGCCCAGCCGCTTGCATGTCCAGGCTGCGAAGCCAGCTCTCTAGATGCAGTCAGCATGGGCTCCGCAAGCGCCTACCACTGTCCCCAATGCAGTGGCGCCTTTTTCAAGAAGGGTGTGTTGGCCGCATGCGCACCACAAGTCTTCTCACCTACGCAAGAAGCACCAGTCGTTGGCGCTCTGTTCGGCGCAATTGGCACAGTCGCAATGCTGGGCGATCCGCTGCCTCTCATCGCAGCCCTGGCATATCAGCCTCGTGCTAAAAGTGCGCTCTAACCCTTCCATCGAGAGGACGTCGCCCGGCAAGCCGGGCGCCGCCTCTCATGTCAAACGTTAGGCCTCGCCAATTCTCTACTTCGCCGCACTCGCCAGCGGAGTCTCGGTATGCATCACGCACACCCAACGGCCATCCTTTCGCGTCCATACAGATGAATCGGCCATCTGCTGTACCTCTTCTTCGGCTTGGCCTCTCTGCGAAAGAGCCTGCTGCACTTGGTAGGTCAAAACAGCGGTCTCTTCAGTCGGGAACACGACATTCATGTCACTCAGCTCGTATGACTTCACCACCATACTGCCCTGTTCGGCCATTCGCTTGTATCCATCGTGGTCAAACTGAAAGGCGCCATGTGGGCTAACCATCAACGCGGGTTCGTCAAGCATTGAAGTCGCCGCCTCCACATCCTCGTCAACCAAGGCCTTCCAAAAGCGCTGCTCCAAGGCGATCAAATCGCTTGCCTGTGTTTGCATGATCTACTCCTTCAAGAAGGGGAAATGGCAATATGCGCGTCACCCAAACTGAAGGGGATCAGAAGGAACCGAAGACAAAGGTCGGCGCATTCCTACCAGCGAGGCCTAACCCTTCCATCGAGAGGACGTCGCCCGGCAAGCCGGGCGCCGCCTCTCATGTCAAACGTTGAGCGTCATGCGCAAAGTAGTCGACAGCAACTTCCTTCGAAGCAATGGGCTGCGCGACTATCTTGCTGGGTCTCCCAAGAACTTGGCCTTACTCACCGACTACGCGGCAATGGAGGCCTACAAAGGCGACACCTTGCTCAGCATCCAAGGGTCAATGGAGATCCTTGCCGAATTCCCATCCCAGGTACTGGTTCTCAAGAACACGCTGGTTGCTTGCGGCCTTCACGGCCGAACATCTGGCCTGCAAAGGCGATTCATCGATGAATCTCAAACCAAAGGCTTCTCGGCCTACTGTCGTCAGCTAGCCGCTGCACGAACCGGAGATCCCACTCTCATTAGGAAGCTCATGGAGCACGGAGAGGAGGCGAAGCGACATCTCGAAGAGAGAATGTTGTCCGACGCAAAGACGTTGCCAACAACAATCGAAACTGTGGCTAAGGGCTACACGGCACAAGAACTCGCCATCCTGCGGAACGATGAGCCGTACTCCGAAGAAATGATCAAGAAGCTAGTCCTCGGTGTATTGCGCACAGCCGTAGCGATGTTCAAGGAACATCCAAGAGTTCAGCATCTCCCGAATCAGAAGGACATGCCAAACACCTTCATCTTCCGAGCGGCCCTAAGCGCGTATCTCCTCGCACTCGACTGGATTGCCATTGCCGGGCCGAAAGCAGCCTTCGGAGCCAGTCACAAGAAACTTCGCAACGACATGGTTGATATCAACTTTGTCGCCTACGCGACCTACTTTGATGACTTACTTACGAATGACGAGAAGACCATTCGTATCTATGACAAGGCACGACTTCTTCTTTGGCGTGTCTTTGGCTGCCAGATCAGCGGCCTAAATGCATAGCTCGCTCATGCAGGTGACGCCCAACCCTTCCATCGAGAGGACGTGCCCCGGCAAGCCGGGTCACGCCTCTCATGTCACACGTTAGGCGTCGCCACAAGAAGCGTCTGTCGACCCGCACTTGTCATCACATCGCCATGTCAAACGGCATAAACGTCAACCTGTCAGAAGATGAGGCACTCGTTCTGTTTGAGTTCTTTGCACGCTTCGATGAAACAAATCTATTCCGTATGCGAAACAACGCTGAGTTCGTAGCGTTCATGCGCATTTCTGGTCAGCTAGAGAAGGCTCTGGTTGCACCATTCGAGCCGGCGTATCAGGAACGGATTGAGGAAGCTCGCGCCCGGCTTACGGAAGGTCACTACGAGCTGGCTCCTGGGGTAGAGCCTGACGCAAGCAATGAGAAGCGCGCGTAACCCTCTCATCGAGGGGCAAGCCAGTAGTCGCGCATCAGCCTCGCGCTGTCGCACCAGGCAAAGCAGGCCGTGCGAGCACCCGCTGCTTCGCAGCACGTGCTGGTGAGGCACGTTTGCTTGCCAGCGGCGCCACCCAACGCAAAATGCAGGTCCGGGCTGTGCGAATAGCGCCGCCTAACCCTTCCATCGAGAGGACTCGCCCCGGCAAGCCGGGTCGAGCCTCTCATGTCAAACGTTAGGCGTCAGCGATGAAGGCCCTCGAACTTCCCGAAGCACTTGCACAAGAGTTCGCAACTGTTGTCGCAGTGTGGAGTTCAGGGGGAACCACGAGGCGCGTAGATGCACTGCTTCTGTCATGGGTCAAATACGAGAAGCAACTTCGCCGCCTGTTTTGCTTTCTGGTCTATCAGCATCCAAAGATTTCAGAGCAGCAAGTTGAAGGCCTAGTTGCTGTGCTTGTTGAGAACAGGAATCTCAAGCCAGAGACCTTTGTCAAAGCGATTGATGCGCTCAAAGTGGATTCAGTCGCAACCATCGTTGGAGAGCACTACACACGCCTTCAAAAGGAAGTTCGGCGCATCAAGCAATACCGAAACAAGCTCATGCATGGCCAGATCAGCGGTCAGCGGATCACCTCGCGCCAGATCGAGCAGGACGTAAAAATCCTGATTGAGTGGGTTGCAGCTCTAGCCGCAGGGTCGCAAGCCCGCTTCGGTTATGACGGGATTGGCCGAAACACGTATCGCGCAGCAAAGGCAAAGGCCGATATAGCTGTAACTGACTATCCATTCACCAACGTTGCTGAGTTCAAAGCATGGCTACAAGGCATCACAGCCTGACGCCTAACCCTTCCATCGAGAGGACGTCGCCCGGCAAGCCGGGCGCCGCCTCTCATGTCAAACGTTAGGTGGCTCAATGAGTCTGTTGCGCAATCTCCTACTCATCTCAGCCTGGTCGCTTGGCGCCCAATGCACGTATGCCGCGGAAACTGGGTTCTCGGGCACATGGTCAGTCGACCTGCGAACGCCCGAGCAGAAGGCCCAGCGTGCTGAATGCGGTGAAGCCTCGTTTGTCCTCCTGCAAAAGGATAAGAAGATCACGGGCTCTCACACAATGGCAACTGTCGGGTGCGGTCGCCTCAATGAAGGTGGAGAAGGCACAGTAAAAGGGCGGGTCTCTGGCAATCGCGCGTTCCTAGTCGTCACAAGCGGGCGCAATGGAGCGGTTGTCAAAGGCGTCGCTACGCTGAGGGACGAAGCTCTCTATTGGGAAATCACGGAAGACGTAAAAGCGGGTGAGCCAGAGGGCGATTCGCCGCTCATCCTCGGAAAAGGGTTACTCACACGAGTAGGCAAGTAGACATGCGAAAAGAGCCGCCTAACCCTTCCATCGAGAGGACCCGCCCCGGCAAGCCGGGTCGGGCCTCTCATGTCAAACGTTAGACCCAGCCGAAATGCGCAGCGCAGCACTCGCAGCTATTGGTCTCTATCAGAAGTACATCTCGCCCTACAAAGGCTTCTGTTGCGCCTATCGCCAGCACACAGGGCGCGCAAGTTGCTCCACGTTCGGCTATCGGGCTGTCCGGCGGCACGGCGTATTGCCCGGCCTAAGCCTCATTCGCAGGCGCACAGAACTGTGCGGCGTCGTACACCGTCACCATCACGCCGAGCCGCGAAGAAGAAGCCCTTCGCAGCGCGGCGATTGCGATCTCGGGTGCGCTTTGCCTTGCGAGCCCAGCTGCGACTTGCCGCTTCCCAGCGGAAATACAGTGTCCAAAGTCTGCGATTTCGCTAACTGCTGCGATTGCGGCAGTTGCGACTGGCCAGACAAGAAGAACAAGCAAGACAAAGACAAGGACAACTACGTCTACATTCCGCCAAACGCTTGGCGCCCAAAGCCCAAGGGGCAAGGCCGCGAGGCTGGGCCTAACCCTTCCATCGAGAGGACCAGTCCCGGCAAGCCGGGCCTGGCCTCTCATGTCAAACGTTAGACGTCAGAACAAGCGGCCCGCTCGTTTGGCATTACATCTTGTGTAGAGAAACTTAAATCAAATGAAACTCGGTCTATTGCTCCCAATCCTGATGGTCGGACTGTCTCTCAATGCTGCTTCGGCTACGAGCGAAGCCGAGAATCCGGATGTGGGAGCAGCACTCGGGACTCTGGAGGCAAAGAATGGCATCGATACCCACTACAAATTTTGTCGAGGTATGGCCGGAGAACAGGGCTACCAATACGACTATGCGAAGTACATATGGGAACTAAAGAATCGCCCATACATCGCTCTTTCCGAGCAGGTGTTTAAGGACTTACCTGCCTCAAGCGCGGCGGCGATCAAGCAACGTTGGAAGCGTAGTGCAGAGAACTTTGACTCCGTGCGAGCTAGCGCTGGGGCCAACCAAAACGGTACGTACTGCGCGCAGCACTTTTCCCAGATCATGGATGGGTCTGGGTACAACATGAGTGCGTCTCGTACGACGTTGGCGCACTTGCTGGGCACACGTGAGGAAGTGCGAGTTCTCGAACGGAATATTGATATGGAGGTTGGTTGCGTGAAGGGGGCGTACAACCGTGGCATCAAGCAGTTCGAAGAGCTGAGAAGGGCTTGCGACTGTCAGACGACAAAGATCATCGGGAAGATGTCTAGTGGCGAGATCGACAGCTATCTGCAGCTAGTCGCGGAAAACAAGGGGCAGGAGGCGATGGCGCTCGTGACAAAGAGGGTTGCCATGTCGGAGCTTCAGGCGTGCTACTCCCGAATTCGAACCCAGTAGCTCAATGTGCAGAAACTGCACACTGACGCCTAACCCTTCCATCGAGAGGACTTGTCCCGGCAAGCCGGGCCAAGCCTCTCATGTCAAACGTTAGGCGTCCCAGGAGGCCCGCTTGAGTGACTTGTCAGAAAAGCTGCAATCCCTCCAGATGGAGATGCCGGGTTGGTGTATCGCTCCAACAGAAGAGCTCGTACTCGGGTACGAGAAGCAGTTTGGTCTAACGTTGCCGCCAGACTACCGTGCGTTCCTCGCCGAATTTGGCGGTTGCCTAGTCAATGCCTCCGCTCCTTTTCAGGAGCCCACTCCCTTTGGTCGAAACGGCATCGTTGATCATTTCTTCGGCTTTATGCCCGAGGCCAGAAGCTGCTGCGATGTCCGGGCCAACACAGCACGGATCGAAGGCGCACCAGATGTCGTGGCGATTGCGGGCGATCTCATGGGTGGAATGATTTGGCTGAAATGCACCGGGATCGATACCGGAAACGTCTACTACTATGACCATGAGCAACGGGCGTCTTGGCCGGATGAAAGGTTCAATGCCCACTTCTCGGCACTGAGCTCGGACATCGAGAACTACCTTGCATTACGTCGGCAGAACCAGTTGCCTCAAAAAACCGCTGGCTACGCGAACCTATATCGAATGGCAGCAACTTTTTCCGGGTTCGTCAGTTCCCTCGAGCGAGACGCCTAACCCTTCCATCGAGAGGACATGCCCCGGCAAGCCGGGTCATGCCTCTCATGTCAAACGTTAGACGTCGTCACACGCAATCTACACCTCAGATCATTCTGAGCAACCACAAGGGAGCCACATTGCTTCAGACTCAAAAGCGAATCGCCGCGTTCTTCTACGGAAGCTTCATCCGCAGAGAGGTCATGGCCTTGGGTGGCTTTCATCCCGAAACGGTCGAAGTCGCGAAACTGAACGGGTATGACATCACCTTTGATCCACATGCAAATATCTTTCGATCTAGTCAGCACGCCGTTTGCGGCGTCTTGGTGTACCCATCGCACGAAGAACTGAACAAGCTGTACTCTAGAGACGGGGTTGGTGTCTTCCTTCCCGATGCCGTGGTTGTGGAAACCAGCGACAACAGAATGCTGCCGGCCATTTGCTACATGCCGCCCGGGCGAAAGAACGATCCCGCCGATCTTGCCTATGTCGAGCACATCATTAAGGCGGCTAGGGAGCATGGCTTTCCACAGTGGTACTTGAGCCGCTTAGAGGAGTTTCGCTCGTCTCCAAAGGCAGAACGTGCAACACGCACCGACGCCTAACCCTTCCATCGAGAGGACATGCCCCGGCAAGCCGGGTCATGCCTCTCATGTCAAACGTTAGAGCGCATGGGTCCCGCAAGCGAAGCAACTCTGCAGGCCAAGTTGGCAGGTCTAGCAGCCGAATCGAGCAGTCTCATGCGAGCACTCAAAGCGGCAAGAAGCCTTGGCTTGCCCTCTTGGTGCATAGGCGCCGGTGTCGTTCGCAATCTGGTCTGGGATCACCTACACGGCTTCAAAGCAGAGACTCCGGCTGAAGACATCGATTTCGTCTTCTTTGAGCCAAACAATCTGTCTCCAGAGTTGGAGCGTCACCTAGAAGTCAGGCTGTCACGAGCAGAGCCCAGCTTCAACTGGGAGGCAGTCAATCAAGCTGCCGTTCACACCTGGCTCAAACCTCAAGCCGCGCAAGAAGCTCGGCCATTCAGGTCACTAGCTGAAGGCGTTGCCTCCTGGCCTGAAGTAGCCACATGCGTGGGTATCTCGCTCACCGGAGAAGAGAAGATCGAAGTCATTGCCCCTCATGGGCTGACCGATCTCTTTGAGATGGTTGTCCGCTGGAATCCCACACGCGTTCCCACCCTCGTCTACGAAGAGCGGGTAGCAAAGAAGCGCTTCGCGCACCGCTGGCCTCGGGTTAAGGTCTTGGCATGCTAAGAATGCGCTCTAACCCTTCCATCGAGAGGACGTCACAAGGGCTACGCCCTTGCGCCGCCTCTCATGTCAAACGTTAGGCGGCATTGAAGCGGCGCTGTTCCCGTCTGATGAATACGTCCGAATCCGGCTACTACCGGAGGAGGCACATAGCCAGAATCCAGAACACCAAGCAACTCGGAGTTCAGCATGGCATCAATACATCGGTCAGTTCAGATCCAAGCGCCAGCTTCTCAAGTGTGGAATGCTCTTCAAGACGTCGGAGCGCTACATACAAAGCTAGTCCCCGGCTTTGTCGTCGACTGTAGGCTTGAGGGTGAAGCGCGACATGTCACGTTTGCGAATGGAATGACGGCAAAAGAACATATCGTCGATGTCAGCAGCGAGCGGATGCGAGTTTCATGGTCAGCCGTTGGTGGCCGCCTAACTCACCACAACGCATCCGCCCAGGTCATCCCAACTGGAGAAACTTCATGCGAAGTCATCTGGATTGCCGATCTACTTCCACATGAAATGGCTTCGCCAATTGCTGGAATGATTGAGCAGGGCCTCAAAGCAATGAAGACATTCCAAGAGTCGAAGAATGCCGCCTAACCCTTCCATCGAGAGGACCCGCCCCGGCAAGCCGGGTCGGGCCTCTCATGTCAAACGTTAGGCATCTCATGGCTCGCCGCGACTACTCCGAAGACGAGGACTACTACACGCAAGACTTCGAGCGAGACGGTGTCGTTTCGGTCTGGCTTGGCCTCTCCGACAGCTCATCCGACCGGGATGTCCTTCAAGACTTGTGCGGAGTTGGGTACTACTCACTCGACAATCAAGAAGGCATGAACTTCGGCTTCAAGCTTGTGCCTGTTAGCGAGCTTCTAGGTCGCCTGTCCTACTCGTCTTCTTTTGCTCAGCTCGCGACAGAGAAAGCAAACACATTGGGCTTGAGCCAAGCGCGCTGGGTCACGGTCCAATACGACTTCGCGTACTCGCCAGAAAAGGTTCAGAGGCCTATTGCCCAAGATCCTGTGTTTCTTGGCGTTTTCGAATACAGCACGCAGGTGGGACAAGATGCCTAACCCTTCCATCGAGAGGACGTCACAAGGGCTACGCCCTTGCGCCGCCTCTCATGTCAAACGTTAGACGCCATCGGTCTCGCCCAGCATGCTCACAAGAGATGTCGCACTCTCGGCAATTGAGGCAGCCCTTTCTCGAGAAGAGGGCCGGCTTGTCCCACCAAATACAGATCCGCAGACCACAGAAGCAGATCTACGCGCCCACCTCTGCGATCCATTCCTCGTGAGCGCGTTGGTAGCAGAGCCAGGCTTTCCATTTGCGCCCGTCGGCTCATCTTTGTCCGGTTATTGCATTGCTCACAATGCGGGGTACTGGCTTGTCTATCAACCAGGTGAAAGGCGCTTCCTTGGCGTCTGGGGCCAATCAGTCACCAATCTAGGCGCGCACGGCATCTATGGCAGCCCTCTCTATTGCTGGTCCGCTTAGCAGAGCCCATCAGATTAAGTCATAGGCATGCTCAGAATGGCGTCTAACCCTTCCATCGAGAGGACCCGCCCCGGCAAGCCGGGTCGGGCCTCTCATGTCAAACGTTAGGCCTCGCAAGACGCATGGCAGCACTCACCGAAGAAAGTCGACTACGCCGAATCCTTCAGTGGCTCTGTCTATTGCAAGCGTTGGCTCCAGCACTATTCGTCATCGGCTTCCTCACCAGCAGCAAGCTTGGCGTTCAGGTTCCAACAGGCAATCAATTCACGCCCCTGCTCATCTACAGCTACTGGTCCTGGATTGTTTGGCCTCTCACAGCATTGCCCTTCAAGACGATACGCAACTACATTGGCACCGAGTGGATCGGTGCCGCTGGGGTACTTTGGATGCTCCAAGTTGCTCTTTGGTTTATGCCCACACTCTCATTCTTGTGCACCCAATCTGAAACTCCATGTCGCTTCTCCTTCTGAGCGATTGGCAACCCCAGGAATGTGAAATGCACTCACTTGTCAAAGGCCGAGTAATCATCTTTGCCGTGCAAGCAGCGATGCCTAACCCTTCCATCGAGAGGACATGCCCCGGCAAGCCGGGTCATGCCTCTCATGTCAAACGTTGAACATCACGAGTGGGCCCGGCGAGTTCTCTTTGCTTATGAGCCTTCGTTCAGCATCGCAAGTTCAAGTCGCATGCGCGGTTCGCGAGCCTTCGGTCACCGCTCGCCGTCTGCCGCCAATGATGAACCCAGCGCCTGCCGCCTACCAACACAACCCAAGTGAAGAAGGCCAGGCTTTTCCTGTCTCGGCACTTGTGCAATGCGATCGACCGGCCGGTAGAGGTCAGTCAGTGGTTGGCGCTTCGCGCCGCTTGAGTGGTCAGAAGTTGGGCGCTGCCACGAAGGGCAGCGCTGCAGCTGTGCAGCTTCGAGCGCCGGCGCGGCTGTTCCGAGAATCGCAATGCTTGGCAAGGCCTAAGCCCACTTCAGCACCCCAAGACAGGGGCACTTCTTCGCGCTTGGCGGGGCATGTAGCCATGTCACGCGCGATGCCCAACTATTCCATCGAGAGGACGTCGCCCGGCAAGCCGGGCGCCGCCTCTCATGTCAAACGTTAGGCGCCGAATGCCGAGCCACGTATTACTTAACTACCAGGAGGGAAAAATGATCCGATTCAAGTTCATCAGAACCTTTGCCGCCGCGGGACTGCTTCTCTGCGTCGGCAGCACTTGGGCTTCATCTTGGAATTGGGCGTCTGTAGGCAATGATGAAACACGCTACTTCTTCGATGCGGATACCGTTGAGAAGACACGTGAAACAACCACCGTATGGGTCGAAACTGTTCAAGTGAGCAAACCCGATACCGATGGCAGTTGGTCGACGGCACTTCGTTGGCGCTTCAACTGTTCGAAACGGACGGTTCAATCTCTTGGCTGGTCTATCTACGATAAGGACGGTAAGTTCATCCGCTCCAATTCCAACCCAACATCAGAGACAGCCGTAGTTCCAGACTCCACTGGAGAAGCCATGCTCAAGATTGCCTGCGAAGCAAACTTCCCTCGTGACAAGTCCGGGGAAAGGTACTTCAAGCTTTCTTCAAATGACGTGTTCCAAGCAACGAGAAACTATGCCGAGATCCTCAAGTCATCTGAAGACATTGCCCCCAAGTAGCGTGGCTTCGTCTCCCCTAGGTCGTGCTGGTCGTGCGCGCGTCGTCGCCTAACCCTTCCATCGAGAGGACGTCACAAGGGCTACGCCCTTGCGCCGCCTCTCATGTCAAACGTTACATGAGAGTCGAAGCTGACAGTCCGATGCAGAAGCAATCAGCGCACTAGAACTGAGTGAGCCGTTCTTTCTGTCCAAGCAACGAGAAACTATGCCGAGATCCTCAAGTCATCTGAAGACATTGCCCCCAAGTAGCGTGGCTTCGTCTCCCCTAGGTCGTGCTGGTCGTGCGCGCGTCGTCGCCTAACCCTTCCATCGAGAGGACGTCACAAGGGCTACGCCCTTGCGCCGCCTCTCATGTCAAACGTTAGGCGCCATGAGAGTCGAAGCTGCGACAGTCTCCGATGCAGAAGCAATCAGCGCACTGATCGTCGAACTGAGTGAGCCGTTCTTTCTGTCGCCTTCGCGTGAGGGCGCTCAGCCCTTCCTCGCCTCCGTCAGCGCAGAAGCAGAGCGTGGCTACTTAAGCTCAGCCAGCTTCTCCTACTACGTCGCCAAGTCAGGCGGCAGCCTCGCTGGTTTCATCGCACTGCGAGACAACTCGCACTTGTTCCACTTGTTCGTTGCCAAGGCATTCCAAGGCAAGCACTTGGCAAGCCAACTCTGGGGTGTAGCCAAGACAGAAGCACTACGAGACGGCAATCCGGGGGAGTTCACGGTCAATTCAAGCCTGAGTGCCGTGCCTGTCTACGAGAGGTTCGGCTTTGTGCGCCAGGGAGAAGTCCAGCGTATGCACGGCATTTCCTTTCAGCCCATGAGTCTGAGGTCGGGCCAGAATGGCGCCTAACCCTTCCATCGAGAGGACGTCACAAGGGCTACGCCCTTGCGCCGCCTCTCATGTCAAACGTTGGGCGTCATTGCCGACAGCGATCGAATACATCTCAGGACAACCAATTAGAGGAAGGAAGTAATGGGCGCTTGGTCCTACGAAGCATGGAGCAATGACGAAGCTGCCGATTGGTTTCAGTGCTTCTGGAAAGGCGGCGACTTCTCACTGATAGCAAAGGAGTTGGATCAGTTTGATCCTGCCGAGGAGCGCTTCGATTCAGTTCGAGCCGCGGCATATCTTCTTCAATCGCTGGGCGATCCCTATATTTGGCCAGCAGATCACTTGGATGCTCTAAGGCCAAATCTGCTGAAGGCGATCGACATCCGGGAGAAGATGATCGATCCTTCAAACGACTCTTGGGCATTCTTGGAGGCGTACGGAAGCAGCCCGGCTGTCGTAGCCGAGGTTGGCGGGCAAATAACAGCGCTAAGGAGACGCCTCGAACTTGTCGTTTCGTAGGCGGAGCAAAGTCAAGACGTTGGTAGCTCCTCTCTTCCCTTTAGTTAAGGTGCCGCACTAAGAAGAATGACGCCCAACCCTTCCATCGAGAGGACGTCACCCGGCAAGCCGGGCGCCGCCTCTCATGTCAAACGTTAGCCGCCACAGCGAACCTCCACCAAATGCAAATGCGAAATTTCGTTCTTCTTGCATTCCTTGTACTGCCGACAGTTTGCTTGTCGGTTGAGTCACAGCCCAACGCAGACAAATACTTCATAGACCTGTGCACTAAGGCGGTCGATGACATGTATTCAGATCCAGAGATCGAATCGCTTTTTCCGTCCGTTCCAGATGCGGTTTCAACAACGTGCAAATGCGTTCACTCTCGCGTTTCAGCGGACGCTCAGTTGCTCTCCTCATTTCAGCGCCTCAACAGCGAGGGCCTCCCTGAATCGGAGTCAAAGAAGTTGAACGCCTATGTATTTGGTCGCTTTCTTGTCAGCGCTCTTTCTTGCATGGCCAATGACATCGACCGTGCTAGTAAGGGCATTGGCCCAAGAGGTGTCGGCTAACCCTTCCATCGAGAGGACGTCACAAGGGCTACGCCCTTGCGCCGCCTCTCATGTCAAACGTTAGGCCGCACACATGCCTGCTGAGCAATGCACCAGATGGAACAACCACTGACTGACGAAAGGCGGCGGGGCCAGGGTCGCTGGTTCACTGCTTCATTGCTGCTAGTCGGGCTGGCCGCGATTGCACTCTTTCTTCTTTGGCGCGCAGGCCCTTTCGCCCCAAGATTCACCAGCCCAGAGATCCAGGCGAAGCGCTGGCACCTGCCCGACTGGCTTTGGCTTTCATCTTTTGCCGTGGTAGTACTCGCAACTCCAAGCGCGCTGATATGTGCCGCAGTGGGCTTGGCAAAAGCGAAGCTGCGCATATTCCAAATGCGAACAGTCGTAGCTCTGCTAGTTGTGTTGGCTCTAATGGCAATTGCTACGCGAGTGGTTCCTTCCTAGGCTTGCATCGTGCGAGTGCGGCCTAACCCTTCCATCGAGAGGACGGCGCCCGGCAAGCCGGGCGCCGCCTCTCATGTCAAACGTTGGGCGTCAGGAGGAGCATCACCGTGAGTCAGAACGAGCATCATCGTGAAACGGACGCCGTCGCAGAACTCAGCACGCTTCTAGCCGCGCAGCCAAAGGCGGCCTGCGCGAGCCTAACGTCATTCGAAGTTGTTGCCGCTGACCTTGGGGCTGGTTTTGTGCGGTTGCGCTTTGCCGAGCAACCTGCCTTCTCAAATCACTACGGCAACATCCAGGGCGGCCTCGGTATGGCACTGATCGATGTTTTGGCTTCAGTGGCCGCATACGCGAAGCTTCGGCAGTGGTGCCCCACGGTTGAAATGAAGGCACTGTTCGTTGCGCCGGCGAAGCTGGGGCAATGTGAAGGTGAGGCCAGGGTCATCAAGGCCGGAAAGACCTTCGCCTTTCTTGAGGCACAACTCTGGGGTGCCGACGGTGAGCTTGCCATTCACGCCACAGCCACAGTCAGTGTCAAGGCTTAGGTGCAGCGTGTCGCCAAACCAGGCAAATTCCCCGCACTTGGGAACACTGACGCCCAACCCTTCCATCGAGAGGACCCGCCCCGGCAAGCCGGGTCGGGCCTCTCATGTCAAACGTTAGGCGGCGCTATGGGCGAGAACGCCTCGCTTCTCAGAGTTCGGCGGCACACCGCTTCGGCGAAGAGCGGTGCCACTGCCAAGAAGAGCGGGCTCGTGCCTACGATCGCCACCGCAATGGTTTCGCCTGAGCGTCGGACCAAGCGCAGTGCTCGCTCGATGAGACGGTTGTCAGTCAGTCAGTGGGTTAGCCGTCGTGGGCGCCCTGCACTGTCCGAAGTGCGCATTCCACTGATGGCGGACAGTGATTCCATTCCCATCGCGGACAGCGTTCCAGGCGATGGCGGACACGCTGCGCGGGTGTCCTGAGTGACGCTGCAATCGTAGCCGAACTGTCCGCCATCAGCGTGGAACGGTGCTCGGCACGGGCGGCTCAGGCGGTCTTGGTGAGCTTTCTCATCGACTCGCCCTTGAGGGCTATCTTGTGTGAACCGTGCACGATGCGGTCCAGGATGGCGTCGGCCAGCGTGGGCTCGTCCAGCCAGGCGTGCCAGGCCGTCACCGGCAACTGGCTGGTGATGAGCGTCGAGCGCGTGCCCACCCGGTCGTCCAGCAACTCCAGCAGGTCGTTTCGCTCGTGCGCGGCAATCGGTGCGATACCGAAGTCGTCCAGGATGAGCAGGTCCAGCCGGGCCAGTTGCCCCAGCCGTTTGCCAAAGCTACCGTCGCCGTGGGCCACGTGCAGCTCCTGCAGCAGCCGTGGCGCGCGGGTGTAGAGGACAGAGAACCCCAGGCGCGCGGCCTGCTGCCCCAGTGCGCAGGCCAGCCACGTCTTGCCGCAACCGGTGGCACCGGTGAGCAGCACGTTGTGACCATGGCGCAGCCAGTCCCCGCCGGCCAGACTGGTGATGACCTCCCGGCTCAGGCCCCGGCTGGCGCGCCAGTCGATGTCCTCCAGGCAGGCACTACAGACCTTCAAACGGGCGGCCTTGAGCAGCCGCTCCAGGCGTTTGCCGTCACGCCAGTCCACCTCGCGCTGCACCAGCAGCGCCAGGCGTTGTTCAAAGGGCAGCTCGCTGGCCATGAGGTGGGTGGCCACGTCGCTGAGGGCGGCCACCATGCCGTCCAGGCGCAGGGTGCGCAGTTGGTTGAGGGTCTGTTCGTTGAGCATGGTTGTTCCTTGTTTGTTTCGCTTCGGTGTCTGGGCTTCTCAGTGGTAGTAGCCCGGCCCGCGCACGTTCTCGTGCAGTGGCAGGCTGGCCTGTGTGGCCTGCGCGGTGATGGGGGCGTCCAGCGGGCGCTGGTCCAGGCCGCAACTGAGGATGGACGCAATGCTCTTGTAGGACGGTGAGCGAATCGACTGTGCCCGCGCGCAGGCTGCTTCCAGGCGCTGGACACCGTACTCGCGGCCCAGGCGCATGAGACCCAGACAGGAGCGGTAACCCTGCTCGGGATGCTGGCGGTGCTCCATCTGCCAGCGCACCACGGCGGCGGTGGCCGCGCCCACGCGCTCACCCCAGGCGATGAGCTTGGCAGGGGTCCACTGAAGATGCTCGCGATGTGAGGCCGGCATGTGCTCGGGCACGGTGGTGTGCGCGCCCCGGCGAGGATTGAGGATGTGGGCGGCCACCCGCCTGTTGCCGTGCAGAACCTCGAGCGTGGTGGCCGTGATGCGCAACTCGACCTTCTCGCCCACCAGCGCGTGGGGCACCGAGTAGTAGTGGCCATCGAGCTCGACGTGGTAGTCGATGTTGACGCGGGCGGGCTTGAAGCGGGCGATGGGCATGCGCACCGCCGGCAGGGGGCGCAGGGCCGGCCTGTCGAGCTCGGCAAAGGCGCTGGCGCGGTTACCCGGCAGCTTCTTGAACGCGCGCTGGTTCAAGTCCACCAGCAAGGCGGCAATCGCCCGGTTGAGCTCGGCCAGACTGAAGAAGGTCTGGTGGCGCAGCCGCGCCAGAATCCAGCGCTCGACCACCTGCACGGCGACCTCCACCTTGGGTTTGTCGCGTGGCTTGGCCGGGCGCGCCGGCATCACGGCCAGGCTGTAGTGGGCCGAGAGTTCTTCGAGCAGGCGGTGCGCGGTGGGCTCGTAGCGGTCGGGACGGGCCATGAGTGCGCGCGGCTGGTCAGGCACCAGCAGGCGGGGCACGCCGCCGATGAACTCCAGCGTGGCGATGATGCTGGCCGCCCAGTCGGCGGCCTTCTGGCTGGCGGTGGCGCAGGCATAGGTGTAGTTCGATGCCCCCAACACCGCCACAAACACCTGGGCCTGGCGAATCTCGCCAGTGCCTGCATCCACGACAGGCAGGCTCTGGCCGGCGTAGTCCACAAACAGCTTGTCGCCGGCCTCGTGGTTCTGGCGCATGGAGCGCTGCAGGCGCCGGGCCCAGGCCTTGTACTTCTCGCAGAAGGCGCTGTACTTGTAAGCCTGCCCGGCGTGCTGGTGCTGGTACTCCTCCCACAGCAGTTGCAGCGTCACGCCGGGGCGACGCAGTTCCCGGTGCAGGTGGGCATAGTCGGGCTCGAGGTGGCGGGACTGGCGGGCCACCGCTGGCTTGTACAGCCGGGCCTGCAGTTCTTCGTCGCTCAAGGTCTGGGCCAGCGCCCAGTCCACGGCGGCCACGCGCGCGTAGCTGGCTATCTCGCTGACGGTGGATTTGGAGATGCCGAGAGCGGCACCGATTTGACGGGTGCTCAAGGCCCCGCCGTGCAGCAGTTGCAGTGTATGTCGTAATTTGCTCATGGTGACCCTGGGTGTGGGCATCGCTGGTTCCGGTCAAAAAACCGGTCAGCGTATGCCGCGTTCGGGTCACTCAGAACACCCCGCAGGTGTCCGCCATCAGTTTGGAATGCTGTCCGCCATCAGCCTGGAATCGTGTCCGCCATCGCGTGGAATACGCACCGAAGCATGTTGAGAATCGATGCGCCCGGAACCCACACGCCGGCTAAAGTTGCTCGCCTGGCAGCGCTCTGCGTCCTCGAATGCAGCGCCGCCTAACCCTTCCATCGAGCTGACATGCCCCGGCAAGCCGGGTCATGCAGCTCATGTCAAACGTTAGGCGTCGGAAACACGGTCAAGGAGTAACCGTATGACGAACCCTTGTGTTCTCTTCATTCAAGGCGGAGGCAAAGGCGCACACACCGAAGACAAAGCACTTGCAGATTCGCTAAAGCAAGCGCTTGGTGCCGCGTATGAAGTGCGCTTTCCTCAAATGCCCGACGAAGCTGATCCGAATGCGCGGTCCTGGAAGATGAAGATATCGCAAGAGTTGTCTCGTATACCTGGCCGCGTGATCCTCGCAGCGCACTCAATAGGTGGCTCCCTCCTACTCAAGTACCTGACGGAGGAGAAGATCGAGAAACCCATTGCCGGCCTGTTTGTACTTGCCGCCCCGTCATGGGATGGGGATCGTTGGAACTTCGACGATCTAAAGCTGCCGGCTGACATCACCGAACAGCTTGCGCCGATCCCGCAAGCGTTTTTCTACCATTGCCGTGACGACGATACCGTTCCGTTTGCACACCTCGCACTTCACGGAGCACGGCTCCCCCGCGCAACACTACGCGCGATCGATCACGGAGGTCACCAGTTTGACAAAGACCTCAAAATCGTCGCTAGCGACATTCTCAATGCCGCCGCCTAACCCTTCCATCGAGAGGACTCGCCCCGGCAAGCCGGGTCGAGCCTCTCATGTCAAACGTTAGGCCTCACAGGAGCGATCTGACCCGTACGCAAGGGATGGACCTGGGGCGTCTCGCGAAGTACGGTAGCAAACACCGCCAGTCACCGCCCCAAGAGATCGGACTGAAAGCGGAGCAGAGGAGGAGCCAGTGCTGACACGACATTTATTCATCGCAGCCGCGCTAACGCTCGGGGTCATCCCAACTGCAAATGCGTGGTTTGTAGTCTTCCCAATTCCAAACATTGCGAAGCCAAGCGCGCTACGCACACTGATTGACAGGTATTCCCAGTCAAAGCAAACGAAGGCTTTGGCTTATGTCTACGAGCGCAGACGGTTCGGCAACAGAGGCTTCGTGTGGGGCGCATATGAAGGTGCAGGTACACAGGCGGAAGCAAATGCAACGGCACTAGCACGCTGCAATACCGCACTCGAACAAGCCAACGGCAAAAACCTCTACGACTTTGACGGCCGCAGCTGCGAGTTGCATGCATTTGACGGAAAGGAAGATCCGCAAACCCCGATGGCAGTCGAGCCCGCCGCAGAGCCAGCTTCTGCAGCAGCTCGTTCGGAAGCATTTGACCTAGGCCCAAATGCCTCTTCTGTAGCCAGCACACCCGCATCATCCCCACCGCTGGAGAAAACTTCAGAAGTTCCCATTGCCACGCCGGCTAACAGCGCACCGATGAAGCCAGCGGCGCCCGTCATGGAGAGCAAGCCGGTCAACGCGCAGACAGGGCAAGAAGGCTCCGCCACCAGAAGGTTGCGAGAGTTGAATGAGATGCGCAAGGAAGGCTTGATCTCTCAGAAAGACTATGACGAAAAGAAGAAGGCGATCCTGCGGGATCTCTAGGTGTGAGGCCTAACCCTTCCATCGAGAGGACATGCCCCGGCAAGCCGGGTCATGCCTCTCATGTCAAACGTTAGGCTTTTGATATTCATCTCAAAGAGAGGTGCTCCATGTCTTGGTACTACCTTCGGATGGAAAACGAAGAGATGCTGGCCCGAGAAGATGAGATAGCCAAGGCAATGCAGAGTCTTGGGCTTGCTGCTCTTGGTAGTGGAGCTGCGATCTACGTCCACTTCGATTCGCATGACGGAAGACACCACTACTACTTCTCACCGAAGGCAGAACCTGTTGCCCTTATGTTTGGTGCCCGGGCATGGAACAAACCGGCCAGAGAAGCCATCGGCAGTTTCGCTGTCGGAGACCCCAGCCTCTTTCAGAGCCTTTACCCGTAAGCCGCGCTCGTATCGGAGAAGCCACCCAGAAAGTTCAAGATGCGTTCGCCGTCTTCGAATCCCTCACACTTGCGTGTCAAACAATGGCAGCGCGCCAAAAAGGCAGAAAGTCGCTCTTGGGCGTCATGATCGCCGTTTGGTGGAGAGCCCTGCTCCGCAAGGCTCAAATGCAGCACGAGCGCCCATGCCTTCGGCATCGGCTTCCCTACACTCCATCACCGCGCTGCGTGGCTGCCAGCCTAACTCTCCCATCGAGAGGACATGCCCCGGCAAGCCGGGTCATGCCTCTCATGTAGTACGTTAGACATCACAGGATCCACGCTCATGAGCGCCAGCAGCGACACCGTCACATTGCGGCTGATGACAGAACAAGACCTTCCGATGCTCTATGACTGGCTGAATCGGCCCCACATCGTCGAATGGTGGGGTGGGGAGGGCCCAACACTGGCTGAAGTGATGGAGCAGTACCTGCCGAGCGCTCTAGCGCAAGAGTCCGTCACTCCCTATATTGCGATGGTGAACGGAAGGCCGATTGGGTATGCACAGTCGTACATCGCGTTTGGAAGCGGCGACGGATGGTGGGAAGACGAGACCGATCCAGGTGTACGTGGAATAGACCAGTCACTGGCGAATCCATCGCAGCTTGGCAAGGGTCTTGGAACCAAGTTGGTTCGAGCACTGGTTGAGTTGCTATTCAATGATCCAGAGGTAGCCAAGGTCCAAACCGATCCATCGCCGAACAACGCGCGCGCGATCCGGTGCTACGAGAAGGCGGGATTCGAAAGGCAAGGAATTGTCACGACACCAGATGGACCAGCCGTCTATATGCTCCAAACACGGCAAGCATTCGAGCGTGCACGCGGTGATGCCTAACCCTTCCATCGAGAGGACGTCACAAGGGCTGCGCCCTTGCGCCGCCTCTCATGTCAAACGTTAGAGCGCATATGAGCCACATCGCCAGAGCCTTTGCGGTTTCTCTTCTTCTGCTGCACGGCGCCTCCCATACACAGGACGGCGGAGAAGTTGACGTTTATGTGCAGTTGCTGGGATCGCTGAAGTACGCAGAGACGTTCCGCATAAGCATGAGCAAGACCTGTCCTCGATTGCCAGCCACAGCTGATTCAAAGGTACTGAAACTCTGCTCACAGGTGGGGTTCACGCCTGACAAGAAGATCATCAAGGCACGCATGTTCGCAAGCAAGTTTCAATCGAAGAGGCGAGAGAAGCTCTTGTCTTTTGGTCTTCTGCGGAAGGCGCGGAAATCAGCCGCAAGTTAGTGGCGCAGATGCGCGGCGAGAGCAACAGTAACTTCTCGCCGGAAGAAACTCGCCTTCTAGAGAAAGCAAACACTTCTAGCTACGGTGTAGCTCTTGGCCGCTTTGCGAACAGTACAGAAGCCTCAATCGCCATCATTCGAGAGCTTGCAGGGAATGCGCTCTAACCCTTCCATCGAGAGGACGTCGCCCGGCAGGCCGGTCGCCGCCTCTCATGTCAAACGTTAGCTTTCTTTCACTCCAATCGCATGCCGAGGCGAGCCTTTCTAGTTTCTGCGCTAGTACTCTTTCTTCTGGCCCTGGCGATTGGGAACTCCGGGCCACATCCAACGCCAATCTATCAGTATCTGTTCTTCAAACAGGTCACAGGGGTTGTGATCAAGAATGACCGTCGCATCATTCAGATAGCGTTCGTGGATTCAGTAGGTGAGAGCAGGTTGCTGAGTACGCGTCAAACTGGCAGGAGGTTCACTGGGCCTCACGTGGGAGAAAAAGTGGAAGTACTAGTTCCTCCCAAGACGTCATCTCTTCATCAAACCTACGCTGCCTTAGCGGAGGATGTAGATACACAACTTGCCCTTACTTGGACGCTGGTCGGTATCGCGGCAGCGCTCCTAACGGCAAGCGGAGCGGGAGTGACATTTCCCCGATCCGATGTGGTTCCACGCGAGGATGCTCACCTGATGGAGCAGGCGCGCGAACGGCAAGCGAGACAAAAGGAAATGATTGAGGTAGAGATCGCGGAGCGAACGGCTGCGTCAGAAAGACGGCGTGAGGCAAAAAGAAGCTCCCCGAAATGAAGACGTCCCGCCTTGAAGGCAGAAATCTAACCCATCCATCGAGAGGACGCCACAAGGGCTACGCCCTTGCGCCGCCTCTCATGTCAAACGTTGAGCGTCTTGCCATCCATCTCCGGCATCGAGGTCGATAGAAAGTGGAAGGAAGCCAAGAATCTATGAGGCTTGTCAGTCATGCGTCCGCCTGGACAAAGATAGGGGAAAAAGTCGACGCCAAAGTTTTTGAGTCGCGAATGAAACGCGCTATTGCGGAGGCTCCAAACTTTTCTCGACAACCCGCCGGCCGTGTAGGAACTCTTCTCGACGACTTTCTGTGCTGTCAGGTGTGGGGGCGCACCGACCTCCAGACCATGGGAAGGAGTTGCCTAGAGTTGGCCGCTATCGAGGCAAATCGAGCCCTAGAAGCCGGCCTATTTGCATCCACTGGTGTTCCAGGTGAGTTCCCAAACAATCGCATGCAACTACTAGTTGGGAAAGCTATCGCCGAAGCGATTCTGGGATCGGCCCCTTTTAACCGACACGACGTCCTCCAGATTGCCCAAGACTGCCTCGAGGATTCAAAAGACTACGGGCGTGAGACATGGAACTCAACGCCCCAAAGCAACTATCTGCAAGCAATCAACTTGCTGCTGTTGGTTGACGCGTTTGATGAGGCGAGCGAATTGATCAAGCAGGCCCGCTCCATGAACACAAGGAACATCAAACAAGGCTATGGCTTTGCAAAACTGATCACCAGACAGAGGCGGTCGCAAAGTAGTGACAACCCAGTTGCCGCCGCGTTCCAACAAGCATTCGACGCCATTCGCGATCCATCATTGAGCATGCAGGAGCGGGGGCATCCTCTGAACTTTCAGAAGCTACTGATCATGGCTTGCCTTGGGCAGAAGTTCATGGAGCCTGGAATCGGCGCGTATTCCGTCACCAGCAGCATCGATTTGATTCGCGCCTAAGGCTACTACGCACCGTCAAAGCGAATACAAGAGCGGCTCAGGGCTTTGCATGCTGAGAGACGCCCAACCCTTCCATCGAGAGGACCAGTCCCGGCAAGCCGGGCCTGGCCTCTCATGTCAAACGTTAGGCATCTGAAGGGCCGCACTTGGATAGCTCTAGCTCTATGCAATACCAATACGTGGCAGGCTTTTCGCTCCTAGTTCTCGCTACCATCTTTCCGTTCGTCTACCGAGGAAAGTCGTACCCCAACTGGTCAATCGCGCACATCCTTGTTCCCACGGTACTCATTGCTGCCGGGTTGGGTCTGTTTGATTGGCGTGCTCTGCTCGGCCTATTCGCTCTCGTTGCCGTCTTCTGCATATGCATCTACGGCTTTAGCGCTAGTGAGAAACGATATGAACGGAGCTTCCCAGTCTTCAAGTCACTGCCAATTGAAACTATCACCAGCAAAGGCGGCTTTCAGCATGCTCTACACGTAGCTGAAACTCGTGCTGGCTTCGTCATCGGAATCAAGTACGAAACCGAAGTAGATCTAACCCCGATGACGATAGAAACTAGGTGGAAAGATGTTTTTCCCGACTACGCGTCGGCCAAGACAGAGCTCTTACATCGTCTCCAAGAGTTCATTCCACTCGATCGGATGCCTAACCCTTCCATCGAGAGGACGCTGCCCGGCAAGCCGGTCAGCGCCTCTCATGTCAAACGTTAGGCGCTCGTGGAACTTCCGTACGTTTCTCATTGGGCTGCTCTTCGTCCTTCTGGTGCTGTACATCACATGGTTCTACCTGCATCGCCTACGCTTGAACGAGAGCAAAGCGAAGTCATTCACCAGGTGGTTGCGCGATCTAGTCGATGCCGTCCTTGGATTGGGGTAGTCAACAGCCATGCCCAAAGAAGCCGAGATCTACTGCCCTCACTGCGAGTACCGGCCACAGCCGGAAGATCGATGGGAATGCGTTCCTTCATGCGGAACCGTGTGGAATACATTCTGGACACGCGGCGTATGCCCAGGATGCGGAAGCAAATGGCCCAAGACTCAATGCTTGGCATGCAACGAGTGGTCGCCGCATGAAGACTGGTATCACTATCCGCCCGAGGGAGAAGACCTTGAGGTCACGCAAGAGTCCGAGCTGCCCGCAAGCGCCTAACCCTTCCATCGAGAGGACGTCGCCCGGCAAGCCGGGCGCCGCCTCTCATGTCAAACATTAGAGCTCTCGTGATTAAGTCCTTCCTTAACTCGTTCATGAAATCCAAAGCCACCACTCCGGAGCACGCAAACCCTGCGCAGTATCTGGAGGCGGCTCGCGAAGGCCTGGCATTGCAAACCGCAGCGCACAGCTCCACTTGGCATTTCGGGGAAGAAAAGACGTGGGCCGCTGATCTAGATACCGGAGTAATAGTCTTTTCCTTTGCAGACGGCACAACAGCCAAGGCTCAACTCCAGGTTGTTGGTACCTACAACACAGTCGATGGCACGTTCCTCTGGGCATGGGATCACCCATCGGTACCAGAGGCTCTTAGAAGGCATGCAGCCTTGGCAAAACAATGGGGAGAGAAACACGACCTACCGGCGTTCATCTCCCGGAAGATTGAATGCACGGAAGACGATGCTTGGAGCTACGCAGCCGTGACGAATCGCCTGGCCAATGCAAACGGTGTCTATCGCGGCCCAGCTGGCACAGCTTTGTTCTTCATTACGTTCGGCGAGGTAAGCATTGCGCGCGCAGAGCCCTAACCCTTCCATCGAGAGGACTTGTCCCGGCAAGCCGGGCCAAGCCTCTCATTTCAAACGTTAGGCATCACAGGCCAGATGAACCCGCCGAGAAATGGTCATCGTTTCAAAACAGGAACAGAGTCGCTGTTATTTGACACGGCCGCGATGCCCCAGATGTCTGGGCCTCTTCTATGCTCACCAGGTTCTCAGCTGGGCGAGTCCTGAAGATGCTCCGGTTGTTCGCTAAGGCTGTACTCGAACGCACACATGAACGTCAGCTGTGAGTTGCGGCAAAAACAAAAGTAGCGCTTCAAATGCTTGGCAACATCAGACGCAACCTCAAAGCTATCGGCATCGCAGGACTTCTTCTCGTCAGCCTGCCACTTTTGGTACTCACCCTCGCAGGTCGGCAGCAGTCGCCAGAGCAAGAGTGTGAGCAGCACTGCGCTGCGGCCGGAAAGAGCGGCAAGATGGTGCTCTCAGAGAAGCCGCCGTCTGGCAAGCCGCGTCTGCGTTCAGAATGCAAATGCATTTCCGGGTAAAGGCCGCAACAGTGATGCCTAACCCTTCCATCGAGAGGACCCGCCCCGGCAAGCCGGGCCGGGCCTCTCATGTCAAACGTTAGGCCTCACGAAAGCCCGCGAGACGCTCGTCACTTTGGAAACTTTATGCTTTCACTCCGTATTGATCAGTTCGAGTTTGACGATCCGGGCAGCGAGGAAGCGCTCGAAATCGACATTTCTCGCAAGTCAAAGTTTCCCCATCCAGACGTTTCCTCCTTTGTTGGAGCAACAGTTGGAGTTAAGGCTGCGTCAGAACTGCCTGAACCGAAGCCCTTCTACCTCGTGCAAGCCCGCAGCCAAGTCAGCGAGTATGTAAAGCGTTTCGCCAACATTGAGCTCCCTTTGCACTCAGACTGGCCAACGTATGCACTTGAAAACGAATCTTGGGATGAAACGCACTTGGTGATCTGTGGCGTTGAGGTCTTCATTCGCTACCAATGGTCAACAAGCGCATGAGTTTTAGTAAAGGCCCGTCAGTTCGCGCGAGGCCTAACCCTTCCATCGAGAGGACGTCACAAGGGCTACGCCCTTGCGCCGCCTCTCATGTCAAACGTTAGGCCGCACGAAAGCCAAAATCCGCGAAATCAGGAGTACAGCGTGTCATCCGAGAAACAGGTCAAGTTTGTCGTCACGATCAACTCGCCAGTCCCTACGGTTTGGCGACTCATGATCGGCCCGGAAAGCTACAAGCGATGGGCGGCTCCCTTTGCTGAAGGAACGTACTTTGAAGGCTCGTGGGAACAGGGAATGAAGATCAAGTTTCTCTCTCCTCCTTCTGGAGATGGGATGCTTTCAGAGATAGCTGAGCGCCGTAACAATGAGTTCATTTCCATTCGCCACCTAGGCACGATTTCCAATGGAGTCGAAGACACGACAAGCGAGTCCGTTCTTGCCTGGGCCCCGGCCTACGAGAACTACACATTCACCAGTGTTCCAGAAGGCACAAAGCTGGTAGTTGACTTGGACATACCTGGCGAATGGGTCGAGTACATGAATGAGACTTGGCCAAAGGCGCTGATGGCGCTCAAGCAGTTGAGCGAGTCCGAACGTGCGGCCTAACCCTTCCATCGAGAGGACGCCACCCGGCAAGCCGGGTGCCGCCTCTCATGTCAAACGTTAGGCGGCACAACACCGGAGCGAAGACGCCCCACTGTCGAAGCGAGAGATTGATGACACTTTCTGAGCTCCTTTCAGACTTCAGCGGCTCCATTGGTGCAGCTATGACTAGCGCGCCGGATAGCTACCCGAGTTGGAGCAGCTGGACCTATGAGACACACATGGAAGACATCAGGAGTCTGTGGGAACAGATCGCACCGCGAATCACGCGCGACCGTCCGAAAGTCGCGGAGATTCAGGAGCTACTAGATGTCATGTTTACTTCCTTCTCGTCCGGAGAGAAGGAAGCCGGTAGACAGGCAGCAATTGCCATCTACAACATGAAGCTGGAACAACTGCGATGAAAGCTCAGCAAGCGTTGCTGTTAGGGGCTCTATCCCGTTGCACTCGTGGTCAAGTTGCCAAAGTGCCGCCTAACCCTTCCATCGAGAGGACCCGCCCCGGCAAGCCGGTTCGGGCCTCTCATGTCAAACGTTAGGCGCCATAGGAGCGATCGTTGGGAATCGAATGCAAGCTAGTCGTTCCGCCTGAGTCGCGAGAGTGGGTGGCCGCAGTGCTGGCGAGAGAGCTTCCAGCACATATTCAGCGGCTCGAGCAAGCATCAGGCGCTGCCTTTCCAAATGTCCATGTCTCCCCAACAGACGACGGGCTCTACATCTGCGACACGCTCTCAAACCGAGGCATCGCCGCGATGGCTCTACGCAGCGCTGTCGATTTGCTTCTTCTCCATCCCCCTTTGTCACGGTGGTTGAAGCCTAGGAATAAGCATGAGCAGTCCAACTCGAATCGCAAGCGCGGGCAACGTCATGGCTAGTGCCCTGGCTGTTCTCAAGCAGGCAGGCTATGAAGTCACTCTAGTCGCCGGTGGCTCGTACTTTCAGGCGGTCAAGGGAGAAAGCTGTTGCCTAACGGCGGAAGATCCTTTGCTTCTGCTGGGTCTGGCAAAACTATTCGAGGTAAGAGGCGGAGAGTGGGAGCCCTCAGATGCCGAAATAGATCAATTTCTCGCTCTAGAGGCCGGCGAAGATGGCGCCTAACCCTTCCATCGAGAGGATCCGCCCCGGCAAGCCGGGTCGGGCCTCTCATGTCAAACGTTAGGCGTCAAGATCACCATGCGTCCTGAAATCGCTGAACCTGTTCGCGATCAATTCAAACTGAAGAAGCTCCTTCCTATTGCGGAAGAGATCTACCGGTTGCATGAGGCTGGAGTCAGCTACGCGGAGGAACTTAAGCAGGTTTCCCGCATAGCGGGCCGCATCGTTGACGTCCCGATGGTCAAGTACGCATTTGGCACTGGCGATCCGGAATACTTCGCTCGAAGACTTCTGATTGAATGGCACAGTTTCCCGAGCGACCTCAGCAGAGATGAGATGTTGGAGTTGATGCACGCTCTATGTGGAGTCAAAGGAACACAGGACCGCTGCGAGTACTGGCTGAAATGCTTAGAAGCCAGTACAGGCGAACCTGAACTCACCAACTTGATTTATTGGCCGGATCAGTACCAAGGCGGAAAGTATGCCGACCGTGACTTGTCGCCCGAAGAAATCCTTGAAGTCGCATTGCTGCACGGTAGTCGCCGCGACACCTAACCCTTCCATCGAGAGGACGTCGCCCGGCAAGCCGGGCGCCGCCTCTCATGTCAAACGTTAGAGCGCATCCATGTGCCACAGAGCCCGACTTCTTCTAGTCTCGATCTTCTTGGTTCTTTTCTCGAACTCCGCCATGAGCTACGACTTGCACATCGTTCGGCTCTCAGACAAGTCGGAACGGACCGAGTCTCCAATCTCAGAAGCTCAGTGGAAAGAAGCAATCCGCGCCGACGGAGAACTTCAATCAGACAGCGTTGCAAGCGCAACCAGCCCAAACTCCGGAGCTGTCATTCAGGTAAGAAGCCCACTGATGGCTTCATGGCTTGATCCGCAAACGAAACTCAAGCACTACTTTCGCTATTCCCGCGGAAGGATCAGCGTCAAAAACCCACCCGAAAGTGTCATCGTCAAAATGAGGTTACTCGCCGCAAAGCTCGGCGCGAAAGTTCAGGGTGACGAAGGCGAGTTCTACTGATTTGTAGGTCTCACAGGCAGCCACGCCCATCATTGGCACCAAGCACAAGCACCACGCCGCAAATGCGCTCTAACCCTTCCATCGAGAGGACGTCACAAGGGCTACGCCCTTGCGCCGCCTCTCATGTCAAACGTTAGACCTCATGACTGAAGCGCTCCCCTCATTCACATACCACCCAGACCCGCTTCGTACCGGGGCCGTGGCGCAGAGCGAAGTCGTCTGTGTTTGCTGTAGCAAAGCACGTGGCTTCATCTACGTCGCGCCGGTGTACGCGAAAGACGATTTGAATGAACGCCTATGCCCTTGGTGCATCGCAGATGGATCAGCCGCGACAAAGTTTGACGCGTCGTTCTCGGACGACTGGCGCTTACATAAAGCGGGTGTTCCCTTTGAGGTCATCAATGAAGTAGCGATGCGCACACCAGGCTACTTTTCATGGCAATCAGAGTCTTGGCTGTCTCACTGCGCTGACGCGTGCGAGTTTCACGGAGATGCATCAGAAGGCGAAGTCGCTAACGCGTCTGATCTAACAAAGATTGAGTGGCAGCGAGAGTACGACCTCAACGAGGATGATTGGAAGCACGCTACGGCAGGTTACGTCCCACGCGGTCACCAAGCGTTCTACAAGTTTGTGTGTCGACATTGTTCGCTAGTCCTTCTTGGCTGGGACTGCTCGTGACATGAGGTCTAACCCTTCCATCGAGAGGACATTCCCCGGCAAGCCGGGTCATGCCTCTCATGTCAAACGTTAGGCGCTTGATCTCATGCATCCGACACTGAGAGACACACTGAATGAGGTGGCCGGGGTCCTCGCCTTAGACGCCAAGCGGTTTCGGCTTCTCAGACCTCATGAGTACGAGCCAATTCTTGAAGCAATAACCGAGCAGTTTCTGAATGTCGGAACAAAGGGCCTCAACTACTACAGATGGTGGGAAAACTTCAAGGGAAGCACCGCGTCTTTCCACGCAGCCGACGCATACAAACTTCTGCCCAAGCTACTTCCCCACAATCAAGCACTCTGGTTCATAGTCGAAGACAGCAGCAAGAAGGCTGCGCCCTTCTGGGTCTATGAAGCCGACGCGGAGGCAATCAATCAGGTATTGGCAGAGTCGCATCAGTTTGAGTACTACATCGTTTCAAAGAAGCAAGACTGGCTCCTCTGCGAAACCCATCATGAGGTTCTTGTCGCTGTTGGGGAGCCAATGATCAGGGCGCTGAGCAATGCGAAAACTGAACGGTCGGGCTGATGGGTGACAGATAGTCCGGGGTGATGGGTTACACGCGGCGCTTCATTTTGCCGAAGGCATCTTCGATCCTCATGAAGCGTTCATTGAGTCTTCCAAGCCTGTAGTTGGCGAAGTAGACATCCCACTGACCGTCGTCGACTTCTTCAAGACCAACGTATTCACCGATCAGGACGCTGCTGACGTTGACCCATTTCTTGTACCAACGCATGCCGCCGTTGGCGCTGACGTAGCGCACCTCGAAGCGATCGGGGTATTCGGGTGTCAGTAGCTTGCTGGGCATGCGTCTGCTCGACGATACGTGAACATCATGCGGCGTCAGCCCATCGTGCGCTTCGTGCGGCCTGTCTTCGTTGAACTCGCGCCGCCAGACGTTGAACTTCCTCTGCTGCACTCTCGCATTGGCCCCCGGCGGCTTGAGCGTCTCGTCCTTGAGCGTACGGTGCATCCTCTCGTGCCTACCGTTCTGCTGCGGCTTGCCAGGCTCAATCAGTTCGGGCATCACCCCAAGCTTGAGCAGCCACACCGACAGCCGGCTCAACCTGCCCAGTGTGTACGCCGCGAACGGCACCCCGTTGTCGCTGCGCAGCCGGCTGGGCAGCCCGTACTCCTTGAACACCTTCGTCAGCATCGCCTGCGTAGGCTCCAGCAGCGTTCCGGGCAGCCCCTGGCAGGCCAGCAGGTAGCGGCTGTGGTTGTCCGTCACCGTCAACGGGTAGCAATACACGCCATCCCCAGTCCTGAACTGCCCCTTGAAGTCCATGCTCCAGCAGTCATTGGGCTTGGTCACCGCCATGCTCGGCCGCCCGGGGTGCCCCACCGGTCTCGGCCTCTTCTTGGCCAGCACCAGGTCGTTGCGCTTGAGTATCTCAGCCACCGTCGTGCGACTGGGTAGCTCCAGCTGCGGCTGCCTCCTCTGCAGCGTCCACAGCAGCTTCTTCGGCCCCCAGCTCGGGTGCCTCAGCCTGCATTGCACGATCGCCTGCTCCACTTCGTCGGGCGTGCGGTTCGCTGATCTCTGCGGCGCATGGCTGCGTTCCCACAGCCCATCCGGTCCATGCTCCAGGTACCGGTTCACCCACTTGTAGGCCGTCTTGCGGCTCACGCCGTACCGCGCGCACAGCTCCGTCATCTGGTACTTCTGGCTGTTCCAGTCCAGAATAAATGCCACCTTCGCATCCATCGTTGAGGTCTCTTTCCAAGGCATCGGGTGCTCCTTCCAGAGCCCCATCGTCCATCGGTGTGTTACCTATCAACCCGGACTACTGTGTCACCTATCAACCCGGACCGTACCAAACAAGCGCCTAACCCTTCCATCGAGAGGACCCGCCCCGGCAAGCCGGGTCGGGCCTCTCATATCAAACGTTAGGCGGCGCTATGGGCGAGAACGCCTCGCTTTTCAGAGTTCGGCGGCGCGCTGCTTCGGCGAAGAGAGGTGCCACTGCCAAGAAGAGCGGGCTCGTGCCTACGATCGCCACCGCAATGGTTTCGCCTGAGCGGCGAGCCAAGCGCAGTGCTCGCTCGATGCGACGGTTGTCAGTCAGTCAGTGGGTTAGCCGTCGTGGGCGCCCTGCACCGTCCAACGCATGCCGCGAACCGATGCTCCCGGAACCCACACGCCGGCTAAAGTTGCTCGCCTGGCAGCGCCAAGCTCTATCGAACGCGGCGCCGCCTAACCCTTCCATCGAGCTGACATGCCCCGGCAAGCCGGGTCATGCAGCTCATGTCAAACGTTAGGCGTCTCCAAAATGCGCATTCCACCCGTACCTCTCGTTCCCGCGCCAGAGACAGCAGAAGCGAAGGCCGCAATCGGCTTCAAGTTCGCGGGCGAACCAATGGGGAAGCGGCATCGAATTGGCGGCGAGCCAGACTGGATCCAATACGAAGAGGTTCCGGTCTGCACATGCCGCAAGAAGATGACCTTCTACGGTCAACTAGATTCGCTAGGAGATGCGGTTTGCCTAGGAGACTGCGGAATGATCTACGTGTTTGTCTGCCTGGATTGCCTAGAAACAAAGAGCGTGTTCCAGTGCTACTAAGCGGGCCATATAGATGCGCGTGGCATGCAGAGGTCATCCTTCGCGTGCAAGAGCCGCCTAACCCTTCCATCGAGAGGACGCTGCCCGGCAAGCCGGTCAGCGCCTCTCATGTCAAACGTTAGGCCGCAGAGATGCAGTCCAGATTCTCACCGCCAAACTCCACCGTCGCTGACATCGAACCGGTCAAGCATGCGCTTCCGCGTCTCACGAAGCTTGCAGTACGGTCACTGGCCACAGCCTTGTTTTGTTCTGGCATAGCGCTTACGGCCGTCTCCATATATGGACTTACCGTCACTACAAACAAAAGTACTCTTCATCAATCGCTCGGCGTCTTCTTTGTCGTCTTCGGGCTTATGACCATAGCCAACTCGCTCCTTCTTTTTCGGCAAGCTCGTTTGGCAGGAATAGTTCAAGCAATACCCAGTGCAGTACTTGCGGCCTTCATGTTCGTCGTAGAAAGCAGCGACGTAGTGATTGCGCTGCGCACTTTCTTCATATTTCTGGCTACCGTCCCAATCCTCTCCGTTTTGCTCCTCACTCGAAATAGGCTGCGTCGTGGTGCTGCGGCCTAACCCTTCCATCGAGAGGACGTGCCCCGGCAAGCCGGGTCACGCCTCTCATGTCAAACGTTAGGCGTCAGGAACAGACAGACATGCACGCGACTCACTTTGTCGAAAAGTCAACCGACCCGGAGGCTTGGCGCAAACACTCCAGAGCACTTAGACGATCAGCCGATGTACTGTGGGACGACTTTGTCGAGCTTGTTGCACGTGCTGTTGCGATAGGGAAGACGAAGAGTGTCCAACCTGACTTCAGTGCCGCGATCGAATCAATAGAAATAGCGAAGCTTCTCTACGGACTGGCACTGGAAACAGCACTAAAGGCCTGGCTCATTGAGAAGACTCCAGAGAAAGTCGAAATCCGCCTGACCATGAAAGGCGATGGCTCTCCTACGCAAGCCGAACTCAAGAGCTTCGGACTTCCATCTAACCAAGGCCACAACATTTTCGGACTGGCCGAAGCCGCCGGTGTCTTTGGCAAGCCGTTCGCTAGCGTCATCAAAACGGATGGCGACCGCGCAGCGGTTAAAAACATCTGCAGAGATCTAGGAGAAGTTGTCGTCTGGCGAGGTCGATATCCAGTTCCTATGGCGTCCTTCGATTCAGTTCCGCTAGATCCCAAAGGCCCTGCTACCGCCATCGCGCACCATCTTCGAGATTGGCTCGATCCACTTCTCGATGCACTTCTTACCTCGCCAAAATCCCAGCAGGAGAGTCAGCCCCATGAGCCACCCGCCGCCTAACCCTTCCATCGAGAGGACGTCCCCCAGCAAGCTGGGGGCCGCCTCTCATGTCAAACGTTAGGCGCCAGAAGAGCATCGCGTGCTGAGCAGTCCGAGTTTCTATGTGATCACCGGCGCTTCCGGAGCCGGGAAGTCCACTCTTGTGGCCGCGCTAAGTGAGCTTGGCTACTCCACCGTGCAAGAAGCGGCTCTTGCCATCCTGCGAGAGCAACAAGAATGCAACGGCAGCATTCTTCCCTGGGTTGATCGCACAGCATTCTTCGAAGCAGTTCTGGCAAGAAACATCAGCAACCATCAAGCCGCTCGAACGCAGAAGACTCCCGTCTTCTTTGATCGCGGCATACCGGAGTGCTTGGCCTGGCTACAACTGTCGGGCCAGACGCTGGAGCTTCGGCATCGCGCGGCTGTAGCAACGCACCGCTACGCTTCCACAGTGTTTGTGGCAGAGCCCTGGGCGGAGATCTATGTGCAAGATGCGGAGCGTCAAGCCGGCTTCGAGCGAGCAACCCGCTCCTATGAGCCCACCGTGGCAGCGTATAGAGAAGCCGGCTACAAGACCTGCCTTCTTCCAAAGGTATCAGTGAAAGAGCGGGTGGCCTTCATCCTTGAGCGGGTGGAAACTGGCGCCTAACCCTTCCATCGAGAGGACGTCGCCCGGCAAGCCGGGCGCCGCCTCTCATGTCAAACGTTAGCAATCATGAGCACATCACCAAGCATGAACACCGCTGCAATCGCAATGTCCATGGCAGTCTTTGCCACCTCCGCTGTATCCGGCGAAGTGAGCCCAATTTCCATCAACCAAACTAGTCAGCATTCAAGACTCACCGAGCAATGGTGGCAATGGGCAATGGCCGTTCCACGCCAGCAAAGCCCCGTCTCCGATCCGTCGGGTGCGCGCTGCGGAGACGGTCAGACTGGATCCACGTGGTTTCTAGCCGGTGGTTTTGGGTCATCAAAGATTCGCAGAAAGTGCACCGTACCTGCAGGAAGGTCATTGTTCTTTCCCCTCATCAATACCGTGTACTACGCCGCACGCGACGCAGAAACATTCACGTGTGAAAGAGCTAAGTCTTTGGCCAAACTCACCAACGACACGGCAATCGACCTGTTTGCAGAGGTCGATGGAACACCCATTGGAAACCTAAAGGCATATCGCTTCGCATCCGATCGGTGCTTCAACATATTTTCACGAGTGCCTAGAACACAGAGCGCGTACAACGCGTATCCGTCAGCCACGGATGGCTATTGGCTTCTCCTAAAGCCTCTTTCCCCAGGGCGCCACACATTGAAATTCGGTGGAAAGTACAACCATAGCTCGGTCGACTTTGGCCGCATGGTGCAAGACATCGAGTACGAACTACTCGTCGAGTGATTGCTAACCCTTCCATCGAGAGGACCCGCCCCGGCAATCCGGGCCGGGCCTCTCATGTCAAACGTTAGGCCTCACAAGATGCCAGCGACCTTTTCACTTGATGCCACGGACTACAACCTCCTCGAACGTGCAGTAATCGCACGATTCGCGAGAAGTCACGGCCGCTTGAACGCAACGTTCTTCGCCCAAGTTCTCGCCTGGATGTTCATGTCACTTGCGATATTTAGCTTCTTGAGGCTGAGTGAAAACCAATTCGGATTGCAGAGAGCTTTCGGCTGGATCTTGTCTTTCGCAGCTATCGGCTTCCTGTTTTCTGTCGTTCGCCCGACTATTGGCCAATGGCTCTACAAAAGGTACGTTCTAAATGCAAGCGCCGCCTTCTTTGCGCAGCAGTCCGTCGCCATAGAAGCCGGCTCACTTGTTCTGCAGTCGGCCTCCGGCAAGTCAATCATTCCGCAGTCGGCCATCATTGACCAATCACAAGATGAGCGAAACCACTATCTGTTCATCACTGGCACTCACGCAGTCGTTATTCCAGAGGTCTCCGCTGCTGCATTGGGCACAGACTTCGCGGCCTATTTGGCAGCATGCCGCGGTGAGGCCTAACCCTTCCATCGAGAGGACGTGCCCCGGCAAGCCGGGTCACGCCTCTCATGTCAAACGTTAGGCGCCATGAACGCGTTCGCCATCTGGCCCGAAGCCGAGCCAATGCTCCGGACCTACCTTGAGTTTGCCGGCAATCCCAAGGCGAATAGGTCGCTCTTCTACTCCTGGGAGTGGTTGAATTGGGTTTGTCGTCAGCATCCCGAAGAAGGATTGGAGTCGCTCGCCTGGCTCATTGATCGCGCACCAAACGAGCAGGTACTTGAAGTCATAGGTTGCGGCCATCTCCAGGATCTTCTGTGGCAGCACCCCTCGTATGCTGAACAGATCATTGCGATGGCTAAGACAAGCCGATCCTTCTATTTGGCAGCGAGGTGGTGCGAGCTAGATGATGAAGATTTGGGTGCGGAGCGAGCAAACGAGTTTCAAAGTCAACTAGACGCAAGTCCGTTTGCTGCAAAGAATGGCGCCTAACCCTTCCATCGAGAGGACATGCCCCGGCAAGCCGGGTCATGCCTCTCATGTCAAACGTTAGCCGTCATAGAAGATGAATCCTTCACTACCCATTCCAACGGACAACATCTACAAGTTCGTTTGCCTCTTTGGCTTGGCCTTGGTCATCACCTCCATCTACGCCTACGTTTCCACGTACACAGCGTCTTTGGACAGAAAGATCAAGTACTTCGAGGTGATCATTACTTTGGAGGCCAAGTCTCAGAGGAGCAAGCCCGAAGAAGACCTTCTGACGCTAAACAAGAAGTTAGTCGAAGTCGCGCAGTCAAATCAAAAGTCCGCCACCCAAATCACTAGCGCGGTACTTGGTGCAGGAATAGCGCTAAGTCTCCTTGGCGCACTCAAGTGGTACGTCAAGATCCAAGCTCGTGACGACACGCTTGCTCAACTGCAGATTGAAAAGCTCCAGGCAGAGATCGCAAAACTCAAGTACGAAATTGATCGAGAAGTAGGCGGCAATGGCTCGAAAGAAGCACCAGCTACAGCGGGCGAGAATGACGGCTAACCCTTCCATCGAGAGGACGTCGCCCGGCAAGCCGGGCGCCGCCTCTCATGTCAAACGTTAGGCTGCATGAAGCGCGCTTATCCACTATCGCTCTTGGGCGTCGCTCTACTTGCCGCTTGCGCCGAGCAGAGCCCTGATCCGAAGTCGATGGAAGCAAGTCGAGTCACTGTTCTAGATCGCGCGCACAAGCCACTCTTGGTACTTGAGCAACAAGCGCAGCTCCAGGAGTTCAATTCGCAGTGGGTCGGCAAGCGCAATACAGGAAAGACAAACGAAGGCACTCCACCGGAAGCGTTGCCTTACTACCTAGACGTCCAGGCTAAAAGTGGCGGAGGCCGCTGGCTCTATTCGCAGTCCGGTTTAGCCGTCAAACTGGATCACAAAGCACATCCGCTGTATCAGGTGGCAAATCCAGAAAAACTCAACCGACTGCTCGGCGTCGACAAGTAGCTCTGCCTCCGCCAAGATGCAGCCTAACCCTTCCATCGAGAGGACATGCCCCGGCAGGCCGGGTCATGCCTCTCATGTCAAACGTTAGGCCTCATATGAACCGTCGCGTTTGCATCTTCTGTAGCGCAGATGGTCCATTCGCAACGCTGTCCCATGTCATCCCAGAATCTCTAGGAGGGCGTCACTCTCCAACAGCGAGACCTGGAACCACATGTGACCCCTGCAATCAGTACTTTGGGCAGAAGGTTGAATCAAAGGCGCTTCAGTCCTATCCGTTCACCATCTTCCGGCTCCTAAGCTCGGTTCGCTCAAAGAAGGGCCGCCTGCATTCAGAACGGATAGTTGCTGGTCAAGTTCAAGCCTCCGGACGTCCAGGCAATGTCACTCTTGCGCTCGCAGAAGACGTCGCGGCAGAGCACTTCTATCCAGCCGAAGAGTCTGGCACCTTTCGTTTGCTTGCTGAGGTCAAGGAAGCTCCAGAGGTCGCTCGCCTTCTCATCAAGATCGGGCTAGAGATGCTTGCCCAAACAGACCACGAGCTAGCGCTATCTAGTCGATTCGACAGCGCTAGATCGTTTTGTAGGCGTCCGGGAAGAGGTACCGAATGGTGGTTCGCCTTACAAACAGACCCTCAAGCGATGATTCAATCCATGAAGAGCCGCACCACGGAGTGCCAAGTAGAGGTTGGCGAAGTCCAGGGAATGCCGTATTCCACTCTTCGATTCCCCGGTCTTCGAACCCTTGTCCCACTTGAACCTGCTGCACATCCCAGTGAGTGGCCTGAGAATGACCCAAATCTAAGAATCATCAAGGCCAGCTACTAAGCGTATGAGGCCTAACCCTTCCATCGAGAGGACCTGCCCCGGCAAGCCGGGTCAGGCCTCTCATGTCAAACGTTAGACATCGAGGTTCTATGCAACAAATAAATCCCTACCAACCTAGCCCAGCCTCAGTGGAAGAAGGTCGCGCCCCTGCGGACTCAGGTGATTCAGCGGGAGAGCTCGTCTACGCCGGGTTTTGGCGCCGCTTTGGGGCCTACTGGATCGATGTCGCAATCTTCCTGCCACTAACAGGCATCACCTATTACCTTGGTGAAACCAGTCGCCTGTTTTTTGCCTATTGGTTCGTCCCTGGTCTTGTGATCGGCCTGTTCTTCCACGTCTACCTTGTTAAGCGATTCGGCGGAACCCCAGGAAAACTGATTCTCAAGACCAGGATCGCGCTGACAAACGGCGCCCCGGTCAGTACCAAGGCAGCCCTGCTGCGTTACTCCGTTCTCTTTCTGCTGTCCGTCTTTTCTTCATGGGCACTAGTGACTGGCGCACTAGCCATGACAGATGAGCACTACTTTTCACTGAGCTACATGGCCAAGATGGAGGCTATCGTCTCCCGAGCCCCCGCTTGGTACAACGTCGTAGTCGTCTTGACTCAAGTTTGGGTATGGAGCGAATTCATTTCAATGCTGCTCAACAAGCGGCGCCGAGCGATTCACGACTACATAGCAGGCACGGTAGTGGTCCGTGCTTAGCGCGCGATGTCTAACCCTTCCATCGAGAGGACGTCACAAGGGCTACGCCCTTGCGCCGCCTCTCATGTCAAACGTTAGGCGCCTGAAAGCGAGATCCGCGCTAGGCTTTCGGAGAGCATCGCCACTGATGCCGTATCTGCGATCCACCCAATATCAATACCAAAGGGAGCTCCAATGAATCGTCTAGCCAAAGCACTGATCTTGTTCGTCATCGTCTTTCACATGCTGGCTTTCGTCATTGAGGCCTTCCTATGGATGCGCCCCGCAATCTATGAGTTCTCCCTTTCGCGCTTCCAAACCGTGGTGCCACTTGGTCTTCACGACCAGGCATTGCTATTGAAGCCACTCTTCATAAACCAAGGCTTCTACAACCTGTTCCTCGCCATTGCAGGAGTTGCCGGCCTCATCCTCGTCACCAGAGGGAAGAAGGAAGCTGGCCACGCGCTTGTCGGGTACATGTGCGCGTCAGCGGTAGGCGCAGGCGTTGTTCTGGCGTTCACGAGCATCGCCTACATCGGCGCTCTACTGCAGGCGCTACCTGCCGCCGTCGCGCTCGCCGCAATGCTTCGCGCCTCCCCATCGCCGGCCCTGGCAAATGCAGGCGCCTAACCCTTCCATCGAGAGGACTCGCCCCGGCAAGCCGTGGCGAGCCTCTCATGTCAAACGTTAGGCCGCATATGTTGCCGTCCACCTCGTTTCGCCCGCTCGATCCCGAGACGGATTGGGCGTTCTTCGATCCAGGCTTTCACGTTCCGCAAGAAATACAAGCCGAGGTTCAGGCGCTCACGGAGGCAGGGTCGGCAGAACTCTGGACCGAGCATGTCTCAGCCAACCCGAATGAGCGGCACCCAATGCTGCTTCCTGGCTCCCATTGGCTAAAGCCGAAGCTGCAAGGCCCAAACTGGATGCCAGAATTCAATGGAAAACAAAGTGAGGCCGCGGTAGGCACGTTTCTGCAGGAGGTCTTCGAACTTGGCATGCAGGAACTCATCCTCTTCATTGCAATGCGGGAGCGTAGCTATTCAGTTCCCTTCGGCGTGTTCTTGCGCCATTGGCCTTCCTTCGTTGCGGGAGATGACGAAGGCTCATTCTTATTCCATCCGAGATCTGGAGCCTTTGCGTGCTTCGGCCCGAATGGCTCACTGTCGTTTGGGCGTCGGAGCGCGAATGCGGCCTAACCCTTCCATCGAGAGGACGCTACCCGGCAAGCCGGGCAGCGCCTCTCATGTCAAACGTTGGGCGTCATAGAGCCATGCCGAGCCAGTCCGTCGAAGAGATCTGTCTGCGCCTCAAAGCGAATCAAGAGACGCTTTCAGCTGTCACGTCAGGGCACAGCTACATGCCCTTGCTTCCGCTCCTCGAACATCCGTGGCATGAAGTTAAGGCTCAGCTTCACGCAAAGCTCGTGGAGGCCGGAGTTTCTACTCGCGAAGTCGAGTGCGTGTCACTAGAAAAGCTGGCTGTATTCGCGCTTTCCTCTTGGGGGTCTCACTGGCCAGAACTCGCGGTTTCCTGGCTTGAGAGTGGCCTTCCAATCAATGAGCCGCTTGCGGGGGCCCTAGAGACAATGTCGCAAGAAAAGAACCTACCTCAGGCATTTCGTCATCGAGCGTTCGCCTTAGCGAAACGGTGGCGTCGAACTCAAGAGAATCCAGAGGCGAAATGACGCCCAACCCTTCCATCGAGAGGACGTCACCCGGCAGGCCGGGCGCCGCCTCTCATGTCAAACGTTGAGCATCACGAATGGTCCTGTGCGTTCTTGGTTGCTTATGAGCCTTCGTTCAGCATCGCAAATGCAGTTCGCATGCGTGGCCGCCGAGCCTTCGGCCACCGCTCGCTGTCTGCCGCCAAAGTCGAACATCACGCTTGCCACGAACCGACACGCTCCGATGGAAGAAGGCCAGGCTTGTGCCGCTTCGGCACCTGCCCAGCC
Source organism: Piscinibacter gummiphilus (assembly GCF_032681285.1). Taxonomy (NCBI): domain Bacteria; kingdom Pseudomonadati; phylum Pseudomonadota; class Betaproteobacteria; order Burkholderiales; family Sphaerotilaceae; genus Rhizobacter; species Rhizobacter gummiphilus. Next base: position 3,980,975 of record NZ_CP136336.1, read on the forward strand.
CCACCGAACGGCCAGAGGCAGTCAGTCTGTGGTTGGCGCTTCGCGCCGCTTGAACATTCAGCTGTTGGGCACTGCCAGAGGCAGCGCTGGTTCTTCTCGTCTGTCCAGGCCCGAGCTTCGCTCCGGCACACTTTCACGAGCCGCGCACCAGGGCACGTCGGTGGTTCTCGGAGGCGCGATGCTCAACCCTTCCATCGAGAGGACTCGCCCCGGCAAGCCGGGTCGAGCCTCTCATGTCAAACGTTAGGCATCGCACAAGGAGCGTATCTCGTGGCTTCGTCGGACCTTGAACTCCAACCGCCTCCACGTAGCGAGAGATCTTTTGAGCTTTGGCTTCAGCATGCGGCCGGCCGCATTCTGTTCGAAGACGTCCGCGGCTATGCGCTCGAACGAGTAGATCCCAACTTGTCTACCGACTCCCGAGCTGCTGCAGAGAAAGCGATCAACGACACTTTGTACGGCCTGATGATGGTGATTGACGGGGTATCCGGCGAACTCAGAAACGACGAACATGCAGTTGATCTTTCTATTGCGGTTCGGCTGATCAATCGAAGCTCGAATGAGGTAGCTGCAGCGATTGATCTAAGAGAGGGGGATGGCATGTGTATGGGCTATCACGGCTGGATTGCCGGTGACTATGGCGAAGATCCGGTTGCAAGCCCGGCGGCGCCGCAGGCACGCGATGCCTAACCCTTCCATCGAGAGGACCCGCCCCGGCAAGCCGGGTCGGGCCTCTCATGTCAAACGTTAGGCATCTCATGGCTCGCCGCGATTACTCCGAAGACGAGGACTACTACACGCAAGACCTCGAGCGAGACGGCGTCGTTTCGATCTGGGCTGGACTCTCCGAAGGCTCTTCCCATCTGGATGTCCTTCAAGACTTGTGCGGAGTTGGGTACTACTCACTCGACAATCAAGAAGGCATGAACTTCGGCTTCAGGCTTGTGCCCGTTAGCGAGCTTCTAGATCGCCTGTCCTACTCGTCTTCATTCGCTCAGCTCGCGGTAGAGAAAGCAAAATCATTGGGTTTGAGCCAGGCGCGCTGGGTCACGATCCAGTACGACTTTGCGTACTCGCCAGAAAAGGTTCGCAGACCTATTGCCCAAGACCCGGTGTTTCTCGGCGTCTTCAAATACAGCGCGCAAGTGGGGCAAGATGCCTAACCCTTCCATCGAGAGGACCCGCCCCGGCAAGCCGGGTCGGGCCTCTCATGTCAAACGTTAGGCGCCAGAAGAGCATCGCGTGCTGAGCAGTCCGAGTTTCTATGTGATCACCGGCGCTTCCGGAGCCGGGAAGTCCACTCTTGTGGCCGCGCTAAGTGAGCTTGGCTACTCCACCGTCCAAGAAGCGGCTCTTGCCATCCTGCGAGAGCAACAAGAATGCAACGGCAGCATTCTTCCCTGGGTCGATCGCACAGCATTCTTCGAAGCAGTTCTGGCAAGAAACATCAGCAACCATCAAGCCGCTCGAACGCAGAAGACTCCCGTCTTCTTTGATCGCGGCATACCGGAGTGCTTGGCCTGGCTACAACTGTCGGGCCAGACGCTGGAGCTTCGGCATCGCGCGGCTGTAGCAACGCACCGCTACGCTTCCACAGTGTTTGTGGCAGAGCCCTGGGCGGAGATCTATGTGCAAGATGCGGAGCGCCAAGCCGGCTTCGAGCGAGCAACGCGCTCCTATGAGCCCACCGTGGCAGCGTATAGAGAAGCCGGCTACAAGACCTGCCTTCTTCCAAAGGTATCAGTGAAAGAGCGGGTGGCCTTCATCCTTGAGCGGGTGGAAACTGGCGCCTAACCCTTCCATCGAGAGGACGTCACAAGGGCTACGCCCTTGCGCCGCCTCTCATGTCAAACGTTAGGCGCCACAAACCATGCTCGCCACAATCGAAGCTCGCAAAGTAGTTACTACATTGGCTTTCGCGCTGACTTGTTCGAACCCATGCCTTGCTCAGGTCTACGACACGACCAAACCAGGGTGTCCGAATTTTCGGCAAGCCCTTCAGTCGGAAGGCTTTCCCAATTCAGCCGAAAGGCTCGGGTTGGATCAAGGCTCTGTCACGGTTGAATTCACACTGAATCCAGATGGATCCACGGCGAATCCAACCATTCTTAAGTCCTCTCACAATGCCTTCAATCGCCCTACGATCGAACGCATCAGCAAGCTCAAATGCGCTGGAGACAAGCATCCTGTGCGAGTTCAGTTTTCAGCTGAATACAAGAAGTAGGCGCGAAGGTGGCGCCTAACCCTTCCATCGAAAGGACTCGCCCCGGCAAGCCGGGTCGAGCCTCTCATGTCAAACGTTAGGCGTCGGAGGGAGCGTGAGCGACGCATACTGTGCACATGGCAATCCCACACGCAAATCCCGGTCAGCTCATCGACATCCGTCCATTGGGCCTGCGCCTTCAGAGCGCAAAGACCACCGCGCTGTTCAAGTCCGAGCAGCTTGAAGTGATACGTCTCGTGCTTCTGGCAGGAAGGTCACTTCCGCCACATAGCGTCGCGGGCGAGATCACCATCCAGTGCGTCGAGGGTCGAATCGATGTCACGGTCGATTCGCAGAGCCATTTGCTTGAGGCGGGAGAAATGATCTTTCTAGCAAGGTCTGCATCGCACGGGGTAATCGCCATCGAAGATTCATCTGCGTTGGTGACCATCGTCCTGTCGAAGTAGTTCGTTTGCGAGGCACGGCATGTACTCGAAGAACCCGACGCCTAACCCTTCCATCGAGAGGACTCGCCCCGGCAAGCCGGGTCGAGCCTCTCATGTCAAACGTTAGGCGTCCATGCGGCTTATGCCGAAGACTGCAGGCCCAATTGCCTTGCTATTCCTAATGGGATGCGACACGTTGCATGGGGTTCGAATCGAGCTCAAAGCTGAGGGCAAGCGATCACTAGAGCCCACCTGCATTCAAGAAACCTTGCGGCAGTCTGGATACGAAGTCGAGTCCGTTAGCCCAACGACATCACAAGTTCGAGAGAAAGCAAAAGGTGGCGCCTGGTTCTTTGTCTCTCACGAAAATACGATGCGCGTCGAGTTCTATTTCCTAACGATGCATGAGCCGCTTCCATGCGACACCGCGCAGAGAATCGCGTATCACATGCGCATCGCATCGAAAGCGACGCAGGAAGCCTGTTTCCCACAGAGCCCACAAGTCATCGCTTCGGAAAAGTGGAATGGAATGTCATGCAAACCCTAGCCCTAGCTTCCAACCAGACGCCTAACCCTTCCATCGAAAGGACGTCACAAGGGCTACGCCCTTATGCCGCCTCTCATGTCAAACGTTAGACGCCAGCAGACGCGATGGAGACAGTCGTTGAAGAGTGGTTCGGCGAGGGGTTCCGTGAGCTTCACCCGTTGCTTCAGGGCTTGCACAGAAGCGGCGGTGTCCTAAGCGGGCAGGTCCACGTTTCGTTTGGTGCAGGCTTCGCAGGTCTTGTCGGCAAGCGGCTTGCTTCTCGGCTCGGAGTACCTGTCACCCCTGGCGCTCATCACCTTCAAGTCTCCATTCATGGCCAAGCAGGGCGCCTGCATTGGTCTCGCAGGTTCAATGGCCTAAGCGAGTTCGTCTCCGAGTTCAAGCCAGTTGGTCACCATCCCACTGGTCATTGGGTCGAGCAGTCCGGTGCGTTGAGCTTAGAGCTAGGCGTCAAGGTTCTCGCTGGCGGGTGGCACTGGGAACACCGCAACACAAGGCTGTTGGGTATCCCGGTGCCCAAAGCATTGTTCCCCACCACCTTTGCATCCAAGAGCATCGAAGGCCAGTTCTACCGGTTCTCGGTAGAAGTCAGGGCTCCAGCGCTAGGCAAGCTGCTGGCCTACTCGGGCACACTGGCGCCTAACCCTTCCATCGAGAGGACGTCGCCCGGCAAGCCGGGCGCCGCCTCTCATGTCAAACGTTAGGCGTCATGAAGCGACCCTTTTGCAAGTCATCGCTCGTACTGGCTGGCCTTTCGGTGGCTCTATCGGCTCACTCGATCGCGTCCGAGACTCAGCACGTACCGCCATCAATCGAAGGAACTACGAATATCAAAGTCGTAGTCGCCAGCTGCAAGGGTGAGCTAAAGAAGCAGTTGGAAGTTCGCGACGCAGGTCAAGTAAAGAAGCTGGTAGCCGAGATGGAGCAACTGAGAAGGCCAAACGGAGTGGCAGCCTCGAAGTTCGGCTGCGATACAGCAGTCACATTTCTGAAAGACGATGTGCCGGTCACACTCGTGCATGTCTTTCCGTGCTCGGCTATCGAGCGAGCTCCAGCATCCCTAAAGCGCTACTTCCAGTATTCGGGTGGCTTTGGTCAGCTGCCAGAACTGAGCCGTCTGGTGAAAGGCCTTGGCAAAGGCGTCGAGTGCAAATGACGCCTAACCCTTCCATCGAGAGGACGCAGTCCGGCAAGCCGGTCAGCGCCTCTCATGTCAAACGTTAGGCGGCTCAACGCTCGTTTTCGAAGACTGCTCCCGGGAGAAGCCAATGACCGAATCAGAACTGTCGGCGCAAACTGAGTGGTTCCATGAGTTCGCCAAGCAGTCAATCGATCAAATTGCACTGCAAGCCAACGAAGCCAATAGAGCTTCATTCGCACGCTACGCAACAACCTCACTGCCAAACCACAGCCCTCCAGAGGGTCAATCACCCGAAGAGTTTGCTCGCACAGTGCATGAACTGCGAGAAAACGAAGGGCAGTGGAATCGTGCGCTCATGTCGGCATTGATCAAGTCTGATGACCTGTACAAAGCCAAAGACAGGGATGGCGCCATCTCAGTGCTTGAGTCGTTTGCGGGCTCGTGTCCTTGGGAGCTTTTCCAAGAAGTCGCCCGAGATCAAGCATCCAACTACAAGCCTCATTGAAAATGCCATTCAAGCTCGTGGCGGCTCCATGCATACAGCCGCCTAACCCTTCCATCGAGAGGACGCTGTCCAGCAAGCTGGCCAGCGCCTCTCATGTCAAACGTTAGGCGGCGCTATGGGCGAGAACGCCTCGCTTCTCGGAGTTCGGCGGCACGCTGCTTCGGCGAAGAGTGGTGCCGCTGCCAAGAAGAGCGGGCTCGTGCCTACGATCGCCACCGCAATGGTTTCGCCTGAGCGTCGGGCCAAGCGCAGTGCTCGCTCGATGAGACGGTTGTCAGTCAGTCAGTGGGTTAGCCGTCGTGGGCGCCCTGCACCGTCCGAAGCACGCTGCGAACCGAAGCGCCCGGAACCCACACGCCGGCTAAAGTCGCTCGCCTGGCTGCGCCCTGCTTCATCCAATGCGGCGCCGCCTAACCCTTCCATCGAGCTGACATGCCCCGGCAAGCCGGGTCATGCAGCTCATGTCAAACGTTGAGCATCACGAGTAGGTCCTGAGAGTTCTTGCTGCTTATGAGTCTTCGGTCAGCACCTCAAATTCGGGTTCGGTTCACAGGCGCAAGGTCATCGGGCGCTTCGGTGTGCCAAGGCTCAGTCCACTTTGGCCCTGCGCCCTTCCATCTAAGCAAGATGGTCGTTCTGGCGTCACGTCGGAGCGCCTGGCGAGAAGAGGGAAACGACTGCCACGCTTCGGAACCCGTGCGATGCCATCGAACGGCCGGTGGAAGTCGGTTGGTGGTTGGCGCTTCGCGCCGCTTTAATGGTCAGAAGTTGGGCGCTGCCATGGAAGGCAGCGCTGGGCCAGTGCACATCTCAATGCCTGCGCGATTGCCAAGACGAACGCAACGTTTGGCAAAGTCTGCGCACATTCCCAAAGAGAATGCAGGCTGTCCGCGTCTGGCGAGGCCAGTAGCCATGCCACGCGCGATGCCCAACTATTCCATCGAGAGGACCCGCCCCGGCAAGCCGGGTCGGGCCTCTCATGTCAAACGTTGGGCGGCACAGCGTTGAAGTTGTTGCTTCTCGAAAAGCGGCAAATGGCTCTCGCTTGAGGAACGTCTTCTCCATTCACTTCATTCCTTGGCTCTCGCGCTCATCACATGAACAAATTCATTCTCATTGCTTGTTCGGGAGCCTTGCTTTGGCTTGCAGGTTGTGCAACTTCACTTGAGCCTGGGGCCGAAAGGATTCGCATGGTCACCGCAGAGCAAAAGGCAGCCTGCGAGCCTCTTGGCCTTATCGCAGCGGATCAGCAGCTAGGCCCGTACAAAACACAGAACTCAATGAATAAGATGCTTAACGAAGCTGCACGCCGAGGCGCAAATGCCGTCTTCCTGGTTTCTCAAGGCAAGAGTGGCATTGATGGTGTGTCTGTCACCGCAGAAGCACTTCGCTGCAAGTAGCACGGTGCCGCCCAACCCTTCCATCGAGAGGACGCTGCCCGGCAAGCCGGTCAGCGCCTCTCATGTCAAACGTTGAGCGTCACTATTCGCACCACATCTCACAAGCCAGGCATGAAGAACGTCGCCTCACTGGTCCTGTCAGCACTTTGCGCTGGCTGCATCGCCATTCCGACTCCATATAAGACTTACGACGGTCCGCCTCTACCGCCAAGTGCGCAGGCACTCATCTTCGGCCCGCTTGGCCCCCCGGGCATGTGGGGAGTTCCAATAAATGGCGCACTGATTGCCTGCCTCGATGGCGTCTCGCTTCAAAGCATGCTGGGTTACGGGCCGGGTCTAGCGCATCCGGACAAAGTGTTTGTCACGCCGGGTCGGCACTACCTGAAAGCCATGTATTACAGGGATCGCGCCTACGCACATTCGTCGATGTGGTTGGATGCACAGGCCGGTCGGGAGTACGCGATTCGCAGCGAGGTCAAAGGCTATTCGGTACGCATGTGGTTGGAAGACACAACGACCAAGGAAGTTGTCGGAGGGATTCCGGGCGGGGAACCAAATCCGGCACCGAGGCCGATGCAATGCTGAGAATCACAAAGCTGCGCAAATCTGTCGCCGCGAGTGCGCCGCTCCGGTGACGCCCAACCCTTCCATCGAGAGGACGTCACCCGCCAAGCCGGGTGCCGCCTCTCATGTCAAACGTTAGACCTCTCAAGGAACGAGATGCTCATCCGACTCCCGATCTTTCAGTTTGTGCAACGTACAGCGCGATGGGCGCTGGCTGCTTCCTTTGTGGTTGCAATCTCGGGCTGCGGCGAATGGAACAGTCACCTCCTAGTAAAGCAGGACACACAACAAGAAGCGGCATGTCTAGTTCGCTGGGGCAAGCTCACTGCGGAAGACAAGCAACGACTGCATCAATGCATAGAAGCTCGTGAGCAGAAGGGCTTCAAACTTCGCTCTCCAAGTTCAATTCCTGATCCCGTACCTCCTGTAGAAAGCGCAAAACCACCGTCCATACCGTTGGCTTGCCAAGGCTAAAGCCAGAGATGGAAACTTCAACCACCATACTTTTCACTTCGCAAGAAGAGGCAGCTCGCGCCGGAGCTCGCGAGAGGCCTAACCCTTCCATCGAGAGGACATGCCCCGGCAAGCCGGGTCATGCCTCTCATGTCAAACGTTAGGCATCTTGAATGCATACAGCGCAGTCCATACTGAGTGTCGACACACATCTGAATGCTCGTCCTTCGCTCATCCCGCCCGAGCCGGGTGTGTACGCGTTCTGGTGGATCGGGAATCGCGACGACCTGCTGAAGTCGACCCGCACTGTCCTGCTGAAGGGGCCAAATGAAGTTCGCATGAAGGTCGAGTACAGAGAGTGGTGGCCCAGAGAGCTGATCTATCCGTGCCTCTACGTCGGAAAGTCGACCAATCTCCGCAAACGGTTCGGGCTTCATATCAAGAGCAATAGCCATGGCCGTCTTCACGTACCTCATATAGAGCACCACAAAGCCACTCCCAGTACAACCTCGTGCCAGCTTCGCTGGGGGATTGAGCACATTTTTCCCAGTGAAATGGATCCATTGCGCCTAATCCGAAGTTCGGTCGGCTTCTCGTATCGGAATGATTTCGCAGACAACGCGATCGCAGAACGCTTCTTCGAGGAGGACAGGCTCGTGGGAACTTGGCGTCCCTGGTTCAATATCGACTCGGAGCGCTGAGATGCCTAACCCTTCCATCGAGAGGACGTCGCCCGGCAAGCCGGGCGCCGCCTCTCATGTCAAACGTTAGGCGCCATGAGAGTCGAAGCCGCAGACGTATCTGATGCCGAAGCAATCAGTGCGCTGATTGTCGAACTGAGTGAGCCGTTCTTTTTGTCTCCTTCGCGTGAGGGTGCGGAGCCTTTCCTCGCGTCCATTAGCGTTGAAGCAGTGCGTCGCTACTTAAGTGCAGCCAACTTCTCCTACTACGTCGCACGGTCAGAAGGCAGACTCGCGGGTTTCGTGGCGCTACGAGATAACGCGCACTTGTTCCACTTGTTCGTTGCCAAGGCATTCCAAGGCAGACAGTTGGCGAGCCAACTCTGGGCCATAGCCCAAACAGAGGCACTACAAGCTGGAAACCCAGGTGAGTTCACAGTCAACTCAAGTCTCACCGCCGTGCCTGTCTACGAAAGGTTCGGCTTTGCGCGCGAGGGAGAGGTTAAGAGCGTGCATGGCATCTCTTTTCAGCCCATGCGTCTGAGGTCGGGCCAGAATGGCGCCTAACCCTTCCATCGAGAGGACCCGCCCCGGCAAGCCGGGTCGGGCCTCTCATGTCAAACGTTAGGCGCCTAAGGACGCAGCATGTCGGAAGTCACACGCAGAGATCTGCTTAGAGCCGTAATCCGGGCGGAGATTGAGAAACTGACCCTCCTTAAAGAATCTGGCGTCTCGCTGACGGAGAAAACCGAGGAAGATGGGTGGAGCCTCATTCACTCTGCACTTCTATCCCCGTACCTAAAGGTTCCGCCAGAATCTCTCAGGTTTCTCATCTCTAGTGGTGTTGATGCGACAAGCCCAGACATGTATGGGAACACGCCGCTTCACTATGCCGTGCGAAGTTCAGATCTCGAGTCGGCAAAGATCTTGGTTGAGTCGGGCTCAAGCGTTAACGTTCCAAATCGCGACGGCGTCACGCCCCTTCACCAAGCGCTACTAAGAAACCCAGTCAATTTTTCTCTGGTTGAGTACTTGTTGTCTGTGGGCGGAGATCAGGACCACAGACTTAGCTCTGGAAGCACGATCAAAAGCTACGTTGCTGTTATTTCTCACGGAGAAAACGCCTCGCTTAAGAGCCTGTTCGAAAGGTACGACAACGGCGCCTAACCCTTCCATCGAGCTGACATGCCCCGGCAAGCCGGGTCATGCAGCTCATGTCAAACGTTAGCCGTCACACGACACACCATGCCAAGCTACACAAACACTCTTGAGATCGATCACAAGCCAAAAGCCATCCCTTATCGCGGAGACGGGATACTGCGAGAAGACGGAGATGCGAACTATGGTTTCAGGTACGTCAAAGGTGATGACGAGGCTCTTCGATCGATTCCGGAGGTGCAGCGCGACCCAGCGCTGCTGAATCTGATACGCGGAATCAATGGCTCCGAGACTGGTCTCTTCTCAGTTGGGTGCGTTAGCGCAGATGTGGAAGACGAAAGAGGGTTTCGTCGTTCCGGCTATGTTGAGTTTTCAATCAATTCCATTTCTGGCATCGCGAACGCTGCCAACTACTTCCCTATCTACTTTCACTTCGATAGGTTGCTTCACGAGAGCAAATTCTCCGTGGCGGTCGCATACGCGTGGGAGCTTCAGCCTTGCACCTTTACTGAGGCTGATGGAGCCTCTGGCTTTTCGTGCTCAGTCATCGTGAACACGCACTATTTCGCCAGTCGGGAGCAGGCCTCACTAGCTTGGAAGCAAGCCCTGGAACCGCTAGAACACCTCCTCAGCAGTGTCCCGCCTGAGACAACGGACTTTCTGTATCCCCAGTGACGGCTAACCCTTCCATCGAGAGGACATGCCCCGGCAAGCCGGGTCATGCCTCTCATGTCAAACGTTAGGCATCGGAATCACGACCGACCTCCGCAGCATGAAAACGAAATTTCTACATCTGACCGCCCTGTGTCTACTTTCCGCCGGCTGTGCATCAAGTCCAGGAGATCAACAGCCCGTCAAAGGCTCGACTGCAGCGCAAAGCGAACAGGACGGCTGTCCGTGCACCGTCGTGGCGAAACCAGATGGACAGGGCCACCATGAGTTGCGCATCGTGACTTCCCGCGCAACCAGAAACGAACGAATTCTGAGATCACCCGATCCCATCGACCTCCCAACGCTGTCAGAGGACTTCTCGCTTGTCGCATATCGTATGCAGCGAGGTACGTCATTTGATGTTCATGTGCAAGACATCAGTACTGGCGTTTACATCGTGGTGGCAACAAGAGCGACAAACCAGTTTGCCTTCCACTTCTCGGCTTTAGGGTTGGTTCTAGCCGACTCCAACGGAGAAGCGGTGATCGCATCCAACTACTCTCTGAAGCAAGCGCTCTATCAACGCGAACTTCGAATGAGAAGGCCAAACGGTTGAGAATCAACCCATCAGATTCGGACCAACCACCGATGCCTAACCCTTCCATCGAGAGGACATGCCCCGGCAAGCCGGGCCATGCCTCTCATGTCAAACGTTGAGCGTCACAGTCAACATATGAAGATCTTCGACCTCTTCTCAAAACGGCAGAAGCGCCTTCGCGGTGAAGTGCCGGATGTCTATGTATATGACGCGCTGCCGAACCCCTTGCGGGTTCAGATCGTGCACATCATCAAAGACGCATTTGGTGTAGACAACTATGGAAGCAATCATGCTGAGAAAGCATATGCCTTCGTGAATGACGCTCTGTGCCGCGAATACGGAGTGTTTGAACTCATCAAACATTCCGACTCCCCGCAAGGGTCGGTCTTCAATTTTTTCCTCAAGGAAGAGTCGGTCGAAAGAGCAATTGATGTCATCGAAGTTTGCTTCAAGGTGATCGACACCTACATTCGAGATGAATACCGATACCAGAACAACACCAAGAGAGAAGTTCAACCCGACGCCGCCATCGAAGAGCTGAATACTCGGTTCAAAGAACACGGCGTCGGATATCAGTTCGAGGCAAACGAGATCATTCGTGTCGACTCACGTCCTCTCGATGGAAGGGTTAGGCCGCACGCCTCGCACGACCCGGAACTGCATTCTGCGTTGGGTGGCGTTGTGAGCAAGAAAACGCACCTCACCAGCACGTGCTGCGCAGCAGCTGGTGCTTGCACGGCCTGTATTGCTTTGCCTGGCGCGCGAGTGCGAGGACCAGGACTGAAGCTCCTGAAGCAGCAAAGCGAGCCGCATTTTCTTCCTTGTGGCTCTACGACCTGTGGTCTTGTTGGCGCAGATCATCTTCGGCTAGCTCTCGGACTCCAGCTTCCAGTACTCGCTTCCGAATGTCTTCGATTCGATCACTTGGTTCGACGGTGAATCGAGGCGTGGCGATGAATAGGCGACTACCTAGAGAACGAAGGTGCGGAGGAATCTTGTCTGTTGGAACCTCCCACCAGCCTTCTCCATGCCCCAAGGCAAACAGACGAACGCGTGTATAGCCACCTGGCAGGTGCATTTCGACAACTGCGGGATGAGCAAACGGTTCACTGAAACGCATTCGTGCGGCCTAACGTTTGACATGAGAGGCGTGACCCGGCTTGCCGGGGCACGTCCTCTCGATGGAATGGTTAGGCGTCATTGTGGAACGAGCTGTGTTCCATCTGAAACCAAGCGACGCACGACTATTGCCTTTGCTCGGGAGACACATCGCGGCTGAAACTCCAGGAAGTCACCCTTGCTTCGTGGATGCTCTGCGTAGGCGAGTACCTCTTGGCCCTTAACGAAGAGCAGCAGATTGATTCCACCATTAGTGCCGATTTCGCTCTTGGCACTGACGTCCCAGTTGAAGCCTAGAACTTGCTCCGTGTACTCGTTCATTGAATACGGACCAAGAACACAAAACCGTCGCCCGGCAAGCCGGGCGCCGCCTCTCATGTCAAACGTTAGGCGCCGAATGAGCCCGACCTATTTGCCACTACTCTTCCTGGCGCTTGCAATAGCACTGGGCTTTCCTAGCAGCGCTTCAGCATCAGGCGCTGGTCAAGTCGTTTCTCAGATGGCTGATGTTCCGCCCGAAACCAAGATCAAGATGCTTCGAGTCATCTTTGAAGATGTGTTTGGCACGCCAGAGGAAATTCGAACCCAGTTTGTGGCGGCGTGCAATGCCAGGAACAAGGCCGCCACACCCAGCACAGAAAAGGCCCAGCAGATTGCTTCTTCTCCAGCACCGAAAGCCTCTGACGGATCAAAAAGTCTCTCCAAAGAAGCGACCCTCATCGCTTTTTGCGCGCCACCCGTACGCCGGAGCATAGAGTCAGCTCTTGCTCCTAAAGCAGCAGCTTCCACTCCGAGCGCGTCGGCGCCTAACCCTTCCATCGAGAGGACGTCGCCCGGCAAGCCGGGCGCCGCCTCTCATGTCAAACGTTAGGCGTCACCAAGCGCCTCACGCGTGACGACGTGCAAAGGAACCCGGTTGCAACACATGAAGCTGATCAATCTGCTCGATCTCGCGTTGAAGAGCGACGAAGTCGTTGAACTTCTCGAAGAGTTTGACCTGCCAGTCGTGTACGACTTTGACCGACTTCACGAAGGGATCGAAGACATCTACTGGGTCTCAGCGCACGGACAGGGCTTCCAACTCCGGTTCGATGAGCGACAGGTACTCAAGACCATCTTCATGTACGCGTCGGGCAACGAGCAGTACAAACCAGTGGATCCATCGCTCGCAGGAGTGTCCTTCTATTCGTCATTCGAGCAGGCAAAGAATGACTTTGCGGAAAAGAATGTTCCCGTAAAGACGGGACAGGCCGACAACCGCTGGATCAAAGGAAGCTTTGCTGAGTGCTCGCTGCACTACGAGTTCAGGCCGAGCGGTGAGTTGGTTATGGTCACAGCGATGGCGAATCGTGACGCCTAACCCTTCCATCGAGAGGACCAGTCCCGGCAAGCCGGGCCTGGCCTCTCATGTCAAACGTTAGGCGGCGAAATGGGCGAGAACGCCGCGCTTCTCAGAGTTCGGCGGCACGCTGCTTCGGCGAAGAGTGGTGCCACTGCCAAGAAGAGCGGGCTCGTGCCTACGTTCGCCACCGCAATGGTTTCGCCTGAGCGTCGAGCCAAGCACAGCGCTCGCTCGATGCGACGGTTGTCAGTCAGTCCGCGGGTTAGCCGGCGTGGGCGCCCTGCACCGTCCAACGCATGCTGCGAACCGATGCGCCCGGAGCCCACACGCCGGCTAAAGTTGCTCGCCTGGCAGCGCCCTGCTCTATCGAACGCGGCGCCGCCTAACCCTTCCATCGAGCTGACATGCCCCGGCACGCCGGGGCATGCAGCTCATGTCAAACGTTAGGCCGCACAGGGTCATTAGCCATGAATCGAACAGTCGCGGAAGAGTTGTATGGCGCCTGTGAGCGTGTATTGGCGAATCTCACGGAATGCGAAGCGGCAATCCGCAAAATCGAAGACACCGAAGAACGACAGGCGCTGCTAAAGGCACTGTCTAGCGCGATCATGGAAGTCTTAGCTGGCGTCAGAGCTCCTGTTGTTCGGCAGTTTCCTGAACTTCAACCTCACGAAGCAACTGGACGGCCAGATACCGAGCTAGACGAAGAAGATCTTGCGGCGATCTCTCAGCTTCCCGAGGCGGATATAGCGGCAATCGATGTGGCGCTCCTGGCCGAGTGCGCTACTTCTTGGCGAAAAGTTGCTCGCGTCGTAGGCTCTGCAATGAAGTCTTTGCAAGAGAAGCTCGACGACATCCCAGATGGCTACTACGCCCGAAGAGTTGTGGCGCTCGCTGCCGCGGGGAAGATCGAATCTGATGGCAATCTTCACTACATGCGTTCAAGCGAAGTCCGGCTACCGCAGGGGCAGCAAAGTGCGGCCTAACCCTTCCATCGAGAGGACCCGCCCCGGCAAGCCGGGTCGAGCCTCTCATGTCAAACGTTAGACGCCATTGGTATGACCTTCCGCTTTAAATGCGCAACCTGCGATGAGGTTCACGAGGGAATGCCGACCTTCGGAGCCAAGGCGCCGCTTAGCTACTTTGAGATTCCCGAAGAAGAACGAGAAGCACGATGCGATCTCGGCTCAGATGATTGCGTCATAGATGAGAAGTTCTTCTTTGTTCGCGGATGCATCGACATCCCAGTTCAAGGACAGGCAGATCCATTCTCTTGGGGTGTCTGGGTCTCACTAAGCCGGGAAAGCCATCTAAAGTGGATCGAGTACTTTGGCAAAGAGAAGCGCTCGCACATCGGCCCGTTCTTCGGTTGGCTCAATGCCTGGCTAAGCCCGTATCCAGATACGGTCAACCTTAAGACAAGGGTTCACTTGCGAGACGACGGAATACGACCGTACATTGAGCTTGAGCCTACAGACCATCCTCTCGCGGTAGAGCAACGCGAAGGCATTTCAGTCGAGCGCGTCGCCGAAATCTATTCCCTTATGGTTCATCGCGATGGCGCCTAACCCTTCCATCGAGAGGACGTCGCCCGGCAAGCCGTGCGCCGCCTCTCATGTCAAACGTTAGACGGCGGAAAGTCGCCATGTACCTGCTCCGAAGATTTCAACTCGCAGGATGCGTATTGCTTGCACTAGCAGACGCGCCGACAGCAAACGCACAAGCGATAGCGGGTGCTCTGGCCTCAAGCTATCCGGCGCCGTGCTTAGAGGCAGTCGTTCCAATGTTTGGAACGGAGGTAGTCCAAATCGGCACACATTCCATGCTGGCTGGCATGGGGAGTGGCGCCAATCTGAGCGAACAATGGAAAAGAGGAAACGCCTACTACGACCGTGCGTTCAGTATCGCCCGCGCCTCGATCGCAAGAGATGAAGAGATCAATGGGGCTTGGATCAAGGTCACAGCGCGTGACTATCTAGAAATGCTCTTCCGACGAGCACCCTTAGAAGAACAGCAATACCTGCAGTCCTTCTTTGCTACGCCTGAAGGTGAGATTTTTTGGCATTTCATGCTAGACAGCGCGAAGTGCAACGGTTTCTTCATTGGGCTGACCAAACGCAAAGTTGACTTGTCCTTGGCCGAGCAGAAAGTCGCAGGCACTTGGAAAGAAGCACTTCAGCCGAGAAAGCAAGAATACGAAGCGGCCTTCGCCTCCCTGAGCCCCACTCAGCGAAAGGCGTTCAACCACGCCTTCGCGATCGTAATTCGCCTATCGAGGTCTGAGGCAGATGATGAGCGCGAGTTTCAGCTGAAGATGATTTCTGAAGAAGCGCTGATGGCAGCTATCCGGAGAAGTCTGGAGCAAGTCAAGCGCGAGCTGCTCGCGGCGGTTCGCGAGTTCTCCGAATCACAGTAGAGGGAAATCACGTGCCGCCGTCTAACCCTTCCATCGAGAGGACGTCGCCCGGCAAGCCGGGCGCCGCCTCTCATGTCAAACGTTAGGCAGCCAGTACTCCATGCAGTCACTCGTTCTCCGCATAGATCCAAAGCCACTGACTAACACCGATGCGGATCTGCGGTATGAAATTCCGGATCGGCTCCGCGATGCGTCAGCGGGAATGATCAAAGACTCCGGTTACGACTACGAGCCTGACACATACGCGATGCACATCTATCTATCGGCTGAGAGTGCGGAAACAGCTTTGCCATTCGTCATTGAGCTACTGGAGAGAAATGCACTGGATGAGCCAAATCTTCTGCAAGCAGTACTCGTCGGGGTATCCGACCTTCCCGTACTTGAAAGCTCAACGTATCGCGTTGTCCATCCGCTAGGAAGATCAGGTGCGATTGGCCGCATTCCGTAGGCCTCTGAGTCGGCGCGTCCATGCAGCAGCTGCCTAACCCTTCCATCGAGAGGACCCGCCCCGGCAAGCCGGGTCAGGCCTCTCATGTCAAACGTTAGGCCGCACAAGAACCATGCGCGAGTTTGGAGAAATCGACCCCGAGTCAGAGAAGCTCGCAATGAGCACGCTCTTCTTCCACGAGAGCGAATTCGAAGGAAACGCCTGCCGCATCAGCGTTGCAAACTACTTGGCATTCCTGTCATTGCGTGGCCCCGAGCTTGCCATTGAGGTTGCGAAGATCAGGCAAGCACTGGCCGCACCGTCGCGTAAGCATCTGGAGCGAGACATCTCACTGCTGCTACGGGCCAGGAACTGGCGCTTTCACAATATTGCTTGTGTCGCCATTGCCTGTACTGAAGCGTCTAGCCAACTACTGGAAGAGCTTTGGAGTTGCATCAAACGTGGTAGCTGGACGTCACCTCAACTCGCTGCCACTGCCGAGATGGTGGATAAAGATTTCGGCAGAAGAGCTGTTCACCTGATAGAAGATCAGGCAACCTACTTCAAGTCGATAGTCGCTCTAGCAGCGCTGCTCGAAGCCCGGCATTCAACAGAGTCACAGCTGTCGGCGGCAGCACGAAGCAACCTCGATGAAGCAAAGACGATTGACCGAGACAACTCGGGCTCAATTGCCACCGCCTGGAATGGCAACCTACGGGCGGCATTCGGTGCGGCCTAACCCTTCCATCGAGAGGACGTCACCCGGCAAGCCGGGTGCCGCCTCTCATGTCAAACGTTAGGCGTCGAAAGAAGAACATGCCGCAAGCCGTCAGACTCATCTTCTTGGCGTTGCTCTTTGCGGTTCTGCCGCTCCAAGCAGCCGATCTAAACGCCACCTACTCGCCTACTCGTGGAGAGTGGCTTAGGGTGACCTTGCTCAGTAGCATTCAAGAACAGTCGAATCTTTGGCGTGAACGAGTTGCCGTTGTGGTTCTCATTGATGCCAAAGAAAACACAGCATCCGTATCAATCACGCTCGCGAATGGGCAGCCTGAGCCATCCCCCGCCCTAAAAGAGCGCTACGTTCAGGCCGTTCGCGCCATTGCGGCTGGCATTCTGGAGCGTCATTCATGGGCCAAAGACGTCAAGCTACTCGTTCAGTTCGTGTAAAAGCAGTGCGCATAACCACCATTCGTGCCGCAATCACTGGCGCATCGCCGCCTAACCCTTCCATCGAGAGGACGCTGTCCGGCAAGCCGGCCAGCGCCTCTCATGTCAAACGTTAGGCGGCACAGATCGAGTTCGTGGCCATTCGACAGTCGTTAGTCAAAGCAAGTATGAACATCCGCTCAGTGCTTATCGTCGTCGCTGTAGTTGTCGGGCTAGCTCTCGGGCCAAGTGCACTTAGCTCAGCAGCCACAGCACAGCCACCAATACGCTGGAATGATCTCGCGTTCATCCTTGTGGGTAGTGTTATCGCGCTATTTCTCGTGCTGGCCTTCCAAGTGCTACTCCGCAACTACAAGGCCTTCACCTATGGCTGGTCAGCCTTCGCACTCCTCGCCATCAACGTTGTAGCAACTGGCATCTCCGCCCTCGCCACCTCAGTTCTCACGGTCGGCGTCCAGCCGCACTCGCTCATGTTCTTGGTCGTAGGCGCTGGCATGTCCCTGGCAATCGCGCTGCTACGAGCTGCATTCAGAGGCAGGCTGCAAAGTGCCGCCTAACCCTTCCATCGAGAGGACTCGCCCCGGCAAGCCGGGTCGAGCCTCTCATGTCAAACGTTAGACGCCGCTGAATGCAATGGCTCCGAGTCGCGAAGCTGCTTTGGGCACTCCCTTGCTCGCTTGTCGGGCTGATTTTGGCCACCTTGCCATTGGCCCTCGGCGGCAGCGCCAAGGTCGTCTCTGGCGCGCTGGAAGTCACCTATCGCCAGCACCTGGCCAGTTGCGGCAAGCTCGCTCTTAGGCTGCCATTCAGGGGCATCGTCTTCGGCCATGTCATCCTGGTCGTCACACAGGAAGAACTCAGTCGCATTGGTCCGCATGAGAGAGTTCACGTCGAGCAATATGAGCGCTGGGGGCCAGCCTTCTTCGTCGCGTATCCGGCTTCAAGCCTTTGGCAGCTCATGCGGGGCCGCCACCCGTACTGGTACAACCACTTTGAGGTTCAGGCTCGTCTGCGAAGCGCCGAGCCGCTTCGGCCGAGCGGCGGCGTCTAACCCTTCCATCGAGAGGACCCGCCCCGGCAAGCCGGGTCGGGCCTCTCATGTCAAACGTTGGGCGTCACAAGCTAAAGGGCAGAAATTCGCATGACCACTGAAGAATCCGCCAACCTCGCGACGGTCCGTGCCTACATCAAAGCGCTTGAGTCAGGTGCAGTAGGCGAAGCACTTGCTAGCTTCTCTACATCAGACGCAGTGCAGATTGAACTACCCAACAAGCTCAATCCACAGGGTGGACAAAGCGATCTGCCTACTTTGCTAATGCGGGCCGAGCAAGGTCAGAAGCTCTTGCAGCATCAAACCTACAAAGTGCGCTCAGAAGTCGCTCAAAACTCAACCGTGGCGGTCGAGGCCGAGTGGAGTGCCGTTATGGCCGTACCAATAGCTTCTTTGCCCGCAGGTGCCACCATGCGAGCGCATTTCGCAATGTTCTTCGAGTTCTCCGAAGGCCGCATTTCTAGGCAGCGAAACTACGATTGCTTCGACCCTTGGTAGGCACATGTCCCACGTGACGCCCAACCCTTCAATCAACCGGACATGCCCCGGCAAGCCGGGTCATGCCGGTTATCTCAAACGTTAGGCGTCCGAGGAAAGCCAAGTGGGAATCGAGATCGAACGCAAGTTCCTTGTTAACGGGACCGCCTGGCGCCAAGGAGCCGGAGTCCGCTTCAGTCAGGGCTACTTGAATCGAGACAAGGAGCGAACTGTGAGAGTCCGGCTTGCAGGTGAGAAAGCGTTCCTCACCATTAAAGGTGTTTCCGTAGGCGCCTCGCGAGCAGAGTTCGAGTACGAGATTCCCGCTGCAGACGCAGAGCAGCTCTTGAAACTCAGTGACGGGCCAGTCATTGAGAAGATCTGCAGAGTCATTCAGTTCGAAGGCTTCACCTGGGAAGTAGACGAGTTCCTTGGAGAGAATGCTGGTCTCGTTGTCGCCGAGATCGAGTTGCAATCGGAAGGCCAGGCATTCACAAAGCCTGATTGGCTCGGAGAAGAGGTAACCCATGAATCTCGGTACTTCAACTCAAGCTTGTCTACGCACCCATTCAACAGGTGGCCCGCCAGTCCCGCCACCTCGAGCCCGACTATGCCCACCTGCACCGGGAACTGCGTCGCCCCGGCGTGACGCTGCAACTGCTGTGGGAGGAGTACCAGCACCAGCACGCCGGGCAGGCTTACAAGTACAGCGCCTTCTGCGAGAAGTACAAGGCCTGGGCCCGGCGCCTGCAGCGCTCCATGCGCCAGAACCACGAGGCCGGCGACAAGCTGTTTGTGGACTACGCCGGCCAGAGCCTGCCTGTCGTGGATGCAGGCACTGGCGAGATTCGCCAGGCCCAGGTGTTTGTGGCGGTGTTGGGGGCATCGAACTACACCTATGCCTGCGCCACCGCCAGCCAGAAGGCCGCCGACTGGGCGGCCAGCATCATCGCCACGCTGGAGTTCATCGGCGGCGTGCCCCGCCTGCTGGTGCCTGACCAGCCGCGCGCACTCATGGCCCGTCCCGACCGCTACGAGCCCACCGCGCACCGCCTGCTCGAAGAACTCTCGGCCCACTACAGCCTGGCCGTGATGCCGGCGCGCCCGGCCAAGCCACGCGACAAACCCAAGGTGGAGGTCGCCGTGCAGGTGGTCGAGCGCTGGATTCTGGCGCGGCTGCGCCACCAGACCTTCTTCAGTCTGGCCGAGCTCAACCGGGCGATTGCCGCCTTGCTGGTGGACTTGAACCAGCGCGCGTTCAAGAAGCTGCCGGGTAACCGCGCCAGCGCCTTTGCCGAGCTCGACAGGCCGGCCCTGCGCCCCCTGCCGGCGGTGCGCATGCCCATCGCCCGCTTCAAGCCCGCCCGCGTCAACATCGACTACCACGTCGAGCTCGATGGCCACTACTACTCGGTGCCCCACGCGCTGGTGGGCGAGAAGGTCGAGTTGCGCATCACGGCCACCACGCTCGAGGTTCTGCACGGCAACAGGCGGGTGGCCGCCCACATCCTCAATCCTCGCCGGGGCGCGCACACCACCGTGCCCGAGCACATGCCGGCCTCACATCGCGAGCATCTTCAGTGGACCCCTGCCAAGCTCATCGCCTGGGGTGAGCGCGTGGGCGCGGCCACCGCCGCCGTGGTGCGCTGGCAGATGGAGCACCGCCAGCATCCCGAGCAGGGTTACCGCTCCTGTCTGGGTCTCATGCGCCTGGGCCGCGAGTACGGTGTCCAGCGCCTGGAAGCAGCCTGCGCGCGGGCACAGTCGATTCGCTCACCGTCCTACAAGAGCATTGCGTCCATCCTCAGTTGCGGCCTGGACCAGCGCCCGCTGGACGCCCCCATCACCGCGCAGGCCACACAGGCCAGCCTGCCACTGCACGAGAACGTGCGCGGGCCGGGCTACTACCACTGAGAAGCCCAGACACCGAAGCGAAACAAACAAGGAACAACCATGCTCAACGAACAGACCCTCAACCAACTGCGCACCCTGCGCCTGGACGGCATGGTGGCCGCCCTCAGCGACGTGGCCACCCACCTCATGGCCAGCGAGCTGCCCTTTGAACAACGCCTGGCGCTGCTGGTGCAGCGCGAGGTGGACTGGCGTGACGGCAAACGCCTGGAGCGGCTGCTCAAGGCCGCCCGTTTGAAGGTCTGTAGTGCCTGCCTGGAGGACATCGACTGGCGCGCCAGCCGGGGCCTGAGCCGGGAGGTCATCACCAGTCTGGCCGGCGGGGACTGGCTGCGCCATGGTCACAACGTGCTGCTCACCGGTGCCACCGGTTGCGGCAAGACGTGGCTGGCCTGCGCACTGGGGCAGCAGGCCGCGCGCCTGGGGTTCTCTGTCCTCTACACCCGCGCGCCACGGCTGCTGCAGGAGCTGCACGTGGCCCACGGCGACGGTAGCTTTGGCAAACGGCTGGGGCAACTGGCCCGGCTGGACCTGCTCATCCTGGACGACTTCGGTATCGCACCGATTGCCGCGCACGAGCGAAACGACCTGCTGGAGTTGCTGGACGACCGGGTGGGCACGCGCTCGACGCTCATCACCAGCCAGTTGCCGGTGACGGCCTGGCACGCCTGGCTGGACGAGCCCACGCTGGCCGACGCCATCCTGGACCGCATCGTGCACGGTTCACACAAGATAGCCCTCAAGGGCGAGTCGATGAGAAAGCTCACCAAGACCGCCTGAGCCGCCCGTGCCGAGCACCGTTCCACGCTGATGGCGGACAGTTCGGCTACGATTGCAGCGTCACTCAGGACACCCGCGCAGCGTGTCCGCCATCGCCTGGAACGCTGTCCGCGATGGGAATGGAATCACTGTCCGCCATCAGTGGAATGCGCACAACAGGTGGCATGCGAAGCCGGCCGCCTAACCCTTCCATCGAGAGGACCCGCCCCGGCAAGCCGGGCCGGGCCTCTCATGTCAAACGTTGGGCGTCACCAATCGGAATCACTCAATGAACGTTTCCGTTCGCGAGATGCGGCTTGAAGAGGTGGAGTCGGTCATCAACTACTTCCACGGTGCAGCGCCTGAGCACCTTGAACTCTTGGGAGTGGATCCAACACGCCTACCCAGCAAGGCGCAATGGAAGCAGCTCTACGAGCACGACTACTCGCAGCCGCGAGAGCGGCGAAAGAGTCTCCTCGTGCTTTGGCAAGCCGACGGAAGGGACATTGGCTTCTCTAGCGTAGACAAGATCAAGTTCGGCGAAGAGGCATACATGCATCTCCACGTATTCGAGTCGCAAAGTCGAAAGGCAGGCTATGGCGCGATGTGCGTGCGCCAGTCCGTAGCGATCTACTTCCAGCTACTGAAAATCAAGCGCCTCCTTTGCGAGCCAAATGCGTTCAACGTGGCGCCGAACAGAACGCTTCAGAAGGCTGGCTTCCGGTATGTCAAGACACACATGACTGTCCCAGGTCCGCTGAACTTCCATCAAGCCGTTACCCAGTGGGCGATCGAACAGCCTTTGCAGTGAAAGGTCGTGCAGTGACGCCCAACCCCTCCATCGAGAGGACGTCGCCCGGCAAGCCGGGCGCCGCCTCTCATGTCAAACGTTAGGCGTCACATGAGCGAATCGTCCGCTATTCGATACGAACTCTGGAGGGAAAACGAAGGCAACAGCTATTCGTTCTTCCCCGAAAGTAATCAAAGCGCAAGAAGACTTTTGCTTGCCAGCGCAGAACTTGTGTGGTGGTGCGAGGCAAGTTCTTGGGATGAAGCGTTGGTCAAGAAGGACTTATTCCTAGGTCTCAAGATTGCTTATCAAGATGGCTCCAAAGTCATGGTTGGCGATCTTGTCTCAGTCGAGAGCGGCCAAGTTCATGCAACTGTTTTTGAGATCGTCACCACCGAAGAGCAATTCCAAGAATGGGGCGTGGAACTGCCTGGCGTCATGCTCAGGTGTGAGCCGTCCGATTTGCTCTACCTTCCAACCAAGTCGCTGGCAAATGAACCACTCCAGCTCCTTTCAAGGCCTTGAGCGTCGTGCAGCATTCCAACGACTGCCACCCGACGCCTAACCCTTCCTTCGAGAGGACGCTGCCCGGCAAGCCGGTCAGCGCCTCTCATGTCAAACGTTAGAGCTCTCGTCTATCTTCCATCATGGGCATTTCCAGCTTCATCAAGTCACTGCTGCCGTCAAAGTCAAGCGCACCCGCTGAAACGAACACCTTTGACGTAGAACAGTTCATCTACGTCAAGATTCCTGGAGACATCGGCCCAATGGATCGAGGAGACCTATTCGAAGACCAAATTGAACCGGTTCTAGCGGAGAAAAACCTTGGAACGATATCTGGTGGAGGCTCTTCACTAGGTGATGAACGTCCAGATGGGAGTCGCCGTATTAGCTTTTGCGGCATAGACATCGACACGACGTCCAGAGATGATGCACTCGTCGTATTGAGGGATCTTCTGCCGACACTCAACACGCCTGTCGGAACCGAGCTTCACTACACAAAGAATGGGCAGAAGCTTCAAGACGAGCTCGTTGCGGAAGGCTGGCTTTTGGAAAGGCCGCGCGTGTTCGATCACCCTGGCTTTGGTGTCTAGCGTGCAGAGCTCTAACCCTTCCATCGAGAGGACGCTTTCCGGCCTGCGGCCTCCAAGCGCCTCTCATGTCAAACGTTAGGCTGCACAAAATGCGCGCCCCTTCCAGATCAATGCCCAAACTGAAGCGTCCAGCGCCAAGCTCCTTTGGCCAGTTCGTATTGGTAGCAATCGTTGGCGCAGCGCTATTCGGAATGTGCGTTCTAGCGGCAAAGCACCCATGGATAGTGATCCCAGCTATAGCCGCAATTGCCCTCTGGAGTTGGTACGACTCACGCGCTCGGGCTCGGCGCTTACTTGCACTGGCGAAGGGGCGAACTGGCCAAGACATTTGCGAGTTCGCAAGAGAGTTCGACTAGACACATGGGTAGTTCGAGCGGTCTACGAGCAGCTACAGGAATACTTGGTCGACGTTCATCCGAAGTTTCCTGTCAGAGCTGACGACGTACTTCTCAAGAACCTCGTGTCAGACCCTGACGACTTAGACATCAGTCTGGTAGAGGAAATCTCTGAAAGAACAGGCCGGCAATGGCTCAGAGTCGCAAAGCTGCTTTGGGCTCTCCTTGCTCCGCCGTCGGGCTCGTCTTCGCAGCGCTCCCATTGGCCTTTGGTGGCAAGGTCGCCTTGAATGGCGGCGCTCTTGAAGTCACGTATCGCCCTAGCCTCTCAAGCTGCGGCAGGCTGGCCAAGGGGCTGCCATTCAGAGGCATCGTGTTTGGCCATGTCATCTTGCCCGTCGCAGAAGAAGAGCTTCAACGCATTGGCCCGCATGAGCGGGTTCATGTTGATCAGTACGAGCGCTGGGGTCCGCTATTCTTCGTCGCCTTACGGGCTGTCTAGCCTATGGCAGTTGCTCAGAGGCCGTAGCCCGTACTGGTACAACCACTTTGAGGTTGAGGCTCGCCAGCAAAGCACCGAGGCACATCGTGCGAAAGGCGGCGCCTAACCCTTCCATCGAGAGGACCCGCCCCGGCAAGCCGGGTCGGGCCTCTCATGTCAAACGTTAGGCGCCTGAAAGCGAGAACTGCACTAGGCTTTCGTAGAGCATCGCCACTGATGCCCCTTCTGCGATCAACCCAACATCAATACCAAAGGGAGCCCCAATGAATCGTCTAGCCAAAGCACTGGCCTTGTTCGTCGTCGTCTTTCACATGCTGGCTTTCGTCATTGAGGCCTTCCTATGGATGCGCCCCGCAATCTATGAGTTCTCCCTTTCGCGCTTCCAAACCGTGGTGCCACTTGGTCTTCACGACCAGGCGTTGCTATTGAAGCCACACTTCATAAACCAAGTCTTCTACAACCTGTTCCTCGCCATTGCAGGAGTTGCCGGCCTCATCCTCGTCACCAAGGGGAAGAAAGAAGCTGGCCACGCGCTTGTCGGGTACATGTGCGCGTCAGCGGTAGGCGCAGGCGTTGTTCTGGCGTTTACGAGCATCGCCTACATCGGCGCTCTACTGCAGGCGCTACCTGCCGCCATCGCGCTCGCTGCAATGCTTCGCGCCTCCCCATCGCCGGCCCTGGCAAATGCAGGCGCCTAACCCTTCCATCGAGAGGACGTCACAAGGGCTGCGCCCTTGCGCCGCCTCTCATGTCAAACGTTAGGCGTCCGGATTCAGCTCACCCATCAGGCCGACTCGACGCATCTTTCACCGAAGGAGTCCTTCTGTAAATTTCCGAATCTGATGAAAGAGAGGGGCGCTACGGCTCATATGCAACGCCCCAGCGGCATTCGTCGACGCGTCCTTGGGGAACCATTCAGCCAGCCAGACAACGATGCAACCAACCGCCAGATTCGACCGCTGCACCCGCCTCCGTCCGACAGCCCACAACCGCCAGGAGGCCGTGGACCGCATCATCCAGGGACTGAGTGAACGGGCCGCTGAGCTCGCGTCTCAACCCGGAGAGACTCGCCTTCGCGACGCTTTGCCTTCGGGGCCGGCGTTGCAGATGATTCCGCTCGTCCTGCAACGTGCAGACGAGCTCGGCATCATCGCGACGGATCGCCTCCTGCGGCGCGACTCCCGCGGAGCCGACACACTCGCCCTGGCCTTGTCGTACGCGTTCTGGGCTCAGGCGATGGACGGCTGCCAGCGGGCGGCCCTTGGCGTCGGGAACCGTGCGCCGTTCCGTGGAGGGGACGTAGCCATGTTCCTGTGGTGCCTCGCCGTAGCGCGCGCGCCAGCCGACGTCTCCCTGGTCTGGGGTCACCGGCTGCACGGCCTCGCCACCGAACGTGGCCTCGCCGACGACATCTTGGACGATCCCGTGGCCGCGTTCATGGAGACCTTGCTGGATGCCTTTTGTGGAACTCGCCCACTCTCTGCCGAGAAAGTCCATCCAGGTCCCGATGCTTTCGGGCCGTTGCTCCGCGCCATCGGCACGCCCTCATGGGAAGCTGAACTGGCGAACTACTGCGACTACCGGCTGTCGCGCGCCTACGAATTTCCGAGTCGGGAAGCCCCCCGAGCCAAGCCGGGTTCGTACTACTTTTTCAATCGTCAGTGGTTCGCAATCGTTCCGCTGGAACTGCTGGCGCTGAAGGCCGTGCATGATCGCCACGCCGAGGCGCCATTGAGCCTCGACGTCGACCATCCGCTGCTTCGGACCCCGTGCGTCAACCTGCCGAGCGTCGAACGGCTGATATCGGACGAAGTACTGGATGCCGTGATCCGCCGCTACGAAACCGAGTTCGGGACCGGATGGCAACCATTTGTCGTCCTAGCGCCAAACCGGAAGCACGTCGGCGGGTTGCTGCGGAGACTCTTCGGCTGGCTGCACTGATCGACTCTAAAAAAATGACGGCAGAGTTGGGGCGGAAGCATCCCGCGACGCTTGAGTTCAACTTTGAAGTGCAACACCCTGCAGACGGCGGAAGGCTTCCGCCGGTGTTCTAAATCCTAGTCGCTCACGCGGCCGGTTGTTGAGTTCATTGGCGATCCAGTTGCACTGGGCCTGGGTCAGGTTCTTCAAGCACATGCCTTTGGGCAGGTACTGCCGGATCAGCCCGTTGGTGTTCTCGTTGGTGCCCCGTTCCCATGAGTGGTACGGCGTGGCGAAGAAGAACTTCACCCCGAACTGCTCTGCACGCTCTTGTAGCCGTGGAACTCGGTCCCGTTGTCCAGCGTGATTGTCTTGATCCGGCCTCTTAGCCCAATCACCAGGCGAGCCAAGGCCGAAGCAGCCTGCTCGGCATTCCTTGCACTCAGCTTCTTGATCAGCACGTAGCCGGTCACCCGCTCCACCAGCATCAAGATGCAGTGGCGTCCGTCCGGGCCCATCACGGTGTCGCCCTCGTAGTGCCCGATCTCCTGGCGCAAGTTCACCTCGGGTGGGCGTTCGCTGATGTGGCTCTTGCCAGCCAGCAGGCCGCGCGTGGCGGGGCTTCCTCGGTGCTTGCGACCGATCTTGCTCATGTGCCTGAGGCTTCTCCAGAGGTTTCCGCCTCCAAGCATGGACCTCAGCACCGCCACCCAGGCACAGTTCACCGCTATCGAGCGCTCCCTCAACAATCGCCCTCGCGCTATCCTCGACGTCGCCACCCCTCAAGAAGTCTTCGATCAACTCAAGCTCAACCACATCGCGGGTGTCGCGCTTCAAGTTTGAAATCGCCCGGATCTCCGGCTGTGTGCTGCGCCACAGTCGTGACCCGCTTCTGAGGACCGCGCCTCCTGAGAATGACGAACTGAAACAAAAGAACTGTCGCCACACATAGGACCGCAGTTCCAAGAAGCATCGGCTGAATCCGTTGCATCTTGCCCAACGCCCCTGCATTTGCCAGAGCCTGAAGCACACCCAACATGCCCAAGAAGTTGTGGAAGACCGCAGTGCCAAGCACGTCTCGACTGGCGAAGAAGAAGGTAGACGTGCCCAAGCCAACTACCGTCAAGAACCCAACCATGCCCCATGTGTTGAATGGCGGGCTGTGAGCAAAGTGGTACAGACCAAACAGGACGGACGAGGTAAGTGCAGCCAGCAGTATCCGGGTCCACCCCTGGCTGAATGAAGCCTCCGCGGCTGCTCCTATGACCGCCCAACACACGACGACTTCGGCGGCCGAAACAACGAACACCTGGCTGAATGCGTTCAGCATGACAACGGGATTCATCGTCGGTGGATTCAGCAGCACGTAAAGACCCAGACCCAGGCCCAGCCCCACAGCAACGGCAGCAAGCGTTCGCCGCGCGGAGCCGAGCCCGGCGGAGTTGGCCTTTATGGCTCCTGAGTGCGTGAAATGGACAATGCTTGCCAGTCCAACGGAAACGCCGAGAAGTAGGTTGCCTACAAGCGCGTAGACGATGCGATCGACCACGGCGTCCGGCCGAAGGAGCGTATGCATACGCCCCTCAAGAAGCCAAGTCGCGAAGCTCCACAAGATAAAGACGCCAAGCGCTCCAACAAGAACAGTACGCTTATCAGTCATGGCATGCTCCCACTGACTCAGCCGCCTAGGATGCATTCTGTGTGCGCAAGTACCTTGACGAATCTCAAGGCTCGCTGGGGCCTCACGACAGCCATCTCACCGAAGCTCAGCGCGTTCCCCTCGATGCCTTGCTCATCCAGGGTCATAACCAGCGTTACGCCGCCAGGCAGTTGGGCGTCAGCCCTTCCACCGTCTCTCGCGAGGTCAAGCGCGCTCGGGACTACGGGTTCACTCGCTACGTCGCGCTCTTCGGCCAGCGGGCCTATGCCGCCGGCCGCAAGCGAGCAGGTCGCTTGCGCCGCAGGTTCTGCCCTTCCGGTCGCAGCCGGCTCTGGCGCTTGGTCCGCGCCGGGTGGCACCGTAGACACCGAACACTACGCCCGCTTGCTTCAGCAGCTCCGTGCTGCCGTGTGGTCGGCCTTGGTGCCTTGCAGTCTCGGGACAGCGCGAGCGTGCTGTCGCCCACCGCGTAGACGAACTTCCCGTCGGGGCGCAAGCCGCCAGGCTTGAGCCCGAGGCAGTCTTCTCAGAAGGAGCGGGCGCGGACCATGTCCTTGACGGGGAGCATGGTGGTCACAGACGAGTTGGACAACATGGGACGTCCTTTCACTCAGTACGGCCCGACGATGGCCATGTGGCAAGCAGCGTGGTGCTCGGCCGGCGCTTCAGCTTGCCCCGCGAATGACGCTGGCGCCAGCGGCTCAGCGCCGCGCAGCTTGGCGGCGGGAGGGTTGCATGTCGGCAGTGGGCCAGCCATACGAGGCCACGAGGATGGTCTTCATGCGGGCCTTCTCGGTCTGCACAGGCGGGCTCACGACCACGACGGCTTCTTCGTTTTTCTCCGCTTTGAGCGGAAGATTCTTTCCAGTGCGAACTGCTTTCGAGGTCGTTTTCAAGGTCTCATGTCCATCGGAGGGTGCGCGATTGTATGAGGGCGTCCTGAGCCGTCCGTCCGAGGTCGGCAAGCGCCGATCGGTCGATGGCATCATGCGGCCCACCATGAAGCTCACCCCCACGCCCCTGACCGCGGCTCTCGCCGGGATCATCGCCGCCATCGCATGGCCTTATCTGTGGGCGCGCTACGGTGGACCCGGCAGTGCCGGTAGCCTCGAGTTGGTCGTCGCGACCTTGCTCGTCATCGCCTTGCCGGCGCACGCGCTCGTGGTCGGGTTCTCGCGGCCGCAAGCGAGTGCGCCAGGTGCCGTCGACACCGCCCTGCTCAAGCGCGTGGGCGCGTGGCTCGCAGCCGCCATTGTGGTCACCGTGTTGCGCCTCGCCTTGCTGCCCGGCTGAGGCGACCTGCGGCCAAACGCCGCAGGCAAAATCCGCGATCCAGATTCACAGCGAGCACAGGAGACCACACGCATATGACACCTCTCAAACTGCTGGGCGCGGCCCTGATCGCCGCGGGTGTGCTGGCGCTGGTGTATGGCGGCTTCAGCTACACGAAGAACACGCACGACGTGAAGCTCGGCCCGATCGAGTTTTCGGTGAAAGAGAAAGAATCGGTCAACGTGCCGGTGTGGGCCGGCGTCGCCGCCATCGTGGGCGGTGCTGCGCTGCTGCTGTTCGGTGGCGGCCGGAAGGGCTGAACGAACGAACGCGCAGGGCGTCAGCCCTTGTAGATGCCGCAGGCCACCGCCAGATCGCCGGCGCGTTCGACGTAAGACGACTTGAGCCGAATCTCGTTGGTCACCGGGTGTGCCCACTTGTAGTCGACCCACGCCTGCCCGCCGTTGCGCGCCAGCTCGGCCATCTCCTTCACGAAGAACTTGCCGTCGACGTCCTTGCTGACGGGCCCGGCGCCGAGCGTGCGCGGGTTATTGCCGTGGGCGCAGAACTTGTAGTCGTCGATGGTGATGGCCATCAGGTACAGATCGCGGTCGATGAACTGGCCCTTGCCGAGCTTGTTGATCTCGGCGATCAGTGCGTCGCGGCCATGCGCCTTGTAGAAGGCGAGGCCCGCCTTGACCAGCGCTTCGGCTTCTTCGGCGCTGCCGTGCTCTCGCGTGCCGAGGTTGTAGCCTGCCACTGACTTCAAGAGGCCCACGGCCTGCTCGTTGAGCGTCGCGGCGGTCTGCGTCGCATCCTTCACGAGCTTGGCGTTCTGCTGGACCATGCCGTCGACCTCGGCGATGGCCTGGTTGACCGACTGGATGCCCTGGCTCTGCTCGTGGCTCGAGCCGGCCATCTCCTGCATGAGGCCAGCCACGTGCTTCACCGACGAGACGATCTCGGTCATCGCGCGGCCCGCGTCGTCGACGAGGCGGCTGCCGGTCTCGACCTTGTCGACCGAATCGCCGATCAGCGACTTGATCTCTTTCGCGGCAGTGGCCGAACGCTGCGCGAGCGTGCGCACCTCGGCCGCCACGACCGCGAAGCCGCGGCCCTGCTCGCCGGCACGCGCCGCTTCCACCGCTGCGTTGAGCGCGAGGATGTTGGTCTGGAAGGCAATGCCATCGATCACGCCGATGATGTCGGCGATGCGGCGCGAGCTTTCCTTGATCGAGCCCATCGTGGTGACCACCTGGCTCACCACTTCGCCGCCCTTCACCGCGTGGCCCGAGGCTTCGAGCACCAGCTTGTTGGCCTGCTCGGCGTTGTCGGCGTTGTGCTTCACCGTGATGGTGATCTGCTCCATCGACGCGGCGGTCTGCTGCAGCGAGTCGGTCTGCGTGGTGGTGCGTTCCGACAAGGAGGTGTTGTCGCGGTTGATCTGCGAAGAGGTGCTGGCCACCGTGGTGGTGCCGGTGCGCACGTCGCTCACCACCTTGAAGAGGCAGTCCTTCAGGCCGTGCAGGGCCTGCATCAGCTGGCCGAACTCGTCCTGGCGCGTGTGGGTGATGGGCAAGGTCAGGTCGCCGGCCATGATCTGGCGCGCGGCGTCGAGCGCTTCGCGCACGGGCGCGGCCACGCTGCGCACCAGCCACCAGGCCAGCACCGCGCCGAAGACGACGGCCACCGCGCCGAACGCGCCAATCCAGTAGCGCGCGCTGCCCTCGGCCATCGAAGCGGCCCACACGGTGTTCACCGCAAGGACGAGCAGCAAGGGCACGAAGCCGATCAGCAGGCGCGAGCGCAGGGTCAAGTTGTCGATCTTCATGGCGAGTCCTGATCGGAAAGCGAAACGATGCAAGTGCATCGTCTTTCTCTATCGGCGGGCGATCCGCGAAATTAAGCGGACGCTTCCGTGTCAATTCAGGCCGAATTCACGCAAAACGCCCGTGAAGAAACCACCCCGGCGCGCGGCTTGTAGGCAGATGCTGTGGCCGTGTGCGATAGACCCACACCAGCCCCCCTTCGGTCGTCTGGCCGATGAAGTAGTCGCGCTCGGCCAGGCCGCCATCCCACCAGCCCGTTTCGATGCGCTCGGGGCCGACGAGCAACTGCACGAGCTGCCCATCGAGCAAGGGGTGCGACTGCCGCTCCTTCAAGGCCTGCGGCTCGGGCAGCAGCCACAGCGGGCGGGTGAGCGTCTCCCGCCCAGGCTGCGCGGCATCGCACACGGCGGCGGGGCCCACCGCATCGGCCCGCTTCATCAGCTGCGGGTCGGCTGGTACGACCTGCGTGGCGCGCTCGGGGCGGTGGTCGGCCACCGGCACCAGGCACTGCACCTGCTCGCGGCCGAGGCGTGCCTGCAGGCGCTCGATGAGCTGCACGAGGCCGGCCCGCTCGCTCTGCGGCGTGGGGAAGAGCTCGGCATTCGGCGGCGGCCGGCGCACGATGTCGTCGGACTCGATGGCCAGCTCCAGCGTGGGCGCCGGAAGCGCCATCTGCGCCAGCCGCTCGCGCAGCAGCGTGAGCATGTGCGCCACATCGCGCGAAGGCTCCGCCAGCGCCACCTCGAGTGGGGTGATGGGGGCGGTGTGACCGTCACGCCAGCGCGCTTCGTGCTTCATCAGCAGCCGAAAGCGCGTGACGAACGCATGCTGGGCCGACAACCACGCCACCAGGCGCAGCAGCAGCATCTGCGCGCCGTGCAGCAGTTGCTCGGTGGTGTCGGCGCGGGCGAAGAGTTCGAGCCCGCTGCGAAAGGTGGGCGGCAGCACGAGGGGCTCGCGCGGGTCGGGCCGGTCGCCGAAGGCGCGGTCCATCTCGTCGAGCAAGGCCTTGCCGAAGCGCCGTGCCACGCCGGCCCGCGGCAGCTGGCGCAGCTCGCCCAGGCAACGCAGGCCCATGCCGAGCAGCGTCTGCTCATGCGGCGCGCCGGTGGCCATCACCCCGATCGGCGCTTCTTCGAGGGCGCGCTGCAGGGTGTGGCGGTCGGGGCAGTGCAGCTCGTCGTGCAGGCGCGCGAGCAGCGCCGCGCCATGCGGCGTGGGGGCGCTCACGATCTGCAGGCGGTGGCCGAACGGGGCCAGCGCATCTCTCAGCCGGCCCAGCAGCGCCGCCAGCCCGCCGAAATAGCGCAGGCTGCTCTGCACTTCGAGCAGCACGCCATCGGGCTCGTCCAGGCACACCATCGGCGTGAACGCGAGCGCCGCATGGGCCACGCCCTGCAGCGCCTGCGCGTCACGCCAGGCGTCGGCCTGCCCCAGGAGCAGGTGCGGCGCGAGCCCCAGGGCCGTGGCGCGCTTCATGCCCACGCTCACGCCGAGGGCCTGCGCGGCGGCATCGGCGCTCGCGATGAGGTGCGTGTCGACCAGCGCCATCGGCTGATCGGTGCGCTGCGGCAGGCTGGCCGCGAACGATTCCAGCGACAGCAAGGGCAGATGGACGCCAACCCACAACATCGCGCGCCGCCATGACGCTCAGGCGAGGTTGATGAAGGTGGCGGCGTGCAGCCCGGGCAGCAGGCCCTCGGCGGTGTCGGCGCCAAACTGCGCGCGGCGCGCCGCGAGTTCCGACAGGACCGGCGGCAAGGCCAGGTGCAGCGGCGCCAGCAAGGGCGGCCCGCGCCGCTTGAGCACGCGCAGCGCCAGCTGGTCGGCCCCGGCCGGGTGGAGCGCCAAGCGCAGCGGCGCCGCGCTCGCCTGGCTTTGCATGGCCGGTTCGCGGAAGATGAACGCCGGGCCGTCGTGCCCATGCGCGGCCAGCTGCAGGCGGCGCACACGCTCGGCCCTCACCCGCGGCGGCAACCATGCGACGACCGCCCCCACATGACCGCTCTTGAGCGCCTGCTCCAGCGCCCACAGCCGGTCGGCCCCGGGGTGCAGCTGGAGGTGCGTCTGGATCACGAGCAGCTGGGTCGCGTCCAACCCCAGCTCACCCAGGGCGGGGGCCGAGACCGCCGCCGGTGGGTCGAACATCATCACCAGCCGGCCGGCCCGCTGGACCGAGGCCAGGCAGGCAGCCAGCAGACGGATCTCGCCGATGCCGGCATGCGAGAGCAGCAGCTCCGTGAGTGCCCGGCGCGGCCAGCCGCCGCCGGGCAGCTCGGCATCGAGCTGCTCGAAGCCGCTTGGAAAGGGGTGCTCGGCGTTGCGCCCGAGCTGGTGGGCACGCCACAGCTGGGGATGCAGGTCTTCCGGCGCCAGCACCGGCCGAGCCCGGGCGGCCGGGCCGCTGGCAAGGGGGGCATCGGGGATGAAAAGCGGCGGCGCATCCATGAAGAGACTGTATGCACATACAGTACTTTTCGCAACCTCGGGCGCCTTCCAGTCAGGCAAACGATTCATTGCTTTTGGCAAGTAAATGCAGACAATCCACCCATGCCTGCCGCCGACCGCCTTGAAGCCATCCGCGCCTTCAACCGCTTCTACACCCGCCGCATCGGGGCGTTGAACGACACCCTGCTCGGCTCGCCCTATTCGCTGGCTGAGTCGCGCCTGTTGTGGGAGCTGGCCCACCACGAGCACACCACCGCCACCGAACTGGCCCGCACGCTCGAGCTCGACGCCGGCTACCTGAGCCGGCTGCTGCGCCGCCTGAAAGACCAAGGCCTGATCGACAGCACCCGCTCGCCCACCGACGCCCGCCAGACCCAGCTGAGCCTCACCCCCGCCGGCCGCGCCGCCTTCGCACCGCTCGACCAGCGCTCGCGCGAGCAGATCGGCACATGGCTCACCCCGCTGCCCGAAGCGCACCAGCAGCAGCTGCTGCAGGCCATGGGCACGCTGCAACAGCTGCTCGGCAACGAAGCGCCTCGCCAAGGCCACGAGCCCTTTCTCCTGAGGCCGCACCGCGCGGGCGACATGGGCTGGGTGGTCTCGCGCCACGGCGCGCTCTACGCGCAGGAGTACCGCTTCGACATGCGCTTCGAAGCGCTGGTCGCGCGCCTCGCCGCCGACTTCATCGACCGCTTCGACCCCACGCACGAGACCTGCTGGATCGCCGAGCGCGACGGCCAGAACATCGGCAGCGTCTTCCTCGTGCAGGCGCGCGACGAAACCACCCACGCGCCGCTGCCCGGCGTGGCACAGCTTCGCATGCTGCTGGTCGAGCCCACCGCGCGCGGCCTCGGGCTCGGCCAGCGGCTGGTGCAGGAATGCGAGCGTTTCGCGCGCATGGCCGGCTACTCGCGCATCGTGTTGTGGACCAACAGCCTGCTGAGCGCGGCACGCGGCATTTACCAGAAGGCCGGCTACACGATGACGGCCAGCGAGCCGCACCACAGCTTCGGCCACGATCTCGTGGGCGAGACCTGGCAGAAAGAATTGACATGACCTGCGATTGCGGCGCACCGCGCCGATACGAAGACTGCTGCGGCCGTTTCCACTCCGGCCCGCTGCACCCGCAAGCGCCCGACGCCGAAGCGCTCATGCGCTCGCGCTACAGCGCCTACGTGCGCGATCTCATCGACTACCTGCTCGCGACCTGGCACCCGAGCACACGGCCTTCAACGATCGAGCCCAACCCGCCCGGCCTGCGCTGGCTCGGCCTCGACGTGAAGAAGCACGAGGTGCAGGACGCCGACCATGCGACGGTCGAGTTCGTCGCCCGCAGCAAGCTGGGCGGGCGTGCCCATCGCCTGCAGGAGAAGAGCCGCTTCGTGCGCGAAGACGGCCGCTGGTTCTACGTCGACGGCGATCTCGGTTAGCTCAGGCGAACTCTTGCCGCACGCTGGCCGACATCAGCCGGCGAATGATCCACGCCAGCAGCCCGCACGCCCCGAGCGTCACCACCACCGCCATCACGCGCGCTGCCGTCACGAAGCCGCCAAACACACCGGCGGCCTTGGGGGGCAGCGAAGCGCTGCTCAACGCGTGGTCGACGATCGCCTGCATCAGCTCCTGCTGCAGCCACAGGCCCAGCAGGTTGGCGACGATGGCCACCACGAGCAGGCCGATGAAGGTGCGCCGCGCCCAGTCGAGCCGCAGCAGCAGGCCGATTGCCGAGGCCAGCGTGGCCAACGAGAGCACGAGGCTCGCGCCGGTCACCCACGGCAGCTTCGCCACCAGCAAGCCCGTCAAGCCGGCCTGCGGCGGCAGGGGCAGCAGCGAGGCGAGCATCGCGTGTTGCAGCAGCGCCGAGCCGCTGGCGATCAGGCCGAGCCCGATGAACAGCCAGGCGACAGCGGTGACGAAGAGGGAACGGGCTCCAACGGCGATGGTGATGGGCATGGCGGGACTCCGGCGCACGATGGGTGTCATTTCGACAGCTCACGCGAGCTTTGTCATTCCCGCGCACAGGTGCTGCCCCGCGATGAAGGGGGAGGAACTACCCGAAGCGCACTGCGTGGATCGGCGGCAGGTGGCCCGACACCTCCGCCCAGCTGTCGCCCGCGTCGTCGCTCGCCCACAGGTTGCCGGTGGTGCTGCCCATCAGCAGCGAGCGGCCGGTGTCGTCGACGACGAGGCCGTGCCGGTAGACGAGGTCGTAGCAGTCTTTTTGCGGCAGGCCGTTGCGCAGCGCCTCGAAGGTCTTGCCGCCGTCGCGCGTGCGGTGCACGAAGAGCGCGCCGTCGACCGGCACGCGCTTCTCGTCCTTCACGGCGGGGGCGAACCACGCGGTGTCGGGCTCGCTCGGGTGCGCGGCCACCGCGAAGCCGAAGCCGGCAATCGGCGGCTTCAACTCCTGCCAGCGCTGCGAGCCGTCGGTCGAGCGGAAGATGCCGTTGTGGTGCTGGCACCAGACGGCCGTGGGCACCGCGGCACACGCGGCGATGAGGTGCGGGTCCTGGGTGTTCTCGTCGTCGGCCTGGTCGGGCGGCATGAAGTCGGCGCGCATGCCCTTGGCCTGCAGCTCCCACTGCGTGCCGCCCTCGCGGCTGCCCCACACACCACCGCAGCTGATGCCCAGCAGCAGCTCGCCCTGCCGTGTGGGGTGCGGCAGGATGGAATGGATGCCCGGCACGTCGTAGCCGCCGCCAAACCAGCCCAGCCGCTCGGGGCGCGACCAGAGCGAGTCGACCAGCTGCCAGTGCTCGCCGCCATCGGTGCTCTTGAAGAGGCCGCCGGGCAGCGTGCCGGCCCAGATGGCGCCGTGGATGGCTTCCATCGACCAGATCTGCACCAGCTTCCACGCTGACCCCTCGGCCCCTTCGGGCTGCGGCGGGTAGGTGGGCGTGTCGACCTCGCGCCAGGTCGCGCCGGCATCGTCGCTCGCGTGCACCTTCACACCGAAGTGGCCGAGGTTGAGCGCGGCCAGCATGCGGCCGTTGCCATGAATGGGTGGCAGCACCATCGACACCGGCTCGGCGAGGAAACTGACCCTCGCCACGCCCCACCCCTTGCCAGAGCGGTTGAGTTCGAACAAGCCTTTGCGCGTGGCCACCCACGCCCTCGTTGCCGTCATCTCGTCATCCTCCTGAAAGCGCCTGCAGCACGTGCACCTGGCTGTCGGGCTTCAACTCGTCATCCAGCCGCACGCGCTCGTGGCTGCGCCGGCCATCGATGAACACCACCACGTTGGGCCGAAGATGGCCCTGGTCGTCGAGCACGTAGCCGCGCAGCCGAGTGTTGATCTCGAACGCCGCCTGCAAGGCCTCGCGCAGCGTGGCCGCGGGCGTGTCCACCTCGGGCACTTCGGTGAAGCGCTTGAGCTGCTGGGTGAAGACGACATGGGCCACGCGGCGGATCATGCCGCCAGGCCCGCGGAATGACCACCCGTCAGCAACCCGGCAGCAGGGCTGGGAGAATCCGCCGATGCCCATCGGAGCCCTGTACGCCGCCCTCGCCTTCGCACTCTGGGGCATCTTCCCGCTCTACTTCCGCCAGATCGCGAGCGTTCCCTCCGGTGAGATCCTCGTCCACCGCATCGTGTGGTCGCTGGTCTTCGTGCTGGTGGTGCTCACGCTGCGGCGGCAGTGGGCCTGGGTCAGGCCGGTGCTGCGCAGCCCCAAGGTGCTGCTCGCGTTCGCGGCGAGCGCGGTGCTGCTGTCGGTCAACTGGCTCACCTACATCTGGGCCGTCAACCACGGCCATGTGATCGAGGCGAGCCTCGGCTACTTCATCAACCCGTTGGTCAACGTGCTGCTCGGCTACACCGTGCTGCACGAGCGGCTGCGCCCCGTGCAGTGGCTGGCGCTCGGCATCGCCGCAGCCGGCGTGTTGTGGCTCGCCGTCCTCGCCGGCCATCCGCCGTGGATCGCGCTCGCGCTGGCCGCAAGCTTCGGTGCCTACGGGCTGCTGCGCAAGGTGGCCACCCTCGGCGCGCTGGAAGGGCTCACGCTCGAGACCCTGCTGCTCGCGCCCATCGCCATCGCAGTCCTGGGCTTCTGGATGTGGCACGGCACCAGCGTCTTCCCGGCCCCCGAGGCCGGCACCAACCTCTGGCTGATCGCGGCCGGCCCCATCACCGCCATCCCGCTGCTGCTCTTTGCGGCTGGCGCACGGCAGATCTCGCTCACCACGCTCGGCCTGCTGCAGTACATCGGCCCGACCATCCAGCTGGCCATCGGCCTGTGGATCTTCCACGAGCCCTTCTCGGCCAAACGGCTGATGGGGTTTGCGCTGATCTGGACGGCGCTCGCCCTCTACAGCGCCGAGGGCTGGTGGCGTTCACGTACCACGCCCGCGCCACAAACTGCCTGAATTACCGTCTTTTCGGGACGACTGGTTGGCGTGCGCTCGCCTACCATAGGCAATCCCGTTTTCTTCTCATGGCTTTGTGGTGAACACCGTCAAGAAGGTCCTCGTGCTGCGCTTCTCGCAGAGCGGACAACTCAACACCCTGACCGACAGTTTCGTGAGCGCCCTGCGTGCCGACCCCGGCATCTCGCTGCATGTCGAAACCATCGAGCCCCGTCGGCCCTTCCCCTTCCCCTGGGGCTTCTTCACCTTCCTCGACGCCTTCCCCGAGTCCTACCACCTGCGCGGGCCCGAGCTGAAGCCGCTGACGCTCACCGGCGACGAAGACTTCGACCTCATCGTGCTGCCCTACCAGGTGTGGTTCCTGGCCCCCTCGCAGCCGGTCACGGCCTTCCTGCAGCACCCGGTGGCCAAGAAGCTGCTCAAGGGCAAGCCCGTCGTCACGCTCATCGCCTGCCGCAACATGTGGCTGATGGCCCACGAGAAGCTCAAGGGCCTGCTCGCCGCCGCCGGCGCGCGCCTGCTCGACAACGTGGTCTACGTCGACCCCGGCCCCACGCTCGCCACCTTCTTCACCACGCCCAAGTGGGTGCTCTCCGGCAGCCGCAAGGGCTTCTGGGGCATGCCCGATGCAGGCCTGAACGACGCGCAGATCAAGAGCGCCCGCCGCTTCGGCCAGGCGCTTGCCGAATCGCTGCACGCCGATCGTGAAAAAAGCACGCAGCCGCTGCTCGCCGGCATGGGTGCGGCCACCGTCGACCCGCGCCTCTACTTCAGCGAAAAAGCCGCGTCGCGCAGCTTCCACGTCTGGGGAAAACTGCTGATGGCCGCAGGCAAGCCGGGGGCACCGCAACGTGTGCCGCTGCTCGCGATCTACGTGACCTTCCTGATCGTGATGATCATCACGGTAGTGCCCACCAGCATCCTCATCCAGACGCTTCTGCGGCCCTTCATGGGAGGGTGGCTCTCTAAAATCAAGACCCAGTATGAAGAGCCCTCTGGCTCATCCACGGAACGCAGCCACTCGTATGGGGATTGATGTCTTTCTGACGCGCACCGGCGCGTTCCTGCCCTTCGCACCCGTTTCCAACGACGAGATCGAATCCGTGCTCGGCATGGTCGGCGGCAAGCCCTCGCGGGCGCGCCGGCTGGTGCTGCGCAGCAACGGCATCCAGTCGCGCCACTACGCCATCGACCGCGCCACCGGCGAGCCGGCGATGACCAACGCCCAGATGACCGCCAACGCCATCCGCGCGATGGGCGACATCGGCCGTGTCGACACGCTCGCCACCGGCACCTCGCTGCCCGACCAGCTGATGCCCAACCATGCGGTGATGGTGCACGGCGAACTCGGCTGGCCGCGCCTCGAAGCCGTGTCATGCGCCGGCATCTGCCTGTCGGGCGCCGCGGCGCTCAAGCACGCATGGTTGTCGGTGCGCGCCGGTGAATCGAAGCGTGCGGTGGCCACCGGCTCCGAGCTGGCCTCGCCCATCATGCTGGCGCGCAACTTCGACCCCGAGGTCGAGCACAAGCTGCAGCAGCTCGAAGAGCGCCCCGAGATCGCGTTCGAGAAAGACTTCCTGCGCTGGATGCTGTCCGACGGCGCCGGCGCCGTGCTGCTCGAGACGGCCCCGAGCGGCCCGCTCTCGCTGCGCGTCGACTGGATCGACCTCTCGTCCGCCGCGAACGAGCTGCCCGTGTGCATGTACGCCGGCGGCGACAAGAACGACGACGGCTCGCTGCGCGGCTGGCTGCGCTTTGGCACCGACGAGTGGCAGGCCAAGTCGATCTTCGCCGTCAAGCAGGACGTGCGCCTGCTCAACGAACACGTCATCCGCGCCACCGTGCGCGACCCGCTGGCCGAGATCGTCGACAAGCGCCGCCTCGTGGCGAGCGAGATCGACTGGTTCCTGCCTCACATCTCGTCGTCCTTCTTCGCAGGCCCTGTGGAGCAGGCCATCGGCGAAGCCGGCCTGCCCATTCCGCGCGAGCGCTGGTTCAGCAACCTCGTGACCAAGGGCAACACCGGCTCGGCCTCGCCGTACATCATGCTCGACGAGCTGTTCCGCTCGGGCCGCATCCAGAAGGGGCAGAAGCTCTTGATGTACATCCCCGAGAGCGGCCGTTTCTCCACAGGCTTCGTGCATCTGACTGCGGTCTGATGGACCTCGACGCCGTCCCGCAAGAAGGCAACGCCACCCTCGGCGGCCACCGCAAGGCCGTCTATGCGCGCGACGCCAACGGCCGCATGGTGATCGCCCCCAGCAAGGGCTGGGAAGCAGAAGAGATCGTCACCAGCAACGCCGTCGACACGCTGCATGCGTTGGCCGAAGAAGCGCGCCAGCGCGTGCAGGCCGGCACTGCCTCCACGCTCGAATACTGGATGTGTGCCCGCCGCAT
Source organism: Piscinibacter gummiphilus (assembly GCF_032681285.1). Classification (NCBI taxonomy): domain Bacteria; kingdom Pseudomonadati; phylum Pseudomonadota; class Betaproteobacteria; order Burkholderiales; family Sphaerotilaceae; genus Rhizobacter; species Rhizobacter gummiphilus. The sequence goes on from NZ_CP136336.1 coordinate 4,020,605, forward strand.
GGACGTGCCCCTGCTGTCGCAGACCAGCGGCTTCTGGCAATGGCGCGTGAAGCGCCACCTGCGCCCCGAAGTCTTCGCCACGCTCACCGACAAACACCTGCAGCGCTACGCCGACGCGCTGGGCCTTTCCATCCCTGAGCTGCGCAAGTTGCCCTCATGAACACCCACGCCGCCACCTTTCAGCACGCCCACGCCGCGCACTGCGAGAGCGGCGTCATCTCCAACCTGCTGCGCCACCACGGCGTGCCGGTGTCGGAGAGCCTGGCCTTCGGCCTCTCGGCCGGCCTCGCCTTCGCCTACCTGCCCTTCATCAAGATCAACGGCTTGCCGCTGATCGCCTACCGCACGCTGCCGCGCGGCATCATCAAGGGCCTGCTGGCGCCGCTCGCCACGCGCTTCCGTTTCGAGACCTTCCGCTCGCCGCAGGCGGGCCAGACGCGGCTCGACACGCTGCTCGCCGAAGGCCACATCGTGGGCTTGCAGACCTCGGTCTACTGGCTGCCCTACATGCCGCCCGACATGCGCTTCCACTTCAACGCGCACAACCTGCTGGTCTACGGCAAGGAGGGTGACGAGTACCTGATCAGCGACCCGGTGTTCGAGCATCCGCAGCGCTGCGCGAGCGCCGACCTGCTGCGCGCCCGCTTCGCAAAAGGTGCGCTCGCGCCCAAGGGCCTGCTGTACTTCCCGACGACCGTCCCGCAGAAGAAGATCACCCCCGAGGCCGTGCGCGCCGCCATCCGCAAGAACTGCCGCGCGATGCTGCCGCCCGTGCCCATCGCCGGCGTACGCGGCATGCGCTGGCTGGCCAAGCACGTCGACAAACTCCCTGCAGGCGAGAAGCGCAGCGCCGACTTCATTGGCCAGATCGTGCGCATGCAGGAAGAGATCGGCACCGGTGGTGCGGGCTTCCGCTTCATCTACGCGGCCTTCCTGCAAGAGGCAGCCCAGCTCGCCGAACGGCCCGTGCTCGCGCAGTTCTCCGAGCGGCTCACGGCCATTGGCGACGGCTGGCGTGTGATGGCCCTCAAGGCCGCGCGCATGATCAAGGGCCGTGAGCCGGTGAACCCGGCCGCCATCGCGGCGCTGATCCGCCAGCAGGCGGACCAGGAAGAGGCGTTCTTCAAGGACCTGCAAGCCGCGGTGAAGTGAGCGCAGCGACAATCGCGGCCCATGCTGTCGATCGAGCACCTCGGTTACCGTTATCCCCGCGCTGACACGGCCGCATTGGACGACGTGTCGCTCACCGCCCAGCGCGGCCACGTGCTGGGCCTGCTGGGGCCGAATGGCGCGGGCAAGACGACGCTGATCTCGCACCTGGCCGGCCTCTTGCCGGTGCAGCAGGGTCAGATCATGGTCGACGGCCAACCGCTCGCCACGGTGCGCAGCGCGACGCCCACCCGCATCGCGGTTGCGCCGCAGGAATACGCCTTCTATCCCATGCTCACGGTGGCCGAGAACCTCGCCTGCTTCTCCGCGGCGGGCCGCCTGACTGCCGCAAAGCGCGACGAGCGCATCGCCGCCTGCCTCGCCGTCGCGCAACTGGAGCGCTACCAGGGCACACGCGCCGAGAAGTTGTCGGGTGGCTTGAAGCGACGGCTGAACCTCGCCATCGCATTGCTGCCCGAGCCCGAGCTGGTGCTCTTCGACGAGCCCACCGTCGGCGTCGACCCGCAATCGCGAGCGTTCATCCTCGAGGCGATCAAGAGCCTGGCACGCCACGGTGCGGCGGTGATCTACACCTCGCACTACATGGACGAGATCGAGGCGATCGCCGACCAGGTGGTGATCCTCGACCGCGGCCGCATGCTCTGCGCCGGCTCGCTCGACGAACTGCTTGCACAGCACGAGCCGGTGATGGTGCTCGCCGCCGATGGCATCGCCCGCGACGCCCTGCTCGCCCTCCTGGCGAAGCACGGCACCGTGCTCGACAGCAGCGGCCAGCGCGTGAGCCTGCGCCTGAAGAGCCGCCCGGCTGAGGTGCTGGCGGCGCTCGACAACGCCAGCGCGACGGTCCACTCGGCCCAATTCGGCCGCGGCAACCTGGAGCAGCTCTTCATGTCGCTCACCCAACGCTCGCTGAGAGACTGACCGATGCTGCCCGCGCTGATCAAGAAGGAGCTGCTGGCGCTCATCCGCGACCCGCACAGCCTCGCCGCGCTGTTCCTGCTGCCGGTGCTCTTCATCGTCATCATGTCGCTCGCGCTGAAGGACTACTACAGCCCGCCGCAGACCAGCCTGCCCTATGCCGTGCAGGCCGAAGACACCGGCCCGCTGGCACGCGCCCTCGTCAAGGCCTGGGAGCGTGGCCACGGCCCGGCCCAAGCGCTGCCGGGCGACTGGGAACGGCAGCTGCGCGAAGGCCGCCTCAAGTACGTGCTGGTGCTGCAGGCCGGCCTGTCGCAAGAGCTGGAAGAAGCCTCGCTGCCCACGCAGTCGTTCCTGCGCCTGCTCGCCGAGCCGGGCCTCGACGGCAACCTGCTCAACACGCTGCAGGCGCAACTGGCCGGCACCGCGGGCGAACTGAAGGCCCGCGCCGCGCTCGCGCAGAACAACGCCCCCAAACCCGCGCCCGACGCTTCGATGCTCAAGCTCGTGCAGACCGAGCGCGCCGGCACCTCAGGCCCGCGCCCGAGCGCCGTGCAGCAGAACGTGCCGGCCTGGCTGGTCTTCGGCATGTTCTTCGTCGTCGCTTCGCTCGCCGGCCTCGTCGTGGAAGAGCGCAGCAGCGGCACGCTCGCGCGCCTGCAGAGCCTGGGCGTCTCGCGCGCCGCGCTGCTCGCCTCGAAGGGCTTGCCTTACCTCGGCGTGAACGCCGTGCAGGCCGCGCTGATGCTGGCGGTGGGCGTGTGGCTCATGCCCGCGCTCGGCGGCGATGCACTCTCGCTTGCCCAGGTCAACTGGCCTGCCTTGCTGCTGGCGCTGGCCGCGATCAGCGTCGCCGCCGTCAGCATGGCGCTGGCTATCGCCTGCGCCGTGCGCACGCATGCGCAGGCCGCGGCCGTGGGGCCGATCCTCAACGTGCTGATGGCCGCCATCGGCGGCATCATGGTGCCCAAGTTCGTGATGCCGCTGTCGATGCAGCGCCTGGCCGAGTGGTCGCCGATGAACTGGGGCCTGGAAGCCCTGCTCAACGTCGTGCTGCGCGGCGGCGACATCGCCAGCACCGTGCCGCAACTGGCCCGCCTCTCGCTCTTCGCCGCGCTGATGTTCGGCATCGCGCTCGTGTTGTTCCAACGTTCGCCCCGATAAATGTCCACCCTGATCGCCGACCTCAAGACCCTGGTGCTGGAAGCCGCCGAAAAGGCCGAGCCCGAGGGCGGCCTCACCGACGACGAAGTGCTCTTCGGCCCCGAGGCCCGCCTCGCGCTCGACTCGCTCGACGCCCTGCAGATCTCGATGGCCATCCAGCAGCGCTATGGCGTGCGCATGCCCGACAGCAAGGACACGCGCCGCGCGCTCACCTCGATCGCGCACCTGGCCGATCACCTGCGGCAGCACGCGCCCTCCTTGAAGGAATGAACGAGGCCTTCATCGCCGGCCGTGCGCTCGTGTCGGCGCTGGGCCCCGATCTCGGCAGCGCGATGACGGCGCTTGCTGCCGGCGCGGCCCCTCGCTCGATCACGCTCAGCGACGGCTCGGCCTGGCCCTGCTACACGATCGACGACGATGAAGCGGACTGGGTTTCGCGCAGCCGCCGGCTCATCCAGCGCGCCGTCGCCGAAGCCGGCGCCCTCGACCGCCGCGGCGCGCTCTTCGTCGCCTCGTCGTCGCTCGACATCGGCCTGCTCGAAACCACACACGACTTCGTGCGCGACCACCACGAGTTCGCCGAGACCGTGGCCGGCTGGCTCGGCTGGCAAGGCCCGGTCTACACCGTCTCGACCGCCTGCACCTCGGGCCTGAACGCGCTGCTGAGCGCGCGCACCCTGGTGCGCCACGGCGTCGTGCCCGAAGCGCTCGTGCTCGGGCTGGAGTTGCGCAACACGCTCACCCTCGGCGGCTTTGCCGGCATGCAGCTGCTGAGCCCCACCGGCGCCCTGCCCTACGGCCTGGGCCGCAACGGCCTGGTGCTGGGCGAAGCGGTCGCGGCGCTGCACGTGTCGGCGCAACCTTCACGCTGGCGCATCGCCGGGGGCGCCAACGTGGTTGACGGCCGCGACCCGGCCGGCTCCATCGAGAGCGCCGTGATCGACATGTGCCATCAAGCCTTGGCCGACAGCGGCCTCACCGCAAGCGACATCTCGCTCGTGAAGCCGCAGGCGGCCGGTGGCGCCGCGAGCGACGCCACCGAAGCGCGTGCGCTGCGGCAGGTGTTCGACCCGTTGCCCCCGCTCGTGTCGTTCAAGGCCGCCATCGGCCACACGCTCGGTGCGTCGGGCATCGCCGAACTCGCGCTGCTCACCGCCTGCCTCGAATGCGGCGCCTGGCCGCGCGCCGACCACGCGCAAGACCCTGCGTTGCAAGCCCCTCTGGCGAACGTGCCGCCGTCACACGCTCGTCACGTGCTGGCGAGCATCCTCGGCTTCGGCGGTGGCCACACGGCGGTGGTGCTGGAGGACATGCGGGCATGAGCTTCGTCCTCAAGTCGCACGTCGTGCTCGACCCGCTGCCCGCCGACTGGCGCGACCAGCTCGCCCGCCGCCTGGGCACGCGCCCGCGCCGCATCGGCGGCTGGGCCGAGCTGGCGCTCTTGGGCGCTCGCCTGTGCCTCGACGCCGCACACGAAGAGCAGCTGCCACCCGGCGCGCTGCTGCGCATCGTGGGCGTGCACGGCCCGATGGGCGCCACCCGCACCGTCGTCGAGCAGGCGACCCAAGGCCTGCCGCTCCCCTTCACCTTCATGCAGAGTCAGCCCAGCCAGACGCTGGCCGCGCTGAGCCAGCACCTCGGCTGGCAAGGCGATGCGCGCTACGTGCTGAGCCGCGACGCCCGGGCCACGCTGCAGCTCGCGCAGATCGAAGCCGGCCCCGCCGGGCTCCTGATCGGCACCGTGGCCGAAGACCGCCGCACCGAGTGGTGGCGCTACACGCCGCATTGATCCCCCGCTGAAGCCCGCCGCGCGCTCCCCCGCCCGGCACGCAGGTTGCCGAAAGGCGCGCAAGGGTCCGAGCCCGCGGCGCCATCAGCGCCAACGCCTGCCAAGTGCAGCGGCTTGCGACCGGAATGATTAACCGGGCAAAAGGGGAAGCTCCATGTCAGACATGCCGATATTGGACCGGGCAGTTCAGCGTCCAACCGCAGGCGTGCAGCTGAAATCCGCCAACGTGACCACCACGGTGCCAGTGCGCCTGTTTCCGGTGGCGCCACCGTCGATCAACACCTTCGTCGCCGCGGTGGCCGAGCCGCTGGCCACCCTGCTCACGCTGGGGCTGGCCGCGGCCTTCTTCGACGAACCCATCGATCGCCCCGAGCTCATCCTCGGAATGCTGGTGCTGGTGCTGACCTTCCCCGGCGTCGACCGCTGCAAACAAGACCCATTCCGAGCGGGCGTGAACATCGTGAGCCATTGGGTCGCGGTGCTCTCGATCCTCATGCTCTTCGGCTACGCGACCGACAGCTTCCATTTCTTCTCGAAAGACGTGCTGCTGTGGTGGGCCTTCTTCACCCCGGCGATGCAGTGGGTGGTGGTGACGACGAGCTGCCGCTGGCTGCGCCTCGTGAGCGAGCGGCCCGAGTACCGGCGCCGGGCGGTGGTGGTCGGCGCGGGCGAGAACGGCGTGCGCATCGCGCAGGCGCTCGACGCCTACACCGGCTGCGTGCACGAACTCATGGGCTACTTCGACGACCGTGGCCACGACCGTGTGCACGACGGCGCCGCGGGCAAGCTGCTCGGCCGGGTGGAAGACGTGGTCGAGCACGTCAAGCGCCACGGCATCCACAACGTCTACATCACCCTGCCGCTCGTGGCCCAGCCGCGCGTGATGGAGCTCATCAGCAAGCTGCAGGACACCACCACCTCGGTGCACTACGTGCCCGACTTCGCCGGCGTCAACGTGATCCAGGGCCAGCTGCAGGACGTGGAAGGCATTCCGGTCGTGAGCCTGCTCGAGTCGCCCATCACCGGCACCAACCACCTCGTCAAGCGCGTGACCGACATCGTGCTCTCGTCGATCATCCTCGTGCTCATCTCGCCCGTGCTGCTGGCGGTGGCCATCGGCGTGAGGATGAGTTCGCCGGGCCCGATCATCTTCAAGCAGCGCCGCACGGGCCTCGACGGCAAGGAGATCCTGGTCTTCAAGTTCCGCTCGATGCGCACGCAGGACAACGGGCCCGTGGTACGCCAGGCCACCAAGAACGATCCGCGCATCACGCCCTTCGGCGCGTTCATCCGCAAGACCTCGCTCGACGAGCTGCCGCAGCTCTTCAACGTGCTGCTCGGCAGCATGAGCCTCGTGGGCCCGCGCCCGCACGCCGTGGCGCACAACGAGGAATACCGAAAGATCGTGCAGGCCTACATGCTGCGCCACAAGGTGCGGCCGGGCATCACCGGCTGGGCGCAGGTCAACGGCTTTCGCGGCGAGACCGACACCGTCGAGAAGATGGCCGCGCGCGTGCAGTACGACCTCGAGTACCTGCGCAACTGGTCGCTCGCCCTCGACCTCAAGATCATCGCGCGCACGGTGCGCGTGCTGTTCTTCGATCGCAACGCCTACTGAAGGACACGTCACGCCGATCGATCCCTCCACCCACCACTGCTGCCCACAAACATGAGAACCGCCACCCTGCCCCTGCTGATGGGCTTGATCAGCACCTTCGCTCAGGTCCACGCCCAGGAGACGGGCGCTCCCTCCACCACGCCGGCGGCGCCCAACCCCACGGCGCCGTCCACCGGCCCCGCGCCCGCTCCGGCGCCGGTAAGCCCGCCGAGCGGCAGCGGCGCGGTGCCGCCGACCCAAGAGCCCTCGCCCTTCGTCTTCGGCATCCGCCAGGGCCTGGTGGGCGAGAGCAACCTCTTCCGTGCCCCGGAAGGCAGCCCGCTGGAGCGGCGCGACCGCATCTGGTCGAGCGGCGTGCACCTCGGACTCGACAAGTCGATCGGCCGGCAGCACTTCTTCTTCAACGCCGAAGCCAACCACAACCGCTACAACAAGAACGAGCACCTCAACAACACCGACTACGGCGTCAACGCCCGCTGGGACTGGGAGACCGTGGGCCGGCTCTCCGGCCTGCTGACGGCGCAGCAGAACCAGAGCCTCTACCGCGACACCATCAACGGCACCATCTCGCTCGAGCGTAACCAGGTGCGCAGCACTTCACTCGGCGTCCAGGCGCGCCTGGGGCTTGTCACGCGCTGGTCGTTTGAGGCCGGCGCGACCGGGAGTGAGAACGACTACCGCGGGATCGACGTCGACGAGCGCGACATGCGCCAGAGCTCCTACAACGCCGGCATCCGCTACCGCCAGAGCGGCGCCCTCACCACCCGCCTGGGCGTGCGGCGCAGCGAGGGGCGCTACCCGGTCGGCTTGGGCGGCGTGCCCGACGAATTCACCCGCGACGACGTCGACCTCATCACCAACCTCACCCCGAGCGGCGCCAGCGCCCTCAACACCCGCATCAGCCTGACGCGCGAGCGGCACACCGCCCAGAGCGCGCGCGACAACAAGGGCTGGACGGGCGCCCTCGGCTGGAACTGGCGCCCGACCGGCAAGCTATACACCGACCTCGACCTCGCCTACGACCGCAGCGTCGGCCGCGCCGACTTCGACTCCACGCTGACCGGCGGCGAGTCGAGCGATGCGCGCGCCATCCAGACCGCTTCGCTCGCCGTCACCTGGCTCGCCACGGCGAAGGTGACCTTCGTGCCGCGCGTGAGCTGGGCGCACCGCAAGCTCGACAACACCTTCGTCAACGGCGTGCCCACCGCGACCGGCACCGACACCACCGTCATCGGCGGCATCTCGATGACCTACACGCCGTTCGACGCACTGCAGCTCATCTGCCACGTGAACCAGGAGAAGCGCACCGTCGGCGGAGACACCTCGGTCAGCTCGGGCTACAAGGCCACGGTCGCTGGCTGCAACGCGGAATTCGCGATTCGCTGAAGCGTGCACACGGCTCTCAAAGACCACTGCACCGAAGCGGAGCGCTGATTGCTCTTCTCTCACGGAACTTTTCCCTCTCAGCCGTACGTTGTCATCACAGGAGTACCCGATGAACAAGAAACTGATCGCCAGCATCGCCACCGCTGTCCTTTCCCTGGGCGCCGTCTCCACTTCGCAGGCGGCGCTCAACAGCTGTGACGATCCCCTGAAAAGCGGCCTCGGCCAACGCTTCTGCTTCGAGAAATTCGAGGATCTCGCCTCCGGCTTCTACACCGTGAGCTTCGAATACCAGGCGGAAAAGTTTGCCGGTAACGCCGACAAGACCCTCAGCTTCGGCTTTCTTTTCGACACCCTCGAAGGCCCCTCGACGCGCGGCCTGCTGAGCGACGTGACGACCTCGCCGGGCTGGAACACCTACTCCTTCACCACCGAAGCCGGCGGTGCGGGCGGCCTGCTCTTCGCGCTGCGCGGCGTGCCCGGCCCGAACTTCGGCATGCAACTGCAGAACGTGCAGGTGACGCCGGTGCCCGAGCCCGGCACCTACGCCATGCTTTTGGCTGGCCTGGGCGCTCTCGCGTTCGTGGGGCGCCGTCGCAAGATGTGACGCCTGCGCTGCTCCTGCTTGAAAGGCCCGGCGAACACCGGGCCTTTTTTGTGGGCGGCCTACACTGCGCTGCGCCCCTCAGGACGGCCTGGGCCGGGCCCTTCCAACCACCGGGGGACGACCCCACTCTGCAGTGAAAGGGTCGTCATGGCCTGGGTCATTCTTTTCATCGCCGGCCTCTTCGAGGTCGCCTGGGCCATCGGCCTCAAGTACACCGACGGGTTCTCGCGGCTGTGGCCGAGCGTGGGCACGGTGGCAGCGATGGTCGCAAGCGTGGTGCTGCTCGGCTGGGCGATGCGCACGCTTCCCGTGGGCACGGCTTACGCCGTGTGGACGGGCATTGGAGCGGTGGGCACGGTGGCGCTTGGCATCGTGCTGTTTCAGGAGCCCGCCACGGCAGCCCGGCTGGGCTGCGTGGCCTTGATCGTGGCGGGGATCGTGGGACTGAAGGTCACCGCCTGACGGTCAGCTTGCGCAACCATCTCCTCTTGCGTCGCCCCAGCGGCGGTGTGTCTCATCATCACTGATGTAGTTCGTCGTGCCGCGGCGGTCCACGCAATATTGCGGCGAGACGATCATCTCTTCGAACACCTGCTCCGACGAGATGCGGGTGTACTCGAAGAGCACGCTGCGCTTGACCTCGCAGCCGCGCTTCAGGTGGCTGCCGGTGCCGATCCAGGTCGGCCCCTCGATCTTCACGCCGGGCTCCACGCACACGCTGGAGCCGAGGTAAACCGGCCCGGTGATCTGCACCTTGTCCCAGGGGATGCGGGTGTTGAGGCCCACCCACACGCCGGGGCGCACTTCCTTGCCCGGCATCTCCATCTCGGCCACCTCGCCCATCAGCACGCGCTGCAGCACGCTCCAGTAGTCGCTCACACGGCCGATGTCGATCCAGTTGAAGAAGCGGTTCTGCACGTAGAAGGGCAGGCCCTTGGCCGCCATCAGCGGGAAGAGGTCGCTGCCGATGTCGAAGCTCTTGCCGCTCGGCACGAGCTCGAGCACGGCGGGCTCGAAGATGTAGATGCCGGTCGAGGCCAGCGTGCTCTTGGCCGCCTCGGGCGTGGGCTTCTCCTGGAACTCGAGCACGCGGCCCGTCGGGTCGGCGCTCACGATGCCGTAGTTCTGCACCTCCTCGCGCTTCACGTCGAGGCCCACCACGCTCGCCAAGGCGCCCTTCTGCTTGTGCTCGAAGAGCGCGGCGTTGATGTCGAGGTCGACCAGCGCGTCGCCGCACAGCACGAGCGTGGTCTCGTCGAAGAAGCCCGAGAAATCCTGGATCTTCTTCATGCCGCCGGCCGAGCCCATCGGCTTGGGCACCACCTCGCCGTGCTCGCGCACGCCTTCGTACGAGTAGCCGATCTGCACGCCCCAGCGGCTGCCGTCACCGAAGTGGTTCTCGATCTTCCAGTGGTTGAACGCCACGTTGATCATGATTTCCTTGATGCCGTAGCGCGCCAGGTGCTCGATCAGGTATTCGAGCACCGGCTTGCCGAGGATGGGCACCATCGGCTTGGGCATGTTCTTGGTCAGCGGGCGCACGCGGGTCCCTTGGCCCGCGGCGAGGATCATTGCTTTTGCCATGAGGTGAGAAATTCCTTTTGAGAGGTCAACAGAGTTTGCATGCGTTCGGCATCGAGGCCGGCATGGGGCAGGCCCCACAGCAGCGCCGCCACACTCGCCGTGCCCAGCGTGGCGGGCAGCGTGGTGCGCATGAACGAGAGGCTGGAAATGGACAGCTGCCGGTGCACCGCGATCTGCATCAGCACGCAACCGGCCACGCTCCCGAGCGCCACGCCGGCGGCGATGCCCTGCATGCCCCAGCGCGACAAACCGGCGGCCAGTGCCGCGGTGATCGCGAGCTGCAGGGTCGACAGCTTGAGCACGCGGGCGCTCTGGCGTGTGGCGAAGGACAGGTTCTGCCCCAGCCAGAAGGCCGACTGCGCCACGTAAGCCACCGACAGCCAGCCGAAGAGCGCCGCGCTCTCGCGCCAGCGTTCGCCGAAGGCCAGCACCACCAGCGGCTCGGCCACGAGCGAGACGAGTGCATACATCGGCGCCAGCAGCAAGAGCGTCCAGCCGAGCATGCGCCGGTAGGCCTGGGCCAGCGCCACCGGGTCGCCCTGGCGTTGCACGAAGAGGCTCACGCCCACCCGGCTGAGCGACGACGCCACCACGAGATAGCCAGCCGAGAGCACCCGCTTGGCAAGGTTGTAGAGGCCGGTCGCGGCCGGGCCGAGCAGCACGCTCACGAGGGCCGCATCGCCGTTGCTGTTGGCGTAGTTGACGCAGGCGTTGAGGCCGATGCGGCGGGCCTCGCCGCGGTGCTCGCGAAAGAGCTCCGCCGACCAGTGCCAGCGCGGCCGCCAGTGCCGCCACTCGGCGATGAGCGCCACCGCCAGCGCCACCACGCCCATCACCACCTGCTGCGCCACGAGCGCCATCGCCCCCGCGCCGCGCGCGGCCAGCCAGAGCGCCACCGCGCCGCCCGCCGTCACCGAGCACAGCGAGCGGATCGCCATCACGCGGAAGTTGCCGTCGCGCAGCAGCCTCGCGTCGTGCGCGCGGCCGAGCCCGAAGAGCACCACCGAGAGGCTCATGCCTGCCAGCACCAGCGTGAGATCGGGAGCTTCGAAGAAGCGCGCCATCGGCCACGACAGCAGCACCATGAGCGCCGCCACGCCGAGCGAGACCACGGTGCAGACGGTGAAGAGCCAGTCGAACTGGCGGTCATCGGCCCCGGGCGTGCGCACCACCGGCATCGCCAGCGAATCGAGCAGCGACATGCGCGTGAAGAGCACCATCAAATGTGCGATCGCGAGCAGCCCGAACTCGTGCGGCGTGAGCCAGCGCGCGAGCACCGCGAAGATGATGAACGACAGGACCTGCTGAACCAGGTTGTCCAGAATCGACCAAGCTGACTTCGAAGCCAGTTTCATGAAGCCTCAAGCTTGGCCGAGCGGCAGATGCGGAAGAACTTGAACGCATCCACCGTGTAGCGCTTCCACAGCCGCTTGGGCTCCTGCGTGAGCCGGAAGAACCATTCCAGGTGCAGCTTGCGCACCCACACCGGCGCGCGCACGGCCCGCTCGGCGAGGAAGTCGAACAAGGCGCCTACGCCGACGTACAAGGCCGGCGGCAGCTGCTGCGCGTGGTCGAGGATCCACTGTTCCTGCAGCGGGTTGCCGAGCGCCACCAGCACCACGTCGGGCTTGGCGCTGCGGATGCGCTCGCACACCAACTCGTCTTCCACGCCGTAGCCCGAGAGCGCCCCCACGACCGTGTGGCCGAAGCGGCGCTCCACCGAGCGCGAGGCCTCGCGCACCACCTCGGGCCGTGCGCCGAAGAGAAAGACGCGCAGCGGCAGCGGGCTGCCGCCGAGCAGACGGGGGATGAAGTCGGTGCCGTTGAGGTTCTCCTGGAAGCGCTTGCCATGCATCAACCGCGCTGCAAGGTCCATGCCGATGCCGTCGTTGACGACGGTGATCGCCGGGTCGTCGTTGAAGCGCTCGGCAAAGGCCTGGCAGGTGACGACGAAGTTGGTGTTGGCGAAGAAGAGTTCGGTGCGCCGGCCCAGTGCCAGTTGGCGGTAGATCTGGCCCGCCAGCGCGTGCGAGCCGAACGACTTCACGCGAAACGGCCCGATGCGCAAGGTCTCGGGGAGCTTCGGGCCTGACAAGGTCGAGGTGGTCATCGAGCAATCCTCAAGCGTGGTTGGACGAGGGGTAGGCCGTGCGCGGCGCCTGGCCGGTGCGCCAGCCGCTCACGCGGGCGAGCAGGCTGTGCCACTTGAAGCGCGCCTGCGCACGCTGGCCGCTGCACAGCGCGAGCAGCGAGCCGGCGAGCGTGCGTCCGCACACCCACGGGAAATACCAGCCGGGAAATCCGCCGCGGCGGATCACACGGCCGAAGCCGGCTTCGTAGCGGCGCTGCCGCGCGATGGCGGCGTCGCCGTAGTCGGCGGTCTTCACCGGGTGGTGCAGGACAAGGTCGCGGTCGAATTCGACTCGGCCGCCAGCCTTCAGGCCGCGCAGCATGAACTCGGTCTCTTCGCCGGCGCCCCAGGGCGTGCCGGCGCCCACGCCGAGGTCTTCGTCGAACTCGCCGATGCGCTCGACGAGGCGGCGGCGCAGGAAGATGCTGAACGAGATGGCCCCGCGCCACACCGAGAAACGGTTGAGGATCTGCGTGCGCGGCAGCCAGCGGCCTTCCGAGCGGCCTTCGGCGTCGACGAAGCGGCCAGTCAGGCCGTCGAGCGAGGGCTCGGCCTGCAGGCGTTGCGCCACGTACGTCAGCAGGCCGTCGGGGTACCAGCAGTCGTCGTCGGGGAAGGCGATCACGTCGCCCGTGGCGTAGCGCAAACCCACGTTGCGGGCGCGCGAGAGGCCGGGCGCGCTGCGGTAGCGCAGGATGCGGAAGTGCTTGCGGTACTGCTCGATCAGCGGTGCGAGCCGCTCGTCGGGGTTCTGGTCGACGATGAGCAGCTCGAAGTCGCGGTGGTCCTGGCGCTGCAGCGAGGCGAGGAAGTCGCCCACCTCGTCACGCCGCCCGAGCGTGCCCATGATGAGCGAGAACTTCATGCACCGGCCCCCTGCACCACCAGGCCGGGTGCCTGGGCGCGGCTCGTGGCCGGCGTGCGCTCGAAGCTGATCTGCGGCAGGTGGCTCAGCCACGCGTCGTAGACGGCGCCGATCTTCCCGTAGGAGTTGTCGAGGTAGGTCACCTCGCAGCCCATGAGCGCCGCGGCCACGCCGGCGTGCAGCCGGTTGGTGCGCACCGCGATCAGCTGGCTGAAGAAGCGCAGGAAGTCGCGCGTGACGAGGTCCGACTCGGCGCGCAGCCGGAATTTCGAGCCATAGAGGTTCGACATGTCCCAGCGCTTGTCGCCCGGCAGCGCGGCGATGGCCTCGGCATCGACGCGGATCACGTCGAGCCGCAGGTGGGCGGGCGGCGCGCGGCGCAGCAAGGCCAGGCGCCAGCGCAGGTAGGGCACCAGCCGGTCGTGGTGCGCCATGCGCGCCCAGAAGGCGGGGCCGCGGTATTGCTCGCAGCATTGGAAGAGTCGCTGCACGTCGATGTAGAGCGCCATGTCGGGCGCGTACAGCACCTGCGCGCCGGTGCCGGTGGCCTGCACCCGCGCCACCGAGGCCTGGTCGCGGCACACGAGCGTGAAGCGCTCGTCGAGCCGCGCGAGAAGCGCCTCGTGGCCGCGGATGGTGTGCGGCATCACGAGCACCGACTCGACGCCCACGGCCAGGCAGCGCTCGAGGAAACGCGAGCAGCTCTCGTACTCGGGCACCAGGTTGCCGCCACCGGCGTAGATGAGCGAGTCGCCGCGGCGGATGTCGCGCACCTTCGCGTAGGCGGGCGCCAGGCCCAGGTCGTCGAAGAACTGCCAGCTGCCGGCGGCGATGAGCGCATCACCGGCATTGCCTTCGTTGGGCACGTAGAGCAGCCGCGCCGGGCGGCGCGCCTGCAGCGACTGCAGGGCATGGCGCAGGCCGTCCCACGCGTGCGGGTCGTTCACCAGGGGCAGCGTGTCGGGTGGAGTGGTCATGGGCGGGTCCGGTCAGGGGTGATGTGGGGCATGAGGCGCGGCTCCGTGGTCGCATCGAGTGGCTTGGCCGCGGGCTCCAGACGCTTGAGCCAGGCGTTGAGGCCGCGCTTGGTGGCCGCACACGCCGGGCGCTCGACGAAGATGCTGAAGACGCCGCACGCGAGCACCGCCACCACCACGCACAGGGTGGAGAGCAATCCGCCCTCCCGCATCAGGCCGGCCTTCACGAAGACATAGATGATCGGCACGTGCAGCAGGTAGATCGAGAAGCTCCAGTCGCCCAGCCACTGGAGGGGCTTGGCCATGAAGGCCATGTCGATGGGCGTGCGGTCGTGCGAGAAGGCGAACACCACCAGGCCCGCGATCAGCGCCGGAGCCAGGTCGTGCCAGTACTTCTCGGGCAGGTGGATCACCTCCAGCATGAAGACGCCCAGCGTGCCCAGCAGCAGCACCTGCAGCACCGTGAGCGCGCGCGTGCTGATGGGCACGGTGCGCAGCCAGTGGTGCAGGCCGCCGAGCATGGAGCCGAGCAGGAAGTAATGCAGCTTCGAGATCGCGAAGGTGCCGGGCACCTTGTCGCGCACGCAGATGGCCGCCACCGCCAGCACCATCACGATCACGAGCGCGAGCGTGCGGCCCGACTGCGCCCGCTTGAGCGCCCACCAGAAGCCGATGAAGAGCGCATAGAACTGCACCTCGGGCGGGATGCTCCAGAACACGCTCACGTTGCCCGAGAAGAGGATGTGCCGCAGGAAGTTGTGCGTGCCGATGGCATACGGGAACTTCGGGTCGATGAGCGTGTAGATGAAGAACGAGGCCAGCACCACCATCAGGTAGGGCGGCGCAATGCGCGAGAAGCGTGCGATGGCGTAGCGCGACACCTCGTGCCAGCTGGCCGGCTTGGTGAGGTAGAGGTAGCCCATCAGGAAGCCCGACAGCGTGAAAAACACCATCACGCCGAGCGAGCCTTCGTGGATCGGGCCGAAGTGCAGGCCAGCCTGCTCGGGCAGGTGCGAGACGACGACAAGCAACGCGGCGAGGCCGCGCACCGCATTCAGGGACAGGATCTGGGACGAAGGGGGATGGGTGTTGTTCGGGGTCATGGTTTCCATTCCTCACGCAGCAGGGCGAGCTGGGGCCGCTCGGGCTGGCCGGGGATCGGGTGGATGCCGAAGGGGTACTTGGGCCCCCACCAGCCGCCGGCGGCCCAATAGGCCCAGCCGGCCCAGGTGGGATCGCGCATCGATTCGAGGAGCGCCTTGAGCGTGTCCAGGCACTCGGGCGTGGGTGCCACGCCGAATTCACCGAGGAACATGCGGTGGCCGTTGGCGCGGGCCCAGTCGGTCACGCGGCCCATGAGCTTTCTCATGCGCTCGGGCTCCATGCAGTCGCCCTTCATGCCGGAGTGATCCTTGTCGGCGTACTGGTGCACTTCGAGCACGCTGCGCTGGAGTGGGTCGCGCAGGCCGGCGAAGGCCTCGGCGTTGGAGAGGCCCTGCCACTTCACCGACCAGTCGTGCGCGCCGCTCCAGCCGGCACCCGAGACGAAGAGCAGGTGCTTCGAGCCGGCCTCGCGCAGCGCCGTCACCGTGTTCTGCGCCGCGCGCGCCCAGCCGCCGCGTGCGCTGGCATGCGCCGGTTCGTTCATGAGGCCGAAGGCCACGAAGCCGGGCTCGGGGAAGGCTTCGCGCAGGCGCAGCCACACGTCGGTGAACTGCTCGATCGGCACCTCGGGCGTGCCGAGCTTCTGCTTGGCGTACTGGCCGAAGTTGTGCAGGTCGAGGATCACGCACATGTCGAGGGCGCTCGCCATCTCGACCACCTTGCGCAAGACCTTCACCTCCATCTCGTCGAGCGGCCCGCCGAGCGAGCGCTGCACACGCTCCCAGCGGAACGGCAGGCGGATCACGTTGGCGCCCTGCTCGGCGAAGTACTTCAGGTCCTTGTCGGTCGGGTAGGTGTAGTCCTTGAACACCTGGCCGGGCATCTTGTTGGTGTTGAACTCGGCGCCGGCCATGTTCACGCCGCGCAGCGGCTTGCCGGAGAGGCAGGCACCACTCGCAGGTGGCGTCGCCGCCGCCGCGGTGGCGGCCAGGCCCAGGGCGAAACCCAAGAGCGGCGTGGCCAGCAGCCGCTTCATGCCGCCATCCTCGATTCGTGGACCGCGCGCTCGTATTCCTCGACGTAGGCACCGACCACGTTGCGCCAGCTGTAGCGCTGCACCACCTTCTGCGCCTGCGCGCGCAGCGCGCCGTGGCTCACGGCCACGCGGCGGTGCAGCGCCTGCACGGCGTGGGTGGCCTCGGCGGTGTCGTCGGGCACGATCAGCGGCACCATTGTCTCGTCGGCCAGCCGCTCGAAAGGCGGGATGGCGCTCAGGATGGGCACGAGCCCCGCGCTCATCGCCTCGATGGCCGCGAGGCCGAAGCCTTCGTGGCTCGACAGGCACACGCCGTAGCTGGCCTGCCCGATGGCCGCGCGCAGCGTCTCGTTGTCGGGGTTGGGCAGCAGCACGACCGCGTCGGTCACGCCGGCCGCTTCGGTCATCTGCGCGAGGGTGTGGCGGTTGATGTCGTCGTACTCGCGGCCGGCGATGATGAGGCGCCAGGCCGGGTCGGTGGCGCGCAGCGAGGCCAGCAGCGCGAGCGTGCGGTCGAGGCCCTTGTGCGCCGTCCAGCGGCCCACGTAGATCATGGTCTGCCTGAGCGCGTGCGAGGCGGCATCGGCGAACTTGTCGATGTCGACGCCGTTCTCGATCACGCGGATGCGCTCTTCGGGCACCACCTGCTTGAACATCTCGCCGTCATTGGCCGAGCTTGCAAGGATGCGGTGGTAGCCGCGCGCGGTGCAGCGCGTCACGCTGTGGAAGAAGATCTTCTTCGCCCGCTGCGCGAAGCTCGTGTGGAAGAAGCCGCCGTGCGTGCAGGCCACCAGGGGCTTCCTGTGCAGGAAGCGGGTGAGCGAGAGGTAGTCGAACGCGAAGTCGATGCCGTGCACATGCACCACGTCGGCATCACCGACATGGCTCAGCACCGAGGGGAAGAGCGGGTAGCGCTCGGAGCCGCTGTACGACAAGCGGTGCACCGGGATGCCCTCGATCACCTCGTCGGTGGGCAGCACCTCGGGCTGGCGGAACACGCGGTCGAGCGTGACGATGCGTGGCGACTGGCCATGCAGGTCGCGTTGCGTGCGCGCGATGTTGAAGACCACGTCTTCCATGCCGCCGCGCGAGGGCAGGTACTGGCGCACCACGTGCACCACTTTCAAGGCCATTTTGTTTCTCCGCTAAGGAATGCGTATGTCCAGTTCCGTGTCCCGCTCGCTCTCGGGCCTGCGCATCGACAGCGCCCCGAGCGCAAACCACATCACGCCGGCCGTCTTCAGCGCAAAGAGCGAAGTGCCGCTCACACACAGGATCAAGGTCATGTAGGCCGACATGAAGGTGCGAAAGCGCCGCGCGGTCTCGTCGTGCAGCGGCAGCGCGTAGAAGCACACCCACATCAGCCCGGCGCCCAGCAGGCTGAAGCGGCTGAAGACGTAGGCGTAGCCCATGTCGCCGAAGTTGGTGGCGAAGTCGCGCAGGCCGAGCAGGCTCAGGTGGTCGAAGCCGAGCAGGAACTGGCCGCTCACCGTCATGCGGCCGACGAGGTTGTCGCCGGCGCCAGGCAGGTAGCTCGCGAGCACGAGCAGCGCCATCGCGCCGAGCGCGGGGAAGACGATGCCCAGCAGGTGCGCGCGGCCGTGCAGCACGAGGCGCAGCAGCACCATCAGGCCGGTCATGTAGAAGCCGAAGCGCGAATCCGCGAGCACGATGCACACGAGCGCAGCGACGACGAACCACGCGGACGTGCGCCACTGAGTGCCCGGCTTGGCCAGGCCCCAGCCGAGCAGGATCACCGCGAAGTTGCCGAGCGACACCGGCTCCAGGAACACCGACGACACACGTTGCGCGCCCAGCACCTGCGGCAGCAGCGTGCGGCCGATGCCTTCGGGTCGCATGCCGTTCAGGGTGACGGCCTGGCCGCTCACCTGCGCCGAGGCCTCGCTGATGCCGCCCAGGCTCACGTAGTAGCTGAACGTGTTGAAGAGGCTGTTGTAGAGGTTGGGGATGACCGCCTGCACCAGGCCGATGAACACCACCACCGCCGCGATGGCGAGCAGCGGCCGGTCGAGCGAGCGGCCGTTCTGCCCGAAGCTGCGCCCGGCCCAGAAGAAGACGAGCGGGATCATCAGGTCGCGTGCCGCCTTGGCATCGAAATAGCCGCCGCGCAGCAGCGCGAAGAGCCCACAGGCGCCGAGCACCGCGAACACGGTGATGAGCGAGCGCAACGACAGGCGCGCGAGCAGCAGCGGCACGCAGGCGATGTAGATCACCATCTCGGCCATCGCCACGCGGCCCACCGACACGCTGATGCCCTTGTTGTGCATGAGGCACAGCAGCCAGTGGTGCATCACCACGGCCAGCAGCAGGAAGCCGGCGTAGACGGTCGAGTCGCTCACGCCGGCGCCGGGCAGGCTGCCGGGGGGCTGATCGACGGGGCGCGCCCAGGCACTCGGCGCTGCGTGATCGTTCCAGGTCGCGGCCATGGGTCGCTCCCTCAGGCGCCGAAGTAGCGCGGGCGCACGGCCTGCGGCAGCGCACGTGCGAGGTCTTGCAGGAAGCGGTCTTGCGTGGCGTACGACGCCGGCGACACCTCGGCCCCAGGCTTCGCGAGCGTCGACACCCGCACCAGCATGCCGTCGGCCACCTCGCCTTCGAGCCCGTGGCGCAGCTGCTCGAGCTTGCGGCCCACGCCGGGCAGCGTCGCTTCTTCGGCGAGCGTCACCCAGTAGCTGATGGGCTCCACGCGGGGCCCGAGCCGGCCCACCAGGCGCTGCACCGTCACCTGGCCGGCCGGCAGCGCGACGCGGCCGATGCCGGCGCCGCGCACGTCGAAGCCTTGCGCGCCGTAGCAGAACTCGGGGCGGTGCACCGCCGTGGCCTCGGAGCTCTGGTCGCGGCCGTAGGCAATGGTGAGCATCACCCGCTCGCCCTGCGCGTTGACGTAGGTGCGGGCGAGCGTCTGGTCGTAGAGCGAATCGAGCCGCTGCTGCAGCGAGGGGTCGGGCAGCACGGGGGCGGTGTCGGGGTCGAGCTTCCAGCCGGAGAACTCGTCGGGCACCTGCGCCTTGAGGTCGATCGCCGGCAGGCGGTCGGCCATCAGGCGAATGGGCTTGAGGCCCTGGGCCAGGCCGACGGCGATGAGCATCGCGGCCAGCAGCCAGATGGCGCGCAACAAGGGCATGCGTTGCCTCATGACCGCCCCTCGGCCCGCGGCCGCCGGATGACCGACTCGGCCACGATCATCATCAGCACCGCGGCGACGAAGAGCACGATGCCCGAGAAGTCGTGCGCGAAGCCCTGCCCTGCCGCATCGCCGAAGTGGTAGGTGACGAGCACCAGCACCATCACCCGCACCACGTTGGCCACGAAAGAGATCGGCAGGATCGCGAGCGCCAGTGCCGCATCACGCGCCGGGGTGCTGCGCGGGCGCATGCTCATCCACAGGAAGCCCAGCGCTTCGAGCGTGAACATCGAGTTGAGGCCGGCGCAGGCGTCGGCCACCAGGAGCTGGTACTGGCCGATCACGAGCACCACGCCCATGCGGCCGACCGGATAGCCCACGCCGTGCAGCAGCCACTCGGCGCAGGCCGAGACGGCCACCTTGAGCGGCATGGTGACCGTCTGCACGAAGATGCCCGGCAGCGGCACGGTGAAGGCCATGAAGGCGAGCGGCAGGGCCATGAGCCGCACGCCCGCCAAGCCCTTGAAGCACAGCAGCAGCGCCGTCAGCACGCCGAGCTGCGAGGCCGCCTCGAGCCCGAGGATACCCTGCGAATGGCCCAGCACGTAGGCCGCGAGCGAGAGCACGAGCAAGGGCATGCCGAGCCAGCGGTTGGGCGTGTCGGGGAGTGCTGCGAGCTGCTTGCGGCGCTGCCACGCCATCCACGCACACAGCGCGAGGATCAGCGGGCCATGGCCCTGCTCGGCGGTCGACCACACCTGGTCGATCAGGCGCAGCGCCGTCGGCACGTACATCGCCAGCAGCCCGACGAGCAGCACCCCGGCGATGGCGCGGCTCGCGGTGTGCGCCGAGACCTCGGGCGGCTCTTCCCACGTGGTGGTGAGCGACCCGGGGTGATGGGGAACGTGGCCGATCGACGACATCGCGTTTCGCGCGGTCAGTATTCGTTGATGACCACGCCGGCGAGCTGCGCGGGGCTGTCCTTGAGGCGGCTGACCAGTTGGTGCAGCGCCCCGAGGCGGCTCTGATGGCGGCGCGCCACCACCAGGGCCGCACCGCAGCGCGCCGCGATCACACCCGCATCGGAGCCGCGCTGCGAGGCCGGCGTGTCGACGATCACGTGGTCGAACTTGCCCAGCAGCTCCGAGAGCAGCCGGCTGAAGGCGGGCCGCTCGACCAGCTCCAGCGGGTTGGGCGGCGCTACGCCCACGGGCAGCACGAAGAGCGTGTTGAGGTCGGCGATCTGATGGATGACGTTGGCCTGCACCCGCCCGCTCAGCACGCCCGACAGCCCCGCCTTCTCTTCGATCGAGAAGAGCTGGTGGATGCGCGGGCCGCGCAGGTTGGCGTCGATCAGGAGCGTGCGGCCGCCGAGCTGCGCCATCGCGATGGCGAGGTTGGCCGCGAAGAAGGTCTTGCCGTCGCCCTTCTCCGGGCTCACGATGGCCAGCGCCCGCGGGGCGGCGCCGGGCATGAACATGCGCATCATGAGCTGGCTGCGCAGCGCCCGGAAGGCCTCGGCCTGGTCGCTGAAAGGCTGCATCGCCGCCACCAGCTCGCCGCTCAGGTCGCGCCGGGTGTGCGGCGCATACGGGTAGTGGAACTGCTGCGACAGCGCATACAGCACGTCGTCTTCGGTGATGAGCTTGAGCGCGACGGCCGCCTCGCCGAAGCGGATGCCCTT
Organism: Piscinibacter gummiphilus; assembly: GCF_032681285.1. NCBI lineage: Bacteria > Pseudomonadati > Pseudomonadota > Betaproteobacteria > Burkholderiales > Sphaerotilaceae > Rhizobacter > Rhizobacter gummiphilus. The sequence goes on from NZ_CP136336.1 coordinate 4,041,780, forward strand.
GCGGCGCTGGTACTCGAGCACCTTGTCGATCTGCCCGGCGGGCAGGCGCTTGGTCTCGGTGAGGATGCTGCCGATGGGCCGGTCGGTCACGACCACGTCGGCCTCGGCACCCCAGATCGATTCGGAGGCGTCGAAACGCGGCTCCTCGGTGCGTGCTTCGATTCTCATGCTTCTCTCCCTCCACCCACCGCCGCTGCGGCCTCACGCTGCCGCGCACGCGGCAGCCGCGCCATCACCTGCTGCGGCAGCACCAGGCGCTGGCGGCCGAGCAGGGGCTTCTTCATCGGACCGGGCAGGTGGCCCAGCACCGGCAGGCCGAGCACCTGCACCGCGTCGTGCACGCTGCGCAGGCGCCGGTCGCGCAGCTCACGCAGGAGCGCAAAGGCCACCGCGAACATCAGCCCCACGAACACGCCGAGCAGCGAGTTCAGCGCGAGGTTGGGCGAGGCCGGCCGGCTGGGCGGCGTGGCCGCGGCCAGCAGCGCGGTGTTGGTGAGCTTGGTCTGGCTCTCCAGGCTGCTCTGGGTGAGGCGCGCGGCCACGGCGTCATACGCGCGCTGGGCGCTTTCCACGTCGCGCTGCAGCACCATCGCCTCGTCGCGCTGCGCCTTCATCTGCTGCACACGCGCACGCTGGGCGGCGAGCTCGCTGCGCAGCTGGCCTTCTCGCGACTGGTTGATGTTGTTGTCGGTCGAGACGCTGCCGGTCACGCGCCGGCTCTCTTCGGCGATGCGCGCGCGCAGCTCGCTGATGTTGGCCTTGGCCTCGATCACCGCCGGGTGCGCGTCGCCCATGCGCACGCTCATCTCCTTGAACTTGGCTTCGGCGCGGCTCAGGTCGGAGCGCAGGCCCTGCACCACCGGGTTGTTGATGACGTCACCGAGCGTGGAGGAGTTCTTCGCCTGCGCCGCGCGGCTCGACGACTCGGCGGTGATGGCCTGCACGGCCACGAGCTGCGACGACAGCTCGTTGAGGCGCGCGGTCTCGACGTCGTAGCGCTCGTCGGTCGCGATGATCCCGTGCTGCTGCTGGTACTTCGAGAGCTTGGCCTGCGCCTTCTCCAGCGCCTCGCGCAGCTCCTTCTGGCGGCTGTCGAAGAAGCTGCTGTACTGCTTGGCCGGGTCCACCCGCAGGTCGAGCGTGGTGTCGAGGTAGGACTGCACGAAGGCATTGGCCAGCGCTGCGCTGAACTTCGGGTCGCGCGAGGTGAAGCTCACGTTGATGACGCTGCTCTCGCGCGAGGGCTTCACGTCGAGGTCGGTCTGCAGCGCCTCCGACAGCCACACCTCGAAGCTGCCGTCACCATCGGTCGCGTCCATCCACTGCTGGCGCAGCTGCGGGCTTTCGGTGAGCTTGAGTTCGCGCACCACGCGCTGCGCCACGCGCGGGCTGGTGATGATGTCGGCCTGCGTGGAGATGTAGCTCATGGGCAGGCCATTGGGCGAGACCTGCCCGGCGATCGGGTCGTTGGAGCGCATGTCGACCAGCACGGCGGCCGTCGCCTTGTACTTGGGCGGCAGCAGCATGCTGACCCCCACCACCGTGGCGAGCACCACGAAGAAGGTGGCCACCGCGGTGAGCCAGCGCGCTCGAAGAACAGCAAGGAACTGCGTGAAATTCATGCCCGGCTCCTCAGAACAGGCTTTCGCGCACGTAGATCACGTCGCCGGGCCGCAAGGTGTCGGTCATGCGCAGCTCGACGATCTCGACCTGGCCCTTGGCATTGCGGCGATGCACCTTCATGCCGCGCTCGGTGCCGCGCTGGGTGAGACCGCCGCCGCTGGCCAGGGCCTGCATCAGCGTCATGTCGGGCGTGAGCGCGATCGGGCCGGGCCGCTGCACCTCGCCGTAGATGTAGACGGTGGGCAGCTTGTCGATGTAGAGCGTGTCGCCGTTGAGCACGATCGGGTCTTCGGCGGCGGTGTTGCCGCCGAAGAGCTGCGACACGTCGACCCGCTGGCGGAAGGGCCGGCCTTCGCGGATGCCGCTCAAGGTGACGATCTCGCTGCCGCCCGAGGCCACGCCGCCGGCCAGTGCCAGGAGCTCCGACAGGCGCATGCCTTTCACCTCGATCGGATAGCGCCCCGGCCGGCCGGCCATGCCCAGCACCGAGGCCTGGTTGCCACGCACCTGGGTGACGAGGACCGACACCTGCGGCTGCTTGATGAAGTTGCCCTTCTTCAAGCCGTCGGCAATGGCCGCCTCGACCTCGCCGACCGAGCGCCCGCCCACGACCACCTGGCCGAGCAGCGGGTACGAGATGACACCGCTCTCATTGACGCGGGTCTCCAGCGAGAGGTCGGCGTTTTGGTAGACGTTGATGCGCAGCACGTCGCCGGCACCGACCACGTAGTCGCGGCTGCGGTCGGGGCCGCTCGGCGCGCGGTTCGCCGGCTCGGGCGGCGGCGTGGGCACCGGCGCGCGCGCCTGTGCCGCGGGGGTTGCAGCGGGGTCCGCAGGCATCGGGGCGTTGGCGCATGCCGCCAGCACGAGCGACACGCAGACAGAAGCGCAGGTGGCCGTCAGGCGACGGGTCATGCGGCGAGCGGGAGCAAGGTAGGCTGGCATGTTGGTTTGGCCTTCACTTGTTGGGGTAGGTGGTCTTGGTCAACGAACGGCTGCGCTCTTCGAGCGCCACGGCGTTGTCGACCGGCGAGGTGTCGGGCTGGACGGCTGAGGCCGCCGCCGCAACGGGGGTCGCAGGCGCCGTCGTCGCGACCGGGGTGGCCGGCGCGGATGCCGGCTGTGCGAAGCGGCCCCGGTATTCGATGCGCGCGTTGCTGCGCAGGGCCTTGATCTGCTGCTCGAGTGCGGTGCGGCGGCGCTCGGCGATGAGGAAGTTCTCGATCGCGCCGCGTGCCTCTTCGAGGTTGAGCGGTGCGGGGCGCGTCTCGATCACGGTGTAGATGTGCGCATCGCGCGGGCCGCCCACGAGCAGGGACTGGCCTTCGTTGAGCGCTGCCATCGCATCGACCGCATGCAGCGGCAACGCCTCCGCGCCGATGGTGGTGCGGCGCGAGCCGAAGCGCACGCCGGCCTGGCGCAGCACGAGGCTCACGTCGGCCGTGCCACGCGTGGTGGGCATCTGCGCCTCAATGGGCTTTTGCTGCTCGGGGGTGGCCTCGATGGCGGTGTCGACGAGCGTGTAGAGGCGGCGCCGCGCGAAGAGCGCGGGCTTGCTGTCGTAGTACTGCTTCACCTCCTGCGGCGTGGGCGGCGAGACGCTCTGCGCAAGCCGCTCGGCGTAGGCGCGTGCGAGCAGCTCGCGGCGCGCAGCTTCGAGCGACTGCACCACCATCGGGTCGCGGTCGAGCTTCTGCTCGATGGCCGCCTGCACGGCAACTTCCTGATCGACCAGCGCTTCGAGCGTCTGGCGGCCGGCGGCGTCGACCTGATCGGGGGCTACGGCGCCCTGGCGCTGCAGGAAGTAGTTGACCTGGTGGACCGAGATCTCTTCCCGGTTGACCTTGGCCGCGATCTGCGTGTTGGCATCACGAGGCTTCCCGCCGCAGGCAGACAAGGCCACGGCAGCCGCGGCGAGGAGCAGCACCCTGCCCGTGCATCGCCGACGCAACGTGATTCCAAAACGCGTGATTCCCAAGCGGCACCCTCTGTTTGTTGGTGGATGCGAGCCTTGGGCAAACGCGGTGCCACCGGGTTTACGCGAAAGTCGAGGGTTTCGCGCGTGCAGCCGCGGTGTTTGGGCACGCTGCTTGCCCAGAAATACCGGATGCTTTCGGGCTTACCCGTAAGAGTTGCAGCGCATCAATGCCATTGCAGCGCGTGCCCGAGCAGAGGGAAATGCCCCGGCAAGGGCGGCTCGGAGATCTCGGGCGGCGGCGTCTCCAGCAGCGGCTGCAGCGGCGGCATCGGCACCGAGGGCATGAACGGCCCGGGTGGCACGGGTTGCGGCGTGTTGGCACCGCCTGCGTGGCGGGAGAAGCTGTTGAGCGTCATCTCGGTACTTCCTCAATCATGGTTGGAGCACAGCGGGCGTGCGCTGCAGTTGGGCGAAGAAGGGGCCATTCGCGGCGAACTGGTCGAGCCGATCGAGCACGAAGGCGAGGTCGAGCGGCTTGGGCCACACCTCGCAGAAGCTCGTGCCTTCGATGCGAAACGCCGGCTCGGCTGTCACGGCCACCGCGGGGATGTCGGCGTAACCCTCGCGTTGGCGCAGCTCTTCGAGAAGGTCGCTGCCGTGGCAGTCGGGCAAGCGCAGGTCGACCAGCAGCAGGCCCGGGCGCAGGTCACCCGCCAGGCGGCGCGCCTCGCGGCCGTCTTGCGCCACCACGAGGTTGAGGTGCGGGCAGCGTTTGAAGAGCGCCTGCATCAGGTGCACGTTGGTCGGGTGGTCCTCGATGTAGAGAACGTCTTGCGGGCCTGCCAGGTGGAGTTCGCGTTGCATGCGGGTCTCGATGAGAGCGGTTGATCGCTCTTCTTGGCGAACGGCGTGCCTGACGGCCGTGCGGTGGCGCACGGGGCGTTCCCAAATGAAACAGCCGCCGCATCACGCGCGGGGCGTGAGCGGCGGCTGGCAGGGCCTGGGCGCGATGGTGCGCGAGCGTTCGCGCGTCATTGGCGCCAGCGGCGCACCGGCCGAGGAAGGTGTCGGCCGGGCGCGGTTGATCAGCCCTGCTGACCCACGGTGAGCTGGTTGTCGACGGAGAGCACGCCGTCCACACGCTGGGCGATGGTGGTGGCGCGGTCGCGGGCGGCATCGTTGGGCGCCGTGCCGCGCAGCACCACATGGCCTGCGGCGGTGTCGACGTTGATCTTGATGGCGCTCAGGTCGTTGTCACGCGCCAGCTCGGCGTTGACCTTGGTGGTGATGGCGGCATCCTTCATCTTGTCGCCGGCCTGGTTGGCGGCGGTGGCGATGTCGGACTTGGCTTCGGCGGTCTCGCGGCGAACGTCGGACTTGGCTTCGTCGGCACGCTGCTCGGCGTTCGCGACGGCGCCGTCCAGGCGCTCGCCGGCGGTGCGCTCGTCGGCGTTGCGGTCGCAGGCCGACAGCGCGAACACGGCGGCCAGTGCGGCGACGGTGGTGGTGGTCTTGAATGCGTTCATGAGGCTTCCTTTCTCGTTCGTCTGGTCAGCGTGCACGGGTGAGGACGAAGCCTCACGCATCGAGTGCATGCCTTGAATGGAACTGTAGAAAGCCAGGCGCCCGGGCGACATCGGCCCGGGCCGCTCGCGCCTGTAGGAAATGTCTGTTCGGGGCGCAGGGCTGTGCTGTCAGCCCTGTGGGACGCTCATCGCAGGTCGCCGGCCAGGCTTGCGAGCGTCTCGGGCGCAATCTGCACATGCGCCGGGTAGTTCGTGTGGTCGCAGCCGAGCTTCACCTGCGCGCCCGCGCGCACCGCGCTCCGGGCCGCGGGCGGGAACTCGAAGCGCACGAAGTGCACCGCTGAAGTCTTCTCTTCGTTCTCGCGGTCGAGGTCTTCGTCGGCGATGGCATAGATCCGCGCATGGCCTTCGACCTCGACGAACATGCGGTCTTCCACCCCGATGAGGCGGGCCAGCTCGCGCTTGCGCTCATGCACGTCGGGGTACTCGATGAGCATGGTCGCCTTCCAGTTGCTGCCATCGGGCACGAGCGGGAGGTAGGCGTCGATCTCGCCCTGGATGCCCTCCTCCATGAAGATCTTCTCGATGTGCAGCATCTCCTGGATCTGCCGGCGGATGGTGGTCTCGTCTTCGAACTGCAGCGAGATGTGCTCGCCCAGGCGCACCGTGCGGCGCTTGCGGTGGGCAATGATCTCGGGTGCGCTCGACTTGCGGATCTTGGCGTAGGCCTCGAGCGTGAGCAGGCTGTCTCTTGTGATGGTCATGTCGAGATCCCTCTTCAAAGCCCGTAGGCCATGCGCACCAGGCTCAAGGGGTGCGCAAGCTTCGCCTCGGGCGAGCCCTGCTGCTGCATGCCTTGGGCGATGTGGTGGCCAGCGAGCTGGCAGTCGGAGCTGATGTAGTCGGGCTCATCCTTCGCCATGCTCTTGAAGACCGGCTTGCCGATCTTCATCGCCACCGGATGCGTGGGCGTCTTCACGCCATAGGTGCCAGCATGGCCCGAGCAGCGCTCCACCGTGTTGAGCTGCACCGTGACGGCCGCGCCGATGAGCTTGAACATCTCTTCGGTCTTGCGGCCGATCTTCTGCACGCGGCCGTGGCAGGGGATGTGGTAACTCACCTTGCCGAGCGGCTGCTTGAAGTCGGTCTTGAGCAGGCCGTCCTTATGCCGCGCCATGAAGTACTCGAAGGGGTCGTACATCGCCTCCTGCACCGCGGCCACGTCGGCGTCGCCCGGGAACATCAGCGGCAGCTCCTGCTTGTACATCAGCGTGCAGCTCGGAATGGCCGAGAGGATGGCGTAGCCCTCTTTCGCATAGCGCGCGAGGACGGGGATGTTGGCCTCCTTGTGCTTCGCCACTTCATCGAGGTCACCCAGCTCCAGCTTGGGCATGCCGCAGCATGACTCCTTGCTCACGAGCTCGTAGGGGATCTCGTTGTGCTCCAGGAGCTTCACCAGGTCGTGCCCGATCCCGGGCTCGTTGTAGTTGACGTAGCAGGTGGCATAGACCGCCACCTTGCCGGGCGTGCGCTCGCCGTTCTTCACGTCTTTCGCATCGCCCTTCTTCTTCGCGCTCCAGCGGAAGCGGCTGCTGGCGAGATCGGGCAGCCACGCATCGGGGTGCACGCCGAGCGCAGCGTCGAGCACCTTGCGCATCGGCTTGGTCTTGTTGAGCGCATTGGCCACCTGCACGACGATGGGAATGCCGGCGAACTGGCCGTGCACGTCGGTCGAGGCGAGCAGCTTCTCGCCCGTCTTCACCTCGCCCTTCTTGAACTTGATGGCCTTGGCCCGCAGCATGGTGTGCGGGAAGTCGAGCTGCCACGGGTGCGGCGGCACGTAGGGGCACTTGGTCATGTAGCAGAGGTCGCACAGGTAGCACTGGTCGACCACCTTCCAGTAATCGGCCTTGGCCACGCCCTCCACCTCACCGGACTCGGTGGCGTCGACCAGGTCGAAGAGGTTGGGGAAGGACTGGCACAGGCTCACGCAGCGCCTGCAGCCGTGGCAGATGTCGAAGATGCGCTCCATCTCCTGGAAGCAATTGGCTTCGTCGTAGAAGTCGGGGTTCTGCCAGTCGATGGGGTGGCGAGTGGGTGCCTCGAGGTTGCCTTCTCGCATGCTCATGCGCGCTCCTGTGTTGTGCTTTTTCTCCTGCAAGAACGAGCCGGCCCCGCAAGCGGGGCCGGAACTGCCATCTCGTGAGCGCGGCGGTCAGTCGACCAGCGCGTCGAGGGCCTTCTGGTAGCGGTTGGCGTGCGAGCGCTCAGCCTTGGCCAGCGTCTCGAACCAGTCGGCGATCTCGTCGAAGCCTTCGTCGCGCGCCGTCTTGGCCATGCCCGGGTACATGTCGGTGTACTCGTGCGTCTCGCCGGCCACGGCGGCCTTGAGGTTGTTGCGGCTGGAGCCGATCGGCAGGCCCGTCGCCGGGTCACCCACGGCTTCGAGGAACTCCAGGTGGCCATGCGCATGGCCGGTCTCGCCTTCGGCGGTGGAGCGGAACAAGGCTGCCACGTCGTTCTGGCCTTCGATGTCGGCCTTGTTCGCGAAATACAGGTATCGGCGGTTGGCCTGCGACTCTCCTGCGAAGGCGTCTTTCAGGTGCTGCTCGGTCTTGGATCCTTTCAAGCTGGCCATCGTTGCTCTCCTAGTGAATGGTGAACAGTTGGCATGACGGCACCAACGCAGGCAACCGTACCGCAGCGGGTTTTCCACCGCCAATACAAAGATTCAATTCGACGCGATAGCAGAGCCCTATTTTTCAGGGTTTACGCGGGGCAGGCCCATCAACTCCAGCGCCATGCGGTGCGAGCGCCCCTCGGGGTCGGCCAGGTCGTGCAGCACGGTGAAATGGTTGGTGCCAGGCACAGGCTCGAAACGCGGCACGACCTGCGTGCCCCACGCCATCTGCAGGAGCTGGCTCTGGCGCAGGAACTCCTCGCTCTCGTCACCGCCCACGGTGGCGTAGAAGCGCGCCTCGCGCGGCGCCCGAAAGCGCGCCGGGCTCAGCCGGTCAACCGCCTCCGGCGTAAGCCGCAAGTCTTGCTTGAGGAACGGGGTCTGCTGGATGGGCTTCAGGTCGTAGACGCCCGAGATGCCCAGCGCACGGCTCACCAGTTGCATGGGCAGGCGCTTGTCGACCTCGGTCCACTCGCAGCACAGCATCATCGCGGCGAGGTGCCCGCCGGCCGAGTGGCCCGAGACAACGATGCGCCCGGGGCTGCCGCCATAGAGCGCCGCATTGCGGTAGACCCAGGCCAGTGCCTTTGTCATCTGCAGCGCGATGGTGTCGATGCCGACCGGCGCGTCGTCCGTGCCCGGGCACAGCGAATAGTTGGGCATCACCACCATCGCCCCGGCGGCCACGAGACTGGCCGCGAGGAAGGAGTGGTCGGACTTGTCGAGGCTGCGCCACCAGCCGCCGTGGATGAACACGAACACCGGCGAGCGCGGCTCGGCGGCGGGGAAGATGTCGAGCGTCTCATCGGGCCCAGTGCCGTAGGGCACGTCGGCCACGCAGGTCATGCCTTCGCGCACCCGCGCCGAAGCGGTGCGCCAGCGATCGAAGATCTGCTGGTACCCCGGCACCCGGGCGCGGTTGTTGTATTGAACGTCGAGCCAGGCGGGGTCGAATGTGGTCATGGCGCATTTCTAACCCCTTCTGCGCCCAACACCAAGCCCCACGCGGCGCCCGCCCCACGCCTTCTTTTGATAGACTCCGGCTCGTTTGTGGGGGGGTAGCTCAGCTGGGAGAGCGTCGCGTTCGCAATGCGAAGGTCGGGAGTTCGATCCTCCTCCTCTCCACCAACAAACACCCGAGTGCTTGAGTCCGAAAGGGCTCAGGCATTTTTCTTTTGGGCCCCTCAACCGCCCATCAGCATCTCTTCCTCACTCATCGGCACCTGTGCAAGGTCGCGCAACTCGGCGAGCGCCGGCAGCGCGGCGAGCACCTCGTCGGGGTCGACGCCGAAGTCGATCAGGCAGGCCACTTCGTCGACCTCGATGGCCTTGAGCTTGTCGGTCATGCCGAGGCAGTCGTCGAGCGTGCCCAGGAGTGAACTCGTGGCGTAGTAGCGCTCGAACGAGAACTCGAGCGCGTCGTTGAGATCGTCTTGCGTGGTGGGTGCCGGGCTGGCCGCGCACTGCTTCTGGAAGAAGGGCACGGCCGCCGTGTACTGGCCCACGAGGTTGGCGGAGCTGGCGAGGTAGCGCAGCATCGGGGCCTTGACCTTGCGGCGCACCTCGGCCTCGCTCCCGCCGACGAAGGTGTGCAGCATCAAGGTGACGGTGCCCTGCCCTGCGTGGCCCGTGTCTCGCCACGCTTCTCGGTAGGCCGCAATCTTCTCGGCCAGCGCTTCGAGCGACTGGCCGAGCAGGTGCGTGAGCACGTTCAGGCCCATTGCACCGGCACGGCGGAAGGTCTGCGGGTTGCCGGCCGCGGTGATCCAGATCGGCAGATGAGATTGCACCGGGCGGGGCATGGTGCGCAGCTGCACCCGGTCGCCGAGCGGGTTGACGGCTTCGAAGGGCTCGCCGGCCCACAGGCGCCGCAGCTCGTCGACACGCTCGAAGACGATCTCGCTGCGCCGCTCGTAGTTGGCCGGCGCCGCGAGGATGAAGTCGTTGGGGAACCAGCCCGAGGCGAGCCCGAGGTCGACACGGCCACCGGAGAGGAAGTCGACCATCGCCCACTCTTCGGCCACGCGTGCCGGGTGGTGCAGCGGCACGACGACGCTCCCGGAGCGGATGCGCACGTTCTTCGTCGTCGCGGCCAAGGCCGCCGCCATGACCGAGGGGTTGGGCGACAGGCCGCCGAAGGCATGAAAGTGGCGCTCGGGCGCCCACACGGCGGAGAAGCCGTTGTCGTCGGCGAAGCGTGCGCTCTCGAAGAGCAGCCGGCGCTGGGCGCTGGCCTGCGGCCCGCCTTCGTCGCTGCCGAAGTAGTAGAGGCTGAAGGCCAGCGGCCGGTCCTGGTTGGCGTGAAGGTCGATCTGCATGCCGGCATTCGATGGCCGCCGGCCTGCGCGCAGTTTGATCCAGGTTAAACCGCCGCGCCTGCACCCCCTGCCTGCAGGAGGCGCCGGAGCGAGTTGATCGACATCAAACTTTGGCGAGAGAGGCGCAACGACGATGTCGGCATGGAAACCGCCACGCCCGACACCGCCTCGCCGGAAACCGCTTCGCAACTTGCCGTGCGCCTGTCCAAGGCCTCGTGCAAGAAGTTCTACGACGTCTACAACGCCTTCGACTGGCCCGAGCGGCTGCAGGAAGGCGCATGGTGCATGCCGCCCGAGCTGATCTCGCTCTACGGCACGCCGATGTGGGAGACGCTCGACGAGGCCACACGCCACAAGCTGAGCCTGCACGAGGTGGCCAACATGTTCAGCCTCGTGCTGCAAGGCGAGCGCATCCTCGTGCAAGGCCTCGCGCACCGGCTCTACAGCACCAGCAACAACCGCGAGATCACCGAGTACCTGCATCACTTCCTCGATGAAGAGAACAAGCACATGGTGATGTTTGGCGAGTTCTGCCACCGCTACATCGGCAAGGTGTACCCGGAGAAGAAGCTGCCGATCCCGAAGGAGATGGACCGCGGCCAGGAAGAAGTGGTCTTCTTCAGCATGGCGATGGTGGTCGAGGAACTCGGCGACTTCTACAACGTGCTCATCGGCCGCGACGAACGTTGCGACCCGCTGGTGCGCGAGATCAACAAGGTGCATCACATCGACGAAGCGCGGCACCTGGCCTTCGGCCGGCTGTACCTGGCCGAACTCTTCGAGCGCTACAGCCCGTCGTGGTCGCCCGAGAAGCTGGCCTCGTTCCAGGAGTGGCTGGCCGCGTTCCTCAAGGCCTGCTGGGCCGACTACTACAACCCGAGCGTGTACCGCGACGCCGGCATTGCCGATGCCTATGACGTGCGGCAGGCGGCGCTTGCGCACCCGGCCACCGTGGCGCACCGCCAACGCGGCGCCGAGAAGATCGTGGGCTACTTCCTCAAGACGGGCCTGCTCGCCGAACAGCCGGCGTGGTGAGCAAGTACCCGCCCGCCCCTGTGCAGGGGATGGCCGATCGGCCGGGCTCGGGCACCATGCGGCACATGGACACCCCGAAGCAACCCGCCGCGCCCCAACCCAACCCCGACCTGCAGGCGCGTGTCGCCAAATGGCTGGAGCTCAAGCGGGAAATGGAAGCGCTGCATGCGCAGCTGGAGTACGCGCGCTTGATGCTCAAGCTGGGCGTGGTCAAGCGCTGATACAGCGCTGAATCGCCGCAGCGTTTCAACCGCTGCCGAGCGTCACCATGCCGGGCCCACTGTCTTGCGCGCCCCACGCCGCGCGAAGTGGGCCTTCGGGGTCGTCGACCACCCGATCGCGCCGGCCGAAGACCAGCGTAGCGCGGCGCGAGGTGTCGAACGGCTGCCATTCGTCACCGGGACGGCCCTCGCGCACGAAACGAATCCAGTGGCTGCGCAGCCGCGTCGCGAGCGCACGGCGGCTGCCCCACAGCGGGCCACCGCGCAGCATCATCGGCAGCGGGCCTTTCATGTCCCACAGGTAGAACAACTCGATTGCATGCAGCGCGCCGAGCAGCGGGTGCCCGTGGTCGAAGCGGTAGAACCAGGTCGGATGCCGGGCCGCATGCCGCTCGGCGAAATGCAGCGTGGGCATCGCAAAGCTCATGTGCGTGCCAAGGCGGCGCCGCCCGTCTTTCGACTCGGGGTAGGCCGCCAGCACCTGTTCGGCAAACGTGTCGCCGAGCTGGCGCTGCAGCACGGCCTGCATGCGCTCGCGTGACAGGAACACATCGGCCACGCCGCGCCACAGCTCGAAGAAGCGGATCTCGTCGCGGTTGTAGCCGGCGAGCAGCGGGATCTCGGGAGTGGGCGCCCGGCGTGCGTCTTCGAGCGACGCAGGCAGCAGCGCACCGTCGTACCAAGGCGCAGCGGGGACGGTCTGCGGCACCTGCTGGTGCACGGACTCCTGAGCGGCCTGCAACGCCTGCACGGGCAGGGCCTGCAGCGCCTCGAGCGTCTTCACGCCGAGGTGGTCCAGGTAAAGCTTCGCCACGCGAAGGCTGGTCGCGCGGTCGTGGATCAGGTTCAGGGCACCGCTTTGCATGATGGCGCGGTGGAAGAGCGGGCGTGCCTCCTGCGCATGCATGAGCAGCGAGACCGACATCGAGCCAGCCGATTCGCCCGCTAGGGTGACCTGGTCGGGGTCGCCTCCGAACGCTTCGATGTGGTCGCGCACCCATCGGAGGGCGAGGATCTGGTCGCGCAGGCCGAGGTTGCTCTCGATTCGAGCATCGCCCAGCGCTTCGCCGAAGTTCACGAAGCCGAAGACACCGAGGCGGTAGTTGATCGCGACGACGACGATGTCGCCCTGGGCCGCGAGGTGCGCGCCGGTGTAGGCCCGTGCACTGCCAAGCAGGAAGGCACCGCCGTGGATCCACACCATCACCGGGCGCTTCTTGCCGTCGGCCGCGGGGCTCCAGATGTTGAGCGTGAGGCAGTCTTCATCGAGCGCGGGCCCGAGCGACTTCATGCTGCCCATCACCTTCTGCGGGCAGGCGGCGCCGAAGTTCGTGGCATCGCGCACGCCCTGCCACGGACGCACGGGCAAGGCCGGCTTGAAGCGCAGCGCACCCACGGGCGGCTGTGCATACGGAACGCCGAGCCAGGCGCTCACACCGCCGTCATGCAGGCCTTGCAGGTCACCGAGCGCGGTGCGAACGAGCGGCGAAGGGCTCGACATCGATCAGGCGCTCCCGAGTTGGACGTGTTGCCCGTGCACGGCGGCGCCGGCTGGCGTCGCGAGGAAGGCAATCGCCTGCGCGGCCACGTCGAGCGGCACCCACGCCGTGCGATCGGCATCGGGCATGGCGGCGCGATTGGCCGACGTGTCGAGCGTGGTGGGCGCCACGCTGTTGACCGCAATGCCTTGCGCCCGCACCTCGCGCGAGAGCGATTCCACCAGCCGCTGCAGTGCACTCTTCGAGGCGGCATAGGCCCCCTTCAGCGCCGCGCCCTCGCGGGCTGCGGCGGCCGAGACGGCGACGATGCGGCCTCCGCCCTGGCGCTGCATCACCGGGACCACCGCCTGCGTGAGGTTCACGAACGACCACGCGTTCAGGTTCATCATGCGGTCCCACGAGGCGCGGGTGATCTGATGCACGCCCTCGCCCATCTCGAAGCCGCCAGCCACGTGCACGAGCCCGTCGATGCGGCCGTGGGCTTGCAGCACCTGTGTGATGACCGCGCTCACGCTGTCGGCGGATGTCACGTCGGCAGCGTGAAGCACCGCCTTCGCGGGCGAACCGAACACGGTGCGCAAGCGTTGGGCGTCATGGTCGAGCAGACCCAGCTTGTGGCCCGCCGAGAGGAAATGCTGCGCCACCGCCTGGCCCAGCGCACCGGCAGCGCCGGTGATCACGATGCAGCTGTCAGTCATGGTCGTTCGATGGATTGAATGGACGAGCGTGCATTGTCGATGTGTTCACAATCCGGTTTCTCCCCTGTAACCCTATCGAGGCTCAACATGAAAAGAGAAGTCGTGGTCGTGAGCGGTGTGCGCACCGCCATCGGGACGTTTGGCGGCGCGCTGAAAGACGTGACACCCACGCAGCTGGGCGCCACCGTCACGCGCGAGGCGCTGGCCCGCGCGAAGGTCGAAGGCAAGGACGTGGGCCACGTCGTCTTCGGCCACGTCATCAACACCGAGCCGCGCGACATGTACATCGCGCGCGTGGCCGCCATCGAAGGTGGCATCGGGCAAGAGACCCCTGCACTGACCGTCAACCGCCTCTGCGGCTCGGGCCTGCAGGCCGTGGTCAGCGCCGCGCAGAGCATTCTGCTCGGCGATGCCGAGATCGCGGTTGCCGGCGGTGCCGAATGCATGAGCCGCGGCCCCTACTCGCTGCCGCAAGCCCGCTTCGGCGCGCGCATGGGCAACGCCACGATGGTCGACATGATGGTCGGTGCGCTGCACGACCCCTTCCACAACGTGCACATGGGCATCACCGCCGAAAACGTGGCCGCCAAGTGGGACATCAGCCGCGGCCAGCAGGATGAAGCCGCACTCGAAAGCCACCGCCGCGCGCAGAAGGCCATCGAAGCCGGCTACTTCAAGGAACAGATTGTTCCCATCGTGCAGGAGAGCCGCAAAGGCCCTGTCACCTTCGACACCGACGAGCACGTGCGATTCAACGCCAAGCTCGACGACATGGCCAAGCTCAAGCCCGCGTTCAAGAAGGATGGCGGCACGGTGACGGCCGGCAATGCATCGGGCGTGAACGACGGTGCAGCCGCGCTGGTGCTGATGGAGCGCGCCGAAGCCGAACGCCGCGGCCTGAAGCCGATGGCTCGCCTGGTGGCGTATGCGCACGCGGGTGTCGACCCGCTCTACATGGGCATCGGCCCGGTGCCGGCGACGCGCAAGGTGCTGGAGAAGGCGGGGCTCAAGGTGAGCGACCTCGATGTGATTGAAGCCAACGAAGCCTTCGCGGCACAGGCCTGCGCGGTGAGCAAGGACCTCGGCCTCGACCCGGCCAAGGTCAACCCCAACGGCTCGGGCATCTCGCTCGGCCACCCGGTGGGCGCGACCGGCGCGATCATCACCGTGAAGGCGCTGTACGAGTTGCAGCGCACGCAGGGCCGCTATGCACTAGTGACGATGTGCATCGGTGGCGGGCAAGGCATCGCTGCGATCTTCGAGCGCCTGTAAGGCGAGCGAAGCGCTGCACACACCCCGGGTCGTCAGAGCTTGGGGATGTGCAGCGTCTTGCTGACCATGAGCGTGCCGGAGAGCACGAACATCAGCGACAGGGCGTGCAGGACCCACGGGCCGAGCTGCCAGGCGCCGCCCCACAGGTCTTCGCCAAGCGCGCCCATCGAGGCCGCCAGGGCAAGCACGCCCACCAGCACCACACTCGTCGGGATCGGCGTGCCTTCGAAGTAGCGTACCTTGGCGTCTGCGCCCGACAGCGATTCGGCCGTCACGTTGTAGCGTGCTAGGCGTGAGACGCCGCAGCAGACGAAGTACACAAGCGCCATCACATCCCAGCCCCCCTGCAGACCGGCCGCATAACCCAGCGCAGCAGGCGCCACGCCGAAGGACACGATGTCGGCGAGCGAATCGAGCTCACGCCCCAGAGCGGAGTGGGTCTGGCGCCAACGGGCGACGCGGCCATCGAGCACGTCGAACACGAATGCCAGCGGGGCCATCGCAGCGGCGGCGTAGAACTGCTGCAACGCATGCGAATTCATGTAAGCCATTGCGAGGAACACCGCCACGGTGCCGCAGGCGGCGTTGCCGAGGGTGACGAAGTCGGCGAGGTGGAAGCCACGCAGCATGGAGAAATGGCGAGGCTGACGGACGGACGGGGTATGGGCCATGCGTGGCTCCTTCACTTGATAGCCGCGGGGGAATTCTATGCCTCGCATTGGTGCTGTCTGTCGCCGGAGCGGTCCGCTTTGGGTAGGACAAAACCTTCAACGCAGCCGAGCTAACAAGAAGCGGCCCTTCGATGTGTACAGCGTCATTTCAATGTGCTTCCGCTCCAGAGAAATATGACCCACGCGTAAAAGAGAACTGACAAGGCTACTCCAACGACGTGCACCCACCCATCAGTGCGCGCTACAGCCTGGATCTTCTCCTCCTCGCTACGATCGCTCTCCCGCATTCGGTAGGGATTGTGTTGCGACGCAGTTTGGACCGGCACGTGCGGCAACGATTCAGGTGGCGTGCGCTCACGCAGAACCTTGTCTAGCACCCACCCGGTGATTTCCCAGGGATACATGAACGCCCCCAGCAGCGCCGCAAACGCGCGATTGAAGGCTCCGTTCAGCTGGTGGGTCGCATCGTCGATGAGCGCGCCGAACAATCGAAGATTGACTGAATGGACCCTGTCTGCCCAACGCGTTCCCCGGAAGCCCAACTTCACCGGCGGGACTCGATCGGGCGGAAGATGCATGTAGGCCCGGATGAATTCCCAAGTCTGTCGAGGAGCATCGGGATGGCGAGTCGGCTGCATCGCCACGATGCGCTTGGTGATGCGATCGGACCCGTCCAGCTCACACAACCACAAAGAGTACGTTGTGGTTCGGCCCGCCTGGTGGTAACGGCGCTCGATCACCGAGACGGCGGTCAAGTTATTGAAGTCCAGTTCCACCCAGCCGCCTAAGCCGGTGAGGCCGGACGAGCCGAGTACCTTCCTCGTCCTCCGACAGATTATGGTGTTGACGGCTCGAGGCACCAAAAGCAGGCCTATCAGGCCAACGAGTGGTGCGCCAATCATGGCCGTGTCGATCCACGCCAGAAGCATCGCCAAGTCAGCATCTCGCCCTTTGGCCAGCATTTCGGAATACGTAACCCACGGCAGACCGCCAATGAGCGCGGCGGACACGCAAAGAAGCAATGTCATGAACACCCACATGCCTCTGTAAAACGGTTCCCATTTCCAAAGCGTCATCGTTTGCGCGTCAAGCGACTCAACCATCAGATCGGCATTTGCTCGCTCAATGTCGATCTGCTGGTTGGTCGGGTGCGTGAGAACAACACCCCACTCCGGGTTATCGCGCCGAATCTTCTCCAAGACATACTCTTTCTGAGAATCAATAAGCCGCAGAGGCGGTGAGTTGCTCTTTGACACCAGTCATCTTCAAGTGCAATTCGGGAAGGTCAACCTCGTCAGGCCAGTACAGCACCGTCAACTCCGTGGTCCAAATGTCTGCGCGCTTGATTTCATTGGGGCCGGTCCGAACATTAATCGTATTGAAGATATCGATCCTGTTGTAGATGCGCATCTGCGCGGCCTCTGCATCAACCTTCAAGTCTGGCGTCTGCGCCTGTGGAACGATGGCGTCGTGCTTCCAGAATGACCCGGTTCCTTTAGGAGTAACAACGATCTCCGCCAATCGTCCACTCTGCTGCGGAATCGGCTCGAGTCCTTGCCTGGCAATTTCCGACTCCCTGTTTCTGCCGCCTGCAAATTCGAATTGCATCGCCATGAAGCGCTGCTGGCCATCCTTAGGTACGGTTGTCGCGTGCATCTTCATCACAACACGGCTGTTTTCCGACCACCGCGGTAGATCGACCGAAACATAGCGAGCGATATCCGCGTTGCGAGAGAACAGGCCTTCGAAGACCGTGCCCACATGAAGTGGTTCAACCGAGATTTCAGCCTGGACGACCAACAGCACCTCTTGCAAGGCGACGATTTCAGAGCGGACGTCGCCCCAGGGCGCCACGGCTGTGGCTGGCGCCTTGAGATAGGGATTCTTGTCCTTCGCGATAAGTCTTTTCAGGCCGAAGGTGCCGTTGTCAAGCCAATACTCAACGGGAGTCAGATTGTCGTCATCTGTGGAGTTCGCATTGATCGCGCAATACAGAGACAGGCCAAGCAAGACCAGAGTCGCCAGCGCCCACCCAACTACCGGAATTGTGCCGGTCGCCAAAGTTGCGCCAACCACCCCCGTGACACCGGCTGCTACTAGCGCGACTCCACTGCCAATCGTCCAAAGGCCCGAGTCCTTGTCGCCCCCCTCGACCTTTTGCCGCCCCCGACGTATCAGCCATACGCCCTCAACGACATTCGCCAAACCACCCAAGAGCGCGCCGGCCCGAGCAATTGCTTTGATGGACTCTTTGGTAGCCCCCCGCATCAGTTGCGCGGCAGCTCTTATTTCTAGAATGGCGGCAGCGCCAGAGAGCACAGCAGTGGTCAAGCCCACCACACCATCAGCTCGCCTCTGCGCATCACTTTTTGGGTCGGTCAAATCTTTCAGTGCAATCGCAAAAGACACCATCTGGAAGAACAACGCTCCAGCAGAGAAACCTGCGTCGACCTTCGCAACGGTACGTGCCGCGTAGTTCTCTGCGTAAGGATTCGCCATCCTCTCCATGGCAATGTTCGCCGTCGCAGCACCACGCGCTCGGCGCGTACGCAAGTCCATGTCCGCCAGCTTGTCCAGGCCGAGCGCCCGAAGGTCGGCAGCAGTGAGCTTGCGGCTCTTCAGGCGCATGACCATGAAGGCTGCCGTTTGCTCGGCCTCCTGCCGATTGAGTGCCGGGGCGTCCACCGGAACGGCTCCGGTTGCGCCGTTCGACACTGAGACACTCCCCGTCACGCGTTGTGCATTGGCAAGGCCAGAGAGTGTTGCGCGTGTGTCGCCGCTGATGGCCTTCTGGATGTACAGAGCGATGCTCTGCTTGAAACCGCTGACCTTGAAACCTCGAGGCAGCACGTCGGCGCGAACCATCAACGCCGTGCTCACGCGTCCGACGAGCTTGCCGAAGTGCTGACGCATCTTGGGGTCGGCCTGCATCTTGAGAAGCATGGTCGCCACCGAATCCACCAGTTCCTTGGTGTGTTCATTAGCCGGCCGCAGATACCGGAGGGTGCCGTGCAGGCTTACCAACGCCGGCACGGAGCTTTCGTATAGCTCCTTGACGACGGCTTCGGCCAGCTTGGGGCCATCGAACGCCTTGTCCCACTTCTTTTCCTGGTTGATGAAATCCATAGCGTCGCGATGCGAACCACAGATGGCTCGATAGAACCAGCTGTCATGGTCCGTTGCCTGCTTCACCAACGCTGGCCACCAGACCCTTTCCTGTTCGATCACCGTCGTACCAGATCCTCGTGTGGTTGCCGCCACAGCGCGCTCGTACGCAAAACTGGAGGCAGCATCGCAAACGTCATAGTCGTTCTGCAGGACGTTCGCGCGGCAAACGGTGTCCACGCTGGCGAACCATGTCACATAGTCCTTGCTGGCGCGTTCTGCCCGCTGCTTCGCTATTTCGAAAGCTGTGGAATCACGCCTCGCTTTGGCCCACTCCGCCTGGTTGATGTGCTTCGTGTAGCGTTCCGGGCCATAGTTGCGATCGTAAAAGGGTCCAGGGTTAGCCTCGGCGTTCTTGAGCAACCCATCTATGACTTCCGCAACAAGGCGCTTGCGTGCCCGCTCGACGTTGGCAGCATCGTCGGTACCGATTCCGGCCACTTGCGCCAGCTTGGCCACCTGGATGTTGCGCTGCTCGTTCAACTCAGCAGTGATACCTACAGGGTCCCACAAAGCCATGATGAGCCCCGGCTTCTTCAGCTGGCCACTCATTTCCAAAGTGCGCGCTGGCAAGGTCGCCGCCGAGCCACTGCGATCCGGACCGCTTCCATATGTCACCGTCGCAAGGTTGAACCAGCCTGTGGCCCCCGGCTTGTAGTTGACGACACGGTTCTGCAGGTTGGCTGCGGTCAACACCTCGGCATGTGGGAACGGGCTACCACTCAAGCCCAATACCTGCTGCATGCGAGCGCCTGGGTTGCGCTTATGGACATCACGCACTGCGCGCGTCCAGCGCACTCGGCTGTATGCGACGTAGACCGCGCCGGTGGCCATCTGCAGATCGATGCACATCGCTTCGACCCCCAAGTGGTTGAATCCTGCGCGCTTGCAGTTCAACACTTCGGACTTATCGGGAATCGTCGCCGGCATGTCTTCGATCGAAAGATCGGGGTAGTAACGCAGGTAGCCCGACGCATCGACCAAATAACCTTGCCACCCTTTGCCTTGGTACAGCACATAGATGTATCCAGGATCAGGTGCTCGCAGCGTATAGATGTGATCGACCAACGCCTTGTCGGTGACGCCAACGCCGAAGTTCCCCCCCACCGATGGAACAACACCGGACAACGCCTTTGGCGCGACAGCGTAGAGCACGGGCAGGATGGCCAAGCCTTCGCGAACGCAGCGTTTGCAGGAAGAGGTGTTCATGGTGTCTTCTTCTGTGACGAATGAGTTAGCCGTTGTTTGTCATCCAACGGCCTGCTCTCAACTCTTCGGCAAGGGCTTCATCCCAACGCCTGACAAACTTGTCAAATGAGCCATCCAGGGGTTCGGCGATCAGGCTTCGGATGAACTCGGCCACTACCGGATGCCTGTCAAACTCTGGATGGATGGTCAAGGCGCAGTGTGCGTAGCGAATGACGTCATCTTCATGCGATAGCCCATATCGCATTGCGCGCTCCACAAGCCGGCTCACCCCTGACAACTCAAGCTCATCAAGCGTCGCCCACGCCCGGGCGAGGTGCCACACACGGTTGCGCCAACTCAACGCCTGCAAGCGCCGACTGATGTCTGGCGTCACAGCCCATCGTGGCTCGCTCGAGCTAGCAAAAGAGCGCTCCGTGCAGGTGAATACCTTCGAAGATCCAAAGCAACACCATTGGGACAAGCTTAGACCAGCCAGGACGTCACGCCAGGCGTTCCCGCCCAGCGCGTCCCCAAGTACCGACGCCACTCGAGGGTCCCAGAACCGAAAAGTGATATCTCTCTGATTTGGCCAGATGGACAACTCAGAAAGCATGGACACCAGTTGGCGACGCTGGCCCACATCGAGCCGAGTTGATGGCACCAGCCAGGCAGCCAAACTACGGACCTGATGCTCGTCCGTGTCCATAAGCCCAAGACTCTCGGCAGCGCCTGCCATCAGTGAGGCCTGCAACGCGCGCTCACCCTCATGAGTGTCAATGTCCACCCACACAACATAGGGCGATTGTTCGGCAGCCGCATTGGCCACCCGCAGGCGACGACGCCCCAGGCCGACCGCCCAATCTTCCACTCCGGGATCTCGGAGCATCGGGTCGATCAGCAAGGCAATGCACTGACCTTCACCAACAAGCGGCACGAGCGCGTTGAGCGCAGCATGTCCGAGTTCCAACGCGTCGGCGGTGAGTTCGGCAACATGAATCATTGCAGCGGCCACAACGTCAGCCGACGAACACTCCGCCCGAACCGGCAGCCTGCGCCGATTGCTGGGCACAGCCCTTGATATCCGTCGGCTTGGGACCAATCAGACTCGAACTCGCACCACTTGCCCCCGTCAACTCCTTCATCGCCGCCTTGAACTGCGCCGCCCCCGACGTGGTCAACGTGATGCTTCCATTGGTGACGCGTAGCGACGCCCCACCCGCCGTCAGCAGCACATGCTTCGGCGAGCCCATCGTGATCGCATTCGTCACGCTTGACACGTTCACCGCCTTGTCAGCGGTAAGGTGCAAGGTGTTGCCCTGCGCCTGAACGCTCACGCTGCCGCTCGCCGCATGCAGTTGCATGCCGGTCTCGGCGTTGGGTTTGTCCTTGTTCTGCGCCTTGCCATAGGTGAAGAGCGTGAGGCCGCTCTTCACGGCCAAGGCGGTGTTGCGCTGGCTTTCGAAGTTGAGGTCCTGACCGGCGCTCAGGCTGGCATTGGTGCCTGCGCTCAGCACGGCCTGCGCAGGCGTCGCCGCACCAACACCGCCCGGCGCGCTGATAAGCAACTCGGGGCGGGACCAGGCGCTCACGCGGCCCGCTCCTCCTTGGATGGCGACAATCTCTGAGCCGCTGGGTACAGCATCGCCTCGGCTGTCATCGGCCTCCAGGCTCTCGATGGCCGACTGCTGGCCCTTGCGGACCGGCAGATCCTTCGGTTCTAGCTCGCCGCTCAGCTTGGCGTTGTGCTTCTGGGCCGTCTCATTGAGGGCCTGCGTCAGCTCTGCGGCGGACTCCAGCTGCGCCACGACAGTACGCGCATCAACCGGCTGAGCGCTGGCTTGGCTCCCCTGGGTTCGCGCGTCGGCGCTCAGGTAGAGGCCCGCCGCTGCTCTCACCGCCCCATAGGCCGTGGTGCTGAGATCGAGACCATGGCCGCGCTTGGCGAGCCGCTGGTTGTCGTTCTGCTGCAGCAGGTGCCCGATCTGCAGCCAGCTCGAGGCGGTGGTGCTCGACAGCTGCGCTCGCGCCTGCGCCGGGCTGTCATCGAACACCAGCTGGTTGTGGCCGCCGGTGCCGCTCGCACTCGACTCCAGGCTCTGGCTCTTGAAACCGGCCAGCACGTGAGGGTGCTGGTGCCCTTCCAGCTCGCCGACCTTCTGGGCACCGGGAAACCAGGCTGCCGCATTGCCTGTTGCCGTGCCAGACCCGGCGCCCACCTGATTGCCCTGCGCATCGGCGCTGCCCACTCCGTTGTAGGCGCTGCCGATCACCACAGGGCGATCGATGTCGTCTTCGACGAAACTGACCAGCACCTCTTGCCCCAGTCGCGGCGTGAAGTGCCCGCCCCAGTTGGCGCCGGCCCAGGGCTGCGCAACACGCACCCAGGTGCCAGAGCTGTCGTCACCCGGCGCGTTGCTGCCGGCCGGGTGGTCCAGGCGCAGCGCGCTCTGGGCGCCACGCTGCCAGTGGAACTGGATCTTGATGCGGCCGTCGCGATCGGTGTGCACTGGCTCGCTCAGGCCCACCACGATGGCGGTTTGCGTCCCGACGACCTTGGGCCGCGCGAACGTGAGATCGCCCTGCTCGTTGAGGCACGGCATGCCGCGCACCGGCAGGCTGGCGTCTTGGGCCAGGAAGCGTGCGAGGTACAAGGGCTCGGTGGTCGCATTGGCCGGGCCTTTGAAGAGGCTCGGCCGCTCGGAGCGCCTCGGCTCCTGCTCGCCCTGCGTTTCGCCGAACGCCTGCGGAATCTTGCCGAGCAGCGATTGCAGGCTCGTCGACAGATCAGCAGTGATGTTGTTGCGTGCACGGTGCTGCACGGTCAGCGTGACCCATTGATCGGCGGCCGAGACGCTCGGGTGTTCAGCGAGCGAGAAAGTGGTGCCGCAAGCCGCGTGGCGCAGCGCGCCTTCGCCCTGGTAGCGAAAGCCCGGGGCCTGCACAGCTTCGAGGTGCCGGCGCACGAGGCGCTCGGCCTGCGAGGCCGTCTCGTAGGCGTAGGTGCCTGGCTGGTCGCGCAGTGCCAGGGCCAGAGAATTGGCTGAGATGCGTTCGTCGCCGGTCGCTTCAGCGGCGGGCTGAGACACTGAGCGGTGGTCCCAGCTCGCGGCCGACAGCACCGTGGGCGCCACGCGCCGTGCTTCGTCGAACCGGGTGATGCTGTCTTCCTTGAAGCTGGCCGAGGCGCTCTGGGTGTAGCGCACCCGCGATTGCACGTTGGGCTTGAAGCAGCCGTTGTGGTCGGCGATCACCAGGGTGTGCTGGCCGAGCGTGTCGCCTTCCGACGCCTCGTGCTCGAACCAGGAGAAGAGCCCTTCCTCGGCCATCAGGCGCTGCACGAACGCGAGGTCGCTTTCGTGGTACTGGACGCACAGGCTGCGGCGTGCGTA
The DNA here is from genome assembly GCF_032681285.1 of Piscinibacter gummiphilus. Taxonomy (NCBI): domain Bacteria; kingdom Pseudomonadati; phylum Pseudomonadota; class Betaproteobacteria; order Burkholderiales; family Sphaerotilaceae; genus Rhizobacter; species Rhizobacter gummiphilus. The sequence continues at coordinate 4,064,983 of NZ_CP136336.1, forward strand.
GACGCTGGCGTCGGCAAGCTCCCAGCGCCATGCGGGCGCGAGCTTGCCTTGGGCCTGGTAGTCGGCGAAGACCTCGTCGAGGATCTCCATGACCGTCTTGTCCTGGAAGACCCACGCGTCCTGCCGATGGGCCAGCACACTCAGCCAGGGCTCGACGGTGAGCTTGTAGCGCGCCAGGCCACCATCGCTGCCGAGCAGCGCAAAGGCGGTCACGTGGCCGTGGAACGGGCGCAGTGCCTTGAGGCTCTGGCCGGTGAGCAAGTCGACGCGCACCGGCTGGCCGATGAGGTCTTTGAGGCGCAGGTGAGCGTTGGTGCTCAGCGCGAGCACTTCGAACTTGAAGCCCGCAGACGGCGCAACGCCGGGCGCACGCGGGCCGATGGTTTCAGTGCCGAGCAGGCGCTCGGCGAGGAGCACGTTGGAGCCGAGCGGCGTGTGAAGCCTCAGCAGGCGCTGGTTCTGGTTGGGCCCCAGGGCCGCCAGCACGGCTTGCACCACGGATTGAACGGCAGACAAGGCGGACAAGGCGGACATGAGGGGAGTTGCGCTACGGACTCTCGGGCACTTATCGCCGGGGGTGAATCATCCCTGCGCGCCACTCGTACAGGCAATCCCTCAGAGGGACGAAGCAACACACCGGGAGGTAAACATTGGTAACCACCCTGACCTCACTTGACGCTGTACTTGAACTTCCCGTCCTTGCCGGCACTGACCTTGATGCGGCTGATGGACTGGCCTTCCGCCATGCGGGCCAGCACGCTCTCGGCGATCTCGGGCAGCAGAGTGCCGTTGAGGATGTGGTCGACCGCGCGGGCGCCGGTGTCGACCTCGGTGCAACGCGCGAGCACCGCCTCGACCAGGCCGTCGTCGTAGTCGAACTGGGCCTTGTGGTTGGTCGCCACGCGGGTGGCGATGCGATCTAGCTTGAGGCGAATGATCTGCTCCAGCACGTCGTCGGAGATCGGGTAGTACGGCACCACCTTCATGCGGCCGAGGAAGGCCGGCTTGAAGGCCTTGTAGAGCTGCGGGCGCAGGTGCTCGGCAAGGGTATCGGCGTCGGGCAGCTCTTCGGCAGGCTTGTTCAGGCAGGCCTGCATCACGGTCTGCGAGCCGACGTTGCTGGTGAGAATGATCACCGCGTTGCGGAAGTCGATCTCGCGGCCTTCGGCGTCGTCCATCACGCCCTTGTCGAAAACCTGGAAGAACATCTCCAGCACGTCAGGGTGGGCCTTCTCCACTTCGTCGAGCAGCACCACGCTATAGGGGCGGCGGCGCACGGCTTCGGTCAGCACGCCGCCTTCGCCATAGCCCACGTAGCCCGGGGGCGAGCCCTTGAGGCCGCTCACGGTGTGCGACTCCTGGTACTCGCTCATGTTGATGGTGATCATGTTGCGTTCGCCGCCGTAGAGCACGTCGGCCAGCGCCAATGCGGTCTCGGTCTTGCCCACACCGGAGGGGCCGACGAACATGAACACGCCCTTGGGCTTGTTCGGGTCTTCGAGGTTGGCGCGTGCGGTGCGCACTCGCTGCGCCACTGCTTCGAGCGCGTGGTCCTGGCCGATGATGCGTTCCTTGAGCGTGGGCAGGAGGCCGAGCACGGTCTTGATCTCGTCCTTGACCATCTTGCCGAGCGGAATACCCGTCCATGCCGCGACGATCTCGGCGACCACGGTGCCATCGACTTGCATCGGCACCATCGGGCTCTCGCCTTGCAGTTGCTCCAGCTCGGCGAGCTTCGCCTGCAGGGCGGCCTGCTCGGGTGTCGACGCCTTCGCCGACTTGGCCGACTTCGCTTTGGGCTTGAGCTCGGCAGCCGCAGCGTCGGTCGGCGACGGGGCGGGCGCCGCTTCGAGCTGGCTGCGCATCTCGCGGATTTCGGCGACGAGCGCCTTCTCGCGCTCCCAGCGCGACTTGAGCGCGCCGGCCTGGTCGGTGAGCTGCTGACGCAGGTCGTTCAATTCGCCCAGGCGTGTGGCATGGTCGGCGCCGGCTGCCTGCTCACGCAGCAGCGCTTCACGTTCGGCCCCCAGGCGTTCAAGCTGGCGTTGCGTGTCTTCGATGATCGACGGCGTGGCGTTCTGGCCGAGTGCCACCTTGGCACAGGCGGTGTCGAGCACGCTGATCGCCTTGTCGGGCAGCTGCCGGCCGCTGATGTAGCGCGCCGAAAGGCGCACGGCTTCGGTGATGGCTTCATCGAAGAGGCGCACGTTGAAGTGCTTCTCCATGAGCGGCGCCATGCCGCGCAGCATGGCCGCGGCGAGCGGCTCGCTGGGCTCCTCGACCTTCACCACTTGGAAGCGGCGAGCCAGCGCCGCGTCTTTCTCGAAGTACTTCTTGTACTCGCTCCAGGTGGTGGCCGCGACCGTGCGCAACTCGCCACGCGCGAGCGCCGGCTTCAAGAGGTTGGCCGCGTCGTTCTGCCCCGCCTGCCCACCCGCGCCGATCATGGTGTGGGCCTCGTCGATGAAGAGGATGATGGGGTGCGGGCTCTTCTTCACCTCGTCGATCACGTTCTTCAGGCGGTTCTCGAACTCGCCCTTCACCGAAGCGCCGGCCTGCAGCAGGCCCATGTCGAGGGTGTGCAGTTCCACAACCTGCAGCGGAGGCGGGACGTCACCTTGCGCGATGCGCAGCGCCAGCCCTTCGACCACTGCGGTCTTGCCCACGCCGGCTTCGCCGGTGAGGATGGGGTTGTTCTGGCGGCGGCGCATCAGGATGTCGATGCACTGGCGGATTTCGGGGTCGCGGCCAATCACCGGGTCGACCTTGCCGTCGCGCGCGCGCTGGGTCAGGTTGGTGGTGAACTGGTCGAGTGCCGGTGTCTTGCCACCGGGCGCGGCCGCCTGCTCGGCGGCATCGGCTTCGCTGTCGGCAGCCGGCGCATCGGCCGCACGCACCGACTCGGCCGCTTCCTGCGAGCCCTGGGTCAGCTCGGCGAGCTTGTGCTTGAGCTCGTCGAGCTTGAACTTCACAAAAAGCTTGGAGCCACGGAACGCCAGCTGGCTGAGGCTCGGCTCGGTCAGCAGTGCGAGCAGCAGGTGTGCGCCGCGGATGCGGCTGGTGTGCGATTCGAGCGATGCGATCAGCCACGCATGCTCCAACAGCACGGGCAGGTGCTGCGAGAACACCGGCGTGCGCCCATTGCCGGTCTTGAAGCGCGAGATCTCGTTTTCCAGGTCGCGCTGCAGCTCGGTGGACGAGATGCCGAAGCGCTTGCACAGCAGCGCCAAGTCGCCTTGCGGGCTCTCCAGCAACGCGAGGAACAGGTGCTCGATGTCGACCTCGTAGTTGCCGCGGGCCATGCACAGGCTGGCGGCCCGCTCGGCGGCGCGGCGCGTCGTGTCGTTCAGCTTGGAGATGAGGGTCTTGAGGTTGGTGGACATGGGCAGGGATGACAGCGATGTTCGTGATGGTTGTGGCCGTGGCCGCTCAGGCGGCAGCCGCGTGGATGTCGTAGCGCACGTCTGACCGATCGGTGGTGGACGGGCGTGTCTGCAGGTAGGTATCCCAGCCCAGGCGGCCGGCGAAAGGCGACCGGCCCGAACCGAGCGAGCTGCTGTGCACGGCATCGGCACGCAGCACGATCTTGATCTCGTACTCGAGGCTCACGCCGCTCAGCAGCGTGAGCAGCTCGCGCAAGGCGGTCGCGCCGGGAGCGCCGGGCAGGAAGCGCTGAAACAGGCGGTGGTCGAGCGGCCCCAGCACCACCCGCACACGCAGGTCGCGTTGCCACACACGCTCGCCCGACAACGCGTTGCGCCCCAGCTGCCCGCCGCTCAGGCCGAGCACGGTGCGTGCCTCGGGCGGCAGCGTGTACCAGCGGCCGCAGAACTGCTCGATGCGGACCGCCACCTTGAGGTAGCGCGACAGCAGTTGCTGCAGTTGCTGCGCCGACAAGGTGCGCTGCTGCAAGGCACCTGCGAAGAACGCCAGCCCTTCGTCGTTGACGCCACCGGCCTCCGGCTTCAGCCGGTCGTGGAGCGGTGTCTGGCCCAGGCCGGCGAGCGCCAGCACCATCGGTGCAAAACGGTTGCGGCGGTCGGTTTCGTACTGGAGTTGCAGGCGGCTTTTCTTCCAGGCCTGGTAGAAGAGCGCGAGAACGCGGTTGCTGAAGAGGTCGAGGAAGCTTCGCGCGGCGAAGTCCTTCTGGTAAAGCTCGCGCTGGGCAATCTGCTCGGTGTAGACATACGGCAGTGCACCGGCCACGCCGAGCAGGCCCATGAAAGCGGGCGTGATGTCGATGCCGTCGATCTCGGGCGCTGCGCCGGCCACCGCGTCTTCCGACTGCTTCCAGCGAACTTTCAGAGACTCGATCTCGCTGGCAGGGAACGACAGCGACGACGAGTTGCGAAAGCGCAGTTGGGTCGGCAGTAGATCGGCACCCGCGCCGTGTCGCGAATTCAGCGTGCGCTCGAGCAGCCGCACCGCCTGGAAGAACTCGAAGCGGTGCGGGTCCTCGAAGAGTTGGTCGATCAGACCAGGGCCGTCGCGCCGTTGCGGGGTGGGCATGTGATGAGCGGCTGCCGGGTGCGCGCCGAGATCAGGGTCAGCTTGGTGAAACTGTTGATGTGCACATACAGCCCGAAGAAGCGGTCGAGCATGCTGGCAAAGAGGTGCAGGCCCGTGCCCACGTAGCTCTCTTCATCGATGGTGAGCCGCACCTCGGTGCCACGCACGAAGGTCGCGAAGGGTTCGCCCGAGAGCCAGGCGGTCGCCGGCACGAACTCGATCGAGGTGACTCCGTCGACCTGCCGTCGGTTCGCCGCGTCTTGCGGCAGGTCGTACAGGCGCAGCATCTCCTTCAAGGCTTCGACGCCGCGCCCGCTGAGCGACAGGTGGTTGAGCGAGAGGTGCGACACCAGCCGCCACAAGCTGCCGCGGCCACGCTCGATGCGGTAGGTCGGCGTGGGCTTGCGCAACATGCGAATCTCTCGCGCCACACTGCCCCCTTCGATGAAGAGGTCGCCGCCCGGCGTGCCGAAGCTGAGTTGGCTCGGCAGGTCACGATTGGTCGAGGTGACCTGCAGCGACAAGGTGTCGACCTGCGGCGCAGTGGGTTCGAAGTCCACGTCGACGATCGACATCTCGACTTCGTAGCCCGGGCTGGCGTCGGCCAGCATCTCGTCGCGCTGCACGTGCCAGTAGCGGCCTGGCGGGCGCTCGCCGAGCTCGTCGCCCTCGCCCAGCAGGTCATCGTGATAGAGCGAGAAGAAGGGACGGAACTCGTCGACCGATTCGCCGTGCGGCGTCTGCTTGACGCGGAACACACGGTCGACCGAGTAGACCTCGTAGGCGAAGGCCTTGCGCGCGTCGACCACCACCGGGTAGCGCGCGGCGGTGTGGGTCACGCGAATGGGATCGGCGTTCTGCTTGAAGAGGTTGACGACTGGCGTGCAACCGAGCGCAAAACTGTCGGCCGAGATCGATTCGAGCAGCCGGGCCTGGTCGGAGTCGCTGCGCATGCCCGAGAGCACGAGGTGCAGGGTGATGCGACTTGGACGCGCAGCGACTTCGTCGCCGATGGGCAGCAAGCCGGGCACAGAAGCCAAGGGGACGGGCAAGTCGACGAAGTTGAACTTGTCGGGGAACGCGAAGTATTCGGTCAGCAGGCGATAGGCCGGATGGGAGCGTTCGTCGTAGTCAATCAGCGCCTCGTCGTCACCGAAACCCACAAGGCTCGGCCGCTCGGACCGCGGGCCGGCAGTCCACGGGCCGTGCGGCGTGGCCTGCAGCATCACCGCCACCACCTTTTCGCACAGGGCCTCGCGCAAGGCGCTGACCTGCGACGGCTCGCCGTCGAGGTAGACGCGCAGGCGCTCGCCCACCACGGCCCAGCTGGCGCGTGGCGACGTGAGTTCGAGCTGGATCGAGATCACCGACGTCGCTGACGAAGGAACTCGCGTGCCCTCCGGGGCAGCAATCGTGTTGCGATAGCTCGCCGAGGCCACACGCACCGGCGCCAGCGACAAGGGGTAAGCCGTGCGGAATTTGCAGGCGACACCCCGCACGGCGCGGGTGCTCAACAAGGTGCCACGCGGCACGACACCCGCAGCGCTCATCTGCCCGGCCGCAGAGCCGAGATCGAACTGGGCGATCGAGCACGAGGGAAAGGGACGCAGATAGTGCGGGTAAAGAACGTCGAGCAGCGACTCGGTGACGAGCGGGAAGTCGTCATCCAATCGTTTGTGGACGCGTGCCGCCAGCAAGGCAAACGACTGGATCAATCGCTCGACGTGCGGGTCCTCCGCGATGCCGCTCGCAAGTTGCAGGCGCCCAGCCACCTTAGGGTATCGCGCGGCAAAGCCCTTCACGTCTTCACGAAGGAAGGCGAGTTCGCGCTCGTAATGGGGGAGGAGTTCGTCCATGCCGATGTCGATCTGATGACTGGATGTCAGCGCCCGGAGAGGGCCACGTCGTACTTCTGCGTCATCGGCTGCAGGAAGGCGTCGAAGCTCACCGGCTCATAAGCCGGGTCGAGCACCAGCATGGCTTTCACCGCGAAGTTGAGCAGTTGCAGGTGCTTGTCGGGGTTGTTGAGTTCGACCGACACGTTGCGAAGGCGTGGCTCGTGCCGCTCGATGGTCTGGCTGATCGCTTCGCAGATCGTTTGCTGATCGAGATGACTCTCGAAGCTCATGCCCGCGAAATCGCGCAGGCCGAAGGTCAGGATGGACGATCGGGCATGCGGAAAGCCGGCGGTCATGTCGGACTGCACCCCGAGGCGGCTGTTGAGCAGCGCTTCCAGATCACGCGCCACGCTAGCCTTCATCTGCTCGATGGTGAGGCCACGCAGCAGGTGATCGGCGCCAGACGACGAATGGTCGTCGAACAGCCGCTCGAACAGTGACGGAGTAAAGCGCTGCATGGGCGTCACACGCAAATCGGGCGCAAAAAAGGGCGAGCACTGCTCGCCCTCTTCACACGGCGATTCGCTTTAGGCGAAGGTCGGGGTGTTGTTTTGCAGGTTCCACTGCTTGGTCATCTTGTTGCCTTGGCTGCCGTCGACCTTGATTTCGTCGTAGCTCCACTCGATGGCCGAGTACTTCAGGCTGAAGGTCTCGCCAGGCAGGCCTTCGCCGCTGATGACGTTCGCAACCGAAGCCACGATCACGTTCTTGAGCTTGATCGCCCAGTACTTCTTGCGGCTCTGGGTGCCACCAGCGGTGTTGGAGCCGAAGGCGCGGTAGAAGTGGATCTCCACGTCCTTGATCACGGTGCCCGAAGAGCACGCCACGAGCAGCGCCGGCGATGCGAAGTCGATGTCCTTGGTGAAGATCATTTCACCGTGCTCGACACGCTCCGAGGTGTGGCCACCGGCGGTCGACGAGGTTGCCGATTTCGGTTGACGAATCTCGTGGCTGAACGAAGTGACTTCCACCGTGCCAGCATGGGTGCTGTCCTTGCTGTCGCCCTTGATGCCGCCCGCCTTGAAGTCAACGTAAATGTCTTTCATTTCTTATCCGCTCCTTTTAGATGATCAACCCTTCGCCGATTGCGGAAGCTCCGCAACCAAACGCAGGGACACTGTCAATTCGTCCAACTGGAAGTGCGGACGAATGAACGACACGGCGCGATAGGTACCGGGCTTGCCAGGAACCTCCGACACCTCCACACGCGCTTCGCGCAGCGGAAATTGGGCTTTCACGTCCGGCGTTGCCATGTCGTCCGTCGTGATGTATTGCTGGATCCACTTGTTCAGGAAGATCTCGACGTTGTCAGCAGAGGCGAAGCTGCCGATCTTGTCGCGCATCATGGCCTTCAGGTAGTGCGCGATGCGGCACACCGAGAACATGTATTGCAGTTGGGCTGACAGCACCGAGTTCGCGTTGGCGGCGGGGCTGTCGTACTTCTTCGGCTTCTGAGCCGACTGTGCACCGAAGAACGCGGCGTAGTCGGTGTTCTTGCAGTGCACGAGCGGGATGAAGCCGAGATCGCTCAGTTCCTTCTCGCGGCGGTCGGTGATCGAGATCTCGGTGGGGCACTTGAGGGCCACTTCGCCCTCGTCGGTCTTGAAGGTGTGGGTGGGCAGGTCTTCCACCAGGCCACCACCTTCGACACCACGGATCGCCGCGCACCAGCCATAGGTCTCGAATGCTGCCGTGAGGCGCGCACCGAAGGCGTAGGCGGTGTTGATCCACAGGTAGCGGCTGTGATCGGCGCCGGTCACGTCTTCCACGAAGTTGAAGCCTTCGGTCGCGAGGCCATCCTTCGGGTTGAACGGCAGGCGGCCGAGGAAGCGCGGCAGCGTCAGTGCCACGTAGCGGGAGTCTTCGGACTCGCGGAAGGACTTCCATTTGGCGTACTCGACGGTGTCGAACACCTTCGCGAGGTCGCGCGGCTTGCCGAGGTCGGTATAGGTTTCGAGGCCGAAGAGCTCAGGCGAGGCGGCCGAGATGAACGGCGCGTGGGCAGCCGCAGCCACGTGGGCCATCTGCTCGGCGAAGTACATGTCTTCGGCCTGGCGGCCGATGTCGAAGTCACCGATCAGTGCGCCGAACGGTGAGCCACCGAAGGTGCCGAATTCCTCTTCGTAGACCTTCTTGAAGAGCGCGCTCTGGTCGAAGTCGATCGCGGTCTTGAAGTCACGCACCAGTTCTTTCTTGGTGGCGTTCAGCACCTTGATCTTGATCTGCTCGCCGGTGCTGGTGTGCTTGCACATGTAGTGCAGGCCGCGCCACGAGGACTCAAGCTTCTGGAACTCGGCGGCGTGCATCACCTCACTGAGCTGGGCCGAGATCAGCTGGTCAAGCTCGGCCACTCGGGCATCGAGCGTGGCAGAAAGGTTGTCAGAGACCACCACCGTGCCTTGCAGCACTTCCTTCACCAGCTCGCCGATGATGTCCTTCGCGCGGGTGTGCTCGGTGCTCGTCTTGGCAACCTTGCTCTGCGAGACGATTTCGTCGAGCAGCCCGGGTGCATCCGCGACCGCGGCCTGCGCCTGGGCTTGTTGTGCTGCTGCGCTCATGGCTTACTCCTGATCCTTACCGGCTTCCTGACCGAGCTGCTTGAGCTTCTCGGTGTTGCTGAGCACATCGCTCAGCACGTCTTCAAGCTTGTCGTTGCCTGCGAGCTTGTTGCGCAGGTCCGAGAGCTTGGTGCGCGCTTCGAGCAGCTTGCGCAGCGGCTCCACTTGCTGCACCACGGCTTCGGGCGAGAAATCGTCGAGCGCCTTGAAGTCGAGGTTGACGGCGAACTCGCCACCTTCGGGGCTCAAGCGGTTCTTCACGCGGTAGCTGGCCTTGGGCGCCATGCCTTCCATCACTTCGTCGAAGTTGTCGAGGTCGACATTGACGAACTTGCGATCGCGCAGCTTGGGCAGCGGCTTGTCGGGGTCTTGCTGGCCGGTGAAGTCGCCAAGCACGCCCATCACGAAGGGCAGCTCCTTGCTTTCGATTGCGTCGCCGATCTCGACGTCATAGGAAAGCTGGACCCGCGGGGGGCGGATGCGCTCGAGACGCTTTTGAACACTGTCTTTCTTGGCCATGTTGTCCTCTCGAAGGGGTCGCGGAGTTGTCAGCCCTTGAGGGCGTCGAACGGGTTGCGTTTGGGTTCGGGTGCAGCTGCAGGCATAGGCGCGGCAGCAGGCGGGCGCCGCGCAGGCGGCGTGGCCGCAGGGGCTGGGCGAGCAGCCGCGGGCTTTTCGGCCGCGGCGGCTGCCACCGGCGCAGCGGGCGGAAGAATCGATTCGCCCAACGAGTCACGCATGATGCGTGCAAGCGCTTGGGCTTCTTCGCGTGTATTGCCGCCCACCGCATTGGCCATGCGCAACTGATCGAGTGCATACGCCGACACGCGCAGACCGCTCACCGCCATGATGCTCTTGGCCGTCACGTCGCTGGTGTCGCGCAGAAGCACTTCTTGCGAAGCAGTGATGGCAGAACCGTAGTTGCGAGCATCGAACTGCGCCTGCGCAATGCGCACCCACGGCTGCTTCTTGGAGGGGTCGGCCTTGGCAGCCTTTTCGTAGAAGCCCATCGCCTCCACCACACCACCCTTGCGGTGCGCCTCTTCAGCAGAGGCCATCAGATCTGCATAGCCAGGCGGGAGCACCGCCTTCACAGGAGCCGGTGTGCTGCCGCAGGCACCGAGAAACATGAGGCTGCCTGCGAAGGCACAGGCCATCAACGGCCGCTGAAGGCGACTGTCAGAAAACATTTGGAAAACTACTCCCTTGATCGCTCGCAGTGCGAGCGTGCTTGGCGTTTGGTGGTGTGTGCCCAGCGTCTGCTGGCGCGAATTAAATCGCAAAAATTCGCAATGTCCGCAAGGCTTACGCAGTGTTACCCGATCGATGTTGACGGGCCATCCCTCTCTTGAGGGGCGGCACGCGCAACTGCATGTACGCGCCCTTAAACTGCGGCGCTCGCAGCATTGCGATGAACACACATGAGCACGCGAGACCCATCACAGCATCGACATCTCACGCATGTGATGTTGCTCTTCGCAGCGATAGCGCTGTCAGGTTGCGAGACCGTTCAAGGTGGCGCACAGAAGCTCGGCGAAGGGCTTGGCAACATGGGAGACAAGGCGCTCGAGACGATCGGCTTCAAGAAGCCGGAAGTGCCCAAAGCCCCCGAGCTGCCTGAGGCCGCGAAGCCTGCTCGGCCGATGACGCTCAAGCTCGCTGCGAGCGACTCGCTCAACGTCGACACCGCAGGCCGCTCGCTTTCACTGGTGGTGCGTGTCTACAAGCTGCGCGGACCCACCGCATTCCTCAACGCACCGCAAGAAACCTTCGGTAACAACAAGCTGGAAAAAGACACACTCGGCGATGAGCTGATCGAGAGCCGTGAACTTGTGCTCCTGCCAGGCCAGCAGCAACGCATCAGCGAACGCTGGGCGCGCGAAGCCACGCACGTGGGCGTGGTCGCACTCTTCCGCGCGCCGGCAGCCCAACGCTGGCGCTACGCCTTCGAACTCGAAAACGTGCAGTTGGGTGACGGCCTCGTGCTGGGCGCCCACGCATGCGCACTGAGCGTGGCCAACGGCCAACCCATCGGAGTGCCCACCAGCGCCCTGAAACTCAGCACATCGATGTGCGCCCTCAACTGAACGACACGCCCGGAAGGTAGAACTTGATTCCGACTCCCAAAGTCCTGTGGGGCGAAGGCCTCTTCCTGCGGCCCCAGCACTTCCAGCAGCAGGACGCCTATCACGAGTGGCGCCTCGCACAAGCCGTGCGCGGCCTTCATCCTTACGCCTGGGGTGTGCGCAGCATCAAGGTCGACACCGATGCATTGCAGGCCGGGCGGTTGCGCCTCACCGAGTTGCAGATGGTCCTGCCCGACGGCGAGTTCTACAACGCGCCGGCCGAAGACGAACTGCCGGAGCCGCTCGCGCTCGACACCGCCATCGCGCAGGGCAACGAGGTCGTGCTGCACGCGGCCGTGGCGCCGCTGCGCACCAACGGCAGCAACTTCGCCTCCACGCGTGACGAAGCCGACACCGCGGCGCGCTACTACCAGGTCCAGAAGGATGTGGAGGACCAGTACACCGACGCAGCGGCCGCGCAACTGAGCCTGCTGGGAAAATCGGTCAAGCTGATCGTCGAGCACGACCCGCGTGGTCACCTCGTGACGATGCCGGTGCTGCGTGTGCGGCGCAACGCCACCGGCGGGTTCGAGCTCGACCCGCGCTACGTGCCGCCTTCGCTCACTATCCAAGCTTCGCCTGTGGTGTTCCTCTACCTGCGCCGCTTGCTCGACGTGCTGCAGGCCAAGGTCGACGCGCTGTACGGCTTTCACCGCGAGCCCTCCAAGAACATCATCGAATTCCGTTCGGGTGACGTCGCGTCGTTCTGGCTGCTGCACACCGCAAGCGGTGCCTACGCTTCGCTGGCGCACCTGATGCGCCACCCCGGGCTTCACCCCGAGCGCCTCTTCCAGCGTCTGCTCGAGTTGGCCGGTGCGCTCATGACCTTCTCGAAAGGTTTCACCCTGGCCGATCTGCCGGCGTACGACCACGCAAACCCGGGCCCGGCGTTCTTCCGCCTCGACCACATCATTCGCGAGCTGCTCGAAACGGTGATCTCCACGCGCTACTTCGGCATCTCGCTGTCTGAAGTGCGGCCGTCGTTCCACCAAGGGCGCCTCGATGCGCAGCAGATCACCGGCGCGACAAACCTCTACCTCGGCGTGAGCGCCTCCATGCCGCCCGCCGAGCTGGTCGACGCGGTACCGCTGCGCTTCAAGATCGGCGCGCCGGAAGACGTCGAGAAGCTTGTGCTGTCTGCGCTGCCCGGCGTGCCGCTCTCTCACTCCGTGCAGGTGCCGGCCGCGATTCCTGTGCGACCCGGCGCCTACTACTTCGCACTCGAGCCGCGCGGCGCGCTCTATGAACGCATGATGCAAGCGCAGGCCGTGTCGATCTACGTTCCGGCCGGCATTGCCGACATCAAAATCGAACTCATCGCCATCAACGCATGAACGCACAAGCTACCCAGCCACCGTCGTTATTTGGCGGGGCCACGATGCCCGGCCTCGCCCCCACCAGTGGTAGCACGCCTCGCGAGGCCCGCACGCTGCTGGACTTGATGTACGACGGGTTCTACCTGCTCTTCCTGTTGCGCGCGAAACAGGGCCCAAGCGACGCGGATGCCTTTCGCTCGCACATCAAGGAGTTCCTCACCGGACTGGAGCGCGGCGCCACCAAGCTCGGCAGCTCGGCGGAAGACGTGCACCTGTGCAAGTACGCGTTTTGTGCGACGGTCGACGAGGCCATCCTGATGTCTCAGTTCAAGGTGCGCGACGCTTGGCAGCGCCAGCCGCTGCAGCTTCAGTTCTTCGGCGAACAACTTGCAGGCGAGCAGTTCTTCGCCAAGCTCGAAGCGTTGCGGCGCGAAGGTGCTTCACGCGTGCAGATCCTCGAGGTCTTCCACATGTGCTTGCTGATGGGCTTCCAGGGCAAGTACCTGATCGAAGGCAGCGAGAAGCTCAACTACCTGACCGCGCGGCTCGGAGACGAGATCGCTCATCTCAAAGGTTCGCGTGCCGCATTTGCGCCGCATTGGGCGCCGCCCGATCAGGTCCGCAACCGGCTGAAGAACGAAGTGCCGCTGTGGGTGATCGGCTCGGTGTTCGCGCTGCTGGGCGTGCTGGCTTTCACGGCCATGCGCTGGCAGCTCGGCCGCAGCACCGAACGTGACCTCGCGGCCTACCAGGAAGTCGTGAAGCTCGCGCCACAAGCCGCGCACGTGACGATCACGCTGCCATGAAGACCTAGACGCACGTCTGGCATGCCGCGCAGGTCATAGAACGCCTGACGCGCAGAAAAGGGAGAGCTACAAGAATGAACCCGAGCACCATGACCTCGGCGCTGACTTCGGCGATGTCCGAAGGCTTGAGTCGCCTGATGACCTTGCTGACGATCGGCCAGCAGAAGCGGCTGCTGCAGATCGAGACTGCCTTGCCGAGCGCCACGCTCGTGGTCGAGCGCGCGCGCTGGCACGAAGATGTGAGCGGTCTGGGCCAACCCCATGCCACGCTCAGCCCGCTGGTCGCCGAAGTCGATTGCCTGAGCACCAGCGCCCAGCTGTCGCTCAAGGCGTTGATCGGCGAGCAGATGAGCCTGCGCCTGATGTGCGCTGACGGCCGCTACCGCACATGGCACGGCTACGTGGCCGAAGCCGCGCAGCTTGGCGCCGATGGGGGCCTCGCTCGCTATCGGCTGCAGCTCGTCGCCTTCACCCACTTCCTCGGGCTGCGTCACGACACGCGCGTGTTTCTCGGTCAGCGTGCCGATGAAATCGTTACTGCCGTCTTGCGGACGTATCCGCAGGCCAACTTCCGCCTCGAGCTGAGCCCCGAAGCCCTGGAGGCCGCGCCTCGCCGAGGCACGACCACCCAGTACCGAGAGAGTGACGGCGCATTCGTGCAACGCCTGCTGGCCGAAGAGGGCTGGAACTGGCGCCTCGACCACAGCGACGACGATCGCCCGCTCAGTGAAGCCAAGACGGCCAAGCACTGCCTCGTGATCAGCGACCCGAATGCCGCGCGCCCCGATCTCGGCGCCTTGCGCTTCGGCAAGCCCGACGTGCGCACGCGCGGCTTCGTCGAAGACACCATCACTGCCATCGCGCTCTCGCGTCAGCTTGCTCCCAATGCCGTGACACTGGGGGCGTGGGATCCCCGCCAGCTGGCCGGCGTGACCGCCCAGCAACAAAGCGCACTGGCGCAAGGCGACGTTCCTGCACTTGAGCAGTATCACGGCCATGGCGAGCGTCGCCACAGCCGCTTCGAGTCCGACGACGAGGCGGCCCACAGCCCGCTGGCCGACCAACGCAGTGCACTGGCTCTCGCCCGGCACGAGCTGGCCTACAAGACGCTGAGCGGCGACGGCGGCGTGCGCCGCCTCACCCCGGGCGCCAATTTCCAACTCACCGAGCACAGCCGCTACCCGCTGGACACCGGCGACAGCCAGTTCGTTGTACTCGGGGTTCAACACGAAGCGGCCAACAACCTCGGCAGCGAAGCAGCGCAACTGCTCAAGCGCCCCGACCTCGACGCCGGCAGCTACCGGCAACACTTCCAGGCCGCGCCTGCTGCCGTGACCCTTGTGCCAGCAGCGCGGGCCAAGCCACAGGCGCCCGGCGTGCAGACCGCACTCGTCGTGGGCCATGCCGACCAGCCCGTCACCACCGAGCGAGATCTGCGCGTGCGGGTCCAGTTCCCCTGGCAACGAGGCCGCGCGCCGCTCGCAGGTGGCCTGCTTGGCCCCGTCACCCCCGGCCAGGACGACACCGGCCACGCACCAGGCGACGCAGCGGCCAGCCAGTGGGTGCGCGTCTCGCAGCCGAGCGCCGGAGCCAACTGGGGCGCCCTCTTCATTCCACGCGTGGGCACCGAAGTGCTCGTCGACTTTCTCGAAGGCGACCTCGACCGCCCGATCATCGTGGGCCAGTTGCACAACGGCCAGGACGCCCTGCCCTGGCCGGCCGGGGTGGACTCGGGGGCGAACCATCCCGGCACGCTGTCGGGCTGGCACAGCCGCACGCTCGACGACGACGGCAGCAACCAGTGGGTGATCGACGACGCCACCGGCCAACTGCGCATGCGCCTGGCCAGTCACAGCTCGGGCTCACCGTGGAGCGAGCTGAGCCTCGGCCACATCATCAGCCAGGGGCCGAGCAGCAGCCAGCGCGGCGCCTGGCTCGGCTCGGGCTTCTACGCCCACACCGACGGCTGGGCCAACCTGCGCGCGGGCCAGGGCTTGCTGCTGAGCACCACCGCACGGGCCGGGAGCTACGGCAGCGCGCAAGGCGGACAGCTCGACGTGCAAGAGGCTGTCGCCCAACTCAAGAGCGCACAGCAACTCGGGCAGGCGCTAGGCCAGGCCGCACAGGGCCAGGGTGCACTCCCCCTCACGAGCCACGACGCCCAGGAGCAGGCCGCGCTGCAAGGCCTGCTGGAGGCCATCGACATCCAGAAGAGCGGGCAACACCCGAGCGAACGCCAAGGCGCCAACCGCGACGCGAACGACCCGGTGGCGCAGTTCTCCAAGCCCTTCATCGTGTTCGACACCCCCAGCGCCGCCATCACGAGCAGCCCGGCCAGCATCGCGAGCTACTCGGGGCAGGACACGACGCTCGTCGCGCAAGGCGACATCCACGCCGCTGCTGCACACACCGCCAGCCTCGTCTCCGGCGAGGCCACGAGCCTCTACACGCACGACGGCGAGCTGCAAACGATCGCCGCCAACGGCAAGCTCTCGCTGCGCGCGCACACAGATGCGCTGGAGCTGTTGGCCGACAAGGACATCACGGTGATTTCGGTCAATGACGAGATCACGATCACGGCGAAGGAGCGGATCGAAATCGTGGGGGGGGACTCCAAGGTCGTGCTTGATGGGGCCAACATCGAGTTCGCGACCTCGGGGAGCTTTACGGTCAAGGCGGCGAGTCATGCGTGGGCGGGTGGAGGGAGCGGGAGCGCGAGTCTTGCCGGGCTACCCGATGCACGTTTGGGGGAGCAGCCGCGATGGCTTGAAGTTGAGCTGCGAGGCTGGGAAGCGCAGCCTCTGGCAAACGTTCCCTACGTCGTTCGATTCGAGGATGGCAGCTCACGCAACGGCACCTTGAACACAAACGGCTTTGCCCACTTAGATGGGATACCAAAGAGCGGCGCCACCCACTGCGTGCAATACGAAAACCCACCGACCAGCAAAGACCCAACGCCCTATTCATTGAATGACTTGGAGAAGTCCATAAAGGCCTTCATTGGTGCCTGATAGGCGTAGCTCTTGAAACGCTCACTAGAGAGAAGCGAGACATGTCCTTTTCGTTTGAAGAGATCGTCAAAGGAATCAATCGTTGGAAGCACAGCGCAAAGAGCGCAGCGATGGATGCCAAGCAAAAGGCAAACTGGGTATGGGAGGCTCTCCAAGGCGACTTCAACCCCAACCGTTCGGCGGGCCAGGTCGGTTTTGACACCGTTGTTTGTCTTATCCCGGGTGTCGATACGATCATGGACATCCGTGATCTCATCGCCAACATCATTGCGATCGTCGCTGCGCCAACGAACGGCATGGCGTGGTTCAACCTGGTTCTCACGCTGATTGGCTTCGTTCCCGAACTCGGATCGGTAGTCAAGGGTGTAGTCAAGATCGTGTTCGTCAAGCTGCGCCCATTACTCAAGAGCGCGGACGACCTGACCCATGCAAGCAAGATGGTCAAACACATGGATGAGGCAATCGACGCAGCGATGCCCTCCATCGTTCAATATCTAAACCACCCCAAGGTCCAGAAATTTCTGACTACCACTGGGGTTCCCGATGTCATCAAGTGGACAGCAAAGAGTATTCGGGAACTGGTGAGCAAGATCGATCCCGCGACGCTCAAAGCCGCCTTCAATGAAAAGGCGGAGAGTCTGAAGAGCATCCTTCAGTACCTGCGGCCTCTACTGCCAGCGTCTGCCGGTCCGAAGATCAAGAACGTATTCGACGGAATCGTCACCGTCCAAAAGAACTTTGAAGGCGCCGTGAACAAGTTCATGGGACCGCTTCACGCCATGATGCTGCACTTGGCAAAGCGTTTAGACGAAATGCATTGGGTCGCTCAATCCCAGCAATTGAACAAGGGGTGGATCGCCCCCCTGTCGGAACAAGGTGCTCGTCGCCTGATGGCCAAACATCGACCGGCATGGGTCAAAACGGCACCGCCCGCTGAATTCAAGCAGTTGGACCCAGAAAAGTTCAGAAGGAAGTTGGACTACGTTACGGGAGTGAAAGCCGGTGCACCTCAATTGGATGACACGGCAATCAGAAGCTTCACAGCAGGCGCAAAGGCTCGCCCGCTGAAGGACGGTGAGACGCTGTATCGGGTCCTCGATCCCACCAGCGGCTCGCTCAGCACGTGCTGGATACCCGAATCGGTGTGGAAACAGATCAATGCCGATCCAGCAAAGGCACGGGAGATGTGGCGGGGCCAACTCGCGGTAAAGCCCGAGTGGAATCAGAACGGCACTTTTGTCAAATACACCTACAACAAGGCGCGGGACGGCGACATCACTGTGTGGGAAGGCCGAACTTCCATGCAATGGCTTGGTCCGACAGGAGATCACTCGGCGGGATTCCTTGAAGGTGGACTGCCTCAGATCGTCTTCGATCCCAAAAAGCAGATCCGGAACGCACAACCAGACAACTTCGTGAGCGCTCAATTTCCAGACATGGTGGAAGGCACCGTCATTCGCAAAGCCGACGGGGCAGCACAACCCTCAGGTGTCCGCACGAAGATCAACGATCCTCGTGTTGAAGGTCCCTTCGAGACCGGTTGGGGCTTCAAGGACTTTGCAGACCAGCACGACCTCATTGGCCTACCAAACCCCTTGAAAGTCTAAGCGTCATGCCCGCACGCAATCTGAGTCAAGAAGCGCATCTCTGGTACACGATTACGTCGCCGGACTATCTGAGCCGAGCGAATGAGTGTCTGCATGAGGCATTCACGCTTTTTCAAGACCGAGTGCTTCAACATCCATTCATTGCCGACTACGCACCTGTACCGCAGTGGGGTGGTGCGATGGAGCATTTGCTCAGCAGCTTTGATAACGCACGTGCCGTCCTGATCCACGGCGAATTCGGACCTATGCAATCGTGGGCTAGCCGCGTGTCAGACATTCCCCGCGGGCTTCGCGAAAGCAACATGGAATGGCTGAGCCAGCCGGATCAAGATCAGATCATGATTGTGGTGAACGAAGCATCGCGAATCGGTAATCACTATCTGCGAGGCATGGCGATGAGCCAAGCTTTCAGCTCGCCTGCTTACCGTGATCGATCAACAGCTTGGCGGTATGAAGTGCCCGAAGACCTTGGCATCAGCGGCAGCGAGATTGCACGGTATTACGAGGACGCCGTCTTTCCAGTTCGTCCCGAACATATCCCGGAGTACGCAGCCGACATTTCAGTCACTTGCAAAACCGGGGATGTAGTGCCGTGGACAGGTGTTTGGGTCCCTGCAACCGGCATCGGAACTGCCGCCCTCGCGTTCGCTCGGCAAGGGGTCCAAGTCATGCAGCCTGCGTATGAAGCAGCAAGCATGGATGCCGACGGTGATATTGAGGAGTTCGCCCTCATCGAATGCACGTGGCACGCAGTCCGTCCAACAGGGCGCATGATCGTGCACCCGAATTCGACGACAGCTACCCAGGAATACGATGAAGGCCATCGCCTCAGTTGCGAAGCTGGGCTCACGTGCGTTCGCAGCGGATACTGGTTTACGCCGGCAAAGGCAGGAAGCAGGCGCTACTTCAAACATGGGGAGCTCCTGCCTGAAATCGGCGGCGACTATGGCGCCACCATCTGGCAGTGGGACCACAACCAGGATCCGCCGAAGCTCTAGATTCCCGTTAGCGACTCACCGCCGACGGACACGCCGCGTCCACCCCTTCGCGCCCGTTGCAGAACTTCACCCGGCAATCCACCGCCGCATCACCATCAAGGTGACCGCAGCGCTTCTCGTAGCCCGGGCTTGTGGGCGCAGTGCCCCTGCGCTTTAGGTGCGGCAGCATGGCGGCGATCAGCTCGGCATCGTCGTTGGCAGATTTGGTGGTCGGCTTCGGCAGCGGTGCGGCACCGCGCGTCGCCACGGTCGTGTCTTTGGCGGATGGGGCCGTGACGGCCGCCTCCTTGGGCGCCACTGGCTTGGCGGTCTTGCGGGGCTCGAGTGCATCTGCGCTGGCAAGCGCATGTTGGATGTTGTTCAGGCTGGCTGCGACATTCGAAGCCACACTTGCAGCGTCAGCAGACGCAGCCGCCACCGCCACGGGCGTCGCCACCGTTTCGATCGATGCAGCGCCGTCGGCCGCCGATGCGGCAGACGCCACTTGCGCCACCGGCACGGCGACGGCCAGCGGCTCGACCGCCTTGACCACTGGAGCCGGCGCTTGCGCCACCGGAGCAGCCTGCGTGGGCGAGTGCGACGAAGCACTCGGCAGCATCCCGAGCTTCACCGCGAAATACACCGCGACCACACCCAGCGCCAGCAACGACATCCATAGCACCCGCTTCAAGGGGGTCGCATCACGCGCACGCGAATCACGCCGCGGCGTACCGTCGATGGTGGCTAAGATGCTCGGCCCGAAGTCGGGCTGTCGTGACTTGCCGGGCGGGCTTGCGCTAGGTTCGCCAAACAACTGAGGGCGTGCACCTCGGGCTGGAACGGGCTTGTCTGGCTGGGTCATGGCAAAAGCCGAAGGCCTTGATGTCGACGGGCGCGCCTGCGCCCGCATGGGTGCGCGAATTCTAGAGAGGCCATTCCACGCAGCAACGCCCCGTTGGGGGGACCGCGAAGCGTGCTTGCAACAAGATGATGTGGATCGCGATCGTCGTCGTGTACTTCGTCGGTGCGTGCGCACTGGCAGCATTGCTCTTGCTGCCAGCGTTCCGCGAGGGCGTGATGCAGCACATCTCGACATGGCGGCAGCGGCTCGCTGGCGTGCAGCAGAGGGCGCAAGGTGCCGCCACGCGCAACGCACGCGAGGGTTATGCCCAGGCCGCGAGCAGCACCCGCTGGGTGCAGCGCCATGCGATTCCCTTGTCGATCGCGGTCGCACTGCTCAGCTTGCCGCCCGTGATCGTCTTCTCGCTGCGGGCGCTGCACACGCTTGATGCCTACGACGACACCACCACGGCACAAGCCGACAGCGTCATCGCCACCCTGCTGCAAGGTGAGCAGCTCGTGCCTCCGCCGCCCCTGCCGCCCGAGGTCTTCACCACCGCCGAAGTGGAGCTGGTGCGGCCGAAGCTGAGCACCGCCGACCGCCGCTGGGACTTGCTCGATGCCGACTTCCGCCAGCGCCTGCTGCTCGCCTATCGCCTCATGCGCGAAGAGCACGGCTACGAGATGGCGCTGATCGAGGGTTACCGCAGCCCTGAGCGCCAGACCTTGCTTGCCAGTATGGGCGCGCACGTCACCAACGCCGCTGCGTGGCAGAGCTACCACCAGCACGGCCTCGCTGCCGACTCCGCCTTCATGCGCAACGGCAAGCTCGTCATCAGCGAGCGCGACCCGTGGGCCGCAAAGGGTTACGAGTTGTATGGAGAGGTTGCGCAACGTGTCGGCCTGACCTGGGGTGGACGCTGGCAGAACGCCGACCTGGGCCATGTGGAGCTGCGCAAGCCCAATGTGCACCGCCCGAAAGTGGGGGCCTGAAAACACGCGCCCGCCGTTAGACTTCAGCGCTCGCATCGAGCCTGCATGCGAGTTGCAAATCACACACACAAGGGAGAGGTGGAATGGGGCGTCCCTTCATCGTGTTGGGCGACAAGACCGACCACGGCGGTGAGGTCATCGAGGCCTCAGGGGTCACCGACACGCACGGCAAGCGCATCGCACGCGTCGGCGACAAGGTCACTTGCCCCAAGAAGGGCCACGGCACCTGCGCCATCGTGACAGGCGACCCGACGATGGTCATCGACGGCAAGGCCGCCGCGCGGCACGACGATCAGACCGCCTGCGGCGCCAAGCTGATCTCGTCGCAGTCGGTCACCAGCGACGAATGCTGACGACCGCGCGCCCGCTCCAACCCCGCTTCGCCCCACGCTGACACCACCTCGCAAGCGCCTTTGCGGCGCCATGCGTTCGCTGTACTCCCCTCATGGCCAAAGTCTGGAAGGTTCTCGCACTGCTGCTGGTGATCACCGCACTGGTGTGGCTGAGCACGCTCTGGCGATGGCAGTCGGCGAACGTGAACCCCGATGCCACGCAGCTGCTGCTGCAACTGGTGGCGGTGCCATTGATCCTCACGGCTGCCCTGCTGGCAGTGGTGTGGGCAGTGAAGCGGCTGCGCAACTACGCTGCCGCCCCGGCCGTGGCCGCCTCGACGAAGGCGCCCGCGACGCCTGCCGCCGCCGCAGCGCCTGCCGCCGATGCACGCCAAGTGCCCCATCGTGTGCTCGCCGCTGCAGTGCAAGTGCGCGCGGGTGCAGCATGGCGAGACGCGCAATCGAGCATCGCCGAAGGCAGCTGCAAGGCCGAACTCGACGCCACGATGAAAGACGACAACGGCATCGCGATCTTCACCGCGCCGGTCGCCGACCTCAGCACTGACAACGTGGCAGGCGCACTCGACGACATCGGCAGCTCACGCAAGGGCCTGCCCGCCGACTGGCCCGGCCACCTGCCGCAACCCGAGATGCTGCGAGCACTGGCATCGCTCGAAGCCGTCGTCGAGCAGATGGGGGCACAGGTCGAATCGCAGTGGCCGGCACTGTCGGTCCCGCTGCCCTCGGCGCGTGCGTCGTCGAACGGCAACGTGCCACTGCTGCCGCCAGTGGTCAGCGTGCGGGTTGGCATTCCGGCGCGTTGGCCAGTGCCGGCGCAACAACTCGCAAGCGCGTGGCTGCATCAGGTCTTCGAGCCCCTCATCGAGGACGGCCTCAAGGCCGCGGGCCAGTCGCGCGCCATGGCCAGCACGGCGCGCCCTGCCGTGCAGCTGCATGTGCACCCGGTCGAGAACGCCGAGGCCCATTGGCTGCTGATGGAGCAGCAGCTCCAGCAATGGCATCGTGAACGCCAACCTGGCCTGCTGTGGGCAATGGCAGCCGACAGCCTCGTCGGTGAAGACACCGTCGAGCAGCTCTCGCGTCATAACGAGCTCTTCTCCGGCCAGCGCCAGCAAGGCCGCGTGCCGGGCGAAGGCGGTGCCGGCGTGCTGCTCGCGTCAGCCACATGGCCCGCCCCGACCGGCACCCCCGCGCCGCTCGCGCTCATGCACAAAGCGAGTGTGATCAAGCGCGACAAGTCGGCCGACGCGAGTGGCCGTGTCACCTCGCAAGCCTTGGTCCAAGCCGTCGACGACATGCTGCTCGGCACCGGCCAGGACGCCAAGCTGATCCAGCACCTCACCACCGATGCCGACCATCGTGTCTCGCGCACCGTCGAGGTCTATGAAACGCTGCAGGAGCGGCTGTCGCACCTCGACGCGTCCGAACACGCGCTGCGCCTGGGCCTCGGCTGTGGCGACATCGGCATCGCCCGCCTCGTCGCCTGCGCGGCCCTCACTGCCACGCAGGTGAAGGAATCAGAAGCCCCGGCGCTCTTGCTGGGCGCGCAATCCCCCTTCGACCGCCTGGCCGTGCTCATGGCACCCGCCACACCACCAGCCACCGCGCCCGCCACGCCGCCCGCACCGGCACCTGCCGCCGCGGCACAGGCCGCCTGAACACCCGAACGGATATTTCTCATGCAACGAATCTGGTCGTTCCTCCTGGACACACGCACGCTCGCCGTGATCGGCGTTCTGGCGCTGGCTGCCCTGCTCTTCCTCAGTGCCGATGCGCTGAAGGTCGGCGCGCTGTGGGCCGTCGTCATCCTGGTGACGCTGCTCCTCGTGTGGCTCATCGTGTGGGCCGTGCGCCGCTGGCGCGCTGCGCGTGCGTCGAAGAACCTCGAAGCCGCGATGGAGGCCGAAGCCGAGCGTGCCGTGAAGTCCGCGACCACGAAGGAAAGCCGAGCCGAGATGGAGGCCGTGCGCCAGCGCATGCAGGAGGCCGTCAAGACCATCAAGACCTCCAAGCTCGGCCTCACCTCGGGTTCGGCCGCGCTGTACGAGCTGCCCTGGTACGCGGTGATCGGCAACCCGGCCGCCGGCAAGAGCACGGCCATCGTGCGCTCGGGCCTGAACTTCCCGTTTTCGGACAAGACCTCGTCGGTGATCCAGGGCATCGGCGGCACGCGCAACTGCGACTGGTTCTTCACCACCGAAGGCATCCTGCTCGACACCGCCGGCCGCTACTCGGTGCACCAGGAAGACCGCGACGAGTGGCTCGGCTTCCTCTCGCTGCTCAAGCGCAACCGCCCCAAGGCGCCGCTCAACGGCGTGATCATCGCGGCGAGCCTCGCCGAGCTGTCGAACAACAAGCCCGAGTTCGCCATCACGCTCGCCAAGCAGCTGCGCCAGCGCGTGCAGGAGCTGACCGAGAAGCTCGAAGTCTTCGCACCGGTCTACGTGGTCTTCACCAAGGCCGACCTCATCTCCGGTTTTGCCGAGTTCTTTGAAGACCGTGATCGCGACGAGCGCGAACGCGTCTGGGGCGCCACACTGCCCTACGACACGGCCACCAAGGCCGATGTGGTGGCGAGCTTCGACAAGCATTTCGACGAGCTGAACGATGGCCTGAAGGAAGCCTCGACCGTGCGCATGTCGATGCACCGTGGCGAGAAGCTGCCGCCCGGCGTGCTGACCTTCCCGCTCGAGTTCTCATCGTTGAAGGCGCCGCTGCGCACCTTCATCACCACGCTCTTCGAAGACAACCCGTACCAGTTCCGCCCGATCTTCCGCGGCTTCTACTTCACGAGCGCGGTGCAAGAAGGCCAGTCCACCGGCCGCGCGAGCCAGCGGGTGGCCGAGCGCTTCGGCCTCCAGCCCGCCGTAGGCTCCGCCCCTACCGCCGCGGTGGTCGCGCAAAACGGCTTCTTCCTGCGCGACCTCTTCTCCAAGGTCGTCTTCGCCGACGCCAACCTCGTCAAGCAGTACACGAGCCGCAACAAGCTGCGCTGGCGCTATGCCGCCTTCTTCGGCGGCGCGCTGCTGCTGGGTGCGATGCTGGCCGGCTGGACCTGGTCTTACGTCGGCAACCGCCAGCTCGTCGCCAACGTGCAGGCCGACCTCAACAAGGCGATCAAGCTGCAGGAAGGCCGCATCGACCTGCAGTCGCGCCTGGAAGCGCTCGAGATCGTTCAGGACCGCGTCGACCAGCTGCAGCGATACCGCGAAGAGCGGCCGTGGACCCTCGCCCTCGGCCTCTACCAGGGCGAGGCGCTCGAAGCCAAGATGCGGGCCATCTACCTGGCCGGCCTGCAGGAAGTGCTGCTCAAGCCGACGGCCGGCGCCATCGCCGCCTACCTCGGCGAGGTGAACGCCAACGCGGCACAGCTGCAACCGCTCGGCCGTTCGGCCGACAGCAGCGCTGCCGCGCGCCCCGCCACAGCACCGGAGCCGATGGGGTTCTACTCCGCGGCCTCGAGCACCAACGTCTCCGACGCGTACAACGCGCTCAAGACCTACATCATGCTGGGCGACCGCTCCCGCATGGAGACCGGCCACCTCGGCGACCAGCTCACGCGTTTCTGGCGCGGCTGGCTCGAAGCGAATCGCGGCTCGATGCCACGCGAGCAGCTGATCCGCTCGGCCGAACGCATCCTCTCGTTCGCGCTCACGCAGGTGTCGTCACCCGACTTCCCCGCCACGCAGACCAACCTCGCACTGCTCGACACCACCCGCGAGAACCTGCGTCGCGTCGTCAAGGGCATGCCGGCGCGCGAACGTGTCTACGCCGAAGTGAAGGCGCGTGCCGCCACGCGCTTCCCGCCGATGACGGTCGCCCGCCTCATCGACGAGGCCGATCGCGAGATCGTGGCCGGCAG
Source organism: Piscinibacter gummiphilus (assembly GCF_032681285.1). Lineage (NCBI taxonomy): Bacteria > Pseudomonadati > Pseudomonadota > Betaproteobacteria > Burkholderiales > Sphaerotilaceae > Rhizobacter > Rhizobacter gummiphilus. Next base: position 4,089,839 of record NZ_CP136336.1, read on the forward strand.
CTATGCCATCTCGGGTGCCTTCACCCGTGAAGCGTGGGACGGCTTCATCGAAGACGCATTCAAGGAAGCCTCGCTCAAGGAGACCCGCGCCGACGACTGGGTGCTCAAGACCGCGACGCAAGACGACCTCACGCTCGAAGGCAGCCCCGAGCAGATCCGCAAGGCGCTGGTGCAGCTCTACAAGACCGAATACGTGCAGGAGTGGCAGAAGTTCCTGCAGGGTGTGACGGTGAAAGAGTTCGGCAGCTTCGAGCAGGCCGTGATCCGCATGAACCGCCTGGGCGACCCGGCCGCGTCACCCGTGGGCAAGCTCATCACCGCACTCTACGAGCAGACGTCTTGGGACAACCCGGGCATCCTCAACGAGCGGCTCGCCAAGGGGCAGAAAGGCTTCGTCGACTGGTTCAAGCGCTCCATCCTGCGCATGTCGCCCAGCGCGGTGGAAGTGAAGCTCGACGTCACCACCGGCGAAGCCGCCATCCCGATGGGGCCGATCGGCAAGGAATTCGCCGGCCTCACCCGCCTGATGGTGGCGCGCGACAGCAACCCGGCGCTGATCCGCAACTACCTGGAGTCGCTGTCGAAGGTCCGCACACGCTTCAACCAGATCAAGAACCAGGGGGATGCCGGCCCGGCCAGCCGCCAGCTGATGCAGCAGACCTTGGAAGGCAGCTCCGAGTTGAGCGAGGCGCTCAAGCTCGTCGACGAACAGATGCTCGCTGGCCAGACCGATGCCGCCAAGGCCACGCTGCGCCCGCTGCTCGTGCGCCCGTTGATCCAGTCTTACGCAGTCATCGTGCCGGCGGCCGAGAACGAGATCAACCGCATCTGGGCCGCACAGGTGCACGAGCCCTTCATGCGCACGCTGGCGGGCAAGTACCCGTTCGACAAGGCCTCGCGCCTGGAAGCCACGGCCGGCGAGATGACCAAGCTCTTCGGTCCCGACGGCGGCGTGGCCAAGTTCAGTGAACAGGCGCTGGGTGCGCTCGTCGTTCGCCGTGGCGACATCATCACGCCGCGCACCTGGGCCGACATCGGCCTGCGCCTGCGGCCCGAGTTCGCCACCGGATTCCCGGCGTGGGTGGCGCCGGTCGCCGGTGGAGGCGCCGGCAGCGGCGGTGCGGCCGGCGGTGGCTCGGGCGGTGGCAACGAAGCCCAGACCAATTTCCAGATGCTGCCCACACCCGTGCCTGGCCTGGCCGAGTACACCGTCGAGGTGGACGGCCAGCAGCTCCGCTACCGCAACGCCATCGCCAGCTGGACCAACTTCGTCTGGCCCGGCCAGGGCACGCCTGGCGTGAAGATCACCGGCGTCACGACCGATGGCCGCACGGTCGAGTTCCTCAACGAACCCGGCGGCTATGGCCTCGAGAAGATGATCAACAAGGCGCGCCGTCGCAAGCTCGACAGCAACGTCTTCGAGCTCTCGTGGCCCAACGGCAACCTGGCCGTCACGGTGCAGCTGCGCCTGATTGCGAGCGCCGCCGTCGGCTCGCCCAATGCGGCCGGCGCGGCCGACACCCCGAGCGCCTCGGGCGGCCTGAAGGGCGTGCAACTGCCGCCGCTGGTGGCTGGCCTCGTGCCCGCCGCGACCACGTCTGCGCCCGCGGGAGGCCGGCCATGAGCGGAGCCGCCCAGGCGCTCTACTTCGGCAAGCTGCCCTCGCGCGGCGATTTCGTGCGCTCCAGCGCGGGCTCGGCCCTCATCCACAGCATCGACCACTGGATGTCGCAGACGCTCGAGCTGCTGGCCGAAGACACCCGCTGGAAGATCGTCTACGACGCCGCCTCGCCGGTGCACTTCGCCATCCTCGGCACGCAGAGCAATGCGGGCCTCGTGGGCCACATGGTGGCGAGCCAGGATGCCTCGGGGCGCCGCTTCCCGTTCGTGCTGGCCGCGTCGTTCGAAGTCGACGAACCGTTGCAGTTCCTGCCCTACAGCCCGCAGGCGCTGAGCCCGCTGTGGGGCCGGCTCGACACGCAGGTGCGCGTGGCCCAGCAGGCCACCGATTTCGCCGAGGTGCAGGAGCAGCTGCTCAGCCCGCTCGAGCTCGAACGCGAAACCAACGCGCTGCGCCAGTCGTACAAGGCCTTCGCGCAGCAGATGACGATCGACCGCCTCGAAGCCGCCCTCACGCCGGCCGGCGCCGCGCCGATCTCCTTCCGCCAGACGGCGCTGGCCCTTGGTCTGCTGCTGCAGCCGGTGCTGTCGCAAGGCCATACCGACCTCAACAAGGGCCTGCTGCTGCCGCTGCCGCGCGACCCGATGCAGCTGCCGCACGTGCTCACGATGTGGGTCGACCTCATCAGCCGCTTCTTCGCGCGCACCTCGGCCGAGACCGCCATCTTCGTCACCATGCACGGCGCGCAGCCGGTGCTGGTGATGGGCTTCCACGGCGCGTCGCCGCTCACGCTGCGTTCGGTGATCGACAGCGAAGCGAGCCGCAACGACAACGTCAGCGTGACCGAAGCCGAGTGGGTCGAAGACTGGATCGGCGCCGACTACGGCCTGCGCAAGCTCTCCAACCACCTGCGCGACCCGTCGCTGTCCCTCGCGGCCGCGGTGGACATGTTCCGCGAAACCTTCCTCGGGGAATGAGCATGAGCCTCCCATCCTTCATGAAACGTGTGCTGCCCTGCGTGGCCTTGATGGTTGCCGCCCTGCCGGCTGCGGCCGAGACCGCCGCGGCGCCGAACCAGGTCGTTGTGGCCGGCACGGTGCCCGACGAAGCCACCCGCAACGCCATCCTTGCGCGTGTCCGCGAGATCTATGGCGCCGAGCGTGTGGTCGACCAGCTCGGCGTGGGCCAGGTCGTCGCGCCGCCCAACTGGAGCGGCTATGTGCAGAAGATCGTCTCGCCCAACCTCAAGCAGGTGTCGCGCGGGCAGCTGGTGATCAACGGCAACAACATCGAACTCAAGGGCGAGGTGGGCAACGAAGCGCAGCGCCAGCAGCTCGCGGCCGACATGGCCACCGCGCTCAACCCGACTTACGCGGTGCGCAACGCACTGCGGGTGGCGGCGCAGGAGCAGTCGGTGCTCGACGCCACGCTCGCCAACCGCATCATCGAATTCGAGGCCGGCAGCAGCGTGCTGCGCCCGGCCGGCCGCACCATCCTCGACGAGATGGCCGCCGCGCTCCTGAAGATGGGTGGCAAGAAGGTCGAGGTCATCGGCCACACCGATTCGCAAGGTGCCCGCGACACCAACATCGTGCTGTCGCTCGCGCGGGCCGATGCAGTGCGCAGCTACCTCGCGGGCAAGGGTGTTCCGCCCTCGCTCATCACCACCTCGGGCTCGGGGCCCGACCGGCCGGTGGCTGCGAATGACACGCCGGACGGGCGTGCGCGCAACCGGCGCATCGAGTTCCGTGTGAGCCAGTAAGGCTTGAGGCGCGGCTCAGCCGTTCTCGTCGCGGGGCGGCTGCACGCCCAGCAGTTCTTCGACGTGGGCCAAGGCGCCCGCGTCCTTGAGCACGGCGCGCAACCACAGGTGCAGCGGCATGTCGCCCCACTGCACGGCCTTCTCGGCGAGGTAGGCCACGGGGCTGTGCGGTTCGGTGGCACGGAAGAAGCTCGCGACCTCGCGCAGTTGTGCCAGCGCCTGCTCGCGCGTGCGCAGCGGGCCGCCGGCTGAGGCACCCGCTCCAGCGGCGTCGCCCGTGGCCTTGGTGGCACCGGCGCCCGCGGCTGCATCGGACACCGCCGGACCCGAGATGGCCCCCGCTTCACGCGACAGGCGCTGCAACTCGTGCAGCGCCGACGCCAAGGCCTCGCGCGCCGACACGAAACTCGGGCCATCGGCCCCCAGCTTCGCGTCAACCAGGCCCTGCAAGCCGTTGAGCAGCTGCTGGCTGGCTTCGAGGGCCGCGAGCGACGCGCGCAGGTCGTCCTTCGGGGTTTCGCGCAAGGCGCGGTTGAACTTGTCGAGCGTCAGCGCTTCGGGGGGCAGCGGTTTCTCGGGCGTGGGCTGTAGCGAGCGCGCGGCGAACATCTGCTGCAGCGAATACGCGCCGGCGCGGCCGCGCGTGATCGGCGCCACCGTCGACAGCGCCCCGATCCGCCCGAGGAACCAGCCGAGGTTGCCGATGCGCTGGTCCTGGTCGCCGTCTTCGGGCTGGGGGTAGAACTCGTCCCAGTAGCGCTCGCACAGACCGCCGCAGAGTTCGAGCCCGTGCCGCAGCCCCACATAGCCCTGGGTCAAGGTGGCGGCCTCGGCCCACCACATCGCCAGCCGCAGATCCTTCGACTTGTTGCGCAGCAGATCGCTGCAGCGGTCGAGCACGCCCGGCCAGTCGGCCACTTTCAGCGTGGTGACCCATTCGCCCTGGTCGAGCGTCGGGTCGTCTTCGCGGCGCATCTCGGCGATCTGGTCGAACTCGGCCGAGAACGACAGGTCTTCGCCACACGGGGCCGAGTCGGAGATCGGCTGCAGGAGCTCGTCGGTGTTCATGGGCAGGCAGTGTAGCGGCGGGCTTTTGGGCGCTGCCTAGAATGAATCATGACCGCCACACCCTCGTTGGGGGGCTCGGTGCACCACGGCATCCACACCGTGGACACCGGCTTCCACCGCCCGAATTTCGACGCCGCCTACCTGATGGTCGAAGGCGGCCGCGCCGCCTTCATCGACACCGGCACCACGCACAGCGTGCCGCGCCTGCTGGCGGCGCTCGCGTCTGCCGGGCTCAAGCCGGAAGACGCCGACTGGGTGATCGTCACCCACGTGCACCTCGACCACGCTGGCGGCGCCGGGGCCCTGATGCAGGCGCTGCCCAACGCACGCCTGCTCGTGCACCCGCGGGGCGAGCGGCACATGGTCGACCCGAGCGCGCTGATCGCCGGGGCCAGCGAGGTCTACGGCGCCGACGAAGTCGCGCGAGCCTACGGCACGATCGCGCCGATCCCGAAGGAGCGCGTCGTCGTGAGCCATGACGGCATGGCGGTGCAGCTTGCGGGGCGCACGCTCACGCTGCTCGACACTCCCGGCCACGCGAAGCACCACCACTGCATCTGGGACGAGCGCAGCAAGAGCTTCTTCACCGGCGACACCTTTGGGCTCTCGTACCGCGAGTTCGACACCGCGCAAGGCCCCTGGCTGCTGCCGACCACGACGCCGGTGCATTTCGACCCGCCCGCGCTCAAGGCCTCGGTGCAGCGGCTGCTGTCGTACCGGCCGGAGTCCATGTACCTCACCCACTATGGCCGCGTGCAAGGCGTTGCCGCACTCGGCGCCACGCTGCTGGAACAGATCGACGAACTCGTGCAACTGGCCCTGCCGATGCGCGACGCAGCCGATCGTCATGCCGGCCTCAAGCAGGCCCTGAGCGGCACGTACCTCAAACGCGTGCGGGCCCACGGCTGCACGCTGCCCGACACCGAGGTGCTGCACCTGCTCGAAAACGACATCGAGCTCAACGCCCAAGGCATCGGCGTCTGGCTTGCGGGAGACAAACGATGAACCAACGCGTCCACTTCGCCTTGCAAGACCAGGTCATCATCGTCACCGGCGCCTCGCAAGGCATCGGCGCCGCGTGTGCCGAGCGCCTCTCGCACGACGGCGCTGCCATCGCGCTGTGGGACGTCGACGACGCACGCGGTCAGGCGCTCGCCGCCTCGCTCACCGCACAGGGCCGCCGTGCCCAATACCTGCACTGCAACGTCGCCCGCAAGGCCGAGGTCGACGCCGCGATCGCCGACACGCTCAATGCGTTCGGCCGCATCACCGGCCTCGTCAACAACGCCGGCATCTTCAAGGCCGCCGACTTCCTCGACATCACAGAAGCCGACTGGGACGCCGTGCTCGACGTCAACCTCAAGGGCGCCTTCCTCGTCGGCCAGGCTGCGGCCCGCGAGATGGTGAAAACGGGCGGCGGCGCCATCGTCAACATGAGTTCGGTCAACGGCGTGATGGCCATCCCGACCATCGCCAGCTACAACGTGAGCAAGGGCGGCATCAACCAGCTCACGCGCGTGATGGCGCTCTCGCTCGCCGACCGCGGCGTGCGCGTCAACGCCGTCGCCCCCGGCACGATCGCCACCGAACTCGCGCGCAACGCCGTGCTCGGCAGTGAGGAGGCCAAGCAGCGCATCATGAGTCGCACGCCGATGAAGCGCCTGGGCGATCCGGTCGAGATCGCCGACGTCACCGCCTTCCTGCTCAGCAGCGCGTCGAGCTACATGACCGGCGAGATCGTCTTCGTCGACGGTGGCCGCATGACGCTCAACTACACCGTTCCCGCAACCTGACTCTCCCAATGACCTTCGAAGCCTTCTGGGTGTCGACCGGCGTCGTCGCCCTCGGCGAGATCGGCGACAAGACCCAGCTCCTCGCCCTGCTGCTCGCGGCCCGCTACCGCAAACCCGTGCCCATCGTGCTGGGCATCCTCGTCGCGACGCTCGCCAACCATGCGGCCGCCGCGGCGCTCGGCGCGTGGCTGCAAACGCTCGTCAATCCGCAGTGGATGCGCTGGATCCTCGGCGCATCGTTCCTCGCCGTGGCGGTGTGGATGCTGATCCCCGACAAGGCCGACGAAGGCGAGACCGCCAGCGCGGGCCGCTGGGGCGTGTTCGGCGTCACGGTGGTGGCCTTCTTCCTCGCCGAGATGGGCGACAAGACGCAGATCGCCACCGTGATGCTCGCCGCGCGCTTCGACTCGCTGGTGTGGGTCACGGCGGGCACCACGCTCGGCATGATGCTGGCCAACGTGCCGGCCGTGCTCTTCGGCGAACGGGCGGTGAGGTTCGTGCCGATGGCGTGGGTGCACGCCATCGCCGCGCTGGTGTTCGCGGTGATCGGCGTGCTGGTCCTGCTCGGCGTGGGCAGTTGAGCGTCAGGCCTTCGCCGGCACCGCGGTGGCCGCCGGCGCTTCGCGGATCGGCAGGTGGATGAGCGCCGCGCCCACGGCGAGCACGATGTCGGCGTACCACATCCAGTTGTAGCTACCGGTCCACTCGAAGGACTTGCCGCCGAAGTAGGCCCCGAGGAAGCCGCCGATCTGGTGCGCGAGCATCACCAGGCCGAAGAGCGTGGCCATGTGCGCCGGGCCGAAGAACTTGGCGACGAGCCCGGCCGTGGGCGGCACGGTCGAGAGATAGGTGACACCGATCACCGCCGCGAACACCAGCAGCGTGAACTCCGTCTTCGGCGCCAGCAGGAACACGAGCACCGCCACTGCCCGTGTGGCGTACACGAGCGACAGCAGCGACTTCATGCGCCAGCGCCCGCCTTGGAACGACACCGCCCAGCCCATCGCCACGCTGCCCACGATGTTGAAGAGGCCGATGATGCCCAGCGCCCAGGCGCCGAGCGCAGCCGGCAGCTGGCATGACGCCACCACGCCCGGCAGGTGCGTCGCGATGAAAGCGACGTGAAAGCCGCAGACGAAGAAGCCGGCGCACAACATCCGATAGCTCGGGTCGCGCACCGCGCGGCCGATGGCTTCGCGCGTGGTCTCCTTCTTCACCGGCGCGGCACCCGCGGCGGCCACCGCCTGCTGGGCCGTACCACGCAGCACCCAGGCCGCCGGCAGCGCCAGCAGCGTCAGGAAGGCGAGGCTCTGCAAGGCCACCACCCAGCTCGCCGCAGCCGTGATGGCCTGCGCGAGCGGCGCAAAGAGAAACTGGCCGAACGAGCCCCCGGCGTTCACGATGCCCGAGGCCATGCCGCGCTTCTCGGGTGGCACCAGCCGCGTGGTCGCGGCCATCAGCACCGCCGGGCCGGCCATGCCGGCGCCGCCGGCCGAGAGCACGCCGATGGCCAGGATCAGCCGGGCCGTTGTGGTCATGAAGGGCACGAGCGACGTGCCGATGGCGATCAGCACCACGCCCACCACCAGCACACGCCCGGCGCCCACGCGGTCGGCCACCATGCCGGCGAATGGCTGCGTGAGCCCCCACCACAGCTGCCCGAAGGCGAATGCGAGGCTGATGCTCGCGAGGCCCAGGCCGGTGTGCGTGTTCAGCGTGTTGAGGAAGAGGCCCATCGACTGGCGCGCCCCCATCGTCAACGAGAACGTGCCGGCCGCGGCCAGCAACACGATCCACAACGCCAGGCGGCGCTGGTTCGATTCATTCGCCATCGGATTCCCCTTCTTCGTCTGCGCCGAGCACGGCGAGGCATTCATCGATCAACTGGTGCAGTTGCGCCACGCGCTCCACCCCGAGCGTGTCGTTGAGCTGGAGCTGGGCCTGCTTCCACAGACGTTGCACCTCGGCCCGCTTGGCACGGCCAGGCTCGGTGAGCGCCACGAGGCGGCTGCGCGCATCGGGGCCGGGGCCGAGGTCGACCCAGCCTTGCGCGATGAGCGGCTGCAGGTTGCGCGACAGCGTGGAGACTTCCAGGTTCATCTTGGCCGCGAGGTCCGACGGCCGCACCGGCTCCATCGCCGCAATGTGCGAGAGCAGCGAGTACTGCGTCATCTTGAGCCCGGTGCTCGCAATGGCCGCGTCATACCGCCGGCTCACGGTGCGGGTGATCTGGCGCAACTTGAAGTTGGTGCAGCCCCGGGGCGCGGCAGTTGGTGTCTTGGCTGTCATGCAAACAATTGTAGCTACAATCTTTGTATATGCAACTGTATGGAGATTGTCATGGCCGATGCCGCCACTTCTGCACCAAGCCCTGAACAGACCCTTGCCGCCTGGGAGGCCGACGAAGCTTCGGTGCGCGCACGCCGCAGCACGCTCGGCGTGATCCGCTCCGAGCAGGTGGCAGGCAAGGCCGGCATCGAGGTGTTCAACGCCATGTTCTCGGGTGAGCTGCCCCAGCCGCACATCGGCGAGACGCTCGATTTCCTGCCGGTCTTGGTGGAGCCGGGCCGCGCCATCTTCCAGGGCCGACCGCGCCGCGCGCACTACAACCCGCTGGGCACGGTGCACGGCGGCTGGTTCGCCACCCTGCTCGACTCGTGCGTGGCCTGCGCCATCCACGCCTCACTGCCCGTGGGCAAGAGCTACACGACGGTGGAGCTGAAGATCAACATCGTGCGGGCGCTGACCGAACATGTGCCGCTCGTGCGCGCCGAAGGCAAGGTGATTCACCTCGGCCGCAGCATGGGCACCGCCGAAGGCCGCCTCTACGGCCACGACGGCAAGCTGTACGCTCACGCCTCGACCACCTGCTTCATCATGGACGCCAAAGGCTGAAATGCGAATCCTCCACACCATGCTGCGCGTCGGCGACCTGCAGCGCTCGATCGACTTCTATACGAAGGTGATGGGCATGCAACTGCTGCGCACCACCGACCGGCCCGAGCAGAAATACTCGCTGGCCTTCCTCGGCTACGGCCACAACCCCGAGCACGCCGAGATCGAGCTCACCTACAACTACGGTGTCGAGAAATACGATCTCGGCACGGCCTATGGTCACATCGCCATCGAAGTGCCCGACGCGTATGCGGCCTGCGAGAAGATCCGCGCGAACGGCGGCGCCGTCACGCGAGAAGCCGGCCCGGTGAAAGGTGGCAACACCGTCATCGCCTTCATCACCGACCCCGATGGCTACAAGGTCGAGCTCATCGAGCGCAAGCCCGGTTAAGCGGCTACGCGCAAAGCCTGCGCCTCACGCGCGAGCTGGGTGATGCCCGCCCAGTCGCGCGCCGCCACGGCAGCGGCCGGCGTGAGCCACGAGCCGCCGCACACGGGCACGTTGGGCAACGCGAGGAACTGCGGCGCCGTCTCGGGCGTGATGCCGCCCGTCGGGCAGAACTTCACGTCGGCGAACGGCCCCGCGAGCGCCTTCAGCATCGGGATGCCGCCCGCCGCGGTGGCGGGGAAGAACTTCAGGAAGTCGTAGCCGTCGAGGTTGGCCTGCATCACCTCGCTGCCGGTGGCCACGCCGGGCAGGAGCGGCAGGCCGATCTCGCGGCAAGCCTGGCCGACGAGGCTCAGGTAACCCGGGCTCACGGCGAACTTGCATCCGGCGCTCAGCGCCGCCTTAGCATCGCCCACGTTGCGCACCGTGCCAGCGCCAACGATGGCCTCGGGCACCATCTTCGCAATCGCCTCCATCGCCGCCAGCGCGACCGGCGTGCGCAGCGTCACCTCCAGCACCTTCACGCCACCGGCCACCAGGGCTTCGGCGAGGGGCACGGCGTCTTCGAGACGGTCGATCACGATGACCGGGATCACCGGGCCGTGGGTGGCGAGTTCGAGTGTGTTCATGGTGAGGTGCTTGTGATCAAAGCCAGTTCAAAGCCACGTGATGGCGCCTTCTTCGGCGCTGCGCACGTTGCGGCGCATGCCGCCGAAGAGTTCACGGCCGAGGCCGTGGGCGTTGTCGGCGCGACGCTGCTCGCTCATCGTGGCCAGCTCGCGCTGGGCCCAGGTCTGCGCGTCGACCAATGCTTCGAGCGTGCCGGCCACCGCGTCGAGGCGGATCAGGTCGCCATCGCGCACTTTCGCGAGCGGCCCGCCCGCCATCGCTTCCGGGCTCACGTGGATGGCCGCGGGCACCTTGCCCGAAGCGCCGCTCATGCGGCCATCGGTCACGAGCGCCACCTTGAAGCCCTGCCCTTGCAGCACCCCCAGCGGCGGCGTGAGCTTGTGCAACTCGGGCATGCCGTTGGCCTGCGGACCCTGGAAGCGCACCACGGCCACGAAATCGCGCTGCAGCGTGCCGGCCTTGAAGGCGGCGAGCAGCGACTCCTGGTCGTCGAACACGATGGCTGGCGCTTCGATCACATGGTTGGCCTCGGGCACGGCCGAGACCTTGATCACCGCGCGGCCCAGGTTGCCATCGAGCAGCTTGAGGCCACCCGTGGCGCTGAACGGGTCACTGGCGCGGCGCACGATGAGGTCATCGCCGCTCGCCTCGGGCAGGTCGCGCCACACCAGCCGCTCGCCGTCCATGGCGGGCACTCGGGTGTAGTCGCGCAGCCCCCCGGCGGTGGTGGTCATCACGTCGCCGTGCAGCAGGCCGGCGTCGAGCAGTTCGCGCAGCACGAAGCCGGGGCCGCCGGCCGCCTGGAACTGGTTCACGTCGGCACTGCCGTTCGGGTACACGCGCGACAGCAGCGGCACCACGTGCGAAAGCTCCGAGAAGTCGGTCCAGTCGATGAGGATGCCCGCTGCGCGGGCCACGGCCACCCAATGGATCAGGTGGTTGGTGGAGCCGCCAGTGGCGAGCAAGGCGACGAGTGCGTTGACGATCACCCGCTCGTCGACCACGCGGCCGATGGGCGTGCGGCGTTCGCCTCGCGAGATGTCGAGCACCTGCCGCACTGCGTGGCGCGTGAGCTGCTCGCGCAGGCCTTCGTGCGGGTGGATGAAGGCCGTGCCGGGCACGTGCAGGCCCATCGCCTCCATCAGCATCTGGTTGCTGTTGGCCGTGCCGTAGAAGGTGCAGGTGCCGGGGCCGTGGTACGCGGCCGATTCGGCCTTGAGCAGCTCTTCGCGGCCCACCAGGCCTTGCGCGAACTGCTCGCGCACCTTGGCCTTGTCGCTGTTGGACAGGCCACTCGTCATCGGCCCCGCGGGCACGAAGACGCACGGCAGGTGACCGAAGTGCAAGGCGCCGATGAGCAGGCCGGGCACGATCTTGTCGCACACGCCGAGCAGCAGGGCCGCGTCGAACACATCATGCGTGAGGGCCACCGCCGTGCTCATCGCGATCGTGTCGCGCGAGAAGAGGCTCAGCTCCATGCCGGGCAGGCCTTGTGTCACGCCGTCGCACATGGCCGGCACGCCACCGGCCACCTGCGCCGTGGCGCCGAGGCGATGTGCTTCGTCGCGGATCAGGTCGGGATAAGTGGCCAGCGGCTGGTGGGCCGACAGCATGTCGTTGTAGGCGTTGACGATGCCGATGTTGGGCGCACGCTCGGCCACGATGCGCAGCTTGTCGGACGCGGGCATGGCGGCGAACGCGTGGGCGACGTTCGCGCAGCCCATGCGGTCGGCGCCGCGGGGGCGCGAACCCCAGGCTTCCACACGCTGCAGGTAGGCAGTGCGCAGCGGGGCGCTGCGCTCGCGGATTCGCTGGGTGACGGCAAGGACGACTGGTTTCATGGGAGCGGACGACTTGTAACCTGGTGCGCGATTATCAGGTAACCAAATTACAAGTCAACGCGGCCGATGCGCGCACCGTGGTTACTTGCCGCCCTTCTTGTCAGCCGGCGACCGGCCCTCGCGCGCCGCGTCACGCGCCCGGGCGACGAGTTCATTGCAGCTGTCGCCCTCGTCGCTCTCGCCCTTGTCGAAGAGCGGGAGCACCGCTGCGATCGGGTTCACCAGCGCCAGCAGCGCGGCGCCTGCCACACGCCGGGCGAGGGGCGCTTTCTCGACCGACACCTTGGGCGCATTGAAGGCGCCCTTCAGGTGCACCGGCGTGCGCAGTGCGAGCGGGCTGAAATCCTTGGGCGCGACCGTGGCCTTGAGGTCGAGCGCCTCGTCTTTCATGGACACGCTGCCTTCGGCCCACACCGTCGAGTCGGGCGTGTCGACCACGAGCGTGCGCGTGGTCAGCACACCCTTCTCGGCCTTCAGGTCGGCGAGCGCGCAGCTGACGGGCAGCGGCTCGTCGCCCTTCACGAACACGCCCAGCGCTTGGGCCAGATCGAGGCCCGCGGCTTCGACGATGAGGTGCGAGACCTGCCCCTGGCGCACGGTGGTGGCAACCGTCCCGTCGAGGCTGCCGAGGATCTGCGCCGTCGAGCGGCCCTGCCCTTCGAGCTTGGCGTGGCCGACGAGCTTGCCGCTCACAAAGGGCGGCTTGCCATCGGCTCGCTTCTGCTTGAGCCACTGTTCGAGCTTCACGCCCGACCATCGCAGGTCGGCGTTCCACAGCGCCACGTCGCGCGTGCCGTCGAGCGCCACGTTGCCACGCAGGCTGCCGTCGGCGGTGGTGGCCACGAGGTCGTCCAGGCGCAGCTTGCCGTCTTTCAAGGTGAGGCGCGTCTTCAGCGGCTGCAGCGGCAGGGCGAAGAGCGCACCCAGCTCGACACGGTCGAAGGCCATCTGCACATCGGCGTTCATCGCGCGCAGCGAGGGCAGGTCGAACTCCCTGTCGGGCAGCACACGCGCCGCGGGCGGCGCCTTGGTCTTCGGTGGCGGGGCCGGGTCGGCCCCGGGCTCGCCGCCGATCGTGGGCGCGAGATCGGCCAGCAGCAGGCGCGGGCTCGTCACCTTGCCGGCGAGAAGCGGCACCGGCTGGCCCATGTCGTAGGTGAAGTCGCCCTTGAGCTTGGTGGAGCCCACGGTCGCATCATCGGCGGCGACCTTCCAGACCTTGCCGTCCTTGTTGATGCGGCCGGCGAGCACGAAGGCGCCCGTGGTCGGCAGGGTGACGCCAAGCGGGTCGCCAGCCGCGGCGAGCGAGGGGCCGCTGACGCGGAACTGCCCGGCCAGGTCCGAGAGCTTGAAGATGTCGGTCACCGTGCCGTTGAAGCTGAGGCTCGCCTTGTTGGCCTTGAGTTCGAGCACCACCGGCACCGAGGGCGCGGCGGTGTCGCTGCGCAGCAGCGGCGTGACCCCCGCGGTGCGCAGGTTGGCCGAGAGCTTGGCCGGGCCATACGTGCCTTCGGCGCTGGCGATGAGGCCGCGCAGTGCCACGGGGAGCGGCTGCGAGCCCTGCGAAGGCGGCGCCTGCACGCCGGCCGCGCCTTCCGCCAGCGCGAGCCTGGCGACGATGTCGGCCTTCAGCGGCACATCGACATAGGTGAGCTGGCCTTCGTTGACGCGCAGCTCGCGCACGGTCGGGAAGACGTTCGGCTTGCCCTCCTTCGCTTCCTGGGGCTTCTGCAGCGTGCCGAACACCCACGAGGCACGCCCGTCGGCCATACGCTCGGCGTGCACCACCAGGTGGTCGGCGCGCAGCAGGTCGATGTCGAGCGGCGCGCCCTTCTTTGCGCGCCACAGATCGCCATACGAGAGGTGCATCTGCGCGTTGCGGGCCTGCAGGAAGAAGGGCCGCTTGCTCCACTCGGGCGCGCCGATCTGCAGGTGCGGCACGTCGACCTTGAGCCCGCCGAAGAATCGCACCGTGGCATGCGAGCTTTCGTTGCCGAGCTGCACATCGCGCTCGAGCGTGCGGCTGAGCACCCGCTCCACCGGCTTGGCGAGGAAGGGCCAGCCAGCCCATTCGCAGGCGAGGACCGTGACGACGAGCGCCCCCATCACGGCCGCTGCCACGGCCCAGCCTTTGCTGATGCGCCGTGGGGATGAGGTCATCGCGTCGCTCCGGGTGGTGGGGTGGACTGACCTTAGGCCCGCGGCCCGGCGGGTCGTATCGGCACCGGCCGGCAGTCGCTGTGAGGCATGTCCTACGGCACAGGGCGCGACGCGTGGAATTGCACACGCCTGGGCCGCAGCAGCGCTAGTAGACTGGCCCGGTCCCCGCTGCGAGCACTGTCGAGCCTCGATGCCCGAACGTTCCGATTCCCCTGCCGCCGGCCCTTCTGCCACGAGCAGCACCGCAGCCCCTGCGGTGCGATCGCTCGACATTGCCGCCATCGGCCTGGACGCACGCGACCGCGCCGTGCTGGTGTCGATGACCCGCATGCTAGATGGGCAGACCGGCTTGCGGCTGCGCTGGGTCGAAGACCCCAACGACTGCACCACGCTCTTCGTGCCGCACGACTGGTCGCAGTACGTCGCCCCGCCGCGCGTGCTGGTGCGCCTGACGCCACGCGGCGCCAGGCCGGCCGACTCGCCGCGCGGCCTGGCGGTGACCTCGCCGGTGCGTGTGGACGGCATGACCGAAGTGCTGGAAGCCGCCGCGGCGCTGTACGAGCTTGCGCGCGGCGCGGTGCAGCGCGAGCACGCCCGCATGGCCCTGCATGCGCTGCGCGATCTGATCGTGGGCGCCCTGCTTGCCGGGGAACGCCGGCGCACGCTGCTCGGTGTGGGCGGCGGGCACGGCATGGTGGTCGACTTCCGCACCGGGGAGATCGCGAGTTCGCTGCCGCTGGCCGAGCTGCTGGCACGACCGCTGCAGCTCGCGGAGCCGCAGCGCGCACCCGACACGCCCCCATGGCCCGGCGAGCGCCACACGTTGCGGGTGTCGACCCTGCTGTGGGGGCTGACGCACACGCTCGTCGACCAGGGCGTCTCGCCGCGCACGATCAATGGCCGGTACCGGCTGACTTCCACGCCGGAGCCCGCCGCCCTCTCCCGCCCGAGCGCGCCAAGGCTCGTGGCGGCGTGGACGCAGCGCGCGATGGGCGTGGGCGAAGCAGCGGCGGCGGCCGGCCTGTCGGCATTCGAGATCCTCTGGTTCCTGAGCACTGCGCTTGCGCTGGGGATTGCCGTGCCGGCAAGTGAACCCGAGGCAGGCGCCACCCGTTGAGTCCGGCATGAGCCTCGCTCCGCCCCTGCGCCCCCTCTCCCCCGAACGCGAACCGGCCCACCTGCTCGCCCAGGTGCATGCGGCCTGGGGCGGGCAGAGCGATCTCTGGGTGTTCGGCTACGCCTCGCTGATCTGGCGGCCCGAGTTCGAATCGATCGAGCAGCGCCAGGCGCGTGTGCACGGCTGGCACCGGGCGCTCGAGATGCAGTCGCGCATCAACCGCGGCACGCCCGAGCGGCCCGGCCTCGTGTTCGCCCTCGTGGGCGGCGGCTCATGCCGCGGCATGGTCTACCGCATCGCCCGCGAGCGGGTGGAAGACGAGCTGCCGCGTCTGTGGGCGCGCGAGATGCCCAACAGCGTCTACGACCCGCGCTGGCTGCCCTGCCAGACCGCCAGCGGCCCGGTCACGGCATTGGGCTTCACGCTCAGCCGCGAGAGCCCCAACTACACCGGCCCGATGGACGACGCGCACCTGGTGAAAGTGCTGCGGCATGCCAGCGGGCGCTACGGCACCACGCTCGCCTATGTGCTGGAGACGGCCCAGGCGCTGCGTGCACATGGCATCCGCGACCGGGCCATCGAGCGCATCGTGGCGCTGGCACACCAGCACTCGTTGGCTTGACTTCCCCGGCCGCGCTTCTCTTGCGCGCGCTGCGCCGTGCCCCTCAAGCTACGCCCAAGGGACGGGTTTCCCGACCCGACTGAGGGGCTTTCTTTATCGAGCTTCGCGGAACTGCATCTCGCGCTGCGCGACGCGCACGCGGTCGAGGTCGTCTTCGGTGTCGACGTCGAGCAGCACGCCGGGGTCGTCGACCTCCACACCCATCGCCGGGTAGCGGGCCAGCAGGCGGCGGGCGCCTTCATCGCCGGTGAGCATCACCAGCTCCGAATACAGCTCGGCGGAAAAGCCCACCGGGTGCCCGCGCAGGCCGCGGTGCTGCGCGTAGGCAATCGCGTTGCCGTCGAGTTCGTCGGCCACCTGGCGCAGCGTCGAGGTCTGGATCATCGGCATGTCGGCCGGCAGGATGAGCCAGCCCGACGCATCGGAGCGCGCTGCCACGCCGGCCGCGATGGAGTAGCCCATGCCCAGCGCCTGCGCCGCGGGCGAGCCAGCCGGCGGCAGCACCACCATGTCGCGCGTGGCCACGTGGCGGCTCACCATTTCGGCGAGCGGCTCGGTGGTCACCACCAGCACCGGCATCTGCGTGGCCAGCGCGTTGGAGATGGTCGTGGCCAGCACGGTGGACGCGCCCAGCGTCTGCACCAGCTTGTGGTGCAGGCCGCGAAAGCGCGAACCACGGCCCGCCGCCAACACCACCACTGCCGGCCGTGACTTCATTCGGCCTACTCCCCGATGTGGCGGCTCCACTGCGGGCCGCCTGTCATCAAGAATCGGATTTCGGGCCTCTAAACGATAGTGGGGGCTTCACTTAAGGCCTTCCCCGTAAGGCATTTTGAGTAAGACCACCACCCTTCAGCAGCCCCGTACAAGCCTCATACAAATTCAAACGGCAGTGCACGCATGGGTTTGCCGGTGAGGCGGGCCAGGGCGTTGGCGAACGCCGGTGCCAAGGGCGGCAAACCGGGCTCGCCCATGCCCGTCGGCGCCTCGGTGCTCGGCACGATGTGCACCGAGATGGCCGGCATCTGCGGCATGCGAGCCACCGTGTAGTCGCCAAAGTTGCTCTGCTGCACGACGCCGTCTTTCAGCGTGATGGCCGCCCCCGGCAAGGTGGTGCCGAGCCCCATCAGCGCAGCGCCCTGCACCTGCGCCTCGATGGCCATCGGGTTGACCGCCGTGCCGCAGGCCACGCCGGCGGTGACCCGGTGCAGGGTGGGCTGGCCCTCGCGCATCGACGCCTCCACCACGTAGGCGACCACCGAGCCGAACGACTCGTGCACCGCCACACCGAAGGCATGGCCTTTGGGCAGCGTCTTATGGCCGTAGCCCGACTTCTCGACCGCGAGCTCCAGCGCCGCGAGGTGGTGCTTGTGCTTCTCGCCCAACAGCTGGCGTCGGTAGGCCACCGGGTCTTGCGCGGTGATGCGGGCGATCTCGTCGATGAGCGTCTCCATCACGAAGGCGGTGTGCGTATGCCCCACCGAGCGCCACCACAGCACCGGCACGTTGACCTTGGGGTGATGGATCTGCAGCGCGAGCGGCACGTTGTAGGGCGTGTCGGCCACGCCTTCGACCATGACGCCGTCGACACCGTTCTTCACCAGGAAGGCCTCGAAGGGCGTGCCCATCAGGATCGACTGGCCGACGATGGTGTGGTTCCAGCCCAGCACCTGGCCTTTTTCGTCGAAGCCGATCTCGGCGCGGTGCACATGTGCGGGCCGGTAGTAGCCGCCCTTGATGTCGTCTTCGCGGCTCCACACGATCTTGAGCGGGCCCGAGTTGCCCGACAGGCGCCACGCATCGGCCACGCGTGCGGCCTCCACCAGGTAGTCGGAACTCGGCACCGCACGCCGGCCGAAGCCGCCACCGGCCATGGCGGTGGTGAGCTGAACGTCCTGCGGCTTGAGCTTGAGCACCGCGGCCACGGCCCCCTGGTCGATGGTCTGGAACTGCGAGCCCGCGGTGATCTTGCAGGTGCGCCCGTCGAAATCGATCAGGCAGTTGAGCGGCTCCATCGGCGCATGCGCGAGATACGGGAAGCTGAAGACCGCGTTGATCTTGCGCGGCGCCGAGGCGATCTTCGAGGTGTCGGCCTCGCGCACCTTCACACCGGGCTTGCCGGCCAGCTCGCGGTATGTCGCCAGCTGCGCCTGCGAGTCGACCTTCTCGACCGCCGCGCTGTTCCACACCACCTTCAGCGCATCGCGGCCCATCTTGGCGGGCCAGTAGCCGTCGGCGATCACCGCGAGGCCAGTCGCACCGCGGTCGAGCGGCACTTCCATCACCTCGACCACGCCTTTCACCGCACGCGCCTTGCTGGCATCGAAGCTCACGAGCTTCGCGCCGAAGACGGGCGGGTGCAGCAGCAGCACGGTCTTCATGCCGGCCAGTTGCGAGTCGATGCCGAACGCCTGCTGGCCGGTCGCCTTGGCCCGCGCATCGAGCCGCGGGGTGGGCTTGCCGATGAGCTTGAAGTCCTTCGCGTTCTTGAGCGTGACGGTCTCGGGCACCGGCTGCTTCATCGCGTCGGCGGCCAGCTCGCCGAAGGTGGCGCGCTTGCCACCGGCCGACACCACGCCGTTCGACACGCGGCAGGCCGACGGTGCCACGTTCAAGCGTTGCGCGGCGGCGCTCACCAGCATCGCGCGGGTTCGGGCGCCGAGCTGGCGGTACTGCTGCCACGAGCTGCGAACCGAATTGGAGCCACCTGTCATCTGGATGCCGAACCCTGGGTCCTTGTAGGCATCACCTGCGGGCGCGAGTTCACCGCGCACCTTGGACCAGTCGGCGTCCATCTCCTCGGCCACGAGCATGGGCAGGCTGGTGATGACCCCCTGGCCGAATTCGAGCCGGTTGACGAGCACGGTGACGGTGCCGTCGGTGTCAATGCGCACGAAGGCAGCGGGTTGTTCGCCCGGCTTGAGCGGCGCGGCCTTGGCGGGGGCCGACGCGGCCTGTGCGTCGGCCTCCTCGTGCGAGACGAAGAGCCCGAGCGCGAAGCCGGTGCCCGCGCCGAGCTTCAGAAAGTTGCGACGGCCGAGGTTGCTCGCCTGCTGCGCGCCCACGCGGGCCATGAGGTGGTCGTAGTTCATGCGTCGTGCCTCCTCACGCCAGCGCCTGCGCGGCGTCTTTGATGGCGGCGCGGATGCGCGCGTAGGTGCCGCAGCGGCAGATGTTGCCGGCCATGGCGGTGTCGATGTCGGCATCGCTCGGGCGGCGTTTGCTCTTGAGCAGGCCAATGGCGCTCATGATCTGGCCGCTCTGGCAGTAGCCGCATTGCGCCACGTCATGCTTGATCCATGCGGCCTGCACCGCACGGCCGACCTTGTCGTCGGCCATCGCCTCGATGGTGGTGATCTTCTGCGTGCCCACCGCGGAGATCGGCGTCACGCAGCTGCGCGTGGGCTGGCCGTCGACGTGCACCGTGCAGGCGCCGCACAGCGCCGCACCGCAGCCGAACTTGGTGCCGGTGAGCTGCAGGTTGTCGCGCAGCGCCCACAGCACGGGGGTGGAAGGGTCGGCATCGACGTTCACCGTCTTGCCATTGACGTTCATCGTGGTCATTGCAAGGCTTTCAAAAAAAGCGAAGGCGGAGGGTATACCGCTTCGCAGGACTTGTGTTTTTATACTCGGCCGCATGAGCACCCAGAACATCGCCGACCTGCGCAAGAGCTACGAGCGCGCCGAGCTGGACGAAGAGGCCTCGCGCGAGGACCCGCTCGAGCAATTCGGCCTGTGGCTGCAGCAGGCACTCGATGCGCAGGTGCCCGAGCCGAACGCGATGACGCTTGCCACCGTGGGCGAAGGCGGCCGGCCATCGACGCGCATCGTGCTCATCAAGGGCTTCGATGCGCGCGGCATCGTCTGGTACACCAACTACGAGAGCCGCAAGGGGCGTGAGCTGGCCTTGCACGCACAGGCGGCGCTGCAGTTCCACTGGGTCGAGTTGGAGCGCGTGGTGCGCATCGAAGGACGCGTGGAGAAGACGAGCGCCGACGAGTCGGATGCGTACTTCAACTCGCGCCCGCTCGACAACCGCCTCGGCGCCTGGGCCTCGCCGCAGAGCCAGGTGATCTCGTCGCGCGCCGTGCTGGTGGCCAATGCCGCGAAGGCGGCGGCGCGTTATGCGCTCTCGCCACCGCGCCCGCCACACTGGGGTGGCTACCGCCTGGTGCCCGACACCTGGGAGTTCTGGCAGGGCCGCAAGTCGCGGCTGCACGATCGGCTGCGCTATCGGCTCGAGGGCACGAGCTGGGTGCGCGAACGCCTCGCACCCTGAGCGCCACGGTCAGTGTGTGAGATGCGCCTGCGCCAAGCGCGTGAGGTTGCGCAGGAACGCATGGAAGTCGATCGGCTTCGTCCAGTAGTCGTCGAAGCCCGCCTGCTTCGCCCGGTTCACGTCTTCGGGCATCGCATTGGCCGACAGCGCCACGATGGTCATGTCCGACGGCATCGAGGCGGCCTTCAGGCGGCGCAGCACCTCGAAGCCATCGATGTCGGGCAGCTGCATGTCGACCAGCACCACATGCGGCGCATCGGCCACCGCACGGCTCACGCCTGAGACGCCGTCGACCGCCACGCTCAGGTTGACGTCGGGCCGCAGCGCCACCAGTTCCTGCACCAGCACCACGTTGACCGGGTTGTCTTCGATGTAGAGCACGTTCAGGCGAGTGCTGCCGGCCGCGTCGCCTTTGCCGAGGTCGGCATGGAAGCCGGTGTGCGGCTCGAGTTCGAGGGTCTCGGGCGCTCGTTCGGCGGGCAGCGTGACCTGGAACTCGCTGCCGTGGCCGGGCTCGCTCGTCACCGTCAGGTCGCCACCCATCAGGCGCACGAGGTGGTGGACGATCGCGAGGCCGATGCCGGTGCCGGGGATGGTGCCGCGCTCGGCGCCGAGGCGGTTGAAGGGCTGGAAGAGCTGCGTGCACTGCTCGGCCGAGAGGCCGCGGCCGGTATCACGCACCGAGAGCGTCCACGCCGGCTGGTCGCGATGGGTGGTGGAACTGGCGGCGATCCACACCTGGCCTTGCGGCTTGTTGTACTTGATCGCGTTGCTGATGAGGTTGGACAGGATCTGCCGCACACGCCGCGGGTCGGCGCGCACCCAGCCGCGCATCGGCTGCGGATGGATCTGCACCGCGGCCTGCGAAGCCTGCAGCTGCGTCCACTGCAGCACGTCGTCGAGCGAGGACTGCAGCGACACCGCCTCGTACGTGAGCGGCAAGGCGTCGGACTCGATGGTGGCGAGGTCGAGCACATCGTCGATCAGCGCCAGCAGGTGCAGGCCGGCGGAGTGGATGCGGTCGACACGCTGGCGCTGCTGCGTGCTCAGGCGCTCGGTCAGGTCGTTGCCGAGCAGCTGCGCGAAGCCGAGCACCGCATTGAGCGGCGTGCGCAGCTCATGGCTCATGCGCGCGAGGAACTGGCTCTTGGCCGCGCTCGCCTGCACCGCCGCGGCCTTCTCGCGCAAGGCCTGCTCGGCGCGGCGGCGCTCGGTGATGTCCCAGGTGACGCCGAGCATCTTCTCGGGGTCGCCATGCACGTCGCGTTTCACCAGCCCGCGCGTGGCCAGCCAGCGGATCGACCCATCGGGGAAGACCACGCGGAATTCGTTCTCGTAGCTGTCGCCTTCTTTGCCCGCACGCGCCTTGTTGCGGTTGATGTTTTCCAGGTCGTCGGGGTGGTAAGCGGCGTAGCGCATGTCGTCGGGTGGCGTCTCGGGCCCGACGGGCAGGCCGCGCAGGCGGTACATCTGCGCGTCCCACTTGGCGCGGCCGGTGCGCAGGTCGCGCTCCCAGGTGCCGATTCCGGCCGACTCGGTGGCCAGGCGGGCGCGCTCCTGCATCTGCCGCAGCTCGGCCTGGGTGCGCTGCAGGTTCGTGATGTCGAGGTTGACGCCGAAGGCCAGGTCGCGGTTGCCGAGCACCTCGCGGCGCGACCACGAGGCCACCCAGCGCACCGCACCGTTGGGCCGCACGATGCGGAACTCGGCGTGCAGGCCTTGCGGGCTGGTGCCGGTGACGGGGCGGTGATTGCGGGCAATCTCGCGGTCCTGCGGGTGCACGAGCTCGTTGAGCCAGACGTCGTTGTTCGGCGGCGGCTGGTCGCGCGGCACGCCGTAGAGCCGGTACATCTGCTCGTTCCATTCGATCTCGCGCGTCTCGATGTCGACGCTCCAGATGCCCACGCCGGCCGCGTTGGTGACGCGGTCGATGCGCTGGGCGTAGGCCTTGGCACGCTCGCGCTCGGCGATCTGCTCGGTCATGTCGATGGTCACGCCCGAGAGGCCGATCACGTTGCCCCTCGCATCAAACTCCGCGACACGACGGGTGTAGAGGTTGCGATAGTGGCCGCTGCGATGGCGGTAGCGCGCTTCGACATCGACCACGCCGCGCGTTCCGATGGCCTCCTCGGCCGCAGCGACCACCGCGGGCCGGTCGTCGGGGTGGATGAGTTCGCGCAGCTGCTCGACGGTGAGCTTGTCTGTCGCAGGGTCGAGGCCCAGCATGGCGTAGCCCCAGTCGCTGAAGTAGACGCGCTGGTTGATGAGGTCGAGCCGCCACAGCGCCACCGCGGCGAGGTCGACCGCGCGCACCCACAGCGCTGCCGTGGCCTCGCTCGTGCGCAGGCGGTCGGCGATCTCGGTTTCGTCGATCAGGAGGCCGGTCATGCGCGCGGGCACGCCGCGGGGGTCGTTTTCCACTTCGCACAGGGCACGGATGTCTTTCACCGCACCACCCGGCGAGACGATGCGGTAGTGCGTCTCGTAGCGGCCCGCTGCCTGCGCGAAACGGCGGTACTCGGCGTCCAGGCGTGCGCGGTCATCGGGGTGCACCAGCTCGAGATTGGCGTTGCGGGGCGGCATGCCGCGGGCGGGGTCGAGGCCGAGCAGGCCGAACATGTGGGCGTCCCAGCGGGTTTCGCCGGTGGCGAGGTCGTGTTCCCACGACGCCATGCGACCCAGGGTCTGCACCATGTCGAGCCGGTGGGTCAGGCGTTCGACGTCACCGGCAACTGGCTCCAGCCAGACGAGCCAGCCCGGCTCGAGCGCCACCGCCGTCCAGTTGAATTCGACGCCCGCGGGCTCCATCGCCACACGGCCCTGGTTCTGCCCCGCATCGAGGCGCGCACGCACGGCTGAGGCAAGCACCGGCCAGTGGTGCTCGGCCAGCCCGCGTTGGGACGCCCACGCGGTGGCCGCGGGGTTGGGCTGCCATCCGCCCGCATCGCCGCGCTCGTGCGGCGGCTGCACCGCCGCAAGCCTCAGGGCGAGGCCGGGCGCGCGCCACCACAGTTGTTCAATGCCATCCATGCAAGACACCGCGACCGCGCGGGCGAGCGGCCAGTTACAAACGGTGCTGGGCAGTCTATCGAGGCTGCGGCGCAATCTTCACAGGAGAAGCACCGGGGACAGCAGGGCCGCTGCCAAATCGCGCACGCTGCCGCACGCGGTGAAGGCTCAGGCCGCCTTGACCAGGCTGGCGAAGGTCTTGCGGAATTTCTCCACCTTGGGCGCGACGACGAACGCGCAGTAGCCCTGGTTGGGGTGCTGGGCGAAGTAGTGCTGGTGGTATTCCTCGGCGCGCGAGTAGTTCGCAAGCGGCAACACCTCGGTGACGATGGGCGAGCGGTAGGTGCCGCTCGCAGCCATCTCGGCGATCACCTCGCGCGCCACTTTCTCCTG
Source organism: Piscinibacter gummiphilus (assembly GCF_032681285.1). Lineage (NCBI taxonomy): Bacteria > Pseudomonadati > Pseudomonadota > Betaproteobacteria > Burkholderiales > Sphaerotilaceae > Rhizobacter > Rhizobacter gummiphilus. The sequence continues at coordinate 4,113,417 of NZ_CP136336.1, forward strand.
CTCGGGAGAGCTGAAGTAGATGCCCGAGCGGTACTGCGTGCCCACGTCGTTGCCCTGCCGGTTGAGGGAGGTCGGGTCGTGCACGACGAAGAAGATCTCGAGCACCTCGCGCAGGCTGATCTGGTCGGTGTCGAAGCTCACGCGCACGACTTCGTTGTGCCCGGTGTTGCCGGTGCAGACCTGCTCGTAGCTTGGGTTGACCGCGTGGCCGTTGGAATAGCCGGATTCGACGGCAGTCACGCCGTTCACACGCTCATAGACCGCTTCGGTGCACCAGAAGCAGCCGCCGCCCAGGGTGATGGTGTCAATGCTCATACCGCCTCCGTCGCCAACAGACGCCGATTCTGACAAGGCGGCAATGACTTGTCAGAAGGCGTGGCTTGCGGTCAGGGCCAGCAGCCAGGTGCGAGGGAGTCCTGGCTCGAAGAAGCGGCCATTGCCCTCGTTGACGATCACCGAGCCGGCATAACGGCGGTCGGTCGCGTTGTCGAGGCGCACGAGCTGCGTGAAGCGCCAGCCGTCGAGCGATTGGGCAAAGCCCGCGCGCAGGTTGAGCAGCGTGACGGCAGGGGCAGCATCGGTGTTGCTGTCGTTGACCACGAGCGAGCCGGTGTGCACCACCTCGACGGCACTTTGAAAGCCACCCCAGGCCGCCTTGGGTGCCCAGGCAAGTTCCGCGAAAGCGCTGCGCTCGGGCGTGCCGGGCAGGCGGCGGCCATCGGCAAAGCGAGCGCGCAGCAGGTTGAGGCTCAGCGTGCTGCGCAGGCCGTCGGTGAGCTGCGCCACGTGCGCGACTTCCAGGCCGCGGCGCTCGGTGGGGCCGGCGTTGCGGAAGGTGGAGCGGCCGCCGCTGTTGGTGTCGACCACGATCTCGTCTTTCGTGTCGATGTCGTAGAGCGCCGCGTCGAGGCGCTGCACGCCGTCGACCTTCCACTTCGCACCCAGCTCGAGGTGGCGGCTGCTGGAGGCGCGCAGGTCGGTGTTGAGCCCGGAGCCGACGTTGCGGTAGGCCAGCTCGGTGAAGGTCGGCGTCTCGTAGCCGCGGCCGGCGTTGAGGTAGACGTTGACTGTCTTCGCGGCGTGCCAGGTGAGGCCCAGCACCGGGTTCACGCCGCTGAAGCCGACGCTGCCGCTGTCGTCGGGGTTGTCGGGTGCCGGCGGCACGCCGGGCTGGATGAAGTAGTCGCGGGTCCGAAAGCGCACATCGATGCTGCGGGCGCCGGCGGTGAGCGTCCAGTCGCGGTGGACGTCGAGGCTCGCCTGCAGGTACGCGTCACGGTTCTCCACGACGTTGCGCTCGTCACGCTTGAGTGCACCTTGCGCGCCAAGGTTGTTGATGTAGCCCTGACGGTTCTCGCGCATGCGGTCGTACTCGATACCGCCCGTCAGGCGCAGCGCACGGCCCTCGTCCAGCGAGATGCGGTGCGAGAGCTGCGCGCCCAGACCGCCGTACCCGCGATCGAACTGAACCACTCCACCACTGCCCGTGTTGCTGGCCTGGGGAGGCGCGGTCAGCGGGATGCCGAGTGCGTTGAACAGATTGCGTTCACCGAGGTAGAGCCGGCCGGTAAAGAGCGTGGCCTCGCTGAAGCGGTGCTCGACCACCGTGCCGATCTGGTTCTGCCGCACCGTCTTGCGGGTGTCGTAGTCCATGGCAGCGGTCGCGACGGAGCGGGGATCGCTTTCCCACTGCGCCCGCGTCAGGCCGAGCGGGTCTTGTGTGTCGGGCTGATCGAGCGCGTTGACGACCACGCTCACGTGGGTGTCGCGGCTCAGGTCGCGCTGCCAGCGCGCATTGAACTGGCCACGGCGGGCGGCGCTGTGCTCGCGGTAGCCGTCGGTGTCGAAGCGTGAGGCGTCGAGCGTGATGCCGTCGCCGCTGGCGGTGGTGGTGCTGTACTTGAGGCCGAACTTGCGTTGCTCGTAGGGGCCGGCCGCCCCGCTCACGCTGAGCGTGGGGGTGGTGGCGTCGTCTTCGGTGAAGACCTGCACCACGCCGCCGGCCGAGTTGCCGTAGAGCTGGGCCATCGGACCGCGCAGCACCTCGATGCGACCCGCCGAGGCCAGCGACACGTTGGACGCCTGGCCCTGGCCGTCGGGCATGGTGGCGGGAATGCCGTCGACGATGAGGCGCACGCCGCGCACGCCGAAGGTCGAGCGGGTGCCAAAGCCGCGGATGGAGATCTGCAGGTCCTGCGCGTAGTTCTGGCGGTTGAGCGCCACGATGCCCGGTACGCGGTTGAGCACCTCGGAGAGGTTGACCTGCGGGCCGCCGTTGTCGATCGCCTCGCGTGTCACGGCAGTGATGGCAGCAGGCGAGTCAAAGGCGCTTTCACGAATGCGTTGTGCCGTGATGACCACCGGATCGAGCACGTTGGGAGCGCTTTGCGCGCTGGCGGCGGTGATCGCCCCGAGCGCGGGCAGGGCGGCGCAGATCACGCTGAATCTCATGGAGGTGCTGTCCTGGTTGCAGAGCGGGCGACTGTTTCATGCCACCCCTCGACCGTGAACCCCGGGCAAGCGAGGAATTTGTCACCGATCGTGCGCCATGTCGGCGCAAACACGGGGTGGGCGCGTGGGCGCGACCGGCAAAATCCGCGCCGGGCCGAGGGAGCCCGCCCACTTCCATCAAGAAAGAGAACGGCATGAACGGCCTGCTGACGCTGCTCGGCATCGAATCCTGGAAACCCTTGTTGACGGCGCTGGTGCTGCCGCCGCTGCCCTTCTTCCTGCTGCTCCTGATCGGCGCACGGCTGATCCTGCCGCGCCGCGGGCTGGGTTGGTTGGTGATCCTGCTGAGCCTGGCGGGCCTCTGGCTGAGCGCCTGCGTCGGCATGGGCCAGGTGCTGGTGCAATTTGCACTCAAGCCGCCCGCGGCATTGAGCGCCGCAGCGGTGGCCGATCTGAAAGCGGCCGTGAAGGGCAAGGAGCCCGTGGCCATCGTCGTGCTGGGCGGTGGCGCCGAGCCGCTGGCGCCCGAGTACGGCATCTCGAATCTCGCGCCAGCGTCGCTCGCGCGCCTGCGCTACGGGCTCTGGCTCAGCCGCGAAACCGGTGCGCCAGTGGCCTTCAGCGGCGGGGTGGGCTGGGCGCAGTCGACGGACGGGAAGCCTGAGGCCGAGGTCGCCGCACGCATCGCGTCCCGCGAATTCGGCCAGCCACTCAAGTGGCAGGAAGACCGCTCGCGCGACACCCGCGAGAACGCCGGCCACACCGTGCAGCTGCTCAAGCGGGATGGCATTACCCGCATCGTGCTCGTCACCGACGGCTGGCACATGCCGCGGGCGCAAAAGATGTTCGAGCAGGCGGCGGGAGGCTCCGTCAAGGTCGACCCTGCGCCGATGGGCCTGGCGCAACACACCACGCGCCCGGCGCTCGACTGGATCCCCTCCCCCGCCGGCTACCAGAAGGTTCACAACGCCGTGCGCGAGTTGCTGGCCTTGCTGGTGCGCGCCTGAAGAAACGTCGCCCCAAAAAGCGAAGCCCCCTTCCAACCTCGCGGCGGAAGGGGGACGGACGGCTGACGCCATCGGTCGGGGCTCTGGAGGAAGTAGGTCCAGGGCTCCTATAGCGCAGTGACTGCGCCAGTGAGGATGCCTGCAGGCAGGCTCCCTAAAGCTAGATGACGGCCCCGATCAGTGCCAAGTGAGATCGTCTATGACGCGGCGCCGCATCATTGAGACGGCTTCATCAGGCGGTCGAAGAGACCGGCCACGCGCTGCTCCACCTCGGCATCCATCTTGATGTTGCGGCCCCACTCGCGGCTGGTCTCGCCCGGCCACTTGTTGGTGGCGTCGAGGCCCATCTTGCCGCCCAGGCCGCTCACGGGGGAGGCGAAATCGAGGTAGTCGATGGGCGTGTGCTCGACGAGCGTCGTGTCGCGCACCGGGTCGACGCGGGTGGTGATGGCCCAGATCACATCCTGCCAGCTGCGGATGTCGACGTCGTCGTCGGTCACCACGATGAACTTGGTGTACATGAACTGACGCAGGAAGCTCCAGATGCCGAACATCAGCCGCTTCGCATGGCCCGGGTAGCTCTTCTTGATGCTGACGATGGCCATCCGGTAGCTGCACCCTTCGGGCGGCAGGTAGAAGTCGACGATCTCCGGGAATTGCTTCTGGAGGATCGGCACGAAGACTTCATTCAGCGCCACGCCCAGGACGGCCGGCTCGTCGGGCGGTTTGCCGGTGTAGGTGGAGTGGTAGATCGCGTCGCGCCGGCGCAGCAGGCGGCTCAACTCGAACACGGGAAACCAGTCCTGCTCGTTGTAGTAGCCGGTGTGGTCGCCGAACGGGCCTTCGAGCGCGTGCAAGTAGCCGCCCACCTCCTTCAGCCGCACGCCGTGCGGGCTGGTGCCAACGTAGCCGGGTGCGGCGGGCGGGATGTGGCCTTCAAGCACGATCTCGGCACCGGCCGGTGCCTGCAGCATCACCCCCTGGTCGCCGACGGCAGTGTCGAACACCTCGGTGCGACTGCCGCGCAGCAGTCCGGCGAACTGGTACTCCGACAGGGTGTCGGGCACCGGCGTCACGGCGCCGAGGATGGTCGCCGGGTCGGCACCCAGCGCCACGGCGATGGGGAACCGTTGACCGGGCCGCGCCAGCGCGAAGTCGCGGAAATCGAGCGCGCCGCCGCGATGGGTCAGCCATCGCATGATGACCTGGCGCGGGCCGATGACCTGCTGGCGGTAGATGCCGAGGTTCTGGCGCTTGCGTGCACCGGGCGTCCCCTGCGGACCGCGGGTGATGACGAGGCCCCAGGTGATCAAGGGCGCGACGTCTCCGGGCCAACAGGTCTGGATTGGCAACTGGCCGAGATCGATCTCGGAGCCGGTCAAGGCTTCCTCCTGGCAGGCGGCTTTGCCGGTAACGGCGGGCTTCATGTCCCACAGGGCTTTCGCCATCTGTAACAAGCGGCCGGTGTCTTTCAGGCCTTTTGGCGGCTCCGGCTCCTTCAGGCTGGCCAGCACACGGCCCACGTCCCGCAGCTCATTCACCTCGGTGGCCCCCATTCCAAGGGCCACTCGTTTCGGGGTACCGAAGAGGTTCGTCAAGGCGGAAAATTTGTAACCAGCGGGGTTCTTGAACCACAGCGCCGGACCGCCAGAACGGAGGACCTTGTCACTGAGCGCTGTCATTTCAAGCCGCGCGGAGACTGGCTCAGCGACCTGCCGAAGCTCGCCGAGGCGCTCCAGGCCCGCCATGAAGTCCCGCAAATCGCGATATTTCATGCTTTCCAGTTATGAAAGGTCATTTTTATATCCTTGACCAGTTATGACTAGGCCCAACAGAATCCGGCCCGCACCTGACACAGATCAGGGATAACCCGCGCCGACGACCGGTTCAGCAATGCCGGAAGTCCGACAGGCGCACGCTGCCGAATCCCGCACGCCAATTGCCGAGGGATTATCACTGTCACCTTCCCAGCCACAGGCATCCGCCGGCCGGGAGCGAGACAGAGAAGAAAGGAGTGACATGACAGCGCTTCAGAATTTGCTCTCGCACCTGCAATCGGCCCGCACCCGGGCGGCAGGCTCCGCAACCGTTTTTCTCCGCGACGTGGGCCATGGTCTTCTCGAGGTCAGCCACAACACCCTGGCCCTGGTCGGCCTGGTGATCGTCGCGATGCTGGTCTTCCTGTTCAGCCACCGCGACATGAGCCAGGGCGTCGAACAGAAAGCCCTGAGCTGGCTGCAGGCCCGGCAAGAGGCCCGCACAGCCGGCACGCTGGAAGCCCTGGCGGGCTTGAACGAGCCCGACGCCATCACGCGGGCCACTGCCAGCGACCCGCGTGAACTGACGCGCCAGCAAGCGGCGGTCGCCAATTGGCTGTCTCGCCGCTACCGTGTGGCACCGGAGCCCGTGGCCCGTTTGGTGCAGGAAGCCTGGACGGTCGGCGCCAAGGCGAACCTGGAGCCGACGCTCATCCTGGCCATCATGGCCATCGAGTCGAGCTTCAACCCGTTCGCCCAGAGCCCGGTCGGCGCGCAAGGCCTGATGCAGGTGATGACCCGCGTGCACGACGACAAGTACGAGGCCTTCGGCGGCAACCACGCGGCCTTCGACCCGGTGACCAACCTGCGCGTCGGCGTGCAGGTGCTCAAGGAGTGCATCTCGCGCGCCGGCGGCCTGGAAGCGGGGCTGCGCTACTACGTGGGCGCAGCCAATCTGGCCGATGATGGCGGCTACGCGGGCAAGGTGCTGGCGGAGCAGGAGCATCTGCGCCAGGTGGCGGCCGGCAAGACCGTGTCGATCACGGCGCCGCTGATCCTGCCGGCGCCTGTGACGGTGCCGGCCACCCTGACCGGGCCCGACGCCAAGCCGGCATCTCCGGGTGAGAAGTCGACCACGGACCAGGTGGCCCTGGTCGGCTGAATCCCCCACACGTGAACGTGGCAGGCACGACCTGCCGCGCTACACTCCCACCCGCTGCGCAACTGGCGATGGGGCCCCGGTCTGATGACTGCGGAGCCTGAGGTGGTGAACCACTGGGAAGCGCGGCCCGCTCCAGATGTTTGGAGCCGGTTCCGCCGTTCGCCTGGGCAGCCCCGAGATCGCATCTCCCGATGCGGATGTTCGACGGGACACACCTGACCTAGAGAACCGCCACATGTTCGACCGCGCCAAATCCACCATTGCCTCCGTTGATCCCGAACTCTGGGCTGCCATCCAGAGTGAGAACCAACGCCAGGAAGACCACATCGAGCTGATCGCCTCCGAGAACTACACCTCGCCGGCCGTCATGGCCGCACAAGGCAGCCAGCTCACCAACAAGTACGCCGAGGGCTATCCCGGCAAGCGTTACTACGGCGGCTGCGAGTACGTCGACATCGTCGAGCAGCTCGCCATCGACCGCCTGAAGCAGCTCTTCGGCGCGCAGTTTGCCAACGTGCAGGCCAACTCCGGCTCGCAGGCCAACCAGTCGGTCTTCTTCGGCCTGCTGCAGCCGGGCGACACCATCATGGGCATGAGCCTCGCCGAAGGCGGCCACCTGACGCACGGCATGCCGCTCAACATGAGTGGCAAGTGGTTCAAGGTGGTGAGCTACGGCCTCGACAAGAACGAAGCCATCGACTACGACGCGATGGAGCGCCTGGCCCACGAGCACAAGCCCAAGCTGATCATCGCGGGCGCCTCGGCCTACTCGCTGCGCATCGACTTCGAGCGCTTCGCCAAGGTGGCCAAGGCCATCGGCGCCTATTTCATGGTCGACATGGCCCACTACGCCGGCCTGATCGCCGCGGGCGTGTACCCCAACCCCGTGCCGTTTGCCGACGTCGTCACCTCCACCACCCACAAGAGCCTGCGTGGCCCGCGCGGCGGCGTGGTGCTGATGAACAACGAAGACATCGCGAAGAAGATCAACAGCGCGATCTTCCCGGGCATCCAGGGCGGCCCGCTGATGCACGTGATTGCCGGCAAGGCGGTGGCCTTCAAGGAAGCGCTGTCGCCCGAGTTCAAGACCTACCAGCAGCAGGTGGTGAAAAACGCCGCCGTGCTCGCCGACACGCTCATCCAGCGTGGCCTGCGCATCGTGTCGGGCCGCACCGAAAGCCACGTGATGCTGGTCGACCTGCGCCCCAAGAACCTGACGGGCAAGGAAGCCGAGGCCATCCTGGGCGCGGCCCACATGACCTGCAACAAGAACGGCATCCCCAACGACCCGCAAAAGCCGATGGTCACGAGCGGCATCCGCCTGGGCTCGCCGGCCTTCACCACCCGCGGCTTCAAGGAAGAGCAGGCGCGCATGACCGCCAACCTGATCGCCGATGTGCTCGACAAGCCCCACGATGAAGCGAACCTTGCGACGGTACGCGCCAAGGTGTCCGCCTTGACCCGCGAATTCCCCGTCTATCGCTGATGACTCACAGGGCCGCTCACGCGGCCCTCGTCCTTTATGCGTTGCCCCTTTTGTTCCCACGAAGACACCCAGGTCGTCGAGACGCGCGAGTCCGACGAGGGTGACGTCGTGCGCCGCCGCCGCCGCTGCCAGAGCTGCGACAAGCGCTTCACCACCTACGAACGCGCTGAGATCGCGCTGCCCTCCGTCGTCAAGAAGGACGGCACGCGCGCCGAGTTCGACATCGGCAAGGTGCGCGCCTCAATGACGCTTGCGCTGCGCAAGCGCCCGGTCAGCGTCGAGCAGATCGACGCGGCGCTCGAGCGGATCCAGGACAAGCTGCTCAACAGCGGTGCCAAGGAAGTGGCCTCCACGAAGGTCGGCGAATTCGTCATGCGCGAACTCAAGCGCATCGACAAGGTGGCCTACGTGCGCTTCGCCTCGGTCTACCGCAGCTTCGAAGACGTGGACGAGTTCCGGCAGCTGATCCGGGACATCTGACGCGCCCTCCCCCGCCCGGGTGCCCTCACCAGTGGCCCGGGGATTACCCCCGCGCGGTGGAAGCCACACCGCGGTGCATTTTCTACAGTGCCCTCACACCAAAACAGAGGGAGGGCACCATGCACACCGGGAGCGCCGCAGCACGCGGCTTCACCTTGATCGAGATGACGGCCACGCTTGCCGTGGCCGGCATCGTCGCGACGGCCGCCGTGCCGTCGCTTCATGGCTGGGCCGACCAGCAGCGGCTCAAGGGCGTCGCTGGCGAACTGTCGAGCGACCTTCAACACGCCCGCACCGAAGCCCTGCTGCGCAACGAAGGCGTGCGCATCACATTCTTGGGCAACGCCTGCTACGTGGTCCACACCGGCGCGGCCGATCGGTGCCGGTGCGACGCCGAGGGCCTCGGCCGCTGCGAAAGCGGGGCTGAGCTCATCAAAGCGGTGGTGCTGCCCACCGCCACCGGCGTCGCCCTGCAGTCCAACGTGCGCTCGGTGCTCTTCGCACCCGAGCACGGCACGGCCAGCCCGACCGCCACACTGCGCCTCAGCGGGGCCCAGGGCCGCACGGTGCAGCACACCGTCAACCTGATGGGCCGCGTGCGCTCCTGCGCGCCGCAGGGTGCGGTTTCGGGCTACAGCGCCTGCTGACGAGGAGGCTTCGACCATGCAACGCCTCCACCGCGGCTTCACGCTCATCGAGATGATGATCGTCACGGCGATCGTCGGCATCCTCGCGAGCATCGCCGTCCCGAGCTTCCAGGGCCCGCTCTACAAGGCACGGCGCATCGACGGCGTCAGCGCCCTGCTGCAACTTCAATTGAGCCAGGAGCAATGGCGCTCCAGCAACTCGCAGTACGCAAGCCTCGCCGAGCTGCGCACGCCGGCCGCCTCGGGGCTGCGCTACTACACGCTCGCCGTGGCCGACGCGAGCGCATCGGGCTACTCGCTCATCGCCACGGCCACCGGCGCACAAGCCGGCGACCGCCCCTGCCGCGTGCTGCGGGTCACCGTCACCAACGGCCAGGCCACACGCGCTTCGGGCGACGACGAGCGCCATGCCAACAACGACGCCGACAACCGCCGCTGCTGGGGCATCTGACATGAGACGTACCCACAACCAACGCGGCCTCACGCTGGTGGAGCTGATGGTCGGCCTCGCCATCGCATTGCTGCTCACCGCCGTCGCGCTGCTCGCGATGAGCCAGCACCTGCGCGAGAACCACCGTCTCTTGATCGAAGCACGGCTCACGCAAGATGTGCAGGCCATCGTCGACCTCGTGTCGCGCGACCTGCGCCGTGCCGGCCCCCTGGCGGTGCAAGGCGACGGTGTGCGCTTCAGCCCGGCCGGCAGCACCGAGGAGCTTGCCTATCGGCTTCAGGACGGCGTCGTCAGCATGAAGATCGGCGACGGCCACTGGCAGGCGATGAACGACGCCCAGACTTTTCGTGTCTCGTCGCTGCGCTTCGTGCCCCGGACGCAGGAGATCGTGCTCGACGGCACCTGCCGCGAAACCTGCAGCGACAGCACGCCGAACTGCCCACCGCGCCAGCAACTGCGCAGCATCGACATCGAACTCACCGCGCAGGCCGTGCACGACACACGCTGGACACGCACCACCAGGCGCCACGTTCAGCTCCGCCACGACGCGCTCTCCGGCGCGTGCCCGGCATGAAGGCCCAGCGCGGCGCCGCCGCCTTGCCCGTCACGCTGATGCTCGCATTCGCGGTGCTGCTCGCGGTGGCGTTCGCCAACCGCAGCGTGCTGCTGCAGGTGCGCAGCTCGGTGCACCAGCTGCACACGGCGCAGGCGCAGGAAGCGGCGCAGGCGGGGCTCGCGTGGGCGCTCGCCCTGCTCAACCGCACCGCGCCCATCGGCGAAGACTGCCGCACCAGCGAGTCCGCCTCCGCGATGGCGTGGCACGATCAAGCGCGGCTCGGGCCGCTGCAGGCCAGCTGTATCGCCGAAGGCGCGGGGTGGGTCTGCCATTGCCCTCGCAGCGGCGAGCCCCGCTCCCTGCAACACGCCTCGGCACCGGCGTTTCGCGTTCAGTTGACGGCCGATCCGGCGCAACCGGAGCGCTGGCAGCTGGTGTCCGTCGGCCAAGGCACCGAGGCCGGCCGCAGCATCGAGCTGCGCCAGCGCATTGGCCGCGTGCCGGGGCTCGACACCCTTCCTGCGGCGGCCCTGTCCGTGCGAGGCCATGCCAGTTTCACCGGCGACTTCACGCTCACCCACACCGAGGCCGCATCCGGCGGCGTGACGCTGCATGCCGGCGGCAGCGTGCAGGGCGCGAGCCTGCGCGCCGTCAGCACACCCGGCACACCCTCGCGCGCCTCGATCCTCAGCCACGAGGCCGGCCTGGCCGGCTTGAGCGCACATGGCCTGCACGCGAGCGTCTTCCGGATGAGCCCCACCAACTGGCGCGAACAACCGGGCGCCACCACGCTCAATTGCCACAGCGCCTGCGACGCAGCGCTCGCAGCCTCCGCTCGCCACCACACCTTGATCGCGCTCGACGGTGGGCTGCGCATCACCACGCCGCTGACCCTGGGCTCGCCCCAGCAGCCCGTGCTGCTGGTGGTGAACGGGCCGGTCGAGTTGAACGCGGCCGTGACCCTCCACGGCCTCGTCTACCTGCGCCACACGCGGTGGGCCGACAGCCCGGGCGCCACCGTCCGCGGCGCGGTCATCGCCGAGAACGACCTGCAAGCCGACGGCCCGACCGTCATCCACCACGACGCCGCCCTGCTGCGGACCCTGCGCGAGCGCAGCGGCACCTTCGCCCCCGTCGCCGGCAGCTGGCGCGACCTGTGAGACCACGATGAACGCACGCCAAGATCAACAAGGGGCCAGTCTGGTCGAGGGCCTGGTGGCGCTGCTTGTGCTGTCGCTGAGCCTCGTCGCCACGGTGAGGCTGCAAACCTGGCTGCGGCAGCACAGCGACCTGGCACGCGAGCGCAGCGAGGCGGTGCAGCACGCGCAGCGGGCGCTGGAAACCCAGCGCGGCCTGCGCGACCTGGCCGCCTTCGACGGCGACACGCCCCGCGATGCCTGCGCCAGCACGAACGCCACCACCTTCCGCCTCGAACACGACACCGCCATTCAAGACGGCCTCAAGACCGGCCGCGTGACCGTGCACTGGCAACACCGCGGCGGCAACGAGCAGCAGCTCCAGCTGGCGTCGAGCACCGCGCGGCTCGCCCCAGTCTATTCCGCACTGCTCGACGTGCCGCCGCAAGACCGGGTGCTCGCGAACCAGCGCGTGTCGGGCACCGGCGCACGCACCTTTCCCGATGGCCGCAGCGTCGTCAAGCCCACCGCCGACAGTCGCATCGCCTGGGTGATGGACAACGCCACCGGCGAGATCCAGCTGCAATGCACCGTGGCCGCATCGGCGCAGGCGCGCGATCTGCGGCTTGAAGACCTGCCGAACTGCGAGCCGTTCTCGGCTCGGCTGGTGCGCGGCTTCATCCGCTTCGCGCTCTCGGCCACGCCCGACCCGCTGCGCGCCAACGATGCGCCCTTGCCACTGTCGGTCCAGGCCGCCACGCAGCGCTGCGAAAGCGAAGTCATCGCTGGCGACGGCGATCGCTTCATCGCCTATGCCTGCGCCATGACCTCGGTCGGCACCGAGCCGGCGCTGGTGCCGCAAGGGTGGGCCTTCGGCCTCACCGCGGCCACGTTCAAGGCCTGCCGTTACCCGGCCAGCGGCCGTGCGCCTCGCAACTACCTGGTGATCCGCGGCGACCTCGATTGCCCGAACGCCGCTCCGCCGCACGATCCGCAGCACAATGGCGCTCCCTTGGTCACCGTTCAGCATCAGCCCTGAACCTGGTGGCCCGCACCGGCCACCGATGAAGACACCCGACCACTCCCCTGCCGACGAAGCGTTCATGCGCGAGGCGCTCGCCCTCGCCGCGCAGTCCATCGGCCTGTCAGAGCCCAACCCGCGCGTCGGCTGCGTGATCGCCACCGCCGCCGGCCAGGTGCTCGGCCGGGGCTTCACACAGGAAGCCGGTGGGCCCCACGCCGAAGTGATGGCACTGCGCGACGCCGCGGCAAAGGGGCGTGACGTGCGAGGCGCCACCGCGTACGTCACGCTCGAGCCCTGCTCGCACCACGGCCGCACGCCGCCTTGCTGCGATGCGTTGATCGCCGCGGGCCTGGGTCGGGTCGTGGCCGCGTCGCAAGACCCGAACCCGCTCGTCGCGGGCAACGGCAGCGAGCGGCTGCGCGCCAACGGCATGGCCGTGACGACGGGCCTGCTCGCCGACGAGTCGCGCGAGCTCAACATCGGTTTCTTCTCGCGCATGTTGCGCAGGCGCCCGTGGGTGCGCCTCAAGTCGGCCATCTCGCTAGACGGCCGCACCGCGCTCGAGAACGGCCAGAGCCAATGGATCACCAGCGAAGCGGCCCGCACTGATGGCCACGCCTTTCGCAAGCGCGCCGGCGCCATCCTCACCGGCGTGGGCACGGTGCTCGAAGACGACCCGCGCCTCGACGTGCGCCTCGTCGAGACGCCGAAACAGCCGCTGCGCGTGATCGTCGATTCGCGCCTGGAGACGCCGCCCACGGCGAAGATCCTCCAGCCGCCGGGCCAGGTGCTGCTCTACGCCGCCGTGCACGACAAGGGCCGCGAAGCCGCCCTGAAGGCCCACGGCGCCGAGATCGCGTTCGCCCCCGGCCTGTCGGGCAAGGTCGACCTGCCGAGCATGCTCACCGACCTGGCCCAGCGCGGCGTCAACGAGCTGCACGTCGAAGCCGGCCACAAGCTCTCGGGCTCCTTCGTGCGCGAGGGCCTCGTCGACGAGCTGCTGGTCTACCAGGCACCCACGCTCGTCGGCCTCGGCCAGGGCCTCGCGAGCTTCGGCCCCCTGGAGACGCTGGCCGACGCGCTTGCGCTACGCTTCGTCAGCATCGAGCGCCTGGGCCCCGACCTGCGCCTCATCGCGCGGCCGCCCGGCCGCGAACACTTCTAAGCACCACCATGTTCACAGGCATCATCACCGGCGTCGGCCGCATCACCAACGTCAAGACACTCGGCGCCGACGCCTCGCACGGCAAGCAGCTCGCCATCGAAACGCCCGCCGGCTACCTCGACGACGTGCAACTCGGCGACAGCATCGCGCTGAACGGCGCCTGCATGACCGTTACCACCTTCGACGCCGCAGCACACCGCTTCACCATCGACATCTCGGCCGAGAGCCTCGACAAGACCGCCGGCCTCGACCAGCCCGGCCCGGTGAACCTGGAAAAAGCCCTGCGCGCCCACGACCGCCTGGGCGGCCACATCGTCAGCGGCCACGTCGATGGCATCGGCGAGGTGAGCCACTTCGCCCCGGTCGGCGAATCGTGGGAGCTGCGCATCCAGGCGCCCAAGGCGCTCGCCAAGTTCCTCGCCTACAAGGGCTCGATCACCGTCAACGGCGTGAGCCTCACCGTCAACCGCGTGGCCGACCTGCCGGGTGCGTGCGAGTTCAGCATCAACCTCATCCCGCACACCATCGACAACACGGCGCTGGGCGCGCTCAAGGCCGGCTCGAAGGTCAACCTCGAGATCGACCTCATCGCCCGCTATGTCGAGCGCATGCTGACTCCCGGCATTTCTGCCTAGGCGAGCGCCCTCCGGAAAAACCCGCCCCGCCTACAATGGCGGGATGCCCATTTCACCCGTCCCAGAGCTCATCGCCGAGCTCGCAGCAGGCCGCATGGTCATCCTCGTCGACGAGGAAGATCGCGAAAACGAGGGCGACCTCGTCCTCGCCGCCGACCACGTGACCCCCGAAGCGATCAATTTCATGGCCAAGTACGGCCGTGGCCTGATCTGCCTCACGCTCACCCGCGAACGCTGCGAGCGCCTGCGCCTGCCGCCCATGGCCCAGCGCAACGGCACGCAGCACGGCACCGCCTTCACCGTGTCGATCGAAGCGGCCACCGGCGTGACCACCGGCATCTCGGCGGCCGACCGTGCCCGCACCATCGAGGCCGCCGTCGCCAAAGACGCACAGGCCAGCGACCTGGTGCAGCCCGGCCACATCTTCCCGCTCCAGGCCAAGGACGGCGGCGTGCTCATGCGCGCCGGCCACACCGAAGCCGGCTGTGACCTCGCCGCGATGGCGGGCCTCTCCCCCGCCTCGGTGATCTGCGAGATCATGAAAGACGATGGCACGATGGCCCGTCTGCCTGATCTCGAAGTGTTCGCCAAGGAACACGGCCTCAAGATCGGCACCATCGCCGACCTCATCGGTTACCGCAGCCGCAACGAGAGCCTGATCGAGCGTCTGAGCCAGCGTGAACTCGCCACGCCCTACGGCACGTTCCAGGGCACCGTCTTCCGCGACCGCACCGGCGGCGTTCACCTCACCCTCTCTCACGGCCCCATCAACACCGGTGAAGAAGTGCTGGTGCGTGTGCACGAACCCTTGTCGGTGATGGACCTGCTCGACACCGGCAGCTGCGGCCATTCGTGGCCGCTGCCCAAGGCCCTGCAGGCCGTGCAGAAAGCCGGCCGCGGCGTGGCCGTGCTGATGAACTGCTCGGCCGACACCAGCTCGCTGCTGACCCGCCTGGGCGCGCCGGCCGACACCCTCGCCCCGCGCGGCCAGATGGACCTGCGCACCTACGGCATCGGCGCGCAGATCCTGCGCGAGCTGGGTGTGACCAAGATGAAGCTCCTCGGCAGCCCGCGCCGCATGCCCAGCATGACCGGCTACGGCCTGGAAGTGACCGGCTTCCTCGCCCCTGAACACTGAACGGAAGACACCCCCATGCAAGACGCTGACAAAGGCGAAGCCGCCGACCTCGACGGCACCAATCTGCGCATCGGCATCGTGCAGGCGCGTTTCAACGAGCCCCTCACGAGCGCGCTGGCCAAGGCCTGCATCGCCGAACTCGAAACCCTGGGCGTGGCGCTCAAGCACATCAAGCACGTGACGGTGCCCGGCGCCCTCGAAGTGCCGGTGGCGCTGAATGCGATGGCGCAAAGCGATCGCTTCGACGCACTGATCGCACTCGGCTGCATCATCCGCGGCGAGACCTACCACTTCGAACTCGTGGCCAACGAAAGCGGCCAGGGTGTCACCCGCATCGCGCTCGACCACGAGCTGCCGATCGCCAACGCCATCCTCACCGTCGAGAACGAAGCGCAGGCCTGGGCCCGCGCCGAAGAAAAAGGCCGCGACGCCGCCCGTGTGGCCGTCGAGATGGCCAACCTGCTGGAAGACCTCTCGTGACCACTGAGCCCAAGAAGGCCCACCCTGGCAAACCGGGCGGCAAGCCTGGTGGCAAGCCCAAGGCCGGCGGCAACAAGGCCGGTGCGCCCAAGTCGGCCCGCCGCCGCTCGCGCGAGATCGCCCTGCAAGGCCTCTACGAATGGCTGCTGTCCGGCAGCGATGCCGGTGTGGTCGACGCCCACGTGCGCGAGCAGGAAGGCTTCGACAAATGCGACAGCGCGCACTTCGACGCGCTGTTGCACGGCTGCATCGACGAAGCGGCTGACATCGATGCGGTGCTCGCCCGCCACGTCGACCGCAAGACCACCGAGCTCTCGCCCATCGAGCACGGCGTGCTGATGATCGGCACCTACGAGCTCAAGCACTGCATCGACATCCCCTACAAGGTGGCGATCAACGAAGCGGTGGAACTGGCCAAAAGCTTCGGCGGGACCGACGGCCACAAGTACGTGAACGGCGTGCTCGACAAGGCAGCGGTCGACCTGCGGCCGGTGGAGGTCGAGGCTTTCCGCGCCTCGCGCCGCTGAACGGCATGAAGCTCGCGGCCCGGCTCGATCACATCGAGCCCTTCTACGTGATGGAGTGCGCCAAGGCAGCCTCCGAGCTCGCCGCGAGCCCCGTCTGCGACCCGGCCCAGGGCGGCCGGCCGATGATTTTCCTGAACATCGGAGAGCCCGACTTCACTGCGCCGCCGCTGGTGCAAGCCGCCGCCCAACGCTGCCTCACGCAAGGCCGCACACAGTACACCCCGGCGACCGGCCTGCCGGCGTTGCGCGAGAAGCTGAGCCAGTGGTATCGCGACCGTTTCGGCCTCGACATCCCGGCCCGCCGCATCGTCATCACCGCCGGTGCCTCGGGCGCGCTGCAGCTGGCCTGCCTCGCGCTCGTCGACCGTGGCGACGAAGTGCTGATGCCCGACCCGAGCTATGCCTGCAACCGCCATTTCGTGGCGGCGGCGGATGGCGTGCCGGTGTTGCTGCCCTCGCCGCCCGAGCACCGCTTCCAGCTCGATGCGGCTGGAGTCGAATCCGCATGGACACCGCGCACCCGCGGTGTGCTGCTCGCCTCGCCCTCCAACCCCACCGGCACCTCCATCGCCCACGACGAGATGGGCCGTATTGCCGAAGTGGTGCGCAAGCGCGGCGGCGTGACGATCGTCGACGAGATCTACCTCGGTCTGAGCTTCGACGAGGCGTACGGCCACAGCGCGCTCGCCCACGGCGACGACATCGTCTCGATCAACAGCTTCAGCAAGTACTTCTCGATGACCGGCTGGCGCCTGGGCTGGATGGTGCTGCCGGAATCGCTCGTGGCCCCGGTCGAGAAGCTGGCCCAGAACCTCTACATCTGCGCCTCCACCGTCTCGCAACACGCCGCTCTCGCCTGCTTCGAGCCCGAGTGCCTGGCCGAGTACGAGCGCCGCCGTGGCGAGTTCAAGGCGCGGCGCGATTTCCTGGTGCCGGCGCTGAACCAGCTCGGCCTGACCGTCCCCGTCATGCCCGATGGCGCCTTCTACGCCTGGGCCGACTGCAGCCAGCATGCCGCCAGCAGCCGGGATTTCGCCTTCGACCTGATGCGCCGCGCCCAGGTGGCCGTGACACCGGGTCGGGATTTCGGCCCCCATGCCGGTGAACGTTATCTGCGCTTCTCCTACGCCAGCAGCATGGACAGCCTCACCGAGGCTGTGGCGCGCCTGCACCAGTTGCTGCACGTCACGTGAGAAAGCACACAGGCTTTTGGGTGACCGGGTGTTACTAGTGCGCGAAGCCGGTGCTTTTTGGTGCCAGCATGGGGCCGCCTTGCACTAAGCTCGCGTGATGGTGGTTGCTTACTGCCTCGCCGAATGATGCACCCAAGTCCGTCCATGACTGGCCCTGACTCCGAACCGCTGCCGTCCGTCCCGAGCAACCCTCAGTTGCCGCCGGACTCTGCGCCCTGGGTCGACACGGAAGAGATGTCGGTCGACTTTCCGGCCGCCACGCCGCAGGTCACGCGCACCGTGACCCCCGCTGCCAATGGCAAGGGGCAGGACATGGCGACCATCGGCCACATCGGCCGCTATGCCCTCAAGTACCAGATCGGCGAAGGCGGCCTCGGCCGTGTGTTCGCCGCGCACGACCCGCTGCTGTCGCGGCTGATCGCGATCAAGACCCTGAACCTCGAGATCGCGGCCGAGGAGCGCGAGGCGTTCAACGCGCTCTTCCTGAACGAAGCACGCGCCGCCGGTGGCCTGAGCCACCCGCACATCGTCACGGTGTTCGATGCCGGCGTGAGCGACCAGGGCGCCTACATCGCGATGGAACTGCTCAAGGGCCGCGACCTGCGCCAGCTGCGCCTCGAAGGCTGGAAGCCCACGCCCACGCAAGCCGCGCTCATCGTGCGCCGTGTCTCCGATGCACTCGCCTACGCCCACTCCAAGGGCGTGGTGCACCGGGACATCAAGCCGGCCAACATCTTCATGGTCGGCCGCACGCAGCCGCGCGTGCTCGACTTCGGCATCGCCCGCGTGGCGCACCAGCACGAGAACGAGGGCGACATCGCCGGCGGCTCGCCGTACTACATGTCGCCCGAGCAGGTGCAGCACGCTGCCGTCGACCGCCGCACCGACGTGTTCTCGCTCGGCGTCGTGCTCTATGAGTTGCTAACCGGCACGCGCCCGTTCCGCGGCAATTCGCTGCAAGAGATCACCGGCGCCGTCGTCTCGCTCGTGCCGCCCAAGGCGCACGAGGTGGATGCCAGCGTGCCCCGCGCCTTGTCCGAGATCACGGCCAAGGCGATGGAGAAGAACCCCGACGACCGCTACCGCTCGGCCCGCGCCCTGTCGCGCGAGCTGCGCCATTGGCTGGAAGAGCACGCCCAGCAGGAAAGCCAGGAAGCCGCCGAAGAAGGCCTCGCCGGCGGCAAGAAGCCCGTCGTCTGGGCGCTGGCCGCCGTGGGTGCTCTCGCCGTCGCCGCCACCGCCTGGTGGGCGCTTTCGTCGCGCGGGCCCGCGCCAGACACCGCACACGAGATGGCGCAGGCCGCTGCGCCCGTCGTCGCGCAGGTCGTGACGGCGCCGCCCGCCGCGGCCCCCGAGGTGGCCTCCGCGCCTGCCCCCGTGGTCGACAACGCCTCGCCCGCGGTCGACCCTGCGGCGTCGGCCGCCCCGACTGCCAGCCTGCCAGCGCCTGCGCCGGCCGCCGCCCCGGTCGCGCCCACACCCGCTCCGGCGCCGGTCCAGGTGGCCCAGGTCGACAAGACCGAGCCCGCCCCGGCCAAGGCGGCCGCAGCCAAAAAGGAAACACCCAAGGAGCGCCGCGTCCGCGAGGCCCGCGAGCGCGAGGCCCGGCGCGCCTCGGGCGCCGTGGCCGCCACCGGCACGCTGCGCATCGCCGTGAGCCCCTGGGGCAACGTGGAAGTCGACGGCAAGCCGGTGGGCACCACGCCCCCGCTCAACGAGCTGACGCTCAGCGAAGGCCGCCACACCATCACCATCCGCAACGACGAGTTCCCGCCGTTCAGCGCCAGCGTCACCATCGTGCCGGGCCAGCCGGTTTCACTCAAACACCGCTTCGGATCATGAGAACACTCTTCGGCACCGCCCTGGTTTCTGTGGCTCTGGCCGCCCTCACCGGCTGCGTCACCCAGCCCAAGCAGGCCCCGGTCGGTCTGCTCGACGTGATCTCCCGCCCGGCCGAAAAGGCGCTCCAGTCCGGCCTGCGCGCCTACGACGACGCCCAGTACGCCGACGCCGAGCGGCAGCTCAACAACGCGCTCAAGGCCGGCCTCGTGTCGCCGCGCGACCAGGCCGAGGCACACAAGGTGCTGGCCTTCATCTACTGCACCAGCAAGCGGCTGGTGGAGTGCGAAGCCGAATTTCGCGCCGCCAAGGCCTCCGATCCGGCCTTCGCGCTCAGCAAGTCGGAACAGGGTCACCCGCTGTGGGGCCCGGTTTACAAGAAGCTCCCGTAAGGTCTTTGCAAAAGCCGCAGTGATAATCCGCGAGGCGACGGCACACCCGCCGTCGAACTCGCGTTCATGACCGCTGAAGCCCGCACCTTCGCGCACACCCTGCGCATCTACTGGGAAGACACCGACGCCGGCGGCGTGGTGTTCTACGCCAACTACCTCAAGTTCTTCGAGCGCGCGCGCACCGAGTGGTTGCGCTCGCTCGGCTTTGCGCAGGAAGCCCTGCGCGCCGAGACCGGGGCGATCTTCATCGTCTCCGAGACCCGCGTGCGCTACCTGCGACCGGCCCGGCTCGACGACCAGCTCACCGTGACGGTCGACGTGCAGCACGCCGGCCAGGCCAGCATGACCGTGGCCCAGGTCGCCTGGCGCGGCGACGAGCGCCTGGCCGAGGGCGACATTCGCATCGGCTGCGTCGACGCGCAGAGCTTCCGGCCCCGGCGCATCCCCGAGCCTTTGCTCAAGGTGATGGACGGCTACATGGGCCGCGGAACCTGAGCACGCCGCTTGCCTCTATTCCCATCGACCCACACAACAACAAGGACTGAGCCTCCATGAACCAAGACTTCTCCATCGTCAGCCTGGTGCTGCACGCGAGCTTCGTGGTGCAGCTCGTGATGGCCGGGCTGCTTCTGGTGTCGCTGGCGAGCTGGACGGTCATCTTCGGCAAGCTCTTCGGGCTGAAGAAGGTGCGCGCGGTGAACGAAGAATTCGAGCGCGAGTTCTGGGCCGGTAAAAACCTCAACGACCTGTACAACGACGCGGGAAGACGTGCAGAGGGCGCCCCGATGGAGCGCATCTTCGCCTCGGGCATGCGCGAGTTCCTGAAGCTGCGCGAGCGCCGCGTGACCGACGGTGGCCAGCTGCTCGATGGCTCGCGCCGCGCCATGCGTGCGAGCTTCCAGCGCGAGCTCGACGTGGTCGAGGCCAACCTCTCCTTCCTCGCGACCGTGGGTTCGGTCTCGCCCTATGTCGGCCTCTTCGGCACGGTGTGGGGGATCATGCATGCCTTCGTGGGCCTGGCGAACCTGCAGCAGGTGTCGCTCGCGACCGTCGCCCCTGGCATCGCCGAAGCGCTGGTCGCCACCGCCATCGGCCTCTTCGCCGCGATCCCGGCCGTGATCGCGTACAACCGCTTCGCGCGCGACATCGACCGCATCGCGATCCAGATGGAGACCTTCATCGAGGAGTTCTCCAACATCCTGCAACGCAACGCGAGCCAGCCGGTTTCGCCGCAGGTCACGCAGCCCGCGCCGCTGCGCTGAACGCAAGGAGCACACGATGCCCGCCGTGATGTCTGGAGGCCGCGCCGGTGGGCGCCGCCGCACCATCAACGAAATCAACATGGTGCCCTTCATCGACGTGATGCTGGTGCTGCTCATCATCTTCATGGTGAGCGCCCCCCTCATCACGACCGGCGTGGTCGACCTGCCGAGCGTGGGCAAGAGCAAGCAGCAGCCCAAGAAGGTGATCGAGGTCGTGGTCGCGAAAGACGAGACGCTCCGCCTTCGCGTCGACAACAAGGACGTGAGCACGATGACGCTCAAGAACCTCGCCGACCGCGTGAGCGCCGCACAAGGCGGAGACGAGAGCGCCCCGGTGGTGATCTCGGCCGACAAGGCGGTGAAGTACGAATCGGTGGTGCGGGTGATGGACCTTCTGCAGAAGGCCGGCGTGCAGCGCGTGGGCCTGTCCGTGAAGAGCAACGGCTGACATGACGGTGTCGACCTTCGACCGCGAAGACCTGATGCCGAAGTCCGCCGACGGCACGAGCCGCGGCATGCTCTTCGCGGTGCTGGTGCACGTGGGCCTCGTGATCGCGCTGACGCTCGGCGTGAGCTGGAAGATGAGCGAGCCAGAAGGCGTGGAGGCCGAGTTGTGGGCCGCCGTGCCGCAGGTCGCCGCACAACGCGACATCGCCCCCGAGCCGCCGCCCAAGCCCACGCCAAAGGTCGAACCCAAGCCTGAGCCCAAGCCGGAACCGAAGCCCGAGCCCAAGTCGCGGCCCGATCCTCAGATTGCCATCGAGAAGGCCAAGCAGGAAAAGCTGAAGAAGAAGCAGGAAGAAGAAAAGCGCGAGCGCGAAGAGAAAGAGAAAGAGAAGCTCGAGAAGAAGCGCGCGCAGGAAGAGAAGGCCAAGCTCGCCAAGGCCGAGGCCGAACGCCAGAAGAAGCTCGACGATGCGCGCGACAAGAACCTCGCCCGCATGCGCGAGATGATGGGCGAGAAGGTCGGCTCCACGACGAGCACCTCATCGCAGACCAAGGGGCCGTCGCCCTCTTACGCCGGGAAGCTGCGCGCCGCCATCTACCCCAACATCACCTTCATCCGCGCCGTGGCCGGCAACCCGACGGCCGACGTGCAGGTGCAGGCCGCGCCCGACGGCACGGTGATCGCGCGCCGCCTGGTCAAGAGCAGCGGCATCCCCGAGTGGGACGAGGCGGTGCTCGACGCCATCACCAAGACCGGCAAGCTGCCGCGTGACGAAGACGGCTCGGTGCCGGCCAGCATCACCATCGGGTTCAGGCCGCAGCCCTGAGCCCGCGCCAGCGCGTCAGGCAGCCAGCCGCGGCGCGAGCAGGCTGTCGAGCGACCACTTCCCCGGCCCCCACAACACCAGCGCGAGCAAGAGGCTGCCCCAGAACACGTGCTGTTGCAACGCAGCCGGGGCGATCTCGCCGAGGCTCAGCACCGCCACCGCGTTGACCACCGAGAGCCCAAGCGCCGCGAAGCGCCCACCCAGGCCGAGCAACAGCAACACTGGCAGCACCAGCTCGCCGGCCGTGCCCATCACGGCCGCCACGGGCGGGGGCAACAGCGGCACCTGGTACTCGTCGGCAAAGAGCGCGAGCGTCGTGTCCCAGTCGTGGATCTTGGTCAGGCCCGACATGAAGAACACCTGCGCGACGTAGAGCCGCGCGCCAAGCTGCGCCGCGGGCTGCAGCGCTTCGAGTGCGGCGACGAAGCGGCTCCAGAGTCTCAACAACGGGGCCAGCGCGGCAAGTGTGGTCATGGTGTTCCTCCAAGTGGTGTTGCAGCTTGGTCGTGCGGCGCGGCGTGTTCTTGCAGCGGTGGCCTCGCAAGCGATCACGCCGTCTCGGCCATCGCCCGCCACAGCCATTGCTGTTGCAGCGCCTGCACCAGCCAGGGTTCAAACTCGAAGCTTGCGCCGGCATGTTCGAACGCCGCGGCGAGTGACTCACCCTTCAGCAGCGACTGCATCCAGCGCGCCGTCGCGGCGTCGACGATGTCGGCCTGTGCGCGCCAGCCCAAGCGCCACACGACGGCCTCTTCACCCTGCCCGTGGTCGAGCCGCTGGCGAGCAATCGTGCGGTGTTCGGCCGCGTCGCCGACCGGCCGGTGCGCCTTCCACAGGCTCACGATGGGGTAGTCGCTGAGCAGCACCGCCACGCCAGGCATCAAGAGGAGATGCAGCTGCGCCGGGTCGACCTCGGTGAGCTGGTGCAGCGTCTCGGCTTCGATCTGCGCATCGAGTGCGCGCTCGGATTCGGCCAGGTGCCAGTCGAGAAGCGCCACATCGGCGAGGTAAGGCACGTCGGCCAGTTGATCGCTCGCCGCGATGAATGCTGGCAGGCCAGCCCCGAACTGCGCGAGGTCACCGCGCGCGGGCGGCTCGGCATGCCAGAAGGCGCGCGACAGCGCTGCAAAGGAGTCTTCGCCGACCAGGGCCTGCACGGTCGGATACGCCGCCGCCAGCGCGCGCTCGGCCGAGGCCCCGGCGTTGGCCTGGTAGGCCTGAAGGCCACGCGTCACACCGGCCGGCCGCGCAGCCACCCATTCGTGCAACGACGCACCGTCGTCGCGCCGCAGGATGGCCGCCATCAGCGCCTGCTGGCGTTCGGCTTCGGTCTTCATGCGATGTGCTCGGCCCGCCGCGCTTCGTCGAGCAGCACGTCGAGCTGGGGCAGGTCGGTGTCCCACTCCACCAACGTGGGGCGCGGGCCGAGTCGTGCGAGGGCGTGGCGGTACACCTGCCACACCGGCTCGTGCACACGGCCGCCGTGGTCGTCGATGACGATGTCACCCGTGTCGACATAGCCGGCCAGGTGGATCTCACCGACGGCCCGGGCGTCGATCGCATCGACCCACGCGCAGGCACTCACCACCGCATCGCGGGCGCGCTCGTTGAGCGCGTTCACCACCAGGTTGTTGACGTCGAGCAGCAGGCCGCAGCCGCTGCGGCGCACGAGTGCGTTGAAGAATTCGGGCTCGCTCATGTCCTGGTCGGCCCAGGCCAGGTAGGCCGACAGGTTCTCGACCAGGATCGGCCGGCGCAGGCGCTCCTGCACCTGCGTCACGTTGCGCACCATGATGTCGAGCGAGGCCTGCGTGAACGCCAGCGGCAGCAGGTCGTTGGCGTGCAGCACCGGCCCGCCAACGTGCTGCGGCGCACGCGCAAAGCTCGCGTGGTCGGACACCCGCTCGGGCTCGATGCGCTCAGCCAGCCGCGCGAGCCGGTCGAGGTGCCAGGGGTCGAGCCCCGCCGCCGAGCCGAGCGCGAGGCCCACGCCGTGCAGGCTCACCGGGTAGTGCTCGCGGGCCTCGTGCAGCACCGCAAGCGCCGCGCCGCCATCGCCGAAGAAGTTCTCGGAATGGACCTCGACGAAGGCGAGCGGCGGCAGGGTGTCGAGCAGCTGCGCATAGTGCGGCTGGCGCAAGCCGATGCCGCAGCGCAGGCTGTCGTTCATCACTTCTTGGCGCCGGCCTTCTTGGCCTCGTCGGCGCTCAGGCCGCCCATGTCCTTGCAGGTGCCCTTGGCGACGTACTTCCACTCGTCGGGCGACTTGTCGGTCTTGGACTGGCCGGCGCACGAGTGCGAGCCCGAGAGGTTGGCGCAGTCGTTCTGGCCGGCCTTGGCAATGCCGTAGCACTTCTCCTTGGCCTTGTCTTGCGCGGCAGCGTGGCCGGCGAGGCCGAGGGCGAGCACGGAGGCAAGTGCGGTGGAAGCGATCAGGCGTTGGGTCATGGGGGTTCTCCTTGTGAGGTGGGATGGGTGTCGCGAACGATGACGACGACCCGCTTCCGTCGATGACAGCGGCGGCTTCTTACAGCCGCCGCGATCATCCCCCAAAGTGCCTGCCCCCGCCGCGAACTACTGCGGCGCCACCCAGCCCCCGCCCAGCGACCGGATCAGCGCCACCGTGCCGGTGGCCCAGCCGCCGCGCAGCCGCACGGCCTGGCGCTCCACCGACAGCAGGTCGCGCTGCGTGTCGAGCAGTTGCAGGTAACTGTCTTCACCGGCGCGGTAGCGTTTGTCGGCGAGTTCGGCCGCACGGCGCGCCGAGACGAGCGCCTCGTCGACGTGTCGCACCTGCTCGCGCACGGCCTTGAGGTTCGCCAGGTTGTCTTCCACATCGGCGAAGGCCGACAGCACCGTGCCGCGGTACGAGGCCACCGCGCCATCGAGCTGGGCCTCGGTCTGCTCGACGACCGCCTTGTTGCGCCCGCCATCGAGGATGGGCAGCGAGAAGACGACGCTCGCGAGCCACGCACGGCTGCTCCACTTGAAGAGGTTCTCGAGCTCGCTCGACGCATGGCCGCCTTCGGCGGTAAGCGCGAGCGCCGGGAACATCGCCGAGCGGGCCACGCCCACGCGGGCGGTGGCCGCGGCGAGGCTGCGTTGTGCGGCCGTCACGTCGGGCCGGCGCTCCAGCAGGGCCGACGGCACACCGGCCGGCACCTCGGGCACCTTCTCGGCCGCGAGCAGCGGCGCCACGTCGAGGCTGAAGCTCGCGGGCGCCTGCCCCAGCAGCAGCGCGAGCGCGTGTTCGGTGCGGGCGCGCTGGCCGGCGAGCGCGGCACGCTCGGCCTGCACGGTGGCGAGCTCAGTGCGCGAGCGCGCCACGTCGAACTCGGCCACCGCACCGGCGCTGAAGCGGCGCTCGATGAGGCGGTTGTTCTCGGTGCGCAGGCCGAGCGTGGCATCGAGCTGCGCGAGTTCGGCATCGAGCGTGCGCAACGCGAAGTAGGTTTGCGCCACGTCGGCCTGCAAGGCGAGCAGCACCGAGCGGTAGCTCGCCTCCACGCCCTGTGCATCGGCCCGCGCCGCGGCCACGCCGTTGCCCACGCGGTCGAAGAGGTCGATCTCGTAACGCGCACCAAGGCCGGCCTGGTAGACCGTCGACGGCGTCACCGCCGCACCATCGGGCAGGCCGAGCGTGGCCGGCGCCGAGCGGGCGCGGCTCGCCCCGGCGTTCAGGCCCAGCGTCGGCCAGCGGCCGGCCTGTGCCCCGCTGAGCGTGGCGCGTGCGGCCCGCACCCGCGAGGCGGCGAGCGCGAGCGTCGGGTTGGCCTTCTCCGCCTGCGCTTCGAGGGCGTCGAGGCGGCTGTCGCCGAACACGCTCCACCACGCGCCACGTGCCGCCGCTTCTGCCGGGACGGCTGGCTTCCATTGGCCTTCAGCCGGCGCGGCCTGCTTGAAGGCGGCGGGCACGGTGATCTCGGGCTCGGGCACCTTGGGGGCGAGCGAGCAGCCGGCCAGCACGAGCGCGGCGGCCAGCGTGGTCAGGGGAAAGGTCAGGGAAAGGAATCGTTCTTGGAATGTCATGTCAGACCTCGAGGGCAGCGCGCGTCACCGAGACACGGCGGCGTTCGATGCGCAGCGCCAGCGTGCGCAGCAGCACGTAGAAGAGCGGCGTGAGGAAGAGCCCGAAGAGCGTGACGCCCAACATGCCGGCGAACACCGCCACGCCCATCGCATGGCGCATCTCGGAGCCCGCGCCCGACGAGAAGACGAGCGGCAGCACACCCATGATGAAGGCGATCGAGGTCATGAGGATCGGGCGCAGGCGCAGCTTGCACGCCTCGAGCGCGGCCTCGACCACGCCCCGGCCCTGGTGCTCCAGGTCACGGGCGAACTCGACGATCAGGATCGCGTTCTTCGACGCCAGCCCCACCAGCACGAAGAGTGCGATCTGCGTGAAGATGTTGTTGTCGCCCTTGGTGAGCCACACCCCGAGCAGCGCACACAGGATGGACGCCGGCACGATGAGGATCACCGCCAGCGGCAGCGTCCAGCTCTCGTACTGCGCGGCCAGCACCAGAAAGACCAGCAGCACGCACAGCGGGAACACGATCACCATGGTGTTGCCGGCGAGGATCTCCTGGTAGGTGAGGTCGGTCCATTCGAAGCCGATGCCGCGCGGCAGCGTCTCCTTGGCGAGCTTCTCCATGATGTCCTGCGCCTGCCCCGACGACACGCCGGGCGCGGGCCCGCCATTGAAGTCGGCCGCGAAGAAGCTGTTGTAGCGCTCCACGCGGTCGGGCCCGTAGGTCGGCGACACGTTGACCAGGCTGCCGAGCGGCACCATCTCGCCGCCGAGGTTGCGCACCTTGAACTGCCCGATGGCCGACGCATCGGCACGGAACGGCGCATCGGCCTGCGCGATCACCTGGTAGGTGCGGCCGAACTTGTTGAAGTCGTTGACGTACAGCGAGCCGAGGTTGATCTGCATGGTGTCGAAGATGTCCGACAGCGGCACGCCCATCTGCTTGGCCTTGGTGCGGTCGACGTCGGCCTTCAACTGCGGCACGTTGACCTGGTAGCCCGAGAACACACCCGCGAGCTGCGGCGTCTGCCAGGCCTTCATCTGCAGCGCCTGCACGGCCTGGTAGAGCGCGTCTTGCCCGAGGTTGGCGCGGTCCTGCACGTAGAGCTTGAAGCCGCCGGTCGTGCCCAGGCCATCCACCGCAGGCGGCGGGAAGACCATGATGAAGGCGTCTTGAATCGCACCGAGCTTCTGGTTGACCTCGGCGGCGATCTCACCGCTGGTGCGACCCTTGCGCTCCTTGAAGTCGTCGAGCGTGTAGAACACGATGCCCGAGTTTGGCGCGTTCATGAAGCCGTGGATCGACAGGCCCGGGAAGGCCACCGATTCCTTCACGCCCGGCACCGATTGCGCGATGTCGCTCATGCGGCGGATCACCGCGTCGGTGCGGTCGAGCGAGGCCGCGTCGGGCAGCTGCGCGAAGCCGACGAGGTACTGCTTGTCCTGCGCCGGCACGAAGCCCGAGGGCACCACGCGGAACATGGCCACCGCCGCCACCACGAGCAGCAGGTAGACGCCCATCGTCGCGGCCTTGTGGCTCAGCACGCCGCTCACGCCCTTGGTGTAGCCGTTCGAGGACCGGTCGAAGAAGCGGTTGAAGCGCTTGAAGAAGCCGCCGAGCGCCCAGTCCATGCCACGCGAGAGACGGTCCTTCGGGGCGTCGTGCGGCTTGAGCAGCGCGGCCGCGAGCGCAGGCGACAGCGTGAGCGAGTTGAAGGCCGAGATCACGGTCGAGATCGCGATGGTCAGCGCGAACTGGCGGTAGAACTGGCCCGTCAGACCGGAGACGAACGCGATGGGCACGAACACCGCACACAGCACCAGCGCGATGGCGATGATCGGGCCCGAGACCTCCTTCATCGCCTGGATCGTGGCCTCGCGCGGCGTGAGGCCGTTGGCGATGTTGCGCTCCACGTTCTCGACCACCACGATCGCGTCGTCGACCACGATGCCGATGGCCAGCACCAGGCCGAAGAGGCTCAAGGTGTTGATGGAGAAGCCGAAGGCCAGCAGCACGGCAAACGTGCCCACCACCGACACCGGCACCGCCAGCAGCGGGATGAGCGAGGCCCGCCAGGTCTGCAGGAAGACGATCACCACCAGCACCACCAGCGCCACCGCTTCGAGCAGCGTCTTGATGACCGCGGAGATGGAGTCTTCGACGAAGCGCGTGGGGTCGTAGACGATGTCGTACTTCAGGTCCTCAGGGAAGTCGCGCTGCAGCTCGTCCATCAGCTGGCGCACGTCGCTCGACAACTGCAGCGCGTTCGACCCGGGCGCCTGGAAGAGGCCGAGCGCCACCGCCGGCTTGTTGTTGAGCAGCGAGCGCAGCGAATACTGCGCCGCGCCGAGCTCGATGCGGGCGATGTCACGCAGTCGCGTGACGCCCACGCCATTCCCGTTGGAGCCGGTCTTGACGATGATGTCGCCGAACTCTTCTTCGGTCGACAGCCGGCCTTGCGCATTCACCGAGAGCTGGAAGGGCGCATTCTTGTTGGGCGAAGCGCCCACCACGCCGGCGGCCACCTGCACGTTCTGCTCGCGGATGGCGTTGACGACGTCGGGTGCGGTGAGCCCGCGCGCCGCGATCTTCTGCGGGTCGAGCCAGACGCGCATGGAGTAGTCGCCCGCGCCGAACACCAGCACCTGGCCCATGCCGGGGATGCGCGACAGCCGATCCTTGATGTTGAGCACCGCATAGTTGCTCAGGTACACCTCGTCGTAGCGCGAGTTCGGCGACACGAGGTGCACCACCATCGTGATGTTGGGCGAGCTCTTGACCGTGGTGACGCCGATCTGGCGCACCTCTTCCGGCAGCCTCGCCAGGGCCCGCTGCACGCGGTTTTGCACCTGGGTCTCGGCCTGTTCGACGTTGGTGCCGACCTTGAACGTGACGGTGAGGTTCATGCCGCCGTCGCCGGTGGCCTGCGAGCCCATGTACAGCATGTTCTCGACGCCGTTGATCGCTTCTTCGAGCGGCGCGGCGACGGTCTGGGCGATCACAGTCGGGTTGGCACCCGGGAAACGCGTGCTGACGACCACCGACGGCGGCACGACCGAGGGGTACTCGGAAATGGGCAGCCGGCCGATGGCGATCAGGCCCGCCAGAAAGATGAGGATGGACAACACGGCCGCGAAGATGGGCCGGTCCACGAAGAACCTGGAGAAACGCATGGCGATGATCCGGAAAGGTTGGGGTCGCGCTTACTGGCGCATCACTGACGCACGGGCGCGCTGGCAGCGGCGGTGACCATCGGCACCACTTCGGGCGTGATCGGCGCGCCCGGCCGCACACGCTGCAGGCCGTTGACGACGATGCGGTCACCAGCCTTGAGGCCCGTGCGCGCGACGCGCAGGCCATCGACCAGCGGCCCGAGCGTGACCACGCGGTACTCGGCCTTGTGGTCGGCGCCGATCACGTAGACGTACTTGCGGTTCTGGTCGGTGCCGATGGCGGTGTCGTTGATGAGCAGGGCCTCGCCCTTGCCGTCGGTGCCCACCTGCACTCGGGCGAAGAGGCCCGGCACGAGCGCCGCATCGGTGTTGCGCAAGACGGCGCGCATGCGCACGGTGCCCGAGACGGGGTCGATGCGGTTGTCGACGAAGTCGAGCTTGCCCTCGTGCGGGTAGCCGGTCTCGTTGGCCAGGCCGGCCTGCACCTTCACGCCCGGGCCGCCCTTGCGGGCCAGTGCGCCCACCTGCAGGAAGGTCGACTCGTCACCGTCGAAGCTCACGTACACCGGGTCGATGGAGACGATGGAGGTGAGCACCACGCTGCTGTCGACGAGGTTGCCTTCCGTGACCTCGGCCTTGCCGATGCGGCCCGAGATGGGGGCGCGCACCACCGAGAAGTCGAGGTTGAGCTTGGCCGAGGCAAGCGCGGCTTCGTCGGCCTTGGCATTGGCAGCAAGCTGGCGCGCGTTCGACGAGCGCTCGTCGAAGTCGCGCTGCGAGATGGCGTTGTCGGCCTTCAAGAGCTTGGAGCGCTCGAACTCGGCGTTGGCGTGCTCTGCCTTGGCGCGGGCACTGGCCACGGCAGCTTCGAGGCGTGCCACCTCGGCCTGGTAGCTGCGCGGGTCGATGACGAAGAGCACGTCGCCCTTGTTCACCAGGGCGCCGGGCTTGAATTTCACCGCCTCGATGGTGCCGGGCACCCGGGCGCGGATCTGGGCGGATTCGACGGCCTCGATGCGGCCGGAGAACTCTTGCAGTTCCAGCACCTTCTTGGAGACAACTGCTGCCACGCTGACAGGCGGCGCGGGCGGAGCGCCCGCGGGAGCCGCCGCCTGCGCCTCGCCACCGCCCGTACAGCCGGCCAGCGAAAGCACCAGGGCCGACAGCAGGGTCAGGGCCAGGGTCGACAACATCAGGGGGGCGGGACGGACGGTCATGGGAATTCCTCGTTGTTCAAGCTTCTTCTTGCGGGTTTTTGCGCATGGTCAAACATGCTGCAATGCACCAAGACTTTATTAGCCAGCCAGAACCTTATAAAGTGCTGATTCAAAGATTGACTGTTCAGGAATCAAGACAATGGACCAGTTGCGCGCCATGCAGGCCTTCGTCGGGGTGGTCGACACGGGTGGCTTCACCAGTGCGGCCGAGTTGCTCAACATGCCCAAGGCCACGCTTTCAGCGGCCGTGGCGGAGCTGGAGGCCCACCTGAAGGTGCGGCTGCTGCACCGAACGACGCGCAAGGTCACCGTCACCGCCGACGGCGCCGCCTATTACGAGCGCTGCGTGCGCATCCTCGAGGACCTGCGTGACGCGGAAGAGTCACTCTCGTCGAAACAGGGGTCGCCCCACGGCAAGCTGCGGGTGGACGTGAGCACCGCGGTGGCGAGCCGGCTGCTCATTCCGCTCCTGCACACCTTCCTCGAGCGTTACCCCGACATCGAACTCGAGCTCGGCTGCAGCGACCGCCCGCTCAACCTGCTGAGCGAAGGCATCGACTGCGCGCTGCGCGTGGGCGAGGTGCAAGACCCCTCGGTGGTGGTGCGCCGCGTGGGCACCATGCAACTCGTGACCTGCGCCACGCCGGGGTATCTCGCCAAGCACGGCCGGCCCAAGCACCCGCACGATCTGAAGAAGCACGTGTGCCTGAACTACTTCTCCATGCGCACCGGCCAGGTGTTCGACTGGGAGTTCAACCGCGACAACGAACGTGTGGTGCTCACCGTCGACAGCCCGCTCACGCTCAACGATTCCAACGCCTACATCGACGCCTGCCTGGCCGGCCTGGGCATCGGCCGCCTGCCCACCTACATGTTCCACCAGTACCCGAGCTGTGGTGCGCTGGAGCTCGTGATGTGCGAATGGCTGTCCGACGACATGCCCTTCCTCGTGGCCTACCCGTCGAACCGGCACCTGTCATCGAAGGTGCGCGTGTTCGTCGACTGGGTCGCCGAGACGCTGGAGCACCACACCGGCATGCAGATGTGCGAGAAGGCGCGTGCGGTCCATGAAAAGAACCAGCAGCGCCAGATGCTGGAGCTGGGCATCTTGTCGACGCCCGCCTGACCTCACGCAGGCAAAGCAGCGCCCGACAGACTCGCCAGCACCTCGACCGCCGTCTTCACCTTGAACGGCTTGATCATGATGCGTTGCACCTTCAGCGTCTTGAAGACGCCGATGGTGTCGGCGTCGAGCCCGAGCGCCATCACGGCGATGGGCACCTCCGGGTCGCACAGTGTGGCGCCGCTGCGCACCTGCTGCACGAGGGTCAAGCCGTCGAGCTTCTCGCCCAGGTCGGCGAGCAGGGCGTCGTAGACGTCGGTCTGCAGCATGCGCAGCGCCGCCTCGTAGTGGGTGGCTTCATGGATGTCGGCCAGCCGAAGCTGGCGCGCCACGTTGGCCACGGTGTTGCGCATCACGAAGTGCGGCTCCAGCAGCAGCACCCGCTTCATGTCTGACGCTCCAGCTCGTCCACCACCAGCAGCCGCAGCGATTCGAGGATGCTGCGGTCGATGGCATCGAAGCGGCGCTCGCGGGTGTCGAGCACGCACAGCGTGCCCACCACCGCGCCCTTCTTCAGCATGAGCGGCGCACCGGCATAGAAGCGCACGCCCGGGTTGCCCACCACGATGGGGTTGTCGTGGAAGCGCACATCGCGCAGCGCGTCGGGCACCAGCAGCAGCTCGCGGCTGTGCACCGCATGGGCGCAGAACGACACGTCGCGCGGCGTTTCGCAGATCCCCTCGAAGCCCACCCGCGACTTGAACCACTGCCGGTCGCGGTCGACCAGGCTGATCATCGCCATCGGCACGTCGAACTCGGTCGCGGCGAACTGCACGATGCGGTCGAAGCGCTCTTCGGGTGGCGTGTCGAGGATGAGAAGTGCACGCAGGGCCGAAAGGCGCTCGGCTTCGTCGTCTGGCAAGGGCGCGGGGATCATCCTTCGCATATCGGCAGATCGCGCCGACGCTGAAGCCTGGCGGCCGTGCGATACACGTGCAACTCACACGCCTGGTGCGGGCGCGATGGAATGGGCCTTGCATTGGCAGCACGTAGAAGCCCGGATGCCCTCCGTCACAGGCGGCGCTTACCCTCCGACGTCTCCCCACCCCTCAAGACCACTGCCATGCGCCTTCATCTACCCCTGATCGCCGCCGCCCTGTTCTTGGCTGCCACCGCACAGGCCCAGACCAAATGGGACCTGCCCACCGCCTACCCGGCCAGCAACTTCCACACCGAAAACGTCACCCAGTTCGCGAGTGACGTCGACAAGGCCTCGGGCGGCAAGCTCAAGATCACGGTGCACCCCAACGCCTCGCTCTTCAAGGCGCCCGAGATCAAACGTGCGGTGCAGGGTGGCCAGGCGCAGGCGGGCGAGATCCTGCTCGTGAACTACCAGAACGAGTGGCAGATCTTCGGGGCCGACGGCCTGCCCTTCCTGGCCGACAGCTATGACGAGTCGCTCAAGCTCTACAAGGCCCAGCGGCCGGTGCTGGAGAAGAAGCTGGCCGAGCAGGGCCTGATGCTGCTCTATGCGGTCGCCTGGCCGCCGCAAGGCATCTTCAGCAAGAAGCCCATCAATTCGGCGGCCGACCTCAAGGGCGTGAAGTGGCGCGCCTACAGCCCGGCCACCTCGCGCCTGGCCGAGCTGCTGGGTGCGCAGCCGGTCACGGTGCAGGCCGCAGAACTCTCGCAGGCCATGGCCACCGGCGTGGTCGAGTCGTACATGTCGTCGGGCTCCACCGGCTACGACACCAAGACCTACGAGCACCTGAAGTTCTTCACCGACACCCAGGCCTGGCTGCCCAAGAACGCGGTGCTCGTGAACAAGGCCGCCTTCGACGCCCTCGACAAGCCGACGCAAGCCGCCGTGCTCAAGGCCGCCGCCGATGCCGAGACCCGCGGCTGGGCCACGTCGAAGGCCAAGAACAACGAGTACCTCGAACTCTTGAAGAAGAACGGCATGACCATCGCGCAGCCCTCGTCGCAGCTGAAGGCCGACATGCAGAAGGTCGGCCAGACCATGCTCGACGAATGGCTGCAGAAGGCCGGCCCTGAAGGCCAGGCCGTCGTCAACGCCTACCGCAAGTGACGCCCCCCGCAGAGCCGCCCCGCGGCGCGCTGCGGCGCACGCTCGACCGGCTGTACGGCAGCGCCGCGGTGCTCGCGGCGCTGTGCATGGTGGCCTTGCTCGTGATGGTGCTGCTGTCGATCGCGGGCCGCCAGCTTGGCTTCAACATCGCCGGCAGCGACGCCTACGCCGGCTACTTCATGGCCGGCGCCGGCTTCCTGGCGCTGGCGCACACGCTCAAGCGCGGCGAGCACATCCGCGTCACGCTGGTGCTCGGCCGCCTGGCCGGGCCATGGCGGCGGCGCCTGGAGCTTTTCGCGCTGTCGCTGTCGACGCTGCTCGCCGCCCTCTTCGCCTACTACGGCTGCCGGCTGGCCTGGGTATCGTTCCAGCTGCACGACATCTCCACCAGCGCCGACGCCACGCCCCTGTGGCTGCCCCAGCTCTCGATGGCCGCGGGCACGCTGGTGCTGGCCGTGGCCTGCCTCGACGAACTGGTGCTCGAACTGACGGGCACACGCGTCGCACCCACAACCGGCGAGGAGCCCTTGCGCAATGAATGACCTCGCCATCACCGCCTTGCTGCTGGTGTCGCTCTTTCTCATCCTCGGTAGCGGCGTGTGGATCGGCCTCGCGCTCTCGGGCGTGGCCTGGATCGGCATGCAGGTCTTCAGCTCACGCCCGGCCGGCGACGCGATGGCCGTCACCATCTGGGGCACCGCGTCGAGCTGGACGCTTACCGCGCTGCCGCTCTTCATCTGGATGGGCGAGATCCTCTTCCGCACCCGCGTGAGCCAGGACATGTTCCGCGGCCTCGCCCCGTGGATGCAGTCCCTGCCGGGCCGGCTGCTGCACACCAACGTGGCGGGCTGCACGCTCTTTGCGGCCGTCTCGGGCTCGAGCGCCGCCACCTGCGCCACCATCGGCAAGATGAGCCTGCCCGAGCTCGCGCGGCGCGGCTACCCCGAGACGATGGCGCTCGGCTCGCTGGCCGGGGCCGGCACGCTCGGGCTGCTGATCCCGCCGTCGATCATCATGATCGTCTACGGCGTCTCGGCCGACGTGTCGATCTCACGCCTCTTCATCGCCGGCGTGATCCCGGGCGTGGTGCTCGCGCTCATCTTCTCGGGCTACATCGCGCTGTGGTCGTGGCGCCACCCGGGTCTCGTCCCGCCGGCCGACGCGCCCATGCCCTGGCGCGAGCGCTGGGCCGCCTCGCGCGGGCTCGTTCCCGTGATGCTGCTGATCGCAGGCGTGCTGGGCTCCATCTACTCCGGCATCGCCACCGCCACCGAGGCGGCCAGCCTCGGCGTGGTGGGCTCGCTCCTCATCTCGGCCGCGCAGGGCTCGCTCAACTGGCCCACGTTCCGCGACTCGCTGCTGGGCGGCACCCGGCTCTACTGCATGATCGCGCTCATCCTCGCGGGGGCAGCCTTCCTCACGCTCTCGATGGGCTACATCGGGCTGCCGCGCCACCTGGCCGAATGGATAGGGGGCATGCAGCTGAGCCCGCTCGCGTTGCTGGCCGCGCTCACGCTCTTCTACATCGTGCTCGGCTGCTTCCTCGACGGCATCTCGATGGTGGTGCTCACGATGGGCGTCGTGCTGCCCACCATCCAGAAGGCCGGCATCGACCTGCTCTGGTTCGGCATCTTCATCGTCATCGTGGTCGAGATGGCGCAGGTCACGCCGCCGGTGGGCTTCAACCTCTTCGTGCTGCAGGGCATGACCGGCCGCGGCATCGGCTACATCGCCCGCGCCACGTTCCCCTTCTTCCTGCTGATGGTGCTGATGCTGGTGCTGCTGTACCTATTCCCGCAGATGGTGAGCTTCCTGCCGACGCAGATGCGCGGCTGAGGCGCCCACTCCCGGCACCAGGCCGGTGGCGGCCTCGAATCGCCGGCCGAGGGCGCGCAGCGCACCGTCGTGCCCTGCCCGGCCCACGAGCGAAATGCCGAACGGCAAGCCGTCGGGCCGCATCGCGGCCGGCAACGCCAATGCGCACAGGTCGAGCGGGCCGACGCCGTAGGTGTAGTGGCCGACCTCGGCATTGCGCACGATCGGCTCGGCCAGCATCTCGTCCACACGGAACGGCCGCGCCACGGTGGGGGTGACCACGACATCGATGCCAGTCAGCAGGCGCTTGGCCTGCTGCCGCAGCGCCTGCAGGCGGTACTGGGCCTGGAAGGCATCGACGGCGCTATACCCGCGCGCGCGCCGCAGGATGCTTTCCACCGCGGGCACCAGCGCATGCGGCAGACGCTCCAGCACCTCCCCGTAGCTTGCGCTTCGCTCGGCCACGAGCGCGCTCTCGAAGACCAGCGCGCCGGCCTCGTGAAAGAGCGAGAAGTCGATCTCGCAGCGCTCGCCGCCGATACGCTCAAGCCGCAGCAGCGCCGCTTCGAAACAGGCGGGCGATTGCATGTCACCGAAGAACTCGAGCCGGCGCGGCACGGCGAAGCGGAAACGCGCCGGCTCGGGTGCATCGAGCGCGATGCCGTCGGCGTCGGCCCGGCTCAAGGGATCGTGCGCGTCGAAACCGGCGATCGCCTCCAGCACCATGAACGCATCATCGACCGTGTGCGCGAAGACCGGCATGCAGTCGAACAGGCGGTTGTTGTAGACCATGCCCCGGCTGCTGACGAGGCCGATGGTGGGGCGCACACCCACGATGTTGTTCATCGCCGCCGGCACCCGCCCGGAGCCTCCGGTGTCCGAGCCGAGCGAGAAGCTCACGAGGCCCGCCGCCACCGCCACGCCAGAGCCGGAACTCGACCCGCCGGGAATGACCGCAGGGTCGAACACGTTCAGGCAATGGCCGCCCGTCGTGCGTGTGCCGTTGAGCCCGGTGGCGAACTGGTCGAGCGTCTGCTTGCCGATGAAGAGGGCGCCGGCGTCGATCGCACGCTGCACCGCGGCAGCGCTGTGCTGCGGCAGGCGGCCGTAGCCCTCGCAGCCGCAGGTGGTGGGCAGGCCTTCCACGTCGACGTTGTCCTTCACGCCGAACGGCAGGCCATAGAGCGGCAGCCGTGCCATCTCGCCACGCCGCTCCGCGAGGCGGCGCGCTTGAGCTCGCACGGCCTCGGGGTCGGCGCGGCTCACCCACACATGGTCATCATCGCGCGCTTCGATGCGGCGTAGCACCTCGTCGGCCACCGTAAGCGGCGACAACGCACCGCGGCGATAGGCGGACTGCAGCGTCGTGCAATCGAGCGGAAGGTTTGCAGCATCAGTCACGTCGAACTCCTGGCCTTGGGCGGGGTGCTGAGCGGCTTCGGCACATCGCGGGCCACCTGCAGGTGGTATTGGTAGGCGTCGCCGTTGTTGAAGAGGTGCTCGCAGGCGAGGGGCTGGCCGTCGAGGTCGGTGGTCAGGCGGTCGACATACAGCACCGCGGAGCCGAGTGCCACGCCCAGGTGCTCCACCAGCGCTTCGTCGGCCAGGCGCGCGCCGATGAGCAGGTCGGCATGGCCGAGCGACAGGCCGTAGTCGTGCTCCAGGATCAGGAAGATGTCGCGCGAGGCCAGGTCTTCCGCAGCCAGGCGCCTGCCGAGCGTGGTGGAGAAGTAGCTCACGTCAAGCGAGACCGGAGTGCCGCTGAGGTAGCGCACGCGCCGGATCTCCGACACCTTGCTGCGCATCGTCACGCCCAGCCGCTGCGCCACCGCCTGCGGCGGCTTGACCTCGCGAACGCTCAGCAGGCGGCTCGCCGTCTCGTGCCCGAGCGGCCGCATGGCTTCGCCGAAGCTCTGCAGGCGTGCCAGATCCTGCGTGACCTGCGGCCGGCGCACGAAAGTACCCCGGCCCTGCAGCCGCTGCACCAGGCCTTCGTTCTCGAGGTCGAGCAGCGCGCGCCGCACGGTGATGCGGCTGACCTCGTACAAGGAGGTGAGGTCGTTCTCCGACGGAAGCTGCTGCTCGGGCGTGTAGACGCCTTCGAGAATGCGCGTCCGCAGCGACTCGCGCACCTGGGCGTGGTACGGCAGCGGCGCCGCGGCGTCCACGCGGCGGCGTTTGAGTGAGGATCTCGAGTTCAGTGCCTGCCCTCCCAGTGAACCAGTTTCTTGCCGGCCGCGGCCAGTGCACGGTCGCTCACCAGCCCGATGAGGCCGATGATCGCAATGCCGGCGAACACATGCGTGGTGCGAAAGAAGTTGCTCGCGTCGAGCACGATGAAGCCAAGCCCGCGGTCGCCGCCCAGCAGCTCCGACGCCACCAGGATCGACAACGCCGTGCCCAGCGCCACGCGCAGCCCGGTCATGATCTGCGGCAGCGCCGAGGGCAGCACGACGTGGCGGAATACCTGCAGGCGCGAGGCGCCCAACGTGTGTGCTGCGCGCAGCACGTCCTGGGCGCAACCGGCGGCGCCGGCCTGCGCATTGATCATCATGATGAGGAAGACCGCCACGAGGATCAGCAGGATCTTCGACGTCTCGCCGATGCCGAACCACAGGATGAAGAGCGGGATCAGCCCGAGCGGCGGAATCGGCCGCACCAGTTCCGCCGGCACCAGCCACACCGCATCCACCGCCGCCACGCGGCCGCGCAGCATGCCCACGGCGATGCCCAGAAGCGACCCCGCCACGAAGGCGATGCCCACCCGCATCAGGCTCGCGCCGACGTGGGTGAGCAGGCCCACGCCGGAATAGCCCTGCAGCGCCATCTCCTGCAGCGTGGAGAGCACGGCCAGCGGGCCGGGCAACAGCACGCTGCGGATCCAGCCCATGCTGGTGGCGGCGATCCAGAGCACGAGCAGCATCAGCGGCGAGAGCACCGCGAGCGTGAGGTAGGCGGCGCGCCGCCGCGTGAGGTCTCGTGAGGTCATGGGCGTGCCTCCTGCGCAGGCGGCTGCCGCATCGCGCGGTAGACCCGCTCGCGCACGGCGAGGAATTCGGGGTGAAGGCGGTTTTCAGGCAGGTCGCGCGGCAGGGGCAGCGTGACCGGGAATTCGTCGAAGGCGCCGAGCCGGTCCTTGAGCATCAGCAGAATGCGGCTGCCCAGGAAGACCGCCTCGTCGATGCTGTGGGTGACGAAGAGGATGGTGCAGCCGGTGGAGGCCTGGATGCGCAGGATCTCTTCCTGCAGCGCCTCGCGCGTTTGCACGTCGACCGCTGCGAAGGGCTCGTCCATCAGCATCACGCTCGGGCCGGCGGCCAGCACCCGCGCGAGCCCGCAGCGCTGGCGCATGCCGCCGGAGAGCTGATAGGGGTACGACTTCTCGAAGCCCCCGAGGCCCACCAGCCGTGCCATGCGCTGCGCCACGTCGCGCTGCACGTCGCGCGGGCGGCCGGCGCAGCGCAGGCTGAAGGCGATGTTGTCTTCGACCGTCATCCAGTCGAAGAGCGCATACGACTGGAACACAACGCCCCGGTCGGGGCCGGGCCCGGCGATCTCGCGTCCGTTGCACAGCGCCACGCCGCTCGTGGGCTGCAGGAATCCGGCAACGATGTTGAGCAAGGAGGTCTTGCCGCACCCCGACGGCCCGAGCAGCGCCACGGTCTCGCCGGCGCTCACGCTGAAGCTCAGGTCGCGCAGCACCGGCCGGTCGTCGTAGTGCAGGCCGACACGATCGAAGCGCAGCACCTCGCGCGGCGGCGCCGCCAGCTTGGGCTGCCGTTGCAGCAGTGTCGAGACGGGCCTGTCCATCACCGCTCCAGGGTTTCGCCGCCGAGGAGCCGCAGCAGCGCGAGCGCCATCACCTGCGCGGCCGGCACCGCCTTCGGGGTGTGGATGTACTCGTTGGTGGGCGGCCAGCCGTCTTCTCCCGGCCCGAAGGTCACCGACGGAATGCCGGCATGCGAGAAGCGGATGGTGTCGCAGTAGGCGTTCTTGCGGTAGTAGACCGGCGCGCAGCCCATCATCTGCCGGTAGGCGCGCGTGAGCGAAGCCACGGGCTCGGCATCCTCCGCGACCTCCTGCGTGGCAGGTACGAACAGCGAGCCTGGCACCTGGCGCACGCTGGCCTTGAGCGTGGGGTCGGCTTCGGCCAGGCGGTCGAGCTCGGCCTGCACGTCGCCCAGGATCGACTCGATGCTCATGCCTGGCACGAGGCCCACCGCCGCAGCGATGGCGGTGCACGTGGCCGGAGTGAACTGCATCTCGCGTGGCTCGCCGGCGCGCAGTCGGGTGAAGCACAACATCGGTGGCGTGCCGCCGTAGAGCCGCGGTGTCGTGTGGCTCAGCGACAGGCGCTCCAGCGCGGCCACCACAGACGCCATCTTGCTGATGGCATTGACGCCGGTGTCCGGCCGCCAGAGGTGCGACTTGGTGCCCTCGGTGCGCACTTCGAGCAGGCAGTTGCCGGAATGCGCCACCGCCACGCCTACGCCCCAGTCGTCGGGCCCACGCGTCCAGCCGCTCGGCTCGGCGGTGATCTCGTAGTCGCCGCGCACGCCCAGCTCGTCGAGCAGGTAGATGGCGCCATTCGGCCCGTGCTTCTCTTCATCGACGGTGTAGATGCATTTGAGCGTGCCTCGCAGCGCCACGCCGGCATCCTTGAGCGCCTTGACCGCGAGCAGCGTGCACGCGAGGTTGCCGCGGGTGTCGGAGGTGCCGCGCGCATAGAGCCGCTCGCCGTCGACGGTGGGCGCGTAGGGGTTGCCGCCGGTGGCCGTCCAGCCCGTCGGGTCGCCGGCGGGGTAGACGTCGAGGTGGTCGTTGAGGATGACGACCGGCCCCGGCGCCTCGCCTTCCCAGGTGCCGATCACGTTGGGGCGCCCGGGTTGCTTGGCATGCAGAGACACCGCGAGGCCGAGCCCGCGCAGCTTGTCGGCCACGCACAGCGCAATGCGCTCCTCCGAGCCCGAGGGCATGTCGGGGTCGAGCGGATTTTCCGAATCGGGCTGGCCGGTGGTGACCAGCTCGCGCGTCAGCGCCAGCCAGGCGTCGTGATGAATGCTGTCGACAATGCGTCGCTGCAGCGGCGAGAGGGCGGGAGTGGAGGTGTCCATGTCGAGGCTTGGGGTGGTGTTCACGATCGCGTCGCGGGTCATGGCTTCTCCGCCCGCAGGAAGTCCTGGATCGGGCGCGTGTTGAAGATCGGCGCCCAGTTGGCGGGTGTGGCGCTGATGCGCTTCTCGGCGACGAGGAATGCACCGATGGCCTGCAGGTGCTTCATCAGGCGAGAGTCGAGCTCCTTCCCCGGCGGGCC
Organism: Piscinibacter gummiphilus; assembly: GCF_032681285.1. Taxonomy (NCBI): domain Bacteria; kingdom Pseudomonadati; phylum Pseudomonadota; class Betaproteobacteria; order Burkholderiales; family Sphaerotilaceae; genus Rhizobacter; species Rhizobacter gummiphilus. Next base: position 4,154,181 of record NZ_CP136336.1, read on the forward strand.
CATGAAGTCGGCGGTCAGCAACTGCTCGAAGCTCGGGTGGCTGGCCGTCTGCCGCGCGATGAGGGCGTCGAACTCCTGCGCCGACTGGCCCACACGCTTGGCTTCGTACTGCCGTACCTCGCTCGGGTTGGCCACGTAGGTCTTCTGCGCTTCGCGCCATGTCTTGAGGAAGCCCTGCACCGCGGCCGGGCTGTCTTTCGTGAAGGCCTGCCGTGCGACCCAGATGCCGCCGGTGATCATGCCCAGGCTGCGCGTCGTCGCGATGGGGCGTGCGCCGGCCTTTTCCATCAGACCCACGTTGGGCTCCCAGGTCAGGGCGGCGTCCACCTGCCCAGCTACATAAGCGGGCGGCATGTTGGCCGGCGAGAGGTTGACGATGGTGACCTCGTCCTGCCTGAGTCCGGCCTGCGACAGCGCGCGCAACAAGTGGTTGTGGCTGGTCGAGCCCACCGACACCGCCACCTTCTTGCCCTTCAGGTCGGCCACCGTCTGGATGCCGGCAGCCGGGTTCACCACCAGGCGCACGTTGGTGAAGTCCAGGCGCTCCATCATCAGGATCTCGATGGGCATGCCGTTGGAAAAGCCGGTGACGGCGGGAAATTCACCCATCCACGCCAGGTCGATCTCGCCCGCCGCCAGGGCCGGCAGCATCGCAGGCCCTGCGGGGAAGGGCGTGAGCTTCACCTCGACGCCGTTGCGGGCGAACTGCCCGGTCTGCGCCGCGTACATGAGCAGCGTGTTGATGTCGCCGGTCTGGAACCCGACACGCACGGTCGTGGCCTGGGCACTGGTGACGAGACTCACCAGCAGGATGAACAGGAATCGCAACATGTCGAACCTCCAGCGCGGGGTCACCGCCGCTTGTTATAACAACCGACATATAGCGAGTTCCGTGCCTGGGAAATCCGGTGAGAAAGGCCTCCCCGTGCCCGAAAGCGGGGTGGATTCGCACCCTCATGGCGGCATCGCACCGGAACGGGGTCGGGGTTCGTGGACTGCGACCGGAAATGCCCTTCTATTCACCGCATGCCCACGGGGCCGGCTGCCTACCATGCGTGAGCGGGAAAGCGTCCCGCGTCTTTGCCGTGGCCGCCGGGAACCCGTCATGTCCGACCTCTCCGACTTCGTGAACATGGAATTCGCCACCGACGGCGCCCCGGCCTCGCTGCCGCCACGTGTGGCCGAGCCGTCGGAGAAAACCCGCCATGCGGCCTTCCTCTGGCCCACGCCACCCTTCGCCGCCTACCCCGATGCGGCCGAGCAGAACCAGGCGCAGGGCTGCGAATTCGTCGGCACCAACGGCAAGGCCGTGGCCGGCCGCCTGATCTTCTTCGTGCCCGACGACCAGGTGGCGCACGTGCAGGTGCCGCCGGCGCGCACGACGATGCCGCTGCGCTTCCACCAGTTCCGCTCGTTGCGCGTGATGGAGCCGCTCAAGCCCATCACCACCGCCCTGCTCACCCACGAGAAACACGCTGCCATGCTGGAGCAGCGCCCGCGCAGCAGCTACAAGGTGCTGCTGGCCGATGGCGCGGCCATCGAAGGCACGACCATCGGCCATGTGGAGAGCGATCACGGCCTCTTCCTCTTCCCGCCGGTCGACGACAAGGGCTCGGTGCAGCGCCTCTTCATCCCGAAGGCCGGCTACACCGGCTTCGAGATCGGCCCGCGCATCGGCGAGTTGCTGGTCGAGCAGAAGGCGGCCACGCCGCAGCAGGTCGAGCAGGCGGTCGACCGGCAGCAGCAGATGCGCCACCAGAAGCTCGGCGACATCCTCCTCGAGCGGCAGGTCGTCACACCGCAGCAGCTCATGGCCGCCATCGAGAAGCAGGCCAAGATGCCCATGGTCAAGATCGGCGAGGCGCTCACCTCGCTCGGCATGGTGTCGCAGGCGCAGCTCGACGATGCGCTCGCGCAGCAGCAGCAAGACCGCAGCGTGCCGCTCGGCGAGCTGCTGGTGAAGATGGGCATCGTCTCGCGCGAAGATTTGCAGACGGCGCTCGCCCGCAAGATGGGCTACCCGCTCGTCAACCTCGACGCTTTCCCCTTCGAGGAAGACGCGCTCAGGAAGCTCCCCTTTTCGGTGGCCATGCGCCTGCAGGTGATGCCGCTGATGCTGCGCGAGGGGCGGCTGGTGATCGCGCTCGACGACCCGGTGCGCCGCCGCGCCATCGTCGACGAGATCGAGTTCATCACGCAGATGAAGTGCGTCGCGGTGCTCGCGCAATGCGCGCGCCTGGACGACGTGCTCAACACCGCCTACGAGAAGATCGGCGCGGCCATCCCGCTGCGCTTCGCGAGCATCGACTCGGCCGACCCGATCCCCTTCGACCTGCAGGGCACCGACAAGCTCGTCGAGACGCTGGAGCGCGAAGACCTCGAAGCGCTCGCCCCCACCGACGACCGCCAGATCGAGCAGAGCGACAACTCGCTCGTCAAGCTCATCAACAACATGATCATCGAGGCGCACCAGGACGGCGTCTCCGACATCCACGTGGAGAGCTACCCCGGCCGCGACAAGATCAAGATCCGCTTCCGCAAGGACGGCCTGCTGCGCACGCATCTGGAGCTGCCGCCCAACTACCGCAATGCGGTGATCGCGCGCATCAAGATCATGTGCGACCTCGACATCTCCGAGAAGCGCAAGCCGCAGGACGGCAAGATCAACTTCGCCAAATTCAGCGCGCAGCACAAGATCGAGCTGCGCGTGGCGACCATCCCCACCAACAATGGCCTGGAAGACGTCGTGATGCGCATCCTGGCCTCGGCCAAGCCCATCCCGCTCGACAACCTCGGCCTCGCACCTTGGAACCTGCAGCAGCTCAAAGAGGTGATGGAGCGCCCCTACGGCATGGTGCTCTGCGTGGGGCCCACCGGCTCGGGCAAGACCACCACGCTGCACTCGGCGCTCTCGCACATCAACGTGCCCGAACGCAAGATCTGGACGGCCGAGGACCCGGTCGAAATCACCCAGCCCGGCCTGCGCCAGGTGCAGGTCAATCCGAAGATCGACTGGACGTTCGCGAAGGCGCTGCGCGCCTTCCTGCGCGCCGACCCCGACGTGATCATGGTCGGCGAAATGCGCGACGAAGAGACCGCGCAGATGGCCATCGAGGCCTCGCTCACCGGCCACTTGGTGCTCTCCACGCTGCACACCAACAGTGCCCCCGAGACGGTCACGCGTCTGCTGGACATGGGCCTGGACCCGTTCAACTTCGCCGACTCGCTGCTCGGCGTGCTGGCCCAGCGCCTCGTGCGCAAGCTCTGCAACCACTGCCGCGTCTCGCGCCCGCTGGGCGACAACGAGGTCAACGAGTTGCTCGACGACTACCTGCACGTGTGCCCGCCCGACCATGACACGCTCAACCGCAAGTCTCTGCTGGCGGACTGGTCCGAGCGCTTCGGCCGCAACGGCCAGCTCGTGCACTTCCACAGCCCCGGCTGCGAGCACTGCGGCCACACCGGCTACAAGGGCCGCGCCGGCCTGCACGAGCTGATGGTCGTGAGCCGCGAATTGCGCCGCCTGGTGCAGACCGGCTCGCGCGCCGAAGAGTTGCAGCGCACGGCCATGGCCGAGGGCATGCGCACGCTGCGGCAAGATGGCATCGAGAAGGTGCTGCAGGGCGTGACCAGCCTCGCCGAAGTGCGCGCCACCAGCAACGCCTGATTCGGCGTGGCGCAGGGCGCCCGGGGCCTAGGGTCCACCCGTAGGCAGCCTTTCCCCTGCGTGACAGACGTTGTACCGAAGAGGCGCAGAATGGGTGCGCCCGAGCCGGCGCCCACCCCACTGGCACGCCCCGGCCTCGCTGAGGAGACTTCATGGACCGTCACGCAACGGCAGCACTGGCGCCTGGTGCGAGAACCTTCGATCTGGCCGTCGGGCCGGAGCATGTCCACACCATCCAGCAGTCGCACGACCGATGCCGGGCCCTGGGCCTCACCGAAGACTCGGTGCCCGAACTCCACCCGCTGTCGGCCTACGGCACGCGCCTGATGCGCGAGCCGCACCAGCGCCTGCTGGAGCACGCCACGCCGGTGATGGAGATGCTCTTCGAGCAGATCGTCTCGACCAAGAGCGCCGTGGCGCTCACCGACACCGACGGCAGCATCCTGCAGGCGGTGGGCGACGACAGTTTCCTCGAGCGGCTGCAGCAGATCGCCCTTGCACCGGGCGTGAACTGGTCGGAAGCCTCGAAGGGCACCAATGCGGTCGGCACCGCGCTCTTCACCGAGGCGCCGACGCTCGTGCACGGCAGCGAGCACTTCCTCGCCGCCAACCGATTCCTCACTTGCTCGGCCTCGCCGATCTTCGACCACACCGGCCGGATGATCGGCGTGCTCGACGTGAGCGGGCACCAATCGTCGTACCACCCGCACACGCTCGCAATGGTCACGATGTCGGCGCGCATGATCGAGAACCAATGGTTCAACGACAAGTTCCGCCACGGCCTGCGCCTGCACTTCCATCCGCAGCAGCGCATGCTCGGCACCATGCGCGAGGCGATGATCGCGCTGGCGCCCGACGGCAGCATCCTCGGCGTCAACCGCGCAGCGCTCGAGCACCTCGGGCTCAACATGCCGGCGCTGCGCCGGCTCGGGCTCGAGGCCGTCTTCGGCACCCGCGTGGCCCAGATCGCCGACCACTGCCGCCACCGGGCCGACGAGCCGATGACGCTCTTCGTGCAGCACGGCGACCGCGCCGGCACGCCGGTCTACGCCCGTGCCCTCTTCAACTGGCCGACGCTCTGGCCCAACGTGTCGCTCGCCACCGGCGTGGCGGTGCCGCGCGAGCCGGCCGCACCCGAGGCCGTGCCGGCAGGCCCCGCCATCGCGCCGCTGGCCGCGGCGCTGGCGACGCCCACCGAGCCTGCCTCGGCACCGGCCACGCTGCATGCCCAGGAGATGGCCGCCATCCGCCAGGCGGTCGACGCCGCAGGCGGCAACATCTCGCGCGCCGCACGCCAGCTCGGCGTGGCCCGCAACACGATCTACCGCAAGCTGCGCGCCGCAGCCGCAGAGACGGCGGGGTGATCGTGCGGCCCGGCTGGGCCGGCGCAAGGTGCGCCGCTAAGATCGCCGGATGACCGACCCGCTGCCGAGCACCCCCGCCTACGCGCCCCACGCGCCGGCGGTGGCCCGCACCTCGGCGGCCCTCGCCGCGCGGCCCGACCTGGTCGTCTGCCATGAGTGCGATGCGGTGCACGAGCGCATCGAGCTCGCCCGCGGCACCATCGCCCGCTGCCAGCGCTGCAACGCCCTGCTCGGCCGCGGCCACGTGATCGGCACCGAGAAGCTCCTCGCCTTCGCCGTCGCCTCGCTGCTGCTCATCCTCATCGGCAACAGCGCGCCCATCGTCACGCTCGATTTCCAGGGCGTGGTGAGCCAGGCCACGCTGCCCCAGGCCATCGAGGCCACCTGGGCGGCGGGCCAGCCCTTCGTGGCGGTGCTCACCGCGGCCACGGCGCTCGTCTTCCCGCTGGTCTTCACCATCCTGCGCCTGTACCTGCTGGGCTCGCTGGTGCGCGGCATCGTGCCGCGCGGCTTCGTGCCGGCCATGCACATGCTCGTCTTCGTCACGCGCTGGGGCATGCCCGAGGTGTTCATGCTGGGCACGCTCGTCGCGGTGGTGCGCTGCGCCTCGCTCACGAGCGCCACGCCGGGCATCGGGCTCTTCGCCTACGGCGCCGTCACGCTGCTCATCACCGCCATCACCGCGGCCGGCACGCACACGCTGTGGAAGCGCAGCGGCGAGATCGGGGGCATGGCATGAGCGATGCCGCCGTGCACACCGGTTCGCAGATGAAGCTCTACGGCTGCCCCACTTGCGGCCGCGTCTCGCAGCTGCTGCGCCCGCCGGCGGGCGATGCGCCCCTGCTCTGCCCGCGCTGCGCCACCCCGCTGCACCATCGCCGCCCGCGCAGCCTGCAGCGCACCTGGGCCTACCTGATCGCCGCGAGCATCCTCTACATCCCGGCCAACCTGCTGCCCATCATGTCGACGAGCAACGTGTTCGAGGGCGAGACGCTGCACACCATCCTCGGCGGCATCGAGGAGCTGCGCCACGGTGGCGACTGGATGCTGGCCCTGATCGTCTTCATCGCGAGCATCGCGGTACCGCTCTTGAAGATCGGCGCGCTCTTGGTGCTCGCCATCACCGCACAACGCCGCTCGCGCTGGAAGCAGGTCGAGCGGGCGCAGCTCTACCGGATGATCGAAGCGGTGGGCCACTGGTCGATGCTCGACGTCTTCGTGGTCGTGCTGCTCGTGGGCACCATCCGCTTCGGCGCGCTGGGCGGGGTGATGCCGGAACCTGGATTGCTGGCCTTCGGTGCGGTGGTGGTGCTCACCATGCTCGCCGCTGGCAGTTTCGACCCCCGATTGATCTGGCCTGAAGAAGAAGACAAAGACCGCCCCTCATGAGCGAAGACACCCTCGGCTCCACGCCTCCGCCGCCACCCACGCCCCCCGAACCGCCGGTGCGCCCGCCGACGCCGGTCACGCGCAAGTGGCATGGGCCGTCGCTCGTGTGGCTGGTGCCCATCGTGGCACTGGCGGTGGGCGTGGCGCTGCTGATCCGCGCGGTGCTGTCCACCGGCCCGCAGGTGACGATCGACTTCCACTCCGCCAGCGGCCTGCGCCCCGGCAAGACCGAGGTGCGCTACAAGGAAGTGGTGGTCGGCCGGGTCGAGGCCGTCACCCTCAGCGAGAAGCGCGACCACGTGCAGGTGACGGTGCGGCTCGACCGCTCGGTCTCCAACATCGCCGTCGAAGACACCCGCTTCTGGGTCGTGCGCCCGCGCATCGACACCGCGGGCGTGAGCGGCATCGAGACGCTCTTTTCCGGCGCCTACATCGGTGTCGACGCCGGCGAGTCGACCAAGCAGAAGCGCCACTTCACCGGCCTGGAGAACCCGCCCTTCGTCCTGCGCGGCGAGCCCGGCCGCGGCTTCGTGCTGCGCACCGAAGACCTGGGCTCGCTCGACGTGGGCTCGCCCATCCTCTACAAGCGCAACCGCGTGGGCCGCGTGGTGGGCTACAACCTCGACCCGCTGATCGACGAGCTCTCGGTGCAGATCTTCATTGAGGCGCCGTACGACAAGCTCGTCAACAGCCAGACGCGCTTCTGGAATGCAAGCGGCGTCGAGGTCTCGCTCAACAGCAGCGGCCTCAAGGTCGACACGCAGACCCTGGCCTCGGTGATCTCGGGTGGCATCTCGTTCGAGCGCCCGCAGGGCACGCAGGGCCTGCCGCCCGCCTCCGACGGCAGCCGCTTCAAGCTCTTCTCCGACCGCAAATCGGCGCTCGCCCCGCCCGACGGCCCGCCGCTGCGCGTGCGCATGGTGTTCGACCAGTCGGTGCGCGGGCTCGACATCGATGCGCCCGTCGACTTCCTCGGCATCGAGATCGGCGTGATCCGCGCCATCCGGCTCGACTACGACGGCAAGCGCAAGCGCTTCCCCGTGGAAGTGGAAGCCGAGATCTACCCGACGCGGCTCGGCGCGGTGCGCGACTCCATGCGCCAGGATGGCGACGACGACAAGCGCCGCGACACCACCCTGCTGCAGCGCCTGGTGCAAAACGGCCTGCGCGCGCAGGCCCGCACCGGCAACCTGCTGACCGGCCAGATGTACGTGGCGCTCGACTTCCCCGGCAAGGTGCAGAAGGCCGAGCTCGACACCTCCACCGCCATCCCCGCCATCCCGACCGTGCCCGGCACGCTGGCCGACGTGCAGCCGCAAATCGCCGAGATCGTGGCCAAGGTCAACAAGGTGCCGTTCGACGAGATCGGCCGCAACCTCAACGAAACCCTGGCGCAGGCGAACCAGGCGATCTCGCAGCTTCGGCCCGAGGCGCAGGCCTCGCTCGCCGAGGTGCGGCGCACGCTGCAGTCGGTGCAGGAGACGCTGCAACGCGCCGACCGCAGCCTGCTCGACCCGAGTGCGCCGATCCAGCGCAATGCCGAGCAGACCCTGCAAGACCTGCAGCGTGCCGCGCAGTCGCTGCGCGTGCTCACCGACTACCTGCAACGCCACCCGGAATCGCTGCTGCGCGGCAAGCCCGACGACGCCAAGATCCCGGCCTCACCCGAGCGACGCTGAACGATGAAGACCCTGCTTTCCCTCACCGTGGTGCTGCTGGCCGCGTGCTCGTCCACCCCGGCACCACGTTTCCACAGCCTGCTGTCGACCCAGGCCGCGCCGGCCGAAGCCGTGAGCACCGTGCCGCTGCCGCTCGACATCGGCCCGGTGAGCGTGCCGCCCGCCGTCGACCAGCAGCAGTGGGTGGTGCGCCTGCCCGACGACAGCCTGCGCATCCTCGAGCAGGAGCAGTGGGTAGCGCCGCTGCGCGACGAGCTGCGCGCCGCGCTCTTCGACCGCCTCGCCCGGCGCTACGGCGCGGTCGACGTGCGCACAGCCCCCACGGCCGAGTTCGTGCGCCTGAAGGTCGACGTGCAGCGCTTCGAATCGATGGCCGCCCGCGAGGTATGGATCGAAGCCGTGTGGACGGCCGCGCCCACCGCCAAGGGCAACGCGCCGCTCGTGTGCCGCAGCAGCGTGCGCGAGCCGGTGAACGGTGATGCGCAGGCCCTCGCGGCCGCACACCGCCGCGCCGTCAACGCCCTGGCCGACCTGATGGGCCAGCGCCTGCTCGCGATGTACAACGGCGCCGGCGTGCGCTGCCCTTAAGAAGACTTCGCCGGGCGCCTTCGGGCCGCACGCGCCTGCAGCGTCTCGAAGGCCTCGTCCATCTTCATCACCGTGCCCGAGCCGTCGGAGCGATAGCCGGGCAGCAGGTTCACCGCCTCGCGAAACTCGGCGCTGCGCAGGATGGCGAGCATCTGCTGCACCACGGGCGTGTCCATCGCCCGTTCGTCGCACAGCAGGAAGTAGCGCTCGGTCTGCAGCGGGATGAAATCGAGCTTGAAGCGGCGCGCCGGGGTCTCCACGCCGAAGCCCGCATCGGCCATGCCGCTGGCCACGTAGGCCGCCACCGCTGCGTGCGTGAACTCGCACTGCTCGTGGCCGTGCACGCTGGCGGGCTCCAGGCCCTGCTTGTGCAGCATCAGGTCGAGCAGCAGGCGGGTGCCCGAGCCGGGCTGCCGGTTGATGAAGCGGATGCCCGGGCGCGCGAGGTGCTTCACCTCGTAGAGCTTCTTGGGGTTGCCGGGCGCCACCATCAGCCCCTGCTCGCGGGTGGTGACGTGGATGATGCGCTGCGAGCGCACTTCGAACCATCGCGCGTAGTGCGCCACCACCGCCGCCTCGAACTCCCCCAGCGGCACCGCGAAGCCCGCCACCTCGCAGGCCTGCCCGTGCAGCGCCGCCACCGCCTCCACGCTGCCGCAGTACTTGAGCTCGTGCGGCACGCTCGCCTGCGCCAGGAAGTGCCGCAAGGTCTCGACCGCGAAGCCGTGGTTCGCGTGGATGCGCAAGAGCGCCTGCGCCGGCCCGCACACCTTCTCGATCTCGGCTTCGAGCTCCGAGGCGAGCGTGGTGAAGAGCGGTGACAGCCGCGCGTTGATGCGCCGGTCGGCCCACACGAGCTTCTCGCCGAGTTCGGTGAGGCTCGAGCCCTTGCCGCGCTCCATGCTCAGGAGCGGCAGGCCGAGCAGCGCCTCGCCCTGGCGGATGAGTTCCCACGCGTGGCGGTACGACATGCCCGAGTGCTTGCAGGCGGCCGAGAGGCTGCCGTGCTCGTGCACGTCGACCAGCACCTCGAGCAGGCGCTGGGCCAGCGCTTCGCCGTCGGGCCGCGCGATCGTCCAGCGCGGGTGGATGCTCACCTTGTGCAAGGGTTGATCCTTATGCTGTGAAACGCCGATGGATTCAGCGTTCGCCGACTTATTGTGCTGCGGCGCAGGTGTTTCATACAGTCGGGTTGGCGCGAGCAACCCATATGCCAAGCGCCTCCTATATGAATCAACGCGGGGCCACGACCCCGCCCACACCTGGAGACCACAGCATGTCGTCAGTCGGACTGGGAACGATGGGGGCCGCGCCAGGCGCTGCCCCTGGGTTGTTGGACAAGGAACGCACCATCGCCGGCCCCGGCTTCAACCGATGGCTGGTGCCACCGGCCGCCCTGGCCATCCACCTGTGCATCGGCATGGCCTATGGCTTCTCGGTGTTCTGGCTGCCGTTGTCGAAGGCACTCGGCATCAAGGAGGCCATCAAGTGCGGCCCTGAGGTCGGCTTCATCGCCGAGCTTTTCACCACCACCTGCGACTGGAAGATCTCCACGCTCGGGTGGATGTACACGCTCTTCTTCGTCTTCCTGGGCTGCTCGGCCGCACTCTGGGGCGGCTGGCTCGAGCGCGCCGGCCCGCGCAAGGCCGGCGTGGTGAGCGCCGTGTGCTGGTGCGGCGGCATGCTGATCTCGGCGCTCGGCATCCACCTGCACCAGTTCTGGCTGATGATCCTCGGCTCGGGCGTGATCGGCGGCATCGGCCTCGGGCTCGGCTACATCTCGCCCGTGTCGACCCTCATCAAGTGGTTTCCCGATCGGCGCGGCATGGCCACCGGCATGGCCATCATGGGCTTCGGCGGCGGAGCCATGATCGGCTCGCCGCTCGCGGCCGAGTTGATGAAGACCTTCGCCACGCCGACCGACGTGGGCGTGACGCAGACGTTCATCGTGATGGCGCTCGTCTACTTCGTCTTCATGCTGGGCGGCGCCTTCGGCTACCGCGTGCCACCCACCGGCTGGAAGCCCGCGGGGTGGGTGCCCAAGGCGGCCGACACGAGCAACGCGATGATCACGCAGCGCCACGTGCACGTGAAGAAGGTCTGGGGCATTCCGCAGTTCTGGCTGGTGTGGATCGTGCTGTGCATGAACGTCTCGGCCGGCATCGGCGTGATCGGCATGGCGAGCCCCATGCTGCAGGAAGTGTTTGGCGGCAGCCTGATCGGCGTGGCCAAGAAGTTCGGTGAACTCGACAAGGCGCAGCTCACGGCGATTGCGGGTGTCGCGGCCGGCTTCACCGCGCTCTTGAGCCTCTTCAACATCGGCGGGCGCTTCTTCTGGGCCAGCCTCTCCGACAAGCTCGGCCGCAAGATGACCTACGTGGTCTTCTTCGTGCTGGGTGGCGTCTGCTACGCCAGCATGCCGGGCAGCGCGGCGGCGGGCAGCATGCTGCTCTTCGTCGGCGCGGTCTGCATCATCCTCAGCATGTACGGCGGCGGCTTCGCCACCGTGCCCGCCTACCTGGCCGACCTCTTCGGCACGCAGATGGTCGGCGCCATCCACGGGCGCCTGCTCACGGCCTGGGCCACCGCCGGCATCCTCGGCCCGGTGGTCGTGAACTACATGCGCGACTACCAGCTGGGGCTTGGCATTCCGCGCGAGCAGGTCTACAACCAAACCATGTACATCCTGGTGGGCATGCTCGTGATCGGGCTCATCTGCAACCTCTTGATCCGGCCGGTGGCCGACAAGTGGTTCATGAGCGAGGCCGAGCTCGCAGAAGAGAAACGCCTGGCGCATGAGCGCGCGGCGGCGGCCGAGGTCGGCAGCGGCCAAGGCGCGGGCGGCACGACCTCGCCCGCCGTGGTCGCGCTCGCGTGGCTCGCGGTCGGCGTGCCGCTGGCCTGGGGTGTCTACAAGACGCTGATCAGCGCTTCCAAGTTCTTCAACTGACGCCGCAACGATGACGACCGTGTCCACCGCCGAAACCCTGGCACTCGTCGACGAGGTGCTCACGCGCCGCGCCGCCGAGCCCGGGGCCTTGTTGCCCATCCTGCACGAGCTGCAGGATGCCCTGGGCTTCATCCCCGCCGACGTGGTGCCGCGCATCGCGGAAGCGCTCAACCTGTCGCGGGCCGAGGTACACGGCGTCATCACCTACTACCACCACTTCCGAAGCCAGCCGGCCGCGGGCCGTGTGCTGCAGATCTGCCGCGCCGAATCGTGCAAGGCCATGGGGGCGGACGACCTGATCGCACACGCCGAGCACAAGCTCGGATGCGCCATGCACGGCCACTCGATAGACGGCGCCTACACGCTGGAGCCGGTGTATTGCCTCGGCCTGTGCGCCTCGTCGCCCGCCCTGATGCTCGGCGACGAGCTGCACGGCCGCATGACGCCCCAGCGCCTCGACGCCCTGCTGGCACAGGAGGCGCAGCCATGAGCGTCACCGTCTACGTGCCCCGCGACTCCGCCGCCCTCGCGGTGGGCGCCGACCGCGTCGCGCGCCGCATCGCCGACGAAGCCGCGCGCCGCGGCCTCGATGTGCACATCGTGCGCAACGGCTCGCGCGGCCTCTTCTGGCTGGAGCCGCTGGTGGAGGTGCGCACCGAGCGGGGCCGCATCGCCTACGGGCCGGTCACGCCGGACGACGTGCCCTCGCTCTTCGACGCCGGCTTTCTCTCTGGTGGCGCCCACACGCTGCACCTCGGCCCGACCGAAGAGATTGAGTACCTCAAGAATCAGGAGCGCCTCACCTTCGCCCGCATGGGCATCACCGACCCGCTCTCGCTCGACGACTACCGCGCGCACGACGGCTTCGGCGGCCTGAGGCACGCGCTGACGCTCAAGCCCGAAGAGATCGTGCAGCAGGTGCTCGACTCGGGCCTGCGCGGGCGTGGCGGCGCGGCCTTCCCGGCCGGCATCAAGTGGAAGACGGTGCTGGAAGCGCAAGCTGCACAGAAGTACATCGTCTGCAACGCCGACGAAGGCGACTCGGGCACCTATTCCGACCGCATGGTGATGGAGGGCGACCCCTTCATGCTCATCGAAGGCATGGTGATCGCAGGCCTCGCCACCGGCGCGACGCAGGGCTACATCTACACCCGCTCGGAGTACCCGCACGCGATCGCCACGATGAACGAAGCGATCCGCCTCGCGGAGGCCGCCGGCCACCTGGGCGGCTTCAAGCTCGAGGTGCGCAAGGGTGCGGGCTCCTACGTCTGCGGCGAAGAGACCGCGCTGCTCGAAAGCCTGGAGGGCAAGCGTGGCATCGTGCGCGCCAAGCCGCCGGTGCCGGCGCTCGCCGGCCTCTTCGGCCAGCCCACGGTCGTCAACAACGTGATCACGCTCGCCAGCGTGCCCATCATCCTGGCGCGCGGTGCGGCCTTTTACAAGGACTACGGCATGGGCCGCTCGCGCGGCACGCTGCCCCTCCAGCTCGCCGGCAACATCAAGCACGCCGGCCTGGTCGAGAAGGCCTTCGGCGTCACGCTGCGCGAGCTGCTGTACACCTACGGCGGCGGCTCGGCCTCCGGTCGCCCCATCAAGGCCGTGCAGGTGGGCGGCCCGCTCGGCACCTACCTGCCCGAATCGCAGTGGGACGTGCCGCTCGACTACGAGGCCTACGCCGCCATCGGCGGGGTGCTCGGCCACGGCGGCATCGTGGTGCACGACGACACGGCCGACCTGTCCAGGCTCGCGCGCTATGCGATGGAGTTCTGCGCCATCGAAAGCTGCGGCAAGTGCACACCCTGCCGCATCGGCTCGACCCGGGGTGTGGAGGTGATCGACAAGATCAGCCAGAACCAGAACCGCACGCAGCAAGTCCAACTCTTGCGTGACCTGTGCGACACCATGGTCCACGGCTCGCTGTGTGCCATGGGCGGCATGACGCCCTACCCCGTGCTCTCTGCGCTCAACCATTTCCCGCAGGACTTCGGTCTCGTCAACCCTGACCCGCAAGCCGCCTGAGGAACCCAGACCATGCTCGACCACCTCAAAGACACCGACTACGGCACGCCCAAGCGCGAGTCCGACCGCGAAGTCACGCTCACCATCGACGGCGCTGAAGTCACCGTGCCGGCCGGCACCTCGCTGATGCGCGCGGCCGTGGAGGCCGGCATCAACGTGCCCAAGCTCTGCGCCACCGACAGCCTGGAGCCGTTTGGCTCCTGCCGCCTGTGCCTGGTCGAGATCGATGGTCGCAAGGGCTACCCCGCCTCGTGCACCACGCCAGCCGAAGCCGGCATGAACGTGCGCACCCAGAGCCCCAAGCTGCAGGAGCTGCGCAAAGGCGTGATGGAGCTCTACATCAGCGACCACCCGCTCGACTGCCTGACCTGCAGCGCCAACGGCAACTGCGAGCTGCAGGACATGGCCGGCGTCACGGGCCTGCGCAACGTGCGCTACGGCTTCGACGGCGCCAACCATCTCAAGGACAAGAAGGACGAGTCCAACCCCTACTTCAGCTACGACCCGAGCAAGTGCATCGTCTGCAACCGCTGCGTGCGCGCGTGTGAAGAGACGCAGGGCACCTTTGCGCTCACCATCAGCGGCCGCGGCTTCGACTCGCGTGTGTCGGCCGGCCAGGACGAGCCCTTCATGCAAAGCGAGTGCGTGAGCTGCGGTGCCTGCGTCGAGGCCTGCCCCACCGCCACGCTGCAGGAGAAAAGCGTGATCTGGCTCGGCCAGCCCGAGCACAGCGTGATCACCACCTGCGCCTACTGCGGCGTGGGCTGCGGCTTCAAGGCCGAGATGAAGGGCACCGAGGTCGTGCGCATGGTGCCGTGGAAAGACGGCCAGGCCAACGAAGGCCACTCCTGCGTGAAAGGCCGCTTCGCCTGGGGCTACGCGACGCACAAGGACCGCATCACCACCCCGATGATCCGCAAGAAGATCACCGACCCGTGGCAGGAGGTGAGCTGGGACGAAGCCATCGGCTACGCCGCCAGCGAGTTCAAGCGCATCCAGGCCCAGCACGGGCGCGACAGCATCGGCGGCATCACCTCGTCTCGCTGCACCAACGAAGAGACCTACCTCGTGCAGAAGCTGGTGCGCGCGGCTTTCGGCAACAACAACGTCGACACCTGCGCGCGCGTGTGCCACTCGCCCACCGGCTACGGCCTCGGGCAGACCTACGGCACCTCGGCCGGCACGCAGACCTTCAAGTCGGTGGAGAAGGCCGACGTGATCATGGTGATCGGCGCCAACCCGACCGACGGGCACCCGGTGTTCGCGTCACGCCTGAAGAAGCGGCTGCGCGAGGGCGCACAGCTCATCGTGGCCGACCCACGCCGCATCGACATCGTGAAGTCGCCGCACGTGAAAGCCGCGCACCACCTGCAACTCAAGCCCGGCACCAACGTTGCGCTGATCAGTGCGCTGGCCCACGTGGTCGTGACCGAAGGGCTGGTCGACGAGGCCTACGTGGCCGAGCGTTGCGACACCAAGTCGTTCAACGACTGGCGCAACTTCGTCTCGCGGCCCGAGAACTCGCCCGAGGCGATGGAGGCCGTGACCGGCGTGCCCGCAGGCGAAGTGCGCGCCGCCGCCCGCCTCTACGCCAAGAAGGGCAGCAACGCCGCCATCTACTACGGCCTCGGCGTCACCGAGCACAGCCAGGGCTCGACCATGGTGATGGGCATCGCCAACCTCGCGATGGCCACCGGCAACGTGGGCCGCGAAGGCGTGGGCGTGAACCCGCTGCGTGGCCAGAACAACGTGCAGGGCTCGTGCGACATGGGCTCCTTCCCGCACGAGCTGCCGGGCTATCGGCACATCTCCGACAGCACCGTGCGCAGCTCGTTCGAAGCCGCCTGGGGCGTGGAGCTGCAACCGGAGCCGGGCCTGCGCATTCCGAACATGTTCGACGCCGCACTCACCGGCAGCTTCAAGGGCCTGTACTGCGAAGGCGAAGACATCGTGCAGAGCGACCCCAACACGCAGCACGTGGCGGCCGCCTTGATGGCGATGGAATGCATCGTGGTGCAGGACATCTTCCTCAACGAGACCGCGAAGTACGCCCACGTCTTCCTGCCCGGCTCCTCGTTCCTCGAGAAAGACGGCACTTTCACCAACGCCGAACGCCGCATCTCGCGCGTGCGCAAGGTGATGCCACCGCTCCCCGGCCTCGCCGATTGGGAGGTGACGGTGAAGCTCGCCAACGCGCTCGGCTACCCGATGCACTACGAGCACCCCTCGCAGATCATGGACGAGATCGCCGCGCTCACGCCCACCTTCCGCGGCGTGAGCTTCGACAAGATCGAGAAGCTGGGCAGCGTGCAGTGGCCCTGCAACGACGACGCACCCGACGGCACGCCCACCATGCACATCGACCACTTCGTGCGCGGCAAGGGCCGATTCATGATCACCAAATACGTGCCCACCGACGAGAAGGTGACGCGCAAGTTCCCGCTGCTGCTGACCACCGGGCGCATCCTCTCGCAGTACAACGTGGGCGCGCAGACGCGCCGCACGCCCAACGTCGAGTGGCACAGCGAAGACCTGCTCGAGATCCACCCCCACGACGCCGAAGACCGCGGCATCAAGAGCGGCGACTGGGTCGGCATCCAGAGCCGCGCGGGCGACACGGTGCTGCGCGCGGTGATCACCGACCGCGTGGCGCCGGGCGTGGTCTACACCACCTTCCACTTCCCCGAGTCAGGCGCCAACGTGATCACCACCGACAACTCCGACTGGGCCACCAACTGCCCCGAGTACAAGGTGACCGCGGTGCAGGTGATGCCGGTGATGCAGCCCTCGGCCTGGCAGCAGGAGCACTCGCGCTTCAGCAAGGTGCAGGAAGAGTTGCTGCAGCAACGCCACCACGCCATCCCCGCAAAATAAGGCCATGCACGTCGACCAGCTCATCAAGATGGCCAACCAGATCGGCGACTTCTTCGAGTCGATGCCCGACCCGGTGGAAGCGCAGGACGGCATCGCCACGCACATCCGCAAGTTCTGGGAGCCGCGCATGCGGCGCGAGCTCATCGCGCACATCGACGCCACCGGCGGCGCTGGCCTGCACCCTGCCGTGCTGCAAGCGATCACGCACCAGCGCGCCGCCCTCGCGGGAGCGCCCTCATGAACGCCCGACTGCCGCTCGACATGCCGCTCACCGAAGGCCTTCACACCTCGCCCACGCGCGACGTCGACGTGCAACGCCTGTCGCCGAGCGGGGTGAGCACCGAGCACGACCTCGTCGCCGCCGAGGTGCCGGTCGCGCTCGTCTTCAACGGCATCTCGCACGCCGTGATGATGGCCACGCCGGCCGACCTGGAAGACTTCGCGCTCGGCTTCGCCTTGTCGGAAGGCCTGCTCGCCTCACGCGACGAGTGCCGCGGCATCGAGGTGGTGGAAGTGGCCGAAGGAATCGAGGTACAGCTCGACGTGGCGAGCGCTGCGGCCGCGCGCCTGCAGGAGCAGCGCCGCAGCCTCGCCGGCCGCACCGGCTGCGGCCTGTGCGGCATCGACAGCCTCGCGCGGCTCGACCTCACCCCGGAGCCCGTCACACCGCCCGCCTGGGCCGCGCAGCTCGCACCGGCCACGCTGCTGCGCGCCTTCGCCCAGCTGCCCGCGCGCCAGCCCCTCAACGCGCTTACCGGCGCCCACCACGCCGCCGCGTGGGCCACGCCCGAGGGCGAGCTCGCCGCCGTGATGGAAGACGTGGGCCGCCACAACGCGCTCGACAAGCTGCTGGGGCAACGCGCGCGGCAGAAGCTGTCGAACGCCGACGGCTTCGTCATCATGTCGAGCCGCGCGAGCTACGAACTCGTGCGCAAGTGCGCGCGGCTCGGTGTGCCCATGCTGGCCACCATCTCGGCGCCGACGAGCCTCGCGGTCGACATCGCCCGGCAGGCGGGGATGCAGTTGTATGGGTTCTGCCGGGGGACGCAGGTGGTGCGGTACGGGCCCTGAGCCCACCCGCGAGCGATCAGTTCAGCGCGCGCTTGGGCGGCGGACTCTCGCGCGGCACGGCCGCGGCCTGCGGCAGGCCGTGCAGCCCGTCGAGCACACGATCGGCATCCAGCGAGCGGATCGGGACCGACGCGTCGCGCGGGATGAGGCCCTGAGCGATCAGGTTCTCATAGCGCAGCGCACACACCCGCAGGAACGACGAGAAGTTGCCCACCGCACCCCGATCGGCCACCAACTCGTCGTACAGCTTCTCGATCAGTTGCGCGACCGTCATGCCGTCTCGGCCGGCAATCTCTTCCAGCACCGACCAGTGCAGGTTTTCGAGCCGGAGACTGGTGACCACGCCATGCAGGCGCACCGACCGCGTGCGGCTCTCGTAGCTGGCGGGATCTGCACTGATGAAGATCTTGCACATGACAGGCTCCTGCGGTGTGGCGACTTGAATGCTACAGACTGATGCGGGTGCCCAGTACGGTGAGGAACTGGCCGATCCACGCCGGATGCGCGGGCCAGGCCGGCGCGGTGACCAGATTGCCATCGGTGACGGCGCCGTCGATGGCGATGCCCATGTACTCGGCGCCGGCCAGTTCGACCTCGACCTGGCACGCCGGGTAGGCGCTGAGCTTGCGGCCCTTGATGAGACCTGTCGCCGCCAGCAGCTGCGCGCCATGGCAGATGGCCGCCACGGGCTTGTTCGCCGACAGGAAGTGCCGCGTGATCTCGACGACGCGCGAGTTCATGCGCAGGTACTCCGGCGCACGCCCGCCGGGCACGACCAGCGCGTCGTACTTGGCCGGGTCGATCTCGGCAAAGGTCGCGTTGAGCGTGAAGCGGTGGCCGGGCTTCTCGCTGTAGGTCTGCTGGCCCTCGAAGTCGTGGATGGCCGTCATCACGTAGTCGCCGCTCTTCTTGTCGGGCGCGACCGCATGGACGGTGTGGCCCACAGCCTGCAACGCCTGGAAGGGCACCATCACTTCGTAGTCTTCGCCGAAGTCGCCGCACAGCATCAGGATCTTGCTCATCTGAGGTCTCCGTCTTGGGGGTAGGAGCCACGATTCTTGGGAGCCGGCGGCGGCGCGGGTAGTAGCGGCGTATGAGGTACGTCGTGGTTTACCCGGGGCGGCGTTCGCGGTTTGGCGCGCGAGTGACTGCGATCGGCCAGAACCGGTCATGCGCGAATGTCTGGTCGTGATCACTGCTTCGCTCCGAGCCCAGGCATCACAGGGGAACTCAGGCTTCAATCCAATCCCGAGTGGCCCGAGGGGTCGCGATTCGTACTTCCGATACGCGCATACTGCGTCGAACCACTTGCGAGGATCGCCCATGTACCAGTTCCTAGCGAATAACCGACAGGAGCTCATCGAACGGTGTCGCGCGAAAGTTGCGCTTCGAGAGAAACGCGGTGCATCCTTAGCACAGCTTGAAAACGGCATCCCGCTGTTCTTGGACCAGCTCACTCGCACCTTGCGTGCCGAGGAAGATGGGCAGGTTGCAATTAGCTTGCAGATCTCTGGCCCGTCCGGTGGTGACGTACTGGCTCTGTCTGAGATCGGTGTCAGTGCCGCCGCGCACGGCAGGGTACTCCTTGGGCTTGGGTTCACGGTTGACCAGGTTGTTCACGACTACGGCGATCTTTGTCAGGCGATCACGGATCTCGCTGTAGAACGGGACGCACCGTTTTCGATCGACGAGTACCGGACGCTGAACCGCTGCTTGGACAACGCGATCGCGGACGCAGTCGCAGAGTTCGCAAGGCAGCGCGACATCGACATGGCCATCGAGAACACCGCGGCTGAAACACAGCGACTGGGTTTCCTGGTACACGAGCTGCGCAATCATCTTCTGGCGGCAATGATGGCGTTCCGCGCACTTGAGACCGGAACGCTTGCCGTCGGTGGCTCCACGGGTGGTGTCGTCAAGCGGGCGCTGGCCTCGATGAAGGCGCTGGTCGATCAATCGATAGCGACCGTTCGCACGGCAAGCGGTGAACCCATGATCGACACCTTCTCAGTGGCGACATTCATTGCCGACGCGAAGATTTCCGCATTGCTGTACGCCGCGAGCACCCAATGTTCGCTGCATGTTGTCGAGGTCGACCCTCTGCTGTCCATCTCCGGAAACCGGATGCTGCTTGCAGCAGCCTTGACCAACCTGCTGCAAAACGCCTTCAAGTACACCCACCCACACACCATGGTGACACTCAGCGCCAAAGAGCAGGGAGACCGCGTACTGATCTCGGTGCAAGATCACTGTGGGGGTCTGCCGCCGGGGGCAGCCGAAGCCATGTTCAAGCCGTTCACGCAAGTGAGCAGCGACCGAAGTGGCCTGGGACTGGGTCTGTCCATCGCGCTCAAGAGTGTGGAGGCAGACGGCGGCACGTTGAGTGTTCAGGATTTGCCAGGGGCGGGCTGCATCTTTTCAATCGATCTCCCGCGCGCCCCGCTTCACTGACGCTCAAGGCTTACCGTGCAAGCACCCCTCAACTGCAGATGCGTCGCGCGTCTCGGCATCTCGATTGCCAGTAAGGCTTTATGGCAATACGAACCGAACCCTTGAAGATTCTGATTGCCGATGACTACCCGGATGTCGCTGACCTGCTGAGCGAGCTTTTGCAGCTTGAGTTTGACTGCGAGACCGTTGTCGTTCTTAACGGGGCCGATGCTCTGCACGAGGCTTTGAAACGACGACCAGACGTGAGCCTTTTAGACATCGACATGCCAATCATGGCGGGAGTTGAGTGTGCGGCGGCCATGCGGTTGAAGTGGGGCACGGACGCTGGACTTATTGTGGCAGTCACCGGTCGTTCTTCCCGGGAGGCAGGTGAGTCGGGTCACTTCAATCACGTCTTGCGCAAGCCGACGGACTTCGAAGAATTGGTGAAGCTCATTCGCGCAAGGTTTCCTTCGAATCCCTTACCCGATCCAGAACCTGTGCCTGGGGCGGCTTAATCAGATCGGCGTCTTGCGGCACCGGTCCTCCAACCCTCTCATCGAGACGACATGCCCCGGCGAGCTAGGTCGCGCAGCTCAATCGTTGCACGACCGCTTTCTACATTCAGGATAGAGAGGCTGGATGTCTGCTGAGGGTCGCGAGCAGCCATCCGGTAGTGAGATCCGAGTGACTGCACCCGCTGCATACCTAACTTTGACATTGAGCGGCGGCCTTCAGACTGCTTTCGATCCTCCCCGGAGGGGAGGCGAATGTCGCCCCTGCCGTTTCCTCCCCCTCTGGTCAGGACACGCTCGCGACCAGGGTCTCGCCGCCAGACACTTCGATGACGGTGCCGGTGACGTAGGGGTTCGTCATCAGGAACACCGCTGCGTGGCCAATGTCCGACGCCTGCCCGACGCGTCATACGGGAAACGCCTCGGCGACCCTCTGGCGCAGTCCGTCCCGGTGCTCGGTCGGCAGGAAGCTCCACATCTCGGTGTCGATGAAGCCGGGGCGGATCGTGTTGACCCGCGTCGCTGCCAGCTCCAGCGCCAGTGAACCGGACAACGCCTCGACGGCGCCGAAGGCTGAGGTCGCCGCAGCAAAGCCCGGCTTGGGCCGCACAGCGAGACCACCGGTGAGGAAGGTGATGGAGCCGCCCGCCCGCAGGCGGGGGGCTGCATGGCGCGCGCTGGCCCAGCTGCCCAGGAACTTGCCTTCCATGTAGCTGCGCACACCCTGCATGTCGGCGTCCATGAAACTGCCCCAACTGCCCAGGTCCGGCGAGGCGGTCACGACGAGGTGGTCCAGCGTGCCGATGGTCTCGAAGGCGGCGCGGACTGACGACTCGTCGCGCATGTCCAGGACGACTTGGGTGAAGTGAGCGAGGGCGGGGCGCGCTTCAGCAGATTCGATCCGGCGGCTGGCGACGATGAGCGTGGCACCAGCGGCGTGCGCGGCTTTCGCAACGCCAAGGCCGATGCCTGTCTTGCCGCCGACAACGACGACCCGCTTGCCGGCCAGCGGCAGCGTGGGGCTGAGGGATGGGTCTTGCTGCGCAATTGCGCTGGTAGGTGCGGACATGAAGGCTTCTCTCTTCGGTTGGTTCCTGACAGGCGCGCCGCTTGAGCGTTCGGCCCACTGTTCGCTGCAACCCCACTACGGCCTGCGGTCACAGCACGGAAGTCATCCTAGATTGATCGCCATTTGTTGATAATCCTCCGCCGTTGAATCAGACCAATTCTCATCTTGAATAAATTCAGGGTTGCCTCTCGGTGAGAGAACTCTGGGAGCCAAACAAACACATGGACAGGTTTCACGAGCTCACGGCCTTCATCGCTGTGGTGGAAGCGAGCGGGTTTTCGGCCGCCGCCAAGCGTCTGGGCGACTCGCAGTCTGGTGTGAGCAAAGCGGTAGGCGCGCTGGAGCGTCGCCTGGGTGTGCAACTGCTGCAGCGAAGCACACGCAGAGTGAATCTGACCGACGCCGGACGCAGCTACTACCAGCGGATGAAGCCGCTGCTGGATGAGGTGGCTCAGGCGGACAGTGAACTGGCCAGCAGCACCATGGAACTGTCAGGCCTCGTTCGGATTGCGGCGTCAGCCACCTTTGGCCGCCTGCATGTGCTGCCGCTGGTGCCGAAGCTGCTGGCACTGCATCCCAAGCTGAAGCTCGATCTGCAATTGACGGACGGTGTGCAGGACCTGCTCGCCGACGGCATCGATCTCGCCATCCGAATCAGCCCGACAGTGAGCCCCGATGCCGTGGTCAGGCGTGTGACGACGACTTCGCTTGTCTGCGTGGGCTCACGCAAATACTTTGCGCTGCACGGTACGCCCAAGACGCCGCAGGACTTGGTCCATCACAACTGTCTGATCTTCAACGGCATGGACCAGTGGGTCTTCGACGGTCCGCGAGGCCGGCACAGCGTCCGCGTCAGCGGCAACTTGGCATCCAACACAGTTGAAGCCATCCTCGCGGCCGTGCAAGCGGATGTTGGCGTCGGGATGTTCAACGGCGCTTCCTTGGCAGGCGATCGG
Organism: Piscinibacter gummiphilus; assembly: GCF_032681285.1. Taxonomy (NCBI): domain Bacteria; kingdom Pseudomonadati; phylum Pseudomonadota; class Betaproteobacteria; order Burkholderiales; family Sphaerotilaceae; genus Rhizobacter; species Rhizobacter gummiphilus. The sequence goes on from NZ_CP136336.1 coordinate 4,176,752, forward strand.
CGCGACCCCGACATCATCCAGGTACTCGTCGACTTCATCAGCGAGACACGAGACCTCGGTCTGATCTGGCCGAACCGCAAGTTCATTCCGGCCAGGGTGCGGCAGGTGACAGACTTCTTTGCAACCGAGTTGGCGGGCCGCCTGGGCACGAGCCTTGGCGGGATTGGTGCTCCAAGCTGAGCCACGCGGCTGAATCCAATCGTCGAGCAACATCCGCCATCCTGCTCTCCGAGCACAAAGCTACCTTTGAACACGCACGGCACCTAAGCGTGCCGCAAAGCCTCGACGTCGCGCATCGGCGGCGCCCCGAACAGCCGTGCGTACTCGCGGCTGAACTGCGACACACTCTGATAGCCCACGCGATACGCGACGCTCGCTGCGTCCATGCCGCCGCCGAGCAACAGGCCACGGGCCTCCGTGAGCCGCAGGCGTTTCTGGTATTGCAGCGGGCTCATCGCCGTCACGGCCTTGAAGTGCTGATGGAATGACGACGGGCTCATGTTCGCCTGCGAGGCGAGTTCCTCCACGCGGATCGGCTCCGCGTAGTGCGCGCGCATGCGCCGGATGATCTGTCCCATCTTGTGCGTGTTGCTGCCCGCGATGGCCATCTGCGCAACGGCCGGGCCATGGGGACCGCGCAGCAGCCGGTAATGGAACTCGCGCAGCGCCAGCGGGGCGAGCACGGGGATGTCGCGCGGTTCATCGAGCAGCCGCGCGAGCCGCACCACCGACTCCAGCGTCGCGTCGTCGAGGTCGCCGACGAAGAGGCCGCGCGCCGTTTCGCCGCGTGACCAGCCCGCGACGTCCAACTGCGCCAGCAGATCGGCGATCGTGCTCGCGTCCAGGTCGATCGCGAGGCACAGATACGGCGCCTCGGCGCTCGCGACGAGCACCTGGCCGAACAACGGCAGGTCGACCGACACCGCGAGGAACTGTTGCGGCGCGTAGCGGTAGACCTCACCCTCGAGCAAAACCTGCTTCACGCCCTGCACGATCACGCAGACGCACGGGTTGTACACGTGCGGCAGTTCGTGGTTCGGCGCCGACAGACGGATGCACTGCAGACCGCCGATCGCGACGGGGTGCATGCCATCACCCTTGGAGTTCTTGTCGATCAGTTGGCCCAGCTCAGCGAGGCAATCCCGCCGCAACTCATTGATTGGCTTGTCCATTGGCACGGACGATACGCGCAGATCCCATGCGCCTCAATCGGTCGACATCGAGATTTGGAGGATCAGGCAATCACGCCGCAGCTTCGTGTATTTCCAGGGCAGCGCCCGAAGCCGATGCTCTCTGTCGCGAAAGCGACCCATCCAACACGGAGCATTTCCATGAACAGCAGCAAAGTCATCCTCATCACCGGCGCCAGCAGCGGCATCGGCGAAGCCACCGCCCGCACGCTCGCCGCTGCGGGCCACACGGTCATCCTCGGCGCGCGCCGCACGGACCGTCTCGAAAAGATCGCCGCCGAGATTCGTGTCGGCGGCGGCGCCGCGGAATTCCGCGCGCTCGACGTCGTGAACCGCGCTGACGTCGCGGCCTTCGCGAACTTCGCTCACAAGAAGTTCGGCCGTGTCGACGCCATCTTCAACAACGCGGGTGTGATGCCCGTCTCGCCGATGAACGCGCTGAGGGTCGACGAGTGGGATGCCATCGTCGACGTCAACATCAAGGGTGTGCTCAACGGCATCGCGGCCGTGCTCCCCATCATGGAAGCGCAGGGCAGCGGCCACATCCTGAGCACGGCATCGACGGGCGCGCACGCGGTCGGCGGCCAATTCGGCGTGTACTGCGCGAGCAAGTACGCCGTGCGCGCGATCATGGAAGGCCTGCGCCAGGAGATGCAACAGATTCGCGTGACGACCATCTCGCCGGGCGTCACGACCTCCGAACTCGGCCACGACATTTCGGTCGACGACACCAAAGCGGCCGTGGACCAACTGCGCAGCATCGCGCTCGACACCAACGCGATCGCCAACGCGGTGCTCTACGCGATCGACCAGCCGGCGGACGTGGACGTCAACGAGATGATCATCCGCACGGTGCGAAGCGCCGGCCACGCGTTCTGAGGCGCACCGGCAGCCTCCTCACGATGGTGGACGGCGAGGCGATCGTGCTGGCCGATGAGCTCACGAGCGGGAAGTAATCGACGCGCCCGTCGCCATGTCGGGCCATCACTTCAGCTTCTTCGCATCATGGATCTCTGCATGCGAAGGCGGCGCCCCCTTGGCGCCGCTCTCGAGCCACGCAATCTTGCGTTCGAGGAAGGTGAGCATCGCCTGAAGATCCTGCGCTCTGCCGCGCAGCTTCTCGCGCTGCGCGGTCAGCACCTTGAGCATCCGCGCGTGCCCTTCGCCCGATCGCCGCACTCCGATGAGCATCCTGATCTCCTCCAGCGAGAGGCCCAGAGCCTGGCCCGCTTGGATGGACGAGAGCAGACGCAGGTCGGCTTCAGTGAACTCCAGATAAGGCCGCGACCCGCCGGCATGCCCCGTGCGCGGCGACAGGAGTCCTTCGCGCAGATAGTGCCTCACGGTGGTCGGTTTCACCCCTGCGCGACGCGCGAGTTCGGCAATCCACATGGTTCGGGTCGATTCCTTGACTATGCACTCAACTGCACACTTATAACCTCGCTCATGAACTGCCCGGCCATTCCCCTTCTGCTCCTTCCCGGCCTCATGAACGACCACCGCATCTGGACTCCGCTGGTTTCCGTCGTGGCCGGAGAGCGCCATGTGCACATAGCCCCCACTCATCTGCACGACAGCGTCGCCGAGTCGGCTCGCGACGCGATTGCCGCCATGCCGCCCGGCTCGTTCGCCGTCGCCGGGTTCTCGCTGGGTGGGTATGTCGCCCAGGAGGTCTGCCGCCAGTCGAGCGACCGCATCGCCGGGCTGGGCCTTGTGGACACTGGCGCCCGCGCCGACACGGACGAGGCGAGGCAGGCCCGACAACGAATGATCGATGCGGTGGAAGGTGGCGCAGGCGGAGGCGACGCGACATTCAGCCAGGTAGCCCATGGCTTTGCCTCACGGATCGTTCACGCCTCCCGGCTGCAAGACCGTGAACTCCTGCAGTTGCTATCCGACATGGCTTCCAACGTGGGGAGCGAAGGGTTAGTCCGGCAGCAGCGGGCCGCGATGAACCGAGCCGACTCCCGTGACTTGCTGCGTCGACTGCACATGCCTGCCGTGGTGGTGTGCGGGCGTGATGACCGGGTCACTCCGTTCAGCCTGAGCCAGGAGATGGCGACGCTGCTGCCGGACGCTGAGTTGGCGGCGGCCGATGCGGCGGGCCACATGTCGATCCTGGAACAGCCTGCAACGGTGGTGGCGGCGTTGGTGCGCTGGCTGCGGCGCGTCGATGCCGCAGCCGCAGGCCCGGGCGCGATGTCAACGACGATCTGAGAGCGTCTGATTCGGGTCGGACGCAGTCCGTCTCGCGTCTCGGCTGAACTTATGCAACCGCTGCAAGGCTGACTTTCGCCAGCCTTCACCACCCCGCCAACGAGTGCCCCAAGCTTCGCCGCGGGGCTTGGCGCCCGCGGATCTTCCGCGCGCTAGCGTTTCACGCGATGAACGGCGCACAGCTTGTTGCCATCCGGGTCTCGCACGTAGGCCAGGTACATCGCGCCCAGCGTGCTCTCGCGCAAGCCCGGTGGCTCCTCGACCGACGTGCCGCCGTTGGCGACGGCGATGTCGTGGAAGGCCTGCAGTTGCTCGGGCGAGCTGCACTTGAATGCGATCGTTCCGCCGTTTGCCGCGGTGGCACGCTCGCCGTTGATGGGCTCGGAGACGCAGAAGCTGCTTCCGTCGAGCCGGTAGAACAACCGGGTCTGCCCGGTGGCGTTCACGTTGCGCACGGGCTCGCCAGCACCGAGCACGCCGAGCACCGCGTCGTAGAAACGCTTCGAACGCTCGATGTCATTGGTGCCGACCATGATGTGATTGAACAAGCTTGTCTCCTTGTGGTGTCGGTAGGTTGGGAAGCGCACATTGTCTGCACGCCGCATTGACCCGATCTCACGTCCTGCTACTGCCTGACCAGCGTGGCCCGCAACTCGACGACCGCTTCGTTCTTCGCCACCTTGCATTCGACGTCGGTCGGCACCGGCGCGTACTTCTCGCCGAGATAGCTGCGGATGCGGATGATCGAGTCGAACTTGCCGTCTCGCGCATTCGAGACCATCTCCGAGAGCGTCTTCAGGACGGCCTGCCGGCAAGCTTCTTCGCGGGTCAGCGCGCCGAGCTTCACGTCTTCCGCGTAGACCTCGGGCTTCTTGTGCCGGCTGTACTTGGGCGCCTTGAACTCCCAATACGCTTTGACATCGGAGCCCAGGATGGCGCGCGCTTCCGGCGACTCCAGGATCGGGCCGAGGGGCATGAAGAAGGCGTCTTTGGCCGCGGGCCTGGCCGGCATGGGCGCGAAGCCGATGCTGTCGTCGTCGATGCTCGCCAATGACGCCTGCAAGCTCACGGAGTACTTGCCCATCATCAGTTGCCTCTGGCGGCATTCGGCATCGGTGATGACGGGGGCATACCGATCGTCGAAGAAGCTTCGCACCTTGATGATGGCGTTGAGGCCTCGTTCCTCGGCGTCTTTCACCATCGATTTCAGGCTCTCCAGCACGGCCTGCCGGCACGCGCCTTCATCGCCCACGTCCCGGTTCGAGGCCGACTCCGAATAGGAGTCGGGGCCGTAGCGCTTGCCGTACTTTGGCGCCACCACGCCCGTGAACACATGGATGTCGGGGCCGAGGATTCTCCGGGCTTCGGGCGACGCGAAGATCGGTGCCAGCGGAATGAACATCGCGTTCGCAGGAGCCTGCCTCGGCGGCGTGCGGGTGGATCGTTCGTCGGCCTCCGCCATGCGCTGCACCGCGGCAGGCGTCATCGCAAACTGGCTCCACAGGGCGACCTTCACGCGCCTGTCGCCGGCGCATCGAAAGCCTTCCTTGTCGTTCGAGGGCTGGCCGTCCACGGCCGCCTGGAGGTTGATGACGGCGTCGTAGCCGCGGCTGCGCGCGTCGCTGATGAGCGTCTTCAGGGTGTCTTCAAACGCCCCCACGCAGTACGCCTGCCCGCCCGCGTTGGAGAAGGGGCCGCGCCGGGCATAGACATCGGGCGGGGCGACTTCCGCAAACTCGGGCGTCGGTTGTGTCGCCCAGTAGAGCTTGACGGCGGGGTCGTGGAGGGCCCGGCCGGAGTCCGAGCTCATCAAGTCACTGAACTTGAAGTAGCTCGGCTCGGCGGCCTGCGTGCAGGTGGCCGCGGCGAGCAGAGCATGGGCCAGCAGAAAGCGAACGCGCGGAAAGCAGACGAGCCGAAGGCGCCCTGGCATGAAGATCTCCCTCAATTGGTGTTTTGTGGTGAACGGAAAGCCTGGCGATCTTAGGGGAGAGATCGGCGCCGGGCAGGCGCTCGGCCCCTCAGAGCGAGACGCTGCGAAACCCGCTGAAAGCGTCGTCGCGCTCGGGCAGCAGGAAGCGGCGGTGCTTCGCGTTGCGCATGCGCTCGTGGGTGGCGAACGATCCGCCGCGCAGCACCTTGTGCGAGCCGAAGGCGGCTTGCGAGTACTGCGCATCGGGCCCTGGCACGAAGCCCGGGTAGGGGCGGAAGCTCCCGGCCGTCCACTCCCACACCTGGCCGAAGCGCACGCCGCGCGACACGCCTTGATGGGCCGCGACTTCCCATTCCAGCTCGGTCGGCAGGCGGCGCTCGGCCCAGCGGCACCAGGCGTCGGCTTCGTACCAGCTCACGTGCATGGCGGATTGCGACATCGGCACGCGGGTCATCTTGCCGAAGCGCTGCATCAGCACGCTCTGGCGCATCTGGTCGACGTGGCGCGGCGTGCGGCGGCCTTCGCGCTGCACCCAGGCCCAGCCTTCGGGCGACCAATGGCGCTCCTCGTCGTAGCCGCCGTCTTCGACGAACTCGCAGTACTGGCCCCAGGTGATCGGCTGCGCATCGATCTCGAACTCGGGCACGCTGTGCTCGTGGGCGGGCTGCTCGTTGTCGAAGGCAAAGCCGCCGGGCGGCGAGCCGAGCAGCCACCGTGTGGCCGGGAAGAGCACTGGGGGGCGCGAGGCCAGCGTGCCGATCATCGGCAGCAACCCCGGGTCGAAGCCGAGCGTCTGCGCGAGTTCGGCAAACGCTTCGAGCTGCGCGTCTTCATGGCAGAGCGCGAGGCGGAAGAAATACAGCGCGTCGTCGTCTTCCGTGGCGTGGTCGAGCAGCTCGAGCGTGGTCTCGAGCGTGTCGGCCAGGTACTGACGGATGGCCTGCGGCTCGGGCAACTCGATGCGCCAGCGCAGGGAAGGCGACACCACCGACGGGTCGAACAGCCGGTCGGCCTGCGGTTCGATGGACGCGAGCCGCAGCGCGGTGGGGTCGGCCTGCGTGCCACGCTGGCGCTGCACGTTGCGCGAGATCCAGTGCTCCTGGAACCAGGCCAGGTGGCCGAGCGACCACAACGGTGGGTTCAACCCTTCGCGCAGGTTCTCGGTCACCGCAAAGCCGGGCAGTGCCGCTTCGATCGCGCTCATCCAGCGCAGGCTGTGGTTGCGCGTGTCCATCAGCGCGAGCGACAGCAGCTCGCGGCCGGCGCGGCGCATCTGCGACGACTCGATGGGGGGCGCTTCGAAGTCGAGCATGAAGTTCAGCGGTTGGGGGGCACGTAGGCGCCGGGGTGCTGGGGCGCATCGTCGCGAATGTCGTACCAGTTGGCCTTGCTGTCCACGTAGGCGTGGAAGCCGATCTTGGTGGCGAGCGGCTCGTTGATGAGGCCGGCGCGGATGCGCAACACGCCGGGCAGGTTGTCGCGCCGGCTGTAGATGGGCGAGCCGCAGCGCTGGCAGAACGCGCGCTTCTTGCCGGGAGTCGATTCGAATTCGGTCATGAGTTCGCGGCCACTGTCGACATGCACCGCCGACTCATTGACCGGGATGTTGGCGGCAAACGCGGCCCCCTGGGCGCGCCGGCACTGCTGGCAGTGGCAGATCTGGATGGGCTCCAGCTTGCCGTCGATGCGGAATCGGATGCCTCCACAGAGGCACTGGGCGGAGTAGGTCATCGGTCGATGGTAGTGGGTGGCACTGACCGAAAGACTGTATGAAAATACAGCCGTGCCCCGCCTGATCGCCCACCTCGACATGGATGCGTTCTACGCCTCCGTGGAGCTGCTGCGCTATCCGGAACTCAAGGGCCTGCCGGTGGTGATCGGCGGTGGCCGGCGCCACCAGCCGGTGATGCGGCCCGACGGCACGCGCGAGTTTTCCTTGCTGCGCGACTACACCGGCCGCGGCGTGCTGACGACGAGCACCTACGAAGCCCGCAAGCTCGGCGTGTTCTCGGCCATGCCCACGATGAAGGCCGCCAAGCTCGCGCCCGATGCGGTGCTGCTGCCAGTCGACTTCGACGAGTACCGCAAGTACTCGCGCCTCTTCAAGGCCGCAGTGCGCCGCATCGCGCCTCTGGTGGAAGACCGCGGCATCGACGAGATCTACATCGATCTGTCAGACCTGCCCGGCGTGCACGACGACGGCGGCCGTGCCATCGGCCAGGCGCTGAAAGACGCGGTGTTCGACGCGACCGGCGGCCTCACCTGCTCGGTGGGCATCACACCCAACAAGCTGCTCTCCAAGCTCTGCTCCGAGTTCGACAAACCCGACGGCCTCACCCTGCTGCGGGCCGACGAGATCCCGGCGCGGGTGTGGCCGCTCGCGGCGCGCAAGGTCAACGGCATCGGCCCGAAGGCCAGCGAGAAACTCGCGGCCCACGGCATGCACACCATCGGCGACATCGCGGCGCGCGATGCGGCCTACCTCGTCGAGCATTTCGGCAAGAGCTACGGTGCCTGGCTGCACCGCGCCTCGCACGGCATCGACGACCGCGAGGTGGTGACCCACAGCGAGCCGGTCTCGATGAGCCGCGAGACCACCTTCGAGCGCGACCTGCACGCCGTGCGCGACCGGCACGTGCTCACGCCCATCTTCACCGAGCTGTGCATGGAGGTGGCCGACGACCTCAGCCGCAAGGGCTACGCGGCCAAGACCATCGGCATCAAGCTGCGCTTCGACGATTTCAAGATCGTGACGCGTGACCTCACGCTGCCCGCGCACACGATGGACGCGAAGACCATCCGCCGCGCGGCGGGCGAGTGCCTGAAGCGCGTCGACCTCACGCGGCGCCTGCGCCTGCTGGGCGTGCGCGCCGGCAACCTGGCCAAGCTCTCGGAGTTGCTCAACCCCCACGCCACCGACGCCCCGGTGGCACAGGAGCCAGCGCCCGCTTACCATGCGCCGCTGCCGCTGTTCGATGCATCCGAAGGCGGTTCGTCTGCGTAGATGAGTCTGGAGAGAGGAGCTTTCCCATGCCACGACACCATCGACTCGCACCTTGTCTTGCGGGCCGCCTCGCGATCACCGGCGCACTCGCACTGGCCTGCGCCAGCCCCTCGGCCTGGGCCGTCGGCGGCAAGCTGCTGCTGACCGGCGGCGTGAGCAGCATCGACGGCGCGGCCGGCGGCGGGCTCACGCCCTGGGCCGTGACGGGCGGCTACGGCACCGCGGGCGAGATCGGCGGCTCGGCCTTCGCCACACGCGTCAAGACGCAGGACTTCTCGGTCAACGCCTACGGCGCCGCGCTGGCGTATGGCGACCGCATCGAGCTCTCGTTCGCCCGGCAGTCGTTCGACACCGGCCCGGTCGGCACCACGCTCTCGATGCCCGGACTCAAGCTCAGGCAAGACATCGTCGGCGTGAAGCTGCGGGTGTTCGGCGATGCGGTGCTCGACAGCGACACCTGGGCTCCGCAAGTCGCCCTCGGTGTGCAGCACAAGACCTCGGATGCCGGTGCCCTGGAAAGTACGCTCGCCAGCTTCGGCGCGAAAGACAGCGGCACCGATGTCTACGTGAGCGCCACCAAGCTCTTCCTCGCGCCGGGCCTCCTCGTCAACGGCACGCTTCGCGCCACCAAGGCCAACCAGAACGGCCTGCTCGGCTTCGGCGCCACCGGCCACACGAGCTACCGCCTGCAGCCCGAGGTCTCGCTCGCCTGGCTGCTGCGGCGTGATCTGGCCATCGGCGCGGAGTACCGCGCCAAGCCCGACAACTTCCGCGACAACACCGCGCTCGGCGCCGGCGCCTTGAACGAAGACGACTGGGCCGATGTGTTCGTCGCCTGGGCGCCGAGCAAGCACTTCTCGCTGACGCTCGCCTATGTGGACGCGGGCAAGATCGTGCCCGGCGTCGTCAACAAGCGGCAGACCGGCGCCTATCTCTCGGCGCAGGTCGCTTTCTGAGGAGCACGACATGCACCGCCTGCTTCAACTCCTGTGCGCCACCCTGCTCGGCCTCGCGCTCGCCGCGCACGCGCAGCCCGCCGACGATTCGCTCTACCGCCAGCTCGGCGGCCAGCCCGGCCTCACCAAGCTGATGGACGACTTCATGGCCCGCCTGCTCGCCGACCAGCGCATGAACCCCTTCTTCAAGGACGTGGACCATCAGCACGTGAAGGCCCAGCTGGTCGCGCAGTTCTGCGAGGTCTCGGGCGGCCCCTGCAGGCTCAAGGGCCCCGACATGAAGAAGGCCCACGAGGGCATGGACATCACCAGGCGCGACTTCAACGCGCTGGTCGAGGTGCTGCAAGACAGCATGAGCGCACAGGGCATCGCGTTCTCGACGCAGAACAAACTGCTGGCGCGCCTGGCGCCGATGCACCGCGACATCATCAACACACCCTGAACAACCACCGAGGGAGACACCGATGACACGACACCTTCTCGCCTTGCTGGCCTTCGTGGCGAGCGCCACCCACGCCGGCACCGTGCAGCTCACCGTGACCGACAAGGACGGCAAGCCCGCCCCCGATGTGGTGGTGCTGGTGCAAGGCGCCACGAAAGCCGCCGTGACGCCGGCCGCCAAGCCGGTGCTCATCGTGCAGGAAGGCTCGCGCTTCGTGCCCTTCCTCACCGTGGTGCCGGTCGGCACCACGCTGCGTTTCGTCAACAAGGACGGCTACGACCACCACGTGCGCTCCACCCCGAGCGGCCCGCTGGGTGCCATCGCGCCGGCCAAGACCTTCGAGCTGCGGCTCGATGCCGACCCCATCGCCGAAGCCCGCGGCGGAACCGACGCCTACCCGAGCGGCGCGGCCAAGAAGAAGTCGGGTGTCTCCAGTGCCGACCTCAAGATGGACGCTGCCGGCCCCATCGGCCTCGGCTGCCACATCCACGGCTCGATGCGCGGGCAGGTCTACGTGGCCGACACCCCCTGGTTCGGCAAGACCGACGCCAATGGCGTCGTCACGATCGACGGTGTGCCCGATGGCACCGCGCAGCTCACGCTCTGGCACCCCGACCAGCTCCAGGAGCAGGCAGGCGTGCCGGTGCAGGTGAGCGCGTCGCCCGTGAAAACGACGACGCAACTGAACTTCATTCCGCGCCGCCGCAGGGGATAAGCTCTGGGGCTATGACCCCCATCACCTGCATCGAGGACCTGCGAGTCCTCGCCAAGCGGCGCGTGCCGCGCATGTTCTACGACTACGCCGACTCTGGCTCGTGGACCGAAGGCACCTACCGCGCCAACGAGAGCGATTTCCAGAAGATCCTGCTGCGCCAGCGCGTGGCGGTGAACATGGACGGCCGCACGCTCGCCACCACCCTGGCCGGCACGCCCACCCACATGCCGGTGGCCATCGCACCCACGGGCCTGACCGGCATGCAGCACGCCGACGGCGAAATCCTCGCGGCCCGTGCGGCCGAGAAGTTCGGCATCCCGTTCACGCTGTCGACGATGAGCATCTGCTCCATCGAAGACATCCGCGCGCACACCAAGTCGCCGTTCTGGTTCCAGCTCTACTGGATGCGCGACCGCGACTTCATGGAGCGGCTGATGGACCGCGCCAAGGCCGCGGGCGTCTCGGCGCTGATGCTCACGCTCGACCTGCAGGTGCTCGGCCAGCGCCACAAGGACATCAAGAACGGCCTGACCACGCCGCCCAAGCCGACGCTGGCCAACATCCTCAACCTCATGACCAAGCCGCGCTGGTGCCTGGGCATGCTCGGCACCAAGCGCCACAGCTTCGGCAACCTGATCGGCCACGCCAAGGGGGTGAGCGACGTCACCTCGCTCTCCGCCTGGACCAAGGAGCAGTTCGACCCCAAGCTCGACTGGAACGACGTCGAGTGGATCAAGAAGCGCTGGGGCGGGAAGCTGATCCTGAAGGGCATCATGGACGTGGAAGACGCGCGTTATGCCGCGGGCAGCGGCGCCGATGCGCTCGTCGTCTCCAACCACGGCGGCCGGCAGCTCGACGGCGCGCCCTCGTCGATTGCCGCGCTGCCCGAGATCGCCCGCGAAGTGGGCTCGAAGATCGAGGTGTGGATGGACGGCGGCATCCGCTCCGGGCAGGACGTGTTGAAGGCGGTGGCGCTCGGCGCCCGCGGCACGCTGATCGGCCGCTCGTTCCTCTACGGCCTGGGCGCGCTGGGCGAAGCCGGTGTCACGAAGTGCCTGGAGATCATCTACAAGGAACTCGACGTGAGCATGGCCTTCTGCGGCCACACCGACATCCGCAACGTCGACCGGCGCATCCTCGTGCCGGGCACCGCACCCGGGCACTGAGCGCATTCACACACGCGTGCCCGGTGTCGCGGCGAAGTACGCCCGCATCGCCTCGATGGCGTGGCGCACCTTGGCCGGCTGGTTCTCGCGCTGAGGCGTGACGGCCCACACCGGGCCTGGCGGCAAACGCCACTGCGGCAACACGCGCTTCAGGCGCCCCGCCTGCAAGGCCTCGTGCACGTCGGGGTGGGTCAGCATGCCCACGCCCAGGCCGGCCACGCACATCTGTTCCAGGCTCAGCTGGTTGTTGCTCGCGATGCGCGCATCGACGCGCAGCGGCTCGCGCTCGCCCGCCGGCCCGATCAGCTCGATCTGCAGGCCCGACCCTTCGCGTGAGCCGACCAGCCACTGGTGCTGCACGAGCTCGGCTGGCGTGCCAGGCTCGCCGTGCCGGCGCAGGTAGTCGGGCGAGGCGCAGAGGATCCAGTCGAAGTCGCACAGGCGCTGCGCCACCCAGCTCGAATCGGGCAGGCGGCCCGCGCGCAGGGCGAGGTCGATGCGGGCGTCGACGAGGTTGATGAGCGCGTCGTCCACCAGCAGCCTGAGCGTCAGCCCCGGGTGTGCCGCCAGCAGCGGCCCGAGGCCCGGCGCGATGTGCCGCGCAAAGCCCACCGGCGCCGACATGCGCAGCTCGCCGCTCGGCGCGTCGTGCGCCAGCGCGAGCTGTGCGTTTGCCTGTGCGGCAGCACTCACCATCGCGTGGCAATGCTCGGCGAAACGCGCGCCGGTGTCGGTCAGCGAGAGCTTGCGGGTGGAGCGGTGCAGCAGCGTCACGCCACTGCCCTGCTCCAGCAGGCGCACCTGCTGGCTCACCGCCGAGGTGCTCATGCGCAGCGCCTGGGCGGCAGCGCTCATCGAGCCGTGCTGCACCACCGCGGCAAAGACGGCCATGCGCCGGAGATCGTCCATTGTGAAGCTGGGCTTAAAGAAGTTCTTCGATTTGAACGACTTCCTCGCTGATTGTGAAGCCCATATCGTCACACCCATTCGCAACTGCTTGGAGAGACCCACATGAAGATCGCCCTCATCGGAGGCACCGGCTTCGTCGGCGCGGCCCTGCTGGAGGAGCTGCTGCGCCGCGGCCACCAGGTCACGGCGCTGGCCCGCAACCCGTCGAAATTCGCCGCACGTGCGGGGCTGAGCGTCGTGGAAGCCGATGCGCTGCAGAGCGCGCAGGTCGCCCACGCGGTGGAAGGTGTGGACGCCGTGATCAGCGCCTACAACCCCGGCTGGAAAGAGCCGCACATCCACGATCTCTTCCTGCAGGGCACGCAGGCCATCGTCGACGGCGTGAAGCGCAGCGGCGTCAAACGACTGCTGCTCGTGGGCGGCGCGGGCAGCCTCTACGTGGCGCCCGGGTTGCAGCTCGTCGACACACCGGAATTCCCGGCCGAGTGGAAGCAAGGCGCACTCGCCGCCCGCGAGGCGCTGAACCGCATCCGAGCCGAAACCTCGCTCGACTGGACCTTCGTCTCGCCCGCCGCGATGCTGGCGCCCGGCGAGCGGCGGGGCGGCTTCCGGCTCGGCGGCGACCAACTGCTGCTCGATGCCCACGGGACACCGGCCGGCCTCACGGTGGCGGACCTGGCGGTGGCCATCGTCGACGAGATCGAGACGCCGCGGCATGTGCAGCGCAGGTTCACCGTGGCGTACTGACGACGCGACACACCGCCCGGCGGCGCCACGCTGCCGGCCATCGGCGACCCGGCGTGGAGGCGCCTTTGGCTGTCGCATACTCATCGGATGGCCATCGACCACCTGATCTACCTCTACGACCCGTTGTGCGGCTGGTGCTACGGCGCCATGCCCGCCATCCACGGGCTGGCGGATCTGGGCAGCTGCATCGTCGAGCCGGTGCCCAGCGGCCTCTTTGCCGCGCCGGGCAAGACGCTCGACGCCGAGATGGCACGCCACATCGAGCAGGCCGATGCGCGCATCGCCGCGATGAGCGGGCAGCGCTTCAGCGAGCTCTACAAGCGCAAGGTGCTGGCCAACCCCGAGCTGCCCTTCGACAGCACCGCCGCCACCGAAGCGCTGACCGCCGTGTCGCAGTGGAACGTGCGGCGCGAGCTCGATGCCCTGCACGCCCTGCAACGCGAGCGCTTCGTCGCGGGGCGCGACATCAGCGACCGCGACGTGATCGCGCAAGCCCTGTCGAAATCGCTCGGCGACGACGCCGAGACCTGGTTGAAGCGCCTCGCCCACCCGGACCTGCCCGGCCTCACCAACAAACGTGTGGCCCGCGCGAAGAAGGTGATGAAGGCGGTCGGCATGCATGGCGTGCCCGCGCTCGTGTGGCCCAGCGAACAGGGCATGCGGCTGCTGCCCGGCCAGTGGCTTTTCGGCGAGAAGACGCTCACGGAACAGCTCGCCCTGCTGGCCTGAGGCCACTTGTCTGAGCGACCCCGAGGGGTTTGCGATTCGAGGGGTTTTCACCCCGCGCGGATGGTTCTACGCTTTGAGCCACGCGCTCGTCGGGAGAGCCCCATGACCCTGCAGCAGCTTCACGCCATCAAGCTCTGGCAGCTGGCCCACAAGCCGGAGAACCCGCTCGAATACCACGCCTGGGACGGCGTGCTCACCGCCTGGATGTTTGGCTGGATGGGCGAGCCCGCGGCGCTCATCCTCTGGTGGCCCGGCATGGCGCTCGGCTGCGCGGTGCTGTTTCTCGCCCCCACGCTCTATGTGGCGCTGCGCCGCGCCCTGCACCGGCGCGGCCGACTGCGCTGCGACTGGCTGAGCACGCTGGAGCGGCGCTGACCGCTGGCCGCCAACGGTCGTGTCTCTCAGTTCGACCAGCCGCCGTCGATGACCTGCGCGGTGCCGGTGGTGAAGCTGGATTCGTCGCTCGCGAGGTAGACCGCCAGCGCGGCGATCTCGTCGGGGCGGCCGATGCGGCCGACGGGCTGGCGCGCGGCGAAGGCGGCCTCGACTTGCTCGACGCTCTGCCCGCTCGCGAGCGCTTGGGCGCTGATGCGATCGCGCAGCGAGGGCGACTGCACCGTGCCCGGGCAGATGGCGTTGCAGCGAATGCCGCGCCCCACGAAGTCGGCCGCGATCGATTTGGTGAGCCCGACCACTGCTGCCTTGGTGGTGCTGTAGGCGAAGCGATTGGGCACGCCCTTGAGGCCCGCGATCGAGGCCATGTTGACGATGGACCCGCCCCCTTGCGCCAGCATGCCCGGCAGTGCGGCGCGGATGACGCGGTACATCGAGCGCACGTTGAGCTCGAACGAGAAATCCCAGTCGGCGTCTTCGCATTCGAGGACGCTGCCGGCGTGCACGTAGCCCGCGCCGTTGAAGAGCACCTGCAGCGGCCCGAGGGCGCCCACGGTGTCGCGCACGGCCACTGCATCGGTCACATCGAGAACGCGGGTCTCGCAGCCGGTGTCTCGTGCGAGGGCCTTCAGAAGCTCGACCTTGATGTCGGCCGCGATCACGCGGGCACCTTCGCGCACGAAGGCTTCGGCCGTGGCGCGCCCAATGCCCTGGCCGGCGGCGGTGACGAAGGCCGTCTTGCCTTGCAGGCGGCCAGAGAGGATTGCACGCATCGAATGCTCCGTTGGACAGCTCGCGTTTCAGGCGGCGCCGCGGCGTGTGGCCCACGCCATCACCTCCGGCGGCACGATGGCGCCAGGGTGCTGGATCACGGTGGCGGCCAGCCGATTGCCCCACTCCGCTGCCGCGACGGCCGACTCACCCATCAGCCGCTTCGCCAGGTAGCCCGCCGCAAACGAGTCGCCGGCCGCGGTGGTGTCGACGACGCGCGACACCGTCTGCACCGGCACCTCGATGGGGCTTTGGCCCACGCGTCGCACGAGCGTGGACCGTGCGCCGCGCTTGACCACCACCTCGGGGCAAGGCAGTGCGAGCGAGTGCTGCAAAGCGAGGTCGTCGGACGCGAGCCCCTGCAGCGCCCTCTCGTCGTCGAGCGTGACGAGCACGATGTCGGCCAGCGCATAGAGCTGCGCAAACGCCGACTGCGCAGCGTCTCGGCTCGCCCACAGGCGCGGCCGGTAGTTGTTGTCGAACACGATGCGGGCCCCGCGCGAGCGCAAGCCCTGCAGCAGCGTGCGCAGCCGGGGCGGCATCTCGGGGCCCATGATCGCGAGGCTGATGCCGCTCAGGTAGAGCACGTCGATCTCGCCGGCCTGCTGCTCCAGGGGCGAAAGCTCGCCCTCGAAGTAAGCCCGCGCGGCGCTGCGCTCGCGCCAGTAGCTGAAATGACGCTCGCCGTGCGCGTCGGTGCGGATGGCGTAGAGGCCGGTGCTGCGATCCGGCACGGTGCGCACGAGCGATTCGCCGATGCCTTCTGCTCGCCACGTCTCGAAGAGCCGCGGCGCGAAGAGGTCACCGCCCACGCAGGTGGCGTAGTCGATGCGCAGGTCGGCGGCCGAGGTGAGCCGGCGCAGGTACACCGCCGTGTTGTAGGTGTCGCCGGCAATGCCCTGTGCGAGCAGCCCCGGCGTGGGCGATTCGCGCAGCTCGACCATGCACTCGCCCTGGCAGGCCACGCGCAGCGGTGGTGACGAGCGGCTCACATCACCGCCCCGAGTTGCCACGGCACGAATTCGTTGTCGCCCATCCCGTGCTGCTCGCTGCAGGTGGGCCGCCCCGACGCCGTGGCCAGCATCAGCGCGAAGAGTGCCGCGCCGGCTTCGGCCACGGTCTGGTGGCCTTCCACGATCTCGCCGCAGTTGAAATCCATGTCGAGGCTCATGCGCTTGAAGAGCGCATTGTGCGTGGCGATCTTGAGCGAGGGCGTGGGCTTGCAGCCGTAGGTGGAGCCGCGGCCGGTGGTGAAGCAGATGAGGTTGGCGCCGCCCGCCACCTGGCCCGTGGCCGAGACCGGGTCGTAGCCCGGCGTGTCCATGAACACGAGGCCGCGTTCGCGCACCGGCTCGGCGTACTCGTAGACTGCCATCAGCCCCGTGCTGCCGCCCTTGGCCACCGCGCCCAGCGATTTCTCGAGGATCGTCGTGATGCCGCCGGCCTTGTTGCCGGGCGACGGGTTGTTGTTCATGTCGCCATGATGCAGGCGGGTGTAGTCCTCCCACCAGCGGATGCGCGCCATCAGCCGCTCGGCCACCGCGGGCGATGCGGCCCGCGCGGTCAGCAGGTGTTCGGCGCCATAGATCTCGGGTGTCTCGGAGAGGATGGCCGTGCCGCCATGCGCCACCAGCAGGTCGACCGCGGCGCCCAGCGCCGGGTTGGCGCTGATGCCGGAGTAGCCGTCGGAGCCGCCGCACTGCAGGCCCACCACCAGGTGGCTTGCGGGCACCTCGCGGCGCGTCACCGCGTTGGCGAGCGGCAGCATCTCGCGCAGCATCGCCTTGCCCTGCTCCACCGCCTCGCGCGTGCCGCCCTCTTCCTGGATCGTCATCGCGGCCACCAGCCCGGGCTCGCGCGCGTTGAGGCTCTCCACCAGCGGCGCCACCTGGTTCACCTCGCAGCCGAGGCCGATCACCAGCACGCCCGCGAAGTTGGGATGGTCGGCATAGCCGCGCAGCGTGCGGCGCAGGAGCTCGATGCCCTCGCCGCCGCCGCTCATGCCGCAGCCGCTGCCATGCGTGATGGCCACCACGCCATCGACGTTTGGGTAGTCGAGCAGCGCGTCGCCCTTGAAGGCCTCGGCGATGTAGCGACAGACAGTGGCCGAGCAGTTGACGCTCGCGATCACGCCGATGTAGTTGCGCGTGCCCACACGTCCATCTCGGCGCACGATGCCGCGAAAGGTGGCGGGCGTGGCGGCCGGCACCGTGCGCTGGTACTCGCGCCCGGGCGCGTGATCGTGCGTGTCGCCGCCCATGCCGAGGTTGTGCACGTGCACGTGCTCGCCCGGTGCGATGTCGCAGGTCGCCAGCCCGATGACCTGCCCGTACTTGCGCACCACCTCGCCTGCGGCGATGCGCTGCAACGCGACCTTGTGGCCGCTCTGGATGGCACTGCGGCTCACGACCTGCGCGGCGCCTGCCACAAGGGCCGTGCCGGCCGGAATGTCGTGGCGTGCGACGGCCACGTTGTCGGCATCGCTCAAGAGGATGAGGGGCGAGGGTGATGTGCTCATGGGAGATCTCGGCAATTCACTGGTGGCCTTGCAGCGCCCCACGCAACCGGTGCTGCGACACGTTCAGCCCCAGCTCGCGGGCCAACTGCACGGCAGGCGCGAGGCGGCGCTGCTTCTTCTGTTCGTGGTTTTGCGCGATGTCGGCCAGGCGGTGCGCGAGAAAGGGGTTGAGCAGCCGGTCGCGCAGCGCATCGAGGTACGCGAGCGCTTCCTGGCCTTCGCCTATGGCCTCGAACACGGGCAGCACCTCGTCGGCCCAGACGGCCTCGAGTTCGGCGCGCGTGGCCTTGTCGTTCATGGCCTGCAGCACCGTCGCGCCTTGGGGCTGGCCCGACTGCAGCCAGCGCTCGGCCAGGAAGGTGTGGCCGAGGTTGAGCAGCAGCAGCTTGAGCCGCTCGTGCCGCGCGAGTTCATCGGTCAGCAACACCGACTCGTGCGAGCACGGCAGCACGAGCCCCGGCTGCCGCTCGATCGCCCACAGGGCATAGGGCTCGGCCACCGCGCCCACCGGCGCGATCGCTTCGGAGACGATCCGGTCGACCAGGGAATTCGCCCAGCGGCAGTGCTGCGTGAGGTAGGCGATGAAGGCCTTCGGCAGCGACCAGGCCTGCGCAAGCTGCACCACCACGCCGCGCAGCACGTCGCCGTTGCGCGAGACGAGCTCGCACGGGTAGAGCGACAGAGGCGCTTGCGGCGCGGCTTGCCAGCGCGCGTGCAGCAGCACCACGAGCTTGGCCGGGAAGCTGCGCGGCACGCGGGCCGCCTCGTGCAGCAGGGCGGCGTCGTCACGCGGGTCGAGCGCGTAGCCGGCATCGCCCGTGTTGGAGACGATCACCTGCGCAGCGCAGGCAAGCTCGCGTACGCGCGACCAATTCGATTCGGCATCGAGTGCTTCTTGCACCGCCTCGCCGCGCAGCTCGATGTCGACCGGTACGCCACGCTGCAGCCCGCGCACCCGCACCGTGTACCCACCGCCGGCCGCCAGCGCCCTCACGCGGGCCGTGCTCTCGGCGCTGCGCGTCGTCTGCACCACGGCGATCGGGCCGAGCGCGCGGCCCACGGCGAGAGCTTGCGAGACAAAGAGATCCACGTGCGCCTGCAGGAAGCGGCTGGTGCCGAACTGCAGGATCGGTGGCGCCGCCGAGGGCTTCAGCATTCGACGATCGCCTTCACCACCCCTTGCGACGGGTCGAGCAGCGTGGCGAACTCGTCCGGCACACGCGCGAGCGGCATGCGGTGGGTGTTGAGCGCGTCGGTCGGCACGCCGCCCGCGCGCATCGCCGAGAGCACGGTCTCGAAGTCCTGCATCGTCGCGTTGCGGCTGCCCAGCAGCGTGGTCTCGCGCTTGTGGAACTCGGGGTCGGAAAAGGTGATGGCATCGCGCACCACCGACACCATCACATAGGTGCCGCCATGCGCCACGAACTTGAAGCCGCGCTCCATCGCGCGCGCATTGCCGGTGGCGTCGAACACCACGTCGAAGAACTCACCGCCGGTGAGTGCCGAGAGCCGCGCCTCGTCGTCATCGCCGATCTGCACCGTCGAGTCGACGCGCAGGTGGCGATCGCAGAAATCGAGGCGGTCGCGCCGCGTGTCGAGCGTGGTCACGGCGGCGCCCTGCTGGCGCGAGAAGATCGCCGCCGCCATGCCAATCGGCCCGGCGCCGACCACCAGCACGCGCTGGCCCGCATGCACCGTGCCGCGGCGCACCGCATGGGCACCGATGGAGAGGAACTCCACCATCGCCGCCTGGTCGAGCGACACGCCTTCGGCCTTGTGCACGAAGGCCGAGGGCACGCAGAGGTACTCGGTGAAGGCGCCGTCGCGGTGCACGCCCAGCACCTGGATGTTCACGCAGCAGTTGGTCTTGCCCTGGCGGCACGCGATGCAGCGGCCGCACGAGAGGTAGGGCATCACGAAGGCCGCATCGCCGGCGCGCAGGCCGCTCTTCGCAGGGGCCGATTCCACGATGCCCGAGAGCTCATGGCCCATCACGCGCGGATAGGCAAGGTAGGGCTGGTCACCGGTGAAGATGTGCAGGTCGGTGCCGCACACACCCACACGCTTCACGCGCAGCAGCACCTCGTCGGGGCCGGGCGTGGGGCGTGGGCGCTCCTCGGCGCGCAGCTCGCGAGGGGTCTGGCAGATGACGGTGAGCATGTCTCTCCTGGAGGGTTCAGTCGACGTGGAACACCGAGACCATCGGGGCCCAGTGTTCGCCGGGTTGGCGGGACGCGAGCGGCACCTGGCACGGGCCGCACAGGCGCCACCAGCGTTGTGTCTCAGGGTCGGCCGCGATGGCGGCCATGTCGGCCTCGAAGTCGCTGCCGTGGTATTCCCAGTAGCCGAAGAGCAGGTTCTCCGGCTCGCGCAGGAAGATGCTGTAGTTGCGGATGTGCGAGCGGCGCAGCCGATCGAGCACGCCCGGCCACACGGCCGCATGCAGCCGGCGGTACTCGGCGATGTGCTCCGAGCGGATGCCGATGACCATGCCCATGCTTTGCATCTGCGTTCCGTTCAGTCGAGTCGGTAGAAGCGGTGTGCGTTGCCGCCGAAGACGGCCGCGACACTGGCCTCATCGGCCCCGGGCTGGGTTTCGCAGAAGCGCCGGGACATCGTGAGCCAGCCTTCGTAACTGCCGGCCAGGCGCAGCACCGGCCAGTCGCTGCCCCAGATCAGGCGCTGCGGCCCGAAGAGGCCGTACACCACCTCCATCCAGGGCTGCAGGCGCTGCGCGTGCGGAAATGGACCGGCCTCGGTCAGCAGGCCCGAGAGCTTGCAATGCACGCGCGGCAGCTCGGCCAGCGCCGCGAGGTCATGCCGCCACGGCACCAGCTCGCCGCGCGGGATCACCGGCTTGGCGGCATGGTCGACCACGATGGGCAGGCGCGGGTGGCGCCGCGCGAACTCGAGCAGCGGGCGCAGGTGGCGCGGCAGCACCAGTGCGTCGAAGCTCAGGCCGTGTTCGAGCATCGCGCCCACGGCGGGGTCGAGCGCGGGGTCGTCGATCCAGTGCACGTCGTCGAGGTCCTGCAGCATCGGCCGCAAGCCCTTGAGCCTCGGGTGCCGTGCGAGGCGTGCGATCTGCGCCGGAGCATCGGCCGCCTTCATGTCGACCCAGCCCACCACACCCTTGATGAAGGCATGCCGGTCGGCAAGCTGCAGCAGCTGCTCAGTGTCGGCCACGGTCGGAAGCGATTGCACGAGCACCGTGCCGGCAACGCGGCAGCGCTCGAGTGTGGGGTGCAGGTCGTCGGGGCCGAAGTCGCGGTGGATCTCCGTGAGCGAGGGCGGCGGCCAGTGCCCGGCGCGGTCGTCCAGGCGCCAGAAGTGCTGGTGGGCGTCGATGATCTGCATGTCACTGGCCCGAGAGTGGGAGCGGCGCGCGCTCGTCGACGAGCCCACGGTCGCGCAGCGCGAGCCACAGCGCGTCGGGCACGGGCTCTTGCAGCCAGGCGATGTTCTGGCGCAGTTGGGCCGCGTCGTGCGCCCCGGCCATGCACGACACCACGGCCGGGTGCGCCAGCGGAAACTGCAATGCCGCGGCGGGCAGAGGCACCTCGAACTCGCGGCACACCGCTTCGAGCGCGGCCACCCGTGCGAGCACCGCCTCGGGCGCACGGCCGTAGTTGAAATGCCCGCTTCCGGCGAGCACGCCGGAGTTGAAGGGCCCCGCCACCACGATCGCGTGCCCGCGCCGGGCGCTCTCGTCGAGCAGCGGCGAGAGGCTCTGCTGCTCGAGCAGCGTGTAGCGGCCGGCGAGCATGCTCACGTCGAGATCGGCCTCCTGCAGCGCGTCGCGCACGATCTCCCATTCGTTCACGCCCAGCCCGATTGCACGCACACGCCCTTCACGGCGCAGCGTCTCGAGCGCACGGAAACCGCCGCCACGCGTGAGCTGCTCCCAATGGTGGGCATGGCGCTCGCCGTGGGTGACGCGGCCGATGTCGTGCACGAAGAGGATGTCGACCTGCGCCACGCCCAGGCGTTGCAGGCTGTCGTCGAACGAGCGCATCACGCCCGCATGGCTGTAGTCGTAGTGCGGCCGGAAGGGCAGCGGCTCGGCGAAGCCGTCGTCCCCCGGCCGGACGCTGGCGTCGGGCACCATCACGCGGCCGACCTTGGTGCTGAGCAGGTGGTCCCCGCGCGGGTGGCGCGCGAGTGCTGCCCCGAGGCGGCGTTCCGAGAGCGTGTAGCCGTAGTACGGCGCGGTGTCGAAGAAGCGGATGCCTTTGTCCCACGCCGCCTGCACGAGCGCTTGGGCGCCAGCGTCCGTCATCGGCTGGAAGAGCCCGCCGAGCTGCGCGCAGCCGAGGCCGAACACCGGCACCGACAGGTCGGCCCGGGGCAGTCGTCGGCGATCGGTGTGCTTCATGCCGTGCCCGACAGCATCAGTACAGGACGTTCTTCGCCTCGGCCGTGTCGATGTTGGTCTTGGTGACCATCACCACGCCGGTGTCGCGGAACTTCGGCACCTTCTTGCCTTGCGCAACCTCGATGGCCGTCTTCACGCCCAGGCTGCCCATCTGGTATGCGCTTTGCACGGCGATCGCTTCGAGCGTGCCGTCCTTGATGAAGCCCTGCAGGTCGGCGTTGCCGTCGAAGCCGATGGCCACCACCTTGCCGGCCTTGCCGGCCTGCACCAACGCGCGGCCCATGCCGATGGCGGTCGGCTCGTTGGCGCCGAAGATGCCCTTCAGGTCGGCGTTGGCGGCCAGCACGTCGGTCGTCTGGTTGAGCGCCGTGCCCATCTGCGAGTTGGAATAGAACGGGCCGACGATCTGCAGCTTGGAGTGCTTGGCGATGTAGTCCTTGAAGCCGCCCACGCGCCCGATCTCGGAGCCCGAGCCGGCGGTGTACGACATGATCGCGACCTTGCCGGTGGTGCCGATCTTGGCGATGAGCGCCTGTGCGCACAGTTCGCCGGCCTTCTTGTTGTCGGTGGCGAGGAACGACTGGTAGTAGTTCTTGCCGGCATCCGACGCAGCCGAGTCGATCAGGATCACCGGGATCTTGGCCTCCCAGGCTTTCTTCATGGCGGGGATCAGCGCGTCGGGGTCGGAGGGCGCGAGCACGATGCCGGCCACCTTGCGGTTGACCGCGTTCTCCACCAGCGCAACCTGGCCCGCGAGGTCGGTGTCGGAGGCCGCGCCCTGGAAGGTGGTGGTGTAGCCCTTCATGCCGGCGACGCCATCGTTGGCGCCCTTCTTGACGTTCTGCCAGAAATCGCTGTTGGCGGTCTTCACGATCACCGCGATCTCCTTGTCGGCGGCCACCGAGGCGGCGCTGGCCAAGCCGAGCGCGGCTGCGATGGCCACGCCTGCCAGATGCTTCATCACGTGCTTCATGTTGTCTCCTTCTGCGTCAATGAACTGTTGACTCTGTGTGGAATGCCGAGCTGTACCGCCCGGTGGGGATTCATCGTCGATTGCGCATCTGGTCGATCCACACCGTGAGCAGGATGACCAGGCCGATGATGATTTGCTGCACGAAGGCGGAGACGCCGCCCATGTTCAATCCGTTGCGCAGGATGCCGATCACGAAGGCACCGATCAGCGTGCCGCTGATCGTGCCCACGCCACCGCTGAGCGAGGTGCCGCCGATGACGGCGGCAGCGATGGCATCGAGTTCGTACATGAGGCCCTCGCTGGGCTGCGCCGTGACGAGGCGCGACATCAGCACGCAGCCCGTGAGGCCCGCGAGCAGGCCCGACAGCACATAGGCGAAGACGGTGACGCGCGCCACGTTCACGCCCGACAGGCGCGCCGCCTCGCTGTTGGAGCCCACCGCATAGAGATGGCGCCCGAGCGTGCTGCGGTTGAGCATCACCGCGACCACGATCGCGAGCACGATCATCAGCAGCACCGGGTAGGGAATGCCGGGGAAGACGACATCGGGGAAGCCGTCGTCACCCACCTTGACGACACGCCAGAGGCTGCCGTTGCCGAGCGCGGCGAAGCTCTCGCCGAGGCCGCCGATGGCGCGCGCCTCGGTGATCTGCAAGGCGATGCCACGCGCCACGAGCATCATGCCGAGCGTGGCGATGAAGGGCGGCAGCTTCAGCACGGTGACGCACAGCCCGTTCACCAGGCCGCAGGCGGCGCCGATCGCGAGGCCGGCGAGCATGCCCACCGGCACGGGCCAGCCAGCCTTGACGAGCAGCGCGGCCACCACGCCCGAGAGCGCGAGGATGGAGCCCACCGAGAGGTCGATGCCGCCGGTGATGATCACGCAGGTCGCGCCGATGCCGAGATAGGCGATCGAGGTCACCTGCAGGGCCACGGTGAGCCCGTTGCCCATGGTGAAGAAGGCGTCGCTGATCATCGAGAACACGAGCGTGAGCGCGAGCAGGCTGCCGAGCGCTGCGAACTTCTGGACGAGGTCTTGCTGTCGGTCGTTCATGCGGAAGGGGGCGTTCAGGAAACGGTGCTGACGGGGTGCGTGCGCCCCGAGGCCAGGTGCATCAGGGCTTCTTGCGTGGTGTGGCGCGTGTCGACGATGTCGGTGATGCGCCCTTCGTGGAACACCGCCACGCGGTCGGTCATGCCCAGGATCTCGGGCAGCTCCGAGCTGATCAGCACCACGCCGATGCCTTCGGCGGCGAGTTCGTCGAGCAACTGGTAGATCGCGTACTTGGCGCCCACGTCGATGCCGCGCGTGGGCTCGTCGAAGAAGAGCACCCGCGAATCGCGGAAGAGCCACTTGCCGAGCACGACCTTCTGCTGGTTGCCGCCCGAGAGATTGCGCACCTTCTGGTGCACCGAGGGCGTGCGGATCGCAAGCGTGTCGACGTAGCGCCGCGCCACCGCCGCTTCTTCGGCAAAGCGGATGAAACCGAGGCGGTTCGCCACCGCGCCGGTGCGCGCGAGCGTCACGTTCTGGGCGATGGTCATGTCGAGCGCGAGACCATGGGCCTTGCGGTCTTCCGAGAGGTAGGCAATGCCGTGCGCGATGGCGTCGATGGGCGAGCGGATCGAGACGGCTTGGCCCTGCAGCATCACCTGGCCGGCATCGACCGGGTCGGCCCCGAAGATGGCGCGCGCCACTTCCGTGCGGCCGGCGCCCATCAAGCCGGCGAAACCGAGGATCTCTCCGCGCCGCAGCTCGAAGCCGACGTCTCGGAAGGCGCCCTGGCGGGTGAGCCGCGAGACCGACAGCAGTACCTCGTCGCCAGGCATGCGCGTGGCGGGCGGGAACTTGTCGTCCAGCGGGCGGCCGACCATGCGTTCGACGATCGCGTCGATGGTGGTGTCGGCAAAGTCGTGGGTGGCGATGTAGCGGCCATCACGCAGCACCGTGACACGGTCGACGATGCCGTGCATCTCGTCGAGCCGGTGCGAGATGTAGAGGATGCCCACGCCGCCATGGCGCAGCTCGTGGATCACCTTGAAGAGCTGCCGCGTCTCGGACTCGGTGAGCGACGACGTGGGCTCGTCCATGATCAGCAGCTCGGCATCGAGCGACAGCGCCTTGGCGATCTCGACCATCTGCCGCTGCGCCACCGAGAGCGTGCGCACGATGGCCTGCGGCGAGATGTCGACGCCCAGGCGCTGCAGGCAGCGCGCCGCGTCGGCCCGCAGCCGCTCGCGGTCGATGAACCAGCCGCGGCGCGGCTCGCGGGCGAGGTAGATGTTCTCGGCGACCGAGAGATGCGGCACCAGGTTCAGCTCCTGGTGGATCATCGCGATGCCCGCCGCCTGGGCCTCCTGCGTGGACGCGAAATGACGCGCTTGGCCCTTGTAGTAGAGCGTGCCTTCGTCGGGCGCGAACTGGCCGCTGATGATCTTCATCAGCGTCGACTTGCCGGCGCCGTTTTCCCCGCAGACCGCATGCACCTCGCCACGCTCGAGCGACAGGCTCACGCCGGCCAGCGCGACCACGTTGAAGAAGCGCTTGCAGATCCCGTCCAGGCGCAGCAGTGGCTGGGCAGCAGCCGGCGTCTCGGCGGGCGCAGGGGCACCGGCCTCGCCACCCTGGCGGTGCTCGGACGTGCGCTCGTGGATGAACTGGACGGACAAGAGAACCCCTTTGCGATCTCAGGCAGGGCATCCTATTCAGCGATGCAGTTTTGGTAAAGCCACTTTGCCACTTTTGCGCATTTGGCCTTACCAAATTAGGCGGATGAACCCCTCTTTTCCCGAGGTAAAACGCGGCTCGTTAGGTGTTTTCCATAGGTAAGCCACGTGCAATACGAAGGAAAAGGAAACACCTCGCCGTCATGCGCGCTCGGCTATCATGGTCAGGCCACTTTCAGAACCGACCGTGCCCACACCAGCGCTTGTCCCCCCAGCCGCGTCCCAGCTCCGCCCTGTTGAAACCCGCCGGCTCTACCAGCAGATCGCCGACCAGATTCGCGACCTGATCCAGCGTGGTGTGTTCAAGCCGGGCAGCAAGCTGCCGCCGGAGCGCGACCTGGCACAGCAGCTCGGCGTGTCGCGCCCGTCGTTGCGGGAAGCGCTGATCGCGCTCGACATCGAGCAGAGCGTCGAGATCCGCAGCGGCTCG
Source organism: Piscinibacter gummiphilus (assembly GCF_032681285.1). Lineage (NCBI taxonomy): Bacteria > Pseudomonadati > Pseudomonadota > Betaproteobacteria > Burkholderiales > Sphaerotilaceae > Rhizobacter > Rhizobacter gummiphilus. The sequence goes on from NZ_CP136336.1 coordinate 4,202,947, forward strand.
GGGGTTTATGTGTGCAACCCGCCGGAGCGGCCCGCCAGGAGCACCGAGGCCATGGGCGAAAGCCCGAGCGAACTGATGCAGGCCCGTGCCGCGGTCGAAGGCGACGTGGCGGTGCTCGCGTGCGCGCATGTGAGCGCGGAGGCCCTGTCGCGCCTGCGCGAAAGCATCGAGGGCATGCGTGCCCAGATCGCGCAAGGGCTGTCGCCACTTGGCCATGACCGCCAGTTCCACATCACGCTGGCCGAGATGAGCGGCAACTCGGTGATGGTGCGGCTGGTGTCAGACCTCTTCGACGAGCGCCACAGCCCGATCTCGTCGCAGCTGAGCGTGCGCTTCGAGAACACCCGCACCTGGAACACCGCGCTCAAGGAGCACGAAGCGATCTACCGCGCCCTCGAATCGCGCGACCCGCTCAGCGCCCAGGCGGCGATGCGCTCGCACCTGAAGGCATCCGAGGAGCGGTGGGTCGGCGGCTGAGCCGCCTCAGATCTGGCGTGCCTCGAAGGTGTTGCACTGGCTCACGCTGCCGGTCTGCAGGCCCTTCTTGAACCAGGTGACGCGCTGGGCGCTGGTGCCGTGGGTGAAGGTCTCAGGCTGCACCGTGCCGCGCGACTTGCGCTGCAGCGCGTCGTCGCCGATCTGCGAGGCGGCGTTGAGCGCTTCTTCCACGTCGCCCTGCTCCAGGATCTGGCGCGCGTTGTTGGCGTGGTGCGCCCACACGCCGGCAAAGCAGTCGGCCTGCAGCTCGAGCCGCACCGAGAGCGCGTTCTGCTGCGCTTCGGACACGCGCCCGCGCATGCTGTCGACCTTGCCGCTGATGCCGAGCAGGTTCTGCACGTGGTGGCCGACCTCGTGCGCGATCACGTAGGCCTGGGCGAAGTCGCCGGGCGCACCGAGGCGGGTGCGCATGGTTTCGTAGAAGCTCAGGTCGATGTAGACCTTCTGGTCGCCGGGGCAGTAGAACGGCCCCATCGCCGACTGGCCCATGCCGCAGGCGGTGGGCTCGCTGCCGCGGAAGAGGCGCAGCTTGGGGTCGCGGTAGGTCGCGCCCATCTGCTGGAACTGTTCGCGCCACACGTCTTCGGTGTCGGCCAGCACGACCGAGACGAAACGTGCCATCGGGTCGTCGGCCGGCGGCTTGCCGGCGGGTGCCTGCTGCACCTGCGGTGCCGAGCCGCCGCCGCTCATGAGGCCGAGGATGGTGAGTGGGTTGATGCCGAAGATCCAGCCGGCGACGAGCGCAATGGCCACACTGCCCAAGCCGATGCCACGGCCGCCGCCGAATGAGAAGCCCCCGCCGCCACCGGCGCGTGCATCTTCGACGTTGTCGCTTTCACGATTGCCTTGCCACTTCATGGCGAGCTCCCGGCCGTTGGACCAGCCGTCATGGTAGCGACGCCCCGCCGCTTCGCCAGTCCGACGTTGCGCAGGCAAGTGTCGGACGGCGCCCTACCGAGTCTCAGGTCTTGGGCAGGGTCACGCCACGCTGGCCCTGGTACTTGCCGCCGCGGTCCTTGTAGCTCGTCTCGCAGACTTCGTCGCTTTCGAAAAAGAGCACCTGCGCGCAGCCTTCGCCCGCGTAGATCTTGGCGGGCAGCGGCGTGGTGTTGCTGAATTCGAGCGTCACGTAGCCTTCCCATTCGGGCTCGAAGGGTGTGACGTTGACGATGATCCCGCAGCGTGCGTAGGTGCTCTTGCCGAGGCAGATGGTGAGCACGCTGCGCGGGATGCGGAAGTACTCGACCGTGCGCGCGAGCGCGAAGCTGTTGGGCGGGATGATGCAGACGTCGGCCTCGATGTCGACGAAGCTCTTCTCATCGAAGTTCTTCGGGTCGACGACCGTGCTGTGGATGTTGGTGAAGACCTTGAACTCCGGCGCGCAGCGGATGTCGTAGCCGTAGCTGCTGGTGCCGTAGCTCACGATCTTGTGGCCGTCGGCCGCATGCCGCACCTGGCCGGGCTCGAAGGGCTCGATCATGCCGTGCTGCTCGGCCATGCGGCGGATCCACTTGTCGCTCTTGATGCTCATGCCGGTCTCGCGCGTTTCCAAAAGGGGCTTGATTGTAGGGAGGCCGAGGGTGGCGCTATCGCACTGCAGCATCGAGCCGGCCGGTGAGTTCGGCCAGCTTCGGGCGGATGGCCTCGCCCACCTGGATCTGCGGGTTGGAGTAGCCGTCGGTCTTGCCGGCTTCCTTCTCGCGCCGTGCGATCACCTCGCGTGCCGCCGCGTGCGCGGCTTCGAACGAGCGCGTGCCGCGCAGCTGCTCGGCATACATCGCGCGGCCGAAGTAGGTGAGTTCGGAGCCACGGCCGCAGCCGTAGGAGGTGTGCGTCGCATCGGCGGCGGTCATCGTGAGCGTGCTCGGGTCGGCGAGCGCAGGCAGCCACGAGCCCGAGTAGCAGGCCGAGATCGAGAGCACGCGCCAGCGCACGCCGGCTTCGTCGAGCCAGGCGCGCAGCGTGTCGGGCGTGAGTTCGTCGACTTCCAGCGGCTCGAACTGCGCGGCGAGGCGGCCGTTGCGTGCGCCGTGCGAGGTGAGGTGGATGAAGAGGACGTCTTCCTCGCGGTCCATCAGGTTCGCCACCTGCAGGATGGCGCGGCGCAGGTTGAGCCCGGTGGCCCAGGGCAGCTCGCGCGCCGTCTCGGCATGGTTGATGAGCGACAGCGTGCGGCCACGCGCGTCGAAGCGGTCCTGCATCAGCTCGCTGACGAGCCGGCTCTCGCGGCGGAACACCTCTTCGCCGGCGTAGGGCGCGAAGGTGATGGCGTAGACATCGGCCACGCCAGGGCGCTGCGGTTGCAGGCCCTGCAACGTCGAGACGACACTGGCCGACTGCGCCTCGAGCACCTCCTGCGTGAGTTGCAGGCGCTGCTCTTCGGCCTCGCCGGCGGCAGCGGCCGTCACGTCGGGGTACCAGTACGCGCCACGTGGCAGGTAGAGGCTCGCCAGCGCCGCCGCGGCCACCACCGCGACCACGCCCGCCCGCAGGGCCACCCGCTCGGCCTGGCGCGCGAGCAGCACGGCCGCCGCGAGTGCCATCCAGCCCATCAAGACCCACGGCACTGCCTGCATCACCCCGGCCGCCAGCTCCGCCGCACCACGCGGCAACCCCCGCTGCAGCACGAGATAGGCGCCCCAGATCGGCCAGGAGATCAACATCTGCTGCAGCCACAGCAGCGCCAGCAGCACCGCGCCCTCCTCGCCCTCGGGCCGGCCCCGCGCGGCCATCCAGCACGCCAGCACGAGCAGCAGCGTGGCCACCCAGCCGCTGCCCACAGCCTGCCAGTAGAACTGCACCGGGCCCGGCCAGTAGAAGAGCCGCTGCAGGGCCGCGCCGCCCGCCACCAGCAGCACCGTCAGCAGCACGAGTCCCACCGGCCCGATGCGCAGGCCCGAAAGCACCGGCCGCATGAAGACCGCACTGCGCCATGCTGCACCCGCCCAGCGCGCCAATGTGTTCATGTTGGTGCGGTTTTGCTCAAGCTGGCTCTGCATTCGTTCCTTCCCGTGACACCATCGGTCCCTGTGTAACTACCATGTTCCCAAGGGCTGCAGCCCGCTCCAGAATGTGACCCAACGCCCGCCATGCGGAGACCCGTCATGAACGCACATCGCAGCACCCTGGACCTCCTGGCGCACTACGCCCAGTACCACCGCGACCAGCGCAACATCGTCACCCATTTTGTGGGCATTCCGCTGATCGTCTTCGGCATGGGGGTGCTGCTGGCCCGCCTGCACCTCACGCTGCCGCGGCTCGATGTCACCGCCGCGTGGGTGGCCTTCTGCTTTGCCGGTGCGTGGTACCTGAGCCGCCGCGGGCCGCTGACGCTGAGCGTCGCGGTCACCCTCGCGATGGGTGCCCTGGTGGCGCTGGCCCACGGGGTGGCCGGTGGCGGCGTGGCGAGCTGGCTGGCCTGGGGCGCGGGCAGTTTCCTCATCGGCTGGGCGATGCAGTTCCTCGGGCACTACTACGAGGGCCGCAAGCCGGCGTTCGTCGACGACATCTTCGGGCTCCTCGTCGGGCCGATGTTCGTGATGGCCGAAGCCCTGTTCTCGATGGGCTGGAACAAGCCGATGCTCGCCGAGATCGAGCGCCGCGCCGGCCCCACGCACCTGCGCGACCTGGCCCACCCGGCCTGAGAACCGCGCCTCAGTCGAGGCCGGCGGCGCGCGCGAGCGTCGCCACATCCACCAGCTCGATCGCGCCGTAGCGCAGCTTCAGCACCCCTTTGTCTTCGAGCGCGCGCAGGGCCTTGTTGGCGCTCTGGCGGCTCACGCCCAGCATCAACGCCAGCTGCTCCTGCGGCAGCCGCAGCTGGCGGCGCGGCGCATCGGGCCGGGTGCCGTTGCCATGCGCCACCCACCACAGGCGCTTGGCCAGGCGCTGCTCCAGCGGCAGGTGGGCGATGTCTTCCAGCATCGTGAACGCAATGCGCAGCTTGGCGCAGGCGAGGCGCGCCACGTCCTGCCAGTGGGCGGGGTTCGCATCGAGCCAGGCACGCAGCTCGGCCTGGGGCACCTGCCACACCGTGGTGTCGCCGTCGGCCACGGCATCGTGGGTGCGCGGCAGGCCGTCGAGCAGCGAGATCTCGCCGAACCACTGGTAGGGCTCGACGTAGCCGAGCAGGGTCTCGCTGCCGTCGGGTTGCAGCGCACCCACCCGCAGCGCCCCGGCCGTCACGCAGCACAGGCCTTCGGCGGAGGCACCGCGTGTGAAGAGGCGCTCACCGCCCGCGAGTCGGCCGGCGCGGCCGAGGGCCAGCAGCGCGTCCTGCAGCGCCGGAGCACAGCTCCCGAACCACGCGTCGGTGCGCAAGGCAGCCTGCAGGGCCGGGGAGGCGTTGGAGTTTGGCGTGGGCATGGAATGTCGGGATTTTGACAGTCGCTTTTCGCTCCAACGCACTAGCATCCGTCCCACAACACCCCGATGGAGACAGCCATGCGCAACGCCACCGAGCTGATGGTCCAGTACGCCTCGTATCACCGCGACCGCCGCAACATCGCCACCCACTTCGTCGGCATCCCGCTGATCGTGTTCTCGATCGGCGTGCTGCTCTCGCGACCCGAGCTCTTCAGCGCCGGAGGCTTTCCGGTCACGCCGGCCTGGCTGCTGTGGGTCGCCTCGACGGTCTGGTATCTCACGCGTGGCAACCTGGCGCTGGGCGCGGGCGTGAGCGTCACCAACGGCATCCTCATCCTGCTGGCGCACAGCCTCGCGCTCGACAGCACTGCTGCCTGGCTCGCCTGGGGCATCGGCAGCTTCGTCGTCGGCTGGGTGATCCAGTTCATCGGCCACTACTACGAAGGCCGCAAGCCGGCGTTCGTCGACGACCTGATCGGCCTGCTCGTCGGGCCGATGTTCGTGACCGGCGAAGCCATGTTCGCGCTGGGCTGGGGCAAGCCGCTGCTGGCCGAGATCGAGCGCCGCGCCGGCCCGACCGTGGTGCGCGACCTGTCGGCCCCGGCACACAGGTGACCGGCCGCCTGCTGAAACGGGCCGCCCTCGCGCTGCTCGCGGCGCTCTTGCTGCTGGCCGCGTTCGCGGTGGTGCAGTTCAACCGACGCCCGTCGCTCGCGCCGTACCAGTCGCTCACGCTGCCCACCGCCGCGCAGAAGACCGGCGTGCGCGTGCGCTTCGCCGGGGTGGCGACCCTCGTCTTCGACGACGGCGAGACCGCCTGGGCCATCGATGGCTTCTTCTCGCGGCCCCCGGCGCTGCGCACTCTCTTCGGCACCATCGGCCCCGATGCGGCCGTGGTCGACGCCTCGCTGAAGCGCCTGGGCATCGCCCAGCTCGCCGCCGTGGTGCCCGTGCATTCGCACTACGACCATGCGATGGACGCACCGCTCGTGGCGCAGCGCACCGGCGCGCTGCTGGTGGGCGGCGAGTCGACCTTGCAGATCGGCCGCGGCTTCGGCCTCGCCGAGGCGCAGATGCGCGCCGTGAAAGGCGGCGACACGCTGCAGCTCGGCCAGTTCAGCCTGCGCTTCATCGCGAGCCGCCACAGCCCCACGCCCTTCAGCAGCGGCGAGGGTGGCGAACTCATCACCTCACCGCTCAAGCCGCCGGCCCATGCCACCCGCTGGCGCGAAGGCGACGTGTGGTCGATCGCCGTGAGCCACGCATCGGGCAAGCGCTACCTGGTGCAAGGCAGCGCCGGCATCGTGCCGGGCGCGCTCTCGGGCGTGCGCGCCGACACCGTCTTCCTCGGCACCGGCACCCTCGGCAAGAAGAACGAGGCCTACCGCGCGGCCTACTGGAAAGAGACAGTCAAGGCCACCGGCGCGAAGCGCGTGATCCCGATCCACTGGGACGACTTCATGCAGCCCATGCTCGACACACCGCTCGTCGCTTCGCCCTACCTCGTCGACGACTTCGACGTGGTGATGGCCGACCTGCAGCAGCGGGGGCGGCAAGATGGCATCGAGGTGCGACTGCCGCCTCTTTTCGAGCCGTTTGATCCCTAGGTGTTCTTGGAGACAGTGATCGTCGGAAACTTCGACGAGAAGTCCTTCGAGCGCTGCGCGATCTTCACGGCCACCTGGCGGGCCATCGCCTTGTAGAGGCTCGTGATCTCGCTGTCGGGCTCGGACACCACCGTCGGGGCGCCCGAGTCGGCCTGCAGGCGGATGTTCTTCGACAGGGGCATGGCGCCCAGGTAGTCGATCTTGAACTCGGCGGCCATCTGCTTGCCGCCGTCCGCGCCAAAGATGTGCTCCACGTGGCCGCAGTTGGAGCACACGTGCATGGCCATGTTCTCCACCAGCCCGAGGATGGGCACGCCCACCTTCTCGAACATGCGCACGCCGCGCTTGGCGTCGATGAGCGCGATGTCCTGCGGGGTGGTCACGATCACCGCGCCGGTGAGCGGCACGCGCTGCGCGAGCGTCAAGGCGATGTCGCCGGTGCCCGGGGGCATGTCGACGATGAGGTAGTCGAGGTCGCGCCAGTTGGTCTGGCGCAGCAACTGGTCGAGCGCCTGGGTGGCCATCGGGCCGCGCCAGATCATGGCGTTGTCGGGCTCGACGAGGAAGCCGATCGACATGACCTGCACGCCGTGGTTTTCCTTCGGCTCCATGGTCTTGCCGTCGGCGCTGTCGGGGCGACCCTCCACGCCGAGCATGGTGGGCTGGCTGGGCCCGTAGATGTCGGCATCGAGCACGCCCACGCTCGCGCCTTCGGCGGCGAGCGCAAGCGCGAGGTTGACGGCCGTCGTGCTCTTGCCCACCCCGCCCTTGCCGGAGGCGACGGCGACGATGTTCTTCACGTTGGGCAGCAACTGCACACCGCGCTGCACGGCGTGGGCGACGACCTTGGACGTGATGCGCGGCGTGACCGCATCCACGCCCGGCACGCCACGCGCCGCCAGCGTCAGCGCATGCGCGAGGCCTTCGATCTGGCTCTTCGCCGGGTAGCCCAGCTCCACGTCGAAGCTCACGCTGCCCCCCGACACCTGCAGGTTCTTGACCAGCTTCGTGCTGACGAAGTCCTTGCCAGTATTGGGGTCGATGACGGATTTCAGCGCGTCGAGGATCGCGGCTTCGGTGGCAGGCATGGTCGTGTGGGAAGGGCAGAAGGGAAGCGAAGGCCAGTCTAGCGCAGGGCCTCGTCCTCAGAGGGAGCAGGCCTAGAATCGTGTGCTCTGCCGTTCCCCTCGTCTGGCCCCCGATGACCCGCAAGCTCTTCGTCACCACCGCCCTGCCCTACGCCAATGCGCCCTTCCACATCGGGCACATGATGGAGTACATCCAGGCCGACATCTGGGTGCGGGCGCAGCGCATGCTGGGCCACGAGGTGCACTTCGTCTGCGCCGACGATGCGCACGGCGCGCCGATCATGATCGCGGCCGAAAAGGCCGGCAAGACGCCGCAGCAGTTCGTGGCCGAGATCGCCGCGGGGCGCAAGCAGTACCTCGACGGCTTCCACATCGGCTTCGACAACTGGCACTCCACTGACGGCCCCGAGAACCACGCGCTCGCGCAAGACATCTACCGTGCGCTTCGCAAGCAGGGCCTGATCGCCGAGCGGGTGATCGAGCAGTTCTTCGACCCGGTGAAGAGCATGTTCCTGCCCGATCGCTACATCAAGGGCGAGTGCCCGAAGTGCGGGGCGAAAGACCAATACGGCGACAACTGCGAGGTGTGCGGTGCGGTGTATGCGCCCACGGAACTCAAGAACCCGTATTCGGCCTTGAGCGGCGCCACGCCGGTGCTCAAGAGCAGCTCGCACTATTTCTTCCAGCTCTCGTCCGACCGCTGCATCGAATTCCTGAAGGACTGGACCACCACTGCCGGCCGCCTGCAGCCCGAGGTGCTCAACAAGATCAAGGAGTGGTTCACCGTCGACGAACACGGCCACGTGGGCCTGGCCGACTGGGACATCTCGCGCGACGCGCCCTACTTCGGCATCGAGATCCCCGACGCGCCGGGCAAGTATTTCTACGTCTGGCTCGACGCACCCGTGGGCTACCTCGCCTCGCTGAAGAACCTCTTCGACAAGACCGGCCGCGACTTCGACGCCTTCATGGCCGACCCCGACGTGGAGCAGGTGCACTTCATCGGCAAGGACATCATCACCTTCCACACGCTCTTCTGGCCGGCGATGCTGCACTTCAGCGGCCGCAAGACGCCGAACCACATCAACGTGCACGGCTTCCTGTCGCTCGGCGGCGAGAAGATGAGCAAGAGCCGCGGCACCGGCCTGTCGCCGCTCAAGTACCTGCAGCTCGGCATGAACGCCGAATGGCTGCGCTACTACCTCGCGGCCAAGCTCAATGCGCGGGTCGAAGACGTGGAGTTCAACCCGGAAGACTTCGTCGCCCGCGTCAACAGTGACCTCGTCGGCAAGTACATCAACATCGCGAGCCGCGCGGCGGGCTTCCTCACCAAGCGCTTCGAGGGCCGGCTGTCGAGCGACGTCGGCGTCGAAGGCCGCACGCTGCTGGATGGGCTTCGCGCGCACCGCGCCACCGTCGTCGAGCTGTACAACGAGCGCGAGCTGGGCAAGGCGCTGCGCGAGATCATGCTGCTGGCCGACCGGGTGAACGAATACGTCGACCAGCACAAGCCCTGGGAGCTCGCCAAGCAGCAAGGCCAGGACCAGGTGCTGCAGGACGTCTGCACCGTCTGCATCGAAGCCTTCCGCGTGCTCACGATCTACCTGAAGCCCGTGCTGCCGGCGCTGGCCGCGCAGGTCGAGGCCTTCCTGCGTGTGGAGCCTATGGGCTTCGCCGACGCGCAGCGTTCGCTGGGCGCACACACCATCGGCGAATACAAGCACCTGATGCAGCGTGTCGACCCGAAACTGCTCGACGCCCTCTTCGAAGCCCCCGCCCCGGCCGCGCCACCCGCCCCCGGGGGCGAGCCGCTTGCCGACGAGATCGGCATCGACGACTTCACCAAGGTCGATCTGCGCATCGCCAAGATCGTGAAGGCCGAGCACGTCGAAGGCTCCGACAAGCTGCTGCGCCTGACGCTCGACGTAGGCGAAGGCAAGACGCGCAACGTGTTCAGCGGCATCAAGTCGGCCTACCAGCCCGAGCAGCTCGAAGGCAAGTTCACCGTGATGGTGGCCAACCTCGCGCCGCGCAAGATGAAGTTCGGCGTGAGCGAGGGCATGGTTCTTGCGGCTTCGCATGCCGATGAGAAGAAGAACCCCGGCCTCTACGTCCTCGAACCCTGGCCCGGCGCCACGCCGGGGCTGAGGGTGCGCTGACCGGACGACGCCAACACTCGCCCCATGCTGCCCTTCATCCGAGGTTGGACCGATGTGCAGCGCACGCCGCGGGCCAACCGGCGGCTGGGGGCGACGCTGGCGTTCGTGGCCGGTGCGGCCAATGCCGGCGGCTTCCTCGCCGTCGGCCAGTACACCTCGCACATGACCGGCGTGATGTCGTCGCTGGCCGACCACCTGGCGCTCGGCCAGTTCCTGCTGGCCGGCGCCGCGCTCGCCGCACTCGTCACCTTCATCGCGGGCGCCATGAGCACGGCCCTGCTCGTCAACTGGGCGCAGCGCCGCCAGCTGCACAGCAGCTACAGCCTGCCGCTCTTGCTCGAAGCCAGCCTGCTGATGGTCTTCGGCGTCTTGGGTGCGAGCCTCGGCCTGCACTCGGCCCTGCTGCTGCCCGCGACCGTGCTGCTGCTCTGCTTCACCATGGGGCTGCAGAACGCCGTCATCACCAAGATCTCGCGCGCAGAGATCCGCACCACCCACGTGACCGGACTCGTCACCGACCTCGGCATCGAACTCGGCAAGCTCGTCTACGTGAACCGAAGCGCCGCGCTCGGGCAGGTGCGCGCCAACCGCGAACGGCTGCGCACGCACGCGCTGCTCGTGGCCTGCTTCTTCGTGGGCGGCGTGATGGGCGCGCTCGGATTCAAGTGGGTGGGCTACATCACCACCGTGCCGCTCGCCGCCCTGCTCGTGCTCTTGAGCCTGCGCCCGCTGTGGCGTGACGTGCAGGCCCGCCTGGCGCCCCCCGGAAACGCTGCACCGTGAAGCGCCCCGGCATCGACCTCGCCGTCTTCCGGCCCCGGATCGTCGATGCGCTGAAGGGCTACGACCGCCGCCGTTTCCTCGGCGACGTCGGGGCCGGTGTCACGGTGGGCGTGGTCGCACTGCCACTCGCGATGGCCTTCGCCATCGCCTCCGGCGTGAAGCCCGAGCAGGGCCTCTTCACCGCCATCATCGGCGGCCTGCTGGTGGCGGCCCTCGGCGGCTCCAGCGTGCAAATCGGCGGGCCGGCCGGCGCATTCATCGTGATCGTCTACGGCATCGTGCAGCGCTACGGCCTCACCAACCTGCTGATCGCCACCGCACTGGCCGGCGTGCTCATGTTTGCGCTAGGGCTCTTCAAGCTCGGAGCCTTGGTGCGCTACATCCCGGTCACCATCGTCATCGGCTTCACCAACGGCATCGCGGTGCTGATCGCCTTCTCGCAGATCAAGGACCTGCTTGGCCTCTCGGTCGCCAAGCTGCCGAGCGACTTCTTCTCGCAGGTTCATCTGCTGGCCACGCATCTGCACACCCTGAACGTGCACGCGCTCGGCCTCGGCGCGGCCACCGTGGCCATGCTCTTCTTCTGGCCGCGGCTCTTCAGCCCCGGCTCGCTGCTGCCCTCGCACCTGCTGGAAGGCCACACGCTGCGCACCGCCTCGCGAGTGCCGGGGCCCATCGTCGCCCTCGTGGTGCTGTCGGCGCTCGCGTGGTGGCTCAAGATGCCGGTCGAGACGATCGGCTCGCGCTTCGGCGGCATTCCGCAGACCCTGCCGTCGCTGGAACTGCCACCCTTCAGCTGGCAAAGCGCCAAAGAACTCGTCATTCCCACCTTCACCATCGCGCTGCTCGGGGGTGTGGAGTCGCTGCTGTGCGCGCGCATCGCCGACAACCTCACCGACCCGCCGCGCCACGACCCAAACCAGGAGCTGATGGCCCAGGGTGTCGCCAACTTCGTCGTGCCGTTCTTCGGCGGCATTCCGGTCACCGGCACCATCGCCCGCACCGTCACCAACATCCGCGCCGGCGCCAGGACACCCGTCGCCGGCATCGTGCACTCGCTCACGCTGCTGCTCATCGTGCTGCTGGCGGCACCGCTTGCGATGAACGTGCCGCTCGCGGTGCTGGCGGGCATCGTGCTCTTCGCCGCCTGGAACATGGGCGAGTGGCACGAATTCGCCCGCCTGCGCCGCTTCAGCCTGCCCTACCGCACCGTACTGCTGGGCACCTTCCTGCTGACAGTCATCTTCGACCTCACGGTAGCGGTGCAGGTGGGCCTGGTGATGGCCTGCGGTTTCTTCATCTACCGCATGAGCAGCCTCTTCCGCACCGACCTCGCCCCCGACAGCCCACCCGGCGTGCAGGTCTACCGCCTCTACGGCACGCTGTTCTTCGGCGCCGTCGGCAAGATCGAGACGATCTCGCAGCAGCTGCCCCCCGGCACCCACGCCGTGGTGCTGGAAATGCACCAGCTGGTGTCCATCGACAACTCCGGCCTGGACGCCCTGATGCAACTGCACAAGACCCTGGCGCGGCAGGGCGTGCACCTCATCCTGTGCGACTTGAACGAGCAACCACGCGAGCTGGTGCGGCGCGCCGGATTCGACGCCGAGCTGGGCCTGGACAACGTCACCTCCCACCTGGGTGCCGCCCTGGCCAGGGCGGTCGATCCCACCCGGCGAGCTTCGACGGCTTAAAATCCCGGCTTCACTCCGGCGCCGCCTCTGGCGCCCTGACCGCCATGCCGCTGTTCTGGAAGCCGTACAAGTCCGAGATCACCTCGTTCATCGAGGAACTGAAGGCCAAGCGCCCGACGCTCGAAGAAGAGCAGCGCCGCGGCCGCGCCCTGTTGTGGGACAAGCCCATCGACCGCGAGGCGCAGGCCGAGTACCGCGACGCCCGCGTGCCGCAGCAGCCCTACGTGTACCAGAACAACACGAAACGCTGAACGCGTTCCGCACGAGTGAATTCCGAGGTGATGGCGGCCGACGCGGCGCCTGATGCAGCAGTTCCGCAGGTGGTGGACCACATCGCCGTGGCGCGCCTGTACGGCGAGCCGCTCTTCCAGCTGCCGCAGGACCTCTACATCCCGCCCGATGCGCTGGAGGTTTTTCTCGAGGCCTTCGAAGGCCCGCTCGACTTGCTGCTCTACCTGATCCGCAAGCAGAACTTCAACATCCTCGACATCCCGCTGGCCAGCGTCACGCGCCAGTACCTCGCCTACGTCGACCAGATCCGCAAGACCAACCTCGAGCTGGCCAGCGAATACCTGCTGATGGCCGCGATGCTGATCGAGATCAAGTCGCGCATGCTGCTGCCACCGAAGAAGGTGGCCGAAGGTGAAGAGCCGGAAGACCCGCGTGCCGAACTGGTGCGCCGCCTGCTCGAATACGAGCAGATCAAGCTTGCAGCCGCACGGCTCGACGCGCTGCCGGTGCTGGGCCGCGATTTCCTGCGGGCGCAGGTGGTGATCGAACAGTCGCTCACGCCGCGCTTCCCCGACGTCAATGCCGACGAACTTCGGGCCGCCTGGCAAGACATCTTGAAGCGCGCCAAGCTCAACCAGCACCACACCATCACCCGCGAGCAGCTGTCGGTGCGCGAGCACATGAGCATCGTGCTGCGCCGCCTGCAAGGCCGCCGCTTCGCCCTGTTCGAAGATCTCTTCGAACTCAACCGCGGGCCGCAGGTGCTGGTCGTCACCTTCATCGCCATGCTGGAACTGGCCCGCGAGCACCTGCTCGAAGTCACCCAGGCCGAAGCCTTCGCACCGATCTACGTCCGCCTGGCCTACCAGCCGGCCTGACCGCTTCTGCTGCACCGCACCACCTGCTGGGCGCATCTGGTTAGACTGCCGGCCGTACTCATCTCCGGAACCTTCGCATGCAAGAAACCGCTGTCCGCGTCCACCCCCGCAAGCCCGCCGCCCTTGCGGCCGCCAGCCGCTGGACCGTGGCCGAGATCGAGGCGCTCTTCGATTTGCCTTTCACCGAGCTGATGCACCGCGCGCAGACGGTGCACCGCGAGCATTTCGACCCGACCGAGGTGCAGCTGTCCACCCTGCTGTCGATCAAGACCGGCGGCTGCCCGGAAGACTGCAGCTACTGCCCGCAGGCCGCGCGCTATGACACCGGCGTCGAAGCCAGCAAGGTGATGGATTGCGACGCGGTGCTCGACGCGGCCCGCCGCGCCCAAGCCGCCGGCGCCACCCGCTTCTGCATGGGCGCCGCCTGGCGCTCGCCGAAAGACCGCGACATCGAGAAAGTGGCCGAGCTCGTGAGCGCCGTGAAGTCGCTGGGCCTGGAGACCTGCGCCACGCTCGGCATGCTGGAAGACGGCCACGCCGAGACGCTGCAACAGGCCGGCCTCGACTACTACAACCACAACATCGACACCGCACCCGACAAGTACGGCGACATCATCAGCACCCGCCAGTTCCAGGACCGGCTCGACACCCTGCAGCGCGTGCGCGGTGCCGGCGTGAAGGTGTGCTGCGGCGGCATCGTCGGCATGGGCGAGACGCGCACCCAGCGGGCCGCGCTCGTGGCCGAACTCGCCAACATGGACCCGTACCCCGAGTCGGTGCCGATCAACAACCTCGTGCAGGTGCCCGGCACGCCGCTGCACGGCAGCGAGAAGCTCGACCCCCTTGAGTTCGTGCGCACCATCGCCGTCGCTCGCATCACCATGCCGAAGTCTCGCGTGCGCTTGTCGGCCGGCCGCCAGCAGCTCGGCGAAGCGGTGCAGACGCTGTGCTTCCTGGCCGGTGCCAACTCCATCTTCTACGGCGACAAGCTCCTGACCACCGGCAACCCCGACGTGCAAGCCGACCAGGAACTGCTCGCCAAGCTTGGGATGACCACCTCATGACCACGGCCGAGCAGTCGCTCTACGGGGGAGGCTCGGCGCCGAAAGAGCGCAAGCCCGTCACGCTGCACCGCATCCGCGAAATGCAGGCCGCGGGTGAGCCCATCACCATGCTCACCTGCTACGACGCGAGCTTTGCCAAGTTGCTCGACGCCGCGGGTGTCGACACCCTCCTGATCGGCGACTCGCTCGGCATGGTCCTGCAAGGCCGCAGCAGCACGCTGCCGGTCACGCTCGAAGAGACCGCGTACCACATCCGCAGCGTGCAGGCGGGCAACCGCAACGCCTTCGTGCTGGGCGACATGCCCTTCGGCAGCTATCAAGAGTCGAAAGAGCAGGCCATGCGCAGCGCGACCGTGCTGATGCAGGCCGGCGCGCAGATGGTCAAGCTCGAAGGCGGCGGCTGGACGACCGAGACGGTGCGCTTCCTCGTCGAGCGCGGCGTGCCGGTGTGTGCGCACCTGGGTCTCACGCCACAGTCGGTGCATGCAATCGGCGGCTACCGCATCCAGGGCAAGAGCGCCGATGGCGCGGCCACGCTCAAGCAGCATGCGAAGGAGCTGTCGGACGCGGGTGCCGCGATGTGCGTGCTCGAACTCGTGCCGGCCGCCCTCGCCAAAGAGATCACGCAAAGCGTGGCGATGGCCACCATCGGCATCGGCGCCAGCAACGCGTGCTCGGGTCAGGTGCTGGTGCTGCACGACATGCTCAACGTCACCCAGGGCAAGCTGCCCCGCTTCGTGCGCAACTTCATGGACGGCGCGCCCAGCATCAAGGCGGCCATCGAAGCCTACGTGGCGGCGGTGAAGTCGCGCACATTCCCCGACGACGCCGTGCACGGGTACTGAACGGACACCAGATGAAGGTTCTCCACACCATCGCCGACCTGCGCGCCGCGCTGCCGGGCCCGCAAGCCTGTGCCTTCGTGCCCACCATGGGCAACCTGCACGACGGCCACCTCGCGCTCGTGCGCCAGGCCAAGGGCCATGGCCTGCCGGTGGTGGCGAGCATCTTCGTCAACCGGCTTCAGTTTGCACCGCACGAAGACTTCGACCGCTACCCGCGCACGCTGCAGCGCGACGCCGAGCTGCTGCAGGGTGCCGGCTGCGACTTCGTCTTCGCGCCCGACGAGCGCGAGATGTACCCGCAGCCACAGACCTTCAAGGTGCACCCCGACCCGGCGCTTGCCGACATCCTCGAAGGCCACTTCCGCCCCGGCTTCTTCGTCGGCGTGGCCACGGTCGTGATGAAGCTCTTCACCATCGTGCAGCCAAAGGTGGCCGTCTTCGGCAAGAAGGACTACCAGCAGCTGATGGTGATCCGCCGCATGGTGGACCAGTTCGCGCTGCCCATCGTCATCGACGGCGGCGAGACGCGCCGCTCCGACCAGGGCCTCGCGCTCTCGTCGCGCAACGGCTACCTGAGCGCCGCGGAGCTGAGCGAAGCACTGGCGCTGTCGCAGACGCTTAAGCAACTGGCCGCGGGCTACCGCGCGAACCCGGGTGCGCTCGCGTCGCTGGAGGCTGAAGCCAGCCGCCAACTCGCGGCACGCGGCTGGGCGCCCGACTACCTCACCGTGCGTCGGCGCCACGACCTGCAGCCGCCGACCGCCGCCGATGCAAAGGCTCCCCTTGTCGTGCTGGGCGCGGCCAAGCTCGGCACCACCCGCCTGATCGACAACCTCGAGTTCTGAGGTTCAGCCGCCAGCTGACATCAGCGCCACACCCTTCACCTGCGCCCACAGCGCGTCGCCAGCTTTCAGCGCCAGCGCGTCGCAGCTCTTGTGCGTGATGCGCGCCAGCAAGTAGACCGGCGCCTCGGAGGTTGACGCGGACGAGGACGTCGCGGTCACGCGCAGCCGCAGCATCACGGTTCCACCATCGGCATGCAAGGACTCCAGCGTGACCGGCAGCACGTTGAGGATGCTGGTCTGCTGCGCCGGTTCGCGCGTCACGCTCACGTCTCGCGCGAGCACGGCAGCGCGCACGGTTTCACCCAACGCCGCGTGCGAGCCGCCGACCCACAGTGAAGCCCCCGCCGCGCCGATGCGCATCATCCGGTAGCGGTCGTCGTGCTCCTCCACACGCGCCTCGATCACCACGCCCGCATCGTCGCGCCGAGCCAGGGGCAGGTCGGCACGCGACAGCAGCTCGTGCGTCGGCCCGGCTGCCAGCGCCCGCCCCTCGCGCAGCAGCACGAGGTGGTCGGCGAGGCGGGCCACTTCGTCCATCGCGTGGGTTACGTAGACGATGGGCATGGCGAGCGTTGTGTGCAGGCGCTCCAGGTACGGGAGGATGTCGGCCTTGCGCTCGGCGTCGAGCGCGGCCAGCGGCTCGTCCATCAGCAGCAGGCGCGGCTGGGTGGCCAGTGCGCGCGCAATCGCGACACGCTGGCGCTCGCCGCCTGACAGGGTGGCGGTGCCACGCGCCATGAGGGCACCAATGCCCAGCAGGTCGACAGCCTGCGCAAGCGCCTCGCGTGAGCCGGCCTGGCCGCTGCGGCGCAGGCCGTAGTCGAGATTGCCCTGCACGCTGAGGTGAGGGAAGAGCGCCGCCTCCTGGATCACATAGCCAATCGGGCGACGGTGCGTGGGCACGAAGAGGCCTCGGCGATCGTCCTGCCAGTACTCGTCGCCCACGATCACATGGCCGTCGGCGCGTTCCAGCCCGGCCAGGGCGCGCAGCAGCGTCGTCTTGCCGCAGCCGGAGGGGCCGAACACGGCACTCACGCCGCGCGACGGCAGTTGCAGCGCCACGTCGAGCGAAAACTCGCCGCGGGCGAGGCGGAGCGCGAGGTCGATCACCGTGCCGCTCCCGCATCTGCGCCGCGCGGCCGCTTCACCCAATAGAGCGTCACCAGCACCGTGAGCGCGAAGGCCACCATCGCGGCGGCCAGTCGGTGGGCGTCGGCGTATTCGGCCGCTTCCACATGGTCGTAGATGGCGACCGACATCACCCGCGTCTGGCCAGGGATGTTGCCGCCCATCATCAGCACCACGCCAAACTCACCGACCGTGTGCGCAAAACCGAGCACGCTGGCAGTGATGAAGCCGGGCCTCGCCAGCGGCAGCGCCACGGTGAAGAAACGATCCCACGGCCCGGCGCGCAGCGTGGCGGCTGCCTCGAGCGCACGCTCGGGCACGGCTTCGAAGGCCTGTTGCAGCGGCTGCACGACGAAGGGCATCGAGTACAGCACCGAGGCCACCACCAGCCCGGCGAAGGTGAAGGGAAGCCGGCCGATTCCCAGCGCCTGCGTGAGCTGCCCCACCGGCCCCTGCGGGCCCATCAGCAGCAGCAGATAGAAGCCCAGCACCGAGGGCGGCAGCACCAGCGGCATCGCCACCAGCGCGGCCCACACCGGCTTGCTGCGCGAGCGTGTGCGTGCCAGCCACCACGCCACGGGCGTGCCCAGCACCAGCAGCAGCACGGTCGTGACGGCCGCCAGCTCGGCCGTCAGCCGGATCGCGCTCCAGTCGGCGGCGGTCATCGGTAGCCGTAGCCCTGGATCAGCGCCTTGGCGTCGGCGCTGCGCAGATAGGCGAGCAGGGCCTGCGCCGCAGCGCTGCCCTTGGCGCGCTTGAGCAGCACGGCGTCCTGCCGGATCTCGCCGTGCAAGGACGGCGGTACCAGCCAGTACGAGCCCTGCACCGGCTTGCCCGGCACCTTCACCTGCGACAGCGCCACGAAGCCGATCTCGGCATTGCCGCTTACGACGAACTGAAAGGCTTGCGCAATGCTTTCGGCGGTGACGATGCGGCCGGCGACAGCCTCACCCGCCCCCTGCGCAGCCAAGGTTTCCTGGGCCGCCCTGC
Organism: Piscinibacter gummiphilus; assembly: GCF_032681285.1. Taxonomy (NCBI): domain Bacteria; kingdom Pseudomonadati; phylum Pseudomonadota; class Betaproteobacteria; order Burkholderiales; family Sphaerotilaceae; genus Rhizobacter; species Rhizobacter gummiphilus. The sequence continues at coordinate 4,221,122 of NZ_CP136336.1, forward strand.
CATACGGTGCGAGCTTGGGGTTGGCGATGGCCAGGTGCTTGTAGCGCGCCGTCTTCAACACCGCGCCCTGCTCATCCACCACACCGGGCAGCGCGCTCCACAGCACCAGCTGCCCAACGGCATAGGTGAACTGCGTGCCCGCCACGGCGTGGCCCTCGTTCACCAGCCGGCGCGGCGTGTCATCGTCGGCCGCGAGCAGCACATCGAAGGGCGCGCCTGCCAGGATCTGGCTGTAGAACCTGCCTGTGGCACCGCTCGTGAGCTTGAGCGTGTGGCCGCTGCTGGCGCGGAACCCTTCGGCGAGCTTCGCCATCGGGCCGGAAAAGTTGGCGGCCACGGCGACCGACACCTCGCCAGCATTCGCCACCGTTGGCAACACACACGCCAAGAGCATCGCGAGACGCCAGGTCATCTTCTTCATCCGCCGCGCCCTTTCAATCGATCACCGCCAGGATCACGCTCGACACCTTGAACACCGCCCCGGCGCGCACGCCCTCGGCCAAGCCCATCGTGCGCACCGACTCGGCCGTGACCACCGCCACGGCGCTGCGGCCGTGGCCGAGATCGAGCGTCACCTCGGCGTTCACCGGCCCGTCGACGATGCGCGAGACCGTGCCCCAGAAACGATTGCGGGCGCTGATGCGCAAGGTGTCGTCGGCCACCAGCATCACCGACGAGGCCTTGACCATCGCCACCACCTCGCTTCCGACAGCCAGGCCCAGCAACCCCGCAGACTCCTGTGTCACGACCGCAGCGAGCGACAGGCGCTCGTCGAGGCGGATCACCACCTCCACGTCCACCGGCCCAACGCGCAGCGCACTCACGCTGCCGGCGAACTGGTTGCGGGCACTGCTGCGCAAGGCCAGGCGGCGCAGCAGGCGTTCGAAGCTGGCGGCGTCGCCTTCGGGCATGTGCGCGAGCAGCGCCGCCGCCCGGTCCAGCCCGCGTTGCGACTCGGCCTGCATCGCCCGGTAGAGCGCGACCACGCGCCGCCCGTGTTCGGTGAGGCGGGTGCCACCGCCCGCCTTGCCCCCGGTGCTGCGCTCGACCAGGGGCTGCTCGGCGAGGTTGTTCATCGCGTCGACCGCGTCCCACGCGGCCTTGTACGACAGCGGCACCTGCTTGGCCGCCTGTGTGATGGAGCCATGTTCGCCGATGGCTTCGAGCAGGCGCACGCGCGTGTCGCCAAGGTAGGCGCCCGCGTCGGTGCGGATGTCGAGCTGGCCGGTGAGGCGTGGTGGGGCGGATGGGCGTGTCATGGGAGAAGCCCCGCAACAGAGTCGCTATATACCCACTAATATAGCGCCTTGGAACCGCCGAGGCGGCCCCACCAATCAGCCGCCCGCGCGCACGCCCAGCTTGAAGCCGATCATGGCCCGCAGCTTGTTGGGCACCACCGGCTTGATGAGCAAGTGGAAGTCGTGCTCGGCCGCTTCGCCGTCGTGCTGGGTCATGGTCGAGCCGGTGACCATGATGGCCGGCATGGCCTGGCCGAATCGCGCCCGCAGCGCCTGGATCACCTCGATGCCGGTGTGGCCCTGCTCCAGGCGGTAGTCGACGATCAGCAGATCGGGGCGCTCGCCGATGGGGTCGGCGTTGAGCGCCCAGGCGCGGCTTTCCTGGGCCGTCTCGAACGACGCCACGCGGGCGCCCCAGCCGCGCAGCAGGACTTCCAGCCCACCGCGCACCGCCGGCTCGTCTTCCACCACCACGATGAAGCGGTGGTCGAGCGTGAGGCCGATGGGCAGCTTGCTGCGCACGCCGCTCGGCTCACGCGCACGCGGCGCCTTGCCCGTCGGCAGCGTGAACGAAAAAACCGACCCACGCCCGGGCACCGAGCGCAGCGTCAGTGGCGACTGCATGAGCCCCGCCAGGCGCTTCACGATCGCAAGCCCCAGGCCCAGGCCTTTGCGCTGCTGCGGGGTGAGCGATTCGCTGTAGGGCACCTGGTAGAACTCTTCGAAGATGTGCTCCTGCTCGCGCTCGCGGATGCCCACGCCGGTGTCCCACACCTGCAGCAGCAACTGGCCGTTGCGGCGGCGGCAGCTCACGAGCACCGTGCCGTCGTTGGTGTAGCGGATCGCGTTCGAGACGAGGTTGCGCAGGATGCGCTCGACGAGCACCGGGTCGGCATGCAGGTTGTGCTGCGCCCCACGGAAGCGCAGCGCCAGGCCCTTCTCGAAGGCCACCGGCTCGAAGTGCAGGCGCAGCTTGCGGAAGATGTCGCCCACGTTGAAATGCTCGGGCGTGACGTCGACGCCGCCGGTGTCGATGCGGGTGATGTCGAGCAGTTCGGAAAAGAGCCCTTCGAGCGCGTCGACCGAGCCGTTGATGCTGGCCACGAGCTGAGTCACTTCTTCGTCGTGGCTGCGCTGGCGCAAGGCTTCGGCGAAGAGGCCCATCGCATGCAGCGGCTGGCGCAGGTCGTGGCTCGCGGCGGCGAAGAACTGGGTCTTCGCGCGGTTGGCCACCTCAGCCTCCTGCCGCGCGGCCTCGGCTGCGGCTTTTTCGGCGCGCAGCTGGACGGTGAGCTGGTCGAGGCGCACCTTGATCTGCACCAGGTTTTCGTTGTTCTTGCGGTAGAGGCGCGCCAGCATGATCGTGATGCCGAAGATCACGACCAGGTAGGCAGCCAGCATGAGGTTGGGCGTGTCGCCGGGCAGCGCCACCCGCACCACCAGCGGGGTGAGGCACAAGGCGCAGAACTCGAAGAAGGTGTTGTGCTGCGGCGAGAGGATCTGCATGCCCGCCATGCAGTAGCTGTAGATGGTGAGGATGAGCGTCAGCTGCTCGGCCGCGCCGCCATAGGGGTAGAAGAACCAGGCGGCCGTGCCCCACAGGCAGCCCGCCACGAGCGTGGTGGCACGCCAGGCCTGGTACCAGCGCAGCAGTGCTTCGCGTTCATTGCTGCGGCGCTTCTTGAAGCCGCGGTACATGTACGAACGCGCGGCGCCCAGGGCCCCCAGCCCGATGAGCCAGGCCACCATGCCCGCCCTCGGCACGAGCGACCAGTACTGCGCGACGGTGACGATCACCCCCACCACCATCGCCACGGTGGTGATGGGCAGGTAGGCGTAGAGGTCGCTCACGCGCTCGGCCGAGGCCTGGTTGTCGAGCATCGTGCGGGTGGCGGGGTCGAACCCCGTGCCGCCGGCCTGCACCTCGCCCATCGGCGCCGACTTTTCCGGGCTGGGGGCGACTGGCATGCGTGTGGCGCCCGGCCGTCTCAGGTGGTCTGGCCGTTGCGCAGCACGGAGAAGTCGCCGTGCTGCTGGATCATCTGGCTCACCGCCAGCACGGCCTGGGTGCGAGAGCTCACGTTGAGCGCGCGCAGCACTGCGGCGACGTGGTCTTTCACCGTCTCGACCGAGAGGCCAAGCTCGCGCGCGATCAGCTTGTTGGGGTGGCCCTTGAGCAGCAGGGCCAGCACGTCGGTCTGTCGCGGCGTGAGCCCGAGAGAGGCCAGGCTCGGTTGCTTCTGGAAGCTGCCGTCGCTCGCCTCCTTGTTGACCACGTGCAGCGGGCCGGGCGCGGTGGGTGCGGCGTCGGTGCTGCGCCGGCCGGTGACGGCCGACTCACTCGACATGCTCATCGTCGGCACGTAGATGCCGCCCGACATCACCACATGCAGTGCCTCGAAAAGGGTCTCGTTGGTGGCGCGCTTGGGCACGAAGCCCATAGCGCCGAGGTCGATGGAGCGGATCACGTCGCTCACGCGGTCGGAGGCCGACACCACCACCACCGGCAGGGCCGGGTAGCCGGAGCGGAACTCGGTGAGGAGGTCGAAGCCGTTTTCGTCGCCCAGCTGCAGGTCGAGCAGCACGAGGTCGAAATCGTCGTCTCGCTGCAGCGCTTCGCGCGCCGCGCGGCCGCTGCCGGCACCGACCACGTTGACGTGGTCGCCCAGGCCCTTGATGACCGTTTGCAGCGCCGACAGGATCAGCGGGTGGTCATCGACCAGCAGCACCTTCATGGTTCCCCCCCGGGAGTTTTAAGCAGCCGGCATCGTATGCGAGCGGTGGGGGGCGCCCACACCCTCCGAATGGGGAAAACACGGGCCCCGGCCTGGGCGGGATGACCGCTTCAGGCCAAAAGTTCACGCATAGCGCCGGGCCAGCGATTCGGCCACGCAGACCGGCTTGTCGGAGCCTTCGCGCTCCATCGTGCATTCAACCGTCATCTGTGCCCCGCCATCGAGCGGGATGTATTCGATGAGCTTGAAGCGGCCGCGCACCTTGCTGCCGGCCGGCACGGGCGACGGAAAGCGGACCTTGTTCAGCCCGTAGTTGACGCCCATGCGCGTCTCGTTGACGCGGAAGGCCTTGGCCGTCATCTCGGGCAGCAGGCTCAACGTGAGGAAGCCGTGCGCGATGGTCGTGCCGAAGGGGCCGCTCTTGGCGCGTTCGACATCGAGGTGGATCCACTGGTGGTCGCCGGTCGCTTCGGCGAACTTGTTGATCTGCTCCTGCGTGATCGTCATCCACTCGCTCACGCCCAGCTCCTGGCCGACGAGGGGTTGCAGGTCAGAGATCTTCTCGAACGTTCTCATGCATTGATCCAGGTGATGAGGGGTTGCCATTGCTCCAGGTCGCGCTCGACCCGGCTGGGCGCCACATCCCACAACGTGAGGCCACGTGCGGCGAGGTGAACGTAATTTTGAGTGTCGCGCAGGAAGGCGACGACAGGCGTCTCCAAGGTGCCAAGGAAGCTGCGCAGCTGGTCGGCCGAGATCGTGCCCTCGCGGATGCGCATGCCGATCACGCCGACCTCGACCTTGTCGCTGCGGCGGCTCTTCAACAACTCGCGGATGAAGTCGTGCGTGGCGTGGATGTCGAAGATGCTGGGCTGCAGCGGCACGACGATCTTGTCGGCGATCTTCAGCACCTGCTCCAGCCTTTTCCCATGCAGGCCTGCGGGGGTGTCGAGCACCACGTGCGTCGTGCCCTTGGGCGGGCGCACGATCTCGTCTTGGGCTACATCCCAGCCCGCGATCTGGGGCAAACCCTCGGGCCGGAGCTTGAGCCAGGTGCGGGCCGACTGCTGCCGGTCCACGTCGCCCAGCATCACCGCATGCCCCTGATGGGCCAGCAGCCCCGCGATGTTGGTGGACAAGGTGCTCTTGCCCACGCCACCTTTCGGATTGGCGACCACGATCACCGGCATGCAATTCCCCTTGGTGTGCTCTGGAGGGTGGCGCGGAACCTGCAGCCCCGCACCGCAGACGCTGTTTGCGGTTATGTTAACGGGCACTTTTCAGCACCCACCTCAAGACTTACCCATCATTTCATGGCCGATGCGACAGACATCCTCGTGATCAGCGCCCACCCGCAAATGGAGCTGTCGCGCGTGAACCGGCGCCTGCACGAGGCCGCCGGCGCGGCGCCGCGTGCCCAGGTGCGCGACCTCTATGCGCTCTACCCCGACTACCTGATCGACGTCGCCGCCGAGCAGGCCGCGCTCGCCGTGGCGCCGCTCGTGGTGTGGCTGCACCCGATCCACTGGTACCACATGCCCCCGCTGATGAAGCTGTGGGTCGACGAGGTCTTCGCCTATGGCTGGGCCTACGGGCCGGGCGGCACCGCCCTGCAGGGCAAGGACCTCTGGCTCGTCACGAGCACCGGCGGGCCTGAAGACTCTTACCACCCCACCGGCTACAACCGCTACCACTTCGACGCCTTCCTGCCGCCCTACGAACAGACCGCCTCGCTGTGCGGCATGCGCTTCCTGCCGCCGATGGTGCTGCACGGCGCCCACCGCACCAGCCCCCGCGAGCTGGACCACCAGGCCGACATGCTCGTCGACCGCCTCGCGAGCTACCCCAATTGGCCCGAACTCGAAGGGCTGGAGCAATGCCTCGCCTGCGAGGTGCCGCCCTCGGCGCGCCCCGCGGCCGTCGCACCCCTGCCTCTGGAGCGCGTCTGATGGAACACGGCGGTTGGCTCACCGGCAGCCTGATCTACCTCGCGGCCGCGGTACTCGCGGTGCCACTGGCAAAGAAACTCGGGCTCGGGTCCATCATCGGCTACCTCGCAGCCGGCATCGCGATCGGGCCCTGGGGACTGCGCCTGGTGACAGACCCGCAGGACATGCTGCACTTCGCCGAGTTCGGCGTGGTGCTGATGCTGTTCCTCGTCGGCCTGGAGCTGGAGCCGCGCCGGCTGTGGTCCTTGCGCAAGCCGATCTTCGGCTGGGGCAGCGTGCAGCTCTTCGGTTCCACCGTGCTGCTGCTCGCGGTGGGCGTGGCCGCCGGCGTCACGTGGCAGATCGCGCTGGTGGCGGCGCTCGGCCTCGCCATGTCGTCGACCGCCATCGGCCTGGGTGTGCTGGCCGAGCGCAACCTGATGGCCACCACCGGCGGGCAGAGCCTCCTGAGCGTGGCGCTACTGCAGGACATCGCGGCCATTCCCATCCTCGCGCTGGTGCCACTGCTGGCGGCGAGCACGGGCCAATCCGACGGCAACGCCTGGCTCGGCGCGCTCAAGGCGGTGGGCGTGATCGCCACCATCGTGCTCGGCGGCCGCCTGCTGCTGCGCCCCGCACTGCGCTGGATCGCCCGCAGCGACACACCCGAAATCTTCACCGCCGCCTCGCTGCTGCTGGTGGTGGCCACCGCGGCGCTGATGCAGGCGGTCGGCCTGTCGATGGCGCTCGGCGCCTTCCTGGCCGGTGTGCTGCTCGCCGAGAGCGAATACCGCCGCGAGCTGGAAACCGACATCGAGCCCTTCAAGGGCCTCTTGCTCGGCCTCTTCTTCATTGCCGTCGGCATGAGCATCGACTTCATGGTGGTGATGAAGCAGCCGTTCCTTATCGCCGGCATGGTGCTCGCATTCCTCGCGCTCAAGGCCGCCGTGCTGTGGGGCATGGGCCGCGCGATGCCACTGCCCAAGCCGGAGCGGCCGGTGTTCATCATCCTGCTGGCGCAAGGCGGCGAGTTCGGCTTCGTGGTGTTCCAGACCGCCGCGCAGGCCGGTGTGATCGACGCGCCCACCTCCTCGCTGCTCGTGGCCGCGGTGGCGATCTCGATGCTGCTCACGCCGCTCTTGCTGGTGGCCGCCGACAAGTGGTGGATCCCGCTGCTTGCGCAGCACAAGCAGCTGCAGATGGAAGAGATCCACGAGCCTCAGCACGCGCCAGTGATCATCGCGGGCTTCGGCCGCTACGGCCAGATCGTGGGCCGCCTCATCTTCGCCAACGGCATCGCCGCCACGGTGCTCGACCACGACGCCGAGCAGGTCGAAGGCGTGCGCCGCTTCGGCTGGCCCGCCTTCTATGGCGACGCGACCCGGCTCGACCTGATGCGCACTGCCGGGGCCGACAAGGCGCATGTGCTGGTGATCGCCATCGACGACGTGGAGCAAAGCCTCAAGGTTGCCGACATGGCCCGCGAGCACTTCCCGCATCTGCACATCGTGGCCCGCGCCCGCAACGTGACGCACTACTACGGCCTGCGTGAGCGCGGCGTCACGCTGATCGAACGCGAGACGCTCGATTCGGCGCTGATGAGCGGGCGCAGCGTGCTGGAGCTGCTGGGCTGGCAGCCGCACCAGGCGCGCAACCTCGCGCTGCGCTTCCGCAAGCACAGCATCGAGCTGCTCGAAGAGATGCGCCTGCACCAGGAAAACGAAGACCAGCTCATCGCCGTGGCCAAACAGGGGCGCCAACAATTGGAGCAACTCTGGGCCAAGGAGCGCGAAGAGGCGCAGACGCGCAAGCGCACCGGCAGCTGGAACCCGGACGCGTCGACGACGCCCGGCGAAGGAATCACCCCATGAACCAGAACACCCTGCGCACCCACAGCTTCCGCGCGCTGCAACCCGGCAAGCGCCTGATCGTGCTCGGCGCCGTGCACGGCAACGAGACCTGCGGCACCCGCGCCATCGAGCGCATCCTGCCCGAGCTCGACAGCGGCGCACTCAAGATCGTGCGCGGCAGCGTGACCTTCGTGCCGGTGACCAACCCGCTCGCCTACTCGAAAGGCCAGCGTGCCGGTGACCGCAACCTCAACCGCAACCTGCGGCCCAACGCCCAGCCGCAGGACTACGAGGACCGCATCGCCAACGCGCTGTGCCCCCTGCTCGCCGAGCACGAGGTGCTGCTGGACCTGCACTCCTTCCACACCAGTGGCGAGCCTTTCGCAATGATTGGCCCGGCCGACAACAACGGGCCGCTCGAGCCGTTCTCGCACGCTGCCGAAGAAGAAGCGCTCGCGCTGCGCCTCGGCCCGCGCCGCATCGTCGAAGGCTGGCTCGACACCTACGCCGCGGGCGTCAAGAACCGCCTGCAGCGCAGCGCCCCCAGCCAGCGTGCGCAGATGCTCAGCACCGACCCGAGCTACGGCGTGGGCACCACCGAATACATGCGCACGCAGGGCGGCTACGCGATCACGCTCGAATGCGGCCAGCACCAGGACCCGAAGGCGCCCGAGGTGGGCTACCGCGCGATCCGTGCGACGCTGGCGCAGCTGGGCCTGGTGGACGAAGCCCCACCTCCCGCGCGCACCGACATCGAGTTCCTGCGCTTGGCCGAGGTGACCGACCTGCACGACCCCGGAGACCGTTTCGCGAAGGCCTGGGCCAGCTACGACCCGCTGCGCGCGGGTGAGCTGATCGGCTCGCGGGCCGACGGCACGGAATTGCGCGCGCCGGCCGATGGGTTCATCGTGTTTCCGAACCCCGCGGCCCTCCCGGGCAACGAGTGGTTCTACTTTGCGCAGCGGAGCTCGCGCCCGCTGCGCCCCTGAAGCTCAATACGCCGCTTCGAAGATCGCTTCGATCTCGGGCTGGGTGAGCTTGCGCGGGTTGGTCGCACCCGAGCCGTCCTTCATCGCATTGACGGCCATCAGCGGGAAGTCTTCGCGCTTCACGCCCAGCTCCGACAGCTTGGCCGGAATGCCAACCGCACGCGCCAGGTCGTGCATTGCCTTCACGGCCGCGTGGGCTGCGGCCTCGACGCTCATGTCGATGGTGTTGACCCCCAGCGCACGGGCCACGTCGGCCAGGCGCGGCGCACAGGCGCTCACGTTGGCCGCCTCGACGTGCGGCAGCAGCAGCGCGTTGCACACGCCGTGCGGCAGGTTGTACTGGCCGCCCAGCTGGTGCGCCATCGCATGCACGTAGCCGAGGAAGGCGTTGTTGAACGCCATGCCGGCGAGGAACTGCGCGGCGGTCATGTTCTCGCGCGCTTCGATGTCTTCCTTGCCATTGGACACGGCGCGCGGCAGGTACTGGCCGATCAGCTTGATGGCGTGCAGCGCGCAGGCGTCGGTCACCGGCGTGGCGAGCTTCGACACATAGGCCTCGACGGCGTGCGTCAGCGCGTCCATGCCGGTGGCGGCGGTGAGCGAGGGCGGCATGCCGCGCATCAGCTCGGGGTCGTTGACCGAGATCAGCGGGGCGAGCTGCCGGTCGACGATGTTCATCTTGAGGTGCTTGGTCTCTTCGGTGATCACCGCGAAGCGCGTGATCTCGCTGGCGGTGCCGGCGGTGGTGTTGATCGCGATGAGCGCGAGCGGCGCCTTCTTGACCTTGTCGGCCCCGCGGTAGTCCATCACCTCGCCTCCGTTGGTGGCGAGCACCGCGATCACCTTCGCGCAGTCGTGCGGCGAGCCGCCGCCGAGCGAGATGATGCAGTCGGCGCCGGCCTGCTTCTGCGCGGCGAGGCCGGCGTTCACGTTCGACACCGTCGGGTTGGGCTGCACGCCGTCGAACACGGTCACTGCCACGCCGCGCTCGCGCAGCAGCGAGGCCACCTTCTCGGTGACGCCGAGCGCGGTGAGCGGCGCGTCGGTCACGATCAGCGCGTGCTGGTAGCCGCGCGACTGCACGAGGCTCATTGCATCGGGCAGGCAGCCGGCGCCCATGATGTTTTCGGCGGTCATGAGGAATTGGCGGGTGGGCATGGGAGCTCCTTGTGTTTTGAGGGAAGGCGGGGACAACAAAACCCGGCATTCTCCCTGAAAGTGCACGGTCGTGCGAACACTCGACTCCGGGTGACGCGTGACAATCCGAGGCATGTTTGCGCCCTCTCAACATGACGTGCGCCGCTTCTTCTGCGAAGCCTTTCGCAAGCGGCGCGAGCAGCTCCCCCTGACCCCGATGGAAACGGTGGCCGCCGATTGGATCGACCGGCATCCTGAATACCACGCCGAACTCGACGACGTGGAAGAAGCGGTGGCCCGCAACTACGCGGTGGAGAGCGGCCGCACCAACCCCTTCCTGCACCTGTCGATGCACCTGTCGATCAGCGAGCAGGTGAGCATCGACCAGCCACACGGCATCAAGCAGGCCTACGAGCTGCTCGCCGCCAGGCTGGGCTCGGCGCACGACGCGCAGCACGAGGTGATGGAGTGCCTGGGCAAGATGATGTGGGAGTCGCAGCGCAGCGGGCTGCCGCCCGACGGGCACGCCTACATCGACTGCGTGCGCCGGCGGGCTACTCGCTGATCGGCTCGCTCAGCGCAAGCCGTCGTACAGGAGCTTCGCGCCGGCCAGGAACATCCCCGTGTAGGCCAGCCGGTAGAACCACGCCGGGTCGATGCGCCGGGTGAGCCCGACGCCCAGCCAGACGCCGAGGGGCGCGAGCGGCATCAGCACCAGCGAGGTGGCGAGGTTGCGCATGTCGAAGAGGCCCAGCCAGGCATACGGCACGCACTTCGTCAGGTTCACCACCCCGAAGAAGACGGCCACCGTGGCCGCCATGGTGATCGGCGCCAGCCGCAGCGGCAGCACGTAGGCGCTGATGGGCGGGCCACCCGCGTGGGAGACGAAGCTCGTGAAGCCCGAGGCGATGCCGAGCACGAAACCCAAAGGCTTCGACGGCACGGCCGCTTCGGCCTGGGGCGGGAAGAAGAGCCGCTGCGCGAGGAAGAGCAGCGTCAGCGCGCCCACCACCGCCGACACCGTCTTGCCCGAGAGCACGCCGAAGAGCGCCGTGCCCACGGCGATGCCGATCAGCCCTGCGGGCACCAGCAGCCGCAGCAGCGCACGGTCTTGCTGGCGCCACAGCTGCTGCAGGCCGGTCGCGTCCATCACCAGCAGCAACGGCAGCATGATGGCCGCCGCCTGCGGCACCGGCACGGAGAGCGCCATGAGCGGCACCGCCAGCGCGCCGAAGCCGCTCAGGAAGCCGCTCTTGGCCAGGCCGGTGAGCAGCACCGCCGGTATCGCGACCAGGTAGAAGCCGGGGTCGGTGATGAGGTCGAGACCCATGGTCATGGTGGCCTAGAGATAGCGGGCCCACATCGCATTGCTGAGCTTGCCGGCCGGGTCGACGCGGCGCTTGAGCGTGCGCAGTTGCGCGGCCTCGGGGTAGGCGCGGTCGAACTGCGCCTGGCTCGCATGCAGCTGGTAGGGCAGGTAGTAGCGGCCGTCGTGGGCGAGCACGAGGTCGATCAGCTCACGCGTCCAGCGGCCCACGGCCTCTTGTGCGGCGGCGTGGGTGCGCTGCTTGTAATAGAGCACGAAGGAGAACACCTCTTCGCGCGCCCACGGCAGCAGCGAGAGCGCATCGGCCGGCGAGTGCCGCACCGAGATGTTGAGGGCCATCACGTCGTGCTGCCGGAGTACCTGCGCCATGCCACGTGCGAAGGCCACGAAATGGCGAACGGGAACGAAGTACTCCTGCAGCACGTAGGTCGAGAGGCTGCGTGTGCGCGGCTCCAATTCGGCCACGTCGAGGCTCGCCTCGTGATTGCGCCACCTCACCGCGGGGCTTGCGGTCAGCAGCGGGTGCAGGATCGACTTGCGCACCTTGGCGCCACCGGGCAGCTCGGTCAGCGCCCACACGACGTTCTGCTCGAGTGCGTATCGCTGGCCACGCGGCACCAGGCGCGCGGCTTCGGTGAGCGGCTCGTCGGTCTCGCGCCAGGTCACGGCTACCGGCAGGTCGAAGTGCGGGGGCAGCAGGTCGGCGTTGTGCATCACGCTCGCCTTGTCGCCGGCCACGGCGTGTTGGAAGAAGTCGGGATACGCCTCGAGCGGCACCTTCTGCACGACGCGCTTGATGCGCACATTGGGCACGAGATCGAGTTCGACCTCGGTGATCGCCCCCACCGCCCCATAGCCGCCGATGGCGGCGCGGAAGAGCTCCGGGTGCTGCTCCCGGGTGGTTTCGACCACGGCGCCGTCGGCCCGCACCAGCTGCAGGGCCCGCACCGAATGGCCGACGCCGCCGTTGCCCACATAGCGACCGTGCGCGTTGACCGACACAGCCCCGCCCACCGTGAAGTTGGCGTAGCTCTGCATGGTCTTGGCCGAGAGGCCCAGCGGGTCGATCAGGTCTTGCAGGTCGCGCCAGCGCATGCCGGCCTGTACTCGGGCCCGAAGGACCTCGGGCTTGAGCCAGACGAGCCGGTTCATCTCGCGCAGGTCGAGGTGCAGGCCCCCGGCGATGGCGACTTGGCCGCCCATGCTGTAGCGGCCGCCGCCGATCGACACCTGGCCGGGCCAGGCGCGCAGCAGGCCCGAGACCTCGGCCGCGCTGCGCGGGGTTTCGATGCGCGCCACCTTCACCGTGTAGAGCCCGGTGACGTTGGGCACCAGCAGCTCGCGGGGCGCTTCGGCCCGGCCAGGCAGCGCCTTCAGCACACCGGCGCTCGCCAGCGCCTGGCAATGCCGGCGCCGGGTCAGCGCGGGCGAGTTCACTTCACGGTGACCCAGCGCCACTCCAGCCAGTTGTCGGGGCGGTGCACCGCCTCCACGTTGGCCCGAGCCGCCCAGGGGATGACCTGGCGGTGCAGCGGGATGTTGAGCACGAGTTCGTTGTGGCGCGCGAGCGCGGCCTTCACGAGCTGCTCGCGCTTCTTCGGGTCGGCTTCCTTGCTGGAGGCTGCGGCCAGCTCTTCGAGCTTCGCGTCTTTCGCATTGCCGAAGTTCCACGAGCCCACGCCACCTTCACCGCGGGCACGCAGCATCGGCGTGAAGGTGGTCTCGGCGTCGGTGATCGCGCCGCCCCAGCCCAGCATGTACATCGAGGTGTCGAGCTTCTGGATCTTGGGGAAATAGGTGACACGCGGCATCGCGTTGACGCGCACCTTCACGTTGAGCCGCGCCCACATCGAGGCCAGCGTCTGGCAGATCTCTTCGTCGTTGATGTAGCGGTTGTTGGGGCAGTCGAGCGTCACCTCGAAGCCTTGCGGATAGCCGGCTTCGGCCATCAGCTTCTTCGCGCCTTCCAGGTCGTAAGGCAGCCGCTTCTCGAGCGCCGGGTCGTTGTAGGTGCCGAGCGGCGACGGGGTGATGGCCCCGGTGGGCGCCGCCTGGCCGCGCATCAGCTTGGTCTTGATGGTCTCGATGTCGATGGCCTGGTAGAGCGCCTTTCGCACGCGCACGTCCTTGAACGGGTTCTTGCCCTTCACGTTGCTGTAGAGCAGCTCGTCGCGGTGCTGGTCCATGCCGATGAAGACGATGCGGTTCTCGGGGCCGTCGACGACCTTCACGCCGGCCGTGTTGCGCAAGCGCGGCAGGTCTTGCGGCGCCGGGTCGAGCACGAAGTCGATTTCGCCGGAGATGAGCGCGGCCACGCGTGTGGCATCGCTCTTGATGGGGGTGTAGACGACCTCCTGCACGTTGCCGTCGAACTTGCCCCACCAGTTGGGGTTGCGCTTGTAGACGGTCTTCACGTCGGGCTGGCGCGAGACGAGGATGAACGGGCCGGTGCCGTTCGTGTGGAACGATGCGTAGCCCTCTTCCTTGTTCTTGAAGTCGATCGGCTTGGTAGCCTTGTTCTTCTCCGCCCACACCTTGCTCATGATGGGCAGGAGGCTGATGTGCTGCAGGAAGATCGGGTTCACCGTGGTCAGGTTGAACTCGACGGTGAGGTTGTCGACCTTCTTCGGCACACCCACCGCGTTGGCGTAGGCGCTGATGTCGGAGGTGGCCTCGCGCCCGCGCAGCACCGAGAACACCACGTCGTCGGCGGTGAAGGGCGTGCCGTCGTGGAACTTGACGTTGGGCCGCAGCTTGAAGCGCCATTGCAGCGGATTCACCTGCGTCCATTCGGTGGCCAGCACCGGCTCGAGCGCCATCTTCTTGTCGCGGTTGACCAGCATCTCGTAGACCTGGCCGTTCATCGCATTGGTGAGCAGCTCGTTCTGCGAGTACGGGTCCATGGTCTGCGCATCGCCCTGCGATGCCCAGCGCAGGGTCTGCGCCGAGGTGGACGTGGCCGCCACCACGAGGCAAAGCATCGACCCAAGAATCGACAGGCTGCGTTTCATTCGCGCTCCCACGGTCAGAGGAAGCCGCGAGTTTAGGAGGCTTTGGCGGCGCGACGCGGGCGAAGGGTCAGGCCGTCACGCCGTGCCGCTTGAGGCTCTCGGGGCCGGCCCAGAGCTCTTCGAGGTGCGTGAATTTCCACTGCGCGTTCGACTCGCGGGCGGCGATGCGATCACTGCAGGCGCTGCTGGACAGGTCGAGCAGCTCGGGCGGGATGTGCAGCTGCGAACGCGTGGAGAAGAACACCTTCACCTTCGGCGACACGAGCGACTCGGGGTTCTGCTCGCACACCACCGCGAGCCGCCCCGACTGCATGCGCACCAGCGAGCCCACCGGGTAGATGCCCAGGCTGCGCACGAAGGCCTGGAACACGACGTCGTCGAAATGACCGCCGCGCCATTCGGCCATCTTGCGGATGGATTCGGCCGGGTCCCAGCCGTTCTTGTAGGGGCGGTTGGAGGTGATGGCGTCGTAGACGTCGCACACCGCGCCCATCTTGGCCAGCAACGAGATCTGCTCGCCGCGCAGGCCGTGCGGGTAGCCGCTGCCGTCGATCTTCTCGTGGTGGTGCAGGCAGACGTCGAGCGCGCCTTCGGTGGCCGTGCCGCCTTCGCGCAGCATTTCGTAGCCACGCAGCGGGTGAGCCTTCATCACCTTGAATTCATCGTCGGTCAGCTTGCCGGGCTTGTTGAGCACATCGGTCGGCATCACCGCCTTGCCCATGTCGTGCAGCAGGCCGGCGAGGCCTGCATCGCGCGTGGCCGTGTCGTCCATGCCGAGTTGGCGGGCCAGCGACACCATCAGCGCACACACCGCCACCGAGTGCATGTACGAGTAGTCGTCGTGCGTCTTGAGGCGCGCGAGGCTGATCATCGCGCTCGGATTGCGGTAGACGGAGCTCGCAATCTCGTCGACCAGCGGCAGGCAACGCTCGGCGTCGACGGCATTGCCAAGCCGGGCGTCGTTGAAGAGGGCGGTCACCGCCTGCTTGGACTTCGCGACCAGCACCGCCGCGCGCTTCACTTCGTGCGACAGGCTGGTGGCCTGGGTCAGCACGGCCGGGGCGGCGGGTGTTGGCGCCGCGGTCGTGGCCGTCGGCGTGGGCGCTGCCTTCGCCGCCTGCGGCTCGACGTCTCGGCCCTTGCTGCTGTCGATCCAGCAGGCCTGCACGCCCGAGGCGATCAGCTTGTCGAGATCGCCCTGCTCGCGCAGCACGAACTTCGTCTTCCAAAAAGGATGGTCCAGCCACGAGCCTTCCAGCGCGTGGAGGTGCATGCCAAGGCGGAGCTGTTCGATTGGAATTTTCTTCAGCATGGGGCAGCAAGCGAGCCGGCTGTCCGTTGCTATCGGCGGCCCCCGCCGAAACTTGACCGCAGTTGCGAAACACGCGCCCCAAATGAAAAACGCCGCTGTCACCAGCGGCGTTTTTCGTGACGGAAGTCCGGTTCAGCGGAAGCGCGACTGCGGCACGGTGTGCAGGTCGGTCGGCAGCGTGGACAAGTACTGCGCGATCTGCTTCAGCTGCGCCGGGGTGAACGGTGCGGCCATGCCGGCCATGATGGCGTTGCCACGGCCCACGTTCGGGTTGTTGGACGTCTTGTAGGCCTTGAGGGCCACCAGCAGGTAGTCGGCATGCTGGCCGGCGATCTTCGGGTAGGTGCCGTCGATCGGGGTGCTGTAGTTGGCGCCGTGGCAGCTGTTGCAGTTGCCTTGCTGGAGCAGCTTGGCGACCTCGGGGCTGGGCTGCGGCAGGGCCTTGGTGTCGGCGGCGACCGGGGCGGTCTTGCCCTGCTGTTCGTAGAAGGCCGACAGGTCGGCGATGTCCTGGTCGGTGAGGCTGCCGGCGATGGAGCGCATGGTCGGGTGCTTGCGCTCGCCCTTCTTGTAGGCATTGAGCGCGGAAGCGATGTACTTGGCACCCTGGCCCGAGATCATCGGCACCTTGTGGATCTCGGGGAAGCTGGCCTGGTAACCCGGGATGTTGTGGCAGCCGATGCACATGGCGGCCTTCTTCTGGCCCGCTTCGGGGCTGGCCTTGACGTCTTGTGCCTGGGCGCCAGCAGCGGTGAAAGCGGCCAGGGCAACGATCGAGGAAAGCAGTTTCTTCATGGTTCGGCGTGGCTGAGGGTCTTCAAGGTGACCGCGGATTATAGGGAGGCGCCACGGCGCTTCTGCCTCCGCGCAAGCCGGCGGCCGGTGTCATGTGGTAGACAGCGGCGCCCGGAATGCGGCTTATATACTGGCCCGTCACCCCCCTTCTACCGGCTGCGCCCCATGAAATTCCAAGGTTCCGAGAACTACGTCGCCACCGATGACCTGATGCTGGCGGTCAACGCAGCGGCCACCCTCAAGCGGCCGCTGCTCATCAAGGGCGAGCCCGGCACCGGCAAGACGATGCTGGCAGAAGAGGTGGCGCAATCGCTCAACATGCCGTTGTTGCAGTGGCACATCAAGAGCACCACCAAGGCGCAGCAAGGCCTGTACGAATACGACGCGGTGAGCCGCCTGCGCGATTCGCAACTGGGTGACGAGAAGGTCAAGGACATCCAGAACTACATCGTGAAGGGCGTGCTGTGGCAGGCCTTCACCGCCGACCAGCCGGTCGTGCTGCTGATCGACGAGATCGACAAGGCCGACATCGAATTCCCGAACGACCTGCTGCGCGAGATCGACCGCATGGAGTTCTACGTCTACGAGACGCGCGAGCTCATCAAGGCCAAGCACCGGCCGCTGGTGTTCATCACCTCCAACAACGAAAAGGAACTGCCCGACGCCTTCCTGCGCCGCTGCTTCTTCCACTACATCAAGTTCCCCGACGCCGCCACGATGGGCAGGATTGTCGACGTGCACTTCCCCAAGCTGCGCAAGGAACTGCTGGCCGCCGCCCTCAAGAACTTCTACGACGTGCGCAACCTGCCCGGCCTGAAGAAGAAGCCATCGACGTCGGAACTGCTCGACTGGCTGAAGCTGCTGGTGGCCGAAGACATCCCGCTCGAAGTGCTGCAGAGCAAGGACGAGAAGGTCTCGGTGCCGCCGCTCGTGGGCGCGCTGCTCAAGAACGAGCAGGACGTGTCGCTCTTCGAGAAGCTCGTCTTCATGCAGCGCCACAACCGCTGAGGCGATGAGCTTCGCTGAGCCCGTCACGCTGAAAGGCCAGCACGCGACGCTGGAGCCTCTCACCCTCGCGCACGAGGCCGAGGCCATCGAGGCCGTGAAAGACGGCGAACTCTGGCAGCTCTGGTACACGAGCATTCCCGAGCCAGGCCGCATGCGCGCCGAGATCGAGCGCCGCCTCGGCCTGCAGGACAAGGGCTCGATGCTGCCCTTCGCCGTGCGCAACGCCTCTGGCCGCCTGGTCGGCATGACCACCTACATGAACATCGACGCGGTGCACCAGCGCGTCGAGATCGGCTCCACCTGGACGGCGAAAAGCGCCCAGCGTGGCCCGCTCAACACCGAGTGCAAGCTGATGCTGCTCACGCACGCCTTCGAGCAGCTGGGTTGCATCGCCGTCGAGTTCCGCACGCACTTCTTCAACCAGCAGAGCCGGCGTGCGATCGAACGCCTGGGCGCCAAGCTCGACGGCATCCTGCGCAGCCACCAGCGCACGCCCAATGGCGCGCTGCGCGACACCTGTGTCTACAGCATCGTTGCGAGCGAATGGCCGGCCGTGAAAGCGCACCTGCGCTTCCAGCTGGACAAGCCACGCTGAAGGCTACAGCGGCAGGCTGAGCGACAGGCCCACCCGCGGGTCGACCCAGCCCGGCACATCGGGCAGGCGGCGTGCGCCGAGGTCGATCGACAACCGACGCGGCACGATCCACCAGCGGCCACCGATGCGGTGCGCCTCGGTTCCCAGCTCCGACCCCGCCCACTCGGCGAAGAGCACACCCAGCTTGCTCGGCTGCCACACGCTGCTGATTGTGGCGCGGCTGCGCTGCACGCCGGTGTTCTCGAGGCCCACGCTCGTCTGCACTGCGAGTTGCTCATGCAGGCGCAGCAGCCCGCCCACGGCGAACGCAGCCCGCTCGGCCTTGGGGTTGCCCGCCGCTTCGCTGCCGCGCAGGCCCGACCAGTCGAGACGGAAGGCGGCCAGCAGCGACGAGACACGCACGCCAGTGAGTGAGGTGAACTCGGCCTTCATCACGCTCGGGCCGATGTCGGTGGGCTTCGCCCGAGGGGCTTCCACCTTCCAGCGGGTGCTTTCAGCCTGGCAGCGCCCTGACAGGCCGGCTTCGAACTGCACCGGCGAGGCGTCGCCGAAGGGCGTGACCGGGCAATCCGGCGTGGCCCAGGCCGACCCGTACGCGGCCAGCGCCAGCGTCGTGAACAGTCGGTTGAGCCCCATCCCCATGATGGGATGAATGATGCGAAAGACGCGCCAGCGCTGTCATGCGCGTCTCGCCGGTTTTGCGTGATTGATTTCGCGGAAACCCTGCCGAGAACGCCCTCAGGAGCCCAGCTCGAAACGATCGCGCCCCAGCGCCTTGGCGCGGTAGAGCGCCGCATCGGCCCGCTTGAGGAGCGCATTCACTTCGTCCTGCGGCCCACGCCAGGCCGCCACGCCGATGCTGACCGTGAGGCTCATGCTCTCGCCCTGCCAGGCCCAGGGGCGGCGCAGCAGGGCGTCGCGCAGCCGCTCGGCGGCGCTGAGCGCCTCGGTCGACGCGGTACCGGGCAGCAGCACCACGAACTCTTCCCCGCCGAAGCGGCCGATGCGGTCCACGTCGCGCATCTGCGCCTTCATGATCTTCGCCAGGTGCCGCAGGGCGTCGTCGCCGGCCGCGTGGCCGAAACGGTCGTTGATGTCCTTGAAGTAGTCGGCGTCGATCATGAGCACCGAAAAGGGGCGCGGGCTGCGCCCCACCCGCCGGGCTTCGTCGTGCAGCTGCTCCTCGATGGCGCGGCGGTTGAAGACCTCGGTGAGGCCGTCGAGCCGCGAGAGCCTGCGCAGCTCGGCTGTCATCCGCACGCCCACCAGCGCCACCAGCGCGAGGTGGAACACCAGCGCCGTGACGAGGAAGACCGCCGCCGAGCCGATGTCGAGCGAGCTGTTCCCCGCCATCTCGGCCGCCACGGTGTAGGGCGACACCACGGCCTGCGCACCGCGGTTGGCGAACACCAGGGCACCCAGCAGGAGCGGCAGCGCCAGCCATTGGCCGAGCGAGAGCCCCAGGTCGCGGCGCGCGTAGACGTAGATGTTCCACGCGGTCAGCGCACACAGCACGGCCAGCAGTCCCGACACGGCGGCCACCCGCAGGGCCCCGTACCGAGGCGTCAGACCCAGCCACGACAGCAGCACCACCCCGGCCATCAGCAGCGCGTAGACCCACCCATTTGCCGGCCGACCGATGAACTGGCGCACGCCCCGCTCCATGAGCAGGATGCCGGTTGCCACGCAGACGTTGGCCACCGCCCGCAGCTCCTCGCTCTTGGTCTGGCTGGCGCCGATGAAGATCACCACCGAGGCGCCGGTCAACAGGGCGTAACACGCCCATTGCACGGCCGAGCGGCGGTCGATCGGCACGACGGCGGCGCCAATCGCCCAACCGAGTGCCAGCACGGCTTGCTGGCACGCCACCATCAGAAAGGCGATCTCGGTAGCGGACAAGGTGGGCATGAAGCGTCGGGGACAGCCGGCAGGCGGCGATCCTTATAGCATTGGGCGTTCCAAACCGGTAAGGTGGGTTTGCGCCCGCCTTCGGCCCCCATTGCCCGAGAATGCCGCCATGCTGATCGACTTCTTCTACACCCTGCGTGCCGCCAAGCTGAAGGTCACGGTGCCCGAGTACCTGACGCTGCTCGAAGCCATCAAGGCCGGCGTGATCGACGACGACGCCGGGCCGACGGTCGACAAGTTCTACCACTTGTCGCGCGCCACGCTGGTGAAGGATGAAGCCCAGTACGACAAGTTCGACCGCGCCTTCGCCGCCTACTTCAAGGGCGTGGAGCTGCTGGCCGACTTCAGCCAGGACATCCCCCTCGACTGGCTGCGCAAGAAGCTGGAACTCGAGCTCAGCCCAGAGGAGAAGGCCGCCATCGAGAAGATGGGTTGGGACGAGCTGATGGAAACGCTCAAGAAGCGTTTCGAAGAGCAGAAGGAGCGCCACGAGGGCGGCAACAAGATGATCGGCACCGGCGGCACCTCGCCCTTCGGCGCCTATGGCTACAACCCGCAAGGCATCCGCATCGGGCAGGACAAGAGCCGCAACAAGAGCGCGGTGAAGGTCTGGGACCAGCGCCAGTTCAAGGACTACGACGACACGCTCGAGCTCGGCACGCGCAACATCAAGGTCGCGCTGCGCCGCCTGCGCCGCTTCGCGCGCGAGGGCAACGAGCTCGAACTGGATCTGGACGACACCATCCACAGCACCGCAGCCAACGCCGGCATGCTCGACATCAAGATGATCCCCGAGCGGCACAACAAGGTGAAGGTGCTGCTGCTGATGGACGTGGGTGGCACGATGGACGAGCACATCCACCGCGTGGAAGAACTTTTCTCCGCCACCAAGAGCGAGTTCAAGCACCTCGAGTTCTATTACTTCCACAACTGCGTCTACGACTTCATGTGGAAGAACAACCGCCGCCGCTACAGCGAGAAGTTCTCCACCTGGGACGTGATCCGCAAGTACAACAAGGACTACAAGCTGATCTTCGTGGGCGACGCGACCATGAGCCCCTACGAGATCCTGCAGCCGGGTGGCAGCGTCGAATACAACAACGAGGAGCCTGGCGCCGAGTGGTTGCAGCGGCTCACCAACGCCTTCCCGAAGTTCGCGTGGATCAACCCCGAGCCGCAGGGTGTGTGGAGCTACCGGCAGAGCATCTCGGTCATCCAGCAGTTGATGAACAACCGCATGTTCCCGCTCACCCTGCAGGGGCTCGAAGGGGCCATGCGCCTCTTGAGCAAGTGACCCCGAGCACGTCGACGCCGCGCACATGACCCTTCGTTCCGTGGCCCGCCTGGGCCTGGGCTTGCTCATCGTGGCGGGCCTCTGGGGCTGCGCGAACCTGAACCGGGACGGCGCCACGCCACCCCCCGAGAACACCCCGCAGGCCCAGGCCGCCCAGGCCGCGCAACCGGCCTCGCCCCCCGCCGCAGCCGCCAGCGCCGCCTCGGCGCCCACGACCGTCGCCTACCGCGTCGAAGTGCAGGCCCCGCCCAACCTGCGCCAGCTGCTGCTGACCTACCTAGACCTCGCCCGCTTCCAGAACGCGCCGCAGGCCGAAGGCATCACCAACGCCGAACTCGTGCGCCTGACCGCCGCCTCGCCCTCGCAGGCGCGCAGCCTGCTCGAGACCGAGGGCTACTTCAACGCGACCATCGCCGTCACCCGCGTCGATCCGCCAGACGAGACGCCGCTCATCACCCTCAACGTCGGCCCCGGCCCGCGCACGGTCATCGGCGCGTGGGAGCTGACCGTTACGGGAGAGTTGAAGACACGCATCGACGCCGGCGACAAGGACGCTCTCGAATTGATCGAGCGCCTGCGCAAGCGTTGGCCGCTCGAGGAAGGCAAACCCTTCAGCCAGTCGGCCTGGAACAGCGCCAAGAACGGCACCCTCGCCCAGCTGCGCGCCGAGGGCTACGCCGCGGCCAAGGCGGGCGAGACCACCGCCCACGTCGACGCCAAGGCCAACGAGGCCACGCTCGCCGTCGAGCTGCAGAGCGGCCCGCTCTTCATCCTGGGCGAGCTGCACATCGAAGGCCTCAAGCGCTACAACGAAGAGGGCATCCGCCACGTGGCCGACTTCGGCCCCGGCACGCCCTACAGCGAGAAGCGCCTGTACGACTACCAGGAGCGGCTGCTCAAGCTCAACCTCTTCAACAGCGTGGCGGTGAGCATCGAACCCGACGAGGCGCAGGCCAAGGCCGTGCCGGTGATGGTGCGCGTGACCGAACAATCGCTGCAGCAGGCGGTGGCCGGCATCGGCTTTTCCGACAACACCCGCGAGCGCCTGACGCTCGAACACCGGCACCTGCGGCCCTTCGGCTTCCAGGTGCAGATGCGCAACAAGTTCGAACTCGGCCGCACCCAGCGCACCTGGGAAGGCGAGCTGCTCAGCGACCCGGGCGACGCGCAGTACCGCAAGCTGCTGGCCGGTGGCGTGAGCCGCCTCGACACCGACAACGACACCACCTTCTCCTGGAAGACGCGCGTGGGCCGCACGCTCTACACCGAGCGCATCGAGCGGCTCATCTTCGCGGAGCTGCTCAACGCGACGGTGACCAACGGCCTGGGCGAATTCACGAGCCGCGCGCTGTCCGGCAACTACCACTGGACCTGGCGCGACGTCGACGACATCATCCTGCCCACCCGCGGACTCACGACGGTCATCCAGGGCGGCGCGGGGTATGCGTTGTCCGAGAGCCAGCAGGACGGCCCCTTCGCCCGCGTCTACACCCGCAACACGCTCTACTGGCCGCTGCCCGGCGCGTGGTACACGCAGACGCGCCTCGAAGTGGCCGAGGTGTTCGCCAAGGCCGCCGTGGGCATCCCCGACACCCTGCTCTTCCGCGCCGGTGGCGACGAGTCGGTGCGCGGCTACGGTTACCGCGACCTCGGCCCGGTGGTCAACGGCGTGCTCACGAGCGGCCGCCAGCTGCTCACCGCCAGCTTCGAGATCGCACGCCCCTTCTCGGTGACCCGCCCGGCCTTGTGGTGGGCTGTCTTCATCGACGCCGGCAACGCGGTGAACCAGTGGTCCGACTACGAGCCGGCACTCGGCTTCGGCCTGGGCGTGCGCTGGCGCAGCCCCGTCGGGCCGCTGCGCATCGACTGGGCCTACGGCGAAGAAGTGCGCAAGGGCCGTCTGCATTTCAGCGTGGGCATCGCGTTCTGAGCGTGGTGTGATGGACACGAACGAGGCCACCCCCACCCCACCGCCTGCGGCCAAACCCCGCAACGCCCGGCGCCGCCTGTGGTGGAGCCTGGCCGCGGTGTTCGCGCTGTGCGCGGTGCTCGCAGGCCTCGCGTCGAGCCTCTACTGGGCCACCGGCACCACCGGCGGCAGCCAGTGGCTGCTGGCGCGGCTGGCACTCGTCGGCGTGCAGGTGCAGGTGACACAACTCGAAGGCAGCCTGCGCGGCGACTTCAAGGCTCAGCAAGTGGTGGTCACCGTGGGACACACGCGCGTCGTCGTCGACCGCCCGACATGGCGCACGCTGCGCCTCGACTACCCCTACGCACAAGGCGTGTGGGCCCGCATCCACGTGGCCTCGCTCGTGGCCGAGCGGGTGATCGTCACCGTCGAGTCGAGCGGCGCCAGCACGCCGTTCAAGCTGCCCCGCAGCCTGCACCTGCCGGTCGAGCTTCAGATCGACGACGTGCAGGCCGGAGAGCTGCAAGTGCCGGGCCTCGGCAGCGGCCACCCCCTGCGCGATGTGCGCGGTGCGGCCCATCTGGGCCACGACCGTGGCCGCGCCCACCGCTTCGAGAATTTGAGCGCCCGCCTCGACCCGCTGCACA
This sequence comes from Piscinibacter gummiphilus, assembly GCF_032681285.1. Classification (NCBI taxonomy): domain Bacteria; kingdom Pseudomonadati; phylum Pseudomonadota; class Betaproteobacteria; order Burkholderiales; family Sphaerotilaceae; genus Rhizobacter; species Rhizobacter gummiphilus. The sequence goes on from NZ_CP136336.1 coordinate 4,244,805, forward strand.
TCACCGGCCACGCCCGCATCGACGCCCTTGGCCCGATGGCGATGGACGTGGCCCTCAAAGCCACCCAGAGCGCCCAAGGCCAGCCCGCCCTGCCCGCCTGGGCCAAGACCTTGCGCACCGACTGGCAGGCCGAAGCGCAATCGACCGGGCCGCTCGCGAAGTTCGAGCTGCGCGCGAAGATGCGTGCACAGGGCCAGTCGCTCGACGCCAGCGCGCAGGTCGAGCCCGAAGCCCGCTGGGCGATCACGCGGCTCGAAGCGCAGACCCAGGGCCTCGACCTCTCGGCCCTGCTCGCGCAGGCGCCGCTCACCGCGCTCAACGGCACGCTGCGCATCACACCCGAGAGCAGCGGCGGGGCCCACACACTCGCCCTCGCCGCCAACCTGGAGAACACCCAACCCGGCCGCTGGGACCGCCAACAGCTGCCGGTGCGCAGCCTCGTGGCCGACGCCCGCTGGCGCAGCGACGTGGCCGACGAGCTGGCCCTGCAGCGCTTCGAAGCCAAGCTCTTCGACGAGCAGCGCGCCGCCGGCACCCTGCAAGGCACGGCCAGCTGGAAGGGGCGCGACTTCGCGGTCGACGCCACCCTCACCAAGGTGCAGCCGAGCGCGCTCGACAACCGCCTGATGGCGATGACCCTGAGCGGGCCGGTGAAGCTCTCGGGGACACTCGCTGCGCGCACGCCCACCGGCGCGCCGGCACCGCCGCGCTTCACGGCGCTGGCCGATTTGAGCGGCCAGCTCGTCGACCCGCCCCGCCCGGTGCAGCTCAAGCTCGACGCCACCGGCTCCGAAGAGCGCATCGAGTTGCGCGAGCTGCGGGCCCGCGCCGACGGCGCCAGTGCCGAGCTCAAAGGCACCGCCGAGCGCAGCGGCGACGCATGGCAACTGAAGGCCCGCGCCGCGCTGGTCGATTTCGACCCCAAGCCCTGGTTCCCCGCCGGCCCCCGCGGCGGCTGGCGCACCGGCACGCACCGCTTCAACCTGCAAGGCGACACCCAGCTCACCATCGCCGACAGCGTGCGCACGACCGGCCCCGCCGACAAGCGCGCCCTGATGGAGCGGCTGGCCGGCCTGCACGGCGAAGCGCGCGTCACGCTCGACAACAGCAGCGTGGCCAACGTGCCGCTCTCCGGCCAGCTGCAGTGGCGCCACGCCGGCCGCGACCCCATGCAGGCCCAGGGCAAGCTCGACGTCGGCGGCAACCATGTCGAAGTCGACGGCCAGCTCGCCACCGACGCCCGCGGCCAGCAGGACCGCTGGTCGCTCCAGGCCCGCGCTCCCACCCTCGCCCGCCTCGCCCCGCTGCTGCGGGCCCTGATGCCGAGCGACCAGGCCGCCCAGATGGCCGACACCCTCGCCGGCTCGCTGACCGGCGACGCGCAGGTGCGTGGCCGCTGGCCCGAGCTCAGCACCCAGGGGCAGGCGACGCTCAGCGGCGCGAAGGCCGGCGCCTGGACGGTCGGCCAGGGCCAGGCCCGCTGGCAGGCGAGCACCAACCTCGACGCCCCGCTCGACGTGCAGATCGACATCGGCCAGGCCGCGTGGGCCGACCGCAAGATCGACGACACCCGCCTCAAGCTCAGCGGCAGCGGGCGCAACCACCAGTTCAGCTTCAACAGCGAGCTGCGCGTGGCCCCGCCGGTGTGGGCCGAGACGCTGCAGGGGGGCCGCAGCACCGTGCCCGCCGGAGAGCGGGCGCCCGTGCGCACCCTCGTGACGGCCGCCGCGCAGGGCAGCCTCACCGGCGCGCCGTGGCACACCGGCGCCCCCGGCGACACCACGCCACCGTGGTCGTGGAAAGGCCTGCTGCAGCGCTTCGAGCTGCGCACCACACAGGCCGGCGCGGCGCCGCTGCTCGTCACACGCGACGTCACCCTCGAACTGCAAGGCGGCCCGCCGCTACACGCCACCGTGGGCGCCGGCCGGGCCGACATCCTCGGCGCCGCGCTCAAGTGGAGCCGGCTCGACTGGGAAGCCGGCCGCGGCCTCGTCGGCCAGCAGCTCGACATGCAGGCCGAACTCGAACCGCTGGCGGTTGCACCGCTCCTCAAGCGTGTGCACCCCAACTTCGGCTGGGGCGGCGACCTGCTGGTGGGTGGCCACGTCTACGTCAAGCAGACCGACAGTTTCAGCGCCGACATCGTGTTCGAACGCATCAAGGGCGACCTCACCGTCACCGAAGAAAGCGGCACGCAGGCCCTCGGCCTGTCCGACCTGCGCATCGGCCTCGACGCGAAAGACGGCGTGTGGAACCTCACCGCCGGCCTGGCGGGCGAGCAGCTCGGCGTGCTCGGCGGCGCGGTGGTCATCCGCACCTCGCCGCAGGCGGCCACGCCGCCGCCCGATGCGCCGATCCAGGGTGTGCTCGAAGCGCAAGTGGCCAACCTCGGCACCTGGGGCCCGTGGGTGCCGGCCGGCTGGCGGCTCGACGGCAAGCTCAACGTCAGCGCGAGCTTCGGCGGCCGGCTCAACGCGCCCGAGTACACCGGCAAGATGGTCGGCGCCGGCATCGGCGTGCGCAACATGGTCGAAGGCGTCAACGTGACCGATGGCGAAGTCGACATCTCGCTCGAAGGCAACACCGCACGCATCAACAAGTTCAGCGCACGCGGCGGCAACGGCAGCGTGCGCGTCGAGGGCGACGCACGGCTCGACGACACCTGGCGCTCGCGGCTGAAGCTCGTGGCCGACAAGTTCCAGCTGCTCGGGCGCGTCGACTTGAAGGTCGTCACGAGCGGCGAGGCCAACGTCGCCATCGACGGCGAGTCGGTGAAGGGCGATGGCCGCTTCACCGTCGACGAAGGCCTCATCGACTTCACCCGCCTGAGTTCGCCCGGCCTCGGCGACGACGTGATCGTCACCGGCCGCGCCAACGATCCGCGCGAAGCCGCACCGACCACGCCCAACGTGCCCAGCGGCAACCGCATCTCGCTCGACCTGCTCGTGAACCTCGGCGACAACCTGCGCATGCGCGGCCTGGGCATCGACACCAAGCTGCGCGGCGAGCTGCGCGTGTCGCGCCCGGCCGGCAAGTGGGCACTGGTGGGCCGCGTGAGCGCCGTCGACGGCACCTTCGCCAACTACGGGCAGAAGCTCGAGATCGACCGCGGCGACATCGTCTTCAACGGCGCCCCGAGCGACATGCGGCTCGACATCGAGGCCACGCGCCCCAACCTCGACGTGCGCGTGGGCGTGCAGGTCACCGGCCCGCTGCAGAACCTGCGCGTGAAGCTCTTCTCCAGCCCCGACATGACCAACAACGAGAAACTCTCGTGGCTCATGCTCGGCCGCGCGAGCGACGGCCTCGGCAAGACCGACACCGCCCTCGTGCAACGCGCCGCCTTCGCCCTGCTGGCCGGTGAAGGCGACGGCGGCCCCGGCGCCATCACCAAGGCCTTCGGCATCGACGACGTGGGCCTGCGCCAGGCCGAAGGCGACACCCGCGAGACGGTGGTGTCGGTGGGCAAGCAGTTGTCGAAGCGCGTGTACGTGGCCTACGAGCAGAACCTCGCGACGAGCGCGGGCAGTTTCCAGGTCACCTACCGCATCGCACAACGGTTCGTGATGCGGCTGCAATCGGGGCTCGACCGATCCATCGACCTGATCGGCACCTGGCGTTGGGAATGATGCAGTCCCCGTGTCGCTGCGCGACATGGGGACTGCATAATTCGCCGCCTCTCTCGCCGTAGTTCAATGGATAGAACGGCCGCCTCCTAAGCGGCAAATATGGGTTCGATTCCCGTCGGCGGGACCAGCTCTGATTTCGCGCAAAGTGTGCTGCGTCCGCAGGACCTAAGGTGGTGGCACCGATCCATCCGAGGACTCCACCATGCGCACCTTCCCACTTCTCATCGGGCTCGCCAGCCTGATCGTTTCGTCGTCTGCCGCCATGGCGCAGCCAGGGCCCGGCGCCGGGCGCCCGTGCGTGGCCGCTTCTTCCGCCAGCGGCGCGGGCGTCGCCAACTGCACGGGCCCGCGCGAGGGCATGCGCGGCGGCATGGCCCCCCGCGCGCGCTGGGGCCGCGACTTCACGCCCGGCTGGGGAATGATGTCGCGCGAAGAGCAGCAGCAGCACCGCGACAAGATGCTGTCGTTCAGCGATTACGAGCAGTGCCGCACCTACATGGAGCAGCACCACGGGCAGATGGCCGACCGTGCGAAAGAGCGGGGCCGCACCATGCCCGACACGCCGCGGCGCGATGCCTGCGCGGGGCTGAAGACGCCCGCGCCGAAGGCGAAGTAACAGTCTGAAAAATCACCTCGCGGCAAGACCTTCCGCGAGGCTACGGTACTCGGGGCATTTGCTGGTGCTCACCTCCGGCTCTGGGTAGATTCGTCCACTTGCGCTCGCGCGCAATTCCTTTCATCCAAGCCGTACCGGAGGAATGCGAATGGCCCGCCACAAGGCCCCGCCCAAGACCAGGCGCCTGGTCTGGCGAATCTCTGACCACGCGCCGCTGGGCGAGTGGGTCGACCCGAACCTGCCGCCCCCACCCAAGCCCGAACACACCGACGGCATCGACGAGGTGCCCGGGGGCTGGCGCCGCTCGACCTACGACCTGCTCGCCGGCGTGGAGATCGACGACAACCCCAACACCGTGCCCGACGACCTGTTCGACGAGCTGTTCGGCCCGACCAAGAGCGAACCGAAAAGCCCGCGCAAGTAGGGCCGGGTCACTTCACTTCGCCACGCCCGCGCCCAGGTCGATCATCAGGCGCGAGGCCAGGTACAGGCGCGGCACGATCGAGTCGATCTCGATGTACTCGTCGCGCGCGTGGTAGCCGAAGCCCGCGAGGCCGAGGCTTTCCAGCACCACCGCTTTGCCCGAGCGCGCCGCGAAGGCGGCGTCGGTGCCACCGCCGGTCATCGGCACCAGCGAGAGCGCTCGACCGTCGAGCTCGGCGTAGATCTTCTGCGCATGCAGCGCCAGCGCGCGGCCCCGGTCACCTGCGTTGAACGCGGGGCGGTTCACCTGCATCTTGATGGTGGTGGTGGTCTCGGGCACGAGGCGGTTGCCGTCGACCTTCTCCTGCAGCGCGGCGCGCAGTTTCTCGGCGCCATCGCCCACCTGCAGGCGCACGTCGCCATGCGCGGTGGCCTTCTCGGGGATCTGGTTGCCCACCGAGCCGGCCGAGGCGAGCGTCCAGTTGAGCTGCGTGCCGGGGATGGTCTTGGCCACGTCCTTCGTCTGCACGATCTGGTGCGAGAGCTCCACCAGCGCGTTGCGGCCGGCATCGGGCGCGGCACCGGCGTGTGACGAGCGGCCCTGCACCTCCATCGTCGCAAAGGCGATGCCCGAGGTGCCGAGCAGCACGCCTTCGGTCTTGGCCACCGCCTTGGCGGCCGTTGGCTCGAAGGAGAGCACCGCATCGTGCTCGCTGCCGAGCGTGGCGATCAACTCGCTCGACCCGCCGGAGCCGCCTTCCTCGTCGGGGTTGAAGAGCACGGTGAGCTGCGCATAGTTCTTCCAGCCGGCGTCGTTGAGCAGCTTGAGCGAATGCAGGATGACGGCGATGCCACCCTTGTCGTCGGCGATGCCTGGGCCGTAGAGCCGGTTGCCGTCGCGCTTGTAGGGCTGGGTGGCGAGCGTGTTGGCGGGGTAGACGGTGTCCATGTGCGCGATCAGCAGGATGCGCTGCGTGCCGGTGCCGCTGAAGCTGCCCTTCACGATGCTGCCGTGGCCCTTGGTGGCCTTGATGCGCTCGGTCTTCGCGCCGAGCGCCTTCAGGCGACCCTCGCAGTACTCCGCGATCTTCGCGATGCCTTCCACGTTGGCGGTGCCCGACTCGATGTGCACCAGCTCGCGCAAGGTCTCGATCACCTCGGGCTCCGCCTTCTGGCTGGCGGCCAGCAGCCGCGCATCGGGGGCAGCCGTGGCGGCGAACGACGCGGCGAGGCTCGCGCACAAGGAGAGAAGGCGAAGGTGTCGAAGCATGAGAGGCATGAGAGGCATGGTGTGCGCCAGGAAATGAACGTGAAAAAAGTCTAGGCGCGCAGGCCGAAAATGCAGCGAGCCGATTCCGCCATTTGAGTTGCCGATTTCGCCATGCGCCTCTCCCACGTCGCCGCAGACACCACCGCCGAGCCCACCCGCCGCACCCCCTTGCACGTGCGCCTGCTGTGGCTGCCGCAGGCACTGCCCGGCACACTCTTCGCGGCGCTCGACGTGCTGCGCGTGGCCGCGCAGGTGGCGGCGCTGCAGCGGCCCGGGTCGCCGCGCGAGCTGAGCTGGAAGATCGTGTCGGCCAGTGGCCGCACGATGCCGTCGCCGTTTTCGCCGCCCCGCAGTACCAAGCCCGAGAGCCGCCGTGCGCCGCGGCGCCCACCCGCGCAGAGCCTGCTGCTCATCCCTGCACTCGCAGCCGACAACGCACCGCACCTGGGCGAGACGGTCGCGCGTGCCACCACGGCGCTGCGCCTCGTCGAGCGCCATGCGCAGGCCGGCGGTTGGGTGGCGGCCTGTGGTGGTGGCATCGCCGTGCCCGCCGAGCTGGGCCTGCTCGATGGTCACCGAGTCGCCGCCCCGTGGGTCTACCAGAGCTGGATGGGGCGCCGCTACCCACGCTGCGACTTCAGCGCCGACGACAGCATGGGCATGGCCGGGCGTGTCTTCACCTGCGTCGCACCCGCCTCGATGACCGAGTTCATGCTGCGCGTGCTCGGCCACCTGCACGACCCCGACCTTGCCCAGGCCTGCTCGCAGGTGCTGCTGCACCAGCCGCTGCGCCAGCAGCTCACCCCCACGCTGGTGGCGAGCCAGTGGATCACCAAGACCTCCGACAGCCCGGTCTACCGCGCGATGCAGTGGCTGCAAGCGAACGTCGACAAGCCGTATCGCCTGGCGCCGGTGGCCGCCGCCGCGGCCGCAAGCGAGCGCACCCTGCTGCGCCACTTCCGCCAGGTCACCGGCATGACGCCGCTCGACTACCTGCACCACCTGCGCATCGAGCGCGCCAAGATGCTGCTGGAGGTGACGCTCCACGGCGTGCACGGCATCGCCGAAGCCTGCGGCTACAGCGACACCGCGTCGTTTAGGCGGCTCTTCCAGCGCAAGACGGGCATGTCGCTGTCGGAGTACCGCAGCCGCTACACGCTGCGGGCGCGGCGGCCGCACTGGCGGGTGGAGCGGCAGGCGCCGCCGGCGTGACTCAGGCGGCGCGCCGCAAGGGCACCGCCGGGAAATCCACCGGCACCGCGAAGGCCACGTTCACGTAGTTGGTGAAGAGATTCAGCGCCACGTGGGCGAGGATCTCCACGATGTCGGGATCGTTGAAGCCGGCCGCGCGCACGGCCTGCACGTCGGCGTCGGCGATCTGTCCGCGCGCATCGATGAGCCTGAGCGCAAACCGCAGCGCCGCCGCCGTGCGCGGGTCGCTCGCCTCGCCCATCTGCGCCGCGGCCATCTCGTCGGCGCTCGCACCGGCCTTGCGGCCCAGCGCCATGTGTGCGGCGAGGCAGTATTCACAGGCGTTGCGCTGTGCCACGGCCACGGCGATCTTCTCGGTGAGCTTCTGTTCGAGCACGCCCTGGCCGAACGCGGCGAACGAGCCCCACATGCTCTTCAGCGCGGCCGGCGAGTGCGCCACGGCCTTGAACATGTTGGGCGTGGCGCCGAAGGCACCGTGGATCTGGCTGAGCAGCGCCTTGCTGTCGGGCGAAGCGGTGTGGGCATCGAGCAGGGGAACGCGGGGCATGTGGATTCCTTTCTTCATTGGCACTGGCAAGTTCCAGTGCGGCCAGTGTGTCGGGGCCAGCTGTACCATCGGTGTCGTTTGATCCACAAGACATACCAATTCGTCCACGCCATGAGCCAGAGTGTTGATCGGCTGTCGTCCCTGCTGGAGCGCTTTCGCGTGCGTGCCCACCTGTTCCACCACGGGCCCTTGTGCGGGGTGACGCACTACGCCGCCGAGCCGGGGCGCGGCTTCCTGCATGTGATGCGCAACGGCGAGATGACCCTGACGCACCGCGCGCGCAGCGGTGCGCCGAAGAAGCTGCGCATCACCGAACCCACCCTGCTCTTCTACCCACGCCCGCTCGCGCACGACTTCCACAATGCGCCGGCCGAAGGCTGCGATTTCACCTGCGCGGCGGTCGAGTTCGAAGGCGGCGACGAGCACCCGCTCGCGCGCGCCCTGCCCCCCGTCGTGGTGCTGCCGCTGGCGCAGCTGCCCACCCTCGAACACACCCTCACGCTGCTCTTTGCCGAGACGGAGCAGGTGCGCTGCGGCCACCGCCTGCTGGCCAACCGGCTCTTCGAGGTGCTGCTGTTGCAGCTGCTGCGCTGGCTGCTCGACCATCCCGAGGAAAGCGGCGTTCCCGCGGGGCTCTTGAACGGGCTCTCCCACCCGCAACTGGCCAAGGCGCTGGTCGCGCTGCACGAAGCGCCCGGGGATGGGTGGACGCTGCCGCGCATGGCCGAACGGGCAGGCATGTCGCGCAGCGCCTTCGCCGCGGCCTTCAAGTCGCACGTGGGCGAAGGCCCGGCCGAGTACCTGGCGCAGTGGCGGCTGTCGATCGCGCAGACGCGGCTGCGCCTGGGCGCACCGCTCAAGACCATCGCCGAAGAGCTGGGCTACAGCAGTGCTTCGGCGCTGTCGCGCGTGTTCGCGCAGAAGGTCGGTCGCTCGCCGCGCGACTGGCTTCGCCATGACACGCTCCTGCCATAACGCCCCAGCGGCACGAAGAGCAGCGAAGATCACGCCCCTCACTCCAGGAGCAACGCCCATGTACGGACTCATCGGCCAGTTCAGATCGCACCCCGGGCAGCGTGACGCGCTCGTCGCCATCCTGATGGAAAACGTCGAAGGCATGCCGGGCTGCATCAGCTACGTCGTCGCGCTCGACCCGAAGGACGCCGAGGCCATCTGGATCACCGAGGTGTGGAAAGACGAAGCGAGTCACAAGGCCTCGCTCTCCCTGCCCTCGGTGAAAGACGCGATCGCGCGCGCGATGCCACTGATCGCCGGCTTCGGCATGCACCAGTCCACGCTGCCGGTGGGCGGCACCGGGTTGCCCGGCCGTTGAGATTTTTTTGCAGGGCGCTGAATCCTTTTGGCCCAGGCGGCCCTCCTTGCCTTCGATGCCCACCATCCGGGCAGCACGAGGTGAAGAGATGTTCTATCGCAAGAACGTGGGTTCGAAGGAATGCGTCGCGCGGGTATTGGGTGGTCTGCTGATCGTGGCGTGTTCGCTGACGCAGATCGGCACCACGCCGCTCGGCCTGGTGCTCGCGGCGAGCGGCGTTGTCACGGCGTTGACCGGCCTCCTGGGCTACTGCCCCGCCTGCGCGCTATCCGGCCGCAGGCCGGTGGAGCCCCGTTCCTGATGCGGCTCGACGGTGCGCTCTTCGCCGCAGCCCAGGCCGGCAACCCCGCGGCGCTGGAGCGCATGCTGCGCGACCTGCAGCCCGACATCCGGCGTTACGCACGACGGCAATGCCACCGCAGCTCATCGGTCGAAGACGTGGTGCAGGAAGCGTTGATCGTGCTCTACCGTCGCGTGGGCGCGGTGCGCGATCCGCTCGCGCTCGCCGGCTGGGTGCTGCGGGTCGTGACGCGGCTTTGCATGCTGCCGGTGCTTGGACTCATGCGCGGCGCGGAGAGCCTGAGCGAGCGCGACGAAGCCGCGCACTTCGCCGCCATGCCAGCCGACGAGCTGCGGCACGACCTGGTGAGCGCACTCGAATCGTTGCCCGCGCCCTACCGCGAGATCGTGCTGCTGCGTGACATGGAACAGCTCACCATCGGCGAAGCCGCAGAACGCCTGGGCATCACCCGCGAGGCGACCAAGAGCCGGCTGCACCGCGCCCGGGCCCTGCTGCGCGAGTATCTGCAGGCCGATGGCGCGAAGGAGTTAAAGCGATGAGGCCGCTCTTCGCTCGCAGCCGCGATGGCCTCTTCGCCTCGACCACGCTCACCGGCCATCTGCTGCGCGGCGTCGTGGTGTTCGGTCTTCTCTGGATTGCCGTGTCGATGCAGCTCGATCGGCCGGTGGCGTCGGCGCTGGCGGGCATCGGCGCCTTGATCGTCATGCGAGGCTGCCCGATGTGCTGGACCATCGGGCTGGTCGAGACCGTGGCGCAGCGCCTCAGAAGCCGATCTTCAAGGTGAGCCGGACGGTGCGCGGCTCGGCCGGGTGCACGTGGCGGTCTTCCCGCGCGGGCAGGCCGGCCGGCTGCGACTCGTAGTAGTACTGGATGTCGTAGACGTCACGGTCGAAGAGGTTGAAGACGTCGAGCGTCAGCTCGGCGTCCTTCCACAGCTTGCGGCTCACGCGCAGGTTGGTCGTGGCCGAGGAGTACGAGCGCACGCTGTTGTTCTCGACCAGCGCGCCGCTGCCGAGGTAGCGCCATTGCAGGCTGGCCGACCAGCCGGCGAGGTCCTTCAGGCTCACGGCGACGGAGGCCACCTTGTCGACGGCGTTGGGGATGCGGTCAGCCATGCCCGCGTGACGGAAGCGCGCATGGCTCCACGCAAGGTCAGCGTCAAACAGCAGCCAGTTGTTAGGCGTCCACCGGTTGTTCCACTCCACACCACGGCGCTTGCTTGGCAAGAGCGAATCTTCGGTCGTGCCGGCGTCGCCGACATAGAGAAGCTCGGAGTCAAAGTCGAGCTTCCAAAGCGCGACGGAACTCTGCAGTCCCGGAATCCATTCGGTCCGGGCTCCGACTTCATAGCCTCGAGAGGCTGCCAAGCCTGGCGCCTGTCTCGCTGGATCGGTCGCGCCGCGGGCATCATTGCTGTGGAAACCCCGCCCCGCGTTGAAGAAGAACTCCGTCTTGGCCCACGGGCCGGCGATGAGCGAGAACTTGGGCGAGAGTTGCTGGTCGCCATCGGTCGCCGAGCCCGGCGTCACCTGGTTGTCGACGGTGAAGCGCACGCTGTCGGCGCGCAGGCCCACCACGCTGCGCAGCCACGGGTTCAGCTCCAGGCTCGTCTGGCCGTAGATGCCGAGCATCGTCTCGCGAACCTTGTCGTCACGCACCGCTGCGCCCAGCACGCGGGCCGACGATTCGAAAAGCCCGACGCGCGCGCGGTCGTGCCGCAGCTGCACGCCCACCTCGCTGCGCGCCGGCAGCGAGCCCAGCACGTGATCGATGCTGTGGTTTGCCGCAAAGCCGTAGACGGTGCGCTTGTCCTGCTGAGAGAACTGGTCGTCGGCGCTGTCGAGCGCGTAGGTGAAATTGGAGAAGAGCGAGAGCCGGTAGTCGATGGCGTAGGCGGAGAGGCGTGTGGCGCGGTCGTCGCCGATGTCGCGCCACTCGGTCGACAGGCTGGTGCGGCGCGTCTTGCCGCCGCTGGTGGGGTCGAGGGTGTCGAAGCGGCTGAAGGGCTGGCCGTTGTAGCCCTCGGTGATCAGCCGCTCGGGAATCTGGTCGGTGGCCGTCCAGCTCGCGTCGTAGGCCATGAGGCTTGTGCTCCAGCCCTTGTTCTTGCTGCCGCCGCCGAAGGTGAGCACGCCGTTGGCGCGCTTCAGGTCTTCGGGCACCGTCCACGGGCCGTCGTTGTGCTGCAGTTCCAGCGCTGCCAGCACGGTGTTGTCGCCGCCAAGCTTCCCCGAGCCGCCGACGAGGCCGCGCCGGTAGCCGCGCTGGCCCCAGCCCAGCGACGCGAAGGGCGCGTCGAACGTGGTGCGGTAGGCGATGTCGGCCGAGCCGGCGGAAGAGAAGTCGCCGCTCTTCGCGAAGTACGGGCCCTTGCGGTACTCGATGCGGTCGACGAGTTCGGGGATCAGGAAGTTGAGGTCGGTGTAGCCCTGGCCGTGGCCGTGCGAGGGCATGTTGACCGGGATGCCGTTGATGCTGGTGGCGAAGTCGGTGCCGTGGTCGAGGTTGAAGCCGCGCAGGAAATACTGGTTGGCCTTGCCGTCGCCCGAGTGCTGCGTGACGATGACACCGGGCACGAACTCGAGCACTTCCCCCGGGCGCAACGCGGGGCGGCTCTTCATCAACTCGGCGCGGATGACGCCTTGAGACGCGGCGTCGGAGGTGCCCACCGCGTTGTCGTAGTGGCGGCCGGTGATCTCGACGGGCTCCAGGTGCACGGCGGCCACCTGGGCGGGCGCCTCTTTCTCCTTGGGCGTGGTGTCGGTGGACTGGGCGAACGTGGGGCCGCACAGGGCCAGCACGCCCAGGGCGATGGGGTGGAATCGGGGTGTCATGGCAACGGTGTCCGATGGGCCAGCGCAGCGCTGCGACGGCCGGTGTGGTGAAAGCCTGCCAGGGCAGGCGGGTTCAGCAGGACAGCGTCAGGCCCGCGGGGGCCGCTCGGGCAACGGCGCGGCGTGCGTGATGCAGCTCCAGGCGAGCGAGGCGCGCATCACGTGACGGGTGTCGGCGGCGATGCGCACGCCGTGGGGCGCCGCATCGAGCGCCACCATCGCCGAGAGCACGAGGCTTGCGGCGGCCGCGAGGTCTTGCGCCTCGTCGCCAAGCGTGGGGTCGGCGGCGGGCTTGAAGTGCACGTGCCGTGCCCAGCCGCCGTGATCGTGATGCTCCGCATCGTGCGCCACGTCGGCGTGCACGAATGCGGCTGGCGACACGGCCTCGCTGCGCACGTGCACATGGCGCGGCCCCTGCACCTGGCCCCAGGCTGCCGCCATCGCCTGCGCGAAGACGATGACCGCCAACCAGCCGGCGAGCAGGCGGGCGAGATCACGGGCAAGGAGCGATGAGAGGAGAAGGCTCATGGGCAGGCGGCCGAGTATCGCGCCGCCCTTTGACTACGTTGTGAAAGCCGGGCCGGATGCAGCCGGCGCTCAGAACTTGACCAACACCCCGAACGACACCAGCAGCGGCAGCTGCGTGACCGGCTTGCGCTCGCTGTAGTCGGCGTTGTAGCTGTAGCCCGAGAGGTTCTTGCGGGCGTAGGCGTTGATCAGCTCGCCGTAGAAGCTGTAGCGTGGCGAGAGCTTCCAGTCGGCGCGCAGGTCGAGGCGGTGGTAGGCGGGCAGGCGCTCGCCGTTGAGTTCGCCGTAGGTCGGGCGTGTGCGGCCATCGGTGTCGACATAGCTGCCGGTGATGGGCGTGTAGGGCGAGCCGGTGTGGTAGCTCCATTTCGCGCCGTACATCCAGCGTTCGCTTTGCCGGTATTGCATCACCAGGTGGGCGATCACCGGCTGGTCGAAGTCGAACGGGAATTCGCGGCCGGTGATGTCGTTCTGCCGGCGTGCCTTCGAGAGGCTCAGCGCCAGCCAACCGGAGAGCTTGCCGCCGGAGTTCGGGTCTTTCTTGATCAGCAGCTCGGCGCCACGCGAACGGCCGCTGCCGCCGTTGACGTAGTTGACCGTCGGGTCGGCCACCACGAAGTCGCCGAACTTCTTCTGGTAGGCCTCGAGCTTCCACGACCAGCCGCGGTCGAGCTTCTGCGCCACGCCGAGCACGCTGTGCGTGGCCCGCAGGTGCCACAGGCCGGTGTTGCCGAAGCCCGGGATCACCTGTTCACCCGCGGGGAACTGGTTGTGCCGGCCCCACGCGGCAGTGAACGTGGTGCTGGGCGTCGACTTCCATTCGACACCGAGACGCGGCTCGGTATAGCGGCGGCCGAGGTAGCCGTCGCGGGTGTGGTGCGCGCCCAGGCTCAGGGCCCAGGCCTCGGTGGCCTGCCAGCGGTGGCTGAGGTAGGCATTGCCGAACTTCGCATGCAGGCTGTCGCGTGCTTGCACCTGCGGGGCGCTGCTGAAGTCGCAATCGGGTTCGAACTCGGTGCAACGTGCGTTGCGCGCGTCGATGTCGTAGTCGATCGTCATTGACTCGATCGATCCGCCCACCGAGGTGTCGTGCCCCGCCGCCGGCTTGAAGCGCAGCTGCTCGCGCAGGAACACGGTGTTGGCCCGCGAGGTGGCGCGCAGCGCGGTGCCCACGCTGCTGGTGTTGCGGTCGATCGTGCGGCCGAAGGCGAGCTTGTTGCTCACGCCGCGGCCGAAGTCGCCGTCCCACACCACGGCCTGCGTGGCGTAGCCGGTGTTGAGGGCGCTGTCACCCGCAAGCACGGGCTCCTGCGTCGCCAGCGTGGAGCCCGACGGCACGCGGAATTCGAGCTTGTCGGCCGCACCCGTGGCGTGAAAGCTCAGCTGGTGCTCGGCGTTGAGGTTCCAGAGGTACTTGCCCTGGTAATCCCAGTAGCGCGGCACGCTGATGATGACGCCGGAGTCTTCGTCTTCCACCGTGTCGAGCAGCAGGTCGATGTAGCTGCGCTTCACCGCGAAGTAGAACGACTGCTTCTCGTTGATGGGCCCTTCGATCAGCGCATCGGCGCCGAGCAGGCTCACGTTGAGCACGCCGCCCAGGCGGTCGGTGCGCGGGTTGCGCAGGGTCACGTCGAGCACCGCGCCGATGGCGTCTCCGTACTCGGGGCCGAAGGCGGCGCTGTAGAGCTCGAACTGGCGCACGAGGTCGCTGTGCACCGTGCTCACGAGCCCGCCCATGTGGAAGAGGTAGCCCACCGGCAGGAAGTCGACGTAGTAGAGGTTGTCGTCGGGCCGCGAGCCGCGCACGGCGGGGGCGGCGCTGCTGTCGTCGGCCACGGCCACGCCGGGCAGCGCCTGCAGGGCCTTCATCGTGTCACCGGCGGTGCCGGGCACGGTGCGCAGCTCGTCGCCGCTCATGACGCTGCGGCTGGTGGGCGCGCGCTCGCTGCGGGTGGTGATCTCCACACGGGGCAGCTCGATGGCGGCCGGCGCCGACGCCGCGGCGGGCGCGGCAGCGGCGGCCGGCTCGGTTTGCGCCTGGGCCGTGCAGGCGGCGGCGAGGGCAGCGGCGGCGATGAAAAGCTGGGCGGTCGGGTGTGCAGTGAGGTGGGCGGTCATGAAGGGCGTGTCGTGGCGTCTCAGGCGGTGCCGAATTTGGTGTCGAAACGGATGCCCACCTTGCGCAGCAGCTCGGTGGGCAACTGGCCGCCCGCGCAGACGATGACCGCCTCGTTGCGCAGGTTGCGTTCACGGCCCGCGTGTTCGATGCGGACGCTTCCGGCCTCGATCGATTTGACCACCGACCCGAGCAGCACCTGCAGGCGCCCTGCCGCTTGCTGCTGGTCGAGCAGCATGCGGTTCTTGGCCTTGATGCGCGAGAAGGCCTCGCCGCGATACGACAGCGTGACCTGCGTGCCCGTCTCCTGCGACAGGGCCACCGCCGCTTCGACCGCGCTGTCGCCGCCGCCCACCACCAGCACGGCCTGGCCGCGGTACTGCGCCGCGTCGATCAGGCGGTAGACCACCTTCGACGACTCCTCGCCCGGCACCTCGAGCTTGCGCGGCGTGCCGCGCCGCCCCATGGTGAGCAGCACCGTGCGCGTGGTGTAGCGCTCGCCGCTGCTCGTGTGCACCACGAAGCCGTTGTCGCGCGCGTCGATGCCCGCCAGCTGCTGGCGGAACGAGATCTTGAGCCCCGTCTGCTGCACGGTGCTGTTCCAGAACTCGAGCAGCTCTTCCTTCTGCACCTCGCCGAACTTCACCTTGCCCACCAGCGCCAGCTCCACCGGCGCCGTCATCGCGATCTTGTTGCGCGGGTAGTGGAAGACGGCGCCGCCGAGCGAGGTCTCCTGCTCCAGCAGCTTGTAGCGCAGGCCGTGCTGGATGGCGGCGAGCCCCGCCGACAGCCCGGCCGGGCCGCAGCCGACGATCACGACGTCGAAGTCGTGCTGGCCGCCGCGGCGCTGGCGGATGGCGCCGATGGCCTGCCGCCCCTGCTCGGCCGCCTTGCGGATGAGCCCCATGCCGCCCAGCTCGCCGGCGATGAAGATGCCCGGCACGTTGGTCTCGAAATCGGGGCTCACGTGCGGGATCTCCACCCCGCGCCGCTCGGTGCCGAAGACGAGCTCGATGCCCTCGACCGGGCAGGCGGCGAGGCACGCCCCGTGGCCGATGCAGGCCGAGGCGTTGGTCAACACGGCCTTGCCGTCGACGATGCCGATGGCCTGCTCGGGGCAGGCCTTGACGCAGGAGCCCGAGCCGATGCAGCGCGCCGGGTCGATCACCGGGTGCAGCGACGCGGGCTCCACCATGCCGGCCTCGACCGACTGCTGCAGCGCCGCCACATTCTCACGCTGGCGGCGCGACTGCCGGCGCAGGTAGGCGACGAGCACCACCGCGAAGACGGCGCCGTACAGCCACAGGTAGCCCATGCCGACCTCTCAGCCCGTGACGGCGGCTCAGCCCGCGTCGTGCTCGTCGCGCGGCAGCGCGGCGGCGCGGCGCGCGCCGCTGTGCCGCCGTGCGGCCAGCACCGGCTCGGCCAGCATCAGCACCAGGGTCACCGCATAGGCGCCCCACACATAGAGGCCGTAGCCCCCCATCGCGAAGAACTCCGATGCACTGCCCCAGTTCATGCGCGTTCTCCTTTCAGTTGCTTGGCCACCCACTCGGCGTCTCGCTCGCGCTCCAGCACGATGGCGCGCGTGCGCATGAAGACCACCGCGAAGGCGTAGGCCCAGAACGCGAAGGTCATGATGAGCATGGCGGTAAGCATGGTCTGCGCCATCTTCGGTGCGGCCGTCATGCTTACGGTGGCGCCCTGGTGCAGCGTGTTCCACCACTTCACCGAGAAATAGATGATGGGCACGTTGACGGCCCCGACGAGTGCGACCAGCGCCCCGGCGTTGTCGGCGCGGCGGGTGTCGTCAATCGCCTCGGTGAGCGCGATGTAGCCGAGGTATAGGAAGAGCAGGATCAGGTAGGAGGTGAGCCGCGCATCCCACACCCACCAGGTGCCCCAGGTCGGCTTGCCCCAGAAGGCGCCGGTCCACAGGGCGATGAAGGTGAAGAGCGCGCCGGTGGGCGCGATGGCGCGCGCCACCATCGACGACAGGCGCGTCTTGAAGGCCCAGCCGATGCCGGCCCAGAAGGCCATGGCGAGGTAGAGCACCATCGAGATCCACGCGGCCGGCACGTGGATGAAGATGATGCGGTACGACTCGCCTTGCGTCGCGTCGGTGGGCGCGACGAAGAAGCC
This sequence comes from Piscinibacter gummiphilus, assembly GCF_032681285.1. Lineage (NCBI taxonomy): Bacteria > Pseudomonadati > Pseudomonadota > Betaproteobacteria > Burkholderiales > Sphaerotilaceae > Rhizobacter > Rhizobacter gummiphilus. The sequence continues at coordinate 4,261,756 of NZ_CP136336.1, forward strand.
GATGTACAGGCCGATGGCGGCGAGCACGATTGCCGCGGCCCAGAGCCACGGGATGGCCCAGCCCGCGAGCTGATAGAAGCGCGAGGGTGCGGCGAAGGTGTAGAAGCTCATGGTGTGGATCGTCGCGAAGGGTTCATTCGGTGGAGATGCGCAGGGCCGCCGCCGTGGCCCAGGGGGCGAGCAACAGGGTGACGATGAGCAGCGCGCCCAGAAGCGAATAGTGTCCCTGAGCCGAGACGCCCGACTCCACCGCCCCCACCGCGCCGGCGCCGAAGATGAGCGCCGGAATGCACAGCGGCAGGATCAGCAGGATCAGCAGCACGCCGCCGCTGCGCAGGCCGAGCGTGAGCGCCGCGCCCACACCGCCGAGCAGGCTCAGGATGGGGGTGCCCAGCACGAGACCGAAGGTGAGCGCGGCAATCGACTCACCGCGCATGTCGAACATCAGCCCGAAGAGCGGCGCGAAGACGATCAGCGGCAGCCCCGTCAACAGCCAGTGCGCGAGCGCCTTGGCCGTGGCGATCAGCACCGGCGATTCGCCGCACAGCAGCATCTGCTCCAGCGAGCCGTCGGCATGGTCGGTGGCGTAGAGCTGGGTGACCGAGAGCATGGCAGCGAGCAACGCGCACACCCACACCACGCCGGGCGCGATGATGCGCAGGGTCTGCGCCTCGGGGCCCACGCCGAAGGGAAAGAGGCTCACCGCCACGGTGAAGAAGGCGACCGGCAGCAGCGCTTCCACGCGACGCCGCGCCGCCAGCCTCAGATCACGCGCCAGGACCGCAGTGAATGCGCTCATCGGGCCACCTCGTCGAGCTGGATCTCGCGCGGCGCCGGCTCGCTGAGGGTCAGCGCCTGGTGGCTCGTGAGCACCACGCCGCCGCCGGCCTGGGCGTGGCGCGAGAGCAGGCCGTTGAGCGTGGCGATGCCGTCGACGTCGAGCGCATCGAAGGGCTCGTCGAGCACCCACACCGGCGCCGACGGCGCGAGCGCCAGCCGCGACAGCGCCACGCGCCGGCGCTGCCCTTGCGAGAGCGTGCGCACCGGCGCATCGCGGCGCGAGGCCATGCCGAAGAGGCGCAAGGCGTCGACCAGCGCGGCCTCGGTGGTGTCTCGCCCCTGCAGCCGCGCGAGGAAGCGCAGCGACTCAAGCACCGTGAGGTCTTCCTTGAGCGCGTTCGCGTGCGCCACGTAGAGCAGGCCGTCGCGCCGCTCGACCGTGCCCGCCTCGGGGGTGGACAGGCCGGCCAGCAGGCGCAGCAGGCTCGTCTTGCCGCGGCCGTTGGCGCCGCGCAGCCACAGCACCTGGCCGGGCAGGAGCTTCAGGTCGAGCCCCTTGAAGAGAACCCGGTCGCCACGCCGGCAGGCCAGTGCGTTTGCCGCCAGCAGCGGCGCCGAAGCATCAGAAGTCGTAGCGGGCGCCGAGGTAGTAATAGACACGGTTGGACGATTCGTTGCGTGCCGGTGACGTGGTCTTGCTGTATTCCGACGTCAGCTCCGATTCGGTCGTGAGCTGCTTGCCGAGCCGGTGGCTCAGGCGCAGGCCTGGCGTCCAGCGGGTGGTCTTGAGGCCCGCATTGTCGGTCTGGCGGTAGAACTTGATCGAAGGCTCGAGCGTCAGGGCTTCCCGGATCAACGACGAATGGTTGTAGTTCAGCAGCACGGCAGTGTAGGTGGAGTCCCGGAAGGTCGAATTGGCCGGGTCCACCGGGTCGGGCACGTCGACGAGCTGGGTCGCGCCGCGCAGCCAGGTGAGGCCGATCACGTGCGTGTCGCGCGCCGAGTAGAGGTTGCTGCCGATGAGCTGCGAGCCGAGGCTCAGCACGCGCGTGGGCTTCTGGCCGTAGGGCAGCAGGTTGGCCACCGGCGCGATCTCGCCGATCTGCGTGGAGCGGATGTCGCCGCCGATCTGCCAGCGGGCCGACAGCGGCGTGGTCAAGCCCAGCACCGACTGCGTGGTGAACGAGTTGAGCCCCTTCACCTGGGCGCGCAGGTCGCCCACCGTGGCGCCGCTGGCCAGCAGCTCGCGCACGCTCTGCGCCGGCGGGCTCGCGGTCTGGAAGAAGAGCGCATTGCCGAGAGAGAGCATCGGCGTGGCACGGCGGTCGACGAGCAGGTTGACCACGGTGTTGTCGGCGCGCTGCCAGGTGGCCTGCAGCATCGCGATGTTGACGCCCTTCAGTACCTGGTCGTAGTCGAGCAAGCCGAAGGCGGAGGTGGCGCCGCTGAAGTAGCGCAGCTCGCTGCCGAGCGCGCGGCGATCAATTTCGCCGTCGATGGTCTGCTGGATCGCGTAGACGCTGCCGCTCAGCTCGGGCGTCAAGGCCTCGGCGTCGAGCGAGCTGCCGTAGAACTGGCGCCGGCTGTCGAGCAGCTTGTCAGCCGGCCTGCCGGCCACCGCATTGACGCGCCACTTCGGCGCCACGAGCACCCCGCCCTGCACGCCGTCGAAGCGGCCGAGCACCCCGGCGCCCGTGCCGGATTGACGGCCTACGCGGACGTTGGTGCCGAGGCTCGTGGAGCGGTGGTCGAAGTACAGCGCCGAGAGGCGGTTCTTGCTGCGCCGGCTGTCGAGCAGGTCCGCGGAGTAGCTGTCACGGAAGACGAAGCGCATGTCGCGCTCGGCATCGCGGTGGCGCCAGTTCAGGTCGACGCTGCTCACCGACTGCTTCTGGTCGGTGCCGGAGAAGGTGTTGTCGGATTGCAGCTCGGGCAGGCCGCTGATCGGCGACTCCTGGAACTCCTGCGTGCGGACCTTGCTCTGGCCGCCGTAATAGAACTGCGAGACCGAGCCGACGAGCGTGGTCGTGGGGGTGATGGGCGCACGGATGCGCGGGCGCGGGGGTGACGGTGGCGCAGGCTCGGCGGAGGGCGCCGGAGCCGGAGCCGGAGCCGGAGCCGGAGCCGGAGCCGGGGCCGGGGCCGGCGGTGGCAGTGGCGGAGCGGGTTGCGGCGGTGGTGGCGCGGGTGGCTCCGGCACAGGGGCCGGCACGGCGGCGGCGACACGCGTGGGCGGTGCTTCGGGTTCGGGCTCGCGCGGCTTGTTGAGGTCGAGCACCATCGCCTGCGGAAAGCGCTCGGCGAGCAGCCCGCGCGCGCGTTCGGCCTGGGCGCGGGTGTCGAAGTAGCCGAGGTTGATCTCGTAGACGACACGGTTGCCCACCTGTCGCTTCTCGGTGAAGACGGTGTAGTCCTGCAGCGAGCGCGGCACGGGCGCATCGGCCTGCTCGCCCGGCGCGGTGACGGCCTTGAGCACGACCACGTAGCGCTCCGGCGGTGGCGCCGCCGAGACCGCCGACGCCGCAGGTGCGGGCACGGGCGCGGGGACGACGGCCACCGGCGGCGCAGCAGCGGGTAGCGGTGCAGACGCCGGTGCAGGCGCCGGTGCGGGCACTGGCGACGGAACAGGTGCAGGCACTGGCGCAGGGGCGCGAACGGCCATCGCCGTCAGCACGAACTCGATGCTGCGGTTGCCGCGCCCCGCGCGCACGCGGGCACGCTGCGGTTCGGCGAAACGCACCACCAGCTTGCGCTCGATGCCGGCCCGGTCGGTGGCCTCGTCGGTGATGGTCACGCGGGGCAGGCGGTCACCGCCGATCACGCGCCGCTGGCCCGAATCGAAGTTGAGCCCCTCGTAGGGCGGCAGCACCTCGTAGAAGGCCTGCACGAAATCGCCCGAGGGCATGAGCACCGCGCGCCGGTACTGCACGGGCGCGGTGAAACGCACCTGCACCACCGCATCGTTGCCTTCGGCGCGGATGCTCACGTCGTCGATCAGCTGGGCCTGCGCCCACGGGGCCAGCGCTGCCAGCAGCAGGGCCAGGCCGAGTCGGTAGAAGTTCTTCAAGCGCGCCGGGCCTCGTTCAGTTCCATTTCGAATACGCGGCCCCGACATTGCCCAGCGGCCGGTGGCAGCCAGACTGCGAGCAGTCGGTGGGCGCCGGCGTGCGATTGCGGTGGTTGAGCGGCATCTTGTCCATGTTCCCGAGGAACGAGGTGCCCGCGGCATGGCAGCCCTTGCACCAGCCCGCGCCGTTGCCCTGGCTCGCGTTGTGGTTCATGCGCATCGACGCCCAGCTCGTGGTGCTGGTGTGGCAGGCGTTGCAGTCCAGCGCGCCGCCGTTGAGCAGCTGCGTGGCCTCGGGGATGTGGTTGGCCGGCTTGGCGAGCGCGCCGGTCGCGCCCTCGGAAAGGTAGTTGCCGTTGTGGCAGGCCTTGCACTGGGTGGTGGTGACCACGCTGTGGTTCATCGTCACCGCCGTCGCGAAGCTCGACTGCGAGCGGTGGCACGAATCGCAGCGCGCCACGCCGGTCGTCACCGGCACGTGCGTGGGCGACTTGCCCTTAGCGACGGTGCCGTTGTGGCAGGTGTCGCAGGTGCCGGTGCCCACCGCGTTGGCCGGCGAGTGCGCGAAGCTCACCGTGAGCCAGCTGGCGGTGGAGCGGTGGCAACCTTCGCAGGCCGTCACACCCACGTGAGTGCTGGTGTTGGGCTTGCCCACCGCAGGCGCGAAGCTGCCGGTGTGGCAGGTGGCGCACTGGCTCGACACCGTCACGCTGCTGTGGAAGCGGGCTGGCGTCCACGCCGCGTAGCCGCTGCGGTGGCAGGTGTCGCAGTTGGTGATCGGCGTGCCGGTCACGAGCTGGTAGGGAATGTGGCTCGGCGAGCGGCCGTCGGCCGGCGGGTAGGCCCCGCTGTGGCAGGTGGCGCACTGGTTGGTGATCGGCACCTGCGTATGGTTCCAGCTCGATGGGCGCCAGCGCGTGGTGGCGTGGCAGGCATCGCACGACTGCGAGCCCACCGGCATGTGCATGGCCGGCTTGCCCACGGCGCGGCTGCCGTTGTGGCAGGTGGCGCAGGTGCCGGGCGTCACGCTCGCATGGTCGAAGCCGGTCGCCGGCACCCACGCGGCGGCGCGGTGGCAGCTGTCGCACGAAGCCTGCGTCTGCAGGTGGCCTGCCGGCTTGCCGGTGGCGAAGCTGCCGTTGTGGCAGCTCTGGCAGCTGCCGGGGAGCACGCCGCCGTGGGTGAAGCGGGCGCCGGTGAAGGTCTGCGTGTTGTGGCACGCGTCGCAGGCCTGGGTGGTGGGGAAGTGGCGCACGGGCTTCACGATGTTGGTACGCGAGAGCAGCGAGCCGGCGGCGTGGCAACTGGCGCAATCGCGCGGCGTGCCCTTGAAGACGCCATTCACATGGCAGCTTTCGCAGCGCTCCTTGGCGTGCGCGCCGGTGAGCGGGAAGCCGGTTTTCACGTGGTCGAAGTCGCGCACCGGCACCTGGGCGATGCCCCAGGCGGCGAGTGCGGCGAGCACCACGGCGATGAACAGTCGGATCAGGTTCTTGGTTGTCGTCTTGGTTGTCATTGGAGCCACCTCGGGCGTTGCAGGCTGCCGGTGCGCAGGTTGGTCACGCGCTTCCACGACTGCGGTACGTGGCACTGCTCGCAACGCGGGCCGAACTGGCCGTCGTGCGCGTCGTCGTTGCGGTGGCAGGCGCTGCAGTGGGTGCCGATCGGCGCGATGTCTTTCCCGCGCGGCGCTTCACGCGTGTGGCACGACTCGCAGGCCACCTTGGCGTGGGCGCCGTCCAGTCGATAGCGCGTGCGCTGGTCGTGGTCGAAGCGCCAGGTCTTCCAGTCGCGCGTGGTGTGGCAGGTGTCGCAGCGGGGGCCGAAGCGAAGCTGGTGCTTGTCGTCCTTGCGGTGGCACGAGTGGCACTCGGCCTTCGCATCCTTGAAGCGCGGCGTGAGGTGGCAGGCCTTGCAGTTGGCGATGAGGTGGCCGCCGGTGAGCGGGAAGCGTGTCTTCGCATGGTCGAAGGTCGGCACGCGCCAGTTCAGGTCGGTGTGGCACTGGCTGCACTGCGTGCCGAGCTGGCCTTCGTGGCGGTCGTCCTTGCGGTGGCAAGCCACGCACTCGGTCGAGGCAGTGCGGAAGACGATGCGCGGGCCGCCCATCTCGAGGTGGCAGGCCGCGCATGGAATCGAGGTGCGTGCGTGGGCGTTGCGCAGCGCGAAGCGGGTCTTGTCGTGGTCGAAGCGGCCAGCGGTCGTCTTCCAGTTCTTCTCGGCGTGGCAGCTCTCGCACTTCTCGCCGAGCGTGCCCTGGTGGCGGTCATCCTTGCGGTGGCAGCCGATGCAGTCCTTCGGGGCCTCCTTGAAGAGCGGACTCTTGTGGCAGGCCTTGCACTCGGTGTCGGCATGGCGGCCGAGCAGCGGGAAAGCGGTCTTGCCGTGGTCGAACTTCGCACGCTCCTTCCAGTCGCGCTCGGTGTGGCAGCTCGCGCACTCGCGGCCGAGCGAGCCCTGGTGCTTGTCGTCCTGGCGGTGGCAGGCGTAACACTCGCTTGCGGTTTTTTGCCGGTAGAGCGGCCCGGTGTGGCAATTCGTGCACGCCAGCAGGCGGTGTTTGCCGCGCAGGGGGTAGCGGGTCTCGGTGTCGTGGTTGAAGAGGCTGCCCTTCCACGACTTGGTGCCGTGGCAGCTCTCGCAGCGCTCGCCGAACTGGCCCTTATGCCCGCGCTGCTCGTCGGCGCGCTTGTGGCAGCCGACGCAGGCGCGCGGGGTCTCGCGGTATTGCGTGTCCTTGTGGCAGCTGGCGCAGGGCGTGTCGGCGTGCTTGCCGGTGAGCGCGAAGCGGGTCTTGTCGTGGTCGAGCTTCGCTTCCTTCCAGCTCGTCTCGGTGTGGCACTCGTGGCACTTCGGGCCGAGGCTGCCCTTGTGGGTGTCGTCCTTGCGGTGGCAGGCGAGGCAGTCTTGCGGCGCCTCGCGGTACTTGTGGGCCGGCAGGTGGCAGGCGCTGCACTCGGCCTTCAGGTGGCGGCCGCGCAGCACGTAGTCGGTCTGGGTGTGGTCGAAGCGCTGGCGGTCGAACTCGGCCAGGCGCATGGTGCGGCCCTTGTGCTCGGTGTGGCAGCTGCGGCAGGCCTGCGCTTGTTTCTGCCTGCCGTGGAAGCCGGCGCGCTCGAGCATGTCGTGGCCCACGTCCTTATGGCAGGTGGTGCAGAGCCGATCCTGCGCGTTGCGGTCAAAGCGCACGTGGCACTGCTTGCAGTCGTCGTCCCACTTGGCGTGGGCCTCGCTGAGCTTGCCTGGCGCGAGCACCGACTCGAGGCTCTGCGCCCGCAGCGGCAGCACCAGGGCCAGCAACGCGAGGAGGCAGGTCCACCGGGCCCATGCGCGCCAGCCCATCGCGGTCAGTACGCGTGCACCGCGAACACATGGAACGCGGCACTCAGGATCAGGAGGTAGACGAAGGGCACGTGCGCCACATGCCACAGCGCGAACACCCTTTCGTAGGCGGTGAACTGCGCCACCCGCACCACGTTGGCGAGGTAGCGGTCGACGAGCTTGCGGGCCTGGCGCTCGCGCCGGGCGCGCTCGGTGGCGTCCCACTGGCGCTTGTGGGCCACCCGGTCGATGGCGCGGTGCAGCTCCGACAGGCATTGCCGGTAGGCATGCCAGCGTTGCCAGCGCAGCACCAGCACCTGGCGCAGGTAGGTGCTCCAGCGCGGCGGCGCCTTGAGCTCGCGCTCTTCGAACGCCAGCAGGCGCGCTTCCACCGCAGGCGCGAAGTGCAGGCGCGAGCGTGTCTCGCTCTGGTCAAGACCAGCGCGCACCTGCAGCTCGCGCAGGGTGGTCTGCTCGCCGTGCAGGCCGCGGTTCACCCGCATGTAGATGAAGCGCCCGACCACACCGCTCAGCGCCACGATGACCATGCTCCACAGCGCCACGCCCGCATTGAGCGAGCCGATGTGGAAGGTGGAATGCACGAGGATCAGGAGCGGCCCGGCGATGCCCAGCACCATGTGGGCGACCAGCCACCACTTCACCTTGCCCAGCCGGTGCATGAAGCGGAAATGCTTGCGCAGCGGGTAGGTGAAGAGCGTGAGCATCATCAGCCCGCCCGCCACACCGAGCCAGTAGCCCACGTCGTCGCCGGCCTTGAAGTAGCCGCGGCGACTGATGGCCCAGGCCAGCAGCACCAGCAGGGCGAGCGCGGCGTACAGCAGCCCGTCGCCAAGGGCGGGGCTGGATCGGGGCGCGTTCGGGAGGGCCGCATCGCGGCGATCGGGAACGGCGCTCATGGGGACTCGTGGCTGGCAGACATCGGCTGGCTGGAGTGGAGAACGCAGGCTAGAGAGCTTTCCTTAAGGCCCGCTGAACTGTCGTCCCAAGCTGTAACCGCTCTTTTCCGAAGCCGGGTACGATGACCCACACTCCGGAAGCCCTCGATGAACAAAGACCTGCTGCAACCTTCGGCCACGATCACGGCGGCTTTGATCACCAACCCATCGCCCGGGGTGACGCGCTCCAAGCTGGCCGACGTGGGGGCGCTCTTCGCGTCGGTCTACCTCGAGCTGGAGAAGGCCCAGGCCATCGTCGACAAGGCACGCGAACAGCCGGTCAAGCCGCCGGCCTCGCTGCTGTAGCAGCACCCTCACCGGCGTGCATCTGGCGCCTTGAAGCAGTACGTCGTCGCCGTTCGCGCGCTGTGCGAGTTCACCGCCAAGGCGGGCGATCTCGACCTGCGCTTCACACCCGCGCCCACCGCGCTCGAAGGCCAGGCCGGCCACGCCACGGTGGCCGCGCGGCGGCAACGCGCGGGTTATGAATCCGAAGTCAGCGTGAGCGGCTCGTACCAGCTGCTCACCGTGCGGGGCCGCGCCGACGGCTATGACCACCACACCCGCACGCTGGAGGAAGTCAAGACCTTCCGCGGCGACCTCGCGCGACAGCCGGCCAACCACCGCGCGCTGCACCTGGCGCAGGCCAAGGTGTACGGGTGGCTGATGTGCCAGCAGGAGCAGCTCGACGAGATGAACGTCTCGCTCGTCTACTTCGACATCGTCACGCAGCGCGAGACCGTCTTCACCGAGACCTTCAGCGCCGACACGCTGCGTGTGCATTTCGAGCAGCAGTGCGAGCGCTTTCTCGCCTGGGCCGAACAGGAGCTGGCGCACCGCACGGCGCGCGACGCGGCGCTCGCCTCGCTCCCCTTCCCGCATGCGCAGTTCCGCACCGGGCAGCGTGAGCTGGCCGAGGCGGTGTACCGCGCCACGGTGCATGGGCGCGTGCTGCTCGCGCAGGCGCCCACCGGCATCGGCAAGACGTTGGGCACGCTCTACCCCATGCTCAAGGCGATGCCGGGGCAGCAGCTCGACCAGGTGTTCTTCCTCACCGCCAAGGGCTCGGGCCGGCAGCTCGCGCTCGAAGCGTCTGAGCGCGTGCAGGCGGGGAAACCGCTGCTGCGCACGCTGGAGCTGGTGGCCCGCGACAAGGCCTGCGAACACCCCGAACTCGCCTGCCATGGCGACTCCTGCCCACTCGCCAAAGGCTTCTACGACCGCCTCGCGGCTGCCCGCGCCGAGGCACTCACCCGGCCGATGCTCGACAAGGCCAGCGTGCGCGAGGTGGCTCTTGCCCACCAGGTCTGCCCCTACTACCTGAGCCAGGAACTCGCGCGCTGGGCCGACGTGATCGTGGGCGACTACAACTACTGGCTCGACCTCGGCGGCCTGCTGATGGGCCTCACGCTCGCGCGCGGCAGCCGCGTGGCAGTGCTCGTCGACGAGGCGCACAACCTGCTGGAGCGTGGCCGCATGATGTACAGCGCCGACCTCGACCAGGCCGCCTTGAAGGCCGTGCGCCGCAACGCGCCGGCCTCGCTCAAGGGCCCGCTCACCCGGCTCAACAAGGCCTGGAACGCGATCGCGAAGACACAAGCCGTACCCTACCAGGTGCACCCCGGCGTGCCCGAAGACTTCAGCCAGGCGCTGCAGAAGGCCACGGCCGCGATCACCGACCATTTCACCGAGCACCCGACCGCGGCCGTCGACGGCGAGCTGCAGCGCTTCTACTTCGACGCCCTGCACTTCTCGCGCGTGCACGAGCTGGCCGACGAGAACTGGCTCTTCGACGTCACGCTCAACGGGCCGCGCAAGCCGACCGCGCTGCTCACGCTGCGCAACGTGGTGCCCGCCCCGCAGCTCGGGCCCCGGCTCGCGGTGGCCCACGCGGTCGCACTCTTCTCGGCCACGCTCACGCCGCACGCGTTCCACGCCGACCTGCTGGGCCTGCCCGACGACACCGTCTGGCTCGACGTGCCCACGCCCTTCTCGGCCGAGCAGCTGGAGGTGCGCGTGGCGCGCCACATCTCCACCCGCTACCAGCACCGCAGCGCCTCGGTCGACCCGATCGCCGGGTTGATCGCCCGCCAATACGCCGCGCGCCCGGGCAACTACCTGGCCTTCTTCAGCAGCTTCGACTATCTGCGCCAAGTGCTGGCGGCCTTCCGCATGCTCGCGCCCGAGGTGCCGGTGTGGGAGCAGTCGCGCGGCATGAGCGAGCCCGAGCGCGAGGCCTTCCTCGCCCGCTTCACGCCCGAGGGCCAGGGCATCGGCTTCGCGGTGCTGGGCGGCTCGTTCGGCGAAGGCATCGACCTGCCCGGCCGGCTGCTCATCGGCGCCTTCATCGCCACCCTCGGCCTGCCGCAACTCAACCCGGTCAACGAAGAGATGAAGAAGCGCCTCGACCAGCGCTTCGGCGCCGAACGCGGCTACGACTACGCCTACCTCTACCCCGGCCTGCAGAAGGTGGTGCAGGCGGCCGGCCGCGTGATCCGCACGCCGCAGGACGAAGGGGTGATCCACCTCATCGACGACCGTTTCGCCGGCCCCCGAGTGCGCCGGCTGCTCCCGGATTGGTGGACGATCCAGCGAAGTGAGCCCCAAATTCCCGGCTGATCCGCGCCGTAACAAAATGCGCTTCGGCTAAGGTGACCGATCATCGGGGCACGTTCGTTCTCGCATCTCCGCATCACTCAACAGGTCCTCGCAAGGAGACTCCCGTGGTATCGCTCTTCGCCTTCATGGTGACCGCGTACGGCATGAACCCGTACCTGGTCGCGACGTTCAACTCGAACCTCGCCTGCGAGACGGCCCGCTCGGCCCTGCTGTCCACCGCGCTCGAGCAGAACGTGGCCGGCACCAGCACCTACGCGATGGCCCCCCGGAGCCTCAGGTGCATCAACACGCCGGGCATCGTGCCCGGCAGCTCGGGCCGGCCGCCCGAGGCCAGCCCGCCCGCGCGACGACCCGCGAAGAAGTGATACCGCATCAGTTGCCCACCGCGGCCAAGCCCTACTCCCGGCTGATCGCCTGGGGGCCGTTCGTCGCGGTCGCCCTGCTGCTGGCCATCCTGTGGGGGCTGGTGCTCGGCTTCGCGGTCGCGCAGGAGCGGCGCATGATGGCCAACGCGCAGAAGCAGCTGCGCCTCATCAACAACGCCGCCGCCCAGCAGACGCGCGACCTGCTGCGCGTCACCGAAGGCCGGCTCGCGGTGGTGCAGCAATGGCTGCAACGCTCGCCCGAACTCGATGACGGCCTGGCCGGCCTGTTGCAGACCTTCGCCCGCCAGTCCGAAGACCTGGTGCAGGTGAGCCTGGTCGACGCGGCCGGCAAGGGCATCGCCGTGCCCGGCGCGCCGGCCTGGGCCGAGACGATGCCACCCGTTGAACTCGCAGCCGGCACCGAGGGCATGCACGTCGGCAGCCCCCTGCGCGGCAGCACCACCGACCCGTGGCGCTGGCCGATGACACGCCGCCTCGCCGCGCCCGTCGGCAACGCAGCGGGCGTGGTGGCCTGGATCGACCTGCCCCGCCTCAGCGCCATCCACGAGCGCCTGCGCGAAAAGCCGGCCGGCGGCATCTCGCTGGCCACGTCGAGTGGCATCGCGGTCGTGCGCGCGCCCTATTCCGACAGCCTGATCGGCCAGAACGTGCTGGCCAACCGGGCGCGGCCGGCGCCGGCCGGCGTGGTGCAAGGCACGTTCCAGCACGACGGCAGCCTGACGGGCGGCCAGCCGCGCGTGGCCACCTTCGAGCGCCTGGTCGACTTCCCGGTCACGGTGCTCGTGTCGCAGGAGCGCGACGAGCTGCTCGCCGCCTTCTACGCGCGGCGCAACCTCGGCATCGGTGTGCTGGTGCTGCTCACGCTCGGCGGCGCGGTGTTCTCGTGGATGCTCTCGCGCAGCCAGCGTGCCACGCGGCACAGCCAGGCGCAGTTCGACGCGGTGAGCAACGCCTTCCCGCTCGGCCTCTTCATGACCAACACGCAGGGCGAGACCACCTACGCCAACGACGCCTACTTCCAGAAGTTCGGCCTGCCACGCGAGCGCATGGCCTGGGGATGGAGCGATCTCGTCGCGCCCACGCAGCGCCACGAGCTCATGACCGTCTGGCGCCAGGCCACGGCCAGCCACGACCCCGTGCGCAACACCCTCTACGTGACCAAGCCCGACGGCGCGCCGGCGATGCTCTCGGTGCGCACCGCGCCGCTCACGGTCGACGGCCGGCTCATCGGCCACGTGGGCTCCATCGAAGACGTGACCGAGCGCGCCCAGCAGCAGCGCGCCCAGCGCATGCTCACCGCCATCTTCGAGCGCAGCACTGACATCGTGGCCCAGGTCAGCGCCCAGGGCCAGATGCTCTACCTCAACCCGGCCGGCCGCGCGATGCTCGAACTCAAGCCGGACGACCCGATCGAGCACCTGCGCTTCGACGACTTCCTGCCCGCGCACCGCGAGCCGCAGGTGCGCGACGTCATCATGCCCGCCGCGCTGGCCACGGGCCTGTGGCTGGGCGAGACCTCGGTGCTGCGCGGCGATGGCCGCGAGATCGACGTCAGCGAGATGCTCATCGTGCACCGCGACGAGCGGCAGGAGGTCGAGACCTACTCCATCGTCATGCGCGACATCTCCCACGAGATCAGGAGCCGCACCGAGCTGCAGCGCAGCGAGTCGATCCTCAAGGTGGTGGCCGCCACGCTGCCGGTGCTGGTGGCCGTGGCCGACAGGCACCAGCGCTACCTCTTCACGAACGACGCCTTCGACCACTGGGTGGGCCGCCCGCGCGGGCGCATCGCCGGCCAGCACGCACGCGAGGTGCTGGGCGAGACGGAGTACGAGCGCCGCCGCCCCTTCATCGAAGCGGCCCTCTCCGGGCAGCGGGTGAGTTTCGAGTCGGGCACCGAGGGGCACCAGTACTTCGAGACCACCTATATCCCCTTCCGCGACGCCGATGGCCAGGTGGCCGGGCTCGTGGCGCTGTCGCAAGACATCACCAGCCACAAGCGCCAGCACCAGATCCTGCTCGACGCCTCGCAGACCGACCCGCTCACCGGCGCGCTCAACCGCGCCGGCTTCGACCTTCGGGTGGGCGAAGCCCTGCTGCGCGCCCATGAAGACCACCACCCCCTCGCCTTGCTGATGGTCGACCTCGACCGCTTCAAGCCGGTGAACGACGAACACGGCCACGCGACCGGCGATGCACTGCTCGTGGCCGTGGCCCAGCGCCTGCAGAAGGTGCTGCGGCCGACCGACCTGCTGGCGCGCCTGGGCGGCGACGAATTCGCCGTGGTGCTGCCCGACGTGAAGGACGCCGCCGCCGCCGCGACCGTCGCCCGCAAGATCGTGGGCGCGCTCGGCGAGCCCTTCGCCATCGACGGCAAGCAGTTGTCGATCGGGGCGAGCGTGGGCCTGGCCGTGGCGCGCAATGGCGAAGACTCTGTGCAGTCGCTGGCGCAGCGCGCCGACGTGGCGCTCTACCAGGCCAAGCGCGCCGGGCGGGGCCGTTTCGAAATGGCCGCGGCCGAGGGTTGAGCGCCCGCCGGATGCCCCGGTGCCGCGATGCCCATTTGGACACTGCGTGTTTGTTTGCACACCCTCCGCCACCGCGTGCGCCAGCTCGGGAAAAAGCCGTGAAACTTAGTGCTACCACGGCTCTCCAAGCGGGGTCGCAGTTTTATACTGAATTCGCGTGAAATCTCCGTTTTTTGCAGGAAGCAGGTCATATATGGGCGCCAAACTCAAGGTCGCTGGCTGGGTTGTCGTAGGGGCCTTGGCCGGTGGTTTGACCACCATGCAACTGCAGGCCACGGCCCGCAGCAACCCCGTCAACCAGCTTCCCCTTGAAGAGCTGCAGCAACTCGCTGAAGTCTTCAATGTGGTCAAGACCTCCTACGTCGACCCGGTCGACGAGAAGAAGCTGATCCGCGACGCGATCGGCGGCATGGTCTCCGGGCTCGACCCGCATTCCCAATACCTCGAAGGCAAGAACTTCACCGAGTTCCGCGAAAGCGTCTCGGGCAAGTTCGTCGGCGTGGGCATCGAAATCGGCATGGAAGACGGCCTGGTGAAGGTCGTCTCGCCCATCGAAGGCTCGCCCGCCTTCAAGGCCGGCATCAAGTCGGGCGACCTCATCACCAAGATCGACGACACCGCGGTGCGCGGCCTCACGATGGACCAGGCCGTCAAGCGCATGCGTGGCGACCGTGACACCAAGGTCATCCTCACCATCTTCCGCAAGTCCGAGACCCGCACCTTCCCGGTGACCATCACCCGCTCCGAGATCAACGTGCAGAGCGTGAGCGCCAAGATGATCGAGCCGGGCTACGGCTGGGTGCGCGTGCGCCAGTTCCAGGAGCCGACCGTCATCGACTTCGTGCGCAAGGTCAACGACCTGTACGCACAAGACCCGAACCTCAAGGGCCTGGTGCTCGACCTGCGCAACGACCCGGGCGGCCTGCTCGACGCGGCCGTCGCCATCTCGGCCGCCTTCCTGCCGCAAGGCGTGACGGTGGTGTCGATGAACGGGCAGATCCCGCAGTCGCGCGCCGAGTTCAAGGCGGTGCAGCGCGACTACAGCCGCCGCTCCGGCTTCGACCCGCTCAAGGGCCTGCCCGACGCGGTGAAGACGGTGCCGGTGGTGGTGCTCGTGAACGAAGGCTCGGCCTCGGCCAGCGAGATCGTGGCCGGCGCCCTGCAAGACCACAAGCGCGCCACCATCATGGGTGCACAGACCTTCGGCAAGGGCTCGGTGCAAACCGAGATCCGCCAGTTGCCGGTGGCCAACACCTCAGTGAAGATCACCACCGCCCGCTACTACACGCCGAGCGGCAAGTCGATCCAGGCCCGCGGCATCGTGCCCGACGTCATGCTCGACGAGACCGCCGAAGGCAACGTCTTCGCCGCGCTGCGCATGCGCGAGGCCGACCTCGACAAGCACCTCAACAGCGGCCAGGGCCCCGAGGTGAAAGACGCAGCACGCGAGAAGGCGCGCGAAGAGCAGCGCAAGAAGCTGGAAGAAGAAGCCGCCAAGAGCGCAGCCAGCCCGAAGCCGCTGCCCGAGTTCGGCAGCGCCGAAGACTTCCAGCTGGCCCAGGCGCTCAACCGCCTGAAGGGCAAGCCGGTGCTGGTGTCCAAGAGCGCCGTCGAGCGCAAGCCGGAAGCGTCGACGACCAACTGACGTAGCACCCGCCTCACGACGACGCCCGCAGCCTGCGGGCGTTTGTCATTTGGGGCGATCATTGCGGCATGAACGACGACCAGCTCCTTCGCTACTCGCGCCACATCCTGCTCGACGAGCTGGGCATCGAAGGCCAGCGCAAGCTGCTTGAATCGCATGCATTGGTGATCGGCGCCGGAGGGCTGGGCTCGCCGGTGGCGCTGTACCTCGGCACAGCGGGCGTGGGCCGCATCACCATCGTCGACCACGACACCGTCGACCTCACCAACCTGCAGCGGCAGATCGCGCACGACATGAGTCGCGTGGGCCGGCCCAAGGCCGAGTCGGCCGCGCAGTCGATCGGCGAGATCAACCCGGAAGTGCAGGTCGTGGCGCTCAGCGAGCGGGCCGGCCCCGAGCGGCTCGATGAACTCGTGGCCGGTGCCGACGTGGTGATCGACTGCACCGACAACTTCACCACCCGCCACGCGGTGAATGCCGCCTGCGTGAAGCACCGCAAGCCGCTGGTCTCGGGCGCAGCCATCGGCTTCGATGCGCAGATCTCCGTGTACGACACCCGCCAGCCCGACGCGCCCTGCTACGCCTGCCTGTTCCCGCCCGACGCCGCCTTCGAAGAGGTGCGCTGCGCCACGATGGGCGTCTTCGCGCCGCTGGTGGGCATCGTCGGCAGCATGCAGGCGGCCGAGGCGCTGAAGCTGCTGGCCGGCACGGGCGAGTCGCTCGCCGGGCGCTTGCAGATGCTCGACGCCCGCAGCATGGAGTGGACGGAAATCAAGACCGCGCGCAGCCCTGACTGCAGCGTGTGCAAGGCACGCTAGTTGCCACGTTCAAGGGGTAAGCTGCACCCCATGGACAAGCGCACAGAACTCACCGCCCGCAACATCCTCCCGGCCAAGAAGGAAGCCGAGCTGCAAGGCCCGCCGCCTTCGCTCTACGACGGCCCGGAGAGCTCATACCGCCTCGCCTTCACCGACGAGAAATTCCTGCTGCGCGACGAGCTGCGCCCGGTGCGCATGCAGCTCGAGCTGCTCAAGCCCGAGATGGTGCAGAAGGAGCAGGCCATCGAGTCGACCATCGTCATCTTCGGCAGCGCCCGCATCGTCCCGCCCGACGTGGCGCAGCGCCTGCTGACCGACGCGACCTCGGCCAACAACGAGACCGCCATCCGCATCGCCGAGAACCACGTGCGCATGTCGCGCTTCTACGACGAGGCCCGCCGCTTCGGCGCGCTCGTCACCGAGAAGTCACGGCAGCTCGCCGCGCCGATCTACGTCGTCACAGGCGGCGGCCCCGGCATCATGGAGGCGGGCAACCGCGGCGCGCACGAAGTGGGCGGCAAGAGCATCGGCCTCAACATCGTGCTGCCGCACGAGCAGGCGCCCAACCCCTACATCACGCCGGAGCTGTGCTTCCAGTTCCACTACTTCGGCCTGCGCAAGATGCACTTCCTGATGCGCTCGATCGGGCTGGTGTGCTTCCCTGGTGGCTTCGGCACGCTCGACGAGATGTTCGAGGTGCTCACGCTGATCCAGACGGGCAAATGCCGCCGCCGTCCCATCCTGCTCTTCGGGCGCGAGTTCTGGACCAAGCTCGTCAACTTCGATCACCTGGTCGAGACCGGCATGATCAGCGAGGTCGACCTGCAGCTCTTCAAGTTCGTCGAGTCGGCGGAAGAAGCCTGGGAGGCGCTGGAAGCCGAATACGGCTTCGACCTGCCCGCCACCGAAATCGGCGACCTTGGAAGCTTCGACATGGAAGACTGACCGCATGAACGCGCAGCCCGCCATCAGCATCATCGGCGCCCCCACCGACATTGGCGCTGGCGACCGCGGCGCGAGCATGGGCCCTGAGGCCCTGCGCGTGGCGAACATCGTGACCACCCTCGAAGGCCAGGGCCTCGAGGTCATCGACCGGGGCAACCTCTCAGGCCCCGCCAACCCCTGGCAACCGCCGGTCGACGGCTACCGGCACCTCACCGAAGTGGTCACCTGGAACCGGCTGGTGCACGAGGCGGTGCACGCCGAGCTGGTGCAAGGCCGCTTCCCCATCCTGCTCGGCGGCGACCACTGCCTGGGTCTCGGCAGCATCAGCGCGGTGGCGCGCCACTGCCGTGAGGCGAAGAAGAAGCTGCGCATCCTCTGGCTCGATGCGCACGCCGACTTCAACACCAACATCCTCACGCCGAGCGGCAACCTGCACGGCATGCCGGTGGCCTGCCTGTGCGGCAAGGGGCCGAAGGAGCTGGTCGAGATCGGCGGCCACGTGCCGGCGATCAGCCCGAAGTGGATCCGCCAGATCGGCATCCGCAGCGTCGACGCCGGCGAGAAACGCTTCGTGCACGAGATGGACCTCGAGGTCTTCGACATGCGCTACATCGACGAGATGGGCATGCGCCACGCGATGGAGCTGGCGCTGGCCACGCTCGACGTCAACACCCACCTGCACGTGAGCTTCGACGTCGACTTCCTCGACCCCGACTACGCGCCCGGCGTGGGCACCACCGTGATGGGCGGGCCCACCTACCGCGAAGCGCAGCTGTGCATGGAGATGATCGCCGACACCGGCCGCATGGGCTCGCTCGACGTGATGGAGCTCAACCCCGCCCTCGACGTGCGCAACCGCACGGCCGAGGTGGCGGTCGACCTGATCGGCAGCCTCTTCGGCAAGAGCACCTTGATGCGGAAGTGAGCTAGAAGCGGTAGCCCACCGCCAGCACCGCGCCGACCGGGTTGCGCTCACGGACGATCACGCTGTCGCGCGCATCGCCCTGCAGCGACGTGCCGCTCACGATGAGCGATGCCGCCCAGTCGTGGCTGATGAAGTAGGTGAGCGAGGTGCTCAGCTTCACGTCGCGCACACCCGCCCCGACCGTCGACACCGCATAGCCGCTGCGGGCGCTCTGCTCGGGCGTGATGCCGAAGTACGACTGCATCCACGCGCGGTTGACCCAGGTCGCGCCGAGGCCCACACCGAGGCGCCAGCGCGGCGCGATCTGCGTGCCGGTGTTGACGCCGACGTCGAGCACCATGCCGTCACGGTCTTCGCCCGAGCCGTAGCGCAGCGAGCTGTGGAAGGAGAGCGCGCGTGCGGCATGCCAGTTGAGGAACACCCCCGCCTGCGGCCGCCGCGGGATGTCGCCCAGGCCTCGCAGCACCTCGGAGCGGCTTTCCTTGCGCCCGAAGTCGGCGGCGAGGCGCACGCCGTACTGCCACTGCGGGCTCGCACTCTTGAAGCGGTAGCCCACGCCGTTGCCCACACCGGCAAACCAGCCGTTGGCCCAGCGGTAGTCGACCGTGGGCAGGAGCATGTAGCGCTCCTCGTCGGAGCCCAGGTAGCGGTGGCCGGCAATGGCCGCCAGGCCGACGCGGCCCTGCCCTTCGCCCTCGGGCCCGTCGAGCCGCACCGAATCGAAGGCCTGCGCCCCCGCCACGCCCGCGCCCAGCGCCAGCCCGCACGCCACCATTGCTCTTGTCATCAGCTTCATCGACACATCCATGCAGTCAGGAAAAATCAAACCATCGAAAGAGGATCACTGGCAGGGCCCATGCGCCTTGCGGAACTGCCGCGGCTCGATGGCCGCGGGCGCTGCAAAGAGCCCCCGCAGCAAACGCCGTGCCTCGGCCTCCTCGGCCGCATATGGGCCGAGGCTCCTGCGGTAACGCTGGCTCCAGGCGTAGCCTTCACGCACCATCCAGGCGGCCACGTCGTGCTCGTCGAGCGACACCGTCCCGATGGTGCGGTGGTAGGCGTCCTTCGCCCGCGTGCGCACCTGCACCTGCCGGTGCAGCACACGCGCCGCCAGTGCCTCGCGCGCCTGCGCACCCCAGGCCTGGCAACGCTCGGGCGCATCAATGCCCTGCAGGCGCACCTTGACCGGCGCGCCGCCTTCGGGCCGCACCCAGAGCGTGTCGCCATCGGTCACGTGCGTCACCACGCCGCTCAGCGCATGCGCCGACGCACACGCCAGCAGTGCGAGGAAGGCGAGGAGCCGCCTCATGTGCCGAAGAGGCTCACCAGCCACCACACGAAAAGGCCCATCAGCACCAGCCACACGAGCACGATCAAGGCCGCGCCCCACCACAGCTTCGGCAGCTTGTCGCGCGAGGCCTCGGCTTCTTTCAGCAGCGATTCCCACAGCGGCTTGGGCGTGAGGCGCACGACGAGCGCGATGCCCAGCGGCACGAGCACCACATCGTCGAGCAGGCCCAGCACCGGAATGAAATCGGGGATGAGGTCGATCGGGCTCAGCACATACGCCAGCACCGCGATGGCGGCGATCTTCGCGGCACGCGGCGTCTGCGGGTGCTTGAAGAGCTTCCACAGCGCAATCAGGTACGTGGCCAGCCGCGCCTTGTTGGCGGCCCGCACCAGCTTGCCCACTTTGAACACCATCATCCGCTCCTCTTCATCGGGCCGATTCTCGCCAGCCCTCAGCGAGGCCGGCGCGCCCGGCGGTACAGCCGCATCACCGGCGTGGCGGTGGAGCCGTGAAGCAACACCGACATCACGATGGTGACCAGCACCGCGTCGATGATGAACGCCGTCTGCTCGCCTGCCGCGCCTTTGGCCACCGCGTACGCCAGGTAGTACATCGACCCCACCCCGCGCACGCCAAACCAGGCGGCGAGCCGCCGCTGCGTGGCGGTGAGCGGCAGCGACATCGTGCTCGCATACACCGCGATGGGCCGCACCACGAACATGAGGCCGAACGCCACCGCCAGCGTGGCCGGCGTGAAAGCCGCACGCGTGATGAGGCTGCCCACGAGCAGCATCACCGTCAGCTCGGCGAGCTTCTCCAGGTCAAGCGTGAAATCGAGGACGGCCTTGGCCATGTAGGCCGACGCCTGCGCGGGCGGCGCGTCGGGCGGCACATCGAGCGGCCGGGCACGCGGGTTGTCCCGCCGCTCCACCTGGCGCATCGCCAGCCCGGCGAAGAAGACCGCCAGGAAGCCGTAGGCCTGCACCGCGATCGCCGCACCATAGGCCAGGGCGATGAGCCCGAGCGTGAGGAAGCTTTCCATGCCTAGCGCCTGTTCGCGCTCGCGCCGCAGGTACACGACCGCATGGCTGAAGGCGAACCCGAGCGCCCAGCCAATCGCCACGCCGCCGCTCACGGCCCAGACCACGTCGACGCTCCACCAGCGCCACGCGCCGTCGCCCAGCTCGTGCAGGCCGAGCAAGCCGAGCGCCAGCATCACGAACGGAAACGCGGTGCCATCGTTGAGCCCGCCTTCGCCGGTGAGGCTGAAGCGCAGGCGGTCGCGGTCGGCTGCATGCTCGACCTGCACCTCCGAGGCGAGCACCGGGTCGGTCGGCGCCAGCACCGCCGCCAGCAGCAGTGCGCTGCCGAGCGACAGGCCGAGCGTCAGGCCCAGCCCCGTCATCAGCCCGACCGTGAGCACCATCGCCACCGTGGCGAGCACGAGAGGTGTGTGCCAGAGCGGATCGCGCAGACGCGCACGCAGCCGCAGGCCGACGGCGAAGAGCGAGATCAACACCGCGCCTTCGGCGAGCCGCTCGAGCAGCACCGGGTTCGTGTCCAGCCGCAGGTTCAGGAGGCCCGACACCTCCGGCCCGAGCAGGTAGCCGGCGAGCAGGTAGATGGCCGACGCGCAGACGGGCAGCTCCTGCCGCCAGGTGTCGGTCAGGCCGATGGTGATCAGCAGCAGGCCGACGATCAGGCACCAGATGACGAAGGGGTCCATCGTGCGTGCAGGTGTGTCGGGCGGGGCATGGCGGACGACCATAGCAGAGCCGCTTGGCCGAGGCCGGTGTGGGGCTCCTGCGCCGCGAGCCCCTAACGTTGGGGACGCAGGCCATCGCCACGGCGCCTATAACGCAGCATGGAATGCCGCCTGCTGCACCTTGGCGCCCACATCGCTGCCGCCACGCTGCTCGCGATGGCCGGCGGCTGCGCCACGTTCAGCCACACCAACCAGCCGCTGCGTGCGCAAGGCGAGCCGCCAGCCCCCACGCGGGCGAGCTTCCAGCTCGACGGCGCACGCGGCAACCCGAAGGTGCTGATGTTCCTCGCGCTCTCGGGCGGCGGCTCACGGGCGGCCTACCTCTCGGCGGCGACCATGCTCAAGCTGCAGACGCTCTACCCCGAGGTCGACCTGCTCGACGAGGTGGACGTGCTCTCGTCGGTCTCGGGCGGATCGATCACCGCCGCGCTCTACGCGGCCTCGCGCGACGCGTCGCTCACCTCGCCACCGCTCGCCGCCGTCTTGCCGCCGCTGATCGCCGGCACACCCCTCGGCCAGCAGATCAGGCTCGACACCGCCCGCCACACCCTGCACTGCAACGCCCCGCTCAGCGCCAGAGACCTCGCCCTGCTGCAGGCGAAGCTGCCCACGCACGCGAAGGCGCTGCGGCGCCTCGACACCCTGTGCCGCCAGGCCCCACTCAAGCAGCTGCGTGACTGGGAAGCCGACAGCGTGCTCGGCCTCACCCAACGCAACTACCTGCTGCGCTGGTTCGGCAACTGGCTGTGGCCGCAGAACATCGCCCGCTGCTGGTTCACCGCCTACGACCGCGGCGACATCATGGCGCAGACGCTCGGCGACAACCTCTACGGCACACGCCTCCTCGGTGGCGACCTGCGCTTCGACGAGCTCAACCCCACGCGGCCCTTCCTGCTCGTCAACGCCACCACCGCCACCGACCAGAGCGGCCCCGGCCTCGCCGTCGACGAATACGCCTTCGGCAGCGTCTTCACCTTCACCGACGAGGACTTCCGCGACCGCCTGAATTCAGACCTCGGCCGCTACTCGCTGGCACGCGCGGTGATGGCCTCGTCGTCGTTCCCACTCGTCTTCCCGAACCACACGCTGCAGGACTACCGGCCCGGCGCCCTCGACACGTATTGCGAGAAGAACCGCGACGACGAACTCAAATGCACCGACCGGCAGTACCTGCACGTCTTCGACGGCGGCAACTCCGACAACCTCGGGCTCAAGTCGGTCAAGCGCGCGCTCTTCCAGTTGGAGGCGCAGGGCCGCCTCGACGACTACGACCGCATCGTCGTCGTGCTGGTCGACGCCTTCACCCGCCCGCGCGGCGCGAGCCGGCTCAACCCCGATCCGCGCGGCACGCTCGGCCTGCTGCTCGACGCTAACGTGAGCGATGCCGTCGATGCACTGCTGCAGAACAACCGGGGCCGCCTGATCGGCGAGTTCAATGGCGCACGCCTGCGCTGGAACGACGGCAGCTGCGAACCGGAGACGCGCGAGTTGCCGAGCGCACTGTGCCGCGCCCTGAATGACCGCGGCCGCCCGACGCTCGACCTGAGCCAGCGGCTGGTCTTCTATCACTTCGGCTTCGACGACCTGGAAGCCGTCGACCGCGCGCACGCGGGCCTCAAGCGCAAGCTCGACACCATCCCCACGTCGTTCAAGCTCGCCGACGGCGACGCACGGCTGCTCGACGAAGCAGTCGACATCGTCATCTCACCCGCGAACCCCTGCCTGCAGCAGATCCGCAGCCTGGTGCTCGCGGACAGCGCGACGCCCGAGGCCGTCGCCCACGCACGCCAGGTGTGCCGCCGGATCGAAGGGCCCGAGGTGCTGGGGCGCTGACGACCGTGCCAGATCCGTCGAGGGTTTCATGCCTGGCGCGCTTGCAAGGCGTGGGCAAAACGGCGCACGGTGGGCCTGATCAGCGGCCGGTACAAGCACCTCAGCAGCCAGCCCGGCACCCACTGGCCACGCTCTTCGGAGGCCACGCGGGCGCGGTCATGCGCCATGAAGCGCGGGCCGACCGGGCGATAGCCCGCACTGCTGCGGCGGAACTCGATGCGGTCGAGGTGCTTCACGTTCTTGTAGCCGTAGTGGGCCGGCGCCACCAGGCGCAGCGGCGCGCCGTGGGCGATGGGCAGGGGCGCGCCATCGAGCGTGTCGGCCAGCAGCACGTCGTCGGCGAGCAGGTCCTGCAGCGGGAGGCTGGAGCGGTACCCGTCCTGTGCGCGCATCACCACGAAAGTGGCATCGGCCGGGGCGCCCGCAAGCGGCAGCACCACCTGCCGGTAGACGTCGGCGAAGCGCACACCGCCCCACCTGAGGCCGCGGTGCGACCAGGTCGTCACGCAGTGGAAATCGGCACACACCTCGGTGCGCGGCAACTCGGCCCAGGCGTGCTCCAGCGTGAGGGGCGTGCGCACGTCGCCCCCGATGTGCAGGCGCACGCGATCGGCTTGCGCCGGGAAGCGCTCGGCGTAGGGGGTGGCGCCGAAGCGCGGGAAGTCGTCGCGCGCCCGCTGCCCCGGCGGCAGTGGGGTCAGGGGCGTGCTCATGTGGCCCTCATGCGCGCGGGTGCGGCGGCGCGTGCGGCCACGGGCGCGGGCTGGGCTGCGGGTGCGGCCAGCCAGAGCAGCGTGAGCAACGCGAGCACCGGCAGGTTCTTCACCAGCGGGCCGCAGTGGTCGAGCGTGAGCTCGGGCATGTTGAGCGCGGCGGTCGTGGTGTAGCCGATCACGGCGATCACCTGCAGCGCCATCGCCCACGGCACCGGCCGGCGCAGCGCCAGCACGCCCAGCACCGTGTTGAGGCTGCACGAGAACACCAGCGCAGCAATGCCCCAATCGCCTTCGAAGCCGCAGCGCGCCATCAGTGCGAGCACGCCCGACTCCTGCGGCAGCCAGGCGCTGATGAGCGAGGTGTAGAGCCACATGAAGGCGAGCGACCCGCGGGCGAGCCACTGTGCAGCGGGGCTCAGTTGCACGCGCAGGTCGACGAGCGGCTGCGGCGCCGTCACCGCGAGGCCTTGCGCCATCGTGGTCGGGCGGCGGCCGAGCAGTGCCGGCAGCGCGTTGTGCTCGGTGGTGTTGCCGCGCTCCAGCAGGCGCAGCGTGTCGCGGCAGTACACCTGCTGCGGCAAGGCTTCGGCAGCCAGCGCCAGCAGCTTCATCAGCGGCATGGGCACCGGCAGCCACAGCGCCTCGCCCAGGCCCTGCGCACGACGGTACTCCGCGAGCATGTCTCGGTAGGTGATGGGTGCGGGGCCGGCGAGTTCATGCACCGCGCGCAGCTCGCCGGGCTGCTCGACCAGGCGCGCCATCGCTTCGGCCAGCTCGTACACATGCAGCGGCTGCACCTGCTGCCAGCCGTGCCTGGGCAGCGAGATCACGGGCAGGCTCGCCAGCGTGGCGAACAAGGCCGCGCTCTGGCTGCGCGGGCCGTACACCAGCGAAGGCCGCAGCACGGCCCAGTCGAGCGGCAAGGAGGCGAGTGCGTCGTCGGCCATCAGCTTGCTGCGCAGGTAGGGCGTGGCGAGCGCCTCGGCATCGTCGCCCACGCCGAGCGCCGAGACCTGCAGCACGCGGTCGACCCCGGCCAGCGCGGCGCCGCGAAAGAGCTCGATCGGCCCCTCGGTGTGCACCCGCTCGAAGCTCTGCCCCCGCGCCGGCATCAGGATGCCCACGCAGTTGACGACCACCTCGATGCGCTCGCGCCGAAGCGCCTGGCTCCAGGCCTCGGCGCTGCGCGGCTGCATGTAGTCGACGTGCATCGTGTGCCGCCCGTCGGCCGCGCCGCGCGACCCCTCCACCACCGCATGGCCGCGCGCGCGCAGCGCATGCACCACGGCTGCGCCCACGCAGCCCGTTGCACCCGTGACCAGAACTCTCATCGTGTCCTCCCTTCGTCGTGGTTCATCGTGCAGGCGCCGTCGCCGCACCGCTGCATGCGCCGCGCCATCTGCCAGGCCCGCAGCGCACGCACACCGTCGATGAGCGGCGCGGCCACGCGCGAGATCGTGCGGCGGTGGCGGGCGAAGCTGCGGTAGGCCAGATCGGCCGGCCCCCGAAGCGGGCCCCACGCAGCCGGGCGCATCACCCAGCCCAGCCCGACGGCTTCATACGCCAGGCGCAGCACCTGCACGCCCTTCATCAGCTGGCCGTCGGCGCGCAGGGCGTGGATCTCGGCGTCCATCTGCGCGAGCGTCGCGCCGTAGGGCGTGGGATCGAAGGCGGGGTCGCTGATGTCGACGAACACCAGGCGGCCGGCATCGTTGCGGGCGCGCAGGTGGTCCATCTCCAGAGAACACACCGGGCAGCTCGCGTCGTACAGCAAGGTCAGCGGGTAGACGGCACTCATGATCCCTCCAGTAATTTCAGTCAAAACAGAAACGGCGGGCCAAAAAAATTTGATCAAGGTCCGAGCAAGTGGGCCGGGGTCACGGCGGGCGCTTCGGCGGGCGGGGTCTCGTCGCCACGCCCGAGCAGCTTCTTCACGCGGGCGCCGAGCTTGAGCACCTTGCTCAGGGTGTCGGTGTCGAGGCGCAGCATCTCGTCGCTCCAGGCGGTGAGGGTCTGCAGGAAGTCGAGCGTCTCGCGGATGCGCAGCTTCGCCTCGGCCGGGTCGCGGCTGATGGCGGGGTCGTTCAGCAACTCGGTGAGCACCGCAATGGTCGGCGCGATCTCGCGGCGCTGGCGTTCGCGGATGATGGTGCGCGCCAACTCCCACACCGAGATCGACGTCTCGAAGTGGTCGCGCCGGTCACCGGCAATGTGGACCAGCCGCACCAGGTTCCAGCTCTGCAACTCGCGGATGCTGTTGCTCACGTTGGAGCGGGCCACGCCCAGCGTCTCGGTGATCTCTTCGGCGTGCATGGGGCGGCCGGTGATGTAGAGCAGCGCATGGATCTGGGCCACCGTGCGGTTCACGCCCCAGCGGGCGCCCATCTCGCCCCAATGCAGGACGAAGCGTTCGAGGGTGGGCGACAGGTTCATGAGGCCACTCTAGGTATGCCATTGATTTCTGTCAACACAGAAATTCAGGCGACCGGATCGATCCGATCGCTTGGGCGACACGAAACCCACCTCAAGCGTCGAGTGCATCACGGACGAGGCCGCTTTGCGGTTCAAGAAGCACGCCCGCGCAACCGATAGACCGGGGAGACCGTGCGGGCCGGCGTTGCGCCCGCATGGAACAAGCCGTGGTTTGCACTGTTGTTCGAAAGAGCGCCAGCGCCCGAGCCGCGGACGATCGAAGGAATGTACGGACCGAGCAGCTCCATGAAGGGCATCACGCTGATCGAACTGAGTGTCGCGTTGAGCATCCTGGCCATCCTGGCCGCGGTGATGCTGCCGCGCATCGCCCAGTTGCAGCGCAGCGCCCGCATCGGCGAGCTGCGCTACTTGCACGGCATCGTGAGCACCCGCGTGACGCTCGTGAACATCGCCGCGCGCCTGCGCCAGGGCGCACCCGACCCCGCGCCCTGCCTCGGCGGCGCGAAGGCGGACAACCAGATTCGCGGCGCCGGCACGGTGTGCACCGAGCAAGGCCTCATCGCCACGCAGCACGGCTACCCCGCAGCCACCCCCGCGCAGACCTTCGGCCTCACCGCCGCGGAGATGCCGGCCGAGCGCTACCGCGTGCGCAGCGAAGGCGGCAAGACCGTCTTCATGCGCGCCGACGCCAAAGACCCCGAAGCCTGCAGCTTCACCTATTCCCAAGCCCTGGACGCCACGACGGCGGCGGCCATTTCCGTTCCCGTGACATCCGGATGCTGAGCCGTTGCATCCCTCGCTCTTTCTCTAGGAGATCTTCATGAACAAGCAACGTGGTTTCACCCTCATCGAACTCGTGGTGGTCATCATCATCCTGGGCGTGCTGGCCGCTGTGGCCGTGCCCAAGTTCACCGACATGTCGACCGACGCCCGCAACGCCGCCACCAAGGGCGTCGCCGCGGCCATCTCGTCGGGCTCGTCGCTCAACTACGCCGCCAAGGCCGCCGGGAATACCAGCGCCGTGACGGTCAATGCAGCCGATGTCTGCACCGTGGCCCTGCTGGGCAACTTCGTCGTGACCGGCACTGGTGGGATCAACCTGGTGGCCGCAGCCCCGGCGACGCCCACGGACAACGACTTCATCGTCGCCACCACCGCCACCAACGCCTGCAACGGTTCGCAGACTACGGCGACCTGCAGCATCACGGCCGCCAAGGGTTCGGGCAACACTGCCGCCACGGCCACCGTTTTCTGCGCACGCTGACGAGCCGAAGCCTGGCCTTCGGGCCGGATCGTCTGGCACCCATGCGCTCGCAAGCCGGCTTCACGCTGGCCGAGCTGGTCATCGTGATGGTCGTGACGGGCATCCTGGCGGTGGTCGCCGTGCCCCGCATGTTCGACATGGACCAGTTCTCGGCCCGCGGCACCCGCGATTTCGTGGGGGCCGCGCTGCGCTATGCGCAGAAGTCGGCGATCGCGATGCGGCGCAACGTGTGCGTGACGGTGGGTGCCACGCAGCTCACCGTGACTTATGCCAGCGCCGCAGGTGCAGACCAGGCGTGCGCCGCGGGCAACGCCGTGCTCAACCCCGGCAACAACCTCGCCTACAGCCACGCCGACAACGCCTTGCCGAGCAAGGCGCCGGTGTCCACGCCCACGAGCGTGATCTTCGACGCGCTGGGCCGGCCGCTGTCGGCTCCGTCGACACCCCGCACCACCGCCCTCACGATCTCGGTGACCGGAAATGCCACGCCCCTCACCATCGAGCCCGAAACCGGCATCGTGCGCTGAGCGCCCCCATCCACACGCTCGCCAGCGCGGCCTGTCGCTGATCGAGCTGGTGGTCGCCATCATGATCATCAGCGTGTCGGTCGCGGGTGTGCTGATGGTCTACAACAACAGCGTGCGCAACAGCGCCGACCCGATGGTGCGCAAACAGGCGGTCGCCATCGCCGAGTCGATGCTCAACGAGGTGCTCGCGCAGCCCTTCACCTACTGCGACCCGCAGGACGCCGCCAACGAAGCCGCCACACCGCCGGGCAGCACCGCCGGCTGCACCGGCGGCGCGAGCGGCTCGCAAGACAAGGGCGGCGGCACGCTCGGCCCGCAACCGGCCACCGAAGGCCGCTTCAACGCGACCAACCCGTTCGACAACGTGGCCGACTACCACGGCTACGGCACGAGCGGCGTCATCTACGGCATGGACGACGGCAGCAACCGCATCGTCGCGCTCGACGGCTACTCGGTGTCGGTGAGCGTCACGCGCGCCGGTGCGGGCTTCGGCCTCGCGGCCGATGCGGCCTTGCGGGTCGACGTGCAGGTCACCGGCAAGGGCGAGACGATCACGCTCACCGGCTACCGCTTCCGCTACGCGCCCAACAGCATCGGCTGATCATGCGGCGCACCACACCACTCCACCACGCAAGAGGCTTCACGCTGCTCGAAGCGGTGCTGGTCATCATGCTGACGGGCATCGTCGGCGTGATGGTGTCGACCTTCGTGCGCCAGCCGATCGATGCATACGTCGACCTCGGCCGCCGCGCCGAGCTCACCGATGCGGCCGACCTCGCCCTGCGCCGCATGGCCCGCGAGCTGCGCACTGCTCTGCCCAACAGCGTGCGCGTGGATGCGAGCGGCACCTACATCGAATTCCTGCCGGTGCGCTCGGCCGGGCGCTACCGCGCGGCGCTGAGCGCCACCAACACCGGCAACACCCTCGACTTCGGCTCCACCAGCGACAACAGCTTCGACGTGCTGGGGCCCACCGTCACCGCCGTGGCCGGCGACCAGCTGGTGGTGCACAACCTCGGCCTGCCCGGCGCCGATGCCTACGAAGGCAGCAGCCGGCGCGCGCTCACGACCTTCGGCACCGCCTTGGCCAGCCTCGGCTACACGGTGGGCGGCACGCAGTTCCCCTACGCCTCGCCCAACCAGCGCTTCCACATCGTCGGCACGCCGGTGAGTTACGGCTGCGCGCCGGTGCCAGGCGGCGCGGGAAGCCTGCGCCGCTATGCGGGCTACGCGATCCAGAACGTGCAACCCACCTCGGCGCTCGCAAGCCAGAGCGGCGCCAACAACGCACTGCTCACCGGCTGGGTGGCCGCCTGCTCGTTCACCTACACCGCGAGCGCCACCACGCGCAACGCGGTGGTGACGCTGCGGCTCACGCTCACGAGCGGCGGCGAAAGCATCAACCTGCTGCAGCAGGTCCAGGTGGAGGGCTCGCCATGACGCCGCGTCATCGCCACGGCGGCTTCGCGATGGTGTCCGCCATCTTCCTCATGGTGGTGCTGGCGCTGCTCGGCGGGCTGATGGTCTCGATGTCGAACTCGCAGCAGATCAGCGCCGTGCGCGACACCCTCGGCGCACGCGCCTACTACGCGGCACGCGCCGGCATGGAATGGGGCGCCTACCAGGCCCTCATCAACGGCAGCTGCTCGGGCTCGGCCGCTTTGCCCGGGGCCGTGGCCGCCACCGGCTTCTCGGTGCAGGTGGCTTGCAGTGCGAGCACCGGCCTCAATGAAGGCGGCGCCGACTACACCGTCTACCAGATCACTTCCACCGCCACCGCCGGCACGCTGGGCCAGCACGACCACGCCGAGCGGCAGTTGCAGGCCGTGGTGAGCAACCGATGACACGCCGAGTTACGCCATGCCGCTGATCCGTCACACCCTCGTGCTGCTGCTCCTGCTGAGCAGCCTGCCGGCGCTGGCCGTGAACTACACGTTCCCCGGCAACATGCCCACCGGCTGCACCGGCAGCAATGGCACCTACACCTGCCCGGGCGGCAGCCTCGCCTTCAACGACACCGTCACCATCAACGGCGTGGTGCCCGCCACCATCACCGTCAACGGCAACCTCAACACCAGCAACGCCCGCATCAACCAGAGCGGCTCGGCCAGCAACCTCACGATCCGCGTCAACGGCACGCTCACGACCGACTACCAGGCCGTGATCAACGCCAACGTGCAGGCCACGGTGGTCAACAGCAACGACACCCAGGTCACCTTCGGCGGCAGCATCAGCACCACCACCGGCGCCATCAACCTCGGCTTTGCCAACACCGTGGGCGGCAACATCACCAGCACGAGCGGCGCCATCAGCATCGGCGGCACCACGCAGGTGGCCGGCAACGTGAGCTGCAACTGCGCGCTGGAGCTCGAGTACGACGCCCGCATCTCCGGCAACGTCAGCGCCGCCACCCTGGTGACCAACGGCCGTGCGTTCCTGCAGGGCGGCAGCATCACCACCACGGGCAACGTCGACATCGGCTACGGCTCCACGCTGAGCGCCTCGGTCACCGCCGGCGGCAGCATCCGCCTGCGCGGCAACATCCAGGCCTCGCAATGCCTGCGCACCACCGGCTCGTCGAACCTGCGCCTCGACTGGGCCGACCGCGCCAACGGCGGCGTGTGCTGCGGCGCCCTCGGCTCGTGCACCACGAGCTGCGTGACCAACGGCAGCGGCGCGGCCATGCCTGCACTGTGCAGCGGCACGCCACCCTCCACCCCACCAGCGCGTTTCAATGCCTTCGAGACGAGCACCGCCGCCGGCGCCACCAGCGGCGTCATCCGCACCAAGGTCTCGGGCACCACATTCAGCGTGGCGGTGGTCGCGGTCAACACGGCCGGCACCGGCGTGGAGACCACTTTCACCGGCAACGTGCGCGTGGAGGTGCTCGACGCGAGCAGCACCACCGGCACGGTCAACGCCAGCACCGGCTGCAACCCGAACTGGACGGTGGCAAGCGGCACCACGGCGGTGACGCTCAACTTCGCCGCGTCCGACGCCGGCCGCAAGAACGTGAGCCTCACGGTCGCCGAGGCGTTCCCCAACGCGCGCATCCGCGTGAGCTACCCCGACACCGGCACGGCCACCGTCACCGGCTGCAGCACCGACAACTTCGCGATCCGGCCGGCGAGCTTCACGAGCTTCGCCGTCACCGATGCGACGAGCAGCACCGCGGGCACCGCCCGATCGCTCACGAGCACCGTCTCGCCGCGCAGCACCGACCTCACTGGCAACTTCGTGCACAAGGCGGGCCAGCCGTTCACCGTGCGCGCCACCGCGGTCAACGGCACCGGCACCACCACCGCGCTCTACAGCGGCACGGCCGTCGGCACAGCAACCGCCTGCAGCACCCCGAGTTCCGCTTGCGGCGGGGTGCTCGGCACGCCGAACGTCAGCGCCAGCACGCTCACGCCGAGCACCGGCGTCGTCATCACCCACTCGGCCACGTACTCGGAAGCCGGTGCCTTCAACCTGCAACTGGTCGACAGCAGCTTCGCCAACGTCGATGCGACCGACGGCTCGACTGCCGCGGAACGCAACATCACCTCGGGCACGCTGACGGTCGGCCGCTTTGTGCCCGATCACTTCGACGTGGTGGCGCTGGTCACGCCGGTGCTGCGCACCTTCGACAGCAGCAGCTGCACCACGCGCAGCTTCACCTACCTCGGCCAGCCCTTCGGCTACGCCACCACGCCGCAGGCGAGCGTGCTCGCACGCAACGCCGCCGGCTCGACCACCGTCAACTACCCCAACGCCAAGCTGGCCGCGCTGAGCGTGAGCCAGGGCTACACCCCCACGGTGTCGGCCACGCCGGGCCTCGACAGCAGCGCGGCCACCCTGCCCTCGCTCACGGCCAGTGGCAGCGGCATTGGCCTGCTGGCGGCGCAGTCGTCGGACCGGCTGACCATGGTGCGCTCGGCCACCACGCCGGTCGCGCCGTTTGCCGCCAGCATCGCGCTCACCTGGAGCGTGAGCGATGGCAGCGAAGCGGCCGTGACCGGCAACGGCAGCATCACGACCACCACGCCACTGGTGTACTCGAGCATCTCCTTCGACGCCGGCAATGAGTTCCGCTATGGGCAGCTGCGGCTCGGGAGCGCCTATGGCAACGAGCTTCTGTCGCTGGCCGTGCCGGTCGAGACGCAGCACTGGAACGGCACGAGCTTCGTCACCAATGCGGCTGACCAGTGCACCGCACTGCCCACGAGCAGCCTGTCGCTCGCCAACTTCCGCGGCAGCCTCGCCGCCTGCGAAACGGCGCCGACGGCCAGCAGCGCGAGCTTCAGCAGCGGCCGCGCGGTGATGCGGCTCGCCGCACCCGGCAACGGCAACAAGGGCAGCGTCGACGGCACCATCCAGCTCGGCGCCACCATCACGGCCGGCGCGGTGCGTTGCAGCGCGGTCGGTGCCGCCACCTCCGCCGCCGTGCCGGCCAACCTGCCCTGGCTGCAGAGCAAGGCCCCCGGCGGCACCACCTACGACCAGAACCCGAGCGCCCGCTTCAGCTTCGGCCAGTACAAGTCACCGCTGATCCAGCTGCGCGAGATGTACTGACGCCGAGCGCCGCTCAGTGCGGCCGCAACTCCACGCACAAGGGCGAGGGGATGGGGTCGATGAAGATCTCGTCGCCGTTGAAAGCACGCTGCGGCGCAAACCCATAGTGCACCTTCCACATCTTCGAGAAATGCGCCAGGTCGGCAAAGCCGGCCATCGCCGCCACCTCGGTGAGGCTCACGCCGCGCTTCAGGTACGCGGCGGCGAGCTGCAGGCGCAACGTGCGCTCGTACTGGCGAAGGGTGATGCCCACCTCTCGGTGGAAGAGGTGGACGAGCCACGACTCCGACAGCCCCACCGCTGCCGCCAGCTCCGCGGTCGGCAAGCCGAGGTCTTGCCGCAGCAGCCGCATCACCTCGCGCACGCGCTCATCGGTCGGCCTGACCGCCGGGGTGCGGTCGATCGCGAGCTCGGCCAGCCAGGTGTAGAGCTCGTCGGCCTGCGCGTGCGACAAGCTGCCCTCGCCAAACGCCCTGAGCGCCCGCAGGGCCACCTTGAAGTGCCCAGCCGGCCAGGCCTGTGCGCTGAAGCCAGCCCGCGCGAGCCGGCTGAAATGGCGGTGGGTGGCTCCGATGTCGATGCAGGCCACGGGCCCCATACCGCCGACGACCCGGTTGCGCACGCCCGGGCGCAGCACGGCCGCCCGCGCGGCCAGCCTCGCATGGGGCAGGTGGATCTCGAAGTCTTCGTCGGTCAGCGCGAGGTAGAGCACCACCGACTGCCGCTGGGTCGTCACCTCGTCGATGGTGCCGGCGTAGAGGAAGCCGTCGCGCACCACATGCAGGCGGCGGCCGTGCAAGCACGCAGCAGACAGGGCGGCGGGCTGGGCAGAACTCATCAATTGAGGGTTCATCGTCGGAGGGATCCGTTCGCAACAGACACCGATCATTCGAGGGCTCGGGCCGAGCCGCTTGTATGAAATCGCTGCTCAGTCCCCGGGAATTACCCTCGCGCCCCAGGGCCTGTCGACACGGCGGTGACGACCCAGCCCTCCAGCGGGTCAGCATCGGCCGGCATGCCGTGGCCGGGCTGCGTGCTCGCCCACGCGGCCTGCATGAGGCACAGCACCGCGTCGAGCGCGTCGCCCGAGGCATCGGCCACCAGCGCGTCGCGCTGCGCGTGCGACAGGCGCAAGCGCACACCGAGCCGGCTGCGGCCTTGCTCCAGCGCTTCGACCAGGTCCTTGCGGGCGATGAGCCGATCGGGGGTCTGCTTGGCCTTGTCGTCGCTCTTGTACGAGCGCCGCGCGATCAGCTCGCGGGCGAGCAAGCCCGGGTAGCCCTCGACGGCCACCCGAAGCGGGTCGCCCGCATGCAGGCCCGGCAGGTGAACCCCGGCGTCGAGCAGCAGCGGCACCCCCGCATGCATCATGTAGGCGACGGGCGGGTTGACCCACTTCATCGACGGCGACGATCCGGCCGGCACGTCGCAAGCGCGATGCGCGAACTTGGCGCCGGCCGGCCTGGCATCGCAGAAGGCGGCGAAGGTGTCGCGGATCTCCTCGCGCGACAGCGAGGTGTAGTGCTGCATCAGGGGCCGCCACTCGGCCGGCCAGCCGAGCGCCTGCACCAGCTCGCGTGGCAGGCCGAAGGGGAAGTCGCACGCGGCCAGCCACGGCCCGGGCGTGTGCAGCCACTGCGAGAGCGCCTCGAAGCGCTCGTGCAGGTCGAGGCGGGTGAGTCTCACCACACCGTGTTGCAGTTCGCCGAGCGCCACCGTGACGGGCTTGCGCTTCGTCGGGCGGCTGGTGAAGTCGATGCCGGCGAGTTGCATGGTGGTCATCCCAGGGCGAGGCCGGCCACACCCAGGCCGATGCACAGCGCCCCGGCGATGCGCAGGCCGCGGTCGCTTTCGCCGAGCAGCTTGCCGCCGAGCAGCGCCGCGAACAGCATCGACATCTCGCGTGCCGGCGCCACGTGCGACACCGGCGCCATCTGCACCGCATACAGCACGAGCAGGTAGGCGAGCGGTGCCATCACCGCGATCAGCAGCGCATGCCGCCATTGCGCGCGGGCCGCCTCGACGAACGCCGCCCGGTCGTGCAGCGCCGCGGGCATGTGCATCGGCAGCCGCACCACGTTGCAGAGAAAGATGAACAGCACCGGCTGGATCGCCAGCACCTTGATCGCGTAGCCGTCGACGAGGGTGTAGGCGGCGATGCACAGCCCGGTGGCCGCGCCCCAGCCCACGCCGGCGAAGACGCGGCGGCGTTGCGCGGCATCGTGCGCCTTCGTCCACACCGACGTGCCACCCGCCACGAGGAAGATGCCGCCGATCACCAACAGCAGGCCGACGGCGCCGAGCCAGCCCATCGATTCGTCGAGCAGCACGAGCGCGCCGAGCGACGCGAGCAACGGGCCGGTGCCGCGCGCCACCGGGTAGACGACCGTGAGGTCGCTGCGCGCATACCCGCGCAGCAGAGTGTGGAAGTAGACGAGGTTTGCCACCGCACTGGCCACGACCGCGGCCCACTCGGCCACGCCCCAGTGCGGCACGGCCTCCCAGCCCACCCACAGCCCGAGCGGCGACCACAGCAGCACCTGGAACGCGGTGAGCAGCAGCGAGAAGCGTGCATCGCCGCCCGCCTTCTTCGCCACCACGTTCCACAGCGCATGCAGCAGCGCCGCGGCGATCACCAGGGCAAGGGCCGTCAACGACATCGCAGCTCAGCCCAGCGCCAGCCCGGCCACGCCGAGCCCGATGCACACGGCCCCGACGATGCGCAGACCCCGGTCGCCCTCGCCGAGCAGCCGCCCGCCCAGGAGCGCGGCGAAGAGCATCGACACCTCGCGCGCCGGCGCCACGTGCGACAGCGGTGCCAGCGTCACCGCATAGAGCACCAGCACATAGGCCAGCGGGCTGATGGTGGCCACCACGAGCGCGTGTTTCCATTGCGCGCGCCACGCCTCCTTCACCGCCGCGGGGTTGCGCAGCGCCATCGGCAGCATGAAGGGAATGCGCGCGAAGTTGCCGAAGTAGTCGATGAGGATGGGCGAGATCAGCCACACCTTCACCGCGTAACCGTCGATCAGCGTGTAGCCCGAGATCAGCAGGCCGGTGGCACCGCCCCAGCGCAGGCCCGCCAGCACCCGCGCGCGCTGCGCCGGGTCGTGCGCCTTGGCCCAGAGGCCGGGCCCACCGGCGATGAGGAAGACGCCGCCGGTCACGGCGAGCACGCCGACCACGCCGAGCGCACTCAGCGATTCACCGAGCAGCAGCACCGCCCCGAGCGAGGCCACGAGCGGTGCGGTGCCGCGCGCCACCGGATAGACCACGGTGAGATCGCTGGCCGCATAACCCCGCAGCAGCACATGGAAGTAGACAAGGTGCGTGACCCCACTGGCCACGATGAGCGCCCACTCGGGGAAGCCCCAGCGCGGCACGGCGTCCCAGCCGGCCCACAGCCCGACCGGCGCCCACACCACCACGATGAAGCAGGCGACGATGAGGGCGAAGCGGCCGTCGCCTCCGGCCTTCTTGGCCACCACGTTCCACAGTGCGTGCAGCAGCGCGGCAACAAGGACGAGGGCAAGCGCGGAGGCGGACATGAAGCACGGGATTGTGCCCGTGCCCCGCCCTCACGCGCAGTGAGGGTGCGCAGCCGATGAGGCACTGGAACGCGACGGTCGGCCTGCGCGCCACCACCGCAACGGCACACGGACCGCCCGCACGACGGCGCGACGCAGGCCGAGCCAGGCGGCGTCGAGCGTCTCGTCGCGCAGGGCATGGGCGCGGTTCACGGCGGCGAGCTGAAGAAGGTGGCGGTCGAAGCGGCGATCGAGGGTCGGCATGGCAGGTCTCCCAGATGTGAAACGACTCTAGGCAGACGGCCGCTTCGGCGACAGGCCACGCGGCGGAAATCCGTCTTGCAGCGGCTGCAACACCAGCGCCCCTACCATCGCCGCATGGACGGCCTGACCTTCGACGACCTGAAGCTCTTCGCCCGCGTGGCCTCGCTCGGCACGCTCTCGGCCGTGGCACGCGAGCGCGACGTGCCGGTGAGCCAGGTCTCGCGCACCGTGGCGCGCATCGAGAAGACGACCGGCGTGAAGCTGATGCACCGCTCGACGCATGCGCTCGCGCTCACGCCCGAAGGCGAGACCTTTCTCGACTACTGCCACCGCATCACCGGCTCGCTCGACGAACTCGAAGGTGAGTTCAGCGCCAAGTCGCGCGAAGCGAGCGGCCTGGTGCGTGTGGCGGCGAGCACGGTGATGGCGCAATACCGCGTGCTGCCGAGCCTGCCGGGCCTGCATGCGCGCCACCCGCGGGTGCAGGTGGAACTGGAGGTGAGCGACCGGCTCGCCGACATCACGCGCGACGGCATCGACATCGCCCTGCGCACCACCAGCGGCACGCTGCCCGAGACGGTGGTCGCACGCCAGCTCGGCAGCCACGGCCGCGCGCTCTACGCCACGCCGGCCTACCTCGCCGAGGCCGGCATGCCGCAGCACCCCGACGAGCTGGCGCAGCACAAGCTCATCACCAACTCCGCCGCCACCAACCTCAACCTCTGGCCCTTCATCGTCGACGGCCAGGCGATGAACCTGCCGGCACGCGGCTTCTGGCGCGCCAACGACACGGCGGTGGCCGCCAACCTGGTGCTGATGGGCCTCGGCATCGGCCGGCTCTCGACCATCGCGGCCGAGCCGCTGGTGAAGGAGGGCCGCCTCGTGCCGGTGATGCCGGAGCTCGTGGACCGGCAGCCCAGCCCCGTCTATGCCGTGACCGCCGGCACGCGGCACCGGCTGCCCAAAATCAAGGCCTGCATCGATTACTGGGTGGAGTGGTTCGCGAGCTGAGCCGCTCGTCTAACGGGGGGCCTTCTTGTCGGCCTTCTGCTCGGCCTTCTGCTCGGCCTTCTTGTGCTTCTTGGCCCCCGGCACCAGCTGCCACGGCTTGGGCTTGGGCACGGTCAGCGAGCGGGTGTGGCAGGCATTGCAGTAGAAGCTCTTGGCGCCCTTCTCGCGCGCCGAGAGCGTGCGGCGCGAGTGGGTGAACTGGCCCGCGCAGCCCGCACAGGTGTAGCGCAGGTTGGCCGGAGTGGGCGCGTCGCGCCGGCCCTTGTGGGCGACGTTGCGTGTCTTCGGGCCGCGCTTGCGCGCCCACAACAGGCCGCCGAGAAACGCGGCGCCTGCGATGGCGGTGGCAAAGATCAGCTCCGGCGACATGCCCGGATTGTGTCTCCGATCAGGGCTTCTCGGCCTCGACCACGCGCAACACCTCGCGCATGGTGACGAACTCTTCCGCACCCGTCGGGTGAATGCCGAGCGTGCGGTCGAACACCGCCTTGGTGAGGCCGCCCTGCATCGCCACCGCGAAGCCCTGCACCACTTCGCCCGCATCGTGGCCGACCATGTGCAGGCCCACGACCCTGTCGCTCGCGTCGTCGACCAGCAGCTTCATCAGCGTGCGCTCGGTGCTCTCGGAAAGGGTGTGCTGCAGCGCCTTGAACTCGGCGCGGTACACGCGCAGCTTCGGGTAGGCGCGGCGCGCGGCCTCTTCGCTCAGGCCGACGGTGCCCACGTTAGGGTGGGTGAAGACGGCGGTGGGCACGAGGTCGTAGTCGATGGGCTGACGCACGAGCTTGCCGGCCACCGGCCCGAAGAGGCGGTCCACGAGGTACATCGCCTCGGCCAGCGCCACCGGCGTGAGCGCCTTGCGGCCCACCAGGTCGCCGAGCGCATGGATCGACGGCACACGGGTCTGCAAGCGGTCGTCGACGGGCACGGTGCCGTCCTTGTTGAGCGCGATGCCCAGCGCCTCCAGCCCCAGGCCCTCGGTGCGGGCACGGCGGCCGGTGGCGTGCAGCACCGCGTCGGCCTCCAGGGTCTGCCCGTTGCTCAGGCGCAGGCGCTGAATACCGCCTTGCCGTTCGGCTTCGGTGACGGTCGTCTCCAGGCACACCTTCACACCCTTCTTGCGCATCTCGCCGGTGAGGAAGACCGCCATCTCCTGGTCGAAGCCGCGCAGCAGGTGCGTGCCGCGGTGCACGAGCGTCACCTCGGCGCCCAGGCCGCGGAAGATCGAGGCGAACTCGCAGGCGATGTAGCCGCCGCCCACCACCACCAGGCGTTTCGGGAAGGGGTCGAGGTCGAACATGTCGTCGGAACTCTTGGCCCACGCATCACCGGGCAGGCCACTCTTCTCCGGCGCGCCGCCGGTGGCCAGCAGGATGTGCTGCGCGGTGAGGCGCTGCTCGCCGCCCGCGCAATCGACGGCCACGGTGTGCTCGTCGACCACCCGCGCCCAGCCGCGCAAGAGTTGCACGCCGGCGCCGTGCAACAGCCCTTCGTAGACACCGTTGAGCCGCTTGATCTCGGCCGCGCGCCGCTGCTTGAGCACGGCCCAGTCGAAGCGTGGGGCCTCGCCCACCCAGCCGAAGCCGTGCGATTGTTCGGCCCACTCGCCGAAGTACGCGGCGTAGCTGTAGAGCTTCTTCGGGATGCAGCCCACGTTGACGCAGGTGCCGCCCAGTGCACCGGCCTCGGCCACCACCACGCGCGCGCCGCGCTGCGCGGCCATGCGGCCGGCACGCACACCGCCGCTGCCGGCGCCGATCACAAACAGGTCACAGTCGAAATTGCTCATGGCGCAGGCCCCGGTTGATACGGGGGCGAGGGTACCGAATCCGACGGTTCGGCGTCGAACCCGGCCCATTCGGGTGCACCATGCCAAGGTTGTCGATGGCATCAACACGCGTGGCGCCCAGCCACCACACACCATGACCGACCGACCTGCTCCCGATCTCGCGTACCACATGCGCCTGCTGGTGGACCATGTGCCTTCCATGTTGGCCTACTGGGACCGCAACCTCCTGTGCCGATTCGCCAACCGGGCCTACACGACCTGGTTCGGGGCCGATCCCGACAAGCTGATCGGCACCTCCATCCGCGACCTGCTCGGCCCCGAGCTCTACGCCTTGAACGAAGTCCACATCCTCGGCGCACTGCGAGGCGAAGAGCAGCTCTTCGAGCGGATCGTGCCGGGGCCTGACGGCGTGAAGCGCCACAGCCTGGCGAACTACATCCCCGACATCCAGGACGGCATCGTTCGGGGCTTCATGGTCCAGGTCACCGAGGTGACCCAGCTCAAGGAAGTGCAGGCTGCGCTGCGCCAGGAGCAGGCACTGCGCGCGCAGGCCGAAGAGCACTCACGCGAACTCAAGGCCCTGCTCACCGAGCGCAGCGAGATGCTGGACGTGCTCGCACACGAAGTGCGGCAACCGCTGAACAATGCATCTGCCGCCATCCAGAGCGCCGCAGCCGCGCTGCGGGCTGCAGGCGAGACGCTCGGCACCACCAGCCTCACGCGCGCACAGGCCGTGATGAGCCAGGTGCTGGCGAACATCGACAACACGCTGGCCGTGGCCTCCCTGCTCGCGCGCCAGGAGCCTGCCGACCGGCTCGACACCGACATCGACACCCTGGTGTCGGTCGTCATCGCCGACATGCCTGCGAGCGAGCGCGACCGGATTCACGTGGAGCGACTCACTGCCACGCGAACCGCCTCGATGGACATGGGCCTCATGCGCCTGGCGCTGAGAAACCTGCTCTCGAACGCACTGAAGTTCAGCCCGCCGCATGCGCCCGTGCAGGTAAGGTTGCTCGATTCCGACGAACCGCTCGCGCTCGTCATCGAGGTGAGCGACGTGGGAGGTGGGCTGGAGCCCCAGGTCGCGCAGCGTGTGTTCCAGCGTGGCGTCAAGGGCAGCAGCGGGTCCTCAGGGCACGGACTGGGTCTTTACATCGTGCGCCGGGTGATGGAGCTGCACGGCGGCAGCGTCGAACTGGCCAGGACCGACGCCACGGGCACCACCATGCGCCTCGTTCTCGCGCAGTCCACCCAAGACTGATACGGGGTCACACCGCGACAAGCGGAGCGCGAAAGACGTAGCCCACCCGGGCCTTGGTTTGCAGTGGCACCACGGCTGGCGTGGCCCGCTCCACGCGCCTGCGCAAGCGAAAGATCACCGCGTTGAGGCCGTCGCCGCCCGATTCGGCATTCATCGACCGGCCGAGACGCTGAAGCAGCACCTCCCGACTGACGACCTCGCCTTGGGCGTCGACGAAGCATTCCATCACCGACAGGTCGGCCGCGCTCAAGTCCACCCGTGATCCGTCGGGTGCGACCAATTGGCTGGCGCGCCGATCGAGCTTCCACTGAGCCGCGTCCGCCGCCTTCACGCTGCCCGCCCGGCGCTGCACGGCGGCGATCGCCAGCGCGACCTGCTCGAACTGCACCGGCTTGGCGAGGTACATGTCGGCACCCGCGTCGATGATGTCCTTGAACACCTCCGGCGCATGGCGGCCCGACACGACCAGGATCCCGGCGTCGGTGCGGCGGCGCAGCACCTTGATCAGGTTCACCCCATCTACGCCGGGCAGCATCAGATCGACAACATAGAACCCATAGGCATAAGGCTCGGGGTGCACCAGCAGGTCAGCGCTGTCCCGGAAGACGTCGACCTGCACGCCGAGGCCCCGCAGGTGCTCCGAGAGGAATTCCGTGTATTCAAGGTCGTCGTCGACCAGAGCAAGGGTGGCGGGAAGCATTGTCTGTACTGCACTTTGCCAGCGTTGATTGAATCAGGCCGCCACAAGTGGTGGTACTGAAAGCAGGGGCTTTTATCCCACCTTATTCGCTTGACAGCTAATAAATTCGCTTAAGGATGATCTTGTTCGTTCGATAAGCAGTGGACAAGAAGATCTCCGTCATGAACTTCAGACGGCGATCCCTGTTGTGCAAGCCCTCCAATGAACGGAACAGGTATGAGAACCAACCTCCCCATCACCCAGCGCGAGTACCCCATCGGCCCCGACGTGACGCTGATGTCGACGACGGACTGCGACAGCCGCATCACTTACTGCAACGCGGCGTTCCTGCAGGTCAGCGGGTTCGAGCGAGAGGAGCTCATGGGCCAGCCGCACAACGAGGTGCGCCACCCCGACATGCCCACCCAGGCCTTTGCCGACATGTGGGAGACGCTCAAGGCCGGCCAGTCGTGGACGGGCCTGGTGAAGAACCGCCGCAAGAACGGCGACCACTACTGGGTGCGCGCCAATGCCACGCCGGTGCGCCGCAATGGCCGGGTGGTCGGCTACATGTCCGTTCGGACGACCCCTTCACGCGCAGAGATCGACACCGCGGAGACGCTCTATCGGGCGTTTCGCGAAGGGCATGCCGGCAACCGGCGCTTCCACCGCGGCCTGATCGTTCGCACCGGCGCGATGGCGTGGGCGTCGGCGCTGCAGCTCATGCCCGTGCGATGGCGGCTCCACGGCACCTTGCTGGCCGCGCTTCTCACGGCCATCGCGCTGGCGGCGAGCTTCGGCCTGGGCGGCGCGGCCTTGGCCGGATTCTCCGGCGCCACGGCGGGCATGACGGCGTTGCTGGCGATGTGGCTCGAGCGGCAGATCGCCCGCCCCCTCCAGTCGGTGCTGAAGCAGGCCCTGGAAGTGGCAGCCGGACAGCCTGCGGCCAGCGCAGACATGAACCGTGCCGACGAGATCGGACTCATCCTGCGTGCCATCAACCAGGCGGGCTTGAACCTGCGCTCCCTCATCGACGATGTGAGCGAGCAGGTTTCAGGCCTGCAGACGGCCAGCGGTGAAATTGCCCAAGGCAACAGCGAGCTGAGCTCGCGCACCGAGCAGGCCGCCTCCAACCTTCAGCAGACAGCGGCATCGATGGAGCAGATGACGGCCACCGTGGCGAAGAACGCCGACACCGCGCGTCAGGCGACCGTGCTCGCAGGCAGTGCGAGCGACGTCGCGGCCAAGGGCGGCGACATGGTCGAACTCGTGGTGCAGACCATGCAGAAGATCAGCACCTCGAGCAAGAAGATCGCCGACATCATCGGCGTGATCGACGGCATTGCGTTCCAGACCAACATCCTCGCGCTCAACGCCGCCGTCGAAGCAGCACGTGCCGGCGAGCAGGGGCGTGGGT
This sequence comes from Piscinibacter gummiphilus, assembly GCF_032681285.1. Taxonomy (NCBI): domain Bacteria; kingdom Pseudomonadati; phylum Pseudomonadota; class Betaproteobacteria; order Burkholderiales; family Sphaerotilaceae; genus Rhizobacter; species Rhizobacter gummiphilus. The sequence continues at coordinate 4,304,080 of NZ_CP136336.1, forward strand.
TTGCGGTGGTGGCGGCCGAAGTGCGCAGCCTTGCGCAGCGCAGTGCCGAGGCGGCCAAGGAGATCAAGAGCCTCATCGGCGACAGCGTCGACAAGGTGGAAGCCGGCGCGAAGCTCGTCGACGACGCGGGACGCACGATGGAAGAAATCGTGGCGCAGGTGCAGCAGGTGTCCGACCTGATCGGCGGGATCAGCTCCTCGACCACCGAGCAAAGCACGGGCATCACGCAGGTCAATGCCGCGGTCGGGCAACTCGATCAGATGACGCAGCAGAACGCAGCGCTCGTCGAGCAAAGTTCTGCGGCCGCCGAAGGCATGAAATGGCAGGCGCACCGTCTTGTGGAAGCCATCAAGGTGTACGACAAGACGGTCTGATCAGTCGCTGTGGCTCATCAAGGCTTGCAGTGTCGCCAGCGTGTCGGCTTCGTGCAGCGGCTTGTCGGAACGGACGCGCAGCATGCGGGGGAATCGCACCGCGATGCCGCTCTTGTGGCGGGTGCTGCGGTTGATGCCTTCGAAACCGAGTTCGAACACCATGCTGGGCCTGACGCTGCGCACCGGGCCGAACTTCTCGAGCGTGGTGGCGCGGATCACACGGTCGACGTCACGAAACTCCTCGTCGGTGAGACCGGAGTAGGCCTTGGCGAAGGGCACGAGCTGCAGGCCGTCGGGCTGGGCGGGCTCGCGCCGCTCGATGGCGTCGAGCACGGCCTTCGCCTCTTCCGCATCGGCCGGCTGGCGGTTCCACACCGCGAAGGTGTAGTCGGTGTAGACGCTGGCACGGCGGCCGTGGCCGGCCTGGGCGTAGATGAGCACGCAATCGACCGAGAGCGGCGCAATCTTCCACTTCCACCAGGTGCCATCTGCCTTGGTGCGGCCGCTGCCGTAGCGGGCGTCGCGGTGCTTGAGCATGAAGCCTTCGACACCGCGGGCGCGCGACTCCTGTCTCACCTCTTCGAGTTCAGCCCAGGTGCGGCGCTCGACGGTCGGCGACACCATCAGCCCCGGCAGCGCCAGCAAGGCCTCGCGGCGCCGGTGCTGCGGCCAGCTGCGGATGTCTTCGCCCTGCCACTCCAGCAGGTCGTAGGCCATGAAGCTCACCGGGGCCTCGGCGAGGATCTTCTTGCCGAGCAGCTTGCGGCCGATGCGCTGCTGCAAGAGGTTGAACGGTGCCGGCTTGCCATCCTTCCACACGAGGATCTCGCCATCGACCACCGTGCCGTCGGGCCACTGGCCGGCGATGGCCATCACCTCTGGGAAGCGCTCGGTCACGAGCTCTTCGCCACGCGACCAGACCCAGATGTTGCCGGCGCGGCGCACCACCTGCGCGCGGATGCCGTCGTACTTCCATTCGACGAGCCAGTCGCTTGGCGGCCCGAGGCGCGTGTCGAACTCCGTCAGCGGCTGCTCGAGCGCATGCGCGAGGAAGAAGGGATAGGGCTGGCCCGAGCCGCTCGGCGCCTGCACCGACGCGTGGTCGAGCAGCGCCCTGTAGCCCGCCGCATCGGGCCGCGCGGTCTTGTCGGTGTAGCCCATCATGCGCTGCGCCACGAGCTTCGCGTCGAGACCCGCATGCGCGGCGAGCGCACGCTGCACCAGCAGCTTGCTCACCCCCACGCGAAAACCACCGCCGATGAGTTTGGTGAGCAGGAAGCGGCCCGTGGCGTCGAGCTCGCGCCAGTAGCCGGCGATGCGCTCGGCCTGCTGCTCGGGCGTGGCCGTGCGCAGCGGCAGCAGGCGTTGCTCGACCCATTCGGCCAGGCCCACATCGCTCGTGTGCATCGACATCGGCAGCACGTGCGCGATCGTCTCGGCGAGGTCGCCCACCGCCTGGTAGCACTCGTCGAAGAGCCAGGGCTCGATGCCCGCCTGGCGGCGCGCCATCTCGCTCAGCACGCCCGTCGGGATCACCTGCCGTGGCTTGCCACCGGAGAGAAAGTACACGGCCCAGGCGGCATCGGCGTCGGGCGCTTCGTCGAAGTAGCGCTTGAGGGCATCGACCTTCGCGTTGGTCGCGGTGCTCGCGTCGAGCTCGTTGAAGAGTTGCGCGAATCGCTTCATTCGTTGCTCTCGGGGAAACGCCGGGCCGCCCCCAAGTTTCCCGAGCCCCCCTGGGGGGCCGCCGCCGTACTCGGCGGCTCGGGGGTCTCATCTCCACCGGCGGGCTTCTCGACGTCGGCCCGCTCGTCGTCGTACTCGGTCTCGAAAGCCTCGGCCTGCAAGCCCTGCTCCTGCAGCCAACGCACCATGATCGCCTCGTAGCCGTGGGTCACGATCACCCGCTCGGCGCCGGTCTCTCGGATGGCGCGTTGCAGGCCCGGCCAGTCGGCGTGGTCGCTCAGCACGAAGCCGCGGTCGACGGCACGACGGCGGCGTGCGCCGCGCAGCTGCATCCAGCCGCTGGCGAAGGCATCGCTCGCATCGCCGAAGCGGCGGGCCCAGGCGGAGCCCTGTACCGAGGGCGGTGCGATGACGAGCGCACGTGACAGCGCGGCCTTGTCGAGATCGGTCACGCGGTGCGTGGCCGGCAGCGCCACACCGGCCGCGCGGTAGGCCTCGTTCAGCGGGTCAACCGCACCGTGCGTGACGATCGGCCCGATGGCCGGGTCGACACCCGCGAGGATGCGCTGCGCCTTGCCGAAGCTGTAGCCCATCAGCAGGCTCGCGCGGCCCGCGTCGGCGTTGCGCTGCCACCAGCGGTCGATGTCGTCGAACACCTCGCGCTGCGGCTGCCAGCGGTAGATCGGCAGGCCGAAGGTCGACTCGGTGATGAAGCAGTGGCAGCGCACGGGCTCGAAGGGCTCGCAGGTGGTGTTGTGGTCCTCCGCGCCGGAGACGAAGTAGTCACCCGAGGCCACCCACACCTGGCCGCCGTGTTCGAGCCGCACCTGCGCCGAGCCGAGCACATGGCCGGCGGGGTGCAGGCTCAGGCGCACGCCGTGGTGGTCGATCGTCTCGCCGTAGGCGAGTGTCTGCAGCTGGATGTCGGCGCCCAGGCGCGAGCGCAGCACGCCTTCGGACTTCTGCGAGGCGAGGTAGTGGCCGTTGCCCATGCGCGCGTGGTCGCCATGCGCATGCGTGATGACGGCGCGCGCCACCGGCCGCCACGGGTCGATGTAGAAGTCGCCCGCTGGGCAGTAGAGGCCTTCGGGGCGCTGGACGATGAGGTCGCCATTCATGTGCTCAGGCCGGCAAACGGCAGGCCGCGGTGCTGAAGCAAACCCTTGCAATTCTTCCCCACTCCTGGGGGAGGGGCGCGAGGCCGGGGGCTTTCGACAATCGCCGCTTCATTTTCACGGCGACCGAAGCGCCGACATCGATCCCCACCATGACCAAGACCGGACTCGCCACACTGCTCGCCACCTCGCTCTGCCTGACCGCCTGCGACAAGCCACTCGAAGAGCGAGGCTGCACCGACGAAGACGTGCAAGTGCTGGCGCGCAAGCTGCTCGTGATGCAGTTCAACGAGTTCGCCAAACCCATGACCTCGGGCGAGCGCCTGATGCAAAGCTATGGGCAGAGCAGCAGCACCCAGCCGATCCTCAACAGCATCAAGGCCAGCGCCTTGAAGCCCGACAGCGTGCAGCTCTCGGAGGTCAAGGCCTTGTTCGAGCCGAAGACACCGACAGCCGAGCGCCCGGTGGGCCTGCGCGAGGCGTCTTACCTGTATGGCTGCTCGGCGAAGGCGCGCGTCGAGCTGCCGGCGGCTTCGGCAGAGCGCATCGCGAAGATGCCGGTGCTGGCGAAAGTCACCCAGCTCGACGGCCAGGCGCTGACGCTCGACGTGCTCTACACCACCGAGCGCGAAGGCGATCGCCGCATGCAGGTGGGCGTGGCGATGACCCACCCGATGCTCAAGACCCTGCTCGCCGTGGCCTTGCGCAACGAGCGCGAGCCGAGCGCAGAAGAGAAGGCGGAGGCCGCCTCCGCGCCCTGATGCGCCGCGCGCTCAGTACCGCCCGGTGATGCCGGCCACACGAAGGTACACGTGCGCCACCCATGCCACGAAGCCGCGCCGCAGCACGCCACGCAAGCTGGCCCGCCGCGCATGCGCCGGGTCGATCTCGCGTGACGCCGACACCGCGTTGTCGAACTCCTCGGCCAGCGTGTTGACGAAGGCCGCATCCCGGATCACGACGTTGGCCTCGAGGTTGAGCAGCAACGACAACGGGTCGATGTTGGAGCTGCCGATCGTGGCCCACTCGTCGTCGACGAGGCCCACCTTGGCGTGCAGGAAGGCCGGCGTGTACTCGTACACCTTCACGCCGTTGCTCAGCAGCTGGTCGTAGAGCGCCTGCGCCGCCACCGCGGCGATGCGGTAGTCGATCTTGCCCTGCAGCAGCAGGCGCACCTGCACGCCGCGCCGCGCCGCGTTGATCAGCACGCGCATGAAGGCGCGGCCGGGATAGAAGTACGGCGAGATCAGGTCGACGCGCGTCTTGGCCTTGCGGATGGCGTGGATGTAGCTGCGCTCGATGGCGCGGCGCTGGCGCAGGTTGTCGCGCATCACGAAGGCGGCGCGCACCGGCGGCAGGTCACCCACCTCTTCGCCGGCCTTGACCCCCTTGGGCATGCGCAGGCGGCGCAACAGGCGGCGCGCGCGGGCGACGGGCTCGGCACTGCGCGCGAGTGCTGCCATCTCCTTCGCGAAGTTGCGGCCCACGTTGGCGCGTGTCCAGAGCGCGCGCACCGCCTGCTCGATGGGCGCGACGATGGGCCCGGCAAGCTCGACGGCGAAGTCGAGCCGGGGTTGGTCGGACCAACCATGCACCTGGTCGTAGCAGTCGTCGAGCAGGTTGATGCCACCCACGAACGCCACCCGACCGTCGACCACGCAGATCTTCTGGTGCAGGCGGCGCAGCTGGCTCGGCTGCAGCCAGGCCCACCAGCGGTCCATCGGCCGGAAGACGGTGAGCTGCACGCCGGCGTCGCACAAGGCACGCCGCAACTCGGGCAGGTTGGCGCGCGAGCCGAAGCCATCGACGACGAGCTTCACGTGCACGCCGCGCTCGGCGGCCTCGACGAGCGCCTGCGTGAGCGCGGTAACGCTCGCCACGTTGTCGTAGATGTAGGTCGCGAGCCACACCTCGTGGCGGGCCTGCTCGATGGCATGCGCCATCGCCGGGAAGAGCGCATCGCCGCCGCGCAGCAGGCGCGCCCGGTTGCCGCCGCTGTAGACCGCAGGGTGGATCACCCGCATCAGGGCAGCCCGCACGGCGGCGGCGCGCTGCTCGTCGGCGCTGGGGTTCGCCATCAGGCCAGTTCGAGCTCGGCCACCAGCGGCAGGTGGTCGGACATGCGCGCCCACACGTTGCCACGCGGCACGAAGGTGGCGGCGCAGCGGAATCCGCGGGTGTAGATGCGGTCGAGCGAGAAGAGCGGCACGCGCGACGGGAAGGTGCGCTGCGAGGCGCCCTGCTCGGCACGCTGCAGGCCCATCTGGCGCACGGGCACGTCGAGCTTTTCGCCCCAGTCGTTGAAGTCGCCGGCCAGCACCACCGGCTCGTGGTGCGGGATCTGGTTGGCGATGAAGGCCGCGATGCGCTCGATCTGGCGCACGCGGCTGGAGTGCATGAGACCGAGGTGCGCCACGATGCCGTGCACCACCTGCCCGTGCCAGTCGATCTTCACGTGCAGCAGGCCGCGCTGCTCGAAGCGGTGGTCCGACACGTCGTGGTGGCCGATGTCTTCGTCGAGTGGCCAGCGCGAGAGCAAGGCATTGCCGTGTTCGCCGTCGGCGGTGTAGGCGTTGGTGCGGTAGGCCACGTCGTAGCCCTCGGGTGCGAGGTGGTCGGCCTGCGGCACCCGTGGCCAGCCGAAGTGGGTGTCGGGAAAGCGCCGCGCTTCGGCGTTGTTGAAGCTGCGCACTTCCTGCAGAAAGACGAGGTCGGCATCGAGCGCTTCGATGCCCAGGCCGATGTTGTGGATCTCGAGCCGCTTGCGCGGGCCGATGCCACGCACGCCCTTGTGGATGTTGTAGGTGGCCACGCGCAGGATGTGGCTCGGGTGCTGGGTGATGGAGCTGGCGCCTCGTGTCATGTCGTCGTCACGTCAGATGAACTGTGGCAGCTGCAGGATGGCCTCGGCATTGGACGGTGAGAAGCACCGATCGGCGGCTTCCCGCCAGTCCAGCCACTGGTAGCGTAGGTGTTCACGGGGTGCGAGGGCAACTGGTGTTCCACCGGGCACCAAGAGGCCGAACACATGCTCGGTGTTGTGCGTCACGCCCGGCGCATAGCGATGCCGCCACACGGGGTAGATCTCGTAGACGTTGCTGAGTTGCCAGTCGCGCAGGTTGGAAAGCGGCACCTCGGGCGAGCCGATCGCGATGCCGGTTTCTTCGCCGACCTCGCGCACGGCGGTCTGGGTGAGCGGCTCGTCGAGGCGGTCTTTCGAGCCGGTCACGCTTTGCCAGAAGCCGGGGCGGTCGGCGCGCTCGAGCAGCAGCACCTGCCGGTCATCGGTGTGGATGACGACGAGCACGGACTCGGGGATCTTGTGCGGTCGGGGAAGGTCCATGGCATGAAAAAAGGGGCAGCGAACGCTGCCCCTCGATGATGCCAGCGCAACCGGAGGGCCACGCTTGCCGCAGATCAGCCGCCGGCCACCACCTGCGGGTTGCGCAGGCGGATGTGCAGCTCGCGCAGCTGCTTCTCGTCGACCGGGCTCGGCGCATGCGTGAGCAGGTCTTGCGCGCGCTGGGTCTTCGGGAAGGCGATCACGTCGCGGATCGACTCGGCCTTGGTCATGAGCGTCACCAGGCGGTCGAGGCCGAAGGCCAGGCCACCGTGCGGCGGAGCGCCGTACTGCAGCGCGTCGAGCAGGAAGCCGAACTTGAGCTGAGCCTCTTCCGGGCCGATCTTCAGCGCGCTGAAGACCTTGCTCTGCACCTCGGCGCGGTGGATACGGATCGAGCCGCCGCCCAGTTCCCAGCCGTTGAGCACCATGTCGTAGGCCTTGGCGATGCACTTGCCGGGGTCGCTGTCCATGTAGTCCTCATGGCCGTCTTTCGGCGAGGTGAACGGGTGGTGCACCGCGTTCCAGCGCTCGCCTTCGTCGTCGTACTCGAACATCGGGAAGTCGACCACCCACAGCGGTGCCCACTTGTCCTCGAAGAGGCCGTTCTTCTTGCCGAACTCGCTGTGGCCGACCTTGATGCGCAGGCCGCCGATGGCGTCGTTCACGACCTTGGCCTTGTCGGCACCGAAGAAGATCAGGTCGCCGTTGCGCGCGCCGGTGCGCGCGATGATCTCGGCGATGGCGGCGTCGTGGATGTTCTTCACGATCGGCGACTGCAGGCCTTCGCGGCCCTTGCCGGCGTCATTCACCTTGATCCAGGCGAGGCCCTTGGCGCCGTAGATCTTCACGAACTCGGTGTAGGCGTCGATCTCGCCGCGGCTCATCTCGCCGCCACCCGGCACGCGCAGGGCGACCACGCGGCCGTCCTTCGCGTTGGCGGGGCCGGAGAAGACCTTGAAGTCGACGTCCTTCATCACGTCGGTCAACTCGGTGAACTCGAGCTTCACGCGCAGGTCGGGCTTGTCGGAGCCGAAGCGGTACATCGCGTCGGCATACGTCATCACCGGGTAGCCCGGCAGGTCGACACCGATGGTGCTGCGGAAGACCGTGCGGATCATGCCTTCGAACATGCCGCGGATCTCTTCCTCGTTGAGGAAGCTGGTCTCGATATCGATCTGGGTGAACTCGGGCTGGCGGTCGGCGCGCAGGTCTTCGTCGCGGAAGCACTTGGTGATCTGGTAGTAGCGGTCGAAGCCGGCCACCATCAGCAGTTGCTTGAAGAGCTGGGGCGACTGCGGCAGCGCGAAGAACATGCCTTCGTTGACGCGGCTGGGCACCAGGTAGTCGCGCGCGCCTTCGGGCGTGCTCTTGGTGAGCATGGGCGTCTCGATGTCGATGAAGCCATTGGCATCGAGGAACTTGCGCACCTCCATCGCCACGCGGTAGCGCAGGATCATGTTCTTCTGCATGACCGGGCGGCGCAGGTCGAGCACGCGGTGCGTGAGGCGCGTGGTCTCCGACAGGTTGTCGTCGTCGAGCTGGAACGGCGGCGTGATGCTCGGGTTCAGCACCTCGAGCTCGTGGCAGAGGATCTCGACCTTGCCGCTCGTGAGGTTGGCGTTCTCGGTGCCGGCCGGGCGCGGGCGCACCTTGCCGACCATCTTGAGGCAGAACTCGTTGCGCACGCCCTCGGCGACCTTGAAGGTCTCGGCACGGTCGGGGTCGCAAACGATCTGGACGAGGCCTTCACGGTCGCGCAGGTCGATGAAGATCACGCCGCCGTGGTCGCGGCGGCGGTGGGCCCAGCCCATCAGGGTCACGGTCTGGCCGAGGAGCGCTTCGCTGACCAGGCCGCAGTAGGTTGTTCTCATGTTCTTGGCTCCGAAAAAAGGGATTGTGCGACGCCCGACGGGGCGTGCAACGGTGTAGGCGCTAGGTGCGAATGGGCTAACCGGAAGCCAGGCCGATCAGCCCGGCAGATTTCGCGCCGGCTCGGCCGCAGGCACCGGCAGCGGCGGGGCCACCACACCCATGGAAATGACGTACTTGAGCGCTTCGTCGACGCTCATGCCGAGCACGATCACGTCGCTGCGCGGCACCATGAGGAAGAAGCCCGAAGTGGGGTTGGGCGTGGTCGGCACGTACACGCTCAGATAGTCGCCCGACAGGTGGATGGCCGCCTCGCCGCCCGGCTTGCCGGTGACGAAGGCGATGGTCCACGAGCCCTGGCGCGGGTACTGCACCAGCACGGCTTCGCGGAAGGCGTTGCCGCTGCTGGAGAACAGGGTGTCCGACACCTGCTTCACCGAGCTGTAGATCGACTTGACGATGGGGATTTTGATCAGCAGCAGGTTGGCCCGCGTGAGCGCCCACTGGCCGAAGATGTTGGCCGCGAAGACGCCGGTGAGCAGCAGGCCGGCAATCATCACCACCACGCCCAGCCCAGGGATCTTGCGTAGCGCTTCGAGCGACTCGTGCGCGGCGGCCGGCAGCACGGCCTGGGTGCCGGAGATGAGCGCACCGAACACGTCGTCCATCAGGCCGAGCACCGAATGCAGGACCCAGATCGTGATGGCCAGCGGCAGCCAGACCAGCAGGCCCGCGATCAGGTATTTCTTCACATGGTTCCTTGGGAGGGGTCTGGCGGTCAGGGCGTGTCGGCGGCGGGAGCGCTGGCGGCCGGTGCGGGTGCGGGGGTGGCTTCGGTCTTGGCGGGCTCGGACGACGTCGATTCCGATGCGGTCGACGACGACTTGCCGTCGCCGGCGGCGGCCGCGCCGTTGTTGCCGCCGCGGAAGTCGGTCACGTACCAGCCGGAGCCCTTGAGCTGGAAGCCGGCAGCGGTCACTTGTTTCTTGAAGGCCGAGGCCCCGCAGGACGGGCAGGTGCTGAGCACGGGGTCGGAGATCTTCTGCAGCACGTCCTTGGCGTGGCCGCAGGCCTCACACCGATAGGCGTAGATGGGCATGGCTAAACCCTTGATTCAAAACGGGAAATTATAGGTGGCGCACGCCGGCGGGCGGCGTGCGGGGCCTATGTAGGGCCGCGTTTCAGTGCTTCAAGCCACAGCCTGGCGAGCTTCGTGACGGTTCTTGAGAACCTGCGGCGCCAACGAGCCGACGACCATGCCCACGATGGCCGCCAGCAAACCCGCCAGCTGGCCGGGGAAGGCTTCGCCGAAAGTCGAGATCTGCGGAAAGAAGACGATCCAGACCGCGATGCCGGCCGCCACCGAGCTGATCGCCCCCTGCGTGGTGGCGCGCTTCCAGTACAGGCCGAAGACCAGCGGCACGAATGCGCCGACCAGCGTGACCTGGTACGCCGCCGAGACGAGGTCGTAGATCGGCGTGCCCTTCATCGCGATCGCGTAGGCCAGCACCAGGCCGGCGAAGGCGACGATGGTGGCGCGCATGGCGAAGAGCTGCTCGCGGTCGCTCATGCCGGGGCGCAGGTTCTTCATGATGTTCTCGACGAAGCTCGTGCTCGGGGCGAGCAGCGTGGCCGACGAGGTGCTCTTGATGGCCGACAGCAGCGCGCCGAAGAAGATGATCTGCATGATCAGCGGCATCTTGGTGAGCACGAAGGTCGGCAACAGGCGCTGGTAGTCGTTCTTCGCCATCTCGAGGGCGCTGTCGCCCATCACCACCACGGCGCTCAGCACGATGAACATCGGCACGAAGGCGAAGAGGATGTAGCTGAAGCCGCCGATCATGGCGCCGTTGCGGGCGGTGTTGGCGTTCTTGGCCGACATCACGCGCTGGAAGACGTCTTGCTGCGGGATGCTCCCGAGCATCATCGTGAGCCCGGCCCCGACGAACATCGCGATCTCGGTGAAGGTGGGCGGCGGCAGGAAGTTCCACAGATCCTTCTGGCTCGCCAGCGCCAGCACCTTGTCGGAACCACCCGCGAGGTCGCTCGCGAAGATGGCGATGATCGACAGGCCGACCACCAGCACGATCATCTGGATGAAGTCGGTCCACGCAACGGCGAGGAAGCCACCGACCACCACGTAGATCAGCACCGCCAGGGTGCCCACGATCATGCCGGCGGTCTCGCTCATGGCCCCGTTGGTGAGCACGCTGAACACGAGGCCGAGCGCGGTGATCTGCGCAGCCACCCAGCCCAGGTAGCTCAGGATGATCGCCACCGAACAGAAGACCTCGATGCCCTTGCCGTAGCGCTGGCGGTAGAAGTCGCCGATGGTGAGCAGGTTCTGCTTGTAGAGCTTGGCGGCGAAGAAGACGCCCACGAGGATCAGGCAGGTGCCGGCGCCAAACGGGTCTTCGACGATCGCCCCCAGCCCGCTCTGCACGAACTTGGCCGGGATGCCCATGACCGTCTCGGCACCGAACCAGGTGGCGAAGGTGGTGGTGACCACCATGATCAGCGGCAGGCTGCGCCCGGCGATGGCGAAGTCGGTGGTGTTCTTGATGCGGGTGCCGGCCCAGACGCCAAGCGCCAGGGTGCCCAGGAGGTACAGCACGACAAAGGAAATGAGAGTGGTGTTCATTCGACCTTGGCTCGCGGATCGTGTTGGCTGATAGGCGGCGCCCGCCCCGGGCGGCCGGCGTGCATTATCTGTTCCAGGCAGGCGAAATGCGCCCGTTCACCCGGCGGACCAGCGCAGAGCCACCGTCGCGATCACCCCGACGGCAAAACCGAGCCCGCCGTAGATCAGCACCCGCAGCAGGTGGTTGGTGTGGCGCTGCTCGGCCAGGAGGGTCTCGACCAAGCGCGCATCGGCGCCCTGCCCGCGCTGCTGCAAGGCGTGGTGCACCAGGCGCGGCAGCTCGGGCACGATCTGCGCCCAATGCGGTGCTTCCTTCTTGAGGCGCTCGACCAGCCCGCGCCAGCCGATCTGCTCGTTCATCCAGCGCTCGAGGAAGGGCTTGGCGGTGCTCCAGAGGTCGAGTTCGGGGTCGAGCTGGCGGCCCAGGCCCTCGATGTTGAGCAGCGTCTTCTGCAGGAGCACCAGCTGCGGCTGGATCTCGACGTTGAAGCGGCGCGAGGTCTGGAAGAGACGCAGCAGCACCTGGCCGAGCGAGATGTCCTTCAGCGGCCGGTCGAAGTGCGGCTCGCACACCGCGCGGATCGCCCCTTCGAGCTCGTCGACGCGTGTGCCCGGCGGCACCCAGCCCGATTCCAGATGCAGCTCGGCGACACGCTTGTAGTCGCGGCGGAAGAAGGCGATAAAGTTCTGGGCGAGGTAGTCCTTGTCGACCTCGGTCAGCGTGCCCATGATGCCGAAGTCGAGCGCGATGTAGCGGCCGAAGGTCGCCCGGTCGACGCTCACCTGGATGTTGCCGGGGTGCATGTCGGCGTGGAAGAAGCCGTCGCGGAACACCTGCGTGAAGAAGATCGTGACGCCATCGCGCGCCAGCTTCTTGATGTCGACGCCGGCCTCGCGCAGGCGCTGCGTCTGGCTGATGGGCACGCCGTACATGCGCTCCATCACGATGACACCCGAGGTGCACAGGTCCCACACCATCTCGGGCACGAGCACGAGGTCCAGGCCCTCCATGTTGCGGCGAAGCTGCGCCGCGTTGGCCGCCTCGCGCACGAGATCGAGCTCGTCGTGCAGGTACTTGTCGAACTCGGCCACCACCTCGCGGGGCTTGAGCCGCTTGCCGTCGGCCGACAGCCGCTCGACCCAGCGCGCCAGCGTGCGCAGCAGCGACAGGTCGTCGTCGATCACCGCCAGCATGCCGGGGCGCAGCACCTTCACGGCGACTTCGCGGCCGTCTTTCAAGGTTGCGAAGTGCACCTGGGCTATCGAGGCGCTCGCCACCGGCTCCGCCTCGAAGCTCGCAAAGACCGACTCGATCGGAAGGCCATAGGCCTTCTCGACCAGCGCACGCGCCACCGGCGCCGGAAAGGGCGGGACCCGGTCCTGCAGCCGGGCCAGCTCATCGGCCACCTCGGGCGGCAACAGGTCGCGCCGGGTCGACAGCACCTGCCCGAACTTCACGAAGATCGGCCCCAGCCGCTCGAGCGCCTCGCGCAGGCGGCGGCCAGGTGGCGCGTCGAGGCGCCGGCCGAGCGTCATCACCCGCACCAGCGCGCGCACCCAGCGCTGCTTGAAGCCCGAGAGCGCCAACTCGTCCAGGCCGAAGCGCAGGACGGTGAAGACGATGAAGACCAGCCGGAAGAGATGCCTCATCGGGGCGGGCGCGACACAAACCCCTGCAGGACGCGCACCGCTTCGCGGAAGCCGGCCGAGATGGCCGAGGCGGCACGCGAGAGTTCATGCGCCGGCGCCTGGCCGATCACGCGGGCGACATCGTCCTCGATGTCCCAGCGCAGGTTGTCGATGAGCCAGTTCACGTCGGACGCAAGCGCGGAGTCCCCCTCGATCACGACCTGCGGGCGTTCGCCGGTCAGCCACAGGCCGGCCAGCTTCAGCGGGTTCGACGCATCGATGCTCACGCGCAGGTCGGGCTGCGCCGGCACCTGCTCACCACACCACTCGAACAGCCCCGCTGGCGTGATGGTGAAGGCCACCACGGGCGGCGGCGGCAGGAGCTGCGGCCAACCGGTCCACGCCAATTGCAGGCTGCGCCCACTGTGGGCTTTCAGCCGCTCGGTCGCCACGGTCTCGGCCGCGACCACATGGTTGAGCAGCAAGGTGATGCGCTCCATCGCGGCTGTGCCCAGCAACGCGGAAAAGCGCGCCCCGAGAGGGGTGTCGAAGGGGGTAGACATCGGGGAATTGTAGGGGCGGGGTTCTGTCACACCGACAGCGCCACAAGGCCATCCAACGCGCCTTTCCGGGGCCTCGATCCGTGACGCATTCAACGCATCGACACCTCCCTAAAACGAATGTCCCCCCACACTTGCGGGTCCGGTCGGTCACAGGTCTTGGGTGAGAATTCCTGCGGTCAAAACCCCTCGGTCGAGACACCTGGATGGAGGCCCCGCCTCGTGGACCAACCCGTAGCAATGTTTGAAGACCGACCGTACAAGCGAACGTTCTACAGCGCTCCGCAATCGGTGACCTCGCTCGCGGCTGCGTTCCTCGAGCCGACGATCACCGTCCTCACCTTCCTCGGTGCCAATCTCTACCTCGACGCGTTCATCGGGCGGCCCGAACTCGTGCTGTGCCTGCTCGTCTTCGCGCTGACCTTCCCCGGCCACAACCGCTTTCGCCAGAACCTGATCGCCGCCGGCGTCGACATCGTGTCGTCATGGGTGGTGCTCATGGGCGTGCTACTGCTGTGCGGCTACGTGACCCGCAGCCTGAGCTACTTCGAGCAGCAGGCCCTCGTCATCTGGGTCGTCGCCACCCCCATCGTGCAGTGGCTGGGGGTGTGGGTGGGGCGCCGCGTGGTGCTGCACCAGCTCTCTCAGCCGGAAGCGCGCCGCCGCGCCATCGTGATCGGTGCCGGGCCGCAGGGCGTGAAGGTCATGCGCGCCCTCACGCTGAGCGAAGACAAGGGCGTCGACTTCCTCGGCTACTTCGACGACCGCGCCGACGCGCGCGTCGACGGCCTGGCGATGGACCAGGTCAAGGGTGGCCTGAAAGACGTGGCCGACTTCATCCGCCGCCAAGGCATCCATGAGGTCTTCATCACGCTGCCGCTCGGCTCGCAGCCGCGCATCGTCGAGCTGCTCGAGCAGATGCAGGACACCACCGCCTCGCTCTTCTTCGTGCCCGACATCTTCGGCATCAGCATCATCCAGGGCCGCCTGCAGGACATGAACGGCCTGCCCATCGTCGGCATCTGCGAAACCCCCTTCACCGGCACCAACGAGCTCGTCAAGCGCGTGAGCGACGTGGTGCTGGCGTCGATCATCCTGGTGCTGATCTCGCCCATCCTGCTGGCGATCGCCATCGGGGTGAAGCTGAGCTCGCCCGGCCCGGTGATCTTCAAGCAGCGGCGCACCGGCCTCGATGGCGAAGACATCATGGTCTACAAGTTCCGCTCGATGACCACGCAGGACAACGGCGCGGTCGTCAAGCAGGCCACCAAGGGCGACGCGCGCATCACCCCCTTCGGCGCCTTCATCCGCAAGACCTCGCTCGACGAGCTGCCGCAGTTCTTCAACGTGCTGCAAGGCCGCATGAGCATCGTCGGCCCGCGGCCGCATGCGATCGCGCACAACGAGGAGTACCGTCGCATCGTCAAGGCATACATGGTGCGCCACAAGGTGAAGCCCGGCATCACCGGCTGGGCCCAGGTGAACGGCCAGCGCGGCGAGACCGACACGGTCGACAAGATGCAGGCCCGCGTCGAGTACGACCTGGAGTACCTGCGCAACTGGTCGCTAGCGCTCGACCTGCAGATCATTGTGCGTACCATCCGGCTCGTCTTCTTCGACCGCAACGCGTATTGAGCGCCCGTCTCTTCGGGGCGCGTGTCCCGCCTCGGAGCCATCATGAACAGAACCCCAAGAATTGACCGTGGTGCCATCTTTCGCCTGGCGATCTCAATCGGCTGCCTCGCGGTGGTCACCCCGGCGGGCGCCCAGACCACGACAGACGCTAGCCCGTACTACATCGGCGCCAGCCTGGGCTACACGCACGACTCCAACGTCAACCGGACGCGACCCGGCAGCGAGGTGGCCGACAGCTATCTGAGCTACGGCGTGCTCGGCGGCGTGAACCTGCGGTTCGGCCGGCAGCGCGTTTTTGCCGATGTCGACGCTCAGGTGAACCGGTACCAGGAAATTTCTGGACTGAACAACAAGAGCTACGCGGTCACGGGCGGCCTGGATTGGGAAACCATCGAAACGCTTTCCGGCACGCTGCGCTACATCGCACGCAACAACCTGGCAACGTTCTCCACCGGCGCCGGGGGCATCTTCGTCAGCGACCAGCAGAGCCAGCAGTTCGCCGCCACTGCGCGCTACGGGCTGCCCTCGCAAGTGACCCTGGACATCGGCTACGACCACCGCCTGCTGGAGGTGGCGTCCGCCAGTGACCGCGACTTCACGCAAGACACGGTGAGCGCGGGGGTGCGCTGGGCCGTGGGCGGCAAGCTCACGCTCGGCGCTGGCGTGCGCGCGAGCCGGGGCGAGCAGCAGACGGTGCCGGTCGACGAGACAAGGCGGCGCGACATCGACCTGACCGCCACCTACGCCACCGGCAGCTTCAGCACCTTCAATGCGCGACTGAGCGCCACCAAGGAGACGCACTCGCTCGCCACCGCGACCGACATCTCCGAAACCACCGGCGCCCTGAGCTGGAGCTACCGCCCGACCGGCCGATTCAGCTTCAACCTCTCGGCCACGCGCGACACCGGCAGAGAGAGCACCTTCTCCACCGCGACGGCGGGAGACGGTTCGACCGATGGCGTTGCCGTCGACTCCACACGGCTTGGCACCACGTTTGCTCTGGATGGCCAGTACGAACTCACCGGCAAGATTTCCCTGAACGGCAACCTGCGTCAGCGCAAAGGCACCCTCGGCAGCTCCGGAAGCGAGACCTTCCGAGGCTACGGCGTCGGCTTCAGCTACCTGCCCACCCGCAGCGTGGCGTTGCGCTGCAGCGTGGGCCGCGAGGACCGCAGCATTGGCGGCACCACCGCCTATGAGGTGACCATCACAGGGTGCACCGGTGAATTGACCTTCCGGTAACGCGCTCGGGCAACAATCCGACGCCTGCCTCGCCTGCACTCACCACATTCATGGCACCTACCTCCTCGTCTCCCATCGCCGTCCAGCCCGTCATCATGGCGGGCGGCAGCGGCACCCGGCTGTGGCCGCTGTCGCGTGCCCTGTACCCCAAGCAGTTCCTCGTGCTGCAAGGCAACCGAAGCCTCTTCCAGCAGGCGGCCAGCCGCCTCGCCGGCTTGGCCACCGAGGGTCTGTCCGTCGCCGCGCCCTGCGTGGTGGGCAACGAGGAGCACCGCTTCCTGGTCCTCGACCAGTTGCGCGAGCTCGACCTCCCGCCTGCCACGGTGCTCCTCGAGCCAATGGGCCGCAACACCGCCCCGGCCATGACACTGGCCGCCCTGCACGCGACTGCCGCGGGCCAGGATCCGGTGCTCGTGGTCACGCCCGCCGACCAGACGGTGGTCGATGAAGCCGCCTTCACCAACGCGCTGCGCCAAGCCGTGCGCGAGGCTGCCAAGGGCACCTTCGTGATCCTCGGCATCACGCCCGACCGCGCCGAGACAGGCTACGGCTACATCCGCGCCGATGGCAGCAAGGTCGCTCAATTCGTGGAGAAGCCCGACGCCCCCACCGCCGAGCGCTACCTGGCAGCGGGCGGCTACTTCTGGAACAGTGGCATGTTCGTCGTGCGCGCTTCGGTGTGGCTGAAGGCGCTGGAACGCTTCCGCCCCGACATCGCGAGCGCCACCCGCGCCGCGTGGGCCGCCCACAAGGTCGACGCGAGCTTCGTGCGGCCCGGCAAGGCGGAGTTCGCTGCCATTCCCAGCGAGTCGGTCGACTACGCGGTGATGGAGAAATGCCCCGGCTCCGGCGAATTCGACATCGGCATGGTGCCGCTGTCGGCCGGCTGGTCCGACCTCGGCGCATGGGACGCCGTCTGGCAGGTGGGCGACAAGGACGCCGACGGCAACGTCGCCATCGGTGACGCCATGCTGCGCGACAGCCACAGCACATTGGTGCACGCCACGAGCCGCCTCGTCAGCGTGGTCGGGCTCGACAACGTGGTCGTGGTCGAGACGCCTGACGCCGTGCTGGTGGCCGACCGCAGCCGCAGCCAGGACGTCAAGCACATCGTCAACCGCCTGCAGACCGACGGTCGCAGCGAGCAGACCCTGCACCGCCAGGTGCACCGCCCCTGGGGCTGGTATGACAGCATCGACGCCGGCCCGCGCTTCCAGGTGAAACGCATCATGGTCAAGCCCGGGGCGAGCCTCTCGCTGCAGATGCACCACCACCGCGCCGAACACTGGATCGTGGTGAGCGGCACTGCCGAGGTCACCAACGGCGACAAGGTCATCCTGCTCGGCGAGAACCAGAGCACCTACATCCCGCTCGGCCAGACACACCGGCTGGCCAACCCCGGCAAGGTGCCCCTCGAGATCATCGAGGTGCAGTCGGGCAGCTACCTGGGCGAAGACGACATCGTCCGCTTCGAGGACACCTACGGGCGCGGCTAGCGCCCAGCATTCATGGACAAGAACGCCAAGATCTACGTGGCCGGCCACCGCGGCATGGTGGGCAGCGCCCTGGTGCGCCGCCTGCAAGCCGGGGGCTACCGCAACATCGTCACGCGCACGCATGCCGAGCTCGACCTGCTCGACCAGAAGGCCGTGCATGCCTTCCTCGCCGCCGAGAAGCCCGACTACAGCTTCATCGCCGCTGCGAAGGTGGGTGGCATCCAGGCCAACAACGTCTACCGCGCCGACTTCCTCTATCAAAACCTGATGATCGAGGCCAACCTCGTGCATGGCGCCCACCTCGCGGGCGTGCAGCGCATGATGTTCCTTGGCTCGAGCTGCATCTACCCGCGCGACTGCCCGCAGCCGATCAAGGAAGACTACCTGCTCACCGGCCCGCTGGAGCAGACCAACGAGCCGTATGCCATCGCCAAGATCACCGGCATCAAGCTCTGCGACGCGTACAACGCGCAATATGGTCGCCAGTACGTGAGCGTGATGCCCACCAACCTCTACGGCCCCAACGACAACTACGACCTCGCCACCAGCCACGTGCTGCCGGCGCTGCTGCGCAAGGCGCACGAAGCGCGCGAGCGCGGCGACAGCGAATACGTGGTGTGGGGCAGCGGCACCCCCAAGCGGGAATTCCTCTATGTCGACGACTTGGCCGACGCCTGCGTGCACCTGGCCCAGCAGGGCTACGACGGCCCGCTGGTCAACATCGGCACGGGTGAAGACGTGACCATCCGCGAGCTCGCCGAGTCCGTCATGAAGACCGTGGGCTTCGAAGGCCGCATCGTTTTCGACAGCAGCAAGCCCGACGGCACACCGCGCAAGCTGCTCGACGTGAGCCGCCTCGCCTCGCTCGGCTGGCGCGCCAAGACCAGCCTGCAAGACGGGTTGCGCCTCACCTACGAGACGGCGCCGTTCCGCCAGTAAATTCCAAGACCATCCTCAAGAGACCGATCATGTCCCACAAGAAAGTTGCCCTCATCACCGGCGTGACCGGCCAGGATGGTGCGTATCTCTCCGAGCTGCTGCTGAAGAAGGGCTACGAGGTGCACGGCATCAAGCGCCGCTCCAGCCTCTTCAACACCGACCGCATCGACCATCTCTACCAGGACCCGCACGTCGACAACAAGAACTTCATCCTGCACTACGGCGACCTGACGGACAGCACCAACCTGATCCGCATCATCCAGCAGGTGCAGCCCGACGAGATCTACAACCTCGCCGCGATGAGCCATGTGGCGGTGAGCTTCGAGACACCCGAGTACACGGCGAATGCCGACGGCATCGGCACGCTGCGCATCCTCGAAGCGATCCGCATCCTCGGGCTGGAAAAGAAGACCCGCTTCTACCAGGCCAGCACCTCGGAGCTTTACGGCCTGGTGCAGGAGATCCCGCAGAAGGAAACCACGCCCTTCTACCCGCGCAGTCCGTATGCGGTCGCCAAGCTCTACGCCTACTGGATCACGGTCAACTACCGCGAGGCCTATGGCATGTACGCCTGCAACGGCGTGCTCTTCAACCACGAGAGCCCGCTGCGCGGTGAGACCTTCGTGACGCGCAAGATCACCCGTGCCATCGCCCGCATCGCGCTCGGCCTGCAGGACACCCTGCACCTGGGCAACATGAGCGCGCTGCGCGACTGGGGCCATGCGCGCGACTACGTCGAAATGCAGTGGCTGATGCTGCAACAGGACAAGCCGGAAGACTTTGTCATCGCAACAGGCGTGCAATACAGCGTGCGCCAGTTCGTCGAGTTCGCCGCCAAGGAGCTGGGCGTGACCGTCACCTTCACGGGTGAGGGCGTGAACGAAATCGGCACCGTCACCAAGGTCGAAGGCGACAAGGCCAAGTGCAAGGTCGGCGACGTGATCGTGCGCGTCGACCCGCGCTACTTCCGCCCGACCGAAGTCGAGACGCTGCTGGGCGACCCCACCAAGGCCAAGCAGAAGCTCGGCTGGGTTCCCAAAATCACGCTGCCGGAGCTGGTCAAGGAAATGGTCGAAGCCGACTACAACTCGGCCCGCCGCGACAGCCTGGTCAAGATGGCCGGCTTCCAGGCCTACGACTACCACGAGTAAGCGGGGCATCGGCATGGGCCGCCCTGCCCTGTTCCTCGACCGTGATGGCGTGATCAACATCGATCACGCCTACGTGCACAAGCGCGAAGATTTCGATTTCGTCGACGGCATCTTCGATCTCGTGCGCACGGCGCGCGAACGCGGCTACCTCGTCTTCGTGATCACCAACCAGGCCGGCATCGGCCGGGGCAAGTACACCGAGGGCGACTTCCACCTGCTGACCGACTGGATGTGCGGCGAGTTCGCCTCGCGTGGTGCACCCATCGACAAGGTCTACTTCTGCCCGTACCACGCCGAGCATGGCATCGGGCACTACAAGGCCGAATCCCCTTTCCGCAAGCCAAACCCCGGGATGATCCTGCAGGCGGCGCAGGAGTTCGGTGTCGACCTGGCGACGTCGGTGCTGCTGGGCGACATGGAGACCGACATCCTCGCCGGTGCCCGCGCAGGCGTCGGCAGCACGTTGCTATTCCGCCCGCCCGGCCATCCGCAGCCGGAGGTCACGCAGGCGCACGCTGTGGTTGCAGCACATGCCGAGGTGGAGGCCTTCCTGCCCCAGCACGTCGCCGCCTGATCCACCACGCTCCATGAAAAACGGCGCCCCACCAGGCGCCGTTTTCGTTTGAGGGCCAGCGCTTCAGCGCTTGACCTTGTCGGCATAACCCCGCGGGTACTTCTGGTGCCAGGCCCAGGCCGTCTCGACCGTGCGCTTGATGTCGTAGAACTCGGGCTTCCAGCCCAGCTGCGTCTTGAGCTTGGTCGGGTCGGCCACCAGCGCCGGGGCGTCGCCCGGACGGCGAGCCGTGACCTGCAACGGGATCTTCTTGCCCGTCACCTCTTCGCAGGCGCGGTGCACTTCCTTCACCGACTGGCCGTTGCCGGTGCCGATGTTGAACACCTCGGCCGTCGTCGGCGTGGTCGCCATGATGGCGAGCATGTGCGCCTGCGCCAGGTCATCGGTGTGCACGTAATCGCGGATGCAGGTGCCGTCGGGCGTGGGGTAGTCGTCGCCGTAAAGCATCAGCTTGTCGCGCTGGCCGAGTGCGACCTGCAGCAGCAGCGGAATCAAGTGCGTCTCGGGGTCGTGGGCTTCGCCGAACTCGCCGTCACGGTCGGCACCCGACGCGTTGAAATAGCGCAGCAGCGTGAAGCCCAAGCCGTAGGCATGCGCGAAGTCGCGGATCATCCATTCGACCGCCAGCTTGGTGCGCGCGTACGGGCTGCAAGGGATCTGAGCCGCGGTCTCGTTCATCGGCACCACCGGGTTGTCGCCGTAGGTGGCGCAGGTGCTGGAGAACAGCATGCGGTTGACCTTGGCCTCGCGCATCGCACGCAAGAGGCTCAGCGTGCCGGCGATGTTGTTGTTGTAGTGGTGGTCGGGGTTGGTCACCGACTCGCCCACGTAGGTGGCCGCGGCGAAGTGCATCACGGCTTCGCTGCCGTGCTCCTTCATCACCTTGGCGAGTGCAGCGGTGTCGGCGATGTCGCCCTTCACCAGCTTGCCCGCGGGCACGGCGGCTTCATACCCTTCGGAGAGGTTGTCGAACGCGATGGCGTCGTGGCCTTCGGCCAGCAACTTGCGCAGGCACGCGCTGCCCACATAACCCGCTCCGCCCGTCACCAGCACTTTCATGTCTTGTCCTCTTGTGAAATCAGTTGAATCGCCCCGCGAAGACACGCGGTGCATCGGCACGCGCGGCCTCCAGTGCATCGAGGTTGCCGATGTCGCGGTGATAACCCTCGTGCACGTGGCCTTGCATACGGCCGACGAACTTCGGCAGCACGTCGAAGCCGAGGTCGAAGGCCTTCGCGTCGGCCATCTCGCGCCACGCATCCGCGGTCACGGCATACACGCCCGCATTCGCCAGGTCTGACTTCGGTTCCGCCGGCTTCTCGACGAAATCCACGATGCGCCCGCTCCCGTCGACTTCGGCAATGCCGCAGGCCTTCGGGTTGGGGGCATGGAACAGCAGCATCGTCATCGGCAAGCCGTGTGCCCGGTGGCTGGCCATGAAGGCCGGCACGTCGAGGCTCGACAGGTTGTCGGCGTAGACGATGAGCACGTCATCGGCATCGTCGGCCCAGGCGCGGTTGTGCGCCACGGTGCCCGCCGAACCGAGCAGCACCGGCTCATAGGCCTCCACCGCATTGAAGCCTTCACGCTTCTTGGCATCGAGGAACGCCCGCACGGCCTCGGGCAGGTGATGGTTGTTGACCAGCACGTCGGTGATGCCGGCATCGCGCAGCGCCTGAAACCAGTAATCCAGCAAGGGCCGGCCGGCAATTTCAACCAGGCACTTGGGCACAGTGTTCGTCAGCGGGCGCAGGCGCGTGCCGAGGCCTCCGGCCAGCAGCACCGCCTTGGATTTGCGCTGGCTTGTGTTCACGCCTTGTTGACGTCGCGCACCACGTTGAGCGCGGCCATCTGCTGGTTGCAGTAGTCGAGGATCTGCGCTGCGTTGTCCGCAGTGGAGAGCCACGCCTTGTAGGCCTCGACACTCTCGTGGACGGTGCGCGTCGGCTTCCAGCCGAGCGACTTCAGCTTGCTCACGTCGGAGCAGATGTGGCGCGTGTCGCCGAAGCGGAACTTGCCGCAGGGCGCGGCCTGGTAGCCCTTGGCGCCGAAGACTTCCGCCACGACGGTCGCGAACGAGGCGACCGTGTGCGCCTTGTCGCCGCCGACGTTGAACATCTCGTAGTCCGCACGCTCGTCGCGCAGCACGAGCAGGTTGGCGTCGACGACGTCCTGCACGTTCACGAAGTCGCGCACCTGCTGACCGTCTTCGTAGATCATCGGCTCGCGACCCAGATGGAAGCTCAGCGAGAACACACGGCAGGCGCCGCTGTACGCGTTGTAGAAACTCTGGCGCGGGCCCTGCACGATCGAGTAGCGCATCGCCACGCTCGGGATGCCGTAGCGCTTGCCGAGCGACAGCGCCACACGCTCCTCGGCAATCTTCGACAGGCCGTACTGGTTCTGCGGGTTGGCGACCGTCTCGTCGGTCGGCTGCCATTTGAGCGGTCCGGTCGTGCCCTTGGGCGCCTGCACCTCCCACACGCCACGCTCGAGTTGCTCGGTCGGGCGGATGTCGGGCAGCACCGGCTTGCCGTTGGCATCGTGGTACAGGCCCTCACCAAGCGCCGCCTGGCTGGACGCCACGATCACCTTCTTCACCGGCAGCTTCTCACGCACGATCAACTCGTAGATCAGCGCGGTGCTGGTCACGTTGACGTCGAAGAAGCGGCTGAAGGTGGGCAGGTAGTCTTGGAAGGCGGCCAGGTGGTAGACGTAATCGCTGCCGCGCAGCGCGTCGAGCAGCACGGCTTCGTTGCGGACGTCGCCCTTGATGAATTCGATGCGCGGGTCGAGGTAGGCCGGCTTCGCGTGGCCGGGGTGCACCGGCTCTTCGAGCGAGTCGAGCACGCGCACCTGGTAGCCCTCGCGCAGCAGCGCGTCGGCGGTGTGGGAACCGATGAAGCCGGCGCCGCCGGTGATGAGCACTCGCACTTGGCCGTTCCTCTTATTGGTTGTGCAGCAGACGCTGATGGTCGCTGATGAAGATGACGCGACCGCCGCGGCGGTCGATGTCGAGCGTCAGCTCGCGCGGGTTGCCCAGCGCATCGCGGATCAGGTTGTGGCGCTCCTTGGGCGCAACCAGCAGCAGGAAGCCACCACCACCTGCGCCCAGCAACTTGCCGCCTTGCGCACCCAGCTTGCGTGCCTGCTCGTACCAGGCGTCCACGCGCTCCATGCTGATGCCGAAGCCGAGCGAGCGCTTGAGCTCCCAGCCCTGGTGCAGCAGCTTCGAGAACTCGTCGAGGCCGTTGGCGCCGGTGATGGCCACGCGCATCTCCTGCGCGAGGTCGCGCATCGCGCGCAGCACCGGCATGCGGTCCTTCGTGCCTTCGCTCTGGCGCTTCAGGATGCCGTCGG
Source organism: Piscinibacter gummiphilus (assembly GCF_032681285.1). Taxonomy (NCBI): domain Bacteria; kingdom Pseudomonadati; phylum Pseudomonadota; class Betaproteobacteria; order Burkholderiales; family Sphaerotilaceae; genus Rhizobacter; species Rhizobacter gummiphilus. Next base: position 4,327,694 of record NZ_CP136336.1, read on the forward strand.
CATCGCGCTGCTGCTCGGTGTAGAGCAGCATCATGCGGCTCGACAGTTCCTTCATCGTCTCGGCCGGAGCCGGCACCGGCTCCACGTCGACGGTGTCGTCGGGGTTGAAGCGGATGTAGTTCAAGTTGCCGAAGGCGGCGGCGTACTGGTCCTGCTTGCCGATCGGCTTGCCGAGGATGTCGATCTCGATCCGGCAGGCCTGCTCGGCGACGTTCTTTGCGCTGACGATCTGGCCCTTGTAGGCATAGAGTGCCTGCAGTAGACCGACAGTCAGCGAGCTCGACGAGCCCATGCCCGTGCCCGCCGGCACGTCGCCCACGGTGGTGATCTCGATGTGGCGGCCGAGGCCGGTGATCTTGAGCGCCTCGCGCACCAGCTCGTGCTGGATGTCGTTGACCGACTCGGCGATCTCCACCTTGGTATAGGCCACACGCGCCGTCTTCTCGAAGCGCGGGCTCACCGTGACGTACATGTGCTTGTCGATGGCCATCGACAGCACGGCGCCGTATTCCTGGCGGTAGAAAGCGGGCAGGTCGGTGCCGCCGCCGGCAAAGCTCACCCGGTAGGGGGTCTGCGAAATGATCATGTCGTCACCCTGGTTGGTGTGGCCGGGCCCGTGCTGCGCTGGCCCGGGGCCGAGGCAGCCAGGCTCTGGCGGAATTTCTCGATCAAGGGCTCGAGGCAGTTGTTCAGGTCGAAGGTCTTCTTGAGCAGTCGCTGGCCGTTCTCGGACAGGCGCGCGGCCAGTGCGGGGTCATGCATCAAGCGGGCCATCGCATCGGCGAGCTGCGCCGGCTGGTTCGGCTCGACGAGCAAGCCGGTGTCTTCATGCTGCAGCAGGTCGGGGATGCCGACGAGCCGCGTCGAGATCGCCGGCAGACCGCTCGCCATCGCTTCCATGATCATCTGCGGCAGGCCGTCGACGTCACCATCGCTCGCCCACACGCAGGGCAGCACGTAGACGTCGCCTTCGTGCATGAAGTCGACGATCTTCTCCTGCAGCAAGGCCTTGCCGGTCACGCTGATGCGGTCGGCGAGGTTGAGGCGCTTGATCTGCGCGTTGAGTTCGGCTTCGAGCGGGCCGCTGCCGCCGATCACGCATTCGAACCTTTCGCCGCGGTCGACGAGGATCTTGCAGGCATCGATGAGGTCCGAGAAGCCCTTCTTCTCGACCAGACGGCCCGACGAGACGATGCGGTAGACCTTGTTGGGGTCGCGCGCTGCCGTCGGGGGATAGAACCACGAGAGGTCGATGCCGCAATAGGCGATCACCAGCTGCTCGGGCCGCGCACCATGCTTCAGGTAGAAGTCGCGGTGGAAGGTGGAGATGCAGATGATGAAGTTGGCTCGCTCGATCTTGTCGAGCAGAGCGCTGCGGTTGCGGAACAAGTCGGTCGCATGCCCCGTCCAGCTGAACGGCGCATCCAGCAGCCAGGCGCCATACATCGCGATCGTGCCGCAGGAGTTGATCCACTGCGAATGGATCTGCGAAACCTTGCGGCCGCTCTTCAGGATGCCGGTCGCCCAGTGCACCGCCACCACCAGATGCGCGATGCCGGCGAGCCGTGCGCGCACATGCTCGCGCCGGCCGAAGAAGGCATTCCACAACGCCGAGAAGAAGCGACCGCGGAAGCGCAAGGGCGCAGCCAGCAAGGAGAAGAACATCGCCACCAGCGGCAGCGGGTACATCAGCTCGGTGCGGCGGTTCATCGCCACCGCCCAGTCGGAGTCGTGCAGCAGCTTGTCGGGGGCGCGCATCGCGTGCAGCGCCACCGGGATGCCAGCCGCTTCGACGCGGCTCAGCTCGTTGGCAACCCAGGCGTTGCCGATGCCGTTCTGCGTGACGTAGTGGATCACCGGAACGTCACTTGCGCTGCTTCAGGTAGAACGCGAGGATCGATCCCGCGGCCATGTGCATGTCTTCGATCACGCCGTACTGGTCGCTCTCGACGTGGAAGCAGATGTCGACGTCCTTGCGAAGCTTGCCGCCGGTAAAGCCGGTGAGGCCCACGGTGGTGGCGCCCACGCTCTTCGCGTAGTCGTTGGCCTTGAGCACGCTCGGCGAGTTGCCCGAGCCCGAGATGATGACCACCAGGTCACCCTTGCCGCACAGGTTGCGCAGCTGGCGCGCAAAGATCTCGTCGTAGCCGAGGTCGTTGCCGATGGCCGTCATGAAGGCGGTGTTGTCGTTGAGCGAGATGCAGCGGATGAGCGGCTTGTTCACGCGCTCCGCCGTCTTCGACCAGTCGGTGGCGATGTGCGAGGCAGTGGCGGCCGAGCCGCCGTTGCCCATCACGAAGATGGTCTTGCCCGACTTCTCGACCTTCTCGATGGCCTTCGCGATCTTCTCGAGCGCGGCGTAGTCGAAACGCTCCCACTGCTCGAGTTCGCGGTCGCGGTACCACTCGGCGAAGGCACGCACCGACAGGCCGCCGGGGCCCGTGCCCGTCATGTTGGAAGCCGCGAGGCCCGGCGTCTTTTTCTCCTGGATCTTCGGGGCTTTGGACTTGGCATTCGCCTGCTTGCTCATGACGTTCTTTCGCTTCTGTGTGTGGATCGGGAAAGCTCGAAAGATTGTATTGGCGGGATCTCTCGGAACCCTCTGTCGGCAGCACTCGCGGGCCCCCCTAGGTGAGCGGGGACCAACAGGCAACCCGCGACATTCCGCACACGCCGCGCGCGATGCGCCGCTCGTCACGAAGGTTTCATGAAGGGTACGAAGAGATCGGCCTGCTGCTCGATCCACAGCGGGTCGAAGTGGCTCTCGTCGTAGTAGATGGGCCGCTTCAACGCTTCGTCGTACACGCGGCACGAGGTCTCGTTGCACAGGCGACCTCGCAGGCTCACGCGGTGAAAGCCCGGCGTCGACCCGAGCCCCTCGAACAAGGGTTCCATCCAGCCGGTCTGCGCCCGCAGGGTAGCCACCGGCAGGCTCAGACGCACCTGGCCGTACCAGAACTGCTCGCGGGCCACACGGTCGGCCACACGCAGGGTGGATTCGGGCGCACTGTCAACGAGCACGACGGTCTTGCCCTGCGCCAGCGTGGCCATCACCGCGGCGCGCAGTTCATCGAGCACCACGCGCTGCTTGGCCGACAGCGAGGCCGGCTCGGTGCAACTTCCGCTGGCCGACAGATGGCAATACGGCGCACCAGCCAACCCGATGGTGGCCCACCGCGCCGCGACGACCACGCTGTCGTAGGGCTCGTGCTGCGCCTTGCGCCAGGCCTCGGCCGCGTACTCCGCGCAGTGGTAGCCGGGCTGCGTGCGGCGCAGGTTCGGCACCGGCGGGCACTCGGCCGCGGTGTAGAAGTCGACCGAGCCCGGGCTGTGCGCCACGAACCAGGCATAGAAGTGCTCGGCATGCGAGTCGCCGATCACCAGCACGCGGGCGGGTGTGTGCTTCTCGATGCGGCAGGGCTTGATCTCCTGCAAGGGCTTCTTGTAGTTGCTGCAGGCATCGGGAAAGTAGCGTGAGTTCACCGAGGCCCAGTACCCGTCGTAGGACTCGCCACGACCCGGCTTGCGAAACGGCAGGCCTGCGGTCGCCAACACGGCGAACGCCACCAGGCCGGCCACCGCCATCGTCGCCATCGGTGCCGCCACGCTGCGCAGCCAACCTGCCCCGCGGTGCTTGAACGGGCGCTCGACGAAGGTGTACGAAGCCCAGCCCAGCAACACCGAAGCGCACGCGATGGCCGCGGCGCTGGCCCACGGGTAGGCCTGCGGAACGTCGGTGAGGCGCAGGCCGATGATGAGCGGCCAGTGCCAGAGGTAGATCGAATACGACCACAGGCCGAGGCCTTGCAGCACCGGGTGGCGCAACACGCGGTTGTCGGCATCGGCCCACAACACCATCGCCGTGCCGAGCACTGGCAGCACGAGCCAGGCACCGGCGCCAACGGTGCGCACGCGCGCGGCGGCGATCAGCAGCGCGCCGACGAGCACCAGTGCCAGGCCGAGATGGCTGACCCACGGCCGCCAGCGGCCGGCAGCGGATGGACGCGCGAGCAGTGCCACCAGCGCGCCCGCCAGCAACTCCCACATGCGCGCGGGCAACAGGAAGAAGCCACTCTCCGCCGCCCGGCGCGACAGCCACAGGTGCCACACGAGCGACGCCAGCAGCAGCAACGCCACGCCCGCCACGGCGAGCGTCTTGCGGCGTGCCGGTGGCGCCCAGCGCGTGATAACGATCAGCAGCAGCGGATACAGCAAGTAGAACTGCCACTCCACCGAGAGCGACCAGGTGTGCAGCAGCCACAACGAATCGCCCGCATGCGTGATGTAGCCGCTGTGCGCGAAGAAGTAGTGGTTCGACACGAACGCCAGCGCACGCACGCCCTGCTCGGCCAGTCGCTGCATGTCGAAGGGCGGCAGCCACGCCGCACCGGCCACGAGCAGCAGCAACACCAGCGCAGCCAGCGCCGGCCAGATGCGCGCGGCGCGGCGCGCGAGGTAGTCGGCGTAGCTGAAGCGACCAGCGTCGAGCCGACGCCACACCATCTGCGTCATCAGGTAGCCCGACAGCACGAAGAACACGTCGACGCCGATGAAGCCGCCGGTCGCCCCCTTGATCTGCAGATGGAACGCAACGACGAGCGCGACTGCCAGGCCCCGCAGCCCGTTGAGGTCGAGCCGGTAGTCGTCTCTGGCGGGGCTCATGCGGCGCGCGAGACGGGCGCCAGCCGGTCGAGCAGCGCGACTAGACGCTCGCGCGCTTCGAGCCGGGTGAAGGTGTGGTCGGCGTCGGGCACGAAGTCGAGCGACGCGAGCTGGCGTTCGATCAGCCGATCGATCGCGCTCCCACCCTGCTTGCGCAGCAGGTCGTAGCCGGGTGCACGCGCCGCAAAGACGAAGCGAAGGCGGATCCCCTGCCGCACCGCTTGCGAGAGCTCATCGGCCAGGTCGTCTTGCAGCGGGATGCGCAGCCGCCGCGCCAGACGCAGCAGATACGGCTCGATGTGCCCCCAGGTGCGCCTGAGCCCGACCTGCACGATGACACGCGCGTCGAGCTGCCCGCGCAGCAGCTTGAGCCAGGGCTCGCGGGTGAAGACCTTGTCGCGGTAGCGCGAGGTGAGTTCGGCCAGCTCGTAGTCCTTCACGTCGCGCAGCGTGTCGCCGTCATGCCAGAAGTAGGTGAGCGGGTTGATCACGGTCGACGAGACCACGGGCTGCCCCGCCACCGCCGCCTTGAACGCGTGGTAGCCGCCCGAGCACAGGCCCAGCAGGTGGCACTCGTCGGCGCCCAGCTCGCCGCGCAGGTAGGCCAGCGCGTCGGTCACGTCCTGCATCGCGTGGGCGGAGTAGACGACGTTCTCCGGCGCACCGGGGCGCGCGGGGCTGTCGCCCACGCCCGACAGATCGATGCGCAGCACCGTGACGCCCCGTGCGGCCCACTGGCGCGCGAGCCGCGTCCACAGGCGGTTGGGGCCGATGTGATGCACGGCGCCGGAGTTGAGCATCAGCACCGCCGGACGTCCGCGTTGCGGCAGCGTGCCTTCGGGTTCGGTGAGCACGCCGAAGATCGCCGACGACGCGCTGGTGGCGATGTGGACCGGCCGCTCCGTGACTGCGTCAGCGGGAAGCCGCAACACCTCGGCGCCGGCAGACGCCACCGGCACGACGGGGCGCAGCGCGAGCGCGTCGTCCCACATCTGCACACGCCGGATCACACCCTCCATCATGAGTTGTGGCGGCACGGTGCGCTGCGGGTCCTGCATCATGTCGGCGTAGCCAGGCAAGCGCTCGACCTGCACGTCCGCGCCGAGCGCCTTGAGCGAGGTCTGCCAATCGAGACCGTCTTCGAGGTCGTCGCGCGGAATGATCAGCACGCGCGGCGCGGGGGCCTTGGGCAGGCGGCGCAGGTCGAGCTGCGAAAGGTGCTCTTCCGTCGCGCGTGTCATCACGAACCCGGCCGATTCGAGCACGTCGGCCCGAGATACGGCGGCCGTGCTGCCGCCCTGCCCGAGCATCGTCAGTTCGCGGATGTAGCCGCGCCCTCGCACCACCGGCGCAATGCTCACGAGGCCCCCCACGTCGTCGCGCCCCATGCCCGCCAGGGCCGCGAGCGTGGCCCCGAGCCGCACGCCGAACAGCACCACCTGTTGCACGCCACCGGCCGCCTTGAGGGTGTCGATGGCGGCGTTCACGCCGGCCAGCCAGCGGGCCGGCACGTCGGGCTCGAATTCGTCGCCTTCGGAATCGCCACAGCCGGCATGGTCGAAGCGCAGGCTGGGCCAACCTGCCGCGCTGAAGACCATGGCGAACTGGCGCAGGCTGCGGTGGGCGCAGACCTCCTCGAAGCCGAAGGGGTTGCACACCACCACGCCGAGGCCTCGCCGGGCTTCCGGCGCCGGCAGGTGCAGCCAGCCGAAGAGCCGAGATCCTTCCGGGCCGAAGTACAGGGGCTGTGCCGGCAGTGGCTTCATGTCGGCACCACGATGGGCACGGGGCTCCTGGCGTTCAGTGCCCACACCCAGCCCTTCAAGGGGCGGCCCGTGGAGGCGCCGGTGCGCTGCAGCGCCAGCGAGCGAGCGGCACCTGGCGCGAGGTGGAAGTCGTTGTCGACCGGGAGGTGCTCGTCGAACTGCACGTGCACATGCTGCGCGGCATGTGTGGTCGCCAGCAGCAACTCGCGACGTTCGGGCTCGTAGCGTGCGCTCAGGCCGAGGTCGTCACGCACCGGCAGCATGGGGCCGGCCGGGAAGTGGAAGGCTTCGCCGACGACCTGGCCGTCGGATGCCTTCAGTTGCGCATGCACCAGCGTCACGGGCGGCGGCCCGAATCGGTAGGCATACGACACGTCGGTGAACCCGCCCAGGTGCTGCGCCAAGGCGATGCTGGCGTCACCCCGCGCGGCCACCGCAACCGGCAGCGTGGCCTCTTCGACGAGTGCGTCGCCGTTGCCGTAGAGGCGCAGCGAAAGTTCGCCCGCGAGCGGCTCGGCGCGCTCGTTGACGAGGTGCACGGCCACGCCGTTCACCCCTTCGTCGGTGATGAGCACCGCCACCGGCTGCAGCACGCGGCGCAGCGCATAGAAGCAGGCCTTGGGCAGGCCGGTGTCGTCGACCAGTCCCCAGCCGGCACCCGCCCACAGGTCGCGCAGGAACCAGACCAGTGCGCCGCCGCAGCGCGAACCGGGACGCCGCCATTCGGTGAAGGCCGAGGCCATCACCTCGCCCGTCACCACGCGGCTGAGCGCGAGGTAGCGCTCGTGGTCGACCGAGCGCAGTTGCACCGGGTCGACCTTGCAGAGCGAGGCGAGGTAATGGTCGCGCACGTCTTCGAAGTCCCAGCCGGCGTTGAGGTCGCGCGGCGTGCGCTCCTTCCAGCCGGGGTGGTGCACGCGCAGGCCGAGGCCCCCCGGCATGCGGGCCACGGTGCGCTCGTCGGGCATGTTGGCGAAGGCCAGGCACTCGGTGGCAAAGCTCAGCGCCGACCGGCGCGCGTCGTCGAGCGGCCGCAGATAGGCCCCCACGCCGTAGTACGACGCAGTGCCGGCGTTCGCCTGGTGCGGAAATGCACCGCCATGCGCGCTCGACGGCCAATAGGGCACGCCCGGCAGTGCCGCTTCCACCGCCTCGCGCAAGGTGGTGTGAAAGAGCGCCGGCGCCCACAGCTCGCGTGGCGCACCCCACATCGCCGCCTGCTGCTCGCCCTCGCTGTTGCCGCAGACGACGGCCACGCAGGCGCGGCCTTGCCAGCGGGCCGTCTGCTGCGCCACCTCGGCGCGCACGCTGTCGAGGAAGGCCTCGTCCTGCTCGGGGTAGTCCATGTTGGCGAACATGAACTCCTGCCACACCAGCATGCCGAGTTCGTCGCAAGCGTCGAAGAAGGCGTCGCCCTCGTAGACCATGGTGCCGCCGACGCGCAGCATGTTCATGCCGGCATCGCGGGCCTGTTGCACCGCGGCGTGCAGTGCTTCGTGGCTGCTCGTGAGCGAGACCACGTCGAGCGGCGTCCAGCAGGCGCCGCGGCAGAACACCGGCACACCGTTGACCTTCAGGCCAAAGCGGCCATCGGTGGTGTCGGCTTCGATGCGTCGAAAGCCAACGGGGCGAAGACCGTGGGTGGTGGGCCCCGGGGCGTCACGCCGCTGCGCGATCAGCCTCGCGTCATAGAGCGCGGGCTCGCCGTGGGTATGGGGCCACCACAAGGCCGGCCGCTCCAGGGTGAGCGTGCCCTCGAATCGCCCGTCGACGATGGTGAGGGGCAAGCGCCAGAGCTCGCCGCCCCGGCTCAGCTCGAGTTCGATGCGTTCGATCTGTGCGTCGGCGAGATTGCCCAGCCCCCCGTGGACACGCACCTGGCCGCGGCCTTCCGCGTCGACGCTTGAATGCAATTGCGGGCGCAGTCCGCCGAGCGGATCGCGCCGCTCCCACCAGATCGCGCCCACCGGCCCGACCGGCGCGGCCGGCGGCGACCAGCCCGGCGTGCGCCCGAGCAAGGTAGTGCGGTGCCAGCGCAGCTGCTGCTGCGGGACCATCGGCACGCGCCAGCGCGGCCGCGGGCGCTTGGCGGCCAGCAGCGTGTCGAGCGCATGAAAGCGGATGTCGAGCTGGTTCTCACCCGGCACCAGTTGCGATGCGACTTCGCATTCATGCGAGAGGAACATGTTGCTGCTGTGCAAGACGGGCTGGCCGTTGAGCCACACGTCGGCCACCGTCGCCAGACCGTCGAAGCCGAGCCAGAACGGCTCGCTGTCTTCGAGCGAGGGCGGCGTGAAGCGGGTGCGGTACCACCAGTCCTCGGAATCGAAGCGGCGCGCCGGGCCGTCGAGCGACCAGCGGCCCGCATCGCGCATGAGGGCGGCGGCCGTGCCGACGTGGGGGGACGTGAGCCACTCGCCGGGGGCGAGTGCATCGAGCTGCGTCGGGGAAGTAAAGCGCCCGGGCGCGGTGGCGCAGATCTGCCACATCCCGCCCAGCACGACCCGTTGCGGGTGGTCCTGGGCTGCGGGCGTCATGTCACGGGTCAAGCGTGCGTGAGTTCGGCAACCGCGTCGCGGATGGAAGCGACGCTCGTGAAGACACTGCGCTTGAGCATGTGGTCGGCGAATTCGATGTCGAACGCGCCTTCGAGCGCCAGCATCACGTTGACGCTGGCGTGCGAGGTCATGCCGGCCTGGTAGAGATCGGTCGTCAGGTCGATCTGATCGACGGGCTTGCTCAGGCGAGCATGGTCGCGCAGCACTCCCCGGATCTTGTCTTCTATTTCTTCAGCCGTGTTCATGTCGTACCTCAAAGAATGTGCGTTGTAGTAGTTCGTGAAGGCGTGTCCAGCAGGGCCGTCACCACCGCCGCAGCGAAATCGCCGTCGTGGCTCAGGCTGAGGGCGATCTCGCTGACGCCCAGACGCTCGACCTCGGCGGCCGCGCGGCCATGCAGCGCCAGGCAGCACGCACCATTGGGCAATTTGCGGACCTCGATGTCCCGCCAGGCCACACCCGCTTCGGCCAGGTCGAACGCCTTGATCGCCGCCTCTTTCGCCGCGAAGCGCGCGGCCAGCCGTTCGGCGGCCTGCCCTTCGCCGGACGACGCATAGGCGATCTCGTCATCACTGAATAGACGTTGAGCGAAACGGGGGCCAAACCGTTCCATCGATTCGCTGACGCGCCGGATGTCGACCACGTCGAGCCCGACACGCATCCGCGCCGCCGCGGGCGTTGCGACATCGAGTCGGGAGATGGCGTTGGACATGGCGAAAACGATCCTGCAGGACACTGCTGTTGCTTAGCATGGGCGATCCTGCCCGGTCATGAAATCCCCTTCATGGAGGGGGCCATCGGCATTGGGGGTAGCAAGTTCTGATGAGGCTGTGACGTACTGCACGCAAGCCTTACCGGCGCAGCCATCATCTGCGGGATGCGCCGGTGCGATACGCGGCGCTATCCTTGCCTGATGACGCCGACAAAGGCCATACCGCCGCTTCCATGACCGCACCGACACCCCGCTTCGAGACCCTGCTCAACGCCACGCGCGAGGTCAGCAACACTGTGGCGGCAAGGCATGCGGCAGACGTCGATGCGCAGGCGCGCTTCCCGGCGGAAACCGTGGCCGCACTGCGCAGCGCTGGCGTGCTGAGTGCGCCGGTGCCGCACGCCTTCGGCGGCGCCGGCTGCACGATGCAGGAGCTGGCCCAGCTGTGCGCCACCGTGTCGCAAGGCTGCGGCGCGAGCGGCATGGTGCTTGCCATGCACTACATCCAGGTGGCTTGCGTGGCGCGCCACGGTGCCGACGATCCTTACTTTGCCGAATACCTGCGTGATCTGGTCAAGTTCCAACCGTTGCTGGCGTCGATGACCTCCGAGGTGGGCACCTTCGGCGACACCCGCTCCAGCATCTGCGCCGTCGAACGCCACGGCGCCCGCTTCTCGCTCGACAAAGACGCGACGACCGGCTCGTACTGCGCGCATGCGGATGCCATCCTCGTGACCTGCCGGCGCGATGCGCAGGCACCCAGCAGCGACCAGGTGCTGGTGCTCGTGAAGCGCGAAGACGCCACCAAGCTCGAGCAGACCACCACCTGGGACACCCTCGGCATGCGCGGCACCTGCAGCCCGGGCTTCCGGCTCGAATCGTCAGGGCCGATCGAGCAGATCGTGCCCGGCTCGTTCGCCGACATCGCGGCCGACACCATGGTGCCGTACTCGCACATTCTGTGGTCGGCGCTGTGGTGGGGCATTGCCGCCGACGCGGTCAACCGCGCCGCGACCTATGTGCGTGGCGAAGCGCGCAAGAAGCCCGGCACCGTGCCGCCGACCGCCACGCGCCTGGCCGAGGTGTCGGCGCAATTGCAGGGCATGCGCCAGCAGTGGCAGGCCTCGGCCCAGGCTTTCGATGAGGCGAGCCGGCAGGAGCTGCTCGACATGGGCTGGGCGCTGCGACTCAACAACCTGAAGATTGCCTGCTCGGAGGCTGCACCGCAGATCGTGCACCGCGCGCTGCAGATCGTGGGTGTGCTCGGCTACAAGAACGACTCGCCCTTCTCGCTCGGGCGCCACTACCGCGACGTGCTGTCGGCGTCGCTGATGATCTCGAACGAGCGCATTGCGGCGAAGAGCGCCTCGATGCTGCTGGTTCACAAAGACACCTTGGGCATCTGACGTGGTCTACGACATCGACACCTTCTACCAGGGCCTGGTCGAACACGGCCTGATCCTTCCGACCGGCATCCGCGGCGGCTACGGCCGCGGGGCGGTGTTCGAGAAGATCCTGCGCGGCTTCAACGAGCTCGTCTCGCGCACCGCCGCCGACGATGGCGCCGAGGAGCTCATGTTCCCGCCCATCGTCGCGCGCCAGCTGATCGAGAAGGTCGGCTACATGAACAGCTTCCCGCAGCTCGCCGGCTCGGTGCACAGCTTCTTCGGCAACGAGTCGCAGGCCCGCGAGATCACGGCACGCACGCAGGCCGGCGAACGCTGGGAAGACCTGCTCGACATCACCGAGGTGATGCTCACCCCCGCTGCCTGCTACCCGGTCTATCCGATCTTCAGCGGCCTGCTGCCGCAAGGCGGGAGACTGGTCACGGTGCTGAACTGGGTGTACCGCCACGAGCCTTCGGACGAACCGACACGCCTGCAATCCTTCCGCATGCGCGAGTTCATCCGCGTGGCGAGCAACGAAGACGTGGTGCAGTGGCGCAACGACTGGCTGCAACGCTCGCTCGACCTGCTGCGCGGGCTCGGCCTCGATGCCAGCAGCGACGTCGCCTCCGACCCCTTCTTCGGCCGCGCCGGCAAGATGATGGCGGCCAACCAGGTCGATCAGAAGCTCAAGTTCGAGATCCTGGTGCCGGTGATCTCGCAAGAGAAGCCGACCGCGATCTGCTCCTTCAACTGGCACCAGGACCACTTCTCCGGCAAGTTCGGCATCCGCAACGCCGACGACACGCTGGCCAGCACTGCCTGCCTCGGCTTCGGGCTGGAGCGCGTGACGCTGGCGCTCATCAAGACGCACGGCTTCGACCCCTCGCAGTGGCCCGAGGCGGTGCGCCAGCAGCTCGCGCTGTGAGCACGCCGCGAGCCTGCACCCTGCCCGGCCTGTCGCCCGAGGGCTATGCGCGCCACAGCCTGCACGGCGAGGAGCGGGTCTGGGTCGAGAAGAACTGCTACGCCGATGTGTGGATCGAACTGCTCCACTGCCTGAAGCTCGAGCCGCTCGCGCTGATGCCCTTCACGCTGGCCGCCGACTTCGAAGGCGACCACTGGACCTTCTTCAAGCCGCCCCTGCCCGACCTGCAAAAGCTCTACGGCATCGACGTGCAGGAACTCAACGTCTGGCGCCCGCTGATCGAGCATGCGGCCGAGCACCTGGCAGCCGGAAAACTGGTGAGCACCGAGGCCGACGCCTTCTGGCTGCCCGACACCGCCGGCACCGACTACCGCCAGCAGCATGTGAAGACCACCATCGTGCTCAACGATCTCGACGTGGCAGCTGAGCGCCTCGGCTACTTCCACAACGCCGGTTATTACCGGCTCGAGGGCGAAGACTTCCGGCAAATCTTTCAGCCTCGCGAACTGCCGCTCTACGCCGAGCTCGTGCGCCTGGACCGGCTGCGGCGGCACACGCCTGAGGTGTCGGCCGAGTTGTCATGGCAACTGCTCAGGGAGCACTTCGCCTGGCGTCCGGCGAGCAACCCCGTCGAGCGATTCGCCGCGCGGTTTGCGAACGACCTGCCGCAATTGCACGAGCGCGGCCTGGCGCACTATCACGCGTGGGCCTTCACCACGGTGCGCCAGCTGGGCGCGGCCTTCGAACTGGCCGCGGCTTGCCTGCGCTGGCTGCAGCCGCATCGGCCCGAGGCCCCGCTTGCGGCCGCGGCGGATCAGTTCGACGTGATCGCGCAGGAGAGCAAGGCACTGATCCTCAAGGGTGCACGGGTCGTCAACGCGCGCCGGACGTTCGATGCCGGGCAGGCCCTGGCACCGGCAGCCCAGGCCTGGGCACAGGGCATGGCCCTGCTGGAACCTGCTCTCGGTCGATCCGAAAGTTAAGGCTTCTTCAGCGAGGCCAGCACCGCCTCGGCGATCACCTTGTGGCCGAGCGAGGTGGGGTGGCCGTCGGACGTGGGCGGGTAGATCTGCACGTGCTGGCGCACCTGCTCCTCCATCGCCGCGGTCGGGTCCACATAGGCAATGCCCTTGGCCTGGAAGGCCTGCAGCAGCTCCGTCTTGTTGGCCTCTTCCAAGTCGCACAGCTTCAGGTGCGCCGGCGGCAGGCTGGCCTTGGTGGACTTGAGATAAGCACAGTAGATGCGCTCGCGCGTGGGGATCAGCACCACGCGCAGCGGGATGCCCTGCTTGTCGGCCTCGTCCTTGATCGCGGCGAAGGCGCGCTTGGTGACCTCCATGCCCTCGCGCACGGTGGGCTGCGTCTGGTCTTGCGCCGATGCGCGCTGCTGTGCGGTGAAAACCGTCTTGATGTCGGGCGCGGCCGGGTCGGACCAGCTCATGCGCTCGTCGGGCGTCATCTTGTCGGCGAGCTTCTTCTGCTCGGCCACCGCGAAGGGTGCAAGCACCGTGGTGCGCAGCAGGCCGTAGAGCACGCTGTGGCGCGAGAGCCAGTCGCGCAAGGCACCGCCCCGCTTGGTCGGCTTGGGCGCGGCTTCGCTTGGTGCCACCGCGGGTGCCACGGCGGGTGCGGAGGCTGCACCGCTCGGCCGCCAGTTGGCCCAGTTCGGCAGGTTCTGCGGCAGCATGGCGGCGTCGATGAAGTCGTTGCCGAAATAGAAGCTCACCAGCAGCTGCTTGGGTTTGAACTGCTTGGCCTGGTGGCCGGCCAGGTGCAGGTACTGCAGCGGGCCGTAGCCGCCCAGGCCCATGTTGTAGACGCTGTCGCCACTCAAGGCGGCAAGTTGCTGCGGCCAGGCGCCGTCGCGCGGCGCACCGGAGCCGTAGGTCATCGAGTCGCCGATCGCGACGATGTTCGCCTGCGCCGGGACCGAACGGTTGCGAAAGCCCAGCTCGTCGTGCCCGCCGGCACCGGGTGCGAGCTTGTGACCGAGGTACGCATCGGGCACCGGGTCGACGTTGAGGAAGTCGGCCGCGTCGACCACCAGGCGCGAGGCGCCTTCAGCCAGCACCACGGACACCGCGATCGCCACGGCCGCGAGCCCGGCAGACTGCAGCTTGCTCTTCAAGGAACTCATCTTCCTGCTTTCCAAATGAAAAAGGCGGCCACGCGGGCCGCCCAGTTCGCTTCGACGCTCAGTCGAGTTCGAAGGCCGTTTCGTAGTTCTGCTTCAGCGACGGGTCCTGCTGCTCCTTGCGCAGGTAGCAGTTGCCGACCGCCAGCACATCGAGCTCCGTGCCCATGAAGCAGCGGAACGCGTCTTCCGGCGTGCCGACGATGGGCTCGCCACGCACGTTGAAGCTGGTGTTGACCAGCACCGGGCAACCCGTCTTGCGCTCGAAGGCCGACAGCAGGCCGTGGTAGCGCGGGTTGACGTTCTTCTCGACGGTCTGGATGCGCGCCGAGTAGTCGACGTGCGTCACCGCCGGGATGTCAGAGCGCGGCACGTTGAGCTTGTCGATGCCGAAGAGCTTCTGCTGCTCGGGCGTCATCTCGAGCCGGCGCGACTTGACCACGTCGGCCACCATCAGCATGTAGGGGCTGTCGCCGTTGAGCTCGAACCACTCGGCCACCTTCTCGCGCAGCACCGAGGGTGCAAACGGGCGGAAGGACTCGCGGTACTTGACCTTCAGGTTGAGCGTCTTCTGCATCGAGGGCGAACGCGGGTCGCCGATGATGGAGCGGTTGCCGAGCGCACGCGGGCCGAACTCCATGCGGCCCTGGAACCAGCCCATGGCCTTGCCTTCGGCGAGGTCGGTGGCCGACGTTTCGAGCAGCGCCTCATCCGACAGCGTCTCGAACTTCGCACCGGCGGCCTTCAGGCGGGCCTCGATGTCGGCCTGGTCGAACTGCGGGCCGAGGTAGGAGCCACGCATCTTGTCGCCGTCGACCGTGCGCGGCTGGTCGAGCTGCATGTGATAACCCACGAGCGCCGCGCCAAGCGCACCGCCCGCGTCACCGGCGGCCGGCTGCACGTAGACGTTCTTGAAGCGCGCATCGCGCAACACCTTGCCGTTGGCCACGCAGTTGAGCGCCACGCCGCCGGCGAGGCAGAGGTTCTCGATGCCGGTCTCCTCGCGCAGCGAGCGCGTGAGCTTGAGCACGATGTCTTCGGTCACGGCCTGCAGCGAGGCGGCCAGGTCCATGTGGTGCTGCGTCAGCGGTTCGCTCGCCTTGCGCGGCGGGCCACCGAACACCTTGGCGAACTTGTCGTTCGTCATCGTGAGGCCGGTGGCGTAGTTGAAGTAGCTCATGTCCATGCGGAACGAGCCATCGGGCTTGACGTCGATCAGGTGCTTGTAGATGAGGTCGACGTACTTCGGCACGCCATAGGGCGCCAGGCCCATCACCTTGTACTCGCCGGAGTTCACCTTGAAGCCAGTGTAGTACGTCATCGCCGAGTACAGCAGCCCGAGTGAATGCGGGAAGTGGATCTCCTTGCGCACCTCGAGCTTGTGGCCGCGGCCGATGGCCACCGAGGTGGTGGCCCATTCGCCCACGCCGTCCATCGTCAGCACCACAGCTTCTTCGAAGGGCGATGGGAAGAACGCGCTGGCCGCGTGGCTCAGGTGGTGTTCGCTGAAGAGCAGTTCGCCGTTCCACTTCTTGTCGGCGTCCATCTTCTTGAAGGCGCCTTGCAGCAGGTCCTTCAAGAAAAGCTTCTCGCGCAACCACAGCGGGATCGACATGCGGAACGACTTGAAGCCCAGCGGCGCAAACGCGAGGTAGGTTTCCAGCAGCCGCTCGAACTTCAGGAAGGGCTTGTCGTAGAACACCACGCGGTCGATGCCTTCGAGGCCGACACCGGCGCGCTTCAGGCAGTACTCGATCGCGTGCGTGGGGAAGCGCGCGTCGTGCTTCTTGCGGGTGAAGCGCTCTTCCTGTGCTGCCGCGACGATGACGCCGTCTTCCACCAGCGCCGCAGCGCTGTCGTGGTAGTAGGCCGAAATCCCGAGAATGCGCATCGTCGGCTCAGAACAGGGTGTAGATGAACGGGGCCACGGCCGATCCCTTGGCCAGCACGATCAGCACGCCCAGGAGCGCCATCATCCCGAAGATCGGCCACAGCCACACCTTCTTGCGGGCGCGCATGAAGGCCCAGAGTTCCTTGATCATCGACATCGTGTGTCTCCCTAAATTCAGAACTGGTTGGTCATCGACTGGGGCGGCGGGCCGGGAGGCTCGCGATCGATCCAGTACGACTTGGCATTGGGGTCGGCCTTCAGGCGCATCGGGTCCTTGCCGGAGAGACGCATCAGCAAGCCGATCGGCGTGAAGACAAGGTAGAAGAGGATGCCCAGCGCAATCGGGCTCACGATCTTTGCGAGCAGCAGGCCGAACTTCATCCACAGGCGATTGGGCACTGCAAGGATGCTCGGCACG
Organism: Piscinibacter gummiphilus; assembly: GCF_032681285.1. NCBI lineage: Bacteria > Pseudomonadati > Pseudomonadota > Betaproteobacteria > Burkholderiales > Sphaerotilaceae > Rhizobacter > Rhizobacter gummiphilus. Next base: position 4,344,148 of record NZ_CP136336.1, read on the forward strand.
GTGAAGGCGACCACTGCAAACGCGGCCGACACACCCACCGACCACCAGCGCACCGCGCCCGAATGCAGGAGCGGCAGGAATGCAACGATGAGGAAGACGACCGCAAACACGATGCCGAACGAGCGATCGGAAGAGCCCTCGACCTCTTCTTCGCGGGTCAGGTCTTCATGGGACATGCAAGCACTCCTGGAGGTCTGTTTTGAGCGCAGCGAGTGTATCCCGCTGCCTCTGAAAAGCTTGTTGCAGCGCGGCTCGAAACGAGGGGGTTCCCCCCCGAATACGGGCCCGCTCGGCATGCGATAAGTCACGCATCGGCGCAGTGCGTCGGCACTGCCTTCTGCACCGCTTTGAACTACTTGTATTCGATCAATCGGGCCGTCTGACCCGAGAGGCGCAGCCTCAGGAACTTGAGCTGCCCCGCCACTTCGGCGAACTTGCCGAGCACCATGAAGAAAGCGCGCGCGGCACGGCCTCGAGTCGAGCCAGCCGAGGCCACAAACACACGCAGCATCTGCACCGGGTAGAGCAAGAGCAGCGCAAGGAGCCAGGGGCTCACGACCACAGCACCCAGCACGGCCACGAGCGGGATCACGAGGCCCCAGATCCAGGTGCGGCGCGACTCCACCACACGGTGACGCTCGGGCGGCTTGCCGTGCATGTGCGCACCTTCGGCGAAGGTGTAGCCCGCGCGCATGGAGCGCTTCCACCACTGGCTGAAATGGAACATCGCCGCGTCATGCAGCGTCATCTCGGCGGCAAGGCGCCAGACCTTCCAGCCCTTGGTGCGCATGCGCACGCACAACTCCGGTTCTTCTCCGGCGATCAGCTTGGGGTTGTAGCCATCGACCGCGACGAGCGCCGCGGCGCGGATCATCACGTCGCCACCGCAGGCCTTGGTCTGGCCGGCGGCGGCCGAGCCCCATTCCTGGTCGCACAGCAGGTTGTAGATCGAACGCTCGGGGTAACGCTCGCGGCGGCGGCCGCAGACGGCGGCCACGTCGGTGTGGCTCTTCAGGAACTCTTGCGCAGTCGAGAGCCAGGCGGGATCGACGGCACAGTCACCGTCGACGAACTGGATGAACTCGATGTGCGGCGCGAGTTCGAGCACGCGGCGCCAGCCGGCGTTGCGCGCGAGCGCTGCGGTGAAGACCACGTCCTTGGGCAGCGTCACGACCTCGACACCCTTGGACTGCGCCATGGCGACCGAATCGTCGGTCGACCCTGAGTCGACATACACGACGACTTCGGCCGTGCCGACCACCGAGTCCAAGCAGGCGCGCAGACGCTCGCCTTCGTTGCGCCCGATGGCGACAACCGCGACACCCGGAAGGCTCATGACTGCGCCTGCTCGGCAGCCGCCGGGCGTTGCAGTTTCCAGAGCGTGTCGTCGACGAGCTTCCAGCCGTCCATGCCGCCGCGGCACAGCAGCTTGAACATCCACATGCTGTCGCCGCCTTCGACTTTCACCCGCGGCAGGCGTGCGAGCCGTGCACCCCGGCGCAGCACGCCGTGCTGGGCGATGAAGATGCTGTCGTAGCCGCATTCGCCCAGCACGCGCTCGGTCATCGTGCTCTCGTCGGTGCGCATGCCGAAGGGGTAGGCGAAGCTGCGAACCGGCGCACCGATGCATTGCTCCAGCAACTGCTTCGACCGGATGCCTTCTTCGCGGGCCTGTTCGACATCGAGCTTGGCAATCGAACAGTGGTGATGCGCATGCGACCCGATGGTGATGCCGGGCACCTTGGAGAGTCGAGCCACCTCATCCCAGGTGAGGTAGGGCTCGCCGGAGACACTCGTCGTGCCCATGAAGCTCGTGGTCATGTAGGCGACCGCGGGGATGCGATGACGCTGCAGGATAGGTGCGGCGACATGCAGCCAGCTGCTGAAGCCGTCGTCCATCGTGACGAGCACGGCGCCCTCGGGCAGGTCGATCTCGCCGCGCACAAACCGTTCCACCTGGTCGAGCGATACCGCGAGCTTGTGCTCCGCAAGCCAGCGCATCTGCTCTTCGAAGGCAGCTGCACTCACGCACCACGGGTCGCGCACCGCATCGCCGAAGCGGTGGTAGGTGATCACGCGGATGGTCGTCGTGCCTCGGCCTGCGAGGCGCCGCAGTGCGAGCGAGCCACTGACAAAACTGCCCAGCACCATCGCGGTCCGGGCAGTTTTCTTGACGATCCAACGCAGGGCGGAAATGGTCATGGGTGTCGTATGCGGTCGTGGCGCCTGTCATGGCGGAACAGCCAGCTGCGCACGATGCGGCCGAGGAATTTCGGGTTGCCGATGAGGTAGCGGCCCGCCTTGTGTGGCTGGCGGCTCAGCAGGTGCAGCCATTCGTAGCCGAGCTTGCGCACCCACCTCGGCGCACGCACGAGGTCACCGACCCAGTAGTCGAACAGCCCGCCCGTCGCCAGGCACAGCGGCACGGTCAGCTGGTCAAGGTGATCGTGGATCCACTGCTCCTGCTTGGGGTTACCCATGCCGACGAGCATGAGGTCGGCCCCCGAGGCGTTGATCTTTTCGATCACCTTGGCGTGGTCGTCGGGGCCAAGGTAGCCGGTGTGGTAACCCGCGAGCGTCCAGCCCGGGAACATTTCCTGTGCGCGCCTGGCCGCAATCTCGATGCGTTCGGGCGTGTTGCCGAGCAGGAAGTAACGCAGCCCCTGGTTGGCCCAGCGCTGGAACATCAGCGGCACGAGATCGGTGCCGTTGACGTTGTCCTTCAAGGTCACGCCGTGCAGGATGCGCGAAGCCCAGCGCACGCCAGTGCCGTCACCGAACACCCGGTCGGCCGACTGCAGCACCGCGCGGTAGGCGGGGTTGTCGCAGGCATTGTTGAGCGTGTGGGTGTTGACGAAGTACACCGAATGCGCGCGGCGCGGCTGCTCGTAGAGCATGTTCTGCAGCAGGCCGAGCGCATGCTCCATCGTCACGTCGGTCACGGGCACGCCAAGCACCGGCAGGATGCTGCTCTCGGCCGGCGGCGGCGCCGGCACGAAGACCGGCGACAGCGCACCGGGCACCGTGGCGATGTCGTGGGGGCTCATCGGGTTCATGCGACGGCCGCCGATTGCGAGAGCGATGCCAGCAGCGCCTTGCGGTCGACCTTGCCGTTCGCGTTGAGGGGAAATTCGGAGACCAGGCGCAGCTCGCTCGGGTGCATGTAGGGCGGCAAGCGCGAGATCACGCGCTGGCGGATGGCATCGACGTCGGCCGCGTCCGCCCCCAGGAAGCCGACGATGCCGTCGGCACCACTCGCGCTCACCGGCCAGCCGATGGCGATCGCGACATCGACACCGGCTTCCTGCCGCATCACGGCTTCGATCTCGCCAAGCTCCACACGGTAGCCCTGGATCTTGATCTGGTTGTCGATGCGCCCGAAGTAGACGAGCGGCTGGCCCGGCAGCGGGCGGCGCACGCGGTCGCCCGTGCGGTAATAGACCTCGCTCTGGCCCGAGGGTACGACGAAGGCGGCGGCCGTGCGGTCGGCGTCCTTGTAGTAGCCGAGGGTCAACTGCGGGCCGGTCATCAGCAGCTCGCCAGGTTCGCCCACCGGCACTTCGCGCAGCTGCTCGTCGGCCACCAGCACCTTCATGCCGGGATACGGCTCACCGATGGGCACGACACCCATCTCGGCCTGCGCGGGAGATGTCTCGTTGTCCCAGCGGTAGAGCGTGCAGGCGATCGTCAGCTCGGTCGGGCCGTAGAGGTTTTCGATGACCGATTGCGGCGCGGCCTCGGCCCACTTCTGCACGATTTCGACCGGCAGCGCTTCGCCGCAGAAGAGGCTGAAGCGCAGGCCCGGGTACTTGCCCGGCTTGAGCATCTTGAGCTTGTTCATCAGCACCGCCGTCGACGGCACCGAGAACCACATGGTGATGCCGCAGTCGGTGATGTACTTGCCCGGGAACATCTTCTGGCCGTTCGTGGGGGCGCACAGGCAGGCGCCACGTTCCCAGCAGACGAACATGTCGTGCACCGAGAGGTCGAAGGTCAGGTCGAAGGTCTGCGAGAAACGGTCGTGCTCGGTGACACCGTAGCGCTCAACCATCGCATCGACGTACGGCACCGCGTTGCGGTGCGCCACCATCACGCCCTTGGGCTGGCCGGTGCTGCCCGAGGTGAAGAGCAGATACGCGATTCCGCTCGGGTCCACCGGGCCTTCCGTCCAGGCGCTCCCGTCGACGAGATCGGCCTTGCCGAGGAAGCGATGCTGCGGCCACACGGAAGTCAGCTCGCTCACGTCATCGTGATCGGGCAGCAGCAGCACCAGCGGCCGCTCGACGCCTTGCAGCACTTCGCCAAGCTGCGCCGCGCCGTGGGCATCGACGATCAGGCTCTGGCACTCCGAACGGATCAGCATGCCGCGCGTGCGGTCGGTCGGGAAGCCGGGGTTCAGCGGCACATAGCCGTGGCCGCGGAAGAGCCCGCCCAGCACACCGGCATAGGCCGTGATGGAGCGGTGCGCGAACACGGCCGTCAGCGCAGGCTCGCCGGCCGGCGCGTGCTGCTGCAGCGTCTGCGCAAACGAGGCGGCACGGGCACGCAGCTCGCGGTAGCTCAGCACCAGCCCGTCGAGCTGCAGCGCCGGCCGATCGCCGTTCCGTGCTGCCGACTGGAGGAAGCCGCTGCGGAGGCTGCGTGCGTCGTGGGGCATCAGGCCACCTGGGTGAAGAACGCCGTGTACAGCGTGTTGATGCTGGTGAAGACCGCCGGCTCGATGTCGTCGGTGTCGATGTCTTCGCCGCGCAGGCTTTCGATGAAGAGCACGAACTCGACGATGTCGAGCGAGGACAGGATGCCCTCCTCGAGGATCTTGGTGTCGTCGCTGAAGTTCGCCTTGCCCGGGGCCTTGGAGTGCTTGACGATCCAGTCGCGGAGCCGGGCCCTGATCTCTTGTTCTTGCATGTGTTCAGTCCCCGCCGCTCAGAGCGCGGGCTCCTCGACCAGCAGGCCGGTCTTGATGAAATAGTTGACAACCTTGGAGGAGGCGCGCTTGCGGAACTCGGCGCACGCCGGGTGGCTCATGGCCATCTGGCGCAACTCGTAGGAATCGGCCAGGCCCGCGTCGCGGTACATAGTCGGGTTGTAGTAGTCGCCCCAGGAGGCGCGCAGGTAGTCGCCCAGCCACTGGCGGAAACCAGCCAGCGTCTCGGCCGACCAGCCGGGCGCGAACTTGTTGAAGAGCTCGGCCAGTTGCACGCGGCCGAAGGCCAGGTGGCGCGCTTCGTCGATGTGGTGCACCTTGTTGACCTCGCGCACCAGCGGGTCGCAACGCTCGTCCTTTTCGATCGCAAGGTTGTAGAAGTCGCCGAGCTCCTCGACGACCATCACCTTGCAGTAGAAGGCGACCTCTTCCTCGCCCTTGGCGTATTCGCGCGGCAGGACGATCTTCTTCTCGGGGTACACCTTGCCGACGTAGCGATTGCAGAACTCGCCGAACATCACCATGTGCTTGTTCTCTTCGTCGACGAAGTGGTGCAGGTACTCGTTGACGGAGGTGGTGTTGCCCTTGGAGTACAAGCGGTCGACCAGGCCGGCGACCAGCGGGCGCTCGCCCTGCAGCACGAGGCTGAAAAAATTACCGAGTTCGTAGAGGCTCAGCCGCTTTTGCTGTTCTTCGGTCAACGCATCCCAGGCGGGCGTACCGTAGAGCGAGATCAGCTCGGGCGGCATGTACCAGACGTCAGTCTGCAGGGCCTCGGGCCATTCGACGAAGTTGTAGACGTCCCAAAACTTCTTGCGCGAAGCCTTGGTCAGGCGGACGGCGAGTTCAGATGCGGTTTCCATGACGGCGTCCCGGGTAACAGGTTTTTTCGAGCCGAAAGTATCGGCACGAAGTCAAGTCAAAAGCAATCCCGCGAAGCCAGGGCACTACAGGGCCATGGGCCCGTGACCGTCCATATTTGTCAGGTGAAGGCCTTTTGACACGTCGGTGAAGGGCGCCAGCGCTTCCTGCAGCTGCGGCGAGATGGCGAAGAGTCGCTTGTTGGGTAATACCGCGTAGCCGTTCTGCGCAAAACCCTTGGCCCAGTCAGGGTGAGCCTGGTTGGAGACGACGATGTCCACACCCTTTGTCACCAGGTGCCGGGTTGCGGCATGCACCACCTCACCCGCCTGCGATGGCAAGGCCAGCGTGTCGACGATGGAGCCCACGTGCAGGTCACCGAAACGGTGCTCGCCTTGCATGTGCGTGTCCATCACCAGCGCCCATCCGATGACCTGGCCATCGCGCTCGACCTTGAGGCGAGTGACCGGAGGCCAAGCCCCTTCGGGGGCGAGCGCGTTCATCGAGGCGGCGTCGCGCACCGCGATGGCCCGGTAGCTGCTCTTGCAACGCTCCCACAGCGCATCGGCCCAGGGTCCGAAGTTGGGCACTTCCATCGCGCGGGCCTTGAAGCCACCGCCCTTGGCCTTGAGCCTGAGGCCGAGGTGGAGCGCCTTGAGGGCGAGCCAGCCAAGGCCGGTGAATGCACCAAGATCGAGCAACGCACGGCGCGCCGGCGTCTGGCGCAGCAGGGCGTTGAGGCGCAGGAAGCGGAAAGGCTTCACCACCAGCAGGCAAAACGGCGTGGGGTGCAGCAGCCAGTTCATCTTGCGCAGCATCTGCACCACCGGCTGGTCGTCACCCCCGTGGCCCCAGCTGTAGAGCAGCGGGCGCTTCTTGAGCATGTCGCGGATCATGCGCAGGCCGAGCATGCCGTGGCGGGTGTCGATCACGCCTTCGGAGAACGGGCCCTGCCAGTCGGTCACGACTTGGATCTGCCCGTTGATCAGCCAGTCTTGCGGCTTGAGCGCGAAGCAGCCGCGCACGGCGCTGCCGTCTTCTACGGCAAGGTGGTATTCGCGCCAGACGTTCTGGCCGTCGCGCGGCGGAATCCACTCTGGCACCGGGTCGACATAGAAGCTCCAGCCGGAGCCGCCGGCACGCATGCGCTCGTTGAAGGCCTGCACGGCCTCGCGCCATTCAGCGCTGTGGGGAACGATCTGGATGGCCATGGGAAGGAGAAGGCGAAACGGCCGCGTTGCCCGGCAGGCCGCGGTGGAACAGAGCGGAATGGCGCAGGAAGTCGCGCAGGAAGTGCGGAGGGTACTCGCCCGATTTGCGCTGCACGACGCTGCGCAGCTTGTAGGTGAGGAAGGCCAGCACCCAGACCAGGTCGGTGGCGGCCGCGTACGACCAGCCGTGGTTCTTGACCCAGTAACGGCGGCGCGACTCGAACCAGTACGCCGGCCTCCGGTTCTTCGCCGCATGGTGGCCGCTGACCTGCGTGCTCTGGCCGACGAGGTGCAGCACCACACTTTGCGGCACGTGCCAGGTCTGCCAGCCGGCGCGGCGGGCGGCGAGGCAGAAGTCGGTTTCTTCGAAATACAGGAAATAGCCCTCGTCCATGAGGCCGATGGTCTGGAAGACCTCGCGGCGCACGAGCAGGCTGGCCCCGGGCAACCAGTCCGCCTCGGCTGGTTCCTCGCCCATCGGCCGCAGGCCGGCGCGGTGCTTCAGCAAGCGGGCGACCAGGCTCAGCCGCAGACCGCCGGCGAGTTCGCTCCAGATGCTGGGGAAATGGAAGGCGTAAGGCCACGGTTCGCCGCTTTCCAGCAGGAAGCGGCTGCCGGCGATGCCAGCCTTGGGGTGCGCGTCGAGGAAGTCGACCAGCGTGCGCAGGGCACCCGGTTTGACGCGCGTGTCGGGGTTCAGCAGCCAGTAGTAGGCCGGGCCGTTCGGGTCGGCCAGCGTCGGCCGCACGGCGAAGTTGTTGCCATACGAGAAACCGCCGTTGACCGGCGCCGGGAGCAGCCGAGCCCACGACGACCACCCTTCGGCTTCGATCGCGCGGCCGATCAACTCGACCGAATCGTCGCCCGAGGGGTTGTCGACCACCGTCACCACCGTGCCCGGGACTGCGGCCACTTCATCGACCAGCGAACGCAGGCAATCGACCGCGAGCCGGCCGGTCTTGTAGTTGACGATGACGACCTGCACGCGCGCAGGCGGCATCGTCATGTCTCCGCGCGCCGCAACTGCAGCGGGCCGGGCTCTCCGCGCAGCACCGCGCTGTGGCGCATGAAGTCGCCGATGAAATGCGGCGCGTGGCGGTTGGGCTTGCGGCGCAGCGCATCCAGCAGGCGGCCGACCGGGTAGGCCAGCACGACGCCGAGGTCGGCCAGCGCCGTGTACAGGCGCCCATGGTGCAGCACGAAGTAGCGCCGGCGAGAGGCGAACCAATAAGCGGGCACCCGCTTTTTCGGCGCGTTGCGCACGGTCACGCCGCTCGACTGGCCCACGAGGTGCACGATGCGCGCCTGGGGCACGTGCCATACCTCCCAGCCGGCGAGCTTCGCGCGTCGGGTGTAGTCGGTCTCTTCGAAATAGAGGAAGTAGGTCTCGTCCATCAGGCCGATCTGGTCGATCACGGCCTTGCGGATCAGCATGAAGGCGCCCGACACCCAATCGACCGGCACCGGCTGCTGCGGGATGCCGATGCGCGTGAGGCGCGTGGCGAAGAGCCGGTCGAGCGCGCCGATGCCCAGGTAGCCGAGCACCTCGTTCACCGCGTTCGGAAAACGGAAGCAGCACATCTGCGGCGTGGCATCGAGGTCTTCGCTGCGGCCACCGGCGATGCCGACCTTGGGGTGAGCCTCGATGAAGTCGAGCAGCGTGCGCAAGGCACCGGGCCGCACGATCGTGTCGGGGTTGAGCAACAGCACGTGGTCGGCGTCCCGCCGCTCGCGGATGGCGATGTTGTTGCCGGCGGCGAAGCCGTGGTTGCCGGGCGCGCGGATCAGCGTGGCCCAGGCACCCCAGCCGTTGTCGGCGATGGCCTGCGCCACACGATCGGCCGCACCATCGGGCGAGGCGTTGTCGACCACGAGCACCCGCACGCCGGGCACCGACGGCAGCTCCGGCTCGATCGAGCGCAGGCAGTCGATGGTCAGATCGGCGCCCTTGTAGGCGACGATCGACACCAGCAGCTTCGGCGTGGCCGAAACGTTCATGCCCGCGCGTTGACCCGAATCGCCAGGTTGCCCGACGGGTGGGTGTTGGTGTGCAGCAGCTGGTGCGCCTTGCCCACTTCGTCGAACTCGAAGACGTCGGCCAGCGCCGGGTCGACCAGGCCGTCGATCACCATGTCGTTCAGCGCCTTGCACTGCTCGGTGTTGGCGAAGTGCGAGCCTTGCAGGCGCTTCTGGCGCATCCACAGGTAGCGCAGGTCCACGTCGGCGTTGTAGCCGGTGGTGCCGGCGCAGATCACCACCATGCCGGCGTTGTCGCACACGAGGATGGAAGTCGGGATGGTCGACTCGCCCGGGTGCTCCAGCACGATGCGCGGGCCCTGGCGCGAGCCCAGCACGTCAGACCACTTCTTGCGGAAGGCGTTGGCGCCCTTCATCCACTCGGCATAGGCCGCCGCATCGGCGGTGTCGGGCAGGCGGCCCCAGTGGGTGAACGACGGGTCGGTGCGGTTGATCACCCCGTGCGCGCCGAGCTTGCGGCAGTGCTCCATGCGGCTTTCCGACGAGACCACCGCGATCGGAATGCCCCCCTTGGCCTTCACGATCTGGATCGCCATCGACCCGAGGCCGCCCGAGCCACCCCAGATCAGCACCGGGTCGCCCGGCTTCACGGTGTGCGGCTCCCAGCCCATCAGCTGGCGGTAGGCGGTGGCGCCCACGAGCATGTAGGCGGCTGCAGCCTCCCACGAAAGCTTGGGTGGCTTCTTGAAGCACTGGTAGTCGTCGACCCGGGTGAACTGCGCGAACGAACCCCAGTTTTCCTCGTAACCCCAGATCTTGCAGCTGGTCGAGGTGATGGGGTCGGCGCCGGCCTGGATGTCAGCGGCGTTCTCGTCCCACATCGCACACGAGAGCACAACCTCGTCGCCCACGCGCACGTTGGTCACGCCCTCGCCCACCGCCCAGACGATGCCCGACGCGTCGGAGCCGCCGATGTGGAAGGCCTCGGCGGCCGGGTTCTGCTTGCGGCGCGCCGCGACCACGTCGACCGGCGTGCCGAGCGCCGCCCACACGTTGTTGTAGTTGATGCCCGCGGCCATCACGTAGACCAGCACCTGCCGCGGGCCAGGCTTGGGCGTGTCGACCACTTCCACCTTGAAGGCCTGCTCCGGCTCGCCATAACGCTCGGGGCGGATCAGACTCGCATACATCCGGGCCGGCACATGGCCGAGCGGCGGCATCTCGCCGAGTTCGTACAGGTCTTTGGTTTCGCTCACGCCACGACTCCCTTTTTCGTCTCTTGGTTGGAGCCCTTGCTCAGGCCCTCAATGACCCGCCGCAACAGCGACACCAGCACCCGCACGTTGGGCTCGAGCACCATGTTGTCGTGGTTGCCCGGCACCTCGAATACCTGAAGGTGGCCGACGTGCGGCGTCCAGAAGTTGTCTTCACGGACGTAGTTGCGGTAGGAATCCACCAGCCGTCCCCCCGACAGCCGGAACTTCACGTCCAGCTTGGGGCGGAACACCGCCACCTTCACCGGCACCTTCGGAATCTTGTATTTGGCCAAGGCGCGCAGGAAGGCATCGCCGATGCGGCGCGACTGGAAATTGGCGGTGTTGGCCTCGGCCGCCACGGCGTTGCCGTTGTTGGCGGCACGCTCCTCCTGGCGACGGCGCTTTTCCTTCTCCCATTCGATGCGCGCGGCGATCTTCTTGCCGACGATGCCCAGGCCCTCGCGCTGCGCGCTCTGCAGCAGCATCGTGAGCTTGTCGCCGAGGCTGAAGTTGGGGATCTCGCGCGCCGGCGTGTCGAGCATCAGCACGCCCTGCACTTCTTCGCCCTTGGCCATCAGCTGGCGTGCCATCTCGTACGCAATCAGGCCGCCACCCGAGAAGCCGCCCAGCAGGTACGGGCCCTGCGGCTGGATCTGCACGATCTCGGCAATGTAGTCGGCCGCGGCCTCTTCGAAGTTGTCATGCGGCTCGACGTCGCCATACAGGCCCCGCGCCTGCAGCGCATAGAACGGCCGGTCCTCGCCCAGCAGGTGAGCCAGGTGGCTGAGGTTGAGCACGTTGCCGAACATGCCCGCCACCACGAAGAGCGGCGTGCGGCCGGCCACCGGGCCGGTGTGCATCGGCACCACGTGGCGGAAGCGCAGTTCGGCCTTCTGGCGCGGCGCAGCGGTGGCGCCGCTCTCGGCTTCGGCCGCGGCGGCTTCTTCGCTGTAGGCCTCGCCACGCACGAGCGTCGCCAGGCCTTCGATGGTCGGCGACTGCATCAGCACCGACATCGGCAGGTCGACCTCGAACTTGTCGGCGATGTCGTTGAAGAGACGCACCGCGATCAGCGAGTGGCCGCCCAGGTCGAAGAAGCTGTCGTGAATGCCCACGCCTTCGACGCCGAGCAACTTGCCCCACAGCTCGGCCAGGCCCTTCTCGAAGCTGTCGCGCGGCGGCGCAAAATCGCTGTCGAGCTCCGGGCGCGAGAAACGCGCTTCGCCGGTGCTGAGCGCGGCGCGGCTCAAGGACTCGGCCTGTGCGATCAGCTCGTCGATCTTCATCGAGCTCACGATCACTTCGCTCGGCATGTCGCCGCGCAGGATGCGGTCGAGCGCCTTCAGGCCATCGGCCGGCGCAATGCCCTGGCTCACGTTGTGGCGCAGCGCAATCTCGCCGGGCGAGAGGGTCTTGGCACGCGTGGCGGGCTCGGTGGCGCCTTCGCCAGACGAATCGACGCCCGCTTCGGGCTTGGGCGCGTGCCACGGACCGTCGAGGCGGCGCAGCGTCAGACGGTCGACTTCTGCCAGCACATTGCCCTGCGCATCGGTCAGTGTCACGTCGAAGGCGGCAAAGTCACTCGTCACCGAGCCTTCGCTCGCCAGGCGCACCCAGCTGTGGACCTCGTCGGTGAGCGGCGCAATGAAGCGCAGGCCGCGGTAGGAGATCGGCGCCCACAGGTTTTGCACCACGTCCTGGTCGGCATAGCCGGGGATGAGGTCCATCGCGTAGCCGGTCGCGATGTCGAGCAGGCCGGGGTGCAGGCCGTTGGTTGCGAGGTCGCCATGGAATTCGGCGGGCAGTTGCAGCTGCGCAATCGCTTCCTTCTGGCCGAGCTGCAGGCGCTTCAGCACACGCCAGCGCGGGCCAAACCGGATGTGGCTTTCCTGCCGGGTGCGCAGCGCGCCGGAGCCGGCAGCGACTTCGCTCTTGCCGGTGCAGCGGGCTTCGATCGCGGCAATGTCGACCTGCGATGGTGCATCACTCTTGGCCGGTGTGACACGCGCGGTGGCGCAACGCACGAAGCGGCCTTCGCGTTCGCCGGCCGCGAGGATCTCGACGTCCCAGCGCTGCTCGTCGCCGCGCAGGCGCACGCGGAATTCGCGGCTGCTGCCGTCGGCCACGAAGAGCGGGTTCTCGAACACGAGGTTGCTCAGCTGCCAGCCGCTGGCCTGGCCCAGCTCGGCCAGCGCAGCGCGCACCAGTTCGAGGTAGCCGGTGCCGGGCAGCAGCGCTTCGCCGCTGCCGAGGCGGTGCTCGTCGATCACCCAATCGGTGCTCTTGAGCACGCCGGTGAAGAGTTCTAGTTGCGCCAGCCCGTCACGGGCCGAGAAGCGTTTGTCGAAATGCGGGTTGCCGACGGGCAGCGGCTCGCCCTGCGTGACGCCGGCGTCGTTGTTCAGCCCCGCATCGGCCGGCGCGCCCAGCTGGCCCACCATGCCGACATCCTTCCAGATGCCCCAGGCAATGGAGGTGACCGGATACGGCCGCGCACCGCGGCACGACTCGGCGAACGCGTTGACGAAGGCGCTCGCGCCCACGTAGTCGATCTGGCCGCTCGGTGCGATGTAGGTGCTGGTCGACGAGAAGAGCACCATGAAATCGAGTGGCTGCTCGCGGAAGATCTCGTCCAGCACCAGCGTGCCGTAGACCTTGGCCGAGAACACGTCTTCGATGTCGCGCGGGCTCTTCACCTGGATCAGGCTGTCGCGGATCGTGCCGGCGGCGTGGAACACGCCGTGGATCTGCTTGAACGCGGCGCGGGCCTCGTCCACCACCTCCTTCATGCGGTCGGCCACGGCCACGTCGGCCGACAGCGGCAGCACGGTCGCGCCCAGCGATTCGAGCTGGCGCACCTTGCGGATGCCCTGGGCGATGGAGTCGCCCGCGTCATGTTCGGCCAGCCACGCATCCCATTCGCCACGCGCGGGCAGCGGCGTGCGGCCCAGCAGCACGAGCTTGGCCTTGTACTCGCGGGCCAGCCACTCGGCCATCAGGCCGCCGATGCCACCCAGGCCGCCGGTGATCAGGTAGACGCCGCCTTCGCGCAGCTTGGTCGCGGGCAGCTCACCGGCCGGTGACTTGACGTTGCTCAGGTGGCGCTCCCAGCGCACCCCGTTGCGCCACGCGATGACGCGCGTGCCCGGCTCGGCCAGCAGCTCGCCGCTCACGTCGGCCGCCATCTTGGCGAGCGCGAGGTCGTTTTGCGAGGTGCGCTTGGTGCCGGCGCGTGGGGCGCCCAGGTCGACGTCGACGAAGGCGCAGGTGACGTTCGGGAACTCGCGCGGGATCACGGCCGCCGGGCCGAGCGCCGTCGCCTTGTCGGGGAACAGCAGCGCCTCGTCGCCGACGCGCAGTGCGCCGTTGGAGACGACCGTCATGTGCAGGCCACGGTCGGCGAGGCCCGCCTTGGCGAGCGCACGCGCCAGGTGGAACAGCGAATAGAAGCCGTGTTCCTGGTTGCGGTGGAAGAAGGTCGAACCGGCGCGGAAGGCACGGTCGAGCGTCACGAGCCAGGTGTGCAGCACACGGTCGGGCACGATGCCGCGTTCTTCCAGCGACTGCAGCAGCTCCGGGTAGCCCACGCCGCCCGCTTCGGCGGCGATGGTGTAGGTGTTGTCGTCGACCTGGGCGTAGGTGTCGCCGGGCAGCACCGAGATCACGGTGTGGCCGTCTTCGCGCAGGCCCGAGACCATTGCGAGCGACAGCGGCTCGCGGCCGTGGAAGGCGAGCCACGTCTTCGGCTCGTCGTCCGACTCGAGGATGCCCTGCTGGACCCAGCGTGGCTTCTTGAACCAGTCGGCCATGTCGGCCTGGCGCAGCGGGCGCTCGGCATCGGCGCGGCCGGCCCCGAGCTTGCCGGTGCCGGGCTCGATCCAGTAGTGGCCGTGCTGGAAGGCGTAGCTCGGCAGGGTGACGCGGTGGCGGTTCTTGCCCCACAGGCGCGTCACGTCGAAATCGACGCCCAGCGCCCACAGCCGGCCCATCACGGTGCGGAAGTACACGTGGTCGGGCAGCGGGTCGTTCGGGTGGCGCATCGACGACAGCACGCGCTGCGTCGGCGAGCGCGGGTTCTGGCGCACGAAGGAGCCGAGCATGTTGCCCGGGCCGACTTCGAGGAAGACCAGGTTGTCGTTCTCGAGCAGCGTGTCCACGCCGTCGGCGAAGAGGATGGAATTGCGGAAGTGCTGAACCCAGTATTCCGGGTCGCGTGCCTTGCCGGGCTCCAGCCACTTGCCAGTGAAGTTGGACACGAGCTTGATCTTGGGCTCGTGGAGCTGGATGCTCTGCAGGTACTGGCGGAATCGCGGCAGGATGCCGTCGAGCAGGCGCGAGTGGCCGGCCACGTCGACCTTGACGCGCTGGGTGTCGATGCCCTGCTCCTTGAGCTTGGCAGCGAGTGCTTCGAGCGGCGGCAGCGGGCCCGACATCACCGAGAGCTGCGGGCTGTTGGCGGACGCAAGGTCGAGTTCGCTGCCCAGCAGAGGCCACAGTTCCTTGGCGGCCATCGGCACGCTGATCATCGAGCCGCGCGGGGTCTGTTCGACCAGCTGGCCACGCAGCAGCAAGAGGCCCAGGCCGTCTTCGAACGAGAACACACCGGCGATGCAGGCCGCCGCGTTCTCGCCCATGCTGTGGCCGATCACCATGTCGGGCTCGACGCCGTAGGACTCCCACAGCTTGGTCAGCGCGATCTCGACCAGGAAGGTCAGCGGCAGTTGCGCCGAGGGTTTGGCAATGGCGTCGTTGAGTTCGGGCGTGACCTCTTTCGCCAGCAGCACCGGCGCGAGGTCGGCGTTGAAGCGGTTCTTGAGGATCGCGAGGCCCTTGTCGATCCACTCGCGGAAGACGGGTTCTTTCTCGTAGAGGCCGGCGCCCATGCGCACGTATTGCGCGCCACCACCCGGGAACATGAACACCACCTGCGGGTGCTCGAGGTCCTTGGTGTGGTTGAACACGCGCTTGGCATCGTTGCTTTCCAGCAGCGCGATGGCCTCATCGCGGTTGGTGGCGGCGAGCACGCGACGCTGTTCGAAACCGCGGCGGCCGACGTTCAGCGTGTAGGCCACGTCGGCCAGCGGCTGCTCGGGATGCTCTCGCAGCCAGGCGGCGAGGCGCTTGGCGTTGTCGTCCAGCGCCTTGCGGTTGCGGCCCGACAGCACGAGCAGCTGCGTGCTCTCGTCGATGGCGCTCGGCTTGCGGGCCGGCGCTTCCTGCAGCACGACGAAGGCGTTGGTGCCGCCCACGCCCAGCGAGTTGACACCGGCGCGGCGCGGGCCGCCGTCGGTGGTCCAGTCGGCGAGCTTCGACGCCACGGTGAAGGGGCTGCCCTCGAAGCCGATGCGCGGGTTGGGCGCTTCGAAGTTCAACGAAGGCGGAATCTGCTTGTGCTCGAGCGCAAGCGTGGCCTTGATGAGGCTCGCCACGCCGGCGGCGGTGTCGAGGTGGCCGATGTTGGTCTTGACCGAGCCGACCTTGCAGTAGCCGACCTTGTCGGTGGTGTCGCGAAAGGCCTGCGTGAGCGCGGCGATCTCGATCGGGTCGCCGACCGGCGTCGCCGTGCCGTGGCATTCGATGTAGCTCAGCGTGTCGGCGGTCACGTCGGACACGGCCAGCGCTTCGGTGATGCAGGCGGCCTGGCCGTCGACGCTCGGCGCGAGGTAGCCGACCTTGCGTGCGCCGTCGTTGTTGACCGCACTGCCCTTGATGACGGCATGCACGTGGTCGCCATCGCGCAGCGCGTCTTCCAGACGGCGCAGCACCACGACACCGGCACCGCTGCCGAACACCGTGCCCTTGGAGCGGTGGTCGAAGGTGCGGCAGTGGCCATCGGGTGAGAGCACCTCGCCTTCCTTGTAGTGGTAGCCCACGCCGTGCGGCACTTCGATGGTCACGCCACCGGCGAGCGCCATGTCGCACTCGCGTGAGAGCAGGCTCTGCACCGCCATGTGCGTGGCCACGAGCGATGTCGAGCACGCGGTCTGCACATTGACGCAGGGGCCGTGCAGGTTGAAGGCGTAGGAGACTCGCGTCGACAGGAAGTCCTTGTCGTTGCCGGTATGGCGCAGTAGGAAGAGACCCACCGAGTCGACAAGCTCGGGGTTGGAGAGCAGGTTGAAGGTGAAGTACGCACCCATGCCGCAGCCGGCGAAGAGACCGACGGCGCCCTCGAAGGTCTCGGGCGGGTGGCCGGCGCGTTCGAGCGCCTCCCAGCAGACCTCGTAGAACTGGCGGTGCTGCGGATCGAGGATCGCCGCTTCCTTCTGGCTGAAGCCGAAGAACTCGGGGTCGAAGGCATCCAGGTCCTGAAGCTGGATGCCGGCCTTCACGTAGTTGGGGTCGGCCAGCGTGCTCTGCGAAACCCCCTTGGCGAGCAACTCTTCGTCGGTGTACGGCCGCGTGGCTTCCACGCCATTGCGCAGGTTGGCCCAGAACTCCTCGGGGTTCGATGCCCCCGGCACGCGGATCGCCATGCCCACGATGGCGATGTCAGTCTCGTTCACCTCGTCGGTCATGCGTTCAATCCCTGCGGGCTGCCTGCCTCTGTCGAGCGGTTCATCGGTGGTCGTTGTCTGGAGATGGGGGTCAGACGCGTGAGGCCTGGCGGCGCGCCTGCATCACCGCGCGGCGGCCCTGCGCGCGCGCATTGCCGGCCTTCGCACCCGCATCGTCCACACCGCCCTCGCCCAGGAAGGCGCTGAGGCTCTGGATGGTGGGGAAACGGAAGATGTCGGTGATGGAGATGTCGCGCTGCAGCGTGTCACGCAGACGGCGGTGCGCCTGCACCGCCAGCAGCGAGTGGCCGCCGAGGTCGAAGAAGTTGTCGCGCGCGCCGACCTGCGGCAGCTTGAGCACGTCCTTCCAGATGGCGGCGATCTGCTCTTCGAGGTCGCTCGCCGGGGCCACGAAGGCTTCGTTCGCCACGGGGGCCTTGCTCGCTTCGGGCGCAGGCAGCTGCTTGCGGTCGATCTTGCCGTTGGGCGTCTGAGGCAGCGCGTCGAGCGTGACGAAGTGCGCCGGCACCATGAAATCGGGCATGCGGGTGCGCAGGTGCTCCTTCAGCTCGGCCGCGGGCGCGCTGTCTTTCGCTGACGGCACGATGTAGGCCACGAGGCGCACGTCGCCCGGCGTGTCTTCGCGTGCGACGACGACCGTCTCGCGCACGCCGGTGTGGCTCAGCAGCGAGGCTTCGATCTCGCCCAGCTCGATGCGGTAGCCACGCACCTTCACCTGGTGGTCGAAACGGCCGAGGAATTCGAGCGAGCCGTCGTCGCGCAGGCGCGCGAGGTCGCCGGTGCGGTACACCCGGCCACCGGCCGCGCCCTTGAGCGGGTGCGGCAGGAAACGCTCGGCGGTGAGCTCCGGGCGGTGCAGGTAGCCACGCACCACGCCCTTGCCGCCGATCACCAGTTCGCCCGGCACGCCGACCGGCGTGGGCTGCTGGCGTGTGTCGAGGATGTAGATCGCCTGGTTGGCGAGCGGCTTGCCGAGCGGCACGATGCCGTCGACGGTGTCGACCCGGTGCACCGACGACCAGATGGTCGTCTCGGTCGGGCCGTACATGTTCATCAGGTGGCCGTTGCTGGCGATCGCGCCCTTCAGCTCGCGGGCGAGCGGCGCCTGCAGCGCTTCGCCACCGACCATCATGCGCTTGAGGCCGCGCAGGCCGTCGGCCGCCGCCGGGTCGAGGAGCAGCATGCGCGCCATCGACGGCGTGCACTGCAGGTGCGTCGCCTGGTGACGCTTGAGCAGCGTGGGGATCGAGTAGTCGGTGTTGGCGTTCGCAGCCGTGCGGCGTGGCGTGGCGTTCTTGCGCAGCTCGTTGAGGTATTCGAGGTGGGCCAGCACCGAGGGCGAGTCGACACCGAAGTCGATCAGGCAGGCGACCTCGTCGACGCCGATCGCCTTGATCGCGTCGACCTGCTTCAGGCAGCTCTCGGGCGTGCCGAAGAGGCCGCTGGTCTCGTAGTAGCGGTTGAACGAGTGCTCCATCAGGCCCTGCATCTCCTCGTCACTGAGGCTTTGCAGGTCGAGGCTGGCGGTGGAGTTGGGGCCGTCCATGCCCTCGCGCTTCTTGAACGCAGGGAAGGACCAGGCGTATTGCTTGACGAGGTTGAGCGAGGTCTTGAGGTAGTCGATCAACGGCTGCTTGACCTTGGCGCGCACCTCGGCCTCGTCGGGCCCGACGAAGGTGTGCAGCATCAGCGTCACGTAGCCTTCGCCCGGGTGGCCGGCGTCTTTCCAGGCCTTGCGGTAGGCGGCGAGCTTGCCGTCGAGTTCTTCCACCGTCTGGCCCAGCAGGTGGGTCAGCACGTTGGCGCCCAGCTTGCCGGCGGCGATGAAGGTCTCGGGGTTGCCGGCGGAGGTGACCCAGTACGGCAGGTCCTTCTGCACCGGGCGCGGCAGGATGCCGACCTCGACCTCGCTGCCAGTGGCTCCGGGGAAGCTGCACTTCTCGCCGCGCCACAGCTTGCGCACGGTCTCGATGTTGCGCAGCATGATGTTCTTGTTGTCGGCGAAGTTCTCCGGCTTCAGCACGAAGTCGTTCGGCTGCCAGCCCGACGCGAACGAGATGCCGACACGGCCCTTGGAGATGTTGTCGACGACCGACCACTCCTCGGCCACGCGCAGCGGGTGGTGCAGCGGCAGCACCACGCTGCCGGCGCGGATCTTGATGCGCTCGGTGACGGCGGCAATGGCGGCGCCGGCCACGGCCGGGTTCGGATAGAGGCCACCGAAGGCGTGGAAGTGGCGCTCGGGCGTCCACACGGCCGAGAAGCCGTGCTGGTCGCCGTACTTGGCGCCTTCGAGCAGCAGCTTGTACTTGTCGTGCTTCTCCTGGCCTTCGCCTTCGGCTTCGTTGGCCGAGAAGTAGAAGAGGCTGAAGTCGAGCGGGCGGGCTGCAGCCGCGCCCCGCGGCGCGGACCCGGAGCGCTCTTCGCCGGTGGCGATGACGACGTGGAAGCCGCGGGTGAGCGTCCAGCAGAGTTCGAGCACCGAGATGTCAAAGCTCAGGCTCGTAACCGCCACCCAGGTGCCGGCGCCATCTTCACCGAGGTGGTGGTCCATCCCCGCGAAGAAGTTGACGACATTGCGGTGCTCGACCATCACGCCCTTGGGCTTGCCGGTCGAACCCGAGGTGTAGATCACGTAGGCCAGGTGCTGCGGCTCGGCGCCACCATCGAAGGGCTCGGCCGACTCGGTGGCGATCGAGGCCCAGTCGGTGTCGAGCTTGATGACCTTGGCGCTGTGCTTGGGCAACTCCACGCGGTCCTGCGTCAGCAGCACCGGCACCTTGGAGTCCTCGACCATGTAAGCGATGCGGTCCTTCGGGTAGCTCGGGTCGAGCGGCACGTAGGCGCCGCCGGCCTTGTGGATGGCGATCAGTCCGACCATCATCTCCACCGAGCGCTCGGCACACAGGCCCACCAGCACGTCGGGGCCGACGCCCAGCGACTTGAGTCGGCGCGCGAGCTGGTTGGCGCGGCGGTTGAGTTCGTCGTAGGTGAGCGACTGGTCTTCGCAGGTCACGGCCGTCGCGTTCGGCGTGCGGGCGGCCTGCTCCTCGAAGAGGCGGTGCACGCACGCATCGGTGCGCGCGGGAGCGTCGGTGGCGTTCCACTGGTCGAGCACGCGGCTGCGCTCGGCCGCATCCCACAGGGGCAGCTCGGCGAGGGCGCGCGACGCATCGGCATCGGCGGCCTTCAGCAACTCGGCGGCTTGCTGCTGCATCGCGGCGATGGTGGTGCGCGAGAGCTTGGCAGCGTCGAAGATCCAGCGGCTTTGTGCGCCATCGGCGGTGACGGCGATGGTGAGTTCGCTGCCCGTCAGCGCGGCGGCATCGTCGAGCTTGTCAACGATGAGCAGCGCAACCGGCTGCACACGCGGGTCTTTCTGCGCAGCAGCGGCGCGCAGCTCAGGCGAGCGGGCGACGATGTCGCTGGCATAGCCGACGCGCTTGCGCAGCGTGGCGAGTTCATCGGCAACGGCAGCGCGCAGCGCATCGAAGCCGCGCGAAAAATCGAGTGCAACGCGCAGCTGCACTTGTTGCGCGAACCAGGCGGGCGCAGCGCCCACAGCGCGGCGCAGCGCGGGGTCGGCGAAGCCGAGGTCGAAGCCGTCCTTGTCCGTGAGGCGTGCGAGGTAGCCCACGAGTGCCGCGATGCGTGCGTCGGCGTTACCCGCCGGCAGCGCCGCATCGAGCTGCTGCCACTGCGTGGCGACCGGCGCGGCGCTGCGGTCGATGTAGGGCAGCTCGAGCGGGGTTTGCGTCTCCAGGCGGCGCAGCCAGAACGTCTCATGCGCGGACAGCGAGGCGTTGATGGCGCTCAGCTGGTCGGCCGCGGCCGCATCGAGCACTTCGAAGCGGGCGCCCGTGCGCAGGTTGAGCACCGGGCAGTTGAGGAAACGCGGCTTGCCGTCGAGGGTTTCCAGGCGCGGGATGCGCACGTCGAAGTCGCCGGTCGTGACGACCAGGGCATCGTCGTTCACCGAGACGATGGTGCCGGCCGGCAGGCCCGAGCGGTCTTCGAGCACCGTGAGTTCGGGCACCAGCACGAGCTGGCCGTTGTAGAGCGCCTTGGCCGCACCGATGGGGTTGGCGTAGGTGCCGAAGTCGAGCGCACGCACGAGCGTGGCGATCTTCGAGGCGGGCTCGTCCCAGCGGATGGCACAGGCCGCGGCGGGGCGGTCCTTGCGGCCGAAATACTTCTGCACGCCTTCGGTCTGCGGGCGGCCTTGCAGCGTGCCGTCGGCGAGGCCCTTCACCAGTTCCTCGAAGCTCTCCATGCCGGCTTCGAAGCACTTGGTGTTGAGCGTGAGGGCGGTCTCGCCTTCGGAGAGATCGAAACGGCGCTGCACCAGGATGTCGCCCTGGTCGACGGCGCTCGTCATCAGGTGCCAGGTGATGCCGTGGCGGCCCTCGCCGTTGAGCATGGCCCACACGGGCGTGTTGAGGCCGGCGTATTCGGGCAGCGGGCCGTCGTGGAAGTTGATCGCGGCGCGCGTGGGCATCGCGATGACTTCTGGCGACAGCACCGAGAGGTTGGTGATCGAGAAGAGGTAGTCGAAGGGGCGGATGTCTTGCGCGGCGAGCAGCGCGGCCGAATCGGCCAGCACGCGGATGCCTTTTTCGGCAGCCCAGCGGCGGATGGCGGCGCGCGTCGTGACCACGGCCACGATCTGGTGGCCTGCCTGCTCGAGGACCTGCCCGCACTGAATCAGCAGGGACTCCGAACCGATGAGGACGCTACGCACTGAGTTCGCCATGTTTTCTCTTGTTCAATCGCCGGTCGGCCAGGGCCTGGGTCGTGACACGATGCACATCGTGCGTGGCCGAAAAAACAAGCCGATGACGGGCCCAAACTACGCAAAAACCCGCGGAATTATGTGCGGCATTACCGGGGGTCCAGACCCCCTAGTTGAGCGTAAGACCGTGGGGCCAAACGAGAAGGATTTGGGCCGCGAGTGAAATAATCCGCAGCCTTCTGATCGATTCGCGCCGTGACCCACACGCCCGCTCCACCCGAGCGCCCCGCACGCCGGAGATTCCTCGCCGTCACCACTCTCGCGGGCAGCGGGCTCATGCTCGGCCTCGCGTTGCGCTCCTCGGGTGACGCGAGCGCCGCCGCCCCGTCGCGAGACCTCCTGCGTTCGCAGGAGGTCTTCAAGCCCAACGTCTTCATCCGCATCGCCCCCGACGGCGTGGTGACGCTCATCGCCAAGCAGATGGAAGTGGGCCAAGGGGTGAAGACTTCGCTGCCCATGGTGCTCGCCGAAGAACTCGAGGTCGACTGGAAAGACGTGGTCGTCGAACAAGGCGATCTCGACGAGGCCTACGGCAACCAGTTCAGCGGCGCGAGCAGCTCCACGCCCAGGAACTACCAGGCGTTCCGCGTGCTCGGCGCCACCGCGCGCACCTTGCTTGTGCACGCGGCCGCGAACGCGTGGGGCGTGCCCGTGCGCGAATGCCATGCGGCGATGAGCGCGGTGCACCACCGCGCCTCGGGCCGCTCTCTCCGTTACGGTGAACTGGCGGCCAGCGCCGCCACGCTGCCCGTGCCCACGGGGCGTGCGGTCAAGCTGAAGTCGCCCCGCGACTTCAAGCTGCTGGGCACACGCATCGGCGGTGTCGACAACAGCCACATCGTGCGCGGCGCGCCGCTTTTCGGCATCGACGTGCGCGTGCCCGGCATGCGCTATGCGGTGTACGAGAAGTGCCCGGTCTTCGGCAGCACCGTGCGGAGCGCCAACCTCGACGAGGTGAAGGCCCTGCCCGGCGTGCACGATGCCTTCGTCGTGGCCGGCATCGGCGGCGTGCTCGGCCTGCGCCCGGGGGTGGCGATCGTGGCCGAGTCGACCTGGGCGGCCTTCAGCGCGCGCAAGAAGCTCAAGGTGCAGTGGGCCGACAGCCCGGTGGCGCGACAGGGCTTTGCCAGCTTCGCCGAACAGGCCGCGCGCATCGCACGCCAACCGGGGGCGACCGTCTCGCGCCAGGAAGGCGACGTGGCGAAGGCGCTGGCCTCGGCTTCGCAGCGTGTCGAGGCGTTCTACACCTACCCGTTCATCGCCCATGCGGCGCTCGAGCCGCTCAACTGCACCGCCTCGTTCAAGGACGGCACGCTGCAGCTCTGGACCGCCTCGCAGGCGCCGTCATGGGCGCGCGATCACGTGAGCAAGAGCCTGGGCGTGCCGCCCGCCGCCATCCGCATGCACATCGTGCGCGGCGGCGGGGCCTTCGGGCGGCGGCTCTCCAGCGACTACGTGGTCGAAGCCGCGGCCATCGCGATGCGCTCGCCGGTGCCGGTGCAGCTCGTGTGGTCGCGCGAAGACGACCTGCAGCACGACCACTTCCGTCCCGGCGGCTTCCACCTGCTGCGCGGCGGCCTCGGCCGGGCGGGCGAGGTGGTCGCCTGGCACGACCACTTCATCGGCTTAGGGCGCGGCGGCCCGATCGACCCGCAGCTCGGGAACGAATTCCCGGCGCCCTGGGTGAGTGACTGCCGAGTGGAGCAAAGCGCCATCGACTGCGGCATCCCGATGGGTGCGTGGCGGGCCCCGCATGCCAACGTGAGCGCGTGGGTCGTGCAGAGTTTCGTCGACGAGCTGGCCCATGCGGCCAGGCAGGACCCGTTGGCCTTCAAGCTCTCGTTGCTCGGCGATCGACAAGCCATGCGGCCGGCCGGCTTCTTCTCGCGCCAGGGCGTCTACCAGGTCGCCCGCATGCGCCGCGTGCTGCAGGCGGTGGCCGAGAAGAGCCAGTGGGGTCGCGCCCTGCCGCAAGGCCAAGGCCAGGGCATCGCCTTCCATGCAAGCTACGGCGGCTACGTGGCGCAGGTGGCCGAGGTCGCGGTGTCGCCTGAAGGTCAGCTGCGCGTCAACCGCGTCGTCTGCGTATGCGACGTGGGCGAGCAGATCGTCAACCTGAGCGGCGCCGAGGCGCAGGTGCAGGGCTCCATCCTCGATGGCCTGAGCGCGGCCTGGCTGCAGGTGGTCGACATCGAAGGCGGCCGGGCCAAGCAGAGCAACTTCCACGACTACCCGCTGCTGCGCATGGCCGACGCACCGGCGATCGAGGTGCACTTCCTGCACTCCGACAATCCCATCGGCGGGCTCGGCGAGCCGGCCCTGCCGCCCGTGGCGCCGGCCGTGTGCAACGCCATCTTCCGCGCCACCGGCCACCGCGTGCGCACGCTGCCGATCAGCCGCACCCGCCTGGGCTGGGCGTGAGGTCCATCACACCGGAATCGGCCCTCGATTGAGTGGGTTCCTGCCACGCCAGCAGCGGCAACAATGTGCCGCTGCACGATGCCCAGGCCGGTTCACACCATGAAAGATTCCAAGCGGGTTGTCATCCTCATCACGGTGCACCAACCCACCTTCACGCCGCTGGAAGAGATCTCGCTGCGGCAGTGCTTCGAGGTGCTGGGGCACTACCCGATCAAGCTCGTCTGCCCCGAGGGCATGGACACGAGCGCCTACCGCGCCGTCATCCCGCAGATCGAGGTCGACCACATCCCGCCGCACTGGCAGTCGAGCTACGCGAACTTCACGCTGATGAAGATCGAGCCCTTCCTGTACCGCCGCTATGCGCAGTACGAGTACGTGCTCTTCTATGAACTCGATGCCTTCGTCTTCCGCGACGACCTCGCCGCCTGGTGCGACCGCGGGCTCGACTACATCGGCGCGCCCTGGTTCGAAGGCATGGTCGCGGCAAAGGAAAACGCCGCCGTGCACGGCGTGGGCAATGGCGGCTTTTCGCTTCGCAAGGTCTCGGCCATGCTGCGCGGGCGGCTCTCGAAGCGGCTGTGGCTGCGCCTGCTTGCCACTGAAGCTCGCCAGAAGCCGCTGCAGGCACTGCGGCGTTTCATCGTCGACCTGCCACGCATCGCCTTCGGCCGCGACACGACGATCAACTACCAGCGTGGCGAAGACAGCTTCTGGGGCCTGGTGGTCAACCGCCACCTGCCTTGGTTCAAGGTGGCCTCGTTCGACGAAGCGCGCCAGTTCTCGTTCGAGACGCTGCCGCGCCGGCTCTACAAGCTGAACGGCGAGCGCCTGCCTTTCGGCTGCCACGCCTGGACGCGCTACGACCTCGAGTTCTTCCGCCCGCACATCGAAGCCTGCGGCTACAACCTGGATGGGCTCGTGCCGCGCAGCACATTCCACACATTGGAAAAGGTCGGCTGATCGCGGGCCCTTCACGGCGCGCAATTACACTGACTTTCCGCCGCCTTCGCGGCCTCCCTGCCCGTACCGGAGAAGCCGGTTGCCTGAGCATCTAAGAGCCCTCTGCTTCATCCTGCCGATCGCCTGGGTGGTGTTTCTCTTCGCCAAGAAGACGATCATCCCCAATGGCCTGGTCACGCCCCAGGACTTCAACCGGCGGCGCAACCTGTGGTTCGCGCTGACGCTGTCGGCGTTCCTCGCGCACAACTTCTGGATCTTCGCGGCGGTCGCCGCAGTCGCGATCCTCATCCTGTCGCGCGACGAGCCGAACAAGGCGGCGATGCATTTCGCGGTGCTCGTGTGTCTGCCGCGGCTGACGGCCTCGATCTCCGGCGGCGGTTTGGTGAAGGAACTCTTCGCACTCGACCCGCTGCGCATCCTTGCACTCCTCATCCTGGTGCCGGTGTGGTGGCAACTGCGCAAGCGGCCCGACGTCGAGCCTTTCGGCAAGCTGCTGGTCGACAAGATCATGATCGTGATGTTCGCGCTCGAGATCGTGCTCACGCTGCCCGAGCGCACCTTGCCGAGCGTGCTGCGCGACAGCGTCTTCTACGCGTTCACCAATGTCTTCCTGCTGTACTACGTCAGCAGCCGTTCCTTGCGGTCGATCCAGCACTTCCGGGAGTCGCTGAGCATGCTCACCGCGGGCTTGTGGGTCTTCTGTGCGATCGTCGCCTTCGAATTCCTGCGTCGCTGGCTCCTCTACTCGTCGCTCGAGCGGGCACTCGGGGTCAGCATCGGCGACCGGGGCTATCTGATCCGCTCAGGCATGCTGCGCGCCGAAGGCACGGCGGGGCAATCGATCATCGCGGGCTACGTGGCCGCGGTCGGCATCGGCATCTTCCTGTACGTGCGCACGCTGATCCAGAACCCCTGGATGCGGCGCGCGGGCATGGCGCTGATGTTCGCGGGGATCGTCGGCGCGTTCGCCCGCGGGCCTTGGGTCGGTGGCGTGGCCATCATCATGGTCTTCCTGCTGCTCGGGCCCTCGCCGTTCGGCAGCATCGGCAAGCTGGCCGGTGCGATCCTGCTGTCGCTGCCCGTGCTGCTGACGACCGACGCCGGACTGGCGATGATCGACCACCTGCCCTGGATCGGCACGGTCGACGCCCGCAACGTGGACTTCCGCGAGAACCTCTTCGACGTCGCCATCCGGGTGATCTTGCAGTACCCGTTCTTCGGCAACTACGACTTCGCCACCATTCCCGAGATCGAGTCTCTGCGTGGGAGCGACGGGATCATCGACGTGGTCAACACCTACATCATGATCGCGCTGCGAGGTGGCATCGTGTCGTTGACTGTCTTCGTCCTGCTGGTCGCCGCTGCCATGTGGGGCGTCTTCATGAGCCTGCTGAAACTCGACAAGCACGACGAGCGCCATGTGCTCGGCCGGGCCCTGCTGGCGACGATGGTCGGCGTGCTCGTGACCATCGCCACCGTGAGCCCGATCTTCCTGGTCTATCCGCTCTATTGGTGCCTGACCGGCCTCATGGTGGGCTTCACCCAGCTGGTGGCGCGTGGCGAGCCGGTCCGGAAGCAGGTCGGGGCGGGGCCGGTGGGCGCGGTGCGCCCGGTCCCGCAGCCTTTGCGCACGCCGGGCCGCGCCACCTGGCGGTGATCGGCGGGACCTAACGCGCGCAGACGCCGCGCGTGGCGGCCTCGCCGGCCAGCGTCAGGTTGTCGCTGACATCCGCGGCCGCGGAGGCCAGCCGCACGGCCACCTGGTTCGACGCGCCCGAGGGGAAGCACGCCACGTTGCCACGCACGACCGCGTCACGGTCTTCCGCGTCGCCGGGGGTCCGGTTGCCGCGGGTGATCATCACGGCGACGTGAGGGCTCTTCTGGTCGTTGAAAACACGGTTGTTCTCGACCACGATGCCAGGCGAGGCGTTGATGCAGAAGGCGCACTCGCCCAGGTTGACCACCGTGTTGTTGCGCACCACGAAGTTGCGGAACCACTCGGCCGTCTTGTAGCCGCTCGTGATCGAAATGCCCCAGCAGCTGCGTGCCGACGCCCGCTGCTCAATGGTGTTGCCTTCGATCAGCATGCCGTCCATCTGGCCGTGCATGGTGACGTTGCCGCCCTTGCACACACCGTCGACCACCGAGTTGTGGCGGAAGGTGTTGCCGCGCACGACGTTGCGGCGCCCGCCCGCTTCGTTGCCCGACAGGTAGATGGCGTGGTCGTAGTCGCTGCCCGAGAAGTTGTTGGCCTCGAAGAGGTTGTCTTCGATCAGGCTGTCGTTGAACTGGCCAAGGATGCCCATGCCCTTGTTGCGGCTGATGACGTTGCGCCGGATCACCACGTGGTTCACCCCTTGCGGCGCCCTGGCCTGCGAATGGATGCCGATGTGGAAGCCGGTGATCTCGCTGTCCTCGATCGTCACGTGGTGCAGGTTGTGGATCAGAAAGAGGCCCCACTGCCCGGTGCCGCGGCCGTCGAGCTTGAGGTTGCGCAAGGTGTAGCCACCGTCGTAGGAGGTGTTGTTGTACTTGCCGAACATGAAGACCGCGTTCTTCACCCCCGGCGCCTGCAGCCACGGCCGCTCACCGCGACCATAGGCGTCGATCACGAGCGGAGCCTCGGCGGTGACGCGCGGGTTGTCGAGGACCAGCATGTCCTGCACCCAGACACCGCCACGCGCCAGAAGCAGCTTGCTGCCGGCGGGCAATGCGTTGATGGCGACACTTTCGAGCCGCCGCTTGGGTGAGCGCGGGCTCTTGCCGTCGTTGGCATCGTTGCCCTGCACGCAGCCGGGTGCCGCACCCGGCTGGCAATCGGAGAAGTAATAGGTGGCCGCCGCCTGCGCCTGCGCTCCCCACGAGACGGCGCCTGCCAGCGCCAGGGCGCTCAGCGTTGCGCGCACACGCCGGTCTTGGCTGCAGCGCCGGTCAGCACCACGTTGTTGTCGACCTTGCTGCTCGATGCGAGCACGCGCGCCGCAGCGCCGTTGGTCGAGGCGAAGCAGATGGTGTTGTTGCGAACGATCGCATCACCGTCGGGCACGTCGCCGCCTTCGTACTTGCCGGCGCCGATGAAGACGGCGTTCTGCTGCGTGGCCTGGGTGTTCACGATGACGTTGCCTTCGATCACGATGCCGGGCGCCGACTGCACCGCGATGCCGGTGTTGCCGGAATTGACGATGCGGTTGTTGCGCACGACGAAGTTGCGGAACCACTCGGCCGACGTGTAGCCCTGCGTGATGGACATTGCCCAGCAGCCGGGCGTGGCTGCGTCTTGCACGATCTGGTTGCCTTCGATGAGCACGCCGTCCATCTGGCCGTGGAAGGTCATGTTGCCGCCCTTGCAGACGCCGTCGACCGTCGAGTTGCGGATGTAGCGGTTGTTGCGCAAGACGACGTTCTTGCCGCTGTGAGGGTCGCTGCCGGAAAGGTAGGTGCCGTGGTCGAAGGTGCTGCCCGAGAAGTTGTTGGCCTCGAAGAGATTGCCTTCGATCACGCTGTCGCTGAACTGGCCGAGGATGCCCATCCCCTTGTTGCGGCTGATGCTGTTGTTGCGGATGACGACGTTGGTCACGCCATGCGGCCCGCGCGCCTGTGAATGGATGCCAATGTGAAAGCCCGTGATCTCGTTGTCTTCGAGGGTCACGTGGTGCAGGTTGTGGACCAGGAACAAGCCCCAGTCGGCGATGCCCATGCCGTCGATCTTGAGGTTGCGCAGCGTGTAGCCGCCGTCGTTGGTGGTGTTGTTGTAGCCGCCGAAGACGAAGGCGGTGGCTTTTGCATGCGGCACCTGGATCCAGGGGCGGTCGCCCTTGCCGTACGCGTCGATGACGATCGGCGCTTCGGCGGTGGCGCGCATGTTCTCGATCAGCATGAGGCCTTGCACCCACACGCCGCCGCGGGCCAGCAGCAGCTTGCTGCCGGCAGGCAAGGCGCTGAAGTCGACGCTCGCCAATGTGCGCTTGGGCGAGCGCTCAGACGTGCCGGAATTGCTGTCGTTGCCGGGCACGCAGTCCTTGGCGGCTCCGGGCTGGCAGTCCGAGAAGTAGTAGGTGCGGCCGACCGCCGAGGCTGAGCTGGCGCAGCCTGCGGTGGCCAGCACGGTGAGTGCCATCAGCCAGCCAGCCACCCCGATCCCGCTTGTCTCACACTGCGCGCGAATTCCCATTTGCAATCTCCATCGACGTCCAGCCGAAATCGGGCGCCGCAAGAATACACGCGGGACATGAAATGAAAAAAGGCCTCGCAGCATGCTGCGAGGCCTTGGGGCTTGACGCCCTGGGGGTCAGTTCAGACCGGCGATCACTGTGCGCACACGCCGGTGGTGGCAGCCGCGCCGCTCAGGACCACGTTGTTGGTGACCGTGGAGCCCGGCGAGTTGATCGAGGTCACCGAGCCGCTCGCACCGCCGCCGGCCAGGCAGAGGGTGTTGTTGCGGACCACGGCGTTGCCGTCTGCCACGTCACCCCCAGCGTACTGGCCGCCGATGCTGATGCTGGCCGTGCCGATGGCTTGCGTACGGATGGTGCGGTTGCCTTCGATCAGGATGCCAGGAGCCGACTGGGCGACGATGGCGCTGCCTCCGTTGATCAGGGTGTTGTTGCGAACGATGGCGTTGCGGAACCACTCGGCCGTCGTGTAGCCCTGGGTGATCGACATCAGGTAGCAGCTCGGCGCCGAAGCACCTTGCTCGATGGTGTTGCCTTCGATCGTCAGACCGTCGATCTGGCCGTGGAAGGTCATGTTGCCGCCCATGCAGGTGCCGTTGACGGTCGAGTTGCGAACGTAGCGGTTGTTGCGCAGGGTGATGTTGTGGCCGCCACCGATGTAGGTGCCGTGGTCGAAGATGCTGCCGCTGAAGTTGTTGGCTTCAATCGTGTTGCCTTCGATCAGCAGGTTGTCGTAGTGGCCCAGCAGACCCATCGAACGGTTGTGATGGATGTTGTTGTTGCGCAGGGTCACGCCGGAGACGCCGTACGGAGTGCCTTCGTTGGAGTTGATGGCGATGCGGAAGCCGGTGATCTCGTTGTTCTCCATGATCACGTCACGCACGTTCTGCACGAACCAGACGCCCCATTCGGCGGTGCCCATGCCGTCCAGCTTCAGGTTGCGGAAGGTGTAGCCACCGTCGTTGCTGGTGTTGTTCCAGCCGCCGCCGAGGTTGAACATGTTGCCGGAGGCGACGCGCAGCGTCGGAGCTGCACCGGTACCCCAGGCGTCGAATGCCAAGGGGGCAGCAGCGCTGGCGTTCGGGTTGTCGATCGTCACGGCGAAGTTCGCCCAGGCGCCACCACGCTTGAAGAGCAGGCGGGTGCCGGCCGGCAGAGCGTTCACGTTGATGCCCGACAGGTTCTGCTTGGGCAGGGCCTGGGTGCCGGGGTTGCCGTTGCTGCCGGGGATGCAACCCGTGGCGGCGCCGGCTTGGCAGTCGGAGAAGTAGTAGGTCGGGGCGCCAGACGGAGCCGGGGCGGGAGCGGGAGCGGGAGCCGGTGCGGGCGCAGGAGCAGGAGCAGGAGCCGGTGCGGGCGCAGGTGCCGGAGCCGGGGCGGGGGCAGGCGCGGGAGCCGGGGCGGGAGCCGGCGCGGGGGCAGGAGCCGGTGTAGGTGCCGGAGCGGGCGCAGGGGCCGGGGCCGGCGCAGGCGTCGGTGCCGGAGCGCTCGTGGGCATCGCGTAACAGGCCTTCGCGTACTGCGGACGCGGGTCACGGTAGAAGAGCGCATTGCCGCAGGTGTACGTCCCGGCGGCCAGGGTGCGCTGGACGTAGAGGGTGCCCGAGCCATAGCGCAGGGTGGTGGTGGTCGTGAGGGTGAAGCGCTGACCCTCGTTGGCCACACGCGTCCAGCCGGTCGGTGCGGACACCAACTGCGGCACGACGCCGAGGGCGCTTTCGGTCTGGGTTTCAGATTCGGCTTGTGCACCTTCGGTGGTGGAGGTGTCGCTGCCGCCGCAGGCCGCCAGGGCCATGCACAGGGCAGACAGGGGGATCAGCTTGAATCTGGTTTCGATCGAGAAAGACAACATTTCAAATTCCGGTAAGTTGACGCCCGTTTCAGGGCTGCTTCGGGCGTCGCACAAGGGTTTGCAACACGCTTCAATTGAGGACTACCAACCTGAGCGGCTGCCACCATTTCGGTGCATCACCATCACGCAGAGACCTCGGCCTATCCAGCCTGAGCCCCGACTCATTCGTTCGGGACTGCAGATTTGGTATGAGCAGTTTCGGCGCGGCCGACCTAGGCGCTGTAAGTCGAACTGTCAACACGTATCCGCCGGGGTTTTCTCTAGAAGGCAACGGAACAGGTCCTACACCCCCATAACTAGGGGGTTTGCGAGCACTGGCCCTCCGAGGCGGTGTTTCGGAAAACTTACAAACCAGAACCGTCGTAACAGGCGGGCACAGGCAGGCCACCCCGAGGACGAGGGAGATGGCCGGTATTTCCACCGCATTTGTCGGGGTTCAACCGTGCCGGCACCGACGGGCGTCTGCAGTGCGGGGCAGAATCCGCCCGGGCCGGTGCCCGGGGAAGTTCGCTCATGGTGTCCAGGCTTCGAATCGCTGCGGTGCTGGCCACGCTGATGTGCTCGGCGTCGGTCATCCTGGCCTTTGCGCCACAACCGCAAGCGCTCGCAGCCCGGAAGGAAGCGCCCAGCATCCTGCTGGAGCAGGCGATCCCCCAGCAGTTCGGCAATTGGCGTCTCGACCCGGCGCAGTCTGTGCTCGTGGTCAATCCGCAGACGCAGCAGCTGCTCGACAAGCTGTACGGCCAGGTGCTCACCCGCACGTACGTGAGCCCAAGCGGCTACCGCATCATGTTGTCGGTCGCCTACGGCAACCACCAGCGCGGCGCCATGCAGGCCCACAAGCCCGAGGTGTGCTACCCCGCCCAGGGCTTCAACCTGCTCCACAGCGAGAGCGCCGAGATCGGCACGCCCTACGGTGCGATCCCGGGGCGGCGCATGAGCACCCACAAGGGCAGCCACTTCGAGCCGGTCACCTATTGGTTCACGCTCGGCGAACAGGCCGTGCGCTCGCGCTTCGAGCAGCGCGTGGCGGAGATCCGCTCCACGCTCACGGGGCAGATTCCCGACGGGCTGCTGTTTCGCGTGTCGTCGATCGACACGGACACGAAGCGCGCCTACGCCGAGCACGATCGCTTCGTGGCCGATCTGTTGGGCGCGACGGCAACGGCGGATCGTGTGCGGCTGAGTGGCCTGTCAGGCACGGGCGGACATGCCAAGACCCTGTGATCCAGTGCACGCGCAGTGAACATTTCACGCCTCTGACACGGGCTCCATTTCGCCCCCTCAATCCGGGTGCGGGACGGAACATCCTCAGCCGCTACACTCAAAAACTTCAGGGTCTCAGCGCGCGCCTGCGAGCACTCAGGCCCGCTTCCGATGCAACGCGATCCCCTTGACGAACCCAGTCCGGAGACAGCCTGAATGAACCCGCAGCGACAACCCGGCAAGCAACCCACATGGCCTGCCGTCGCTGCCAGCGTCATCGCGGTGTTTGGCGTGCTTCTCGCAGGTTGCAGCAAGTCCGACGACAAGCCTGCCTCGCAAGTCGTCGCCAAGGTCAACAAGCAAGAGATCACGATCCATCAGGTCAACTTCCTGCTCGAGCAGCAGCGCGGCCTTCGGCCTGACCAGGCCGACGCGGCGCGCAAGCAGGCCCTCGAGCGCCTGATCGATCAGGAGCTGGCGATTCAGAAGCTCGGCGAGATCAAGCTCGATCGCGACCCGCGTGTGATGCAGCAACTCGAAGCCGCGCGCCGCGAAGTGCTGTCCCGTGCCTATTACGAGCGTGTTGGCGAAGGCGCCAGCAAGCCGAGCGATGCGCAGGTCTTCAAGTACTTCAACGACAACCCCGCGCTCTTCGCGGAGCGGCGTGTGTATCGCCTGCAAGAGTGGCTGATCGAAGCCACGCCAGCACAGCTCGATGCGGTGCGCGAGAAGGCCCAATCGGGCAAGGCGCTGAACGAGCTGACCGACTACCTGCGCGCCAACAGCTTCAAGTTCGATTTCAACCAGGCCGTCCGCCCGGCCGAGCAGCTGCCGCTCGACAGCCTCGCTTCCTTCGCCAAGATGAAGGACGGCGAGACGCTCGTCATCAACAAGCCCAATGGCCTGCTCGTGATCGCGGTGGTCAACTCGCGCCTCGAGCCGGTGGAGCTGGCCCGCGCCAAGCCCGCCATCGAGCAGTTCCTCCTCAACGAACAGAAGCGGCGCATCATCGCCGACGACATCAAGGCCCTGCGCGCGGCGTCCACGATCCGCTACGTCGGCAGCTTCGCGAATCAGGCCGAGACCGCTGCATCGCAACCGTCGCCCGTCGGCGCCGTGCAAGGCGCAGCCTCCGGCAACAGCGAGAGCCCGAAATGAAGAACCTGAGCCATCTGACTCGCCACCTCGCCTGTGCCGTTGCGCTGCTGGCAGGCCTGTCGCTCCTCAGCTTCAGCCAACCTGCGTCGGCTCAGGCCGGCGGCACGGCCAACGCGCAGTACCGGCTGGCGTCTGGCGACGTGATCCGCATCACCGTCTTCCAGAACCCCGACCTCACGCTCGAAGCCCGCGTCAGCGAAACCGGTGTGATCTCGTTTCCGCTCCTCGGCTCCGTTGCGATCGGCAACCTGACCCTGCTGCAAGCCGAGAAGAAGATCGCCGACGGGCTGAGAGACGGCAACTTCGTGAAGCAGCCGCAAGTCTCCATCCTCGTCACGCAGGTGCGTGGCCACCAGGTTTCGGTGCTCGGCCAAGTAGGCCGCCCGGGCCGTTTCCCCCTCGAACTGGCCGACACCAAGCTAACCGACATCCTGGCCACGGCCGGCGGCATCGCCGCTGGCGGCTCTGACACCGTGGTGCTGGTCGGCCGCCGCAATGGCCAGCCCTACCGTGTCGAGATCGACCTGCCGAGCATCTTCGGCCCGGGTCGCCGCGGCGAAGACGTGGTGCTGCAGAACGGCGATGTGATCTGGGTCGAGCGTGCCCCCGTGGTCTACATGTACGGCGA
This sequence comes from Piscinibacter gummiphilus, assembly GCF_032681285.1. Taxonomy (NCBI): domain Bacteria; kingdom Pseudomonadati; phylum Pseudomonadota; class Betaproteobacteria; order Burkholderiales; family Sphaerotilaceae; genus Rhizobacter; species Rhizobacter gummiphilus. The sequence goes on from NZ_CP136336.1 coordinate 4,378,087, forward strand.
GATCGCCCGCCCGGGTGCGCTGCGCCTGGAACGCGGAATGAGCCTCGTACAGGCCCTCGCAGGCGCCGGTGGCATCACCCAGCGCGGCACCGCCCGCGGCCTGAAGGTGCACCGTCGCGATGCAAACGGCAATGTGCAGATCATCGACGTGCAGATGAACGACTCTCTGCGCGCCGACGACGTGGTCTACGTCCGCGAGTCCGTCTTCTGATCGCATGCCATGAACGGCCTCAACCTTCGACAAATCCTGCTGATTCTGCGGCTGCGCTGGCCACTGGTGCTCGCGCTTTTCGTGCTCGTGATGGCTGTCGCCTTCGTGGTCTCGCTGCGAATGCCGAAGAAGTTCACCGCCGAGACCTCCCTGCTGCTCGACGTCCGCGCCGACCCGCTCGTGGCCACGCTGATGCCTTCGATCGCCTCCCGCGAGTTCCTCGGCACACAGGTGGAAATCATCCAGAGCGAACGCCTGGCCGGCCGCGTTGCCAAGATGCTGGGCATGACCGAAGGGCCCGCCGCCGTCGAGCAGTGGCGCCAGGCCACGCAGGGCCGCGTGCCGATCGAGACCTACTACGGCACCATCCTGCGCAACGGGCTGAGCGTCGTGCCGGCGCGCAACACCAACCTCATCGACATCGGCTTCACCGGCGGCGACCCGCGCTTCGTGGCCGCAGCCGCCAACGCCTTCGCCAAGGCCTACATCGAATTCAGCGTCGAGCTGCGCATCGAGCCCTCGCGGCAGTACGGCACCTTCTTCGACGAACGCCTCAAGGTCCTGCGCACCCAGCTCGAAGACGCACAGCGCAAGCTGTCGAACTTCCAGCGCGAGCGCGGCATCATCGCCACCGAGCGGGTCGACCTCGAAAGCTCACGCTTGGCCACCACGATGGCGCAACTTGCGGCGGCCCAGGCGGAACTGGCCGACACCAACAGCCGCCAGCGCAACACCGGCACCGAGACGTCTCCCGACGTGCAGTCCAGCACCGTGGTCCAGGGCCTGAAGTCCGAGCTAGCCCGTGCGGAAACCAAGCTCCAGGAAATCAGTTCCATCGTCGGCTCCAACCACCCGCAGCGGGTGCAGCTCGAAGCGCAGATCGCCAGCATCAAGCAGCAGATCAGCTCCGAGATGCGCCGTGTGTCGGGCGTGACCGCGACCGTGAACCGCGCGACCGGCCAGAAGATCGCCGAACTCACCGCGGTGGCCGAAGCGCAGAAGCGCACCGTGCTCGGCCTGCGCGCGCAGCTCGACGAAATGGCGCTGCTGCAGCGCGACGTCGAAACGGCACAACGTGCCCACGATGCCGTGGCCAACCGCCGCAGCCAGGTCTCACTCGAAAGCCAGGCCGACCAAGCCAGCGCCCGCGTGCTGACACCTGCCGTTGAGCCACTGGCGCCGTCGAGCCCCAAGATTGCGAAGAACATGGGTGCCGCGGCCTTGCTCGGGCTGGCGCTGGCGATCGCCGCCGCCCTCGGCTGGGAGCTGCTCGATCGGCGTGTGCGCAGCCCAGCCGACCTCGACTTCGTCGAAGGCGTGCCGGTGCTCGGCGTGGTGTCGCCGTGGGCCGACGCCCACCGCCGCTGGCCGCACCGCCCGCGCGGGCCGCAGGGCCTGCCGCCGGCGGACCGGAACTACCCACCGCAACTCACCTTGGAAGAGGGCACCTGATGGCGACGATGTCCTCGGGCAAGGCGCGAGAGGCAGACCGATCAATTGGGGCGATTCTGGTGAGTTCAGGGCGTCTGGCGATCGAAGACGTCGAACGCATCATCAATTTCCAGAAGGAACGGGACCTTCGCTTCGGCGATGCGGGCATGCAGCTCGGGCTGCTGACCGAAGCCGACATCTTCTATGCGCTGTCCCTGCAGTTCGACTACCCGTACCTGAGCGGGCCGGGCCATCCGGTCAGCGATGAAGTGGTGGTGGCCTACCGGCCCTTCAGCGCCGAAGGCGAACGGCTGCGCTCGTTGCGCAGCCAGCTCCAGCTGCGCTGGTTCCGCGAAGGCGCATCGCGGGTGGCGCTCGCCGTGGTCGGCACGCGCCCTGGCGAAGGCCGCAGCCTGCTGGCCGCGAATCTTGCCGTCACCTTCGCGCAGGCGAAGGAGCGCACGCTGCTGATCGACGGTGACCTGCGCAACCCGCGGCAGAACTCGCTTTTCCGCGTCGAGAACCAGACGGGCCTGTCCAATCTGCTGACGGGCCGCATGCACGAGCAGGTGATCAAGCTGGTGCCGGGTATCCCGGGCCTCGCGGTGCTGCCGTCCGGGCCAATTCCGCCCAACCCTGAAGAGCTGCTGGGTCGGGCGTCGTTCGCCCGCATCCTCGAGCAGAGCATGTCGGCCTTCGACGTGATCATCATCGACACGCCCGCCATCACCTGCGGAGCCGATGTCACGCTGCTGGCGCGCTTTGCCGGCGCTGCCCTCGTGGTCGCGCGCAACAACATGACCCGCACGGCCGAGCTTCGAGATCTCGTCGCGCACATGCAGGACGCGGGGGTCAAGGTCGTCGGCTCCGTGCTGGTGGACGCTCCCTTCACGAAGCCTGCCAAGCTGAAGAAGCAGGGTGAGGCCGGTGGGCGCTGAACCTTTTCGTGCGGTGGCGGAGGTGCGCCCCCTGTCCCCGTGGTGGCTGCTGGTGGCGGGGCTGGCCGCCATGTACCTGCCCGTCTATTGGGCGGCCAGCCAGACGCTCTGGCAAAGCGAGGAAATGGGTCATGGCCCGATCATCCTCGGGCTGGTGCTTTGGCTGTTCTGGCGGGCACGCGAGCGCATCGCCGCGGAATCCACGCCCCCATTTCACGCCCTCGGGTGGCCGCTCTTCGCGTTCGGCGTCGTGCTGTACGCGTTCGGGCGGACCTTCTCGGTTGCCAGCATCGAGTTCATCTCGCAGATCTTCGTGCTGGCCGGCGGCCTCGCACTGCTGGGCGGCCGCGGCGGGCTAAAGGCGGCGTGGTTCCCCCTGCTGTACCTGCTCTTCCTGGTGCCGCTGCCGGCCAGCGTCATCGACGCCATCACCGGCTCGCTCAAGAATTGGGTGTCGGTCCTGGTGGTGGACCTTCTCTACGCCCTCGGCTATCCGATCGCCCGCACGGGCGTGATGATCTCCATCGGCCCCTACCAGCTGCTGGTGGCCGATGCCTGCTCGGGGCTCAACTCCATGTTCAGCCTGACCGCCATCGGGGCGCTGTTCATCTACTTCAAGCACCGCGCACAAACTTTGCATAACGTGCTCATGGTTTCGGCGATCCTCCCGATCGCGTTCGTGGCCAACATCGTGCGCGTGACGATTCTTTCACTGATTACTTACCACTTCGGTGATGAAGCCGGAGCCGGATTCCTCCACAGTGCGGCGGGCTTCGTCCTGATGGCGGTGGCGGTGGGTCTTCTCTTCGCGCTCGATGCGGTGCTGATGACCTGGCGGGAAAAGGCCGCGAGCGCAACATGAAGATCACCACCTCACTGCGCAGCAGAGCCTTGCGCGCCGGCGCCTGGGCCGGCGGCGGCCACATCAGCGGCCAGCTGCTGCGGCTCGTGGGCAACCTGTTCCTGACCCGGCTGCTGCTGCCCGAGGCCTTTGGCCTGATGGCCACCATCGCGGCCTTGACGCTCACGCTCAACCTGATCTTCGACGTCGGCAGCGGCCCGGTCATCGTGCAGAGCAAACGCGGAAGCGACCCCGCGTTCCTCAACACGGCGTGGACGCTGCAGATCATTCGCGGATTGGTGATCTGGTCGATTTCCATCCTGGTGGCGCTTCTGATCGCCTATGGCCAGACCCACGGCATGTTCAAGGAGGGCTCGGTCTACGACGACGAGCGCCTGCCCTGGCTGATGGTCGCGACCATCTTCTCGATGGTGCTGCTCGGCTTCGGCTCGGTGAACAACAAGGTGGCCGAGCGCAACCTGGACCTCGGCAAGACGACGGCCATCGACCTGGGCGCCCAGCTGTTCTCGACTGCCGCCATGATCGCCGTGGCCGCTGCCACCCATTCGATCTGGGCGCTGGTCATGGGCAACCTGCTGTCGGCCGGCCTGCGCTGCGCCATGAGCCACATCTACCTGCCCGGCCCGCCGCCGCGGCTGCGGCTGGAGCGCAACGCGCTGCACGAGCTGATCAGCAAGGGCAAGTGGGTCATGGTCTCGTCGGTGCTCGGCCTCATCGCGCTGACGGGCGACCGGCTGCTCTTGAGCGGTCTCTTCGACGGCACGACGATGGGGCTCTACTCCATCGCGTTCGGGCTGGCGAGCATGGCCACGTCCGCCGTGGGCAGCGTGTTCGGCCGGATCATGCTGCCGAGCTTCAGCGAAGTCGTGCGTGAACGCCCTGCGGAATTGCCCGAGACCTATAGGAAGTTCCAGCAGCTGACCGACCTGGTCATCGGCCTCGTGGGCAGCTTCATGTTCATGGCGGCGCCGGCCATTATCGGCGTGCTGTACGACGATCGCTACCAGGGCGCGGCACAGATCTTCTCGATGCTGGCGGTCGGCGCCATCGGGTCGCGCTTTCTGGTGGCCGAGCAGATCTACGTCGCGATGGGCCGCACGGCGCTGTTGCCTGCATCGATCTTCCCGAAGGTGCTGCTGCTGCTCATCGGCCTGCCGCTGGGCTACTCGATCGACGGGCTGCAGGGCGCACTGGTCGCGATCGTGGCGAGTTCCTTCGTCCAGTGGCCCATCGCCCTCTGGTTCCGCCATCAGCATGGCCTGAACCACTGGCGCAACGACATCGTGCTGCCGTTCGCCGTCGCCGCCGGGCTGTCGCTCGGCTGGGCGGCCAACGCGCTCTGGCTCGTCGTGAGCACGTGAGCGTACGCATGAGTGCGAACGCCGAGACCCAGCGCATCCCGGCCCTCGACGGCTGGCGCGCCATCAGCATCCTGCTGGTGATCATCGGCCACCTGGTCAACTATCGGTACCAGAGCGGCCCGCCATCGCCGATCGCGGCGTACCTGTCGGTGATGGGCGTCAAGGTCTTCTTCGTCATCAGCGGCCTGCTGATCGCCGGGCTGGCCCTCAAAGAGGAGGCCACCACCGGCACGCTCAGCATGAAGGGCTTCTACCGGCGCCGCGTCTACCGCATCCTGCCGGCCTACTTCGCCTACCTGGCAACGGTGCTGGTCTTTTCGCTGCTGGGCTGGATCCAGCAGGACGCCGCCGGCATCGGGCTGGCCGCCGTCTTCGTCTGCAACGCCCCCGGGCTCGATTGCGGGTGGTTCGTCGGGCACTCGTGGTCGCTGGCGTACGAAGAGCAGTTCTATCTGGTGTTCCCGCTGCTGTTCGTTCTGGTGCCACGGCACGTCAAGCCCAGGCTCTTTGCCGCGATCCACGCGTTCCTCGCCGCCACGCCGCTCCTCAGCCTGCTGCTGATGCCAGACACCCCCGAGTGGGCAGCCTATCGTGTGCTCGCGTCGCACTTCTGCTGCATCTCGGCCGGCGTGATGTTGGCGCACCACCGCGAAACGCTCGCCAGGCTCGCTCGGCACCATGCACTGGTGAGCGCTGCCGCGCTCGTGGTGGTGGCGGGCTGCATCGCCGTGACCAGCGGCCACTTCGGCCACCTGCCCTATCACCTGCGCAACGCCATCGAAACGCTGGTGCTGCCGGTGTCGATCGCCTGGCTCGTCTTCCGCACCACGGTCCACCGCGGGGCCGTGACGGCCTTCCTCGACTGGGCTCCGCTGCGCTACATCGGCAAGATCTCGTTCAGCCTCTACCTCTGGCAGCAGATCTTCACCGCCGCGCCGGCGACGGTCACGTTCTCGGTCTTGTGGCTGCTGCCAGTGGCGATGTTCTCGTACCACTTCATCGAGCAGCCAATGGTGCGGCTCGGCCGCGCGAGGTCGCATCCGCCGGAACTGCTGAGGCAGTCTCTGGCGCGCTGAAGGCAGAACACTGCAAGCGGAGGTCCAACTTGCTCCCCACAACGCCATGACACGCATCATCGCCATCGTCGGCGGTGGCCTGAGCGGCACGCTCACCGCCGTCCACCTCATGCGGCACGCAGTCGAAGCCGATCTCAAGGTCGTGCTGATCAACCGCTCGGGCCTGCTGGCCCGCGGCGTGGCCTACGGGACGCGCAGCGCCGATCATGTGCTGAACGTGCCGGCGGCGCGCATGAGCGCCTTCGACGACGACGAGGGTCACTTCCTGCGCTACGCCCAGGCGCAGGAGCCCGGTGTGCAAGGCGGCACCTTCGTGCGCCGCGAACTCTACGGCGACTACCTGGAGTGGACGCTTCAGCAGGCACATGCGCAGTTGGCGGAGCCAGAGCGCTTTGAGCACCGCTGCGAGCATGTCGAGTCGCTGGAGCTCACCGACCACGGCACGGTGCTGCACTTCGGCCAGGGCGCGTCGCTGGAGGCCGACCGCACGGTGCTGGCGCTCGGCCACTTCGCACCGGCCGACCCGCGGCTCGACGACAACACCGTGCTGGCCAGCACGCGTTATGTGCGAGACCCGTGGCGTGCCGATGCCTTGTCGCGCATCGGTCATGACGAGCCCGTGCTGCTGCTCGGCACCGGCCTCACCATGGTCGACATTGCGCTGGCGCTCGAGGCACGCGGCCATACCGGCCCGATGATTGCCCTCTCGCGACGCGGGCTGCTGCCGCAGCCGCACCGCACCGGCGGGGCGCCGCCCATTGGCATCACCCTGCCCGACGAACTGCTGGCCGGGCCACCCGATCTCAAGCGTTGGCTGCACATGATTCGCACCCAGTGCGACACCCTGGCCGGCCAAGGGATCGACTGGCGCGAAACCCTCGCGTCGCTGCGCAACGCCACGCCCGACCTGTGGCAGCGCCTCGACCAGCGGCAACGCGCGCAGTTCCTGCGCCACGTGCAGGCCTACTGGGACGTGCACCGTCATCGCCTCGCGCCGACACTCAACCAGCGCCTGCAAGCCCTTCTCGAGAGCGGCCGGCTACAGGTGCGCGCCGGGCGACTGCAGTCGCTGCAAACCGGCCAGGCCGGCGGCCTTGCGGCGATCTACCGGCCCCGCGGCGCGCACGGCGCAGTCTCGCTGCGTGTGGCCCACGTCATCAACTGCACCGGCCCGAGCACGGACCTGAAGCGTGCACGTGAGCCGCTGATGCAATCGCTGCTGGCCTGTGGCCAGGCCACGCCCGACACCCTGGGCCTCGGATTGGCCACCGGCGAGCACTACGCGCTGCTCGACGCCAAGGGCAGGCCCTCGCCGGTGCTGCGTTATCTCGGCCCGTTCCTGCGGGCACAGTATTGGGAATGCACCGCGGTGCCCGAGCTGCGCCGGCACGCCAAGGCGCTGGCCGAGGTGCTGTGTGCCGAACGCCTGGGGGCGGTGGCGCACTGACGCGCCACCGAGGCGACCGGCGCCTCAGGCAGCGCTGGCGACGAAGTGCGGATTGTCGAAACCGGGCTTGCCGTAGCGCAGCGCCGCGCCAGCGAGCGTCTCCACCTTGCCGCCCGCGGCGGCCAGCACGGCATGGCCGGCCGCGATGTCCCACTCCATCGTGCGGCCCAAGCGCGGGTACAGATCCGCCTCGCCTGCCGCTACGAGGCACAGCTTGAGCGACGAACCGGCGTTGGCCAGTGCCGCCACCTTGCGGCCTGCGAGGAACTGGTCGAGCGCTGCGGCGTCGCCGTGCGAACGGCTGGCCACCACAGTCAAGCCCTCGGCCGGCACGGCGCGGCATCGGATCTCCCGCCGGCCCTGCGCGTCTTCCACGTAAGCCCCGGCGCCAGCGCGCCCTGCGAACAAGCGCTGCAGCGCCGGCGCCAGCACCACACCAAGCGTCGGCTTGCCGTCTTCGACGAGCGCGATGTTGACCGTGAACTCCCCATTGCGGTTGATGAACTCCTTGGTCCCGTCGAGCGGGTCGACGAGCCAGAAGCGATTGCCCACCTGCGGGATCTTGCCGGCCGAGACGGCCTCTTCCGCCACGATGGGAATGTCGGGTGTGAGAGCCGTCAGCGCGGCCGTGATCACGGCCTCGGCCCGCTCGTCGGCCTCGGTGACCGGTGATGCATCGGCCTTGCCGCGCGCGCTGAAGTCAGTGGCGTAGATGGACAGGATCACCTCGCCCGCGTCGCGCGCGATCTTCACGATCGCGTCGAGCAAGGGGCCCGCTGAGTTGAGGGGGAGCGTCACAATTTTCCTTTGTAGTCGTCAGTGATTCGAATAAGGTGCACGAAGTTTTTCATGCGTCCATTCCCGTTCATTAAATCTTAATTGTCGCGATGAGTCTCGAGACCACCGCCAACCTGGAGCAATGGAACGCCCGTCGCAAGCGCGCGGTGGAGTTGCGTCTCGCCGGCAAGTCGCTGCCTGACATCCGCCGCGAAACCGGCCTGAGCGCCCCCACCGTGATCGCCGCGCACAAGGCCTATCTCGCAGGCGGCTGGGATGCCGTTCCCCTCGAAGGCCGTGGGCGCAAGCGCGGCGTGGGCCGGGTGCTGGATGCCGCGCAGGAGCATGCGACGCATGCGGCGCTGCTACAAGCCCCCGAAACGGTAGGTGCCGGCGGCGGGGTGTGGACTTTGTCTACTACCGCACGCTGGGTGAACGAGCGCTTTGGGGTCGCCATCGAGGAGCGCACCCTGTCGCGCTACCTGGTGCGCTGGGGGCTTGTGCTGGCGCCGTGGCGCAAGGTCGCGAGCGCGAGCGAGGCCGGCATGCAATGGTGGAACACCGGGCTGCCGGAGCTGCTCAAGACGGCACGCGCACGCGGCGCGCAGGTGGCCTGGTGCTGCGCATCGCTCCTGCCGAGCGGCGACGGCCTTCTGCTGCGTGCGCAGACGCTCAAGGGCCGCATGGCTTGGCGCGCCATGCCCGACGACACCGATGCGGGCGCGATATCGCGCTTCCTCGCTCAGCTGTCCGAATCGTTCGACGCGCCGTTGTGCGTCGCGCTGCACGCCCCTCACCTGCCACCTGCGGGCTGGCCCGATGCCACCTGGCCCTGCCCTGTCGGGCCCGAGCTGCCGGCTTCGGCGCCCACACCCGCAGCCCTCATCGCCCCCACTCCGGCCCCGCGCGCGCCGCTCAACGTGTCTCCTTTTTCCGAGGCCTCCGCTGCCATGAACCCAAAGCTGACCCACCTGCAACGTCTCGAAGCCGAGAGCATCCACATCCTCCGGGAAGTGGTGGCCGAGTGCGAGAACCCGGTGATGCTGTATTCGATCGGCAAGGACAGCGCGGTGATGCTGCACCTCGCGCGCAAGGCCTTCTACCCTTCGCCACCGCCCTTCCCGCTGCTGCACGTCGACACGACGTGGAAATTCCGCGACATGTACGCGATGCGCGAGCGCATGGCAAAAGAGCTCGACATGAAGCTCATCGTCCACCAGAACCCCGAAGCGCTGGCGCTGGGCATCAACCCCTTCATGCACGGCTCGCAGATCCACACCGACTTGTGGAAGACGCAAGGGCTCAAGCAGGCGCTCGACCTCTACAAGTTCGACGCCGCCTTCGGGGGCGCGCGGCGCGACGAGGAGAAATCGCGTGCCAAGGAACGCATCTTTTCCTTCCGCTCGGCACAACATCGCTGGGACCCGAAGAACCAGCGACCCGAACTCTGGAACCTCTACAACGCGCGCATGCACAAGGGCGAATCGATGCGCGTGTTCCCGATCTCCAACTGGACCGAACTCGACGTCTGGCAGTACATCTACCTGGAGAACATCCCCATCGTGCCGCTCTACTTCGCGAAGGAGCGGCCGGTGGTAGAGCGCGACGGCACGCTGATCATGGTCGACGACGACCGCATGCCGCTCAAGCCCGGCGAGACACCGCAGATGCGCCGCGTGCGCTTCCGCACGCTCGGCTGCTACCCACTCACCGGCGCGGTGGAATCGAACGCGCAGAACCTGCCCGAGATCATCCAGGAGATGCTGCTCACCCGCACCTCGGAGCGGCAAGGCCGCATGATCGACCACGATGCATCGGCGTCGATGGAGAAGAAAAAACAAGAAGGCTACTTCTAAGAGGATCACGACATGGCCCACGTTTCAGACCTCATCGCGACCGACATCGACCAGTACCTGCGCAAGCATGAGCACAAGAGCCTGCTGCGCTTCATCACCTGCGGCAGCGTCGACGACGGCAAGAGCACACTCATCGGCCGGTTGCTGTACGAATCGAAGATGCTGTTCGACGATCAGCTGGCCGCCATCGAAGCCGACTCCAAGAAGTGGGGCACGCAGGGTGGCGAGATCGACTTCGCGCTGCTCGTCGACGGCCTGGCGGCCGAGCGCGAGCAGGGCATCACCATCGACGTCGCCTACCGCTTCTTCTCGACCGACCGGCGCAAGTTCATCGTCGCCGACACCCCCGGCCACGAGCAATACACCCGCAACATGATCACCGGCGCGTCGACGGCCGACGTGGCGGTGATCCTGGTCGACGCGCGCCGCGGGCTGCTCACGCAGACGCGCCGCCACAGCTACCTCGTCTCGCTGATGGGCATCCGCAAGGTGGTGCTGGCCATCAACAAGATGGACCTCATCGACTACTCGGAGAAGACCTTCCGCAGCATCGTCGAGGAATACCGCAACTTCGCTTCGCAGTTCGGCCTCGAAGACATCACCGCGATTCCGATGTCGGCGCTGCGCGGCGACAACATCATCGAGCACAGCGCCCGCATGCCCTGGTACCACGGCTCCACGCTGATGGGCTACCTGGAGACGGTGAGCGTCGGCGAGTCACAGCAAGCGAGCAGTGCCTTCCGCCTGCCGGTGCAATGGGTCAACCGGCCGCACCTCGACTTCCGCGGCTTCTGCGGCACCGTGGCCAGCGGCAGCATCAAGCCGGGCGATCGTGTGCGCGTGCAGCCCTCGGGGCGCGAGAGCCGCGTCGCACGCATCGTCACCGCCACCGGCGACCTGCCGATCGCGGTGGCGGGTCAGGCCATCACGCTGACCCTCACCGACGAGGTCGACGTCTCGCGTGGCGACATGATCTCGGCGGCCACCAGCCCCGCGGAAGTGGCCGACCAGTTCGAGACCACGCTCGTGTGGATGTCCGACGAAGCCATGCTGCCCGGCCGACCCTACCTGCTGAAGATCGGCACCCGCACGCTGAGCGCCACCATCACCGAGCCGAAGTACAAGATCAACGTCAACACGATGGAGCACCTGGCGGCCAAGAAGCTGGAGCTCAATGAGATCGGCGTGTGCAACATCGCGCTCGATCGCCCGATCGCCTTCGACGCCTACAAAGACAACCGCGACACCGGCGCCTTCATCCTCATAAACCGGATGACCAACAACACGGTGGGTGCCGGCATGCTGCACTTCGCGCTGCGCCGCGCACACAACGTGCACCTGCAGCCGGTCGACCTGGACAAGGCGGCACGCGCCCGCATCAAGGGGCAGAAACCGGCGGTGCTGTGGTTCACGGGACTCTCGGGTGCCGGCAAGTCGACGATCGCCAACATCGTCGACAAGAAGCTGCATGCGATGGGCCGCCACACCTACCTGCTCGACGGCGACAACCTGCGTCACGGTCTCAACAAGGACCTGGGCTTCACCGACGCCGACCGGGTGGAGAACATCCGGCGCGTGGGCGAGGTGGCGCATCTCTTCGTCGATGCGGGGATGATCGTGCTCACCGCGTTCATCTCCCCGTTCCGCGCCGAGCGGGCGCTGGCGCGCGGCCTCTTCGAGCAGGGCGAATTCATCGAGGTGCACGTCGACACACCGCTCGACGTGGCCGAGGCGCGCGACGTGAAAGGCCTGTACCGCAAGGCCCGGCGCGGTGAACTCCGCAACTTCACCGGCGTGGATTCGCCCTACGAGCCGCCGGAAGCGCCGGAGGTCCGCGTCAACACCGCGCAGCAGAGCGCCGAAGAAGCGGCCGACCTGGTGATCGAGAAACTGCGCTCGATGGGCCTGCTCGACTGAGGCCGGCGCGGAGCCGACGGGATGGTGGTGGCGCCTTCGGCACCGCCGCCATCACTTGAGCGTCTTGGCCTTGATCGGGAACATCCTCAGCCGGGCAGCGCGCACCATGTTGCGCAGGCCGAGATGGCGGGCGACGACGTCCTGCATCCAGTTGCCGAAGCCGTAGGTTTGCAGACCGACGCGGTGGCGTTTCACCGTGTTCTGCACCTTCAGCGAGAGAAGCGTCCACCAGCTCAGACGCGGTTGCGTCGGGTGCACGAGCTCATAGCCGCGTGCGGCCATCATCGGAGCGACGCGCGCTTCGATCAACTCGACATCACGCGGGCTCATGCTGCGACGCCACTGGTTCGCGAAGCGTGGCGAGGGCGGCTCGTAGGTGGTGCCGCTCAGGTCCATCATCTGCGGCTCGAACTCCAGGCCAAGGAACTCGCAGATCTGCGTCAGCACCTTCTCAGGCTCCGACACCAGCTCTTCGTAGCGCACTTCGATGTACTGCTCGGGCTTCAGACGGGGCAGCAGGCGGTCCCAGCTCTCTTCCGAGTTCAGCCAGGGTTCCAGCCCGTGGTACACGTTGCCGGAGAAGGAAGCCGCGACGGCCGACTTGGCGCAATCGCGCGCGTCGCGCAGCAGATGGATGAAGCGCGCCTGCGGAAAGATCTCATGCGCGCTGACGAAATTACGGTGGATCGACAGCGCGAGGCACGGCACGCCCTGCGCGTAGCGACTGACCAGCTCATGCAGGCGGTCGGGCACCGGCCCGGATGGCCCGAGCTTGTATGGCGAACTCAGAAAGCCGCGGTGGTCGCTGAAGAAGTCGTCGAGCTCTTCGGAGCTCATGGCCTGCGCTTCTGCAAGGCCCCCATCAACGCCGAAGGCATCGAAGAGGAAATCGAATTCGCCAGGATTCTTGAGGGACGAGTGCCTGTCCAGCATCAAGGTCAACAGCGTCGACCCAGAGCGAAGCGGGCCCGCCACAAAGACCAACGAGCAAGGCAGGCGATGGGGCGCCTGGGCTTGCATCACGTGGTCTCGCACTCCACGGCTGAGAGGGCTGGGCAGAACGTTCATCAATCTGGTTGACTGGATGATCAGCGCACCGATGGCGCCACGGTCACCGCAGCAAATGCGGAAGACTCATTTGCTTCGAGGGAAATTGTAAGACAAGGGGTCAGATGACACCCCCTTCATCCGAGCGTCTGACGTTCGAAATCCACACGTTTGCGCTGCGAAAAGCGGCACTGCGTCACACATCTGCAACGACTTTGACGTCCGTTTGCCGGTGACCGGTAGCGCCGCACAACTCGCCCCACGCCGCCACGACGGACCGGCCTTCCACTTCCTTCGAGTAGTGCGCATGCAGAAACGTGGCGTACGCGCTGGCTTGCTGCTGCAGGCGCTGCGGGTCTCGAGTGAACTCGGCCAGCACGGATTCCAGCGTCTGCGCGAAGCCCAGCACATCGCCCTGCGCGATGGGGTAGCAGTACTGCGGCAACATGAACTCGCGCGCTGCATAGCCGGTGTACCCGACCACGATGCAGCCGCTGGCCCCGGCTTCGAGCGGAGGGAGACCGAAGCCTTCGTCGTGGCAGGTCGACAGGAAGATCGCCGATTCACGCAACGACGTCGCCACGTCGGCTTCGCTCATGCCGTCGATGGGGCACAAGGTCCAGCCATCGAGCGAACCGCGCCCGCGCAGCATCTGCAACACCTGCACGATGCTGCCCGGCAACTTGCGGGGCATGAAGGCAATCTGCTTCTTCTTCTCGCCCTGCGAAGGGAAGAAGCGTGTGCCGTCAACACCGTTCGGCGTCAGCAGCACCGGCAGTTCACGAAAGGCGAACTTTAGGTAGTCGCAGATGTGCTGAGAGACACCTAACGCGCCGAGCACGTGCCCGCGGTAGATGAAGCCGTTCAACGGGTCCGAATGCGCGAATCCGGTGAACGTGTAGTGCGCGTTCTGGTTGAACACCACGAGCTTGGAGCCGAAGCCGCACGGCTGCAGTGCTTTGCCGAAGTACTCCGGCAGCACGATGATGTCGCTCGCACCGAGGCGTCTCTCGAGCGAGCGTTGGCCCGGCCGGGCAATCTCGATCTCGGGGCCAACCGGTGCAGTGAGCCAGGGAATCTGGTTCTTGCGTCGTGCGGAGCGGCGCAAGTCCCAGAAGCGCCGCTGCACCTTGACCTTGGCGACCGCGGCCGAAGAGTCGAACCACGAAGGCATCTTGGTTTCGAGCGCGAGCACGTAGGCATCGAACCCGCCCGCGTTCAGGGCCTCGACGTGGCGGAATATCTGCTTGATCCCGCCGGTCGGCTTGGGCGACCACGGGCAGATATAGAAGATGGTCAATTCGCGTCCAGTCGCTGAAATCGGTGGGGAGAGCGCGCCGCGAAGTGTGGACGTCGCGGGCAAGCCTTGTGCACCCCCCAACAACAGGGTTTTCCAGGGCGGGGGCCACGGCCATACTCTGCCCGGGCTGGGGCGACCGCCGCGGGCGCCGCTTCGGCCCGGCAACTGTGGTCATGGCGCAAGCCATGCATCCGCACGCAGCCCACGCACACGCACACGGCCTGTGCCATCGCGCTGACAAGCCAAGCCAACGCCCTGCACATCGGCCATGAATTTTGCCTCGCTCGAGTTCACCTACTTCCTGCTCATCGGTTTCACGCTTTACGCGCTGATCCGCAACCACGAAGTCCAGAACCTCCTGCTGCTGGCCGGCAGCTACTACTTCTACGCCTGCTGGGACCCGCGCTTCCTGATCCTGATCTGGGTGGTGACGGGTGCAAGCTTCATCGCCGGCCGCGCGATCGGGCAGACCGAAGACCACCGCAGGCGCATTCGCTACATCGTGGTCTACACGGTGTTCGCACTGACCATCCTCGGCTACTTCAAGTACTTCAACTTCTTCATCGACTCGGCGCAGACAGCGCTGCAGGCACTGGGCTTCAAGGTCAATCGCATCTACCTCGACATCGTGCTGCCGCCGGCGATCTCGTTCTACATCTTCGAGTCGCTGAGCTACATCATCGAGATCCACCAGCGCCACATGCCGGGCACCACCAAGCTACGGCACTACGCGCTCTTCATCGCCTACTTCCCGAAGCTCGTGGCCGGCCCGATCGAGCGCCCGGCGGTGCTGATCCCGCAGATCCAGAAGCCGCGCACCATCACCGAAGAGTTCCTCACCCGCGGCTGCTTCCTGATCCTGCTCGGGCTCTTCAAGAAGGTGGTGGTGGCCGACGGCCTGTCACCCACGGTCGACTCGGTGTTCAACAGCGTGCAGACGCCCAACGCCGCCGCGATCGTGCTGGGCAGCTACGCCTTCGCGCTGCAGATCTACTGCGACTTCTCCGGCTACACCGACATCGCGCGCGGCGTGTCCAAGCTCTTCGGCATCGAGCTCAGCCAGAACTTCCGCTTCCCGTATTTCTCGTCCAACCCGAGCGAGTTCTGGCGGCGCTGGCACATGTCGCTGTCGTCGTGGCTGCGCGACTACCTCTACATCCCGCTGGGCGGCAACCGCATCAGCGCCGTGCGCACCAAGGTCAACCTGATGATCACGATGCTGCTGGGTGGCCTGTGGCACGGCGCCGCCTGGAACTTCATCCTGTGGGGCGCGTACCAGGGCGGCCTCCTGATCGTGAACGACTTCATCAAGCCGCCGCTGCTGAGCGGGTGGAAGGCGCTGGTGGCGCGTGTGCTCGCCACCGTCGTGTTCTTCCAGTTCGTCTGCTACGGCTGGCTGCTGTTCCGCGCCAAGTCCTTCGAGCAGATCAAGGCCTTCACCGTGGAGCTGGTGACGCTCTCGCAGCCGCTTGCCGCCTCGGTGGCAAGACCGCCGCTGGCCGCCCTGCTGGGCGTCGCGATGCTGTGCCTCTACGATCTCGCCGCCTACCGGAGTGGCCGTGCCACCTTCTACCGCGCCTTGCCCGTGCCGCTTCGCGCCGCCTTCTACGCCGCCCTCGTGTTCCTCACGCTCATGGGCATGGCCAACGCCCGCAGCGCGTTCATCTACTTCCAGTTCTGACCATGGGCCTCCTGAAAACGATTCTGCTCGGGCGCAGCGCCAAGATCGTGCTGTGGGTCATCTTGTGGCTGGCCCTGGCCGATGTGGCCGTCAACGTCGCCTTCGGCTCGCGTTCAGCACGGCAAACCACCCTCGGCCGCTACTTCGAATATGGCCGCTCGGTGGAAGGCAAACTGGCCGAGGCCCTCAAGGAAGAACGCAAGAAAGGCTCGCTCCTGAGCGCCGGCTGGATCGACCCCGAGCTCTTGAAATCGGTCTCGTGGGACCGCAACGAAGGCACCGACCTGACGGTGGCCGTGTACGGCCAGTCGTTCTCGATGCAGGCCACCAACGCAGCCGTGGCGCTCGACGGGAAGATCACCTTGCGCGGCTTCGGCGGCCCGGGCGCACCGCCCAATCATTCCTATGCGGGCTACACGGCCGACACGCCGTTCCGCAAGGCCGACGTGGTGGTGTTCGGCGTGCTTTCGGCGAGCGTGCCCGACATGGGCTCGATATCCGGCCTGCTCTGGCAGTTCGAGAGCCCGGCGCCCTTCACCTTTCCGCGCTACCGCCTGGCGGGCACTCAGCTGACAGAGGTCACGCCCCTGATCCGCAGCGAGAACCAGTTCCGCCAGGCGTTCGGAAAAGAGGAGTGGCGCCAGTTCAAGCAGCAGCTGGCCACCAGCGACCGCGGCTACGACTGGTTCGTCTTCGACCAGTCACCGCTCGACCGTTCAGCGATCGTTCGCCTCGTGCGCCGCGGCTGGGTGGCGCACCACGAGTCCTACGACCAGGGCGTCTACGATTCACACAAAGGCTTCAACACGGAATCGGACGAAGTTCGCGTGCTGAAAGAGATGCTGGTCGATCTGCAGCGCCGCACACAGCAGCGCGGCGAACGGCTGATCGTGCTGCTGCTGCACACGCGAGGCCAGTCGGATCACCTGGCGCAGGCGATCGAACCCACGCTGAAGGCCGCGAAGATCGACTACATCAGCACCCACACGCTGTTCTCCGCCAACGACCCGACCAATTTCCTGCCCGACGGTCACTACGTGCCCACCACCAACCAGAAGCTTGCCACCGTGCTGGCCAGCAAGCTCCGTGGCCGAAACACCGATCGATAGACATACTCTCGCTCACACCATGCCGACAACCGTGCCCCAAATGCTCTACATCGCACCCGGCGACCCGTGGGACCGCTGGACCAACTCCGGCACCACGGTGGCGCTGATCGAGGGGCTGCAACGAAACGGTCGGCTCTTCGGCGCCCTGAGTCGCTTCGACACCGACCTCAAGGAGTTGCACGGCCGCAGCGCGACCCGCCAGTTGATGCGGCGCTTGCAGCGCAAGCTGGGGCACGCACATCAGCCGACGGACGACTCGTTGGCTACCGACGAGACAAGCCCGCTGCTCGCGCCCCTGCTGCGCAAGCTGCCCGAAGGCAGCTGGGTGATGTACCACTACGCCATTCCCAAGATCGACCGCTCGCTGCCCATCAAGCGCGTGTTGTTCCAGGACATGACGGTCGACGACGCCGTGCGCGCCGGCGGCTTCGGCTGGGGCTCACGCACGAAAGAGCAGATCGACGCAAGCCGGGCAGAGATCATCCAGGCCAACAAGGATGCGGACGCGATCGTGTCCTTCGGCAGCTTCGTGGCAGACACCATGCACGCGCAGTACGGCATCCCGAAGAGCAAGGTGTTCGCGTTGGGGGGCGGCCCCATCCGCCGCTGGGATCATCCGGTGCCGGCAGACCTCGCGCGCTACAAGAAGCGACAGATCCTCTTTTGCGGGCGCGCGTGGGAGCGCAAGGGCGGGCCCGTCCTGATCGAGGCGTTCCGCAAGGTTCGCCGCGAGTTGCCCGATGCCACGCTCACCGTGGTGAGCGCCGGCGCGCCCCCGCTCAACGAACCGGGCGTGGAGCAATTCGGGCATGCGAGCGACGAGAAGCTGCACGAGCTGTACGCCACCGCGTCGCTCTTCTGCATGCCCAGCATCTGCGAGTCGTGGGGGCTGGTCTATGTCGAGGCCGCCGCCCATGGCCTGCCGACGGCCAACTGGAGCAACTGGGCATTGCCCGACATCGTCGACCACAACGTGACCGGCGTGCTGAGCGACAGGCACGACGTCGACGGCCTTGCCGAAGCCATCATCGAAGCGCTGCGCGATCCAAAGCACCTGATGGACATGGGTCAGAACGCCGTCAAGCGTGTCCGTGACGTGCTGGATTGGCCCCACTGCGTGGACCGCCTGCTGGCAGCCACCATGCCCGACGCGCTGCAAGGGCGCGAGCCGGTGTGGATGCGGCCGAGATAACGATCTACCGCTGGAAAAGCAAACGGCCGGAGCGATCCGGCCGCTTGCTTTTGGAGGAGCGCAGTGTCAGCGGGCGCAGACACCGGTGGTCGCCGCCGAGCCGGTCACCACCACGTTGTTGCTGACCGTCGCACCTGGAGACAGGATGTTGGTGACGTAGCCCGAGGAACCGCTCGAGACACGGCAGACGGTGTTGTTCCGCACGACCGCGTTGCCATCGGCCTCGTCACCGTTGACGACCACGCCGCCGGCGCCAATCATGAAGCTGTTGAGCACGCCGCCCGTGGTGTTGATGGACACGTTGTCCTCGACCACGATGCCAGGCGCGGATTGCACCACGACTGCACTGCCGCCGTTGATCAGCTTGTTGTTGCGCACGATGGCGTTGCGGAACCACTCGGGCGTCGAGTAGCCCTGGGTGATGGACATCAGGTAGCAGCTGGGTGCAGAAGCGTCCTGCTCGATGGTGTTGCCTTCGATCAGCAGGCCGTCGATCTGGCCGTGGAACGTCATGTTGCCGCCGGTGCAGGTGCCGTTGAGCACCGAGTTGCGCACATAGCGGTTGTTGCGCAGGGTGATGTTGTGGCCGCCACCGATGTAGGTGCCGTGGTCGAAGATGCTGCCGCTGAAGTTGTTGGCTTCGAACAGGTTGCCCTCGATCAGCATGTTGTCGTAGTGACCCAGCAGGCCCATCGCACGGTTGTGGTGGACGTTGTTGTTGCGCAGGGTGATGCCCGACACGCCGTACGGAGCGCCATCGTTCGAGTTGATGGCGATGCGGAAACCGGTGATCTCGTTGTTCTCGAGGACCACGTCGCGCACGTTCTGGATGAACCAGAAAGCCCACTCGGCCGTGCCCATGCCGTCGAGCTTGAGGTTGCGAACCACGTAACCGCCGTCGTTGCTGGTATTGCCCCAGCCACCCCCGACGTTGAACATGTTGTTCGCACCGAGGCGCAACAACGGAGCGACACCCGTGCCGTAGGCATCGAAGGTCAGCGGCGCTGCGGCCGTGGTGTTGGGGTTCTCCAGCATCAAGGTGAAGTTCGCCCATGCGCCACCGCGGTTGAACAGCAGGCGGGTGCCGGCAGGCAGCGCGTTGACGTTGATGCCGGACAGGTTCTGCTTCGGCGCCGCCTGGGTGCCGGGGTTGCTGTTGCTGCCCGGGACGCAGCCAGCGGCAGCGCCAGCTTGGCAATCGGAGAAGTAGTAGGTCGGCGCTGCGCCAGGGGCGGGAGCCGGTGCGGGACTCGGCGCTGGTGCTGGGCTCGGTGCCGGAGCAGGACTCGGTGCCGGAGCAGGACTCGGTGCTGGAGCAGGACTCGGTGCGGGAGCAGGACTCGGAGCCGGAGCCGGACCGGGTGCGGGCGCCGGGGCAGGGCCGGGAGCGGGCGCCGGATTCGGCGCAGGAGGCGTCGGCGAGGTCACCGGGGGGATCGGGGTCCCGCTCGTCTCGTTGACATCACCACCGGCACCACAGCCGGCAAGAGAGGCCAGAGCAGCAACCGAGAACCAGAGCGTGGTCGTCTTGAGCGCCGTTTTGCGTGCAGTCATATTCTGTGTTTCTCGCAGCCGTCTCGATGGCGGACGACGTTGCAGATTGCATGCCGGCGGTTTCAGCCTCGAATCTTGACCAGTTTGGTCACGACTCTCAGAGAGGTCGCCAGCCCTAGGCTGATGGGCTGACATTATTCGGGCGGACAGTGCCGCTCACGCGGCGCAATTGTCGCAAGAGGTAAACAGGCTCAAGCGCCCAGTCTGCGGGCGATAGCCTGCCCTCACATCGCTGGATGGCTCGGTTTTACGAGAGCGATGCCTTCCCGGTCATCGGCGTTTGGGCGCATTCCTCGGCCGCGCGCTTCTTGCCCACGAGCAAGGCTCTTCGTTGGTACGCGCGCAGGAAGGCCCGGAACTCCGGGTCCTGGTAGCGCGGCTTGCCCTGCAGGAAGCTGTAGATCCAACCCCAGAGGATGGTCAGCTGGCCCAGCACATAGGGCTTCTGGTTCAGGCGCGACACGACGCTGGCCGTGAGGAACAGCAGGCCAGTGCCCATGTAGTACTGGCCGTAGCCCTGGCGGTAGCGGCCGGTGTAGATGCCCTTGTGGCTGGCGCCCATGGTGCGCAGGTGCACGAAGCGCAGCTCGGGCTCGTCCCAGCTGATGGCCGTCCAGCCTTTCATGCGGCACTTGTGGCCGTCGATGCCGTCCCAGCCGACTTCACGCACGAAGCCGCCGATGTCCTTGAAGCACGACACGCGGTAGAACTTGGTCATGCCCAGCGAGTTCTCGTCGCCGTGGCGCTCGCTGATGAGCTCGCCGTTCTCTTCGAGGTACGCCTTGCCGCTGCAGGTGCCCAGGCGCGGGTTGGCGGCCATGCGGTCGACGAGGATCTCGAAGTAGCGCGGCGGCAGGCGCAGGTCGAGGTCGAGCTTGCAGACGAAGTCGTAGTCGTCGGGGATGATGGCGGCGTAACCGCTGTAGAACGCATCGACCACGCCAGGCCCCACCGCACGGTGGCCGCGATCGGCACGCGTCACGATCTCGATCCACTCGTGCTTGTTCGCATACTCCTTGAGAATCTCTGGCGTCTCGTCGGTCGAGCCGTCGTCGACGATCACCCACTTGGTCGGACGCAGCGACTGCGCGACCACGGTGTCGAGCGTCTGTCGCATGTAGTCGGCTTCGTTGCGACACGGCGAAATCAACACGTACTTGGCGGGCTTCTCACGCATGGCGGCTTTCATGGGGTGATCATGTGCACTTCGATCCCCCTGTACACAGGGGGAAGTCACAGCAAGGGCTTGCTGGCAACATGCCGCATCGCCTGCGACAGTCAGTGCCTCGAAATTGTAGACAGCGCAGGCTGTGCGACACCCCCGCAACTCGGGCGGTTCACGCACCTCCAACCCGCGAGAAACAGTGACTTCGCGCACGACAATCGCCACCCAACACCAGCGGAGTAGAACGAGTGAAAGTAACGATCATCGGGACGGGCTATGTGGGTCTCGTCACGGGCGCCTGCTTGTCGGAGATGGGCAACCACGTGGTGTGCCTGGACGTCGACGCGAAGAAGATCCAGGTGCTCAACGATGGCGGCATCCCGATCTACGAGCCGGGCCTGAAAGAGGTCGTCCAGCGCAACGTCAGCGCCGGCCGCCTGCAGTTCACGACCGATGTGCAACTCGCGGTCAACCACGGCACGCTGCAGTTCATCGGCGTGGGCACGCCGCCCGATGAAGACGGCTCGGCCGACCTGCAGTACGTGCTGGCCGCCGCCCGCAACATCGGCCGCTACATGACCGACTACAAGGTGGTGGTCGACAAGAGCACGGTGCCCGTGGGCACGGCCGACAAGGTGCGCGCCGTCATCGCCGAAGAGCTGGCCAAGCGCGACAAGCAGGTCGACTTCGCCGTCGTCTCCAACCCCGAGTTCCTGAAGGAAGGCGCCGCTGTCGAAGACTTCATGCGCCCCGACCGCATCGTGGTGGGCGCCGACGACGAGCGCTCCATCCTGCTGATGCGCGCCCTGTACGCGCCGTACATCCGCAGCCACGAGCGCCTGCTGGTGATGGACGTGCGCAGCGCCGAATTCACCAAGTACGCCGCCAATTCGATGCTGGCCACCCGCATCAGCTTCATGAACGAGCTGGCGCTCCTGGCCGAGAAGGTCGGTGCCGACATCGAGCTCGTGCGCAAGGGCATCGGCAGCGACCCACGCATCGGCTACCAGTTCCTCTACGCCGGCACCGGCTACGGCGGCTCCTGCTTCCCGAAGGACGTGAACGCGCTGATGCGCACGGGCAAGGAGTACGGCATCGACCTGAAGGTGCTGAACGCCGTCGACCGTGCCAACCAGCACCAGAAGACCGTGCTGGTCGAGAAGGTCGTCGCTCGCTTCGGCGCAGACCTCACCGGCCGCCGCTTCGCGATGTGGGGCCTCGCCTTCAAGCCCAACACCGACGACATGCGCGACGCGCCGAGCCGCGACGTGATCCAGGCCCTGGCCGAGCGCGGCGCCACCATCGTGGCCTACGACCCGGTGGCCGCCGAAGAGGCCCATCGCGTGCTGAGCCACGTGAAGTCGCTGCAGATCGTCGACAACGTGGCGGCCACGCTGGAAGGCGCCGATGCGCTCTTGATCCTCACCGAATGGCGGGAGTTCAAGAGCCCCGACTTCGACCAGATCAAGCGCCTGCTGAAGCAGCCCGTCATCTTCGACGGCCGCAACCTCTACGAGCCCGCCCTGATGCGCGACCTGGGCTTCGACTACCGTGGCATCGGCCGCGGCACCGCGCAGCTCAAAGCGGCCGAATGAGCCTCAGCACTTGATGCCGACGTGCAGCGCCACCACCCCGGCGCTGAGGTTGTGCACGTCCACGTGCCCAAAGCCCGCCGTCTTCATCATGGCCTTCAGCTCCTGTTGGCCCGGGTGCATGCGGATCGACTCGGCCAGGTAGCGGTAGCTGTCGGAATCCCCGGCGATCAGCTTGCCCAGCGCCGGCAGCACCTTGAACGAGTACCAGTCGTAGGGCTTCTGCAGCGGCGCAGCGACCTTCGAGAACTCGAGCACCAGCAAGCGCCCGCCCGGGCGCAGCACACGGCACATCTCGGCCAGCGCCCGGTCCTTGTGGGTCATGTTGCGCAGGCCGAAGGCCACGCTCACGAGGTCGAAGCTGCCGGTGGCAAACGGCAGCGATTCGGCGTCGCAGATCGACGTCGGCAGCGCGAGCCCCTTGTCGAGCAGGCGGTCGCGCCCCTGGCGCAGCATGGCTTCGTTGATGTCGGTGTGCACCACGGTGCCGCGCTCGCCCACTTTCTTGGCGAAGGCTTTCGCGAGATCGCCGGTGCCGCCAGCGAGGTCGAGCACCTTGTCACCCTCGCGCAGAGCTGCCACGGCCACCGTGTACGCCTTCCAGGCGCGGTGCAGGCCGAGGGACATCATGTCGTTCATCACGTCGTAGCGCGACGCCACCGAATCGAACACACCGCGCACCTTGCCGGCCTTCTCGGCCTCGTCGACGGTCTGGTAGCCGAAATGCGTGCTGCTCATGCTCGAACTCCAATCAATGGTGATGGCCGCAGCCGGGGGCGGCTGGCGCCGGCATCGCGTCGTCGCGGCTGGCGCCGGCCTGGCGCAGGCGCTCTTCGTAGTCGCGCCAGAGCTGTGCCTCTTGCGAGCCCAGGAAGTACAGGTACTCCCAGGAAAAGATGCCGGTGTTGTGACCGTCTGAAAAGGTCGGCTGCACGGCGTAGTTCCCCACCGGCTCCAGCGACACCAGTTCCACCAGTCGCTTGCCGGTCTGCAGCGTCTCCTGCCCCGGGCCGTGGCCCTTGACCTCCGCCGAGGGCGAATACACCCGCATCAGCTCGAACGGGATGCGGAACTGCTGCCCGTCGGCGAAACCCACCTCCAGCACGCGTGACTGCTGGTGCACGGTGATCGAGGTCGGCTGCGGAGCGGGCATGGGCACGTGAACGGGTGGTGAGACGGGCAGTGTAGACCAGCGCACCGCCTGCCTGTGCTATAAGGTGAACACCTTATTTTCGTGCTCATCAGCAGGCCTCGCCATGACCGCCCCCTTCGATTTCCAACCCATTCACACCGCCATGAAGCGCTATGTCGACGGCAACCTGCTGGCGGGCGTCTCGTGCGCCGTACTGCGCGGCCAGGACCTGCTCGACGTGCACCACGTGGGCCTGGCCGACAAGGAGAACGGCGTGCCCATGCGCGACGACACCATCTTCCGCGCCTTCTCCAACACCAAGCTCGTCGCCACGATCGCGGCGCTGCAGCTGCTCGACGCGGGCAAGTTCCAGCTCGACGACCCAATCGAGCGTTTCATCCCCGCGCTGGGCAACCGCCAGGTGCTGCGCGAGGGCGCCACCTCGCTCTCCGACACCGAGCCGGCCACCCGCCCCATCACCATCCGCCAGCTGATGAGCCACAGCTCTGGCCTGAGCTACGGCCTGCTCGACCCGGGCACGCTGCTCTTCAAGGCCTACGCCGAACGGCAGGTGCTGTCGCCGCTCCTGAGCCTCTCGCACATGATGGAAGCGCTGTCGGGCCTGCCGCTCGCGAGCCAGCCCGGCACCCGCTGGGAGTACTCGGTGGCAAGCGACGTGCTGGCCCGTCTCGTCGAGGTGGTGAGCCGAGAGCGGTTTGGCGACTACCTCCAGGCCCACATCCTCGAACCGCTGGGCATGGTCGACACGAAATTCGTCGTGCCCGCCCAAGACCTGCCGCGGCTGGCCGCGATGTATGCGGGTGCCGCGCCGACCAACCCGATGGCGCCGGGTCTGACCCGCGCCGACGACTGGCCCTACCCCAAGGCCTTCACCGTGCCCGTGCCCAGCCAGTCCGGCGGCGGCGGCCTGGTGACCACCCTGCCCGACATGGTCGCGCTGATGCGCAGCCTGATGCCGGGCGGCAAGGCCCTGCTCAAGCCCGAGACACTCGCGCTGATGATGAGCAACCAGCTGCCCGAAGGCGTTTCGATCCGCTTTCCGACCGTCGGCCCGGTGCCGGGCAAGGTCTTCGGCCTGGGCGGCGCGATCACGGTCAAGCCGAGCGCCTACGACCCGCCCGGCGGCCTGGGCGAATTCGAATGGGGCGGCATCGGCGGCACGCACTGGTGGATCAACCCACGGCACAACATCGCAGGCCTCGCGATGACGCAGCGCCAGCACGGGTTCTGGCACCCGTTCTCGTTCGAGTTCAAGCGCCTCGCCTACGCGGCGCTCGGGCACTGATCAGGCGGAGCGCGCCGCCCCATCCAGTGCCGCCACCACAGCTTCGTCCAAGGTCCCCAGCGGCATGGCCAGCCGGGCCACCGCCGGCGGCGTGACCTCACGCTGCTTGGCGCCCCAGATCGGCTGGGGGAAGTGGCTGTCCCAGTCGAAGCGGGCGACTACATGCCAGTGCAGATGCGGGACCATGTTCCCGAAAGCCGCCAGGTTGACCTTGGTCGGTCGCAGCTGGCTCAAGAGCACCTTCTCGACCACCGCGACCAGCTGCATGCAGCGCTGGCGCTCCGGCCCTGGCAGCTGGGAGAACTCGGCCACGTGCCGCTTGTAGATCACCCGGTAGAAGGCGGGGAAGGCCTCATCGTTCACCCGGATCACACGCCAATCGCCCTGCTGCCACAGCAGCTGGCCTCCAGCGTGCTGACAGAGTTCGCATGCCTGCGGTGCATCAGGAAGGGGCTGAAAGACGTGTGTCATGGTCACATTGTTGCGGGGATTGTCAGGCAGGCGAAACCGCATGAAAGTCGGCACGCTCGCGCGCACGCCGGCCGCGATGCAGTCGGAACACCCATCACACAAACCCGCCGCACCAAGGGAATTCCTTGAGCACCGCAACTTCGCACGACCTGATCTTCGACGTCGGCACCCACCGGGGAGAAGACACCGAGTTCTACCTGAAGCTGGGCTACCGCGTGGTGGGCATCGAAGCCAACCCCGATCTGGCCGCCGAGCTGAAGAGCCGCTACCGCCAGGAAATCGAACGCGGCACCTTCGCCATCGTCGACAAGGCCATCAGCGAGACGCCGGGCACGATCAGTTTCTGGGTCAACAAGAAGCTCTCGGTCTGGGGCACCGCCGACCCCCAATGGGCCGAGCGCAACCAGGGCATGGGCGCCGACTCGGAAGAGATCAAGGTCGAGAGCATCCGTTTCTCCGAGGTGATCGAGCAGCATGGCTGCCCGCACTACCTGAAGATCGACGTCGAAGGCGCCGACATGCTCTGCGTGCACGGGCTCGAAGGCATGAGCTGCCGCCCGACCTACATCTCGGTCGAATCGAACAAGACCTCGTGGCGCGGGCTGCTGGACGAGTTCGACACCTTCGAGCGCCTCGGCTACCACCGCTTCAAGGTCGTCGACCAGCGCCTCCACCGCGACGGCCAGTACAAGGCGCTCGACGGCAGCATGGTCCATCACCAGTTCGTCGGCGGCACCACCGGCCCCTTCGGCGAAGACCTCGAAGGCCCGTGGCTGACCCGGCAGCAAGCGATCCGCGCCTACATCCCGATCTTCATCCTCTACAAGACGCTGGGCGACAACACGCTGCTGCGTCGCCTGCTGAAGAACGTGCCCGTCCTGCGCCGCCTGGTCGACAAGGTGAGCTGGTACGACACGCACGCCAAGCACGGCTGAGGCGCCTTGCGGCGCGGGCGCTCGATAAGATGTCCCACCCCATCTCCCTCGAGCGCACCCCATGACCGCACCCCTCCTGAACCGACGCCTGCTGGGCATCGCCCTTGCAGGCGCTCTCGCCGCCCCTGGCCTCGCCTTCGCCGACACCTGGCCCAGCAAGCCCGTGCGCTGGGTCGTGGCCTACCCGGCCGGCGGTGGCTCCGACTTCCTCGCCCGCCAGCTCGCACCGCAACTCGGCAAGCAGCTCGGCCAGACGATCGTGATCGACAACCGCCCGGGCGCGGCCGGCATCATCGGCACCGACAACGCGGCCAAATCCCCACCCGACGGTTACACCATCGTCACGGGCGACAACGGCGCGATGGTGTTCCACAGCGCGATGTACAAGAAGCTGCCCTACGACCCGAAGGACCTGGCGCCCGTGGGCTTCATGGCGCGCTTCCCGCTGATCCTTGCCGTCAACCCGGGCGCGGGCTTCACGAGCGGCAAGCAGCTGCTCGACGAGCTGAAGAAGAACCCCGGCAAGTACAGCTACGCCTCGCCCGGCATCGGTAGCCCGCACCACCTGGCGATGGAGCTCTTGAAGGACCGCACCAAGAGCTTCGTCGTGCACGTGCCCTACCGCGGCACGGCGCTCGCGGTGCAAGACGTGATCTCCGGGCAGGTGCCGATGATGGTGCTCGACACCGCCGCCGGCCTGCCGCAGATCCGCAGCGCCAAGGTCAAAGCACTGGCCGTGATGTCGAAGAAACGCATCCCCTCGCTGCCCGACGTGCCCACGCTCGACGAGCTGGGCGTGAAGGACTTCGAGGTGACCGCCTGGCAGGGCCTCTTCGTCCCGAAGGGCACGCCGGCCGACATCACCACGCGCCTCACGGCCGAGATGAACAAGGCGATCGCCACGCCCGAGGTGAAGGCCAAGCTCGAAGACTTCGGCCTCGAAGTGACCCCGTCCGACGGCCCCGCACTCGCGAGCTTCCTGCAGAAGGAAACCACCTTCTGGCACGCGCTCATCAAGGAGCGCGGCCTGTCGGCGGAATAACTAGACCAGCACGCGCTCGATGCCGCCGTCGTTCGCGCGTTCCACATACTCGGGCATCCAGTCGGGCCCGAGGATCTGGTTGGCCATCTCGACGACGATGTAGTCGGCTTCGAGCAGGCCGTTCTGCAGGTCGTTGCCGTAGCGGCTCAGGCCTTGCAGGCAGCTCGGGCACGAGGTGAGGATCTTCACGTCGGCCTTCTCGGCCACGGCGCCGGTCGCACGCAGCTGGGCCTCCCCCTTGCGCAGCTCTTCTTCCTTGCGGAAGCGCACCTGCGTCGAGATGTCGGGCCGGGTCACCCCCAGCGTGCCGCTCTCGCCGCAGCAGCGCTCGTTCTTCAGCACGTTGTCGCCGACGAGGGCCTTCACCGTCTTCATCGGGTCCTGCAGCTTCATCGGGCTGTGGCAGGGGTCGTGGTAGAGGTAGCCACCACCGCCTTGCAGCGTGATGTTCTTCTCCAGCAGGTACTCGTGGATGTCGATGATGCGACTGCCCGGGAAGATCTTGTCGAACTGGTAGCCCTGCAGCTGGTCGTAGCAGGTACCGCAGCTCACCACCACGGTCTTGATGTCGAGGTAGTTGAGCGTGTTGGCGACGCGGTGGAAGAGCACCCGGTTGTCGGTGATCATCTTCTCGGCCTTGTCGAACTGGCCCGAGCCGCGCTGCGGGTAGCCACAGCACAGGTATCCCGGCGGCAGCACGGTCTGCACGCCGGCATGCCACAGCATCGCCTGGGTCGCGAGGCCGACCTGCGAGAAGAGTCGCTCCGAGCCGCAGCCCGGGAAGTAGAAGACGGCCTCGGTGTCAGCGCTCGTCTTCTTCGGGTCGCGAATGATCGGGACGTAGTTCTTGTCCTCGATGTCGAGCAGCGCACGCGCCGTCTTCTTCGGCAGGCCACCCGGCAGCTTCTTGTTGATGAAGTGGATCACCTGCTCCTTGATCGGCGCGGTGCCCACCGTCGACTTCGGCGCAGCCGTCTGCTTCTTCGCGAGGCCGCGCAGCAGGTTGTTGGCGGCACGCTGGGCCTTGAAGCCCACGTCGACCATGCCGGCGCGCAATAGCTTGATCGTCTCGGGATTGGTGGCGTTGAGCATCAGCATCGCCATCTTGTTGCCCGGGCGGAAGCTCTTCTTTCCCATCTTGCGCAAGAGGTTGCGCATGTTCATCGACACGTCGCCGAAATCGATGTTGACCGGGCACGGCGTCAGGCACTTGTGGCAGACGGTGCAGTGGTCGGCCACGTCTTCGAACTCGGCCCAGTGCTTGATGGAGACGCCGCGGCGCGTCTGCTCTTCGTAGAGGAACGCTTCGACCAGCAGCGAAGTGGCGAGGATCTTGTTGCGCGGGCTGTAGAGCAGGTTCGCGCGCGGCACGTGCGTCGCGCACACCGGCTTGCACTTGCCGCAGCGCAGGCAGTCCTTCATCGACGCGGCGATGTCGCCGATGTCGCTCTGCTGCATGATCAGCGACTCGTGCCCCATCAGGCCGAAGCTCGGCGTGTAGGCGTTGGTCAGGTCAGCCTTCAGAGAGGGATCGCGCAGCAGCTTGCCCTTGTTGAAGCGCCCTTCGGGGTCGACACGCTGCTTGTAGGCGGTGAAGTCGGCGATCTCCTCGTCGGTGAGGAATTCGAGCTTGGTGATGCCGATGCCGTGCTCGCCCGAGATCACGCCGTTGAGCGAACGCGCGAGCTTCATGATGCGGGCCACGGCCTCGTGCGCCGTCTGCAGCATCTCGTAGTTGTCGCTGTTGACCGGGATGTTGGTGTGCACGTTGCCGTCGCCGGCGTGCATGTGCAGCGCCACCCACACGCGGCCGCGCAGCACTTCCTTGTGGATCCGCTGGGCTTCGGCGACGATGGGCTTCAGGGCCGAGCCGGCGAAGATGGACTGCAACTTGGCACGGATCTGCGTCTTCCACGACGCGCGCAGCGAATGGTCCTGCAGGTCGGCGAAGTACGTGCGGCCGCTCTGGGGGTGCATGTCGTCGAGGTGGTGCAGCCAGTGGCTCCACAACTCGCGCACCTCGCGCAGCAGCGTCAGCGCCTGCTGCACACGGTCTTCGAGCAGCTCGGCGCTCGCGATCTCGCCCGCGTCGTCGCTCTTGCCCAAGGGCAGGTTGCCGCGCTGGAAAAAAGCCTCCAGTGCATCGACCAGCGCCAGCTTGTTGCGCAAGGAGAGCTCGATGTTGATGCGCTCGATGCCGTTGGTGTACTCGCCCATGCGCGGCAGCGGGATCACCACGTCTTCGTTGACCTTGAAGGCGTTGGTGTGGCGGCTGATGGCCGCCGTGCGCTTGCGGTCGAGCCAGAACTTCTTGCGTGCATCGGCGCTCACCGCCACGAAGCCTTCGCCGGCTCGGCCGTTGGCCAGGCGCACCACCTCGCTGGTGGCGCGCGCCACGGCGTCGGGGTCGTCACCGGCAATGTCGCCGATCAGCACCATCTTCGGCAGGCCGCCGCGCTTGCTCTTGGTCGCGTAGCCCACGGCCTTGAGATAGCGGTCGTCGAGGTGCTCCAGGCCCGCGAGGATCGCGCCGCCGGGCTTCTTCGCTTCGGCGAACATGAAGTCCTTGATCTCGACGATCGAGGGCACCGCGTCGTGCGCATTGCCGAAGAACTCCAGGCACACCGTGCGCGTGTGCGCCGGCATCTTGTGCACCACCCAGCGGGCGCTGGTGATGAGGCCGTCGCAGCCTTCCTTCTGGATGCCGGGCAGGCCGGCGAGGAACTTGTCGGTCACGTCCTTGCCCAGGCCTTCCTTGCGGAAGGTGCGGCCGGGGATCTGAAGCGTCTCGGTGCGCTCCAGCGTCTTGCCGCTGGCATCGAAGTAGCGCAGTTCGAAGGTTGCGGTCTCGACATCGTGGATCTTGCCGAGGTTGTGGTCGAGGCGCACCACCTCCAGCCACTTGGCTTCGGGCGTGACCATGCGCCAGGAGGCGAGGTTGTCGAGCGCGGTGCCCCACAGCACGGCCTTCTTGCCACCGGCGTTCATCGCGATGTTGCCGCCGATGCACGAGGCCTCGGCCGAAGTGGGGTCGACGGCGAAGACATGGCCGCCGCGCTCGGCGGCATCGGCCACGCGCTGCGTGACCACGCCGGCTTCGGTCCAGATCGTTGCCACCTCGCGGTCGAGGCCCGGCAGCCTGACCATCTCGATCTCGGTCATCGCCTCGAGCTTCTCGGTGTTGATGACCGCGCTGTTCCAGGTCAGCGGCACGGCGCCGCCGGTGTAGCCGGTGCCGCCCCCACGCGGGATGATGGTGAGACCGAGTTCGATGCAGCTCTTCACCAGCGCCGCCATCTCGGCTTCGGTGTCGGGCGTGAGCACGACGAAGGGGTACTCGACGCGCCAGTCGGTCGCGTCGGTCACGTGCGACACACGCGAGAGCCCGTCGAACTTGATGTTGTCCTTCGCCGTGTGGCGGCCGAGCACCTTGGTCGCACGGCGGCGCAGCTCGGCCGTCTTGTCGAACAGATCGGCGAAGGACTTCACCGCCGCATGGGCCAGCGTCAGCAGTTCGCCCACCGACGCATCCCGCACGCCATCGCCCTCGGGCTTTCGGCGCGCCTGCACCTCGCCCAGGCGATGGTTCAGGGCGTCGATCAGCTGCTTGCGGCGGCGCGGGTTGTCGAGCAGGTCGTCTTGAAGATACGGATTGCGCTGCACCACCCAGATGTCGCCCAGCACCTCGTACAGCATGCGCGCCGAGCGGCCGGTCTGGCGCTCGTCGCGCAGCCGGTTGAGGAGTTCCCAGGCCCGCGAGCCCAGCAGGCGGATGACGATCTCGCGATCCGAGAACGACGTGTAGTTGTACGGAATCTCGCGCAAACGCGGCGCGTGAGGCGCGGCATGTGCCGCGGCAATCTGGTCGAGCGGAATGGGTGCGTTCATGGATTCCAGGCGACCCTCTCGCCTGCTCAGCACTTGGACGCGAATGATACCGCCCGCCTCCAGGGCACCCGGGGCGCCCACCACTTGGCCCTGTCGGCGGGTTATCCCCGTTGATCAGCTTGCACGCGCACGACATAAACACGCCTGTCACGAGCTCGACTCAAACTGTCGGGCTGGCCAAAAGCCAGTCCTGACCCATCCCCGGAGACTCCATGAAAAAGATCGCTCGCATTGCTCTCGCCGCCCCCCTCTTCGCGCTCGCCCTGGCCGCCCCCGCACAGGCCCAGGTCGAAATCCAGTGGTGGCATTCCATGACCGGCGGCCTCAACGACTGGGTCGTCGACCTGGCCAACGGTTTCAACGCCAGCCAGAAGGACTACAAGGTCGTGCCCACCTACAAGGGCCAGTACGACGAGTCCATGACCGCCTCGATCGCCGCCTTCCGCGCCGGCAACGCACCGCACATCGTGCAGGTGTTCGAAGTGGGCACCGCCACCATGATGGCCAGCAAGGGCGCCATCGTGCCGGCCGGCAAGGTGCTGGCCGATGCCGGCTACAAGTTCGACCCGAAGGGCTATATCTCCGCCGTGGTGGGTTACTACACCGCACCCAACGGCCAGATGCTGAGCTACCCGCTCAACAGCTCCACCACCGTGCTCAACTACAACAAGGACGCCTTCCGCAAGGCCGGCCTCGACCCCAACAAGCCGCCCGCCACCTGGCCCGAGCTCGTGTCGGCCGCGGCCAAGCTGAAGGCCTCGGGCGTCACCTGCCCCTTCACCACCAGCTGGCAGGGCTGGACGCAACTCGAAAGCTTCTCGACCTGGCACAACACGCTCTTCGCCAGCCAGAACAACGGCTTTGGCGGCAACAGCGCGCGTTTGCAGGTCAACAGCCCGCTGCACGTACGCCACATCGAGAACCTCGCCAACATGGCCAAGCAGGGTCTCTTCATCTACCGCGGCCGCAACAACCTCGGCGATGCGCCCTTCTACTCGGGTGAATGCGCGATGGCCACCGCCTCGTCGTCCACCTACGCGACCATCAAGAAGACCGCCAAGTTCGACTTCGGCATCGCGCCCCTGCCCTACTACCCCGACGTGCCCGGGGCACCGCAAAACACCGTGATCGGCGGCGCCTCGCTGTGGGTGATGTCGGGCAAGAAGCCGGCCGAGTACAAGGGCGTGGCCGCCTTCTTCAACTACCTGAGCGACCCCGAGGTGCAAGCCAAGAGCCACCAGCGCACCGGCTACCTGCCGGTCACGATGGCCGCCTTCCAGCTCACCGAGAAGTCGGGTTTCTACAAGCAGAACCCGGGCACCGACACCGCGGTCAACCAGATGATCCGCAAGACCACCGACAAGTCGCGCGGTGTGCGCCTGGGCAACATGGTGCAGATCCGCTCGGTGGTGGATGAAGAGCTGGAGCAGGTCTGGTCCGGCAAGAAGGGCGCCAAGGAAGCGCTCGACAGCATCGTGAAACGCGGCAACGAGCTGCTGGAGCGCTTCGAGAAGGCCAACAAATAAGCCACCGTGGCCTCCGAAAAGCGAGTCGTCTTTCGCTCCGCCTGGCTGCCCTGGGTGCTCGTCGCACCCCAGGCGGCCGTGATCGGTGCCTTCTTCTTCTGGCCGGCGGCGCAGGCACTGCTGCAGTCGTTCCAGCAGTCGGACGCCTTCGGCACGTCCACCGAGTGGGTGGGGCTCGAAAACTTCCAGCGCCTCTTTGCCGACGACACCTACGTCGCGAGCTTCAAGACCACCGCCGTCTTCTCGGTGCTGGTCGCGGGGCTCGGCCTGAGCCTGTCTCTGCTGCTCGCGGTGTTTGCCGACCGGGTGGTGCGCGGCGCGCTCGTCTACCGCACGCTGCTGATCTGGCCCTATGCGGTGGCGCCGGCGGTGGCGGGCGTGTTGTGGCTCTTCATGTTCGCGCCCTCCATCGGCATCGTGTCGTATGCATTGCGGGCCTTCGGCATCGACTGGAACCACCTGCTCAACAGCGAACATGCGATGACACTGATCGTGCTGGCCGCGGTGTGGAAGCAGATCTCGTACAACTTCCTCTTCTTCCTCGCGGGCCTGCAAAGCATTCCGCGCTCGCTGATCGAAGCCGCCGCCATCGACGGCGCGCGCCCGTGGAGGCGCTTCTGGACCATCCAGTTCCCGCTGCTCTCGCCCACCACCTTCTTCCTCTTCGTGATCAACGTGGTGTATGCCTTCTTCGACACCTTCGCCATCGTCGACGCGGCCACGCAAGGCGGCCCGGGCAAGGACACCGCCATCCTCGTCTACAAGGTCTACTACGACGGCTTCAAGGCGCTGGACCTCGGGGGCTCGGCGGCACAGTCGGTGGTGCTGATGGGCATCGTCATCGCGCTCACCGTCATTCAGTTCAGGTTCGTGGAAAAGAAAGTGAGCTACTGAGATGGTGGAACGCAGACCCACCCTCGGCATCCTTGCCCACGTCGTGCTCATCCTTGGCGTGCTCATCGTCGCCTTCCCGCTCTATGTGACCTTCGTGGCGTCCACGCAGACGGCCAACGAAATCCTGCAAGCCCCGATGTCGCTCGTGCCGGGCTCGCACCTGGTCGAGAACTACGTGGCCGCGCTCAAGGGCACCGGCATGGGCGCGGCATCGAACGCGCCGGTTGGCCGCATGATGTTCATCAGCCTCGTCACGGCACTCGTGATCGCCCTCGGCAAGATCGCGATCTCGCTGCTGTCGGCGTTTGCCATCGTCTACTTCCGCTTCCCGTTCCGCATGGCCGTGTTCTGGGCCATCTTCGTCACGCTGATGCTGCCGGTGGAGGTGCGCATCGGGCCCACTTACCAGGTGGTGTCCGACTTCGGCATGCTGAACACCTACGCCGGGCTCACCGTACCGCTGATCGCCTCGGCCACCGCCACTTTCCTCTTCCGGCAGTTCTTCCTCACCGTGCCCGACGAGCTCGCCGAAGCGGCCCGCATCGACGGTGCCGGCCCGATGCGCTTCTTCCTCGACGTGCTGGTGCCGCTCTCGGCCACCAGCTGCGCCGCACTGTTCGTCATCCAGTTCATCTACGGCTGGAACCAGTACCTCTGGCCGCTGCTCGTGACCACCGATGAAAGCATGTACCCGGTGGTGATCGGCATCAAACGCATGATCAGCGGCGGCGACGCCGCCACCGACTGGAACATCGTCATGGCCACCGCCATCCTCGCGATGCTGCCGCCCGCGGTGGTGGTGCTGCTGATGCAACGCTGGTTCGTCAAGGGCCTGGTCGATACCGAGAAATAAAACATGGGCGCCATCTCACTCCGCAAGGTCATCAAGCAGTACGGCAAGGGGCCGAAGGCCAACCAGGTCATCCACGGCGTCGACGCCGAGATCGCCGATGGCGAGTTCATCGTCATCGTCGGGCCCTCGGGTTGCGGCAAGAGCACGCTGCTGCGCATGGTCGCGGGCCTGGAAGAAATCTCCGGCGGCGAGATCTCCATCGGCGGGCGCGTGGTCAACGACGTCGAGCCGTCGGAGCGCGACATCGCGATGGTGTTCCAGAACTACGCGCTCTACCCGCACATGACCGTGTTCGAGAACATGGCCTACGGCCTCAAGATCGCCAAAGTGCCGAAGGACGAGATCAAGACACGTGTCGACAAGGCCGCCGCCATCCTGCAGCTCGCGCCGTTTCTCGCGCGCAAGCCGCGCGAGCTGTCGGGCGGGCAGCGCCAGCGTGTGGCGATGGGCCGCGCCATCGTGCGGCAGCCGCAGGTGTTTCTCTTCGACGAGCCCTTGTCCAACCTCGACGCCAAGCTGCGCTCGCAGACGCGCATCGAGATCCGCAAGCTGCATGCGGACCTCGGCGTGACCTCGCTCTTCGTCACGCACGACCAGGTCGAGGCGATGACGCTCGCGCAGCGCATGATGGTGATGAATGCCGGCCGCATGGAACAGTTCGGCACCCCTGAAGAGGTGTACGCACGCCCGGCCACCACCTTCGTCGCAGGCTTCATCGGCTCGCCGCCGATGAACCTGATTCCCGGCCGGGTGGAAGGGCAGAGCTTCCTGCTCGACGGGCTGAGCCTGCCACTGCCGGCCCCGGCACCACGCCAAGGCGAATTGATCCTCGGCCTGCGGCCCGAACACGCGAGCGCCGCCACGAGTGGCTGGCCGCTCAAGGTGGAGCTGGTCGAGATGCTCGGCGCCGAGCGGCTGGTGCACGGCCTGCTGGGCCATCACCCGTTCACGCTGCGGCTGGAGGGCACGGCGGTCGCACCTGAGACCGGCAGCACCGTGTCGCTGCACGTGCCGCCTTCGCAGGTGCACTGGTTCGACCCGGCCACGCAGCAGCGGGTGGACGCGGCATGAACGACTGGCCCTATCCGAAGTGGATCGCCCACCGCGGCGCAGGCAAGCTCGCCCCGGAGAACACGCTCGCCGCCTTCCGGCTCGGCGCCTCGCACGGCTACCGCGCCTTCGAGTGCGACGTGAAGCTCTCTGCCGATGGCGTGCCCTTCCTGCTGCACGACGCGACCCTGCAGCGCACCACACCCGAAGAAGGCGTGGCGGCCGATCGCAGCTGGTCGGAGCTGTCGCGCCTCGATGCGGGCGGCTGGCACAGCCGCGCCTTTGCCGGCGAGCCTTTGCCAACGCTCGACGCCATCGCCACGTACTGCATCCGCAACCGCTTCGCGCTCAACATCGAGATCAAACCGACCCCGGGCCACAACGAAGCCACCGGGCGGGTGGTGGCCGAACACGCCGCTGCGCGGTGGGCCGGTGAAACGGTGAAGCCGCTGCTGAGTTCCTTCCAACCGGACGCCCTGGCCGCCGCGCGCGCGGCACGCCCCGAGCTGCCGCGTGCCCTGCTGCTCGACAGCCTGCGCGACGGCTGGCTCGCCGAAGCGCTCGGCCTCGACTGCGTGGCCATCGTGGCCAACCACCGCGTGCTCGATGCCGACGTGATCGCGCAGGCGCATGGGCGAGGGTTGCGCGTGCTGAGCTACACGGTCAATGAATCCGACGATGCACAGCGCCTTCTCGATGCCGGCATCGACGGCGTGATCACCGACGCGGTGGACCGTTTCCCGCCTTTCTAGAATCGGCGGGCCGGCTCGAAGAAGCCGGTATCGATCAACAGAGGGAGGATCCCATGAACAAGTCTCGCGCCCGCGTCTGGGCGTTGTGCGGTGCTGTGCTGTTTGTCAGCGCCTGCGGTGGTGGCGGTGACAGCGGCGCAAGCAGCGCCCCCAGCACACCGACGCCTCCGCCGCCCCCGCCGCCTGCGCAGGAAGAGCTGCTGGTCGCTGGCTTCGGCTTCAACGGCCCCACCGAAACCCTGGTGGTGGTGGACCCGGCACAGCCCACGCCCTTGCGGCTCTCGACGCTCGTCGACCAGCACCTGGAGGTGTCGCACCTCACCTTCGACACCACTGGCCGCCGCATCACGCTTGGCAGCAGCACCGCGGTGTACTACGTGCGCAACGGGCGCTTGTTCCAGGTCAGCCTTCGCAAGAACCAGAGCAACCAGCCGCGCCAGATCTCCTCGGTGGCCGACGCGTGCTCCGTCGACGACTGGCACCCCTTCTCCTATAGCACTGGCGACGACGGCTGGGTCGAGGTCACC
The DNA here is from genome assembly GCF_032681285.1 of Piscinibacter gummiphilus. Classification (NCBI taxonomy): domain Bacteria; kingdom Pseudomonadati; phylum Pseudomonadota; class Betaproteobacteria; order Burkholderiales; family Sphaerotilaceae; genus Rhizobacter; species Rhizobacter gummiphilus. Next base: position 4,414,979 of record NZ_CP136336.1, read on the forward strand.
ACCTCCGGCGCCGACGGCAGCTGCTTCCCGGGGCCCGACAACCGCAAGGTGTTCGTGCGCCGAGGTACGCCGGCCACCGATCTCCCGACCTCGCTGCCCGATGGCGTGCGCATCACGAGCGCGTTGCCCGATCCGGCCAGTGCTGCGCTGCTCGGCTTCATCGCCTACGACACCCGCGCGGTCCCATCGAAGCTTGCGCTCTACAGCCCGACCCTCACCCACGTGAGCGACGTGGTCGGGGGCACCGGGCGACTGCCGCTTGAACTGCTCTCCTTCCGGCCGGGCGGCCCACTCACCACGAGCGCCTATGCGAAATCGGGCAGCAGCGTGGTCCGCCTCGACTGGTCGGCCAGTTCGGCCACACTGTCATCGCTTTCCATGCCCTTCTCCATCACCGTCGACATCGATGGCAACGCCGAGTGTCTGAGCGATGACGCCGCCATGTATTGCGTCAGCGGGTTCCTGCTGCGGCGCCTCGACGCAGCCGGCACGGTAAGCACACTCGCCACGATGGCCAACACCGATGGCAGCAGCGTGACCCTGCGGGGCCTGACTGCCGGCCACCTTGTCGTTCAGCAAAGCACCGACACCAGCAGCGGCCAGGTGTTCGCCGTGCCCAAGCTGGGCGGCACGCCGCTGGCGCTGGCACCCGCCTTCGGGCAGAAGTACGTGGTCGGCGTGCACGGCAACGAGGTGGTGTACAGCACCCTCGGCAGTTCGAGGGTGATACGCCGCATCGGCATCGACGGCAGCAACGACCGCCTGATCACCATCCTCAACAGCGGCTACCCGATGCCGGTGAGCAACCCGACGGTGCCGAGCGTGTCCGTCGGGACCCTCGACACAGTGATGTGGTGCGATGTGCCCAGCGCAGGCCACTGCACCAATGGCACGATCAGGTCGTACGACCTTCAGTCCGGCACCACCACGGCGCTCGGCACCCTGTCACACAGCAGCGCCGACATCTTCAGCCTCTACGTCAGCGGCTGGGGCTTCAGCGGCCGGCCCACCGTGCTCACCGCTTCGGCGGCGCTCATGTCGACGCCCGGGTTCGTGACGGACTTCTACCTGGCCCACCCCGGCACGGCCAACTCGCTGGTGCGCCTCACGACCAACATCCCCTGACGACCGTCAGGCGCGATCGAACACCGAGGCCGGCGACACGCTGGCCTCGGCACCGATCCAGTCGTCTACCGGCTCCGGCTTGGGCAGCGCCTTCACCTGCGCAATCGCCGAGAAGCGCCACGCCAGCAGCGCGAGCAGCACGGCCGTCACGCCGGCAAAGGCCATCGCCGCCTGCAGGCCGACGGTCTGCCCGAGGTAGCCGCCCAGCAATGCGCCCGGCCCCGCGGGCATCAGCGTGAACCAGCGCATCGCACTCGTCATGCGTCCGAGCAGCGGCTCAGGCGTCACCGCCTGGCGCATCGCAAGGAAGTTGATGAAAACCAGCACCGCGCCCGCGCTGAAGAGCACCAGCATCGCCGCAAAAGCCGCCACACCCCAGCGGTTGGCCGGTGCGACCGCGAGCAGCAACCAGCCGGCGCCGCACACCGCAAAGCCGATCAGGAGACTCGGCCCCGGGCCCACACGCCGGCTGATGCGGTTGCCCAACACGCTCGCGACGATGGTGCCTGCGCCCATGCCCACATAGCTCAGCCCGACCTGCTGTTCGCTCAAGCCGAGCGTGCGCGTGGCCACCAGGATCTGCACCACGATGGCCGCGTGATGGCACATCTGCCACAGGCCCATCGCGACCGCCAGCGACACCAGCAGCGGCGTGCCCAGCACGAAGCGCACGCCGGTCTTGAGGTCACGCCAGAAATCGGCGTCCTGCAGCGAGCGGCGGTCTTCCTTGATTTCGATGCCGCGCAGGATCAACGCCGACAGCACCAGCAGCACCGCATCGGCCAGCAGGGCGAGCGGCGCCCCGACGAGCTTGATGAGCGCCCCGGCCACGCCTGGGCCGGCGACCTCGGCGCCCGAGGTGGCGAGCGCGTTCTTCGCATGCGCTTCCACGAGGCGATCGCGCGTGACCACCTGCGTGAGCACGATCTGCGCGGCCGAGCCCGCCACCGTGTACACCGAGCCGATGATGAAGCCGACGACATACAGCCAGGTCATCGTCAGCCAATCGAGCCACCACGCCAGCGTGACGCTGGCCACCACCAGCGCTAGCAGGCACTCGCCGAAGGCATAGACCGGCAGCTTGCGCACGCGATCGAGCCACACGCCAGCCGGCAGCGAAAAGAGCACGAAGGGCACGATCTCCGTCGCCGTGAGCAGGCCCATCTGCATCGGCGAGGCGTGCAGCAGCACCGCCGCCGTGAGCGGCAAGGCCAGCATCGTGACCTGTCCGCCGAACGAGCTGATGAGGATCGAACTCCACAGGCGCCGATACGCGGCATCGCGCAGCAGGTCGTGCGGCGGCAGGGCGAGCCAGCGCTGCCGGTGTCTCCACAGCCTGCCCAGCCTCTTCAGCATCGAACGTCTCCTCGTTTTTCTGGTGTGTGCGTGTGGCAAGCGTCACACGTTGCCGACAAGGGAATGTGCATGCTGGCGAAGACCTGCGACAGACTAGGGATTCGGCAGCGGGCCGCTCGCCATCCGAAAGCCCCTCGTTAAGATGCCCGGCCCCCGCGTGCTGAACACCCGGGTCGCCAAGGAACCCTCACATGCACATCCTGCACCTCGAGGACGATGCCCTGGACGCCGACCTCGTTCACCGCGAAGTCGCCCGGCATGAAGCCAGCACCGTCTGGACCACCGTCGACTCGGCCGAGGCCTTTCACGACGCGATGAAGCGCACACGCTTCGACGCCATCCTCTCCGACAACCGCGTGCCCGGCATCGACGGCCTGCAAGCCCTTCAGGAGGCGCGCGCGCAGCGGCCCGGCATGCCCTTCGTCTTCGTGAGCGGCAACACCGACCCGCACTGGGCCGAGCACTGCCTGGTCTCGGGCGCCACCGACTACGTGCCCAAGACGCAGCTGTGGCGCATGCCTTCAGCGCTGCAGCGCATCCGCAACTCGCGCGAGAGCGAGCGGCTGACCTGGCTCACGCGTGCGCGTGCGGTGCTCGTCGATGCGGTGAAGCAGCTGTCGCTGGCCCGCAGTGTCGAGGGCATCGTCGAGATCGTGCGCCACGCCGCACGCCAGATCAACCAGGCCGATGGCGCCACCTTCGTGCTGCGCGATGGCGACCTGTGCCACTACGTCGACGAAGACGCGATCGCGCCGATGTGGAAGGGCCTCAAGTTCCCGATGGAGACCTGCATCAGCGGCTGGGCGATGCTCAACCGGGAGGCGGCCGTCATTCCCGACATCTACGTCGACCCGCGCATTCCGCACGACGCCTACCGGCCCACCTTCGTGAAGAGCCTGGTGATGGTGCCCATCCGCGGCGAGGCGCCGATCGGCGCGATCGGCAACTACTGGGCCACGGCCCACGAAGCGACCCCCGACGAGGTGGAGCTGATCCAGGCGCTGGCCGATTCGACCTCGCTGGCCTTCGAGAACGTGGCGCTGCTGCAGGGCCTGGAAACACGCGTGCAGCGGCGCACGGCGGAGCTGGAAGATGCCAACCGCGAACTCGAGGCGTTCTCGTTCTCGGTCTCCCACGACCTGCGTGCCCCCTTGCGCGCCATGATGGGCTACAGCGACCTGCTGTCCCAGGTGAGCCCGCCGCTCGAAGGCGAAGCCCTCACCTTCCTCCAGCACATCCGCCAGTCGGCACGCCGCATGAACACGCTGATCGACGACATGCTGAGCCTGTCGAAACTCACGCGTGCGGAAGTGCGCAAGCGGCCGGTGTCGATCGGCACCATGGCGGGCAAGGTCCTGGCCAGCCTGCGCGACACGGCGCCCGCGCGACAGGTGCGCACCGTCGTCGACGAATCGCTCGTGGCCGAAGCCGACGCCGGGCTGCTGCGGCTGATCCTCGAGAATCTGTTGTCGAACGCCTGGAAATACACCGGCAAACGCGACGACGCGGTGATCGAGTTCTTCGCCGAACCGCAAGCCGACGGCCGGCTGGCCTACTGCGTGCGCGACAACGGCGCGGGGTTCGACATGGCCTATGCGCAGCGGCTCTTCGAGCCCTTCCGCCGCATGCACACCGAGGCGGACTTCCCCGGCACTGGAGTCGGCCTCGCGATCGTGCAGCGGGCCGTCCGCAAGCACGGCGGAGAGCTGTGGGCCGAGGCCGCGAAGAACCGCGGCGCGACCTTCCGCTTCACGCTGCCACCCGCGGCCTGAGACCGCAGCGCACGCCGCTCAGCTGCGGTAGTCGGCGTTGATCTTGACGTAGTCGTAGCTGAGGTCGCAGGTCCACACCGTGGCCTGTGCCCCGCCGCGCTTCAGGTCGACCCTCACGGTGATCTCGGCCTGCTTCATCACACGCGCGCCGTCGGCTTCCTGGTAGCTCGGCTTGCGCCCGCCACTCGTCACCACGTGCACGTCGTCGAGGAAGAGTTCGATGCGCGACTGGTCGAGGTCGGCGATGCCGGCGTAGCCCACGGCCGCGAGGATGCGGCCGAGGTTGGGGTCGCTCGCGAAGAAGGCGGTCTTGACCAGCGGCGAATGCGCGATGGCGTAGGCCACCTGCTTGCACTCGGCCTCGGTCTTGCCACCGTCGACCTGCACGGTGATGAACTTGGTGGCGCCCTCGCCGTCGCGCACGATGGCCTGCGCCAGCTCGGTGGCCACGGCGAACACGGCGTCGCGCAGGAGCGCACCGTCGCCGCTGTCGAGCTGGGTGATGGGCGCGTTGCCCGCCGCACCCGTGGCGACGACCACGAACGAATCGTTGGTGGAGGTGTCGCCGTCGATCGTGATGCGGTTGAACGAACGGTCGGCGGCCTGTTGCGTGAGGCCCTGCATCAGCCCTGGCGCGATGGCCGCGTCGGTGGCGAGGAAGCTCAACATCGTCGCCATGTTGGGCCGGATCATGCCGGCGCCCTTGCTGATGCCGGTGATGGTGACCGTCTTGCCGCCGATCGTGACGCGGCGCGACGCGGCCTTGGGCAGCGTGTCGGTGGTCATGATGCCTTCGGCTGCGGTCGCCCAGTTGTCTTCCTTCAGGTCGGCGATGGCGGCGGGCAGCCCGGCCTCGATGCGGTCGACCGGCAGCGGCTCCATGATCACGCCGGTGGAGAACGGCAGCACCTGCTCGGGCACGAGCTTCAGCTGCTTCGCCAGTGCCACGCAGGTGGCGCGCGCGCGGGCCAGGCCGTCTTCGCCGGTGCCGGCGTTGGCGTTGCCGGTGTTGATGACCATCGCCTGCACCGCCGAGCCGCCCGCCAGGTGCTGGCGGCACAGCTGCACAGGGGCTGCGCAATAGCGGTTGGTGGTGAACACACCCGCCGCCTGGGAGCCTTCGGCCAGCGTGATGACGGTCAGGTCGCGGCGATTCGCCTTGCGCACACCCGCCATCGCGATGCCCAGCTTGACGCCGGAAACGGGGAAAAGCGCCTTGGGGTCAGGCGCGTTCAGGTTCACAGGCATGGAAGGCTCCTGATCGAGGGGCCGAGAAACTCAGGCGAGTTTCCCGTGGCATTGCTTGTATTTCTTGCCGCTGCCGCACGGGCAGGGGTCGTTGCGGCCCACCTTGCCGAGGTACTGGTCCGCCACGGCCTGCGCGGCATCGGTTTCCTGCGACACGCTACCGTCTTCGTTCGGGTGCGTGTAGGTCACGTTGGAGATGGCCTCGGCGCGTTGCTCGATGGCTTCGGCGGCTTCCGCCACCTGCTCCTGCGTCTGGATGCGCACGGTCATCAGCACGCGCGTCACGTCCATCTTCACCACGTCGAGCAGCTGGCTGAAGAGTTCGAACGCCTCGCGCTTGTATTCCTGCTTCGGGTTCTTCTGCGCATAGCCGCGCAGGTGGATGCCCTGGCGCAGGTAGTCGAGCGCGGCGAGGTGCTCGCGCCAGTGCTGGTCGATCGACTGCAGCAGGATCATGCGTTCGAAGGGCATGAACTGCTCGGTGCCCACGCGGTCGAGCTTTTCCTGGAAGGCCTCGTTGCCGGCCTTCACCACCATTTCGACGATGTCTTCCGCCGACACGGCCGCACTCTTCTCGACGTGCGCCTTGAGTGCGAGTTCCAGCTGCCATTCCTCGCGCAGCGTCTTCTCGAGGCTATCGAGGTCCCACTGTTCTTCCACGCTCTCGGGCGGCACGTAGGTGTGCACCACATCGGTCAGGGTGCTTTCGCGCAGGCTCGTGATCTGCGCGGTGAGGTCGGCCGCTTCGAGGATCTCGTTGCGCTGCTGGTAGATCACCTTGCGCTGGTCGTTGGAGACGTCGTCGTACTCCAGTAGCTGCTTGCGCATGTCGAAGTTGCGGGCCTCGACCTTGCGCTGCGCGCCTTCGATGCTGCGGGTGACGATGCCGGCTTCGATGGCCTCGCCCTCGGGCATCTTCAGGCGGTCCATGATGGCGCGCACGCGGTCGCCCGCGAAGATGCGCATCAGCGGGTCTTCGAGCGACAGATAGAAGCGTGACGAACCCGGGTCGCCCTGGCGGCCGGAGCGGCCGCGCAGCTGGTTGTCGATGCGGCGGGATTCGTGTCGCTCCGTGGCGATGATGCGCAGGCCGCCGGCGGCCTTCACCTTCTCGTGCAGGCCCTGCCATTCGTCGTGCAGCTGCTTGATGCGCGCGGCCTTGTCGGCCTCGGGAATGGACTCGTCGGCCTCGATCAGCTGCACCTGCTTCTCGACGTTGCCACCGAGCACGATGTCGGTGCCGCGGCCGGCCATGTTCGTCGCAATGGTGATCACGCCCGGGCGGCCGGCCTGGGCCACGATCTCGGCTTCCTTGGCGTGCTGCTTGGCGTTGAGCACCTGGTGCGGGAGCTTGGCGGCCTTGAGCTTCTCGGAGATCAGTTCGGAGTTCTCGATCGAGGTCGTGCCCACCAGCACCGGCTGGCCACGCTCGTGGCAGCTGCGGATGTCGTCGATCACCGCGTTGAACTTCTCCTTGTTCGTCTTGTAGACGAGGTCGAGTTCGTCCTTGCGGGCGGTCGGCTTGTTGGGCGGGATCACCACGGTCTCGAGGCCGTAGATCTCCTGGAATTCGTAGGCTTCGGTGTCGGCCGTGCCGGTCATGCCCGACAGCTTGCCGTACATGCGGAAGTAGTTCTGGAAGGTGATCGAGGCGAGTGTCTGGTTCTCGCTCTGGATCTGCACGCCTTCCTTGGCCTCGACGGCCTGGTGGAGACCATCGGACCAGCGGCGGCCCGTCATCAGGCGGCCGGTGAACTCGTCGACGATGATCACTTCACCGTCTTGCACCACGTAGTGCTGGTCGCGGTGATAGAGGTGCTTGGCCCGCAGCGCGGCGTACACGTGGTGCATCAGCGTGATGTTCTGCGGGTCGTAGAGGCTCGCGCCTTCGACCAGCAGGCCTGCCTCGGCCAGCACACGCTCGGCGTTCTCGTGGCCTTCTTCGGTCAGGAAGACCTGGTGCGACTTTTCGTCGACCGTGAAGTCACCCGGCTCGATCACACCTTCGCCAGTGCGCGGGTCGGCTTCGCCGATCTGCTTCTTGAGCCTGGGCACCACGGCGTTGATGCGCACGTAGAGCTCGGTGTGGTCTTCGGCCTGGCCGCTGATGATGAGCGGCGTGCGGGCCTCGTCGATCAGGATGGAGTCGACCTCGTCGACGATGGCGTAGCTGAGGCCCCGCTGAACGCGATCGGCGGTCTCGTGGACCATGTTGTCGCGCAGGTAGTCGAAGCCGTATTCGTTGTTGGTGCCATAGGTGACGTCGGCGGCGTAGGCGGCCTGCTTCTCCTCGCGTGGCATCTGCGGCATGTTCACGCCGACGGTGAGGCCGAGGAAGGTGTAGAGGCGGCCCATCCATTCGGCGTCGCGGCGCGCGAGGTAATCGTTGACCGTCACCACGTGAACACCCTTGCCGGTGATCGCGTTCAGGTAGACGGGCAAGGTGGCCATCAGCGTCTTGCCTTCGCCGGTGCGCATTTCGGCGATCTTGCCGTTGTGCAGCGCCATGCCGCCGATGAGCTGCACGTCGAAGTGACGCATCTTCAGCACGCGCTTGCTGCCTTCGCGCACCACGGCAAAGGCCTCGGGCAGAAGCTTGTCGAGCGACTCGCCTGCAGCAGAGCGGGCGCGGAATTCGTCGGTCTTGGCCTTCAGCGCCGCGTCGTCGAGTTTCTCGAACTGTGTCTCCAGCGCATTGATCTGCTGCACCACTACCCGGTACTGCTTGAGCAGGCGGTCGTTGCGGCTACCGAATATCGAAGTCAGGACTTTGGGCAACATGCAGCGTCAGGGGATTGGAGCGAGGGATTGCGAGGCCCGGACGCACGCGCGCGCAGAGCCCGCGCGGCGCGGGAAAAGCCGCGAATCTTACACCGCGGGTCTGGCGGCGCCGGGTGGGTCAGCGGGGTGACTGCGCTGCGGCAGGGGCCGTAGCGGCCGTGGTGCGCGGCAAGGCGGCGGGGGCCTTGCCGGAGAGGAACTTCGCCGGGTTTTGCAGCACGCCTTCCACGCTCACTTCGAAGTGCAGATGCGGCCCGGTCGACCGCCCGGTGGTGCCGACTTGCGCCACGACCTGGCCGCGTTTGACCAGGTCGCCCGGCTTCACGAGGATCTTGGAGGTGTGGGCGTAGCGGGTCGCCAGGCCGTTGCCGTGGTCGATCTCGAGCAGGTTGCCGTAGGCCGGGTGGAAGTCGGTCGAGCGCACCACGCCCCCAGCGGCAGCCATGATGGGCGTACCCACGTCGGCGGGGAAATCCAGGCCGGTGTGCAGCGCCGGCCGGCCCGAGAACGGATCGGAGCGGAAGCCGAAGCCGGAGCCCACGACACCGTTGACCGGCGGGCTGTTGGGCACCATCAGCGCTTCGAGGCGCTTTTCGAACAGGCGCGACTCGATCATCGTGAAAAGGTCGGCGCTCTGTTCGGCCGACTCGTCGAGCGAGTCCATCATGCCGTTGAGCTGCTCCAGCGACGGCTTGCGGGCCGGCACGAACGGGCCGCCCTGGCCACCGCGTCGAAGGGCCGGCGCGATCTGCTTGAGTTCGTCAGGTTTCACACCGGCCAGGCCCGAGACCCGCTCGCCGATGGCTTCGAGCTTGATGAGCTTGGCCTGCATCTCGCCCACCTTCTGTGCCATCGCATCGAGGTTCTCGCGCATGAAGCGGTCGCGCTGGGCGAACTCGTCGCGCACGACGAGGCGCACGATCTGGCTCACCACCGGCCAGCCCTCGCGGGCGGCCTTGAGGAAGATGACGTGGTAGATGGTGCCCGACAAGGCGAGGATCCCGATCAGGAATCCGATTGCGAGGGCGATCAGCTGCAGCCGGTTGAAGTGCAGGACGCGCGTGCGCGCCATGCTTCCGTGGGTGATCATGATCTGCATCGCTAAACTCCTTGCGGTGAACCCGAAGCAACCCCCGGTCACCCCCAACGCCATGCGCATGCAGGAAGCCATGGCCTCGAGCCCCCCTCTTGCGCGCCTGCAACAGCTGATGCGGGAATCGAACGACCGCTTCGACGCTGTGCGCCCTGTCTTGCCGGCGGCTCTGGCCGCTCATGTGAAACCCGGACCCGTGGATGGCGACGGGTGGTCGTTGCTGGCGGCGAACGCCGCCGTGGCAGCCAAGCTGCGCCAGCTTCAACCTCGGCTCGAGGATGCACTCAAGCAGCGGGGATGGCAGGTTACTTCAATCAGGATCAAGGTTCAATCGGCGTAGGGCCAGCCAAACGCCGAGCTGATACGAGACGTATCAGTCCCTCTGAGAAGAACTCGAAAGAGGTGGTGCCCCCGACAGGATTCGAACCCGTGACCTTCGGTTTACAAAACCGCTGCTCTACCAGCTGAGCTACAAGGGCAAACGCGAAACGCGTGGCGATTCTAGGACTTGCGCCCGTTACGACGGTTACTTGATGCGCTTGAGTGCGGGCCTTCCGCCGGTGGGCGGCTCGGGAGGCTCGCCGTCATCGGTGGGCTTGCTGGATGCTGCTTCCGTCGTCGGCAGAGCATCCCCCGTGGCGAGACGCAAACCACCGGGCTGCGTCGGCCGCTCGGGGACAAGCGCCGGCTCGGGGGACGTCACCGTGGCAGGCTCGCTGGGGACCGGGAAGGCCATGCCCTGGCCGTTCTCGCGTGCATAGATGGCGATCACGTGGTCCACCGGCACGGCGATGTCGCGCGATGCGCCACCGAAACGTGCCTTGAACTCGATCAGCTCGTTGCCGAGCTTAAGCGAGGTGGTGGCCTCGAACCCGACATTGAGCACGATCTCGTTGTTCTTCACGTACTCCATCGGCACCTGCACGCTGGCGTCGACGTACACCGCCAGATACGGCGTGAAGCCGTTGTCGGTGCACCAGTCGTGCAACGCCCGGATCAGGTACGGCCGGGTGGACGTTCCCGCGTTGCCAGGCGTGGTCGGGATCAGGCTCATGCGAATGCGCTTACTTGCGCATCACCTTTTCGGAAGGCGTCAGCGCCTCGATGTAGGCCGGGCGCGAGAAGATGCGCTCGGCGTACTTGAGCAGCGGCACGGCGTTCTTCGACATGTCGATGCCGTAGTAGTCAAGGCGCCACAGCAGCGGGGCGATGGCCACATCGAGCATCGAGAAGTCGTCGCCCAGCATGAACTTGTTCTTCAGGAAGATCGGCGCCAGCTGCGTGAGGCGGTCGCGGATCTGCGAGCGGGCCTTCTCGAGCTGCTTGTCGTTGGGCTTGGCGCCGGTGCTGCGGCCTTCGAGCACGTTGACGTGGGCGAAGAGTTCCTTCTCGAAGTTGAGCAGGAACAGGCGCACGCGCGCGCGTGCCACCGGGTCACCCGGCATCAGCTGCGGGTGCGGGAAGCGCTCGTCGATGTACTCGTTGATGATGTGCGACTCGTACAGGATGAGGTCGCGCTCCACCAGGATGGGCACCTCGTTGTACGGGTTCATCAACGCGATGTCTTCGGGCTTGGCGAAGAGGTCGACGTCGCGGATCTCGAAGTCCATGCCCTTCTCGAACAGGACGAAGCGGCAACGGTGCGAGTAGGGGCAGGTGGTTCCGGAGTAAAGCACCATCATGATGGCGGCTCCTTTGAGCTAGAGGTCTTGCAAAACACAAACGGAGTGGGCGGGCCAGGGTGGCAGCGCTCCACTCCGCAGACGGTCAGCGGCCGGGACATCCGGCCGCCTCGCATTCGCTTATTTCACGTCTTTCCAGAAGGCGGCGTTCAGACGCCAGGCAATGAACGTGAAGAGGGCCAGGAAAAGCAGCACGAAGACACCGAGCTTGACGCGGTCGTGCTGGGCGGGTTCGCCCATCCATTGGAGGAAGGCCACGAGGTCGCCCACGGCTTCGTCGTAGTCGTTCTGGCTCAGCGTGCCCGGGGTGAGCTGGGTGTAGCCCACGAAACGGTGCACGGTCTTGCCTTCGTGGTGCGGGTCCTTTTCCTCGACGTACTTCGGCGCACGCTGGCCCTGCAGTTCCCACAGCACGTGGGGCATGCCCACGCTCGGGAAAGCCAGGTTGTTCCAGCCGGTGGCCTTGGTGTCGTCGCGGTAGTAGCTGCGCAGGTAGGTGTAGAGGTAGTCGGCACCCGAGCCCTTGCCGATGTCGGCGCGCGAGCGTGCGATCACGGTGAGGTCGGGTGGCATGCCGCCAAACCATTCCTTGGCCTGCTTCGGATCCAGCGAAGTCTTCATGGTGTCGCCGACCTTGTCGGTGGCGAACATGAGGTTCTTCTTGATCTGGTCTTCCGACAGGCCGATGTCGCGCAGACGGTTGTAGCGCATGAACGAAGCCGAGTGGCAGTTCAGGCAGTAGTTGACGAAGAGCTTGGCGCCGTTTTGCAGCGACGCCACGTCGGTCGTCTTGGCGACGGGGAAACGGTCCCAGGCGATGCCACCTTCGGCCGCCACGGCGCCCGCGGTGAAGCCGAACGACGCCAACAGGATGAGGAGGAGTTTCTTCATGGTGTGTGATTCCGGCTTGCGTCTCGTCAGTGGGCGCTGAAGGTCACGCGGTCAGGCACCGGCTTGGATTGGCCGATGCGGCTCCACCAGGGCATGAGCAGGAAGAAGCCGAAGTAGAAGAGCGTGCCGACCTGCGACACCCGTTCACCGATGGGCGATGGCGGCTGCACGCCGAGGTAGCCCAGCACCGCGAAGACGACCACGAAGATGCCGTACATCACCTTGTGCCAGCTCGGGCGGTAGCGGATCGACTTGGCTTCGGCGCGGTCGAGCCAGGGCAGGAAAAACATGATGATGACGGCGCCGCCCATCACGACCACACCCCAAAACTTGGCTTCGAAGGTCAGCAGCAGACCGGCCGCGACGAGTGCCCCGATCGCGATGACCAGCTTGGCAACGCCTGAGAAGCCACCGCGCACGATGGCCAGCACGGCCCCCAGGCCGACCAGTGCGACGAGCACGTAGACCATCTGGTCGGTCGTGGCCCGCAGCATCGAGTAGTAGGGCGTGAAGTACCAGACCGGGGCGATATGCGCCGGGGTCTTCAGCGGATCGGCCGGGATGAAGTTGTTGTACTCGAGGAAGTAGCCCCCGAACTCCGGCGCGAAGAACACCACCGCCGCGAAGAAGAACAGGAAGATGCTCGTCGCGTAGATGTCATGCACCGTGTAGTACGGGTGGAAGGGCACGCCGTCGAGCGGGATGCCCGCCGCATTCTTCTTGGCCTTGATCTCCACGCCATCGGGATTGTTGGAACCCACTTCGTGCAGCGCAATGATGTGCGCGACGACGAGGCCAAGCAGCACCAGCGGCACGGCGATCACGTGGAAGCTGAAGAAGCGGTTCAGCGTTGCGTCGCTCACGACATAGTCGCCGCGGATGAGGATGCCGAGGTCCGGACCGATGAAAGGCACGGCGGTGAACAGGTTCACGATCACCTGTGCGCCCCAGTACGACATCTGGCCCCAGGGCAGCAGGTAGCCCATGAAGGCTTCGGCCATCAGGCACAGGAAGATCGCGCAGCCGAAGATCCACACCAGCTCGCGCGGCTTCCGGTAGCTGCCGTAGATCATCCCGCGGAACATGTGCAGGTAGACCACGATGAAGAAGGCGCTGGCGCCGGTCGAGTGCATGTAGCGCACCAGCCAGCCCCAGGGCACGTCGCGCATGATGTACTCGACCGAGGCGAACGCGAGGTTCGCATCGGGCTTGTAGTGCATCACGAGGAAGATGCCGGTGACGATCTGGATCACCAGCACCAGGAGCGCGAGCGAACCGAAGACGTACCAGAAGTTGAAGTTCTTCGGAGCGTAGTACTCGCTCATGTGCTCTTTGTAGAGCTTGCTCGCGGGGAAACGGTTGTCGACCCACGTCATCAGCTTCTCGCCGATCGGGGCATTGGGGCTGACTTGCTTGAACTCGGCCATGTTGTTCTCCTGAATTGCCTCTGCGCCTGGGATCAGGCCTTCTTGTCTTCGCCGATCAGCAGGCGGGTCTCAGACAGGTACATGTGCGGAGGCACTTCGAGGTTGTCAGGGGCGGGCTTGTTCTTGAACACGCGGCCGGCCATGTCGAAGGTGGAGCCGTGGCACGGGCAGAGGAAACCGCCGGCCCAGTCATCGGGCAGCGAAGGCTGCGCGCCGGGCTGGAACTTGTCGGACGGCGAGCAGCCGAGGTGGGAGCAGATGCCCACGGCGACGAGGATCTCGGGCTTGATCGAGCGATGCTCGTTGCGCGCGTATTCGGGGGTCAGCTCGTCAGGCTTGCGGGCCGACTTCGGGTCGGCCAGCTGAGCGTCGATCTTGGGCAGCGCGGCCAGTTGCTCGGGTGTGCGCTTGATGATCCACACCGGCTTGCCACGCCATTCGACGGTGACCTTCTCGCCGGATTTCAGCGAGCTGATGTCGACTTCGACAGCAGCACCGGCCGCACGGGCCCGCTCGGACGGTTGGAAGGTGCTGACGAACGGCACGGCGGTGGCAACGCCACCGACTGCGCCTGCACCACAGGCGATGGCAACCCAGGTGCGGCGGCCTTGATCGACTTGCTGGTCACTCATGGAGGTCCTCAATACGGGTCTTACGGTCTTCTTTGCAGAAGAATGACTTCTAATCAGGGGCAACCGACGATTCTAGCGGACGTGTCAAGCCCATCGACCGCGACATCGGGCCCCGCGGCGGCCAGGCCACAGCGACCGCACGCGCCTTGACTTCGCCCGGGCGTGGGCAATACTGCGCCGCACCCGTTTGCAGGAGGAAACCATGGGATTCGCCAAGGAGTTCAAGGAATTCGCGATCAAGGGCAATGTCGTCGACCTGGCGGTCGGCGTCATCATCGGCGCGGCCTTCGGCAAGATCGTCGACTCGATCGTCAAGGACCTCGTGATGCCCGTCATCGGCAAGATCATCGGCGGGCTGGATTTCTCCAGCTACTTCATCATGCTGTCGGCGCCACCGCCCGACTTCAAGGGCCCGATGACCTACGAGGCGCTCACCAAGGCCGGCGTGCCGCTGTTCGCCTACGGCAACTTCATCACCGTGGCGATCAATTTCGTGATCCTCGCCTTCATCATCTTCATGATGGTCAAGCAGATCAACCGGCTCAAGAAGGAGGCCCCGCCGCCGGCGCCGGCCGCCACGCCGGAAGACGTGGTGCTGCTGCGCGAAATCCGCGACGCGCTCAAGAAGTAGGCAGGCCGCCCCTCGGGCGATCGATTCGCGGCTCCAGGCCAGGCCCGTCGCCCAGGGGCAACGCCGTGGCGGCCACCGTCGGTTTGGCCCCATACTTGCAGGACGTGCGCTCAGAAAGGCGAGACATGAGCGCGTCCCGGCCGGCCGACGACGGCCCCGTTCGAGATGAATCAGACCGACCCACGCGCCCAGGCTGCGTTCGACGCAGCCATGCATCACATCAAGACGACCACGGCCACGGTCGCGGATCGCGTGAGCGACCATCTCGGCGTGCTGGCCTCGGCCGCCACCCGCATCTTCGACCGCGATGCGCTGATCAACACCCAACTCGACTTGCGGCGACACATGAGCACGTTTGTGCTCGTGTTCGCGGACACCCTCGCCAAACGCGTCACGCGGGAGCTGAGCCCCAACCGGGAAACCGGCCGAAGCCTCGCCGAAACCGACTGGCAATCACTGAGCCTCGTCGACGACAGCGAAGTCGAAGAGCAGATGCACGCCGACCGCATCGGCCAGGCCATCAGCCACGGCTGCGAATGGGAGTTGCGCGAGATCGCCTCCTATACCGGCCAGTTGCTGGGGATTGGCCGAGCAGAGCATGAACGCAACCCCCTGCGCGGCGAGGTGCTGGGCGAAGCCATGTACCGGGCGATCACCTCGGTCAGCAACGACCGCGACTGCCGCAAGATCCTGGCCCGTGAGTTGGCGATCGGCATGTCTCGCGTCATGCCGCAGTGCTACGCCGACATCCTGAAAGACTTCCGCGCCCGCGGGATCCAGCCGGTCGGCCTCACCGTGCGCGGCGTCGAAGGACCGGGCAACGAGATTGCCCGCGACCACGTGATCTCCGGCTACGACAAGCTGCGTCGCGAGCACGACCAGTCGACCGGCGGTGGGCATTTCAGCGGAAGTGCCCACGCCCATTTCGAAGACACGAGCACCGGCACGCCCAGCCGATCCGGGCCTGCCACAGGCCGTGGGGGTGGTGCCGGCGTCGGCCCGGGCCTCGCCGGCTTGGCGGGAAGCGGCGGCCCCGGCGGCGCCGGGCAAGGCGCGGGGTTCGCCGGAGGGCCGGGCCAACCTGGTGCCTATGGCGGGCGAGCCACCCCAGGCTCAGCGCCCCCACCAGGCGCAGGCATGGCGCGCGGCGGGGCTGACGGTGTGGGTCGCGGTGGCGTGAGCGGCCGCTCAGGGCCATCGGGCGCTGTCAACCCGGGCGTTCAGGCCGATGCGGAGATGATGGCGCTGATCCGCCGCCTGACCTTCCTCGCCACGCGACCGGCAGACCTGGGAGGACCGACATCTCCTTCCGGCCTGGGCGGCACCAGCGGCTTCGGGAGTGCACGATCCGCGGGCGGCGCCGTCACCGGCGGCAGCGGCTACGGCGATCTCGCCTCCGGCCTGATGGCCGCCAACCTCATCCGCGCGCACCGCGACGAGCTGCGACAGGCGTCCACCGGCGCCCTCGATCACATGGTGATCGACGTGGTGGGCAGCCTCTTCGACCAAATCCTCTCCGACCCGCGCGTGCCGCCGCAGATGGCGCGCCAGATCGCGCGCCTCCAGCTGCCGGTGTTGCGCGTCGCCCTGCAAGACAACAGCTTCTTCTCCTCGCGCAAGCACCCGGTCCGGCGTTTCGTCAACCGCATGGCTTCGCTGGCCGCGGCCTTCGAGGACCTCGACGAAGGCACCGGCAAGCAGTTCATGGCGCGGGTGCGCGAGCTGGTGCAGGAGATCGTCCAGGGCGACTTCGACCAGATCGAGATCTACTCGAGCAAGCTCACAGCGCTCGAGAATTTCGTTGCGCAGCAGGCCAAGGCCGAGGTCGAGGAAACCGCCAAGGCCGTCTCCGTGCTCGATAGCAAGGAATCCGACCTGCGCGTGCAGCAGCGCTACATGCTGCAGCTGCGCACTGCGCTCGGACCGCTGTCGCTGCCCGACTACCTGCGCGACTTCCTGGCCCAGGTGTGGAGCCAGACCATCGCGCTGGCCACCCGCCGCGAAGGCGCCCAGTCCGAGACGGTGCAGCGCCTGAAGCGCGCCGGCCGCGATCTCGTGATGAGCGTGCAGCCCAAGGGCTCGCCCGCGCTGCGCAAGAAGTTCCTCATGCAGCTGCCGCCGCTGATGAAGGACCTGAACGAGGGCATGAAGCTCGTCGGATGGCCCGAGGCGGCGCAGAAAGACTTCTTCGGCAAGCTGCTGCCCGCGCATGCCGATTCGCTGAAAGCGCCACCGCTCACCGAGCTCGACTACAACCTGCTCGCCAAGCAGGTCGAGGGCGTGTTCAACACGCCGGTGCCCGAGCCCGATGCCTTGCTGCGCGACGTGCCGATCTCGAGCACCGCCGGCGCAAGCTCCTCGGCCGTCGCGGCCCTCGAGCCGCATTTCTCCGACACCGAAGCCCAGCAGATCGGCCTCGTCGACGAGACGGCGGTCGACTGGTCGAAGGAAGTCGACATCGATCTGACGGCGGTCGAGCCGGAGCCGGAGCCGGTCAACAGTTCCCCCGACACGCAGCCGGTCGACCTCAACCTCGACCTCGCGGCGCAGCTCGACATCAACCTCGACACCACGGCGGAGCCGGCCGAGCCGACCCAGGGCGTGCAGCTGATGGACCACGTGAAGCTCGGCTTCGCGTACCGCATGCACCTCAACGACCAGTGGCAGAAAGTGCGCCTGAGCTATGTGAGCCCGGGGCGAGCGTTCTTCGTCTTCACCCGCGGCAAGCGCCACACCGAGACGGTGTCGCTCACGGCCCGCATGCTCTCGCGCATGTGCGAGACCGGGCGCTTCAAGGCCTTCGAAAGCTCCTACCTGATCGAGCGGGCGACCGCGCGCGCGCGCAAGCAGCTCGCCGCGCTCACGGCCAACAGCAAATAGCTAAGGCGAGAGCCGCCGCGCCATGCGCAGGGCGGCGATCAGGCTGGACGCATCGGCGCGGCCGGTGCCCGCAATGTCGAACGCGGTGCCATGGTCGGGGCTGGTGCGCACGAAGGGCAGGCCGAGCGTCACGTTCACGCCCTGCTCCACGCCGAGGTACTTCACCGGGATGAGCCCGTGGTCGTGCGTCATCGCCACCACCACGTCGAATTCACCCGGATGCCCAGGGGCATGGCGCGCACGCATGAAGACGGTGTCGGGCGCGAACGGGCCGGTGGCGTCGATGCCCTCGGCCCGTGCTGCCGCAATCGCGGGCGCGATGATCTGCTGCTCTTCGTCGCCGAACAACCCACCCTCGCCCGCATGCGGATTGAGCCCTGCCACGGCGACGCGTGGCGCCGCGATGCCAAAGCGGCGCATGGCGCGATCGGTGATGCGCAGGGTTTCGAGCACCGCGTCGAAGGTCACCGCATCGATCGCCTTGCGCAGCGACATGTGAATCGTCACGAGCACGGTGCGCAGTTCCTCGTTGGCCAGCATCATGCGCACCGGCGGCATCGCTTCGTCCGGGTCGGCGGCCAGCGCCTGGAGCATCTCGGTGTGGCCCGGGAAGCCCACACCGGCCGCCGACAGCGCTTCCTTGTGGATGGGTGCGGTCACGATGCCGCGCGCCTGCCCGGCACGCACCAGGGCCACGGCCTGTTCGATGCACGCGGCGGCGGCCGCTCCGGCCCGCGCATCCACGCGCCCGATGCCCGCGCCCTGCAGATCAGACGGCAACCCACGCGCTTGCAGCAGCGGCACGCAGCGAGGCGGGCACGCAGCCGCATCGCCCGGCTGCTCGATCGTCGCCACGGCCATGCTTTGGCCCAGTTGGGCCACGGCACGCCGCATCACGGCGGTATCGCCCAGGACGAACGCGCCCTGCGCCTCGCCGGCCGCAAACGCCTTGGCGATGATCTCGGGCCCGATGCCGCAGGCATCCCCCATCGTGATGACCAGCGGTGCGGTGCTCACGTCAGGCCGGGTTGTCGATTTCGATGAACTGGTGCTCGAGGCCGAACTTCTCGGCCACGTGCGCCCCGAGTGCCGGAGCGCCGTAGCGTTCGGTCGCATGGTGGCCGCAGGCGAAGAAGGCGACGCCCGTCTCGCGCGCCAGGTGGGCCTGCGGCTCGGAGATCTCGCCGGTGATGTATGCCTCGGCACCGGCCGCGATGGCCGACTCGAAGTAGCCCTGCGCACCGCCCGTGCACCAGGCGATGCGCTGCAAGGTCACCCCGGGACGGCCCTCGACCATCACCGGCTCGCGGCCGAGCCGGTGGGTCAGCATGGTCTTCAAGGCGTCCGTGGTGAGGGGCTGCACTGGTGCACCCACGAAGCCGATGTCCTGCTCGCCGAAGCGTCCGTCGGGCACGAGATGGAGCTGGACCCCGAGCTGCGCGTTGTTGCCGTACTCGTGGTGGGCATCGAGTGGCAGGTGATAGGCATAGAGGTTGATGCCATGCGCCATCAGCAGCTCCACCCGCGCCTTCAGCCAGCCGGTGAGACGGCCATCGTGTCCACGCCAGAAGAGCCCGTGGTGCACGAGGATGGCGTCGGCCTGCTGCTCGATCGCGGCCTCAATGAGCGCGCGGCTCGCGGTCACACCCGAGACGAGTTTCTTCACCTCCGGCTTGCCCTCGATCTGCAAACCGTTCGGCCCATAATCCCGGAACTTCCCCACGTCGAGCAAGGCGCCGAGGTACGTCTCGATGTCAGAGCGTGAGGCCATGAAGATTTCAGGATCGGGTTGATGCGCAGGACGTGGCTCATTTTCTCCCAAGCCGTCACCGTGGCGGTGGCCTTGTGGTTCGTGATCGCGACGCTCAAGCCCGAGTGGATTCGCCGCGACACCGTCTCCGGCCTTCCCGCCGCGGTCTCCATCCTCCAGGCCCCGGCCCTGCCCGCCTCTGCAGTCGCAGCAGGCAGCGTTCCCAGCTACGCGGCAGCGGCGAAGCGCGCCACGCCGGCCGTGGTCAGCATCACGGCCAGCAAGACGCCGCAGCGCAACCCGCAGACCGAAGACCCGTGGTTCCGCTTCTTCTTCGGCGACCAGCCGCAGCGCCAGCAGCAACCCCAGATCGGCCTCGGCTCGGGGGTGATCGTCTCGGCCGATGGCTACCTGCTGACCAACAACCATGTGATCGAAGGTGCCGACGACGTCGAAGTGCAACTCTCCGACGGCCGCCAGGCACGCGCCAAGGTCGTCGGCACCGACCCCGAAACCGACGTGGCGGTGCTCAAGATCTCGCTCGACAAGCTGCCCGTCATCGCCTTCGGCAGCGTCGAATCGGCCCAGGTGGGCGATGTGGTGCTGGCGATCGGCAACCCCTTCGGCGTGGGCCAGACCGTCACCTCCGGCATCGTGAGCGCCCTCGGCCGCAACCAGCTCGGCATCAACACCTTCGAGAACTTCATCCAGACCGACGCGGCCATCAACCCCGGCAACTCGGGCGGTGCGCTGGTCGACGCCCAGGGCAACCTGCTGGGCATCAACACCGCGATCTACTCGCGCTCGGGCGGCAGCATGGGCATCGGCTTCGCCATTCCCGCGAACACCGCGCGGCTGGTGATGGAAGGCCTGATCCGCGACGGCCAGGTCACCCGCGGCTGGATCGGCGTGGAGCCACGCGACCTCACGCCCGAGATCGCCGAGACCTTCAACCTGCCGATCAAGCAGGGCGTGCTGATCACCGGTGTGCTTCAGAACGGCCCGGCCGCCGCGGGCGGCGTGCGCCCGGGCGACGTGGTGGTGAAGGTGGCTGACACACCCGTGGCCAACACGGTGCAACTGCTCGCGGCAGTGGCAGAACTCAAGCCGCAGGCGGCGGCCACGCTGTCGGTGCAGCGCGGCGACCGCACGCTCGAACTCAAGGTGGTGGTGGCGCAGCGGCCCCGCTCAGGGCGACCGCGCGAACGCTGAGCGCCGCACAGGGAGGCGTTCAGGTCGTCGTCTTCTCTTCTGCCGGCTTGTCTTCCGGCGCCTTCGTGTGCCTGATGAACAGCACCGAGGCCCAGATCCCGAGTTCGTACAGGATGCACATCGGGATCGCGAGCGCCAACTGCGAGATCACGTCGGGCGGCGTGACCACCGCGGCGACGATGAACGCCAGCACGATGAAATAGCCGCGAAAGCCTTTGAGACGCTCGATCGACACGATGCCCAGCCGGGCTAGCACGATCACGACGATCGGTACCTCGAAGGCGAGGCCGAACACGATGAAGAGCGTGAGCACGAAACCGAAGTACTGCTCGATGTCCGGCGCGGCGGTGATGCTGGTGGGCGCGAAATTCTGGATGAACTGCGCCATGGCCGGCAGCACCAGGAAGTAGCAGAACGCCACACCCACGAAGAAGAGGATGGTGCTCGACACCACCAGCGGCAGCACCAGGCGCTTCTCGTGCGTGTACAGGCCTGGCGCGACGAAGGCCCAGGTCTGGTACAGCACATAAGGCAGTGCCACGAGGAAGCCTGACATCAGCGTGATCTTGAGCGGCACCAGGATGGGCGAGATCACGTTGGTCGCGATCAGCGTGGCGCCCTTGGGCAAATGCGACACGAGCGGCGCCGCCAGCAGGTCGTACAGCGCACCCGAGCCCGGCCAGACCATCAGGATGCCGAAGCACACGAGGATCGCGATCGTCGCGCGGATCAGCCGGTCACGCAGTTCGACGAGGTGGGCGACGAAAGGCTGCTCGGTCCCGGCCAGCTCGTCGGGTTTTTCTTCTGTGCTCATGCCAGGGAGTTCATGCCGACGAGCCGCTGCGAGGCGGGCGGAAACGCGCCACCCGTGCCGCGCCCGACTGGGCCTTGGCGCGGATGCCGGTGCGCTGCTTGTACCAGAGCGGCATCGCGCTGCGCTTCACGCGCCACTTCTTGCGCGGGTGCTTGTAGACCGGCACGGCGTCGTGCAAGCCGCCGGTGAAGGGGGCCGGCTCGGCGTCGGCCCAGGCGTTCTCGAGCGCGGCGGTGGCCTGGTTGACTTCGCTCGTCACGCTCTGCTCGACGTCGCGCGCTGCATCCTCGAACTGGCCCTTCATCTTCTTGAGCTCTTCCAGTTCGATGGAGCGGTTGACCTCCGCCTTCACATCGGCCACGTAGCGCTGGGCCTTGCCCAGCAGGTGGCCCACCGTGCGGGCGACACGCGGCAGCTTCTCGGGCCCGATGACGATGAGCGCCACCGCGCCGATTAGCGCGAGTTTGTCGAAGCCGAAATCAATCAAGGATCAGGACTTCGTCTTGGCGTCGACGTCGACGGTGTTGTTCGGGTCGCTCGTCTTGTTGACCGTGACCTGCGGGTTGACGGCCGGGGCGTCGCTGCTCGCGCCGTCTTTCATGCCGTCCTTGAAGCCCTTGACGGCGCCGCCGAGGTCGCTGCCGATGTTCTTCAATTTCTTGGTGCCGAACACCAGGACGACGATGGCCAAGACGATGAGCCAGTGCCAGATGCTGAATGAACCCATGTGGATCTCCTGAAGGGAATACGGAAGTTTAGGTGACGCTTACGCGCCAGGGTTCACCCCTTGGCCCAGGGGCGCGGGCCGCCCATGGCATGAAGGTGCAAATGCGGCACTTCTTGGCGCCCGTCGGGGCCGTTGTTGACCAGCACGCGGAAGCCCCCGGTCACGCCGAGCTGCTTCATCAGCACCGGCGCCAGCGCCAGCATGCGCCCGAGCAGCGCCTGGTGCTGCTCGGGCGTGGTGTCGTAGAGCGACTCGATGTGCTCCTTGGGGATCACCAGCACATGCTGCGGCGCCCAGGGTGCGATGTCGTGGAAGGCCAGCAGGTCGTCGTCTTCGTACACCTTGCGGCTCGGGATCTGCCCGGCGACGATCTTGCAGAAGATGCAGTTGGGGTCGTGTCTCGCAGTCATGTCACTTCACGTCCATCGGTTTGCCGTCGTTCCAGTAGATGAAGCCCTTGACGAGGCGGTAGATCGCCCAGATCCCGGCGGCGATCAGGATCGGGATGCCCACCAGCACCCAGACCAGCACCCAGCCGATCACCGCCCACAGCAGGCTCCACCAGAAGGTGCGGATCTGCCAGGTGAAGTGGCTCTCGTACACCGTGCCGGCGGCGTCTTCGCGCTTCACGTAGTTGATGATGATCGCCACGATGGCCGTCAAACCCGTGAACACGCTCAGCGCGTAGAGGATGTAGGTCACCAGCGTGAGTTGCTTGAGGCTCGCAAGCTTCTCGGCGTCGGGGGTCTCGGTCGTCAGGGCGTCAGTCATGGTTGCCTTTCGTCATGGTCGCGCGATTGCACCTTGCGCAGCGCAAACTCTTCCAGACCCGACAGGCCTTCGCGCCGCTCCAGCTCGGCCAGCACGTCAGCAGGTTTCAGGCCAAAGGCAGCCAGCGCGATCATCGAATGGAACCAGAGGTCGGCCACCTCGTAGACGATCTTCTTCGCATCGCCATCCTTGGCCGCCATGACGGTCTCGGTGGCTTCCTCTCCGATCTTCTTGAGGATGGCATCGTTCCCCTTGTGGAACAGGCGGGCCACGTAGCTCTTGTCCGGGTCGCCGCCGCGGCGCGATTCAATGACCTCCGCCAGGCGCGCGAGGGTGTCGTTGCCACTCATTTGTAGATGCTCTCCGGGTCTTTCAGCACGGGCTCGACCGTCTTCCACACGCCATCTTCCAGCTTCTGGAAGAAGCAACTGTGACGCCCGGTGTGGCAGGCAATGCCGGGCTCGTGCCCGAGCTGCGTGACCTTGAGCAGCAGCACGTCGTTGTCGCAATCGAGGCGCATCTCGTGCACCTTCTGCAGGTGGCCCGATTCCTCGCCCTTGTGCCACAGGCGCTTGCGCGAGCGGCTCCAGTAGACGGCTTCACCGCGCTTGACGGTCTCCTGCACCGCCTCACGGTTCATGAAGGCGAACATCAGCACGTCTTGTGTCGTGGCCTCCTGGGCGATCACGGGCACCAGGCCGTCGGCATCCCACTTGATGGCGTCGAGAAAATCCATGCGGCAGTTTACCTATCGGGGTGGCGCCGCTTCATGCGTGGGACCGCTGAAACCACGCTCGGTGGCAAACCATTCGAGCACCGGCACGGTGCCGGGCAGCACGGGTTTCACGTCCACCGGCAGCGTCTGCCAGGCCATGCTCTGGCGCTCGCGCATCTCGAACTCGCCTTGCCACGCGTAGACCTTGCAGAAGTGCAGGCGCACGCGGGCGTGTTCGTAGTCGACGATCTCCACCTTCCAGGGGTGGGCGGCGCCAATCGTGATGCCCAGCTCTTCATGCAACTCGCGCCGCAGCGCCTGCTCGACCGTCTCGCCCACTTCGAGCTTGCCGCCCGGAAACTCCCAATAGCCGGCGTACACCTTGCCCTCGGGGCGCGAGGTCAGGAGGAAGCGCCCGTCTCCATCGATGAGCACCCCCACCGCCACGTCGACGGGCGTTCGTTCACCAGCGGTGCTCATGTCGCGTGCCGCCCGGCGTAGTCCTGCGCAAACTGGAAGGCCACCCGGCCGGAGCGCGAGCCGCGCTCGAGCGCCCACACCAGGCTCTCCTGGCGAGCCGCAGCGATGGCCGGCTCGGGCACGCCCTGGTTGCGCAGCCACTGGGCGACGATCGCGAGGTATTCGTCCTGCGTGAACGGGTAGAAGCTCACCCACAGGCCGAAGCGCTCGCTGAGGGAGATCTTTTCCTCCACCACTTCGCCGGGGTGCACCTCGCCGTCTTCGGTGTGCTGGTAGGTGAGGTTTTCCTTCATGTACTCGGGCAGGAGATGGCGGCGGTTGCTCGTGGCATAGATCAGCACGTTGTCGGACGCCTGCGAGACGGAGCCGTCGAGGATGGACTTGAGCGCCTTGTAGCCCGGCTCGCCCTCGTCGAAGCTCAGGTCGTCGCAGAAGACGACGAAGCGCTCCGGGCGGCCGGCCACGAGGTCAACGATGTCCGGTAGGTCCACCAGATCGGCCTTGTCGACCTCGATCAGGCGCAATCCCTGGCCTGAAAACTCATTGAGGCAAGCCTTCACTAGCGAACTCTTGCCCGTGCCACGGGCGCCGGTGAGCAGAACGTTGTTCGCTGCACGGCGGTTCACAAATTGCTCGGTATTGCGCAGCAGGCGCTCTTTCTGGGGCTCCACCTCGACCAGCGATGCGAGCCTGATGGTGGCCACGTGGCGCACCGGCTCGAGCACCGCGCGGTTGTGGCGACGACGGTAGCGGAAGGCCGTCGACGCCGACCAGTCAGGGGCCTGCAAACCCTGTGGCAGCGCGGCTTCCAGCCGGGTGATGAGGGTTTCGGCGCGTGCAATCAGATGCGTCAGCGAGTCGGTCAACATGGCAGATCAATTGAAACGGAAATAAGGCACGGGCCCGCGATAGTAAGGAGTTGCCATCACGGGTTTTCGAGAGCGGGAAAACGAGACGACCCAAAAACTAAACAGCCGTCCACAATTAGATCGCCTCTTGGTTGTTTGTCTGGGGTGCAGTGCCTGCCAGGGCCCACGGCGTCAGCACCTCCGGCAACGAGTGGCAAACCGGAAGCAGGCGGACGCGCCCGTCTCCGGGTTCTTCCAACCATTGCAGGAGACTCACCACATGAAACGCACCGCCATTCTCGCGAGTGTCGCACTCGCCTCCGTGCTGGCCTGCGGCCAGGCTGCCGCCCAGACGGAACCCATCGTGTTCGTGCACGGCTACAGCGGCAATTCGGGCAACTGGTCGACCATGATCAGCCGCTTCACCGCCAGCGGCTACCCGTCGAACAAGCTGTACGGCTTCAACTACAACTCCTTCCTCAGCTCCGACACCGCCAGCGGTGCCCAGCTCGCCAGCTATGTGAACACGGTGCGCGCCCGCCACGGCGGCGAGAAGATCAGCATCGTCGCCCACTCCAACGGCGGCCTCGTCTCGCGCGCCTACCGCGTGTTCAACGGCGGTTCGTCGCAGATGCGCCGCTTCGTGACCCTTGGCACGCCACACCTGGGCACCACCTCGGCCTACGCCTGCTTCAGCCCGGCCTGCTATGACATGTGGCCCGGCTCGCTCTTCATCCTGCGCCTGGCCGGCCGCGGCTGCGACCGCTCGCTGTGGTCGGCCCTCGACGGTGTGATCATCCCCGCCACCAACGCCATCTGCGGCAACAGCACCCAGGTGGCGCCGGTGAACCACCTGGCCCTGCTGACCGACGGCAGCGTGTACAACGCGGTGCGCGCAGCGCTGCGCTGAGCCACTCCGCCAGCGTTCTCTGAGCCGTTCCCCGCCGGGCCACACCTCCCGTTGCCCGGCGGGCCCCACGCACCATGTCCATGATCCGAACGAGCATTTCAACCCTCGCCCTGGCCGTGCTGCCCGGCCTCACCCTGCTGAGCGCATGCAAGCCCGCCGCGCCCGACACGGCCACAAGCGCGCCCACGCCTGCCAAGCCCGATGCCGTGGCCTTGCTCGACGGCGAGCCGCTCACCCGCCCCCTCCTCGACGAGATCGCCCGCCAGTACGCCGGCTCGGCCAACCCCTACGACGCCCCCACGGCTGCCGCCAGCGCCGCCTCTGCGGCAAGCGCGCCTAGCGTGGGCCGCCAGCGCCTGCTCGACGAACTCGTCGACATCGAACTGCTCGCCCGCAAGGCACGCGAGCACGGCGTCGACAAACAACCCGCCTTCATCGCCGAAAACGAACTGCAGGCCAAGACCATCCTGGCCCAGGCGATGGTGCGCGAGCAGATCGCCGGCTTGCAGGTGACCGACGCCGAGCTGGCCGCCGCCTACGACGAGCGCGTGCCGCCCTACCAGTTCAAGCTGGCCCACATCCTCGTCGCCGAGCAGGCCACCGCGCAGGCCGTGCTCGAACAACTGAAGCAAGGCCGGCCATTCGCCGAGCTGGCCAAGCGTTATTCCATTGACACCGACAACCGCCTGCGCGGCGGCAGCCTCGGGGTCATGCTGATGGACCAGCTGCCCACCGAAATGGGCGCTGCCGTGCGCTACTTGAAGCCCGGCGAGCACGCGGCCCAGCCGGTCCGAACGCCGCAAGGCTGGCACGTGATGCGCCTGGAAGGCCTGGAGCCGCTGGCGCACCGCCCGACGCTCGAAACCGCACGCGTCTGGCTGCACCCGCAGATCGTGCATGCCAAGGTGGAAGCGCAGCAGAAACAATGGCGGCGCGAGGCCAAGATCCAGTTGGCCGAATCGCCATGAGCCCCAGCGCCTTCCGCGTCGTGCTGATCGCCGCCTCGCTGGGCGCGGTGGGCATCGGCTCGTGGCTGGCCACGTCGGGCCGTGCGGACACCGACGCGGCGCCGGCCAGCACCGGCGCCTCGCCGGCCGGCGCCCTCGCCCGCAGCGGCGTCGCACCGCCCGCCGCGCACACCGACAGCGTGCCGCGCACCATCGAAGAGGCTTCCCGACTGCTCGAGCTCGGTGCCTCGGGCGATCTGACTGTCGACATGAACACCCGCGCCGCGCTGGATGTGCTGCTCGGCCTGCTTGGCCCCGAGGCCACGCCGGCCGACTTCCAGCGGCTCGAAGATGCACTTCGCCGCTCCATGCCGGGCGAGGCCGCGACACAGGCCATCGCGCTCGTGCGGCATTACGACGCCTACCAACGTGCGGCCACCACTCAGGCCGCCGAGCAACAGCCCCCCGCCAGCCCCGAAGAGCTGAAGGCCCTGCTCGACAAGACCATCGCCCTGCGCCGTCAGCATTTCGACGAGCCCACCGCACGCGCCCTCTTCGGCGCCGAAGAAGAACTCACCCGGCTCGACATGGCGATGAACGCCATCCAGGCCGACCCCAAGCTCTCGGCGCAGGAAAAGGCCACGCAGATCAGCGCCCTGCGCGAACGCATGCCGCGCGACCTGCCGGGACTGCAGGCGCCGGTGGCGGCGTCGTTCGGCGAGCTGGACACCCAGGTGGCTGCCCTGCGCCAGCAAGGCGCAACTCCCGCGCAGATCGAGCAGTTGCGCCAGCGCTACCTCGGCGAAGAAGCGGCCAAGGCCATGACCGAGATGGAAGCCCAGCGCGCCCAGTGGGAGTCGCGCTACCAGGCCTACGCCCAGCAGAAGAAGGCCATCGTCGCCAGCGCATCGCCCGACATGGCCGCCCAGCTCGACGCCGCGCTGCGCCAGCACTTCAAGGAAGAAGAACTGGCCGCCGCCCGCGCCTACGACCGCAACCGCACCTCCACACCATGAGAGCCTTCGCCCTACTTCTGATTTGCACCAGCGTCGCGGCGCCAGCCGCCTGGGCCGCCGACGCCGCCTTGCCACCCGGCGCCGCCGCGCTGGTCAACGGCCAGCCCCTCAGCCGAGCCATGCTCGACGAGCTGGCGCGCGCGCGCGCCGCCAATGGCGCCCCAGCCGAGATGCAAGAACGCCGTCGCATGCTCGACGACCTCGTCGACATGGAGCTGCTGAGCCAGCGCGCCAATTCGAGCGGCGTGGCCGCGCGAGCGCAGACCCGCGCCGAACTCGAACTCGCCCACAAGACGCTGCTCGGCCAACGCTTGCTGCAGCAGATGGCCGCCGAGATGCCCATCGCCGAGGCCGACATCCAGGAGCGCTACCGCACGCTGCAGCTCGACGTGCAGATCGACGCCAGCCACATCCTCGTGAAAGACGAGACAACGGCGCGCGACCTGATCGCCCAGCTCGACCGTGGCGCCTCGTTTGCGGCGCTCGCGCGCAAGCACACGCTCGACACCGAGACCGTGCCGCGCGGCGGCGCGCTGGGCAGCATGTCGGTCAGCCAGCTGGTGCCGCCCTTCGCCGCGGCGGCGCAAGCGCTGAAGCCGGGGCAATACACGCGGCAACCCGTGCAGACGGAGTTTGGCTGGCATGTGATCCGCCTCACGTCGATCCAGACGCAGCCCAAGCCACCTTACGAGAAGGTGAAGGCCGAGATGCGCAAGCAGATCGCCACCGAGCGCCTGCAGGCGCAGGTGGCTCAGTGGCGCAAGGAAGCGAAGCTGACGGTGTTGCAGGCGCCCTGAGCCGGGCGCCCGCGCCCCGCTCAGGCGGGGACGAGCAGCGCGAGCGCGCCGTCGAGGTGCTCGGTGGGCATGCGCTTGAAGCCCGAGCGGGCATAACGCTGCAGGCGGCCGACGGCGAAGCCCGTCAGCACCGACGACTGTGCATTCGCATCGACGGTCGGCGTCTGCGAGCCGGCCGATTCGGCGGCCAGGCGCAGGCTCTGGCGCAACTGCGATTCGATGCGGTCGAAGAACTGGTTCATGCGCGAGACCAGGCGCTCGTTCTCGAACACCAGCGCATCGCCCACCATCACGCGGGTCATGCCGGGGTTCTTTTCGCCGAACTGCAGCAAGACCGACAGGATCTTCTGCGCCTGCACCTTGCCGCTGGTCTCACGTTCGCCGATCTGGTTGACGAGGGTGAAGACGCTCTGCTCGATGAACTCGATCAGGCCTTCGAACATCTGCGCCTTGCTGGCGAAATGGCGATAAAGCGCCGCTTCCGAAACTTCGAGCTTGGCGGCCAAGGCGGCCGTGGTGATGCGCTCGGCGCCCGGTTGCTCGAGCATGCTGGCCAGGGTGTGCAGGATCTGCACGCGGCGCTCGCCAGGCTTGGGCCGCTTGCGACCCGTTTCGGCCACGGCGGCGGTGGATGGCGCGTTCGCTTCTTCAGGCAGGGTGGCGTCGGTCATCTCGTCGTTCTAGCCTTGTTTAGTCACAAGGCAAGCAGGGTCTTGAGCGAACGAATTCTTGCATAGACATAGGAGGGAGCAGGGCATGGGTGAACACCAACTTCCATGCGGTTGTTCACACTCTTCCTCGCCTCATGAAGGTAGCGCCGCATCCAGATGCCCTTCATGCCGATGCCATGCGCGGCCTTCTGATGCTGCAAGGTGTCTTCCACCAAAACGCAGCGGCTGGGCGGCACTTTGAGCTGCGCCGCAACATGCCGCAGCATGCGCGCGTCGGGCTTGGGCCGCAGGTGGCCGAACATCTGCATCTCGTCGATGGTGATGACGCCGTCGAAGAAGTCGATGAGCTTGAGCGCGTTGAGCACGCGCAGTGCGTAGGCACGCGGCGCGTTGGTCAGGATGTACTTGCGGCCCGGCAGGCGCTTCAACACCGCGCGGTCATGGGCGCTCATGCGCAGCTGTGCCTCGAGGCCGGGCAGTTGGTGCGTCTCTTCGAGGAAGTGGCTCGCCTTCACGCCGTGGTGTCGGATGAGGCCGAGCAGCGTGGCCCCATAACGCCGCCAGTACTGGGCGCGCAGCGCCGAGGCGTCTTCGAACGAGAGGTCGAGGTACTTGGCAACGTAGTCCGTCATGCCTCGGTTGATGCCCGGCATCGACGCATGGCTCGCGTCGTGCAGGGTGTCGTCCAGATCGAAGAGCCAGACGCGCTGGCGGCGTTGAAGACTCAATGCGACCTGATCATCGTGCCGTAAGCCTGCTCGGTCAGGATCTCGAGCAGCATCGCGTGCGGCACACGCCCGTCGATGATGTGCACGGAGTTCACGCCGTTCTTGGCGGCATCGAGCGCCGACTGGATCTTGGGCAGCATGCCGCCGCTGATCGTGCCGTCGGCAAACAGCTCGTCGATCTCGCGCGCCGAGAGATTCGTGAGCAGCTTGCCGTTCTTGTCGAGCACGCCGGGGATGTTGGTCAGCATGATGAGCTTCTCGGCCTTGAGCACTTCAGCCAGCTTGCCGGCCACCACGTCGGCGTTGATGTTGTAGTTCTCGTTCTCGGCGCCGAAACCCAAGGGCGAGATGACGGGGATGAACTGGTCGTCCTGCAGCGCCTTCACGACCGACGGGTCGATCGATTCGATCTCGCCCACCTGGCCCACGTCATGCACCTTGCTCGGGTCCTTGTGGTCGACCATCTTCAGCTTGCGGGCACGGATCAGCCCGCCATCGCGCCCGGTCAGGCCCACCGCCTTGCCGCCAGCCACGTTGATGAGGCCCACGATGTCTTGCTGCACCTGCCCGGCCAGCACCCACTCCACGACTTCCATCGTCTCTTCATCGGTGACGCGCATGCCCTGGATGAAGGTGCCCTTCTTGCCGATCTTGGCCAGCGCGTCTTCGATCTGCGGGCCGCCGCCGTGCACCACCACCGGGTTCAGGCCGACCAGCTTGAGCAGCACCACGTCTTCGGCGAAGTCCTGCTGCAGCTCGGGGTCGGTCATCGCGTTGCCGCCGTACTTGATGACGATCGTCTTGCCGTGGAACTTGCGGATGTACGGCAGGGCCTGGGCCAGGATCTCCGCCTTGTCGCGCGGCGCGATGTTGGCCAGCTCGGCGGTGTGGGGGGCAGCGGTGCTCATGGGCGGCGCGAGGTGAGAGTTGGATGCGGCAAATTGTAGGGGTCGACCGTTTCACTGCGGCTGGCGCGCGCCGTCCTCCTACAGATGAAAAGGGCGACCGCTGCGACACTGCGCGCCATGTTCATGCTCCGATTCGCCCCACGCGCACTCGCCCTGGCCCTCGCTGCAGGGCTGTGCGCCTTGGCGGCGGCGCAAGAGCCTGCCCCAGCCACGCCGCCGGCGCCACCCGCCCCGGCGGAGCCCGCAGCCTCGGCCCCCACCCTGCCGGCGGACTCCACCGCGCCCGAAGCGGTGCCCGAGAGCGAGACCGGCCCGGTCGACAAGCTCAAGCAGCGCGTCGAAGACACGCTCGATTCGTGGGAGGAGTTCCTCAACGAGCTGCTGGTCGACGCGCTCGGCCCCAACTACGAGCGGCGCTACCGTGTCTTCGGCCAGAAGAAGACGGTCGACCTGGGCAAGCGCTGGATGCTCTCGCTCGACGAACGCCAGACCGGCCTGCTGAACAGCGCCGGCACCGGCATCCCTGCTGCGGGCCGGCCCTCGCGCACCTACGAGCTGACGCACGTCGGCAAGGTCAACGACGTGCGCTTCTACAACCAGCACGACGGCACCGGCCTGGAAAACGGCGGCTCCATCAGCACCACGCTCGGCCACGGATTTTCGCTGCAGACGAGCGGCCGGCACCTGCACGACGACACCGTCAACGTCGCCCGCACCGACGCCCAGCTCGGCCTGCGATACGGCCCGGGCGACCTGTGGGTCGAAGGCTTCGTGCACCACGCGCAGCTCGAAGACCGCAGCCTGCTCCAACCCTGGGCCGACCGCGAACCCAAGGCCAACTTCGGCGGCGTGCAGGCGAAGTGGGAAGCGGCCCCCGGCCTCGCCTTCAGTGCCCAGCACCAGCGCGCCATCAAGCCCGAGATGGCGCCGGGCGACGAACGCCTGGCCGACGCCCGTACCGAGTTCGGCGCGGACTACCGCCCCGGTGGCCAGTGGAGCGGCTCGCGCGTGTACTGGCGCGAAGCCCCGCAGCTCGGGCTGCTGTCGTCCACGGGGGTCGACGAGCGCACCACCTACAAGCGCGTGATCGGCGGCGAAGTGCCCGAGGGCTCGAAGGACGGCATGGTCTACGCGCAGGTGCGCCACCAGAGCCTGGCCTCGGACGAAGACGCACTGCTCGTGGTCGGCTGGCGCCACACGCACACGCTCGCGCCCAAGTGGGAATCGCAGTCGCTCATCGAATCGGGCATTCCCATCGCGGGCGACGCGCTGCGCTCGACGCTCTTCGACCTGCGCATCCAGCACAACGACTTTCCCCGCCGCGCACTGGGCACCGAGCTGCAGGCCGTGCGCACGCCGATCCGCAACAGCGACTTCGCCAGCGCCGACTACACGCAGCGCGTCGGGCAGAACATGCTCTTCGTCACCCGCGCCAGCGCCACCGAGCTGAAGTCGACGCTCCCGAGCGAGACCCCCTTGGTCTTCGGCGACGCCAGCATGGGCCTGGGCTGGCAGGAGCCCGAGGAGCGCAAGCTCAGCACCTTCTGGCGATTCACGGTGCTGGCCCGCGAGCCCAAGCAAGACGGCGTCACGGCGCCGGGTGCCGCGAAGCGCCGCGCACGCATCGCCTTCGGTGAACTCGAATACCAGCCGACGGAAAAGCTCGATCTGCTGCTGCGCGGCTCACGCCGCTGGGACCGCGACGAATCGTTCCAGGGCGGCGCCCAGCGCATCACAGATCTCTACGTGCTGCGCCCCACCTATCAGCTCGACAGGCGCTGGCGCTTCGGCTTCCACGTCGCCAACTGGAAAGACGAGTTCTACGGTGTGCAGCGCGGCTACGGGGCCGAGCTGTCCGTGCAGATGAAGCGCAAGATCGTGCTCGCGCTCGGCTACAACGCGAAGGGCATCGACGACGGCGAAATCGCCGCCGACGACCGCCTCGGCAAAGGCTTCAAGCTGCGCCTGTACATCCCGACCGAGGCCACCCTCAAGTACTGGCTGCGCTCGGCACGTGGCGAAGAAAAACCCGCCAACGTGCGCTGAGCGCGCGTGCTCTCAACCCCTTCTCACAGCCCCTTCTGCGGCGTGATCAGGTACTTGGTGCCCGTCGCCTGCTTGCCGTAGGCGTTGATCGCCTCCAGCGACAGCGCCTCGGCCAGCGACACCTCGCGGGTGTAGTGGCTGGCGAAGGTGGTCTTGAGTTCGGCCGCCACACGCTCGCGCAGCTTCTGCGCATCGGCGAAACCGATCTTCTGCAGGAAGGGCGTCAAGAGCCAGCCGCCCACGCCCCACTGCATGCCGAAGCTGCGGTTGAGTTCCGTCGGGCTGCGGTCGAGGCCGCCGTAGATGTAGACCTGCTTGTGGACGTTGGAGCCGTATCGGCTGTATTCCTTGGCGTTGGCGTTGGCCGCAGCTTCCATGCAGGTGAGCACCTGGCCGGCGAGCTTGCCGCCGCCGATGGCGTCGAAGCACAGCGTGGCGCCGGTCTCGATCAGCGCCTTCGTCAGGTCTTCCATGAAGCTCGGGCTGCTGGAGTCGACGATGTACTTCGCGCCGATCTTCTTCAGGATCTCGGCCTGCTCGGGCTTGCGCACGATGTTGACGAGCGCGATGCCGTCTTTCATGCAGATCCTGTTGAGCATCTGGCCGAGGTTCGACGCGGCGGCGGTGTGCACCAGCGCCTTGTGGCCTTCGCGGCGCATCACCTCGGTCATCGAGAGCGAGGTGAGCGGGTTCACGAAGCACGAGGCGCCTTCGGCGGCGGTGGTGCCCGCCGGCAGCAGCAGGGCCTGCTTGGCCTTCACGGCGCGGTATTGCCCGTACATCGCGCCGCCGAGGATGGCGACCGTCTTGCCGACCAGCGCCTGCGCCTCGGGCGACGAGCCGGCCTTCACCACGGTGCCGGCGCCTTCGTTGCCGACGGGCATCGACTCGTCGAGGCGGCCGGCCAGGCCGCGCATCATCTTCTCGGGCACCTGGGCGGTGATCACCGGGTTGGCCGCGGTGCCGGAAGCCTTGGCGGTCGACATGTCGGCCAGGCCGAAGAGCAGCGCCAGGTCGGACGGGTTGATCGGCGTGGCCTCCACGCGCACCAGCACCTCGTCGTCGGCCGGTTGTGGCACGGGCACGTTCTGCAGCGAGAGTTCGAGTTCGCCGCTCTTCTTGACGAGCGAGCGCAGTTGCAGCGCGGTGGCGGGAATGGTGGGGGTGCTCATGCAGGTCTCCTCTGTGGCCCAAATGGGATGGGAAAGAGGCGCAGTGTAGGAAGCGCGATCCGGCGAGGCTGTCGCCAACATGCCACCCACCGGCAGGGCTATTTGATGCGCTGCTTTTCCAGCTTCCGGGCGAGCGTGCGCCGGTGCATGCCGAGGCGACGCGCCGTTTCCGAGATGTTGAAGCCCGTCTCGGCCAGGGTCTCGTGGATTCGCTCCCACTCCAGCGTCTTGATCGAGGTGGTGCGCTCGGTCAACTCGACCTCGGCATCGCCCTGCTTGCGCTCGAAGGCGGCTTCGATGTCATCGGTATTGGCCGGCTTGGCGAGGTAGTGGCGCGCCCCGAGCTTGATGGCCTCGACCGCCGTGGCGATGCTCGCGTAGCCGGTGAGCACCACGATGACGGTGGTGGGGTCATGCTCGTGCAGCACCTGCACGCAGGCGAGCCCCGAAGCCCCCCCGGCGAGCCGCAGGTCGACCACGGCGAACTCAGGCGTCGCTTCAGCGAGCAGCGCACGCATGTCGTCGAGGCTGGTCGCGCGCAGCACCTGGTAGCCGCGCCGCTCGAACGAGCGCACGAGGGTGCGCGCGAAAGCATCGTCGTCTTCGACGATCAAGAGCAGCGGGTCGGGCACGTTGTCTTCAGTGCTCATGGCGGGGATTCTCGGCGGCCGGGGCCAAGGCCGCGAGCGGCAGACGGATCTCCACTTCGGCGCCGCCCTCGGGTCGGTTGCGTGCGCCCATGCGCCCGCCCAGCGAGCGGGCCACGTTCACCGACAGGAAGAGCCCGAGCCCGCCCCCCGCGCGCCCCTTGCTCGACTGATAGGGCTTGCCGAAGCGCTCGATCATGCCGGGCGCAAAGCCGGGGCCTTCGTCCTGCACACGCAAGATCAGCTCCTCGTGCTCGCACTGTGCGATCAGCCGAGGCGCCGCATGCGGGGCCGCTTCGAAGGCGTTGTCGAGCACGTTGTCGATCATCTGGCGCAGCGCAAAGTCCGAGATCATCGGCAGGTCGGGCACGTCGACGCGCTCGTGGTGCAGGCCTTCGGCGGCGCGTGTGCGGCGCCAGTGCGAGACGAGGTCGTCGAGGAAGGCATGCAGCGTGGTCTGCACCGGCGCCTCGCCACGCGCCTCGCCGGCCGACATCAGGATGCCACTCACGATGGTCTTGCAGCGCTGGATCTGGATCTGCATCTCCTCGATCTCTTCGCGCAGCTCGGGCTCGGCGGCAAACGGCGCCATGCGCGACCAGTCGCCGAGGATGACCGACAGCGTGGCGAGCGGCGTGCCCAGCTCGTGCGCCGCGCCCGAGGCGAGCAGCCCCATGCGCACGATGTGCTCTTCTTCGGCGGCACGCTGGCGCAGGTCGGCCAGGCGCGCATCACGCCGCCGCAGGTTGCGCTCGATGCGCACGATGAAGAGCACGAGCAGCCCCGCGTTCAGCAGGAAGCACAGCAGCAGGCCGCCGATGTAGGGCGCCGACAGGGCCGCGGCATCGAGCCCGGTGAGCTTGAGCGGGTGATACCACTGCGTGAGCGCGACGAAACACCCGCTCGAGACGCCGACGATGGTCCACGCATAACTCGGCCGCAGCATCACCGAGGCCACGGCCACCTGCAGCAGGTACAGGAAGATGAACGGGTTGGTGACGCCGCCCGCGCAGTACAGCTGGGCGCTGAGGATGGACACATCGACCAGCAGACCGCCGAGCAACTCGGTGTCGCTCACCCTTGGGGCGGTGCGGCTGCGCAGCCAGCACGCGAGGTTGAAGATGGAGAGCGCGCCCAGGAGCGAGAGCATCTCCGGCAGCGGCAGCGTGATGCCGAGCACGAAATGCACCACCAGGATGGTGGCGAGCTGGCCCGCCACCGCGAGCCAGCGCAGCTGGATGAGCTGCAGGAGGTTGTTGCGGCCCGCGAGTTTCTCGGGGGCCTGCCCGGTGTCCAGCGCCGGCGGGGGGTGTGACGCTTCAGGCACCCTGCTGCGCGGCGGCACGGCGGCGCGAGGCGCGGATTTCCGCCACCGCCGCAAAGGCGATCGCGGCCGCCACCATGCCCGCGAGCACGAACCACGTCAGTGCATACATCAGGTGATTGTTGCTGAAGTGCAGCACGGTGAGGCCCGGGCGCGGCCAGTCGAGCGGCGCATCGTTGGCGGCGGCCACGTCGACGAAATACGGCGCGACCGACTTCGCGTCGCCCACGCCGCGCGCGGCCGCGATGGCCGCCACGTCGCGCGAGTACCAGCGGTTGGCGACGGCGTCGTTGTCCTGCAGCACCCGCCCGCCCGGCTCCGACATGCGCAGCAGACCCTCGACCGACTGCAGCGCATCGCCCGTGGCGACGGGCCGGGTGGCCGGGTCGCGCTTGTCGGGCGGCACGAAGCCGCGGTTGACCAGCACGACGAAGCCCTGCTCGGTGCGCATCGGCGTGAGCACCCAGTAGCCGCTGCCGAGCGCCGTCATCGCCTGCACCAGCGTCTCCTGCTCGTGGGCATAACGGCCACGCAGCGTCACGCGGCGGTACTCGGCGCTGGACTCGTTCAAACCCGCCCATTCGGCCGGGCCGGGCGCGGGCACGGGAGCGGCCTTCACGCGCTGGTCGACGCGCTCGATCAGCTCGGTCTTCCAGTTGAGGCGGTTGACCTGCCACATGCCGAGGGCCACGAAGCCGGCCAGCGCGAAGAGGCCGGTGAGCAGCAGCACGACCCAGAGCACCGGGCGGGCCGACGCGGTGCTGGCGTCGAAGTCTTCGTTGTCGTCGGCGCTGTTGTCGACGGCGGGGGTCTGGAGGGAAGTGGTCGTCATGGCATGTTCCGCATGTCGTGCACCGGCATCATGTTGGTGTTCAGGTGGTACATCACCCAGATCGAACCGGCCAGCATGATGAGCACCAGCGCGCCCGTGAAGATCAGCGCGAGCATCGACCAGCCGCCTTCGATCTTCGAGTTCATGTGCAGGAAATAGACCATGTGCACCACGATCTGCACCGCCGCGAAACCGAGAATTACTGCGGCCGTGAGGCCGGGCGTCGGCAGCACCTTGCCCATCACCAGCCAGAACGGGATGGCGGTGAGCACCACCGCCAGCAGGAAGCCGATCACGTAGCCTTTGACGCTGAAGTGGTAGCCGCCGTCGTGATCGTCGTGGCCATGCGGCTCGCTGTGACCGGGGTCGTGCGCGCCGTGCGCGAGTTCAGCATGTGCGCCGCTCATTGCATCACTCCCATCAGATAGACGAAGGTGAAGACGCCGATCCAGACGACGTCGAGGAAGTGCCAGAACATCGACAGGCACATCAGCCGGCGCTGGTTCTCGGCGATGAGGCCGTGCTTGCTCACCTGCACCATCAGCGTCACGAGCCAGATGCAGCCGAAGGTGACGTGCAGGCCGTGCGTGCCGACCAGCGTGAAGAACGACGACAGGAAGGCACTGCGCTGAGGGCCGGCGCCTTCGTGGATGAGGTGCGCGAACTCGTACAGCTCGATACCGAGGAAGCCCAGGCCCAGCAGGCCGGTGATCGCGAGCCAGCCCAGCACCTGCCGCTTGCGCTTGTTCTGCGCGCCGATCATGGCGAAGCCGTAGGTGATGGACGACAGCAACAGCAGGCCGGTGTTGATGGCGACGAGGTTCAGGTCGAACAGGTCGGCGCCCGACGGGCCCGCCGCATAGGAGCGGCCCAGCACGGCGTAGGTGGCGAAGAGCACGGCGAAGATGAGGCAGTCGCTCATCAGGTACAGCCAGAAGCCCAGCAGCGTGCCCTGCTGCGGGTGGTGGTCGCCGTTGTCGTAGAAGACCGGCGGCGCGTCGTTCAAGACGGCGGAGGGGCCGCCGGGGGTCGCCATCGCAGGTTGCAGGATCGTCATGGTGTTCAAGCCCTCGCTGCCTGGAGCGCGAGCGTGCGCTGGTCTTCGCTGCGCGTCACTTCATCGGCGGGGATGTAGTAGTCGCGCTTGTAGTTGAAGGTGTGGAAGATCGTCGCGCCGATGGTGGCGGCGAACAGCAGCGCGGCCGGGATCCACATGTGCCAGATGAGCGCGAAGCCGAGCGCGGTCGACAGGCCCGCGATCACGACGCCGGCCGCGGTGTTGGCCGGCATGTGGATGGGCTTGAAGCCGCTCGTCGGGCGCTGCGCACCGCGGCGCTTCATGTCGTGCCAGGCGTCGTTGTCGTGCACGACCGGGGTGAACGCGAAGTTGTAGGCCGGCGGCGGCGAGGAGGTCGACCATTCCAGCGTGCGGCCGTCCCACGGGTCGCCGGTCACGTCGCGCAGCTGGTCGCGGCGCATGTAGCTCACCACCAGCTGGATCAGGAAGGCGGCGATGCCGAGCGCGATCAGCACGGCGCCGAAGGCGGCCACGATGAACCAGATCTGCAGCGACGGGTCGTCGAAGTGGCTCATGCGGCGCGTCACGCCCATCAGGCCCAGCACGTACAGCGGCATGAAGGCGAAGAAGAAGCCGATCTGCCAAAACCAGAAGGAGCACTTGCCCCAGAACGGGTCGAGCTTGTAGCCGAAGGCCTTGGGGAACCAGAACACGATGCCGGCGAAGAGGCCAAACAGCACGCCGCCGATGATCACGTTGTGGAAGTGCGCGATCAGGAAGAGGCTGTTGTGCAGCACGAAGTCGGCCGGCGGCACCGCCAGCAGCACGCCCGTCATGCCGCCGATCACGAAGGTGACCATGAAGCCCACCGTCCACAGCATCGGCACGTCGAACTGGATGCGGCCGCGGTACATGGTGAAGAGCCAGTTGAAGATCTTCGCGCCCGTGGGGATCGAGATGATCATCGTCGTGATGCCGAAGAACGAGTTCACGCTCGCGCCCGAGCCCATCGTGAAGAAGTGGTGCAGCCACACGAGGTACGACAGGATGGTGATCACGACGGTCGCGTAGACCATCGACGCGTAGCCGAAGAGGCGCTTGCGGCTGAAGGTCGACACCACTTCAGAAAAGATGCCGAAGCAAGGCAGGATCAGGATGTAGACCTCGGGGTGGCCCCAGATCCAGATCAGGTTCACGTACATCATGGCGTTGCCGCCGAGGTCGTTCGTGAAGAAGTTCGTGCCGACGTAGCGGTCGAGCGAGAGCAGCGCCAGCACCGCCGTCAGCACCGGGAACGCGGCGACGATCAGGATGTTGGTGCAAAGCGAGGTCCAGGTGAACACCGGCATCTTCATCATCGACATGCCGGGGGCGCGCATCTTGATGATGGTGGCGATGAGGTTGATGCCGGAGAGCGTCGTTCCGACCCCGGCCACCTGCAGCGACCACAGGTAGTAATCGACCCCCACCCCCGGGCTCTGCAGGATGCCCGACAGCGGCGGATACGCGAGCCAGCCGGTGCGCGCGAACTCACCGACGAAGAGGGAGGCCATGGTCAGCATGGCGCCGCCGGCGGTCATCCAGAAGCTGAAGTTGTTGAGGAAGGGGAAGGCCACGTCGCGCGCGCCGATCTGCAGCGGCACCACGTAGTTCATGAAGCCGGTGACGAGCGGCATCGCCACGAAGAAGATCATGATCACGCCGTGGGCGGTGAAGATCTGGTCGTAGTGGTGCGGCGGCAGGTAGCCGAGGTTGTCGCCGAAGGCGATCGATTGCTGCAGCCGCATCATCAGCGCGTCGGCAAAGCCGCGCAGCAGCATCACCAGGCCCAGCACGATGTACATGATGCCGATCTTCTTGTGGTCGATGCTGGTGAACCAGTCGCGCCACAGCGGGCCCCACACGCGGTAGCGCGTCATGAGGGTGAGCACCACGGAACCGCCCAGCACCACCATCGCGAAGGTGGCCCAGATGATCGGGTCGTGCGGGATCGCGTCGGGCCCGAGGCGGCCGAAGACGAGTGTTTGCAGGTCGAGGGAAGCGGAAGACATTTCAGGCTCTCAGCGGCGGGCCACGGCCGATTGGCTGTCTGCCAGGAGCGGCGAGCCGGTCGGGTTGTCGGGGGTGCACAGGGCGGTGGCGACGTAGGGGCGCTCCGTGTCGCGCCAGGGCTTGCGCTCGAGGTAGGCGAGGCCTTGTTTGCCCATGCCGCCTGCGGCGTCGATGGCCATCATCTCGTTCATGCACATCTTGGCGGCGTCGACGCAGCGGTTGAGCACGGCGTCGAAGAGCTTGGGGTCGACACGCCCATAGCGGCGTACCGGCTCACGCGCACTCGGCTGCTCGAGCGTCATGTAGACGGCGCGGGTGAGCTCGTCTTTCGAGGCCTTGTGGCTTTCGACCCAGCGCGCGAAGCCGGCATCCGACAGGCCGTGGAACTTGAAGCGCATGTGCGAGAAGCCGTCGCCGCTGAAGTTGGCCGAGAAGCCGTCGTACACGCCGGCGCGGTTGATCACGGCGTGCAGCTTGGTTTCCATGCCGGGCATGGCGTAGATCTGGCCGGCGAGCGCCGGCACGTAGAAGGAGTTCATCACCGTCGACGAGGTGATGCGGAACTGGATCGGCCGGTCGACCGGCGCGGCGAGCTCGTTGACGGTGGCGATGCCCTGCTCCGGGTAGACGAAGAGCCACTTCCAGTCGAGCGCCACGACCTGCACCACCAGCGGCTTGGTCTTGGGATCCACCGGGCGCTGCGCGTCGATGCGCTGCAGCGGGCGCCACGGGTCGAGCTTGTGGGTGCTGATCCAGGTGAGCGCGCCCAGGGCGATGATGATCAAGAGCGGTGCGCCCCAGATCACGAGCTCCAGCTTGGTGGAGTGGTCCCACTCGGGGTCGTAGGTGGCCTCGGTGTTGGTCTCGCGGTAGCGCCACGCGAAGACGAGCGTGAGCACGATCACCGGCACGATGATCAGCAGCATCAGCACGGTGGACGAGACGATCAGGTCGGCTTGCTGCGAGGCGATGTCGCCCGAGGGGTTCATCACCACGGTGTCGCAGCCGGCCAGCAGGGCCGCGGGCGCGAGCCCGCCGAGGCCACGGCCCCAGCGAGGCAAGCGGTTAGTGAAGGAAGGCACAGGGGTCGAGGTCACGGTGTCGAAGGGGCTCGAGGGGCGCAGGGGAAACCACACTTGCGCGTGATGCTGCAATGTAGGCAGATTGACCCAGATCAACCATTGGACAATTTGTCCCACCCCTTCGGCGAGAGGTACACCTCTGCCCACGGGGTCTTCGCTGGCGTATCCTCGTCCGCACCTCTGTCCAGCCGTCGCCCCGCTTTTGCCAGTGAACCCGATGTCGAGCACCGCCCACCCCGCCCCCCCTGCCCTGTCTGCCCGCCGCACGAGCAGCATCCACCACGCCCCGGGCAGCTCGCAGCACGAGCGAGTGGCGCCGGGCGACATCGCCGTCGGCGTGGTCATCGGCCGGGCCTCCGAATACTTCGACTTCTTCGTCTATGGCATCGCCTCGGCGCTGGTGTTCCCGGCGGTGTTCTTCCCCTTCGCCGGCCGTCTGGAGGGCATCCTCTACGCGTTTGCGCTCTTTGCCTTCGCGTTCGTGGTGCGCCCCATCGGCACGCTGGCCGGCATGGCGATCCAGCGCCGCTTCGGCCGCAGCACCAAGCTGACGATCGCGCTCTTCCTGCTCGGCACCTCGACGGTGAGCATGGCGCTCCTGCCGGGCTACAGCACCTGGGGCGAACTGTCGATCGTGCTGCTGGCCGTCTGCCGCATCGGCCAGGGTCTGGCGATGGGCGCCTCGTGGGACGGCCTGCCCTCGCTGCTGGCACTCAACGCCCCCAAGCACCGCCGCGGCTGGTACGCGATGCTCGCGCAGCTGGGTGCGCCGCTTGGCTTCCTGATCGCCTGCAGCCTCTTCGCCTACCTGTGGAAGAACCTCGACGCG
Source organism: Piscinibacter gummiphilus (assembly GCF_032681285.1). Taxonomy (NCBI): domain Bacteria; kingdom Pseudomonadati; phylum Pseudomonadota; class Betaproteobacteria; order Burkholderiales; family Sphaerotilaceae; genus Rhizobacter; species Rhizobacter gummiphilus. The sequence goes on from NZ_CP136336.1 coordinate 4,456,793, forward strand.
GCCGACTTCCTCACCTGGGGCTGGCGTTACCCGTTCTACGCCGCCTTCGCGATCAACGTGGTGGCGCTCTTCGCCCGCCTGCGGCTCGTCGTCACGCACGAATACGAGCGCGACCTGCACGCCCGCGAACTCGAGCCCTGCAACGAAGGCGAGCTCTTCCGCAAGCAGGGTCGGCACATCGTGATCGGCGCGTTTGCGGCGCTGGCGAGCTATGCGCTCTTCCACATCGTGACGGTGTTCCCGCTGTCGTGGATCCTGCTGTATTCCGACCAGGTGACGGGCGAATTCCTTGCGGTGCAGATCGTCGGCGCCGTGCTGGCCGCGGCCGCGATGCCCGTGTCGGGCCTGATCGCCGACCGCATCGGCCGCCGCCGCACGCTCGCGCTGCTGGCGGTGCTGATCGCCGTGTTCAGCCTCTTCGCACCGCTGCTGCTCGATGGCGGCACGCTGGGGCAAGACCTCTTCATCCTCGTCGGCTTCGTGCTGATGGGCCTGTCGTATGGCCAGGCGGCCGGCACGGTGACGGCCAACTTCGCGTCGAAGTTCCGCTACACCGGCGCGGCGCTCACGTCCGACTTCGCCTGGCTGATCGGCGCCGCCTTTGCGCCGCTGGTGGCGCTCGGCCTGTCGGCCCGCTTCGGGCTGATCGCGCTCACCGTCTACCTGCTGTCGGGCTGCGTGTGCACGCTGCTCGCGCTGCGCGCCAGCCGCTCGCTGGCGGCGCGCGGCTGAGGTCGCTTCAGCCCGAGACCGGGCGCAGCGGCACCACGCGCCGCGCCCGAGGTGCCACCGGCTCTTCCGTCGCGCTCACACGGGCGCGCAGCTGGCCACAACCGCCGTCCACGTCCTGCCCCGCCGAGTGGCGCAGCTTGGTCAGCACGCCACGCTGGTGCAGGCGGCGCGCGATGGCCGCGGCCTTTTCCCATGAAGGCCGCTGGTAGGGCAAGCCGTCGATCTGGTTGTACGGGATCATGTTCATCACCGCGTACTTGCCCTTGAGCAGGCGCACGATGCCATCGAGTTCGTCGTCACCGTCGTTGATGCCGTCGAGCAGCGTCCACTGGTACTGGATGGGGTAGTGCGTGAGGCGGGCGTAGCGCTCGCCCTCCTCCACCAGCTCGGCCGGGTCGATGCGCGGTGCGCGCGGCAGCAGTTCGGCGCGCAGCGCAGCCTTCGTGGAATGCAAGGACAGCGCGAGCGCCGGCTTCACGGTCTGCAGCGGCAGTAGCTCGAAGACACGCGGGTCGCCGACGGTCGAGAACACCAGCTCCTTGTGGCCGATGTTGCCGCCCGTGCCGAGGAGATCGATGGCTTCGAGCACGTTGTCGAGGTTGTGGGCCGGCTCGCCCATGCCCATGAAGACGACCTTCTTCACCACGCGGCGGGTGCGGGCGAGCGCCACCTGCGCCACGATCTCGGCGCTGCCGAGCTGGCGCAAGAGGCCGCTCTGACCGGTCATGCAGAAGACACAGCCGACGGCGCAGCCGACTTGCGTGGAGACGCACAGGCCGTCGCGCGGCAGCAGCACGCTCTCGACCGTCTGGCCATCGGCCAGCTCGACCAGCAGGCGCGACGAGCCGTCTTCGCCGATGTGCTCGGCACGCAGGCGTGCGAGACCGCGCAACTCGGCATCGAGCGCCGGCAAGGCCTCGCGCACGCGCTGCGGCATGAAGTCTTCCAGCCGGCGCTTGCCGCTGTCTTGCGGCTGTGCCTGCGACCACAGCCGAAGCACACGCGCGGTGTGCTTCGGGCCGGCCCCGAGGGCGGCAAGTCGTTGGCGGATGTCGGCGAGGCGCATGAGGCGATTGTCGCCGCGCCGAGCCGCGCCAGCTCAGAAGTGGATGCCCCTCATCATCTGCTGCATTGCAATCGCCTCTGGCGACAGCGTCGGCTTGCCGCTCTTGTCGCCCTTGGCCGCCGAGCTGTCGGGGAACATGCGGAAGCTGGTGTTCATCACGATCTGCGCCACCCGCGGCAGCAGCGCGTGCAGCACCTCGCCGGTGATGCCCAGCCGCGTGGCGATGCGCACCGGCTTGTCGACACACGCCTCGGCGATCATGTCCGCTGCCTCTTCAGGCGCGAGCGTCGGCACGTTGTTGTAGATCTTGGTCGGCGCGATCATCGGCGTGCGCACCAGCGGCATGTTGATCGTCGTGAAGGTGATGCCGGTGTCGGCATACTCGCTCGACGCGCAGCGCGTCCACGCATCGAGCGCCGCCTTGCTGGCCACATAGGCCGAGAAGCGCGGCGCATTCGTCAGCACCCCGATCGAGCTGATGTTGACGATGTGTCCCTTGCGCTTGGCCACCATGCCCGGCAGCAGGCCCATGGTCACGCGCAGGCAGCCGAAGTAGTTGAGCTGCATCGTGCGCTCGAAATCGTGGAAGCGGTCGTAGCTGCTCTCGATGGCGCGGCGGATCGAGCGGCCGGCGTTGTTGATGAGGAAGTCGACACCCCCGTAGGTGTCGGTCAACCAGGTGATGAGCCCGGCGCAGCTGGCCTCGTCGGCGATATCGGCGGAATAGGTCGCCACGTTGGCGCCCTTGCCGGCGGCGGCCATGATTTCCTTCTTCGCCTCGGCGAGCTTCGCTTCGTCGCGCGCACAGATCACCGTGATGGCGCCCGCCTCGGCGAACTTGATCGCCGCCGCGAGCCCGATGCCCGACGACCCCCCCGTCACCAGCACCACCTTGCCGCCCACCGTGCCACGCAGGCTGCGGTCGACGAAAAGCGCCGGGTCGAGGTGGCGCTCCCAGTAGTCCCACAGGCGCCAGGCGTAGTCGGGCAGCTTCGGGCAGGCGATGCCGCTGCCCTTGAGCGCCGCAGTGGTATCGCGGCAGTCGAAGCGCGTGGGGTAGTTGACGAAGGTGAGGATGTCTTCCGGCAGGCCCAGGTCCTTCATCACCGCGTGGCGCACGCGGCGCACCGGCGCCAGGGCCATCATGCCCTTCTTGATGCTCTTGGGGATGAAGCCGAGCAGCGCCGCGTTGATGAAAAGGTTCATCTTCGGCGCGTGAGCCGCCTTGCTGAAGACGTCGAGCACGTCGCCCACGCGGTAGCCTTCGGGGTCGACCAGATGGAAGCACTTCTTGTTGAGCTCGGTCTTCTGGTGGCTGATGTGGTCGAGCGCGCTGACCACGAAGTCGACCGGCACGATGTTGATGCGCCCGCCCTCCAAGCCGATGCTGGGCAGCCACGGGGGCAGCAGCTGGCGCATGCGCTGGATGAGTTTGAAGAAGTAGTACGGCCCGTCGACCTTGTCCATCTCGCCGGTCTGCGAATCGCCCACCACCAGCGCCGGGCGGTAGACCGTCCAGGGCACCTTGCTCTCGGTGCGCACGATCTTCTCGCTCTCGTGCTTGGTCATGAAGTACGGGTGATCGAGGTTCTCGGCCTCGTCGAACATGTCTTCGCGAAACACGCCTTCGTAGAGGCCCGCGGCGGCGATGCTGCTCACGTGGTGCAGGTGGCCGGCGTCGATGGCCTTCGCGAACTCGACGAGGTTGCGCGTGCCTTCCACGTTCACGTGCACCTGCGACTCTTCGTCGGCCTTGAGGTCGTACACCGCGGCCAGGTGGTAGACGTGGTCGATGTGGCCCTTGAGCTTCTTGATCGCCTCGGCCGAGACGCCGAGCTTCTTGGCCGTCAGGTCGCCATAGACCGGCACCGCACGACGCGCGTCGACGCCCCAGTACTCCAGCAGTGCCGGCAGCTTGCCCTCGCTCCCCTCGCGCAGCAGAAAGTGCACGGTCGCACCGCGACGCTGCAGCAAGGTCTTGACGAGGCGTTTGCCGATGAAGCCGGTGGCTCCGGTCACGAAATACTGCATGCGTTCCTCCTGTGGATGACGGGCGCATTCTTCTCCAAAGGCAAGGGCGTGCCCTGCGAAGTTTCCCGAGCCCTTGGGGGCTCTCACTAGAGAAAGCGGGTGCGATGTAGCGCCGTCGCTCCTATAGTGACGCCTCGTGCCGCGACGGCGCACCGTCTTTCATCCACCACTCACAGGAACGAGACCATGGTCAAGAAACTCAAGCAGATGGCCGACAAGAAGGCCGCGTCGCCCGCAAGCCTGCTCGACAGCCAGTTCGCCGCCACGGTGAAGGACTCGGCCCAGCAGATCTGGCTCGCCGGCCTGGGCGCGTTCTCCAAGGCTCAGGAAGAAGGCGGCAAGGTCTTCGAAGCGCTGGTGAAGGAAGGTGTCACGCTGCAGAAGAAGACCCAGAGCGTGGCCGAAGGCAAGCTCAACGAGATGGCCAACAAGATGACCGGCATGGCCGGCGAAGTGAGCAGCAAGGCTGGCCAGCATTGGGACAAGCTGGAGTCGATCTTCGAGGAACGCACTGCGAAGGCGCTGGCCAAGCTGGGCGTGCCGAGCGCGAAGGACGTGGCCGCCCTCCACAAGCGCATCGACGAGTTGAGCGCGCAGCTGGGCAAGGCCGGCAAGGCTTCGGCGCCGCGCGCGGCCACGGCCAAGACGGCCGCCAAGACCCCCGCCAAGCCGGCTGCCAAGAAGGCCGCCCGCAAGACCGCCTGAGCGTTTTGCGCGACCCATGAAAAAAGGGCGCCTCGGCGCCCTTTTGCATTCCCGCGCAGCCCGTCAGCGGCTGCCGGTGAGCGAGGTTTCCCAGCGCGCCTGGGCGTCCATGAAGACAGAGACGCTGGCTTCGTTCACCTGCATGCGGCTGTTGTCGAAATCGGTCGACTGCTTCGGCGCCTGCGCACCCCGCGGCACGTCGAAGCGGCCCGGCTTCGCCATCGCGGCCTTGATCTGCGCGCGCAGGGCGGCGATGCCCGCCTCGGACCAATCCGACACCAGCATCTCGAGTTGCGACAAGGCCTTGCCGAGCACCTCGGCCGGCACGTCTTCCAGGGCATGCAGCCCGCCGTGCCCGAGTGCCTGCTCGACCACGCTCAGGTGTGCGAGCACCGACCGTGAGGCGCCGTGCCGGTCGAGCACGACCTTCAGCGCCTTCAGCATGTGCGCCACGTTCGTGGCGCCCTTGCCACCACTCCTGCTGCCCTTGGCGCTGGGGCGCGAGCCGGCCTTGCCGAGCACCTGGTTCAGGCTGGGCGGGGCGGCCTCAGGCTTCTTGAACAGGCTCTTGAGCCGGTCAAACCAGTTGATGCGCCTGGCGCGAGGCTGTGGGGACTTGCTGGGCATGGGCACCTCGCGGTCGGGACGACGATCGTTTCATCGTGCCATGCACCACCCGCGATGCCGCACCGCCATCTGCGCGAAGCGTCGACTTTCTGACAAATTGCCAAGCGCCGAACCCTCGGCCAAGGCCACAAGCGTTTAGCCGCCGTACTGCCCCGGCCACATCCACAGCAGCACCACCGTCATCACGAGGTAGCGGCCGAACTTGCCGATGGCCATGTAGAGCACGCACGGCCAGAAGGGCAGCCGCATCCAGCCGGCCACGCCGCACAGCGGGTCGCCGAGGACGGGCAGCCATGACATCAGGCACGCCCGGGGGCCGAACTGGCGCAGCCACGTGAGCACTCGCGCCTCGTGCGGCGCGTGATGTGCCACCTTTTCGTAGGCACGCTCCGCGCCATAGCCCATCCAGTAGGTGACGATGCCGCCGAGCGTGTTGCCGGCCGTGGCCACCAGCACCGCGGGCCAGAAGAGTTCGGGGTTGAGCTTGATGAGGCCGAACACCGCGGGTTCGGACCCCAGCGGCAGCAGCGTCGCCGAGATGAAGGCGACGACGAAGACGGTGCTCAGCCCGTACTGGGGGAGCGCCAGAAGCGCCATCAAGGAGTCGATCCACGCCTGCATTGCGGGCCATTATCCGCACGCAGTTTTGTGCACAAGACCTGTAGGTTTCAGGGCTTATACTCTGCCTCCTTTTTGAGCAGCCCGGCCGCTTCTTCACCTCTTCTCCACCATGCAGATCGGCCACATTTCGCTCGCGAACAATCTGTTCGCCGCCCCGATGGCGGGGGTGACCGACAGGCCCTTCCGCCAACTGTGCAAACGGCTGGGCGCGGGCTATGCGGTGAGCGAGATGGTGACCTCGCGCCGCGACCTCTGGCAAAGCCTTAAGACCACGCGCCGCGCCAACCATGAGGGCGAGGTGGCGCCCATCGCGGTGCAGATCGCCGGCACCGAGCCGCAGATGATGGCCGAGGCCGCTGCCTACAACATCGACCGCGGCGCCCAGATCATCGACATCAACATGGGCTGCCCGGCCAAGAAGGTGTGCACCAAGTGGGCCGGCTCCGCGCTGATGCAGGACGAGCCGCTCGCCACCGCCATCATCGACGCGGTGGTCGCCGCGTGCGCACCGCGCAACGTGCCCGTCACGCTCAAGATGCGCACCGGCTGGTGCCAGGCCGAGCGCAACGCGGTGCGCCTGGCACGTGCGGCCGAATCGGCCGGCATTGCGATGGTCACGGTGCACGGCCGCACGCGCGAGCAAGGCTACGGCGGCCACGCCGAGTACGACACCATTGCGGCGGTGAAAGCCGCGCTGAACATCCCGGTGGTCGCCAACGGCGACATTGACAGCCCCGAGAAAGCGCGCGAGGTGCTCGCCGCCACCCACGCCGACGCGGTCATGGTCGGCCGCGCGGCGCAGGGCCGGCCGTGGATCTTCCGCGAGATCGCGCACTTCCTCGAGACCGGCGAGCACCTGCCCGCACCCGAGGTGCTGCAGGCCAAGCAATGGCTGCTCGAGCACCTGCACGAGCACTACGCGCTCTACGGCGAATACACCGGCGTGCGCACCGCGCGCAAGCACATCGGCTGGGCCGTGCGCGCCCTGCCCGGCGGCGTGGATTTCCGCGCCGTCATGAACACGCTCGAGACCTGCGACAGCCAGGTCCGGGCGGTGAGCGACTGGTTTGACCAACTGGCCGACACCCATCACCGGCTGCCCGCCATCCGCGTGGCCGCCAACGACGACCTCATCGAACAACAAGCATGAGCAAAAAACACATCGAGGAGTGCATCCGGGACAGCCTGGAGGCTTACTTCAAGGACCTGCGCGGCGTGGAACCCGCCGCCATGTACGACATGATCCTCAAGGTGGTCGAAAAACCGCTGCTCGACGTGGTGATGAAACACGCCGACGGCAACCAGAGCCGCGCCGCCGAATGGCTGGGCATCAACCGCAACACGCTGCGGCGCAAGCTGCTCGACCACAAGCTCGTTAAATAAAAGAGAACGTTCTCATGCAAGCCCTGATTTCTGTTTCCGACAAGACCGGTGTGCTCGACTTCGCACGCGAGCTGAACGCACTCGGCGTGAAGCTGCTTTCGACCGGCGGTACCGCCAAGCTGCTGGCCGACGCCGGCCTGCCCGTGACCGAGGTGGCCGACCACACCGGCTTCCCCGAGATGCTCGACGGCCGCGTGAAGACGCTGCACCCCACCATCCACGGCGGCCTGCTGGCCCGCCGCGATCTGCCCGAGCACGTGGCGGCGATCCAGAAGCACAACATCGCGCCGATCGACATCCTCTGCGTCAATCTCTACCCCTTCGAAGCGACCGTCGCCAAGCCCGGCTGCACGCTCGAAGACGCGATCGAGAACATTGACATCGGCGGCCCGGCAATGGTGCGCAGCGCCGCGAAGAACTGGAAAGACGTGGCGGTGCTGACCGATGCCTCGCAATACGCCCAGGTGATTGCCGAGCTGAAGGCGAACAAGGCCGTGAGCAAGGAGACGAAGTTCGCGCTGTCGGTGGCTGCCTTCAACCGCATCTCGAACTACGACGCCGCGATCAGCGACTACCTCTCGTCGCTGCAGGCCGATGGCTCGCGCACCGAGTACCCCGCACAGAGCAACGGCCGCTTCGTGAAGCTGCAGGACCTGCGCTACGGCGAGAACCCGCACCAGACCGCCGCCTACTACCGTGACCTGCACCCGGCCCCGGGTTCGCTCGTCACCGGCAAGCAACTGCAAGGCAAGGAGCTCTCGTACAACAACATCGCCGATGCCGACGCGGCATGGGAATGCGTGAAGAGCTTCGACACGCCTGCCTGCGTGATCGTCAAGCACGCCAACCCTTGCGGCGTGGCCCTCGGCGCCAACGCGGCCGAGGCCTATGCCAAGGCCTTGAAGACCGACCCGACCTCCGCCTTCGGCGGCATCATCGCCTTCAACACGGAGGTGGATGCGACGACCGCCGAGCACGCCACCAAGTTGTTCATGGAAGTGCTGATCGCCCCGTCGTTCACGAGCGACGCCCTGGCCATCTTCGCCGCCAAGAAGAACGTGCGCGTGCTGCAGATCGCACTGCCCAAGGGCGGCGCCACCGCGTGGGAACAGGGCCGCAACGCGCAGGACGTGAAGCGCATCGGTTCCGGTCTCCTGATCCAGAGCGCCGACAACCACGAGCTCAAGCTTTCCGACCTGAAGGTCGTCACCAAGACCAAGCCCACGAAGCAGCAGCTCGAAGACATGCTCTTCGCCTGGACGGTGGCCAAGTACGTGAAGAGCAACGCCATCGTCTTCTGCGCCGGCGGCATGACGCTCGGCGTGGGCGCGGGCCAGATGAGCCGGCTCGACTCGGCGCGCATCGCCGGCATCAAGGCCGAAGCCGCGGGCCTGTCGCTCAAGGGTTCGGCGGTCGCAAGCGATGCCTTCTTCCCGTTCCGCGACACGCTGGACGAGCTGGTGAAGGCGGGCGCGACGAGCGTGATCCACCCCGGCGGCAGCGTGCGTGACGAAGAAGTGATCGGCGCGGCCAACGAGCATGGCATCGCGATGGTGCTGACGGGCGTCCGTCACTTCCGGCATTGATGTTGGCCCCCCAGTCGCTGCGCTCCTGCCCCCAAGGGGCGCCGTCGGGCTTGGGGCGGCCCGGCGCCCGACAGTTTCCGCATCGGGAGATGCTGTGACGCTGCCCGAACTGGCAGGCCTGATCCTCGCCTTCCTCGCCCGTCTCATCACGGGCGCGCAGGGCCACTGGTACGGCAGCCCGCCCAAGGCCGAGCAGCGCATCTATTTCGCCAACCACCAGAGCCACTTCGACTGGGTGCTGATCTGGGCCTCGCTGCCGCGCGACCTGCGGGCCGTCACCCGGCCCATCGCCGCCCGCGACTACTGGACTTCGTCACCGCTCAAGCACTGGATCACCCGCGAGATCTTCAACGCGGTGTACGTGAGCCGCGTGCGCACCGCCGATGAAGACCCGCTGGAGCCGCTCGTGGAAGCGCTCAAGAGCGGTGACTCGCTCGTCATCTTTCCCGAGGGCACGCGCGGCAACAAAGGCGAGCCGCAGGCCTTCAAGGCGGGCCTCTTTCACCTGGCCGAGCAGTTCCCCGAGGTGCAGCTGATCCCCACCTGGATCGACAACGTGCACCGCGTGATGCCCAAGGGCGAAGTGGTGCCGGTGCCCATCCTGTGCTCGGTGACCTTCGGGGCGCCGATCCAGCTGCAGCCTGGCGAGGAGAAGCGCGCCTTCCTGGCACGGGCGCGTGACGCGGTGATTGCCCTGTCGAAGGTGGCCGCATGAGGGAAGTCGGCCACTGGCTGCAGAGCCTGACGATCTCGCAGCAGATCGGCCTGCTGTTCGTGCTGATCTTCGGCGTGCTGTCCTTCGTCACCGCCGCGGCGTTCATGAAATCGTTGCAGGCCACGCCCGAGAAGCAGGAAGCCACCGATGCGATGTGGTGGGACCTGCGGGCGCTGTGGATCGGCACGGTGCTCTTCTGGATCTCCTGGGCCACCGGCGCTTTCGTGTCGACCCTGCTCTTCGCCATCGTCTCGTTTCTGGCGCTGCGCGAGTTCATCACGCTCACCCACACCCGCCGCGGCGACCACCGCGCGCTGTTGATGGCCTTCTTCTTCGTGCTGCCGGTGCAGTACTGGCTGGCGGGCGGCCGCTACTTCGATCTCTTCAGCGTCTTCATCCCGGTCTATGCCTTCGCGGCGCTGCCCATCCTTGCGGTGTTCGGCAACGACGCGACGCGCTTTCTCGAGCGCACCGCCAAGATCCAGTGGGGCACGATGGTCTGCGTGTACGGCATGAGCCACGCGCCCGCGCTGCTGCTGCTCGAGTTCCCGAACTACGAAGACCGCGGCGCCTTCCTCGTGCTCTACCTGGTGGTGGTCGTGGTCACGGCGCAGATTGCGCAGCACGCCGTCAAGCGGCGCATCCGCACGCTGCCGGCCGCACGCCACATCAGCCGCACCTTCTCGTGGCGGGCCTGGGCGCTCGGGGCCCTGGCCGCCGGGCTGGTCGGTGGCATGTTGTTCTGGATCACGCCCTTCAAGGCGCCTCAGGCCATCTTCATCGGCTTCGTGGCCGGCGGTTGCGGCACGCTGGGCGAGCTGGTGATGCAGGCGCTCAAGCGCGACGCCGGCGTGCGGCATTGGGGCGGCCGCGCCACGGTGACGGGGGCGGTCGGACTGCTCGACCGTGTGGCGCCGCTCTGTTTCGCTGCCCCAGTGTTCTTCCACTCCCTGCGCTGGTATTTCGGCGCATGATGACAGCCCCCCAGTCGCTACTCGCTCCTGCCCCCAAGGGACGCCGTTCCGGCTTGGGGCGTCCCGGCGCCGGAACTTGACATGCGAATCCTCGGCATCGACCCCGCCCTGCGCACCACCGGCTTCGGTGTGATCGACGTCGAGGGCAGCACGCTGCACTACGTGGCCAGCGGCACCATCAAGACCGACGCTGCGGCCCTGGGCGACCTGCCGGGCCGCCTGAAGATCATCTACGACGGGGTGCGCGAGGTGGCGGCGCGCTACGAGCCGACCTGCGCCTCGATCGAGATCGTGTTCGTCAACGTCAACCCGCAGAGCACGCTGCTGCTGGGGCAGGCGCGCGGCGCGGCGATCACCGGGCTCGTGTCTTCCAACATCGACGTGGCCGAGTACACCGCCCTTCAGATGAAGAAAGCCATCGTCGGGGCCGGCCATGCGCGCAAGGAGCAGATCCAGGAGATGGTCAAGCGCCTCCTGAAGCTGCCCGGCCTGCCCGGCAAGGACGCGGCCGATGCACTCGGCCTCGCGGTGTGCCATGCGCATGCGGCGCGATCGTTCGCCGCCATCGAGAAGAGCACGGCGCGCACGCGCAGCACCAAGGCCCAGTTCAAGGGCGGGCGCAGCTACTGAGCGTCAGCGTTGCTTGAACGCGGGCTTGCGCTTGGCGACGAACGCGTCCATGCCTTCCTTCTGATCCTCTGTCGCGAAGAGCGAGTGGAAGACACGCCGCTCGAAGGTCACGCCTTCCGACAGCGGCGATTCGTAGGCGCGGTTCACGCACTCCTTGGCCATCATCACGCTCGGGCCACTGAATTCGCAGATGTTTTGCGCCGCGGCGAAAGCCACGTCGAGCAGCTCGGCGGCGGGCACCACGCGTGACACGAGCCCGGCACGCTCGGCTTCGGCGGCGTCCATCATTCGGCCGGTGAGCACGAGGTCCATCGCCTTGGCCTTGCCCACGGCGCGCGGCAGGCGCTGGGTGCCCCCAGCGCCGGGGATGATGCCGAGCTTGATCTCGGGCTGGCCGAACTTGGCGGTGTCGGCGGCGATGACGATGTCGCACATCATCGCGAGCTCGCAGCCGCCACCGAGCGCGAAGCCGGCCACCGCGGCGATCACCGGCTTGCGAATGCTGCGGATCGTCTCCCAGTTGCGGGTGATGTAGTCGCTCTTGTAGACGTCCATGTAGCCCCACTTGGCCATCGCGCCGATGTCGGCGCCGGCCGCGAAGGCCTTCTCGCTGCCGGTGATGACGATGCAGCCCACGGTGTCGTCGGCATCGAAGGCCTTGAGCGCGGCACCCAGCTCGTCCATCAGAGTGTCGTTGAGCGCGTTGAGCTGCTTGGGGCGGTGCAGCGTGACGAGGCCGGTGCGCAGCGGGCCGTTGCCGCGGAGTTCGGTGAGGATGTTTTCGTAGGTCATGGTCGGGTTCGGGCGGGGGTGTCGGAGGCACCGAGTTCGGGGCGCCGGTCGAGCATCAGGTCGACGAAGTTCTCGGCGTCCTGGCGGATCACAAAGCGTATCGGCAAATGGCGCAGTTGCGGCGCAATCCAGAGTTCGGTGACGAGGTCACCGCCGGCGCGCGGCTCGCGGCGCGGCTTCAAGTGGTAGGAGGGCACTTCGCCGAACGGTGTGTAGAGCAACTCCTCCTCGACCACGTCGTACACCCACACCGACACGTTGCGCGGCATCGCGAGCAGCACCTCGACCGTGGCCCCCACCCGCAGCCGCTGCGGCTCGCGGTCGAAGAGGTAGGCAAGCTGCACGAACTGGCTGGCGGTGTCCTGCACACCCGGTGGGTGGTCGACGGGTGTGCCGTTGGCCAGCCATACGCGGCCACCTTCGAAGCGCAACGTCGCGCGGTAAGGGTCTCCGAACGCGAGCCGCGTCTCCTGCTCGTAGCGGCGCGGCAGCAGGCCGTCGGGCGTGATCTCGCCTTCGCTGCTCATGCGGCGCGTGGCCAGCGGCGCGAAGCTCGGACCGACCTGCACATCGAGATGCACCTGGTAGCGCGCGCCGGCGCGAATCCACTCCACCTGCGCCTGGCCCTGCACCTCGCCACGCACGTTGCCCGTGAGCACGTAGCGCAGGCGCGTGGACACGGGCCACTCGAAGGCGTCGGGGGCGCTGGCGGCCGGCTCCGGGGCCGACGCGGCGGCGGCCAGTCCCTGTGGCACTTCCGGCTCGGGCGCGGAGGCGGCTGGCTCGGGCTCCGGCACGGCCGGTGGTTCGGGCGCCGATGCTGCCGGCGCAGGTGACTCGGGTGCTGGAGCGCGCCGCTTCGCCAGGGCAGGCTTGGCGGCGGGCCGGGCCACGGGCGGCGTGAACGCCATCTCGCGCACGTAGGCCACCTCGATGCGCTGCATCGCGGGAGACGCGTTCTCAAACGCGATGAGCTGCTCGCCGATCCAGTCGGCCACGCCGACGTGGACCGAGATCACCAGCAGCACCAGCCCCAGCGCCGCCCACCTGCGGGGCGCGGCGAGCCAGCGTGTCAGGTGGTGAGCCATGCGCGCCGCAGCGCCATGGCAGCCGGCGGGGTCTTGTCGGCGCCAGCCAGGGTGAGCGAGACGGCGCCAGCTTCGGGTGCCGGCGGCAACGAGAGCGTGAGCGTGCGCAGGCGCTGGTCGCGCGAGACCAGCAATTGCATCGCACCGCGCTCGGGCAAGAGGCGCGGCAGCTCGTCGAGGCGACGCACACGCCAGCCGTCGACCCCCAGCACCTCGTCGCCAGCGGCGAGGCCCGCGGCTTCGCCGGCACCGGCGCGCAGCACGTGCGTCACCTTGATGCCGGTGAGCGCGCTCTCCGACACGCGCAGGCCCAGGCGCTGCGCGACGGTGGGCGCCTGCTGGCCCCACTCGACGGCGGCACGGGCGAGCTGAAGGCGCCACGGCGGGTCGTCGGTGCCATGCACCCAGGCCTGCAGTTCCTTCTCATACGAACGGCCACCCACCTCGGCCAGCGCGGCGGCGATGTCGCCCTCGCCCACCGGGCCGCCACCGCTGCGCTCCCACAGGAGTCGCATCACGTCGTCGAGCGAGCCGCGGCCTTCGTGGCGCAGCGTGAGGTCGAGCGCGAGCGCCACCAGCGAACCCTTGGTGTAGTAGCTGATGGTGCTGTTGGGAGTGTTCTCGTCGGCGCGGTAGTACTTCACCCAGGCGTCGAAGCTCGCCTGCGCCACGCTCTGCACGTGGCGGCCCGGCATGCCGAGCACACCGCTGAGCGTCTTGGCCACGAGCTTCAGGTAGCGCGGCTCGTCGATGAGCCCGGCACGCAGCAGCAGCAGGTCGTCGTAGTAGGAGGTGAAGCCTTCGAAGAACCACAGGAGTTCGGTGTAGTTCTCCTGCGTGTAGTCGTAGCGGGTGAACTCGCTCGGCCGCAGGCGCTTGACGTTCCAGGTGTGGAAGTACTCGTGGCTGATGAGGCCCAGCAGCGTGACGTAGCCGTCGGAGAGATCCTTCGCGTCGCGCCGGCTGCGCTGCGGCAGGTCGCGGCGCGCGGCGATGAGCGCGGTGCTGGCACGGTGCTCGAGGCCACCGTAGCCGTCGTCCACCGCGTTGAGCAGGAAGACGTATCGCTTCAGGAAGGTCTTCTTCTTGCCGTGCCAGAAGGCGATGACGGTTTCGCAGATGCGGCGGGCATCGGCCAGCAGCCGCTCGCCGTCGAAGTCGGGCAAAGCGCCGGCGACGACGAACTCGTGCGGCACACCGGCCGCCTTGAACTCGCCGCGCCAGAAGTCGCCGAGCTCGACCGGGTGGTCGACCAGCTCGTCGTAGTCGGCCGCTTCATAGGTGCCCTGGCCCCGCGCATCGACCTTGACGCTTGGCAAGGCGGTCGCTGCCTTCCAGCCCTTGGGCAATCCCTTGAGCTCCATGCGCTGCGGCTCGGCCTCGCGGCCGTGCACGCGCACGAAGACGCCGGTGCCGTTGAAGAACGCGCGCTGCGCGTCGAGGTAGGCCGCCCGCACCGAGGAATCGAAGGCGTAGACCTTGTAGGTGAGCGTGAGCGCTGCACGGCCGGTGCAGCGCGCGACCCAGGTCGCCTTGTCGATCTGCTGCAGCGGCACATCGCGATCACCTTGCCGCGCCGACATGCCCGACAGATGGCGCGCAAACTCGCGCACGAGGTAGCTGCCCGGGATCCACGCCGGCAGGCTCACCTGCTGCTCGGCGGCGGGCTGCGGAACGGTGACGGTGACGGCGAAGAGGTGGGCGTGCGCGTCGGCGATCTCGATGCGGTAGGTGACCATCGAGCGGCGATCAGTTGGTCGTCGCAGTCGGGGTGGTGGTCAGGCCGGGCTTGGTGGCCGCGGCGCTGGCCACCAGTTGCTTCTCGATCTGCTCGGCGCCGATCGCACCGGGGATGCGGGTGCCGTCGCTGAAGATGATAGCCGGCGTGCCGTTGATGCGGTACTTGCGCGAGAACTCGAGGTTGCGCTCCAGCGGCGTGGCGCACTGGCCGATGTTGCGCTGCGGCGCCTTGCCTTCGAGCATCCACGACAGCCAGGCCTTGGCCTGGTCTTTCGAGCACCAGATGGCTTCCGACTTCTGCGGCGAGTCGCCACCCAGCACCGGCAGCAGGAAGGTGTAGACGGTCACGTTCTTGATCTTCTGCAGATCCTGCTCGAACTTCTTGCAGTAGCCGCAGTTGGGGTCGGCGAAGACGGCCAACTTGCGGGCGCCGGTGCCGTTCTTCCAGACGATGGCGTCTTTCAGCGGCAGCTGCGCGAAGTCGATCGCGGTGAGCTTGTTGACACGCGCTTCGGTGAGGCTGGTGCGCGTCTTGGTGTCGATCAGGTTGCCCTGGAAGACGTGGTTGCCGTTCTCGTCGGCATAGACGATCTCGGTGCCGATGCGCACCTCGTAGATGCCGGGGATCGCCGTCTTGCTCACCTCGTCGATCGGGGGCAGGTTGGGCAGGCGCTCGGCGAGGTTCTTGCGGATGGCCGCTTCGTCGGCAAACGCCGCGTGCGACAACACCGTGCCGAGGGTGAGGGCAGCCACGGTGCGGGTGGCGCGGAAGACAAGGGAGGACAACATAGCGAATCTCTTTCAGGAACCCAGCGCACGCGAGGCGAGCCAGCGTTTGAGCGGTGGTAGGTGGTTGACGAGAGTCATGCCACGGTTGCGGAGTTCCCGCAAAGCCGGCTGCTCGTGTGAAAACAAGCGCAACAAGCCATCGGTGAGCTGGCCCATTGCGATCGTGGGTGCCTGACGCTGCCGCTCGTAGCGGCGCAGCAGACGCGCATCGCCCAGCTCGCGCCAGGCTTCGCGTTGTGAGATGACGGTGGCGAGCGTGGCCACATCGGCCAGCCCGAGGTTGAGGCCCTGCCCGGCGAGCGGGTGCACCACGTGGGCCGCATCGCCCAGCAGCACCCAGCCCGGGCCGCACCAGCTGCGCGCCCGCGCCAGCATCAGGGGCCAGGCCGCGCGCTCGCTGGCGAGCTGCAGCGTGCCGCAGGCGCCGCCGGTGGCCTCGTTCAGGGCGTGCTCGAAGGCGGGTCCGTCGAGCGCCATCAGCTCCTGCGCGCGGGCCTCGGGCATCGACCACACCAGCGCATGCGAGTGGCCGGGTTGCGGCGTGTCGAAAGGCAGCAGGGCCAGCACGTCGGGCTGGCGGAACCACTGGCGCGCGGTGTTGGCGTGCGGGGCGTCACCCCGCAGCCGCGCGGCGATGGCGGTGTGGCCGTAGTCGTGGCGGTCCCAGCCCACGCCGAGCGCCTCGCGCGTGGCCGAGGCCTTGCCTTCGCACAACGCGGTGAGCGTGGCCTCGACCTTCTCGGTGACCAGCGTGACGTGGGGCGCATAGCGCACAGCGGCGGCCATCGACTGCTCGAGCACCGGCGCATCCACGATCCACGCCAGCTCGCCGAAGCGCTGCTGCCAGGCCGAGAACTCGAGCAGCCCCGAAGCGGCGTCGCCCTCGATGTGCATGTCGTACACCGGGGTGGCGGCATGCGGCGGCAGTGCATCCCACACCTTCAGCGAGCGCAGCAGCTCGACCGAGGCGGCATTGAGCGCATAGGCGCGCACGTCCACGCGAGACGCATCGGCCGGCTGCGACACCAAGGCCACTTGGAAACCCTGGCGCGCCAGCGACAGAGCCAAGCTCTGCCCGACCACACCGGCACCCAGCACGCAGACATCGAAGCGTTTCATGGCGTTTCATTGTAGAGACGCCAACGTGGCAAGGGTCCCGAGGCAGAATCAGTTTCTTCCCCCATCTCCCTGTGGCTTTTCCGGGCCTCTGGGACTTTTCCCACGATCCCCACAAGGGACGCCACCACGCATGACTTCTCCCTGGATGCGCAAGCTGCTGATCGGCGCAGGCGTGTTCGTGCTGCTGATCGCAGCCGTGCTGACCTACCTCGTCGCCACCTTCGACCCGAATGCCTACAAGGGCCTGGCCGTCGACTGGATGAAAACCCATCGACAGCGCACGCTGGCGATCAACGGGCCGATCAAGCTCGCGGTGTTTCCGAGGCTCGCGGTGCAGGTGTCGGGCGTGACGCTGTCCGAGAAGAACCGGCCCGACGACTTCCTCAAGCTCGACGAAGCGGCGCTGTCGGTGGCGGTGCTGCCGCTGCTGCGCCAGCAGGTGGTGGTCGACAGCGTGCGTGCCAAGGGCCTGCGCGTCACCTATCGGCGTGACGCCAAGGGAGGTTCCAACCTCGACGATCTCGTGCAGAGCGAGCCCAAGACGGAGCAGCCCGATGCGAGCGACAAGAGCAGCAACTCGCCGCTGCGATTCGACGTGAGCAGCATCCAGCTCGAAGACCTGCAGCTCAGCCTGCGCGACGAGCAGGGCAAGCTGGCGGGCGAGATCTCGCTGGCGTCGCTGAGCACCGGCCGCCTGGCCGACGGTGTGGAGTCGCCCGTCAAGCTCAAGGCCCGCCTCGGCCTCACCGCGCCCGCCGTGCAGGGTGACCTCGACGGCAGCACGAAGCTGAAGCTCGATCTGGCCAAGAAGGGCGTGACGCTGTCGGACATGTCGCTCGCCTGGAAGGGCAAGCTGCCCGGCACCGAGTCGGTCGATGCCACGCTGCGCGGCGCCCTTGCCTTCGACACCGCCAACGGCACGCTGCGCGCCGAGAAGATCGAGCTGGCCGGCGATGCCGGCCTGGGCACGCTGCGGCTCGTCAAGTCATCGCTCACCGTCGAAGCGTTTGCCTACGACCCGAGCAACCAGGCGCTGCAGTTGGGCAAGCTGCGCATCAAGCTCGGCGGCACCAGCAGCGGCCACCCGATGAACCTCAACCTCGACTGGCCCGAGCTGGTGGTGCAGCGCGACTCGCTCACCGGCAGCCCGCTCAGCGGCCAGCTGAGCCTGGCCGGGCCGACGTCCATCGATGCGAGCTTCAAGACCGCCGCGCCGAGCGGCAGCTTCGAGCGCATCGTGGTGCCCAACGTCGAGAGCACGCTCAAGGGCCGCAGCGGCCCGCGCAACGTCGAAGGCAGCGTGCGCGCCACCTTGCTGCTGCTGCCGGCCAAGGGCGCGTTGGCACTCGAAGGCCTCAACACCCAGCTGCAGCTGCACGAGCCGTCGCTGCAGCCGCTGGCCATCACCGTGCAAGGTGCGGCCGATGCGTCAGCCCAGCAGGCCCACTGGGCGCTCAAGGGCCAGATCAACGGCAACCCGTACACGAGCGAAGGCAAGGCCATCCTCGCCACCACGCCGATGACGCTCAACGTGGCGGCGCGCTTCGATTCGCTCGATCTCAACCGCCTGCTGCCGCCCTCGGCCACCGCGCCGGCGGCTTCGGGTCCGTCATCGGGTGGGGGTGCGGCGGCCGACTCCCCCGTCGACCTTTCGGCGTTGCGCTCGCTGCAGGGGAACTTCGACCTCAAGATCGGCCAGTTCGCCTACCAGAGCTACCGTCTCTCCGACCTGGTGTTCGCCGCCACGCTCGAAGGCGGCATGCTGCGGGTGAGCCAACTCTCGGGCAAGGGCTGGGGCGGCAGCTTCGTGGCCAACGCGTTCGCCGACGCCCGCGCGAGCCGCCTGGCACTCGCCGGCAACGCGAGCGGCGTCAACGTCAACGCGCTGCTGAAAGACGTGGCGCAGAAAGACATCCTCGAAGGCACCGGCCGGGTGGTGGTCGATGTCGACAGCGCCGGCCGCAGCGTCAACGAACTCAAGTCGCGCCTGCAGGGCAAGGCCGCGCTGCAGCTGCGCGACGGCGCAATCAAGGGCGTGAACCTCGCCAAGAGCCTGCGCCAGGCCCGCGCCACGCTCGGCCTCAAGGGCGGCGACGACGTGCAGAAGGCGAACCGCACCGAGAAGACCGACTTCTCCGAGCTGAGCGCCACCTTCGCGATTGCCGAGGGCGTGGCCCGCAACAACGACCTCGACATGAAGAGCCCCTTCCTGCGCTTGGGTGGCGACGGGCTGCTCGACATCGGCAAGAGCCGCATCGACTACACCGCGCGGGCCACCGTCACCGGCACCTCCAAGGGCCAGGACGGCGCCGACCTCGCCGCGCTCAAGGGCCTCACGATTCCCGTGCACCTCACCGGCCCGTTCGATGCGATGGACTGGCGCATCCGCTGGTCGGCCATCGCGGCGCAGGCGCTCAAGACGGAAGTCGGCAGCAAGCTCGAACAGCAGGCGAAGGACCGGCTGCGCGACAAGCTCGGCCTGCCCTCGGCCGCCAGTGCGGCCAGCGGCGCGGCCAGCAGCCAGCGCCTCGAAGACGTGGCGAAAGACAAGCTCAAGGACAAGCTGAAGGGGATCTTCAAGTGAGCGATGACGTGACCGTGGCGATCTCGGCGCTGTACCTGCACCCGATCAAGAGCTGCGCCGGCATCGGCGTGCGTGAGGCGCTGCTGATCGAGACCGGGCTGGAGTTCGACCGTGCGTGGATGGTGGTGGATGCCCACGGCCGCTTCCTCACGCAACGCGAGCTGCCGCGCATGGCGCTCATCGTGCCCACGCTCAAGCACACCGAGCTGGTGCTGCGCGCGCCCGGCATGCTGGCCCTGCACCTCGCGCTCGATGCGGTGGAAGCACCGACCCGCGCGACCGTGTGGCAGGACGAGGTCGCCGCGTACGACATGGGCGACCTGGCGGCGCAGTGGTTCAGCGATTTCCTGGGGCAGACATGTCGGCTCGCGCGTTTCGACCCGGAGCAGAAGCGGCTGTCCAACAAGAAGTGGACCGGCGACATCGACGCCGAGAACGCATTCAGCGACGGCTACCCGCTGCTCGTGACCTCCGACGCGTCGCTCGCCGACCTGAACGAGCGGCTCGCCAGCCGCGGCGCTGCGCCGGTCGAGATGAACCGCTTCCGGCCCAACATCGTGCTCTCGGGGCTCGACGCCTTCGGCGAGGACCACCTCGACGAAATCCGCTTCGACACGCCGGAAGGCGAAGTCGTGCTCAAGCTCGTGAAGCCCTGCTCGCGCTGCACCATCCCGAGCGTCGACCCAGCCACCGGCGTTCAAGGCCATGAGCCGGGCGACACGCTCGCCACCTACCGCGCCGATGCGCGGCTCGACGGCGCCATCACCTTCGCGATGAACGCCGTGATCGTGAAGGGCATCGAGTGCGGGCTTCGCGTGGGGCAGACGGGCACGGCCGGCTACCGCTTCGACTGAGCGCTGCCGCATGCAGCGCCTGCCGGTCTCCGTCCTCTTCACCGTCTGCGTGCTCGTCTGGAGCACGACGTGGTACGCCATCACCTTCCAGATCGGCGGCAGTACGCCGGAGCTGGGCGTCGCGCTGCGCTTCATGCTGGCCGGTGCGTGCGTGCTGGCCTGGCGTGCAGCGCGTGGCGACACGCTGCGCTTCGGCCGCGGTGCGCACCTCTGGTTCGCGTTGCAGGGCGTGTTTCTCTACGGCGTGTCGTACATCTGCGTGTACCACGCCGAGCGCTACCTGCCCTCGGGCGTGGTGGCGGTGGGCTACTCGGCTTCGCCGCTGGCCGGCGGCATCGGGGCGGCGTGGTGCTTCGGCACGCCGCTCACCCGCCGTTTCCTGCTCGGCGGCGTGCTCGGGCTGGCGGGCGTGGCACTCATCTTCTGGCCCGAGTTCGGCAAGGCACAGGTGGGCGGCGACACCGCGCTCGGGGTGCTCTTCACCGCGGGTTCGGTGTTCCTGTCGACGGTGGGCAGCCTGCTCGCCAGCCGCAATGGCGAGCGGGGCCTCTCGATGTGGCCGAGTCTTGGCTTCGGCATGCTCTACGGTGGCGGCGCGGTGCTCCTGATCGCGCTCGCCAGCGGCCAGTCGGTCAGCCTGCCCGGCACCGCTTCGTGGTGGATCGCGCTGCTGTACCTGGCCCTCGCCGGCTCGGTGCTGTCGTTCGCCTGCTACCTCACGCTGCTGTCGCGCCTGGGCGCGGGGCCGGCCGGCACCATCGGGGTGATGACGCCCATCCTCGCGCTCGTGGTGTCGACGCTCTTCGAGGGCTACCGGCCCGACGCGCTGGCCGGCGTGGGCGTGCTGCTGGCCGTGGCCGGCAACGTGCTCATCCTGCGCAAGCCGGCACCGCTCAGGGGCGCTTCTCCGGCAACGGAATGAACTCGGTTTCGCCGGGCACGACGGGGAAACGCTGCGCCGCCCAATCGTCGGCCGCCTGCACGATGCGCTCCTTGCGGCTGGAGACGAAGTTCCACCACATGTGACGGTGGCCGAGCGGCTCGCCCCCGACCATCACCACCCGTGCGCCCTGCGGGGCGGCGAGCAGGGGCGTGGCGCCTTCCGGCAGCACCACCATCGTGGCAGGCGGCACCGGCTCGCCGTCAAGCACGAAGCCGTTGTCGATGCCGTAGAGCGCGCGTTCGCGCGCCGCAGCGGGCACCTGCACGGACGCCCCGGCCGCCAGCTCCAGGTCGACGTAGAGCGTGGGCGACAGCGTGGGCACCGGCGAGCGCAGGCCGAAGGCCTCGCCGATCATCACGCGCAGGTTCACACCCGGCAGCGTGGACGACGGAATGGCGGACGCGGGGGTGTGCGAGAACGAGGGCTCGTCTTCCTCGTGCTCGGCTGGAATCGCGCACCACAGCTGCAGGCCGTGGCTGCGGCGGTCTACGCCGCGCAGGTCATCGGGCGTGCGCTCGGAGTGCACGATGCCGCGGCCGGCCGTCATCCAGTTGATCGCACCAGGCTCGATGCGCTGCACGACGCCGGTGCTGTCGCGGTGCATCATTGCGCCCTCGAAGAGGTAGGTCACGGTCGCGAGGCCGATGTGCGGGTGCGCACGCACGTCGTGGTTGTCGCTCGGATGCGCGGTGATCGGCCCGAAGTGATCGAAGAACAGGAAGGGGCCCACGGCCTGGCGCTGAGCGGCCGGAAGCACGCGGCGCACGGTGAAGCCACCGCCCAGGTCTTTGGTGTGCGGAGAGAGCTGGAGCAGGTCCATCGGTCGTGTTTCCTTCGCGAGGCTTGTACTGGAACGGCAGTCGACCTCGATAATAGGCCGCACCACCTGCCCCTTTGCCGCGCCTGCCATGCGCAAGGATTCACTCCTCGCCCCCGACCCCTCCGCTGAGCGAGCCCCCAAGCCGAAGACCACGCCCACCATCACGCTGGTCGCGCGGGGCACGGCGTTGTGGCTCTTCCTCCTCATCGCCGCCAGCATCGCGCTGGTGTGGTGGACCGAAGCCGCGCTGGGCCAGATCTCGCACCAGGACCGCTACGCCTACCCGCTGCTCATCGTGTGCCTGCTAGGCCTCGCAGCGCTCGTGCGCTGGCGTGGCCGCTACCTGGTGCTGGCGCAAGGCCTGGGCTCGCTCACCCTGAGCCTCTATTTCATCGGCAGCGTGAGCTACATGCTGCTCGTGGCGCAGAACTTCAACACCTACGCCGCCGCGTCGATGTCGTACTGGCTGGTGGGCGTGCACCTGCTGGTCTATGCCACCTGGTCGCTGTGGCGCGCGCTCTTCATCTGCCTCACGGTGCTCGCGCTCACCGCGCTGCCGGCGGTGATCGTGCACCTGCGCGGCGGCAACCCGCCGGAATGGAACAACACCGTCTGGCCGCTGGTGGTGAACGGCTTCTTCGCGCAGCTCTTCGTGATCGGTGCGCTCTTCGGCATTGCACGCCAGCTGCGCAAGCTCTCGGTGCTGGCGCCCACGGCCGACTCGAACGTCGACGACCCGGTGAGCCAGCCGCTGACCGTCGACGACGTGGTGACGCGCCGCATGCGCGACCTCGAAAGCGCCCGCGACCAGGCCGAGCAGGCGTCGCAGGCCAAGTCGCGCTTCCTCGCGGTGATGAGCCACGAGCTGCGCACGCCGCTGCACGGTGTGCTGGGCGCCGCCGACCTGCTGCGCGACCCGGCGTTGCCCGAGCCCAACCGCCGCGAGCTGGTGGACACGGTGCGCCGTGGCGGCACCCACCTGCTGCACCTCATCAACGACGTGCTCGACCTCTCGCGCATCGAGGCCGGCCGGCTGGAGCTGCTGAACGAGCCTTTCGAGCTGCGCGCCTGCATCGGCCGCGTGCTCGAGACGATCGAGCCGCAGGCCGCGGCCAAGTCCCTGCAATGCCGCGTGGCGGTGGAAGACAGCGTGCCGGCCTGGCTGCGCGGCGACGAGTTCCGCCTGAAGCAGATTCTCATCAACCTGCTGGGCAATGCGGTGAAGTTCACCGACAGCGGCCATGTGAGCCTCGCGTTGCGCTACGAGCCGATCGTCAAGCAGCTGCACATCCACATCGAAGACACCGGCATCGGCATCGAGCGTTCGCACCAGCCGCTGGTGTTCGACGCCTTCCACCAGGCCGACAGCGGCGACACCCGCCGCCACGCCGGCAGCGGCCTGGGCCTGGCCATCACGCGCCAGCTGGTCGGCCTGATGCACGGCACGCTGGCGCTGCAAAGCGAGCCGGGCATCGGCACGCGCGTGACACTGCGGCTGCCGCTCGCGCCGTGCGAGGCGCCCGTGCTGCCCCCGACGGTGAATTCGGCGATGGCGCCGCTCTCGGTCGGCCTGGCCGGGCTGCGCGTGCTGCTGGTCGACGACGACGCGGTCAACACCATGATTGCCACGCAAATGCTGGAGACGGCCGACATCGAAGTGCACACCGCCGGATCGGGCGTGGAAGCCCTGCACCAACTGACCCGCGGCGGATTCGACCTGGTGCTGATGGACTGGCGCATGCCCGACATGGACGGCCTGGAAGCCACCCGCCGCCTGCGCGCCGGGGAAGCGGGCGAAGGCGCACGACAGCTGCCGGTGGTGGGCCTGACTGCCAACGCCTACGCCGAAGACCGCGCAGCCTGCCTGGAAGCGGGCATGGACGAGGTGCTGGTCAAGCCCGTGGGCCGCATGCGGCTCCTGCAGACGGTGCAGCAGGCGCTGGAAGCCCGCGCGGCCGCGGCCCAGAACTAGCCCGGAACGAGCGCGGAACTAAAATCCCGCCCCTGCTCCGCGTTCCCCGCGCGGGCCCCACTTTTCGCCTCTACACCATGAGCCTCAAATGCGGCATCGTGGGCCTGCCCAACGTCGGCAAGTCCACCCTCTTCAATGCGCTGACCAAAGCCGGCATTGCGGCCGAGAACTACCCCTTCTGCACCATCGAGCCCAACGTGGGCGTGGTGGAGCTGCCCGACCCGCGCCTGGCCCAGCTGGCCGAGGTCGTGAAGCCCGAGCGCATCGTGCCGGCGATCGTGGAGTTCGTCGACATCGCGGGCCTGGTGGCGGGTGCGTCGAAGGGCGAAGGCCTGGGCAACCAGTTCCTCGCGCACATCCGCGAGACCGACGCCATCGTCAACGTGGTGCGCTGCTTCGACGACGAGAACGTGATCCACGTGGCCGGCAAGGTCGACCCGATCGCCGACATCGAAGTCATCCAGACCGAGCTCTGCCTGGCCGACCTCGGCACGGTGGAAAAGACGCTGCAGCGCTCGATCAAGGCCGCCAAGTCGGGCAACGACAAGGAAGCCGCCAAGCTCGTGGCCGTGCTGCAGAAGTGCCAGGCTGCGCTCGACGAAGCCAAGCCGGTGCGCAGCGTCGCCTTCAGCAAGGAAGAGCTGGCGGTGCTCAAGCCGCTGTGCCTCATCACCGCCAAGCCGGCCATGTTCGTCGGCAACGTCGACGAGCACGGCTTCGAGAACAACCCCTACCTCGACCGCCTGCGCGCCTACGCCGAGAGCCAGAAGGCGCCGGTGGTGGCGATCTGCGCCAAGACCGAGGCCGAGATGGCCGAGATGAGCGATGAAGACAAGGAGATCTTCCTCGCCGACATGGGCCAGAGCGAGCCGGGCCTGAACCGCCTGATCCGCGCCGGCTTCAGCCTGCTGGGCCTGCAGACCTACTTCACCGCCGGCGTGAAGGAAGTGCGCGCCTGGACCATCCACATCGGCGACACCGCCCCGCAGGCCGCCGGCGTGATCCACACCGACTTCGAGCGCGGCTTCATCCGCGCCCAGACCATCGCCTTCGACGACTACATCGCCTACAAGGGCGAGCAGGGCGCGAAGGACGCCGGCAAGATGCGCGCGGAAGGCAAGGAATACGTCGTCAAGGATGGCGACGTGATGAACTTCCTCTTCTCCCCCAGCTAAACGCCCAGGCCGCCATCGGCCTGCCGCAGCCTCGCCAGCGACTCAGGCGCGGGCCTGCTGCGGCGCTTTTCTGGGCCGGGCCGTCGTCGGCTCCGGCAGCAGGCTGCTCGTCCACTGGCGCGCCATCTGCTCATAGGCCTTCCACGCCTCGTCCAGGCCGGTGGCGGGAACCGCCGAGCCTTGCTCTTCGGGGCGCCAGAGTTTCTGAAGACGCTCCTGCCAATCGAGCGAGAGTTCGGATTGGTAGGCGAGCGCGGCCCGAATGAGTTCGCTCTGGTACTCGGCAAGTCCGCCTCATGCGCTGGTGAAGAAGCCCGCCTGGGCCGACAGCAGGTCGGCCGGCACCTTGGCCCCGGCAACCCCATCGACTGCGTTCTGGATCGATTGAGCGAGCGTTTGCAGGTTGCGGGATGACGGAACGCAAGCGTCGGCACGCACATCGCCCTTGAGGAAACGCAAGACCCCGGGTGCACCACTTCCTAGAGTCGATTCACTCACGGGGAGAACAAGCAATGAACAAGGTCTTGGTGGTCACGTATTCGAACACCGGCACTTCGCTGCGACTGGCCCGGCGGCTCTGTGCGCTCAAGGGATGGCCCCTCGGCGAAGTCGACGATGCGGCACCCCGACACGGCGTGGCGGGCGCGTGGCGCTGCGTTCTCGATTCCCTGCTGCGTCGCACGCCAGGCATCGACTACGCCGGTGCCTTGCCGTCGGAGTTCGACACCGTGGTGCTGGTCGCGCCGATCTGGCTCTATCGCCTGGCAGGCCCGATGCGCAGCTTCGTCACCCGCTACCGGTCAGAGCTGCACGACGTCGCGGTCATTTCGGTGACGGAGCAACCCGGGCCGCACGATGCGCCGGACGAGATCACCCGGATCACCGGCCGGGCGCCGTTGCTGCACACGGACTTCACCGGGCAGGACGCAGACGATGGCCGGTGCGGGCTGCGCCTGCTCGCGTTCGCGCATGCGCTCGTGGAAGCCAAAGACCATGTGGAACCCACGCGCCTCGTGTTGGCCCCCACCGCGGACCAGCTGATCGCGGGGGGCCTGTCGCGGCCGCAGTTTCCGCTGCTGCCCGACCAGGATCTGCGGTCCTGGGGTTCGCGCAAAGTGCCGATCGGTTGAGCGGATCGCGCAGGTGCCAGGTGCCCCGGCGCCGGGCCAGTGCCAGGCCACCACGCTGCCGCGCGCCTTGCGTTTCATCACACCGCCTGCAGGCGACGGGTGCTGGAATGAAACATGTCGCCCAAGATTCCCACGAGTGCCGAGCAGCTCGACTTCCTGCGCGCGCAACTCGCTCTCGGCGGCGTCTGCCGCCTTGTCGAAACCCACTCGTCCTGGGTGCTGCTGGGCACACAGCACGTCTACAAGGTGAAGAAGCCGGCCTGCAGCACGCTCTTCGATTTCTCGACGCCGCAGGCCCGCGCCCGCAACGCGCGAGAGGAAACGCGGCTCAACCGCCGACTCGCCGCCGACGTCTACCTCGGCGTGCTGGCGCTGCAATGGGACGGCAGCTTGCTGCACCTCGTCCCTGAGGAAGCGCGCAACCCAGCCATGGCCACGCTCGACTCGGTGGTCTGGATGAAGCGCCTGCCGGACGATGCCATGGTCAACACACTGCTGATCTGCGGGTCGCTCACGCCGCGCCACGTGAATGCGTTGATGGACGTCCTCGTCCCGTTCTACCGGCGCGCCGACCCGGCACCTTGCAGCGGCTTGGCGTATGTCTCGCACCTGCGACGGGAACAGGCCGTGAACCGCGAGGTGCTGTGCCGCCCGGCGTTTGCCCTGCCCATCGCGCCGACGGTGCTCGACCGCCTGGACGACGCCCTGACGCTGCATGAGGCCACGATCCGCCAGCGCGCCGGCCGCCTCGTCGACGGCCACGGCGACCTGCGGCCCGAGCATGTGTGCATGCTCGACCCACCCGTGGTCATCGATGCCTTGGAGTTCAACGCGCGGCTGCGCCAGATCGACCCATTCGATGAACTGGCGTACCTCGGGCTCGAATGCACGATGGCCGGTGCGCCGTGGGTTGCCGGCCAGCTGGAAACCCTCGCACGCCAAGCGCTGGCAGACGAACCGCCTGCCCCGCTGTGGCACCTCTACGCGGCCTTGCGCGCCGCGCTGCGGGCCCGCCTCTGCGCCGCCCACCTGCTGGACGAACACCCCCGCACACCCGACAGATGGCTGCCGCTGGCGCAGCGCTACCTGGTGCAGATCGCGATGGAACTCAAGGGGATGCGAGCGACGTCTTGATGGCGTCGACGAGTTGCGGCACGCAACTCACCACGCGCAGTTTGCGGCGCAGAGGGCTCTGCGGCGGCACCCGGAACGACGCCACGCTGTCGGTGACGACCACCTGGTCGATCTGCTCGTCGGCAAGAACCCGTGCCGCATCGGCAACGAAGAGCCCGTGCGCGGCGCAGGCGACCACGCGCCGCGCACCCGCGCGCCGCAGCGCCACGGCAGCACGCAGCATCGTCTCGCCGCTGGCGATCAGGTCGTCGAACAGCAGCACGTTCGCGCCGGCCACGTCTCCTGCGACCAGATGCGACCCGCTCACGATGCCGCTGCTGCGCCGCTTGTCCACCATGGCGAAGCCGACCTCCCGGTGCAACTGGACCTCGAGCGCCTCGCGCCACAACTGGGCCCGCTTGACGCCACCGGGGTCCGGTGAGGCCACGGCCAGGGGTTCACCGCTGGCGGCGAGTTCGGCGGCCACGTCGGCGAAGGCGGGGTGTGCCGCCAGCGCGTGGGCTTCGCAGCGGAAGGCGTTGTCGAACGCCGCGACGTTGTGCGGTTCCAGCACGAAGAGCCGGGTCAGGCCCACGGCTTCGAGCATCTGCGCCACATAGCGCCCGCCCACGGGATCGAAGGGCTGCGTGCGCCGGTCCTTGCGTGCATAGGCGAGATACGGCACGACGGCGGTCACGCGGGCGGCGCCGTGGTCGCGCAGCGCGGCGATGAACATCGCCAGGCGGCAGAGCTTGTCGTGCGGGCTCTGGCCGGGTTCGCCGTGGAGGCTGCACAGCACATACGCGTCGGCGTTGCGCGGTGCGACAAGCGGCCTGAGCTTGCGTTCTCCGTCTTCGAAGCTGCGTTCCTCGCGCTTCGCCAGCATGACGCCGAGCCCTCGGGCCCACGACTGGGCGACGACATCATCGTCCGCCTCGAGAGAAAACGCGAGGAGCATGGCTGGGCGGGCCTCCACAACTTGACTCGACGTGCCGTCGATCTCGGCGAGCGACGGCCACCGCGCACAGTGTGAGAACCCGGGGCTTCGACACATTGCGTCAGCGCAATTTGATGCAAGGTTTCCCCTCGCTTGCCGCCTGCCGGCACCCGGCGCCGAGTGGTAGGCTCGGCCGCAGCCGCGCACCTGCAGTGCCTTGCGTGCCGCACCACCCCACGCCAGTGACCGCCCGATGACGCCTGCCGCGCCCTTTCGACGAACGCCCCACTGGCTGCTCGCGCTGGCCGGCACGGCGCTGGCGTATGGCATCGCGGGCTGGCTGGCGCTCTCGCTGGCCATTCCTCCCGGCTACGCCTCCCCGCTCTACCCTGCAGCCGGCGTCGCGCTGGCCTGTGTGCTCACCTTCGGCTGGCGCATGCTGCCCGGCGTGGCGCTCGGATCCTTCGCGGTCAATGCGCTGATCGCGATCGACCACGGCCCGATGGCGCTGGGCACCAGCCTGCTGTTGCCCGCCTTCGGGGCCCTCGGGGCCACCTTGCAGGCCTGGGTGGGCGCGGTGCTGGTTCGGCGTTTTGCGAGCCAGCCGCTCACGCTCAGCGAGCCGCACGACATCGTGGTGTTCTTCGGGCTGGGCGGGGTGGCGTCGTGCCTCATCAGCGCCACGGTGGGCACCGCCGCGCTCCACTGGCTGCGCGGCCCGCTGCCCGACTCGCTGTGGTTCACCTGGGCCGTGTGGGCCTCGGGCGACATCCTCGGCGTGCTCGTCGCGGCGCCGATGGTGCTCACGCTCATCGGCCAGCCGCGAAGCGAATGGGCGGCCCGCCGGCTCAACCTCGGCCTGACGCTCGCCGTGGCCACCTTGCTCATGGCGCTGGGCGTGCGGCAGGTCGCCCATTGGGCGGAGGTGCGGCTGCTGGCCGGCTTCGACCGCGATGCGGTGAATGCGTCGTCGAGTCTTGCCGCACGCATGCAGTACCCGCTGCACGCACTGGAGGCGGTGCGGGGCGCGTACCTCGCCTCGGAAGACGTCACACGCAGCGAGATGCGGCGCGCCACGCAGTCGTGGCTCACCCCGGGCAGCCAGTTGCAGGCGATGGGCTACGGCGAGTTCATCTCGCGCGCCGAGGTACCCGCCTACGAGGCGCGGGTGCGTGCGACCGATTTCCCCAACTTCACAGTCTTCGACCGGCCTGACTCCCCACTGCCGAAGCTGCCCGATGACCGCCTCGCGGTGATGCGCTACATCGAGCCCTTCGACGTCAACGCAGGCGCGCTCGGCGTCAACATCCGGTCGATCCCCGAAGCCCGCGCCGCGGTGGATGCCACCGTGCGCACCGACAGCCCGGCCGCCACCGCGGGCTTTCGCGCGACGCAGCACCTCGGCGACGAAACCATCGTCGTCATCTACCAGGCGCTGTACCAGGGCGCGCCCACGACGGTGAGCGAACGGCTGGTCAGCGCGCGCGGCCTCGTCTTCGTCACGCTGCGCATGGATGCAGCGCTCGCCGCCTTCCGTTCCAGCCTTCCGCACTACCTGACCGTGTGCGTGGTCGACACCGACCCCATGGCCACGCGCCGCCGGCTGGCGGGGCCGGCCGGCTGCGATGCGCAGACCTACGACCTCACCCACGTGCGCCCGCTCGCGTTTGCCGGCCGCCAATGGGACCTGCGCATCTCGGCCCAGCGCAACGACATGCCCGATGCCCACGAGCGCGACGCCCTGCTCTTCTCGCTGGTGGGCCTGCTGGCCACCGCGATGCTCGGTGCGCTGCTGCTCACGGTGACGGGCCGCACCCGCCGCATCGAGGCCGCGGTGCAGGACCGCACCGCCGCACTGCAACGCGAGATTGCCGAGCGCGAGCGCACCGAGGTCGACCTGCGCGAGAGCGAGCAGCGCTTCCGCAACATCCTGAACAACGTGCCGATCGGCGTGGTCTACACCGACCTGCAAGGCCACGTGCAACAGGTCAACCCCCGCTTCTGCGAACTCACCGGCTACAGCGCCGACGCCCTGATGGGCATGGACCTCGCCACCCTCACCCACCCGGAAGACCGGGCTCAGAACGCCGAGCTGTCGGCCCAGCTCCTGCGCGGGGACATCCCGATGTACCGCCTGCAGAGCCGCTTCCTCACGCGCGACAAGCGCATGGTGTGGGTGCAGGCGGTGGTGACGCTGCTGCGTGACGTGCAGGGCGCGCCGCACCGCATCGTGGGCGTGGTGGAAGACATCACCGAGCACCTGCGCCTGGCCGAAGCCGAGCGGGCGCGCGAAATCGCCGAGGCGGCCAACCTCGCCAAGAGCGAATTCCTCTCGCGCATGAGCCACGAGCTGCGCACGCCGCTCAACGCGATGCTCGGCTTCGCACAACTGCTCGAACTCGACCAGAACCACCCGCTGCCCGCCGCGCAGCGGCCATGGGTGGCGCAGATCCAGGGGGCAGGCTGGCACCTGCTCGACATGATCAACGATGTGCTCGACCTGTCGCGCATCGAGTCGGGCACGCTCAACCTGCAGCCCGACCGGCTGGACCTGCGCGAGGTCATCGCCTCGGCGTTGCCGCTCGTCGAGCAGGACGCGCGCCGCCGCCACCTGCAGGTCACGCAAGACGTGCCGGACGACGCCGCCCGGGTGATCGGCGACGCGACGCGCGTGAAGCAGATCCTGATCAACCTGCTGTCCAACGCCGTCAAGTACAACAGCGAGGGTGGGCGCATCCATGTCACGGCGCGCCGCATCCAGCCCGACGCAGTGGAACTGGTCGTGTCGGACACGGGCCTCGGCATGACGGCCCAGCAGCTCGAGCAGCTCTTCCAGCCGTTCAACCGCCTCGGCCGCGAACGCTCGGCGATGGAAGGCACCGGCATCGGCCTCGTCATCAGCCAGCGCCTGGCCGAACTCATGGGCGGCTCGCTGCGGGCGCGCAGCACGGCGGGTGCGGGCTCGTCGTTCATCCTCACCCTGCCACGCGCCGAACGGCCCGACACCGCGCCCGGGCAACTCGACGCGCTCGACGAAGAAGCCAGCGAGTACCACCAGCGCCGGGTGCACTACGTCGAAGACAACGAGACGAACGTCGAGGTGATGCGCGGCATCCTGCTGCGCCGGCCGCAGGTGCAGTTCGACGTGTCGATCACCGGGCTCGACGGCCTGGCAGCCATACGCGCCCGGCAGCCCGACCTGGTGCTGCTCGACATGCACCTCCCCGACATCGACGGGCTGGAGCTGCTGCGGCATCTGAAGTCGGACCCGACGACCGAACACATCCCCGTGGTGGTGGTGTCGGCCGATGCCCTGGCCTTGCAGATCGAGGCGGCCATGCAGGCCGGCGCCTTCCACTACCTCACCAAGCCGGTCAGCGTGGCGGAGCTGCTCTCGGTCGTCGATGCCGTGCTGGAAGGGGCCGAAACCAAGTTCGGCTGATTCCTACAGAACTTTGTCGAGAGTATTCACTCACATCAAAGTCGGCTTTTGCCTCAATCAGCACTCTCGATTCACGAGTGCTAATATTTGCGGAACGAACTCCGCTGGAGGGTGTCTGAGATGTCCATGAACGCTACTGCTTCTGCCCTGACCGTCCGTGACCCGTGGTCGCTGGTGCCGTCGCTCGGCAACCTCGACGCTTATATCTCGGCCGTCAACCGCGTCCCCCTGCTCACGCAGGAGGAAGAGGTCAACTTTGCCCGCCGCCTGCGCGAACACGGCGATGTCGAGTCTGCCGGGAAGCTGGTGCTGTCGCACCTGCGGCTGGTGGTGTCGATCTCGCGCCAATACCTGGGCTACGGCCTGCCGCACGGCGACCTGATCCAGGAAGGCAACGTCGGCCTGATGAAGGCCGTCAAGCGCTTCGACCCCGACCAGGGCGTGCGCCTGGTGAGCTATGCGATGCACTGGATCAAGGCCGAGATCCACGAGTACATCCTCAAGAACTGGCGCATGGTGAAGGTGGCCACCACCAAGGCCCAGCGCAAGCTCTTCTTCAACCTGCGCTCGATGAAGCAGAGCCTGAAGGAAGACTCGGCCGACGGCGCCACCCACCGCAACACGCTGACGCAAGGCGAGGTCGACACCGTCGCCGAGCGCCTGAACGTGAAGCGCGAAGAGGTGCTGGAGATGGAAACCCGCATGTCGGGCGGTGACGTGGCCTTGGAGCCGCAGACCGATGACGGCGAAGAAAGCTACGCGCCGATCGCCTACCTGGCCGACGACAGCACCGAGCCCACGCGCGTGATCGAAGCGCATCGGCGCGACTGGCTGGCCGGCGACGGCATCGCCCAGGCGCTCGACGCCCTCGATGCCCGCAGCCGACGCATCGTCGAGGAGCGCTGGCTCAAGGTGAACGACGACAGCTCCGGCGGCATGACGCTGCACGACCTGGCCAGCGAATACGGCGTGAGCGCCGAGCGCATCCGCCAGATCGAAGTGGCGGCGATGAAGAAGATGCGCAAGGCGCTGGCGCAAGACGCCTGAACCGCTGCGGCACGCCCCAATGCAAAACGGCCCTTCGGGGCCGTTTTTCTTTGTCAGGCGTTGGCGAGCAGCGCCTTGATGTCGGCGGTGAGGTTGGCAGTGCCGTCCTTCTCGCCGTAACGGGTGAAGAGCCGCAGGCGGCCTGTGGTGTCGAAGATGTACGAGCCGGCGGTGTGGTCCATCGTGTAGCTGCCTTCGGTCTTGCCGGGCACCTTGGAGTAGTACACGCGGAAGTCCTTGGCGGCCGCGGCCGTCTGCTCCGGCGTGCCGCGCAGCGCGATGAAGCTCGGGTCGAAGCCCTGCATGTAGGCCTTGAGGCGCTCGGGGGTGTCACGCTCGGGGTCGACGGAGATGAACACGCCCTGCACCTTGTCGCCGTCGGCGCCAAGCGCCTTCTTCACCTGCGCCAGCTCGGCCATCGTGGTGGGGCACACATCGGGGCACTGGGTGTAGCCGAAGAACACCACCGTCACCTTGCCCTTGAAGTCGGCCAGCGTGCGGGTCTTGCCATCCTGGTCGGGCAGCGAGAGCGCCTTGCCGTAATCGGCGCCGGTGATGTCGATGGCCTTGAAGCCGGTCTTGGCCCCGGTCAGCTTGTCGCAGCCGGCAAGCAGCGCAGCCAGCGCGATGAGGGTGTGGCGGCGAGTGGTCACAGCAGGGGCACCAGGTAGTGGTCGAGCAGCAAGGCCGCGAAGAGCAGCGACAGGTGCAGGATCGAGAAGCGGAAGGTGCTGCGGGCCAGCGCATCGGAGTAGTGGCGCCACAGGCGCCATGCGTAGCCGATGAACCCGGCGCCCAGCAGCACGGCCGACACGAGGTAGATCACGCCGCTCATGCCGAAGATGAACGGGAGCAGCGTCGCGGCGAAGAGCACGAAGGTGTAGAGCAGCACCTGCAGCCGGGTGAACTCGTTGCCGTGCGTGACGGGCAGCATGGGCAGGCCGGCACGGCGGTAGTCTTCGACGCGGTACAGCGCAAGCGCCCAGAAGTGCGGCGGCGTCCACAGGAAGATGATGAGGCACAGCATCAGCGCCTCGGGCCCCACCTCGCCGCGCATCGCGGCCCAGCCGAGCACCGGCGGCATGGCGCCCGATGCGCCGCCGATCACGATGTTCTGCGGCGTCATCGGCTTGAGGACCACGGTGTAGATGACGGCGTAGCCGACGAAGGTGGCGAAGGTGAGCCACATGGTGAGCGGGTTCACGAGCCAGTACAGCAACGCGCTGCCGATGGCGCACAGCACGGCAGAGAAGACGAGCGTCTGCGTGTTCGTGAGTTCGCCCTTGGCAGTGGGCCGCCAGGCGGTGCGGGCCATCTTCGCGTCGATGCGCTGCTCGACGAGGCAGTTGAACGCGGCCGCCGCCGCGGCCACCAGCCAGATGCCGGCGGTGGCGGGCAGCACCACGCGCCAGTCGGGCAAGCCCGGCACGGCCAGCAGCATGCCGATCACGGCGCAGAAGACGATGAGCTGCACCACGCGCGGCTTGGTCAGCGCGTAGAACTGGCGGACCACCGACGCCTGTGCGGCAGCCGGGGCGGGGGAGCTGAGGGTTTCGGGCATGGCAGGAGGGGAATCCGCGATTTTACGAGGCGAGGCTTGCCTGCCGGGCGCGCACCACCACCACTGAAATCACGGTGATGAGCGCGGCGGCACCCGCGGTGTGCGCGAGCGCCGCCACCAGCGGCCAGCCGAGCACGACATTGCTCAGGCCGCTCATGAACTGCCAGACCGCGATCGCGAGCAAGGCGCCTGCAAAGCGGCGGTGAGCCAGTCCGCCGGCTTGGCGCAGGCCCCAGGCGACGAGCAGCATCAGGCTGAGCACGACCAACGCGCCCATGCGGTGCGTCACGTGGATGGCCGTCAGCGCGGCAAACGGCAGGTAGCCGCCGTCCTTTCCGGCCCCGAGCTCGCGCAGCACGGCGAAGCCATGTTCGAAGTCCATCGGCGGCCACCATTCCCCCTGGCAGGTGGGGAAGTCGCGGCAGGCGAGCACTGCGTAATTGGTGCTGACCCAGCCGCCGAGCGCGATCTGCGCGACGCTCAGCAGCGCGAGCGCCCAGACGCCGATCTTCAATGCGGGCGACAGCCGCAGCGGCTTGCGCTCGTAGGCTTCACCTTGCACCGCCAGCAGCACCAGCAGGCCCATGCCACCCAGCAGGTGCAGCGTCACGATGGCGGGGTACAGCTTCATCGTGACCGTGAGCGCGCCGAACGCGCCCTGCAGGCACACCCACACCAGCGTGACGGTGGCCCACCAGGGCGACAGTGCGGCGTCGCCGCGCCGATGCGCACGCCAGCTGCCCGCGGCCAACGCGATGATCAGCACGCCGACACCCGTGGCCAGGTAGCGGTGCACCATCTCCACCCAGGCCTTGCCGTGCGTGACCGGGCCGGTGGGCATCGCGGTCTGTGCGGCCTGGATGTCGGCATGCGCGCCCAGCGGGCTCGCGCTGCCGTAGCAGCCGGGCCAGTCGGGGCAGCCGAGGCCGGAATCGGTGAGGCGCGTGAAGGCGCCGAAGATCACGAGGTCGAAGGTGAGAAAGAGCGTGAGCCAGGTCAGGGCACGCAGGCGCACGGCGGGCGTGGCGTGACGATGCCGCCACCAGTTCCAAGCGAGCGCACCGCCCCCCAGCAGCAGGCCCACACCGGCCAGCCACAACACGGGGTCGAGGTTGTAGAGCGGCTGCGACGACACGGCGCTCAACGACCCGCGGTGTCCCACGACGCCGAGGCGCGCAGGAGCTTCTCGATGTCACGCTTGAGCTTGGCGGCATCGGGGTTCGGCGGCACGCGCATCATCCAGTTGCCGAGCGGGTCGACGATGTAGAAGTGGTCTTCCAGCCGCTGGCCCGCCGCAGGCTCCAGCCACTTCGAGAGCGCCTCGGCGGGCACGGCCAGCACGGTGGCGGCACCGGCGGCCTGCATCGCCTGCACGGCCTGCGCCCGGGCCGGCACGCCGTCGTGCACCAGCCAGACCTTGTCGAGCCGGTCTTTCTCGCGGCCGAGCGCTTCGCGCAACTGGCGCTGCAGCCAGAGGCGTTTTTCGCAGGCGCCGTCGCAGGCACCGCCGGCCACGGTCACGAGCAACCACTGCCCCTTCAGCGACGCCGGCACGACCGACTTGCCCTGCACGTCGGTCAAGGGCAGGTCGGCGGGAAGGGGGCGCTGCGGCTGCACCAGCTCGCTGTAGTTGGTACGCCCTTCGGGCCGGACCACGAAGTAGGTGAAGTAGGACGCGATCACCGGTGCCGCACACACGAGCAGCACCAGCAGCATCTTCAGCCGGCCGCTGGTGGTGCGCTTCTCGTCGAGCGAGGGCGCGGGCATCGAGTGCACGGTGAAGCTGAAGGCTTCACCGGCGTCGCTGGAAGCGGGGGCGGAGGAGTTGGAACCAGACATACAAACCTGCCATCAAGGCGCACAGACCGAACCACTGGAAGGCGTAGCCGTAGTGCTTGTGAACATCGGCCGCGGGCCGCGGCCATTGGCGCAAGAGGCCGTCACCCTGGGGTGCGCCTTCGTCGCTCTGCAGAACCGTCCAGGGTCGAAGCGTCACGCCGAGCTCGCGCGAGTGATCGGCAAGCACGAGATTCTGCCGGATCGGCCCCGAGGCCGGCGCACCAGGGGCGAAGTCGAATAGACGCCCCGGCGCGGCGGCGAGCCACCCCTGGAGCTCGATCGCACCGGAAGGCGTGGCCACCGGCGGGACGTGGGTGCGGTCCTGCAGGTCGCGAGGCACCCAGCCTCGCTGCACCAGCACCGCATCGCCCGGCGCGATCAGCAGCGGCGTCATCACGAAGAAGCCGGGGCGGCCGTTCATCTGGCGGTTGTCGAGGAAGACGGTCGCCTGGGCCAGCCATTCGCCACGCAGGACGACGGGCCGATGCAACTCGGCCTGCACCTGCTCATCGCCCTGCGGCAGGGTGTTCATGCGCAAGGGCGGCAGCGTTCCGCGTGTGTCGAGCGAGGCTTGCAGTGCTTCTTTCTGCGACGCGCGGCTCAGCTGCCACACGCCCAGCCGCGCCGTCACGGCCATGCCCACGAGCGTGGCCACAAGCACGATCACCGCGCGCCGACGCGGGTCAGCCAGCCAGGAAGCCATCGCCGCAGGACCGGGTGGAATAATGGTTGACCATGAAGTACTTCATTGCCGCAGCCCTCGTGCTCATCATTGGGGCCCTGGCCTCCGCGGGCGTGTTCATGATGCGCGACGGCCGTGACGGCAAACCCAAGACCTCGAACATGATGCGAGCCCTCGCGCTGCGTGTCGGTCTGTCGATCCTGCTGTTTCTGTGCATCCTGCTCGCCTACAAGATGGGCTGGATCCGACCCACGGGGATTCCGATCGAGCGCTGAGGTTCCACTCTCGCTCCAAAGCAAAAGAGCGCCGCGAGGCGCTCTTTCTGCATCTGGATCCGTGGACTCAGAGCCAGTACACCACCACGTACAGGCCGAGCCACACGACGTCGACGAAGTGCCAGTACCAGGCGGCGCCTTCGAAACCGAAGTGACGCTGCGGGGTGAAATGGCCCTTGTGCAGGCGCAGCGTGATGAAGAGCAGCATCAGGGCGCCCACGCACACGTGGAAGCCGTGGAAGCCCGTCAGCATGTAGAAGGTCGAACCATAGACGCCCGAATTGAGCTTCAGGTTCAGGTCCTTGTACGCGTGCATGTACTCGTAGGCCTGGAAGCCGAGGAAGGTGGCACCCAGGATCACCGTGATCCACATCCACAGGATCGTCTTGCTGCGTTGGCCGGCGATCAGCGCGTGGTGCGCGATCGTCAGCGTGACGCCCGAGGTCAGCAGCAGCGCCGTGTTGATGGTCGGGATCGGCCACGGGCCCATCACCGCAAACGGCTCGACGGTGCCAGCCGGTGCGCCGGTGGTGCCCGGCACGGAGCTCGGCCAGAAGGCCTTGAAGTCGGGCCACAGCAGTGCGTTCTCGAGGCTGCCCAGGCTCGGCACCGAGTGGATGCGGGCCCAGTACAGCGCGCCGAAGAAGGCGCCGAAGAACATGACTTCCGAGAAGATGAACCAGCTCATGCTCCAGCGGTACGACACGTCGATGCGGTCGCTGTAGAGACCGCCTTCGCTTTCGCGGATGGCGTCACCGAACCACTGCTTGAGCACGAAGGCCCACCACAGCAGGCCGAAGAGCACGAAGTAGGCGCCCCAGCCGTGGCCGTTGATCCACTGGCCTGCGCCGAGGATCACCATGAAGAGGCCGATCGAGGCCATCACGGGGTGCCGCGAAGGGGCGGGAACGAAGTAGTGAGGGGCGTGCCCCGGGGTTGTCGCTGCCGACATGTTTTCTCCTACGGATCGGATCTCTTGTGAATCTGACTCTTCTTTCGAGCGACGCCCTAGGCGGCGACCCCGCTCGACAACACCCAACGCACGATCAACACCAATGCCACGATGAACACCAACGCAGCGATCACGCCCGCGATGATGACGTGCACCGGGTTCAACTGCGCCATGTCCTTCTCGTGCTCGGCGGACTTGCGAACGCCGAAGAACGACCAGCCCACCGCACGCAGCGTCTGGCCGAACGAACCTTTTCGCTTGACCGCGTCTTTGAGGCCGTCGGACGTCATGACTGCGGCTCCCGCTCTTGTGTCTTCACCGGTGCCGCCACCTTGCCGCCGACCTCGAAGAAGGTGTACGACAAAGTGATGGTCTTCACGTCCTTCGGCAGCTTCGGGTCGATCACGAACACCACCGGCCACTGCCTGCTTTCACCCGGCTTCAGCGTGTATTCGTTGAAGCAGAAACATTCGAGCTTGTTGAAGTGCGGCGTGGCCTGCTTGGGTGCGTAGCTGGGAATCGCCTGCGCCGCCATCGTGCGGTTCTGGATGTTCTTGAATTCGTACATCACGGTGGTCAACTCACCGGGGTGCACGTCCACATAGCGCTTGGCGGGTTTGAAGTCCCACGGGCCACGCGCGTTGGCGTCGAACTCGACCGTCACGATGCGCGAGGTGTCGACCTGCGTGTTGGCCGGCGTCGCCTTCGAGTTGCCGGGAACGGCCTTCTCGCTGACCGACAGCACATTGATGCCGAGCGCGGTGCAGATCGCGCGGTACATCGGCACCAGCGCGTAACCGAAGCCGAACATCAGCAGCGCCACGACTGCGAGCTTGCCCACCATGCGGCGGTTGTCGAGCAGCAGCGAAGCGCGACGGCCCTGGCTCATCTCAGTGGCCCAGGAACACCATGCGGGCCATGAACCCGAGGAAGAAGACGAGCGCGACCGACGCCAGGATCAGGCCCAGCTTGCGGTTGTTCTTCTTCTGCTCTGGCGTCATGGCGTCATCCGGAGGTTGATCAGCCGATCACCTTGGTGGCCGAGGCGTTCAGCTTCGGCGGCGTCTCGAAGGTGTGGAACGGGGCCGGCGACGGCACTTCCCACTCCAGGCCTTCAGCGGCTTCCCACGGCTTCTGGGGAGCCTTCTCACCCTTGCCACGCATCGCGGGGAAGACCACGAAGAGCAGGAAATACACCTGCATCAGGCCGAAGCCGAAGGCACCCACGGTCGCCAGCGCGTTGAAGTCGGCGAACTGCATCGGGTAGTCGGCATAACGGCGCGGCATGCCGGCGAGACCCAGGAAGTGCATCGGGAAGAAGGTGACGTTGAAGAAGATCAACGAGCCCCAGAAGTGGATCTTGCCGCGCGTCTCGGAGTACATCACGCCGGTCCACTTGGGCGCCCAGTAGTAGTAGCCGGCGAACATCGCGTACAGCGAGCCGGCCACCAGCACGTAGTGGAAGTGCGCCACGACGTAATAGGTGTCCTGCAGCTGGATGTCGATCGGCGCCACCGACAGGATCAGGCCGGTGAAGCCACCCATGGTGAACACGAAGATGAAGCCCACCGCGAAGAGCATCGGCGTCTCGAAGGTCATCGAGCCGCGCCACATCGTCGCGATCCAGTTGAACACCTTCACGCCCGTGGGGATCGCGATCAGCATGGTCGCGTACATGAAGAAGAGCTGGCCCGTCACCGGCATGCCGGTCGTGAACATGTGGTGCGCCCACACGATGAACGACAGGATGGCGATCGACGAGGTGGCGTACACCATCGAGGTGTAGCCGAAGAGGCGCTTGCGGGCGAAGGCCGGCACGATGTGGCTCACGATGCCGAAGGCCGGCAGGATCATGATGTACACCTCGGGATGGCCGAAGAACCAGAAGATGTGCTGGTACATCACCGGGTCGCCGCCGCCGGCGGGGTTGAAGAACGCGGTGCCGAAGTGGCGGTCGGTCAGCGTCATCGTGATGGCGCCGGCGAGCACCGGCATCACCGCGATCAGCAGGTAGGCCGTGATGAGCCAGGTCCAGCAGAACATCGGCATCTTCATCAGCGTCATGCCGGGCGCGCGCATGTTGAGGATGGTCACGATGATGTTGATCGAGCCCATGATCGACGAGGCGCCGAGGATGTGCATCGCAAAGATGCCGGCGTCCATCGACGGGCCCATCTGCAGCGTGAGCGGCGCGTAAAGCGTCCAGCCCGCGGCGGGCGCGCCACCGGGCATGAAGAACGAGGCCACGAGCATGATGCCGGCCGGGATCAACAGCCAGAAGCTCAGGTTGTTCATCCGCGCGAAGGCCATGTCGGCCGCGCCGATCTGCAGCGGGATCATCCAGTTCGCGAAGCCCACGAAGGCCGGCATGATGGCGCCGAACACCATGATCAGGCCGTGCATGGTGGTGAGCTGGTTGAAGAGCTGCGGGTTCACGATCTGCAGCCCGGGCTGGAACAGCTCGGCGCGGATCAGGAGCGCCAGCACGCCGCCAAACAGGAACATCGTGAAGCTGAACAGCAGGTACAGCGTGCCGATGTCCTTGTGGTTGGTGGCAAACACCCAGCGACGCCAGCCATGCGGGTGGTGGTCGTCATGCGCGTGGTCATGGCCGTGGTCGCCGGCCGCGTGGCCGTGGGGATCGAGTACAGCACTCATGTGTCTTCCTTTGGGGCGCGGTGTTCTGGGAATTACTTGCGGGCGGCCGTGACGTCAGCCGGCTGCACGATCTGGCCGGTCTTGTTGGACCAGGCGTTCTTCGTGTAGGTCACGACGGCGGCGATGTCGGTGTCGCTCAGCTGCTTCCACGAGGGCATCGCTCCGTTGGCGGCGCCGTTGAGCAGGATCGCGAGCTGCTTGTTCTTGTCGGCGTCGAGCACGATCGGCGAGGCGTCGAGCGGCTTGATCGGGCCGGCACCCTTGCCGGTGGGCTGGTGGCAGGCGGCGCAGTTGGCGGCGTAGACCTTCTCGCCGCGGGCGGCCAGCTCGGGCAGCGCCCAGACCTTGGTCGGGTCGTCGGCCTTGGCGGCCATTTCCTTCTGCTTGCCTTCGACCCACTTGGTGTAGTCGGCCTGCGACAGCACCTTCACGTGGATCGGCATGTAGGCGTGTTCCTTGCCGCACAGCTCGGCGCACTGGCCGTAGAAGTCGCCGGTCTTCTCGGCGCGGAACCAGGTGTCGCGCACGAAGCCGGGGATCGCGTCCTGCTTGATGCCGAAGGCCGGCACCATGAAGGCGTGGATCACGTCGGAAGCGGTGGTGATGATACGGATCTTCTTGTCGACCGGCACCACGAGCGGGTTGTCGACCTTGAGCAGGTAGTCGTCGCCAGAGGGCTTGCCGGAGTCGGACATCTCGCGCTGGGCGACGTCGAGCGTGGAGAGGAAGCCGATGCCCTCGCCTTCACCCTTCAGGTAGTCGTAGCCCCACTTCCACTGGATGCCGGTGGCCTTGATGGTGATGTCGGCGGAGCTGGTGTCCTTCATGGCGACCACGGCCTTGGTGGCCGGCAGCGCCATCAGGATCACGATGATGAAGGGCACCACCGTCCAGGCGATCTCGACCTTCACGCTCTCATGGAAGTTCGAGGCCTTGGCGCCCTTGGACTTGCGGTGCTTGAAGATCGAATAGAACATGACGCCGAAGACGGCGACGAAGATCACCAGGCAGACGATCAGCATGAAGTTGTGCAACCACTGCTGCTCGGCGGCGATCTTGGTGACCGGGGGATGCAGGTCCAGCTGATTCACCGCCGGGCCGCCCGGCAGGTTGTTGACGGCCATCGCGGCCGTGCCGGCCAGCGCGGTACACGCCGCCACGCAGGTCTGCCCCGCCCTCCGGGCAAAAGACTGCCACAGTGATTTCGTCGTCTTCATCATGGTCGTTTCAGTTTTCAAGAATCACATCGAAGCGGGTTCGCGCGCCTGCCATCGCATCGACGACTTGCCTGGGTCGTCGAGGCATTGCATGGGGTGGAAGTCGAAACGGGGCCGGTGTCCCTGTTTCCGTGGGACCCCGAGAGACCTACGGCGCGCAAGTACCCCCGGGCGGACCTGCATTTTTCAAGCCCACAAGTTTAGCGCACCGCGTTGAGCTGTCTCAAACCGGGCTCACGCTTTGGGCGGCCTGGTGCGGACCATGGCACGCATGTCGTCGACCGAGACGCGGGTCTCGGCCGCCAGCGGTGCACGCGGGGCGGCCTTGAAGGCATGCCCGTAGGCGATTTCGAAGTCGAGGTAGATGCGGCCGT
Organism: Piscinibacter gummiphilus; assembly: GCF_032681285.1. Classification (NCBI taxonomy): domain Bacteria; kingdom Pseudomonadati; phylum Pseudomonadota; class Betaproteobacteria; order Burkholderiales; family Sphaerotilaceae; genus Rhizobacter; species Rhizobacter gummiphilus. Next base: position 4,498,966 of record NZ_CP136336.1, read on the forward strand.
CGGGCCGAGCCAGGCTCTCGAGTTCGGCCAGCAGGCGTTGGCGCCAGCGCGGCGTGCGAAGCCCGGCGTAGCGCTGCGGCGACGCGTTCGCACCGAGGGTGCGCAACTCCTTCAGGAGCGCCTCGGCGCTGTCCCAGCTCAGGGTCAGAACCTCCTGGTCCATCACCGGGTCGGCGAAGCCTGCCTGAACCAGCATGTCGCCGAGGTCGTGCATGTCGACGAAGTCGGCCAGTGGTGCCCCCCAGCCCATGCGGGCGTAGATCTCGTTCAGCGCTCGCAGGCTGCCCGGCCCGAGACACGAGAACATGACGAAGCCATCGGCCGCCAGCAGCCGCTGCCACTGCGCCACCAGCCGTGCGGGGTCGACCACCGCATGCAGCATCATGTTGGCCCACAGAAGCTGCACGCTCGCCGGTGCCACCGCCTCTGGTGCCACCGTCTCGACGGTCGTCCCGCGCCAGCGTCGGGGCGACCACCACGGCGTCGCCCTCTTCTGCTCCCCATGCGCCTGCAAGGCCTCGGTCGGCTCGACCGCCAGATGGCGCGCCTGCGGGTAGGCCTTCAGCAACAGCTCCGTGCTGCCGCCGCCGAACGCCCACCAGTCCAGCACGACCTGCGGCTGCACACGGATGAACGAGAGCCGATCGGCCATGCGCCGCGCGACTTCGGCGTGCAGCCAGGGCGCTTCGGGCGCGTGCGCCTGGCGGCGCAGCCAGGCTTGCACGCTCGCCGGGTCGAGCTGTCGAGCGGTCGAGGCAGGGGGCGTGCTCATGAGGTGGGGCAGTATATTGAGCCGATGTTGTTCAGCCGCCTGCTCCAGCCATTGCCGGGCCTGTGCGCCGTGTGCCGGGGTTGGGGAGATGGCGCTCTCTGCACGAAGTGCCACACACGCTATGCGAGCGTGGTGCCGCGTTGCGAACGCTGCGCCTTGCAGGTGCCGGCGGGGGTCGCGCTGTGCGGTCAGTGCCTTGCGCATCCGCCCGCCTTCGATGCTGCCTGCACGGGCCTCGACTATGCCTACCCCTGGTCGACGCTCATCGCCCGCTTCAAGTTTCGCGAGACTTTGGAGCTGTCCGATGCGCTGGTCGCACCGCTTCGCACCGCTCTTCAACGCAGCGCCGCTCCCATGCCCGACCTGCTGCTGCCGGTCCCCCTAAGCCGCGAGCGCCTGCGCGAACGTGGCTACAACCAGGCGTGGGAGGCCACGCGCCGGCTGGCGCGCCATCTCGCGATCCGCTGCGAGGCCCGCCTGCTGCTGCGGGTGAAAGACAGCCCCCACCAGCTCGACCTGCCGCCGGACCAGCGCGCCGCCAACGTGCACGGCGTCTTCGCCGTCGAGCCGCTGCGCCGCACGGACTTGCAGGGCCTGCACGTGGCCGTGATCGACGACGTGATGACCACCGGCGCCACCTGCGCCGAACTCGCCCGCGTGCTCAAGCAGGCGGGCGCGAAACGCGTCTCCGCCTGGGCGCTGGCCCGCACGCCACGTGACGCCTCTTGATTGCCACCGCCATGTTCAACATCGTCCTCGTGCAGCCGGAGATTCCGCCCAACACCGGCAACGTGATCCGGCTCGCAGCCAACACCGGCTGCGCCCTGCACCTGATCGAGCCCCTCGGTTTCTCGATGGACGACCGCCTGCTGCGGCGTGCCGGTCTCGACTATCACGAGTACGCGCCCGTGCAGCGACATGCGTCGTGGCAGGCGTTTCTCGACACGGCACGCCCCGCCCCGCAGCGCCTCTTTGCGTTCACCACACGCGGCAGCCAGCCCTTCTCGCAGGTCTCGTGGCAACCAGGAGACTGGTTGGTCTTCGGGTCGGAAACGGCAGGCCTCGCACCCGAGCTGCGCGAAAGTTTTCCGCTCCCCCAGCGGGTGCGGCTGCCCATGAAGCCCGAACAGCGCAGCCTCAACCTGAGCAATGCCGTGGCAGTCACCGTCTTCGAGGCCTGGCGGCAGAACGGCTACCAGGGCGGCGCCTGATCGCGCTCAGGCGCCTTCGCGGCGCGCGTCGCGCGACATCAATTCCTGAATCGCCTGCGGCGGCTGCAATCGGCCCTCGAGCACCCGCACCACCGCTTCGGTGATCGGCATGTCGACCCCACTCGCCTGCGCACGCTTGAGCACCGTGGCCGCGCAGGCCACGCCTTCGGCCACATGGCCGAGCTCCTGCAGGATGCGCGGCAGTGGCAGGCCCTGCGCGAGCAGCAGCCCCACCTTGCGGTTGCGCGACAGGTCGCCGGTGGCGGTGAGCACCAGGTCGCCGAGGCCGCTCAGGCCCATGAAGGTTTCGACGCGTGCGCCGAGCGCGAGGCCCAGGCGTGTCATTTCGGCCAGGCCGCGCGTGATGAGCGCGGCGCGTGCATTGAGCCCGAGTTGCAGGCCATCGGCGATGCCGGTGGCAATCGCCATCACGTTCTTGACCGCGCCGCCGACTTCCACACCCACCGGGTCGTTCGAGGCGTAGATGCGCATCGCATCGGAATGGAAGGCGTCAACGGCCTGCCGGCACAGCGCGTCGTCTTGGCTGGCGACCACGAGCGCCACCGGTTGGCCCCGCGCCACTTCGAGCGCGAAACTCGGGCCGGAGAGGATGCCGACCTGCGTCGCGCCCGGCCGCACGGCCCGCGCGATTTCGTGTCCGAGCAGGCCCGTGCCTTCTTCGAAGCCCTTGCACAGCCACAGCACACCCGGCGCATCGGCCGGCAGGCGCTGCAGCATCTCGCGCAAGCCTGCCATCGGCGTGGCCAGCACGATCAGGCCATCGCCGCGCGCATGCGCAAACGCCGCATCGAGATCGTCGGTCAGCGCCAGGTCGGCCGGCAACGGCACGCCGGGCAGGTAGCGCACGTTCTCGCGAGCGGCCTGCATCTGCCGGCACTGTGCGGCGTCGCGTGCCCACAGCAGGGTGCTGTGCCGCGCGGCCGTGCTCGCAGCCACGGCCGTGCCCCACGCACCTGCGCCGAGCACGGTCAGGTTCATCGTCGTCGACGAACGATCAGTTGAGGTTGGCGCCGCCTGCAGCCTGCTGTTGCTGCTGGGCTTCGTACATGGCCTGGAAGTTCACCTCGGCCAGCACCACCGGCGGGAAGCCGGCACGCGTGCACACGTCGGAGACGATGGCGCGCAGGTAGGGGTAGACGATCTGCGGACAGGCAATGCCGATGATGGGCTGGAGCTGCTCGTCGGGGATGTTGCGAATCTCGAAGATGCCGGCCTGCTTGGCCTCGACCAGGAACAGCGTCTTGTCGTTGACCTTGGTGGTCACGGTGGCGGTCACCGAGACCTCGTAGACACCGTCGGCCACCGGCTGGGCGGCGAGGTTGAGGTTGATGTCGACCTGCGGCTGGGCCTGCTCGAGCAGGATCTGCGGCGAGTTCGGTTGCTCGAGCGACAAGTCCTTCAGGTACACGCGCTGGATCTGGAACACGGGAGCGTTGTTGTCGTCGGCCATGGAAGTCTCGCTGGATAAGAGAAAAAGTAGACGGGCCGCCAGCGCAGGGCGGGGGCCGGCGATTATGTGCCAGTGCCGATGACGGCTCTTACGCGCCCTGCAGCAACGGCATGAGGCCGCCGCGCTGGTCGAGCGCGATGAGATCGTCGCAGCCACCCACGTGCGTGTCACCGATGAAGATCTGCGGCACCGTGCGGCGGCCGGTGATCTCCATCATCGTGGTGCGCTGGGAAGGGTCGAGGTCGACCCGCACTTCATCGATGTCATTCACCCCGCGCTGCTTGAGCAGCGCCTTGGCGCGAATGCAAAACGGGCACACCAGGGTCGTGTACATCTTGACCGGCTGCATGAACGGAACCTCCTGTCGTCAGGCGGATTTCTCGACCGGCAGGTTGGCCTCGCGCCAGGCGCGCAAGCCCCCGGCGAGAGGCCGGGCCTTCTCGAAACCCAGCTTGCGCAAGATACCGGCTGCGCGAGAAGCGCGTGCGCCGCTCGGGCACACCACCACCACCGGCAAGGCCTTGTTCTTCGGCAGGTCGGTGCTGGTCTCCAGGCTGCCGAAGGGGATGTTCTTCGAGCCACCCGCATGGCCGGCCGCGAACTCGGCCGGCTCGCTCACGTCGACCAGCACGGCGCGCTCGCGGTTGATGAGCTGCACCGCTTCGGCGACGGTCACGGCACCGTTGCCACCGCCACCACGCAGGCGCGGCCAGATCAGCAGGCCGCCGGAGACGATCGCCATGGCGATCAGGAGCAGGTTTTCGGGGTTGGTGAAGAAGTTCACGTGGTGTGTGCGGGCCGAGGGCCCGGCTGGGGAAGGCAAACGCGAATTATAGAATTCGACCCCTTGCCGACCGGCCCCACTTCTTCATCCCCACTGCCCGCGCCATGTACAAACTCGTGCTCATCCGCCACGGCGAATCGACCTGGAACCTGGAAAACCGCTTCACCGGATGGGTCGACGTGGACCTGACCCCCACGGGCGTGGCGCAAGCGCAGCAGGCCGGCCGCACGCTGAAGGCCCACGGCTACGACTTCGACGTGGCCTACACCTCGGTGCTCAAGCGCGCCATCTGGACGCTCTGGCACACGCTCGATCAGATGGACCGCACCTGGCTGCCCGTGGTGCACCAATGGCGCCTCAACGAGCGCCACTACGGCGGCCTGCAGGGCCTCAACAAGGCCGAGACCGCCAAGCAGTACGGCGATGAGCAGGTGCTGATCTGGCGCCGCAGCTACGACACGCCGCCGCCGCCGCTCGCCGCCGATGCACCGCTGAGCCAGCGCTCCGACATCCGCTACGCCAAGCTCAAGCCGGAAGAGATCCCGCTCACCGAGTGCCTGAAAGACACCGTGGCGCGTGTGATGCCGGCGTGGAACGACACCATCGCCCCGGCCATCAAGTCGGGCAAGCGTGTGGTGATCGCCGCGCACGGCAACAGCATCCGCGCGCTCGTGAAGTACCTGAGCAACATCGGCGACGACGAGATCGTGGGCGTCAACATCCCCAACGGCACCCCGCTCGTGTACGAGCTCGATGCCGACCTCAAGCCGATCAAGCCCTACTACTACCTCGAAGAGAAGAAGGCCTGATCGCGCTCAGCCCGGCAGGCCGTAGAGCCGCTCCGGCGGCACGCGGTCGAGCAGGGACTTGTCGGCCACGAAGCCGGTGATCGCGTGCTCGGCGCGGCTGGTGTCGCGGCGCACGATGTTGAGCACCGGCACCCCGGTGCGGTCGGTGATGCTTGCGGCGATCGGCGTGCTGGCGCTCGCCGTGCGCCGGATCACCACCGCGAGCTCGCCGGTCTTGAGCTTCACCAGCTCGCCCGGCGGGTAGATGCCGAACTCCTTGATGATGGCCATGGCCATCGCACCGCCACCGTCGGTCTTGAAGAGTTCGCGCGCGGCCTCTTGCGCATGCAGGGGCTTGCGGATCGCCTTCGGGCTGATCTTCGCCATAAAGTTGTCGGCGTACTTGAGGGCCTTGGCCATCTCGCTCATCTCGGTGAGCCCGCGCGGGTAGCCCTTGCCGTCGCTCCATTCGTGGTGCTGCTCCACCGCGGTGAGCCACTCCTCATCGGTGATGCCCGCTTCGCGCAGCATGCGCGCGCTCTCCAGCGGGTGCTCGTGCAGCACCACACGCTGCTCGGCGAGCATGGGCACACCCTGCGCGGCCAGCCGGCCCTGCAGCTCGAAGACCGACATGTTCATCGTCAGCGCCGCCTTCACGAGCGTAAGGCAACGCTCCCGCGGCCAGCCCATGCGCTGGGCCATCAGGAAGCAGATCATGCCGGTGTAGATCGCGTGGCTCAGGCCGTAGATCGAGAGCTTGCGGGTGTCTTGCCGCACGGCGAGGAAGATGCCGATGTCGGCGTCTTTCTCGGTGAGCAGGATGAGGTGCTGGGCCAGCTCGTCGATGCGCGCGGCAAACTGCTTCGGCTCTTCGGCCATGCCCTTGACGATGCGCTCCAGACGCCAGCGCAGCTGGTCCCACAGGCCGAAGACGCTGGTCGGGCGCGTCTCCACCGGCTCGGGCCGGCCGCCGTTGATCGTTGCGATCGCGGCCTTGGCGTCTTCCGCCTCGACCAGCGCGCCGTGCGCCTGCAGGGCGGCGAGCTGCTCATCGTTCTCGATGACGGCACCGCGCGCCAGCAGGAGATTGCCTTCGGCATCCCGCACTTCCACGAGGCACGGCATGCCGAACTGCACCAGGTGGCGATCCATCTTGATCCAGACCATGGCAGAGCTCCGCAACCACAATGACCCAATGTAGGCCCGCGTTGCCGCGCTGGACAGTGGAAAAGGAGCGCTTTTCTGCCTATTTTTTCAGCAAAGCCGCGGCACTCAGCCGAGCAGGCGATGGCGCGTCCACGCGGTGCCGCGCATGCGCTTGCGGAAGAGGATGTTGCGCACGATCCAGTCGGCGAACATGCCGAGCCAGACGCCGATCACCCCCAGCCCGCAGACGATACCCAGCACGTAGCCGGCACCGATGCGCAGCCCCCACATGGTGGAGCTGCCCACCACCAGGCCATAGCGCGTGTCGCCGGCTCCGCGCAGACCCGCGGGTAGCACCCACGAGCCCGCCCACGCCGGCATGAAGACGCAGCTGAGCGCGATCAGCCACGCCGCCTGGGCCGTCACCTCGGCGTTGTTGCCGAAGAGCCCGGCCAGCCACCACGAGAACGGCAGCACGATGGCCGCCATCGTCGACAGCGACCAGTTGGCGCTGCGGATCACCCGGCGCAGCACGAGTTGGGCGGCCTTCACACGACCGGCCCCGAGGCGCATGCCCACCAGCGTGGTCGCCGCGACGCCGAGCGCCGTGCCCGGCGTGTTGACGAAGTTGCTGACGTAGAACGCGATGAAGTTGGCCGCCATCGCGGTGGTGCCCAGGCCCACCACGATGGTCTGCGTGACGATCTTGCCGAGGTGGAAGAACGACGATTCCAGCGCCGCCGGCCAGCCCACCCTCAGGATGGATTGCATGAAGGCCTTGCGCACCGGCCAGCCGCCCGCATGCTCCGCCCCTTGTCGCAGCGTGGGCCAGAGCGCCAGCAGCACGAGCGCCACCCCGCCGCAGCGCGCCAGCAGCAGCGCCGCGCCAGCGCCGTTCACGCTGCCATCCGCACCACGCATGAAGATGGCCGCCATGACGATCTGCGACACCGCCATCACCACCTGCACCCGCATGGCGGTGTCGGTGCGCGCCATGCCGCGCAGCACGCCGCAGCTGGTGAGGACGATCGAGGTGGCCATGCCGGCCACGATCACCCAGCGGAAATAGCGATCGGCCTGCACCTTCACCGCCTCTTCGGCGCCGGGCAGCACCATCGCAATCCAGACGCCGCGGGTGTTCCACAGGAGCAGGGCCACCAGCACGCCGGCACACAAGGCCAGGGCCAGGGCGCTGAAGGCCACGGCGCGCAGGTCGTCGCGCCGGCCGGCACCCACGCAATGCGCGACCGTCACCGTGGCACCGATGGCCAGGCCGCCGTAGATCGCGATCAGCAGGAAGTTGAGCGCGTCCATCATGCCGATGGCCGCCACCGAGGCCGGGCCCAGGTGGCTGGCCATCGCCATCACCACCGTGCCGGTGAGCACCAGCGCGAACTCCTGCAGCAGCACCGGCCCGGCCAGCGACCACACCCCGCGTGGCCGCGCGAAGCGGCGCTGCACCTGGAAGCGAATCCAGCGCCAACGGTAGCTGGTGGAAAGGGAGGAGAAGCTCAAAGGGCTGACAAGACCTGTGCACACCCACCATAGCGCCGCCCCGATGACAGCGCTGTCACCTGGGGGATGCAAACCGTGCGGGCCGCCCTGCGAGCTGTGACACACTGCACGCCGCCATGACATGCACTGCCTTCCGCCGCGGCTTCACGCTCATCGAGGTTCTGGTCGTGATGGCCATCCTCGCCATCCTGGCCTTGATGGCCGTGCCCAGTCTGCAGGGCAAGTACATCCGCGAGCACATCGTCGAAGGCGTGACGCTCGCCAAGCTGGCCAAGGACAACGTGGCCGCCGTCTGGGCCACCACCAAGGCCTTGCCGGCCGACAACGCCGCGGCCGGCCTGCCCGCCCCGGAGAAGATCGTCAACAACGTGGTGAAGTCGGTCACCGTCGAAGGCGGCGCCATCCACATCGTGTTCGGCAACCGGGCCAACGGCGCCCTGCAAGGCAAGACGCTCACGCTGCGCCCGGCCGTGGTGGAAGACGCGCCGGTGGTCCCGGTGGCCTGGGTGTGCGCCTTCGCCAGCGCGCCCGATCAGATGAAGCTCTTCGGCCCCAACCGCACCGACATCGAACGCCGGCACCTGCCGGTGAATTGCGTCTAGCCGTCTTTCAGTGGTCGGCTGCAAGTGCCGACACCTCGAAGCCCAGCGCTTCGCCGATCTGGCCACGCAACCGCGATGCGAGATCGCGCCTGTCCTGCCCCGCCGACGGCAGCGGCGCCAGCTGCGTGACCCGCACGCGCAGGCCGCGCGCCGTGGCCACCTTCCACAACGACTCGGCGAGCGTCGAGTCGCCGACCCACACCACCGCCTGGCTGGGCGAGCCGTCGTCGTCGGCATAGCGCAGCGCGATGGGCTGCAGCAGGGCGTCGGTCGAGATGGCGGCCTGCAGCAGGTTGGCGTGGAAGGGCAGCAGCGTGCTGCCGTCGCCCGTCGTGCCCTCGGGAAACATCGCGACCGTATCGCCCTGCTTCAGCGCCGCGGCGATCTGGTGCACCACGCGCAGCGCATCGCGCTTGCGCTCGCGCTCGATGAAGAGCGTGCCGCCGCAGCCGACCAGCCAGCCGAGCACCGGCCAGTGCTTCACGTCGGCCTTGGAGACGAAGCGTGCCGGGTGCACCGCGTTGATGGCGAGGATGTCGAGCCAGGAGATGTGGTTGGCGACGAGCAAGGCCGGGCCGTCGTGCGAGCGCCCTTCGCCTTCGATCGTCACGCCCAGCGCCCGCGCCACCTGGCCGCACCAGCGCCCGGTCTGCCACAGGCGCTTCGCCGGCGTGATGAACGGGAAGATGAAGGCGCAGCGCAGCACGCCCGCAACAAGCAGCCGGCCCACGCAGGCCAGCCGCCACAGCGCGATGAAGCTGCGCACGTCGCTCGAGACCGATTCAGGCCGCTTCGTGGGCCACGTTGCCGGCCACGAGCGTGTACTTCACCGTACCCGGCACTTCGTAGCCCGCGAACGGCGAGTGCTTGCCCTGGCTCTTGAGCGCCTGCGGCCGCACCGTCCAGTGGGTGGCCGGGTCGAAGATGCAGACGTCGGCCACGCCGCCTTCCACGAGGCGCCCCGCGCTCGACGCGAGCGAGCCCAAGGCCTCGCCCAGCACCCGCACCGGCTCGCAGGTCACCTTGGCGAGCGACTGCGCCAGCCCGAGCTTGTGTTCGGTGCCCCACTTGAGCGCCAGGCTCAAGAGCAGCTCCAGCCCGGTCGCCCCCGGTTCGGCTTCTGCGAAGGGCAGGTTCTTCGCGTCTTCGTCGACCGGCGTGTGGTCGCTGACGAGCGCGTCGATGGTGCCGTCGGCCAGTCCGGCGCGGATCGCATCGCGGTCACGCTGCTGGCGCAGCGGCGGCGTGAGGCGCATCGCGGCGTTGAAGTAGCCGATGTCGACGTCGATGAGGTGCAGGTGGTTCACGCTCACGTCGCAGGTGACCGGCAGGCCCTCGGCTTTCGCGGCGCGCACGAGTGCAATGCCGGCTGCGCTGCTCAGGCGGCACAGGTGCACCCGCGCGCCCGTCACGCGCATCAGCTCGAAGATGGTGTGCAGCGCGATGGTCTCGGCGATCACCGGCACACCCGAGAGGCCCAGGCGCGTGGCCAGCGGCCCGCTCGCGGCCACGCCCTTGCCGAGGTAGGCGTCTTGCGGGCGCAGCCACACGCAGTAGCCGAAGGTGGAGGCGTATTGCAGCGCGCGTTGCATCACCATGGTGTCGGCCAGCGCCACGTCGGCCTGCGAGAAGCCGACGCATCCGGCTTCGGTCAGCTCGGCCATCTCGGTCAGCACCTCACCGGCCAGGCCGCGGGTCAGCGCGCCCAGCGGATAGAGGTGCGACTGGTTCAGGTTGCGCGCGCGGAACTTGAGCATCTCGACCAGGCCGGGCTCGTCGAGCGCGGGGTCGGTGTCGGGTGGGCAGACGAGGCTCGTCACGCCGCCGGCCACGGCCGCGGCCATTTCCGACTCGAGCATGCCTTCGTGCTCATGGCCCGGCTCGCGCAGTCGTGCGGCGAGGTCGACGAGGCCCGGTGCCACGACGAGGCCGCTCGCATCGAGCGTGCGCGAAGGCTTGAAATCGGGGTTCACCTTGCCCAGCGTCACGATGCGGCCGGCGGCGATGGCCACGTCGGCCACTTCATCGCGGCCGGATGCCGGGTCGATCAACCGTCCGTTCTTGATCAGCAGTTTCATGTGGGTCTCGGGCTCCGGTCAGGCGTTGTTGCCGGCGATGGTCGACATCACCGCCATGCGCACCGCGATGCCGAAGGTGACCTGCGGCAGGATCACGCTCTGCTGGCCATCGGCCACCGACGAGTCGATCTCGACGCCACGGTTGATCGGCCCCGGGTGCATCACGATCGCATCGGGCTTGGCGTGGGCCAGCTTCTCCACCGTCAGCCCGTAGTTCTTGAAGAACTCGCCGGCACTCGGCAGCATCGCGCCGCTCATGCGCTCGTTCTGGAGGCGCAGCATGATGATGACGTCGGCACCCTTGATGCCCTCGATCATGTCGTGGCACACGCGCACGCCCATCTCCTTCAGGTCGCCGGGCACGAGCGTCTTCGGGCCGACGGCGCGGATGTCGGGCACACCGAGCGTCGCGAGCGCGTTGATGTCGGAGCGGGCCACGCGCGAATGCACGATGTCGCCCACGATGGCCACGCTCAGGTTCGTGAAGTCGTGCTTGAAGTGGCGGATGGTGTACATGTCGAGCAGGCCCTGCGTCGGGTGCGCATGCCGGCCGTCACCCGCGTTCACCACATGCACGTGCGGTGCGCAGTGCTGAGCGATGAGATATGGAGCCCCGCTCTCGCTGTGGCGCACCACGAACATGTCGGCGTGCATGGCCGACAGGTTGGCGATGGTGTCGAGCAGGCTCTCGCCCTTGGCGGCGCTCGACTTCGCGATGTCGAGGTTGATCACGTCGGCGCTCAGGCGCTTGGCGGCGATCTCGAAGGTGGTGCGGGTGCGCGTGCTGTTCTCGAAGAAGAGGTTGAAGACGCTCTTGCCGCGCAGCAGCGGCACCTTCTTCACCTCGCGGTCGTTCACGCTCAGGAAGGTGCCGGCCGTGTCGAGGATGTGGTGGATCACAGCACGCGGCAGGCCCTCGATGGAGAGCAGGTGGATCAGCTCGCCGTGCTTGTTGAGTTGGGGGTTGCGTGTCACGAACCCTCTCCCTTCTTCTCTTGGATGTCGAAACTGAAGCGGCCGTCGTCGTCGCGTGCGAGGCGCAGGCGCGACGCCTTGGGCAAGGTGACGCGGGCGGCCGCATAGGCCGGCTGGATCGGCAGCTCACGCCCGCCCCGGTCGACCAGCACCGCGAGCGTCACGCTCGCCGGGCGGCCGAAGTCGAAAAGCTCGTTGATGACAGCGCGTGTGGTGCGGCCGGTGTAGAGCACGTCGTCGATCAGCACGATGGGGCGGCCTTCGATCTCGAAGGGCAGCTTCGTCGGGTCGGCGGTGGAGAGGCCGCGCGAGGAGAAATCGTCGCGGTGCAAGGCGCTCGAGATCACGCCGTGCTCGCCCGCGAGCTGGAGGTCGCGTTGCAGGCGTTCGGCCAGCCAGGCGCCACCCGACCAGATGCCGACCAGCACCGAGTCGGGTCGCAAGAGGGTGCGCACGCCGCTCAGCAGGTCGGTGTACAGCGCTTCGGCGTCGAGGTGCAGCGTGCTCATGGCAATGCTTTCAGGAATTGCTCCAGGATGATCGCGGCCGAGGCGGCGTCGACGTCGCTTGCGCCGGCCGCATGCGCCTCGGTGGTGGTGTAGCGCTCGTCCACTTCATGCACCGGCAGCCTGAAGCGGCCGTGCAGCTGGCGGGCGAAGCGCTGCGCGCGGGCGGTATTGTCGTGCGCTGCGCCGTCGGGGTAGTAGGGCACGCCCACGACCAGCGCGTCGGGTTTCCATTCGGAGATCAGCGCACCGAGTGCGGCGAAGCGTGCGTCGCCTTCGGCGGCCACGGTCTTGAGCGGCGTGGCCGTGCGTGTGATGGTGTTGCCGCTGGCCACCCCGACACGCTTGGTGCCGAAGTCGAATGCCAGGAAAGTACTCGGGGACGTGGGCACTGGAGCCACGAGGCTCATGCGTGCCCCGCCTCTTGGCTCAGCATGCGCGGGTCGATGCCCAGGAGCGACAGCGCCTTGTCGTAGCGCTGCTCGACCGGCGTGTCGAAGATGATGCCGGGCTCGGCGCTGACGGTGATCCAGCCGTTGCGACCGATCTCTTCCTCCAGCTGGCCGGCGCTCCAGCCGCTGTAGCCGAGCGTCACGAGGATCTTCTTCGGGCCCGCGCCGTGGGAGAGCGCTTCCAGCACGTCCTTGCTGGTGGTCATCTCCAGGCCGCCGGGGATCTGCAGTGAGGAGTTGTAGTGCCCGCCGTCATCGCCGCCTAGCCGCTCGTGCAGCACGAAGCCGCGCTCGGTCTGCACCGGCCCGCCGAAGTACACCGGCTCGTCGGCCAGGTCGGCACGGTCCAGCGTGAGTTCGACCTTCTCGAACAGGTTCTTGAGCTTGATGTCGATGGGCTTGTTGATCACGAGGCCCAGCGCGCCCTTGTCGGTGTGCTCGCACATGTAGACCACGGCCCCCGCGAACGTCTCGTCGGCCATGCCGGGCATGGCGATCAGGAACTGGTTGGTGAGGTTGATGGACGAGCCGGGCATGGGCGCGATTTTATTCCTGCGGCACACTCGCGCCGATGGAAAAGGTCTTGGACACCGCCCTCGTCTGGTTTCGCCGCGATCTGCGCAGCAGCGACCACGCCGCCCTCTTCCACGCACTGAAGGCCGCCCGCAAGGTGTGGTGCGTGTTCGTGTTCGACACCGCGATCCTCGATCCGCTGCCGCGTGCCGACCGGCGGGTGGAGTTCATCCGCGACAGCCTGCAGGGGCTCGACGAGGCCCTGCGGCGATGGCAAGCGCACGGCGGCCTGATCGTCCGCCACGGGCTGGCGGTGGACGAATTGCCGCAGCTTGCCGACCGGCTGCGGGTGCAGGCGGTCTACGCCAACCACGACGACGAGCCCGACGCCCTTGCCCGCGATGCGCGGGTGCGCGGCGCACTCGCCGACCTCGGCGTCTCGCTGCACACCAGCAAGGACCACGTGGTCTTCGAGCGCCAGGAAGTGCTCACCGGCAGCGGCTCACCCTACAGCGTGTTCACGCCCTACAAGAACGCCTGGCTGAAGAAGGTGGAACCCTTCTACGTGAGCGCCTACCCCATCGAGAAATTCGCCGACAGCCTGGCGCCGCTGCCCGAGGGCGTGGAGGCGGGCGTGCCGTCGCTCCCGCAGATCGGCTTCGAGCCGACCAACCTGCACGAGATGAAGCTGGGCGTGGGCGAGACCGGCGCGCAGGCGATGCTCGCCGACTTCCTGCCGCGCATGGACCGCTACGACACCACGCGCGATTTCCCCGCGGTGAAAGGGCCCAGCTACCTGTCGACGCACCTGCGCTTTGGCACCGTGTCGATCCGCCAGCTGGCGCGCGAAGCGGCCAGCCGCATGCACCACGGCTCGCGCGGCGCGGCGGTGTGGCTGTCGGAGCTGATCTGGCGCGACTTCTACCACCAGGTGCTGCACCACCACCCGCATGTCGTCGGCGCGAGCTTCAAGCCCGAGTACGACGCGATCAAGTGGGAGCACGGCAAGCATGCCGACGCCCTCTTCGCCGCCTGGTGCGAAGGCCGCACCGGCTACCCGCTGGTCGACGCCGCCATGGCGCAGATCAACCAGACCGGCTACATGCACAACCGCCTGCGCATGGTCGTCGCGAGTTTCCTCGTGAAGGACCTCGGCATCGATTGGCGCTGGGGCGAGCGCTACTTCGCCGAAAAGCTGATCGATTACGACCTCGCCGCCAACAACGGCGGCTGGCAATGGGCCGCCTCGACCGGCTGCGACGCGCAGCCCTACTTCCGCATCTTCAACCCGGTGAGCCAGAGCGAGAAGTTCGACAGCGAGGGCAAGTTCATCCGGCGCTACCTGCCGCAGTTGGCGAAGCTCTCCGACAAGGCCATCCACGCCCCGTGGCTGGCACGGCCGATCGAGCTGGCGGAAGCCAGCGTGCGGCTGGGTGACAACTACCCCGAGCCCATCGTGATGCACGACGAGGCGCGTGCGAAGACGCTCGAACGCTATGCGGTCGTGAAAGCGAAGAGCCGCTAGAACAGCTCGACGTCGCCGATCTTGGATTCGTCTTCCAGGTCACCGCGAGCGACCAGCTCGGCATGGCTCTGCACCTGGTTGCGGCCGTGGCTCTTGGCGAAGTACACCGCCTTGTCGGCGCGCTCGAAGGCGGCACTCGGCGTGTCGCCGGGCTTCACCTCGGTGAAGCCGATGCTGATGGTGATCTGCCCTACCTGCGGGAAGGGGTAGCTGGCGGTGTTGCTGCGCATGCGCTCGAGTGCCAGCGCGGCATCCTGCTCGTTCGCACAGCGCATCAGCACCACGAATTCCTCGCCGCCGAAGCGATAGAGCCGGTCGTGGAAACGGAAGCTGCTGCGCATCAGGCGCGACAGCAGCAGCAGCACTTCGTCGCCGATCAGGTGGCCGTAGTTGTCATTGACCGACTTGAAGTGGTCGATGTCGATCACGCCCAGCCAGTGGCGGTGGCTCGCGGTCGGCAGACGGCGGCCATCGGCGGCCATCGGGATGCCGGTGGGCTCGTTCGTCGCCTTGAGGAAGCTCTCATCGAAGGTCTTGCGGTTGAGCAGGCCGGTGAGCGTGTCGCGCTCGCTGTAGTCGAGCAGCGCCTGGAAGTTGCGGTAGATGCGCAGGATGCTGCCCACCAGCCGGCGCGATTCGTCGGAGAGTGGGTCGAGCGTCTCGATCTCCATCACACCGACGACCTCGCGGTCGGTGCTGACGGGGAAGAGGCTCAAGGAGTGGCGGCCCGGCACCGTGACGACCGTGGCCTGGCCCTTCATCGCCTGCAGGCGTTCGGGATAGAGGCCGAGCGGCGGCAGGCTGTCGATGTCGGCCCATGCCGGGTCGGCGGTCGCGACGGCGTCGTTTTCACCCAGGCGCGCGCGGGTGATCCAGCGCTCGTTGCCGGCATCGCCCACGGCCCGATAGATCGTGACCACCCGCGGGCGCAGCAGGTCGCGCAAGGCGCCCACCAGCGTCACATCGAGGATGTCACGGTCACGAAAGCCGGTGAGCTCTGCGAGATGGTCGACCAGTTCCGACATGGCGACTTCAGAGACTCACCGGGAGCCGGTTCACACCGGCGCGGGCATGGCCGTGTAGCGGCCGATCAGGGCGAGCAGGTCTTCTTCCGAATACGGCTTGCCGAGGTAGTGGTCGACGCCCAGCTCGGCGGCGTAGTCGCGGTGCTTCTGCGCGATGCGCGAGGTGATCATGATCACCGGCAGCGCACGCAGGCGGGTGTCGCCGCGGATGTTGCGCACGAGGTCGAAGCCGTCCATGCGCGGCATTTCGATGTCGCTGAGCACCACCTGCGGCAGCTCGTCGGCCAGGCATTCGAGGGCTTCGATGCCGTCCTTCGCGAGCGTCACGCGGTAGCCTTCGCGCACCAGCAGGCGCTGGGTCACACGGCGCACGGTGAGCGAATCGTCGACCACCAGCACGAGCGGTGCAGCCTGCGCGGCAGCCTCTTCCGCGCTCGGTGCGACCGGCTGGCTCGGCGACCGCAGTGCGGCGACGGTCGCGGCACGCGCGCTTTCGCCGTACAGCGTGGCCAATGCCACCGGGTTGTAGATCAGCGCGACGGCACCCGAAGCCAGCAGCGTCATGCCGGCAAGGCCCGGCAGGCGCGACAGCTGCGGCCCGAGGTTCTTCACCACCACTTCCTGCGTGCCCAGCACTTCGTCGACGTGCAGCGCGATGCGCTGCTGCGCCGAGCGCACCACCACCACCGGGCGGGTGCGGCCCACCGGCTCCTGGCTGAGGGCGCTTTCCTGCAGCAGCGAGCCGAACCAGAAGAAGAGCAACGAGCGCTCGCCGAGCGTGTAGCTGCCGCTCGCGTAGGCCTCTTCGAGTTCCTTGGCGCTGGCCCGGCGCACGATCTCGATCAGCGTGGCTGGCAGGGCCACGACGGTCGAGCCGCTGCGCACCATCACCACCTGCGTCACGGCGGTGGTCAGCGGCAGCACCAGCTTGAAGCTCGTGCCCTGGCCGGCGGCGGTGGCCGTCTCGATGCGGCCGCCCATCGCGTTCACCTCGGAGCGCACCACGTCCATGCCGACACCGCGGCCGGCGAGTTCGGTCACCGTCTCGGCGGTCGAGAAGCCGGGGGTGAAGATCAGGTTGGCGAGGTCGCCAGCGCTGTGCTCTTCGCCTGCGTTGAGCAGGCCCATCGCGACGCCCTTGTCGCGAATGCGGGCAAGGTTGAGGCCGGCACCGTCGTCGCGGAATTCCACCGCCACTTCGTTGCCTTCCTGGTGCAGGGCCACGACGATGTTGCCGGTCGCGTCCTTGCCGGCGGCCGAGCGCGCATCAGGCGATTCGATGCCGTGCGTCACGCAGTTGCGCAGCAGGTGTTCGAACGCGGGCGTCATGCGGTCCAGCACGCCGCGGTCGATTTCGATCGAGCCGCCGACGATGTCCAGACGCACCTGCTTGCCGGTTTCCTTGGCGGCCTGGCGCACCACGCGGTAGAGACGATCGGATGCCGATTCGAACTCGACCATGCGGGTACGCAGCAGGTCGTCTTGCAGGTCACGCGTGAGGCGGGCCTGCGAGGCCAGTTCGTCTTCGGTCGTTTCCAGCGTGCGGGTCAGCGTGCGCTGCACCGTGGCCACGTCGTTCACCGACTCGGCCATCATGCGGGTCAGTTCCTGGAAACGGGTGAAGCGGTCGGATTCGAGCGGGTCGAAGGTCTCGTGCGCAGCCTTGGCAGCTTCCTGGCGCGAGATCATCTGCGTCTCGGCCTGGAACTCGATGTCGCGAAGCTGAACGCGCAGACGCTCCAGGTTGTCGGTCAGGTCGTTGAGCGAGCCGCGCATGTTGCCGACTTCCGACTCGATACGCGATCGCGTTATGCTGACCTCACCGGCCTGGTTCACGAGACGTTCGAGCAGTGGTCCACGCACACGCACAGCGGCGTTGGACGCCGCCACGTTGCGGTCGCCCGTGGGGGTGGCCGCATCGGTTTCGGCAGTGCCGAAGAACCGCGACCAGTCGACATCGCGCGCCGTCGGCGCTGCCGCATCGGCCGCAGGCGAGACACGCGGTGCGGCGGCAGCCACGGGGGCCTCGGCCGGCGCCGGCACCACCGGCTCGACAGCCTGCACCGGCGTTTCGATCACCGCGACGGGCGGCAACACGGGAGGGGCCACCACCGGCTGCACCAGCGGCGCCACGACGGGTGGCGGGACCGGCTCGTCGGACAAGGCCGCATGCAGGGAGTCTTCGGCTTCGGCGTACGCCTGCGCGTCGCGGGAGCGCAGGGCTTCGAACACGGTCGACAGCGCATCGGAACGCGCATGCAGCGACTCGACGTCGGCCGGCGTGACGGCGCTTTGTGCCAGCAGGTGCTCGATGGCCGTTTCCAGCCGGTGCGCCATTTCACCGAGGCGCATCGCACCTGCGAGGCGGGCACCGCCCTTGAGGGTGTGCAGCGTGCGCATGCAGGCGGCGGCCGGACCGTTGTCGGTCGGGCGGCGGGCCCATTCGCGCAGCTTGCTGTCGAGCTGCGGCAGCAGTTCTTCGGCTTCTTCCTCGAAGATCGGGAAGAGTTCGGCGTCGACCGCGTCGACCGCGTCGATGTCGTCTTCGCCATCGAACGCGTCGGCGCGCACCGGGGCCGCACGGGCGGTGTCTTCCACCGGCAGCGGTGCCAGCGTCTTGAACTCCGCCTGGCCGAGCGAGCCGACGTTGGTGTCGAGACCGCCGAAGCTGCTGTCGACGTGGGCGACGAGCGCATCGTCACCATGCTCCAGCGGCACCGGGCGCGACGTGCGCGGCGCAGGCGGCGGCTCGGCGGGTTCTTGCAGCATCACCGGCGGCGCTTCCACCGGGGCGGCGTGTTCCACGATGGCCGGCGCTGCGGCTTCCGCGGCATTGGCCGCTTCGAGGCGGCGCGCCGAGCTGATCTCGTGATCGGCCAGGCGTTGCAGCAGCTCCGGCGCCACGGGCTTCAGGAAACCGGCGGCGAACTGGTGCAGCAGGCGGCGGACTTCTTCCGACGCGTCGACGAAGAGGCGTGCCTCCTCGGGCGTGCCCGAGCCGATGGCCTGCGAGCGCATCAGGGCGTGTTCGACCAGACGCGCCAGGTGCGACAGGTCGGCAAAGCCGACCGTGGCCGAGTTGCCGGCCAGCGAGTGGGCGAGCGCGATCGGCACTTCACCGACGGGGCGGTGCAACTCCATCGCCCACTCGGCCACTTCGGTGGTGAGGCGGCGCGACAGTTCGTCGGCTTCGTTGAGGTAGATGTTGAAGAGCGGGATGCTGATGCGCAGGTCACCCACGACCTTCACCTGGTCGTCATCGGACGGCGCTACCGCAGGCTCCACGGGCGCCGGCTCGGGGGCCTCGGCCACGGTCACCTCGGGCAGGCTCACCACCGGCACCGTGACTTCGGGCAATGCCACCTCGGGCGCCGCTTCCGGCGCGAGTGCCACCGGGGCGTCGGCCGCGAACAGCTTGTCGTCCAGCTCCAGCTCGATCATCTCGACCGACTCGGCAGCCGGCAAGGGCTCGGCGGCCGGGGCAGGCTCGATGACCGTCTGCTCGTCGAAGCTGTCCGGCAGCTCCAGCGAGCGAAGCTCGATGCCAGGCGCCGGGGTCGCGGCCTCAGCGGCCGCGAGGGGTTTTGGGTCGTCGAACGATCCCAGGTCCAGATCGAACGACACCTCGGGCAGCTCGGGGGCCGCCGCAGGCGCTGCAGCAGGGACGGGAGCCGGTGCCGCCTTGAGTTCAAGATCGTTCTCGGTCGGCAGGTCGGCCGGGAACGAGAGCGAGACCATTTGCAGGTCGTTGGCAGGCGATGCCGCCACCGGCGGGATCGGTTCGCCACGGCTCAGCGCATCGGCGGCAGCCTTGACCGGCGCGGAGGTGAAGCCTGCCGGCTGCTGGCGGGCGATGGCTTCGACCCAGTCGGCGAAGTAGTCGAGCGTGCCGCTGGTGAAGCCCAGCAGGCTCGGATCGGCGGCCTTCTGCTCGGCCAGCCAGCTGTTGTAGACCTGCTCGCAGGCCCAGCCGGCTTCGCCGAATTCCTTCAGGCCCACCATGCGCGAGCTGCCCTTCAGCGTATGGAAGGCGCGGCGCACGGTCGTGAGCTGCTCGATGTTGGCAGGAGAATGCTCGAGCGCACCCAGTGCGGTGCGGGCGGTGTCGATGACCTCGCGCGCTTCCTCGAGGAAGATCTCGCGCATCTCGGGGTCGTCGCCGAGGTCGGTTGCCATGCTGGTGGGCGTGGGCGACAGCGGCGGCGGTGGCGGCGCCTTCGCAACGATGACGGGCGCTTCGTCGAGCGGGATCGGGCCGCTCGCGGTGTGGACAAAATCGGCCAGCTTGTCGGACAGCTCCTCGCGCACGGCGGCCACTTCCTCGGGGCTGGCGGCGTGCTCGATCGCTTCCTTGGCTTCTTCGACGGTGGCCAGCAGCTCGGTCTGGTCGGCCGCCTTGGCTTCCTGCGACAGGTGGTCGAGGTCGCGTGCCACTTCGTCGAGCGGCACACGGTCGCTCACGGCGGCAAAGGCCAGCGACTGTGCCTGCTCGATGAGGCGCGGCTCCACCGGCGGGGCTGCGGCCGGCACGACGAGATTGGTGGCCTGGCGGGCTGCAGCGCTGCGGCCCATCAGCGGGCTCAGGGTGCCGGCCTGGGCATCGAAGACGAACAGCGACTTGGCCACCTGGGGCTGCACGCTGAGCATGTCGATCAGGAAGCCCAAGGCGCCGAGGTTGCTCGCAAGGCGGTCGAAGGTGCCGGACTGCACGACCATCTGCGGGTCGACTTCGGTGCTCAGGAGCCCGTCGACGTCGTCGCGCATGCGCAGCACCGCATGCGCGGCCTGGTCCATGCCGAGCACCGACAGCACGCCGCGCATCGACGACAGCAGCTGAGGCACCGGCGAGAGTGCCGGGCGGTCGGCCGGGTTGCGGAAGAACTGGTCGATGTGCTTTTCAGCTTCAGACAGCGAGGCGCGCAACTCCTGCACGACGCTGCCCATGGTCTGGCGGTCGGAGACGCGGCGGTACAGCTCCTCCATCCACGCTTCGAGCGGGTCGGGGGTGTGGCCGGCGCGAACGGACGCGATGCGCTGGGCCAGGCGCGCCACACGCTTGCCCTCGTCGGGGTTGTCGAAGTCGCCATCTTCCAGCGAGGCTTCGAGGTAGAGCACGCTGGTCGCGACTTCCATCGCGAGCGGCGGTTGCGGCGCTGCGCCCGACTGTTGGGTCTGGGCGATGGCGTTCTGCAGCTCGTCGGCAAGCATCTCGCCGTTCGGGTAGAGGCGCTTGAGCGAATCGCCGACCAGCGAGAACTGCTCGGACAGGCCACCCATGCGGTGCATTTCGCCACCAGCCACGCCAGACCACGCATCCTTGGCGCTCGAAACACGCTTGCGTGCCTGCGCGATGAGGGCGGGGTCGAAACGGCCGAGGCGGTTGACTTCATAGTCGGCCGGCACGTGCTGCGCGAGGCCATAGGCCTGGCGCGCCGCAGCCAGGCGCGGCGCCTTGCGGCCATCGCCGGGCGACGCGCTCTGGGCGCAGAAGAAGAGCATGTCTTGCGCGAGGCGCTCCGACACGTCGGCATCGCCGCGCTCGAAGGCGCGCAGTTGGGCCAGCAGGCGCGAGGCCACGCGCTTGCTGTAGAGATCGGGCTTCAAAAGGCCGGTGGCCTGGCTTTCGAAGAAGGCCGCGGCCAGCTTCCACTGCGTGGCGGCGGGCAGGCTGGTGGCCCCGAGGCCAAGGCCAGCACACAGGTCGCTGAGCGCGCCGGCGGCTTTCGGGTTGTTGCCGCGCAGAAGCGGCAGCAGCTGCTTCTCGAAGTCGGCGTGCGACTGCTGATCGAGCGCACGCGGCGTGGCGCTAGCGTCCTTGCCCAGATCGAGCCAGCGCCAGTCGTGGTTCCACAGGTCGGCGGGATGGATGCGCTCGGCACCGGCCAAAGCCTGCACCGCCTGGTAGCGCGGGAAGAGCGCGAGCGAGGAAACCGGCTTGCCCGACAGCATGCGCTGCAGGTAGTCGAGCAGCGCGAACGAGGCCAGCTCGATCGCATCGACATCGGCTTCGGTGATCTTCTCGGGCTTGGCGATGAAGCGCTGCACCGCGGCTTCGCTGGCACGCAGCACCACGGCCACCGCCGGCAGCCCGACGAGTTCGAGGGCGCCGACGCCCTGGTGGATTTGCTGGCGCGCGGTGCGCAGCACGGCGGGGTCGACCGCGTCGACGTCGGAGCCGCTCATCGACTCCGATTCCTTGACGAACCGACGCAGGGCCTTGTGGGCGTTGTCGAGGGAGCGGCGAAGCTCCTCATGCACCCACGCCAAGGCACTCAGGTCGTCGGTCATCTCGCTCATGGTCTCGCTCATCGTCGCGTGGCTTTCCGTGCGTGCCTAGTGTCGAGTCGGGTGCCGCGGCTTGCGCCACGGCGCTGTCTTCGTGCGATCAGCTGATCTTGAACCGTGCCACCGACTGCTTCAGTTCTTCAGCAGTACGGGACAACTCACGCACCATCTGAGCGGTCGAGCGGGTACCTTCACCGGTCTGCTCCGTCACCGCGAAGATGTGCTGGATGTTGGCAGCCACCACGTTCGCAGATTCGGCTTCCCGAGACGCTTGTGAGGAGATCTGCTGAATCAGCTCGGCGAGCTGGCGTGACACGCGGTCGATGTCGCCGAGCGCGTTACCTGCCGCGTCGGACAGTCGGGTACCTTCCACCACACCCTGCGTGGAACGTTCCATGGCGCCCACCGCGTCTTGGGTGTCGGTCTGAATGGTCTTCACCAGGGCCGCGATCTGGCGGGTTGCATCGCCGGAGCGTTCTGCAAGCCGCTGCACTTCTTCCGCAACCACCGAGAAGCCCCGGCCGGCTTCACCGGCGGACGCGGCTTGAATGGCGGCGTTCAGTGCCAGCACGTTCGTCTGTTCCGTAATGTCGGAAATCAGTTCGGTGATTTCACCGATCTCCTGCGACGACTCGCCGAGTCGCTTGATCCGCTTGGAGGTTTCCTGGATCTGGTCGCGGATGGAGTTCATACCGCCGATCGTGTTTTGCACCGCGGTCAGACCGGTTTCTGCAGCTTGCAGCGACTGGCGCGCCACCTGGGCCGTCTGCTGGGCTTGCGCCGACACTTCGTTGATTCGGTTCGCCATCTGGAGCACCGACTCGCCGGTTTCGCGAATCTCGCGCAGCTGTTCGTCAGAGGCGGCCAGCAGTTCGGTCGACGTGGCTTCCACCTGTTGCGTCGTTTCGGTCACCCGGCCCACCGTGCCCTGCACCTGCGACACCAGGGTTCGAAGTTCTTCCACCGTGTAGTTCACCGAGTCGGCAATAGCGCCAGTGATGTCCTCGGTCACGGTGGCTTGTTGGGTCAAGTCACCTTCAGCAACCGTCTGCAGTTCGTTCATCAATCGCAGAATGGCCGCCTGGTTGGCGTCGTTCACGCGCTTGGCTTCCTGCTCCTGGCGTTCGGCTTCCATCTGCTGCGCCTTGGCGACCTGCGCTCGTTGCGCCTGATCGTTCACGTACAAGCGCACCAGGCCGTAACCGCCGATGGCAATCATCGCGGCGAAGAGGCCGATCACCACCACGGCAATCGCGCTGAAGCCGGTCACGACGCCGAGGCGGTCCTGCACGGTTTCCAGGCCCTTACGCAGCGGCTCGCTGTCCTGAATGATGGATGCCTGCGCTTCACGGGCCGAGACCAGACCCTGCAGGTTGCCCAGAATCGAGCCGGCTTCAGAGCGGGTCTCTTCGTATTGCTTCAGCAGGGCCTGCAGACGCTCCTTGGTCTGCGGATCCTTTGTGCCGGGCAGGCGAAGTTCCTGGTTGCCGTTGAGCAGGCCATCGGCAATTTCGCGGAAGGAGTTCAGGTCCTTGCCCAGCAAGAACACGGCTTCCGGCGACACGCCTTCCATGGTCAGGAATTCGTTGGCGGACTTGCCGATGCGCTGCGTCAACATCACGAGCTGGCCGACGGCCGACAGCTCGGCCGGGGAGGCTTCCTGTTGCAGCTTCAGCGACGACACCGTTTCGGCGATTTCCAGCAGGTCGGACGACTGGCGGTTGATGGTGCGAAGCGCCTTGCCCACCTGCGTCAGGATCTTCTGCTGACCCATCACGGTGTTGGCGTTCTTCTCGGCACGGTCGACCAGCGGCACCATCGGCGCGAGCGCCTCCTGCACCGACGACGGCGCGGCGTCGAGGCCGCCTTCGCCCTTGGCCAGGCCGCGCACGCTCTTGGCCAGCACTTCGGTCGACTCCTTCACCTCAGGGAAGGCCGCCGCCGAGCCGATCAGTGCCTGCGACACCGACTTCGCAAGACGCTGCGACTGCATCAGCGCCTGGCCGGAGGCGGCCACCTGCGCTGAGCCCTTGGCCGCGGAGTTGAACGAGTACAGCGTCATGCCGACCAGGCCCAGCAGGCCGACGGCCACTAGGCCGAGCAGCACACGCTGCTGTGTCGCGACGGGCTGCTTGCCGATGATCGGCAGACCCGTGGTGCTGGCTTCCTCGCCCATGCCGGCCGGCAGGCGTGTCTCGGAAAAGTCGGCAATCTCGGATGGCGCCGCCTCGGTGATGATGGACGAGTCCATGTGCGCCGTGCGGGTGGGCGCCTCCGTGGCGGTGGCCGTGCTGGCACCGTCCATCGACGACCGATCCAGGGTCATGACGTCATCGAGAGGAATGACCGGGTTGTCATCCAACGCGTTGGAATCGCGGCCCTTGCCAAAGCTTTTGATCTTGTCCAGGAAGCTCATATGTTCCTCGTTCCGTCGTGTCTCAAAGTGACTGTCAGAAGGTCGAAGCGCCCAACACGCTTCAGCCCGCGATTCTCAAAAATGCCGACTCGCTCGCCAGCGCCGCGAGATTCAGCTCGCGCCACAGGCGGTTGTTCTCGTCGCGATACGGTGCGCCCACGAAAGCCGGCTTGGCCTGGCCGTCGTCGGCTTCGCGCTTGAGCTGCTCCAGGCTGCGCAGGCCGGAGAGCCGGTCCACCATCAGCGCGGAGTTGATGTTCAGGTCGTTGTTGAAGGCCACGAACCAGGACTGGTCGCGTGCAGCCTCGTTACCCCGGATGCCCAGGAAGCCCGCCAGGTCGACCACGCCGTGCAGCTTGCCGCGCAAGTTGGCCACGCCGAGGAACCAGCGGCTGGTGTAGGGCACGGGCACCGCCGGTGCAAAGGGAAAGATTTCGCCCGCCTCCTGCAGCGGAAACAGGAATCCGTGGCCTGCACACTCCACGGCCAGCCAGGATCTCCCGCGCTCTTGCGACTGAGCCGCCTTCAGCCTTTCGGCGAGGCGGCTTTGCAGTTCGCGTAGTGCTTCCTTATTGGCCATTCACACCTGCCTGCATGACGTGGGTTTGGGGAGACTCAGTCGAACGCCTTGATCTTGGCCACCAGCTCGTCGGCATCGACGGGCTTCACGATGTAGTCGCGTGCACCCTGGCGCATGCCCCAGACCTTGTCGGTCTCCTGGTTCTTGCTGGTGCACATGATCACCGGCACATCGGTGAAGCGCGGGTCGCGGGTGATGGCGCGGGTGAGCTGGAAGCCGTTCTGGCCCGGCATCACGACGTCCATGAGGATGAGATCGGGTTTGTCTTCTCCGAGCCGGCGCATCGCGTCTTCGCCATCTTCGGCGGTGCGCACCGAGTAGCCGCGCTTCGTCAGCAGTTCGGAGAGGAAATGCAACTCGGTCTTCGAGTCGTCCACCAACAGAATTTTCTTGATCGCCATGCTCGCTACTCCATCTCGGCCGGCGCCCTGATGCGCCTGCCATCACTCATGCTCATTCAGACCTGCGGTGCTGCTCTACCGCCTGCAGCAGCTGGTCTTTCGTGAAGGGTTTGGTCAGGTAGGCCTCGGAGCCCACCATGCGGCCACGGGCCTTGTCGAACAGGCCGTCTTTTGAAGACAGCATGATCACCGGCACCGCCGAAAACTTGGGGTTGCGCTTGATGATGGCGCAGGTCTGGTACCCATCGAGCCGCGGCATCAGGATGTCGCAGAAGACAAGGTCGGGCGCGTGGTCGTTCACCTTGGACAAGGCATCGAAGCCATCCTCGGCCAGCAGAACCTGATAGCCACCCTGCTTCAGGAA
Organism: Piscinibacter gummiphilus; assembly: GCF_032681285.1. NCBI lineage: Bacteria > Pseudomonadati > Pseudomonadota > Betaproteobacteria > Burkholderiales > Sphaerotilaceae > Rhizobacter > Rhizobacter gummiphilus. The sequence goes on from NZ_CP136336.1 coordinate 4,524,375, forward strand.
AATCTCTGCGCTGCGGCGGATGGTGTTGCTGTCGTCGATGACCAGCACCTTCATGCCAGCAGGGGCGTCATTGCTCACCGGGTTGTCTCCTCAACGGCTTCGGGTCGACACTGTCAGATCATCCCAACGAGGTCCGGAACGTCAGATCTGGACCATCTCGAAATCTTCCTTGCGGGCGCCACACTCCGGACACGTCCAGTTCATGGGCACTGACTCCCAGGGCGTCCCTGGGGCAATCCCGTGATCAGGATCTCCAGCCGCTTCGTCGTAGATCCAACCGCAAATCAGACACATCCAAGTACGTGTCGCGCTGGCGTCTTTGCTCACGTTAGTTCTTAATCGCTCACTACAATGAAAATTGATTGTAGCCACGCAAAATGCCAAAAAGGCGTTAGTTTGTGGGCACATACGCCACATTCCTCACATATTTCTAGAAGTGCTGGCATACCCTGAATTCCGGACGAACGCCCCATGACGACGAACGACGTGACCACCGCGGACACCAGCACCGACAACCCCCACGACGCGCCCGCGCCGGCCTGTGTGATGAGCTTCAATGCGAGCGACCCCAGTGGGGCTGGCGGCCTCGCGGGAGACGTCGTCACCATCGCCGCGATGGGCGCCCATGCCCTGCCGGTGGTGACTGCAGTCGTCTTGCGGGATACAGCCGAAGTGTTTGATCACACAGCACTCGACCCCGATGTGCTGGTCGAGCAGGCCCGCAGCATCCTCGAAGACGTGACCATCGCCGCCTGGAAGGTCGGCTTCCTGGGCACGGCCGAAAGCGTCAGCGCGGTAGCCGAAGTGCTGTCCGACTACCCCGAGGTGCCACTCGTGGCCTACATGCCCAATCTGTCGTGGGTCGACGAAGATGACCAGACGGCCTACCTCGACGCCTTCCGCGAGCTGGTGCTGCCGCAGACCGAGGTGCTGGTCGGCAGCCACCAGACGCTGACCGATTTCCTGCTGCCCGAATGGAGCGGCGACCGCCCGGCCTCGCCGCGCGAGCTGGCCGTGGCCGCGTCGCAGCACGGCGCCCGCTTCGTGCTGGTGACGAGCGTGCCGCTGCCCGATCAGTTCCTCGACAACGTGCTGGCCTCGCCCCAGGGCGCCATCACCGGCGAGAAGTTCGAGCGCTTCGAGGTGAGCTTCGTCGGTGCGGGGGACACCCTCTCCGCCGCCCTCGCCGCCCTGCTGGCGTCGGGCAGCGAGCTGCACGCAGCGGTCGGCGAATCGCTCGCCTTCCTCGACCAGGCGCTCGACGCCGGCTTCCGCCCTGGCATGGGCAACGTGATCCCGGACCGCTTCTTCTGGGCGCTGCCGCCTGCGGAAGAAGGCGCGGAAGGTGCAGCCCCCGAGGGCGATGGCGGTGAGCAGGCTCCGAAGGACCCGCGCCATGTCCACTAACGCCCAGCTCTTCGAACGCGCGCAGCGCGTCATCCCCGGCGGGGTCAACTCGCCGGTGCGCGCGTTTCGCGCCGTTGGCGGCACGCCGCGCTTCATCAGCCGCGCACAAGGCCCCTACATCTTCGACGCCGAAGGCAAGCGCTACATCGACTACATCGGCTCCTGGGGCCCGATGATCCTCGGCCACGGCCACCCCGAGGTGCTCGACGCGGTGCAGAAGGCAGCGCTGGAAGGCTTCTCGTTCGGCGCGCCGACCGAGCGCGAGATCGAGCTGGCCGAAGAAATCCTGAAGCTGGTGCCGAGCATGGAGCAGGTGCGACTCGTCAGCTCCGGGACCGAAGCTGCGATGAGCGCCATCCGCCTCGCCCGTGGGGCGACCGGACGCCACAAGCTCATCAAGTTCGAAGGCTGCTACCACGGCCATGCCGATGCGCTGCTGGTGAAGGCCGGCTCGGGCCTCGCCACCTTCGGCAACCCGACGAGCGCCGGCGTTCCGCCCGAGGTGGTGCAGCACACGCTGGTCCTCGAATACAACAACGTCGCCGAACTCGAAGAAGCCTTCCAGCGGCACGGCGCCGACCTCGCCTGCGTGATGATCGAGCCGATCGCCGGCAACATGAACTTCGTGCGGGCGAGCATCCCTTTCATGACGCGCCTGCGCGAGCTGTGCACGCAGCACGGCGCGCTCCTGGTGTTCGACGAGGTGATGACGGGCTTCCGCGTGGCCCTCGGCAGCGCCCAGAGCCTCTACGCGAAGGCAATCCCCGGCTTCGCGCCCGACATGAGCGTGTTCGGCAAGGTCATCGGGGGCGGCATGCCGCTCGCGGCCTTCGGCGGCAAGCGTGCGGTGATGGAGAAGCTCGCCCCGCTCGGCCCCGTCTACCAGGCCGGCACGCTCTCGGGCAACCCGGTCGCGACCGCCTGCGGCCTGGCCACGCTCAAGCAGATCCAGAAGCCGGGCTTCTTCGAAGCGCTCTCGGCCAGCACCCGCACGCTGGTCGATGGCCTGAACGCCGCGGCCAAGGCGGCTGGCGTGCCCTTCGTCGTCGATTGCGAAGGCGGCATGTTTGGCTTCTTCTTCGGCGCCGCCCTGCCGCAGAACTACCCGGCCGTGATGGCGACCGACAAGGAGCGTTTCAACCGCTTCTTCCACGCCATGCTCGACCGTGGGGTGTACCTCGCGCCGGCGCTCTACGAAGCCGGCTTCGTGAGTGCGGCGCACACCGCCGCCGACATCGCCGCCACCGTCGAGGCGGCACGCGAAGCCTTCAAGGCCTGACGCGGTTCAGGCCGGCGACGACCGCAAGGCGTAGGCCTTGCCGTCGACGAAGAGGTACTCCACCCGCGCCACGGCTTCGCCCTTCTCGCCGGGGAAGGTGTACGCCACCACCGCGAGCGATGTGCCGGGTTTGATCTCGGCCACCTGCCAGGCCTGCATGCGCGACAAGGGCGCGAGTTCCAGCTCCCAGCGCTTGTCGCGCCGCGTGGGCAGGACCGTCTTCGCGAGGATGGCCGGCGCGTCCACCGCGGCCGACTGCGGCGGCACCGGCCGCTTCGCAAGATCAGACGGCAGCGTCAGGGGAGACGCCAACTCCAACTCCACTTCGGCATGCGGGTTGCGCCACGCCACCTTGGCGGCCCGGCCCTCGAGGTAGATCGGCCGCTCGGCATCGAAGTTGCTCCAGCCGTGATGGGCCCACGCCGGCAAGACGCAGACACCCGCGCCGGCCACCAGGATCAGACGTCGTTGCATGGAGGTCTCCACATGTCAGACATAGGCGATGAACCGGCCGCAGGCTACGACAAGCAGCCAAAGCCCCATCGACAGCGCGGTCTGCAGGCGGGCCACGCGGTCGATCTTGTCGAGCCCGCCGCGCAGATGAAACGCCGCGGCGTTCGCCCCTGCAGCGACGAGCAGCCCCGCCTTCAGCCACAGCGCGCGGTTCGCCTGCAACTCGGCCCATTGGCTGGCGAGCATCACCGTGCCCGTCACCGCAGCCAGCGCGAAGCCGGCCAGCGCCACCCCCAGCGCGAGCTTCGCGAGTGGCCGCACTGGCAGGCTCGGCTGTGCGCCCCACACCCGCATCTCGAAGAGCACGAGGTTGCCCAGGAGCAGCGCGACACCGACGAGGTGCAGCGTCTCCAGCGCGGGGTACGCCCAGGGGTGTGTGGCGATCCAGTTCATGCCCGGGCATTGTGAGGTCGACGTGACCCCGACTCCTAGAATCGCGCCCATGCACATTCACATCCTCGGCATCTGCGGCACCTTCATGGGCGGACTCGCCGCCCTCGCGCGCGAAGCCGGCCACACCGTCACCGGCTGCGATGCCGGCGTGTACCCCCCGATGAGCGACCAGCTGCGCGCCCTCGGCATCGAGCTCATCGAGGGCTACGGTGCCGACCAGCTCAAGCTCAACCCCGACCTCTACGTGATCGGCAACGTGGTCTCGCGCGGCAACCCGCTTGTCGAAGCCATCCTCGATGCCGGCGCGCGCTACACGAGCGGCCCGCAATGGCTGTCCGACAACGTGCTGCAAGGCCGCCACGTGCTGGCCGTGGCCGGCACGCACGGCAAGACCACCACCACCTCGATGCTCGCGTGGATGCTCGACAAGGCCGGCCTCGAACCCGGCTTCCTCGTCGGCGGCGTGCCGCAGAACTTCGGCGTGTCTGCCCGACTGGGCCAAGGCAAGACCTTCGTCATCGAGGCCGACGAGTACGACACCGCCTTCTTCGACAAGCGCAGCAAGTTCGTCCACTACCGCCCGCGCACCGCGATCCTCAACAACCTCGAGTACGACCACGCCGACATCTTCCCCGACGTGGCCGCCATCGAGACCCAGTTCCACCACCTCGTGCGCACCGTGCCGCCCTCGGGCCGGCTCGTCGTCAACGCGCGTGAAGAGTCGCTGCAGCGTGTGCTGGAGCGCGGCTGCTGGAGCGAGGTGGTGCGCTTCGGCACCCGCAAGGAAACGCCGGGCGCCTTGCGTGCGCGCGGTGAGCCGCACGCCTTCGACGTGCTGCGCGGCAGCCTGAAGATCGCGCGCGTCGACTGGCAACTGCTGGGCGAGCACAACCAGCTCAACGCGCTCGCCGCCATCGCCGCCGCCGAACACGTCGGCGTGTCACCCGAGGTCGCGGGTGCTGCGCTCGCAAGCTTCGAAAACGTGCGCCGCCGCCTCGAGCTGCGTGGCGAAGCGGGCAATGTGAAGGTCTACGACGACTTCGCCCACCACCCCACCGCCATCCGCACCACCATCAACGGCCTGCGCCGCAAGGTGGGTGCCGACCGCATCCTCGCCGTCTTCGAGCCGCGCTCGAACACGATGAAGCTCGGCGCGATGAAGGCGCAGCTGCCGTGGGCGCTGGAAGAGGCCGACCTCTCGTTCTGCCACCAGGCCAACTTGGGCTGGGACGCGCGCGAAGCCCTGGCGCCGATGGGCGACAAGGCCATCGTGGCCGACACCATCGAGGCGCTCGTCACCGCCGTGCGGCGCGCCGCGAAGCCCGGCGATCACGTGCTCTGCATGAGCAACGGCGGCTTCGGCGGCATCCACCAGAAACTGCTGACGGCTCTCAGCTCCTGATCATCGAGGCGCGCAGCGCTTCGGTGAGTTGCGACAACGAATCCTGCAAGTGCGCACGGCTCTCGACGGACAGTTTGCCGTTGCCCGACGCCCGCTTGATCTGTGTCTGCAGCTCCACCGCTTGCATCCGCATCAGGCTCAGCGCATCGGGCGGCAGCGATGCCGAGCCGCGCACCAGCAGATTCTGCACACGCTTCAAGTGCTCGCGCTGCAGGTTGCGGCGCAGGCGGTCGATCTCGCGGCCGGTCTTGAGTTCGCTCCACACCGCGCCTTGCAGGGTGTCGTACACCTCGGCGAGCGAGATGATGTTGCGCTTGTTCGCGTTGGGCACGTAGGACGGCAGGTCGAGCAGGCGCGAGGCCGTGCCCGGGTTGAGCAGCCGGTCCATCGCCACCGTCTGCACCTGCAGAACGGCGGCGGGGATGTTCACCGGGCCGCCACGGTCCCACTCGTTGTAGTCGGGCGAGAGGCTCGCCACGAACTCGGGCTTGAAGCGGAAGCTGTCGGCATTGAACACCCCATCGGCGAGGAACTTGAGCGCCTCGCGCTGCTTGGCCGGCTCCACCGGCACGTAGGCGGCGCGGCGCGTGGTGCCCGGCAGGTCGCGCACGGTGTACATCCCGCCCACGTACTTGCCGACGAGTTCGCTTGCCCGGCTCAGCTGGCGGAAGCCACTCAGGAGGATGCGCCGCTGCCGCACCGCCTCGTCGCCCGGCTGCGCGCCGCGCTCCTGCACCCGCTGCCACAGCTCGCGCGAGAGCTGCAGCCGCCGCACGTAGTACGCCAGCGGGTCGTCGCCGAGGTCGAAGCGGTTGACGAGCGGGTCGATGCCGTCATTGCCGGGCAGGCCGCCGGCATCGGCATCGTCGGCATAGGCGAGCAGCGGGTCGGTGCTGCGCGACGCGATGCGGGCCAGCTCGGCCGCTTCATCGGCCGGCGCGATCGGCTTGTAGGCGTATTCGATCGCCCAGTAGTCGTAGGGCCCGAGCGTGGTGTTGTTGAGTGCGCCCTGCTTCTCTCCGCGCAGCGCCACGTTGTAGGCGTTGTAGTCCATCACCGAGCCCGAGATACCGTTCTTCTCGGTGAAGTCCTTGTCCTGCAGCTTGTCGCGCGGCACGACCGTCGAGCCCTTGAAGTTGTGCTTGAGGCCGAGCGTGTGGCCGACCTCGTGCATCACGGTGTCCTTGATGACGGCCTGCACGAAGGCCTCGGCCTCGGGGCTGTCGGGGGCGATGTCGCCGCGCGCCTCGAGCACGTCGAGCGCGAAATTCATCTCCGCGGCGTTCTCGCGGGCGTAGTCGCAATAGGCGTCGTGGGCGTGGCCCGCTGCACCCGCACCCGCGCCCCCACCCGTGCCCACGTCTTCGACGACGAAGCGCCGCGCGCCGCGGCCGAACACGTCGCTCATGCCAATGTCGGCATCGATGATCTCGCCGGTGCGCGGGTCGGCGTGGTGCGGGCCGACGGCGAAGCCCACGTCGGCACCGACGAACCAGCGGATGGACGCGTGCCGCGCGTCCATGTTGTCCCACTCGGCATCGTCGGGCTGGTGGCGAACGACAATGGCGTCCTTGAAGCCGATCTTCTCGAAGGCCTTGTTCCACTCGAGCACACCAGCCTCGACCGCCTTGCGGTACTTGGGCGGGATGTTCTTGTCGAGCCAGTAGACGATGGGCTGCTTGGGATCCGACAGCGCGGCGCTCGGGTCACGCTTCTCCAGGCGCCAGCGGCTCAGGTGGTGCACCCGCGGGTTGGCCTTGAGGTCGTTGCCGAGGTCGGTGACGCCGGTGAAGAAGTGGCCCAGGCGTGGGTCGGTCCTGCGTGCCGGCATCGGCTCTTGCGGCAGCTTGGTGAAGCTGTAGACGAAGGCCACGAACATGCTGCGCGCATCGGGCACGGTCGATGGCGGGTTGGGCCCAGGCGTGGGGCTGGGCAGGGCCGGCGGCGCCGGGATGCGCGGGGTGGCGAAATGCACGCGGGCGTTGACCGTGGTCATCTCGTCGCTCACGCGCGTCTTCTCGAAGAAGGAATTGCCGCGGTCGAGCGAATACGGCAGGCGGAACGCCGACTCGATGCGCGTCGAATAACCGGGGATGTCGGTCAGCAGGAAGCCGGCATCGATCAGCACCGACTTGCGCTGCGGATGCGGGGCGCTCACGATCGCGGCCGAGCCGAGCAGGCTGTGCGAGAAGCCCTGCTCCACCGCCGGCTTCATGGCGGTGGTGCTGCTGACGAAGGCGGTGTTGAGCGCGATCAGCTGCATCTGGCTGGTGCCGATCTTGCGGAAGGTGGCCAGCCACGATGGGCCCATCTGGCTCGCATACAAACCACGCTCGCCGACCGAGCCGGCCACGTTCACCGAGAGCAAGAAGGGCTGGTCGAGCCGCTCGGCAGGGATCTCGAGCCAGATCTTGTCGTCCTTGCGCCAGATGGGCACGAAGCCCGACTGTTGCGTGGCGCCCTTGATCACCTCGTCAAAGGGCTTGGGCGCGCCAGGCTCGGGCCGTGCGGCCGGTGCACCGGCCACGCCGGAGGCCGCCCCCGATGCGGCCGCCGCGGCGGCTGGCGCTGCAGGCGCCGCGCCGGCCACGGGCGCCGGGACGGCACGGGTGTTGGCTTTCTCCGGCGACGTGGGCTTGCCGGTGCCGTTGGCCGAGGGGGCGGGCGTGGCGCAGGCCTGCAGCATCAATGAAATCGCGAGAACGAGCCCGAGCGGGCGAACGGCAAGACCGGCAGGAGAAACGTTCACGAAGAATCCTTGCGAAACGAAGTCGGGAAGCGAAATCGGGAAAGGCAATCCAGCACAGGGCAGGCGCGGGTCAGTTTAGGCGTGCCAAGCACCCGCGGCACCGGGTGAGATTGCGGAGTCGGGCACACTGCGGGGCCCCTTCTTGTGTCCGTCGTCTCACTCTCGCGACTCGCTTCGAGCAGCCCGACGAGGCCTGGTTCCCATGACCCCGACCCATCTGTTGTATCTGCACGGTTTTCGCTCGTCGCCGCAGTCGGCCAAGGCCACGCGCATGGCGGCCTGGGTGCGCGAACACGCACCGCGCCTGACCTGGTGGTGCCCGCAACTGCCGCCCTCGCCACACGAAGCAGTGCGCATGCTCGAGCACGGCGTGAGCCGCTGGCCGCGCGAGCGCATGGCCGTCGTCGGCAGCTCGCTGGGCGGCTTCTACGCCACGGTGATGGCCGAACGCCTGGGCTGCAAGGCCGTGCTCCTCAACCCAGCCGTCGACCCGGCACGCGACCTCGCCCGCCACATCGGCGAGACCACCGCCTGGCACAGCGACGATCGCTTCTTCTTCCGCCCTGAGTACGTCGACGAATTGCGAGACATGACGCCCGGCCGGCTCGCCGACCCGACGCGCTATTTCGCCGTCATCGCCACCGGCGACGAGGTGCTGAGCTGGCGCGAGATGAGCGAGCGTTACCGCGGCGGCCACCTGCGCATCGTCGAGGGCAGCGACCATGCGCTGTCGGATTTCGACGAGCACCTGCCGCATCTACTGCACTTCCTCGAACTCGGCCCCTCCCCTTGACCGACGACAATCCAGGCCATGTACGCACTGTTTGATGACGCCGGGAAGTTCCACGCCGGCCGCGTGATGTCCGAAGCCGACACCTCGATGCAGATCGAGCTCGACTCCGGCAAGCGCGTGAAAGTGAAATCCGCCAACGTGCTGCTCAAGTTCGAGCAGCCGTCTCCGGCCGAGCTGCTGGCCGAAGGGCAGCGCCTCGCGCAGGACATCGACCTCGACCTCGCCTGGGAATTCGCACCCGACAGCGACTTCGGCTTCGCCGACCTGGCACGCGACTACTTCAACGACAAGGCGAGCGCGGCGCAGCAGGCCGCGGCACTCTTCCGCCTGTTCGAAGCGCCGCACTACTTCCGCCGCCTCGGCAAGGGCCAGTTCAAGAAGGCGCCGGAAGAAATCGTGAAAGCCGCGCTGCTCGGCATCGAGCGCAAGAAGCAGCTGGCTGCGCAGATCGACGCCTGGGCGCAGGAGCTCGTGGCCGGCCAGTGCCCGGCGCCGGTGCGCGAGCAGCTCTACAAGATCCTGTTCAAGCCCGACAAGAACGCGGCCGAGTACAAGGCGGTGGTCGAAGCGGCAAAGCTCTCGCACACCGCCCCGCTCGACCTGCTGAAGGCCGCGGGCGCCATCGACTCCCCGTACCAGTTCCACTGGAAGCGCTTCCTGTTCGAGAACTTCCCGAAGGGCACCGCCTTCCCCGCGCTCAGCGCGCCGGAGATCAAGGACAAGCTGCCCGTGGCCGGCGTGCAGGCCTTCTCGATCGACGACTCGCAGACCACCGAGATCGACGATGCCCTCTCGGTGCAGGGCCTGGGCACCGGCACCGTGGTGTTCGGCATCCACATCGCCGCGCCGGGCCTTGCGATCACGCCCGAAGGCGCGGTCGACAAGGTGGCGCGCGACCGCCTGTCGACCGTCTACATGCCGGGCTACAAGCTCACGATGCTGCCCGACGACGTGGTGCAGGCCTACACGCTCCTGGAAGGGCGCGAGTGCCCGGCGGTGTCGCTCTATGTGAGCTATGACGAGGTCACGCTCGCGGTGAAAGGCAGCGAGACGAAGCTGGAGCGTGTGCCCATCGTGACCAACCTGCGCCACGACCAGCTCGACGCAGTGATCACCGAAGCCTCGCTCACCGGGGAGGCACCGGCCGACTACGCGCACGCGGCGGAGCTGGCCTTCGCCTTCCGCCTCGCGCGGCACCTGAAGGCCGCACGCGAGGTGGTGCGCGGCAAGCCTGAAAACTTCAATCGCCCCGACTACAACTTCCGCCTTCAGGGCAACGACGGCCGCGAGCCGCAGGGCGACGAGACCGTGCTGATCAGCACCCGCACCCGCGGCGCTCCGCTCGACCTGATCGTGGCCGAGGCCATGATCCTCGCCAACAGCACCTGGGGCGGCTGGCTCCACGAGCTGGGCGTGCCCGGCATCTACCGCAGCCAGGCCAGCATGGCGCCGGGGGTCAAGGTGCGCATGGGCACCAAGGCCGCACCGCACGCTGGCATGGGTGTCGCGCAATACACCTGGGCGACCTCGCCGCTGCGCCGCTATGTCGACCTCGTGAACCAGTGGCAGATCATCGCGTGCGCCCGCCACGGCCGCACCGCCGCACTCGCCGCGCCGTTCAAGCCGAAGGATGCGGCGCTCTTTTCCATCATCTCGAGCTTCGACGCCGCCTACACCGCCTACAACGGCTTCCAGTCGGGCCTCGAGCGCTACTGGACGTTGCGCTACCTGGCCCAGCACGACCTGCAGGAACTCGACGCCGCGGTCATGAAAGACGGCCTGGTGCGCGCCGAGACGCTGCCGCTCGTCTTCAAGGCCGTGGGCGCCGAGCGGCTGCCGCGTGGCGCGCTGGTGCGCGTGCGCATCACCGGCACCGACCTGCTCACGCTCGACGTGCATGCGAGCGTGCTGCAGCGCCTCGACGACCCGTCGACCACGGCCGATGACGCGGTGGTCGAAGACGCCGAGATCGAGGAAGCCGAAACCGCCGGCCCGCTCACCCTGGCGATCGATGTGCAAGGGGATGCAACCGAGGAAGCAGCCGGCGCCAGCGCGGTAGCATCGTCGCCCTCGGTTTAACGGTTCTTCATGGCCAAGTTTTCGGTCCTCCAGGTTTCACTCGGTGTCTCGGTCGTCGTGCACGTCGGGTTGCTGGCGTGGCCGGCTGTCGACCCGGAAGGTTTCACCCGCGCGTTCCAGGACACGCCGCTCGAGGTGATCCTCGTCAACTCGCGCTCGACTGAAGCGCCGACCAAGGCGCAGGCCCTCGCACAGCGCAACCTGGCCGGCGGTGGCGACGTCGACCGTGGCCGCGCCACCTCGCCGCTGCCGAGCGCGGCCGTGACCGAGATCGGCGATGCCGCCGAAGACACCCGCAAGCAGATCGAGCAGCTGCAGGAAGAACAGCAGCAGCGCCTGGCCATGGTGCGGCGCGAGCTGGCGGCCATGCCCCAGCCCGACCCCAAGCGTGCCGGCACCCCGCAGGAGCGTTCGCAGGAAGAGCACCGCAAGCAGCTGCTGCAGTTGCTGGCCGAGATCGAAAAGCGCATCAACGAAGAAAACGCCCGGCCGAGAAAGCGCTACATCAGCCCCTCGACCCGCGAAGAGGTCTACGCGATCTACTACGACCAGCTGCGCCGCAAGATCGAAGACCGTGGCACGCGCAACTTCCCGGAGCACCAGGGCAAGAAGCTGTACGGCGAGCTGGTGATGATCATCACCGTCGACTCGGCCGGCCGCATCGTCGAGACCGAGGTCGTGCGCAGCTCGCAGAACAAGCTGCTCGACAAACGCGCCATCTCCATCGTGCAGGCCGCCGCGCCCTTCGGTTCCTTCACGACGGCGATGAAGAAGCAGGCCGACCAGCTGGTGGTGCACACCCGTTTCCGCTTCTCGCGCGAAGACGGTTTTGAAACCTCGGTCGCCGCACCCGTCAAGCAGTGAGCCCTCCAGATCGTTACGTCGTCGCCGGCAACCCGGTCGAACACAGCCAGTCGCCCTTCATCCACGCCCAGTTCGCCCAGGCGACCGGGCAAGCCGTGGCCTACGACCGGCTGCTGTGCCCGCTCGATGGCTTCGAGGCCACGGTGCAGGCCTTTGCCGAAAGCGGCGGGCGCGGCTGCAACGTGACGGTGCCGTTCAAGATCGACGCCTACCGCCTGGCCGCGCGCCGAAGCCGGCGCGCCACGCTGGCCCAGGCCGCCAACGTGCTGCGCTTCGACGCCGAGGGCTGGTACGCCGACAACAGCGACGGCATCGGCCTCGTGCGCGACATCGAGCGCAACGCCGGCATCGTCCTGAAGGGCCGACGTGTGCTGCTGGTCGGCGCGGGTGGGGCCGCCGCGGGCGCGCTCGGGCCGCTGATCGAAGCCGGCCCGCAGGAGATCGTGGTCGCCAACCGCAGTGTCGACAAGGCCGAGGCGCTGGTGCAGCGGCATGCCGAGCTGGCGCATGCCCACGGCGTGACGCTCTTCGCCCGCTCCCTGCAGGCGGCCGGCAAGGCTTTCGATGTCGTGATCAACGCCACCGCGACCAGCCTGAATGGCGCGGCCATCCCGGTTCCTGCCAGCGTGCTGAGCCGCGGCGGCCTGGCGCTCGACATGATGTACGGCCCGGCCACCCAGGGCTTTCTGCAATGGGCCGAGCAGCACGGCGCCAAGGCGCGCGACGGCCTGGGCATGCTGGTCGAGCAGGCGGCCGAAGCCTTCCACATCTGGCGCGGCATCAACCCCGAGACAGCGCCGGTGCTCGCGGCGCTGCGCGCCCGACTGGCGTCCTCATGAGCGGCGTCGTGCGGCATCTGTTGCGTGTGATCGGCCTGGTGGTGGTGTGCGGCGTGTCGCTGCAGGTCTACTTTCTCGCGCGCATCGGGATGATGAGCGTCGTCGATCCGCAGTCCACCACCTTCCAGCGCTCGGAGATTCGCCGCATCGTGGCCACGCAGCACCAGCTGCTGTGGAGCCAGCGGTGGGTGGATGACGAGCGCATCTCCGACCACCTCAAGCGTGCGGTGATCGCCTCGGAAGACGCAGGCTTCACCGAGCACAGCGGCGTCGAATGGGAGGCGCTGGAAAAGGCGTGGGAGAAAAACCTGCGCGCCGAAGCGCAGGCCGAGCGTGTCAATGAACGCCAGGCGAAGCAGGCGGCGCGCAGCAACCGCCCGCCACCCGAGAAGCCCAAGGCCACGCCCAAGATCGTCGGCGGCTCCACCATCACCCAGCAGCTGGCGAAGAACCTCTTCCTCAGTGGCGAGCGCAACTTCCTGCGCAAGGGCCAGGAGTTCGTCATCACCTTCATGCTCGAAGGCACGCTCTCCAAGCGGCGCATCCTCGAGATCTATCTCAACAACGTGGAGTGGGGCGAAGGCCTCTTCGGCGCGCATGCCGCGGCGCGCCACTACTTCCACGTCGATGCCGACAAGCTCGGCGCCTACCCTGCGGCGCGGCTTGCGGTCATGCTGCCCGCACCCAAACGCTTCGAGAAACGGCCCAACTCGGCCTATGTGATGGGCCGCGCCAGCACCGTCGTCGCCCGCATGGGCGCAGTGGAATTGCCCTGAGCCCGCGGGCCCCGGCTTCCTAGAATCCCGCACATGGGCTCCCAACTCAGCGCCGAAGTGGCCAGCACGGCCGCGCGCCTCATCGTCGAAGAAGGCATGGAGTACGGCCCGGCCAAGCGCCGCGCGGCCAAGCTGCTCGGCCGAGGCAGCGTGCGCTCGGTCGACCTTCCGGGCAACGACGAGGTGGAAGACGAGGTGCGCTCGTACATCGAACTCTTCTGCGCCGACACCCAGCCGGGCGAGCTGCTCGCGCTGCGCAAGGTTGCGCTCCTGTGGATGGAGCGCCTGCAGGACATGCGGCCCTATTTGACCGGCGCCGTCTGGCGCGGCACGGCCACCCGGCTCTCCAGCGTGCACCTGCAACTCTATTGCGACGACTCCAAGCAGGCCGAGCTGACGCTCATCGACAAGCGGGTCGACTACGACGTGGGCACGATCGGCGGCCCGCGGGGCGAGCCGATCGACGTGCTGACCGTCAGCACCATGAGCCCCGAGTTGGGCGAAGCCGTGACCGTGCACATGAGCATCCTTGACCACGACGACGTGCGCGGCGCGCTGAAGTCCGATGCGCGAGGCCAGTCCGAGCGGGGCGACCTGGCGGCGCTGCGCCGCCTGCTGGAAGCGAGCGCGCCATGAACCGACGCCATGCCCTTCTGACCGGCGGTGTGGCATTGGCCGGTGCGGCGGCCGGCGCCGGCTGGGCCTGGTGGCGCCACCGCGAGACCGCGGCCGACGCAGGCGCCGAGCAAGCCCTCTGGCAAGAGCGCTTCGAGCGCCCGGAAGGCGGCGAGCTGATGATGTCGGCCCTGCGCGGCCAGCCCTTGGTGCTGAACTTCTGGGCCACCTGGTGCGCACCGTGCGTCAAGGAAATGCCTCTGCTCGACGCTTTCTACAAAGAGCACAAAGCCAAAGGCTGGCAGGTGGTCGGTCTCGCGATCGACAGCCCGACCCCGGTCCGCGAGTTTCTGGGCAAGCTGCCGATCACCTTTCCGATCGGCTTGGCCGGGCTGAACGGCGTGGACCTGAATCGAGCCCTGGGCAACCCGAGCGGTGCGTTGCCGTTCAGCGTGGCGTTCGACCGCCAGGGAATGGTCATCTTCCGCAAACTGGGCCTGCTCAAGCCCGAAGACCTGGCGCAATGGGCCGAAAAGTTCGCCTCCGGGCAATAAATTGCCTTCGTGCGCGGATCAGCACTCAAAAACGCGTAAAGTTCGGCCTTCGCTTTTGAAGCGAGCCCGGCTTCATGCAAATCCTCGTCCTTCACGGCCCGAATCTCAACCTGCTCGGCACGCGCGAGCCGGCGGTCTATGGCTCAACGACTTTGGATCAGATCAACGCAGAACTTGCGAAGATCGCCGCCGATGCTGGCGCCAAGCTGGAAAGCTTCCAGAGCAACCACGAAGGCGCCCTGATCGACCGTGTGCAAGCCGCGCGGCTCGACGGCACTGACTTCGTGATCATCAACCCCGGCGCCTTCACGCACACGAGCGTGGCGCTGCGTGATGCGTTCGCGGGTGTCGCCATCCCGTTCATCGAAGTGCACCTGTCGAATGTGCACCGTCGCGAGCCGTTCCGCCACCATTCTTATTTTTCCGATCTCGCTGAAGGCGTGATCGTCGGGCTGGGCGCCGATGGATACCGCCTGGCCCTGGGCCATGCGCTCAAGCGCGGCCCGAAGGCCTAGACCAAGGCCCACACCGGCGCGTCGCCCTCGACGGTGACCGACGCCGCCTCATAACGACAGGAGTTGGAGAACACATGGACCTGCGCAAACTGAAGACGCTGATCGACCTGGTGTCTGAATCGAACATCTCCGAGCTTGAGATCACCGAAGCCGACGGCAAGGTGCGCATCGTCAAGAGCGACCCGGCCGCTGCCGTGGCCGCTCAGCCGGTGGTCTACCAGGCCGCGCCGCCGCAAGTGGCTGCCGCGCCTGTGGCGACCCCGGCGGCACCTGTGGTGGCTGCCGCGCCCGAAGCCCCGGCCGCACCGACCGGCCACATCGTCAAGTCGCCGATGGTCGGCACCTTCTACGGGGCGGCCAGCCCAGGCGCCAAGCCCTTCGCCACCGTCGGCACGGTGGTCAAGGAAGGCGACCCGATTTGCATCATCGAAGCGATGAAGATCATGAACGAGATCGAAGCCGACAAGGCCGGCACGGTCACGCAGGTGCTGGCGCAGAACGGCCAGGCCGTGGAATTCGGGCAGCCCTTGTTCGTCATCGAATAAGGCGCGGCTCATGTTCAAGAAAATTCTCATCGCCAACCGGGGCGAGATCGCACTGCGAATCCAGCGCGCGTGCCGCGAGATGGGCGTCAAGTCGGTCGTCGTCTATTCCGAAGCCGACCGCGACGCCAAGTACGTGAAGCTCGCCGACGAGGCCGTGTGCATCGGCCCGGCCGCGTCATCCCACAGTTATCTCAACATGCCGGCGATCATCTCGACGGCCGAAGTGACCGACGCCGAGGCCATCCACCCCGGCTACGGCTTCCTGTCGGAGAACGCCGACTTCGCCGAGCGCGTGGAGCAAAGCGGCTTCACTTTCATCGGCCCGACGCCCGAGTCCATCCGCATCATGGGCGACAAGGTCTCGGCCAAGCAGGCCATGATCAAGTCGGGCGTGCCGTGCGTGCCCGGCTCCGAAGGTGCACTGCCCGATGACCCGAAGGAGATCGTGAAGATCGGCCGCGCGGTCGGTTACCCGGTGATCATCAAGGCCGCCGGTGGCGGCGGTGGCCGCGGCATGCGCGTGGTGCACACCGAAGCCGCGCTGCTGCACGCGGTGCAGACCACCAAGGCCGAAGCGGGTGCCGCCTTCGGCAACCCGGCGGTCTACATGGAGAAGTTCCTAGAGAACCCGCGCCACATCGAGATCCAGGTGCTCGCCGACGAGCACAAGAACGCCGTGTGGCTCGGCGAGCGCGACTGCTCCATGCAGCGCCGCCACCAGAAGATCATCGAGGAAGCGCCGGCGCCGGGCATCCCGCGTCGCGTGATCGAGCGCATCGGCGAGCGCTGCGCTGCCGCCTGCAAGAAGATCGGCTACCGCGGTGCCGGCACCTTCGAGTTCCTCTACGAGAACGGCGAGTTCTACTTCATCGAGATGAACACCCGCGTGCAGGTGGAGCACCCGGTGACCGAACTCGTGACCGGCGTCGACATCGTGCAGATGCAGATCCGCGTGGCGGCCGGCGAGAAGCTGCCCTTCACGCAACGCCAGATCGAGATGCGCGGCCACGCCATCGAGTGCCGCGTGAACGCCGAGGACCCGTACAAGTTCACCCCGTCGCCAGGACGCATCACGACCTGGCACGCGCCGGGCGGGCCTGGCGTGCGCGTGGACTCGCATGCGTACACCAACTACTTCGTGCCGCCCAACTACGACTCGATGATCGGCAAGATCATCACGCACGGCGACACGCGCGACCAGGCCTTGGCGCGCATGCGCATTGCGCTGTCGGAGACGGTGGTCGAAGGCATCCTCACCAACATTCCGCTTCACCGTGAGTTGATGGCCGATGCCAAGTTCATCGAGGGTGGAACCAGCATCCATTACCTCGAGGGCTGGATGGCTCAACACAAGCGCTGAGCCATGCTGGAGCTGTTGCTCGTCGTGCCTGAAGCGCTGGTGGAGCCGGTTTCCGATGCGCTGATGGACGAACTCGAGGCGCTCTCGGTGTCGGTGGAAGACGCCGACGCCGACACCGCCCTCGAGCAGGCACTCTTCGGCGAGCCTGGCATGCCGGCGCCGCGCGGTGGCTGGCAACGCTCGGTGGTGAAGGCGCTGTTCGAGCGCGAAGAGACCGCCACCGAAGCGGCCACGCTGCTGCTCGCACAAGAGTGGGCACAAGACGTCCACGTGCAGTCGCTGCAGGCCGTGCCTGACCAGGACTGGGTGCGCCTGACGCAATCGCAATTCGCCCCCGTTCCGATCACGCCGGACTTCTGGATCGTGCCGAGCTGGCACGAGCCTCCCGCGCAGGCGACGACGCTCATCCGCCTCGACCCCGGCCTCGCCTTCGGCACCGGCACGCACCCCACCACCCGCATGTGCCTGCGCTGGACCGCACAGCACGCCGCACCCTGGCCACGCGTGCTCGACTACGGCTGCGGCTCGGGCATCCTCGCCATCGGTGCGGCACTTCACGGCGCACAGCAGGTCGACGCGGTCGACATTGATCCGGCCGCCGTGGTGTCGACGAAGGCCAACGCGAGCGCCAACAGCGTGACGGTCAACGCCGGTCTGCCCGAGGCGGCGAGCGGCGAGTACGAGCTCGTGCTCGCCAACATCCTCGCCACGCCCCTCAAGCTGCTGGCCCCGTTGCTGTGTGGCCATGTGCGGCCCGGCGGCCACCTCGTGCTGGCCGGCATCCTCGAGCGGCAGGCCGACGAGTTGAAAGAGGCCTATGCCCCCTGGTGCGCACTCGAGGTCAGTGACACCGAGGATGGGTGGATCCTGATGACGGCCCAACGGCGCGTGTGATGCGGCATGGCATGATTTCGCCATGAGCCTGGCCACGCGTTGCATCTCCTGCGGCACCGTCTTTAGAGTCGTTCAAGACCAGCTCAAGGTTTCCGAAGGCTGGGTGCGCTGCGGCCGCTGCAACGAGGTCTTCAACGCGATAGAAGGCTTGTTCGACCTGGAGCGCGACGCGCCGCCCAACTGGAAGCCGCCCCCTGCTCCGCCTGCCCCACCGGCCGCCTCCGTCGCCGCCTCGTACGACCCGCAGTCCGAGCCGCCCGACGACGACGATGTCTTTCAGCTGAGTGACAACGACCGCATCCACTCGCGCTTCTTCCAGCCCGAGCAGGCCGATGTCGACCTGACTCCGGCGCAAGCGGTCAAGCGCCGCGACAAGCGCGACTTCGCCGAAGCACGCTTCAACGAAGCCCTGCTCGACGAGCAACCGCTCGAGTCCGAGACCCGGCGCAAAGGCGGCGGCACCGGCATTCCACGTTCGTCGGTGAAGGCGGCGCGTGCGCAGCTCGAAGCCGCACGCCGTGGGCCGGGCTTCGTGCAACAGGCCAAGCAGCGCGCGCGCTGGCGCAGCCCGGGCATGCGCGCGCTGCTGGGCCTGCTGTTCCTATTGCTGGCCGCCACGCTGGTCGGCCAGGCCGGCTACCACTTCCGCGACCTTTGGGCGGCACGTTGGCCTGCCACCCGGCCCGCCTTGGCGCTCGGCTGCCAATGGCTCGACTGCCAGTTGCAGCCGCCGCGCCGCATCGACGACGTGGTGGTCGAGAGCAGCACCTTGTCGCCGGCCCCCGGGGGCAACGGCTACCGGCTGTCGCTCGTGTTGCGCAACCGCGGCGCGATGACGCTTGCCATGCCCTCGATCGACCTCAAGCTCACCGACTCGACGGAGCAGCTGCTCGCGCGCAGAGCGCTTGCGCCCAGCGACTTCCGCGTCAACCCGCCGGTGCTGGCACCGGGCAGCGAGTCCAACCTGCAGCTGATCTTTTCCTCATCGGACCCGCGCCGCGTCAACGGCTACACCGTCGAAGCCTTCTACCCCTGACGGCGACTGGGCCCGCATCATTCCTTCCACGGAGTTCTTCCATGTCTGCACTCATCTGCGGTTCGCTCGCCTTCGACACCATCACAACCTTCCCGGGGCGCTTTGCCGAGCAGATCCTGCCGGAGCAGGTGCACATCCTGAACGTGTCGTTCCTCGTGCCCACACTGCGCCGCGAGTTCGGTGGCTGCGCCGGCAACATCGCCTACACGCTGCGCCAGCTCGGCGGTGAGCCGCTCGTGATGGCCGCCGTGGGCGCCGACGGGCAGGACTATTTGGCGCGTCTCAAGACCTGGGGTGCAAGCACGGAGTTCGTTTGCACAGTGACGGAGACCTACACCGCGCAGGCCATCATCATCACCGACCAGGACAACAACCAGATCACCGCCTTTCACCCGGGTGCAATGCAGTCGGCCCACCTCACTGCGGTGCCTGCGGGGCGCCCGGACATCGCCATCGGCATCGTCGCACCTGACGGGCGCGACGCAATGCTGCAGCACGCCGAGCAGTTCTCGAAGGCCGGTGTGCCCTTCATCTTCGATCCGGGCCAGGGCCTGCCGATGTTCAACGGCGAAGAACTCAACGCCTTCGTGCAGCAGGCCACCTGGGTGGCCGTCAACGACTATGAAGGCCGCATGCTGTGCGAGCGCACCGGCAAGTCGCTCGAGGCGCTGTCGAACTCGCATCTGAAAGGCGTGATCGTGACCCTCGGTGCCGACGGCTGCGAGGTCTGGCAGAAGGGCCAGCGCACGCACGTGGCCGGCGTGAAGGCATCCGAGGTCGTCGACCCGACGGGCTGCGGCGACGCCTTCCGCGGCGCCCTGCTCTACGGCCTGGAGCGCGGCTGGGAACTCACCCGCTGCGTCGAACTCGGCAACCGCATCGGTGCGCTGAAGATCGCCTGCCGCGGTGGGCAGAACCACGTCATCGACCGGGCAGCGCTCGGCCTCTGACGCAGCGAAGCGTCTCTCACTCGCGGCGCTGGCCTTCGGTCAGTGTGTCGAGCTGGAAGCGGCCGCTGCCGTCCATCAGCCACACGTCCAGATAACGCACACCGCCGCTGATGCGCGCAGGCACCGGCAAGGGCTGCGCGCGCTTGATCATCTCGCGCACAGCGGCCGTGACATCCGGGGCATGCGACGGCTCGCGGATCATGTTGACCTCCACCACCTGGCCTTGCCCGTCGATCACCGTCTCGACCACGGCCACTGCATGCAGCAGCGGAGGCAGCTTGCCGCGGTAGATGCGGTCGGGGTAGGCGTCATAGAGGTGGCGCGCGCCGTCCTGGCGATAGGTCTTGGCATCGGCCGCTTGAGAGGGCTTCACCGCTGCGACCTGCACCGGCTCCGACATGAAGGCGTTCTGAGCCTGCGCCGAGAACGCGACCACCAGCGCCGCGAGCGCGGCCACTGCATGGGTTGGCTGGATCGACTTCATCACTCACCTCCGAACGAAGCTGTCGTTCAAAAAGTGTAGGAAGCCGGTCTGGCGGCGTGCTGTGAGGAAATCACATTGCTGCGCCGCGTCTCATCTCGGTGGATGAAGGTTCGTGACGCAAGTCTCGGCCATAAAAAAACCCGGCCGGAGCCGGGTTTCGTCGAGAGACCTAGTCGCCTCAGGGCTTGGCGCCCGTCGGGAAAGGCCATGCAGCAGCGGGGCTGAGCGCAGTCTTGGCCGCCGGTGCTGCAGCGGGCTTCGCAGCAGCAGGGGCAGCAGGTGCGGCAGCGGCCTTCTTCGCAGCAGGCTTCTTCGCAGCCTTCTTCGCAGCAGGCTTCTTGGCCGCAGGCTTCTTCGCAGCCTTCTTCGCAGCAGGCTTCTTGGCAGCGGCCTTCTTGGCAGCCGGCTTCTTCGCAGCAGCCTTCTTGGCAGCCGGCTTCTTCGCAGCAGCCTTCTTGGCAGCCGGCTTCTTCGCCGCGGCCTTCTTGGCTGCCGGCTTCTTGGCGGCGACCTTCTTGGCTGCCGGCTTCTTGGCGGCGGCCTTCTTGGCTGCCGGCTTCTTCGCTGCAGCCTTCTTCGCTGCCGGCTTCTTCGCTGCGGCCTTCTTCGCCGCGGGCTTCTTGGCTGCGGCCTTTTTGGCGGCAGGTTTCTTTGCAGTTGCCATTACATTTCTCCTTGATCAAGTTGAAAAAGCACTGCGTTGCCCCGACGACGTGTCGACACTCCGCAGCTATTCACCGTCCGAAAGTCTGCCCAGGAGGGGCGCCCCGATCCGGTGAATGGGGTTGCGACGCACTGCTCACCGCTTCTGTGTCGGTGAATCGAATGCATCGCGAATCTTGATCTGCCACAAACGACCTGCTGCGCTTTGCCGCTCAGTGAAACGTCAATCCCACGAGAGCGCGCCACCCGATTGGTACTCGATGACGCGCGTCTCGAAGAAGTTGCGTTCCTTCTTCAGGTCAATCATTTCGCTCATCCATGGGAACGGGTTTTCCTCGTTCGGGAAGAGCTCTTCCAAACCGATCTGCGTTGCACGCCGGTTGGCGATGTAGCGCAGATAACCTTTGAACATCGATGCGTTGAGGCCAAGCACGCCGCGCGGCATGGTGTCTTCAGCGTAGCGATATTCCAACTCAACTGCTTTCATGAAAAGAGCCCGGATTTCCGCCTTGAATTCGGCCGTCCACAAATGCGGGTTCTCCAACTTGATCTGGTTGATGAGGTCGATGCCGAAGTTGCAGTGCATCGACTCGTCTCGCAGGATGTACTGGTACTGCTCGGCGGCGCCGGTCATCTTGTTCTGGCGGCCGAGCGCGAGGATCTGCGTGAAGCCGACGTAGAAGAAGAGGCCTTCCATCAGGCAGGCGAAGACGATCAGCGACTTGAGCAGCGTCTGGTCGTTGGCCGGCGTGCCGGTGTGGAAGTTGGCGTCCATGATCGCGTTGATGAACGGGATCAGGAACTCGTCCTTGTCGCGGATCGACTTGACTTCGTTGTAGGCGTTGAAGATCTCGCTCTCGTCGAGACCCAGCGACTCCACGATGTATTGATACGCGTGGGTGTGGATCGCCTCTTCGAAGGCCTGGCGCAGCAGGAACTGGCGGCACTCGGGCGCCGTGATGTGCCGGTAGGTGCCGAGCACGATGTTGTTGGCGGCCAGCGAATCGGCGGTGACGAAGAAGCCGAGGTTGCGCTTGATGATGCGACGCTCGTCTTCGGTCAGGCCGTTCGGGTCTTTCCAGGTCGCGATGTCGCGCGACATGTTCACTTCCTGCGGCATCCAGTGATTGGCGCAGGTGGCGAGGTACTTCTCCCAGGCCCACTTGTACTTGAAGGGGACGAGCTGGTTGACGTCGGTCTTGCCGTTGATGATGCGCTTGTCGGCGGCCTTCACCCGATGGGTGTCGGTGGTGCTCGTCGAAGCGGTGGAGACAGGTGCAATGGACTCTGCGAAGACCGGAGACGACACGGCCGCACGCGCTTGAACGGGGAGGCTCTGCGCGGGGTTCGTCTTGTGATTGCTCGAGGGCTTAAGGTCTTCTTCCCAAACCAACATGGTGGATTTCCTGTGCGGTTGAATTATCGGAGTGTTGTGTCTAAACACCAAGCACTTATTGACATTGCGGCCGCTTCGCTGTTGCTGTGTCGCATCGAAATTCGATGCTGCACAGCAACTCGCAAAGCGTTGATGAACTCGACGCGAGATGCATCGCGTCGCTCATCACGTCACTGACAAGCCTCGCACGTCGGGTCATCGATCGCACAGAACTTCACGTCGGTCGCGGGCTCCGCATCGACGCTCAATGCAGCCGGCATTGCAGCGACTGGTGCCGCAATCATCGACGACGAAGCACCACTCGACACCGCATTCAGCTGGCCCGCCTTCACCGTCGACTTCTCGGTCTGCGAAGCGCTGATCGTGCGCAGGTAGTAGGTGGTCTTGAGGCCACGCACCCAGGCGAGCTTGTAGGTCTCGTCGAGCTTCTTGCCCGAAGCGCCGGCCATGTAGATGTTGAGCGACTGGGCCTGGTCGATCCACTTCTGGCGGCGTGCCGCAGCTTCCACCAGCCACTGCGTCTCGACCTCGAAGGCGGTGGCGTAGAGGTCCTTCAGATCCTCAGGCACGCGGTCGATGCGGCGCAGCGAACCGTCGAAGTGCTTGAGGTCCATGACCATCACGTCGTCCCAGAGGTTGAGCTTCTTCAGGTCGCGCACGAGGTACTCGTTGACGACGGTGAACTCGCCCGACAGGTTGGACTTGACCGAGAGGTTGCCGAAGCTCGGCTCGATCGAGGCGCTGACGCCGATGATGTTGGAGATGGTCGCGGTCGGGGCGATGGCCACGCAGTTGGAGTTGCGCATGCCGTGCTCGCTGATGCGGCCGCGCAGCAGGCTCCAGTCGAGGCTGGTGCTGCGGTCGACGTCGACGTAGCCACCGCGTTGCTCGGCCAGCAGTTCGAGCGAGTCGATCGGCAGGATGCCGCGGTCCCACAGCGAGCCGCGGTAGCTGGAGTAGCGGCCCCGCTCCTGCGCCAGCTCGGTCGAGGCCCAGTAGGCGTAGTAGCAGACGGCTTCCATCGAACGGTCGGCGAACTCCACCGCCTCTTGCGAGGCGTAGGGCGTGCGCAACTCGTACAGCGCGTCCTGGAAGCCCATGATCCCCAGGCCCACCGGGCGGTGGCGCAGGTTGGAGTCGCGGGCCTTCTTGACGGCGTAGTAGTTGATGTCGATCACGTTGTCGAGCATGCGCATCGCGGTCGCGACCGTCTTCTTCAGCTTGGCGTGGTCGATGACCTTGCGACCGTCAGGCCCGTCCTTCAGGTGATGGACGAGGTTGACCGATCCCAGGTTGCAGACGGCGATCTCGCTCTCGTTGGTGTTGAGCGTGATCTCGGTGCAAAGGTTGCTGCTGTGC
Source organism: Piscinibacter gummiphilus (assembly GCF_032681285.1). Lineage (NCBI taxonomy): Bacteria > Pseudomonadati > Pseudomonadota > Betaproteobacteria > Burkholderiales > Sphaerotilaceae > Rhizobacter > Rhizobacter gummiphilus. The sequence goes on from NZ_CP136336.1 coordinate 4,547,840, forward strand.
ACCACGCCCACATGCTGCTGAGGCGAGCGCACGTTGCAGGCGTCCTTGAAGGTGATCCAGGGATGGCCCGTCTCGAACAGCATCGAGAGCATGCGGCGCCACAGGTCCTTGGCAGGCATCTTCTTGAAGAGCTTGATCTCGCCACGCGCAGCCTTGGCCTCGTAGGCGGTGTAGGCCTCTTCGAAGGCCTTGCCGAACTTGTCGTGCAGGTCGGGGCAGGTGGACGGCGAGAAGAGCGTCCAGTCGCCACCTTCCATCACGCGGCGCATGAACAGGTCGGGAATCCAGTTCGCCGTGTTCATGTCGTGGGTGCGGCGGCGGTCGTCGCCGGTGTTCTTGCGCAGCTCCAGGAACTCCTCGATGTCGAGGTGCCAGCTTTCGAGATACGCGCAGACGGCGCCCTTGCGCTTGCCGCCCTGGTTCACCGCCACGGCGGTGTCGTTGACCACCTTCAGGAAGGGCACGACGCCCTGGCTCTTGCCGTTGGTGCCCTTGATGTGCGAGCCGAGCGCGCGCACGTTGGTCCAGTCGTTGCCCAGGCCGCCGGCGAACTTGGAGAGCAGCGCGTTTTCTTTCAGCGCTTCATAGATGCCGTCGAGGTCGTCGGCCACGGTCGTGAGGTAGCAGCTTGACAGCTGCGAGCGGTGCGTGCCCGAGTTGAAGAGCGTCGGCGTGCTCGACATGAAGTCGAAGGTCGACAGCACTTCGTAGAACTCGATGGCGCGGGCTTCGCGGTCGATCTCGTTCAGCGCCAGGCCCATCGCGACGCGCATGTAGAACGCCTGCGGCATCTCGATGCGCATATCGTTCACGTGCAAGAAGTAGCGGTCGTACAGAGTCTGCAGGCCGAGGTAGTCGAACTGCAGGTCGCGGTCGGCCTTGAGCGCAGCACCCAGCTTGGCCAGGTCGTACTGCATCAGCTTCTCGTCGAGCAGCTCGGCCTGCACGCCCTTCTTGATGAAGGTCGGGAAGTACTCGGCGTAACGGGTCTGCATTTCGGACTGCAGCAGCTCCTCGCCGATGATTTCCTTGCGGATGGTGTGCAGCAGCAGGCGCGCGGTGGCGCGGGTGTAGCCGGGGTCCTTCTCGATCAGGGTGCGGGCGGCCAGGATGGCGGCCTTGTGCACTTCGTCCATCGGCACGCCGTCGTACAGGTTGCGCTTGGTCTCGGCCAGGATGGGGTCGGGCTTCACGTCGGCACCGAGGCCTTCGCAGGCGGACTCGACCAGCGTCTGCAGGCGGCCCATGTCGAGCGGCACACGCTGGCCGCCGTCGGTCACGAAGAGCGCGGGCTCGGCGGCCACGGCCGGCACGCCCTGCTTGGCACGCTCCTGCGAACGGCGCTCGCGGTACAGCACGTAGGCACGCGCCACTTCATGGTGTCCGCCGCGCATGAGACCGAGTTCGACGTGGTCTTGCACGTCTTCAATATGGAAGGTGCCACCACCCGGACGCGAACGCAGCAGCGCACGCACCACCGACTCGGTCAGTCCGTCGACCGTCTCGCGCACGCTGGCCGAGGCCGCGCCCTGCGTGCCATGCACCGCCAGGAAGGCCTTCATCAGCGCCACCGCGATCTTGTTGGGCTCGAACGAGACCACAGCGCCATTGCGGCGAATGATCTGGTAGCCCTGGTAAGCCGACACCGGCGCGCCCGCGGTCGCGGTGCCGGTGCGGGGTGCGGAGGGGGTGCTGGCCGATGGGGTGGAGACGGTTTGCATGGTGTTTCCTGTCGTCATGTCGGTTCGATGGAGTTCGGTCTCATTCGTGCGCTCGGCGCAGGCTTGTGGCCTCAGCAGCAAAAGCTGCGGCCGACCTCGTGGAGACGGGGGCGCGGGAACGTGGAACGAGAAGAGCAGGTAAGAACGAGGTGCGCTACTTCGAGCGCCTTGCATTGCTGGCCCTTGCACTTTGCCGGTCGTGATGCACCGCTGCGTTGCGCAGCAGGCCCTGTGAACGGGGCAATGGTGGTGGGCATGGAGCGTGTGTTTCTGGAACAGAAGGATAACACGAAGGGACACTATATCTAGGGCTCCGACCACCTTCAAGCACTAGGGATAGCGTCTTACCCTAAGAGGGGAAACACAGCTGTTCGGGGCATCCGGCAGGCCTCGCGCCGCGATTGCGCGCAAGCGCCCATGCCTGCACCTTCTGCGATTGCGCATCGCGCATTGATGCGGCATGCAGGCGTGTTTGGTCGTGCATGGCGCGCAGCGCAAGGCTGCGCTTCACGCACCTCCTCAAATCGAAGGAGACGTGTCGTCGGGAAAGTACGGAGCGGGCCAGCCGAGCTGCGACTTCAGACGCGCCCAGTCGAAACCCGGCCCCGGATCCTGCTTGCGGCCAGGTGCCACGTGCTCGTGGCCGACCACCCACCGCAGCGGGTAGTCGCGCGCCAGCCGCTGCAAGAGCATGGCCAGCACGTCGTACTGCGCCGGCTCGAACGTCTCGCCTTCCAGCCCTTCGAGCTCAATGCCGATCGAGTAGTCGTTGCAGTTCTCGCGCCCGCGCCACACCGAGCGGCCGGCATGCCAGGCGCGGTCTTCGCACGAGACGAACTGCAGCAGTTCACCATCGCGGCGCAGCACGAAATGCGACGACACCTCCAGGCCACGGATCTGCTGAAAGTACGGGTGGGCGTCCCAGTCGAGTCGGTTGGTGAAGAGGCGCTCGATCTCGTCGCCGCCATAGACCCCCGGCGGCAGGCTGATCGAATGGATCAACGCCAGGTCGATGTCGACACCCGCTGGCCGCGGGCCGAAGTTGGGGGACGGGCAAGCCCGGGCCTCGCCGAGCCAACCCTTGCGGGCGGGCTGCGAGGGCGTCGTCATGTGTCGTCGCCGCGCTCGGTCTCGGGCGCTTCGGGCTCGCCACCGACGTGCACACCGAGGCGCGCCATGCGATAGCGCATCTGCCGCAGCGACAGACCCAGGCTTGCGCCCGCAGCGGTGCGGTTGTAGCGGTAGCGCTCGAGCGCGCGCTCGAGCACGTCGCGCTCGACCTCGTCGAGGTAGGCCGCCAGGTCGGTGGGGAGCGGCGCGGGTGCGGGCGCCTGCGCCGGCATCGGCGCGGCTGGCGCAGCGGCGATGGACGCGACCGCCGACGACGACACCGCATCCGGCATGTCCAGCGACAGGTCGAGCACGCCGAGATCGGACACGTCGATGTCTTCGCCCCCCGAGAAAGCCACGGCGCGGTGCAGCAGGTTCTCGAGCTCCCGCACGTTGCCGGGGAAGCTGTACCGCGCGAGCTGGGCGAGCGCCTCGCGCGTGAGCCGCGGCGGCGGCCACACCCCGGCGTCGCGCGAGATGCGCTCGAGCACACGATCGCAGATCGCGGGCAGGTCTTCGAGCCGCTCGCGCAGTGGCGGCACACGGATCTGGATGACGTTGAGACGGTAGTAAAGATCTTGCCGGAAGCGGCTGGCCTGCACCTCCGCGCCCAGGTCCTTGTGGGTGGCGCTCAGCAGCCGCACGTTGACGGCCTGCTCGCTGACCGCGCCGACAGGGCGCACCGAGCGCTCCTGAATCGCGCGCAGAAGCTTGCTCTGCATCGCCAGCGGCAGGTCGCCGATCTCGTCGAGGAAGAGCGTGCCGCCGTTTGCAGCCTGGAAGAAGCCTTCACGGTCGTCGGCCGCGCCGGTGAAAGCGCCTTTGCGGTAGCCGAAGAACTCGGCTTCCAGCAGATGCTCGGGGATGGCGCTGCAGTTGACGGCGATGAAGGGCTGCGCCGCACGCGGGCTGACCTCGTGGATGGACCGTGCCACCAGTTCCTTGCCGGTGCCCGACTCGCCGCTGACCAGCACCGGCGCCATGCTGCGGGCCACCTTGTCGACCAGCGCGCGCACCTGCTGCATCGCTGCCGACTGCCCGGCCATCCGGTTCATGGCCTGGCTCGCGGGAGGCGCTGGCGGCGCAGCCTCGAGCGCCACGGCGCGCGGCTCGCCCCCAGAGGCGGCACCGTGGCTCGACGGCAGGCTCGACGGCACCACGGTCGGTGACGCGGCCGGTGAACGCCCCAGCGCCGACGCGACGACAGCGCGAAACTGCTTCAAGTCGACCGGCTTCGTGAGGTAGTCATAGGCGCCAGCCTTGAGCGCCTCGACCGCGTTCTCGGCGGAGCCGTACGCGGTGATCACGATCGCCTTCTCGCGCCGGCCGGCCTCTTCCAGGCGGCGCAGCAGATCGAGCCCGGTGCCATCGGGCAGGCGCATGTCGGTGATGACGGCGCTGTAGGTGCGGTCCTTCAGGTGCAGCCAGGCGTCTTCGACCGTGCCCGCGGTTTCGACGTCATACCCCTCGCGCAGCAAGGTCAGCTCGTACAGCGTGCGCAAGTCCGGCTCGTCGTCGACGACCAGCAGGCTGAAATGCGAAGGGGATGATGTCATGAGGACAATTGCAATCGTGCTTCGGCGGCAACGTTCTCTGGCAGGGCTTGGCGGCGCATCGCGACGGAGAACTCGTTGCGGTTGCTTTCGACGGCGCTGCGCAGCCGGTAGTCGATGCGGGCGCCGTAGCGCTCGCACAGTTCGCGGCAAATATACAAGCCCAGCCCGGTGCCTCGGCTGCGTGTGGAGAAGAAGGGCTCGAAGAGATAGCGTTCGACTTCGGGCGGGATGGGGTCGCCGTCGCTGGCGACGCTCAGGACGGCATGGGTTTCATCGCGCACGTACAGCCGCAGCATCACCGCCCCCGGCCGCTTGGTGGCGTGCCGGCAGCCGTTGTCGAGCAGGTTGACCAGCACGCGCCGCAGATGGTCGGCATCGAACACCACGCCCACCGGCTCGTCGGGCAGCTTGACCTGCAGCACGCTCTGGTCGCCCAGCACCACCCCATTGGTGCGCGCCCATTCCGAGCACACCGAGGCGATCAGCGACACGGCATCGATCGGGCCGGTGGCGTGCACGTCGCTCGGCGCCACTTCCATCACGTCGTCGACGATGCGTTTGAGCCGCTCGACGTTGTCGGTCACCATGCGGGTGAGCTGGCGCTGCGACGGCGTCGTGGCGTCTTCGGCCATCAAGGCATTGGCCTGAGAGATGGCCGCCAACGGGTTGCGGATCTCGTGTGCGATGCCGGCGGAAATACGGCCCATCGCCGCGAGCTTCTCCTGCCGGGTGCGGGCCTGCATGCTGCGCACGTCTTCGAGGAACAGCACGCACAGCTCCTCGCTGGCCTGAGGCTCGCGGCGGCGGGTGAAGCGCATGCGCACGCGCAGGGTGCGCGCGAGAGCACTTTCGAAGCCGAGCACCACGTCGCGGCCAGCCTCCGGCCAGGCGGCTTCGGCGAACGCCCGCTCCACCGCTTCGACAAGGCTGCGCCAGGCTTCGACATTGCGCAGCTGGAACGGCGCTTCGCGACACATGCCTTCTGGGGCCAGCAACAGCCGGGCCGCCGGGTTGGCAGCGCGCACGCGTCCGCGCCGGTCGACCACCAGCACGCCTTCCTGCATCTCCTCGATCACCAAGCGGTTGAGCTGCGCCTGCTGGCGCGCGAGTTCCAGGCTGCCCTTGGCCGTCAACTCTTCGCGCGCGAGGCGGCCTGCAAGCTCACCGGCCAAGAGGGTGATGACGAAGAAGCCACTGCCAGCCAGGCCGGCTTGCGTCATCAGCAGCGTGACCTCGCCACCCGACACCACGCCCCATGCGGCGATCCCGAGCAGCGCGAGCGTCACGATCGACGCCGTCGCCAGCGCCATCGTGCGCGGGGTGAGCACGCCGGCCATCAGCACCGGCAGCACGAGGAGCGCGACGTAGTTCAGCGTGGCCGCGGGCGACAGCACATGCAGCGCGATGAAGCACACGATGTCGACACCGATGGTCGCGAGCCACTGCGGGCTGCCCATCTTCGACAGCGCCTTGGGCGCCGCAGACCGCCGCAGCCGCGGCAGCAACCAGGTCGTCACCGACAGCGCCGCATACAGGATGCTCACCGCCAGAACGGCGAGCGACGGCCGCACCGCGAAGAACCCCGTCACCGCCACCGTGGCGATCAGCGCCAGGCCGAGGGCCGCACGCGCCGCAATGAACGCGCCATAGATGCGCTGGAACGCCGTCTGGCCCGAGCCGATGATGCGCCGGGCCTGGCGGGTCAGGAAGCGGGAATCGCCTTCGTTGCCGCGCATCGCGGCCCAGTTGCCGTCGTAGCGCGATTCATCCTCGGCCGACGGGACCTCACCGCGCATCTGCGTGTCGCCATCGACGCCGAGCGCGCCGAACCACGACTCGTCCACCGGCCTTGGCTTGGGTGTGCTCGCCATGCGGCGCCGCTCGGCAGCTCGCCGTTCGCCACTGCGCGAGGTGTTGGCCATCAGTCGCCCCGTGATCGCTCGAACAGGCTGCGGTGGGCCTCGCTGCAAAACACGCCACCGCGCCCGGGAAGCGACTCGCTGCGCGGCAGGTGCACGCCACACTGTGCGCAGCTGACCATGTCTTCAGGGATGGCGGGAGGCGGCGGGGCGGCATCGGGCCGCGGCGGCAGCTTCGGCTTGCGCAGGGAGCGCATCAACCAGATGGTTCCGAGCACCACGGCCAGCAGCAGGATGAATTTCATGGGCGCCTCAGGCGACAGGCCGTTTCAACAGCACTTCGAGCACGAAGCGCGACCCGGCATAGGCCAGCAGCAGCAGCACCACACCCGCATACAAACCCCTCACGGCCCGGCGCCCGCGCCAGCCGAACGCCTGCCGGCCCGTCAGCAGGCCGGCGAACACGAGCCAGGCAAGCACCGAGAAGACCGATTTGTGGTCCCAGCGCCAGGGGCTCGAGAACCACCAACCGAGCACCAAGGTCGCCGTCAGGAGAGCAAAGCCTGCCGTGACGAACTGGAATGTGAGGCGCTCCAGGCGCAGCAGTGGCATGCCCGCACCGGCCACGGTCTTGAGCCGCAGCTGCCGCTCGGCCCGGTCGAGCATGGCCGCATGCAGCACCGCCGCGCCGAAAAGGCCATACGAGGCGATGCCCAGCACCCAGTGCAAGGGCGCCCAGTTCGACGCCGCCTGCGGCCGGAATTCCCCCGGGAACACCATCGCCAGCGCCACCGCGATCAGGCCGAGGCCGGCAAGCGTGCGCCGCACACCCGGCAGCGGCACCCATCGACTCTCGACTGCGTAGACCGCCACCACGAGCCATAGCGTGGCCGACAGCGCCGGCGCAAACCCGAAGCGAGCGCCCGACACCGTGCTGCCGATCCCGGCCATGTCGACGGCGGTCGCCACGCCGTGCGCAAGCCAACCCACGAACAGCAGGCGGTGCGCCCACGGGCCGGTCGACTCGTCGCGCCACAGCACTGCGGCGGCGTACGCCGCGAGGGCCAAGACACTCGGCACCCACAACACGAACATGGCTGGAACGTTGGCCGCTTCCGAGGAGCCCGACGATAAAATCATCGGCACAGTGTACTTTCGGGTGCCCGGTTCTCGCGTACCCAACTCCCCCATGGCATCAGCCCTCACCGACCGCCTGAGTCGTCTTGTCAAGACGATGCGCGGACAGGCCCGCATCACCGAAAGCAACGTGCAGGACATGCTGCGCGAAGTGCGCATGGCCCTGCTCGAGGCCGACGTCGCCCTGCCCGTGGTGCGCGATTTCATCGCCCGCGTGAAGGAGAAGGCGCTCGGCGCCGAGGTCGTGGGCTCGCTCACGCCGGGGCAGGCGCTGGTGGGCATCGTCAACAAGGAACTCGCCGCCACGATGGGCGAGGTCGACCCGGCGACGGGCGCGGTGAAGCCCCCCGCCGACATCAACCTCGCGGCTCAGCCGCCCGCGGTGATCCTGATGGCCGGCCTGCAAGGTGCGGGCAAGACCACCACGACGGCCAAGCTGGCCAAGCACCTGATCGAGAAGCGCAAGAAGAAGGTGCTGACCGTCTCGGCCGACGTCTACCGCCCCGCCGCCATCGAGCAGCTCAAGACGGTGAGCAAGCAGGCGGGCGCCGAGTGGTTCCCGTCCACCGCCACCGACAAGCCGGTGGCCATCGCCACCGCCGCGCTCGATCACGCGCGCCGGCACTACTTCGACGTGCTGCTGGTCGACACCGCCGGCCGGCTGGCGATCGACGAAGCACTGATGAAGGAGATCGCCGAGTTGCATGCCGCGGTGAAGCCGGTCGAGACGCTCTTCGTCGTCGACGCCATGCAGGGCCAGGACGCAATCAATACCGCGAAAGCCTTCAAGGAGGCGCTGCCGCTCACCGGCATCGTGCTCACCAAGACCGACGGCGACTCGCGCGGTGGCGCGGCCCTCTCGGTGCGGCAGATCACGGGGGCGCCGATCAAGTTCGCCGGGGTCAGCGAGAAGATCGACGGCCTCGAAGTCTTCGACGCACAGCGCCACGCCGGCCGCGTGCTCGGCATGGGCGACATCGTGGCGCTCGTCGAAGAAGTGCAGAAGGGCGTCGACGTCGCTGCCGCCCAGAAGCTTGCTGACAAGCTCAAGTCGGGCGACAACTTCGACCTCAATGACTTCCTCGCCCAGATCAGCCAGATGAAGAAGATGGGCGGCCTCTCCGGCCTCATGGACAAGCTGCCCACCCAGATGACCGGCGGCAAGGCCGCCAACATCGGCCAGGCCGACATGGACCGTGCCGAGCGCGACGTGCGCCGCATGGAAGGCATCATCAATTCCATGACACCGCTCGAGCGCCGCAAGCCTGAGCTGCTCAAGGCCACCCGCAAGCGCCGTATCGCCGCCGGTGCCGGCGTGCAGGTGCAAGACGTCAACCGCCTGCTCAATCAGTTCGACCAGATGCAGGGGATGATGAAGAAGATGAAGGGCGGCGGCCTCATGAAGATGATGAAGCGCATGGGCGGCATGAAGGGCATGGGCGGCCCCGGCGGCCTGCGCTGATCCTTCGCGGCCCGTGGCAGCGCTGGTGCGGCGCAGCATCGGCGAGTTGACCGCTTCCGGCCGGCCAGATATGGTCAGTGTTCGCGAACACGGGTTAGTGATGACATGGACATGCTGTTGATCGTCGGCGGGCTGCTGTTGCTTGCAGCGCTGGGGTGGGTGTTGTGGCAGAAGCGCGCCAAGCGCGCTGACGACAACAAGTCCCGCCGCAACAACAAGGTGCGCTCGATGGAAGGCTTGGACACCCTGATGTCCTGGCATCCGCAGGCCACCCGCGTGATGACCACACCTGAGCGCAAGGCCTATGCCGCGCTGAGGGCCGGGCTGCCCGAGCACATCATCCTGGCGCAGGTGCCACTGGCCCGCTTTCTCAAGGTGCCGACACGGCACTCCTATTCCGAATGGCTGCGCCGCGTGGGCGTGCTGTGCGGCGATCTGGTGGTGTGCGACAGCGTCTCTCAGGTGATCGCGATCGTCGACATCCGTGCCCCGGAAGCCCAGGAGAACGAAAGCACCCGTCAGCGCCACGCGCGCATGGACCGCGTGCTGAAGGCCGCCGAGATTCCGCTGCATGTGTGGCGCGAAGATGCGATCCCCAACGCGACCGGGGCTCGCAACGCGATTCTCGGCATGCCGGTCGAAGCGCCCACCACGGCACCGGCGGCCGCTGCAACGATGCGGCCCGTGGCCGTCGCCCCGAGCCGCGCGCCTGCCGTCGAACGCATCCCGGCGGCAGCGGTCGTCGACGACGACGGCATGGAGCAGCACGATCCGCCGTCGTCGACCTGGTTTGATGAAATGGACTCCGCAGCGGCACCGCTGCCGCCCACGCCGCAGCGCGGCGGTGGGCCCTCGATCCGCTGATCAGTTCAAGGATCAGCTCAACAGAGCCTGCGCGAACTCGCGCGCGTCGAAGGTCTGCAGGTCTTCGAGCTTCTCGCCCACACCGATGAAGTAGACCGGAATCGGCCGCTCGCGCGCAATCGCGGCGAGCACGCCGCCCTTGGCCGTGCCGTCGAGCTTGGTGACGATGAGGCCGGTGAGTTGCAAGGCGTCGTCAAAGGCCTTCACCTGCGAGAGGGCGTTCTGGCCCGTGTTGCCGTCGACCACGAGCAGCACCTCGTGCGGCGCATCGGCCTGCGCCTTGCCGATCACCCGCTTGATCTTCTTGAGCTCGTCCATCAGATGGGCCTGGGTGGTGAGGCGGCCGGCGGTGTCGGCGATCACCACGTCGCAGCCACGCGACTTGCCGGCGACCACGGCATCGAAGCTCACGGCGGCCGGGTCGCCGCTCTCCTGGCTCACGATGTCGACGGCCCGCCGCGCGCCGGGCAGGTCGGCCCGCTGGGCCCACACGGCGAGCTGCTCGCGCGCCGCGGCGCGAAAGGTGTCGGCCGCCGCGAGCAGCACCTTCTGCCCGCTGTCAGCCAGGTGGCGCGTGAGCTTGCCGATGCTGGTGGTCTTGCCGGCGCCGTTCACGCCCACGACCATCATCACGGTCGGCTGGTGGCGGCCGACCTCGAGGCCCTTCTCCAGCGGCTTGAGCAGATCGGAGATGGCATCGGCGAGCAGCCCCTTGACCTCCGAAGGGTCGGTGGCGCGCTCGTCTTTCACACGGCGCTTGAGGTCGTTCAACAGGAACTCTGTCGCTTTGACGCCGGCATCGGCCATCAGCAGGGCCTCTTCAAGATCGTCGTAGAGCGCGTCGTCGATCTGCGTGCCGGTGAAGACGCGGGTGATGCTCGTGCCGGTCTTGCGCAAGCCGCCGCGCAGCTTGTCGAGCCAGCTGGCGCGCTCTTCTGGCGCAGGCGCTGGAGGCACCGCGGGCGCGACAGCAGGAGGCTCGGCAACGGGAGCAGGTGCAGGCGCCGTGCCGCGCAGCCTGTCGAGCCAGCTCGCGCGTTCTGCGGCAGGAGGCGTCTCGATCGCAGGGGCGGCGGGTGCAGGCGACGGTTCCTCCGCAGCCGGCGGCTTTTTCTTGAAGAAGCTGAACATGGGGTGGGAGTGTGCGCAGGTGACAGAGGCCCTGCGAGTGATGGCTATAATGCGCGGCTCAGGCGCTTTAGCTCAGTCGGTTAGAGCGACGGAATCATAATCCGCAGGTCCGGGGTTCGAATCCCTGAAGCGCCACCAAATCAGTTCTACCCTGCGGCTCCCGGTCATGACGGCCTGGAGCCGTTGTCTTTGGTGGGCCTGGCTCCCACAATCCACTTCTCCACAGCCACTGGATCTACACCATGTACCGCTGTCTTGCCGTTGCCACTGCTGCAATCGCCTTCGCCCTGCCCGCTGCCGCACAAGTGCAGCGCAATTTCCCTCAGAACGCCTTGCGCGGCGTCATCACCTTCGGCGCGCCGCCGCAGGTCCTGCTCAACGGCAAGCCGGCCCAGCTGGCGCCGGGCGCGCGCATCCGCGGTCTCGACAACATGCTGGTCATGTCGGGCGGGGCGATGAACTTGAAGGCGACGGTCAACTACACCTTCGAGAACACCACCGGCCTCATCAAAGACGTGTGGCTGCTGCGCCCCGAAGAAATCGCGCGCAAGCCCTGGCCCGAGACGCTGGCCGAGGCGCAAACATGGCAGTTTGACCCGGCCGCGCAGGCCTGGGTCAAGCCCTGAGGGAGGCTCGCCATGCAGGGCCCAACCCCGAAGAAGGTTTTCATCAAGACCTTCGGCTGCCAGATGAACGAGTACGACTCGGACAAGATGGCCGACGTGCTGCACGCCGCCGAAGGCTACGAGTCGACGGATGACGTCGAGCAGGCCGATCTCATCCTCTTCAACACCTGCTCGGTGCGCGAGAAGGCGCAGGAGAAGGTGTTCAGCGACCTCGGTCGCGTGAAACACCTGAAAGCCAAGGGCACGCTGATCGGCGTGGGAGGCTGTGTCGCCAGCCAGGAAGGTGCGGCCATCATCGAGCGCGCGCCCTACGTCGACGTGGTGTTCGGCCCGCAGACGCTGCACCGCCTGCCGCAGATGCTCGCGCAGCGCCGGCACGAACGCCGCCCGCAGGTCGACATCAGCTTCCCCGAGATCGAGAAGTTCGACAACCTGCCGCCGGCGCGTGTCGAGGGTGCGACCGCCTTCGTCTCGATCATGGAAGGCTGCTCCAAGTACTGCAGCTACTGCGTGGTGCCCTACACCCGCGGCGAAGAAGTGTCGCGCCCGTTCGACGACGTGCTGGTCGAAGTGGCCGGCCTCGCCGACCAGGGCGTGAAGGAAGTGACGCTGCTCGGCCAGAACGTCAATGCCTACCGCGGCAAGATGGGCGACACCAGCGAGATCGCCGACTTCGCGCTGCTCATCGAGTACGTGGCCGAAATCCCCGGCATCGAGCGCATCCGCTACACCACGAGCCATCCCAACGAGTTCTCGCAGCGCCTGATCGACGCCTATGGCCGCGTGCCGCAGCTCGTGAACCATGTGCACCTGCCGGTGCAGCACGGCAGCGACCGCATCCTGATGGCGATGAAGCGCGGCTACACCGCGATGGAGTTCAAGAGCACGGTGCGCAAGCTGCGCGCGGTGCGGCCGAACATCAGCCTGTCGAGCGACTTCATCGTCGGCTTCCCTGGCGAGACCGAAGACGACTTCGCCAAGATGATGAAGTTGATCGACGACATCGGCTTCGACAGCAGCTTCAGCTTCGTCTTCAGCCCGCGCCCCGGCACGCCGGCCGCCGCGCTGCACGACGACACGCCGCAAGAGGTCAAGCTCAAACGCCTGCAGCACCTACAGGCGGTGATCGAAGCCAACCAGCGCCGCATCGGGCAAGCCATGGTCGGAACGGTGCAGAAGATCCTGGTCGAAGGCCCATCGCGCAAAGATGCGAATGAACTGATGGGCCGCACCGAGTGCAACCGCATCGTCAACTTCAAGGGCCAGCCGCGCCTGATCGGACAGCTGATCGACGTCACCATCACCGAGGCCTACCCGCACTCGCTGCGGGCCGAAGTGGCCACGCGTGAGAGCGCGGCGCTGGCTGGAAGTCTGAGCGAAGCCTAGCGGTGCTCCTTCCAGCCGGCCCACCACAGGGCCAGGGCGCAGACGATCACCATCGCGCCGTAGGTGCTCATCTTGCCGTCCTGCCCGTGCCACAGCAGCCCGGCAACGAGGACCAGTGCTGAGGCTGGCACTGCCCACGCCGCCATGCGCCAGCCGGACACGCCTTTGAGCTCTCGCCACCAGAAGACCTTGGCTGCCCATGCCGCCACGATGCCCACCCCCACCGCCGGTGCGAGGAAGTTCAAGAAATGCCACAGCGCGTCCAAGGCGCCCATTGCGTCACGCTCCAGGTCTGACGGGCGACAACCCGCGAAATTGACCGGAATTTTATAATTCGACAACATGAGCGTTTTCACCCTCGGCCTGAACCACACCACGGCCCCGCTTGACTTGCGGGGCCGGTTTGCGTTCACGCTCGAGCAGCTCGCGCCCACGCTGCAGGAGTTCCGACAGCGCGTCACGGGCAAAACCGGCGGCCCCGAGGTCGCCTTGCTCTCCACCTGCAACCGCACCGAGCTGTACTGCGCAGCCGAAACTGGCCTCGTCACCTCGGCGGTGGATTGGCTGGCCGCGCGCGGCGGCGTGGCCAGCCAGGAGCTGATGCATCACGCCTACGTGCTCGAAGGTGGCGCGGCGGCGCGCCATGCCTTCCGCGTGGCCAGCGGCCTCGATTCGATGGTGCTCGGCGAGCCGCAGATCCTTGGCCAGATGAAGCAGGCAGTGCGCGAAGCGAGCACGGCCGGCACGCTGGGCACCACGCTGCACCAGATGTTCCAGCGCTCCTTCGCCGTCGCGAAGGACGTGCGCACCTCCACCGAGATCGGCGCCCACTCCATCAGCATGGCCGCCGCCGCGGTGCGCCTGGCCTCGCAGCTCTTCGAAGACCTGCGCGACACGAAGGTGCTGTTCGTCGGCGCCGGCGAAATGATCGAACTCGTGGCGACGCATTTCGCGGCCCGCCAGCCCAAGGCGATGGCAGTGGCCAACCGCACGCTCGAGCGTGGCGAGAAGCTCGCCGGCCGCTTCGGCGCCGAGGCGCTGCGACTGGCCGATCTGCCCTCGCGCCTGGCGGAATTCGACGCCGTGATTTCCTGCACTGCGAGTTCGCTGCCCATCATCGGCCTGGGTGCCGTCGAGCGCGCGCTGAAGGCCCGCAAGCACCGCCCGATGTTCATGGTCGACCTGGCCGTGCCGCGTGACGTGGAGCCCGAAGTCTCGCGCCTGTCCGACGTCTACCTCTACACCGTCGACGACCTCTCGGCGCTGGTGCAAAGCGCGGGCGAGAAACGCCAGGCTGCGGTGCAGCAGGCCGAGGCCATCATCGAAAGCGGCGTGCAGAGCTTCGTGCATTGGCTCGGCCAGCGGGATGCCGTGCCGCTGATCCAGGCACTCCACGCGCAGGCCAACGACTGGCGTGCCGCCGAGATCGCCCGAGCGCGCAAGCTGCTCGCCAAGGGCGAAGACATCGACGCCGTCCTGGAGGCACTCTCCCGCGGCCTCACCCAGAAGATGCTGCACGGCGCGCTCGCTGAACTGCATGCGGCCGACGACACGCACCGCCCTGCCCTCGCGCAGACGGTGTCGCGCCTCTTCCTGCGCGGCAGCAGCCACGACCCGCTCGACGACAACAAGCGTTAGCGACGCTGCGCCCACCGCCCTGGTGGAGCGCCTGCCTGCCCGCGCATGCCGGGCGCACCGCTCCGACCACCCCCGTATCCGGAGCCTCCATGAAAGACACCCTGCGCCAGCAATTCGAACGCCTCGCGATGCGGCTCGCCGAGTTGAACGCCACGCTGGCCGACCCGACGATCGCGAGCGACATGAATCGCTTTCGCAGCCTCACGCGCGAGCATGCCGAGGTCGAATCGCTGGTGCAGCGCTTCCGCCACTACGAGCAGCGCGAGCGCGATCTCGCGTCTGCGCGCGAGATGCTCGCAGACCCCGAGATGGCCGAGATGGCGCAGGAAGAAATCGCCGGCGCCGAAGCCGACCTGACTCGCTTGCACGGCGAGCTGCAGACGGCACTGCTGCCGCGCGACCCGGACGATGGCCGCAATGCGTTCATCGAAATCCGCGCCGGCACCGGCGGCGACGAGTCGGCGCTCTTCGCGGCCGATCTGCTGCGCATGTACCTGCGCTATGCCGAGCGGCAAGGGTGGCGCAGCGAGGTGATGTCGCAGAACACTTCCGACCTCGGCGGCTACAAGGAAGTCGTGCTGCGCATGGAAGGCGACGATGTCTATGCCAGGCTCAAATTCGAATCAGGCGGACACCGCGTGCAGCGCGTGCCGGCCACCGAAGCGCAGGGTCGCATCCACACGAGCGCCTGCACGGTCGCGGTGATGCCCGAGGCCGACGCGGCCGAAGAGATCCAGCTCAACCCGGCCGACCTGCGCATCGACACCTTCCGGGCCAGCGGTGCAGGGGGCCAGCACGTGAACAAGACCGACAGCGCGATCCGCGTCACTCACCTACCCACCGGCTTGGTCGCCGAATGCCAGGACGACCGCTCTCAGCACCGCAACAAGGCCAAGGCATTGGCCGTGCTCGCCGCGCGCCTGCGCGAGAAGGACCGCAGCGAACGTGCCGCCAAGGAAGCCGCCACCCGCAAGGGCCTGATCGGCAGCGGCGACCGCAGCGACCGCATCCGCACCTACAACTTCCCGCAGGGCCGGCTCACCGACCACCGCATCAACCTCACGCTCTACAAGCTCGGCGCCATCATGGAAGGTGAGCTCGACGACGTGATCGGCGCGCTGCAGGCCGCCCGCGCCGCCGAGCAGCTGGCCGAGCTGGAAGGGCGCAGCCTGTGAGCCGAATCGCCGCCGCACTGACCCGTGCCCGCGAGATGGGACTCGATCGTCTCGACGCGCAGCTGCTCGTCGGGCACGTGTTGCAGCGCCCGCGCAGTTGGCTGCTGGCACACGACGACACCCTGCTGACCGAGGCGGAACAGACGCATGTCGAGCACCTGATGCAACGCCGCGCAGCCGGCGAACCGCTCGCCTACCTGACGGGCGAAAAGGAGTTCCACGGTCTGACGCTGCAGGTCACCCCGGCCGTGTTGATCCCACGGCCCGACACCGAAACCTTGGTGGACTGGGCGCTGTCTGTCTTGAACTCGGGCCCGCAAGTGCCCCGGGTGCTTGATCTGGGCACGGGCAGCGGTGCCATCGCCTTGGCGCTCAAGCACCGGCACCCAGCGGCCATCGTCACGGCCGTCGATGCCAGCGAGGACGCGCTGCGCGTGGCGGCAGGCAATGCGCAACGCCTGGGCCTCGACATCCGCTTTCGGCTCGGCGACTGGTGGCAAGGCCTCGAAGGCGAGCGTTTCGACCTCGTCGTGAGCAACCCGCCCTACATCGCGCTCGGCGACGAGCACCTCCCGGCACTGCGCCACGAGCCCACGCTGGCGCTCACCTCCGGCGCCGACGGCCTGGACGCCCTGCGCACGATCGTCGACGGAGCTCCTCATCACCTGACGAGCGCCGGCTGGCTGCTGGTGGAGCACGGGCACGACCAAGCGCAGGCCATGGGTGAGCTGCTGCTGGCTGCCGGTTTTGGCGACGTCCAGACATGCAAAGACCTTGCCGGCATCGGCCGTTGCAGCGGTGGACAGTGGCCCCAACGAGACACTCCCTGACCCACTGTTGCGGCATTGCTGCACACCCCCCAGCCTGAGCCTCCACCAAAAGGCGTAAGAGGCTACCAAGCCTCCAGCAACGGGCGTAGCATGACTTTCATTCCAGCCTGTTCGTCTCTCGACCTCATGCGCTCGCCCCACTTCCACTGGCTCGCCATGTTGACCCTGTGCCTCGGGGCGGCAGGCGCGCACGCCAGTGACGCGACACCGCAAAGCCAGGCGCAAGCCTGGGAAGGGCTCAAGGCCCGCCTGGCCATCGGCACCGCCGCGCCAGCACGCAATGACCCGAGCGTCAGCGATGCGGAGCCGCACAAGATCAACACCCTCAGCCTGATGGGCGACTACTACCTGAGTCGCCCCTGGCTCGGCAAGACTGGCGGGTGGCGCGCGACCAGCGGGGTGCTGCTGGGCGCACGCAGTTCCGTCTGGAGCAGCCCTTCACTGCTCGACCGGCGCATTGCCGGTGACGGCAACGACGCCGGCACCCAGCCCTACCTGGGGTTGGGTTACACCGGCTGGTCAAGCAAGGGAGGCTGGGGCCTGTCGGCCGACGTGGGCCTCATGGGGCTGTCGCGCTCGACCACACGTTTCGGCAGATCCGCCCCCTCGTCGAGCCTCGACGACACGGTGCGCGACCTGCGGTTTGCGCCGCTCCTGCAACTCGGCGTTTCCTATTCGTTCTGAGTGGCGTGGGCTTGTGGGCCCGCAGGCTCCGAGCCGAGCGGTTTGCCGTATAACCTCGCCTATCCCCATTTGATTTCCCCGGCAGCCTGCCGGCACACCACCACCATGAGCGACGTTCAACAACGCATCGACGACCTCGTCAAATCCAACCGCGTGGTGCTCTTCATGAAGGGCACGGCGCAATTTCCCCAGTGCGGTTTCTCGGGCCGCGCAGTGCAGATCCTCAAGTCCTGCGGCGTCAACGACCTCAAGACCTTCAACGTGCTGGAAGACGAGGGCGTGCGCCAGGGCATCAAGGAATACGCCAACTGGCCGACCATTCCGCAGCTGTACGTCAACGGCGAATTCGTCGGCGGCTCCGACATCATGATGGAGATGTACCAGGCCGGCGAACTGCAGCAGGTCCTGGGTACCCAGGCCTGAGCTTGGCCACATCTCCTGCCCCCGGACGTGTGGTCGTCGCCATCACCGGCGCCACCGGCGCGGTGTATGGGCAGAGGCTTCTGCAGCGCCTGAAGGCTGCTGGCCGCGAGACACACCTCGTCGTCAGCCCGGCCGGCGTCTTGAACGCCCACCACGAGCTGGGCCTGGACCGCAAGGCGCTCGAGGCGCTCGCCCACACCGCCTACAACCCGGCCGACGTGGGTGCGGCCATCGCAAGCGGCTCGTTCCCGGTGGAGAGCATGGTGGTGGCGCCGTGCTCGATGAAGACGCTCGCCTCCATCGCGCACGGCCTGTCGGACAACCTCATCAGCCGCGCCGCCGACGTCACGCTCAAGGAGCGGCGCCGCCTGGTGCTGCTGGCCCGCGAGACGCCGTACAACCTGGCGCACCTGCGCAACATGACGGCCGTGACCGAGATGGGCGGCATCGTGTTCCCGCCGCTGCCGGCGTTCTATCACCGGCCCGCGACGCTCGATGACGTGGTCGACGACTCGGTGGAGCGCGTGCTGGCCCTGCTCGGCGTCACCGAAGCGCAACCCAAGGCGTGGGCCGGGCTTTGAGCGGCGGCGTCAGGCCGGCTTGAAGGCCCAGGCCTTGCGGGCGCCGAAGACGAGGTTCGGATACTCCGGCCGCCCGCGGCTGCCGTTGTAGCGGCCAAGCGCCATGTAGAGGTCGCCGCGCTCGCGGTCGAGATAGTGGCGCAGGATCACGCAGCCGAATCGCAGGTTGGTCTGCATGTGGAAGAGGCGCGCCGCGTCGCCGTCACCGATCAGCCGCGCCCAGAAGGGCATCACCTGCATGTAGCCGCGTGCGCCAACGCGGCTGATCGCGTACTTTCGAAAGCCGCTTTCGACCTGGATCACGCCGAGCACCAACGACGCCTCGAGGCCCGCGCGGATGCTCTCGTACCAGACGGTCTCCAGAAACTCGACGCGCGCCACATGCTCGGCCTTGCGCTTCTTCAGCCGGTTGCTCATCTCGCCCAGCCACTTCAGGTAGGCAAGACGATCTTCGATGTTGTCGAACACCGGCTTGGGCGGCGCGCTGTTGGCGATCGCCGCCGACAAGGCGGAGCGCACGGCGTCGGCCATCGGCTCCTCGACCTGCGCGCCGGCCCGCGCCACGGGAGGAATGAGCGCCAGTGCCGGCAAGGCTGCTGCGGCGAGCAGCTGCCGCCGGCACAGCCCATGCGTCACGCTCATGCCGCGAGCCGGCCTTTCAAGAAGGCACCCACATCGGCGGCCGCGACAACCGTGGCCTGCGCGTCGCGACGGCCCTGGTATTCCACCTTGCCTTCCTTCAGGCCACGGTCGGACAGCACCACGCGATGCGGCACGCCGATCAGTTCCCAGTCGGCAAACATCGCGCCCGGGCGCTCGCCGCGGTCGTCGAGCATCACATCGACACCCTGCGCTTGCAGTTCGTCGTGCAGACGATCGGCGGCGGCCTTGACCTCGGCCGAGCGGTCGTAGCCGATGGGGCAAAGCACCACGCTGAACGGCGCCATCGACACCGGCCAGACGATTCCGCGCTCATCGTGGCTTTGCTCGATGGCAGCACCCAGCAGGCGCGTGACGCCGATGCCGTAGCAGCCCATCTCGAGCAGTTGCGGCTTGCCGTTCTCGTCGAGGTAGCTGGCGTTCATCGCCTTCGAATACTTGGTGCCAAGGTAGAACACGTGGCCGACCTCGATGCCGCGCTGCATGGCGAGCTTGCCCTTGCCGTCGGGCGAGGGGTCGCCTTCGACCACGTTGCGGATGTCGGCCACCACAGCGGGCTCGGGCAGATCGCGGCCCCAGTTGGCGCCGGTGTAGTGGAAGTCCGCTTCGTTGGCCCCGCAAACGAAGTCACTCATCGCGGCCACCGTGCGGTCGGCGATCACGCGCACCGGCTTCTTCAGGCCGATCGGCCCCAGGTAGCCGGGCTTGCAGCCGAAGTGATCGTCGATCTCGGCGGCCGTCGCAAAGCGATAACCTTCCTTCAGGCCCTCGATCTTGCCGGCCTTCACCTCGTTGAGGCTGTGGTCGCCGCGTACCAGCAGCAGCCAGACGGTGGTCTTCAGCGTTTCGCCGTGCTCGTTCTTCTCGTCGGTGGCAAGCACCAGCGATTTCACCGTTTGCGAGAGTGGGAGCTTGAGCAGCGCGGCCACGTCTTCGCAGGTGCTCTTGCCCGGCGTCGGCGTCTTCGTCAGCGCCTGCGTCGCCGCACCGCGCTGAGCGATCAGCGGCAGGGCTTCGGCCAGTTCGACGTTGGCGGCGTAGTCGGAATCGGGGCAGTAGGCGATGGCGTCTTCGCCGGTGTCGGCAATCACCTGGAATTCATGCGATCGGTCTCCGCCGATGGCCCCGGTGTCGGCGGCCACAGCGCGGAAGACCAGGCCCATGCGCTCGAAGATGCGCACGTAGGCGGCGTACATAGCCTCATAGCTCTTGCCCGCGGCTTCGACGTCCCGGTCGAAGGAATACGCGTCCTTCATCGTGAACTCGCGCCCGCGCATCACGCCGAAGCGCGGGCGGCGCTCGTCGCGGAACTTCGTCTGGATGTGATAAAAATTCTTCGGCAGCATGCGGTAGCTGCGCAGCTCCTGGCGAGCGATGTCGGTGATGACCTCTTCGGAGGTCGGCTGGATGATGAAGTCGCGCTCATGCCGGTCTTTCACCCGCAGCAGCTCGGGGCCCATCTTCTGGAAGCGGCCGGTTTCTTCCCACAACTCGGCGGGTTGCACGACCGGCATCAGAAGCTCGACGGCACCGGCCCGGTTCATTTCCTCGCGGATGATGTTTTCCACTTTGCGGATGACCCGCAAACCCATCGGCATGTAGTTGTAGATACCCGCGCCAAGCCGTTTGATCAGGCCGGCGCGCATCATCAGCTTGTGGCTCGTGACCTCGGCGTCGGCGGGCGCTTCCTTGAGCGTGGAAATGAAAAACTGAGAAGCTTTCATGAGCGGGGAGAACCGGGGGAGAAGGAGAGGTTTGCACGGCAGGGCTGGGGAAACCCGCGGGGTCACTTCCCGCAACGCCAGTGCAATAATGAATTCAATTAAAGAATTTGAGGTTGATTATGCTCGACCGAGAAGGGTTCAGACCCAACGTCGGCATCATCCTGCTCAATACGAAGAACCAGGTTTTCTGGGGCAAGCGCATCCGCACCCACTCCTGGCAGTTCCCGCAAGGGGGCATCAAATACGGCGAGACGCCTGAGCAGGCGATGTTCCGCGAGCTCCACGAAGAAGTGGGGCTGACGCCCGAGCACGTTCGCATCGTTGCACGCACCCGCGACTGGCTTCGCTACGAAGTCCCGGAGCACTTCATCCGCCGCGACGCCCGCGGGCACTATCGCGGGCAGAAGCAGATCTGGTTCCTGTTGCAGCTGATGGGCCGCGACAGCGACATGAACCTGCGCGCCACCGATCACCCCGAATTCGACGCCTGGCGCTGGAACGACTATTGGGTGCCGCTCGATCTGGTGATCGAGTTCAAGCGCGACGTCTATCAGATGGCGTTGACGGAGCTTGCGCGTTTTCTGCCTCGCAACAACCACCACAACCGCTACTTGCGCTCGGGCATGCGCCCGCATCATCGCGACGATGCGGGCAATACCAACACGGCACCACTCGACGAGAACGGGCCGCCGGAGCCGGCGTCTTCCTGACGTTCAGGCCAGGACCAGGTTGTCGCGGTGGATCATCTCGGGTTCGCCGGTGAACCCGAGCAGACGCTCGAACTCGCTCGACGGCTTGCGTGCGATCAGGCGGGCTTCTGAGCTGGCGTAGTTCGCCAAGCCGCGGGCGACCTCGTTTCCCGACTTGTCGCGCACGGCGATTACGTCGCCCCGCACGAACTCACCCTGCACCTCGACCATGCCGATCGGCAACAGGCTCTTGCCCTCATCGCGCAGCTTGGCGACCGCACCATCGTCGATCACGACAGCACCGCGGAATTGCAGGTGGTCGGCCATCCATTGCTTGCGCGCCGCCAGCTTGGCGGTTGATGCCGTGAGCGCGGTGCCAATGGCTTCACCAGCAGCGAGACGCACCAGCACATCGGGCTCACGCCCCCATGCGATGACGGTCGACGCACCACTGCTCGCGGCCCGTTTGGCGGCGAGCACCTTGGTGATCATGCCACCGCGTCCGATGCTCGAACCCGCACCTCCGGCCATTCGCTCAAGCTCCGGCGTGCCGGCTTCAGCCTCATGGATGAAGCGCGCGTTGGGGTCTTTGCGCGGGTCGGCCGAATACAGGCCCTTTTGGTCGGTGAGGATGATCAGTGCATCAGCCTCTACGAGGTTGGCCACCAGTGCGCCCAGGGTGTCGTTGTCGCCGAACTTGATCTCGTCGTTGACGACCGTGTCGTTCTCGTTGATGACCGGCACGACCTTCAAGCGCAGCAGCGTCAGCAACGTCGAACGTGCATTGAGGTAGCGCTCGCGGTCGGCGAGGTCGGCATGCGTGAGCAGCACCTGCGCACTGCCCATGTCGTAGTGGCGCAGCTGGGTTTCGTAGATCTGGGCCAGTCCCATCTGCCCAACGGCCGCCGCCGCCTGCAACTCGTGGATCTCCTTGGGGCGCGCAGACCAGCCCAGGCGCTTCATGCCTTCGGCGACCGCACCGCTGGACACCATCACCACTTCGCGCCCCTGGGCCGCGAGCGCGGCCATCTGACGGCACCAGTTGCCGATGGCCTGCGCATCCAGACCGCGACCTTCGTTGGTCACCAGACTGGAGCCGACCTTGATGACGATGCGCTTGGCGTTCTTCAGGGCGTCTGTCATGGCGATGGCTCGAGGTCGCGCGTGGGATCGGCGAAACGTGGGTCCGGATCGTCCGGCACCACGTTCTTCAGCTTGGACACATGCTGATAGACAGCCTGCACCAGATGCTCGCAACCTTCACGCGTCAAGGCAGAGATCTGGAATACCGGACCCTTCCACTTGAAGCGCTTCACGAAGTCCTTGACCCGCTGCTCGCGCTCTTCGGTGGGCACCATGTCGAGCTTGTTGAGCACCAGCCAGCGTGGCTTCTCGTAGAGCGCTTGGTCGTACTTCTTGAGTTCGGCCACGATGCTCTTGGCCTGAGCAACCGGGTCGATGCTGTCATCGAAGGGAGCCATGTCGACCACGTGCAGCAGCAGGTGCGTGCGCTGCAAATGGCGAAGGAACAGGTGGCCAAGACCCGCACCTTCCGACGCTCCTTCGATCAACCCCGGCACATCGGCCACCACGAAGCTTTGCTCAGCGGCCACTCGCACCACGCCGAGGTTGGGATGCAGGGTGGTGAACGGGTAGTCGGCAATCTTGGGCCGCGCGTTGGAGACGGCCGCAATCAGCGTCGACTTGCCGGCGTTCGGCATGCCCAAGAGGCCCACGTCCGCCAGCACCCGCAACTCGAGCTTGAGCTTGCGATGCTCGCCGGGCCAGCCGGGCGTCTTTTGTCGCGGGGCGCGGTTGGTGCTGGTCTTGAAATGAAGGTTGCCGAAGCCGCCGTCGCCGCCTTTGGCCAACAGGACCTTTTCGTCCGGCACCAGCAACTCGGCGATCACGTTCCCCGTGTCGAGGTCGGTGATGATGGTGCCCATTGGCATGCGCAGCACGATGTCTTCTGCTGCGGCGCCGTATTGGTCGGATCCTCGACCGTTTTCCCCGTTACGAGCCTCGTGACGACGCGCGTAACGAAAGTCGATCAGCGTGTTGAGGTTGCGATCGCCAACGGCGAAAACGCTGCCGCCACGTCCTCCGTCACCGCCATTCGGCCCGCCGAAGGGGAGGAACTTCTCTCGGCGGAAGCTCATGCAGCCATTGCCGCCATTGCCGGCCGCCACGTCGATGGTGGCTTCGTCAACGAATTTCATGACTGAACGATCTCGGTCTATCTACACAGGCACCGAAGGTAACGGAGCGCTGCGACGGGCGCAAAGTTGCGCAAAAACAAAAGCCCCGGCGAACCGGGGCTCATGTGAGCCTAGCCTGACGGAGAGGTCTCAGCCCAACTCTTTCACGCTCACCGTCTGGCGGTTGCGCGGGCCTTTGACGGCGAAGCTGACCTCGCCATCGACCAGCGCGAAAAGCGTATGGTCCTTGCCGGTGCCAACGTTCGCGCCGGCGTGGAACTTGGTGCCGCGCTGACGAACGATGATCGAGCCGGCCGGAACCGCTTGGCCCCCAAACACCTTGACGCCGAGCATCTTCGGCTGGGAATCACGGCCGTTCCGGGTGGAACCGCCGCCTTTTTTCTGTGCCATGGTTCGACTCCTTTCAGGCGTTCACTGCACTGATCTCAAGCTCGGTGAAGGTCTGGCGATGACCTTGCCGCTTTTGATAGTGCTTGCGGCGACGCATCTTGAAGATGCGCACCTTGTCGTGTTTGCCTTGTGCCACAACGGTGGCCTTGACGCTCGCGCCGGAAACCAAGGGAGTCCCGACCTTCAGATCCGCGCCGCTGCCGACTGCAAGAACTTGGTCGATCGTGATCTCTTGGCCAACGTCCGCAGCAATCTGTTCTACCTTGATCTTTTCGCCCGCAGCAACCTTGTATTGTTTGCCGCCGGTTTTTATGACCGCGTACATATCAGCCCTTTCATGAATTGCCCGGCACACAACGCAGGGCACCTCACGCAAAACGTGAAGCCTTCTAGTGTACCACTTTCCGGGGCGGTCATCGACTCGGCGTGACATCGAAGGCAGGCAGTAGCAACGCGCAAGCCGGCGGCCGGCCGACAAAGCGGTCTTTCTATAATCGCGGCACATTCTGAGCGCCGCTGTGCAACCCAATCTTCTAACCGCTTCGACTCCGGTCACCGACCCCATCCGCCTGATGGCGCCCGAGATGAAAGAGGTCGACGAGGTCATCCAGCAGCGGCTGGCCTCGGACGTTGTGCTCGTCAACCAGATCTCTCACTACATCATCAGCGCGGGAGGCAAGCGCATCCGCCCCATGTTGGTGTTGCTCTTCGCCAACGCACTGGGATTCTGCGGGAGGGAGCGGTTTGAACTGGCCGCCGTGGTCGAGTTCATCCACACGGCAACCTTGTTGCATGACGACGTGGTCGACGAATCCGCGCTGCGCCGGGGGCGCGCAACCGCCAATGCGCTGTTCGGCAACTCTGCCAGCGTTTTGGTGGGTGACTTCCTCTATTCGAGGGCGTTCCAGATGATGGTGTCGGTCGATCGTCTGCGCGTGCTGGACGTCCTGGCGGATGCCACCAATATCATTGCAGAAGGGGAAGTCCTGCAACTGATGAACATGCACGACCCGGATCTTGCGGTGGACGACTACCTCAAGGTCATTCGCTTCAAGACGGCCAAGTTGTTTGAGGCCAGTGCGCGGCTCGGCGCCGTTCTCGCCGACGCAGATCCCACAACCGAAGAAGCTTGTGCCGCATATGGGCGCCATCTCGGCACCGCATTCCAACTGGTCGACGATCTGCTCGACTACGAGGGCTCCACCAGCGAACTTGGCAAAAACGTCGGCGACGATCTGCGCGAGGGCAAGCCGACTCTCCCGTTGTTGATTGCCATGGAACGGGCTTCTGACACAGACCGACTCCTTATCCGCCATGCAATCGAGCAAGGAGAGGTAAGCCGTTTGCCACAGATCGTGGCAATCGTTCGCGCAACAGGAGCGCTCGACGCGACGCGGGACGCCGCACGTTCAGAAGCAGAGAAGGCGCGCCTCAACTTGTCGTCACTGCCCAAGACGAACTACCGAGAAGCTCTGCTAGAATTTTGTGCTCGGTCGGTTGAGCGTTCGTCTTGATCCGACCGAACCAAGTGGGCCTTCTCGAGGCCCTTTCTTCGGGGTGTAGCTTAGCCTGGTAGAGCGCTACGTTCGGGACGTAGAGGCCGGAGGTTCGAATCCTCTCACCCCGACCAGATCTCACGGCTCGGAAGCAAATTGTTGCAGCGCTCATCGCAGCGACTCGTGACTTCTTGCCGCAGCTTCGTAGCACTCAGGTTTACAGCCCCAGGTAGATCGGCGATCATCAATTGATGTTGCCATCGTGACGTAACGCACACCTCTACTTGTGGATACCCTTGCCGAAGCTCCTCAATCCGCACTGTCTGGTGTCGCGCGGGTGCTTGTGCATGCGGGCAAGCTGAATGCCAAGGCCGCAGAAGACCTCGTCAAGTCGTCCAAGGAGAAGAAGTCCAGCTTTTTGTCGGCAGTCCTGGCTGCGGGCGCGCTGACCCCGGCTGAGCTTGCGCATACCCTTTCCAGTGCTCTGGCCCTGCCGCTGCTGGACCTCAATGCGGTCGATCCGCAGCGCCTTCCACGCGCGATCATCGATGCGAAGTTGGCTGCGCAGTACCAGATCGTGGTTCTGGGAAAGCGCGGCAACCGCCTCTTCATCGGCGGTGCCGACCCGACGGATCAGGAAGCCGGCGAACGCATCAAGTTCGCCACTCAACTGTCCCCTGAGTGGGTCATCGTCGAGCACGACAAACTTTCGAAGATCCTGGAGGGCGCAGGGGTCAGTGCCACCGAGTCCCTCGATAACATCGTCGGCGGGGATTTCGAGTTCGACGTATCCGATGACGACGTCACCGCGAGCACCGAAACCCAAGAGGTCACGGCGGACGTCGAAGATGCACCTGTCGTGCGCTTCCTGCAGAAGATGCTGATCGATGCGATCAATGCCCGCGCGTCCGACCTGCATTTCGAGCCCTACGAGTATCACTATCGCGTTCGCTTTCGTATTGACGGTGAACTGCGCGAGATCACCCAGCCACCGATCGCCATCAAGGACAAGTTGGCCTCACGCATCAAAGTGATCTCGAGGCTCGACATTGCGGAGAAACGCGTCCCTCAAGACGGGCGCATGAAGCTGAAGTTCGGCAACAAGGCGATCGACTTCCGCGTCAGCACCCTGCCCACCCTCTTTGGCGAGAAGATCGTCATCCGTATCCTGGATCCGTCGAGCGCGAAACTTGGCATCGAAGCGCTGGGTTACGAAAAGATCGAGAAAGAGCGGCTGCTGGCGTGCATTTCACGGCCCTACGGCATGATTCTCGTGACGGGCCCGACCGGCAGCGGCAAGACCGTTTCGCTCTATACCTGCCTCAACATCCTCAACCAGCCTGGTGTCAACATTTCGACGGTCGAAGATCCGGCGGAAATCAACCTGCCTGGTATTAACCAGGTGAACGTCAACGACAAGGCCGGTTTGACCTTCTCGGCTGCCTTGAAGTCCTTTTTGCGCCAGGATCCGGACATCATCATGGTCGGCGAAATTCGTGACCTTGAGACCGCCGACATCGCGATCAAGGCGGCACAAACTGGACACATGGTGATGTCGACGTTGCATACCAACGACGCTCCGACGACCCTGACCCGCTTGCTGAACATGGGCGTGGCACCGTTCAACATTGCATCCAGCGTGCTTCTGATCACAGCGCAGCGCCTGGCCAGGCGCCTGTGCGAGGCGTGCAAGGCACCGGCCGAATACCCTCGCGAAGCGTTGCTCAAAGCGGGCTACACGGAAGATGCGTTGGATGGCAGCTGGCGACCCTATCGCGCGGTCGGGTGTTCAGCCTGTAGCAACGGCTACAAGGGTCGGGTCGGCATTTACCAAGTGATGCCGGTCAGTGAAGAAATTCAGCGCATCATCCTGTCAGAAGGAACTGCGATGGACATTGCGCAACAAGCTGCGAGTGACGGCGTTCGCGATCTGCGACAGTCCGGGCTGGTCAAGGTGCGCGCAGGCTTCACGACACTCGAAGAGGTCATCTCAGTGACCAACGAATAAGCCGCACGCGTCACGCTTTCGGCAACCGATCACTTTTCAAAGGGACGAGGACTGAAGTCTCCTCGCAAGAACCATGGCAACTGCAGCAGCAACCGCGGCACGCAACGTCAAGGAATTTGTCTTCGAATGGGAAGGCAAGGACAAGAACGGCAAGGTGGTCCGTGGTGAGATCCGCGCGGGCGGTGAGGCGATGGTCAGCGCAAGCCTGCGCCGCCAGGGAATCCTGATCACCAAGGTCAAGAAGCGCCGCACGACCGGCGGCAAGGCGATCAAGCAGAAGGACATCGCCATCTTCACGCGCCAGCTGTCGACCATGATGCGTGCGGGTGTACCGCTCCTGCAGGCCTTCGACATCGTCGCACGGGGCAGCACCAACGCGAAGTTGACCAAGCTGCTCATCGACATCCGCAGCGATGTCGAGACCGGCACGAGCCTGTCGTCGGCGTTCCGCAAGCATCCGCTGTACTTCGACGCGCTGTACTGCAACCTCGTCGAGGCTGGCGAAGCTGGCGGTATTCTCGACACGCTGCTGGATCGCTTGGCCATCTATCAAGAGAAGACGATGGCCATCAAGAACAAGATCAAGTCCGCCTTGATCTATCCGGTGGCCGTGATGGTCGTGGCCTTCGTCGTGCTGGCGATCATCATGCTGTTCGTGATTCCCGTGTTCAAGGACGTCTTCAAGTCTTTCGGCGCAGATCTGCCAGCTCCAACGCTGTTCGTGATCGGCATGTCGGAAATATTTACCAAGTACTGGTGGGCCATCTTCGGTTTCCTGGGCGGTGGCATCTACTTCTTCCTCGAGTCCTGGAAACGTTCTGAGAAGATGCAGCGCACCATGGATCGTCTTCTGCTGAAGGTCCCGGTGTTCGGCGACTTGGTCAACAAATCCTCGGTGGCCCGTTGGACCCGAACGCTCTCCACGATGTTCGCGGCCGGCGTTCCACTGGTGGAGGCGCTGGATTCCGTTGGAGGCGCTTCCGGCAACGCCGTCTTCAAGGATGCGACTGACCAGATCCAAAAGGACGTGTCCACCGGCGCCAGCCTGACGGCATCGATGCAAACCACTGGCGTGTTCCCCACCATGGTGATCCAGATGTGCGCAATTGGCGAGGAATCCGGTTCGCTGGATGCCATGCTGGGCAAGGCCGCAGAGTTCTACGAGGATGAAGTCGATGAGGCCGTCAAAGGTCTGTCGTCGCTGATGGAGCCCTTCATCATCGTCATCCTGGGCGCTTTAATTGGCGGGATCGTGGTGTCCATGTACCTGCCCATCTTCAAGCTCGGTGCAGTGGTCTGACGGCGTGACCGCCCCTGCTTTCGACGCTGGACTCATCCTTTCGCCATGGGTGCTCGGGCTCCTGGGCCTGTGCATCGGCAGCTTTCTGAACGTCGTCATCCACCGGCTGCCGATCATGCTGGATCGAAGCTGGTGGCGCGACATCGCCGACCAGCTCACTGATCCGGAGGCCTATCAGCGAGTCTTTGGCGCGAAGGCTCCATCCGAAAAGGAGCATTTCGGGAAATCGCTTACCGAGGCATTGGCAGCACAGCCGGCCCTCAAGCTGACCCACCCTCGCTCACGCTGCCCGGCATGCGGCCACCAGATCGCCTGGTACGAGAACCTTCCGGTGCTGAGCTACCTCGTCTTGAAAGGCCGCTGCGCCGCCTGCAAGACAAGCATCTCCCCACGCTACCCCTTCGTCGAATGCCTCACCGCAGCGCTCTTCGCGGCGGTCGCCTGGCGATTCGGCCCGACGCTCACGGCGCTCGCGTGGTGCGCCGCTGTGGCGGTTCTCGTCGCCTTGTCCGGCATCGACTGGGACACGACGCTGCTGCCCGACGTCCTCACCTACCCTCTGTTGTGGGCCGGGTTGCTGTGCAGCCTGCTTGGGTTGACCGTCCCGCTGCCGCACGCCGTGTGGGGTGCCATCGCAGGCTACCTCTCGCTGTGGTCCGTCTACTGGCTCTTCAAGCTCACCACCGGCAAGGAGGGCATGGGCTACGGGGATTTCAAGCTGCTCGCGGCCCTGGGTGCATGGCTGGGTTGGCAGATGATCCTGCCGATCGTGCTCAGCGCTTCGGTCATCGGCGCCATCGTCGGCATCGGCATGAAGCTCTCAAGCGGCCTGCGCGAGGGGCGCTACGTGCCGTTCGGGCCCTTTCTAGCAGGCGGCGGCATCGCGGTGATGCTGGCCGGCCCGCAGCGGGTGCTCGGGTGGCTGGGCTGGGCCTGAGGGCACCGCTCACCGGCAGGCACGTGAGATGCACACCCGGCGTGGCTTGCACATCGGCCTGACAGGCGGCATCGGCAGCGGCAAGAGCACCGTCGCCCGGGCCCTCGTTGCACGCGGCGCGGTGTTGATCGACACCGACGCCATCGCCCGGTCGCTCGCCTCACCCGGTGGCGCCGCCATCGAGGCCATTCGCGCCGAATTCGGCGACAGCGCCATCGATGCTTCCGGCGCCCTCGACCGCGCGCGCATGCGTGAACTGGTCTTCACCGATGCACAAGCGAAGGGTCGCCTCGAAGCGATCCTGCACCCGATGATCGGCCTCGAATGCAATCGCCAGGCTCTGGCCGCAGCAGGGAAGACCACCGTTTTCGACGTCCCCCTCCTGGTCGAGTCATCACACTGGCGCACCCGTGTCGACCGTGTGCTGGTCGTTGACTGCGCCATCGAAACGCAGGTCACCCGCGTGATGAACCGCTCCGGCTGGTCACGCGACGCGGTGCTCGCGGTCATCTCCCAGCAGGCCAGCCGTGAACGGCGCCGAGCCTGCGCCGATGCGGTCATTCACAACGACGGCCTCACCCTCGACGAACTTGCGGCGCAAGTGGACTTGCTGCTGGCGCAGTGGAGCCCTGTGGAACAATCCCGCGGGTCGAGCGGAGCGCGTCCAACTTGATCCTCTACGAGTACCCCTTCAACGAAAGCATCCGCACCATGCTGCGGCTCGAACACCTGTTCGACCGCCTGGGCCGCCTGATGCCGCGTGACGAGACCGTCGATCACCACTACGCGCTGGCCACGCTCTTCGAGATCATGGACGTCGCCTCGCGTGCCGACCTCAAGTCCGATCTGCTGAAAGACCTCGAACGGCAGAAGAGCCAGCTCAACAGCTTCCGCGGGAACCCGTCGATCTCCGATGATCGCCTCGACAAGGTCATTGCGACCATCGACCACGCCTTCAACGGCCTCAATCAGCTCCCCGGCAAGGCTGGCCACGCGCTGACCAGCAACGAATGGCTGATGAGCGTGCGCAGTCGCATCAGCATCCCTGGCGGAACTTGCGAGTTCGACCTGCCCGCCTACTACGCATGGCAGCAGCAGGAACCGGCCCGGCGCCGTGCCGACCTCAAGCAGTGGGTCACGACGCTCATGCCACTTGCAGAGGCGTTGAAGGTCCTGCTGAGCCTGCTGCGCGACGCGGGCACGCCGCACAAAGTCGTCACCCAGGGCGGCCAGTTTCAGCAAAGCCTCCCCGCGGGCCGCGTGTTCAACTTGCTGCGCCTGCGCATCGACCCGGCGGCCCAGCTGATCCCGGAGATCAGCGGCCATCGCCTGATGGTGCTCGTGCGCCTCATGCGGCAGGACGCCGAAGGCCGCTTGAAGCCCGCGGGCGTCGACACCAGTTTCGAACTCACACTCTGCTCCTGAGGTTCGAGATGAGTTCCACCCCGACGCCCCCGCCGGCGAAACGCCGCATCGTCACCTGCCCCACCTGCGGGGGCGAAAGCGTCTATGCCCCCGAGAACGCCTTCAGGCCGTTTTGCAGCGAACGCTGCAAGAACGTCGACTTCGGCGCCTGGGCCAGCGAAAGCTACCGCGTGCCCGCCAAGCCGCCCGCGCCCGGTGAATCGGCGGGCGACGCGTCAGACGACGCCCACTGAAGGCGGCTGTAGATAGCCGCTAGCTCCTGAATTCGCAGCCAAGGGGCCGCAACCACTTAGCGTGTCCGCTGCCTTGGCGCCCCGAACGCCGGTGCCGCTTACTCTCGAATTCAAGGCATTCTGCGCCGCTTCGTTTCGAACTCGATGCGTCACAGGACGTCACCGCCCACAGCGGCTACTTTTTACGCAGCCAATCCGGAAAAATCTATTCCTGGCTGCTGAAGCGAACTTAGGTGGGGAATTGAGGGGGATAGAAACAGGTTGTCCACTGAATTTCGCCATGCTTGTCCACAAAGACCTCGGATCGGTCTCAGTAGAATGGCTCGCCCAACGCAAAACGCCAAGGCTGGAACCTTGGCGTGTTGCGCCCAGAACCATTCGGCTCTAGGGGATGGGGCCTTTGCAGACCTCCGAGTCAAGCCTTGGAATTATATGCAGCGGCTGGGCAAACAGAGTCTTCTAGCTTTCCCGAAAGGCTAAGACTGTTGCTATGCCACGCATTTCCGCCAACAAGCTGGGCGAATACCTCGTCACGACCAGCCCGACTCGGCGCCGCCGAATCATCCTCGACCAAAAACAACCCAGCCAGGCCGTGGTGCCCCTTTATCGCCTGGCAGACGAGCCGCTGGCCGCTTTCTTCGCCGGCGGCGGCGATCAGACCGAGCTGGACCGCGCGGTTGTCCGGTTGAAGTCGGACACCAGTGGGACCACCTGGGCCATAGACGACCGGCGCAGAACGGCCGAAGCCCTTGAAGCCATCCTCGGCTTGGCGCACAAGCTGCCCAAGGACGGTATTGCGTACACCCCGGGGCAAGAACACCCGCCCCAGCTGCAGATCAAGGGCCTGAACATTTCGGTCGCCCCCCATTTCCTGCTGCGATTCGAGCATCGGGGCGTTCCCTGCGTCGGGGCGCTCAAGTTCCACTACCCCAAGTCCGCCGACCTCGCACTTGAGCAAAAGGGCGGTGAGTATGTCGCTACCCTGCTGCACCAGTGGTTGACCCTTCATGGCCCGCGGAACCACAAGCCGATGCCCAGCCACTGCCTGTCGATCGACGTGTTCCGGGGCGCGGTGGTGGCGGCGCCCAACGCATCGACGCGGCGTATGGCTGACATTGCCGCCGCCTGCGAAGAGATTGCTGCGCACTGGCAGCAGCTCTAGCCGGACTAGCGGCGCCACGCGCAATCGTGGCGCCTCATCATTTCCGGCCGAGTGGGCGCCACATCTTTCTTGCCACCAGTCGGCGAACGGCGTAGCACCGCTTTCTGATTCACGACTGCAAAGGCCTCGGTGAGCATCGAGCTCTCCACATGCTGGCTCGAGGAGAGGCTTTGGCTCGTCATACCGGTTGGCGCCTGATGCAGCGCCGCTCACCTCTGAACTTAATGCGACTGAAGCCGTAGTCCCTGAAATCTTGCTGCGTTGAGCAACTCCACCCGCAGGATCCACGGCCAGTCACCACGTTGCCCAATCCTTGTGCGAGATAGTCGCCTCTCGTTCGGCGAGCTTTTCCTCGGCATCGCGAAGCCTATCCTCCGCGTCTTCTAAGGCGGCACGTCGACCGTCGCTGTACCCATAAAGCTTGACCGCCGCAACGACGGCGTTGACCTGCTCTTCAGCGCCAGCAACCTCATTGGACAAGTCGCGCCAGATGGTGTCCTTCGGGAAGTCGTGTGTTTCCATCCAAATTTCTATGGAAGCGCTTCAAGAAATGCCTTCGCCTGGTTCGTATTCACGGAATGAACGTACCAAGCAATCCCGGCCTGTTGAGCAGGATTGCTTGTTGCAGCGAACGCTTCAACGAATTCGTTATACCGGGCTGATTCAACCTGCATGTCGGAATGAGCGAGGTCGATGTTGAAAGCGGTAATGCTCGCCGAAGGTCCCATGGTCTTCGCAGCGTTCAATGAGAATCCTGATTTGGCGGCAGTCACCTCAACTTGCGCGAGGCAGTCCTGAAGAAGCAGCGCATCTGTGCCCGAAATAATGATGTCGTCAACATACACGCTGACATTCAGGCCAGACGTCTTTGCAAAGCGACAGAGCAGAGTTCCGAGCGCGCTATCAAAGAGCGCAAGCGAAGCAAGAAGAGGCGACTGCACAAAGCCGTAGGGCAAGATGAATCGCTGTGGAATGGCAGTCGGATGGTTAACCACGCTGTCTCGGGCCATCTCACGCGCTCGCAAATAGCTAAACCGGGACTTCAGGCTTCTCGTCACCCGCGAACGATTCACACTGCCGAAAAAATCTTCAATATCGACTCGTGCAAAGACGGTGGCGTCAAGGTGAGCCCGAAGTGCTGCGACATGCCCGCCTGATCGCAGGTGGTAGAAAAACTTTGGCGGCTTCCATACCTCTTGGATTGCCGCCTTTATCAGAAGGCCCTTGGCTCGGGCTTCGGTCGTCGGCTCAAAGACCCATCTGCCCGCTTTGAGTTCAAAGCGGTTAGACCAAGACGGCGGGGCGACCATGATAGTTAGAAGCCATGTTCACGAGTGCAGCTACGAGGCGCATTGCTGCGCTCACGAAGTTAATGCACGCGAGAACTAGGCGGTAGTTGCGAAACTTGTTCATCAAATACCCTCCGTATTACTCGCTCTGGCTTGCCTAGCGCGATGCGCATGGAACCTTTTACCAAAACAGCATGGCCAACATATTGCGAACAATAGGTTAGCTAAATCACAGAGTGACAGAGTGACGGAGTAGACGTGCAAGCCGCCTATTGCCAGAGCGCTGTCACTGTATCACTCGACCTCCAACCGATCGACATGTTCCGTGGCGCGGTGGTGGCGGCGGCGCCAACGCATCGACGCGCCGCATGGCCGACATTTCCGCCGCCTGCGAAGAGATCGCGCGCACTGGCAGCAGCTCTAGCCTGCTTGGCGAGGCGCCGCTGGACTTCAAAGCGCCTCGCCATCCCCCCAAGACTCCCGGTGATGCCTTTCTCGCCACCAGTCGGCGAGTGGCGCAGCGCGGCCATTCCGTAGCAGCCCCAGGGCTTCGATCTGTCGAACCGCCGAGATGGGGCGAGCCTGCCCATTGATGACCGCGCCATTGCAGTAGAGCGCTGCCAGCAGGGCGCGCCCGTGGCCTAGCTGGAGCGACACCACCTCCGACACGTTCCTGAGTTCGAGAATGTTGACGGCGGGTGCGTCGCCGAGCCTCTTGGCACACAGAACGCATTGACTCAGGTACACACACTTGCCAGCACGCTCATCTGTGCGGACGAGACTCCACGGCGACTCACGCGTACTTGGACGCCGCGCTTCGTTCCCATGCTGAAGCGGCTTGCCGAGACGGCTACGCAAGGCGAACAAAGTGGCAAGTGAACGTCGTTCATGACCACCGTCGATACTGTTTAAATGTACAGTATCGTATTCCTCGGGTAACCCGAAGGCAACACCAGCAACGCCCAGTCTCAACGCTGTAGTTAGGCGAGTTCAGAAGTCAGTGGCGAAAATTCGAGAGTCAACGAACTCCGACAGCGGCGCCACCCTCTTGAAAGCGCTCCGCGCACCCCTATAATTCCGCTGCTAGCACTCGGCGGCGCTGAGTGCTAACCAGATTGCCAGCCCGGTTTGCGGCATGGCTTTCAGCAAAGTACATGAGCACAAACTTGCGTGCTCATCCCATTCAGAACTCGGCTTTGAGTCCTCAAGGAGATGCTATGAAACTTCGTCCGTTGCACGATCGCGTGATCGTCAAGCGCCTGGAAAACGAAACCAAGACCGCCTCGGGCATCGTGATCCCCGACAACGCCGCCGAGAAACCCGACCAGGGTGAAGTGCTGGCTGTCGGCCCCGGCAAGCGCAACGACAAGGGCGACTTCGTGGCCCTGAACATCAAGGTGGGCGACCGCGTCCTGTTCGGCAAGTACAGCGGCCAGACCGTCAAGGTCGACGGCGATGAGCTCCTGGTGATGCGCGAAGAAGACCTCTTCGCCGTGGTCGAGAAGTAATCACTTCTCCCTGCACCTTCCAATCAACTGAATTCGGAGAGATACAAACATGGCAGCAAAAGACGTGGTCTTCGGCGGTGAAGCCCGTGCCCGCATGGTCGAAGGCGTGAACATCCTCGCCAACGCCGTCAAGGTGACCCTGGGCCCCAAAGGCCGCAACGTGGTGCTCGAGCGCTCGTTCGGCGCCCCCACCGTGACCAAGGACGGTGTGTCGGTCGCCAAGGAAATCGAGCTGAAGGACAAGCTCCAGAACATGGGCGCCCAGATGGTCAAGGAAGTCGCTTCCAAGACCAGCGACAACGCCGGTGACGGCACCACCACCGCCACCGTGCTGGCCCAGGCCATCGTGCGCGAAGGCATGAAGTACGTGGCCGCCGGCATGAACCCGATGGACCTGAAGCGCGGCATCGACAAGGCGGTCACCGCCCTGGTCGAGCAGCTGAAGAAGGCTTCGAAGGCCACCACCACCAGCAAGGAAATCGCGCAAGTCGGCTCGATCTCGGCCAACAGCGATGAGTCGATCGGCAAGATCATCGCCGACGCGATGGACAAGGTCGGCAAGGAAGGCGTGATCACCGTCGAAGACGGCAAGTCGCTCGACAGCGAACTCGAAGTCGTCGAAGGCATGCAGTTCGACCGCGGCTACCTGTCGCCCTACTTCATCAACAACCCCGAGAAGCAGGCCGCCCTGCTCGACAACCCCTTCGTCCTGCTCTACGACAAAAAGGTCAGCAACATCCGTGACCTGCTGCCCACCCTGGAGCAAGTCGCCAAGGCTGGCCGTCCGCTGCTGATCATTGCGGAAGAAGTCGAAGGCGAAGCGCTGGCGACCCTCGTCGTCAACACCATCCGCGGCATCCTGAAGGTCGTGGCCGTGAAGGCCCCTGGCTTCGGCGACCGCCGCAAGGCCATGCTGGAAGACATCGCCATCCTGACCGGCGGCAAGGTCATCGCTGAAGAAGTCGGCCTGACGCTCGAGAAGGTCACGCTGGCCGACCTCGGCCAAGCCAAGCGCGTCGAAGTGGGCAAGGAAAACACCACCATCATCGACGGCGCCGGCGCCGCTGGCGACATCGAAGCCCGCGTCAAGCAGATCCGCGTGCAGATCGAAGAAGCCACCAGCGACTACGACCGCGAGAAGCTGCAAGAGCGCGTGGCCAAGCTGGCCGGCGGCGTGGCCGTCATCAAGGTCGGTGCTGCCACCGAAGTCGAGATGAAGGAAAAGAAGGCCCGCGTGGAAGACGCCCTGCACGCCACCCGCGCTGCAGTGGAAGAAGGCATCGTCGCCGGTGGCGGCGTGGCCCTGCTGCGTGCCCGCCAGTCGGCCGGCACCATCAAGGGTGACAACGCCGACCAGGAAGCCGGCGTCAAGCTGATCCTGAAGGCCATCGAAGCCCCGCTGCGCGAGATCGTGGCCAACGCCGGTGGCGAGCCGAGCGTGGTGATCAACGCCGTGCTGAACGGCAAGGGCAACTACGGCTTCAACGCCGCCAACGACACCTACGGCGACATGATCGAGATGGGCATTCTCGACCCGACCAAGGTGACCCGCACCGCGCTGCAAAACGCCGCGTCGGTCGCTTCGCTGATGCTGACCACCGAGTGCATGGTCGCCGAGTCCCCGAAGGACGACGCGCCGGCTGCCGGCGGTGGCATGGGCGGCATGGGTGGCATGGGCGGCATGGGCATGGACATGTAAGACGTCCAGGCTCGGCGCCTGCTCCTCAAGAGCAACGCCTCCTGCAAAGGGCTGCTTCGGCAGCCCTTTTTTCTTCGCGCTCGGGGGCCAACACCGGCTGCAAGCGCGGGCGTCGCTCAGGCACCGCGCAGGCTTCGCGCGGCACGCACAGGTCGACGCGGCGCAGGTTGGCCACACGGTCGTAGGGCGCAGTTTCGAAACAAGGCGCGCAACCCGGCGCACTGGCCTGCACCAGCAGGTCCGGCGAGACGTCGCCACGCGGCTGGCGGAAGCGGAAGAGATAGCGCCCCTGCCCGTCGGTGATCGCGTGGCCCAGTTGCTCGCGCAGCCCGGTGCCCCGATAGGCGCCCCCGGCCTCTTCGCTCGCGCTGCGGTGGTAGCGCTCGAAGTGCAGCAGCACCGACGCGGCAGGGACGGTGTCGCACGGCTGCCGCAAAAGTTGGTCGCGCAGGTGGGCGATGGCACCAAGCTCGGCGTGGGTGAGGATCGTGGCGCCCGCTTCCATCGCGTGGGCCTGGAAGGGCACGCGTCCCACCGACGCCTGCAGCATCCTGACCGCCGCCTCCTGATCGGCGCCGCAACGGTCGGCTTCGTCGAGCCGCGATTCGAAGCGCAAGCCCACCGCTGCCGTGGGCAGGCCGCTCGGCAACACCAGCGGCGTGAGGTCGCCATGCAGCCCGGCCGTCGTTCGCCAGCGCTGCGGATAGAGCTTGCCGAGCACCGCCTCCAGCGCCGGATAACGCGCGCACACCGCCGGCACGTCGACCGGTGCGTCGAGCACCAGGTAGTCGTCGCGGCGTGGGTTGAAGGGCATGGCCGCGTCATGGGCCGTCACCTCGCCATACACCACGTGCTCGCACCGGCTGATGGGCAGGGAGCAGTCGAGCACGAGGTCGTCGTACGCGTCATCGAGCCCCCCGTCGTTTGAGGCGATCTCCACCCGCAGCAGCCCCGATTCCACGCTCGGCAGGCCCAGGCGCAGCTGCGACTCGCGCCAGGCCTCGCGGGTCGGGCGGTGCTGCACGCGCAGCGTCCAGTGCGCGCCCGTCACATGCAGGCGCTGGCCCACGATGCCGTCGTGCACGCCGTTGCCCACGTCCGCCCCGTCGATGACGACACGCTGCGCGTAGGCGGCGTCGCGGGCCCGCACCTGCACCGTCCAGCTGCCTTGCATGGTGATGGCCATGTCCGAATTCTCCTGAAGTGGACTGAAGACCCGAGGGGATGCCCCGGGGCCGCCACCATGTTCCGGGCACGACGCGGCCCGTGTCCTTGAAGCGCCCTGAAACATCCTGAATCCGCGCCCCGGGGAACAGCCCGGTTTGACAAGCCCCCCTCGGGCCGCAAAATGAGCCATGTCCGTCCCCCCGCTTCTCCAGCGCTTCGTCGACGACGAACTCCACCGCTCCGCGGACCTCATCTCCAGGACCTGCAGCGCCACGCTGGAGCAGCTGCGCCAGCCGCGCGACCACCTGCTGACGAGCAGCGAGCGGCAGCACTATTTCGAGCTGGTGCAGGTGCTGCAACAGCAGCAGGGCGTCTACCAGAAGGCCTTCGTCGAAGCCCTGCGCCGCCTGGTGCTGGCCGAGATGGGCCCGGCCACGCAAGCCGAGGCGGACAGCTTCCGCATGAGCGGGCTGCAGCTGATGGACGAGACCCGGGTCGAATCCGACATCGAGATCTCACGCGCCATCCAGCAGATCGACAGCGCCGCCGAGTGGGAGCTGCGCGAGTTGCAGACCTTCACCTCCACGCTGCGCGGGCAGGGGCACGTGACGGCCGAGTCCAACCCGCTGCGGCCGCAATCGTTCGCCCGGGCCCTGTGGGAAGCCGGGTCCGCCTTGCCCATCACCGGAGTCCAGCAGAGCATCCTGCTCCGGGTGTCGGCCACCGTGATCGGCGGGCTGCTGCGCACGGCCTTCGCCGCGGCCAGCACGCGGCTCGAATCGCAAGGCATCGAGCCCGGCATCTACCGCACCGTGGTGATCGCCCCCGGTGCCGGCCGCGACGCCCCGCCCGAGATGGATGTGACGCGCCCCGGCGCGCTCGATGGCCTGATGCGCAGCATGCCCGGTGGGGGTGCCGACACCGGCAGCAGCCCGGTCACCGGCGAAGCCAAGCGGCGCGCTTTGCCCACCACCACGCCCGCGCTCGAGCAGGCCTTGATGCGTGTCGAAGAACTACTGCGCCGCATGCCCACCGGCGACGCAGCCGCCATCGCTGCCTCGCCGCCGCCCCTGCGCCTGGCCCACCACCGCGCCGCGCTGATGGCCACCGCGGGCGAGACGGTCGACCGGCAGATCATCGAGCTGCTGTCGCGCCTCTTCGAGACGATCCTCTCCGACCGCAGCCTCTCCACGCCCCTTCAGGGCGTGATCGCCCGGCTGCAGGTGTCGGCCCTGCGCATTGCACTGCTCGACCCGAGCATGCTCGACGCCTACGACCACCCGGTGTGGCAGCTGCTCGACCGCATCGTCACCGCTGCAAGCGCCTACCCGCACCCCTACGACACACGCCTCATCGCGCTGCAGGAGTTCTGCGACAAGCTCGTGCAACAGATGAGCGCCGCGCCGCAGCAAGACAGCGCCCTCTACCGCCACAGCCTGGGCCGGCTCGATGCCTTCCTCGCCGACCAGCTGCGCCGCCAACGGCGCGAGGCCGAGCCCAGCGTCGAGACCCTCATGCGCGCCGAGCAGGCCGAAGCGCTGCAGCGCACGCTGGCCGGGCGCCTGGTCGAGCAGATGGCCCACGTGCCCGCGAGCCCCACGCTGCGCCGCTTCATCACCGGCACCTGGTCGCACGTGCTCACGCAGTCGGTGCAGCAGCATGGCGACCAGAGCCCGCAGACCACCGGCTACCTGAAGACCGTCGACGAGCTGCTCTGGAGCCTGAAGCTGCCCGACCACCCCAAGAGCCGCCAGCGCCTGCTGGAGCTGCTGCCGGGGCTGCTGCAGCGCCTGCGCGACGGCATGGCGCTGGTGCAGTTGCCGCCGGCCGAGCAGCAGGCGGTGTTCGACGAGCTGATGAAGGTCCATTCCGACGCATTGCGGCCGGGAGCGCGCCCCGCGCCGGCGGGTGGCAAGTCCGACGACCAGCTCACCCCGGAAGAGATCGTCCAGCGCATGCGCGAGGAAGAGCATCCGGAAGCCCTGCCCGAGCCCGACCCGCTCGACGGCTCGGCCTTCAGTGATTCGCTGATCGACCTCGCGTCGATGGAAACCGTGCCCGCCGCGCTGATGGACAGCGCCGAGCCGGGTTCATCGGCCGACGAAGCCAAGCAGTGGGTGCAACGCATGGCCCCAGGCGAGCGCTACCGCATCTTCCTGCATGGCGCATGGACCTGTGTGCAGCTGCTGTGGCGCAGCGACCAGGGCCACTTCTTCCTTTTCGCCGGTGAGCTGCCGCAGCAGACGCATTCGGTGAGCCTGCGGGCATTGGAGCGGCTGCGCGCCGAGAAGCTGTTGCGCCCGCTGCACGAGCAACCGCTGATCCAGCGTGCGGTCGACGGCCTGCTGCTCAACCTGGCCCGGCCGGTCGGGTGAGGTTCAGGCCGCGTGCACCCAGTCGTGAAGCACGCAGGCCGCGTCGCCCACGCCTGATTTCTTGAGCGCCGAGAAGAGCGACATGCTCACATCGGCCTCGTCGGTCGACAGCTCGCCCAGCACCGACTGCGCAGTTTCGAGAGCCTCGTTCGCCTCGCGGCGGTTGAGCTTGTCGGCCTTGGTCAGGAGCACCAGCAGCTTGACCGAACCGTTGCCCACCCGCGAGGCCACGAACTCCAGCAACTGGCGATCGAGGTCGGTGAAGCCGAGTCGCGAGTCGACCATCAGCACCACGCCGGTGAGGCTGCGGCGCAGCTCCAGGTAATCGGCCATGACCTTCTGCCAGCGCCGCTTCGCATCCTTGGCCACCGCGGCGTAGCCATAGCCCGGCAAGTCGGCGAACAAGGCGTCGGGGGCCGTCTTCGGGCCCAGCTCGAAGAGGTTGATGTGCTGCGTGCGGCCCGGCGTCTTCGAGGCGAAGGCGAGCTGCTTCTGCTGCGTCAGCGTGTTGATGGCGGTCGACTTGCCGGCATTCGAGCGGCCGACGAAGGCGATCTCGGGCAGCTCGGTGGCAGGCAGCTGGTGCAGCTGGCTCGCGGTGGTGAGGAAACGCGCGGTGTGCGTCCAGGCCAGTGCGGCCTTCTCGGCGTCCTCGGGTGTGTCGACCGAAGGGTTGGAATTGTTTTGTTCGGTCATGGAGGGGCCCAAAGCCCGGCATTGTAAAATCCCTGGGTTTTGCATCAAAAGACCGAGCCCATGAAGCCCTTCGCCACCTTGACCTCCTTGCTGATTGCTTGCGCTGCGGGTGCCT
This sequence comes from Piscinibacter gummiphilus, assembly GCF_032681285.1. Taxonomy (NCBI): domain Bacteria; kingdom Pseudomonadati; phylum Pseudomonadota; class Betaproteobacteria; order Burkholderiales; family Sphaerotilaceae; genus Rhizobacter; species Rhizobacter gummiphilus. The sequence goes on from NZ_CP136336.1 coordinate 4,589,115, forward strand.
TCTTCGCACCTGCGATGGCCGCCACCCCGGCCGCCCCCGCCAAGCCCGATCCCGCCAAGGGCCAAGAGCTGTCCACCAAGGTCTGTGGCGCCTGCCACACCGCCGATGGCTCGCGTGGCGCTCCTGCCAACCCCATCCTCCAGGGCCAGCACCCGGAGTACATCGTCAAGCAGCTCGCCGAGTTCAAGGAAGGCAAGCGCGCCAACCCCGTCATGCAGGGCATGGCCGCGCCGCTGTCGGACGCCGACATGAAGAACGTGGCCGCCTTCTACGCTGGCGTGCAACCCAAGCCCGGCTTCGCCAAGAGCAAGGACACCGTCGCCCTGGGCGAGAAGATCTACCGCGGCGGCATCGCCGAGCGCAACGTGCCGGCCTGTTCGGGCTGCCACGGCCCCACCGGCTCGGGCGTGCCCTCGCAGTACCCGCGCCTGCGCGGCCAGCATGCCGACTACACCGAAGCACAGCTCAAGGCCTTCCGCGACGGTGGCCGCAAGAACAGCCCCATCATGACCGGCGTGGTCGCCAAGATGAACGACAAGGAGCTGAAGGCCGTGTCGGACTACATCGCCGGCATGCGCTGAACGCAGCGTCTGCACAAGTACGAGGCCGGTCACTGACCGGCCTTTTTGTTTGCGCTGCCGATTGCCGCGCCGCAGCACCTGTGCCTATAGTGTGGCCACCGACACTCCTGTCTGCGCCATGCCCTACATCCGCCGCGGCCCCGACGGTTCCATCGAAAGCCTGCACCGCCACGACCATGGCGGCATGGAGTTCCTTCCCGAAGGCCACAGCGACCTGATGGCCTTCGTGGGGCACAACATGCAGACCAACAGCGAATTCGGCCGGCTCGACGCCGACTTCGTGCGTGTGATCGAAGACGTGATCGACACGCTCATCGTCAAGAACATCATCAACATCACCGACCTGCCGGGCGAAGCCCAAGCCAAGCTCTTCGCCCGCAAGAGCTTCCGCGAGCGGGTGTCGCGCAACTCGCTGCGCCTCTTCTCCGACACCCAGTTCGGCACCGTCATCGACGACACCAACTTCAGCGATCTCTGAGCAACCCGCCTGCCTGCACCTGATGTGAACCAGTTGTAAGCTCGACCGCTCCAAAAGCGACCGAGCTGCATCTGCACAGGAGCTGTCATGCATTTCCATCCCGATCGAGGCTTCCAACACAAGGCCGCCTCCGAGATCACCCCGCGCGACGTCTACGAGCGCCGCCGCGAGCTGCTCAAGCTGATCGCCGTCGGCGGCGGCAGCATGGCGCTGGCCGCCTGGGCGGCACGCGATGCCCAGGCTCAGACCGCGCGCCCCAACAAGCTGGCCGCCCTGCCCGCCACGCGCAGCACCATTGCCGGCGGCGTGACGATGGACAAGCTCACGCCCTACAACGACGTCATCAGCTACAACAATTTCTACGAGTTCGGCACCGGCAAGGGCGATCCGGTGCAAAACGCCGGCAAGCTCAAGACGCGCCCGTGGACGGTGGCCGTTGAAGGCGCGGTGAAGAAGCCCAAGGTCTACGACCTCGACGAGCTGCTCAAGCTCGCCCCGATGGAAGAGCGCATCTACCGCCTGCGCTGCGTCGAAGGCTGGTCGATGGTGATTCCGTGGGTGGGCTATTCGCTGTCGGAACTCATCAAGCGCGTCGAGCCCACCGGCAACGCGAAGTTCGTGGAATTCACGACGCTCGCCGACGATAAGCAGATGCCTTACCTCGGCTCGCACGTGCTCGACTGGCCCTATGTGGAAGGCCTGCGCCTCGATGAGGCGATGAACCCGCTCACCTTGATGGCCTTCGGCCTCTACGGCGAGGTGCTGCCCAACCAGAACGGTGCACCGCTGCGCATCGCCGTGCCCTGGAAGTACGGCTTCAAGAGCGGCAAGTCCATCGTCAAGATCCGCTTCACCGAGAAGCAGCCCAACACCTCGTGGAACCTCGCCGCCGCGCAGGAGTACGGCTTCTATTCCAACGTGAACCCGAAGGTCGACCACCCGCGCTGGAGCCAGGCCACCGAGCGGCGGATCGGCGAAGACGGCGTGTTCGCGAAGAAGCGGCCCACGTTGATGTTCAACGGCTACGAGCCGCAGGTGGGGCAGCTCTACGCCGGCATGAACCTGGTCAAGAACTACTGACCCGCGCATGCCGGCCAGTCGTTCCCCGTGGCTGCACCCCGCAGCCAAGCCGCTGCTGTTCGTCGTCTGCGCGCTGCCCTTCGCGTGGTTGCTCTACGGTGCGTTTGCCGACACGCTCGGCCCCAACCCCGCCGAGGCGCTGATCCGCGGCACCGGCGACTGGACGCTGCGCTTCCTCTGCCTCACGCTGGCCATCACGCCGCTGCGGGTGATGACGAAGCAACCGGCACTTGCGCGTTTTCGCCGCATGCTGGGGCTCTACGCCTTCTTCTACGCCGTGCTGCACTTCCTGTCGTATGGCTGGCTCGACATGGGCTTCGACCTCGACGCGATCGTGCGCGACATTCCCAAGCGACCGTTCGCGCTGGTCGGCTTCCTCGCGCTGCTGCTGATGGCGCCGCTGGCGGCCACCTCGTTCAACCGCGCGATCAAGGCGCTGGGCGCCAAGCGCTGGCAGTGGCTGCACAAGCTCGTCTACGCGGTCGTGCTGCTGGGCCTGCTGCACTTCTTCTGGATGCGCGCCTCGAAGAACAACCTGGCCGAAGTGTTCGTCTACGCTGTGGTCATCGCCCTGCTCCTGGGCTGGCGCATCGTGCATGCGCTCGGGCGCAAAAAAGCGGGCTGAGCCGCAGCCCCAGCCCGCAACCGCGCACTCCTCGCTTGCTCAGTACTTCCGGTTCGGGAACTCCTTGGCCGCCACCTCGGCCGGGAACACGCCCTCGATCGTCTTGATCCACCGCGGCAGCGGCTCGCCGGCCGCGGCCTTTTTCGCCGCTTCCATGAGCTGCGGGCCGAGCAGCGGGCTGCACTCCACGCTCACGTTCATCTTGCCGGCGATCATGGCCTCGAAGGCACCCTTCACGGCATCGACGCCGATGACGAGGATGTCCTTGCCTGGCTTGAGCCCGGCTTCCTCGATGGCCTGGATGGCGCCGATGGCCATGTCGTCGTTGTGCGCGTAGAGCACGTTGATCTTCTTCGCGTCGGCCTTGAGAAAGGCTTCCATCACCTCCTTGCCCTTGGCGCGGGTGAAGTCGCCGGTCTGCGAGCGGATGATCTTGTAGCGCGGGTTGGTCTTGATGACCTCCTCGAAGCCCTTCTTGCGGTCGTTGGCCGGGTCGGAGCCCACCGTGCCCTGCAGCTCGACGATGTTGACGTCGCCCTGCGTCGACTTGGTGTGGTCGAGCAGCCAGCGCGCCGCGCGCCGCCCCTCCTCCACGAAGTCGGAGCCGACGAAGGTGGTCCAGGTGGAGGTGTCTTTCACCTCCACGTTGCGGCTTTCCAGGATCACCGGGATCTTGGCGCGCTTGGCCTCCATCAGCACCGTGTCCCAGCCGGTGGTGACGAGCGGCGCGAGGATGATCACGTCGACCTTCTGCGCGATGAAGCTGCGCAGCGCCTTGATCTGGTTCTCCTGCTTCTGCTGCGCGTCCGAGAACTTGAGCTCCACGCCGGCGTCCTTGGCCGCCTGCTTGATGGACTCGGTGTTGGCCGTGCGCCATTCGCTCTCGGCCCCCGTCTGGGCGAAGCCGATCACCAGTTTCTTGGCCGCAAACGACACGCCAGGCGTGCTCAGGGCCAGGGTGGCCGCCATCGCCAGCAGCGTGCGGCGATTCGGGGTCAATGTCTCCATTCCAGTCTCCTTCTGTCGTCTTGGGGATGAACACCTCATCCGGGGTACCACACCACGCGCGGGTCGTCGGGTGAACGCTCAAAGGACCACGCCGCCTCGACCATGCGCGCGAGGTCGTATCGGGGCCGCCACTCGAGCAGCAGCCTCGCCTTGCGGTTGTCGAGCCATGTCGAGTGGTAGGGCGTGCGGATGGGCACGAGCGGCAGGCCGCGTGTGCGCGCGAGGTAGTCGCCCAGCTCGCCGTAGTCGACGGGCTCGTCCATGCACACATGCATCAGCTGCTGGTGCGCGCGTGGATTGTCGAGCGCCAGCAGCAGGGCCGACACGAGATCGTCCACGTGCACGAAGTTGCGCTTCACCGGCCGGCCTTCGGCATCGAGCATCACCGGCACCGCGCCGGTCTCCCGATAACGCAGCGCATCGGCATCGCCGACGAGCTCGCACCAGCGAGGCCCGCCGAACACGTCGTCACCGAAGGACAGTTGGTACTTGAAGTCGTCCTTCTCCATGATCCACGGCGCGCGCAGGCAGCAGCCGTTGAGGCCGTACTGAATCTGGTACTGCTCCAGCATCACCTCCTCCAGCACCTTCGAGAGCGCATAACAGCCGGGGTAGGCGCTGTGCGCGACCTCCTCGGTGACAGGGGCACTGCGGGGGTAGAAGAAGTGGCCGATGGCCGCATCGCCGCCCACCAGCACGAACTGCTTCAGGCTCGCGCTGGTGCGCGCCGCCTCCAGCAGCCAGAACATGCCCTTCACCGCCACGTCCATCACCTCGTCGGGCGTTTCCTTGGAGGTGGCGAGGTGCAGCACGTGGGTCACATCCTCCATCGCGCGGTTCACGTCGGCGCGCTCCTGCATCGCGCCCTTCACCACCTCCAGCCGCGGCTTCGGCGGCAGCGTGCGCTTGTGGCACAACGCACGCACGCGAAAGTGGGTGAAGGCCGGGTCGGCGAGCAGGCGCGCGATGAAGGCCTGGCCGACCTTGCCGGCCGCGCCGGTGACGAGCAGCAGCGATTCAGCATGCGCCATGGTTCAGATCCTCTCGCCGGTGACGCGGTCGAAGACGCTGGCCCGCGCGGTGTCGACCACCATGCGCACGGTGTCGCCCGGCAGCACCGGCGAGTTCGGGTGCGTGCGCGCGACCATGCGCACGCCGGCCCAGTCGAAGAAGAGCATGGTGTCGGTGCCGGTGGGCTCGACCACGTCGACACGGCATTCGAACTGCGCCGCATCGCCCTGCCCCGCCTCGGCCGGCGCGAGGTGCTCGGGCCGCAGCCCCAGCACCACCTCGCCGCCCAGCCGGTCGGCATGGCGTCCGTTGGCGCGCGGGAGCGGGAAGAAGGCGCGCTCACCGCCCTGCTCGCCCACGTGCACGCCCAGCGCATCGCCCTGCTGGATGAGCGTGGCCGGCAGGAAGTTCATCGCCGGCGAGCCGATGAAGTCGGCCACGAACATGTTGGCCGGCGTGTCGTAGACCGTCTTCGGGTCGGCGCATTGCTGCAGCACGCCGTCGCGCATCACCGCGATGCGGCTCGCGAGCGTCATCGCCTCGATCTGGTCGTGCGTCACGTACACGGCCGAGGTGCCCAGGCGCTGGTGCAGGCGCTTGATCTCGGTGCGCATCTCCAGGCGCAGCTTGGCGTCGAGGTTCGACAGCGGCTCGTCGAAGAGGAAGATGGAGGGGTCACGCACCATCGCGCGGCCCATCGCCACGCGCTGCCGCTGCCCGCCCGAGAGCTGGCCGGGCTTGCGGTCGAGCAGCTGCTCGATCTGCAGCAGCGAGGCCACGCGCTTGAGCGCTGCGTCGCGCTCGGCCTTGGCGGTGCCGCGCATCTTCAAGCCGAAGGTGATGTTGCGCTCGACCGTCATGTTCGGGTACAGCGCATACGACTGGAACACCATCGCGATGTCGCGGTCCTTGGGGTGCACGTCGTTGACGCTCTTGCGGTCGATGCGGATGTCACCCTCGGTGATGGGCTCCAGGCCCGCGATGAGGTTGAGCAGCGTCGACTTGCCGCAGCCCGAGGGCCCGACCAGCACGAGGAATTCGCCGTCGTCGACGGTGAGCGACACGTCTTTCACGATGGGCTGCCGCCCGAACGACTTCGACACGTTCACGAGTTCCAGAGACGCCACGTTCAGCCCTTCACGGCGCCCGCGGTGAGCCCGCGGACGAAATACTTGCCAGCCAGGAAATAGACCACCAGCGTGGGCAGCCCGGTGATCACCGCCGCGGCCATGTCGACGTCGTAGCGCTTGGTGGCCTGCGAGGTCTTCACGAGGTTGTTGAGCGCGACCGTGATGGTCTGGCCCGGCCCGTCGGTGAGCGTGGCGGCGAAGAGGAAGTCGTTCCAGATCTGCGTGAACTGCCAGATCACCGTCACCACGAAGATGGGTGCCGAGATCGGCAGCAGGATGTGCCAGAACACGCCGAAGAAGCCCGCGCCGTCGATGGTCGCGGCCTTCACGAGTTCGCGCGGCAGCGTCACGTAGTAGTTGCGGAAGAAGAGCGTGGTGAACCCGAGCCCGTAAACGATGTAGGCCGTCATCACGCCCCAGCCGGTGCTGCTGCCCATGCCCACCGCACCCAGCAGTTGCGCGAGCGGCAGGATCACCGCCTGGAACGGGATGAAGCAGCTGAAGAGCAGGAGGCCGAAGAGCAGATTGGCGCCGCGGAAGGGCCACATCGTGAGCGCGTAGCCGTTGATGGCGCCGATGAGCGTGGAGATCACCACCGCCGGCAGCACCACCGCAAGCGAGTTGGCGAAGTAGGGCTTCATGCCGCCGCAGTTGACGCTGATGCACACCTCACTCCAGGTCATGCGCCAGGTGTCCCACTGCAGCATCCTCGGCAGCGCGAAGAGGGAACTCTCGCGCATTTCCTCGGGCGGCTTGAACGAGGTGGCGAGCATCACGTAGAGCGGCGCCAGGTAGTAGGCGGCGAAGAGCAGCAGCAGTGCGTAGAGGCCATAGCGGCCGAGCCGGCCCGAAGCTGTCGCGGCGTAGGCGGAGCGGAACTCAGTCATGGCGCCTCCCCGGCCGCAGCTCCGAGTAGAGGTAGGGCACCACGATGGCCATCACCGTGCACAGCATCATCACCGCCGTGGCCGAGCCCACCGCGATGTTGTTGCGCTGGAAGCTCATCGCATACATGAAGATCGACGGCAGGTCGGTCGCGTAGCCCGGGCCGCCGTTGGTCATCGCGATCACGAGGTCGAAGCTCTTCACCGCCAGGTGCGCGAGCACCACGATGGCCGAGAAGAACGCCGGCCGGATCGACGGGATGATGATGCCCCAGTAGATCTGCGGCATGGAGGCGCCGTCCATGTAGGCCGCCTTCACCACGTCTTGATCCACACCGCGCAGCGCCGCGAGGAACATCGCCATGATGAGCCCCGAGGTCTGCCACACACCGGCGATGACGATGGTGTAGATCGCGTAGTCGGGGTCGATGATCCAGTCGAACTTGAAGCTCGTGAAGCCGAGCAGGTGCACCGAGCGTTCGAGCCCGAGGCCGGGGTTGAGCATCCACTTCCACACCGTGCCGGTGACGATGAAGCTGAGCGCCATCGGGTACAGGAAGATCGCGCGCAGCGTGCCCTCGAAGCGGATGCGCTGGTCGAGCAGCACCGCGAGCAGGAGGCCGAGCGCCAGGTTGAGCACCATGAAGAGCCCGCCGAAGATCAGCAGGTTGCGGATCGACACGCCCCAGCGCTCCATCTGCCACAGCCGCGTGTAGGCATCGAAGCCGATCAGCTCGTAGACCGGCATCATGCGAGAGCCGGTGAACGACATGTAGACCGTCCACGCGATGAAGCCGTAGACGAAGACGAGCGTCACCGCCGCGGTGGGCGCCATGATCAGCGCCGACAGGTTGTGCTGCAGCCAGCGGCGTGCGGGCGCCATGCCCGGCCGCTGCCGGGCGCCGACCTCGCCCGCGGCCAGCGGCCGGTGCCGGCTCACGCTCCACGGTGGTGTCGACACGGCGTGTGTCACTCCCGCGCGAGCTTGACCGCATCGGCGAGGCGACGAGCCGCTTCAGCCGAACTCATGTCGGAGTTGAAGTGCTTGGTGACCACATCGGTCATCGCACCCTTCACCGCCATCGGCACCGCCATGTCGTGGATGGCCGAGGGCGCAAACCCGCCCGACTTCACCGTCTTGGCCATGTGCTCGCTCGCGGCGAGCGCGCAGCTGTCGAACTTGTCGAGCTTCATGTCGGTGCGCACCGGGATCGAACCCTTGGCGAGGTTGAAGTTCTCCTGGAAGCGCGGCTCCATCAAGAGCCTGGCAAAGAGCTTCTGGCCGGCCAGGCGCTCGGCGTCCTTGCTCTTGAACATCGCGAAGCTGTCGACGATGAAGAGGAAGGCGTTGTCGGTGCCGGGCGGGTTGGCGCAGACGTAGTCCTTCCCCGCCTGCTTGCCGGCCGCCGTCATGTCGCCCTTGACCCAGTCGCCCATGATCTGGAAGCCGGCCGTGCCGTTCATGATCATCGCGGTGGCGAGGTTCCAGTCGCGGCCTGAGAAGTTGGGGTCGACGTAGCCGCGCAGCTTGCGCATGCGATCGAACACCTTCTGCATCGTCTCGCCGCCGAGCGCCTTCGGGTCGAGCTCGACCAGCGCCTTCTGGTGGAAGGCCGGGCCGCCCACGCTGATGACGATCACCTCCCACAGCGACGCGTCCTGCCAAGCCTGGCCGCCGTGCGCGAGCGGCGTGATGCCGGCGGCCTTCAGCTTGGCCGCGGCGGTGTCGAACTGCTCCCAGGTGGCGGGCATCGTGATGCCCACCTTCTTCAGCACCGCCGGGTTGGCGTACATCCAGTCGAGCCGGTGCACGTTGACCGGTGCCGCCACCCACTGGCCCTTGTACTTCATGGTCGCCGCCACCGACTTCGGCAGCGCCTGCTCCCACTTGCCGGCCGCGGCCACGTCGTCGATCGGCTGCAGCACACCGAGCGCGCCCCACTCCTGGATCAGCGGGCCCTTGAGCTGCACCGACGACGGTGCATCGCCACCCAGCACACGCGCGCGCAGCTTGGTCAGCGCCTCTTCGCTGCTGCCGCCGCCCACCGGCGTGTCGATCCACTTGCCGCCTTGCGATTCCATGTCGTCCTTGAGCGACTTCATCGCCTTGGCCTGGCCGCCGGAGGTCATCCAGTGCAGCACTTCCACCGTGGGCGCGGCCTGTGCGGCAGTGCCGCTCAGGCACAGGCCCACGGCGCATGCCACACCCCGGAGCAGATTGCTTGCTTGCCTCATCGTGTTGTCTCCTCGCGCTTGTTGACGCGTCCAGTGGCTGGACTTAATGTGCGCGGCGCCGATGGTGCATTCGCACGGCGACGGTGTGAGCGTGGCGATGTAACGCCACTGGCGCGCCAGCCCGCGTTGCTACCCAGCGTTACAAAACCACGACGAGACGAGACAAGCCCGATGGAGCGCACGCCCCACATCCTGGTCGTCGACGACGACGTCGAGATCCAGAAGCTCACCAAGCGTCACCTGCAGGAGTTCGGCTTCCTCGTCACCGTGGCCGGCAACGGGCGCGAGATGTTCAAGGCGCTGAAGGAGTGGCGCATCGACCTCGTCGTGCTGGACGTGCTGATGCCCGGGCAGGACGGCTTTGCGCTGTGCCGCGAGCTGCGCACCACGACGCAGCTGCCGGTGATCATGGTGACGGCGCTGCGCGACGAGGCCGACCGCGTGATCGGCCTCGAGCTCGGCGCCGACGACTACCTCGTGAAGCCCTTCGGCCCGCGTGAACTGATGGCGCGCATCAAGGCCGTGCTGCGGCGCACGCAGAGCCCAAGCAAGAGCGCCACCGAGGGCGACGCGGCCATCATCGCCTACAGCTTCGCGGGCTGGCGGCTCCACATGGTCGAGCGCGAGCTGCAATCGCGAGACGGCACGGTGGTGCCGCTGTCCACGCGCGAGTTCGCGCTGCTCACCACCTTTGTCGAACACCCGCAGCGCCCGCTGAGCCGCGAGCAGCTCGCCGACATGGTGGCCGGCCGCGACAGCGGCCCCTTCGACCGCAGCATCGACATCCTCGTCTCGCGCCTGCGCCGCAAGGTGGAAGACGGCGGCAAGGAGCCCTCGCTCATCAAGACCGTGCGCGGCGAGGGCTACCAGCTTTGCGCCGAGGTGCAGCGCCACCACCGCCATGGGCAACCCGACACGGCGCTGGGCTGAGCTGCTGCCCGCCTCGCTGGGCGGGCGCATCCTCGCGCTGCAATTCGCGGGCGCGGCGGCCATCCTGGGTGTGGGCTCGCTGTGCGCCATCGAATGGGCCGCGCGCGAACGCGACGCTGCACGCGCCGACCTCGCCGGCTGGGCGGTGCACGACGCGATGATGCAGGCCCTCGATGGCCGCGCACCCTCGGGCGAGTTCGGCAGCTCGTCGGTCGTCGTGCGGCACGGCCCCGGGCCGCTGCCCGCCGACTTCACGGTGCAGCAGCGCCTGCCGGCGCCGCCCTCGCCACCGGCCACGCTCGTGCCGAGCGACGTGACCCTGTGGCTCAAAGCGGGGAGCCTCTCCGACCGGTCACGCGCGACGCTCGACGAAGCCCCCACCACACGCACCTACTTCACGCTGCTCTCGCGAGAGCTGGTCGCGCTCAACCGCGAGAGCCTGCTCGTCGTCACGCTGCCGCAAGGCCCCGGCGTGCTGCGCCGCGAGGTGTCGACGCTGCGCTTCGAGAGCCCGTCGCTGTGGCGCGACCGCCTGCCGCCGGTGAGCGTGCTGCTGAGCGCACTCGCGGCGCTCGGCGCGGTGTTCGTCGCACTCGGCGTGGCCTCGCGTGCGCTGGCACGACCCATCCACACACTCGCCAGTTCCATCGACGCGCGCGGCGAAGAGGTGCAGGTGCCGCCGCTGCCCGAGACCGGCCCGGTGGAGGCCCGCGCGATGGCCCGCGCCGACAACCGCCTGCGCACCCGCCTGGCCACGGTGCTGGCCGACCAGACGCGCATGCTCGCCGCCGTGTCGCACGACCTGCGCACGCCCAGCACGCGGCTGCGCCTGCGCGTCGAGCTGGTGGCCGAAGCCGAGTTGCGCGAGGCGCTGCTGCGCGACCTCGACGAGATGGACGAGATGCTCACCGAGGTGCTGGAGTTCCTCTCGCACGAGGTGCGCGAGGAAGCGGTGAAGTCGGTCGACCTCACCGCGCTGCTGCAATCGGTGTGCGACGACTACGCCGACCTCGGCCGCCCGGTCACCTTCTCCGAGCCGCCGCCGCTCACCTTCCACGGCGTGCCCACGCTCTTCGCGTCGACCCAGCAGACGCACGTGTTCCAGCATGCACGCAAGGTGCGCCAGAGCTGCCGGCCCACCGCGCTGCGGCGGGCGCTGTGCAACCTGATCGACAACGCGCTCAAGTACGGCCACCGCGCCGACGTGCAGCTCGATGCCGGCGGCGACGCGGTGCGCATCGCGGTGCACGACAACGGGCCGGGCATCCCGGAGGACGAGATGGAGAAGGTCTTCCTGCCGCTGTACCGGCTGGAGTCGTCGCGCCAGCGCAGCACCGGCGGCATCGGCCTGGGCCTGGCGATCGTCAAGGCGGTCGTCGCGGCGCACCACGGGCGCATCGAGCTGCGTAACCGGCCCGAGGGCGGGCTGGTCGTGAGCGTGGAGCTGCCGCGCTCGCTGGCCTGAGGTGTCGCGTCAGACGCCTTCCCAGGCGCCAGACTTTTCGGAGCGGAACATCGCGTCGATGATGCGCATGTTCTGCACGGCGTCGTCCACGCCGTAGGGCAGCGCCAGCTCGCCGCGGATCACCTTCGAGAACGCGTCGCCCTGCAGCGCGTACTGGTCGCAGGGCGGCAGCGTCTCGGGCTGCGCGGCGGCATCGGCGAGCCGGCTGCCGTCGTCGAGAAAGATCTGCACCGACTCGCCCTGCGGCGCGTTGAACGGGATGCGTAGCTCCAGGCGCTTCTTCGAGCCGAAGAGCTGCAGGCGCTGGAACGGCACGCTCTGCGTCGAGACCGAGAAGCTGAGCTGGCGCCCCGCACCGAAGTCGGCCAGCGCGCTCACGCTGCGGTCGACGCCGAAACGCGGGTCGCGGTCCACCAGCGCCATCACGCGCATGGGCTCGGCCTCGAAGAAGAAGCGACCCGCCACGATGGGGTAGCAGCCGATGTCGAGCAGCGCACCCCCGCCGATGTCGGGCAGGTTGCGGATGTTGGACGGGTCCTCGTTGAAGTACGAGAACGCGCCCTGCACCGAGCGCAGCTCACCCAGCACGCCGCTCCTCACGATCTCGCGCGCCCGCAGCCACTGCGGGTGGAAGCGCACCATGAAGGCTTCCATCACGTGCACATGGCCCGCCACCTCGCGCAGTTGCGCGGCCTCGTCGGCCGTGATGGCGATGGGCTTCTCGCACAGCACATGCTTGCCCGCACGCGCCGCGGCCAGCGTGAGCGGCACGTGCAGGTGGTTGGGCAAGGGGTTGTAGACGGCCTCGATCGACGGATCTTCCAGCAGCGCCTCGTAGCTGCCATAGGCGAGCGGGATGCCCAGCTCGTCGGCGGCGGCGCGGGCGGCGGCGTCGCTGCGCGACGCGATGGCGCGCACTTCGCACCACTGGCTTTTCTGAAGGCCGGGGATCACCTTGGCGGTGCCGATGCGTGCCGTGCTCAGCACGCCCCACTGGACTTTCTTCATGCGCCTGTCTCCGTCTGTGTTTTCGACGGCGCGCAGTATGCGCCCCGGCCGGTTTCAGGCCGGGTACGAAATCGTGACGGGAAGGGAGATCAGCGGCGACGGCCGCGGGCGGCAGCCCGCACGCTCGGCCGCGGCACGGCCGGCAGCGGCGTCATCGCCTCGGCGTTCATCTGCCACTCGGGCAGCAGGTGCTCGAGGTTGCGGGCCACGCGGGCGCTGGCTTCCACCAGCAGCATGTCGGGGGCGTCGTCGATGACCTTGGCACCGGCACGCACCACCACCTCGGCCGTGTCCACCCCCGACTCGGCGTGGCGAGGCGTGGTGCCGGCATAGCGCAAGACGTAGCGGCTCATGGGGTGGAGATGGGGTCGTGGGAGCGAAAGAAAACAGCCTGGCCATGATACGCGCCGACCCCTTTGCGCAGCATGACGCAGGGCAAAGCGGCGCGTCGACTATTGCGCAAGCCCCGCCCCCTGCGCGAGCGGCGGCAGGCCCATGTCGCGCGCCACGGCCAGGGCCAGCCTGACGATCGCGTCCGCCCGGTCGGCGTCGCGCGGCATCCCAAGTGTCGCCGTATCGGCCGCCAGCCGGCGAGCGAGCGCTCCCGTCACCGCCGGGCAGGCCATCGAGGTGCCGTCCATCACGCCGAAGCGGTCATGCGGAATGCACGAGATCACGCCGACGCCTGGCCCGGTGAGGTCGATCTCCGGGCCGGTGTTGGAGAAGTCGGCAATGAAACTCTGCTCCTTGCCGGTGGGCTCGGTGACCGTCTGCACCTGCATCGCGCCGGCCGGCCAGGCGCCCTTGAAGCCCAGCGCCGAGATCGACACCGCCAGCGGGTGCCGCGCCGGCCAGGCCACCGGCCCGCCCTCGTTGCCCGAGGCGATCACGCAGACCACGCCCTTGGCGCGCGCGGCCTTGATCGCCTCGCTCGTGGTCGGGTCGTCGGGGCCGCCGCCCAGGCTCAGGTTGAGCAGGTCGCAGCCATCGGCCACCGCACGGTCGATGGCCTTGGCGATGGCGAAGCTCGACGCGCCCTCGGCGCCCTTGCCGAACACGCGGTAGGCGCGCAGCGTGACTGCAGGCGAGACGCCGAGAAAGCCCCCCGCATTGCCATTCGCCGCGATGATGCCGGCCACGTGCGTGCCGTGCACATGGCTGTCGGACCAGTCGGCCGCGTCTTCGCCCGTCACCGCGTTCATGCCGCCCGCCACCGTGAGCGCCGCATGCGGGCCCACGCCGGTGTCGATCACGCCCACCGTCACGCCGCGGCCGTCGGCCGGCGCGCGCCGCGGGTAGGCCTTGGCCCGCGAGTCGATGAAGTCGAGCGCGATCGCCGGCACCTCGATCGTGCCGGCGCGCAGCGGCCAGTTGTGCAGCAGCACCGGCCAGCCGCTGTGGGCCGGGTACACGTAGACCCGCTCCAGCACCTTCACCGAGCGTGGGAACTCCAGGTTCAACTGGCCCCGCGCATTCGTCGTGCCCTGCGCGCCCCTGCCGGCGGCGAAGTCGCTGAAGGCGATCACGTCGACGTCGCGCAGCGCCTGCCCGGTCTCCTTCAGCACGACCTTGAGCGTGTGGCGCTCCAGCACGGTGCGCGTCGCAAACATCTGCACGGTCTCGATGAGGCGTGGCCGCGGCGCGCGGGCCTTGCGGTAGAACACCTCGGGCACCACGCGCAGCCCCGGCTGCTCGCGCTTGAGGCGCATCAGCGCCACGTCGGACATGGCCACCAGCTTCGCGCCATTGGCATGGATCGAATCGAGCACGGTGAAGCGGGCCACCCTCGGCGGCGGCGGCACCTCGAGGCGGCGCGGGCCATGCGCGGCCATCGTGGTGAGGAAGGTTTCGATGGCCGCGGTGTTGTGCGGCTCGTCGGTGGTGAAGCCGCGAGTGGGAAGCAAGACAAAACGCAGCATCAGGCTCATCCCTGCTCCTTGAACTGCAGGCCCTCGGCCGCCATCCATTCCTCGGCGGCACGAAACGCCGCCGACGTCACCGGCACGCCCGCATACGGCGCCACATGCAGCAGCACCTCGCGCAGCTCGGCCAGCGTGGCGCCGTTGTTCATCGCACCGCGCAAGTGGCCCTTGAGCTCATGCGTGTGGCCGAGCGCGGCGAGCATCGCGACCGTGCACAGGCTGCGCTCCTTGAGGGTGAGGCCCTCGCGCAGCCAGGTCGAGCCCCAAGCCTGGTCGTTGACGTGGTCTTGCAGCGGCCGTGTGAAGGCGGAAGCCTGCGAGAGCGCGCGGTCGACGAACGCGTCGCCCATCACTTCGCGGCGGCGCTGCTCGCCGGGCGATCGGGTCGAAGAGTGCATGAGTGTGGTCCCTGTGCAGTGTGCGAATGGCGGCATTGTGATCGCGCTTGTCATCCTCACGATGGACAAGCGAATGCGAGGGCGCGGCCTAGCATGGGTTTCACCCTGCCGAGCATGTGCAGGGGTCCTCACAAGCGTCACAGGAGACTCGCCGTGTACCCACCCACACATCCACGTTCGCGGGCGTCGCTCGCGCTGCCCTTCGTCCTGCCGGTCGCCATCGCCGTGCTCGCCGCCTGCGGTGGCGGCGGTGACGACCCCGCCCCCACCGCGCAGGAGCGTTGCGACGCCGTCGGCCGCACCGCGCTCACCGCCACCACGCTCACCACGGCCTATCGCGTGAGCGGCGCCGCGTCGGCCGGCAGCATCGGGCTGCCGGCGCACTGCGTCGTCACGGGCAGCACCAACGCACGCGTCGGCGTCGACGGCAAGAACTACGCGATCGGCTACCGCCTCACCCTGCCCGATGACTGGAATGGCCGCTTCCTCTTCATGGGCGGCGGCGGCAACGACGGCTCCATCGGCGCGGCCACCGGCACCAACGTCGGCCCGCTCGACGACCTGCGCCCCGCACTTGCCCGCGGCTACGCGGTGGTCAACACCGATGGCGGCCACACGGGCGGCTCGGCGGCCGACTTCGCCACCGACCCGCTGGCCAAGATCGACCACGCCTACAACGCCTTCGACAAGACCGCCGTCAACGCCAAGGCGCTGATCGCCGCGCGCTACGGTCGCGGGCCCGACAAGTCGTACTTCGTGGGCTGCTCCGGCGGCGGCCGGCAGGGGATGATGTTCACGCAGCGTTTCCCAAGCTACTTCGACGGCGTGGTGGTGCATGCACCGGCCATGCGCGTGTCGAGCGGCGCCACCGTGGCCGCGATGTGGAACAACCAGCAGCTCACCGCCATCGCCCCCGTCGAAGGCGGCTCGCCCATCCTCAGCAAGGCCTACAGCTCGGCCGACATGGCGCTCGTGTCGAACGCCATCCTCGCGCAGTGCGACACGCTCGACGGCGCCGCCGATGGCATGGTGCAGAACTGGAAGGCCTGCAACTTCAACCCCGCGGTGCTGCAATGCCCGGGCGCGAAAGACGCCACCTGCCTGTCGGCCCCGCAGGTGACCGCCCTGCAACGCCTCTTCGACGGCCCGCGCAACAGCGCCAACGTGAAGCTCTACGCCGGCCAGGTGGCCGACCCCGCGGTCGACCAGCCCGGCTGGCGCGCCTGGACACTCGGCAGCTCGACCACCGCCGTGCCCAACTCGGCCTACAACACGCTGATGGCCGACGCACTGCGCTGGGAGTTCTTCACCCCGTCGGACCCCACCTTCGTCGCGCTCAACTTCAACATCGACACCGACCCGCTGCGCATGGCGGCCTTCTCGTCGATCTACGACACCTACGCCGACGACCGCCTCACCGCCTACCAGGCACGCGGCGGCAAGCTGATGTTCGTGCACGGCCTGGCCGACCCGATCTTCAGCGCGCACGACACGGCCGACTACTTCGAGCGCCTGGCCGCCAACCACGGCGGGCTGACCGGCGTGCAGTCGTTCGCGCGCTTCTTCCCGGTGCCGGGCGAGAACCACTGCGCCGGAGGCCGCGCCACCGACCAGTTCGACGTGCTGACGCCGATGGTCAACTGGGTGGAAAACGGCGCGGCGCCCGAGTCGATCGCCGCGCGCGCCGCCGCGACGAACCCCTACTTCCCCAACCGCACGCGCCCGCTGTGCCCGTACCCGAAGTTCGCCAAGTACAGCGGCAGCGGCAGCCTTGAAGACGCCGCCAACTTCAGCTGCGCAGACTCGTGAGCCAGCGGGTGACGATGGCGAGCGTGTAGCGGCTCGCCACCTCGGCCACGAAGCGGTTGAAGTCCACGTGCGCACTGTCGTCGGCGCGGTCCGACACGGTGCGCACCACGGCGAAGGGCACGCCGAAGTCGTGGCACACCTGCGCGAGCGCGGCGCCTTCCATTTCGACCGCGAGCGCGTCGGGCAGGCGGGCACACAGCGCGTCGTTCTCGGCGCGTTCGGAGACGAAGCGGTCGCCGCTCACGACGAGACCGCGGTGCACCTGCGCCTGCGTGGCACCGAAGTCATTGAGCACCGCCCGCGAGGCGTCGGCGAGGTGATGCGACATCGCCGCATCGGTCTCGAAGCGGTCGCGCCCGTACAGCGGCACCTCGTGGCGTGGAAAGAGCGGCGAGGCGTCCATGTCGTGCTGGAGCAGCGTGTCGGCCACCACGATGTCGCCCACGTTCACGCCGGGCGCGAGGCCACCGGCCGTGCCGGTGAAGACGATGCGCGACACCTCGAACTCGCTCAAGAGCAGCGTGGCGGTCGTCGCCGCCGCCACCTTGCCGATGCGCGAGAGCACCACCACCACCTCATGGCCCGCCAGGTGCCCCACCCAGAACTCGCGGCCTGCGCGCAGCACCGGCCGCTCGTCGGGCATGGCCTCGAGCAGGGCCCGGAGTTCCTCGTGCATGGCGCCGACGATCGCGATCAGTGTCATTCAGCCATTGTCTGACACGCGTGTCGGAGAGCGCCTGCCCGCAAAGAAGCATTCGCCCGCTTAACGCTGTGCGCAGCGACGCCGAGCATGGATTCCAACTTCAGGAGCTTTCCATGCCGCATGAAAAATCTCTCTGGATCCAGCGCTTCGCGATGCGCCTGCTGGTGCTCGAGCCCACGGTGCAGACGGGGCAGCTGCCCGAGATCGCCGAGACCTTCTGGTACTACCGACGCCACCGCGAGCCGGAGGAATGCGCGCAGGCCCGCGCCGAGGGCCGCCTGCGCATGCCGGGCCGCCGCGACGCGTGGATCGAGGCGTGTGCCGCCGCCATCCGTGGGCTCGACCCCGAACTGAACTCGCAGGACACCTCTGCGCTCGCCGAGAGCCTGTGGGAAGAAGACTGGGCCCGCACCGTCGACCCCTACCTCATGGCGCAGGCGCTGTGGGAGCAGGCGCTGCTGCTGGCGAGCCAGAGCGATGGCGAGATGGCCCCGAGCCTTCACGCCGTGTTCCGCAACCCCGACCTGTGAGCCCGATGCACACGCTCTTGCACGCGCACGACGTGCCGCCCGACCCACCGGTCGCGCCGCCGCCGCCGCCGCCTCCACCGCTGGCCGACCCCCCGGTGGTCGACCCGCCCGTGCCCGGCCAGCAGTCGCCGGTGATCGACCCACCCAAGACGATCCAGTGACAATGCCCCATCGCCGCCCCCTGCGGCCGTGGAGTGCACCCGATGAGCATCGTCGTCTTCTGGCTCGAACCCGATGGCCGGCCGGCGCACCAGGAGTTTCCCGCCAAAGACCTGCTCCCTGCCCTCAAGCACAGCGAAGCCCTTCGCCGTGAAGGCAAGCGCCACGTGTGCATCTCGACCGCGCTGCCCGACAGCGTGGGCCAGGGCGGTGTGAACTCCGTCGAAGGCGGCAAGCTGCCCGACGGCCATGTGTACGACTTCAACAAGGCCCACCGCGGCGCAGGCCCAAAGCCTTCGAACTGACCGCGACATGGGTTGACGCCGCCGACACGATGCGCCCACAATCCGCCCCGCTCCGGGGTGTGCCGGGCCGCAAGGCCGAAGGCGCTGAGATGGAAAGCCAAACCCGAGAACTTGATCCGGTTCATACCGGCGTAAGAAGAGCGTAGACGAGCGGCCCGCGATGGGCCTCGAGGCCAAGTGGCTTCACCCCATCGCCCCAGGCCGCCCGCGGACCCTCCGGAGCACGACGTTCTAGTTGCTGCTGCCACCGGAGAGACCGCGATGACCTCACCCACTTTCGACCTTCATGAACGACTGGCGCTGGCGCGCCAGCCTTTCCCCGATTCACGCAAGGTCTATCTCGAAGGCCCGCTCACCGGCGTGCGCGTGCCCATGCGCGAGATCGCACTCAGCAACGGCGAGCGGGTGATCGTGCACGACACCTCCGGCCCCTGCACCGACCCGCAGGTGCCGTTCGACGTGCGCCAGGGCCTGCCCGCGCTGCGCACCGCATGGGTCGAGTCCCGTGGCGACACCGAGCCCTACGACGGCCGCTCGTATTCGGCCCGCGACGACGGCCAGCGCCACGAGCACGCCGACCCGCAGCTCGCCCGCCTGCACGCCGAAGCCGCCGCACTGCAACGCACGCCGCGGCGCGCGAAGAGCGGCGCCAACGTCACGCAGATGCACTACGCGCGCCGCGGCATCGTCACGCCCGAGATGGAGTTCGTCGCGATCCGCGAGAACGACCGCCGCGAGTGGACGCGCGAGTACCTGGGCGACCACGCCCGCGAGCAGCGCCTTGCGGGCGACCCGCTCGGCACGACCATGCCGCACGAGATCACGCCCGAGTTCGTGCGCGACGAGGTGGCACGCGGCCGCGCCATCATCCCGGCCAACATCAACCACCCGGAGCTGGAGCCGACCATCCTCGGCCGCCACTTCAAGGTGAAGGTCAACGCCAACATCGGCAACTCGGCGGTCACCTCGAGCATCGAAGAGGAAGTGGAAAAACTCGTGTGGTCGACCCGCTGGGGCGCCGACACGGTGATGGACTTGTCGACCGGCAAGAACATCCACACCACGCGCGACTGGATCCTGCGCAACTCGCCCGTGCCCATCGGCACCGTGCCGCTGTACCAGGCGCTGGAGAAGGTGGGCGGCGTGGCCGAAGAACTCTCGTGGGCCATCTTCCGCGACACACTGATCGAGCAGGCCGAGCAGGGCGTCGACTACTTCACCATCCACGCCGGCCTGCGCCTGCCCTTCATCCACCTCACGACGAAGCGCCGCACCGGCATCGTCTCGCGCGGCGGCTCCATCCTCGCCAAGTGGTGCATCACGCACCACCAGGAGAACTTCCTCTACACGCACTTCGACGAGATCTGCGAAATCATGAAGGCCTACGACGTGAGCTTCTCGCTCGGCGACGGCCTGCGCCCCGGCAGTGGGGCCGATGCGAACGACGAAGCACAGTTCGCCGAGCTGCGCACGCTCGGCGAGCTGACGCAGATCGCCTGGCAGCACGACGTGCAGACCATGATCGAAGGCCCGGGCCATGTGCCGATGCACCTCATCCAGGCCAACATGGACGAGCAGTTGAAACACTGCCACGAAGCGCCCTTCTACACGCTGGGCCCGCTCACCATCGACATCGCCCCCGGCTACGACCACATCGCCAGCGCCATCGGCGCCGCGATGATCGGCTGGATGGGCACCTCGATGCTCTGCTACGTGACGCCGAAGGAGCACCTCGGCCTGCCCGACCGCGACGATGTGAAGCAGGGTTTGATGGCGTACAAGATCGCGGCCCACGCGGCCGACGTGGCCAAGGGCCACCCGGGCGCGCGTGCACGCGACGACGCGATGAGCAAGGCGCGCTTCGAGTTCCGCTGGAACGACCAGTTCGCCCTCGGCCTCGACCCCGACACGGCGCGCGAGTACCACGACGAGACGCTGCCCAAGGACTCGTCGAAGCACGCGCACTTCTGCTCCATGTGCGGGCCGAAGTTCTGCTCGATGAAGATCACGCAGGACGTGCGTGACTACGCCGCGGCACGTGGCCTCGATGAAGGTGCTGCGCTCACACAGGGCCTCGCCGAGAAGTCGGCAGAGTTCAAGGCGAAGGGCGGCGAGATCTACATCCCGGTGCACCCGGTATGAGCCACATGCGCATTGCCATCGCCGGCGCGGGCGTGCTCGGCCGCCTGCTCGCCTGGCGGCTCGCGCGCATGGGCCACACCGTGCAGGTGGTCGACCCGGCCACGGGCCCGAATGCGCCGGCCCTCGGTGCGACGCTGTCGCAGCCAGTGGCGGCGGGCTACACCGCCGCCGGCTTGCTCAGCCCGCTGGCCGAACTCGACCACGCCGAACCGGAGCTCGCCGCGCTCGGCTGGCGCTCGATCGTGATGTGGCGCGACGTCGCCTCGTCCCTCGCGCCGCACGCCCCTCAGACGCTGCTGCGCGTGCAGGGCAGCCTGCTCGTCGCGCACAACGCCGACATGGGCTCGGCACTGCGTGTGATGGTCAAGCTGCGCAGCGCGTGCGAGGCCGACCCCAGCGCGTGGCCTGCACCCGAGATCGTGCCGGCCAGCGAGCTGCGTGTCATGGAGCCCGAGCTGCTGCCGGGCCTGAGCGCTTGGTGGCTGCCTGGCGAAGGCCAACTCGAACCGCGCCTGCTGCTCGACGCGCTGGCCGCTCAGGCGACCGGCGTGCAATGGCACTGGGGCCAGCGTGTGGCGCAAGTGCACGCGGGGTGCTTGCGACTGGACGACGACGAACGCATCGACTGCGACCTCGCCATCGACACCCGCGGCCTCGGCGCACGCGCCGATGTGCCCGGCCTGCGCGGCGTGCGCGGCGAACTCGTGTGGCTGCACGCGCCCGGCGTGCACCTGCGCCACCCGGTGCGCCTGCTGCACCCCCGCCACCGCGTGTACATCGTGCCGCGCGCCGGCCAGCACATCGTGGTGGGGGCGAGCGAGATCGAGAGCGAAGACCGCTCGCCCGTGAGCCTGCGCAGCGCGGTGGAGCTGATGGCCGCCGCGCACAGCGTGCTGCCCGGCCTCGCCGAAGCGCGCATCGTGCACCTCGACACCAACCTGCGCCCCGCCTGGCCCGACCACCAGCCACGCATCGAGGCCTCGCCCGGCCTCCTGCGCATCACCGGCCTCTACCGCCACGGCTGGCTGCTCGCGCCCGCGCTGGTCGAGGACGCGCTGTGCCAAGTGCTGCCGGAGCCCGCCCATGCCTGATCTCGTGTACCTCAACGGCGAAGCCAAGCCCTGGCGACCCGGCCTGAACCTGCTCGCGCTGCTGAAGACCGAACCGCTGGCCGCGGAGACTGGCAAGGTCGCCACCGCGCTCAACGGCGAGTTCGTGCCGCAGGCGCTACGCGCGCACACGCTGCTGCAACCGGGCGACCAGGTGACCGTCTTCACTGCCATCGTCGGAGGTTGAGGCCATGAACACCACGCCCTGGTCGGTCTACGACACCCCGCTCACCAGCCGCTTCTTCCTCGGCTCGGCCGGCTACCCGTCGCCTTCGGTGCTGCGCCGGTGCATCGAGGTCTCAGGCACGCAGGTCGTCACCGTCGGCCTGCGCCGCGCACTCGCGGGCGGTGGTGACAACGGCTTCGTCGCCGAGATCCTCGCGGCCCTGCGCGAGCGTGGCGGCCATTTGCTGCCCAACACCGCCGGCTGCCGCACCGCGCACGAAGCGATCCACCTCGCCCGCATGGCGCGCGAGTTGTACGACACGCCGTGGATCAAGCTCGAAGTGGTGGGCGACGAGCACACGCTGCAGCCCGACCCGTGGGAGCTGCTGCTCGCCGCCGAGACGCTGGCGAAGGAAGGCTTCTGCGTCTTCCCCTACTGCACCGACGACCTCGTGAGCTGCCGCCGCCTGCTCGATGCGGGCTGCCGCGTGCTCATGCCGTGGGGCGCGCCCATCGGCTCGGGCCAGGGCCTGCTCAACCCACAGGCGCTGCGCACGCTGCGCGAGCGCCTGCCCGAAGTGCCGCTGATCGTCGACGCCGGCCTCGGCACGCCGTCGCACGCCGTGCTCGCGCTCGAACTCGGGCTCGACGGCGTGCTGCTCAACTCGGCCGTCTCGCAATCGGGCGACCCGGTGCGAATGGCCGCGGCCTTCGCGCACGCGGTGCAGGCCGGCCGCCTGGCGCGCGAGGCCGGTGCGATGGCCACACAAGCGATGGCGGTCGCGACGACGCCGGTCACTGGCCGCCCCTTCCTGATCGACTGACCCCCGCATGTCAACGCCCATCGTCTGGAGCATCTCGGGGCAGGACAGCGGCGGCGGCGCAGGCCTGAGCGCCGACCAGCGCGCGGCCGACGCCGCCGAGGTGCACCTGTGCCCCATCGTCGCCCTACTCACGGCGCAGAGCAGCGTGGCCGTCGAGAGCGTGCACCCGGTGCCACCCGAGCAGCTGCATGCGCAGCTCGAAGCGCTGGCCCACGACCTGCCGCCCCGCGCCATCAAGACCGGCCTGCTCGGCAGCGTGGCCAACGTGCGCGTGGTCGCGCAATGGGTCGACCGGCTGCGCCAGCGCGGGCCGCTCGCGCTCGTCGTCGACCCGGTGCTGCGCGCGAGCACCGGCGAGAGCTTTGCCAACGTGGCGCTCGTCGAGGCCTACCGCCAGGAGCTGCTGCCGCGGGCGACCGTCGTCACGCCGAACCGGCGCGAAGCCGCGAGGCTGCTGCTGCGCCACGACCACGACGTGCCTGACCAAGCGCGTGCGCTGCGCGCGCTCGGCACCGAAGCTGCGTGCATCACAGGTGGCGATGCGGACGAGCCCATCGCGCGCGACCACTGGCACAGCGTGCACGCCACCGGCTGGCTCGCCCTGCCACGCCGCGCTGCACCGAATACGCACGGCACCGGCTGCACCTTCGCCACCGCGCTGGCCGCCGCCATCGCGCGCGGCTTCGTGCCCGCCGACGCCGCGGTGATCGCGAAGATGCTCACCACCTCGGGCCTGCGCGCCGATGCATCGAACCCCGGCCGCGGCGCCGGCCCGGTGCGCCCGCGCCACGGCTTCATCACCGACCGCAGCCTGTTGCCCACGCTCGACGACGGCGAGTTGCCGACGTTCGCGCCAGGCAGCACACCACCGGTGGAGGGCCTCTACGCGATCACCGACCACGCGGCGCACCTCGCCTCGCTGGTGAAACAAGGCGTGCGCACCGTGCAGCTGCGCCTGAAGCGCGCAGACGACGAGCCGGCAGCAGCCTGGCAAGCCCGCCTGCTCGACCAGATCACCCGCTCGCGTGCGGCAACGCTCGCGCATGGCGCCACCTTGATCGTCAACGACCACTGGCAAGAGGCCGCCGCGCTCGGCGTCGACTTCGTGCACCTGGGCCAGGAAGACCTGCTCGCGCTCGGGGCCGAAGAACGCGATTCGCTGATGCGGGCGCGCCGCGCCGGCCTGCGCCTGGGCGTCAGCTCGCACAGCCTGTGGGAGCTGGCCCGTGCGGCCGCCTGGCAACCCGACTACATCGCCTGCGGCCCGGTGTGGCCCACGCTCACCAAGGCCATGCCGTGGCGTCCGCAGGGCTTGCGCAACCTCGCCTGGTGGGCCGCCATGTCACCGGCCCCGGTGGTGGCGATCGGAGGCATGCTCGCGCCGGAGCAGCTGGCCGATGCGGCGGCCGCCGGGGCGGGCGCAGGCTGCGTCGTGCGGGGCCTGCAAGCGGGTGCGACGCACGGCGTGCACGAGTGGCTCGCGGCGTGGCAAGCCGGGTCGGCGCGCCGCACGCGGGCAGCGCCTGGCTGGCCCGCGCCGTCGTTGCCGGGGTGATCAGGCGGTCGCTCGCGACGCCGCCTCCACCTCCGCCCGCACCGCCGCTTCGCGCCCGCGGTAGCGCGGCGAGAAGTGAAACGGCACCACCTGCCTCGCCCCGAGCCATCGCGCAAACTCGCCGGCCTGGCGCGCGGTGAGGTGGTTCTTGCGCGCCGCGTGCTCACGGTCGGCGTCGAGAAAGACCGCCTCGATGTGCAACACGTCGCAGGGGCGCAGGATGCGGCCCAGGCGCTCGAGGTTGGCCTCGCTGCCCCGCAGGTCGGTCACGTAACCGATGCGGCGGCCGGGCACGGTGTCGAGCACGACCGAACGCAGCTCGCCCACGCTGCGCTGTGCACGGTGTTCGCCCGCGCGGTCGCGCCACAGCAGGTCGATCGGTGTGTCATCCGGTGCTCCGCCCAGCACCGCCTGCTTGAGCTCGCGCAGCCACGGGCCGGTCGTGAGCCCCATTGCGGCGATGCGGTCGGCTGCCACGCGCACCTGCGCCTTCTCGTCGAGCGCGAAGGCCAGCACCGGCATCTCGTGGTCGACGATCGCCGCGCGCACGCTGAAGAGCGGCTCGTCGACCAGCAGTGCCGGATCGCCGTGCGACGTGGCCGGCAGGTCCTCGCGCGCGAAACTCTGCCGGCTGTCGAAGCGCGCATGGCGGTGGCTGCCGTCTTCGTGCAGCGCATGCGCCTCGATCACCATCGGCACCTCGTAGCGGTGCACCACGTTCCAGGTGTAGGCCTGCAGCTTGTGGTGCACGCGGTCGACGAAACCCGGCCCGCCCCACAGCACCAGCCGCGGCATGCGGCCGAGGCCGAGCGCGAGCAGGTGGTCGAAGCCGGCGAAGTGGTCCATGTGCGCATGGCTCACGAAGGCACGCGACACGCGCAGCAGCACGCGCGGCGCGAGGCGCTCGATCTCGCCCAGGTCGAAGAGGAGCGCACGCCGGTGGTCGCGCAGGTCGGCCACCAGCCCCGGCTCGACGGCACTCGGGTCGACGAGCCGCAGGTCGAAGGTCGTGCGCATGACCCTCAGCTGAGGGCCATGCGCACCGGGATGCGCCGGCGCCCGAATCCCTTCCCGAGGCCGCCGGCAAAGCGCCCGGCGATCGGCGTGGCGCAGTGCGGGCAGGCGCCATCGGCCGTGAGCTCGTAGCGCGTGATGGCGTGCCAGTCGCGCTCG
The DNA here is from genome assembly GCF_032681285.1 of Piscinibacter gummiphilus. Classification (NCBI taxonomy): domain Bacteria; kingdom Pseudomonadati; phylum Pseudomonadota; class Betaproteobacteria; order Burkholderiales; family Sphaerotilaceae; genus Rhizobacter; species Rhizobacter gummiphilus. The sequence continues at coordinate 4,614,344 of NZ_CP136336.1, forward strand.
ATCAGCGCGGCGTGGCAGCCCGGGCAGTGCGTGGTGCCGCCTGCGGTGTCGTGCACGTTGCCGGTGTAGACGTGGTGCAGGCCGTTGGCGAGCGCAATCTCCCGTGAGCGGGTCAGCGTCGCCTTGGGCGTGGGGCCGATGTCACCCATCTTGTAGTCGGGGTGGAAGGCGGTGAAGTGCAGCGGCACGTCAGGGCCCAGGTGATCGGCGATCCAGCGCGTCATCTGCTCGATCTCTTGCACGCTGTCGTTGAGGCCGGGGATCAAGAGCGTGGTGATCTCGAGCCAGCAATCGGTCTCGTGGTGGAGGTACTGCAGCGTGTCGAGCACCGGCGCGAGGTGCGAGCCGGTCTGCTGCTGGTAGAAGCTTTCGGTAAAGGCCTTGAGGTCGACGTTGGCCGCGTCCATCTTCGCGTAGAACTCGCGGCGCGGCTCGGCGTGCATGTAGCCCGCCGTCACGGCGACCGTCTTCACGCCCTGCGCGTGGCAGGCGTCGGCCGTGTCCATCGCGTACTCGGCAAAGATCACCGGGTCGTTGTAGGTGAAGGCGACGCTCAGCGCGCCGCTGTCTTTCGCGGCCGCGGCGATGCGCTCGGGCGAGGCCGTGTCCATCAGGCGGTCCATCTCGCGGCTCTTGGAGATGTCCCAGTTCTGGCAGAACTTGCAGGCGAGGTTGCAGCCGGCGGTGCCGAACGAGAGCACGGCCGAGCCAGGGTAGAAGTGGTTGAGCGGCTTCTTCTCGATCGGGTCGATGCAGAAGCCCGAGCTGCGGCCATACGTGGTGAGCCGCATCTCGTCGCCCTCGCGCTGGCGCACGAAGCACAGGCCGCGCTGGCCTTCGTGCAGCTTGCAGTCGCGCGGGCAGAGGTCGCACTGGATGCGCCCGTCGGCGAGCGCATGCCACCAGCGGCCGGGCACGTTGCTCGGGTCGTTCATCGCGCCTCCTCGAACTTGCGCACGCGGTAGCGCGAGAGCCTCACCTCGGGCGCCCAGAAGTCGGCCGCCAGGCCCGCCTTGCGCTTGAGCGAGGCGAGGAAGCTGCGCGCATCGGGCAGCTGTTCCCACACCTGCGGCAGGTAGGTGGCGCGGTGGCCTCGCCATTCGAAGATGACGCCGTGTTCGCCGGGCTCGAGGGCAGCAAGCGCCTCGGCCTCGGTCTGCACCTCGAGCGTCTCGGGACGGTCGAGCAACGACACCTCCACCCGCACGCTCAGCCATTCGTCGACGCGAAGAGGGGGAAAGCGCGGGTCGTGGAAGGCGGCAGCGACCGCGTTGGCCCGCACGTCGTCGAGAAGGGGCCGCGCCGCTTCCAGGCGGCCGATGCAGCCGCGCAACTCGCCGTCGTCGTCGTGCAGCGTCACGAAGGTCGCGCCCGGTTGAGCGAGCGCCGCCAGGTCGGGCAAACGCCCCTGCGGCGGCTCGACACCGAGGGCCTCGGCGATGGCGCTGCGCGCGTGTGCGATCAGGGTGGGGCCCAACGCGTCGGCATGCGCGTGCGGGTCGGTGTGTGCCTGCGACGCCGGCTGGTCGAACGCCACCGCGCCATAGCCGACCACCCGGTCGCGACCGGCCAGGCCTGCCTTCGCGTCGCCCGAGTTGCGCACGCCCAGCAGGCGCGGCACCAAGCCCTTGGCCCGCGCAAGCTGCAGCGCGCCATTGAGCGGCGCGGCGCCGCAGGCCTCATCGCCTTCGAGGTCGGTCGCGAAGTGCAGGATGCGCTCCACCGTCGCCCCGTCACGCGCCTGCGCTTGCGCATACGGCAGGTAATGCGAGAGGTCGGAGCTGACGACGATGAGCGTCTCGTCGCCGCCCCACAGGCGCTCCAGCACCTGCGCCACCTCGGAAGGGCTCGCGTCGCCGACCGCCAGCGGCACGAGGCGGAAGCCCTCACCCAGCACCTGCTGCAGGAAGGGCAGCTGCACCTCGAGCGAATGCTCCATCGCATGCGGCCGGTCGGCCAGCACCACCTGTGGCAGCTCGCGCAGCGCGGCGATGGCCTCGCGGTCGAGCGCCACCTCGCCGAGCGGGGTGTCGAAACTGGCGACCGTCGGCGCCGCCAGCCCGCGCACCGGCACGCGGTGCACTGGGCCGAGCAGCACCACGCGCGTGATCCGCCCGTGCCAGCGCGCCAGCTCGGCATAGGCGAGTGCCGCCACGTCGCCCGAATACACATAACCGGCATGCGGCACGACGATCAGCTTGGGCGCGCGCGCGGCACCCGGCGCCGTGCCGGCCGCCGCGAGGTGCGCGGCCAGCGCTGAGCGCAGGCTCGCGGCATCGCCGGGGTAGAAGGTTCCGGCCACGGCGGCGGGTCGAACGGTATGCATGGGTACAGCTCCTGCAAACCTCGGATGTGGGGCTGCGGCACCCACCATCAACCCCCGGCGCGGCCCGCGCAAGGATGACCCTGCGGCCGGCAGGGAGTCGGCCGCAAAATCGCCGTTCCCGCTGTCGATGCGCGCCGGGTCCATTCGTCGTGCAAGGGTCCACCCTTTCATTCCACGGAGATTTGCGCATGTCCAAGGTCAGAGTTGCCGCGTTCACCTTGTCCCTCGACGGCTACGGCGCCGGCCCGAACCAGAGCCTCGAGCACCCGCTCGGCGAGGGCGGCGAGGCGCTGCACCAGTGGTTCCACCGCACCCGCGTCTTCACCCAGATGACGGGCCAGGGCGAGGTCGTCGAAGACCTCAACGACCGTTTCGCCACCCGCAGCTTCGAGAACGTGGGCGCCTGGGTGCTCGGGCGCAACATGTTCGGCCCGGTGCGCGGACCCTGGCCCGACGACACCTGGAAGGGCTGGTGGGGCGACAACCCGCCGTACCACGTGCCGACCTTCGTGCTCACGCACCATGCGCGGGGGCCACTGGCGATGGAGGGCGGCACCACCTTCCACTTCGTGACCGGTGGCATCCACGAAGCGCTCGATCGCGCACGCGAGGCCGCACAGGGCAAGGACGTGCGCATCGGCGGCGGTGTCTCCACCGTGCGCCAGTACCTCGAAGCGGGGCTGATCGACGAGATGCACCTCGCCATCTCGCCCGTGCTGCTCGGCCGCGGCGAGGCCTTCTTCGCCGGCCTCGACCTCCTGAAACTGGGCTTTCGCTGCACCGAACAGGTGGCCGCCGAGAAGGCCTTGCACGTGGTGTTGAGCCGAGGCTGAAGGTCGCCGCACAATCGGCGCATGCCCGCCCTCAAGCAGGATGTCCGCTTTTGCACGGCCCCCGACGGCACGCGCATCGCCGTGGCCTCCGTCGGCTCGGGGCCGCCACTGGTGCGGGCCTCGCACTGGCTCAGCCATGTCGAACATGACCTCGCCAGCCCCGTGTGGCGGCCGTGGCTCACGGCGCTCTCTCGCCATCACACCTACCACCGCTATGACCAGCGCGGCTGCGGCCTGTCGGACCGCTCCTTCGCCGGCCTGTCGCTCGACGTGTGGGTCAGCGACCTCGAAGCGGTGGTCGACCACCTCGGGCTCGAACGCTTCCCGCTGATCGGCATGTCGCAGGGCGGTGCGGTGGCGATCAGCTACGCGCATCGCCACCCCGAGCGGGTGTCGCGGCTGGTGCTGGTGGGTGCCTATGCGCAGGGTGTGCTCCGGCGCGAAGGCGCGGAGCAGGCGCGCCTCGAAGCCGAAACCATGGTCAACATGATGCGGGTCGGCTGGGGCAGCGACAACGACGCCTTCCGCCAGGTGTTCACCAACCAGTTCATCCCCGGCGGCACGCCCGAGCAGCTGCGTTGGTGGACCGAGCTGCAGCGCCGCACGGCGAGCCCCGAAGGGGCCGCGCGCACGCTGGAGGTCTTCCACGACGTGGACGTGGTGCGCCTCGCGGCGTCGCTCGACGTGCCCACGCTCGTGATGCACGCGCGTGGCGATGCACGCGTGCCCTTCGACGAAGGCCGCCGGCTGGCAGCACTGATCCCCGGTGCCCGCTTCGTGGCGCTGGAGTCCGACAACCACGTGCTGCTCGAAGGCGAACCCGCATGGCCGCAGTTTCTCGACGAGCTGCAGGGCTTCCTCGCCGAAGACACCGAGCCTGCGCCCTCGAGCGCCGCCAGCCTCACCCCCGCCGAAGCCGCCGTGCTGGAGCTGCTGGCGCATGGCCTCTCCAACCAGGCCATCGCCACCCAGCTTGGCAAGACCGAGAAGACGGTACGCAACCAGCTCTCGGTGATCTTCGACAAGCTCGGCGTGAAGAGCCGCGCCGAAGCCATCGTGCACGCGCTGCGACACCCCTAGCCCTTGGGGGGTCGTGGGACAGATGCCCCACGCCTCGCGTCCGCAGTCCCGCCGCCGGGCCCTCAAACGGGACGATCGCCTCATGCCCGCCGAGGCCCCTGCGCGAATCATCGTCGGCACGTCATGTGACGCATCCACCGATTCAGGAGGTCTTATGCAAACCCACACATCCACCACCGACCCGCGCTACGCCAAGACCATCGAAGCCTCGAAGAAGGTGCGCTGGGAGATCGAACGCGACATCATCCGCGGCCGCCGCTTCGACCTGTCGCAGAAGTTCCTGCCCGATGGCCTGTCGATGATCGACGAGCTGGCCGACGTGCTCAGCGCGGAACAGCAGCGCTTCCTCGGCCAGGTGCAGGGCCGCACCTACGCCAACATGTTCGGCCTGGTCGAGCGTTTCATCTGCGCCAAGATCCTCGAGCTGAGCCGCGAGCACTGGCTGGGTGACCAGACGGCGCTCGAAGCGCTGGTGCGCTTCAGCGACGAGGAGCTGAAGCACCAGGCGCTCTTTCGCCGCGTCGAGGGCCTGGTGGCCGACGGCATGCCCGAAGGCTACGAGTTCGCGGTGTCGCCGAACGACGTGGCGAGCTTCGTGCTCGGCAAGGGCACCTGGGCCGTGCTCGCCCTCACCTGCCACATCGAGCTCTTCTCGCAGGCGCACTACCGCCAGAGCATCGACCCGGCCGAAGGCCTGTCCGAACTCTTCAAGGACATCTTCCTCTTCCATTGGAAGGAGGAATCGCAGCACGCCATCCTCGACGAGCTGGAGTGGCTGCGTGAAGACGCCAAGCTCGGCAGCGATGCCGAGCGCGACACCGCGGTGGGCGAGCTGATCGAACTCGTCGGCGGGGTCGACGGCATCCTGCAGGCCCAGGCCCAGGCCGACACGCGCTACTTCCTGCGCACGTTGAAGCTTGCCGAGTCGGGCCCGCTTGCCGAACGCGTGGGCGCCACCGTGCTCAAGGCCTACCGCTGGCAGTACATCGTCTCGGGCGCGCTGCACCCGCACTTCCAGAAGGTGCTGGGCACGCTGGTGAACGAGCCGCAGATGGGCCGCATCCAGGCCGCGCTGGCGCCGCTGGCCTACGCGGTGCCGGGCGAGAAGATGGCGAAGGCGGCTTAAGCGGGTGGCAAGGCGCGCACCACATCGCCAAGGCGAATTGCCCCGCCGGTGAGGATGCGCGCCGTCATGCCGCCGTGCCCGCGCATCGCGGCATAGGCGCCGGGGCCGACCTCTTCTTCCATGCGCGAGCACGGCGCGCACGGGCCGACGATCTGCAGCACCGCGTCGCCCACCTGCAGCTTGGCGTTCTTGAGCGCCAGCAGGTTGATGCCCGAGACGACGAGGTTGCGGCGCAGCGTCACCGGGTCGACCTCGGCGACGCGGGCCAGCCGCGCGATCACCGGCAGGTGCTCCAGCTGGATGAGCGTGACCTGGCGGGTGGAGAGCTCGGCCTCGCCGCGCTGGCCGAGCCGGTCGTCGGCGAGGCCGATGCCGGCCAGCGCCTGCGTCGCCTCGACGCGGCGTGCCGGGGCACGCGGGTGGCCGCGCACGACGATGGCTTCGATGCGGCCTTCGACATGCGGCGGTGCGTTCAGGTCGCGGATGGTTTTCATGGCCCGGGCATTGTCGTGGCCTTGCCGGAACCTCATGCCGGCGAGGACACTCCCAGGCACATGCACACCCCCTTCGCGATCAGCCGCCGCCATGGCCTGCGCCTGCTCACCGGCACGGCCAGCGCGCTCGCCCTGCCCTCGCTCGCATGGGCCGCCTTGCCGGCAATGACCGAAGGGCCGTTCTACCCCTCGGTGGAATGGCGCGCGCGCCAGCTCGACTGGGACGCCGACCTCACACGCGTCACCCGCGCGGCCGGTGCCGACGCACCGCGCGCATCCGGCGAGTGGCTGGACCTCGGCGGTGCCGTCGTCGACGCAAAAGGCCGCCCGATCGACGGCGCCGAAATCGAGATCTGGCAGTGCGACGTGCACGGCAGCTACCGCCACCCCCACGGCGCCGGCGACAAGGTCGACGAGGCCTTCCAGGGCTTCGGCGGCACCCGCAGCGATGGCCGCGGGCTCTACCGCTTCCGCACCATCAAGCCGGTGCCCTACCCTGGCCGCACGCCGCACATCCACGTGCGGGTGCGCCATGCCAGCTTCGGCGAGCTGACCTCGCAACTCTTCGTCGCGGGCGACCCCGGCAATGCACGCGACTTCCTCTACCGCAGCCTCTCGGCGGCAGAGCGGGCAGACTCCGAGATCCGGCTGGAGCGGGCGGCGGCCGGCTCGCCCACCCGCTGGGTCGCACAGCGTTCGCTGGTGGTGGGGCGCTAGCTTCGCGAACCCTTGGCCGCCGGGCGCCCGAGGTTGGCCGCGATGAGCGCCGCCGCCAGCGTGACCAGCCACGACACGTAGACCCACAGCAGGAAGGCCGGCAACACGGCGAACGCGCCGTACACCGCCTTGTAGGTGGGCAGCTTGAGCAGGTAGGCCGTGAAGCCGCGCTTGCACAGCTCGATGGCCGCACTGCCGAGCACGCCGCCCACGATGGCCTGCGGCCAGCCGACACGTGTGTTGGGCACGACGCGGAAGAGGACCGCCAGCGCGAGCGCGCCGAGCACCGCCGGAATGAAGTTCACCAGCACCTGCACCGAGGGCGGCAAGGCCTCGAGCCAGCCCATCGACATGCCCAGCACGTACGACGAAGCCCACAGGCTGACGCCCAGCACCGGCGGGCCGAGCAGCAGCATCACGAGGTAGAGGCCCACACGCTTGAGGAAGGGCCGGTTGCGCTTCACGCCCCAGATCTGGTTGAGCGCGTTTTCCACCGTCAGCAGCAGCGCGAGCGAGGTGGCGAGCAGGAACAGCGAGCCCACCCAGGTGAGCCCGCCCGCGTTGGCGGCGAACTGGTTGAGGTAGCGCAGCACCGGCTGGGCGATGTCGGCCGGCAGCAGGTTGCGCAGGAGCAGCGCGTCGATCGCGTCCTTGAATCGCTTGAAGAGCGACGGGTAGCGGATGAAGAGCGCGAAGCAGATCGCGAGGAACGGCACCACCGAGAGCACCGTCGTGAAGGTGAGGCTGCCGGCGATCTGCGGCAGCCGCTCCTTGCGCGCGCGCTGGAAGGTCTGGCGGAAGAACTGCAGCATCAGCGTGCGCGCGTCATTTCGAGAACGACTTGCGCGAGCCGTCTTCGAACACCGCGTCGTCGCGCTGCACCTTGCCGCTCTCGTCGAGCTCGCGCTCGCGCTGGATGCGGCCTCGCTCGTCGTGGTGGCGCTCGAGCCGCAGCTTGCCGTCGGAGTCGAAGCTCTTGTGCACGCCGAGTGGCCGCTCGTCGTAGCGGCCGACCAGGAGCCAGCGCCCTTCGAACGATGCACGCCCGTTGTCGTGATAGCGCGTGTCCTGCCGCAGCAGCTGCTCGCCGTTGCGCTCGTAGGCCTGCTTCGAGCGCAACTGGCCGTTCAGGTACCACTGCTGTTCGAGCACGAGCTCGCTGCCGCGATCGCCGGGCTTCCACTGCCGCTCGCGCGTGAGCGTGCCGCTCTCGTGGTACTCGCGCTCCAGCGTGGTGACGCGGCGCTTGTCGCGCATCACCCATTGGCGCTCGCGGCGCTGGGTGCCGTTGTCGGAGAAGCTGCGCTCGATGCCGCCTTCGGCGCTGCTCTCGACCTGCTCGCTCGGCTTGCCGTTGGCATGCAGGGTTTCGCTGCGGCGGCGCTCGCCGCGCTCGTGCACCAGGCTGCCCGTCACGCGGCCGTCTTCGGCGTGCAGCGTCACCGTGCCGGGGCCGCGCGGGTGGCCGCACCAGGTGGCATCGTCGGCGAAGGGCGCGAGCTGCGGCTCGGGTGCGCAGCGAAGCTGGCGCAGCTTGCCCTGCGACGTGAATTCGGCATAGGCCTGCTCGCGGCCGTCGTCGCCGTAGAAGGTGACACGCTGCAGGCTGCCCTTCGCATCCCAGCGCCGCGAGAGGCCGGCGTTGCTGCCGTTGCGCAGGTTTTCTTCCAGCACGAGCTGCTTGCCGTTGAACTCGCGTGCCACGCCGTCGCGGTTGCCGCGCTCGTTGCGGCTGTGCTCGCGCTTGACCTCGCCTTTGTCGTCGTAGAAGCGCACGAGGCCGATGAACTTGCCGTCGCGCAGCTCCTCCTCGCGCACGAGCCGGCCGGTGTCGCGGTCGCGGCAGCGCATCACGCCGGTCTTGCCGGCGGTGGTGTGGCCGTTGTTCGGGTTGACCGACTGGCCGCCGATGTCGCAGTCTTCGACGCGGGCGAGAGCGAGGCTGGGCAGGGCGCCCAGCGCCAGGAGCATGAGGTGAAGGCGTCGCATAGGCGAATGCTACGCAAGCGGCCGGTGCCTATAGTGGGCTTTCATCACACAACAGGGAGGAGACCCCATGCCAGCCATCGATGCGGACCTGCAGACTGCCTATGCCTACACCTTTCCCTACTACGAGATGGCGCGGCAGCGGTTCATCTCGTCTGAGGTGCAGCGCACGCCCGTCAACACCTTCGGCCACCGCCGCACGCTCGCGGACCACACGGCCCGCGCCGTCACCACCCCCAACAACGACACGCTGTATTCAAGCGCCTGGCTCGACCTGTCGGCCGGCCCGATCGAGCTGACGGTGCCGCGCATTCCCGCCGGCCGCTACTGGTCGATGCAGTTCATGGACGCCAGCACGAGCACCGTGGCCCTCCTGGGCTCGCGCGACGAGGGCGACGGCGACTTCAAGGTCTGGATCGCCCGCCACGGCGACACCACCGACGCCCCGGCCGGCATGCGGGTGCTGCGCCTGGCCACGCGCGACGTGTGGATGCTCGGCCGCATCGTGGTCGACGGCACGCATGACCTGCCTGCCGTGCAGGCGCTGCAGGATGGTCTGCGGCTGCGGGCGGTGAAGGCCGGCAGCGCACCGGCCGGCCCCGTGGCGCCCGCCGCGCCGCGCGGCTCGCCCACCGACGGCGGCAACTACCTCGCCGTGGTCAACGACATGCTGCAACGCAGCGGCGTGCCGGCGGCCGACCAGGAACGACTCAAGCGCTGGTCGGCCTTCGGCATCGGTGTCGGCAGCGGGGCTCCCACGCCCGAGCAGGGCGCGGCGTTGACGGCCGCACTGCCCGAGCTCAACGCCTCGCTGCGCAACGGGGCGCAGCGCGCCATGAACGCCAGAGTGGTTCAGCAGTGGAGCTATCCCGACCCCGCGATCGGCACCTTCGGCACCGACCACGCGCTGCGCGCGACCGTCGCCCTGGTCGGCCTGGCCGCCCTGCCGCCCAGCGAAGCGATCTACCTCGGCGCCGTGCCCAGCCACAGCGACAAGCCCTTCCACGGCAGCCAGCGCTACCGCGTGCGCGTGCCGGCGCAGGGCATCGACGCGAAGGCCTTCTGGTCGCTTTCGATGTACCAGGTCGAGCCCGATGGCCGGCTCTTTTTCGTCGACAACCCGATCAGGCGCTACGCGGTGGGCAACCGCACGCCCGGCCTCGTGAAGAACGCCGACGGTTCGCTCGACCTCTACGTGCAGCAGCAGGAGCCCACAGAGGCCACGCAGAAGGCCAACTGGCTGCCGGCACCGGCCGGCCTCTTCCGCATGACGCTGCGCGCCTACCTGCCGTCGGCGGCGATGCTCAAGGGCGAGGCGCCGCTGCCGGTGGTCGAAACGCTGCCGTGAGCGAAACGCTCACGCGTCGTTCGGGTTGGTGATCGCGCGCAGGCTCATGCGCCGGTAGGCCTCGATCAGCGCCTTGGCCTCGCCGCGCTTGGCCGAGAGCGTGAGGCGCATGGTCTCTTCGCCGAGCTGCCACACGAGGAAGGCGAGCGTGCCGACCTTCTTCGCATCGGCTTTCGGGAACACCCGCATGATCGCGGCCGCCAGCAGCGCGCCGGCCGCACGGCTCTCGGTGAGTTGCAGCTCGGCCAGCAGCTTGTCGGCCAGCATGCCGGCGTGCAGGTCGCGCATCACCGGGTTGCTGTCCATCATCTGCTCGTAGAGATCGAGCAGGCGGGAGAACGCGGCCGACAGGCCGGCCTTGTCGTGCACCTCCGCCAACTCGGCCTCGATGCTCGTGCGGCACTCCAGCGCGTACTTCTCGGCCAGCGTGCGGATCACGGCCCGCTTGTCGGGGAAGTACTGGTACAGCGAGCCGATCGAAATGCCGGCCGCCTGCGCCACCTCGCTCATCTTCAGCGGCTCGCTGCCCTTCTCTGCAATCAAGGCCTCGGCCACCGCGAGGATGCGGTCGAGGCGCTCCTGGCTGCGCGCCTGCAGCGGCTGGCGGCGGGCGGCGGGCAATTCGTCGGACGGCGGTGGAGACATGGCGTGAGAGGGTTCTGAAAAACGGGCTTGACAGACAAATGTGAGTATCTATCATCTTTGAACGTGAGTATTCCTCACATTCAAGGAGCGACCCATGACCTCACCCGATACACATCCCATCCTCGTCCTCGGCGCCACCGGCAAGACCGGCAGCCGCATTGCCGCACGCCTGCGCGAGATGGGCCTGCCCGTGCGCGCCGGCTCGCGCAGTGCCACACCGGCTTTCGATTGGGAGGCCCCGGACACCTGGGGTGCCGCGCTGCATGGCGTGCGGGCGGTGTACGTGAGCTACCAGCCCGACCTGGCCGTGCCCACCGCGCTGGCCACGGTGACCGCTTTCTTCACGCTGGCGCGCGAACTGGGCGTGAAGCAACTCGTGCTGCTGTCGGGCCGCGGCGAGCGCGAGGCCGAGCAGGCCGAAGACGCGCTGCGGGCGAGCGGCGCCGACTGGACCATCCTCCGCGCCGCCTGGTTTGCGCAGAACTTCAGCGAGGGCCTGATGCTCGAGCCGCTGCTCGAAGGCGAGCTGGCTTTGCCGGTGGCCGGCGTGCGCGAGCCCTTCATCGACGTGGACGACATCGCCGAGATCGCCGTGCAGGCGCTCACCACCGATCGCCATCGCCACCAGCTGTACGAGCTGACCGGCCCGCGCAGCATCACCTTCGCGCAGGCGGTGCAGGAGATCGCCCACGCGAGCGGCCAGCCGATGCGCTACACCACCGTGCCGAACGAGGCCTATCGCGCCGCGCTGGGCGCCGCACAGACGCCACCCGAGGTGACGGCCCTGGTGATGTACCTGTTCGAGACCGTGCTCGACGGCCGCAACGAACAGGTGACCGACGGCGTGCAGCGCGCGCTCGGCCGCCCTGCGCGCGACTTCAGCGAGTTCGCGCGCCAGGCCGCGGCGGCCGGCGCGTGGCAGACGCGCCTGGCCGCCTGAGGCCGGTCACTGCACCGCTGCCGCCACGCCCGTGCGCACCGTGGCGGTGGGCGTCGGGCCGACCTCGACGAAGGTGTCGTTGGCCACCGTGTACGCCGGCCAGGTGAGGCCCGACGGCCCGGCAATGCTCGGGTTGCCGGTGCGGGCGAAGTTCGTCCACATCGTCATCAACAGGTCGACGGTCGTCGCGTCGGCCGCGCCCCATTGCATCGAGGCATAGACATCGGCCGCGTCGCCGGCCGTGCCGGTGACGCCGTTGCCGTTCAGGTCACCGATGGGCGGCTTGGTGCCGTTGGGCAGGAGCACGAGGTTGAGGCTGTAGTTGCTCACGTGGCCCATCGGGAAGTTGAAGAGGTAGGGCAACTCGCCGCCGTGCGCGCTCAGCAAGCCCATCGCGCTCCAGCCGTCGGGCACACGGCTGAACTTGTAGACGTACTGCGGCGCCTGGTAGTTCGGCCGCTGCGTGAGGAAGATCGGCAGCGCCGCACGCAGCGTGCTGTAGTCGCCCGAGGTCACGCCCACCATCAGCGGCACCTCGCTCGGCAGGCCGTCGGCCACGTTCTGCGCGTAGGTCTTGGTGAGGTAGCGGTAGTCGACGTTGGGGCGGTAGGTCTCGCGCGGAATGCCGTTGTCGATGTCGGCCTGCACGATGGCCTGCCAGGGCAGCGCACGCGCCTGCTCCAGCGTGGTCACATTGTTGCGCGCGAAGAGTGCGGTGCCGATGGCCTCGTTCGCGGCAAGCGACGAGGCCGGCGTGCCGGTGGCCGGAATGGGCGAAGCGCCGCTCTGCACCACCGCCTTGTGGAAGAGGCCGGTGGCCATGGGCGAGTTCATCAGCGAGTAGGTCTTACCCCCGCCGCCCGACTGGCCGAAGATGGTCACGTTGCCCGGGTTGCCGCCGAAGGCCGCGATGTTGTCGCGCACCCATTGCAGCGCCATCACCAGGTCCATCTGGCCGTAGTTGCCTGAGCCGTTGTAGCCGCTCTCGGCGGTGAGCAGCGGGTGCGACAGGTAGCCGAAGGCGCCGAGCCGGTGGTTCACCGTGACCAGCACCACGCCCTTGGTGGTGAGGCTGTCGGGGTTGTTGTACTGCTTGGAGTTGCTGGTGAGGATGGCGAAGGCCCCGCCGTGGAACCACACCATCACCGGCAGGTTGGCCGCATTCTTCGGCGCGGTGACGTTGAGGTAGAGCGAGTCTTCGCTCATGCCACCTTCGCCGATGGATTCGAGCCGGATGTCCTGCGCCGACTGGTCGCGCCACGCGGTGGCATGGCGCAGGCCGCTCCAGGGCTGCGCCGCCTGCGGCGGGCGCCAGCGCAGGTCGCCCACCGGCGGGCGCGCGTAGGGGATGCCGAGGTACTGCCAGGTGGTGGCATTTGCTTCGAAGCCGCTCAGCTGGCCGCCGGTGGTCGTGACCACGTTGCGCGCGCTGGTCGAGCGGGTGAAGTGTTCGAGCGCGGCGGTGGTGGTGCGCGCGGTACGCGGGCGCGGGTCGAGGTCGGTGAAGACATTCGCACCGTTGAGCGCCGTGAGCAGCGGCGCGAGGCTCGTGCGGAAAGCGGCGCTGGCCTGGTCGAAGTTGATCGACGCGGCCTGCGCCGACACCACGCTGCGAACGGCATCGGTGATCTGGATGCCGTTGTTGAGGTCGCCGTCGGCGTCGAGCGTCTGCAGCAGGATCAGCTTGTTGGCCACCCGCTGGTCGGTGGCCGCCGCGGCGCCGCTCGTGATCGACAGCGGCGTGAGCGTGGCCGCCCCGCTGGCCGAGCCGAGCACGAGGTTGCCGATCGAGAAGGTGAGCGTCTCGCCCGCCTGGTAGTTGAAGCGGCCTTGCGCATCGGTGCTGCGCGCGCCGAGCGCGTCGCCCTGCACGTTGAGGCCGGCCACCGGGCTGTCGACGAAGGTGCCGGTCTGGGTGGGGGTGCCGTCGTCGTCACCCGAGCCGCAGGCGGCGACCGACATCAGCGCCGCCAAGGCCGAAGCCAGCACCGGCAGGCGCTTGCGTGTCTGGAACATGAATCACTCCTCGTGGGGTTGGTCGTGGTCGTCATCAGGGAAAGACCGTCGAGAGGCCGCTGCGCACCTGCGGCGTGGCGGCAAGCTCGGCGAAGCTGTCGTTCGCGGTCGTGTACGCCGGCCAGGCGAAGGCGGCCGTGCTCGGGTTGCCGGTGCGGGCGAAGTTGGCCCACATCGTCATCGTGGTGTCGATGACGGTGGCGTCGGTGGCGTCGAAGCCGGCCGAGGCGAAGACGTCGGCGCCGTCGCCGGCGGTGCCGGTCACGCCATTGCCGTTCAGGTCGCCCACCACCAGCCGCGCGCCGGTGGCCGGGTCGATCACCAGGTTGAGCAGGAAATGCGTGACCACGCTCTCGGGCGCGTTGAAGACATAGGTGAGCTCGCCGCCGTGGTAGGTCGTCACCCCACGCGCGCGCCAGCCGGCCGGCATGTGGGTGAAGAGCGCGGCGTAGTGGTTCGCGTCGCTGTGTGTCTTCATCCAGGGGAAGACCGTCTTCACCGTCTGGATGGGGTCGACGGTGTCGTTGGCATTGACGACGATCAGGAACGGCACGTCGTTGTGCTGCCGCGATTCGAAGCTCACCCGCTCGGTGGTGGGCAGGTAGCGGTTGTCGACGTTGGTGTATGGCGTGAGGGCCGCCGCCGCGGTGACCACCTCCGTCCAGGGGCGCGCGCGCATCTCGGCCAGCGTCGCGGCATTGAGGTTCGTGGCCAGCTGCGTGCCGATGGCCTCGGCCGCGGCGAGGCTGCGCGTGTCGGGGTAGAGCGTGCCGCTCTGGCTGATGGCCTTGTGGAAGAGCCCGCGTGCAGCCGGCGAGGCCATCAGCGACAGCACCTTCCGGCCACCGCCCGACTCGCCGAAGATGGTCACGTTGTTGGGGTCGCCGCCGAACTGCGCGATGTTGTCGCGCACCCATTGCAGCGCGGCGATCAGGTCCATCTGGCCGTAGTTGCCCGAGCCACCGTAGCCGCTCTCGGCGCTGAGGGCCGGGTGCGCGATGTAGCCGAAGGGGCCGAGGCGGTGGTTGACCGAGACCTGCACCACGCCCTTGGTGACGAGGGCCTGCGCATTGTTGAAGGGCTTGGTGTTGCTGGTGAGCGAGGTGAATCCACCGCCGTGGAACCACACCATCACCGGCAGGTTGCTCGCGGCCTTGGGCGCGGTGACGTTGAGGTAGAGGCAGTCTTCGCTCATGCCGCCTTCGCCGAAGCGCTCGAGCGCGGTCGTCTGCGCGGCCTGGTCGGCCCAGGCGACGGCGTGGCGCACGCCGCTCCACGGCTGCGGCGCCTGCGGCGGGCGCCAGCGCAAGTCACCGACGGGCGGCCGGGCGTAGGGGATGCCGAGGAACTGCCAGACGTTCGCGCTGGCCTCGTAGCCGCTGAGCTGGCCGCCGGTGGTGCCGACGACGTGGCGCGGCCGCGTCCAGCGGACGTGGTGCTCGAGCGCCGCGGTCGCGCTGCGTGCGCTGCGCGGGCGTGGGTCGAGGTCGGTGAACGCATTGGCGCCGTTCAGGGCGGCCAGCAGCGGGGCGAGGCTCGCGCGGAAGGTGGTGGTGCTCTGGGCGAAGTTGATCGACGCGGCCTGCGTGTTCACGGCGCTGCGGATCGCGGCGGTGATCTGGATGCCGTTGTTGAGGTCACCGTCGGCATCGAGCGTCTGCAGCAGCACGAGGCGGTTGTTCATCGCCGGCTCGGCCGCGGCCGTGGCGCTCATGCCGTCGACCGCGGCCACGAGCGTGTCGACGAAGTCTGGCGGCGGCGCAGGCTCGTCGTTGCCCGAGCCGCAGGCGGCGCCGGCAAGCGACAGGAGCACGGCGAGCGGCCAGCGGCCGCGGGTTCGTCGAAGCGGAAAGGAGGTCATCGGGGTCGTCCAGGGAGATGTCTGTTTTTTGAGGAGGAAGCGCCCCGCCCTGCGTCGGGGCGGGGCGCTGCACGATCAACGCGGGATGGGCGCGGTGCTCGCCTGCTGCAGGGCCTTCGCGTGGTCGGCCGGCAGCAGGTAACCCGCTGCGAGCGCACGGTCGGCCGCGGCCTTGTACTTGTTGTAGTAGTCGGCGTGCGTCGGGTAGAGCGTGCTCAGGCGCGAAGCGGTGAACGCCTCATGGCTGCCCGAGGTGGTGCAGGCAAAGAGGTCGAGGAACTCGAACGAGCCGGTGGTCGAGTTGTCGATGCCGTAGGTGGCGATGGGCACGTCGATCTCGGGCAGGCGCAGGCCGCCGAGGGCGTTGCCGTAGCTGTCGCGCTGGATGCGGTTGAGCAGCGAGCTGCGCGTGATGCGCGGCGCGGTGGGCGGCAGCGTGCCCTGCTTCATCCACTTCACGAGGTGGCTGTAGACGGCGTTCTGCACGCGGTAGAAGGGCATGCGGTTGGCCGGCTTCTCGCACGAGGCGGGCGGACGGGTGCTCACCGAATACACACCTTCGAGCATGTACTGGTCGGAGTGCGACGAACCGGCCACTTCCCAGTAGCGGATCTTGGCGCTGTCGGTGGCCTTGGAGGTGTCGGACTGCGAGTTCACGTCCATCTCCGACTGCAGCTGGAACACCGGGTGCGATGCATCGGAGCGGATCACCGTGCTCGACGGCGTGCCGCGCAGGTCGCCCGACGAGAGCTTGATGCCCGAGTTGCCGCGGCCGTGGATCACGAAGCCGTCGAACACACGCTCCAGCGGCTGGATCGCGTTGACGTAGGTGGTGAGCCGCAGCGCCGATTGCGAGTGGCCGGTGGCGACGATCTTCTGCGGCACGAGGCCGCCGAGCAGCACCTGGTACTGGTCGCGCACGGCCTTGGCGGCCTGCGAGAGGATGTCGTAGGAGATGTCGTCGTTGGGCAGGTTGCCGGCGGCGTAGCGCGTCGGGTTCTTCTCCTTCGACCCTTCGAGCCCGGTCTTCTGGTTGGTGAGGCCGACGTAGGCGTAGCCCTGGCGCAGGAATTCCTCCTTGGCCATGATCCAGTCGATGTCGAGCACGTAGCCGGAGCTGACGTTGAGCCACTCGACGATCACGATGCCGTTGAACTTCGTCGGGTCGGCCGGGCGGCGCACCAGCAGCGGCGTGTTGTACGGCGTGTTGCTGGAGTAGACGTAGGCGCTCCACTTGCCGTCGGAGCGCAGCGTGCTCGACGCGCGGTAGGTGCGCGCCAGCCCCGAGATGAAGAACTCGCGGTCGGTGTAGCCGGCGGCCGAGATCTGCGCGCTGCGGTCGAGGAAGTGGCCGCCGACGGGCGCGGCCTGGATGGCCGCCTGCGGCACGGCGGCCCACGCCGCAACGGCGCCGATCGCGAGCAAGGCCGCGGTCGCGGCCGATTTCAGGTGCCGGGCGAGCGTGAAAGCACGCCGCGCACCCGGTGCATGGGTGAGGTGGGTCATGAGAGTCTCCTGTAGGTTTTGAGATCGAAGGCGGAGGGTCGCCACGCGCCTTTTCGCGGTGGCGCAGCGCTTGTGCACACGCGTTCGAAATAGTCTAGGACGCAGGTCCCGACCCTGTTGCAGCCATCTGCGCGTTTGCCGGGATAGTCGCTAGGCAATCGGTACAAGAAGCCGATGCCGGGCGCTCACGCGCCCGCCGTCAGGCGTGCATCGGCCGCGAGGGCATGGGGTCGACCGTCACGTACTCGTGGCCGGAGAACATGCGGTTGGGCGGCAGCCCGTAGTGCTGCTTCCACATCTTCGAAAAATGCGCCGAATCGGCGAAGCCGGCAATGGCGGCCACCTGCGTCATGCTCACGCCGCGGTTCACGAAGGCGGCGGCGGCGTGCAGCTTGATGGTCTGCTCGTACTTGCGCAGCGAGATGCCGGCCTCGCGCTGGAAGAGGTGCACCAGCCAGTCTTTCGACAGGCACACCGACTCGGCCAGCTCGTCGAGCGAGCGGCGGCGGTTCTCGTGCAGCAGCTTCATCACCTGCCGCACGCGTGGGTCGACCGGCTTGGTGGGCGGCAGACGCTGCTCGGCCAGCGCCACCACCTTCGCATAGAGCCGGTCGGCGTCAGCCGGGCTCATGCGGCCGGCGCGGAAGTCGTGCAATGCCGGCAGCAGCGGCGCGAAGTGCTCGCGCGGCCACACCTGCACCGAGGCGTTCGCCTGGGCAAACGCGGGGTAGCTCGGGTGCACCGGCGAGACGTCGATGCAGGCCACGTCGGGCCGGCCCAGCACCCGCTTGCGCACGCCGGGGCCCAGCAGCGCCGAGGTGATGTTCACCGACTGGCCCGCGGCTTCGAGGGTGAAGGGCTCGTCGCTCAGGCCGACGTACAGCAGCACCGAGTGACGCTGGCTCGGGATCTCGGCCACCATGCCCGCGTACAGAAAGCCCTCGCGCTGCATGTGCATGCGGCCGTAGGACGAGGTCGACGGAGACGAGGGTGGGCGCCCGGCATGGGGCTCGAACTGCAAGTCCATGGAGGCGGGGCGGCCGTGCGGGCCGGTGGCATCAGGCGGAGGTGGCCGATGATTCGGCAGGCCCGCCCGGTCGGTCTTGTATCGAACGGTCGCCTTGCTCCGGGTTAACCCGGCACCGGCAACCCACGCAGGAAGTCGAGCAGCAGCGTGTTGACCTCGTCGGCGCGCTCGCGCTGGATCCAGTGCCCCGCCCCCGGCAGGATGTGGCAGCCACGCAGGCCGGGCAGCGTCTTCGGGTAGGCCTCGACCTGCGCCTTCGACGCCGGGAAACGTAGCACACCGTCGCGCTCGCCGGCGATGAAGAGCGACGGCTGGCGGATCGGGCAGCCGCGCCAGGGCATGGTCAGTTCCCAGTTGCGGCGCAGGTTGCGGTACCAGTTGAGCCCGCCTCGAAAACCGGCCCGCGTGAACTCGGCGGTGTAGTGATCGAGGTCGGCCTCGGTGAGCCAGGGCAGCGGCCCTTCGGGCGGCACGGTGTTGTCGAGCATGCCCTTGCCCGGCGCGAGCACCGAGAAGCCCTTGCCCTCGGGGCCGTCGCCCGAGGCGCTGTAGTACAGGCGGCGCAGCGAGTCGCGCACGTCGCGTTCCAGCTCGGCCTCGGCCACGCCGGGCGCCTGGAAATACTGCATGTAGAAGGTCTTGATGCCGCCCTTGTCGAGCGAGGTGAGGAGGTCGGTGCGACCCGGCGGCGCATAGGGCACGCTCATCGCCGCGACCGCGCGGAACATGTCGGGCCGCAGCAGCGCGCAGTGCCACGCCACCACTGCGCCCCAATCGTGGCCGACGACCACCGCCTGCTTCTCGCCGAGGGCCAGCACCAGCTCGGTGATGTCGCCCACCAGGTGGTGGATGGTGTATTGGTCCACCTCCGCCGGCGCCTCGGTGTCGCCGTAGCCACGCATGTCGGGCGCCACGGCGCGAAACCCTGCGGCGGCGACCGCCTCGATCTGGTGGCGCCACGAGTACCAGCTCTCGGGCCAGCCGTGGGTGAAGACCACCAACGGCCCGCTGCCCTTCTCGGCCACGCGCATGCGGATGCCGTTGATCTGGCGATGAGAGAAGGCGATCGTCATGCGCGGCTCCTGTGGAATGCGCGCACTCTAGGCCAAGGGCCTTGCCCCTCTTGTCACCTTGGCGGCTGCCCGCCCGCCTCCCGCCGACTGCCCTTCACTGCGCGCCACCGGCGAAGCCGAACAGCTCGGCCATCGCCTGCCGGTACTGCGCCTGCCCCACGGCGTTGGTGTTGTGGTGCGAGCCGCCTTCCACCAGCACGAAGCGCTTGGGCTCGCGCGCCTTGTCGTAGAGGGTGTGGCCGAGCTTCGAGGGGATCAGCGAATCGTTGCTGCCGTGCACCACGAGCAAGGGCGAGCCGACCTCCGCCACGCGCGCGGCCGAATCGAAGCGCTGCGTGATGAAGGGCGACACGGGCAGCCAGCCCCAGCGGAAGGTGCTCACCACGTCGGCGATGGAGGTGAAGCTGCCCTCGACGATGAGGCCGGCTTCGTCGCGCACGTCGGCCGCGAGCTGCACCGCGATCGCCCCGCCCAGCGAGTGGCCGAAGATGAAGCGGCGCGCCTGCGGGTGCTGCGCGGCCAGCCAGTCCCATGCGGCGCGGGCGTCTTCGGCGGCCATCTGCTCCGACGGCAGGCCCTTGCTGCTGCGGCCGAAACCGCGGTAGTCGACGCCCAGCACCGAAAAGCCCAGTTCGTGCATGCGGCGCATGCGCGGGGCGCTGCCGCGCACGTCGTAGCGGGCGCCGTGGAGGTAGAGCAGCACGGGGGCATTGGCATCGTCTTGCGGCAGCCACAGGCCGTGCAGCGTCACCGGCCGGCCGGCGTCATCGATCTTCGAATCGAAGGAGATCCACACGTCGTGCATGCCTTCGGCCGCGGCCAGGCCACCGGCCCAGGTGCGGTCGCTCGGCTGGAAGATCCAGCCGCGCTGGCGCTCGTCGAGCGTGGCGCAGCCCATCTGCAGGCCGAGCGCGAGGAGCACGACCGAGGCCAGGGCGGCGAGGCGGCGGAAGGAGAAGCGTGCAGGCATGTCGAGAGGGTGTCACGGCGAGAAAGACACGGGGCAGCGCTCGGACATCGCCGGCCGCGGCCGAGTTCCACGCCCGCTCGCGGAATCAGGGCAATTTCCACACACCGCCGTCGCCGACGACGAAGACCTGCTGCCCCTCGGCACGCCCGACCTCCCAGCCACCCGTGAATTCGCCGAAGGCCGGCAGCAGCAGCTGCTGCGCCTCGAGCACGAAGCACGGCAGGCGCAGCCGGTCGCGCCCGCGGCCGTGCAGCCGTACGACGGGGTGCAGGTGGCCGGCCAGCGCGAGCGCCCCGGGCACCGGCTGCGGGTGGTGGCAGGCGGCCAGCGGGCCGAGGCGCCAGGGTTCGTCGACCACCGAGATGCCGGCCCCGGCGGGCGGATCGCCGGCACGGCGGTCGTGGTTGCCGCGCACGAGCGTCACGCGCAGCGTGGAGAACTGCGCGCGCCACGCCGCAAGCGCCGATTGCACCGAGGGCGTGAGCGCTTCGGGTGCGTGGAGGAAGTCGCCGAGCACCACCAGCGCGTCGGGCTGGTGCCGGTGCAGGAGCGTGGTGAGCCGGTCGAGGTTGCCCTGCGTGGTGCCGGCCGGCACCGGGTGGCCATGCGCCCTGAAGGTGGCGGCCTTGCCGAGGTGCAGGTCGGCGATGAAGAGCGTGCGCCGCGCGGGCCACCACAACGCGCGCTCGGGCAGCAGCGAGAGCGTCTCACCCGCGCGTTCGAGGCTCAGGTGCGACCTCATCGCCGCCCCCGCCGCCGCGCGCGCGGCTGTGCCTTTTCGGGCGCCGCGCCGCTGAAGCCCAGGCGCTCGCGCACCTCGTCGACCGGCACCGCCTCGCCGCCACCGGCCGCCTTCTCCAGCTGCGCCACCATGCGCGAGATGCGGTCGGCGACGCTCTCGTTCGAGAGCTGCTCGCGGAAGCGCTCCACCATCAGCGGAAAGGCAAACGGCGTGGGCCGCGCCGGCTGCGTCAGCACCAGACGCTGCGTCGCCATGCGCGCGAGGCTCGCGCCCAGGCGGCCGATGTCGAGTTCCTGCGCGAGCACCTCGGCCTCGGCTTGCTGCAGCAGCCGGTTCGCTGGGTCGTACTTGCGAAACACCTCCCAGAAGAGCGACGACGAGGCCTGCAGCTGTTTGGCGCTGCGCTTCTCGCCGGGATAGCTCTGGTAGATGAGGCCCGAGACGCGTGCGATCTCGCGGAAGCGGCGGCGCGCGAGTTCACTGGCATTGAGACTCGCCAGCACCTCGTGCAGCAGCGTCTCGGTGTCTTGGGCCGGCTGCAGCACCTGCGGCAGCAGCTCGTCCCACGCCACGGCGTCGGCGCACAGCAGCTCCAGGCCGTAGTCGTTGAAGGCCATCGAGAAGGTGCGCGGGCTCTGCTGCGCCACGCGCCAGGCGATCAGGCTCGCCAGGCCCAGGTGCACATGGCGGCCGGCGAAGGGGTAGAGGAAGAGGTGCGCGCCTTCGCGCGTGGCGATGCGCTCGGCCAGCAGGGTGGCAGGTGTGGGCAGCGCCGACCAGTCGTGTTGCAGGTCGAGCAGCGGTTTCGCGCAGTGCAGCTCGGGGCTGTCGAAGCGGCCGGCGTCGGCGAGCGCGAGCTGCTGCACCACCGCGTCGGCCAAGGTTGTCGACAGCGGCATGCGCCCGCCGTTCCAGCGCGGCACCGCCGGCTTGCGGCCGGTGGCGCGGCGCACGAAGGCGGTCATCTCGTGCGTGCGCACGAGTTCGAGTTGTCGACCTGCAAAGAGAAACACGTCGCCGGGCTTCAGGCGCGCGACGAAGCTCTCCTCCACGCTGCCGAGCTTGGCACCGCCGAGGTACTGCACCGTCATGCTGGCGTCGCTCACGATGGTGCCGATGTTGGCGCGGTGGCGCCGCGCGAGACGCGCCTCGGGCACATGCCACACGCCGTGCTCGTCGGGCACCGCACGGCGGTAATCAGGGTACGCAGTGAGCGACGGGCCGCCCTGTTGCACGAAGGCGAGGCACCAGCCCCAGCTCTCGGGCGAGAGCTGCGCATAGGCCGCGGTGCTGCGCACCTCGTCGTAGAGATCGTCGGCGACGAAACCGCCGCCGAGCGCCACCGTCACCAGGTGCTGCACCAGCACGTCGAGCGGTTGCTGCGGCGAGTGGCGCGCCTCGATGTGCCCGGCCGCCACCGCGGCGCGTGCGGCGGCACCTTCCACCAGTTCGATGCTGTGCGTGGGCACGAGCGTGACGCGCGACGCCCGCCCCGGCGCATGGCCCGAGCGCCCAGCGCGCTGCAGCAGGCGCGCCACGCCCTTGGGCGAGCCGATCTGCAGCACCCGCTCGACCGGCAGGAAGTCGACGCCGAGGTCGAGGCTCGCGGTGCACACCACGGCGCGCAGCTCGCCGTTCTTCAAGCCGAGCTCGACCCACTCGCGCACCTCGCGGTCGAGCGAGCCGTGGTGCAGCGCGATGAGGCCCGCCCATTCGGGCCGCGCCTCCAGGATCGCGTGGTACCAGATCTCGGCCTGCGAGCGGGTGTTGGTGAAGACGAGCGTGCTGCCGCTCGCGGCAATCTCGTCGACCACCTGCGGCAGCATCGTGAGCCCCAGATGCCCGGCCCAGGGGAAGCGGTCGGCCCGCGGCGGCAGCAGCGAGTCGATGACGAGCGGCTTGTCGATGCGGCCCTGCACCAGCCGGCCACGCGGGTGGCCGAGCAGGGTGTGCATCGCCTCGCCGAGGTTGCCGAGCGTGGCCGACATGCCCCACACGCTCAACGCGGGCGACCACCGCCTCAGGCGCGCAAGCGCGAGCTGCACCTGCACGCCGCGCTTGTTGCCGAGCAGCTCGTGCCACTCGTCGACCACCACCAAGCGCACGCTCCCGAGCACCTCGCGTGCATCGGCCCGCGCGAGCAGCAGCGAGAGGCTCTCGGGCGTGGTGACGAGCGCGGTGGGCAGGCGGCGGTTCTGCGCGCTGCGCTCGCCCGCGGTGGTGTCGCCGCTGCGCGCGCCGACGGTCCACGGGGCGATGTCGGCCAGCGCGGGCAGCGGCTGCTCCAGCGAGCGCAGGGTGTCGGCGGCGAGCGCACGCATCGGCGTGATCCACAGCACCGTGAGGGGGTCGGCCTTCTTCGCGGGCGCCAGGTAGGCCATCAAGGCGCCGAGCCACACCGCGTAAGTCTTACCGGCGCCGGTGGTGGCGTGGAGCAGGCCCGACTCGCCGGCCGCGACGGCGCGCCACACCTCGCGCTGGAACTCGAACGGCGCCCAGCCGCGTGCGGCCATCCACGCCAGGAGGGCGTCTTCGACGGGGGTGCTGCGCGCGCTGTGCTTCATCTCTTGCACCGGGCTCAGGAGCAAGAGGCAGACCCGTCAGCCCGGCTGGCGCGGCGCGCGCTCCTGCACCGCGCGCTGCAGCGCCTCGATCAGGTCGTCGAGGCCGTAGGGCTTGCGAAGCTCCTGCACGTCGGCCCGGGTCTGGCGCGTGTTGTAGCCGGTGGCGACCACCGCCGCCATCGCCGGCACGTTGGCGCGGCACCAGTCGACCAGGTCCAGGCCCGAGAGCGTGCCGGGCATGACGACGTCGGTGAAGAGCACGTCGAAATCGGTGTGGGTGCCCAGCACCTCCTTCGCCTGGTCGGCCGAGGCGCAATGCGTGACCTCGTGGCCGGCCTCGCGCAGTGCCGGCACGACCACCGACGACACGAGCGAGTCGTCTTCGATCATCAGGATGCGCAGCGTGCGGCCCGCGTGACGAGACGCCGCCTCGGGCGTGACCACCGCCTCGGCCTGGTCGGTGATGGGCAGCAGCAGCGTCACGCGCGTGCCTTCGCCGGCGGTGCTCTCCAGGCGGGCGTCGCCGTTCGACTGGCGCGCGAAGGCCAGCACCTGCGCGAGCCCGAGGCCCGTGCCGGCACCGATCGGCTTGGTGGTGAAGTACGGGTCGAAGGCGCGTTCGAGCGTCTCGGGGCTCATGCCGGCGCCGTTGTCGCTGACCTGCAGGCACACATGGCGCGGGCCGGCAAGCGTGGCGCTTTCTTCGGGCGTGGCCAGCCGCGCGGTGAGGCGGATGGCGCCACCGTCGGGCATGGCATCGCGCGCGTTGAAGATGAGGTTGAGCAGGGCAAGCTCGAGCTGCGCCGGGTCGACCAGCACCGCCGGCAGCCCCGGCTCGATCTCGGCCGTGAGCTGCACCCGCTCGCCCACCGCCTTGCGCGTGAGTTCCTGCGTCTGCAGCACGAAGTTGGGCAGGTTCACCGGCTGCGGCTTGAGCGGTTGCGCCCGGCCGAAGGTCATCATCTGCTTCACGAGATCGGCCGCCTTGCCGGTGGCGCGCATGGCCGCTTCCAGGAAACGGCGATGCGGCACGTCGGCCGCGGTCTGGCGGTCGACCACGTGCAGGCCCGTGCTGATGGTCTGCAGCAGGTTGTTGAAGTCGTGCGCGAGCCCGCCGGTCAGGCGGCCGATGGCCTCGCGCTTCTGGCCTTCGAGCAGCGCGGTCTGGGCCGCACGCGCGTCGTTCACGGCCAGCTGCACTTCCTTCTGCAGAGTGAGCGTGGCCTCGTGCGAGCGCCGGCCGGCGAGTTCGAGCGCGCGGCTCACCTCGTCGAGCTCGAAGACGCCGGTGGTGAACGCGGCGGGCACTTCGTCGCGCCCGAGCTGCACGGCCGACTCGCGCAGCGTGACGATGGGCTTGCCGATCCTGCGCGCCACGAAGATCGCCAGGCCCAGGCCGATGAGCAGCAGCGCCCCGGCCGCGGCGAGCGTCTGCGCCGTGAGGCGCCGCGCCGACTGGGCGAGCGCCTCCTGCGGCAAGGCCAGCACCACGTTCCAGCCGTGGCGGTTGGCCGGCGACACATAGGTGAGCGAGGGCACCCCGTCGAGGGTGACCGTCTCGCCGAAGCTGCCCACGCCCGCCTTCGCTCGGCGCTGGATCTCCTCGCTGGCCTGGCGACCCACCCACTTCAGCGGGTCACGGTTGCGCGCGATGATGAAGTGCTGATCGTTGAGGACGGAGGCGAGGCTGTTGAGCGGCGTGGCCTTCTCGATCAGGCTTTGCACGACCGAGGGCGAGAAGGACACGCCCACGTTGTAGCGGGCCGACGTGCCGTCGAGCAAGGGCGCATAGGCCACCAGCACCGGCTCCTGCGTCAGGAGCCCGCGTGCCGAGAAGAACACCTTGGGCGCTTCGGTCACGAACGGCGCCTCGCCCCGATCACGCGGCTCGAAGCCTTGAAACGGCACCCGTGTGTTGAGGCGCTGCCGCTGGCGGTCGACCAGCACCACCCAGTTGCCGCTGCCCTTCACCGCTGCGCTGGCCTCGTCGTGGAAGCGCGCGAGCTGGTCGTCTTGCAGCGTGCGCGAGGCGCTCAGCGTGGTCGCGATGGCCACCCGCTTGTCGAGCTGGCCCTCCACCAATGAATTGAGGCTCTGGGCGAAACGCTCGATGTCCTGGCGCACATCTTCGGCCTCGCGCAGGTAGGTCGAGCGCGCCAGCAAGGAGAAGCCCGCCACCGCCGGCAACCAGACCGCGAGCACCAACAGCAGGAGAAACGTGCGAATGCTCAAGCGACGAGGGCGTGGGTGACGTAACCCGACACGCTATCAGAGTTTTTCGCGCCCAGCGCCCGCAGGGGCTCCGGGCCGGGGGTGTCAGCGCTGCGCGGCGCACCACGCCGCCATCGTGTCGGCGAGCGAGCCCAGCACCTGCGCATCGGTGCGGCCGCTGCGCATGCGCACATGGAAGGCGTGGTCGGCGTCCTCTTCCAGCGCGAGGGTCGCGTGCGGCAGGGGTGCGAGTACCTCGCGCAGCAGTGTGAGGTCGGCCAGCGCATCGCGCGTGCCTTGCAGGAAGAGCATCGGCACCTGCACCTGCGACAGGTGTGCAGCGCGTGTGACGCTCGGCTTGCCCGCAAGGTGCAGCGGGAAGCCGACGAACATGAGCCCGCGCACGCCCTCCAGCGGCAACGCAGCCTGGGCCTGCGAGCTCATGCGTCCCCCGAACGATTTGCCACCGGCAAAGAGCGGCAGCGCAGGCCACTGGCGGCGCGCCTCGGCCACCGCCGCCCGCACGGCGGCCTGCGCGACCGCCGGCGTGTCGGGCCGCCCGCGGCCTTCCTCCATGTAGGGAAACTGGAAGCGCAGCGTGGCGACCCGGCGCTGCGCCAGCTCGCCGGACAGGGCAGACATGAAGGCGTGGTCCATGCCGGCGCCCGCGCCATGCGCGAACACGTAGCCGGCGCTCGCATCGGCGGGCGTCATGCACAGCGCGGCCACCTTGCCGCTGTCGGGCACCTCGACGCTCAGGGGTTGGGGCACGGTCATGCGGCGAGCATCGCATGCAGACAAGACCCCGATGCGGCATCGGACGCGAAGGCCCCGATACGCTGCGCTCCGGCAGCCACTCGTGCGGGCTGCGGGAACGGCCGATGCAACGACGCGCTCTCCTCATCGCCACCAGTGCCTGGCCCTGGGCTGCGCGCGCCGACGACGCGGTCGCGGCGCGGCTTGCGGCCGGTGGCGTGGTGATCGCCTTCCGCCATGCGCTCGCGCCCGGCACCTTCGACCCGCCGGGTTTTCGCCTCGACGACTGCGGCACGCAGCGCAACCTCAACGACGAAGGGCGCGCCCACGCGCAGCGCATCGGCGCGTGGCTCCGCGAGCGACGGCTGTCGCCGGCGGCGGTGCGCAGCAGCCCCTGGTGCCGCTGCGTCGACACGGCCCGCCTCGCCTTCGACCGCGCCGACCCGTGGCTCCCGCTCGGCTCGCCCCGCGCGGGCAGCGAAGCGGTCCACGACGCAGCACTGCGCGAGTTGCGTGCGTCCCTCGCCGCCGTGGCCCGGTCGGAGCGCCGCTTCGAGGTGTGGGTCACGCACCAGTTCGTGTTGACGGCGCTGGTGGGCGGTCATGTGGCGTCGGGTGAAGGCCTGGTGTTGCAGGCGGGCGCCGGGCACCAGCCCACGCTCGTCGCGCGGCTGAGCGTGGCGTAGAACTCAGGCCAGCAGCTTGTAGAGATACGAGCGCGAGATGCCGAGCTGCTCGGCCGCGCGCTTCTTGTTGCCGCCGCATTCGTCGAGCACCCGGCGGGCGGCGGCGCGTTCGTGGTCCTTGAGGCGCGGCGCCGCCGGCGGCGCGGGCAACACCGGCGAGACCGGCCGGCGCACCGTGGCATGCGGTTCGCCACGCGCCGCATCGTTGCGGGTGAAGGCGTCGAGCGTCAGCAGCTCGTGCGACGAGAACACCAGCGCTTCCTCGATGCGGTGGCGCAGCTGCCGCAGGTTGCCGGGCCAGGGCTGGTCGGCGAGGTAGCGCGCCACGCCGGGCTCGACCTTGGGCACCGGCAGGCCGTTGCGGTCGCAGAAGGCTTTCACGAAATGCGCCAGCAGCGCGGGGATATCTTCCAGGCGCTGGCGCAGCGGCGGCACACGAAGCGTCACGCCGCTGATGCGGTAGAAGAGGTCGTGGCGGAACGCGCCGCTGTCGATCAACTCGTCGATGTCGCGGTGCGTGGCCGACACGAGCCGGAAGCTCATCTTCTTGCCCGCATGGCTGCCCAGGCGTTCGACCACCCGCTCTTCCAGCACCCGCAGCAGCTTGATCTGCACGTCCATCGGGATGTCGCCCACCTCGTCGAGAAAGAGCGTGCCGTCGTTGGCCATCTCGAACTTGCCGGCGCGGCCCTGCTTGGCGCTGCCGGTGAAGGCGCCCGCGGTGTGGCCGAAGAGTTCGCTCTCGATCAGGCTCGACGGCAGCGCCGCGAGGTTGAGGCTCACCATCTCGTGTGAACCCCGGCCCAGCTTGTGGATGGCCCGGGCCACGAGTTCCTTGCCGGTGCCGCTCTCGCCGAGGATGAGCACCGGCACGTCGAGCCGCGCCACGGTGGCCACCTCGTGCCGCAGGCGCTGCATTGCCTGGCTGTCGCCCACGAGTTCGGCGGTGGCTTCGCGCGTCTCCCGCAGGCCATCGAGTTCGCGCCGGTAGAACTCGAGCTGCGAGCGCAGCTGGTTCATCTCGGCCGCCATTTTCGACACCGCCTCGGCGTCGCGGAACATCACCTGCCCCACCGCGCCCACGATCTGCCCGTTCTTGCGGATCGGCCTTCGGTTGACGACCCGCATCACGCCTTCGCCGAAGCTCTGCGGCTTGCCGATCTCGGCCTTGCCCGACTCGATCACCGCGCGCAGCCGCGAATTCGGGATCGCCTCTTCGGCCGGCTTGCCGATGCCGCCGCCATACGAGAGCCCGAGGAACTTCTCGTGCACCGGGCTGATGTAGCGGATGGTGCCGTGGTGGTCGGCCACCGTGATGCCCTGGTAGGGGTCGTTGAGGATCTGCTCGAGGATGTCGAAGGCGAAGGGCACGGCCACCACGAAGTCGAGCAAGGTGCTGCCGTCGGTGCCGTGCGTGTCGACGGGGCGGACGATGGCGATCTCGGTGTCGTCGGCATGCAGCGCCACGCCGACGACCGGGCCGGTGGGCAGATGCGCCTCGAAAAGGCTGCGGTCCGGCGCAAGGTGCATGGCCGTGACGAGGGCCTCTTGCGCCGCGGCATCGGCGGCCAGCCCGAGCGCCGCCACCACCTCGCCGCGGCGGCGGGCCAGCACGCCGAGCGACCCGTCAACGCCGGAAGAGTGTTGTTCAGACATGCACAACGACACCTTGAAAGACACCGAGTGTAGTCAGCACAGACAAAATACCACCCCTCGAGGGGCTGGGTGCTTGGCACGTTCGGTGCACTACAGGCTCGCATGACCACTGCCCTCCCCCCCGGTCTTGGCCCGTACTTCGGCATCGACGTGCCGTTCATGGAACACATCGGCCTGAAGCCGGTGTCGCTGGACGAGACCTGCTGCAAGACGCAGCTCGCCTGGAACCCCGCGCTCGTGAACAGCCGCGGCGACATCCACGGCGGCACGCTGATGAGCGCCTTCGACTTCACGCTGAGCGCTGCCGCCCGCGCGCATGACCCCCTGCGCTACGGCGCGATCACCGTCGACCTGACCACGCATTTCCTCGAAGCCTCGCGCAGCGAGCTCACGGTGATCGGGCGCTGCATCAAGCGCGGCAAGTCGATGGCCTTCTGCGAAGGCGAGATCGTGAACCCCGAAGGCACCGTCGTCGCCGTGGCGCGCGGGGTCTTCAAACTCATCCTGAGAGAAAGAGCCACCCCTTGAAAAAGCTGTTGATCGCCAACCGAGGCGAGATCGCCCTGCGTGTGCAACGCGCCGCACGCGACCTCGGCATCGCCACCGTCGCGGTGTATTCGCAAGACGACGCGAACTCGCGCCACCGCCTGCTCGCCGACGAGGCCCATGCGCTGAACGCAAGCGGCCCCGCGGCCTACATCGACATCGCCGCGGTGGTCGCCGCCGCGAAGGCCAGCGGCTGCGACGCCGTGCACCCCGGTTACGGCTTCCTGAGCGAGCGCGCCGACTTCGCGCAAGCGTGTGCCGAGGCCGGCATCACCTTCGTCGGGCCGACGGTCGAGCAGCTCGCGCTCTTCGGCGACAAGGGCCGTGCGATCAAGCTCGCCATCGACTGCCAGGTGCCGGTGATGCCCTCGACCGCGGGCAACGCCTCGCTCGACACCATCACCCGCTTCTTCGACGAGCAAAGCGAGGCCGGCATCGTCATCAAGGCGGTCGGCGGCGGTGGTGGCCGTGGCATGCGCGTGGTGCGCCAGCGCGACGACCTTGCCGAGGCCTACGCCCGCTGCCGCTCCGAGGCGGCCAGCGCCTTCGGTGTCGACGCGGTGTACGCCGAGCGTCTCGTCGCCCGCGCCCGCCACATCGAAGTGCAGATCGCGGGCGACGGGAAGCAGGTCGTCGCACTCGGCGAACGCGACTGCACGCTGCAGCGCCGCTTCCAGAAGCTGATCGAGATCGCGCCGAGCCCGATGCTCAGCGCCGAGCTGCGCGAGCGCATCCTCGGCGCCGCCCGCAAGCTCGCGCAGAAGGTCGGCTACCAGAGCCTCGGCACCTTCGAATTCCTGGTCGAAGAGACGGCGGCCGGCGAGCAGACGGGCTTCGTCTTCATCGAGGCCAACCCGCGCCTGCAGGTCGAGCACACCATCACCGAGCAGGTCACCGGCATCGACCTCGTCGCGCTGCAGCTCGGCCTGGCAAGCGGCCGCGACCTGCACGACCTCGGCCTCGACCCCGCATGGCCGCCACCCTTGCGCGGCTTCGCGATCCAGGCCCGCATCAATGCCGAGGCGATGGATGCCACCGGCTTCGCCAAGCCGGCCCACGGCCGCCTCGAACGTTTCGACCCGCCCACCGGCCCGGACGTGCGCGTGGACACCCACGGCTACACCGGCTACGCGCCCTCGCCCAACTTCGACACGCTGCTCGCCAAGCTGATCGTCACCAGCACCACGCCGCGCTTCGGCGATGCGGTGCGGCGGCTGCAACGGGCGCTCGGCGAGTTCCGCATCGTCGGCGTGCCGACCAACCTCGACGTGCTGCGCGCGCTGGTGCAGCGTGACGACTTCGCGGTGCAGGACGTGCACACCCGTCACTTCGAAGCCATCGTGCCGGCGCTCGTGGCCTCGGCCGCCGAGATCGCCGCCGCCGAACACGCCCGCGACGCCCTGCTCGGCGACACGGTGCGCCACTCGGTGCCGCAAGCCCCTCGCGCCGCCGACCTCGACGAGACGGTGGGCGAAGGCGCGGTGGCCGTGCGCACGCCGCTCGCCGGCCGTCTGGTCGAACTCTCGGTGCAGGTCGACGACCTCGTGCTGCCCGGACAAACGATCGCCGTGCTCGACTCGATGAAGATGGAGCACACCATCTCCGCCGAGCAGGGCGGGCGGGTCATCGACCTGCGCCTCGCCGCCGGCGAGCAGGTGCAGGAACACCAGATCCTCATCGTGCTGGAGCCGGCCGATGCCGACGCGGCCGCGCAGAGCGCCGCGCAGTCGCACGACCTCGATGCGATCCGCCCCGACCTGCAGCGTGTACTCGACCGCCAGGCCTTCCTCTACGACGAGAACCGGCCCGAGGCCGTGCAACGCCGCCATGCGCGGGGCCAGCGCACCGCACGCGAGAACGTGGTCGACCTGTGCGACGCCGGCACCTTCGTCGAATACGGCGGCCTCGCCATCGCCGCGCAGGCCAGCCGCCGCAGCCTCGACGACCTGATCGCCAACACGCCGGCCGACGGCCTGGTAACCGGCATCGGCAACGTCAACGGCGCGCTCGTCGGCAAGGACCGCGCGCGCAGCGCCGTGATGGCCTACGACGCGACCGTGCTCGCCGGCACACAGGGCAAGCGCAACCACGTGAAGACCGATCGCCTGGTCGACGTGGCGCTGCGCGACGAACTGCCACTGGTGCTCTTCGCCGAAGGGGGCGGCGGGCGGCCGGGCGATGTCGACATCCCGTCGATCTCGGGCCTGATCCAGCCCTCGTTCGCCGCCTTTGCCGAATTGAGCGGCGAGGTGCCGGTAGTGGGCATCGTCTCGGGCCGCTGCTTTGCCGGCAATGCCGCCTTCCTCGGCTGCTGCGACGTGATCATTTCCGACAAGACCGCCAACATCGGCATGGCCGGCCCCGCGATGATCGAAGGCGGCGGGCTCGGCGTCTTCCGCCCCGAAGACGTGGGCCCGGCCGCGGTGCAGTACGCCAATGGCGTGATCGACATCCTGGTCGACAACGAAGCGCAGGCGGTGCGGGCGGCGAAGCACTACCTCTCGATGTTCCAGGGGCCGGTGAAGGAATGGACCGCCCCCGACGTGCGCGCGCTGCGCCACGTGGTGCCCGAGAACCGGCTGCGCGTCTACGACACGCGGCGTGCCATCGAAGGCATCGCCGACGTGGGCAGCGTGTTGATGCTGCGCGGCGGCTTCGGCGCCGGCATCCACACCGCGCTCGCCCGCATCGAAGGCCAGCCGGTGGGCATCATGGCCAACAACCCGCACCACCTGGGCGGTGCCATCGATGCCGACGCCGCCGACAAGGCCGCGCGCTTCATGCAGCTGTGCGACGCGCATGCCCTGCCCATCGTCTCGCTGATCGACACCCCGGGCTTCATGGTCGGCCCAGAGGTCGAGGCCAAGGCGCAGGTGCGGCACGTCTCGCGCATGTTCCTCGCAGGCGCGAAGCTGCGCGTCTCGCTGCTCGCGGTGGCGCTGCGCAAGGGCTACGGCCTCGGCGCGATGGCGATGGCCGGCGGCGGCTTCCGCTCGGCCAGCTTCAGCGTCTCGTGGCCCACCGGCGAGTTCGGCCCGATGGGGCTGGAAGGCGCGGTGCGCCTGGGCTTCAAGAAGGAGCTCGACGCGCTGCCCGACGGGCCCGAGCGGCGTGCGCTGTACGACAAGCTCGTGGCCGAGTCCTACCAGCGCGGCCACGCCATCAGCGTGGGCCACGCGGCCGAGGTCGACGCGGTGATCGACCCGGCGCAGACCCGCCAGTGGATCGCCCAGGGCATCGCCGCGAGCGCCTTGCGCGCGCAGCGGCCGCGCCGTGGCTTCGTGGACGCCTGGTGATGGCGAAGCCCGACATGTCTCGACTCGCCCTGCACGGCCTGCGTGTGCTCGAGGTCGGCACCGGCCCCGCGCTCGCCTACGCCGGCAAGCTCTTCGCCGACTTCGGCGCCGAGGTCATCAAGGCCGAAGCGCCCGAAGGCGATGCATGGCGCCAGATGCCGCCGCTCATGGGCGGCGAGAGCGCGCTCTTCGCCTGGCTCAACACCAACAAGCGCAGCATCGTGTGCCGCCCGAGCGCCACCGACACCGCGTGGCTGGCGCAACTCGCGCGCAGCTGCGACGTGGTGCTCGATGCCCGGGCCCTCACACAAGGCGTCGGCTTGCTCGCACAGCCCGTGTGGGCCGGCGCGCCCGGCGGGCACACGCCGATCTCGGTCGACATCACCTGGTTCGGCGAGAGCGGCCCCTATGCCCAGTTCACCGGCAGCGAAGCCGTATGCCGCGCCCTCTCGGGTGCGGCCCAGGCCAGCGGCCCGCTCGAGGGCCCGCCGCACCTGCCGCACGACGTGCAGACCGGCATCGTCGCCGGGCTCATCGCCTTCTCGGCCGCGGTCGGCGCCCTCATCGGCCAGAAGGACGGCAGCCGCCGCTACACCGTGAGCCTGCACGAAGCCGCCTTCGGCACGGTGGAGATGGAAGCCGGCATCGTGCAGGACAAGCGCCACCCCGGCCGCCTGGGCGTGAACCGCTTCTGCGCCACCCACCCCACCGGCATCTTCGAGACCGCCGACGGCTGGATCGGCATCTTCAGCCACACCCTGCCGCAGTGGATCACCCTGTGCGAGACGCTCGGCCGCCCCGAGTGGGCACGCGACCCGCGCTTCGCCAACGGCCAGCTGCGCATGGCGCATGCCGACGAGATCGATGCGTGGCTCATCGAGGCCTTCCGCAAAGAGACCGCGGCGCACTGGTTCCAGGTGCTCGGTGCACAGAAGTTCCCGGCCGTCTTCGTGCCGACGATGCAAGAGCTGCTGCAGCAGGCCGTGCACCGCGAGCGCGGCGCCTTCGTGCCGGTGAGCTTCGGCCCACGCGACGGCGAGCGCACCGTCGAAGGCCCGGGGGTGCCGCTGCGGCTCGACACCGCCGGCCCGCTGCCCGGCGGCCGTGCGCCCTCGCTCGGCGAGCACGATGCGCATTACCGCGGCGCCGCCCCGCAACGCAGCCCGCGGCGGCTCACCCCCGCGCCCAGGCAGCGCCTGCCGCTCGAAGGCATCCGCATCGTCGACCTCACGATGGGCTGGGCCGGGCCGCTGGCCTCGCGTACCGCGGCCGACCTGGGCGCCGAGGTGATCAAGGTCGAGAGCACCGTCTACCCCGACTGGTGGCGAGGCACGAACTTCACCGAAGAGTTCTACCGCGACCGCCTGTACGAGAAGAACAGCAACTTCAACCTGCTCAACCGCAACAAGCTCGGCGTGACGCTGGACCTCACCCACCCGGACGGCAAGTCGCTGCTGCTGCAACTCGTGGCCGGTGCCGACGCGGTGATCGAGAACTACTCGGCCGAGGTGCTGCCCAAGCTCGGGCTCGACTACGCCGCACTCAGCGCCATCAACGAACGGCTGGTGATGGTCTCGATGCCCGCCTTCGGACTGCACAACGTGTGGAGCGACACCCGCGCCTACGGCGGCACGCTGGAACAGGCGAGCGGCCTGCCGCTCTACACCGGCCACCCCGACGGCCCGCCGGCGATGACCTCGTACGCCTACGGCGACCCGACCGGCGGCTTCAACGCCGGCGCCGCGCTGCTGCTGGCCCTGTGGGCGCAGCAACGCACCGGCCAGGGCCGTCACCTCAACCTCTCTCAGGTGGAAGCCATGCTGCCCAACACCGCGCCCTACCTGCTGGAGCAGTCGGCGCATGGCGCGGTCTCGCCGCGCGAGAACAACCGCCACCCGATGCACGCGCCGCACGGTGTCTACCGCTGCGCGGGCGACGATGCCTGGCTGCTCGTCAGCGCCACGGGCGATGCTGCGTGGCAGTCGCTGTGCCGCGTGATCGGGCGGCCGGATCTCGCGGCCGACACGACGCTCGCGCACGCCGCCGGTCGGCGCGCCGCACACGACCGGCTCGACGACGCCATCGCCACCTGGGCGCGCACCCGCGACGCACACGACGCGATGCACACGCTGCAACATGCGGGCGTGGCCGCCGGTGTCGTCGAAGCCATGGCCGACGTGCTGCGCGACCCGCACCTGCGCCAGCGCGGCTTCTTCCAGCCGGTGGAGCGTGCCCACGTGGGGAGCTACCTCGCCACCACGCCCTACTTCCGCCCCGGCCCTGACGCCCTGCCCCTGCGCCGCGTGTCGCCCACGCTCGGCGAGCACACCCGAGACGTGCTGTCGCGCACGCTCGGCGTCAAGCCCGACCGCCTCGACATGCTCGATGCCCTGGGCATCACCGGCACCGCAGCACGGCCCAAGGCCGCCAAGGCCAGCCCCGACAACACCCCTCACCCCACCCTCGACCAGAAGGAGACAAGATGAAGCCCGCATCCCTCACCCGCCGCGTCGCCCTCGCCTCGGCGCTCGCCCTCGGCGCCAGCCTCGCCGCACCCGCTGTCGCGCAAGACAACTGGCCCAGCAAGCCGATCAAGATCATCGTGCCCTTCCCGGCGGGCTCGTTCACCGACACGGTGGCGCGCGTGATCTCCGACCACATGGGCAAGGCGCTCAACCAGACCGTGATCGTGGAGAACCTGGCTGGCGCGAATGGCGTGCTGGGCCTCTCGACCGCCGCGCGCCTGCCCGGCGACGGCTACACCTTCGTCATCACCAACTCCAGCAGCATCACCATCAATCCGCAGATCTACAAGAAGATCTCGTACAAGACCAGCGACTTCACGCCGGTGACGATGGTGCTCGACGCACCCTTCATCATCGTGGCCAACCCCGAGTGGGCGCAGAAGAACAACGTGCAGTCGCTGAAGGACGTGGTGGCCTACGCCAAGAAGAACCCCGGCAAGCTCAGCTACGGCTCTGCCGGCCCCGGCAACATCGGCCACCTGTCGATGGCCATGCTGTCCAACAAGGCCGACGTGAAGACCACGCACATCCCCTACAAGAGTGCGGCCGCCGCGCAGCTGGCCACGATGAGCGGCGAGATCGACGTGCTCTTCGACACCTGGGCCGGCGTGCAGCACATCAAGGCCGGCAAGCTCAAGCCGCTGGCCGTGACCGCCACCAAGCGCATGACACAACTGCCGGAGGTGCCCACCGTGGTGGAAGCGGGCTACGCCGACGTGGTGGTCACCTTCTGGACCGGCATGCTGGCCCCTGCCGGCACGCCCGCGCCCATCGTGAAGAAGGTGCACACGATCGCGCAGGCCGTGCTGAAGGACGAGAAGGCGCTGGCCGTGCTCGCCGCCAGCGGCGACCCGCTGATGTCGGACCCGGCCACCTTCGGCAAGCGCATCGAGCGCGAAGTGGCTTCGTGGGGTGCGGTCATTCAGCGCGAGGCTGTCTCACTCGAGTGAATCGGGCTATGGTGATGTGCATGAACAAGCACATCACCCTCCCCAGCGGCGAGCGCGTGGCGGCCCTCGGGCAGGGCACCTGGAACATCGGCGACGACCCCAAGCGCCGCGCCGACGAGATCGCCAGCCTGCGCCGTGGCCTGGACCTCGGCCTCACGCTGATCGACACCGCCGAGATGTATGGCGACGGCCGCTCCGAGCAGTTGATCGGCGAGGCCATCCGGGGCCGGCGCGACGAGGTCTTCCTCGTCAGCAAGGTCTATCCGCACAACGCCTCGAAGCGCGCGATGCCGACCTCGTGCGAAGCGAGCCTGAAGCGCCTCGGCACCGACCGCATCGACCTCTACCTGCTGCACTGGCCCGGCAGCGTGCCGCTGGCCGAGACGGTGCAGGCCTTCGAAGCGCTGCAGCGCGACGGCAAGATCCGCCACTGGGGCGTGAGCAACTTCGACACGAAGAAGATGGCATCGCTGCATGCGCTTGCCGGCGGCGCGGCGGTGCAGACCAACCAGGTGCTCTACCACCTGGGCGAGCGCGGCATCGAGTGGGAGCTCGCCCCCTGGCAACGCGAGCACCACATCCCGGTGATGGCCTACTCGCCCACCGACCAGGGGCGCCTGCTGCACGACGAGGGCCTCGCGGCGTTTGCGCTGCGCACGGGCCGCACGCCGGCCCAGGTGGCGCTCGCGTGGCTGCTCGCACGAGACGCCATCGTCATCCCCAAGACCCGTCACCCGGCGCGTGTGCAGGAAAACGCCGGCGCGCTCGACAAGCCCCTCACGGCCGACGAGCTGCACGAGCTCGATGCGCTCTTCCCGCCACCCGACGGGCCGAGCGCGCTCGCGATGCTCTAGGCCATCACTGCAGGCCGATCTCGATGTAGCCGGCCGTCGGCACCGAGCTCGCGCCCACCACCACCGACAGCGGGCCGCCCTGCATCAGGTAGAGCAAGCCGTTGTCGCTGATGCGAAAGCCACCGCGAATGCCCGTGGGCTGGTTGACGCCGAGTGCCGACAAGGTGGCCGCATCGGAGAAGTTGTTGCCGCTGGCGCGCAGGCCGGCGATGTCGTAGCTGGTGTCCGTCAGCGTCGTGGTCGCCCAGTTGCCCACGGTGCTGGCGCCGATGAAGGTGCCACCGGCCAGGCCGTTGGTCTCAGGCAGGCCGATGCGGAAGCTGGGCACGCCACCCGTCGGCGTTTCCGCACGCAGGTAGATCAGGAGGTTGCCGGAGCGGGCCACGCGGAAGCGGATGGTGTCGCCGTGGGCCGCATCGACACCCGTGATCTCGCTGCCGTTGAAGCTCAGCGTGTAGGTGTAGACCGAGGCCGTGGGGCAAGTCGCGATGGTGTAGATGAAGTTGTCGGTGCAGCTCTGCAGCGTGCCCGCCGAGAAGCGCGACGAGAAGATCCGTGAGGCATTGGGCGTGGCGTTGGGCTGGGTGCTGCTGAGGTTGACGCCGAAGCCGTTGAAGGTGTGCGTCAGATCGGCCATCGAGGTGACGTAGCGCCGCGCCGCCACGAAGCTCGTGATGCCGTTGCCGAAGTTGAAGCCGCCGACCACCAGGTCGGCGGCGGTGCGGAAGCGCTCGTTGCCGGTGATGGCATAGGTGCCGCTCGCGCCACCCGTGAAGACGCCCGACGTGTTGAGCCCGTTGCCCTGCATGCGGTAGGTGCCGCTGTCGAAGTTGACGGTGAACTCATACACCCGCCCGTTGGTGGCGTAGGCCTGGTAGGTGCCGTTGCGGGGGTCACCGAAACCAGGGCCGCCCCCCGACCCGCCATCGCCACCACCCCCGCAGCCCGCCAGCGCCAGCAGCGCGCACGCTGCCACCCATGTCATCCACTTCCGCACGCTCGACTCCTGTTGGTTGATTCCCGGTCGCGGAGTCTACGGGTACGACGCTTGCCGCATCCCCACACCCCCACCGCGTGGAAGGAGCCCGCCGATGCCTGCAGCCCTCACCCCTGCCGCCCAGCTCGCCCAGCATGCAAAGACGCCCTTCCCCGGCGCATCCCCCGAATACGACGCGGCCCGGCAAAAACTGCTGGAAGAAGAGATCGAGTTCCGCCGCCACATGACGCGCCTCACCGAGCAGCGGCGCGCGCTGCCGCCGGGCCCGGTCATCGCCAAGAACTACCGATTCAAGGACGAGCAGGGCTTCGAGGTCGGCCTGCGCGAACTCTTCGGCGACAAGACCACGCTCGTCACCTACTTCTGGATGTTCGGCCCGCAGCGCGACCGCCCCTGCCCGATGTGCACCAACTGGCTCGGCGCGGTGAATGGCAACGCGGCCGACATCAAGCAGCGCGTAGCGCTCAAGATCCTCGGCCGCTCGCCGGTGAGCCGGCAGTACGCCTTCGCCCAGGAGCGCGGCTGGCGCGACCTCAATTTCGTGCAGACGGTGGGCGACGACTACGCGAAGGATCTGGGCATCCTCACCCCCGACGGCAACGAGTACCCCGCGCTCGTCGTCTTCCAGCGCGACGGCGACGAGGTGCGCCTCTTCTGGGCCAGCGAGATGACCAAGGAGATGGCCGACCCCGGCCAGGACCCGCGCGACGCGCCCGACATCGCTTCCCTCTGGTCGATCCTCGACCTCACACCAGGCGGCCGCGGCACCGACTGGTACCCGAAGCTGCAGTACTGAGCCGCACCCCCACGGAGGTTCACATGCGCAAGACTGCCACCCGCCTCGCCCTCGCCTCATCGCTGGTCACCGCGCTCGCACCGACCCACGCCGCCTGGATCGGCTTCGACGACCTGCCCGTCGACGACTACCCCGACAGCTTCTGGGACGTTTACGTCAACCCCATCGACCCGCAGTCCTACGCCGCGCAGGGCGTCATCCTCGAGGGTGGCTGGCTGTGGCCGGGCGGCCCGCCATTGGGGCACTCGGTGCGGGTCTCCGATGACACCCGCATCACCTTCGCCACCACCGCGCTGCCCACCCACGTGAGCTTCCATGCAACCTGGTTGCCGGAAGACATCCTCGACATCCGGGCCACCGGCCCCGACGGCTACACCGCCACCTTCCACAGCTGGGGCTACGAGCACGGCCCGTCGGCCCCCGCGAACTTCGGCAACCAGCGCATCAGCTTCAGCGCGGCCAGTGGCATCGCGTCGCTGTCGTTCGGCGACTCCCGCTTCATGCGTTTCCCGCCGCTCATCGACAACCTCTACTTCGGCAACGTGGCCGCCGTGCCCGAGCCCGGGCCCTTGTTGCTGGCAGGCATCGGCGGGCTGGCGCTGTGGGCGCGTCGTCGTGCCACGCGAGCTCGACCCGCGTGAAGTACGAGATCACACGGCAAGAGGGCCCGCGCGTGGAAGCGGTCGGGGCGCACAGCGGCTACCGCGTGCGCCTGTCCACCGTGGCCCACTCGCCGGTGGCGATGTGGCCGGTGAGCGTGCACGTGCGCGGCTCGGAAAGCGAAGACGAGGTGGCGGTCGACGTGCCCACCTGCCACCACGCCAGCATGAGCGCCGCGCTCGACTTCGGCTACGACTGCGCAGTGCTGTGGATCGATGCGCTGAACGACCGCCTGTCGCGCTACTGACTACGCCTTCGCGCTCGGCCGCGCCGACACACGCGCGTGCCAGGCGTGCAGGTGCGGCGTGTCGGCGGGCATGTCGAGGCCGATGAATTTCGCGAAGTCGACGGTCGTGAGGCCGATGATGTCGGCCATCGTGTAAACGCTGCCGGTCACGAACTCGCGGCCTTCGAGTTCACGGTCGAACCATTGCAGCGCCTTCGCATAGCGCTCGCGGTTGGACTCGCCGTAGTCCTTGTACTGCGTGCCCAGGCGCGAGGTGAGCGGGTGCGTGTGCACCCAGACGGCGCCCACCGGCGTCATCACCGTCAACTCGAGTCGGCGGATCCACATGTCGACGTGCGCGCGCTCCAGCGCCGTGCGGCCGAAGAGCGGCGGCGTGGGGTGCAGCTCTTCGAGGTAGCGGCAGATCGCCACGCTCTCGCTCAGGTGCGTGCCGTCGTCGAGCTCCAGCACCGGCAGCTGGCCGAGGCTGTTCTTCTGCCTGAACTCGGGCGACTTGTGCGCACGGTCGCGGATCGACACGTCTTCGAGCGGCACGCTCACGCCCTTCTCGGCGAGGAAGATGCGCACACGGCGTGGGTTGGGGGCGGGGATGGGGGCGTTGTAGAGCTTCACGTTCTGTCTCCCGGTGTTGGTGTCAGGTGTGGGGCCGGCGCATGCTTGCAGCAAGCGCGCGCCGCCGCTGTCGCCGAGGCGATGCGCGACACCCGGGCAAGCCCCTACGCGCCGGGGTCGCCGAACGCCGCGACGAAGGCCTCGACGAACCGCGGCGAGCCGGTGAGCGTGAGCGTCACGCTGTGCCACGCGCGGCCGTCAGGGCCGGCTTCGACCTGCACCTGCAGGTCGTGGTCCCAGTCCATGCCGTCGTCGGCCGCGCCATGCGTGTGCGGAAACTCGCGCCACGCCCAGGCCAGCACCTCCTGCACCTCGGCCATCACAGCGGCGTGCTGCGCGGGCCCGGTCGAGGCCAGCGCTTCGAGCGTGGTGACGCCCTCGTCGTTGTCGCTGATGTCGAAGCTCAGGTAGTGCATGGGGTGAAACAGGTGGCAGGACAAGCTCGATTGCAGCAGAACCGAAACTGCGGCATCGTCGATGCTCCCACCATGAACCCGCCTGCGCTCCCCGACCTGCCGCGCGACGACGCGCTGCGCGCCCGCATCGAACGCCATCTGCGTGCCTTCGACGTGCAGGCAGCGCCCGCGGGCGGCACGCTTCCCACCGCCGCGGTGGCGCTCGCCATCGTCGACGAAGGGCTCGGGGCCGACCTGCGCGGCCTGCCCAAGCCCGCCGCGTGGAGCACGCAGGCCGCCCTCTTGCTCACGCGCCGCTCGGCGCAGCTGCGGCGCCACGCCGGCCAGTGGGCGCTGCCCGGAGGCCGCCTCGACGCGGGTGAAACCCCCGAGCAGGCCGCGCTGCGCGAGATGGCCGAAGAGGTGAACCTGGTGCTCGACGAACGCGCGGTGCTCGGCCGGCTCGACGATTTCGTCACCCGCTCGGGCTTCGTCATCACGCCGGTGGTGGTGTGGGCCGGTGCAGCGCGCGAGCTCGTGCCCAACCCGCACGAGGTGGCCAGCGTGCACCGCATCGCCGCGGCGGAATTCCTGCGCGCCGATGCGCCGCTGCTCGACCGCATCGACGAGAGCGAGCACGCCGTGCTGCGCATGCCGGTGGGCGACGAT
This sequence comes from Piscinibacter gummiphilus, assembly GCF_032681285.1. NCBI lineage: Bacteria > Pseudomonadati > Pseudomonadota > Betaproteobacteria > Burkholderiales > Sphaerotilaceae > Rhizobacter > Rhizobacter gummiphilus. The sequence continues at coordinate 4,655,454 of NZ_CP136336.1, forward strand.
TGGATCGCCGCACCCACCGCCGCGCTGCTCTACCAGTTCCGCGAGGTGTGCCTGGAAGGCCGCGCCACGCGGGTGGCGCATTTCGAGCAGCCGCTGTTCGCCTGGAAGTAGCGCCTCAGACCTGCATCGGCGGCTGCATCAGGTCGGCGTCGAAATCCATCAGCACGCTGGCGAGCTCGAGCCGGCGCCACAGCGCCGGGCGCATCTGCATGATGGCTTCGGGCGTCTTGGCCTGGGCCACCCAGGCGCTGATCTCGGCATGCTGGTCGGCCGTGAGCAGGTGCAGGGCCAACATCTCGTCCAGTGTCTGCATGGGTCCACCTCCTGAGTCACCTACAGCAAATCTCGCGCCTGACGCATTTTGAGGTCGGAGGTGAAGCGGTGCGGATCGCCCTTTATTCCGCGCATTGCGCCGCGGCGGCCGCGTCAAAGTGCACCGCATGGGGCTCCTCGCCCCGCCGACCACCGGAGATGTGCAGTGTTCCGCGAACAAACCCGACTTCGTGACCAGATCGTGTTCCTGGAGGTTGCCGACGGCCACCACGTCGAGATGAATGCCTGGCGCTACCTCTGGGCCGCGCGCACCGCTCGCACGATCATCGAGCGCGAGCTGGGCGAAGTGCGCATGAGCGAGTTCGCGCTCCCGCAGCTGCCCACGCTGCAGACCACCGCCGAGAACATCTACTTCGAGAGCTACGGCTGCTTCGCCGACCTCGACGGCAGCGGCCACGCCGCCCTCGCGCAGCAGCTGGCCGACCAGCTGATCAAGCGCGTGCGCACGCCGGCCTGACGGCCGCTCAGCGCTGCGCGAGCAGCGTGCGAATGGCGCCTTCCGTGCGCTCGTACTCGCCCTCGCCGAAGCGCTTGTAGCGGATGCGCCCCCGCGCATCGACGAGATAGAACGCCGGCCAGTACTGGTTGCCATAGGCCTTCCAGGTGGCCCAGTCGTTGTCTTGCGCCACCGGATGGCGGATGCCCTGGCGCTTCATCGCCGACAGGAGCTTGTCGACGGGGTGCTCGAGCGGGAACTCGGGCGTGTGCACGCCGACGATGGTCAAGCCCTGCGGGGTGTAGCGCTCGGCCCAGGCGTTCACGTAGGGCATGGTGCGCTGGCAGTTGATGCAGCCGAAGGTCCAGAAGTCGACCAGCACCACGCGGCCGCGCAGGCCACGCATCGTGAGGGGCTCCGAATTGAGCCAGCGCTCGATGCCTGCGAACTCGGGCGCGGCGCCGAGGTCGGGCAGCTGCGAATTCGAGCCCCCGGCACGCACGGGCAGCGCCGCAGCGGCCAGCGTGTGGAGCAGGTGGCGGCGAGAGAGTCGAAGGGGCATCGCGTCTTCCTTTTGGTGCCGAAGCCGGCTGCATGGGTCGTGATGGAAGCGCGCGTCTTACAAGGTGGCCGCAAGAGCAATCGGCGTTCCACGTCGCCCACATAGGAATGGCTGGGTCGAGGTGGAGCCGCGGGCTATAAACAACCGGCCCCCACCACTTCGGAGACGTTCATGCCCACACCTTCCGCATCGTCCAAGCTGCGGCAAGTCACCGCGCCGCACGCGCCTTCGTCACCCGTCGTGCGGGCCATCGACGTGGGCTTCGGGCTCGTGAAGCTCACGGTGAACGACGACGACGGCGTGAACATCATCCACTTCCCGTCAATGGCCATCCCGGCCGACGCGAGTGCGGTGCGCAGCCTCGGCACCCGCCGCCGCGACACCTACGACGTGCCGGTCAACGGCGCTCTGTTCGAAGTGGGCCGCGATGTGGGCCTCGCGCAGGCCGGTGGCAGCTTCGGCCGCGACGTGACCGACGAGTTCTACCGCGGCACCATCTACGAGGCCCTCACCAAGGGTGCGCTGCGCTACATGGCCGATGCCGGCGACACCCGCATCGACCTGCTGGTGCTCGGTCTGCCCGTCAACCAGTACAACGACGCCAACCGCCGCGACTTCCTGCGCGCCCACTACGAGGGCGAGCTCGACGTGGGCGATGGCAAGAAGGTGACCGTGGCCAAGGTGATCGTGCAGGCCCAGCCGATGGGGGGCTACGCCGCCATCGGCGAAGAGCTCGACGAACTCAACGCCGTCATCACGCAGACGGGTGGCGCGCTCGAGCCGCTGGAAAGTGCCGACGACCTCGACGATCTCTCGGTGCTGATGGTCGACCCCGGCGAGCACACGCTCGACTGGCTGCTGATCCAGCAGGGCTCGATCAACCCGCGCGCGAGCGGCGCCGCCTCCGACGCCGGCCGGCACCGCGTGGTGCGTGCAGTGCAGGAGTCGCTCGCGGCCGACGTGGGCCGCCCGCTCGGCCCGGCGGTGATGCCGCGCATCAACGAAGCGCTGCGCGCCGGCAAGCCCGTCAAGCTCTCGGGCACGGCGCATGCGCTCGACCGCTTCGAGCCGGTGGTGATGAGCGTGGTGGAAGACTCGATCAACCGCATGGTCGACGGGCTGCGCGATGCGCACGAGATCATCGACCTCGTGGTGCTCGTGGGCGGCCACCCCGAGCGCTACCGCGACGTGCTGCAAAAGCGCTTCCCGGCCATCCCGGTGTTCGTGATGCCCGAGCCGATGGCGGCCAACGTGCGGGGTTTCCAGATGATCGGCGAAGCGCTCGCCGAGAGCTGAGCCGGCCCATGCGACTGGAAATCGACATCGACAGCGAGGTCTACCCCGAGCTCCACGCCGCCCTCTCCGCCCTCAAGAGCACCCGTGCCCGCGCCGAGCGCCTGCGCCAGCTGGCCGCCACCGGGTTGGTGGGGGAAAAGGTGCGCCTGCACGGCAGCGCCGCGATGGCCGCACCCGCGGTGGACGCACCTGCCGAGATCGTGACGCGCGCCGACGTCAAACCCTTGCCGCCGCAAGAGCCCGCGCTGCGCCCGCCCGATCGCCGCCGCAAGCGGCCGAGCCGCGAAGACGTGGAGCAGGTGATGCGCGAGCTGCCGGTGCTGATGGACGTGGTGGCCGACGTGCGGCCCTTGCCCATGCCGCACGACGACGAGCCGCAGCACACCGATCCTCACGACGAGCCCGCCCCCTGGGCCGCGATGAACGCCTACCCCGACGACCTCTCCACCGACGACGACGCCCCTGACGGCACGGCCCTTCCCGACGCTGCGCTGCACGTCACCGCCCTGTCGCACAAGCCGGCCACTCGCTCGCGCCTCATGCGCATGAAGGAGCGCGGCCTCTTCAAGAACGGCTGAGCCGCCCTCTGTGGGCGAAGGCTGACAGGCACGACTCCGCATCCCCTTCACGACGACGCGCGTCGCGGCGATGGAGCGCCGAAGCACCCGCTCCTAAGCTGGTGGCTCGTTCAATGAACTGAAGGAGATGTCCATGTTGAAGTCCAACACCCCCGAGAAGAAGTCTCATCCTGCCGCGACCGGCACTGGCGCCGTGATCGGCGGCGTGGCGGGCGGCGTGGCCGGCGGTGCCGCCGCTGGTGCTGCCATCGGCGGCATGACCGGCCCGGTGGGCGCGGCCGTCGGCGCTGCTGCAGGCGCGGTGGTGGGCGCTCTCTCGGGCAAGGCCGTGGCGCGTGCCGTCGACCCGGCCGCCGAAGACACCTACTGGCGCGACAACTACGCCGACCGCCCCTACGTCGACCGGGCCCTGGGCTACGACGACTACCAGCCGGCCTACGGCTACGGCGTCGACGCGTACAGCCGCTACCCGGGCCGCACCTTCGACGAAGTGGAGCCCGAACTCAGCCGGGGCTGGAGCGCCCGCCGCGGCACCTCGGGCCTGGAGTGGGACAACGCCAAGCACGCCTCGCGCGACGCCTGGCACCGCCTGAGCAACACGGTGGAAAACGTGATCCCGGGCGACTCGGACCGCGACGGCCACTGAGCGCGTTTTCGCTTAGCCATCCAAGGGCGCCTCGAGGCGCCCTTTTTCATGCCTGCCGTTTGCGCAGCCCGTCAAGCACGTCGAGCGTGGCCTTGACGCGCGGTGGCATCAGGCGCGACGACGGCATCACCAAATTGATCGGCATCGGCGCAGGCCGGTGGGCGGGCAGCACCTCCACCACACGGCCGCTCGAGAGTTCGTCGCTCACCATGTAGTCGGGGACTTGCGCAAGGCCCAGCCCGAGCACAGCAGCAGCCACCATGCCCTCGCCGTCGTTCACCTGGGCACGCGGCTCGGGGTGCAGCACGACCGCGCGGCGGCCCTGGCGCAATTGCCAGGGCCGGCTGCGCCCGCTGCTCGGCAGACGGAAGGTGACGGCCGCGTGGCGCGCAAGGTCGTCGATGCGCCAGGGCGTGCCGTGGGCCGCCAGATAGTCTGGGCTCGCGACGATCACCAGTTGCTGCCAGTCGATGCGGCGTGCGACGAGCGTTGAATCCTGCAGAGCCCCCACGCGGACCGCCATGTCGAGCCCTTCGCGCACGAGGTCGGCGTAGCCGTCTTGCAGGCGCACATCGAGCTTGAGATCGGGGTGCTGGCGCAGCAACTGGCCCAGCAGCGGCATCACGATGCGCCGACCGTAGGTGATGGGCAGGTCGATGCGCAGCGTGCCCGACGGCGCGGCCCGCACGCCGGCCGCTTCGGCCTGCAGATCTTCCACTTCGGCCAACACCCGCTCGCAGCGGCGGTAGAGACGCTCGCCATCGTCGGTGAGGCTGACGCGGCGTGTGGTGCGGTGGAACAGCTTGACACCGAGCTCGGCTTCCAGTCGCGCGATGCTCTTGGCCACGGTGGACGGCGAGCTGCCGAGGTCGCGCGCCGCCTCGGCGAAGCTGCCGCGGCGCGCGGCCTGTGCGAACGACAGGAACTTCTGAACACCGCTCATGCGACCCCACCTCGAAGCGATTGCCGAACTTTCGTCGGCAATGATACGGCGCTGCCGCATCTTCTCTTCAGGGCTGGCCAAGCCCACACTGCCTCCTGTCCCGGCGCCGGCGGACACCTTTCAACGTCATCGCAACACAGGAGAAACCATGAACGTGATCGAACAGACGCGCCCCGAGGCGAGCCCCATCCCAGGCGTCGCGCACAGCACCTTCGCCAGCCACCATCACGGTCTCACGCAGTTGTCGGTCTGGCGGCAGACCCTCAGCCCGGGTGCTGCCACGCCGCCTCACCGCCACGAATGCGACGAGGTCGTGCTCTGCCTGGGCGGCTGGGGCGAGGTGCACAGCGAAGACCGCGTGCAGCGCTTCGGCCCCGACAGCACCGTGGTACTGCCGGCAAACCGCGACCACCAGCTCTTCAATGTGGGCCCGCTGCCGCTCGAGATCATTGGCGTCTTCGCGGCCACCCCGGTGGCCACGTGCCTGCCTGACGGAACGCCGCTCGAGCTGCCTTGGACGAGTTGAAGCACGGGCTGTTCACTGCGCGACAGCGGCCCTCGCGTTTTGTGGTCATCATGGGTTTGGCCCCTTCATCAACGTTCTGCCAGAGGCAACACCCATGACTTCTTCGAACCGTCAGGCCGTCATCGTTTCCTATGCCCGCACCGGCCTCGCGAAGGCCGCGCGCGGCGGCTTCAACATCACGCCGAGCATGACCATGCTCGGCCATGCGATCAAGCACGCAGTCGACCGCTCGAAGGTCGACCCCAAGGAAGTGGAAGACGTGATCGCGGGCCAAGTGGCCGCCTCGGGCAACGTCGCGCGCAGCGCGGGCCTGCTCGCCGGCCTGCCGGTCACGACCAGTGGCATGACGCTCAACCGCGCCTGCTCGTCGGGCCTGAACGCGATCGCGGTCGCGGCCAACTACATCCTCCACGACGGCGCCAACATCATGGTGGCCGGCGGTGTGGACTCGATCAGCCACCAGGGCGGCGGTGGCGGCGGGCAGGACCCGACGCTCACCGACCTGCACCCCGCGATCTGGATGCCGATGATTGACACCGCCGACATCGTGGCGCAGCGCTACGGCATCAGCCGCGAGTACCAGGACGAATACTCGCTGCGCTCGCAGCAGCTGATGGCCGCCGCGCAGAAGGCCGGCAAGTTCAAGGACGAGATCATTTCGGTGAAGACGAAGATGAAGCTCGTCGACAAGGTCACCAAGGCCGAGACCATCGTCGATGCGGTGGTCGACCGCGACGAGTGCAACCGCCCCGACACCACGCTCGAAGGCTTGGCGAAGCTGGAGCCGGTGCGCGGGCCCGGCAAGTTCGTCACGGCGGGCAACGCGAGCCAACTCAGCGATGGCGCGGCCGCGGTGGTGCTGATGGAAGCGAAGGAAGCCGAGAAGCGCGGCCTGCAGCCGCTGGGTGCCTTCAAGGGCTGGGCCGTCGCCGGCTGCGAGCCTGACGAGATGGGCATCGGCCCGGTCTTCGCGATTCCGCGCCTGCTGGAGCGCCACGGGTTGAAGATCGACGACATCGACCTGTGGGAGCTGAACGAGGCCTTCGCCAGTCAGTGCCTCTACAGCCGCGACAAGCTCGGCATCAACCCCGACATCTACAACGTCAACGGTGGGTCGATTGCCATCGGCCACCCCTTCGGCATGACGGGTGCGCGCCTCACCGGCCATGTGCTGATGGAGGGCAAGCGCCGTGGCGCGAAGCATGTGGTGGTGTCGATGTGCATCGGCGGCGGCATGGGCGGCGCGGGGCTGTTCGAAGTGTTCTGAGCGTCTGCTCTGACCCATTCCACACAACAGGACGGAGACAAACCCATGACGATCACTAACAACGGTGCGGTCAGCGAGACCAGTGGCGCCGGCACCTTCACGGTCGAAGGCGACATCGGCATCCTCACCATCGACTACCCGCCGGTCAACGCGCTCTCGCAGGCCACACGCCAGGGCATCGTGTCGGGCATGCAGGCCGCGGCGGCCAACCCCGACGTGAAGGCGGTGGTGCTGATCTGCGCTGGCCGGACCTTCCTCGCCGGCGCCGACATCACCGAATTCGGAAAGCCGCCGAAAGCGCCGAGCCTGCGCGAGGCGCAGGACCTGATCGAGAACTCGTCCAAGCCGGTGATTGCCGCCATCCACGGCACCGCGCTCGGTGGCGGGCTCGAAGTAGCGATGTGCTGCCACTACCGCGTGGGCGTGGAAAGCGCCAAGTGCGGCCTGCCCGAGGTGCTGATCGGCGTGCTGCCCGGCGCCGGCGGCACGCAGCGCCTGCCGCGCCTCGTGGGCGTGGAGAAGGGCCTCGACATGATCGTCAACGGCACGCATGTGCCGGCGAAGGAATGTTTGGCGATGGGCCTGCTCGACGCGCTGGTGCCCGAAGGTGAGCTGCGGTCGAGTGCCATCGCGTTCGCGAAGAAGGTGCTCGCAGAGAACCGGCCCTTGCGCAAGGTGCGAGACCTGGACGACAAGATCGCTGCCGTGCGCGGCAAGCCGGAGATCTTCGCAGCGGTGCGCAAGGCCAACGCGAAGAAGTTCCGCGGCCTGCCGGCGCCCGAGGCCTGCATCCAGTGCGTGGAAGCGGCGGTCAACGGTTCCTTCGAAGACGGCCTCGCCACCGAGCGGCGCCTCTTCCAGCAGCTCGTGACCGGCACCGAGTCGATCGCGCAGCGTTATGCCTTCTTCGCGCAACGTGAAGCCGCCAAGATCCCCGGCATCCCGGCCGACACGCCGCTCGTCGACGTGAAGAAGGTGGGCATCATCGGCGCCGGCACCATGGGCGGTGGCATCGCGATGAACTTCGCCAACGTGGGCATTCCGGTCATCCTCGTCGAGACAGCCCAGGCCGCACTCGACCGCGGCCTCGGCGTCATCCGCAAGAACTACGAGAACTCCGCGAAGAAGGGCCGCTTCACGCAGGAGGAAGTGGAAAAGCGCATGGCCCTCCTCACCGGCACGCTGGAGATGGAGCAGCTCGCCGACTGCGACCTCGTGATCGAAGCCGTGTTCGAGAACATGGCGGTGAAGAAGGAGATCTTCGGCAAGCTCGACCGCATCGTGAAGCCGGGGGCCGTGCTCGCCACCAACACCTCGGCGCTCGACGTGAACGAGATCGCCTCGGCCGCCACCTCGCGGCCCGAAGCCGTCGTCGGCATGCACTTCTTCTCACCCGCCAACGTGATGAAGCTCTTGGAAGTGGTGCGCGGCGCGAAGACCTCCGACACGGCGCTTGCGACCGCCATGCACATCGGCAAAAAGATCGGCAAGGTGGCCGCCATCTCCGGCGTGTGCCCGGGTTTCATCGGCAACCGCATCCTCAGCGCCCGCGGCGCGCAGGCGCACGCCATGCTGATGGAAGGCGCGATGCCGTGGGACATCGACCAGGTGCTCTACGACTTCGGCATGCCGATGGGCCCGTACGCGATGAGCGACCTCGCCGGCCTGGACCTCGGCTGGAGCAAGGACAAGAGCAAGAGCTCGACCATCCGCGAAGTGCTGTGCGAGATGGACCGCCGTGGCCAGAAGACCGGCGCCGGCTACTACGACTACGACGAGAACCGCAACGCCAGGCCGAGCGAGGTGACGAAGAAGGTGATCCTCGACTTCATGGCGAAGGAAGGCCGCACGCCGCGCGAGATCGGCAAGGACGAGATCCTGGAGCGGTGCATCTATGCCATGGTCAACGAGGGCGCCAAGATCCTCGAAGAAGGCATTGCGCTCAGGGCATCCGACATCGACGTGGTGTGGCTCAACGGCTATGGTTGGCCGGTGTACCGCGGCGGGCCGATGTTCTATGCCGACACCGTGGGCCTCGACAACGTGGTCGCGAAGCTGAAGGAGTACGGCCCGCGCATGGGCGCCAACTTCAAGATCTCGCCGCTGCTCGAGAAGATGGCCGCCGACGGCAAGAAATTCGTGCGCACCTGAGACCACTAGGAGACAACGCAATGGACCTGAGCTATTCCCCCGAAGAGCTGGCCTTCCGCGACGAAGTGCGAACCTGGCTCGACACGAACCTGCCCGAAGACATTCGCGAGAAGGTGCGCGAGCACCGCGAGCTGAGCAAGGACGATGTCATGCGCTGGCACCGCATCCTCGCGAAGAAGGGCTGGTCGGTGCCGCACTGGCCCGAAGAATGGGGCGGCACCGGCTGGAACATCACGCAGCGCTACCTCTACCAGGAGCAATTCGGCCTCTCGGGCGCACCCGGCCTGCCGGCCTTCGGGCCCAACATGTGCGCCTCGGTGCTGATGCGCTTCGGCACAAAGGGGCAGAAGGACTACTTCCTGCCGCGCATCCGCGATGGGGTCGACTTCTGGGTGCAGGGCTATTCCGAGCCCGGCGCCGGCTCTGACCTCGCCGCGGTGAAGACACGCGCCGAGCGCAAGGGCGACCACTACGTCGTCAACGGCCAGAAGATCTGGACCACGCTCGGCCACTGGGGCGACTGGATCTTCTGCCTGGTGCGCACCGACCCCACCGCCGAGAAGCGGCAGGAGGGCATCAGCTTCCTGCTGATCGACATGAAGACACCGGGCATCACCGTGCGCCCGCTGATCCTGATGGACGGCGGCCACGAGGTGAACGAAGTCTTCTTCGACGACGTGAAGGTGCCGGTCGAGAACCTCGTGTTCGAAGAGAACAAGGGCTGGACGGTCGCGAAATACCTGCTCGGCCACGAGCGCATGGGCTCGGGCAACGTGGGCGGCAGCAAGCGCATGCTGGTCGAGCTGAAGGAGATCGCCGCGCGCGAGCTGAAGAACGGCAAGCCCCTCGTCGAAGACCTGCGCTTCCGCGACAAGCTCAGCCGCATCGAGATCGACCTGCAGGCGCTGGAGCTCACGTCGATGCGCTTCCTCGACAAGATGCGCCGCAGCGGCCAGCCACCGGGGGCCGACGTGTCGATGCTGAAGATCCGCGGCACCGAGATCGCGCAGGCCATCACGCTGCTCACCTCCGAAGCGCTGGGCCCGAACGCGCAGCCCTTCCGGGCGATCGACGGCGAAGAGCTCGACCCCGTCGCGACCAGCGTCACGCCGCGCTACTTCAACTACCGCAAGGTCAGCATCTACGCCGGCTCGAACGAAGTGCAACGCAACATCATCGCCAAGGCCACGCTGGGCCTGTGAGGAGACGAGAACATGAACTTCGAACTCACCGACGAACAACAGCAGCTGGCCGACTCGCTGCGCAAGTACCTCGGCAACGCCTACGACTTCGAGAAGCGCAAGGCCATCCTCAACTCACCGAGCGGCGTGAATGAGAAGGTGTGGGCCACCTTCGCCGAACTCGGCCTCACCGCGATGACGCTCCCCGAGGCCGATGGTGGCTTCGGCGGCGGTGCGGTCGACCTGATGGCCGTGATGCAGGCCTGTGGTGAAGCGCTGGTGGTCGAGCCCCTGCTCGACAACATCGGCCTCGCCGGCCGTCTGCTCGCCAAGGCCGGCAACGAGGCGCAGCGCAGCGCGTGGCTGCCGGGCTTGGCCGATGGCTCGGTGCAGTTGGCCTTCGCGAGCAGCGAGCCCGGCCACCGCTACGACCTCACGCCGCAGACCACCACCGCCACCAGCACCGCCGATGGCTGGCTGCTCAACGGCGAGAAGATCGTGGTGATCGGCGCGCCGACCGCCACGCGCCTCATCGTGTCGGCGAACAACGGCAACGGCACGAGCCTCTTCCTCGTCGACCCGCAGGCCGCGGGCGTCACGCTCAAGGCCTACCGCACGGTGGATGGCATTCGCGCCGCTGACATCCACTTCAGCCACGTGAAGCTCGGCGCCGATGCCCTGCTCGGCACCGCCGGTGAAGCGCTGCCGCTGGTCGAGGAAGCCGTCGACTTCGCGACCGCCCTGCTCTGCGCCGAGGCCGTGGGCGCGATGCAGTTCGCCTGCGACGCCACGCTCGAATACCTCAAGACGCGCAAGCAGTTCGGCGTGGCGATCGGCTCGTTCCAGGCGCTGCAGCACCGCATGGTCGACATGGTGGTGGCGACCGAAGAGGCGCGCTCGATGGCCATCCTCGCGGCGGCGAAGGCCGATGACGCCAGCCTCACGCCGACCGAGCGGGCCCGCGCCATTTCGGCGGCGAAGGTGAAGATCGCCGAAGCCGCGAAACTCGTGCGGGAAGAATCAGTGCAGCTGCACGGCGGCATGGGCATGACCGAGGAACTGAAGGTATCGCACACCTTCCGCCGGCTCACGATGGCTTCGCAGCGCTTCGGCGATGCGGACCACCACCTGGAACGCTATGCGGCCCTCGCATGACGTTCGGGCGCAAAGCCATTTCGGCACCCGGCCGATGGGCGACGCATGTACGATGGGCCGGCACGTGATGTGAAATCCTGACCGTCCTGACGACGCTTGTTCGTTGAGCACCGACAACCGCGGCCTTGGTCCGCGGTTTTTTCTTCTGGGAGCCCCAATGAAGAACATGCAAGAAGCAAGCGAGAAGATCTGCGAACTCAAGGGCAACCTGGTCGCACTCGAAGCCCTGGTGACAGCCATGATGAAGGTCATGCCACCCGAGGCGCAGGAAGAACTCAAGGGCGTGTTCGAGCAGCACGCCGAGGTCGCGCGCACGGTGCTGCTGCACGTGCCGATCTCGGAGCACTCGATCACCGCCTTCGAGGCCGACGTGGGTCGCACGGGGCGCTTCATCGACCGTGCCGAGGCCGCGGCACACACCGACTCGCCCGCAGGGTGCGACACGGTGCTGCTCACCGTGGCGCGTGTGCACACCTTCTCGGGCGCCACGCCACTCACGGCCGCCACCGGCTTCTTCTTCGAAGCGGCGGGCCGCCTCTACCTCGTGACCTGCCGGCACGTCTTCATCGACCCTGCCAGCGGCCACCACCCCGACCGGCTGGAGATCGAGCTGCACACCGACCGCTCCAACCTCACACAGGTGGCGCAGCTCTCGATGCCGCTCTATCGGAACGGTGTCGCGACCTGGCGCGAAACGCAAGACAGCGCCGGCATGGTCGACGTGGCCGCGCTCGAAATCGACCCGAGCACGCTGCCCGCCAACTGCGTGCTGCAGGCGTGGACACCCGCGCACATCGAGGCCAAGCCGTCGAACGTGCCAGTCGGCGCGTCGCTCGTGGTGATGGGGTTTCCGCTGGGCTTTCACGACACGCTGCACCATCTGCCGGTGATCCGGCAAGGGCAGGTCGCGTCATCGTTCGGCTTGCGCTTCCAGGGGCAGGGCTACTTCCTGACGGACGCACGAACGCACCGGGGCACCAGTGGCGCGCCAGTGTTGAGTCACCAGCACGGGGGCTGGAAGCTGCTGGGGGTTCACGCTGCGCGGCTCGACATGTCGGCACGCAGCCACAGCGACGACGAGTCGCTCGGGTTGAATTCGGCGTGGTACGCCGACGTGCTGGCCCGGTTGACGACGCACTGAGCGTGCGCCACGGGGATGGTCAGTCCATCCCCGCCGTCAACTGCTTGCACATGTTGAGCCCCACCTCCGTCAATCGGAGGCTGCCACCATTCCACTCCAGCCAGTTCAGCGCGACATAGTCTTCGATGTCGCCGTCGGGCACCTCGGCCGCCCGGCACCTGCGCAGCAGGTCCACGGTGGCGAGCAAGGTGTCTCTCAGGGCTTCACGGCGTGAGGGCGAGGGCAACGCACGAGGCGCATCCACGATGGCGTCCGTTCGTCGGGGCGAGGGTGGGCAGGGTCAGATGCCGCGGATGCGCGAGGCTTGCGGGCCCTTCTGGCCTTGGGTCACTTCGAATTCAACGCGCTGGTTCTCGAGCAGCGTCTTGAAGCCAGTGCCCTGGATTTCCTTGAAGTGGGCAAAGAGGTCTTTGCCGCCGTTGTCGGGGGCGATGAAGCCAAAGCCCTTGCTTTCGTTGAACCATTTCACGGTGCCGGTTTCGGTGGTCATGTCGTATTCCTTCAGTGGGGGAGAAAAGAGGCACCAGCTGTTGCTGGTGCGGGTGAGCAGAGTCTGGATCTGGGCGCTGAATTCTTGAGTCGTCATTCAGCCCGATCAGCGGCGCCCGAAACGGGCGGCGCCCGCGCCCGGCGGGGGTGCGCCCCGGCGGTCGAGGTGGCGGAACGTGATGCGGCCCTTGCTCAGGTCATAGGGCGACAACTCAAGCGACACGCTGTCGCCCGCGAGGATGCGGATGTGATGCTTGCGCATCTTGCCGCCGGTGTAGGCGATGAGCTGGTGTCCGTTTTCCAGCGTCACGCGAAAGCGCGAGTCCGGCAGGATTTCGTTCACGGTGCCGTTCATTTCAATCAGTTCTTCCTTGGCCATGTATTCCCTGTGCAAGGTTTCGAAGTGGTCGCACCACGGGCCGGGGCGCCGCGATACATCGGAGAGTGGCGTGCCCTCGAAGCGAGGACGGCCGGTGGTAGTGGAGGGGAGCGTGCGAGGCACGCCAGCGGCGGGTGAACTCGATCCCGCGGGTGGCTGGCAGGGGTAGATGCTGCGAGCCAGGGCTGCCAGAGGAGCCTGGGTTGCGCTGGGCAACGGGCTTGGCCAAGGAGGAAGATCACTCGGATCTCAGCGCTGCCCAGAGAACTCTTGGGGGGAGGGGCCTGGGCGCGTCGAGCCCGCATGTTACCTCGTATGGCCCTCGAGCGGTTGGCCGGGTCATTCCGGCCGCGATCGAAGCCGCAAGACCTGGGCGACTCGGCCACCAGTACATTGCCGCCATGAGACACAGCGAAAGACACAGGACGCACCGCACAGGCTGGCTGCGGGCCGCGGTATTGGGCGCCAATGACGGGATCGTCTCCACGGCAAGCCTCATCCTCGGCGTGGCCGCCACAGGTGCCGGCACCAAGGCCATCCTGGTGGCGGGCGTGGCGAGCCTCGTGGCCGGCGCCATGTCGATGGCGGCGGGTGAATACGTCTCGGTGAGTTCGCAGGCAGACACCGAGAACGCCGACCTGGCCCGTGAACGAACCGAGCTGGCCGAAGACCCCAAGCAGGAACACGCGGAGCTCACCAACATCTACCGCCAGCGCGGCCTCAGCGAAGCCCTCGCGTCAAGTGTTGCGACACAGTTGATGGCCCACGACGCACTGGGAGCGCATGCCCGTGACGAACTCGGAATTTCCGACACGCTCACGGCCAAACCCGTACAAGCCGCACTCGCTTCGGCAGCCACCTTCGCTGCGGGTGCACTGCTGCCCTTGCTCGTGGTGCTGCTGCTGCCGGCACCCGCGCTCATGTGGGGTGTCGCAACGAGCTCGCTTGTCTTTCTCGCCGGCCTCGGTGCCATTGCGGCGCGCGCTGGAGGCTCACCTGTCTTGCTGTCCGCGGGGCGTGTCACGTTCTGGGGGGCGCTCGCGATGGCGCTGACGGCGGGTGTCGGCGCCCTTTTCGGCGTCGCAGCCTGAGTTCTCGGGTCGCGCAGACAACGGCACGCCGATTGCTCAGACGGCCTCAACCAAGGAGACCATCACATGCTCAAGTGGGCCATCATCTTCTTCATCATCTCGCTCGTGGCCGGCCTGTTCGGCTTCACGGGTGTCGCCTCGGGGTCGCGCAAGATCGCCAAAGTGCTTTTCGCGATCGCGCTCGTCATCTTCCTGATCGTGCTGGTTTTCGGCGTGCTCCTCGGCACCCTGGTGTTCTAGGCTGCGAACTTGTGCACAGCCTCTGACGAGGCTGGGCTACGGAAGCCCGCGCGACGGCCGATAACGGATCTTGCGCAGTACCGATCCGCCCCATGTCCATCGTCCAGGTCTTCTACATCAGCCGTTGCGGCCCGACCGTCACACCCACCGACGTGCATCGCATCGTGGGGAGTTCGCAGGTGCGCAACCGGCGCCGGCAGGTGACGGGCCTGCTCGCCTACAGCGGGCGGCATTTCGTTCAGGTGGTGGAAGGCAGCGCGGCCGAGGTCGATGGCCTGCTCAACAGCCTCGTGGAAGATCCGCGGCATGAAGGCATGCGGGTGCTGCAGCGGCTCGACGGCGTGCCACGCCGGTTTGGCCATTGGGCGATGCACCTCGTCGACAGCGCCGCCCGTGCAGACGAGATCGAGCGGCTGTTTTCCGCGCCGCAGCCTCCCGACGAGGCCGACGCCCGCAACCTGCTCGACGCCCTCACCGCCGACGTGAGCTGGCAACGCGCCGACGACCTCGCGCCCTGCTGAGCGCCCGCACGCGCCTCGCGGCGCGCGGCGGCTCACAGCAGGTCGTAGCGGTCGAGGTTCATCACCTTGACCCACGCCCGCGCGAAGTCGCGCACCAGCACCTGCTGACCATCGTCAGCCGACGCATACACCTCCGACAACGCACGCAGCTGCGCGTTGGAGCCGAACACGAGGTCGACGGCGGTGGCCGTCCACTTCAGCTGACCACTCTTGCGGTCGCGGCCTTCGAGCACGCCGTCGCCGCTCTCGGCACGGGCCCACTGGGTGCGCATGTCGAGCAGGTTGACGAAGAAGTCGTTGCTCAGTGTGTCGCCCTTGGTGGTGAAGACGCCGTGCTTCGTGTGGCCGTGGTTGGCACCGAGCACACGCAGGCCGCCGATGAGCGCCGTCATCTCGGGGGCGCTCAGCGTGAGCAACTGCGCCTTGTCGATCAGCAGCTCGGCCACCGAGCCTTCGAGGCCCTGGCCCTTCTTCACGTAGTTGCGGAAACCGTCGGCGATGGGCTCCAGGTACTGCATGGCGTCGACATCGGTCTGGTCTTGCGACGCATCGGTGCGGCCTGGTGAGAACGGCACGGTGAGGTCGACACCGGCCTTCTTCGCGGCGGCTTCGACGGCCGCGGTGCCGGCCAGCACGATCATGTCGGCCATCGAGATCTTCTTGCCGCCCGTCTGGGCGTCATTGAACGCCTTGCGCACATCGTCAAGCTTGGCGAGCACACGGCCAAGCTCGGCGGGCTGGTTCACCTCCCACTCCTTCTGCGGCGCAAGGCGGATGCGTGCGCCGTTGGCGCCGCCGCGCTTGTCGCCACCGCGGAAGGTGGAGGCCGAGGCCCACGCCGTCGTCACGAGCTGCGAGATGCTGAGGCCGGAGGCGAGCACCTTGGCCTTGAGCTCAGTCACGTCTTCGTCGCTGACCAGCGGGTGGTCGACCTCGGGCACCGGGTCTTGCCACAGCAGCACTTCGTCCGGCACGAGCTTGCCGAGGTAGCGCGAGCGCGGTCCCATGTCACGGTGGGTCAGCTTGTACCAGGCGCGGGCGAAGGCGTCGGCGAGCTGGTCGGGGTTCTGCAGGAAGCGGCGCGAGATCTTCTCGTAGGCTGGGTCGACCCTGAGCGCCAGGTCGGCGGTGGTCATCATCGGCGCGTGGCGCTTCTTCGGGTCGTGTGCGTCGGGCACGGTGCCCGCACCGGCGCCGCCCTTGGGGCGCCACTGGTGGGCGCCGGCCGGGCTCTTGGTCAGCTCCCACTCATAGCCGAAGAGGGTCTCGAAGTAGCTGTTGTCCCACTTGGTCGGCGTGGGCGTCCACGCGCCTTCGATGCCGCTCGTGATGGTGTAGACGCCCATGCCGTTGCCGAAGGCGTTCTTCCAGCCGAGACCCATGTCTTCGATGGGCGCCGCTTCGGGGTCGTGAGCCACGTGCTTGGCCTCGCCGGCACCGTGCGCCTTGCCGAAGGTGTGGCCACCGGCGACGAGCGCGACCGTCTCTTCGTCGTTCATCGCCATGCGCTTGAAGGTCTCGCGGATGTCGCGGGCCGAGGCCAGCGGGTCGGGCTTGCCGTTGGGGCCTTCGGGGTTGACGTAGATGAGGCCCATCTGCACCGCGGCCAGCGGGTTGGCGAGGTCGCGGTCACCGGCGTAGCGCTCGTCGCCGAGCCAGGTGGTTTCGGGGCCCCAGTAGATGTCGGTCTCGGGCTCCCAGATGTCGGCGCGGCCGCCGGCGAAGCCGAAGGTCTTGAAGCCCATCGATTCGAGGGCGACGTTGCCGGCGAGGATCATCAGGTCGGCCCACGAGAGCTTCTTGCCGTACTTCTGCTTGATGGGCCACAGGAGGCGGCGCGCCTTGTCGAGGTTGCCGTTGTCGGGCCAGCTGTTGAGCGGGGCGAAGCGTTGCGCGCCGGTGCCGGCGCCGCCGCGTCCGTCTTGCACGCGGTAGGTGCCGGCCGAGTGCCAGGCCATGCGGATGAAGAAGGGGCCGTAGTGGCCGTAGTCGGCGGGCCACCAGTCCTGCGAGTCGGTCATCAGGGCGTTGAGGTCCTTGACGACGGCGTCGAGGTCGAGCGTCTTGAACTCGCGCGCGTACTTGAAGTCCTCGCCCATCGGGTTGGCCTTGGCCGAATGCAGGTGGAGGATGGCAAGGTTCAACTGATCGGGCCACCAGTCACGGTTGCCCTTGGCACCGGCGGCGGTGTGCTTGCGTGGCGGTTGTTGTGCAGCGCCCGAGAACGGGCATTTGGCTTCGGTCGACATGCTTGCCTCCTGTGTGAATGACGACTGCGGGGAGTGCGGGTGATGGTCGGCGCCCAGCCCGCAGTCGGTCAATTTGGAGAACGCAATGGCTTCCATAGGCCGTGGGTCAATGGCACCGATAGGTCGGTGTAGGCTTGCGCGCCATGCAGCCCACCCGCTCCTACCCCTTCCTGCTCATCACCCTGCTGGCGGCGCTCGCTGGCCCGTCGACGGCGGCCGAGCCGCCCGCCACATTTGCCGGGCTGTGGGAAGACTGCACCAGCTTCCCCGGCACCTGCTACGGCTACCGCCTGGCGCAGGACGGAGCGCGCGTCTGCGGATCGCTGACGGAGGCGCCGGCCGCCGGCAACGGTCCACGCAAGCACGGCCACATCCGCGGCGTGGTGCAAGGCAACCTGCTGACGCAGGTGGCGGTGTGCGGTGTCGAGTCGCGCAGCGCGTGCCCGACGGTGCTCATCGCCAACCGGCGCGGCCTGCTGCGCTGCGGCGAAGGCCTGGCCGAGACGGGTGGGCGGCGCTACACGTGTGAAGAGTGGGCCGGCCTCAAGCAGCCGAGCCCCTACCGGCCGGTGAGTGCGGAGGCGTTCGACCAGCGCTTCGGCGCGCCGCCGCCTTCGCTGTGCGACGTGCCGGTGACCCCGGAGGCCAACGCGCCAGCGCCGTCGAAGCAGTGAGCGGCGCGGCGGCGACTTCGTGCCAGCCGCTCAGGGGCCGGGCGCGGCGGCGAGGGCCTCGTCGAGCAGCTCAAGTGCGGCCATCGCAAAGCTCACCATGTTGGTCGCGCGGTCCGCGGTGCCGGTGCGCAGGAGCCGGTCGAGCATGACCGGGCCATCGACGGCCAGGCAGCTGTGGCCGGCCGGGTCGCCATACGGGTTGCCCTCTGGGCCGGCCGCGCCGGTTTCGGCGAGGCCCCAGCTGGCACGAAAGCGCTCGCGCTGGTGGCGCGCCATGAGCCTGGCATAGGGCACGGTGGACGAGCGCAGCCCGGCCATGTCGTCCGCCGTCAGCGTGGTGAAGCGGCGAAAGGCGCGGCGCGTGTAGACGACCGCGCCGCCGAGGTAGTAGCTGGAGGCGCCCGCCCGCGACAGCAGCGCCGCGGAGATGAGCCCACCGGCCGACGACTCGGCGATGGCGATGGTCTCGCCGCGTGCGACGAGCCGATCGCCGATGCGTTCGCCCAGGGCGAAGAGTTCGGCGAGGCCCATCGTGCGGGCAGAGACCTTACTTGGACGCCGCCGAAGCTGCAGGTGCGGCAGCCGCCGGGGCCGACGCCGCCGATGCCAGCTCGATCTTGGCAGCGGCCTTCAGCGCGTCGATCTGCTTGCGCATGTTCTGCTGCTGCAGCTGCTGGCTGAGCTGCGGCTTGACGGTCTCGAGCGCGGGCGCTTCGATCGGGCGCGAGTCGTCGAGCTGGATCACGTGGTAGCCGAACTGCGTCTTCACCGGCTCCTCGGTGATCTTGCCCTTCTCGAGCTTGGACAGCGCGGCGCTGAACTCGGGCACCATCTGCTGCGGGTTGAACCAGCCGAGGTCACCGCCGGTGGCCTTGGAGCCGGTGTCCTTGCTCTTTTCCTTGGCGAGCTTCTCGAAGGCCGCGGGCGTCTTCTTGAGCGTGGCGATGATGGCCTTCGCATCGGCCTCCTTCTCGACCAGGATGTGGCGCGCCTTGTATTCGGTGCCGGCCGTCGAGGCCTTGAGGCGGTCGTACTCGGCCTTCAGGGCTTCGTCGGTGACGGGGTTCTTCTTGATCCAGTCTTCGACGTAGGCGTTGGCCAGCGCCGACTGGCGCACGGTTTCCATCTGGTTCAGGTACTCGGGCGATTTGTCGAGGCCCTGCTTCACGGCCTCTTGCGCCACCACGGCCTGCAGCACGAGGCTGTCGACCAGGGCCTTGCGGGCTTCGGGCGGCACGGGCTGGCCGTTGGCGCGCTGCTTGATGACCTGGTCGACCTGCCCTTGCGAGATGGCGACACCGTTGACGGTGGCTTCGGCCGGGCCGGTGTCGGCAGCGGCGGGCTTGTCGTCTTTGCGGGCATTGCAGGCGCCGAGCGCCAGGAGGGAGGCAGCGCCGATCAGCAGGAGGCCGGATTTGAGGTTACGCATGGAAATGTCTCGGTCGTTGTAATGACCGCGGAGTATCGCAACTGTTGAAGGCGGCCGTTTCGGTGGGCCCGGCGGAACTCGCTTTCGGGTTTTCCGTCTGAAACGTGTCACGCTTCGGCACTTCTTCTTCACCCCACCCCATGAGAACCCCCATGAAACATTTCCTGCTGAGCACGCTGATCGCCGTGTCGGGCCTCGGCCTCGTGGCCGAAGGTGTGGAGGCCAAGCGGCTCGGCGGAGGCTCCACCTCGGGCTTCAAGCGGCAGACGCCCCCGCCGCAGCAGCCGAACCCTGCAACGCCCGCCACGCCCGCTGCCACGCCCAACGCCGCCGCGCCGGCGGCTGCCGCAGGCCCTGCCGCCGCCGCTGCCGCCGCACCCAAGCGCTCGTGGATGGGCCCGATCGCCGGGCTGGCCGCAGGCCTCGGCCTGGCCGCGCTCTTCAGCCACCTGGGCCTGGGCGCCGAGATGGCCAATTTCCTCATGATCGCCTTGCTGGCCGTCGCGGCCTTCTTCCTCATCCGCTTCCTGATGCGGCGGTTCGGGCCGGCACCGGCGCGCACACCAGCCCTCGCCACGCCGGGCGGCATGCAGTTCGCCGGCCACGGCGCCCCGGCCTTCGGCTCCGGCTCGGGAGCAGGTGCGCCCGTCCAGGCGGCGGTGCCGCAAGCCGCCGCAATGGGAAGCCTGCCGGCCGGGTTCGACGCACCCGCCTTCGTGCGCGTCGCCAAGCTGATCTTCATCCGCATGCAGGCGGCCAACGATGCGGCCAATCTCGACGACCTGCGCCAGTTCTCCACGCCGGAGATGTTTGCGGTGTTCCGTCTCGAGTTGCAGGACCGCAAGGGCGCCCCGCAGAAGACCGACGTGGTGCAGCTCGACGCCGAGGTGGTCGACTACGCCGAAGAGCGCGACCAGTACATCGTGAGCGTGCGATTCCACGGCATGGTCCGCGAAGAAGCGGAGCACGCGGCCGAACCCTTCGACGAGGTCTGGCACCTCGTCAAGCCGACCGACGGCAGCCGCGAGTGGGCCATCGCCGGCATCGCGCAGAGCACGGCCGCCGCTTGACGTTCTCCTCGGCCACCGGCGCCGTCCGCGGCCCCGGCAGCTGAGGTCGTCGTCGGCCGTTCAGGCTTCGACCGCGTCCTGCGCCGAAGCGGCCGACGCCAGACCGGCCGCGGAGGGCACTGCTGCCGCCCGCACGCAGTTGCGCCCGTCGTGCTTGGCCTGGTAGAGCGCGGCGTCAGCGCGTGCCAGCAAGGCTTCGAGGTGCTCGTCGTGCGGGCTCAGGCTCGCGATGCCAATGCTCGTGGTGACGGGGATCGGCAAGCCGTCGTCGCCGGCCACGTTCGAGCTCGCAATGGCCTCGCGCACCCGCTCGGCGACAACGAGCGCCCCGTCGAGATCGGTCTCGGGCAGCAGCACGATGAACTCTTCGCCACCCCATCGGCCGAAGCGGTCGATCTCGCGCAATTGCGTGCCGCACGCCGCGGCCACCTGCTGCAGCACACGGTCGCCAGCCTGGTGGCCGTGGGTGTCGTTCACGCGCTTGAAGTGGTCGATGTCGAGCAGCAGGGCGGCGATTGGCTTGCCGTGCCGGCGCGCGCGGCGCAGCTCCGCCTGCGCAGCCTCGCTCACCGCGCGGCGGTTCAGTGCCCCGGTCAGCGGGTCGGTCGTGGCCAGGGCTTCGAGCTGGTCGCGGGTCTGCTTGAGCGCACTCACGTCGGTCAGGCTGCACAGCCACGCCGGCTCTTCCTCGTGCACCACGGGCACGCAGCGCACCAGCAGCCACAGCGGCGAGCCGTCGGCGCGCAGCAGCGGGCGGTTGGCCATGGTGTCGACGTTGCTCAGCGTCTGCTCGGTGAGCGACTGGATCAGCTCACGCAACTGGCGATGGGCGCTTTCGGCCACGGTCTCGGGGTCGCCGTGCGCGGGAGCGTCGAACAGATGCATCAGCGCCTCGTTGGCCACGAGGATGGACATGTCGGACTGACGCATCACCGCCACCGGCGCGGGCGCGGCCTGCAGCACTTCTTCGGCGGCCTTGCGGCGCAGCTCGACCACGGCATGGCGGCGGCGCGACTCGGCGTAGGCCAGCAGACACAGCAGCACCACTACACCGCAGCCTTCCACCCACATGCCGCGCAGGGCCGTGAGACGCAGTTCGGCGCGGTCGACCATGAGGACGTAGCGCCAGGGTGTGGCCTCGATGTCGAACACGGCCGCCTCTTCGGCGCCCAGGTGGAGCCGGTTGTTGGCCGGCGCGGTGCTCAGCAAGGCCCAGCGCCCGGGCGCAGCGCCACGTGACTGGGCCACGTCGTCGAGCGTGGGCGCCTGGGGTGTCGACACGCCCACCAGCGTGGGATGGGCGATGACCCGCTCGTCCTCGTTCAGGATGAAGGCGGTGGCGATGCCGAGCGCGGGCCGCCGCAGGTATTGCGAGAGGTTGTCGAGCTGGAAGTCCATCGCGGCCACGCCGCGGTAGTGGCCGTCGGCATCGTCGATGGGAACGGCCAGCGTGCTGATGAGGCCGTTGCCCTTCGGGTCGTCGTAGGCCGCCGACCACGCGGGCAGGCGCCCCGGGTTGGAGGCGACAAGCCCGCTGCGGTAGGCCACGCCCTGCAGCATGTCCGTCGTGAAGAGCTGCAGGTCGTCCTGCGCGGGCGGATAGACGAGGTGAAAGCCCTGGCCCGAGAGGTAGTACACCGCCACCGCGGCCGCCTGCGTCGTCTTCGCGCGGATGAGCGCTGGGCTGAGCGAGAGTGAAATCTCGATCTCGCGCGCCAGATCGCTCCCGCGTGCGGGCATGGCGCCCACCAGGCTGAAGGCCGGCCAGTCGCGGTAGATGGAGTTGTTGAGGCGCGTCTCGCGGTGCACGGCTTGCGCATTCGGCATGAGCACGAAGGTGCCCGGCAGGTCGAGCCGCTGGACCATCTGCGACCGCCGCGCCTCGCTCATCTGGATGCCCGGCTGGCGGAAGAGCCCGTTGGCCACGCCCTGCAGCATGTAGACCGCATCGCGCGCCGAGCGGGTCGACAGACTCACCTCGCGGGCAGCGTCGCGGCCGGCGTCGACCATGCCCCGCCACAACTGGTCCTGCCGGGACGACCACGCCGCCTCGAACGCGCCGAGGGCCGACGCCGCCACGGCGAGGTATGCGACCCACAACCAACGAGCGCTGACGGACTTGAACAAAGGGGCCTCACGGCAACCCGCACCACTGCGTTCCCCGGAATGGGGCGTGGGGCTGCGTGCACCTTATCGGCGCATGGCGCGCCAATCTGTAGCACGGCGCAGGGTGGATCGAGACTTTGTTGGCAGCGCGCCCTGCCCTGCGCTCACCTCGCCAGCACCGGCCTCAGCGCCGCCCCCGTGTGGCTGGCCTTGACCTTCACGAGCGAGGCCGGGTCGGTGGCCGAGACCACCGTGCCACCGGCCGCGCCGCCTTCGGGGCCCATGTCGATCACCCAATCGGCCTCGGCGATCACGTCGAGGTCGTGCTCGATGACGACCACGCTGTGGCCGCCGTCGACCAGGCGGTGCAGCACGCGGATGAGCTTCTCCACGTCTGCCATGTGCAGGCCGACCGTGGGCTCGTCGAGCACGTAGAGCGTGTGTGGGGCCTTCTGGCCTCGCCGCGTGACATCGTCGCGCACCTTGGTGAGTTCGGTGACGAGCTTGATGCGTTGCGCTTCGCCGCCGCTCAGCGTGGGCGAGGGTTGGCCGAGCGTGAGGTAGCCGAGGCCCACGTCCTTCATCAGCTGCAGCGGATGGGCGATGTTGGGCATGGAGGCGAAGAACTCCACCGCCTCGTCGATCTCCATCTGCAGCACATCGCCGATGCTCTTGCCGCGCCAGGTGACGGCAAGCGTCTCGGGGTTGAAACGCGCGCCGTGGCACACGTCGCAGGGCACCTTCACGTCGGGCAGGAAGCTCATCTCGATGGTGCGCATGCCCTGCCCTTCGCAGGCCGGGCAGCGGCCTTCGCCGGTGTTGAAGCTGAAGCGATTCGGCGCATAGCCGCGAGCGCGTGATTCGAGCGTGTCGGCGAAGAGCTTGCGGATCACGTCCCAGAAACCGATGTAGGTCGCCGGGCAGGAGCGCGGCGTCTTGCCGATGGGCGTCTGGTCGACTTCGAGCACACGGTCGATCTGTTGCCAGCCATCGATGCCGTCGCAGCCTTGCCACTTCGGCTTGGCGCCACGGGTGTTGATGAACTGCAGGTTGGCGAGCAGCACGTCGCGCGCGAGCGTGCTCTTGCCGCTGCCGCTCACGCCGGTCACGGCGACGAGGCGGTGCAGCGGGAACGGCACGTCGACCTGCTGCAGGTTGTGCAGCGAGGCGTTGCGCAGCAGCAGCTGCGGCTGGTCAGCGCCGATCTCGCGGCGCGTTTGCAGCGGGTGCAGCAGCGGCTTGGCAAGGAAACGGCCGGTGATGGAATCGGCCTGCGACGAGATCTCGCTCACCGTGCCTTGTGCCACCAGCCGGCCGCCGCGTTTGCCGGCGCTCGGGCCGATGTCGATGATGTGGTCGGCGCGCCGGATGGTGTCTTCGTCGTGCTCCACCACCACCAGCGTGTTGCCCTTGTCGCCGAGCTTGTGCAGCGCGTTGAGCAGCACTTGGTTGTCGCGCGGGTGCAGGCCGATGGTCGGCTCGTCGAGCACGTAGCACACACCCTGCAGGTTGCTGCCGAGTTGTGCGGCCAGGCGGATGCGTTGTGCTTCGCCACCGCTCAGCGTGGGCGCCGCGCGGTCGAGCGTGAGATAGCCGAGGCCGACTTCTTCGAGAAACTCCAGGCGGTTCTTGATTTCGATGACGACATCGCGGGCGATCTCGGCATCACGGCCGGTGAGCTTCAGGTCTTCAATCCACTCGCGGCACTGGCTCACCGACCACTGCGCAATCCAGGCGATGGAGTGCTCCTCGAAGGTCACCGCGCGCGAAATGGGGTTGAGGCGCGTGCCGGCGCAGATCTCGCACGGCGCATCGACAACGCCTTCGACCTCGGCATCCTCGGCCGGGAAGCTTTGCTCGCGGCCCTGCTCGTCACGCTCGATCACCGAGTCGTCGTACGCCTTGCGCTGCTCCTTGGTCAAGGCGAGGCCGGTGCCCACGCAGCCGGGGCACCAGCCGTGCTTGCTGTTGTAGCTGAACATGCGCGGGTCGAGCTCGGGGTAGCTCGTGCCGCAGGTCGGGCAGGCGCGCTTGGTGGAGAAGACCTTCACGCCTCCGATGCGCTTGGTGGAGCTTCCCGCCATCAATGCGCCTTTGAGCCCATCGAGCGGCGTGAGCAGGTGCATCACGCCCTTGCCGAGGTCAAGCGCCTGCGTGAGCAGCGCGCGCAGCTCGGCTTCGTTGTTGACGCTCACCACCAGGTCGCCGACCGGCAGCTCCAGCGTGTGCTCCTTGAAGCGGTCGAGGCGGGGAAACGGGTCGACGGGCAGGAACTCGCCGTCCACACGCAGGTGCGAATGGCCGCGCTGCTTGGCCCACTTCGCGAGGTCGGTGTAGACGCCCTTGCGGTTGACGACCAGCGGCGCGAGAAGGCCCACGTGCTGACCCTTGTGGTCGCGCACGATCTGCGCGGCGATGCTCTCGGCGCTCTGCGGCTTGACCGGCGAGCCGTCCTTTACGCAGTGCTGGATGCCGAGCTTCACGTACAAGAGCCGCAGGAAGTGCCACACCTCGGTGGTGGTGGCCACCGTGCTCTTGCGGCCGCCACGCGAGAGGCGCTGTTCGATGGCGACGGTCGGCGGGATGCCGTAGACCGCATCCACCTCGGGCCGCCCCGCCGGCTGCACGATGCTGCGCGCATAGGCGTTGAGCGATTCGAGGTAGCGGCGCTGGCCTTCGTTGAAGAGGATGTCGAACGCGAGCGTGCTCTT
This sequence comes from Piscinibacter gummiphilus, assembly GCF_032681285.1. Lineage (NCBI taxonomy): Bacteria > Pseudomonadati > Pseudomonadota > Betaproteobacteria > Burkholderiales > Sphaerotilaceae > Rhizobacter > Rhizobacter gummiphilus. Next base: position 4,680,628 of record NZ_CP136336.1, read on the forward strand.
GCCGCTGCCGCTCACGCCGGTGATCACGCTGAACTTGCCGCGCGGAATGCTGACGTCCATCGACTTCAGGTTGTGCTCGCGGGCGTTGACGATGCGGATCGATTCGTCGATTGGCTGGCGCAGCACCGTCTGCAGCGGGCGGCCTTCTTCCACACGCAGCGCGCCGTTGAGGCCGAGCGCGCGGTCGTAGGCGGCCAGGGCCTTGCCGGTGTGCGAGGTCGGGTGCTGCTTCACGTCATCGGGCGAACCCACGCACACCACCTCGCCACCGCCCTCACCGCCTTCGGGGCCGAGGTCGATCAGCCAGTCACTGGCGCGGATCACGTCGAGGTTGTGTTCGATCACGACCAGCGAGTGGCCTGCTTCCAGCAGCTTGCGGAAGGCGCGCATCAGCTTGGCGATGTCGTCGAAGTGCAGGCCGGTGGTGGGCTCGTCGAACATGAAGAGCGTGCCCTTCTTGGCCACCGCCTGCTTGCTCGCCGTGGCGCTCTGCGCGGCTTCGGCCAGAAATCCGGCGAGCTTGAGACGCTGCGCTTCACCACCGCTCAAGGTCGGCACCGGCTGGCCGAGCTTCACGTACTCGAGGCCCACATCGAGGATCGGCTGCAGCACGCGCAGGACCTCGCGGTCCTGCGCGAAGAGCTGCACCGCCTCGCTCACGGTCAGCTCCAGCACGTCGGCCACGCTCAGCTCGCGCATCGCCTCGCCGGGAAGGCGGCGGTCGATCTTCACCTCCAGCGTCTCGGCGCGGTAGCGCGTGCCGTCGCAGTCGGGGCAACGCAGGTAGATGTCGGAGAGGAACTGCATCTCCACATGCTCGAAGCCCGAGCCGCCGCAGGTCGGGCACCGCCCATCGCCGGCGTTGAAGCTGAACATCGCCGCCGTGTACCCACGCTGCTGCGCGAGCGGCGATTGCGCGAAGAGCTTGCGGATCTCGTCGAAGGCGCCGACGTAGCTCGCCGGGTTGGAGCGTGCGGTCTTGCCGATGGGCGACTGGTCGACGAAGACCGCATCGCTCAGCCAGTCGCCGCCCAGCAGGCGATCGTGCTCGCCGGGCGTTTCGGTCGCCTTGCCGAAATGCCGGGCGAGCGCGGGGTAGAGCACGTCTTGCATCAAGGTGCTCTTGCCGGAGCCGGAGACACCGGTCACGCACACAAGCCGCTGCAGCGGGAACTCGACCGTCACGTTCTTCAGGTTGTGGTCGCGCGCGCCTTCGAGGATGAGGCGCGGCGTGCTGTCGGTGACCAGCCGCTTCATTCCCATGCCGACTTGCTTGCGTGCGCCGAGGTAGGCGCCGGTCAGCGTGTCGGCGTCGCGGATGGCCTCGGGCGTGCCGTCGAACACGATCTGCCCGCCCCGCTCGCCGGGGCCCGGGCCCATGTCGATCAGGCGATCGGCCGCGAGCATCACCGCCGGGTCGTGTTCGACCACGACGAGCGTGTTGCCCGCGTTGCGCAGCCGGTGCATCGCTTCGACGATGCGGTCCATGTCGCGCGGGTGCAGGCCGATGCTGGGCTCATCGAGCACGAACATGGTGTTGACCAGCGAGGTGCCGAGCGCGGTGGTGAGGTTGATGCGCTGCACCTCGCCGCCGCTCAGCGTGCGGCTCTGGCGGTCGAGCGTGAGGTAGCCGAGGCCGACGTCGCACAGGTACTTCAAGCGCGTGCGGATCTCGTCGAGCAGCAGCTTCAGCGCGTCGTCGAGCATGCTGCTGGGCAGCGAGATGCCGTCGAAGAAGCGCCGGATGCGGTCGATGGGCATCAGCATCAGGTCGTGCACTGTGAGGCCTGGCAGCGACTCCAGCTGTTCACGCGACCAGTCGACACCATTGGGCATGAAGCGCTTCTCGGGTGCCAGCACGCCGTCGGCATCGGCCTTGGTGCCCATGCGCCACAAGAGCGCCTCGGTCTTGAGCCGCGCGCCGTTGCAGGTCGGGCAGGTCGTGTAGCTGCGGTACTTCGACAAGAGCACGCGAATGTGCATCTTGTAGGCCTTCGATTCGAGGTACTCGAAGAAGCGCTTGATGCCGTACCACTGCTTGTTCCACTGGCCCTTCCAGTTCGGCGAGCCGTTGATGACCCAATCGCGCTGCGCTTCCGTGAGCTGCGACCACGCGGTGTCTCGCGGGATGCCCGCGTCGGCGGCGTGGCGCAGCAGGTCGTCCTGCGACTCCTTCCAGGCTGGCGTCTGGATGGTCTTGATCGCGCCGGCACGCAGGGTCTTGCGGTGGTCGGGGATCACCAGGCCCCAGTCGACGCCGATCACCCGGCCGAAGCCGCGGCAGGACTCGCAGGCGCCCATCGCGCTGTTGAACGAGAAGAGCGCCGGCTGCGGGTCGGCATAGCGGATGTCGCTGTCGGGGCAGTGCAGGCCGGTGGAATAGCGCCACAGTTGCGGCTCGGCCCCTTCCTCGGCGCGCAGCACGTAGACGTTCACACGGCCACTGCCGCGTTTGAGCGCCATCTCGATCGCCTCGACCGCGCGCACCTTCTCCGTGCCTTGCAGTCGGAACCGATCGGCCACCACGTCGAGCACCTTGCGCGGCCCGGTGGGCGAGGCCACCTCGCGCTCGGCCTGCACTCGCGTGAAGCCGCTGGCCGCCAGCCACTGCTCGATCTCGGCAGGCGTGGTGTTGGCCGGCAGCTCGACCGGGAAGGTGACGACCAGGCGCGGGTCGCTTTCCTTCGTGCGCGCCATCAGCTCGGCGTAGATCGTCTCCGGCGAGTCGTGCCGCACGAGCTGCGCGGTCTTCTTGTCGAACAGCTCCGAGGCACGCGCGAAGAGCAGCTTCAGGTGATCGTTCAGCTCCGTCATCGTGCCCACGGTAGAGCGCGAGGTGCGCACCGGGTTGGTCTGGTCGATGGCGATGGCAGGTGGCACACCGTCGACCCGGTCGACCGCCGGCCGGTCCATCCGGTCGAGGAACTGGCGCGCGTAGGCGCTGAAGGTCTCGACGTAGCGTCGCTGCCCCTCGGCATACAGCGTGTCGAACACCAGGCTCGACTTGCCCGAGCCGCTGGGCCCGGTCACCACCGTCATTTCGCCGGTGCGGATGTCGAGGTCGAGGTTCTTGAGGTTGTGCTGGCGGGCGCCACGGATGCGGATGAGGCCTGAGGTCATGGGGATACGGGGCGCGCGCAGACGAGGAGGGGCGGAAATTCTAGGAGCCGGTGCTCACACGCTCCTGCCACAGGGCTTTGGCAGTTGCGCGACAGCAGCGCCCGACTCCCCCGCTTGGGGGAACACAGCGCACACCCGTGCACATCGGCCAGGAGCGCCGATAGACTCGCCGAGCTGCGTGCCCAGAGGGGGCTGCAACTCCACAACACGTCTCGATCGAGGGAGGTTTTCATGAGACTTTCGAAGTCAACGATTGCGTGCGCCAGCTCGGCGCTGGTGCTGGCCCTTCTGGCCGGTTGCGGCGGCGGTGGCAAGGGCCACGGCCCCTGCAGCGCGGCAGGCGGTTGCGGCAACAACGGGGGCGGCAACGGCGGCCCCAACGCCACCACGATCTCGGCGCAGCCGCAAAACCAGTCGGTGCTGACCGGCGCCACCGCCACCTTCACCGTCACGGCCACCGGCGCCGACCTGCAATACCAATGGCTGCGCAACGGCGAGGTGATCACCGGCGCCAACGCCGCCAGCTACACCACCCCGCCCGTGACCTACCTCGACAACGCCGCGCAGTACAGCGTGGTCGTCGCCGGCAAGCACGGCACGGTGGCGAGCACTGCGGCCTCGCTCACGCTCACGCTGAGCGCCGACCAGCAGATCCTCGAAGAGACCCTGCTGGCCACGGACGATTCGTCGTACCGCGTCCGCTGGAACCTCAACTACTCCGGCCCGCAGAACGCCGGCGTCAACTTCGCCTACTCGGAACGCAGCAACGTCAGCGCTTCGCCCCTGACCGCAGGGCCGCAGGTCGCCACGCCGACCCTGCCGTTCAACATGACCGCCAGCCTGCCGGTCATCGCCGCGCGCCCCACCCGCATCCTGAAAGACGGTGTCGTGCTGGTCGTGCCCGGCGTCCAGGAAGCGCGCCGCTACACCTACGTGGGCAGCGGCATCCGCACCGAGAGCCTGGCCAGTGATGGCACCACGGTCGCCTACTCGTTCATCCTGAGCGACTTCTCCAAGGTGGCGCTGAGCGGTGCGGTGGCGTCCACCCCGGCCGAGATGGCGCAGTGGTTCAACTCCTTCTGGTCCAACGCCGCCGTCCTGACCCCGGGCGCGCAATACCTGGCTGGTGCGGCATACACCAAGTACACGTCCATCAACGAAGGCGACCGCTACGACGCCTTCGACTGCACCACCGCCACGGTGACGGCCAACATCACCCCCTGCTTCAGCAACATCACGCTGCAGGCGGCGATGACCACGGGCATCCCCTCGAACGCCGACGCCCGCACCTACTACCTGGCCGATGGCGTGCTGACCACGGTGGGCGGTGTGCCGGTGTGGGTGGCAAACGCACCGCGCCCGGTGGCGGCCACGCTGACCTCCACGGTCACGTACCGCATCTACTTCGAGCTGAACGGCAACGTCTACACCGGCGCACTCACGCGTGACGGCGCGGTGGTCGGCGGCACCTACTACGTCGCCAACCCGACGGCACCGGCCGTCGAAGACCGCCTGGTCTTCTTCCCGTACCAGATCCGCCTCAACAAGGCGGCCCACGACAGCCTGAAGAACGCGCTCGCGCTCTGATCGCCGTCCGCCCGGCCGGCGCCCACCGGGTGCCGGCCGAGGCGTATCAGGGAATCCACTTCCCTGCCGCGTGGTGCATGTCACGCGCCGCCGACCACAATACGGCTCGATTTGAACCATCGTGCCACGTGGCCCCGCGGAACATGCCTGACACCCTGCAGCAACTGCTTTCCACCGGCGCCGACGGCGCCATCGCCATCTCGGCCCCGGGCCGCACGGCCCTCAGCTACCGCGATCTGCGCGCCCTTGTGCAGACCACGCTCGCGAGCCTCAACGCCCTGGGCGTGGGTCGCAACGACCGGGTGGGCATCGTGCTCAACAACGGCCCCGAGATGGCCACCTGCTACATGGCCTGTGCCTCGGGCACGACCAGCGCACCGCTCAACCCGGCCTACCGTGCCGACGAGTTCGAGTTCTACCTCTCCGACCTGAACGCCAAGGCGCTGATCGTCGAGCAAGGCAGCACCTCGCCGGCCATCGACGTGGCCAAGAAGCTCGGCGTGCGCGTGCTCGACCTCGTGGTGCCGGCCGGCGCCCCGGCGGGCCAGTTCACGCTGCAGCCGCGCGACGCCGGCTCGGCCACGTCGACCACGAACGGCGGCTACAGCCAGCCGGAAGACGTGGGCATGGTGTTGCACACCTCGGGCACCACCTCGCGGCCGAAGATCGTGCCGCTGTCGGTGGCCAACCTGTGCGCGTCGGCGAAGAACATCCGCACCACGCTGCAGTTCACTCCGAACGACGTGGGCCTGAACATCATGCCGCTCTTCCACATCCACGGCCTCATCGCCGGGGTGCTGGCGCCGCTGTCGGCCGGCTCGCAGGTCTTCTGCACGCCGGGCTTCAACGCGCTCAAGTTCTTCGCGTGGATGGACGAGGCCAAGCCCACCTGGTACACCGCCGTGCCCACCATGCACCAGGCCATCATCGGCCGCGCCAAGGGCAACCTCGACGTGATCGCGCGCCACCCGCTGCGCTTCCTGCGCTCGAGCTCGTCGTCGATGCCGCCGCAGGTCATCAAGGAGTTGGAAGAGATCTTCAAGGCCCCGCTGATCGAGGCCTACGGCATGACCGAGGCCACGCACCAGATGGCCTCGAACCCGCTGCCGCCGCTGCCGCGCAAGCCCGGCAGCGTGGGCCTGCCCGCGGGCCCCGAGGTGCAAATCATGGGTGAAGACGGCAAGCTCGTCGGCCCGGGCGAGATCGGCGAGATCGTCATCAAGGGCCCCAACGTGACGCTCGGCTACGAGAACAACCCCAAGGCCAACGCCGAGGGTTACTTGAACGGCTGGTTCCGCACCGGCGACCAGGGCACGAAAGACGCCGACGGCTACATCAGCCTCACCGGCCGCCTGAAGGAGATCATCAACCGCGGCGGCGAGAAGGTGAGCCCGCGCGAGGTCGACGAGATCCTGATGGACCACCCGGCCGTCAACCAGGTGGTCTGCTTCGGCATGCCCCACCCCAAGCTCGGCGAAGAAGTGGCCGCGGTGGTGGTGCTGAAGGAAGGCCAGACCGCTACCGAACGTGAATTGCAGGACTTCGTGGGCACACGCGCCGCGGAGTTCAAGGTGCCGAAGAAGATCCTCTTCATGGAAGAAATTCCCAAGGGGGCGACCGGCAAGCTGCAACGCATAGGCCTGGCCCAGAAGCTCGGCCTCTGACCCACCGACGGCGCCCGGTCCACGGCGTCACTCCGACACACGAAGAGGAACGCTGTGAAGACAACACTTTGCCTGACCCTCCTGGCCGCGGCCTGTGCCGTGGCGGCCCCGCCCGCCTTCGCCTGGGAACCCACCAAGCCCATCGAGTTCGTGGTGCCCGCGGGCACCGGCGGCGGCGCCGACCAGATGGCGCGCTTCATCCAGGGTGTGGCGGCGAAGAACAAGCTCACCGCGCAGCCCATCGTCGTCGTCAACAAGGCCGGCGGTGCCGGCGCCGAAGGCTTTCTCGACGTGAAGGGCGACAAGGGCAACGCGCACAAGATCGTCATCACGCTGTCGAACCTCTTCACCACGCCGCTGGCCACCGGCGTGCCCTTCAACTGGCGCGACCTCACGCCGGTGTCGATGCTGGCGCTCGACAACTTCATCCTGTGGGTGAACGCCGAGTCGCCCTACAAGACGCCGAAGGAATACCTCGCCGCCGTGAAGGCCCAGCCCGACAAGACCTTCAAGATGGGCGGCACCGGCTCCAAGCAGGAAGACCAGATCATCACCGTGCTGATGGAGAAGACCGCCGGCAAGAAGATGACCTACATCCCGCTCAAGGGCGGTGGCGACGTGGCGGTGCAGCTCGTGGGCAAGCACATCGACTCCACCGTCAACAACCCCATCGAAGCCGAGTCGCACTGGCGCTCGGGCGCGCTGCGCCCGCTGTGCGTGATGGACAAGAAGCCGCTAGCCTACCCCGCCAAGGTCACCGCCACCCAGTCGTGGCAGGACGTGCCCACCTGCACCTCGGCCGGCCTGCCGGTCGACTACCTGATGCTGCGCGGTGTGTTCATGCCGCCCGGCGTCACGCCCGACCAGGTGAAGTACTACGTCGACCTGTTCCAGAAAGTGCGTGCCTTGCCGGAGTGGAAGACCTTCATGGAAAAAGGCGCGTTCACGCAGACCGTCATGAGCGGCCCCGAGTTCGTCGACTGGCTCGGCAAGAACGAGCAACTGCACCGCGTGTTGATGAAGGAAGCCGGGTTCCTGGCCACGAACTGATCGCAAGCGCCAGCCGGCTTGGGCGGAAAGGGAGAAAGGGAACATGGATTCAGAACACCAAAAACCCGGCCCCAGCACCCGCGGCCCCGAGCTGGCGCTGGCCGGCTTCCTCATGGTGCTGGCCGGCTTCGTGATCGTCGACAGCGTGCGCACCGGCATCGGCTGGGGCGACGACGGGCCGAAGTCGGGCTACTTCCCCTTCCGCATCGGCCTGCTCCTGCTGGGCGCGAGCGGCTGGGTGTTCGTGACCACGCTGCTCAAGTGGCGCGAGACGCACCCGCTCTTCGCCGAGCGCTCGCAACTCGCCACCGTGATGGCGATGTTGATCCCGATGGTGGTGTACGTGGGCGGCATCGCCTTCCTCGGCCTCTACGTGTCGTCGCTGGTGCTCATCGGCTACTTCATGCGCCGCTACGGCAGGTTCGGCTGGCCACTTACCGCGGCGGTGTCGGTGGGGGTGCCGCTCGTGTTCTTCCTGGTCTTCGAACGCTGGTTCCTCGTGCCGCTGCCCAAGGGCCCGATCGAACGCCTCCTGGGCTTCTGACATGGAAGAACTCTCGAACCTGCTCAACGGCTTCGCGGTCGCGATGACCGTGCCCAACCTCGGCTACATGCTGATCGGCATCACGCTCGGCGTGCTGATCGGCGTGCTGCCCGGCCTGGGCGGCGCCAACGGCATCGCCATCCTGCTGCCGCTCACCTTCAGCATGAACCCCACGTCGGCCATCATCATGCTGTCGTGCATCTACTGGGGTGCGCTCTTCGGCGGGGCGATCACCTCCATCCTCTTCAACATCCCCGGCGAACCCTGGTCGGTGGCCACCACCTTCGACGGCTACCCGATGGCGCAGAAGGGCCAGGCGGCGCAGGCGTTGACGGCAGCCTTCACCTCGTCGTTCGTCGGCGCCCTCTTCGCCGTGCTGCTCATCACCTTCCTTGCACCGCTGCTCGCCAAGTTCGCTCTGAAGTTCGGCCCTGCCGAGTTCTTCGCGGTGCAGCTGCTCACCTTCTGCAGCTTCGTCGGCATGAGCAAGGAGCCGCCCGCGAAGGTGATCGCGGCCATGATGCTCGGCTTCGCGCTCGCCGCCGTCGGCATGGACACCGTGACCGGCCAGCTGCGCATGACCTACGGCCAGCCCGAGCTGCTCAAGGGCTTCGACTTCCTGATCGCGGTGATCGGCCTCTTCGGCATCGGCGAGATCCTGCTCACGATGGAAGAAGGCCTTGCGTTCAAGGGCAAGACGGCGCGCATCAACCTCAAGGTCGTGTTCGAGACCTGGGCCACGCTGCCTCGCTACTGGCTCACCTTCCTGCGCTCCACCGCCATCGGCTGCTGGATGGGCATCACGCCGGGCGGCGCCACGCCGGCGTCGTTCATGAGCTACGGCATGGCGCGGCGCATGTCGAAAGACCCGCAGGGCTTTGGCAAGGGCAACCTCGAAGGCGTGATCGCGCCCGAAACCGCGGCGCACGCGGCCGGCACCTCGGCGCTCCTGCCCATGCTCACGCTCGGCATCCCCGGCTCGCCCACCGCGGCGGTGCTGCTGGGTGGCCTGATGATCTGGGGCCTGCAACCCGGGCCCATGCTCTTCGTCGAGCACAAGGACTTCGTCTGGGGCCTGATCGCCTCGATGTACACCGGCAACATCGTCGGCCTGCTGGTCGTGCTCACCACCGTGCCCTTCTGGGCCGGCTTCCTGCGCATCCCGTTCTCCGTCATCGCGCCGGTGATCGTGGTCATCTGCGCGATCGGCGCCTACACGGTGCACAGTTCGATGTTCGACGTGATCATGATGATGGTGTTCGGCGTGCTCGGTTATCTCTTCAAGAAACTCAAATACCCGCTGGCCCCGCTGGTGCTGGCGCTCGTGCTCGGCGACATGGCCGAAGCGAGCTTCCGCCAGGCGATGCTGCTGTCGCAGGGCAGCCTGTCGATCTTCTGGGCCAACCCGCTCGTCGGCAGCATCGCCGGCCTCGCGGTCGCCCTGCTGCTGTGGCCGCTGCTCGGTTCGGCCCGCGGCTACTTCAAGCCCAAGGAGGCGGTGGCATGAAGATCGCCATCGTCGGCGCGGGGGCCATCGGCGGCTACCTCGGCGCGAAGCTGTCGCTGGCCGGTGAAGACGTCACCTTCATCGCTCGCAACAAGAACCTCGCGGCGATCAACGCCAACGGCTTCAAGCTGATCACCGAAGACGGCAGCGAGCAGCACGCCGCCACGGTGCGTGCCGTGCAGGCGATGGCCGACGCCGGCCCGCAGGACGCGGTGCTGCTCACGGTGAAGGCGCATCAGTTGAAGGACCTGCTGCCCGAGCTGCGCGCCCTCTTCGGGCCCGAGACGATGGTCGTCACGATGATCAACGGCCTGCCGTGGTGGTACTTCCACAAGCTTGCCGGCCCCTACGAAGGCCGCCAGCTGGAAAGCGTGGACCCGGGCGGCGTGATCGCGCAGCACATCGAGCCCGAGCGCGTGATCGGCAGCGTGGTCTACCCCGCGGCCGAGCTCGTGGCGCCCGGCGTGGTGAAGGTGATCGAAGGCAACCGCTTCACCTTGGGTGAGCCCGATGGCAGCCGCAGCCCGCGCATCGAGGCGCTGTCGCAGGCGATGATGAAAGCCGGCTTCAAGGCGCCGGTCAGCAAGGACATTCGCGGAGAGATCTGGGTGAAGCTGTGGGGCAACCTGAGCTTCAACCCGATCAGCGCGCTGACGCATGCCACGCTGCAGGACATCTGCCGAGATGCGGGCACCCGGGAGCTGGCGGCGAACATGATGCGCGAGGCGCAGACGCTCGGGGAGAAGCTCGGGGTGGAGTTCAAGATCTCGCTCGACAAGCGGATCGCGGGCGCCGAAGCGGTGGGGGCGCACAAGACGTCGATGCTGCAGGACGTCGAGGCGGGGCGTGCGCTCGAGCTGGAGGCGTTGGTGGGCAGCGTGCGGGAGTTGGGGCGCATCACGGGGACGGCGACGCCGACGATCGATGCGGTCTATGCGCTTGCTCGGTTGCTTGGGAAGACGCTTGTTGAGGCGAAGGGGCGGCTGGCTGTGCAGCCTGCGGCTTGATTCGTTTTTCACTGCGTGGCGGCATGCCGGGTCTCGGCCCGGCGGCCGAGTTACTTCTTTTGCTTCGCCAAAAGAAGTAACCAAGAAAAGGCGACCCGACGGTGGCGGTCCGGCCGGAGGCCGGACTGCTCTGCGGTGCTCGGTCTTGAGGGGTCGGGCAGAACTCGCTACGCGGCCGGTGGCCGCTGCGCTCAAACAGCTGCCCGAAGTCAGTTCACGAACGCGCTGACGCGCGCCCCCTCAAGCCCTGCGCTCCTCGACGCCACCCACGGGTAGCCTTACGGCTCGCTTCGCATCGCCTCCAAGGTAGGAGCGCCTTGCGCCCCACCCATCAAGCACGAGGCGAAGCGAGCCGAGAGTACGAGGCCCGCGAAGCGGGCGAGGGTATCCCGGGGCCCTTGAGAGCCGTCGAGCAGCGCAGGGCTTGGGGTGGCGTGCGAAGCACGCTTCGTCGTCTGACTTCGGGCAGCTGTTTGAACGTAGCGAGCGAAGCTCGCGGAGTGAGTTCTGCCCGACACCCCAAGACCGAGCAGCGCAGAGAAGTCGGCCCTAGGCCGACCGGCGAACGGGGTGCCTTTTCTTTTGGTTCCTTTTCTTTGGGCAAGCAAAGAAAAGGGACTCGCCCGCCGGGGCGAAATCCCGGCAAAGCCGCCACGCAGCGATCACCCGTAGAGATTCTTCAACACCCCAATCCCCTCAATCTCCACCTCGACCTCCGTCCCCGCCTTCATCGGCAGCACCCCCAGCGAGGTCCCGCACAAGATCACGTCCCCCGGCAGCAGCGTCATGTCGAACGACAACCGAGACACCAGCTCCGCGGGCGAAAAGATCATGTCGCTCAGCGGGAAGTTCTGCCGCTCCCGCCCGCCAACACGTGTGCGCAGCACCGCCTCCCGCCAATCGAAGTCGGTCTCCACAACCGGCCCGAACGCCCCAAACCCATCAAAACTCTTCGCCCGAGCCCACTGCGGAAAGCTCGGATCACGCCCAATCAGCTCCATCGCCGTCACATCATTGGCACAGCTGTAGCCGAAGATGCACGAGGGCGCCTCCGCCACGCTGACGCCGCGCGCCGTCTTGCCGATCACGATGGCCAGCTCGCCCTCATAGGCCACTCGCCCGTCGTACCCCCTCGGCACCGGAATCCCCTGCCCATGCGCAGCCGCACTCGACACGGCCTTCAGGAAGTACAGCGGCTCGGCCGGCACCGCCCACCCGTTCTTCTCGGCCGCGGCGTGGAAGTTGTTCCACAGCCCGACGATCTTGCCCGGCACGCAGGGCGTGAGCCATTCCACCTGCGCCAGCGGCACACGCTGGCCGGTGGGCGCCGAGTCGCCGAAGAGATCGCCCTCGTGCACCAGCACCTCGTCGCCCTGCAAAACGCCGAACGCCTCGGCGCCACCCGGCCCGCGAAACCGCATCCACTTCATCGCACACGCCTTTCGTGACCGAAACCGGAGGATTCTCAGGCGGCGAGCGCCAACTTTGCACCGGCACTTTCTCTGATCGCACGGGCGTTCACCGCACAACCTGTACGTAGTTGCACTGGTGGGAGGTCGCCATCACTGCATAACATCGCCCCCACTCTTACCGGAGGGTCTGATATGAACAAGCAATGGCTGACAGCCTTGTGGATGGTGGCAGCGGCGGTGGGCATCACCCCACCCGCGTGGGCGCAGATCAGGATCGGCCAGACGGCCGGCTTCAGCGGGGCGGTGGCCGCCTCGGTGAAGGAAGCAACCGACGGCGCCAAGCTCTATTTCGACGCCGTCAACGCGCGCGGCGGCATCAACGGCCAGCCGATCGAGCTGATCTCGCTCGACGACAAGTTCGACCCGAAGCTCGCCGCCGCCAACGCGAAGGAGCTGATCGACAAGGGCGTGATCTGCCTCTTCCTCAACCGGGGCACGCCGCACACGCAGGCGATCATGCCGCTGCTCACGGAGCACAAGATCCCGCTGATCGGCCCCTCGACCGGCGCGATGGTGCTGCACCAGCCGGTGCACCCGTGGCTCTTCAACGTGCGCGCCACCTACCAGCGCGAGGCCGAGCGCGCGATCTCCCACCTGAGCCTGATCGGCGTCGACCGCATCGCCATCGTGCAGGTCGACGACACCTTCGGCGCTGACGCGGTGCAAGGTGCGCTCAAGGGCCTGAGGTCGGTCAACAAGGAACCGCTGGCGCTCGAGAAGTACGACCGCGCCAAGCCCGACTTCACGGGCATCGCGCCGCGCGTGGTGGCGAAGGAGCCACAGGCGGTGATGCTCATCGGCTCGGGCACCGCCATCATCGACGGCATGAAGGCGCTGCGCGCCGCGGGCTCGAAGGCGCAGCTCGTCACCTTGTCGAACAACGCTTCGTCGGGCTTCGTGAAGGAACTGGGCCCGATCGCGCACGGCGTGGTGGTGAGCCAGGTCTTCCCCTACGAGCGCTCGATCGCCTCGCCCGTGGTGAAGGAAGCGATGGACCTGGCCAAGGCGAAAGGCCTGGAGCTGTCGCCCATCACGCTGGAAGGTTTCGTGTCGGCCAAGGTGGTGGTCGAAGGGCTGCGCCGCGCCGGCGCCGGGGCCACGCGCGACAAGCTGCGCCGCGCGCTCGAAGGCTTCAACCGCTTCGACCTCGGCGGGCTGGAGCTGAGCTACTCGCCCACCGACCACAGCGGGCTCGACTACGCCGACCTTTCCATCATCGGCCCCGACGGGCGATTCCGGCGCTGATCAGGCGGCGAAGAAGCGCTCGACCAGCGCGAACTGCTCCGGCACGTTGAGCGCCGGGGCATGCCCGCAGCCGGCAATGGTGGCCACCACCGCGCGCGGTCCGCGCTGGCGCATCTGCTCGGCCACTTCGGCCGAGAGCAGGTCGGAGCTTTCGCCGCGCAGGCACAGCACGGGGATGTCGAGGCTGTCCCAGGCTTCCCACTGCGTGTAGTCGTCGGGGTAGTGCTCGAACTGCTTCGCCATCGCGGGGTCGTAGTGCGGGGTCACGCGGCCGTCGGGCAGGCGGCGCACCGAGGTTTCGGTGAGGCGGCGCCACTGCGCATCGCTCAGCCAGCCATAGGGCTTGTAGATGGTGCGGAAGTAGGTCTCGAGTTCGCTCACGGTGTCGAACGCCGAGGGTGAACCGGCATACGCGCGGATGCGCTCGCTCGACACGCGCGTGATCTCGGGCCCCATGTCGTTGAGCACCAGACGCCGCAGCCGTCCGCGCAAGCTGGTGGCCGCCACGCGCAGGCCGATCGCGCCGCCCATCGAGGTGCCGAGCCAGTGGAAGCGCTCCACGCCGAGCTGGTTGACGAGCGAGGTGGCCAGGCGCGCGTAGAACGCGAGGCAGTACTCCTCCTTGGGGCTCGGGCTCCACTGGCTGAGGCCGCGCCCGAGGGTGTCGGGGCAGATCACGCGGTAGCGCTGCGACAGGTGCGCGGCGATGTCGTCCATGTCGCGCCCGGTGCGCGCGAGGCCGTGCCAGGCGATCACCGTCTCGTCGTGCCCCGCCCCCCACTCGGTGTAATGCAGCTCGCGGCCTTCGCAGGTGAGATAGCGGGAGGTGAACGGAGAAGAGAGGCTCATGATCGACGGCCCTTGGATCGCAGCGCCCTCAGCCGCCCCACCACGCCGGTGGGAAAGTGGTAGACCGAGAGCACGAAAAGCAGGCCCAGCCACAACAGCCAGCGGTCGGGCGAAACGAGTTGCGAGGCGACGGGCACACCCTCGACCGCACTCGCGCCGAGCTTGAGCAGGTCTTGCAGGTAGTTCTGCGCGATGACGAAGAGCACGCTGCCCACCACCGCGCCATACACCGTGCCCATGCCGCCGATCACGACGATGAGCAGGATGTCGAGCATGATCTCGAAGCTGAGCGAGGTGTCGGGGCCGTTGTAGCGCAGCCAGATCGCGAGCAGGCAGCCCGCGAGCGTCGCGAAGAGCGCCGACAGCACGTTGCTGAGCGTGCGGTACACCACCACGCGGTAGCCGATGGCCTCGGCGCGGAAGTCGTTCTCGCGGATCGCCTGCAGCACGCGGCCGAAGGGCGAGTTGACGATGCGCAGCATCACGAGCACCAGCACCACGGTCGCGACGAAGAGCAGGTAGTAGCTCAGGAAGCGGCCATCGATGCTGGCGCCGAAGAACGGCTCTTCGAGGTACTGCGTGCCGGGCTGCAGCGCTTCAGGCACCTTGAAGTTGAGGCCGTCTTCGCCACCGGTGAATTCCGAGAGTTGTGAGGCGAGCGAGAGAAACGCCGACGCCACGGCGAGCGTGATCATCGCGAAGAAGATCGCCTTCACCCGCAGGCTGAAGAGCCCGATCACCAGCGACAGCACCAGCGCCACCACCAGCGCCACACCCACTCCGAGCGCAAGCGCACCCCAGCCGGGGCCGAGCCGTGTGCTCGCAATCGCCACGCCATAGGCACCGATGCCGAAGAACATGGTGTGCGCGAAGCTCACGATGCCGGTGTAGCCGAGCAGCAGGTCGAAGCTCGCCACGAGCACGATGAAGACGAGGATCTTCGCGCCGACGTTGAGCGCCTTGGTGCTCGGGAAGAGAAACGGCGTGAGCGCGAGGCCCAGCACGATCACGACGAGGATCGCCGCGAGCCAGCGGTTGCGCGGCAGGTCGTGGGAGAGAAGTCTGGAGATCATCGGTTTGCTACCGGATAGAGACCTTGCGGGCGCCAGAGCAAGATCGCGACCATCAAGCCGATGTTGGAGAACATCGCTGCTTTCGGTGCGAGGAAGCCCACGTAGTTGGCGAGCAGGCCCACGAGCAGCGCGCCCACGAAGCACCCGAAGGTCGAGCCCAGCCCGCCGATGATGATGACGATGAAGATGAGCGTGTTGACTTGCGCGCCGATCTGCGGGATCACGTTCTGCTGGTACAGCCCCCACAGCACGCCACCGAGGCCGGCGAGTGCCGAGCCCGCGACGAACACGCCGACGAAGAGACGGCGGATGCGGTAGCCCAGGCTCTCGACCATCTCGCGGTCCTGCACGCCGGCACGGATGAGCAGGCCGAGCTTGGTGCGGTTGAGCGTGAAGAGCATCGCGAGCAGCACCACCGCGCCGATCACGACGGCGACGAGCCTGTATTTCTCGACCACCGCGTCGCCCCACAGGAGCGAGCCGCGCAGCGTGGTGGGCAGCGGCAGCGGGACCTGCTGCGGGCCCCACACGACCTTGATCAGCTCCTCGCCGATGATCATGCCGCCCATGGTCACGAGGATCTGCTTCAGGTGCTGGCCGTAGACCGGCCGCACCATCACGCGCTCGAAGGCCCAGCCAATGGCGGCGGTGACGCTCATCGCCGCCAGCATCGCGCAGAAGAGGACGGCGAGGTTCTGCAGCAGGCTGTCGGCGTCCGACCAGCCGATCATGGCGCCGAACACGCTCGTCGCCACGAAGGCGCCGAAGGCGATGAAGACGCCGTGGCCGAAGTTCAGCACGTCCATCAGGCCGAAGACAAGCGTGAGGCCCGAGGCGATGATGAAGACGATCATGCCCATCGCAAGGCCCGCCACGGTGAGCGTGAGCCACGACGACGGCGAGCCGATGGCGGGCAGTGCGAGCAGCGCGAGCAGCGGCACGAGCGCCAGCGGGATCCAGTCGAACGCGGCCTTCGGGATCGCGTCTGCCTGCGCGGGCGCCGCCGCGGCGGTGGTGGTGGTCGTCGTGTTCATTGGTGGGCTCCCAGCGACAGGCCGAGCAGCCGGTGTTGAAGGTCTTCGTCGTCGGCCAGTGCCTGCATCGCGCCGTGGTGCACCACGCGGCCGTCGTCCATCACGGCCACCCGGTCGCCGAGGGCCTTGGCCATCGCGAAGTTCTGCTCGACGAGCAGCACGGTGGTCTGCGTGCGCTTGAGCTCGCGCAGGGCCTCGATGAGGTTCTGCACGATGGCGGGCGCAAGGCCCTTGCTTGGCTCGTCGATGAGCAGGAGGCGGCGCGGCTCGACCATCGCGCGCGCGATGGCCAGCATCTGCTTCTGCCCGCCCGAGAGCTTGCCGGCGGGGTAGAGCCAGAACTTCTTCACCGCGGGGAAGAGGCCGAAGAGCCACTCCAGGCGCTGCGTGTCCATCTGCTCGGCGGTGCCGGCGTTGCGTGCGGCGAGCAGCAGGTTTTCCTTCACCGACAGGTCGCTGAAGATGCCCATGTTCTCGGGCACGTAGGCAATGCCCCGTTGCGCGATGTCGGGCGTGGGCTTGCCCGCGATGGGCTGGCCGTCGAAGGTGACCGTGCCTTGCGATGCGGCCCACAAACCCATGATGGTGCGCAGCGTGGTCGTCTTGCCGGCCCCATTGCGGCCGAGCAGCATGGTCACCTGGCCGGTGGGCACCTCGAGGTCGACACCGTGGAGGATGTGGTACTGGCCGATGTGCGTGTGCACGCCTTGCAGCTTCAGGAGCGCGCTCATGCGGCCTCCTTCGCAGCCATGCCGAGGTAGGCCTGCTGCACGACGGGCGAGGCGATCACCGTCGCCGGCTCGCCATCGGCCACGAGCTGGCCGTTGTGCAGCACGATGATGCGGTCGGCCAACTCGCGCACCACGTCCATCTTGTGCTCCACGAGCAGGATGGTCGCGTCGCGCCGCGCCTTCAGCATGCGGATGAGGTCGAGGATCACCGGCACCTCGTCGACGCTCATGCCAGCGGTGGGCTCGTCGAACATGAAGACCTGCGGGTCGAGCGCCATCAGCATCGCCACCTCGAGCTTGCGCTGGTCGCCGTGCGGCAGGCTGCTCGCGATGGCGTCGGCCTTGTCGCCGAGCTGCACCTGCTTCACGAGCTCGTGCGCACGGGCCAGCGTCTCCTTGCGGTCGAGCCACACCGACCAGAGGTTGAGCCCCTCGTGGCGGCGCGACTGCACGACCAGGCGCACGTTTTCCACCACCGTGAGGTTGGGGAAAAGCTGCGTGAGCTGGAAGGCGCGGCCGAGGCCGCGGTGCGTGCGGGTCGAGGCGGGCTCGGCGGTGATGTCGTGCCCCCCGAGCAGCACCTGCCCTTCGGTCGCGCGCAGCTGGCCGGAGATGAGGTTGAAGTAGGTGGTCTTGCCGGCGCCATTGGGGCCGACGATGGCGGTGAGCGTGCCCGGCTGGAAGGCACAGCTCACGTGGTCCACCGCCACGTGCCCGCCGAAGCGGACCGTGAGGTTGCGGGTCTCGAGCATGTCGTGTCGGTGCGCGCTCAGCGCTTGTTGCGGATCGGCACGTTCATCTCTTCCGGCTTGATCTCGCGCACGAGCTCAGGCACGCCCCAGGTGAAGGCCGGGTCCACCTTGATCTTGAAGTGGTACATCGACTGCATCGCCTGGTGGTCTTCCTTGCGGAAGGTCATCTTGCCCTTGGGCGTCTCGAAGCTCATGCCTTCCATCGTGGTGATGAGCTTGTCGGTGTTGGTGTTGCCCTGGGTCTTCTTCAAGGCTTCGACCAGCGCGATGCCGGCGCTCATGCCGCCCGCGGTGAAGAAGTCGGGTGGGGTCTGGAACTTCTTGTAGTGGTTCGCCACGAGCCACTCGTTGGCCGGGTTCTTCGGAATGCCGAAGTAGTAGTACGCCGCGCCTTCCATGCCGGGGAACTGCTTGTAGGCGGTCATGGCCGGCAGGATGTTGCCGCCGGTCGCGATCTCGATGTTGTAGCGCTTCAAGTCGAGGTCGGCGATCTTGAACGGGTTACCCGCGCCGGCCCAGATGATGAAGATGACCTTGCGGCCGGGCGCGTCCTTCAGCTTGTCGATGATGCGCTGCGCACCGGCGGTGAAGTCGGTGGTGGCGGCGGGGAGGTATTCCTCGTGGACGACCTTGGCGGTCTTGAGCGCGTCCTTGAAGGCCTTCACGCCGTCGCGGCCGAAGGCGTAGTCCTGGGCCAGGGTGGCAATGCTCACGTTGGCCTTGTCGAGCGCCACGGCGTTGGCGATGGCGTCCTGTGAGCTGTTGCGGCCGGTGCGGAAGATGTACTTGTTCCACTTGTCGCCGGTGATCGAGTCGGCCACCGCGGGCTCGACCAGCAGGATCTTCTTGTACTCCTCGGCCACGGGCAGCATGGCGAGCGCCACGCCCGAGCCGGTGGTGCCCACCGCGATGTCGGCCTTGTCGTCGCCGTAGGCGGTGGCGAGCAGGTTCTTGCCCACGTCGGGCTTGCCCTGGTCGTCTTTCTCGATCACCACCAGCTTCTTGCCGGCCACCGTCATCGTGCCACCGGTGGCGTATTCGAGGCCCATCATCAGGCCGGTGTGCGTCTGCTTGGCATAGGCCTCGAGCGGCCCGGTCTTGCCGTAGACGTGGGCGATGCGGACCTCGTTCTTGGACTGGGCCTGGACGAGCGGCGCGGTGAGCGCGAGCGCGGCAGCGGCGGCAACGGTCGTGAGGGCAACGCGGCGGGTGGCGAAGTGCATGGTGTCTCCTGGGTTCTCAGGCGGCGCAGCTGCCGCCCGTGCGAGCCGTTCTTGCGCAAAGCCTGTGCCCACAAGCACCAGATCAGGGCAAACACTAGGTTTACCTGGGAGACGCAGGGCGGCGCTGGACCGTCTTCGCCCAGATGCCGGACACGCGGCGCGAGCGTCGTGCCTGGCGCTTGGACACTGCCCAGAGTCCAGGCAGGCCTAGAGCTTCATTTCCAGACGCACCTGCCAGCTGATGTAGGAGTTGGTATCGGTCTCAGTGGTCTCACGCACCGTGCCCCCTTCGAAGCGGCTGCCGGTGAGGTAGTCGCGCGCGGCGAGGTTGCTGCCCGAGATGCGCAGCTGCAGGCCGGGGTTGAAGGCATACAGCATGAACGCATCCACCACCGTCTTCTTGCCCTGGATGACCCACTGCGTGTCGCTGATGCGGGTGGTGTAGCCGGGCTGCCAGCTCAGGTTGCCGCCGAGCGTGAGGCCCGTGCGGCGGAAGCGGTAGTCGGCGCCGAGATTGACGACGCCCGAGGCCTGCTGGTCGATGCGGTTGTCGGGGCCGGGCGTGCCTTTCACCTTCGAGCGGAAGACGCCGCCGTTGGCGCGCAGCTCGACACCGGGCGCGTCGGCCACCAGGTCGCTGAGGCGGAACTTGGCTTCGAGCTCCAGGCCCTGGGTGGTGGCGTCGCCGACGTTCTGCATGCGCGACACGTAGCGTGTGCCCTCCAGAGACGTCACGGTGCGGATGTACTGGCTGATCTCTCGGTGGAAGACACTGGCACTCAGGATGCCGCTGCCCGGGAGGTAGCGCTCGATGGCCACGTCGAGGCCGGTGGCCAGCTCGGGCTTCAGGTCGGGGTTGCCCGCCCTGTCCGGGCGCGTCTCGGAATTGGGCTGAGACTGCCGCGTGTACGGAATCAGGTTCTGCAGCGTCGGCGAGCGGTAGCTGCGTGTGAGGCTCATCCGCACCTGGTCGCGGCTCTTGGGGTCGAACTTCCACACCGTGTGCAGCAACGGGGTCCACACGCTGCTGCGGTTGTCGAACGGGGCCGCCAGGCCGTTGGCCTCGCCTTGCGTGCGGATGCTCTCCCAGCGGAGGCCCGCGTGCACCGCCCATTGCGGCGTGAGGTTCCATTCGTCCTGCGCGAACGCGGCCAAGCGCAGCGACCTGGCCGAGAAGTCGTCGCCCGAGACATCGGCCTCGCTGTGCTGCTCGTTGCGGCGGTTGTGCTCGACTTCGGCGCCGGCCACCAGCGCGTGGTCGTTGGGCAGCAGGGTGGTGAGCTTGGAGCCAAGCGTGGCGTTGGTATCTCGGGCGCTGTTGACGTCGTCGAAGTCGCTCGGCTGGGCGAGCGTGGGAGAGCCGTCGTTGTTGCGCAGGTAGCGCTGCGCGCGGCCACTCCACCGGCCTTGGCCGAGGCCGCCCTTGAGTTCGAGGCGGCCCACGCCCTCGAGGCCTCGGTTGAACTGACTGTTCAAGCGCAGCAGTTGGTAGCGGCCGGTGTTGTGGCCGGTGCTGGTGTCGTAGGGTTTCGCGACCAGGGGGGTCTGGTCGATGCGCGAGTTGCGCGTGTTGTCGGTTTCGCTGGCAATGAGCAAGGGCATCAGCACCAGCGACGTGCCCTTGTCGCCGCGCCACTGCAGGCGCCCGGTCGCATGCAGCGCAGTGCGCTCCTCGGTGGATTGCGTCGTCTCCACGCTTTCGCTTCGAATTGCCGCTTCGCGCACGGTGGTCGTCACGCTCTCGGTGTCGCGCTTGAACTTGAAGGCCGACAGCGAGAAGTTGTAGATCAGGTTGTCCACGCTGTCGTTGCGCGTCCACGAGAAGCCGGGGTGCACATGCCCCGTCTCCACGCCGAAGCCCACGCGCAAGTCGTTGAGCCGCTTCTTGAAGCCTTCTCGCGTGACGATGTTGATGGTGCCGGCAATCGCCCGCGCGCCGGTCTCGGCGGTGGGTGCGCGCAGGATCTCGATGCGCTCGATCTGCTCGGGCGTGAGCGTATCGATGGTGAGGCCCGGCGGCACACGCTCGCCGTCGATGAGGATCTGCGTGTAGCCGCTGCCGAGCCCACGCATGCGGATCGCCCCGCCCCGCCCCGGCGCGCCTTGCAGCGTGATGCCGGGCAGGCGCTTCAAGACCTCGCCCACGGTGCTGTCGCCGAAGCGCTCGATCTCCTCGCGCCCGATCACGATCTTGGCCGCGGTGGACTGGCGGCGCTCGCTCTGGTCGTTGTTGCGCGTGCCGGTGATCTCGACACGCTCGAGTTGCTGCGGCGCAGGCGCAGGCGCAGGCGCAGGCGCAGGCGAGGGTGCGGGTGGCGGTGGCGGCGTTTGTGCGTTGGCGGCGGCAGCGGCCACCGCGAGCGCGATCAAGGTGAGCGAAGAGGGAGCGTGAAGACCGTGGGCAGGCATGGGCAGCAGAGAACGAAAAGACCCTGAAGCATGCGCGGGATCACCGGCACCCGCATCGGGGAAGCCTCGCAGCCCACATTGCTGCGAGGTAAAGAAGGTGCGCCAGGCCGAACGGCAGCTAACTCGAGCCGAGCTTCTCGTACAGCGTGGCGCGCGAGATGCCCAAGAGCCGCGATGCGGCGAGCTTGTTGCCGCCGGTCGCTTCCAGGGCTTCGCGGATCGCCCGCTGCTCCAGCTCGGCGATGGCCTGCGGCAGCGGCTTGATCGCAGCCGTGGCGGCCGCCGCATCGGCCACGGGGGCGCGCGGCGCAGCAGCGGCGGGCAGCGGTGGCGGGCTCAATTGCGGCACACCGTCGACCAGGCTGCTGAAATGCGCCGCCGTGAGCACGGTGTCGTCGGTCATCAGCGTGGCCTGCTCCAGCACGTTGCGCAACTCGCGGATGTTGCCCGGCCACGCCTGGCGCGACAGCAGCTCCAGCGCATCGGGCGACAGGCCCTTGTGCGGCAAGCCGCTTCGGCGGGCGATGTCGTCGGCCAGCGCTTCGACCAGCGCTTCGAGATCAGGCAGGCGCTCGCGCAGCGCCGGCAGCCGGATGGGCAGCACGTTGAGGCGGTAGTAGAGGTCGGCGCGGAAGCTGCCCGCGGCCACCATCGCCGGCAGGTCGCGGCTCGTGGCCGCGATGATGCGCACGTCGACCCGCTCGACCTTGTTGCTGCCGAGCGGCTCGATCTCCTGCTCCTGCAGCACACGCAGCAGCTTGCTCTGCAGGGCGACCGGCATGTCGCCGATCTCGTCGAGGAAGAGCGTGCCGCCGTCGGCGAGCTTGAACTTGCCGTCGCGCCCCTTGCGGTCGGCGCCGGTGTAGGCGCCGGGGGCCACGCCGAAGAACTCGGCTTCGAGCAGCGTGTCGGGCACGGCGGCGATGTTGACGCCGACGAAGGCGCGTGAGGCGCGGGTGCTTGCCGCGTGGATGGCGTGGGCCAGCAGCTCCTTGCCGGTGCCCGTCTCGCCGAGCAGCAGCACGGTGCTGTCGGTCTGCGCCACGCGGCGCGCCTGGCGCTTGGTTTCCATCGCGACGGGGCTCGAGCCGATGAAGCTCGCGATGGTGTACTTCGGCCGGCGCTGCGCGGCGAGCTGCTGGCGCGCGTCGTCGAGCTCGCGCTGCAGGCGGCTGAACTTGGTCATCAGCGGCTGCATCGTCGTCTCGGGGTGGTCGAGCAGCACGAGGCCCAACGCGCCGATCACGCCGCCGTCGGCATCGCGCAGCGGCATGCGGCTCACGAGAAAGGTGCCGGCCTGGTTGGTGAGCAGGTCCACCAGCATGGGCTGGCCAGTCTCGATCACGTGGGCCATCAGCGTGTTGGGCACCACCTCTTCCACGAGGCGGCCCACGAAGTCGCCCTCTTCATGGCCGAGGCCGGGCAGGAAGCGCTTGTAGCCCTCGCTGATCCACACGATGCGGTGCTGGCGGTCGACCACCATCATGCCCATGGCGGCCTGCGCCAGCGTGTCGAACATGCTTTGCGCGGCGAGCTTGAGCACGCCGTCGGCATCGGCTGGAAGAGTGGTCGTCGTCATGGGCAGTGTCCGTGTGCTGGACACTTTACGCCCCGTGCAAGCGCTCAGCCCTCAGGGACTTCCTTGTTGGCAGCCACCGGCTCGACCACTGCAAACACACCGCTGCACCGCACCACGACCTTCTCGCCGACCCGCAACTCGCACTCGGCGAACGACAGCCGCGCCCCGTGCTTGCGCACCTGCACGTGCGCTTCCAGCCAGTCGCCCACCTTGGCCGCGCCGAGGAAATCGGTCGACAGGTTGACCGACACCATCGGCGCCGAGGGCTTGCGCGTGAGGTGCATGTTGCGGCCGAGCGCGCTGTCGGCCAGCGTGACCAGCATGCCGCCATGTGCGATGCCGCGCATGTTGGTGTGCTTCTGTGCGAGGCGCAGGCCGATGACCACGCCGCCGTTGGGCGCATCCTTCTGGTACAGCGGGCCGGCGTGCGTGAGCCAGGTGCCGCCGGGCACCAGCGGCACGAAACCATCTGGGATGTTGTCGTCGGGACTCATCAGAACCAGGCGTCCTGCATCGTGAGGGTCGAATCGTTGAGGCTGCGCAGCAACTCGTGCTGCGGCTTGCAGCGTGGCAGCTCCCAGTCGAAGAACCAGGCGCAGGTGTGCAGCTTGCCACGGTAGAAGTTGATTTCGTCGTCGCCCTTCGCGTCTTTCAGCGCGCGGGTGGCAACCAAGGCTTGCCGCAGCCACTGCCACGCCACGACCGTGTGGCCGAAGGCCTCGAGGAAGACGACCGAGTTGGCCAAGGCCAGTTCACCCTTCTCCTTCAGCAACGGCGCCAGCGCCTTCACCGTCTGCACGACGTTGGACCAGGCGATGGTCAGCGCATCGGCATTCGCGCTCAGGGTCTCGTAGGCCGAGGCGTCCTTGACCGTCGCGGCGATCTCGCGGCCCAGCAACTCGAGCGCGGCACCTTGCTGCATCACCACCTTGCGGCCCAGCAGGTCGATCGACTGGATGGCGTGCGTGCCCTCGTGGATCATGTTGAGGCGGTTGTCGCGGTAGAACTGCTCGACCGGGTATTCGCGCGTGTAGCCATAACCACCGTGGATCTGGATGGCGAGGCTGTTGGCTTCCAGGCACCACTGCGAGGGCCAGCTCTTGACGATGGGTGTGAGCAGCTCCAGCAACAGGCCGGCTTCTTCACGCTTGGTCTCGTCGGGGCCGGTCTTCTGCTCGTCGACCAGGCGTGCAGCGTAGAGGCCCAAGGACAGGCCGCCTTCCACATACGCCTTCTGCGCAATCAGCATGCGGCGGATGTCGGCGTGCGCTATCAGCTTGATCTGCGGTTCGTTGGGATCTTTGCTGCCGGCGCGGCGGCCTTGCGGCCGTTCACGCGCGTACTGCAGCGAGGCCAGGTAGCCGCGGTAGCCCAGCATCACCGCGCCCATGCCGACACCGATGCGCGCCTCGTTCATCATGTGGAACATCGCGGCGAGGCCCTGGTTGGGCTGGCCGATGAGCTCGCCGTAGCACTGGCCCTTCTCGCCGAAGGACAACATGGTCGAGGTGGTGCCGCGCCAGCCCATCTTGTGGATCAGGCCGGCGAGTGCCACGTCGTTGCGCGCGCCGAGCGAGCCGTCGTCGTTGACCATGAACTTCGGCACGATGAAGAGCGAGATGCCCTTCACCCCGGCCGGTGCGCCGGGCAGGCGTGCGAGCACGAGGTGGATGATGTTTTCGCTCAGCTCGTGGTCGCCGCCCGAGATGAAGATCTTGTTGCCGGTGAGGCGGTAGCTGCCATCGCCCTGCGGCACGGCGGCGGTGGTGATGTCCGAGAGGCTGGAGCCGGCTTGCGGCTCGGTGAGGCACATGGTGCCGAAGAAGCGGCCGCTGAGCATGTGCGGCAGGTAGCGCTTCTTCTGCGACTCGGTGCCGAAGCGGTTGATGACGTTGGCGTTGGCGATCGTCAGGCCGACGTAGGAGTTGGTCGCCGCATTCGCGCTCTTGAAGATGGCCGAGAAGGCCTGGCCCATCAGCACCGGCAGTTGCATGCCGCCAAGGTCGTAGTCCTGCGTCGGCGCGATGAAGCCGGCTTCGCAGTACGCCTGCAGCGCGTCTTTCACCTGCGGAATGATCTCGACGCGCTTCCCGTCGAACTCGGGCTCCTGCTCGTCGCTCTCGCGGTTGTGGGTGAAGAACTTGTCGGCGGCGATGGCCATCGCGGCGTCGAGCGCGGCGACGAAGGTCTCGCGGCTGTGGTCGGCGTGGCGCTCGCGCTGCGTCAGCGCTTCGGCATCGTTCACCTCGAAGATCTGGAAGTCGAGGTCGCGGCGGTTGAGGATGAGTTCGGCGGTCATGTTGTTCTAAAGGCTGATTGAAGAAGGGCCCGCAGCGAGAGGCATGCGGGCCCTTGGTCGAGAGCGTGGCGCGTCAGGCTGCGAGCAGCGTGTCGCTGAACTTGCCCAGGTGGTGGTCGACGTCACCGAAGGTCTGGTTGATGACCGTCAGTCGCTTGAAGAGGTGCGCGGCCATCAGCTCGTCGGTCACGCCCATGCCGCCGTGCATCTGCACTGCGCCCTGGCCCACCGTGCGGGCCGACTGGCCGATGTAGGCCTTGGCGGCCGACACGTGGCGGCGGCGCTCGGCCGCATCCTTCGAGTCGACCTTGACTGCGGCCAGCAGCGCCATCGCGCGGCCGTATTCGGCCGCCATCGCCATGTCGGCCATGCGGTGCTGCAGCACCTGGAACTTGCCAATCGGCATGTCGAACTGCTTGCGGTTCTTCAGGTACTCAAGCGTCTGCGCGTTGAGCGTGGCCATCACACCGACCGCTTCGGCGCACAGGGCGGCGATGCCACGGTCGAGCGCCCATTCGATCGCGGGCAGGGCCTGGTTGACCTGGCCCACGAGCGCGTCGGCACCGACCTTCACGTCCTTCAGGATCACGTCGGCAGCGCGCTGGCCGTCTTGCGTGCCGTAGGGGCGCAGGGTCAGGCCTGCGGCCTTGGCGTCGACCACGAAGAGCGAGATGCCGTTGGCATCGAAAGCAGAGCCCGAGGTGCGGGCCGAGACCAGCAGCTTGTTCGCCGACGCCGCAGCCAACACGACGGCTTTGTGGCCGCTCAGCGACCAGCCGTCGCCGTCCTTCTTCGCGGTGGTGGCCACGTGGTGGGTGTTGTAGCGCGCACCCGGCTCCTGATGGGCCAGCGTGGCGATCGTCGTGCCCTGGGTGATGCCGCCCAGCAGCGTGTCCTTCTGCGCGGCGTTGCCGATGTCGGCGATCAGGCTGCCGGCGATCACGATCGACGGGATGAAAGGCTCGAGCGCGAGTGCGGTGCCCAGCGTCTCGGCGATCAGCATCGTGTCGATCGCGTTGCCGCCGAGGCCACCCACTTCTTCAGGGAACGGCAGGGCCAGCAGGCCCAGCTCGGCGTAGGTGGACCAGGCTTCGGCGCTGTGGCCGAGCTCGCTCTTGGTGAGCGCGCGGCGATGCTCGAAGCCGTAGTCCTTGGCGAGGTAGCGCTTCAGGCTGTCCTGGATCGCGGTCTGTTCTTCGCTGAGATTGAAATCCATGGTGATTCCTTTCGTGTTCTGTGTTGCTTCAGAGGCCCAGGATCATCTGGCTGATGATGTTCTTCTGGACTTCGCTGGAGCCGCCATAGATGGTCGTCTTGCGGGTGTTGAAGTACGCACCCGAGAGCAGGGTCTCACGACCGGCAAAGAACTCGGTCAGCGGCTGCGGGTTGCCCGACAGGTCCTGCTGCTCGCGCAGCCAGGGCACGCCATAGGGGCCGAGCGCCATCATCGAGAGTTCGGTCAGCATCTGCTGGATCTCGGAGCCCTTGATCTTCAGCATCGAGGCCTCGGGGCCGGGCGCGTGGGACTTGCCCTCTTGCGACACGACCTTGAGGTTGGTGATCTCGAGCGCCATCAGCTCCATCTCGACCTGCGCAAGGCGATCGCGGAAGCGCACGTCTTCGATCAGCGGCTTGCCGTTGTCGCCGGGCACCTTGCGGGCCAGCGTCTTCAGGCGCTTGATGGCGACCTTCGAGCGGCCCACACCCGCGATGCCGGTGCGCTCATGGCCCAGCAGGAACTTGGCGTAGGTCCAGCCCTTGTTCTCTTCACCGATGCGGTTCTCGACCGGCACGCGCACGTTGTCGAACCAGACTTCGTTCACCTCGTGGCCGCCGTCGAGCATGATGATCGGCTTGACGGTGATGCCCGGGGTCTTCATGTCGACCAGCAGGAAGCTGATGCCTTCCTGCTTGCGGCCTTCGGTGCTGGTGCGCACGAGCACGAAGATCCAGTCGGCGTACTGACCGAGGGTGTTCCAGGTCTTCTGGCCGTTGACGATGTAGTGCTCGCCCTTCTCGTCGGTGCCGCGCACGGCGCGGGTCTTGAGCGAGGCCAGGTCGGAGCCGGCACCCGGCTCGCTGTAGCCCTGGCACCACCAGTCTTCACCCGACAGGATGCGCGGCAGGTAGTAGGCCTTCTGCGCGGCATTGCCGAAACGCATGATCACCGGCGCGACCATCTTGATGCTGAAGGCCAGCTGCATCGGCGTGCCGGCCTCGGCGCACTCTTCGTCGAAGATGTGCTTCTGCACGGCGTTCCAGCCCGTGCCGCCGAACTCCACCGGCCAGCTCGAGCCACCCCAGCCCTTCTTGTAGAGGATGTTCTGCCACTTGGTGATGTCTTCGGCCAGGTGACGCTCGCCGGACGCGCCGCGGTTGCGGATCTCCTGCGGCAGGTTTTCAGCGATGAAGCTGCGCACCTCCTCGCGGAATTTCTGTTCTTCTGGGCTGTATTCGAGATCCATGGAAAGTCTCCTGCGGCTGAGCCGTATTGCGGATGATCAAGAAAATGGATGCAGATTCTGCATCGCAAAACGCCAAAGTATAAATTGGAACTTCTACCAACAACGTTGCCCGCAACCCATCCTAAACCCTGTCACGAGTGCGACAACCCCGGGGAACACGCTCAACTTCCGTCGGGAATCACCTTGTTTACAGGGAACCCCTCAGCGGCTACGATGGTCGCCTTTGCAAAATAGTGTTCTGCATCGCGGAACCACAAACCACGCACTGACTGACTCCTCTCCGCGAGAAGCAGCGTGCGGCCATCGCTGTCCCTCCCGTGCCTTTCAGGAGCCAATCCCAATGAGCAATCAACCGACCTCCACCCAGTACGATGTTCGCGGCTCGGTGGCCGTGGTCACGCTGAACAACCCGCCGGTCAACGGTCTGGGATACGGCCTGCGCAGCGGCATCGTCGCCGGCCTCGACAAGGCCCTGGCCGACCCCAAGGTCACCGCCATCGTGCTGATCGGCAGCGACCGTGCGTTCTCGGGTGGTGCCGACGTGAAGGAATTCGGCACGGCCAACGCCGGCAAGTCGCCCAACCTGCCCGACGTGATCAAGGCACTGGAGAACTCCCCGAAGCCCGTGGTCGCCGCGATCGGTGGCATGGCCCTCGGTGGTGGCCTGGAGCTCGCAATGGGCGCGCACTTCCGCGTGGCCAAGGGTGACGCCAACCTCGGCCTGCCCGAAGTCAAGCTGGGCCTGCTGCCCGGTGCCGGCGGCACACAGCGCCTGCCGCGACTGATCGGCCTCGAAGCCGCCCTGAACATGATCGTCTCCGGCGCGCCGGTGCCGGCCAAGAAGTTCGAAGGTTCG
This sequence comes from Piscinibacter gummiphilus, assembly GCF_032681285.1. Lineage (NCBI taxonomy): Bacteria > Pseudomonadati > Pseudomonadota > Betaproteobacteria > Burkholderiales > Sphaerotilaceae > Rhizobacter > Rhizobacter gummiphilus. The sequence goes on from NZ_CP136336.1 coordinate 4,709,094, forward strand.
CCGCTCATCGACGCCATCATCGAGGGCGACCTGCTGGATGGCGCCCTCAAGTTTGCGGAGAAGGCCGTCGCCGACAAGCTGCCGCTCAAGCGCGCACGCGACCTCAAGGTGAAGCCGGTCGCCCCGGGCACCGAAGCCTTCCTGCAGTTCGCCCGCAACACCGTCGGCGCCACCTCGAAGAACTTCCCCGCGCCGCTCAAGTGCGTGGAAGCCGTGGCCGCCGCCACCACCAAGCCCTTCGACGAAGGCCTGAAGTACGAGCGCGAGCTGTTCCAGGCGCTGATGCTCACCAACGAGTCGCGGGCGCTGCGCCACATCTTCAACGCCGAGCGTGCCGCGGCCAAGATCCCCGACGTGCCGGAAGACACCAAGCTGCGCGACATCAAGAAGGTCGGCATGATCGGCGCCGGCACGATGGGCGTGGGCATCACGATGAACTTCATCAACGTCGGCATCCCCGTGGTGCTGCTCGAGATGAAGCAGGAAGCGCTCGACAAGGGCCTCAAAACCATCCGCACCAACTACGAAAACTCCGCCAAGAAGGGCAAGATCACGCCGGCGCAGATCGAAGAGCGCATGGCCCTGATCACCCCGACGCTGACCTATGACGGCTTCAAGGACGTCGACCTCGTGATCGAGGCCGTGTTCGAGAGCATGGAAGTCAAGGAGCAGGTCTTCAAGACGCTCGACGAGGTGTGCAAGCCCGGCGCCATCCTCGCGTCCAACACCTCGGCGCTCAACCTCGACAAGATCGCTGCCTTCACCAAGCGCCCGCAAGACGTGGTGGGCCTGCACTTCTTCAGCCCGGCCAACGTGATGCGCCTGCTGGAAGTGGTGCGCGGCGAGAAGACCGCCAAGGACGTGCTGGCCACCTCGATGGCGCTCGCCAAGAAGATCAAGAAGATGCCGGTCGTGTCGGGCGTGTGCGACGGCTTCATCGGCAACCGCATCGTGGCCCGCTACGGCGCCGCCGCCAACGAAGCGCTGAACGCCGGTGCCTCGCCGCAACAGATCGACAAGGCGCTGGAGAAGTTCGGCTTGGCCATGGGCATCTACCGCATGGGCGACCTGGCCGGCCTCGACATCGGCTACGCCGGCCGCAAGCGCCGCAAGGAAGCCAACCCCGAGGCCTACATCCCCATCGTCGCCGACCGCCTGGCCGAGGCCGGCCGCTTCGGCCAGAAGACGGGCGCAGGCTTCTACAAGTACGAGCCGGGCAAGCGCGACGCGATCCCCGATCCGGCGGTCGACAAGATCATCGAAGACTTCCGCAAGGAGCGTGGCATGACGGCACGCAAGGTCAGCGATGAAGAAATCATCGAGCGCTGCATCTACGCGATGGTCAACGAAGGCGCCCGCATCGTCGAGGAAGGCATCGCCGCCCGCGCCTCCGACATCGACGTGGTCTACCTCAACGGCTACGGCTTCCCCGCTCACCGCGGCGGCCCGATGCTCTACGCCGACACCGTGGGCCTGGCCAACGTGGTGCGCGCGCTGCGCCGCATCGCCGCCGAGCCGGGCGCTGACGCCAAGTTCTGGGAGCCGGCTCCCCTGCTGGTGAAGCTCGCCGAAGAAGGCAAGACCTTCTCCTGAGCCGCCGCGACCACAGAACACACAAGGACCAAGGAACCATCATGACCGAAGCCGTCATCGTCTCCACCGCCCGTACTGGCCTGGCCAAGAGCTGGAAGGGTGCTTTCAACATGACCTACGGCGCCACGCTCGCCGCCCATTCGATCGAGCACGCCGTGAAGCGCTCGGGCCTCGACCCCGCTGAAATCGAGGACGTGTTCCTCGGCGGCTCGCTGTCCGAAGGCACCACCGGCGGCAACATCGCCCGCGTGGCTGCGCTGCGTGCCGGCCTGCCCGTCACCACCGCGGGTGTGACCATCAACCGCTTCTGCTCGTCGGGCCTGCAGGCCATCGCAATGGCGGCGCACAGCATCATCGTCGACGGCGTGCAGGTCGCCATCGGCGGCGGCGTGGAGTCGATCTCGTGCGTGCAGAACGAGACCAACCGCCACATGCGCGCCGACCCCGCCATGCTGGAGAAGAAGCCCGAGATCTACTGGAGCATGCTGCAGACCGCCGAGATGGTGGCCAAGCGCTACAACATCTCGAAGGAATCGCAAGACGAATACGGCGTGCGCAGCCAGCTGCGCGCTGCCGCAGCACTCGAAGCCGGCAAGTTCAAGGACGAGATCGCCCCGATGACCACCATCATGGGCGTCGTCGACAAGGCCACCGGCCGGCTCACGACGAAGGAAGTGACGATCGCCGCCGACGAAGGCATCCGCCCCGACACCACGCTCGAAGGCGTGGCGAAGATCCGCGCCGCCCTGCCGGGTGGCGTGGTGACGGCCGGCAACGCGAGCCAGTTCTCCGACGGTTCGTCGGCCTGCGTGCTGATGAACAGCAAGCTCGCCGAGAAGCGCGGCATCAAGCCGATGGGCATCTTCCGCGGCTTCGCGGTCGCCGGCTGCGAGCCCGATGAAATGGGCATCGGCCCGGTGTTCGCGATCCCCAAGCTGCTCAAGCAGACCGGCCTCAAGATCGACGACATCGGCCTGTGGGAGCTGAACGAAGCCTTCGCCTGCCAGGTGATCTACAGCCGCGACAAGCTGGGCATTCCTGACGACCGCCTGAACGTGAACGGCGGCGCCATCGCCGTGGGTCACCCCTACGGCGTGACCGGCTCGCGCCTGACCGGCCATGCGCTGATCGAAGGCAAGCGCCGTGGCGCGAAGTACGTCGTGGTCACGATGTGCATCGGCGGCGGCCAGGGTGCCGCGGGCCTGTTCGAAGTGGTCTGATGCCGGTTGCCGATCTCTTCAGCCTGAAGGGCAAGGTTGCCCTCGTCACCGGCGGCTCGCGTGGCCTGGGTCTCCAGGCCGCCGAGGCGCTCGGCGAAGCCGGTGCCAAGCTGATCCTCACGGCCCGCAAGGCCGATGAACTGGCGGCAGCGCAGGCGCACCTGAAGAGCCTGGGCATCGAAGCCCAGGTCATCGCCAACGATCTGTCGAAGTTCGACCAGATCCCCGGCCTCGTCGACCAGGCGCTGGCCGCCTGGGGCCAGATCGACATCCTGGTCAACAACGCCGGCGCCAACTGGGCCACCCCCGCCGAGGACTACCCCGACGAGGCCTGGCACAAGGTGATGAACCTGAACGTCAACGCGCCCTTCTTCCTCACCCGGGAGGTGGGCAAGCGCGCGATGATCCCGCGCAAGCAGGGCAAGGTCATCAACATCGCCTCGGTGGCGGGCCTCAAGGGCAACAGCCCCGGCGTCACCATGGTGGCCTACAACACCTCGAAAGCCGCATCCGTCAACATGGTGCGCGCGCTGGCCTCCGAATGGGGTCAGTACAACATCAACGTCAACGCGCTGTGCCCGGGCTTCTTCCCGACGAAGATGACCCATGGCCTGCTCGACAAGATCGGTGACAGCGTGGTCGCACGCGCACCGCTGCATCGCCTGGGAGGCGAAGAAGACTTGAAGGGACCGGTCGTGTTCCTCGCAAGCGAGGCCTCGCGCCACATCACCGGGCATGCGCTGCCGGTCGATGGTGGCAGCATCATCACCTGAGTGACCTGAGACGACAGACAGCATGACGACCAGCAAAGACACGTCGGCCCTTCAATTCAGCGGCACGAAAGCTGTCGCCCCGCAGCACGCGTTCGACGTACAGAAGCTCGATGCCTACATGCGCCAGCACGTGGCCGGCTTCAGCGGCGACCTCCATGTCGAGCAGTTCAAGGGCGGGCAGTCCAACCCGACCTTCAAGCTGACCGCCGGCGGCAAGAGCTACGTGATGCGCCGCAAGCCGCCCGGCGTGCTGCTGCCTTCCGCCCACGCCGTAGACCGTGAATACAAGGTCATCAGCGCGCTCGCCAAGACCGACGTGCCCGTTGCCAAGGCCTACGCGCTGTGCGAAGACCCGTCGGTGATCGGCACCGCCTTCTACATCATGGACTGCGTGGAAGGCCGCATCCTCTGGGACCCGCTGCTGCCCGACTACAACAACGCCCAGCGCGGCGAGCTCTACAGCGAGCTCAACCGCGTGATGGCCGCGCTGCACAGCGTCGACCCGAACGCCATCGGCCTCGGCGACTACGGCAAGCCCGGCAACTACATCGAGCGCCAGGTGGCCCGCTGGACCAAGCAGTACAAGGCCGCCGAGACCGAGACGATCGAAGCCGCCGACCGGCTGATCGAGTGGCTGCCCAAGTACATCCCCCAAGGCGATGAAGTGGCCATCGTCCACGGCGACTACCGCTTCGACAACGTGATCTTCCACCCCACCGAGCCGCGCATCCTCGCGGTGCTCGACTGGGAGCTGTCGACGCTCGGCCACCCGCTGGTCGACTTCGCCTACCACTGCATGACCTGGCGCATGGGCGGCGGGCAAGGCGGGCGCGGCATGGCCGGTGCCGACATCCAATCGCTCGGCATCCCGAGCGAAGCCGAGTACGTGAAGCTCTACCTGGAGCGCACCGGCCGTGAGAACGCCGTGTCGCCCGCCGAGTGGAACTACTACATGGTGTTCAACATGTTCCGCCTCGTCGGCATCCTGCAAGGCATTGCGCACCGCGCGGTGCAAGGCAATGCGTCGAGCGAACATGCCGTCGCGTCGGGCAAGCGTGCCCGCCCGTTGGCAGAACAGGCGTGGGCGCTCGCCCAAGAAATCGACGCCTCGCGCTAAGCTCGTTGAACCCTTTTTTGAGATGAGAGCGCCGCCATGTCGGACCGCCACCTTGCCCACTGGCCGCCCGGGCTGCCCAAGCACCTGACGCTGCCCGAGACCAGCGTCTTCCACAACGCCGAGGTCTCGGCCGCCCGCTTCCCGAACAAGCCCTTCATCGTCTTCTACGACACGCCGATCACCTTCGGCGAGTTCAAGGACGAGGCCGAGCGCATCGCCGGCCACCTGCAGCAGGTCTGCGGCGTGAAGGCCGGCGACCGCGTGCTGCTTTACATGCAGAACAGCCCGCAATGGGTGCTGGCCTTCTACGGCATCCTGCGCGCGAACGCGGTCGTCGTGCCGGTCAACCCGATGAACATGACGGAGGAGCTCAAGCACTACGTCAAGGACACCGGCGCCACCACCGCCTTCGTGCCGCAGGACCTGCATGCGCAGATGCAGCCGCTCGTGGGCGATGCCGGCCTGCAGCACCTGATCGTCGTCACCTACAGCGACTACTTGAAGCGCCCCACCGACCTCACGGTGCCGCCCTTCATCGCCGAGCCGCGCAAGACGTTCACAGACAAGGGCAGCGTCGCCTGGACCGACGTGCTCGCGAAGAACCTGCGCCCGGGCCCGCTCACCGCCGGCCCGGACGACCTGTGCGTGATGCCCTACACCTCGGGCACCACCGGCCACCCCAAAGGCTGCATGCACACGCACCGCAGCACCCAGAGCACGCTGGTGGGTGGGGTGCATTGGTTCAACCGCACGCAGGACGCGGTGTTCCTCTCGGTGCTGCCCTATTTCCACGTGACCGGCATGTCGGGCAGCATGAACGGGCCGATGTACATCGGCGCCACCATCGTCATCCTGCCCCGCTGGGACCGCGACGCCGCCGCCCAGCTGATGCAGCGCTACAAGGTCACGGTGTGGCAGGTCATCTCGACCATGATGATCGACTTCCTGTCGAACCCGAAACTCTCGCAATACGACCTGTCGAGCCTGCAAGGCATCCGCGGCGGCGGCGCGGCCATGCCCGAAGCCATCGCTGCCCGGTTGAAAGAACTCACCGGCCTCGATTACGTCGAAGGCTATGGCATGAGCGAAACCCTGGCAGCCACCCACATCAACCCGCCGCACCGCCCCAAGAAGCAGTGCCTGGGCATCCCCGTGTTCGACGTGGACGCACGGGTGGTCGACCCCGAGACCCTGCGCGAGCTGGGCGTGGGTGAAACCGGCGAGATCGTGGTGCACGCCCCGCAGGTGATGCGCGGCTACTGGAACAACGACAAAGCCACCCAGGAGACCTTCGCCGAGATCGACGGCAAACGTTTCCTGCGCACCGGCGATCTGGCCCAGGTCGACGCCGATGGCTACTTCTTCATGGTCGACCGCCTGAAGCGCATGATCAACGCGGCCGGCTTCAAGGTCTGGCCCGCGGAGGTGGAAGCGCTGATGTACCACCACCCCGCCATCCACGAAGCCTGCGTGATCGGCGTGCGCGATGCGCGGCGGGGCGAAACGGTCAAGGCCTTGGTCGTTCTCAAGCCAGAATACAAAGGGAAGGTGAGCGAACAGGAGATCATTTCCTGGTCGCACGACCACATGGCGGCTTACAAGAGCCCGCGCATTGTGGAATTTGTGGAGTCGCTGCCCAAGTCCGGATCGGGCAAGGTGCAGTGGCGCGAACTTCAAGAGCAAGAGGCCGCTCGCCACGCGGCCCAAGGTTAGTCCCCTCAACTTCTACCCGGAGACATCCAGGATGACCACCCCTTTGCAACGTCTGCGACGCGCTCTCGTACTGGCCACGGCCGGCGCCGCACTGGCTGCCCCGTTCGGCACTGCCCACGCGCAGGCCTTTCCCAGCGCCAAGCCTGTCACGCTGATCGTGCCTTGGCCGGCCGGCGGTTCCACCGACCGCCATCACCGCGCGCTCGCCGAGATCGCGAGCAAGTACCTCGGCCAGCAGATCATCATCGAGAACAAGCCCGGTGCCGGCGGCACCCTCGGCCCCAGCTCGATGGCGATGACCGCCAAGCCCGACGGCTACACGATCTCGCAGTACCCGATGGGCATGCTGCGCATTCCGCACATGAACAAGGTGCAGTGGAGCCCCATCAACGACTTCACCTTCATCATCGGTGTGTCGGGCTACACCTTCGGCTTCGTCGTGAAGAGCGATTCGCCGCACAAAACCTTCAAGGACTACATCGAAGCCGCGCGCAAGCAGCCGGGCAAGATCGACTACGGCTCCACCGGTATCGGCACCAGCCCGCACCTCCTGATGGAAGAGCTGGCCGACAAGGCCGGCGTGCAGCTCAACCACATCCCCTTCAAGGGCAACGCCGACCTGATGCAGGCGCTGATCGGGGGCCACGTGATGGCCGCGAGCGATGCTTCGGGCTGGGACAAGTTTGTCGACAACAACCAGATGCGCCTGCTCGTGACCTTCGGCGAGAACCGCACCAAGCGCTGGCCGAACGTGCCCACCGCCAAGGAACTGGGCTACGGCATCGTGTCGCAGTCGCCTTACGGCCTGGTCGGCCCCAAGGGCATGGACCCGGCGGTCGTGAAAACACTGCACGACGCCTTCAAGAAGGCGATGGACGACCCCAAGCATGCTGAAGTGCTGGCCACGCTCAACCAGGACCCGTGGTACCGCACGGGCGAGCAGTACAAGTCGTGGGCCATCGCGACCTACGCGAAAGACAAGCTGCTGATCGACCGCCTGGGCCTCGCCGTCAAGTAAGCCGCAACACCCCACCCGGCGCGGGAGGTCGCGCCGGGTGGACTCTCAGTTTTTGTTTAACCCAGAAAGAGACTTCCCATGAAAGTGCTGGTAGCCGTCAAGCGAGTGGTGGACTACAACGTGAAGGTGCGTGTGAAGAGTGACGGCAGCGGTGTGGACATCGCCAACGTCAAGATGAGCATGAACCCCTTCGACGAGATTGCGGTGGAAGAAGCCGTGCGTCTGAAGGAAAAAGGCGTGGTCACCGAAGTGATCGCCGTGTCGGCCGGCCCGGCCCAGTGCCAGGAGACCCTGCGCACCGCGATGGCCATCGGCGCCGACCGCGGCATCCTGGTCGAGACCGATGCCGAACTCCAGCCGCTCGCCGTGGCGAAGCTCCTCAAGGCCCTCGTCGACAAGGAACAACCCGGCCTCGTCATCCTCGGCAAGCAGGCCATCGACGACGACTGCAACCAGACCGGCCAGATGCTGGCGGCCTTGGCCGACCTGCCCCAAGCCACCTTCGCCAGCAAGGTCGAGCTCGCCGCCGACTCGGCCACCGTCACCCGTGAAGTCGACGGCGGCCTGGAGACCCTGAAGCTCAGCCTGCCCGCCGTCGTCACCACCGACCTGCGCCTGAACGAGCCGCGCTACGTGACGCTGCCCAACATCATGAAGGCCAAGAAGAAGCCGCTGGAGACCGTCAAGCCCGACGCGCTCGGCGTCGACGTCGCCCCCCGCATCAAGACCCTGAAGGTTGCCGAGCCCCCCAAGCGCAGCGCCGGCATCAAGGTGCCCGACGTCGCCACGCTGGTCGACAAGCTCAAGAACGTCTCCAAGGTCCTCTGAGAACAGGCAAGGAACTCACAACATGACCACCCTCGTCATTGCTGAACACGACAACAAGACCGTCAAGGGCGCGACCCTGAACACCGTCACCGCCGCCGCCGCCATTGGCGGCGACGTGCACGTGCTCATCGCCGGCAACGCCGCCGCCGACGCCGCCAAGGCCGCGGCCCAGATCGCCGGCGTCGCCAAGGTGATCCACGCCGACGGCGCCCAGCTCGACCACGGCCTGGCCGAGAACGTCGCGGCCCAAGTCCTCGCCATCGCGGGCAACTACAGCCACATCCTCTTCCCCGCCACCGCCAGCGGCAAGAACGTAGCCCCGCGCGTGGCCGCCAAACTCGACGTCGGCCAGATCAGCGACATCACCAAGGTCGTCGCCCCCGACACCTTCGAGCGCCCCATCTACGCCGGCAACGCCATTGCCACCGTGCAGAGCGCCGACAAGGTCAAGGTCATCACCGTGCGCACCACCGGCTTCGATGCCGCCGCCGCCACGGGGGGCAGCGCCCAGGTCGAAACCGCCGCCGCTGCCGCCGACTCCGGCAAGAGCAGCTTCCAGGGCAGCGAGATCGCCAAGAACGACCGGCCCGAGCTCACCGCCGCCAAGATCATCGTCTCCGGTGGCCGGGCGCTCGGCTCCAGCGACAAGTTCACCGAAGTGCTCACGCCGCTGGCCGACAAGCTCGGCGCCGCGCTGGGCGCGAGCCGCGCCGCGGTCGATGCGGGCTACGCCCCCAACGACTGGCAGGTCGGCCAGACCGGCAAGATCGTGGCGCCGCAGCTGTACATCGCCGCCGGCATCTCGGGGGCCATCCAGCACCTGGCCGGCATGAAGGACAGCAAGGTGATCGTGGCCATCAACAAAGACCCCGAGGCGCCGATCTTCTCGGTGGCTGACTACAGTCTCGAAGCCGACCTCTTCACCGCCGTGCCCGAGCTGGTGAAGGCGCTTTAAGCAGCGCGGCAATCACCAAAGCGACACGACGGAGCAAGCGATGCGAGCGCACCAGCGTCCACTTCGACAAGCTCCGTCTCTGTCGCTATAAAACCGGGTTCCACCCCACAGGAGACACGACATGAATGCACCGCTTGAATTTGCGTCACTCAAGAACCAGGTCTCCGAAGCAGAGTGGCAAACACGGGTGGACCTGGCCGCCGCCTACCGGCTGGTGGCCTTGTTCGGGTGGGACGACCTCGTCTTCACGCACATCTCGGCCCGCGTGCCCGGCGAGCCCGACAACTTCCTGATCAACCCCTACGGTCTCTTCTTCGAGGAGATCACCGCTTCCAGCCTGGTGAAGGTCGACCACCACGGCGAGAAGGTCAGCCCCTCGAAGTTCGACATCAACCCGGCCGGCTTCGTGATCCACAGCGCGATCCACGAGGCTCGCCCCGAGGTCAACTGCGTGCTGCACACGCACACGCTGCACGGCGTGGCGGTGTCGGCGCAGAAGCGCGGCCTTCTGCCGCTGTCGCAACACTCCACGCTGCCGCTGAACCAGATCGCGTACCACGACTACGAAGGCATCGCGCTGCGCGACGACGAGAAGCCGCGTCTGTGCGCGAATCTCGGCAAGGCCAACTGCCTGATCCTGCGCAACCACGGCCTCCTGACCTGCGGCCGCTCGGTGGCCGAAGCCTTCCAGGGCATGTACATGCTCGAAGCCGCATGCCGCATGCAGATCCTGGCGCAGTCGGGGGGCGTGGAGCTCAACCACATCCCGCAAGACGTGGTCGAGTTGAACATGCAGCAAGCACGCGATGCCTCGCGCGGCCAGGGCTCCAACCTCGTGTGGCCGGGCCTCCTGCGCCGGCTCGACCGCCGCAACCCGGGTTATGACGCGTAAAGAAGGCGACGCATAAAGGGAACAGAAAGAGTCCATGGCCATCCTGGTGCTGTCGAACCCTCTTCCGTCGGCACCGTTCGCCGCCGCTCTGCGCCAAGCCTCCGGGGGCATCCCGGTCTGGACCGAACAAGACAGTCCGCCGCCTGAAGCGGTGGAAGCCATCCTCGCGTGGCGCATGCGGCCGGGCATCCTGCCGCAGTACCCCAACCTGCGCGTGCTGTGCTCCACCGGCGCCGGTGCCGAGAAGCTGCTCGTCGACGACCTGCCCGAGCATGTGCCGGTCACGCGCGTGGTCGACCCGATGCAAGGCGTCGAGATCGCGCAGTACGTGGTCGCGACCACACTGCAGTTCACGCGCGACCTCAAGCTCTACGCCGAACAGCAGGCGCGCGCCGAATGGAAGCGCCACCCGGTGCGCACGGCGGTGCGCTGCCGTGTCGGGGTGATGGGCCTCGGCGCCGTGGGCCAAGCCATCGCGCGGGCCTTCCTGCCGCTCGGCTACCCGGTGGGGGGCTGGAGCCGCACGCCGCGTGAGGTGCCGGGCGTGGCCACCTTCGCAGGGATGGACGAGCTGCCCGAGTTCCTCTCGCAGGCCGACATCCTCGTCTGCGCACTGCCGCTCACCGACGAGACGCGCGGACTGCTGAACCACCACACGCTCGCGCAACTGCCGCGCGGCGCCTTCTTCGTCAACATCGGCCGGGGCGAGCAGGTGGTCGAGCCCGACCTGCGTGCGCTGCTCGACGGCGGCTACCTCGCCGGGGCCGCGCTCGACGTGTTCGAACGCGAGCCACCGCCACCCGACAACTGGGTGTGGTCGCACCCGCAGGTGGTGGCCACGCCGCACATCGCCGCGCAGGCCTCGTTCGACACCGTGGCCCAGCAGTGCGTCGATGCGCTGCGCCGCGCACGCGACGGGCTGCCCCAGCCGCTCGCCGTCGACCGACAACGCGGTTACTGACGCTCAACCCCACGACAAGACAGGAGACAAAGCCGATGACGATTTCCCACTCGACCTTGCGACGCACCCTCCTGGCCACCTTCGCCACGAGCGCCATGCTGGTGGCCGGCTGCGCCACCCCGGGCGCCAGCGACGGTGGCAAGACCCCCGGCACGATGAACGCCGCCGCGCTGCAGAAGCTCGACGAGCTCGTGACCCGCGACGCCGCCGCCGGCCGACTGCCGGGCGCGGTGATCGTGCTCTACCGCGACGGCAAGGTCGTGCACGAGCGCGCCATCGGCGTGCGCAACCCGCAGGCATCGTCGCCGATGACGGCGGATTCGATCTTCCGCATCTACTCGATGAGCAAGCCCATCGTCTCGGTGGGCACGATGATGCTGGTCGAAGACGGCAAGGTGCAGCTGCAGGCGCCGATCTCGCGCTACCTGCCCGAGTTCAAGGACCTGAAGCTCGGCGTCGAGAAGAAGGACGCAAGCGGCAACCCGGTGCTCGAGCTCGTGCCCTCGCCGCGCCAGCCCACCGTGCAGGACCTGGTGCGCCACACCTCGGGCCTGACCTACGGCGTGTTCGGCAAGTCGCTCGTGAAGAGCGAGTACCTCAAGGCCGGCGTCGAGGGCGTGAACCTCAGCAACACCGAGTTCGCGAAGCGCATCGCCACCATGCCGCTGGCCTACGTGCCCGGCACGACCTGGGAATACAGCCGCTCGACCGACGTGCTGGGCGCGCTGATCGAGCGTGTGTCGGGCCAGACGCTCGGCGCCTACCTGCAGCAGCGCATCCTCGGGCCCTTGGGCATGAAGGACAGCGGCTTCCACGTGCCCGCCGACAAGCTCGGCCGCATCGCCGAGCCCTACAAGGTCGACCCCGACAGCAAGCAGCCCGTCAACCTGATCGACATCACCAAGCCGCCGGTCTATGAATCGGGCGGCGGCGGCATGGTCTCCACCGCGGCCGACTACCTGCGCTTCTGCCGGATGATGTTGAACGGCGGCGAGCTCGACGGCGTGCGCATCCTCTCGCCCAAGACCGTGGCCTCCATGATGAGCGACCACCTGGGCGAAGACGTGATCCGCACGAGCCGCATCCCCGGCACCACCACCGGCTACCTGCCGGGCCCGGGCTACGGCTTCGGCCTGGGCTTCGCGGTGCGCCTGGCCCCCGGCGAATCGGCCAGCGCGAGCAGCGTGGGCGAATCCAACTGGGGCGGCTTCGGCGGCACCGCGTTCTGGATCGACCCGAAGGAAAAGCTCATTGCCATCTGGATGATGCAGGCACCGGGGCAGCGCGAGCACTACCGCGCGGTGTTCCGCAACATGGTCTACGGCGCGTTCTGAGGAGGCCCGCATGAAGCTCAAGACGCTCGCCCTCGGCTGTGCGCTGGCTGCCTCCTCGCTCGCCCACGCGCAAGGCATCTCGGACGACAAGGTGAAGATCGGCCTGATCCTCGACATGTCGGGCCTGTATTCCGACATCACCGGCCCCAACCTCGTCACCGCCGTGAAGATGGCCGTCGACGACTACGGCGGCAAGGTGCTCGGCAAGCCCATCGAGGTGCTGGCCGCCGACCACCAGAACAAGGCCGACATCGCGGCCAACAAGGCGCGCGAGTGGTACGACGTCGAGAAACTCGACGCCGTGCTTGACGTGGCCGCCAGCGCGCCCGCCCTCGCGGTCGCGACCGTCGCGAAGGAGAAGAACAAGATCGCCGTCTTCACCTCGCCCGGCGCCTCGCGCCTGACCAATGAAGCCTGCACGCCGGTCACCGTCCACTACACCTACGACACCTACGCGCTGGCCAACGTGACCGGCAAGGCGGTGGTGCAGAACGGCGGCGACACCTGGTTCTTCCTGGTCGCCGACTACGCCTTCGGCTCGGTGCTGGAGAAGGACACGTCGGACGTGGTGAAGGCCGGTGGCGGCAAGGTGCTGGGCTCGGTGCGCCACCCCTTGAGCGCGTCCGACTTCTCGTCGTACATGCTGAAGGCGCAGGGCTCGGGCGCGAAGATCATCGGCTTGGCCAATGCGGGCGGCGACACCATCAACGCCATCAAGGCGGCGAAGGAATTCGGCCTCACCGCCTCGGGCAAGCAGCAGCTCGCGGGCCTCCTGATGTTCATCAACGATGTGCACAGCCTGGGCCTGCCGGCCACGCAAGGGATGATGCTCAGCGCCGGCTGGTACTGGGACCTGAACCCCGAGACCCGTGCCTGGGCCAAGCGCTTCTTCGAGAAGACCAAGAAGATGCCCAACATGGCCCAGGCCGGCGCCTACTCGGCCACGCTGCACTACCTGAACGCGGTGAAGGCGGCCGGCACCGACGCCACCGAGCCGGTGATGGCGAAGATGAAGTCGATGCCCATCAACGACATGTTCGCGAAGAACGGCCGCATCCGCGAAGACGGGCGCATGGTGCACGACATGTACCTGTTCCAGGTGAAGAAGCCGTCCGAGTCGAAGTCGCCGTGGGACTACTACGCCCTCAAGGGCACGGTGCCGGCCGACCAGGCGTTCACACCGCTCGCATCGAGCGCTTGTCCCCTCGTCAAGAAATGAGCACCTCCACCCGCTGGAAAAAACGCCCCGAAGGTTCGACCTGGGGCGACTTCGGCCCCGACGACCAACTGGGCCGCCTGAATTTGCTCACCCCCGAGAAGGTGAAGCAGGGCGTGGCCGAAGTGAAGGAAGGCCTTGCCTTCGGCCTGAGCCTGCCGCTCGACTACCCCGGTGGCGCGAAGCTCAACCCGCGCCGCAAGCCGCCCGACCTGCGCCCCACCGACCTGAGCGGCGACCCGTTCATGAACATGCCGCTGCGCCGCTTCGACAAGCGCAACACCGACGTGGTCTGCGACGACCAGGTCAACATCACGCTGCAGTACTCCACGCAATGGGACACCTTCGCGCACGTCGGCTCGTGGTTCGATGCCGACGGCGATGGCGAGCCGGAGAAGGTCTACTACAACGGCTTCCGTGCGCATGAAGACGTGCTCGGCCCCGGCGACCTGAAGCTCGCGTCTTGCGGCTGTGGCGAAGGCGGCTCGTATGCGCTCAAGCTCGGCGTCGAGACCTTCGCGGTGAAGGCCATACAGGGCCGCGGCGTGCTCGTGAACCTGCACGCCCACATCGGCAACACGCGCGAGCGGGTCGGCTACGAGCAGCTCATGCGCATCCTCGACGCCGACAAGGTGGCGGTCGAGAAAGGCGACATGCTGCTCTTCTACACCGGCTTCGCCGACGTCATCCTCTCGATGAACAAAGGGCCCGACATGAAGGTGCTCAACAATGCGTGCGCCACGCTCGACGGCCGCGACGAGAAGCTCCTGCAATGGGTCACCGACAGCGGCGTGGCCGCGCTCATCGCCGACAACTACGCCGTCGAGGCCTACCCCGCGCGTGACACCGAAGGCGATGCCGAGCGCGCCGCCCTGCCCCTGCACGAACACTGCCTCTTCAAGCTGGGCGTGCCGCTGGGCGAACTGTGGTTCCTCACGGACCTCGCCACTTGGCTGCGCGCCCACAATCGTTCGCGTTTCCTGCTCACCGCCCCGCCGCTGCGGCTGCCGGGCGCGGTGGGGTCTCCCGTGACGGCCGTTGCCACCGTCTGATTTCTACCTCTCTCGCTCTCTGCCCATGGACCCGATCGCTGCCCCCTTCGAAAAAGACTTCGGCGTCATCGCCGACCGAGTGCGCGCCCACGCCAAGCGCGACCCGAACCACCTCGCCCTCGTCGACAAGACCGCAAGCGTCACCTACGCCCAGCTCGACGCGATGATGGACCGCGTGGCCGCCGCACTGAAGCGCGATGGCATCAAGCCGCAGCAGGCGATTGCGATCTGCGCGTATTCGTCGGTGCACTACGCGGCGATCTTCCTCGGCGCGCTGCGCGCCGGCGTGGTGGTGGCCCCGCTCGCCCCCGGTTCGACGCCCGAGCAGCTGCAAGGCATGCTGACCGACGCCGACGCGAAGATCCTCTTCACCGAAGAAGCGACGGGCGAAGCGGTGAAGGCCGCCGAAGAGCTCGGCATCCCGCGCGTCTCGCTCGACGGCTCGCCGGTCGGGAAGCAACTCGTCGATTGGGTCGCCCCTGCCGGCACCACCTTCAAGGAAGTGAAGCCGAAGCCCGACTGGGCCTTCAACATCATCTATTCCTCGGGCACCACCGGCACGCCCAAGGGCATCGTGCAGCCGCACAAGATGCGCTGGGCCCATGTGCGCCGCGGCGGCGATGCCTACCAATACGGGCCGGGCGGCACCACCATCCTCGCCACACCGCTGTATTCCAACACCACGCTCGTCGTCTTCTTCCCGACCATCGCCTGGGGCGGCACCGTGGTGCTGATGCCAAAGTTCGACGCCAAGGGCTACCTCGAACTGGCGCAGAAGCACCGCGTGACGCACACCATGCTCGTGCCGGTGCAGTACTCGCGCATCATGGCCGTGCCCGAGTTCGACTCGTTCGACCTCTCGAGCTTCAAGTTCAAGTTCTGCACCAGCGCGCCCTTCGGCGCCGCGCTCAAGGCCGACATCCTGAAACGCTGGCCGGGTGGCCTGGTCGAGTTCTACGGCATGACCGAAGGCGGCGGCACCTGCATCCTGGAAGCGCACACCTACCCGAACAAGCTGCACACCGTGGGCAAGCCCGCCGAGGGCCACGACATCCGCCTGATCGACGAGCACGGCAAGGTCGTGCCGCAAGGCGAGATGGGCGAGGTGGTGGGCAAGAGCGTCTCGATGATGACCGGCTACCACCAGCAGCCGGGCAAGACACGCGACGCCGAGTGGTACAGCCCCGAGGGCGAGCGCTTCATCCGCACCGGTGACGTGGGCCGCTTCGACGAAGACGGCTTCCTCACGCTGATGGACCGCAAGAAGGACATGATCATCAGCGGCGGCTTCAACATCTACCCGAGCGACCTCGAAGCGGTGATGCGCCAGCATGCCGCCGTGGCCGACGTGGCGGTGGTGGGCGTGCCCTCCGACGCCTGGGGCGAGACGCCGGTGGCCTACGTGGTCAAGAAGCCCGGCGAGCCCATCACCGAGCAGGCGCTGCAGGACTGGTTCGCGCACCAGGTCGGCAAGACGCAGCGGCTCTCGGCGGTGCACTACATCGACGAGCTGCCGCGCAGCGCCATCGGCAAGGTGCTCAAGCGCGAGCTGCGCGACAAGCATGTCGCGGAGTCCAAGCCGCACATCGTGGCTTGAACGTGCGCATCGATTCGCTGGACGAACTGGCCGGCCTCTACGGCGAGCCCAGCCCGCGGGCGACTCGTCAGCACCGATGAGATCTACCTGATCGAGCGCTACAAGGCCGCCCTCTGACGAGCCCCTGTGCGGGCAAGGCCCGTTGACGATCCATACACATATCTGTAGCCTTATCAGATATATCTGAAGATCGTTCCAAGGCGGGCCATGACAGACTCTTCCATCGACGCTCCGATCGTCGAGACCACCCTCGGCCGGGTGCGCGGCAGCGCACGTGCGGGCGGCGGCCTCTTCTTTCGCGGCATTCCCTACGCAGCCGACACCGCCGGCGCCCACCGTTTCCTGCCGCCGCAACCGGCCACGCCGTGGAGCGGTGTGCGCGAGGCCACGGCCTACGGCTCGAGCTGCCCGCAGATCGTCACGCCGCGCACGCGCATCTTCCAGTGGCTCGCGAGCGACGCACCGCTCGGCGAAGACTGCCTCGTGCTCAACGTCGACACGCCCGCGGCCGATGCGCGCAAGCGCCCGGTGATGGTCTACCTGCACGGCGGCGCGTTCGCGCTCGGCTCGGGCAGCTCGCAGGTGTACGACGGCGCCTCGCTCACGCAGCGTGAAGACGTGGTGCTCGTCACCGTCAACCACCGGCTCAACCTCTTCGGCTACCTCACGCCGCTGGCGAACAGCGACCCACGTTTCGCGGACGCCGGGAACGCCGGCATGCTCGACCTCGTGGCCGCGCTGCGCTGGGTGCGCGACAACATCGCGCGCTTCGGCGGCGACCCCGATTGCGTGACGATCTTCGGCCAGTCGGGCGGGGGCGCGAAGGTCGCGATCCTGATGGCGATGGCAGAAGCGCAAGGCCTGTTCCACCGCGCCATCGTGCAGAGCTCGTCGTCGGGCTTTCGCGTGCAGCCGCGCGAGGAATGCGAAGCGGCCACGCGCAAGCTGTTCCAGAAGCTCGAGCTGCCCGAGGGCGACTTCACCGCGCTGCAGGCGGTGCCGAGCGCGACGCTGCTGCATGCGATGCAGTCGGTGATCGGCGCCAGCGGCGGGCAAGACAGCTTCCGCCCGGTGATCGACGGCCGCACGCTCAAGCGCCACCCATTCCACCCCACTGCACCCGAGGTGTCGGCGAGCGTGCCGCTGATGATCGGCCACACGCGCACCGAAGCCACCTTCTTCCTCGCGGCCGACCCGAGCAACTTCACCGTCGACGGCGACGAGGCCCGCAAGCGCATCAAACGTTTCCTCCGCGTCGACGAGTCACAGGCCGAGGCCGTGCTCGCGGTCTACGAGCGCGAACACCCGAAGGCGCCCGGCAGCGAGTTGCTCGCCTACATCGCGAGCGACTACCTCTACCGCCTCAACAACATCACCGGCGCCGAGCAGAAGGTGAAGCAGGGCACCGCCCCGGTCTACGCCTACGAGTTCGCGTGGAAGAGCGCGGTGCTGGGCGGCAAGTTCATGTCGCCGCACACGGCTGAGATCCCGTTCGTGTTCGGCAATGTCGCGCTCGCCCACGCCTTCACTGGCGACGGGCCCGAGCTGCCGAAGCTCGAGCGACAGGTGATGAAGGCCTGGACGCAGTTCGCGCGCACCGGCAACCCGCAGCACGACGAGCTGCCAGCGTGGCCCACCTACTCGCTCGACGAGCGCGCGACGATGGTCTTCTCGGCCGACACGCAGGTCGTGAACGACCCGCGCGGCGCCGAACGCACGGCCATCGCCCAGATCCCCGCCTTCCACCCCGGCAGTTCGCTGTATGCGCGCTGAGCATCAACCATGACCACGCCGTCCCTGCCCCTCTCGCGCTACACCGTCCTCGACCTCACCATCGCACGCGCCGGCCCCACCGCCGTGCGCCTGCTCGCCGACTGGGGCGCGCGTGTGATCCGCATCGAGGCGCCGCCCAGGCAGTCGACGGGCAACATCACCGGCGCATTGCGCCGCAACGCCGACGAGCAGAACCTGCACCGCAACAAGCGCAGCCTGTGCATCGACCTCAAGCACCCGAAGGGCGTGGCGCTGTTGCACGATCTGGTGAAGAAGGCCGACGTGGTGGTGGAGAACTTCCGCGCCGACGTGAAGACACGGCTCGGCCTCGACTACGAGCAGCTGAAGGCCATCAACCCGCGCATCATCCTCGCGAGCATCTCCGGCTTCGGGCAAGACGGCCCGTACCGCGACCGCCCCGGCGTCGACCAGATCGTGCAGGGCCTCGCCGGCCTGATGTCGATCACCGGCGAGCCCGGCCACGGCCCCATGCGCGCCGGCATTGCGGTGAGCGACACCTCGGCCGGCATGTTCCTCGGCCAGGGCATCCTGCTGGCGCTGCTGCACCGCGAGCACACGGGCGAAGGCCAATGGGTGCACACCTCGCTGCTGGAAGCCATGCTCAACAAGCTCGACTTCCAGGGCGCACGCTACACCATGAGCGGCGAGGTGCCGCGCCAGCAAGGCAACTTCCACCCGACCGCGGTGCCGATGGGTGTGTTCGAGGCGGAAGACGGCCTCGTCAACGTGGCTGCGAGCACACAGAAGATGTGGGCCGCGATGTGCAAGGTGCTCAACGCCGACGACCTCTTCAACGACCCCGACTACGTGGACGTGCGCTCGCGCGTGAAACACCGCGAGCGCCTCAACGTCGACGTCAACACGCTCACCCGGCGCTTCCGCACCCAGGAGCTGGTCGAGAAGCTCAACGCCGTCGGCGTGCCCTGCGGCCCCATCAACGACATCGGCCAGGCCTTCAACGACCCGCAGACGCAGCACCTGCGCATGACGCGCCCCGCGAAGCACCCGGTGCTCGGCGAGGTGAAGCTCGTGCGCTCGCCGATCAACCTGTCGGGCTTCCCGCACCCCGAGGCCTTCCACCACGCCGCGCCCGATGCCGGCGAACACTCGCGCGAGCTGCTCGCCGAGCTGGGCTTCGACGCCGACACCATCGACAACCTGAAAGAACAAGGAGCCATCGCGTGAGCGCCCTCGTCAACCTGCCCCTGAAGACCGACAAACTCCTCGCCCAGGTGGAAGGCGGCATCGGCTGGCTCACCTTCAACAACCCCGAGCGCCGCAACGCGATCTCGCTGGAGATGTGGGCCGGCCTCGGCGACGCGCTGCGGGCCTTCCAGCACGATGACAACGTGCGCGTGGTCGTGATGAAGGGCGCAGGCGGCAAGGCCTTCGCCTCGGGCGCCGACATCTCCGAGTTCGGCGAGAAGCGCTCCAACGCCGAGCAGCGCAAGCAGTACGGCGAAGTGGCCGAGGCGGGCCGCGTGTGGCTCAACAAGCTCGACAAACCGCTGATCGCGATGATCCAGGGCTTCTGCATCGGCGGCGGCCTGGCCGTCTCGCTGAGCGCCGACGTGCGCATCGCAGCCGAGGGGTCCACCTTCGGCATCCCCGCCGCCAAGCTGGGCCTCGGCTACGACTACAGCGGCGTGGCGGCGCTGGCCCGCCTGGTCGGCCCTTCGTCGGCGCGCGACATCCTCTTCAGCGCTCGCTTCTTCGACGCGCAGGAAGCCCTGCGCATCGGCCTGCTCAACGCCGTGGTGCCCGAGGCCACGCTCGAAGAACACGTGCGCCAGTACGCCGGCACCATTGCACGCAACGCGCCGCTGACGATCCGTGCCGCCAAGGCGGCGGTCAACACCTTCGAGCGCTACTCGCGCACCGACGCCTCGCACGTGGCCGCGATGATCGACCAGTGCTTCAACAGCGAGGACTACATCGAGGGCCGCAAGGCCTTCATGGAAAAGCGCCCGCCGGAGTTCAAGGGCCGCTAGTCGCCCCGCGGGTGAACAACGAGAATCGGGCCATGACACCCGAGCTCTCGATTCACGACCACGTCGCCACCCTCACCCTGCGCCGGCCGCAGCAGGCCAACCGCCTCGCACCCGAAGACCTGGCGGCGCTGTCGGCGCACGTGGCCGCCGTCAATGCCAACGAGGCAGTGCTGGTGCTGCGCCTGCAGGCCGAAGGCAAGTACTTCTGCAGCGGCTACGACATCGGCCAGATCGGCAGCGCCCGCGGCGTGAGCTTCGACCAGATGGTCGATGCGATCGAAGACGCGCGCCCCGTCACCATTGCCGTGCTGCAAGGCGGCGTGTACGGCGGCGGCACCGACATGGCGCTCGCCTGCGACTTCCGCATCGGCTGCGACGCGGTCGACATGTTCATGCCGGCCGCGCGCCTGGGCCTGCACTTCTACCAGCGCGGCATGGAGCGCTACGTGAGCCGGCTCGGCATCAACATGGCCAAGCGCCTCTTCCTCACCGCCGAGCGCATCGGCGCGCGCGAGATGCACGCCTGCGGCTTTCTCACGCACCTCGTGCCGGCCTACGAACTCACGCACACCGCCGACCAGCTCACGCAGACGCTCGCGCAGATGGCGCCGCTCGCGCTGCTGGGCATGAAGAAGCACCTCACGCGCATCGCGCGCGGCACGCTCGACGCGACCGACCTGCAGCGCGACATCGCCCGCGCCGCCGAGTCCGACGACCTGAAGGAAGGTGCGGCCGCCTGGGCCGAGAAACGCACGCCGAACTTCAAGGGCCGGTGATGGGCGTGGCGCAGGTCGATACCACGCGCCACGATGGCCTCGACCGGCTGAAGGCCGGGCTCACGCTGCTGGTCGTCTTCCACCACACCGCCATCACCTACGGCGGCGCAGGCGGCTGGTTCTACCGCGAGCTGACGCAGAGCGACAGGCCGTCGTCCATCGTGCTCACCTTCTTCTGCGCCATCAACCAGGCCTGGTTCATGGGCCTCTTCTTCCTCATCGCGGGTTACTTCACGCCACGCGCCCTCGAGCACAAGAGCGCGGCCCGCTTTCTGGGCGACAAGCTCGTGCGGCTGGGCATTCCGCTGCTGGTGTTCGGCTGGCTGCTGGGGCCGGCGACCATCGCACTGGTGCAGAGCACGCTGCGCGAACGCGATTTCACGCAGGTGCTGGCCGCGCTGTGGCAGCGCGGTGTCTTCGAGCAGGGGCCACTGTGGTTTGCGACCGCCCTGCTGATCATGGCCCTCGCCTCGCTGCTGGTGCACCGCGTGGCGGGGTGGCCGCAGCGGGGCACACGACCCCCGCCGTCCGACCGGCAGCTGCTCGCGGCGGCGCTCGTGTGCGGCGCGGCGGCGTTCGCGTTGCGACTCGTGTGGCCGGTCGGCACCACTTGGTGGGGCCTGCAACTCGGCTACTTCGCGGGCTACACGATCCTCTACGTGGCCGGGAACCTGGCAGCCCAGCACGGCTGGCTGGACCGGATGCCCGAGCCGCAAGTGCGCAGATGGCGCCGCATCGCCTGGTGCACGGTGCCGCTGCTTGCACCCCTCGCCCTGTTGAAAGACGCAGTGCCGCTGTTCCAAGGCAACCCGATGGGCGGCTGGAACCTGCCCGGCCGTGCTCTACGCATTCTGGGAGCCGTTCGTCGCCTGGGGCGTGATCCTCGTGCTGCTCGCCCGTGCGCAGCGTGCGAACGTGGCCTCGTCACCCCTGTGGCAGCGCCTGTCGCGCCGCGCCTACGCGATGTATGTGATCCACCCACTGCCGGTGGTGGCCATCGCGCTCGCATGGCGCGGCGTGCAGGCCCCCGCGCTGCTGAAGTTTGCCGTCACCGGCAGCCTCGCCTGTGTCGCGTGCTACCTGATGGCGGGTCTGTTACTGCGCCTGCCCGGGGTGCGGCGGGTGCTGTAGCCGGGGCCGCGCGGGCTTGTCGATATCATCCCGGCGCCCGATTCCAGGCTCGCCCGAGCGCACCATGCCCGCCAAGAAGACCCCCGCCAACGCCCGCAAGCCCGCCCCCGCAGAAGGCGGGATGCGCGAAGAGCAGTTGGTGACCATCGCCGCCAGCCTCTTCGCGCAGAAGGGCTACGAAGGCACCTCGCTGCGCGACATCGCCGAGCAGGCGGGCATCACCAAGGCGGCGCTGTACTACTGGTTCCCCGAGAAGGAAGCGCTCTTCCAGCGCGTAGTGGCCGGGCGCATGGCGGCGCTCGTCGAGCGCGTGACGACGGCGGTCGCCGCCGTCTCCGACCCGCTGGAGAAGATCCGCGTCTTCCTGCTGTGCAGCGCCGAGCACATCGACCGCGACCGCGCGGGCTGGATCAGCTCGTCGAACACCTTCTGGTCGAATTTCGACCCCGAGCAGCGCCAGGCCGTGGTGCCCGAACGCGACCGCTTCGAGCGCCTGTTGCGCCAGTGCGTAAGCGACGCGGTGGCGCAAGGCGCGCTGCGCGACATCGACCCCGCCCTCGCCACGCGCTTGCTGCTCTCGGGCGTGAACTACCTGCCGCGCTGGCACAAGCCGGGCGGCCCGCTCAGCGCGGTGCAGGTGGTCGAGCAGTACCTCGACATGGTGCTGAACGGCCTGTCCAAACGCTGAGCAAACCTTGAGATGGGGCACCCATGAAACTCGTCGACTGCACCGAAGCACGCCACGCCGGCGCCATCCTCGACATCTTCAACGAGGCGATCGTCACCTCGACGGCGCTCTACGACTACAAGCCGCGTGCCCCCGAGTCGATGGTGGCGTGGTTCGCCACCAAGCGTGCCAACGGCTTCCCGGTGATCGGCTGCGAAGACGAGGCCGGCACGCTGCTCGGCTTTGCGAGCTACGGCACCTTCCGCGCCTGGCCGGCCTACAAGTACTCGGTCGAGCATTCCATCTACGTGCACAAGGACCACCGCGGCCAGGGCCTGGGCCGCACGCTGCTGCAGGCCATTGTCGACGCGGCACGCGAGCGCCAGGTGCACACGCTGATCGGCGGCATCGATGCCACCAACGCCGGCAGCATCGCCCTGCACGAGAGCATGGGCTTCGAGCACGCCGGCACCATCCGCCAGGCGGGCTTCAAGTTCGGCCGCTGGCTCGACCTCGCCTTCTACCAGCGCCTGCTCGACACGCCGGCGAACCCGGTCGATGGTTGACGGCCGCTGAGGCTTCGCGCGCGACACGGCCGGCCTGAAAAGCCGAGCTTGTCCTACAGATCGCGGCCGCTGCAACGCCTACCGTGGCGACTCGGGTTGTTGTCACCGAGGAGATCGTCATGGCACAAGCACTTCGTCTTTCCCGTTCCGCGTGGGTCACCCTCGCCGGCGCGCTCGCGGTCGCGGCGGCCGGTATCGCGCACCAGCTCATCCGCCACCGTGGCCGCACCGTGATTGCCGGCAACGCGGGCCGGCTCGTCGTCGACGACGGGGGCCAGGGCGGCGTGCCGGTGCTCTTCGTGCACTCGTATGCCGGCACCAGCGCGCACTGGGCGGCGCAGCTCGCGCACCTGCGGCGGCATCGGCGCGCCATCGCACTCAACCTGCGCGGGCACGGCGGCTCGGCCGCGCCAGCCGACCTCGACTACAGCATCCCGTCGCTCGCGCAAGACATCGCCGCCGCAGCCGATGCCTTGGGCCTGCAGCGCTTCGTGCTCGTCGGCCACAGCCTGGGTGGTGGGGCGGCCGCGGCTTACGCCGCCCAGCACCCTGAGCGCCTGGCCGGGCTGGTGCTCGTGGCGACCCCGGGCCCGACGCCCGTCGACATCTCACAGGAAGTGCTGAACGCGCTGGAGCAGGACTACCCCCGCGTCATGGCCGACTACTGGCCTTCGATGACGCAGGGTGCCCGCCCGCCGGTCAAGGCCATGCTCAACGCCGACATGCGCCGGCTGTCTCGCAAGGACTCCAAGGCCCTGATCGCGGCCGGCTTCGCCTACGACCCCTCGCCTGCGCTCGCGACCTTCCGCGGGCCCGCGCTGCTCATCGACACGGTGCATGGCGAAACGGCAAGCGCCCTGCACCTGCTCCTGCCGCAGGTGCCGCGCGAGCGGCTCACCGGCACCAGCCACTGGCCGCATCTCGACGACCCCGACACGGTCAACCGGCTGCTCGACCGTTTCCTCGCCAGCGTGCCGGCACAGCCGATGCCGAAGATGGCCGTGCCGGTCAGCCCACGCCGAGAAGCTTCTTCACTTCCTTCTTGAGGATCTTGCCGTTGGCATTGCGCGGCAAGGTCTCGTCGAGCACGAGGATGCGCACCGGCACCTTGAAGCGCGCCAGCCGCTCGGCCACGAAGGCGCGCAGCTCCTCTTCGCTGGCCTCGGCGCCCGCCTTGAGCGTGACGGCCGCGCCGGGCTCCTCGCCCAGCTGCTTGTGCGGCAGGCCGACCACGCTGGCGTCCATCACCGCCGGGTGCTCGTAGAGCACGCCTTCGACTTCGGTGCAGTAGATGTTCTCGCCGCCGCGGATGAGCATGTCTTTCTTGCGGTCGACGATGTAGAGCCAGCCCTCGTCGTCGAGGTAGGCGAGGTCGCCGGTCTTCACCCAGCCGTCGGTGAAGGTCTCGGCGCTGATCTCGGGCTTGTTCCAGTAGCCCTTCACCACGTGCGGGCCCTTGGCCCACAGCTCGCCCACCACGCCTGCGGGCAGGGTCTCGCCCTGCTCGCCCACGATGCGCAGCTCGCCGACCGGGATCGAGGGGCCGGCGCTGTCGGGCTTGCGCACGTAGTCTTCGCCGCTGTGGTGGGTGAAGGTGGCGCTGGTCTCGGTCATGCCCCAGCCGCTGCCGGGCGACGCGGCGGGAAACACCTGCTTGATGCGCCGCACGAGCTCGGCCGAAGCCGGCGCGCCGCCGTAGGCCACGCTCTCCAGCGTCGACAGGTTGTAGCGCTCGCGGTTCGGGTGCTCGAGGATCTGCCACGCGATGGTGGGCACGCCGCCGGCGACGGTGATCTGCTCGCGCTCGATGAGGTCCATCGCCTGCTCCACGTCCCAGCGGTGCATGGTGACGAGCTTGCTGCCGCCGTAAAGCGCGCCGGCCAGGATCGACTGGCAGCCGGTGGTGTGGAAGAACGGGATCGCCACGAGCGAGGCGCGCTGCAGCGTGCGCGCGGCGGGGTCGGGCACCGGCTCGCCCTTGCGGATGAACGCCCTCTGGCCCGAGAAGAGGCCGGCGAAGACGGTGGTGCCGGTGCAGCGCTGCGTGCCGAGCGCGCCCTTCTGCGCGCCGGTGGTGCCCGAGGTGTAGAAGATGGTGGCGTCGTCGTCGGGCAAGAGGCTGACGTCGGGCAGCGGCAGCTCGGGCAGGCGGCCCCAATCGTTGACGGCGCCGGTGATCTCTTCCAGGCGATGCACTCGGGCATCGGCGTGGGCGCGGGTGTCTCGCGTGACGTAGACGCGCGTCAGTGCCTTGCAGTTGCCGAGGTGACCGTCGGCCAGGCGATCGAGCCGCTCGCCGTCGAGGAAGACGACGTTGGCGCCCGAATCGTTGAGCGCGTATTCGAGCTCGGCGCCCTGCCCCCAGGCGTTGAGCGGCGTGACGATGGCGCCGGTGAGCGCCGCGCCGAAGAAGGCCGCTGGCCACTCCGGCAGGTTGCGCATCGCCACGGCCACGCGGTCGCCCTTCTTCACGCCATCGCGCAGCAGCGCGTGCGCGATGGCGAGCGCGGCGCGCGAGAAGCTCTCGAAGGTGGCGCGGTCGTCTTCGTAGACGAGGAAGGTCTTGCCGCCGTGCGAACGGCCGGCGAGGAAGATGTCGCGCAGCGTGGCTGGCGCGTTCTTCCACACGCGCGTGGGCACGCCGCGGATCGAGACCTCCTCGATCTCGAATTGCGTGCCTGGCGCCGTCATCAACGCGTGGGCCTCGGCCAGCGACATCACCGGCCAGGGTTTCGGTTCCGGTGACGTCGTCATCGCTCAGTACTTCTTCAGTTGGGCCAGCAGATCGGCGTGGTAGGTCGCGTCGCCGAAGAGTTCTTGCAGCACACGCGCGCGCTTCATGAAGAAGCCCATCTCGAACTCGTCGGTCATCCCGATGCCGCCGTGCATCTGCACGCCTTCCTGCACCGCGAGCGTAACCGTCGTGCCGGCCTTGGCCTTGGCGACCGAGGCGAGGCCGATGGCGGTGGGCGTGCCTTCGTCCAGCCCCTGCAGGGCCTTGAGCACCGCCGATCGGGTGAACTCGATCTCGCAGTAGAGGTGCGCAGCGCGATGCTGCAGCGCCTGGAACTCGCCGATGATCTTGTTGAACTGCTGGCGCTCCTTGAGGTAGTTCACCGTGCGGGTGAACACCTCGTCGGCGATGCCGAGCATCTCGGCCGACGCAGCCACACGGCCGGCGCTGAGCGCGGCATTGAGCGGCACGAGGCCTTCGCCGACCTTGCCGAGCACGGCGCTTTCGGGCACGGCGACCTTGTCGAAGGTGATGCGTGCGGCGTTGTGGGCATCGACCATCACCACCCGCTCGACCTTCACGCCGCTCGTCTTCGCATCGACGAGGAAGAGCGTCACGCCCGCGAGATCACCCTTCGCGCCGCCGGTGCGGGCCGCGACGATGAAGAGGTCGGCCACGTGGCCGTCGAGCACGAAGGTCTTGCTGCCGTCGAGCGTGTAGCCGCTGCCCGATTTCTCGGCCTTGAGCGCGGTGTTGCGCGGGTTGTGCTTGCTGTGCTCGTCGACGGCGACGGTTGCAATCAGCTCGCCCGAGGCGATCTTGGGCAGCGTGGCCTGCTTCTGTGCGTCGGTGCCGGCCGCGAGCAGCGCCGTGGCCGCGACCACGCTGGAGGCGAGGAAAGGCGAGGCCGTGAGGTTGCGGCCGATCTCCTCCATCACCACGCCGGCTTCCACGAGGCCGAGGCCCGTGCCGCCGAGGTCTTCGGGGATCAGGACGCCGGTGAAGCCCATCTCGGCGAACTGCTTCCACAGCCCGCGGTTGAAACCGTCGGCGCTTCGGGTGTCGCGCAGCTTGCGCAGTTCGGAAACAGGGGCGTTGTCGGCGAGGAAGGACTTTGCGCTGTCGCGCAGCATCCCTTGTTCTTCAGTGAGGACGAGTGCCATCGTGTTCAGGCTCCGGGAAGGTTCAGGATGCGTTTGGCGATGACGTTGAGCTGGACCTCGCTCGTGCCGCCTTCGATGGAGTTGCCTTTGGTGCGCAGCCACGCACGGGCCAGCGCACCTTCGCGCGAGCGCGGGCTTTCCCAATCGAGCGCATCGCTGCCGCCGGCCTGCATCATCAATTCGTGGCGGCGCTTGTTGAGCTCGGCGCCGTAGTACTTGAGCACCGAGCTGAAGGCCGGGTTGCCCTGGCCGGCGCGCGCCATGTCCATCGCGCGCTCCATCGTCAAACGGAACGCGGCCTCGTCGACTTCGAACTGCGCGATCTGGGCACGCAGCACCGGGTCGGCGACGCGACCTTGCGCATCGGCGCCCACCTGCTCCAGCGCGAACACGCCGAGCGGCTTGGCCGCGCCACGGTCGCCGATGCCGCCGATCATTTCGCGCTCGTGCGTGAGCAGGTACTTGGCCACGTCCCAGCCGGCGTTGAGCGTGCCCACGAGGTTCTTCTTCTCGACGCGCACGTTGTCGAAGAAGGTTTCGCAGAACGGCGACTTGCCCGAGATCAGCAGGATGGGCTTGGTCGTGACACCCGGCGTCGCCATGTCGAAAAGCACGAAGCTGATGCCGGTGTGCTTCTTCGCCTGCGGGTCGGTGCGCACGAGGCAGAAGATCCAGTCGGCCTTGTCGGCGTAGCTGGTCCAGATCTTCTGGCCGTTGACGATGAAGTGATCGCCCTTGTCTTCTGCCTTGGTCTGCAGCGAGGCCAGGTCGGAGCCGGCGTTGGGCTCCGAGTAGCCCTGGCACCAGCGGATCTCGCCGCGCGCGATGGGTGGCAGGAACTCGAGCTTCTGCTCGTGCGTGCCGAACTTCAGGAGCGCCGGGCCGAGCATCCAGATGCCGAAGCTCTGCACCGGGGCGCGGCAGTTCAGCGCGCGCATCTCCTGCGCGAGGATCTTGGCCTGCTCGCCCGTGAGGCCACCACCGCCGTATTCCTTGGGCCAGGTCGGCACCGTCCAGCCCTTGGCGGCCATGCGCTCCAGCCACACCTTCTGGGCGTCGGACGAGAACTTCCACTTGCGGCCGCCCCAGCAGACATCGTCTTCGCTGGTCACGGGCTTGCGCATCTCGGGCGGGCAGTTCTGCTCCAGCCAGGCGCGCGTTTCCTCGCGGAAGGATTTCAGCTCGGGCTTCTCTGCAGTCGCAGTCGTCATGCGTTGCTCCGATGGGATCAGATGGTCACGCCACCGTCGATGACGAGCGCCTGGCCCGTCATGAACGAGCCGGCCTTGGAGGCGAGGAACACGGCCGCGCCGGCGATCTCGTCGGGCTCGCCGATGCGGCGTAGCGGGGCGTTGGCGGTCGAGCGCTTCAAGGTCTCGGGGTTGTCCCACAGGGCCTTCGCGAAGTCGGTCTTGATGAGGCCCGGCGCAATGCAATTCACGCGGATGTTGTGCGGGCCGTACTCCACCGCGAGGTTGCGCGCGAGCTGGAAGTCGGCTGCCTTGGAGATGTTGTACGCACCGATCACCGGCGAGCCGCGCAGGCCGCCGATGCTCGACACGATGATGATCGCGCCGTCCTTGCGCTCGATCATCTGCGGCGCGGCGAAGTTGATCAGCCAGTGGTTGGCGATCACGTTGTTCTCGAGGATCTTGCGGAACTGGTCGTCTTCGATGCCGGCGAGCGGGCCGTAGTACGGGTTCGACGCGGCATTGCACACCACGATGTCGACCTTGCCGAACTGCTTCGTGGTCTCGTCGACGAGGTGCTTGAGGTCGTCCTTCGACGAGATGTTGGCCGGGATCGAGATCGCCGAGCCCGCACCGTGCGCCTTGTTGATCGCCGCGGCCACTTCGGCGCAGGGCTCGGGCTTGCGCGACGAGATCACGACCTTGGCGCCCTGTTCGGCCATGCGCTCGGCGATCGCCTTGCCGATGCCGCGCGACGAGCCGGTGATGACGGCGACCTTGCCTGTGAGATCGAACAACGACATGAGAGCTTCCTTGCTGGTTAAATGGAGGGGCTTCGAGGGTTGGGCCACGCAGGTGCGTGAGGCGACCAACCGACTTTTCTAAACCCTTGTCTCCGAGTGATGATTTGCCCTGTGAAACAGGGCCTTTTTCTGAGCCTCGGAAAACATACCAGATTGTTGGAAAGAGGACTATGAGCATTAGCTTTGACGGCCGTGTCGCGATCGTGACAGGCGCAGGTGGCGGCTTGGGCCGCGAGCACGCACTCGCGCTCGCCCAGCGTGGCGCGAAGGTGGTGGTGAACGACCTGGGCCCTGGCGCACAGACCGTGGCCGACGAGATCAAGGCTGCCGGCGGCCAGGCCATCGCGGTGTCGTGCTCGGTGACCGACTTCGACGCGGTGCAGGCCATGGTCAAGACGACGATGGACACCTGGGGCCGTGTCGACATCCTCGTCAACAACGCCGGCATCCTGCGCGACAAGAGCTTCTCGAAGATGGAAATGGCCGACTTCAAGCTCGTGGTCGACGTGCACCTCATGGGCGCCGTGTACTGCACCAAGGCAGTGTGGGACATCATGCGCGCCCAGAAGTACGGCCGCATCGTCAACACCACCTCGTCGTCGGGCCTCTTCGGGAACTTCGGCCAGTCGAACTACGGCGCCGCCAAGATGGCGCTCGTCGGCCTGATGCAGACGCTCTCGCTCGAAGGCGCCAAAGACAACGTGAAGGTCAACTGCCTGGCCCCGACCGCCGCCACCGCGATGACCGAAGGCCTGATGCCGCAGGTCGTGCTCGACAAGCTGGCACCCGCGGCCGTGACGCCCGGCCTGCTCTACCTCGTGAGCGAAGACGCGCCGACGCGCGTGATCCTCAACGCCGGCGCAGGCACCTTCGCCCGCAGCTACGTGACCATGACGCTCGGCACGCACATCGGCACCGGTGCCGATGCCGACGACCAGGTGGCCGCGCAGTTCGAAGCGATCTCGTCGCGCGACGATGAGGTCGTGCCGCAAAGCGGCAGCGAGCAAGGCCGCAACGAGGTGGGCAAGGCGATGGCGGCGTCGAGCTGATCTCGGGCGACCGCCCACGCAACCCCATGGGCAAGGGGTCTGACAGCGCGTAAACGCGACAGCCCCTAGACCGCGCTCTCCCTCAGAATTCGCGGCGCGCGTCGAGCGCATGCATAACATTCATTGAGGAGGGAGCAATGTCTCCAAGCACATGCGCCAGGTCGTACCACCTGGCTCTGTTGAGCGCTGCCGTGTTGACGGCATCTGCCTGCGGTGGAGGCGGCGGCAGTGGCGACTCGGCTGGGGCGGCCCCTCCGCCGCCTGCGCGGACGGAAGTTACCGGCGTCGTGCACCTGCCCGCCGCGACGTCCGCGCCGGCAACGGTCTGCTACGACAGCAACCAGGACGGCGACTGCGATGCCGGCGAACCCACCACCCTCACAAGTGGCACCGGCGCCTATCGTTTGACCGGGTTGCCATCGACACAAGGCGAGGGCGCCGCACTCCTCGCACAAGTGCCTGCCGGATCGGGCGCTGCGTACACATTGAAAGCTCCCGTCTCCCGGCCGGAGTTCATCACACCCATCACCACGCTCGTTCAGGTCGGCATCTCGCAAGGCATGGCGCGGCAGGCCGTCGAGACCGCCGTCGCCCGCCAACTCCAGGTCGATGTCAGCAGCCTCTACGGCGACCACCGCACGCTCTCCGCTGGCGTACAGCGCGCCTGGCACGAAACGCTGGCCGCCTTCATCGTGCATCAACTGCAGAACGGCACGCCCTTGCGTGTTGGGCCCTCGGCATCTGCGGGCACCGACTACTACGTCGACTCGTTCTACTACACAGACGCCACGAATCACTACCTGGGCTATTCGTACTCGACGGGGAGCGTCGACCCTGCAACGGGCCTTCAGTCGGAATACAGCTTCTCGCGGGAGGTCCGGGACTCACAACGGAGACCGATTTTCTCGTCCGACTTCCGGTGGGTGCTGACACCATCGGGCTGGATGCTGAACATGTTCGATGCGTTTGCGTACCCGCAGACGACGGGCAATCCCTTCGTCGCGCTGTCCCCCACGGGCCATCTCAGCATTGCATCGGCCCACGACGAAGACGTCGGCGGACAAACCGTCTCGGCCGCAGTGGCCCGCACCGCTGCCAGCACCAATGGAAACACCTTCGCCACCATCAACCTCCCGGCCGGCTTCGTCCCACCCGGCACGATGCCGGCCGGCGCACGACTGCGAACCCTTCGATATGCGCAAATGGCGAGTCCTGCCCAGTACCTGTCCGACTCTGACCGTGTACCGGTGAACCAGCCCAGCGTGGCCGCGCTCATCGCAGCCTACCCGCGACTAGCCTCAGGCACACCCGTGACGGAGCAAAACACCGCGCTCATCGGCAGCCGTGCGCGCGCGTGGGTGGATGCATGGGGCAGTGGCCAGAGTTGCTGGACCCAGTTCTCGACCAACGCCCTCGGCATCCGCACCTGTGTCGACGCCGACTTGCGCGCCACCTTCGACAGCGCCGGCAGCGCCATCCATTTCGAGCTGTGCGACCACGCGTTCGGCGGCCCGCCGAGCTCGGAGAACTGCAGGCCGGCGGGTTCGGCACCGCTGGTAGCGGGCATCTTGAGTGGCACTGTGCCGAGCCTTCGCGTCGACCCGATGCCGGAGGTCGCCGCCCCTTTCCTGGGCAACCAAGTGCTGACCGAGCATCAGGGGCGCATATACAAGGCGACGCCGCCTATGTCGGCCACGACCGTCCCGCCCATCTACACCATCACCCAGATGAACCGCAGAGCCTTCAGCGCGCTGGCCGACACGTTGCGCCTCGCTGCCCCGAACCCAAGCTTCACGGTGCCCTCGCCCTTCATGGGCGTGTGGCAGCTAAACGCGGGCACGCATAGCCGATGCGAAGCCGTGGTGGTGGATGCGGCCGGAGATCTCATCGGTGCGTGCCAGTCACCCGCGGGCGCCATGACCATCGGGACGGTACTCCAAAACGGCGTGGCGAGCTTCACCATCCCGAGCTACAACACCAGCTTCAGCGGCCAGTTCGCGCCGGCCAACGCCACAGGCAACTGGTCGCACAACGCCACGCTAACGGGCACCTGGAGCGCGACTAAGTACTAGTGGTGAGCACGGCGGCGCGAGGGCCTTCGGCGCCCGCCAACGCGAAGTTCACCAGCGCCCGCAGCTTGTGAGGTGCCACCGGCTTCAGCAGCAGCTGGAAATCGTGGTCGGCAGACTCGCTGTCGAGATCGCCAGCCAGGCTGCCGGTGATCATGATGGCGGGCAGGTCGCCATCGAAACGCCCCCGCACCGCCGTGATGGCCTCCACGCCGGTGTGGAGGCCGTCGAGGCGGTAGTCGGCAATCAGCAGGTCGGGCCGCACGGCATCCGCCTGCGCGGCCCAGTTTCGCACCCCCTGCAAGTTGCCGAAGGCCTGCACTTCTGCGCCCCAGCCTTCGAGCAGCGCTTTGAGGCCCGCGCGGATCGTGGCGTCGTCGTCCACCACCACGATCGTTCGGCCGACCAGCGCCCGCGCCGAGGCCGCCGGGCCGCACGGCTCGTGGAGCGCATGCGCCTGCGAGGCATCGCCCACCGGCAGATCGATCGTGAAGACCGAGCCACGGCCGGGCTCGGAGCGCAGGGCCAGCGGCGCGTCCATCAGCGAGGCCAGACGCCGCGCGATGGAAAGGCCGAGGCCCAGACCCTTGCGATCCTGCGGCACCTGCGCCTGGGTGTCGGCCACCTGGTAGAACTCTTCAAAGATGCGCTCGCGCTCGTTCTCAGGAATGCCGACGCCGGTGTCCCACACCTGCAGCCGCACCTGCTGGCCGCGGCGGCGGCAGCTCACGAGCACGCTGCCGTCATGGGTGTAGCGCACGGCGTTGGAGACGAGGTTGCGCAGGATGCGCTCGACGAGCACCGGGTCGGCGTGAAGCAACTTATCCCCGCCGCGAAAGCGCAGCGACAGGCCCTTGTCGAACGCCACCGGCTCGAAGTGCAGGCGCAGCTTGCGGAAGATCTCGCCCGCCGCAAAGTGCTCGGGTGACACGGTGACGGCGCCGCTGTCGATCTTGGTGATGTCGAGCAGCTCGGAGAAGAGCCCTTCGAGCGCATCGACCGAGCCGTTGATGCTGGCCACGAGGGGGGCGAGTTCCTTGTCGTGGCTGCGCTGGCTCAAGGCCTCGGCGAGGAGGCCCATCGCATGCAGCGGCTGGCGCAGGTCGTGGCTCGCGGCGGCGAAGAACTGGGTCTTGGCGCGGTTGGCCACCTCGGCCTCGTGCCGCGCCACGTCGGCCGCGCGGCGGGCTTCGTCGGCTGCGGCCTTCTCCTGGCCCATCTGCCACATCATGCCCTCGCCGAGCTTGCGGAAGTTCATCAGGTAGAAGCGCGACAGGAAGCCCGTGCCGCCCACGATCACGAGCAGGGTCAGCGCGATCAGGATGCTCGAGGCATCACCCCCCAGCGCGATGTGCGCGACCATCGGCATCAGAGAGCAGAAGAAGTGCGCCTCGAAGGCGTAGTACTTCATCGAGATGTGATACGAGTTGAGCACGCACAGCCCGTAGAGCACGAAGCCGAGCAGCATCTGCTCCTTCGCGCCGCCGTAGGGGAACAGCAGCCAGGCGGTGATGCCCCAGTACACACCCGACACCACGGCCAGCAGGAAGAAGCGGTTGTAGGAGCCTTCGGCCTTGCGTTGAGGGTCGGCGCGCCAGCGCTTCAGGTGGCGGATCGCCAACACGCGCGACACGACGAAGACCCCCAGGGCCGCGAGCCACGCGGCGAGCACGTTCGTGGGCAGCAGGGGCCAGAACCACGGCATCAGCACCACGGCCACGAAGATGTTGAGGGCCGTCATGCGCGGGAGGATCCAGAACGCACGGTCCACCCACGCCACTTCCATGCTGGCCTCGAATGCCCCGCGCACCTGCCCCTCCACAGGTCGCTGAACCGGACCCTCCGGCGTTTTCTTCACACGATCAACCCAACAGTTCCGGGTGCGCCACACGGGCGGCGCCCAACACCGCGCACCATGCCACCAAAGGCACATTGGCGGGGTGATCCACCGCACACATTGCGCAAAAAGGGCGCAGAGGATTCGCTCCCCTGCGCCCTTGTTCACACCCGCCGGCAGGCGGGCGCGAGAGCATCAGACCATCAGGCCGACTTCGGGGCGCGGTACTTGCCCATCTCCCAGCGGGCGATGGCGCGGTTGTGCACTTCGTCGGGGCCGTCGGCCAGGCGCATCGTGCGCATGCTGGCGTATTGCTTGGCGAGGCCAAAGTCTTCCGACACACCACCGGCGCCATGCGCCTGGATCGCGTCGTCGATGATCTTGAGCGCCATGCGCGGGGCGGCGACCTTGATCATCGCGATCTCGAGGCGGGCGACCTTGTTGCCGACCTTGTCCATCATGTCGGCCGCCTTCAGGCACAGGAGGCGCGTCATCTCGATGTCGATGCGGGCGGTGGCGATGCGCTCTTCCCACAGCGACTGGTCGATGATGCGCTTGCCGAAGGCCACGCGCGACTGCAGGCGCTTCATCATCTTCTCGAGCGCCACTTCGGCGCTGCCGATGGTGCGCATGCAGTGGTGGATGCGGCCCGGGCCGAGGCGGCCCTGCGCGATCTCGAAGCCGCGGCCTTCGCCGAGGAGCAGGTTCTCAAGCGGCACACGCACATCCTTGAACACCACTTCGGCGTGGCCGTGCGGTGCGTCGTCGAAGCCGAACACCGGCAGCATGCGCAGCACGGTGATGCCCGGGGTGTCCATCGGCACGAGGATCTGCGACTGCTGGGCGTGCGAGGGCGCGTCGGGGTTGCTCTTGCCCATCACGATGGCGATCTTGCAGCGCGGGTCGCCCACGCCGGACGACCACCACTTGCGGCCGTTGAGCACGTAGTGGTCGCCGTCGCGCTTGATCTCGAGCGCGATGTTGGTGGCGTCGGACGAGGCCACGGCGGGCTCGGTCATCAGGAAGGCCGAGCGGATCTTGCCGTCAAGTAGAGGCTCCATCCACATCTTCTTCTGCGCGTCGTTCGCATAACGCGCCAGCACTTCCATGTTGCCGGTGTCGGGCGCCGAGCAGTTGAAGACTTCAGAGGCGAAGCCCACCTTGCCCATCTCTTCCGCGCACATTGCGTACTCGAGGTTGGTGAGGCCGGCACCGCGGTAGGGGCTGTCTTCGGGCAGAGAATCTTTCGGCAGGAAGAGGTTCCACAGGCCTTCCTTCTTGGCGATGGCCTTGAGCTCCTCGACCACCGGCACGACCTGCCAGCGGTTGGTGCCGAAGCCCTTCATCTGCTCGTAGTAGGTGGGCACCGCGGGGTACACGTACTTGTTCATGAAGTCGACCACGCGGTCGCGCCAGTAGATCTGGCGTTCGGACATCGAGAAATTCATTCGCTTCTCTCCAAAGTGAGTTGTGGACTCGGGGCCGCCCCGTGGCACGCGTCGAGATTCTCTGGCAGACTGAATTTTCTAAGATCAATCTGTACCGCCACGGAGAACGCGGCCCCATGGGCGCGTTTATAGACGAGAGCACGACAGTCTCAAGTCTCGTCTGCGACATGCGTCGCACGGTGCCGGCGCATACCTGTCTTTCCAGATTCGCAACCGATCCCGCCATCGCCCATGACCGCCGAAAGCTCCAAGGAACTCAACATTCAATCACCACTGGCACCGTTCAAAGGGGAGAAACCCGAGGCGCCGAGTTGGTTCGACAAGGCCCTGAGACGCGAGCCCGCGCGCAGCTTCGTCGAGGTGAAGGGGGCGCGCATCGAAACGCTCACCTGGGGCGAGCTCGGCAAGCCCGGCCTCGTGCTCCTGCACGGCAACCGCGCGCATGCCGACTGGTACAGCTTCATCGCGCCCTTCTTCGCCGACGACTTCCGCGTGGTCGCGATGTCGTGGTCGGGCATGGGCGGCTCCGACTGGCGCGACAGCTATTCCATCGAGCTGCTGTCGGAAGAGGTGGCAGCCGTGGCCGAGGCTGCGGGCATGTTCGAGAGCAAGACCAAGCCGGTGGTCGTGGCGCATTCGTTCGGCGGCTTTCCCGCGCTGCGCTACAGCGCGCGCGCCGGCAAGGCAGTGGGCGGCCTCGTGCTGGTCGACTGCCCCGTCATGTCACCCGAGATGCGCAAAGCGCGCCGTGGCCCCGGCCCGGCCGGGCTGGAGCCTCGCCCCAACCGCGTCTACGAGACGCTGCCTTCGGCCCTGGCGCGCTTTCGCTTCGCGCCACCCCAGGTCTGCAAGAACCTCTACATCGCCGATCACATCGCACGCACGTCTTTAAAGAAGGCTCCGCTCGAAGGAGGCCAGGGCGAAGGCTGGACCTGGCGCTTCGATCCTTTCCAGTGGCGCGACATGCGGATGGAAAACCCGCTGCCCGACTTCCACGCGCTGCAGTGCCCAGTGGCCATCGTGTGGGGCGCGCAGTCGATGCTGTTCGACGCCGACATCCTGGCCTACATCGCCGGGCTGTCACCCGTTGGCACACCGCGCATCGAGATCCCCGCCGCACGCCACCACCTGATGGTCGACCAGCCGCTCGCCTTCGTCACCGCACTGCGCGGCCTGCTCTTCGGTTGGCCCGCGCGCACCGCGGCCCGCCCTGCGGAATAGCACGATCGAACAAGCACGCGCCAGAGTCCGGCAAAGCGCGGTGAGTTCCATCGCGCCTGTTCGCGTTTTCCCGGATTTCGAATCTTGGGTATGCATCCGCAATACCCCGTACACCGAGGGCAGCTAAGTGTTTGCCCTGCGAGACTTCGAATCTTCTTCAGTGGATGATTCGCCCGGCTTCGCAGCAAAAAGCTGCAAGAACACCAAGGCAGGCGAATGCAAACTGAATTCCGACACGCAGAAGAATGGGTATGGTGGCAGAACGCCATCGTGAGTGAGGAGCAGAGCTGATGCGCGGCTATGTGATCCGGCGCGTGCTGTCGCTGCTGCCGACCCTCTTCTTCGCCAGCCTCATCGTGTTCATCACGGTGCGGCTGATCCCCGGCGACATCATCGACATGATGCTGAGCCAGAACGACGTGGCGGCCGACAGCAAGAGCCGCGAACAGGTCGTGGCGGCCCTCGGCCTCGACAAGCCGATGTGGGAGCAGTACGTCACCTGGGTGTCGAACATCATCTTCCGCGGTGACCTCGGCAGCTCGCTGTGGCAGAACTCGCCCGTCACCGAATTCCTGAAGGCGCGCATGCCGGTGACCTTCGAACTCGGGCTGCTGGCGCTGATCGTCGGCCTCTTGATCGCCATTCCCATCGGCGTGTATTCGGCGATCCGCCAGGACACCGCGGGCGACTACGTCGGCCGCTCGTTCTCCATCCTCCTGCTCGCGGTGCCGAGCTTCTGGATCGGCACGATGGTGATGGTGTTCCCGTCGATCTGGTGGGGCTGGTCGCCCGAGGTGGAGTACGTGCCCTTCTTCACCGACCCGATCCAGAACCTCAAGCAGATGATCATCCCGGCGATCATCCTGGGCGCTGCGCTCTCGGCCATCACCATGCGCCTCACGCGCACCATGATGCTCGAGGTGCTGCGGCAGGATTACATCCGCACCGCCTGGGCCAAGGGCCTCTCCGAGCCGCTCGTCGTGATGCGGCACGCACTGCGCAACGCGCTGATCCCGGTCGTCACGTTGATCGGCCTGCAGGCGCCGCTGCTCATCGGCGGCGCGGTGATCATCGAACAGATCTTCGTGATCCCCGGCATGGGCCTGCTGCTGCTCGATGCGGTGAACCAGCGTGACTACCCCATCATCACCGGCGTCTTCCTCGTGGTCGGCGTGGCGGTGATGCTCATCAACCTGGTCGTGGACCTGAGCTATGGCCTGCTCGATCCCAAGGTGAGGTACCGCTGATGGCTGCCGTGATCGAAAACACTGTCGCGGCGGTGGCCGCCACGCCGCGCGCGCCCTCGCGCAACCTCGTCAAGCGCCTCTTCAAGCAGAAGCCGCTCGGCACCGCCGGTGGCCTGGTGCTGCTCTTCATGCTGGTGGTGGGCGTCTTCGCCGAGTTCTTCGCGCCCTACGGCTACAACGAGATCAACATGATCGAGCGCCTGCAGGCGCCGTCGTGGGCGCACTGGTTCGGCACCGACAACCTCGGCCGCGACGTGCTCTCGCGCTGCATCTACGGCGCGCGCCTGTCGGTGATCATCGGTTGCTCGGCGGCGCTGCTCTCCACCATCATCTCGATCATCATTGGCGTGACCAGCGGCTACTGGAGCGGCCGCTTCGACATGGTGATGCAGCGCTTCGTCGACGCGTGGATGAGCTTCCCCGGCCTCATCATCCTGATCGTCGTCGTCTCGGTGTTCGGCCCCGGCATGCCGCAGACCATCATCACGCTGGGCGTGCTGCTGGGCATCGACGGCTCGCGCATCGTGCGCAGCGCGGTGGTGGCCGTGCGCGAGAACATGTACGTGCACGCGGCGCAGTCGCTCGGCGCCTCGTCGCTGCGCATCCTGTGGAAGCACATCCTGCCCAACGTGATGCCGGTGGTGATCGTGATCTTCACGACGCGCGTGGGCACGGTGATCCTGGCCGAGTCGGGCCTGGCCTTCCTCGGGCTGGGTGTGCCGCCACCGGCTCCCACCTGGGGCGGCATGCTCTCCGGCAGCGGCCGCACCTACATGTTCCAGGGCCCGTGGCTGGCCCTGGCCCCGGGCCTGTGCCTGACCGTGATGGTCTACGCGACCAATGTGTTCGGCGATGCCCTGCGCGACCTGCTCGACCCGCGCATGCGTGGCTCGCGCTGATCGCCCCTCCGTTCTCTTCTTCGTCTCTCACTAGGAAGCTCATGCAACTCACGACCTTGGCGCGACAGCTGCGCGCCATCGCTTCTCTGGCAATCGCTCCTGCAGCCCTCTCGCTCGTTTCCCAGGCTGCCCTGGCCCAGGCCGAAAAGCCGCAATACGGCGGCCAACTCAACATCGGCAACGTCTACGTGACGGTCTCGCCGCTGTCGTCCGACCACGCCGACTGGGCGTGGAAGCACAACCAGGACACCGGCCTCGTCTACGAGCAGCTCTTCTCCGCCGACCTCACGAAGTCCAAGCGCAACGGCGGCAAGTACACCTTCAGCGCCGACGCCTGGCTGCCACCCGACGCGCTGCGCGGCGAGCTCGCCGAGAGCTGGAAGATGGAGCAGAACCCGATGCGCGTGGTGGTCAAGCTGCGCAAGGGCGTGATGTTCCCGGCCAGGCCCGGCGTGATGGAAGCACGCGAGCTGACTGCGGAAGACGTGGTCGCGAGCTACGACCGCCTCAACAAGAGCCCGAAGAAGATCCCCGGCTACTTCGAACACCTCACCAAGGTCGAGGCGAACGACAAGCACACCGTCACCTTCCACTTCAAGGAATACAACGCCGAGTGGGACTACCGCTTCGGCTGGGGCTACTACTCGGCCATCGTGCCGAAGGAAGTGGTGGCCGCCGGTGCCAAGGACTGGAAGAACCTCAACGGCACCGGGCCGTTCATGTTCGACAGCTACACGCAGAGCGCGTCGCTCACCTTCACGAAGAACCCGAACTACTGGGACAAGGAAAAGATCGGCGGCCAGGAATACAAGCTGCCCTTCGTCGACAAGATCACCTACCGCTACATCAAGGATGAAGCCACGTTCCTGACGGCGCTGCGCACCGGCAAGATCGACATGCTGGAAGCGGTGCGCTGGAGCGCGGTCGAAGAGCTGAAGCGCTCGGCCCCCCAGATCAAGTGGAACAAGTACCTGGCCAACGGCGGCAACTTCATTGCGCTGCGCATGGACACCAAGCCGCTGGACGACCTGCGCGTGCGCCGCGCCCTGAACATGGCGGTGGACAAGCAGGCCATCATCAAGGGCTACTTCGGCGGCAACGGCGAGATGCTCAACTACCCGATGCACGTCAACTACACCGGGTACTACGAGCCGCTCGAGAGCATGCCGCCCGAGATCAAGGAGCTCTACACCTACAACCCGGCCAAGGCCAAGCAGCTGCTCGCCGAGGCCGGCCTGCCCAAGGGCTTCAGCTTCAAGGTGCAGACCTCCAGCAGCAGCGTCGATGCCGACCTGCTGGCCATGATCGCGTCTTACCTGCAGAAGGTGGGCGTGACGATGGAGATCGAGACGCTCGACTACGGCGCGTATCTCTCGGCCATGACGACCAGGAAGAACGCCCCGGGCTACTTCATGTTCCTCGGCCACACCAACCCGACGACCGCGCTGCGCAAGAGCTTCGTCAAGGGCCAGATGTGGAACCCGTCGCAGTTCTACGACCCGACCATCGAGAAGATGATGGCCGAGGTGCTCGCCGAGCCGGATGAGCGCGTGCGCCAGGTCAAGGTGCGCCAGATGACGCGAATCATCCTCGCGCAGGCGCCCGCCATCTTCCTGCCTTCGCCCTACGTCTACACCGGCTGGTGGCCGTGGGTGAAGAACTACGGCGGCGAGCTGCGCGCCGGCGCCGAGCGCCCCGGCCCGATCCACGCCCGCATCTGGGTCGACCAGGAACTGAAGAAAAAAATGGGGAAGTGATTCGGAAGTAGTAGTCGACAGAGGCCCCAAGCGATAGATCAACCTCAACAGGAGACGTGCCCATGAAGACGTTCAGCAGTTGCTTGCATGCAGGCGCCCTCGCGGCCGCCATCGCCGTGGCGCCTGCCGCCGCCCTCGCCCAAGGCAAGCCGCAATACGGCGGCGAGCTGCGGCTGGGCACCGTCTACGTGGGCATCTCCGCCCTGTCGTGGGACCCGGCCGACTACAACTGGAAGATCAACCACGATGCTGGCGCCGAATACGAGGTGCTGTGGGCCGGTGACCTGTCGAAGTCGGTCAAGAACGGCGGCAAGCACCGCTTCGTGGCCGATGCCTGGCTGCCGAGCGACGCGATCCGCGGCGAGCTGGCAGAGAGCTGGAAGTGGACCGACCCGCTCACGCTCGAAATCAAGCTGCGCAAGGGCGTGATGTACCCCGAGAAGCCGGGCGTGATGAAGTCGCGCGAGTTCGTGGCCGACGACGTGGTCTACGCGGTCGAGCGCCAGCAGAAGAGCCCGAAGAAGATCCCCGAGTACCTCGACCACATCGCCAAGGTCACGGCGAAAGACAAGCACACCGTCGTCTTCAACTTCAAGCACTACAACGCCGAGTGGGACTACCGCTGGGGCTGGGGCTACTACTCGGCCATCGTGCCGAAGGAAGTGGTGGAAGCCGGTGCGTCGAACTGGAAGAACGTCAACGGCACCGGCCCCTTCCTGCTGCAGGACTTCCAGGCCGGCAACTCCAACACCTACGTCAAGAACCCCATCTACTGGGACAAGGAAAAGATAGGCGGCCAGGAGTACAAGCTTCCGTTCGTCGACAAGGTGACCTACCGCACCATCAAGGACGAGGCCACGCGCTACTCGCTCTTGCGCACCGGCAAGCTCGACATCCTCGAAGTCATCCGCGCGAGCGAAGTGGAAGACCTGAAGAAGCAGGCGCCGCAGCTCAAGTGGTCGCGCACGCTGGCGATGGCCGGCACCTACATGGCGATGCGCGTCGACACCAAGCCCTTCGACGACATCCGCGTCCGCCAGGCGATGAACATGGCGGTCGACCGCCAGGCCATCATCAAATCGATCTACAGCGGGCACGCCGAAGTGTTCGGCTTCCCGATGCACCCGGACTATGTGGGCTACTTCGAGCCGCTGAGCGCGATGCCCAAGGCCGTGCAAGACCTCTTCACCTACAACCCGACCAAGGCCAAGCAGCTGCTGGCCGAAGCCGGCTACCCCAACGGCTTCACCTTCAAGGTGCAATACAACTCGGTCAACGGCACGCATGCCGACCTGGTACAGATGCTCGCCGCCTACTACGACAAGATCGGCGTCAAGCTCGAGATCCAGCCGATGGAGTACCCGGCCTTCCTGTCGGCGATGACGACGCGCACCAACGCGCCGCTCTACCTGATGGACAACGGCCACACCAACCCGACGACGTCGATCCGCAAGAACTTCGTCAAGGGCCAGGTCTGGAACCCCTCGCAGTGGGACGACCCGGCCTTCGAGCGCCGCATGAACGAGGTGCTGGCCGAGCGTGACGAAGGCAAGCGCCAGATCGCCCTCAAGGTGATGACGCGCGAGATCCTCGAGAAGGCGCCCTACGTGTGGCTGCCCACCCCCTACAACCACGTGGCCTGGTGGCCGTGGGTGAAGAACTACGACGGCGAGCTGCGCGCAGGCGCGGTGCGCCCGTGGCCGATCTATTCCCGCATCTGGATCGACCAGGAAATGAAAAAGAAGATGGGCAAGTGATGCCGTCAAAGGAACGCAATTGACTGAACCCCTGCTCCAAGTCCGCAACCTCACCACGCGCTTTCGCACCGAGCGCGGTGAGGTGACTGCGGTCGACAACGTCTCCTTCGACGTCGCCCCTGGCGAGACGCTCGCCATCGTGGGCGAGTCGGGCTCGGGCAAGAGCGTCACGGCGCTTTCGATCCTGCGGCTCATTCCCAACCCGCCGGGGCGCATCGAGAGCGGCCAGATCCTCTTCGAAGGCAAGGACCTCGTGAAGATGAGCGACGAGGAGATCCGCGCGGTGCGCGGCGACCGCATCGCGATGATCTTCCAGGAGCCGATGACCTCGCTCAACCCGACCATCACGGTCGGCAAGCAGATCGCCGAGCCGATGAACTTGCACCGCGGCACCGCGTGGGAGGTGGCGCTGAAGACCGCGGGCGAACTCTTGGCCAAGGTGCGCATCCCCGATGCGGCCTCGAAGGGCAGCGCCTACCCGCACCAGTTCTCGGGCGGACAGCGCCAGCGCGCCATGATCGCGATGGCGCTCGCGTGCAAGCCGCGGCTCATCATTGCCGACGAGCCCACCACCGCGCTCGACGTGACGGTGCAGGCCCAGGTGCTCGACCTGCTGAAGGAGCTGTGCCGCGAAACCAACGCGTCGCTGATCCTCATCACCCACGACCTCGGCGTCGTCGCGCGTTATGCCGACCGTGTGGCGGTGATGTACGGCGGGCGGATCGTCGAGCAGTCGTCGGCCCGCAACATCTACAAGAACCCGAGCCACCCCTACACGCGTGGCCTGCTGGCTTCGGTGCCGCGCCTGGACGGTGATTCGTCGCAACGCCTGGTGCCCATCGAAGGCTCGCCGCCCGACCTCACGCGCCTGCCCCCCGGCTGCGCGTTTGCACCACGTTGCCGGCTGGCCACCGATGAATGCCGGCAGGTGCGCCCTGAGCTGCGCACGGTCGGCACCGACCACATCATGGCCTGCATCCGCGACGCCGCCGCCGTGTCGCCCGCCCGTTCGGAACCCGTCAACCCATGAGCACCACCCCCCTGTCCGCCAAGTCCGACCCGCTGCTGCGTGTCGAGGGCCTGAAGGTCCACTTCCCCGTGCACGCGGGCGCCGTGCTGCGCAAGCAGGTCGGCGCCGTGAAGGCGGTCGACGGCGTGTCGTTCACGCTCAACCGCGGCGAGACCCTCGGCCTGGTGGGCGAATCGGGCTGCGGCAAGTCAACCACGGGCCTGGCCATCCTGCGCATGCAGGACATCACAGAAGGCAAGGTGTTCTTCGAAGGCGAAGACATCACCGCGCAGGACAAGCGCACCGGGCGCTTCCGCCGCCGCATGCAGATGGTCTACCAGGACCCATATGGCTCGCTGAACCCGCGCATGACGGTGGCCGACATCGTGAGCGAGCCGCTGGAGGTCTACAACGTCGGCACCAAGGCCGAGCGCCGCGACCGTGTGGCGAATCTGCTCAAGACCGTGGGCCTGCTGCCCGACATGGCCGACCGCTACCCGCACGAGTTCTCGGGCGGCCAGCGCCAGCGCATCGCCATCGCCCGCGCCCTCGCGCTGGAGCCCAGCCTCATCATCTGCGACGAGCCGGTGTCGGCGCTCGACGTGTCGATCCAAGCGCAGGTGGTCAACGTGCTGGTCGAGCTGCAGCAGCGCCTGGGACTCTCCTACCTCTTCGTCGCGCACGACCTCGCGGTGGTGCGCCACATCAGCCACCGCATCGCGGTGATGTACCTCGGCCGCATCGTCGAGATCGCGTCTAAAGACGATCTCTACCAGCGCCCGATGCACCCCTACACCCGCGCGCTGATGTCGGCCGTGCCGGTGGCCG
Organism: Piscinibacter gummiphilus; assembly: GCF_032681285.1. Taxonomy (NCBI): domain Bacteria; kingdom Pseudomonadati; phylum Pseudomonadota; class Betaproteobacteria; order Burkholderiales; family Sphaerotilaceae; genus Rhizobacter; species Rhizobacter gummiphilus. The sequence goes on from NZ_CP136336.1 coordinate 4,753,299, forward strand.
ACCCCGAGATCGAGGCCACGCGCCCGCGCATCGTGGTCACGGGCGAAGTGCCCAGCGCCCTGCGCCCGCCCTCGGGCTGCCGCTTCCACCCCCGCTGCCCCGAGGCGATGGACGTCTGCAAGACCAAGGACCCGGCCCTGCTCGACAAGGGCGCCGGCCGTGCAGTGGCCTGCCACCTGCACGATGGCGTCGTGATGCAGATGCCGGAATCGCGAAAGATTGCCGCCTGACGTAGCGCACGGCAGAACAGGAGAAGGGGCTGGCGGATAATTCATGGCTGCACGCAAGCCCCCCTCCCGTCAACCGCCGATGTCCGCGACGCTCCCTGCCCAGACGCAGCGCTTTCAGGAAAAGCGCGAAGCCATCCTCAGCGCCGCCGCCAACCTGTTCAACCAGCACGGCGTGAAGGGCGCGACGCTGGCCGACATCGCCGCCAGCGTGGGGCTGGTCACCAACAGCGTGACCTACTACTACCGCAAGAAGGAAGACCTGGCGACCGCCTGCTTCCTGCGGGCAATCGAAGTCATCCGCCACGTGATCGACCAGGCCGCGCAGAAGAGCGGCATCGAGGCGCGGGTGCACGAGTTCTTCCGCCTGCAGGCCGCGCTCTTCGCCGACATCGACCACGGCGCCCATGCCCCGCTGATGACCTTCAACGACATGCGCGCGCTGCCGAGCCCGCATTTCGAGGTCGTCTCCGACGCCTACAACGACATGTTCCGCCGCCTGCGCGAGCTGCTGCGCACGCCGCAGACCGCGCAGCTCGGCCGTGCCGACCTCGCCGCGCGCACCTACATGGTGTTGTCGGTGGCGCACTGGGTGCGTGGCTGGATCGACCGCTACGAGACCGACGAATACGCCCACATCGCCGAGCGTGTGAGCGACATCGTCATCCACGGCAGCGCCGCGCCCGGCTCAGTGTGGGCCCCGTCGCAGGCCGAGCGCGAATGGCGCCTCACCGTCAACGACGACGCGACCGCCGAAGCCTTCCTGCGCGCCGCCTCCTTCCTCGTCAACGAGCAGGGCTACCGCGGCGCCTCGGTCGACATGATCTCGGCCAAGCTCAACGTGACCAAGGGTTCGTTCTACCACCACAACGACAACAAGGAAGACCTGATCTTCGACTGCTTCGAGCGCACCTTCGCCGTGATCCGCCGCGCGCTGAGCCTGGCCGACGGCATCGAGGGCAAGGGCTGGGACCGCGCCTGCGCGATCTCGCGGTCGCTCGCACGCTTCCAGCTGTCACCCGAAGGGCCGCTCCTGCGCCTGGGCGCGACCAGCGCCCTCTCCGACCCCGAGCGCCGCAGCGACGTGCGCCGCACCATGAGCCGCCTCACCGAGCGCCTGGCCGACGTGGTGGTCGACGGCATGATGGACGGCTCCATCCGCCCGCTGCACCCGGTGATTGCCGCGCAGGTCGCCAGCGGCCTCGTCAACTCGGCCGGCAGCCTCACGCACTGGGTGCCGAGCGCCACGCAAGACAACGTGGCCGAGCTCTACGTGCGGCCGATCTTCCTGGGCATCCTCTGCCCGCCGAGCGCCGTCGCCTGACCCGTGGCGACCAAGCCCGCGGTGCGCCGCGTCCCGCCGCCCCGCACGCTGGCGATCGATTCGATCTCCGAGCTGCAGGCCTTCCGCCAGACCATCATCAGGCGCTGGAAGTTGCCGCGCGTGCGCGTGACGCTGCGCGTACCCGGCCTGCGCTCCGCGCGCAACGAGCACTTCGAGCGTGTCATCAACCGCCAGCTCGGCCGTAGCGGCGGCTGGACGGCCCTGTGGACCGCGGTTGCATTCACCGGTCTGGCGATGGTCTTCCCCATCGAGCCGGCGGGTGTCGAATCGCTGTCGGCCCTCGGCGCCTGGGTGGCCGAGGTGGCGCTGGGCTGGGTGGTGGGCTGGGGCATCGGCAAGGGAAGCGCCGTGGCCATGGCGCACTGGCGCATCGTGCGCGCCTGTGGCCGCGTGCAGGCCGAGGCTCAGGCCACCCAGCTCAAGGCGCCGGGCTGAAGTATTTGCGGATCAGGGTGGGCGTCGCGTCGAGCTTGCCCGCATCCACGTTCGCGGTGAAACAGAGGGGGTGTGGTGCATGCGCCTTCTGCGACAGCGTGGCGTAGACCCACTCGCCTTTGGGTGGCCGCCACAAGGCCACCGCGGTCGGGTACAGACCATCGCGCTCGATCATCGGGTAGCGACGCACGATGCTCGCCGCGACCTCGGCGCCGTCGCGCTCGTCGAGCACGATGCCGTTGACGCCAGCCTTGAACGAGAGCTGTGCGGCGGTCACGCAGTTGTCGATCACCGTGTGGCCCCGTCGGTCCACCGGGGCGGGCGGCTGTGCGAGCGATGCCGCCGCGCAGGTGCACGAGATCGCTGCACTGCAGCAGCGGCTGGCGATGGAAAGGGCTGGCTTCATCTGGGGCCTCCACGCGTCGAGGACTGCCGGCGAACCGGCAATCCGCATTCCGGGAAGGCCTGTGGATATGGCCACGCTCCGTCAAAACACGTGCGACAGGCCCGCCTGGAACTGGATCTCGCTGGTGCCCGGGTACGACGGCGTGTTGACCGTGAGCGTGCCACCGTTGCGGTTGATCATCCGCGCCCAGGCGCCGTACAGCATGGTGCGCTTCGACAGCGGATATGTATAGCCCGTGGCCAGCATGCGTGCGTCGCGATTGAGCGCACGCTTGTCGTCGAGCGAAACCACGCTGGCCATCAGGCTGCCGCCGAAGAGCGGCGCGCTCGCACCGAGCAACCAGCTCGACCCTTCCGCGCCGGCCACCGGGGTGGGCGCGGCCTGAACGGTCGGGTTCATTTCGTCCATCACCGCATAGTTGCCGAAGAGCTTGACCACCCCGAAGTCGTAGCTCGCACCGACGATGGAGAACTTGGCGGTCACGTTCGACTGGAAGTTGCCCGAGGCGGGCGGCACCTCGTCGGCACTGCCTTGCCGCGCATGCGCTGCGCCGATCCACAGCGGGCCGCGCTGGTACTTCACCGCCAGGTTGACCTGCCGCCCCGCGGCGCTCGAGCCGTTGCGCTCGCCGAGGGCCAGCAGGCCCTGCACCGTGACACCGCCGAAGTTCGGCGAGCTGAGCTGCAGGCTGTTGTCGACGCGCGGGTTGGCGTGCTCCACGTTGCCGGAGTTGCCGACGAGGTTGTTGCCGAAGGGGTCGGAGGTGGAGAGCACGTCGAAGTACGGCGTGTACTGGCGGCCGAGCGTCAGGCGCCCGGCCGGGCTGTCGAGGCCCACGTAGACCTGGCGGCCGAAGATGCGGCCACCCTGGCCGATGACGCCGGTGTCGGCCTGCAGGCCGCTTTCCATCACGAAGACGGCCCTCAACCCACCGCCGAGGTCTTCGCCCCCGCGCAAGCCCCAGCGGCTGCCGTTGCTGCCGCCGCTGTCGGCGTACCAGCGGTGGCCGCCCACGACGGTGCCGCCGGAGATGAGGCGTGTCTGGTAGGCGATGGCCATGTCCATGCGGCCGTAGAGCGTCACGCCGGGGGCGGTTTGTGCGTGCACGCCGCCAGCGGCCAGCGCGCAGGCGAGCGCGATCTTGGTTTTCATAAGAGGTCTCCTCAGGTGTTGTTGGAATTCAGGGCCGCACGGTCACCGTGACACGCCGCTTCGAGGGCTCGTGCATGGGCGCCTCGTGGGCGAGCGGCGCGGGGTTGCCTTGCCACTTCACCTGCAGCGTGTCGGCGCGCACCCCCATGCGGCGCAGCGCTTCGGCGGTCATCTCGGCGCGTGCCTTCGCGAGCGCGAGCGTTTCCTTGTAGACGCGGCCCGAGGCCTCGACACCCTGGGTGTCGGCGTACCCCGTGACGATCACGCGCTTCGCCTTGCTCGCCTGCGCCAGCAGCGTCGCGTTCTCGATCGTCAGTTCGACGCTCTGGTAGACGAGGAAGTCGCTGTCGTAGTCGAAGATGAGGTGGAACTGCTTCTCTTCGAACGGCGGCTGCGGCAGCTTGCGCGGCACCGAGAGCGGCGCGATCACGAGCGGCGGCAACACGCTCGGCTTGCTGGGCCACCCTTCGGCCGGGATGATCACCTCGGGGCACGGCTCCTGCAGCACCGAGATGCGCACGGGTTGCAGCACGACACCGCCGCAGATGTCTTTCTCGTTCGAAGGCACACCCTCGACCAGCATCAAGCGGCCGGCAAGCGGCTTGTCGGGGCTGTTGCTCACGTCGAAGCGTTCGCTCGTCTCGACCTGCGTGCCGAGCCAGCAGCCCGACTTGCGGCCGGCATCGGTGTCGCGATAGATCGGGCAGGTGACGAAGCGGCGGAAGTCCGACTGCGCGGTGGCCGCATCGGCCACGAGCAGCGCCGCGACGAAGAAGAGGAAGGTATTCGTCTTCATCACAGCACACTCATCAGGTTGGTGAGATCGTCGATCTCCTGCTCGGAGAGGCGGATCTGGTAGCGCCGGTTGTAGATCTCGACGATCTCGCGCAGGGTCTTCGCCGAGCCGTTGGCGAAATACGGCGCACGCGCCGCGAGGCCGCGCATCGATTGCATCGTGATCTTCCCGATGTCCTCGCAGCGGCCGGTGGTGAGCGCGTAGCCCGGGTCCTGCGTGTAGACCACACGCCCGAGGAAGGGGTGCGGCTTGACGTTGGCGTTGCAGGTCAGCTTGAAGAGCGGCAGCTCGGGCGAGGGCTTCGCCCACGGTTCGTTCGTCGTGCCGAGGTCCACCTGGCCGGGTGCGACGTCGATGCCGACGTTGACCATGTTGTGGCACATCGCGCAGGAGTTGAGCACGGGGCTTCCGAAGCCCATCGAGTTGATGCCGGTCGAGCCCGAGATCAGGAACATGCGCTTGACGAAAAGCTCGGCCCCGCGCGCCACCGACTCGCGGAACTTCTGCTGCTCGGCATTCGCGGCAGGCGCCGAGGTCTTCCACGGCAGGAACTCCTTCCAGATCGGGTTGCGCTGCGCGTTCTGCAGCACGCCGGCGCGCGACTTCTCGAGCACCTCGGGCCCCCCCATCGCGCCGCCGTCGGTGAGCGGCCCGCCCCACTTGTCGTGGCTCTGCGCCGAGAACACCTGCTGCTCGAAGTCGAGGATCTGCTTCACCTGCTCGGGCGTCGGGTTGCCGTTCATCTGCAGGTGGCTGCGCACCGCATCCTGCAGTTGAAGCGGCAGCGTGAGCGCGCGGGCGTCCGACAGCAGGTTGCCGCTCATGTACTCGCCCGTGAGCGGATCTCGCTTGAGCGGCAGGCCATTCTTCGGGTCGAAGGGGAAGCCCACCGCGAGCATGTACTTGAGGTTGGCCACCGGCCGCGGGCGCCGGTAGACCGAGACCGTCGGGTTGTCACTCTTCAGGCCGTGCTGTGCATGCAGGTTGCAGCCGGTCGGGTCGCGCACGACCTCGAGCGAGAACTCGGCCTTGATCGGCTTGCCGTCATCGCCGCGCGGCGGCCACGGGCGGGCGATGCGAAAGAGCCCGCGACTGAGCAGCAACGAGTGCGACGCCTCCTGGCCTTGCGGCAGGTGCGGGCAATTGGCGCCATCGACGGGGGCGAAGAGCGGGTCCTGGCCTTTCGTCGCGTTCCATCGTTCTCGGATGGTGGCCACCGACAGGCCCATCGCATCGGCCGGCTGGTGGCAAGTGGCGCACGCGCGGCCGTTCCCGCCCAGCGGCGTGAAGAAGGCGTGGCCCTTGGTGTCGATCGGCCCCTTCGCATTGAGCGTCGTGGCCGCACCGGCGTCGTTCGGGTAGCGCAGTTCCTTCGCCAGCTGCCGCCCTTCGTTGACCGGGAACCAGCGTTCGCCGCCTGCGTAGTCCACGGCCTGCGCCGCGGCCGCCGTGCACAGCAGCAGGCCGCCGGCGGCGGACCACCATCGTGTGAGTCCCATGATCCTCGTCTCCATCGTCAGATCACTCCCTGATCCCGCAAGGCCTGGAGCTTCTCGGCCGAATAGCCGAGCAGCTGGCCGTAGACCGCGTTGTTGTGTTCGCCGAGCCCGGGCGGCGGTGCGTCGAAGCCGACTTGCGACGCCGACATGCGGATCGGCAAGCCGCCGGCATGCACCTCGCCCACGTCGCCGTGCACCGGGTGCGCGAGCCTCACCGTCTCGCCACGGCGCAGCAGGCGCGGATCGCGCATCGCCTCGGCGGGGTTGCGCACCGGCGCGGCCGGCACGCCCTGCGCTTCGAGCGCCCGCACCACGTCATCGGTGGCGTTGCGTGTGGTCCACGCTTCGATGAGCGCATAGAGCTCAGGCGAATTGGCGACACGCTGGTCGCGGCTCGCAAAGCGGGTGTCGGTGATGAGATCGCCCTGCCCCATCGCCGCAAAGAGCCCCGCGGTGAACGCGTCGGTGGGCGCGCAGATCGACACATGGCCGTCGGCACAGGCAAATACGCCAAAGGCACCCAGCCGCGGCACCGCGTTGCCGGTGCGCGCCGCCTGCCCGGTGCGTTGCATGGCGTCGAAAGGCTCGCAGGCCACGAGCGCACTGAGCGCGCCCAGCAGCGACACGTCGACCTGCTGGCCACGGCCCGTCGCACGCGCCTGCATCAGCGCGGCCAGCGTGCCGATGGTGGCGAAGAGCGGCGCCGCCAGGTCGCCGAACGGCACGCCCACGCGCACCGGCGGATCGCCCGGGTGGCCCGAGGTGAGCATCAGCCCGCTCAAGGCCTGCACGATGGTGTCCATCGCCTTGTTCTGCGAGGAGCCCTGCGCATCGGCACCGAAGCCGCTGATGCTGGTGTAGACGAGGCGCGGGTTGAGCGCGCTGGCCTGCGCGTAGCCGATACCGATGCGGTCGGCGGTGCCGGCGCTGAAGTTCTCGACGATGGCATCGGCCTTCTGCACGAGGTCGGCGAACACCGCTCCGGCTGCGGGGTGCTTGAGGTCGAGCGTCACCGCCCACTTGTTGCGGCCCCGCTCAAGCATGGCGAGCGAGACATCGTCATCGCGGTCACGCACGGCCTTCAGGCCATCGGCCCCGAGGTAGGGCGAGTTGCCGCGCGCGGTGTCGGGCGAGCGTGGGTTCTCGATCTTGATGACACGTGCGCCGAGCCCTGCGAGCAGCAAGGTGCAATACGGGCCGGCCAGCGCGGTCGTGAAGTCGAGAATGGTGACGCCTTCGAGGGGAGTGTTCATGCGAGTCGCTCCTCGAGGAACCGCACCATCGCCTGGTGCTCGCGCGCATCGTCCCAGCCACGCGAGTCGACCATGTCGGCTTCGAGCAGATGCGTCGGGATGCCCGCCGCTTCGAGCGCCCGCTGGATGAAGAGGGTGCCGGCGGCAGAGGGCCGGCTGCCCTTGGGCATCAGGAGCACCGCGCCGTCGATGCGGTTGCGCTTCGCCTCCTCGACGACCCACTCCGGCGCATACGGCGGGTTGTGCAGCACCTCGTTCATCGTGACCACGCGGCTCGCGAGTGCGCGCATGGGGTCATCGAGCCCGTAGCGGATGTACCAGTCGGGCCCGAAGGGCAGGTACATCGACCACACGAAGACCGCGCCGTGCGATTGTTCGAAGTTCGTATAGAACGCGGTGTTGTGCCATAGGCCCGCGCCGATCCACATGAGGCGGCGGCGCTCGCCCTCGTACACCGCCACGCCATCGGCCACCCGCTGCTTGACCTCGTCGCGGAAGCGCTGCGCGTGCTGCAGCGCCCACGCGCTGCCGCGGTGCCACTGCGCGGCCATGGTGTTCGTCATCTGCTCGTTGATGCGCACCGGGCATTTCGGCGCCTGGGCGATGAGCTGGCGCACCTCGTCGAAACATTCCTCCTGCGCGTTCACGCGTTCGAGGAAGGCGCGGAACTCGTCCTCGTCGAAGGTCTTGCCGGTGATGGCCTCCAGGCGGTGCGCGAGCTGCCAGAGCTGCTCGGTCATCAGGTCGAGGCGGTGCGGCTCCGAGAGCTCGTCCCAGCGCTCGCGCGAGAGCTCCCACCAGCGTGGCGGCAGCACCGCGCTGCCCGGCGCCTCGAGCGTCACGAGCTCGGCATCGAAGGCCCGCGCCCATTCCTCGAACACGCGCGACATGCAATCGCAGGTAAGGCGTGCGCACAGCAGCGCGGGCTTGGGCAGGCCGCCCCAGGGCGCACGCTCGCCCAGGTCGACGAGCGTCGTGGCCAGGCCTACGCTGCAGTAGCGGCACAGGCTTTCGTCGTAACCGAGGGCGTTGAGCCCGTCGAGGTATTCGTGCGACAGCCGCTTGGCCGCCACCACCGCCGACCACCACTGGTTGGTGACCACCGGCACGCCCATCACGTGAAAGAGGTCGTGCGGCGCGTCGGCATTGATGATGGCGTAGGGCAAGCGCCGCTCGAACACGTCGCGCCGCAGTTCGGCGAACCAGGTCTTCTGTCGCTCGGAGGCGGCGGCGGTGCAGCTCAGTTGTTTGTCGTGGGACATCAGGGGGTTCGCAAGGCGAGCGACTGCACGAAGTCGCGCAGTTGCCGGGCATCGGGCTGCGCCGTGCGCAGCACGAGGAAAGGAAGGCCGCGCCGTTCGAGCTCGGCGCGGTGCGAGGGGAAATCCCAGCCGTGCACGTCGTCGGGCGCGGGCAGGTGGAAGAGCACGGCGTCGATCGAGATCTCGTCGAGCGCACGCAGGAACCAGGCTTCGCGTGCCGGGCGCGGGTGGAGGCGCGGGCACGGCACCTCGGTCTGGTAGTGCTGCGCCAGCGCATGCAAGGCGTCGCCGTCCTCGGCCACGAGCGACCCCGCGCTGCGCGTGCCCCAGGGGTCGTCTTCGGCCACGATCACGGCGCCCGCCGCATCGACCGCGCGGTGCAGCGCCGCGTGGTCGAGCGGCACGCCCTTGACCAGGAGGCGCGGGCCGGCGGGCGGTCGATGGCCCGGGTAGAGGCGCAGCGCCGCCGGCAGCAGCTCGGCGTAGCGCTGCGGCGCCATGAAGCGAGCCGCGCCGTTGAGCACCTGCGCCATCTCGCCGCGCCATTCGCAGGGCAAGGCCTGGCGCATGTGCTGCAGGCCCTGCTGCGCGCGGCGCACTGCGTTCACGCTGCGGATGGCCGCCTGCAGGCGCGCCTCGCCGAGCGGCTGGCCGGTGAGGCGGGCGAGCGCCTCGGCCAGCGCCTGCGTGCGGGCCAGGCCGTAGCGGCGCTGCGCCTCGCCCTGCGTGTGCGGCAGGTCGTAGAGCAGCAGCGTGGGCATCTGCGGTGCGCGGCCCAGCCGCACCAGCTCGTGCAGCGAGAGGTAGAGCTTGTGATGCGGCTCGGTGGACCGCGGGATGACGAGCGCGCGCAGGAACGCGAGCTCGCCGCGCAAGGCCTGCTCGCAGATAGCGCGCACGTCGGGGTCGTAGAAGGTCTCGAGCCATTCGTCGGCCAGCGGCGTGGGGCCCTCGCGGCCCGTCACCTGCACCGGCATCGCCCCCGCGGCCACGACCAGCTCCACCGGCACGGTGTGGCCCACCACCCCGATGACCGGGCAGCCGGACGCAGCCGCGGCGCGCGCCGCGCCCAGCCGGTCGGCATAGGCCGCGGCGAGCGCGAGCCAGGCGTCATGAGGTGTGAGGTTCATGCGGCGAGGGGCTTGGCGAGCGAGTGGTGGAGGAAGGCCTGGAGGCGCTCCGTGCTCGGCGCACCGAACACCTGGCGGGCCGCGCCCTGCTCGACGATGCACCCGCGCTCCATGAACACCACGCGGTGCGCGGCTTCGCGGGCAAAGGCCATCTCGTGCGTGACGACGACCATCGTCATGCCCTGCTTCGCCAGGTCGGTGACCACGGCGAGCACCTCGCCCACGAGCTCGGGGTCGAGCGCGCTGGTGGGCTCGTCGAAGAGCATGAGCCGCGGCCGCATCGCGAGCGCACGCGCGATGGCCACACGCTGCTGCTGGCCGCCCGAGAGATGCCGGGGGTAGGCCGCCGCCTTGGCCTTGAGGCCCACGCGATCGAGCAGCTCGACCGCATGCGCGGTGGCTGCCTCGCGCGCTTCGCCACGCACGCTCAACGGGCCGAGCGTGAGGTTCTCCAGCACCGTCATGTGCGGGAAGAGGTTGAACTGCTGGAACACCATGCCGATGCGCCCGCGCTGGCGCGCCACCTCGGCGGCGCCGAGCGGCACGAGGCGCGTGCCGCGGTGCCGGAACCCGAGCAGCTCGCCGTCGAGGTAGATCGCCCCGGCGTCGATGGCTTCGAGCTGGTGGGCACAGCGCACGAGCGTCGACTTGCCCGAGCCCGAGGGACCGATGAGTGCCAGCACCTCGCCTTCGTGCACGTCGAGGTTCACACCGTCGAGCACGCGCGGGCCGCCATAGGCCTTGACCACGCCTCGCAGCTGGAGCACTGCAGGGCCGCTCATCGCGCCACCCCCACACGCTGGCCACGCGAATAGCGCCGCTCCAGCCAGCCCAGCAGCAGGTAGAGCAACGAGAACATCGAGAGGTACCAGATCACGCCCACGATCAGCAGCGGGATCACCTCGAAGTTGCGGCTGTAGATGGCCTGCACCGAGAAGAGCAGGTCGGCCATCGCGATCACGCTCACGAGCGAGGTGCCCTTCAACATGCCGATCACCTGGCTGCCGGTGGGCGGCACGATGAAACGCATGGCCTGCGGCAGCACCACGCGCCAGAAGATCTGCGTGGGCGTGAGGCCGATGGCGCGGGCCGCATCGCGCTGGCCGTTGTCGACCGACAAGATGCCGGCGCGCATGATCTCGCTCATGTACGCACCTTCGTTCAGCGCAAGGCCGAGCAAGGCGGCGGTGACCGGCGTGATGAGCGTGTTGGTGTCGACGCTGGCCCAGGTGGGGCCGAACGGCAGGCCGAGCTCGATGCGCGGCAAGAGGTACGCGAGGTTGTACCAAAAGATGAGCTGGATCAGCAGCGGCGTGCCGCGGAAGAGCCACACGTACACCGAGGCCAGCCAGCGCCCCGGCAGGAAAGGGCCGAGCTTGAGCAGCGCCGTGGCACCGCCGAGCACGATGCCCGCGCCCATGCCGGCGAGCGTGAGCAAGAGGCTGGTCAGCAAGCCTTGCAGCACGGTGGGCGCCATGAGGTACTTGAGCACCGTGGGCCAGCCGAAGCCCGGGGTCTTGATCGCGAACCACACCAGTTCGAACACCACGAAGGCGAGCGCCACCGTGGCCAGCCCATAGCGCAGCCCTGGCCTGCGGCTCGCACGTGCCGCGTCGTCCGCCGGATTCAGCGTCATCGCCTGCATGTCACTGCCCGACGTTGAGCTTCGGCGCATCGAGCCGCACGGCCGAGATGCCCCACTTCTGCATGATGCGGTCGTACTCGCCGTTCTTCCACAGCACCTGCATCGCTTCCAGGATCACCGGCCCGAGCCCGCCCGACTTGCTGACGACGAGGCCGAGCAGGTCGACGCCTTGCGCCTGCGTGGTGTCGGCGAACACGCCGAAGCGGCCTGGCGTCGCCTGGATGGTGAAGAGCGCGGCGGTCATCGTGAGGCCCGCCAGGTCGGCGCGACGCGACTGCACCGCGAGCACCGACGGGTTGTGGTCGGTGAAGGTGAGCACGGTGGGCGGCTTGGCGCCGCTCGCCACGCAGCGCTCGCCGAGTCGCTTCACCGCGTCTTCGATCACGGTGCCCGACACGAGCGCGACCGACATGCCGCACATCTGTTGCGACGACTCGACCTTCTTGCCGCCGTCGGTGAGGTAGAGGAAGGACGGGCGCGTCTGTGTCCACACCACGAAGTCGAAGCGGGTCTCGCGCTCCTTCGTGTCCTTGATCGGGCCCATCGACAGGTGGTAGCGGCCGGCTTCCACGCCGGCCAGCATCGCGGGCAGCCCGCTCGCGAGGTGCTGCTCGATCTTCACGCCGAGCACGGGCTCGAGGGCGCGGGCGAAGTCGGTGTCGATGCCGGTGAAGGTCTTGCCGTCGGTGGTGATGCGGTAGGGCGGGTGCGAGTCGCCCACGAAGCGCAGCACGCCGTCCTTGCGGATGGACTCGGGCAGCTTGTCGCGCAGGGTCTGCGCCTGCGTGGCGCCGCACGCGGCCAGCAGCACCGCGACGAGGAGATGTTGGAGGGTCTTCATGCTCGGCTCCTCGTCAGAAGATGTGGACGATGCCGAGGTCGTAGCTCTTGCGCTCGGGGCCGACCTCGGGCTTCAGGCCGTTGAAGTCGGTGTAGAGGTAAGTGCGGCGCGAGAGGTCGTGCTTGTAGCCGAGGCCGAGCTGGTGGTCCTTGCCGGTCTGGCCGTCGAACTTCTTGAAGTTGTAGCCAAACTTGAGCTGGCCGCTGGGCAGTGGCGCCGTGGCGGTGAGGCCCACCGCCTTGATCGCGCGGCCCGCCGGTGCGGGGCCGGTGCGGTCGCCATCGACACCAGCCGGGGAGCGGCTGCGCGCGAACGACAGCGCCGGCTTCACCACGCCGAAGTCGTAGCCACCGGCCACCTGCGAGAAGCGCGAGCCGACGGTGTTGCGCTCGTAGCCGGTGAAGAGCATCAGACCGTTCTTGTCGTACTGCAGCGCGAGGCTGTACGGGTGCACCGCGTACTGCCCTTCCGGCGCGGTGATCGAGGCCGCGGCGAGCACGCCGGCAATGCGCGGCGAGTCGTAGAAGACCGCGTTGCCCCAGCGCACCGAGCCGGCGCCCGCCCCCTGGAGCGGGTCGGAAAAATACGAGGCCATCTGATTCAGGTTGATGGAGGCCACCGTCTTCAACGCCCAGGGGTCGAAGTAGCCCGCGTACCACTGCATGGCCGTCATGGCGCGGCCCAGGCGCACCGTGCCCCAGGGGCTTCTCAAGCCGACCGTGGTCTCGCCCTGCCAGATGGGCCGCGAGCTGCGCTCGGGCAGGCCGGTGTCGGGGTCGAAGCGCATCTCCATGCGGAACTGCGCCGCCCAGCCGCCGCCGAGGTCTTCGAGGCCGAACCACCCGAGGCGGTTGCCGCCTTGCGGGTCGATGGCCCACACATGGTCGGCGCGCCGTGTGACGGCAACGTCGAGCGAGCCATAGAGGGTGACGCTGGCGGGGGCCTGCGCACAGGCATTCGCGCAGGCTAGCGCCGCGGCGGCTGCCGCGAGGTGAGGGTGATGCATGGGAGTCTCCTGGCTGTAGGTTTTCTAGAAGCTGTGCCGGATGCCGGTTTTCAGCACGAGCTGGGTGTTGTCGTTCGAGCGGAACGACGCCGCGGGCGCACCGATGCCCGGGGTACTGCTGTACGCGGTGCCGGTGCTGCCTTCGCTCTTCACGTGCGAGGCGATGCCGTAGAACTCGGTGCGGCGGCTGAAGTTGTAGGCAAAGCCGGCGCCGAGTTGCTGCAGCTTGCCGTCCACGTTGGCCACGTTCTTCGTCTTCGAGTGACCGGCCATCACGCCCAGCGACAGCGGTTGCGTGAGCTTGTAGAGCACGCCGCCTTGCAGCATGTCGTTGCGCGAGCGGGTGTCGGCGCCGACGTAGGCTTTCGACTGCGTCCAGTTCAGCACCAGCTTGGCCTCTGCGGTCGCGTCCCAGTTGACGCTGGCGCTGGCGATCTTGTTGCCCGAGGCGGCGGGGCTGAAGTTGTCGCGCAGGTAGGCCGCACCCACCCACAGGCTGCGGTCGCGGTAGACCAGCGCGGCCGAGGCCATCTTGTCGGTCTTGTTCTCGCTGCCCAGGCCCCACATCGCACCGGCCGTCACGGGGCCGAGGCTGTGCTGCCACTTGATGGTGTTGTCGTAGCGCACGCCGCCGAGGTGGTTGTCGACCGAGGTGCCCGCACCGGCACTCGCACCCGCGAGCCCACCGATCAGGAAGGCACCCATGTCGAGCGGCATCGGCGAGCCGGCGTAGAGGAAGTCGTACTGCCGGCCGAGCGTGAGCGTGCCCACCGTCTTGCTCGCGAGGCCCACGAAGCTCTGGCGGCCCCACATGCGCCCGCCCTGCCCGATCGTGCCGTCGTCGGCGTTGAAGCCGTGCTCGATGGTGAACACGGCGGCGAGGTCGTTGCCCAGGCTTTCGCGGCCGCGGAAGCCGAGCCGGTTCGACAGCTTGCTGCCCGAGCCGACGAACCAGCGGTCGTTCCCCTGGATGTTGTCGACCCACGTCACGCCGACGTCGATCGAGCCATAGAGCACGACGCTGGAGGCGTCTTGCGCCTGCGCGGTGGCCAGCGCGGCCAACGATGCCAGCGCGACGATGGTTGTCTTCATGGGTCTCCTCGTTCTTTTCTTGGAATGAATCAGGCCGGCGTGAAGCGCAACGGCACGCGCCACGGGCCGATCTCGGGAAAGGGCGTCATCACGATGTCGCCGGCCAGCTCGAAGTGGCGTGTGCGCGAGAGCAGCTCTTCGAGGGCCACCTGCAGTTCCACACGCGCGAGCGACGCCCCCGCGCAGTAGTGCGGGCCGCGGCCGAAGGCGAGGTGCTCGCGGATGTTGGCGCGGTGCAGCTGGAAACTGGCCGGGTCGGGGAAGACGTCTTCGTCACGGTTGGCACTCGCGTAGAGCAGCGCGATGGGTTCGTCTTTCGCGATCACACGCCCGCGGAACTCGACGTCTTCGGTGGCCGTGCGGGCGAAGCCGCGGTAAGGCGTGTAGAGCCGCAGGAACTCCTCCACCGCCGCCGGGACGAGCGAGAGATCGCTGCGCAACTGCTGCTGCAACTCAGGGTGCCGCGACAGGTGCACCGCCATCGCCCCCACCATCACCATCGGCGCCACGATGCCCACCACGAGCACCTGGCGCACCATGCCCACGACCATGTCGTCGGGCAGCGGCTCGCCGTCGTGGCGCGCGGCCAGCAGGGCGCTCGTCGGGTCGAACGCGGGGTCGAGCCGCGACTGCTTGCGCAAGTCGATGAGCGCTCGGGCCATGTCGTAGAGCGCGAGGCTGGTCTCGCGCATGACCTCCTCCTGCGCCGACTGGACCGCCCGGATGAACGCCGGCCCGGCCTGCGACAGCGCCTGCTCCAGATGTGGTGGCAGGTTCATCCAATGGCCGAACACGCGCACCGGCAGGTGGCTGCCGAAGGCTTCGCAGATGTCGGCTTCGCCACTCGTGATCATCGGGTCGAGCAGCTCGACGGCGTAGCGGCGCACCATGGGTTCCAGCTTCGCCACGCGCTCGGGGGTGAGCAGCGGATTGAGCACGGCGCGATAGGGCGTGTGCTCCGGCGGGTCGAGGTGCAAAGGCGGGCGGCGGCCGGTGAAGGCGACCTTGGGCACGACGTTCTGCTTCGAGGTGACGAAGGTGCCGGGCTCGGACAAGGCACGCGCCACGTCGTCGTACTTCGTGAGTGCCCAGAAGCCGCCGTAGGCATCGCTGTGCGCGACTGGGCAGCGCGCGCGCAGCTCGGCGTACTGCGCGTGGGCGCTGTCGAAGGTCTCTCGCACGAGCGGGTCGAAATCCGAATGGACGGGGCAGCGCGACGACATGGATCAGGACTCCGCGGTGAAGCCCACGGTTTTGATGAGAGAGCGCCACTCCTGGCTGTCGGCCTTCAGCATCTCGGCCAGCTGCTGCGGCGTGGAATGCACGGCCTCCAGGCCGAACTGGCGAATGCCCTCGGCCACTTCGGGGGCCGACAGCGCCATGCGCAGATAGGCGGCCGCGCGGGAGACCATGGCCGCCCGCGTGCGGGCCGGCACGAAGAAGCCATACCACTCGCGTGCGGTGATCGGATGGCCGAGCTGGCGGTAGGTCGGCACGTCTTTCACGAACGGGCTGCGCTGGTCACCCGAGACGGCGAGCAGGCGAACCTGCCCCGAGGCGAGGTGCGGCAGGAACGCGCCCACCGGCGACGACATGGCGGCCAGCGTGCCGCCGCGCAGGTCTTGCAGGCCTTGCGTCGAGCCGCGATACGGGATGTGGCGCAAGGGCGCGTTGGTGAGCTTGGCCAGCACCACCACGATCAGGTGCGGGATCGAGCCCGACGCGGGCGAGCCGTAGCTGGCCTGGTCGGGGTTGGCCTTGGCCCAGGCCAGGAAGTCCTTCAAGGTCTTCACGCTCAGCGGTACCGCCGGCCCGATGCCCAGCGCGTGGTTGGAATAGGCCGCGAGCGACACCGGCGCCAGGTCGTCCTGCGGCTTGTAGGGCAGCTTGGCGTAGGTGTACGGGTAGATGGAGAGCAGCGACGAAGGCGTGAGCAACAGCGTGCTGCCGTCGTCGGGTGCGTCCCTCAGCGCGGTGATGGCCAACTGGCCGCCCGCGCCGGGCCGGTTCTCGACGATCACCTTGCTGGCGTAGCCGCCCGTCAGCTTGTCGGCAAGGCGGCGGGCCATCAGGTCGCCCGACCCTCCGGCGGGCGCACCGAGCAGGATCTTTGCAAGGGACAACTGCTCGGCCGCACCGGCCAGCATGCCCCAGGGCATGAGCCCGGCACCGCCCGCCAGCAGGAAATGACGTCGAGTCACCACCGCTTGTCTCCGTGAAATAGTTATTGGTGTGAAAGACTACGCGGCCTTTGGTATAAGTCAAAGACAGACTTTTTTATCAACCGATAGGGTGTGCTTATGGCCAATCCCAGCTATCCGATGACCGCCCGTGTGGAGCAGTTGCGCCTGCGCGACCTGCTGCTGCTTGAGCACATCGCCCAGCAGGGCAGCCTGCGCAAGGTGGCCGAGGCGCTGCACGTCACGCAGCCGGCGGTGACGCAGGCCTTGCAGGGCCTGGAGCAGGCCTTCGGGGTGGCGCTGGTCGACCGGGGCCGGCGCGGGGTGTCACTCACGCCCGCGGGCGAGGCGGCTCTGGCCCGGCTGAGGGTGGCACGTCGCGAAGTCGGCGCCGCCATCGAAGCGGCCCTGGCGCCGCAGCGGCCGCGCCTGCGCCTGGGCACGTCCCCCATGGCGGCGCTCGACATCGTCCCGCAGGCCCTGGCGCAGCTGCGGCGGGCCCTGCCAGAGGCGCATGTGGTGTTGACGCAGACGAGCGTGCCCCGGCTATGGGCAGCGCTGGGCGACGGCGAGCTCGATGCCATCGCCTCCAGCCGCCCCGTGCTCGGCCCGGGTGAGCGGCCGCCGCCGGGCGTGGTGGTGGAAGGTGTGGGCACCGAGCGGATGGTGGTGGCTGCCGCCGAGAAGCACCCGCTGTCCTGCACACAGCCCACGGTGCCCCAACTGGCGCAACACCGCTGGGTGCTGCCGCCGGTCGGGTCTCAGGCGGTGGCGATGCTCGACGAATGGTTCTCACGCGCCGGGTTGCCCCGGCCCCAGGTCAGCATCACCTCGGACTCGTTCGCCACCAACCTGCGCCTGGCGGCCGAAGGCGACCTCCTCACCGTCGCCCCGGAAACCGCGGTGCGGAACCATGCGTCCGCCCTTGGTCTAAGGGTAATCGCCACTCCGTGGCCTCACCTTCCCGGTGAGTTGGTGTTTGCATACCGGACGTCAAGCTTGGACAATCCAGTCTTCTCGGCGCTGCGCGGATGCTTTGTTTCACCCTAGGCGTGCGCATCGTCCGAGATCGCAGGACAATACAGGGTTTGCGTTTTCAACCAATTGAGGAAGTTACTTTGGCAAAAGACGTCGTCAAAACCAAGATCCAGGCCGATGGGCTGCGTTACAAGGTCAAGGAAGGCGGCTCGCCGTTCGCGAGTGCGGGTGACTTCCAGGCCGGGACCATGTCGTGCTTCCTGTGCGGCAAGCATCGCCCCCGCAACACCCTGAAGACCCGCCGCTTGCTGGGCAAGGCGCAACACGTGTGCGCCCCGTCCTGCAAGGAGGCCGAAGAAGCGGCACGCGCAAAGCTGTCGCCCTCCTCCTCGTCGTCCACCACGACGGCCGCCGCCTGATTGGCCTACCGGGGCTCTTCCAAGAGCCCCGGTTGCGCTGACAGGAAGGCCAGCAGCCGGCACTCGGCCACCGTCAGGCCCCGGCAGCGTTTCAACGCCCCGCCCCCCAAGGCCTCGACGCCACGCTGCGTCGCGACCGCCATCACCCCCGGGTGCACATACGACTTGCGGCACACCGCGAGCGTGTTGCCCAGGAGCCCGGCCACTTCGCGCAAGACCTCGTTCGCCCGCTTGCGGCTCACCGGCCCGGTGACCGGCAAGGCGCACAGCCGCGCCAGCGCATGCACGCTGGCGTGCCAGGTGCGGAAGTCCTTGGCGGTGAAGTCGGCGCCGCTCAAGGCCTTGATGTACTCGTTGACGTCGGCCGAGCCCACGCAGCGCGTCTCGCCGTTGTCGTCTTCGTACTGAAAGAGCTCCTGCCCCGGCATCGCCTGGCAGGCGCGCACGATGCGCGCCACCTGCGGGTCTTCGAGCGTGAGCTCGTGCCACACGCCGCTCTTGCCGCGAAAGCGCAGATGCAGCCGCGCGCCCTTCACGGCCGCGTGCCGGTTGCGCAGGGTGGTGAGGCCGAAGGAGCCGTTCTCGCGGGCGTATTCGTCGTTGCCGATGCGCACGAGCGTGGTGTCGAGCAGGCGCACGAGGGCCGCAAGCACCGACACGCGGCTGCCCACCGGCGCTGCGAGGTCGCGCTTCACCTTGGCGCGGATGCGCGGCAAGGCCTGCCCGAACTCGCGCATGCGCTCGAACTTGTGCGCGTCACGCGCCTCGCGCCAGTCGGGGTGGTAGCGGTACTGCTTGCGGCCGCGCGCATCGCGCCCCGTCGCTTGCAGGTGGCCTTGCGGCAAGGGGCAGATCCACACCTCTTCGTAGGCCGGCGGGATGGCCAGCTGGCGGATGCGCTGCAGTTCCTTCGCGTTGCGCAGCAGCCGGCCCTTCGGGTCGCGGTAACGAAAGCCATCGCCCTCGCGCAGGCGGCGAATGCCCGGCATGGTGTCGCTGACGTAGAGCAGCCCTGCGGGCGCCTCGGGCTCGAAGGGGTTGGCCACCGCTCTCATCGTGCGGGCCTCATCGTGCCGCCTTCGGATCGAAGCCCATTGCCTTCATCGGCTTCACGAGGCTCTGCTTGGCCTTCGCGTAGCCGTCCCACGGCGTGTTGCCGGTGGCCAGGCGCTCGGCCACGTTCTGCACCGTCCAGTGCGCGCCGCTCGTGAGGCCCGCCAGTTCGTCCCACGTCACCGGCACCGAGACGCCGAGCCCTGGCCGCGCCCGCACCGACCACGCACACACCGTCGTCGCCCCGAGCCCGTTGCGCAGGTAGTCGATGAAGATGCGCCCGACGCGGTTCTTCGGCCCGCTCTTGGCGACGAAGCGATCCGGGATCACCGAGGCCATGTGCGCCACGATGGCCTGCGAAAAGTCTTTGACCGTGTCCCAATCGTACTTGGGTGCGAGCGGCACCACCACGTGCAGGCCCTTGCCGCCGCTTGTCTTCAGGAAGCCGACGAGGCCGATCTCCTGCAGCAGTGCGTGCATGAGCTGCGCGGCTTCCTGGACCTGCGGCCAGCCCACGCCCTCGCCGGGGTCGAGGTCGAACACCATGCGGTCGGGCCGGTCCATCGCGCGGGTGGTCGCGTTCCAGGTGTGGAACTCGATCACGTTCATCTGCGCGGCCGACAGCAGCGCGAGCGGCGTGCCGATGGCCAGCAGCGGGTCGTGCGACGGATACAGCGCCCGGTCGAGGATCTCGATGTTCGGGAAGCCCTTCTTCTCGGCGTGCTTCTGGAAGAAGAACTGCCCCTCCACACCGTCGGGTGCGCGCAGCAGCGACACCGGCCGCTGCTTCAGGTGCGGCAGCATCAGCTCGGCCACCGAGGCGTAGAACTCGATGAGCTGGCCCTTGGTGACGCCGCTGCTCTTGTCGACCACCCGCTCGGGGTGCGTGACGCGAAAGTCCTTCGGCAGCGCCTTGCTCGCGGGTGCTTTCTCCATGTGCTTGGCGACTTCCTGGGTGATGCGCTCGGGCGGCTTGTCGCTGCGCAGACCATGGAACACCGCTTGGCGCACGTGGCCGCTCTTGGTCCACTCGGCAAACGCGACCTCAGCGATGAGCTTGGGCTTCACCCAATGCGGCTTCACGAGCTTGACGGTGCCCACGCGCGTGGGCCCGTCGGTGTAGGGGCTCGTCGTCACCTCGATCGCATCGAGCTGCTTGCGCAGCGCGACCAGCGTCTTGTCGTCGAAACCGGTGCCCACGTTCCCGGCATAGCGGAGCTTGCCCTCGGCATCGTGCACGCCGAGCAGCAGCGCGCCGATCCCCATGCGTGAGCCCTTCGGATCGGTGAAGCCGCCAATGACGAACTCCTGCCGCTGGCCGAGTTTGAGCTTGACCCAGTCGGTCGAGCGGCGCGAGTGGTAGGTGGCCGACGCACGCTTGCCGATCAGGCCTTCGAGTCCGGCATCGCGGGCCGAGGCGAGCAACTCGCGGGGATCGGCGTCGAACGACGCGCTGAACTGCACCGTGCCGGCGGCGTGCCCCGCAAGAAGCGATTGCAGGCGCTCGCGCCGCTCGCTCAAGGGCCGCTCGCGCAGGTCCTCGCCATCGTGAAACGGCAGGTCGAACACGTAGTACTGGATGTCCTGCGTGCGCTGCGAATCGAAGGCGTTCTGCAGCAGCTGAAAGTCGGGCGTGCCCTTGGGGCCCGCGACGACGATCTCGCCGTCGAGCCAGCCCCAGCCGATGCCGAGCGCACGGATCGCCTTCACGAGCGTGGGCAAGCGGTGCGACCAGTCGTGCCCGTTGCGGGTGAAGCAGCGCACGTCGTCGCCCTCGATGCGCGTGACGATGCGGTAGCCGTCGAACTTGATCTCGTAGAGCCAGTCGTCGCCGGGCGGGATGTCGTCGACCAGCGTGGCCAGCTGCGGCGTGAGCGACAGCGGCAACTCGGCCTTGGCCTTGCGCTTC
Organism: Piscinibacter gummiphilus; assembly: GCF_032681285.1. NCBI lineage: Bacteria > Pseudomonadati > Pseudomonadota > Betaproteobacteria > Burkholderiales > Sphaerotilaceae > Rhizobacter > Rhizobacter gummiphilus. Next base: position 4,773,927 of record NZ_CP136336.1, read on the forward strand.
GCACCCCGGGCCTTGGCAGGCGACTTGGCCGGCGCCTTCGCCGCCACCGAGCGCTTCTTCGTGCCGGCCAGCACGCTGTCGGGCAGCGCCTCGATCACGTCGAACTCGCTCGCCGCCCGCGCCTCGTCGTCATGCTCCTTGATGAGCAGCCACGGCACCTGGCGTTCGTTCTCCCGCGACTTCATGCGCACGAGCGTGAAGCCGCCGTGCAGCTTCTCGCCCCTGAGCTCGAACTTGAGCTTGCCCTCGCGGTAGCCCTTGTGCGGGTCGCCGAGCGGCACCCAGGTGCCGCGGTCCCACACGATCACCGAGCCCGCGCCGTAGTGGCCTTCGGGGATCGTGCCCTCGAAGCCGCCATACGACAGCGGGTGGTCTTCCACCTGCACCGCCATGCGCTTGTCATGCGGGTCGAGGCTCGGGCCCTTGGGCACGGCCCAGCTCTTGAGCGTGCCTTCGAGCTCGAGGCGGAAGTCGTAGTGCAGCCGCCGCGCCGCGTGCTTCTGGATCACGAAGCTCAGCTCGTCACCCGACGCCATCACCTCGCCCGCCGGTTCCGGCGTGGCGCCGAAGTTGCGCTTGCGCTGGTAGGTGGCGAGACTGCCGGTGCCCATGGTCTGTCCTCAGGCGGCCTTCTTCTTTCTGGAGGCGGCCTTGTGCTTGGGCTCGCCGCGATCCTTCAGGCTTTGCTGCAGGAGCGCCGTGAGGTCGACCACGTCGGCGCCCTTGGGAAGCGGCTGTTCCTCCGGCTCGAGCACCGTCTCGGTCTCTCCGGACTCGACCTTGCGCTCCACCAAGGCCATCACCTGCTCCTTGAAACGGTCGGCAAATTGCGTCGGGTCGAACCCGACCGTCATGTCGTCGATCAGCTGGCCCGCCATCTCGAGCTCGCGCTCGGTGATGCCGTTGGCCTTCACACCCTCCTTCGGCAGGGCCAGGTCCTCCCAGGTGCGGATCTCGTCGCTCCAGCGCAAGAGGTTCAGCACCAGCGCCGGCCCGGCCGGCACGAGCGCGGCCAGGTGCTGCTTGGTGTGGATCACCACGCGCGCGAGGCCCACCCGCTCGCTCTTGAGCAGGGCCTCGCGCAGCAGCGCATAGACCTTCTGGCCCTTGGCCACGGGGGCGAGGTAGTAGGGCCGGTCGAGGTAGACGAACGGGATCTCGTTCATCGAGACGAAAGCCTCGATCTCGATCGCCTGGGTGGAGCGCGGGTACACCGCCTCGATCTCCTCGTCGCTGAGCAGCACGTACTTCTCGTTCTCGTACTCGATGCCCTTGACGATGTTTTCCTTGGTGATTTCACGGCCGGTGCGCTTGTTGATGCGCTTGTAGCCGACCGGGTCCATGCTGCGTTTGTCGAGCCAGTCGAAGTCGACCCCGCTTTCGGTGGACGCCGAATGCAGGCTCACGGGGATGTGCACCAGCCCGAAGCTGATGGCGCCTTTCCACAGTGATCGCGATGCGGTTGCCATGCGCGCAAGGCTACGAGGCGCGCCCACGCCCGCACCAGTCCGCAACACCCGATTCCGCTGTGGGAAAGCACCTACCGACCGGTAATTTTTGCAAGCTGGACTGCAGCACAGGGACTTTGCCCACTCCTCCAGAATTGGCACACATTCGTCTCGATTGGGAGCTGCCGCATTGGGCATTGAAGCAGGGCTGTTGAAGGAGTTGCGCGAGAAGACCCGCACCGAGCACACGCGCATCGAGTCGGTGCTGCGGCTCACGCACCCCATGAGCGCAGCCCGTTATGCAGGCGTCATGGCGGGATTTCATGAATTCCTCTGGCGCTGGGAGCCACGTGTCGCCGCCGCCCTGCCCGCCCACCTGCGCGACTGGTCGGCCAAGCGCAAGCGCAGTGGCTTCGCCGCCGACGACCTGCGCCAGCTCGGCGCGCCGCACACCCCGCATCTGGCCCACGCCGCCGAGCGTGCGGTGCGCAGCATCCCGATGGCCGACGTGGCCGGTGCGCTCGGCTCCATGTACGTCATCGAAGGCTCCGCCCTTGGCGGCCAGGTCATCACGCCCCTGCTGCGCCAGCACCTGGGCCTCACGCCATCCACCGGGGCCAGCTACTTCCACGGCCACGGGCCTGCCACCGCCGCGATGTGGCGCGACTTCCGCGAGGTCATCGCCCGCGAGCTGGGCGACGACGCGGCCGCAGCCCGCAGCGCCTGCCACAGCGCACAACGCACCTTCGCCGCCCTGTGCGAGCTGTTCGAAGAGGTGCCCGCATGAGCGAGCCACTCAGCTCGCTCGACCTCGCACAGTGCGCGCGCGAGCCGATCCGCGTGCCCGGGGCGATCCAGCCGCACGGGTGGATGGTCTCGCTCGACGCCCTCACGCGCGCCCTCGTCGCCTTCAGCGAAAACTGGAGCGGGCTGCTGGGGCCATCGCCCGACCTCAACCGGCGCATCGAAGAGGTCTTCGCCCACCTCGACTTCGAGGTGGCCGACCTCGCGCGCAACGACGGCTCGTCGTCGCTCGGCCACATGAGCGTGGGCGGACGCACGCTGCATGCGAGCGCCCATCTGCGCGACGGCCTGCTCCACGTCGAACTCGAAGCGCAGGCCGACGAGCCGGGCGCGCGGGCGCCCATCTACATGCTCACGCGTCAGCTGCTGCCGCGCATGCAGGAGGCGCAGACGGTCGAGGCGCTGTGCCAGCTGGCCGCAGCGGCGATGAAGCAGCTCACCGGTTTCGGCCGCTGCCTCATCTACTCGTTCGATGCCGACGGCCACGGCGCCGTGCTGTCCGAGGAGATCGACGCCGGCTACGACTCCTACATCGGCCACCACTTCCCCGGCTCCGACATCCCGCCGCAGGCACGCGAGCTCTACAAGGTCAACCGCTTCCGCCTGATCGCCGACGCGAACTACACGCCGGTGCCGGTGCAGGTGGTCTCGCCCGAGTGGGCCGACAAGCCACTCGACATGTCGCTGCTGCAACTGCGCAGCGTCTCGCCGGTGCACCTGGAATACATGCGCAACATGGGCACGCTGGCGTCGAGTTCGGTCTCGATCATCGTGCGCGGTGAGCTGTGGGGCCTGATCTCGGTCCACGACCACGCGCCTCGCCAGCTCGACTACGCCACCCGCATCGCCTGCGAGCACCTGGGGCAACTGCTCTCGCTGCAGATCGAAGCCAAGGAAGACAACGCGCGCATCTCACAGGAGGCCGAGCTGCGCCAGCTCACGCTCGCCCTGGTGGCGCACCTGGCCGACAGCGATGCCACCTTGCAGCGCCTGGTCGACCACCCCAGCCTGCTGCTGCGCATCGCCCGCGCGAGCGGTGCCGCGGTGGTGCTCAACGACGAGTGCTGGACGGTGGGCGACGTGCCCGACGACGCCAGCCTGCAGCAGCTCGTCGAATGGCTCGCCCCGCGAACGACCGACGCCTTCCACACCGCGCGGCTGCCTGCCCTGTGCCCGCCGATGGTGGACCACACCCGCATCGCCTCGGGCCTGCTCGCGCTCTCGATCTCGCAGGTGCACCGGCAGTACATCCTCTGGTTCCGGCCCGAAGTGGTGCAGGAGATCCACTGGGCCGGCGACCCGCGCAAGAACGTCGACTCCAAGGGCGATGGCCGCCTGCACCCGCGCCGCAGCTTCGCCACCTGGCGCGAAGAGCTGCGGGGTCGCTCGCTCGACTGGACGCCCGGTGAGCTGGGCGCGGCGCTCGAGTTGCGGCAGGCGCTGATCGGCATCGTGCTGCGCCGCGCGGAAGAGCTGGCCGAAGTGGCCAGCGAGCTCGGGCGCGTCAACAAGGAGCTCGAAGCCTTTTCGTACACCGTGTCGCACGACCTGCGCGCGCCCATGCGCCACATCGCCGGCTACGTCGACCTGGTGCTCGACGGCGAACAACTCGGCGACCGCTCCAAGCGCTACCTCTCGCACGTGAAGGACGCGGCGGCCTACGCGGGCGAGCTGGTCGACGCGCTGCTCGAGTTCTCGCGCATGGGCCGCTCGGCGCTGCGCCGTGTCGACATCAACCTCGCCGCGCTGGTCGGCGACCTCGTGCGCGAGTTCGACACGCCGCAGCCGGGGCGCATCCGCTGGCACGTCGAAGGTCCCTTCGCCACGCTCTGGGGCGACGCACTGCTGATGCAGGTGGCCGTGCGCAACCTCATCGGCAATGCCGTCAAGTACAGCCGCACGCGCGAGACGCCCGAGATCACCCTGCGCGCCGTGAGCACGCCCGACGGCGACGGCCTCGCGGTCATCGACAACGGCGTGGGCTTCGACATGAAGTACATGAACAAGCTCTTCGGCGTCTTCCAGCGGCTGCACCAGGTCGAGGAATTCGAAGGCACCGGCATCGGCCTGGCCAGCGTGCGCCGCATCGTCGAGCGACACGGTGGCACGGTCGACGCCAAAGCCGCACCCGACCGCGGCGCCACCTTCACCCTGCTGCTGCCGCGCCGCGAGGCGCTGCTCGCCGTTTCCACTGCCCGTTGAACCACATGCTCAAACCCATCCTCCTCGTCGAAGACGACCCCCGCGACCTCGAACTGACCCTGGTGGCACTCGAACGCAGCCAGCTGGCCAACGAAGTCATCGTGGTGCGCGACGGCGCCGAGGCCCTCGACTACCTCAACCGCGAAGGCAGCCACCGCGAGCGCTCGGAAGGCAACCCCGCGGTGATCCTGCTCGACCTGAAGCTGCCCAAGGTGAACGGCCTGGAAGTGCTCAAGAGCGTGCGCGCCACTGAGGGCCTGCGCAGCGTGCCAGTGGTGATGCTGACCTCGTCGCACGAAGAGTCCGACGTGCTGCGCAGCTACGAGCTGGGCGTGAACGCGTATGTGGTGAAGCCGGTGGAGTTCAAGCAGTTCGTCTCCGCCATCGCCGACCTGGGCGTGTTCTGGGCGGTGCTGAACGAACCGCCGCCGGGCTCGCTGAAGGTGGGCCGCCGGAATGAGTGACGCGCAGGACCGCCGCCTGAGCGTGCTGCTGCTGGAAGACTCGGCCTTCGATGCCGAGATCCTGCAGGAGTGGCTCAAGCGCGCCTACCCGCACGTGCGCGTGACCTGGGTCGATGACGAGCCCAACTTCCTGGCCTCGCTCGACCGCTACCGCTACGACGTGATCCTCTCCGACTACCAGCTGCCGCGCTATTCGGGCGGCGAGGCGCTCGACCTCGTGCGGCAGCGGGATCCACACATCCCGTTCATCTTCGTCTCGGGCGTGATCGGCGAAGACAACGCGGTCGACATGCTCAAGCGCGGCGCGACCGACTACGTGATCAAGAACCGCCTGTCGCGCCTGCCGATGGCGATCGACCGCGCGCTCGAGGAAGTGCGCCTGCGCGAGGCGCGCGAAGCGGTGGAGGCGCAGCTGCGTGACGCCGACGCGCTCTACGCCCGCGTGGTGGACTCGCTGCGCAACTACGCGGTGATCCTGCTCGACGGCGCGGGCATCGTGCGCTCGTGGAACCTCGCCGCGCAGGCCATCTTCGGCCACCGCCGCGAAGACACGCTCGGCCGCTCGATCGACCTCGTCTACACCCCCGAAGACCGCGAGCACGGCGTGTGGCGCCGCGAGCTGGAAACCGCCTTCGCCCTCGGCCATGCGCAGAACGACCGCTGGCTGGTGCGTGCCGACGGCAGCCGCATGCGCGGCGAAGGCGTGGTCACCGCGCTCTACAACACCCAGGGCGACCACACCGGCTTCTCGATGCTCGTGCACGACGCCACCGCCGCGTGGCGCGATGCGCAGGCGCTGCGCGAGGCGAAGGAAGAAGCCGAGCGCGCCAACCGCGCAAAAGACCGTTTCCTCGCGGTGCTGTCGCACGAGCTGCGCACGCCGCTTGCGCCGATTGCCGCGGCGGCGCAGCTGCTGGAGCGCAACGCGACCGTGCCCGACAAGCTCGCGCACCTCCTGCCCATGATCCGGCGCAACGTGGCCCTCGAAGCACGCCTGATCGACGACCTGCTCGACCTCACCGCCATCGGCGCCGGCAAGGTCAACCTGCGCCTGCAGCCGGTTGACGTGCACAAGCTCATCCACGCGGTGGCCGAGATGCTCGAAGGCGACGTGCAGCGCAGCGGCCTCGCGCTCGACCTACACCTCGACGCGCCCGAGAGCGTGGTGCAAGGCGACGAGGCGCGCATCCAGCAGGTGCTGTGGAACATCGTGCGCAACGCGGTGAAGTTCACCCCGAGCGGCGGGCGGGTGGAAGTGCGCTCGCGGCTCGTCGGACGCGAGCTGGAGGTGAGCTGCACCGACACCGGCATCGGCATCCACACCGATGCGCTGCCGCGCATCTTCCTCGCGTTCGAGCAGGCCGATGCCGACGTGTCGCGCCGCTTCGGCGGCCTGGGCCTCGGCCTGGCGATCGCGCACGGGCTGGTGGCGCGCCACCACGGCAGCCTGAGCGCGCACAGCGACGGGCGCGACAAGGGGGCGGTGTTCACGCTGCGGCTGCCCACCACGCAGGCCAGCAGCGCGCAGGCCGAAACGCCGCTGGCCCACGACGGTGCGGCGCGGCCGCCAGACTCGGTGCACGTGCTGCTGGTGGAAGACAACCGCGACGCGGCCGATGCGCTCGGCCTCTCGCTGCACGACCTGGGCTACCGCGTGACGCACGCGTACAGCTGCGACGAAGCAATGACGCTCGCCAACGCCCAGGACGGCTTCGACGTGGTGGTGACCGACCTCGGCCTGCCCGATGGCAGTGGCATCGAGATCGGGCGCCAGCTGCACGGCCGGCTGCCGGTGATCGCACTCAGCGGCTACGGCACGCAGGGCGACATGAAGCAGTCGAGCGAGGCGGGCTTCGTGGCGCACCTGGTGAAGCCGGTGGCCACCGCCGCGGTGCACGCTGCGGTGCAGGCCGCGCTCGAGGCGCGCCAGCCGATCAGGCGGCCCTGATCACGCGGCCATCAGCTTGGGCAGCGCCATCGGCTTGACGAACGACGGCGGCGGCTCGCTGCGCGTGGCGTCATCGAGCGGGCGCGGCTTCTCGACGCCGTAACCCTGCACGTAGTCGACGCCCAGGCCGCGCAGCATCTCGATGGTGACGTCGTTCTGCACGAACTCGGCCACGGTGCGCAGGCCCATGCGGTGGGCGACGTTGTGAATGGCCTCGACCATCGCGAAGTCGACGGCGTCCTTGGCCATGTCCTTCACGAAGGCACCGTCGATCTTCACGTAGTCGACCGGCAGTCGCTTGAGGTAGGTGAACGAGGACATGCCGGCACCGAAGTCGTCGAGCGCGAAGCGGCAGCCCAGCTCGCGCAGGCGGTTGATCATCTGCACCGCCACGTCGAAGCTGGCGACGGCCGCGGTCTCGGTGATCTCGAAGCAGATCAGCTCGGGCGAGACGCGGTGGATGGCCAGCTGCTCGCGCACGAAGTCGACGAGCGTGGGGTCGGCCATCGAGGCACCCGAAAGGTTGATCGAGAAGCGCGCCGGCAGCGTGGAGTGGCGTGCGAAGCCGGCGTGCATGGCCAGCGCCTTCGAAATGACCCAGCGGTCGATCTGTGGCATCAGGCCGTAGCGTTCGGCGGCGGGAATGAAGGCGATGGGGGCGACGATCTTGCCTTCGTCGTCGCGCAGGCGGATCAGCACCTCCACGCTTTCGTGGCCACCGGCGCCTTCCTGGATGGAGGCGATGCGCTGCGCGTAGAGCACGAAGCGGTCTTCGGTCAACGCCTTCTGCAGGCGCGAGTACCAGTCGAGTTCGTCGTTGCGGGTGGCGACCGCGGTGTCGGCTTCGTCATACACGTGCACGCGGTTGCGGCCGGCTTCCTTGGCCACGTAGCACGACGAGTCGGCCACGCGCAGCAGGTCGGAGCGGGTGTACTGGTGCGCCTTGAAGGGCACCACGCCCACGCTCACCGTGAGCTGGAAGGAGCGGCCCTCCCATGAGAACTGCAGCTCGCTGATGCGCCGGCGCATGGCCTCGGCCACGCGCAGTGCGGGCTCCATCGGGCAGGCTTCCAGGAGGACTGCGAACTCGTCACCGCCCAGGCGGGCGAGCGTGTCCTGCTTGCGGATCTCCTGCATCAGGAGCGCGGTGACCTGCTTCAGGAGCTGGTCGCCGGCCACGTGGCCGCAGGTGTCGTTCACCACCTTGAACTGGTCGAGGTCGAGGAACATGACCACGCCGGTCTCGTCGAGGTCTTGCGTGGTGATGGCGGCGTCGAGGCGCACCTCGAAGGCGGCGCGGTTGAGCAGGCCGGTGAGCAGGTCGTGGCTCGCCTGGTACGACATCTCGGCGGCGAGCTTCTTGGCCGGGCTCACGTCATGCAGCACCAGCACCGCGCCCACGGCCATGCCGTTGCGGTTGAGGATGGGGGCGGCCGAGTCTTCGATGGAGCGGTGTGCGCCATCGCGCTGCACCAGCACCGAGTCGCGCGCGGGGCGCGGCTGGGCGCCGGGGCGGGCGAATTCGTTGAGGCCGAGACCGAGCCGCTCGCGGGTGTGGGTGTGGGTGAGGCAGATCACCTCCGACACCGGCTTGCCGATGGCTTGGGCGGCGGGCCAGCCCGTCATCGCTTCGGCGGCGGGGTTGAGGTAGGTGATGCGGCCGAGGTGGTTGGTGGTGGCCACGCCGTCGACGATCGAGCGCAGCGTGACCTCGAGCATCTCCTTCTCGTGGTACACGCGCAGCTCGGCCTGCTCCTTCTGCATCACGGTGCGGCGCAGGCGCAGCGACTGGCGCGACAGCACCCAGGTCATGAAGAGGATCAGCAGCGCCCCGAACGCGGCGGTGGCGAGTGTCTTGGTGCGCAGCGCGTAGTAGCCCGCCATCGAGGTCGACGCCGGCACGGCGACGACTGCATAGAGGTCATGGCCGGGGATCGGCGTGACGGACCTGAAGCGCACGATGCCGTCGATGGCGCTGGCGGCGGGCTTCATGCTGCGGTCGGTGCGGTCGACGGCTCGTACGATCTGGTCGCCGTCGACCTGGTCACCCGCACTCTGGCGGTCGTCGCTGCGGCGCGATCGGAAGATGCCGTCGGCCCCGACCACGCCCACGGCGTTGCCCGGGCTGTCGTTGACGGTGAAGCCTTCGGTGAGCAACGCGGCATCGAAGGCCAGCAGCACCGCGCCGGCGAACTTGCCGTTGGGGTGCTGCAGTTGCTTGCCGCCCGGCACCAGCCAGCGCTTGAGCACGTCGGAATACACCGGCTGGGCGATGGCGAGGTCGGTGCGTGTCCACGAGCCCTGGAAGTGCTGGCGGTCGGCCACATGCTTGGCCCCGGCCGGCACCGCGCCTTGCGCTTCGGTCATGCCGAGCACCTGGCCGGTCTGGTCGGCCAGCGCCATCGACAGGCGGCCGGCCGGCACCAGCAGACCGTTCTTTTCCATCGCCACCAGGTCGGCGCCGCCGCCGCTCTCCTGGTAGTGCTTGACGAGCGACGCGGTCTGGTTGAGCTGGTCGAAGAGGCGCTGCACGCGGTCGCTCAGGCGCTGCGACGCGGCGTCGACCTCGCTGTAGGCGAGTTGCACGCTGGTGGCGTAGGCCCGCTCGAGCATCCACCACGTGCCACCGCCCAATGCGGCCAGCAACGCACCGGCCACGCTGGCGGCGGTGACGTAGAGGCGTGCGGTGGCAGGCAGGGCCCGCCAGTGGGCATGGACGCGTTGAAACATGGCGCGGGGCGCGTAGGAGTTCAACGGGGATATCGGGTCGGCCACCCGCGGCCTTGAGCCGGGCAGTGGCGACTGGGCCACGGCTCAGGCGCAAAGCTCTGCAAAGCGTGACGAGGTTGGCACAGCTACCTTCCAACGGGGGCCTTGACGCCCCACATCGGTGCTGGCAAACGGAACGCCGCAGGCCGGCTCAGGCCTTGGCGCGGTACGCCTCGCGCAGCTTCTGCTTGTAGAGCTTGCCGTTGTCGAGGCGCGGCAGGTCGTCGACGAAATCGACGCTCTTCGGGCATTTGAAATGGGCCAACTGGCTGCGGCAGTGCTCGATGAGCGCCTGCGCGAGCGCGGGCGATGGTGCGTGACCTGCCTGCAGCGTCGCCACTGCCTTCACCTCTTCGCCCCACTCTTCGTTGGGCACGCCGATCACGCCGGCGTCGGCCACGGCCGGGTGCGTGAGCAGCACGGCTTCGACTTCGGCCGGGTAGATGTTCACGCCGCCCGAGATGATGAGGTGGGCGCTGCGGTCGGTGAGGAAGAGGAAGCCGTCGTCGTCGAGATAGCCCATGTCGCCCAGCGTGTAGTGCGAGCCCTCGTAGGCCTTGGCGGTCTTGGCGGGGTCCTTGTAGTAGCTGAAGCGGCCTTCGTCGGGCGCACGCAGGTACACGGTGCCCACCTCGCCCGCGGGCATCTCGCGGCCGTCTTCCCCCAAGATGCGGATGTGCCCGGGCTCGGGCTGGCCCACCGTGCCGGGTTTGGCGAGCCAGGTGTGCGAGTCCACCATGCAGCCCATGCCTTCGGTGGCGGCGTAGTACTCGTGCACGATGGGGCCGATCCATTCGATGAGGCGGCGCTTCACCGTGACCGGGCATGGGGCGGCGCCGTGCAGCACGTAGCGCATCGAGCCCAGGTCGTGCCGTGTGCGCACGGCCTCGGGCAGCGCCAGCAGGCGGTGGAACATGGTCGGCACCATGTGCGTGTGCGTGACGCGATGCTGCTCGATGAGCGCAAGCGCACGCTCGGCGTTCCAGCCGTCCATCATCACCACGGCCGCACCGAACATGTTGGGCACGGCGAGCGAGAACGTGAGCGGCGCGGCGTGGTACAGCGGCCCGGTGCACAGGTGCACGCTTTCACCGGGCGTGTAGGCCGCGGCCTCGCTGGTGGGGCTGCCGGCCACGGCGCCGCGGTTCACGCCCTTGGGGCGGCCCGTCGTGCCCGAGGTGTAGAGCATCGAGGTGCCAAGCTGAGGGTCGGCGATGTCGTCGGTGGCCTGGCCGGCCAACGCGGCTTCGTAGTCGTCGTAGCCCGGCACGCTGCCGCCCATCGCGAAGCGTGTGCAGTGCGTCTTCTCGCGCAACTCCTGTGCGATGTCGGCGAAACGCGCGTCGAAGAACAGGGCCTTCGCATCGGAGTCGTTGACGATGTACGCGGCCTCGTCGGCCGTGAGATGCCAGTTGACCGGCGTGATGCGCAGGCCCGCGCGGCGCGAGGCCCAGAACACCTCGGCGAATTCGACGCGGTTGCTGCACAAAAGCGCAATGCCGTCGCCCGCATGCAGGCCGCGCGCACGCAGCGCACGCACGAGCTGGTTGCAGCGGGCGTTGAGTTCGGCAAAGCTGCGCGAGCCGTGCTCGCTCACGATCGCGAGTGCATTCGGCAAGAGCCTGGCCCACAGGGCGACCGACATGCCGCGGGTCATGGACACCGCCAACGCTTGCTGCAGCAAGGCGGCGTCGACGGGAGAAACAACTGCGTTCATGCGATGAGTCACTCCTGGTGAAGACTCATTCTTTGCCTCGACGACCCTCCACCTTCATCGGGGCATACCCTGGAAAAAAAATGGGGCCGAAGCCCCATTGCAAGCATGCAGCCGGACTCTCACCCCGGCACCGCCTAGAAAACCCTTCAGAAGCTGTGGCTCAGGCCCGCCTGGATCGCACGGCTGGTGCCGTTGGCCACCGGCGAATAGCCTGCGAGGAAGCTGTACGAGCCACCGTTGTTGTTCTTGATCTGCACCGCGTTGGCATACACCGCGGTGCGCTTGGACAGGTGATATGAATAGCCCAGGCCGACCTGCTTGGGGTCGACGTTGGCAATGCCCTTGTCGTTCTTCTCCTGGTATGACGCCTTGATGGTGTGGGCGCCGATGGCCCACGAGAAGCCGACCAGCCAGTCGTCGACCTGGCGGTCGAGTTCGGTCGGGTTGCCGGCGAGGCCGAAACGGTCCATCACCTGCGACTGGTAGAAGAACATCGGCTTGAAGCCGCCGAACGCGTAGGACACACCGACCGACCACACCGTGAGGTTGTTGTCTGCGGCGGTCGATGCCGCGGTCACGGCCCCCGGGACGCCCGCGGTCGTCGAGCTGCCGATCAGCGGCCCCTTCGTCTGGCCCCACGCACCGCTCACCAGCAGCGGGCCACTGCGATAGCCGGAGCCCACGCCGGTGAAGCGTGCGCCGGTGCCTTCGCCGGCCGCGACCTGCGCGTAGGCGTAAAGGCCCGGCACCCAGGTCGCGGGGATGTAGTAGCCAACCATGTTGCTCGCGCGCACGAGCGGGGGCGGTGCCACGAACTGCGTGTAGAACACCTGGAAGTTCACCGCGCTGGCCACGCCGGCGCTGAAGAACGGGTCCATGTAGGTGGTGGGCACGAAGGTCGTGGTGTAGTCGCGGCCGAAGCGCACCTCGCCGAACGGCGAATGCAGGCTCACGGTGGACTTGCGGTTCCAGTTCAGGCTGCTGGGCGTGCCAGTGGCGGGGCTGTTGGTGGCCGGCGTGTTGCCCGTGTTGGTGTTGGAGCCCAGACCCGTGTCACTGCTGGCCTGTGACTCCATCACGAAGCTTGCGAAGTAGCCGCCACCCAGGTCTTCGCGGCCGGTGAAGCCGAGCTTGGTGACGTACATGCCGCCGTCTCGCACCTGCCAGATGGCTTCCTTGCCGGTGGCGCTGGCGCGTGTCACGTTGCCGTCGACCCCGCCGTACACCACCAAACCCGGCGTGGGAGGCACCTGCGCCATCACACTCGAACATGCCGCCCATGCGGCCAGGGCCACCACCGATCGCTTCATCACGTTTGTCTCCAGTCCTTGTTCGTCCTGTCTTGCGGGGCAAGACAGGTGCTTCACCAACCTGTGATCCCGGACGTTTGGTGCCATCTTGGGCGGGCACCTTAGTAGACAAATAGTCTACAAATCGACCCTGGTGCTCAAGCGAGGGGAATCCCTCCACTGCAGTGCATCAAGCAGAACAAGCCGGCGGACGCCGCTTCAGCCCCTGGGAGAGAGGCTCTTCTTCGCCGTCTTTGCAGCGGCCTTCTTCGGGTTCTTCCGGGGCATGCGCGAAGACTTGTTGTCGCTTGAGGACAACGGCGCGGGTTTGCCCTTGCCGAAGCGGCGCGCCACCGCGGCCCAGCCACCGAGCACGAACTCCGACCAGACATCTGCGCTCAAGTCGGGCGCAAAGCCGAAGCGTCGCAAGCCGCGCGCCGCCGCGGCCGGCGCGTTGATGGTGATGATGGCGATCACCTGCGCCACCTCGGGCGGCACGTCGTAGGTGCGGATCGATTTCTCGACAAAGAACTTCGTGCTCTCCATGCGCTCGTTGCGGTCGCGCTCCTGCAGCAGCTCGATGGCCGAACGGTCGCTGAAGAGTTCGCGCAGGATGGCGCCGCGCTCGTGCAGGTACTCGAAGGACTGGCGTGTCGACACGCGCACCACGCGCTCGAACGGCGCATCGGGCGCGAAGGCCGCGAGGCCACGACCGCGCAGCACGCTGAACTCACGCTCGAGCAGCGCCTTGAGCAACTCGTCGCGGCTCGAGAAGTGGCGGTAGATGAGCGCCTTGCTGATGCCGGCTGCCACCGCCACTTCGTCGAGCGAACAATGCGCAAGCCCGCGGCCGAGGATCAGGCCGGTGGCGCTGTCCAGGATCTGCGTGCGCCGTTCCTGCGCCGTGAGGCGCGGCTTCGGCGCCGCAGGTGCAGCCGGGGTGCGCGGCATGGGCGAGCTCAGGCGGGGCGGCCGGTCGCCTGCAGCAGCTCGATCAGGTGGCCGTCGGGGTCTTTCGCGAACCCGACCACCGCATTGCCCAGGCCCGGCACGGGCGCAGGCTCACGCACCACCTCCAGGCCGTCGTCGCGAAAGCGCTGCGCGGTGGCCTGTGGGTCGGGTACGTAGAAGACGAGCTTGATGCCGTTGCTGCCGTAGTGGCGCTCGGAGCCGTCGGTCCAGTGCATGAGCACGATCGCCGAGCCACGGCCGCCTTCGAGGCCCAGCACGATCTCGTCCATGTAGGGCAGCTTGAAGGTCTGCAGTTGCTTCATGCCGAGCACGCGCTGGTAGAAATCGGCCGAGCGCTGCAGGTCACGCACGCCGATGCCGATGGCCCCCAGCGTGGCACGCGCGGCGGTGGAAGTCTCGGTGCTCATGGGTGTCTCCCGTGGTGGTTGTGAAGTCGGGCGGCAATCTAGCACCGGCACCAAAGCCGGGCGTTGCGTCCAGCCGAACGAGATGTTTTGCACGGTCGGCGGACACGCGTTCACGCGGCTGTCACAAGAGCACCCATGTGCACTCCCTCATCTCGGTGGAAGAGGGCACAACACGGCTTTTTCTGACATCCGTTACACGCCTGAGATGTCTATGCTTTCGCCATGGATGACATCGCCGCCTCGCTGAACAAGCTGAGCCTCTTGCAGATGGTCTGCGCATGGACGTTCGTCGCCTGCTACGCACTGGCGCTCGGCGGCATGCTCGAGGCCCGCGGCAGCCGGCGCGCAGCGGGCATCGCGGTGCTGGCGGCGGTGCTCTTCTGCGCGCTCGGCGAGAACTGGGTGCACGGCGCGCTGCTGGTGACGTTCGCCGTGGCCGGCATGGGCCTCTTCGTGGCAATGGCCTGGGTGCTCGCGCGCCTTGCGGGCTGGTTCGTCCACCGCGGCACTCCGGTGCAGCCGGCGGCGCCGGCACCCGTGCAGGCCAAGCCGCAGCCGATCGGCGTCATGCTGCGCGCCCTGTGGCGCTGGGAGGCCTGAGAAGGCCCCACCGATTCTTCGTTAGACAAGAAAAAAGGGCAGGTGCCACGCACCTGCCCTTTTGCTTGAAGCCGAAGCGATTACTTCTTGGCTTCTTCCTTCTTCTCGGCCTTCTTTTCAGCCTTCTTCTCGGCCTTCTTGGCGCCGCTGGCAGCGGGCTTGGCTTCGCTGGCCTTCATCGGGGCAGCACCAGCGTGGGAAGCGGCCTGGGCGCCCACGGCGGTCAGGGCGAAAGCGGCGACGATCAGGGAAGAGAGAAGCTTGCTCATAGGTATTTCCTTGGGTGGTTGAAACGAACACTGGCTCGCCATTCCGCAACGGACCTCTGCGAACAGGGCTCGCCGTGTCGGAATCAGCCCCACGCCAATGAACCGGATGAAGCTGACACCTGCCACAACGGCAGGTGCCCGGTTTCGTTGACAGGGCCGGCGCGCATTCTGCGACCAATCGTGATGCGGTTGCTACCATCCGCGCTCCCTTCTGTGGCCCCCATGCGACTGATCGACACCGCCCGCCATGCTCTCTGGCTCCTGGCGCCTCTCGTGGGTGCCTCCGCAGGGGTTGCATTTGCAGCGCCCTACCGGCCGGCCTCCGACGACACCCTGCTGGAAACCCTGAGCACCCGCGCCACCGACCCCCGCGCGCGCGAGATGCGGGAGTTGCGCACCAGCCTCTCGCGCAACCCGACCGATGCCGAGCTGGCCGTGCGACTGGCCCGCCGCTACTACGAGGAAGTGGCCGCCGAAGGCGACCCGCGCTACATCGGCTACGCGCAGGCCGCGCTCGCGCCGTGGTGGAAGGAGCCCGCGCCACCGCCGGCCGTGCGCGTGATGCGTGCGGTGCTGCGGCAGTTCAACCACGACTTCGACGGCGCCTTGGCCGACCTCTCGGCCGCCGCGGCGCAAGACCCCACGCTCGCCGAGGCCTGGGGCTGGCAGGCCGCCATCCATCTCGTGCGGGCCGACTACCCCGCGGCACGAACGGCGTGCGAGCGTGTCGCGGCCTTGGTCACCCCGCTGATCGGCGTGGCGTGCAAGGCCAGCGTCGATTCGGTGAGCGGCCACGCCGACGCCGCCGCGCGCGCCCTGCAGGAGGCCCTCGCCGCGCACCCCGCGGCACCCGCCGACGAGCAGCTGTGGGTGCTGACCCGCCTGGCCGAAACCGAGGAGCGCCGCGGGCGCTACGCCGAAGCCGAAGCGGCCTATCGCCGTGGGCTGGCGCTCGGGCTCACCGACGGCTACCTGCTGGCCGCGTACGCCGATTTCCTGCTTGACCGCCAGCGCCCCACCGAAGTGCTGACCCTGCTCGACGGCAAGGGCCGTTCCGACCTGCTGCTGCTGCGCCTGGTGCTGGCCGCCAAGGTGCTGAACCATCCCTCGCGCAAGGCGTGGCAAGGCGACCTGGCGGCCCGCTTCGACGCGGCCCGGCTGCGCGGCGACGCCACGCACGAGAAGGAAGAGTCGCGCTTCGTGCTGGCCGTACTCGGCGACGCGAAACGCGCGCTCGAACTCGCCCGCCGCAACTACACCGTGCAGCGCGAGCCGGCCGATGCGCGCGCCCTGCTCGAGGCCGCCATTGCCGCCCGCGAGCCCGCTGCCGCCGAGCCGGTGTTGCAGTGGATGGCCCATTCGCACGTCGAAAGCACCGCGCTGCAATCGCTCGCCACACGACTGAAGGACATGCGATGAGGCGCCTCCTGCGCTGGTGCAGCGCGCTGCTCCTGCTGGCCGCTGCCGGCCTCGTGCACGCGCACAAGCCGTCCGACAGCTACCTCATGATCCGCACGGAGCCCAGCGGCATCAGCGGCCAATGGGACATCGCCCTGCGCGACCTCGATTTCGCGATCGGCCTCGACGGCAATGGCGACGGCCGCATCACCTGGGGCGAGACGCGCGCCCGGCACCCCGAGATCGCCGCCTACGCGCTGGCCCGCCTCAAGCTGCAGGCCGATGGGCAGGCCTGCCAGCTCGAGGTACCGGACCAGCTCGTGGACACCCACACCGACGGCGCCTACAGCGTGCTGCAGCTCGCCATCCGCTGCCCGGTGGCAACACCCACCACGCTGACGATCGACTACCGCCTCTTCGCCGACCTCGACCCGCAGCACCGCGGCCTGCTCAACCTGCACACCGCGGCCGGCGCGCGCAGCGCCGTGTTCGGCCCCGAGGCGCCGCAGCAGAGCTTCGAGCTCGCGAAGATCACCCGCTGGTCGCAGTTCGTCGACTACGCGCGCGAAGGCGTGTGGCACATCTGGATCGGCTTCGACCACATCCTCTTTCTCGTCTCGCTGCTGCTGCCCGCGGTGCTGCTGTGGCGCAAGCCACGCTGGGAGCCGGCGAAGAGCTTCCGCAGCGCCTTCTGGGACGTGGCCAAGATCGTCACCGCCTTCACCGTGGCGCACTCGATCACGCTCTCGCTCGCCACGCTCGGCTGGATTTCGCTGCCCTCGCGCTGGGTCGAGTCGGCGATTGCGGCCTCGGTGGTGCTGGCGGCGCTCAACAACCTGCGGCCGGTGGTCGAGGGCCGGCGCTGGCTGGTGGCCTTCTGCTTCGGGCTGATCCACGGCTTCGGCTTTGCGAGCGTGCTGCAGGACCTCGGCCTGCCGGCCGATGCGCTGCTGCTCGCCCTCGTGGGGTTCAACCTCGGTGTCGAAGCGGGGCAGCTCGCGATCGTCGCGCTCTTCCTGCCGGTGGCGTTTGCGCTGCGCCGGCATTGGGTCTATCGCCGGCTCATTTTCCAGGGCGGCTCGGTGCTCATCGCGCTGCTCGCCGGGGTGTGGCTGGTGGAGCGGGTGGGCAACCTCAAGCTGCTGCCGTTCTAACGCACCGCATTCAACGCTTTCGCTTGAACCAGAGCGCGCCCGGCCGGGTGAAGACCAGCACCATCGCGCTCACGTCGAGCAGCGACGACACCGCATAGGCGATCTTCTCGGTGAGCGTGAGCACCGCGCCCTCCTCTCCCGGCACCAGCAGCAGCGCCAGCGACACGAGCGTGAGAACCAGGTAGAAGATGCGCGCCCAGTTGTGGCCGCGGTAGATCATCACGTTGAGCCAGGCCGACAGGGCCAGCGCGCCGAAAGTGATGCCGGCCACCACTGCGTCGACCGCCGGCGCGTGCTCCGACGTGTCGCCCCGCGTGCCCAGTTCGTAGACCGAGAGCGCGCAGCCGAGCGTGAAACTCAGCCACAGCAGCACCGACGCCCAGCGCACCTGCGCCGGGCGTTCGGTCACGAGGCGCTCGGCCTCCGGGTCCCGCAGCGTGGCGGTGGGGGGTGCGTATCGGGTGTCTTCCTGCATGCGGCCGACGATACACAAACCTCAACCCTGACGGCTCAGCCGCGCCTGGCGTTGAGCCACGCGATGATGTCGCGCTCGACCTCCTCGCGGTTGGTCTCGTTCAGGATCTCGTGCCGCGCCCCAGGGTAGAACTTGTGCTGCACGTCGGTGAGGCCGTAGCGCTGGTAGTTGGCCAGCAGGATCTTGAGGCCGGCGGTGTTGCCGCCCACCGGGTCCTGGTCGCCCGAGACCACATAGATCGGCATGCCCTTCGGGATGCGCGCTTCGTTGGCCGGGTTCCAGATGTCGCGCAGGCCGGTGAAGAAGTCGGCCACGAGTTCGTTGCTGAACGCGAAGCCGCAGGTCGGGTCGTCGGTGTATTTCTTCACTTCGGCCGCGTCGCGGCTCAGCCATTCGAAGCCGGGCTTGCCGGTGAAGGGCTTGTTGAACGACTCGAACACCGAGGCAAACACCGGCGAGGGGCCGAGCGGGTCTTTCTTCGCCAGGTCGCGCACCGCGGCCACCGTCTGGTCGGCGTTGGCGAGCACGCCGTTGCTGCCCGAGAGCACCACGCCGGCCACGGCGTTGCCGTAGCGCTGCACGTAGTCCTGCGCGATGAACGAGCCCATGCTGTGACCGAGCAGGAAGACCTTGAGGCCCGGATGCTGCTGCTTGATGTGGTCGGTGAGCGCTTTCTCGTCGCTCACGAACTTGTTCCACGCGTCGGGGCCGGCGTCGCCCAGCGCCTTGGTGCGCACGCGGGTGTTGGCATGGCCGCGGTGGTCGTCGGCATAGACGAGCCAGCCGTCGCGGTTGAGGTGCTTCGCGACACGGTCATAACGGGCGCTGTGCTCGGCCGCGCCGTGGATGACCTGCACCACGCCCTTGGGCGTGCCGCTCACCGCCAGCCAGCGGCGCACGAAGAGCGGCGTGCCATCCGACATCGGCAAGGTGAAGGTCGGCTCGGGGGCCGAGCGCAGCGTGCCGCAGCCGGGCAGGCCGAGCGCGCCAAGGCTGGCCAGGGCGATGAGGTGGTGGCGGCGGGACTGGATCATCGGATGGTCTCCTGTGGTGGACGGCCTCTGCGGCGCATGAATATGAAAACGCAACCGAAACGAAAGAATTTGCGCTCGATACGCGCCTGGTTGCTTTTCGCTTTTCATCGGAAGCGCTCGTTTCTATGCGAAGCGCCCGCCGGCCACAAGAGGAATGACATCTGCTTGACGTTCTGGCGAAGAGACCGTGTAAGCCCTCTCCACCCCCAGATCGGTGCGCTGGATACTCCGATCTGCACAAGCATGCATTTTTCAGGGACATGGACAAACTGCTGCTCAGCTACGCCCACCTGATGGCCACCTGCCTCGCGCTCGGGCTCATCCTCACGACCGACCTGCGGCTCCTGGCCAAGATGGCGCGCTATCGCTGCATCATCCGGCCGCCGCGGCGCTTCGAGCGGCAGGTGATCGCCATCGCGCTCATCGTGCTGTGCGTGTCGGGGGCGGGCTCGATCCTGCTGGGCCAGGCGGCCTCACCCAACTATTTCGACAACCCGAAACTGCAGGCCAAGATGCTGCTGGTGGCGCTGCTCTGCGTGAATGCCTTCGTGCTCCATCGCATCACCTTCCCGCGCCTGGCCAGGCCGCACCGCGTGTCGGGCTGGACCTGGCGCGACCACCTGAGCGTGGCGCTGCCGGTGGCCTTGTCGAACACGCTCTGGCTGTACTGCGCCTTTCTCGGCGTGGCGCGCAGCTGGAACCACAGCCGCTCGATGGCCGAGGTGCTGCTGCCGGCGCTGGTGCTGTACCTGCTGGCGGCAGCCGGCATCCTCGCGGCGCTGCGTGTGGCGGCGCGCGACGAGCCGCAGACGCCGCCCGACTGGATCGACTCCATGAAGGCGCGCCTGAGCGACCACGCGCCGCTCGGTGGTTATCGCGCGGCGTTCGAAGACTCGCAGCAGCCCGGGGCGGGCTGACGGGGAGAGCTTTCGCTCAGGCCGAGCGACGCGGGCGCTGCTTCTCCGCCAGCCGCTGCGCATCGGCCCGCTTGGCCCGCGTGGCATCGCGGCGATACGTGGCTTCAGCGTCTTCACGCAGCTTGATCGCACGCGCCAAGGCATCTTCGAACCGCTGCACGGTGTAGGTGTTCTCGTTGCCGATGTAGATCGTGCTGCGGCGGGGCACCATGCCATAGCGCGGCAAGGACACCGACAGGTTGCACTCGCGCACCTTGGCCCCGGGGCGTTGCCGCACGATGGGCCCGGAGATGCCGACGGGCAGGTCGGTGGTCTTGTTCTCGCTCGGCTTGCGTTGCAGGCGCGAGGGTGCAGGCAGTTTCGCAATGCGCTTGAGCAACTCTTCGGTGGCCGCCTTCAGCGAGGCTGCGGCGCCGCTGCCATCGGTGGTGCCGTCAGAGAAGAGCTTGGTGCCGCCGTAGCGGAGTTGCCAGCCGTGCGTGGCACGGTGATCGATGCGCTGAATGCCCTGGGGGACTTTGAAGCGCTTGCCCGAAAAGATAACGACGTCTCTGGTTTTCATGAGGTTCCAAATGCTTCTTAGGTGAACCTCCCTGCGCTGGCTAGTGTAGGGAGGGCCGCAGCCCTTGGCAGCACCAATCCGATCAAATGCCCTGCCATGCTCGGGTCATTGCCTGCGCACACCGTTTGCCGCAGACACGACGCAGTCGACCAACGCTAGTGACCACACTCATTCCACGAGGCAGCAACAGGCGTCGAGCGGGAGCCCCGACCCCCTATGGAGTGCACAACGCGGCACAGGTTCACTGCAATCGCGAACCGAGAACGGTTTTGTGACCGATTGCAAACCCGCGCCGGCTACAGGATCAGCAGCGCGCGGAAATCGTTGACGTTGGTGTAGGTCGGGCCCGTCACCACCAGATCGTTCAACCCCGAGAAGAAACTCCACGCATCGTGCGACGCGAGGTACTCGTCGGGCTTGCGGCCCAGGGCCATCGCCCGCGCCAGTGTGTCGGGCGTGACGATCGCGCCGGCATTGCTTTCGATGCCGTCGATGCCATCGGTGTCGCCTGCCAGCACCCACACCCCGGGCTCGCCCTGCAGCGCGACCGCACAGCCGAGCAGGAACTCGGTGGCCCGGCCACCGCGGCCGCGCGCATTCTTGTCGACGGTGACGGTGGTCTCGCCGCCGCTCAGGATGACGCAGGGCTTGGCAAAGGGCTCATGGCGACGCGCCACCGCACGCGCGAGCGCCGCATGCACCTTGCCGACCTCGCGCGACTCGCCCTCGATCTCGTCGCTCAGCACATGCGCGGCAATGCCGGCCGCGCGTGCCGCCTGCGCGGCCGCCTGCAGGCTGGCCTGCGGCGTGGCGATCATGGCCAGCGTGTTGCGCGCGAGCCGCTCGTCACCGGGCTTGGGCGTTTCGAACGCGCCGGTGCGCAGTCCGGCCGCGGCCGCGGGTGGCACCTCGATGCGATAACGCTGCAGGATGCCGAGCGCCTCGCGGCAGGTGCTGGGGTCGGCCACCGTGGGGCCGCTCGCGATCACGCTCGGGTCGTCGCCCGGCACGTCGGAGATGAGCAGCGATACCACCTGCGCCGGGGCACACATCGCCGCCAGCCGGCCGCCCTTGATCGCCGACAGGTGCTTGCGCACGCAGTTCATCTCGGTGATGTTGGCGCCGCTCTTGAGCAGGGCCTGGTTGATGCGCTGCTTGTCTTCGAGCGTCAGCCCTTCGGCCGGCATGCTGAGCAGCGCCGAGCCGCCACCCGAGATGAGGCACAGCACCAGGTCGTCGGCGGTGAGGCCCTGCGTGAGGGCCGCGATGCGGCGCGCCGCCTGCGCACCCGCTTCATCGGGCACTGGGTGCGCCGCCTCGACGACCTCGATGCGGCCGGGCTGCGCCTTGTAGGCCGGCGGCACATGGTCGTAGCGCGTGACCACCAGCCCCGACAAAGGTTCGTCGGCCGGCCACAGCGCGTCGACGGCCGCAGCCATCGCCCCACCCGCCTTGCCCGCACCGATCACGACCGTGCGGCCTTTCGGCGGCGGCGGCAGGTGCGGCGCGATCACACGCTCGGGCTGCGCCGCGGCGATGGCGGCGTCGAACAGCGAGCGGAGGAACGCGCGAGGGTCGAGGCTCATGCGGAGATTCTGAACCTCATCAGGCGTCGGGCATCACCGGGTGATCGGCCATCAGCTCCAGGGCTTTCACGAGCGCCGAATGGTCGAGTTCGCCGCCACCGTGCGCGGCCACGGCCTGCATCAGTTGCGCCGCACCCGCCGTCTGCGGCAGCGCAACGCCCAGCGTGCGTGCGCCCTGCAGCGCAAGGTTCAGATCCTTCTGGTGCAGCCCGATGCGAAAGCCCGGGTTGAACGTGCGCTTGATCATGCGCTCGCCATGCACCTCGAGGATCCGGCTGGCCGCGAAGCCTCCCATCAGCGCCTGGCGGACCTTGGCCGGATCGGCGCCCGCCTTGCTGGCGAAGACGAGCGCCTCGCTCACGGCGGCGATGTTGAGCGCCACGATGATCTGGTTGGCCACCTTCGTCGTCTGGCCGTCGCCCACGCCGCCGACGAGCGTGATGTTCTTGCCCATCTTCTCGAAGAGCGGCTTCACGCGTTCGAAGGCACTCTCCTTGCCACCGCACATGATGGTGAGCGAGGCGGCCTTGGCGCCGACTTCGCCGCCCGACACCGGCGCGTCCACATAGTCGCAGCCCAGCGCTTCGATCTTCTTGGCGAACGCCTTCGTCTCCATCGGCGAGATCGAGCTCATGTCGACGACGACCTTGCCCTTGGAAAGACCCGCGGCCACGCCCTTCTCGCCGAACAGGACCTTCTCCACGTCAGGCGTGTCGGGCAGCATCAGGATCACGACCTCGGCCGATTGCGCGACCGTCGCCGCATCGGGGCAGCTGATCGCCTTCTCGGCGATCTCGGCCGGCGCCTTGCTGCGCGTGTGCACGAAGAGCTCGTGGCCCGCGGCGATGAGATGGCCGCACATGGGCGCGCCCATGATGCCCAGGCCGATGAATCCAACTTTCATTTCACAGTCCTCGAAATCAGATCAGTAGGAGCCCGAGCCGGCATCGCCCGGCGTCCGGCCCGCCTTCATCTTGCCGACCACGGCCTGCGCCCCGGCGGCCATGAGCCGCGCATCGGAGCCGACGGTCACGAACTGGAAGCCCTTGGCGATGCGCGCCAGCGCTGCCTCGGGTGCGCCGTTGTGGATGCCGGCGACCACCCCGTGGTGCTTGGCCCGCGCGAGGATGTGGTCGATGGCCTGCGCGGCCTTCGGGTCGACCTCGTCGAAGGTGGGCTTGCAGCCGAGCGCGAGCGACAGGTCCGACGGGCCGATGTAGATGGCATCGAGACCTTCCACGCTCAGGATGTCGTCGAGGTTGTCTAGCGCCTGTGCCGTCTCGATCATCGCGAAGCGCACGATGGTGTCGTTGGCGTATTGCGGGTAGTCGGCGCCGCCGTACAGCAGCGCACGGATCGGCCCGAAGCTGCGCGTGCCCCGGGGCGCGTAGCTGGTGTAGGCCACGAGCTTCTGCGCGTCTTCACGCGTGCTCACCATCGGGCAGATCACGCCGTAGGCGCCGGCGTCGAGCGTCTTCATCAGGATGCCGGGCTCGAGCCAGGGCACCCGCACCACGGGCACGGTGGGCGTGGTGGAGATGGCCTGCAGCATGCCGACCATCGCCTGGTAGTCGACCACGCCGTGCTGGAGGTCGATGGTGAGCGTGTCCCAGCCCTGGTGGGCCATGGTCTCGGCCGAGAAGCTGTTGGGGATGGCGAGCCAGCCATTGACGGCCGCTTCGCCGTTCTTCCACATCGTGCGCAGGCGGTTCTCTCTCATGGGTGTCCTTGTGGGTTGTCTCGTGTGTTCGTGATGAAGCGGCTCAGTCGATCGTGACCTTGCCTTCGGCCACCACCTTGGCCCATTTGGCGCGCTCGCGCTCGAAGAAGGGGCCGAAGTCGGCCGGGGCGATCACCGCCACTTCGGCGCCTTGCGAGGCCAGGCGCTGCTGGATCTCGGGCGACTGGATGATGCGCGCCAACTCGGCAGCCACGCGCGATACCACCGCGGGTGGCGTGGACGCCGGCATCAGCACGCCCTGCCAGGTGCCCGACTCGAAACCCGCGACGCCCTGCTCGGCGATCGTCGGCACATCGGGCAGGAGCGGCACGCGCGTCTTCTTCGACACGCCCAGCACCTTCAGCTTGCCCGACTGCACGAAGGGCAGCGTGGCCAGCATGCCGTTCATCACCACATGCGTCTGGCCGGCGACCGTGTCGGCCACCGCCTGCGAGCCGCCCTTGTACGGGATGTACTCCCACTTGGCCTTGGTCGCTTTCTCGACCGCCACACCCGCGAGGTGCGGGGCGCTGCCCATCGCGGTGACGGCGAAGTCGATCTTCTCCTTCTGCGAGAGCGCGACAAGCTCCTTCAGGTTGCCGGCCTTCACCGACGGGTTCACCACCAGCAGGTGCGGCGAGTACGCCAGCATGCTCACGCCCTTTAGGTCCTTCGACGGATCGAACGGGAGCTTCAGATAGACCGAGGGCGAGATGGCCAGAGCGCCCACGTCGCACAGCAGCAGCGTGTGGCCGTCGGTGCTCTTGGCGACGAAGTCGGTGCCGGTGTTGCCGTTGGCGCCAGGCTTGTTCTCGACGATGACGGTCTGCTTGAGCGCCTCCGACAGCGGCTGGCTGACGGCGCGGGCAATGATGTCGGACGAGCCGCCGGGCGGGTACGGCACCACGATGCGCAGCGGCTTGTCGGGCCAGGCCTGGGCCAGTGCGCCGGTGGACGAGGCCGCGAACAACGCAGCGACCCAGAGTTGCTTGAGCATGGACGTCTCCTTCGGATGAGCGGCAATGTCGCCTTTGTTGTATGTCATCGTACAACTAGGGTCGATTTGCCGCAATCCGTAGTGCCCACAAGGCCCCTTCCGGAGCCCGCACATGTGCGAGCGCGGGCCCGCGGCGTGCGTGCGATTCAGCCGCTGGCGGCCATCGCGGCCGCGCGGCGACGGCGCTCGCGGCTGTTGGTGAGATGGGTGCGCATCGCCGCGCGCGCCGCTTCGGCGTCTTGCGTGGCGATGGCTTCGAAGATGCTCTCGTGCTCGCGGTGCACGCGCCGCAGGTACTCGAGGCGCTCGGCGTCTTCGGAGCGCTCGGGCTGCAGGCGTACCCGCGGAATGGCGGTGATGCCGAGCGCGCCGATCAGGTCGGCATAGCGCGGGTTCTGCGTGGCCTTCGCCAGCTCGGAGTGGAAGGTGAAGTCGGCCGCCACCGCATCGCGGCCCGCCTCGACCGCGGCGCCGAACTCGTCGAGCGCCTGGCGCATCACCGTGAGGTTGGCCTCGGTGCGGCGTTGCGCAGCGAGGGCCGCCGCCTCGGTCTCGACACCGATGCGCAGCTCCAGCACCGCGATCACGTCGCGCAGCGTGGCCAGCTGCTCGGGGCCGATGCGGAAGGCGCTCGCATCGCCGAGGCCGACCACGAAGGTGCCGATGCCGTGGCGCGTCTGCACCACGCCCGAGGCCTGCAGCTTCGACAAGGCCTCGCGCACCACGGTGCGGCTCACGCCGAAGGTTTCCATGATGGCCGCCTCGGTCGGCAGCTTGGCGCCGATCTCGAGCGCACCGCCGCGCACCTGCTCGGTCAGGGCGTCGACGAGATCCATCGCCAGGTTGCGAGGTTTGGAGCGCTTGCTGGCCGCGGCGGGCAGGTTCATTCGGAAGGCGGAGCTGGTTGTATGACGACAGAAATGTAGCGCGGCCCGGCACGCGGTGGTGCCGGGCCGACCCTCAGAACGCCCTCACACCGATGCCGTCACCGGCGACACGTAGGCGATCAGCCGCCCCATGTTCGACACCCAGTTGGCGGTGGAGATGCCCAGCGGCTGCTCCTTCACCACATAGGGGTCGATGCGCGGCGGGTCGGCCGCGTCGTAGGGCGAGGTGTCGTACACATCGCCCACGTGCTTGCTCATGTACTCGTTGCCCAGGTGCGGTGTCGACGGGCCGTTGCCCTTGTATGCGTTGGTGACCTGCGGCAGGCGGGTGAGCCAGTGGTTCTTGGTACCGAGATCGTCGACCACCGCCTGCGCCTGTGCTTCGGTCACCGCTGGCGTCGTCATCACCGCGCCTTCGTAGAGGTCAGCGAAGTCGACCTCGCGGATGGAGTAGTACTTCGGCAGCGCACGCGGCTTCTTGTTGTGCAGCGGCGAGCGGGCCACGAGGTCGGTGATCTGCGCATCGGTCATCGCGTTGAGCTGCTCGTAGGTCGCGCGCATGCCGGCGATGTTGATGTTGCGACCTTGCGAGTAGTGGCTCAGCGTGTTGCGGTGGTCGTGGTTGAAGTAGTAGGCGCCGTTCCAGATGTTGGAGCCATAGCGGTGCACGAAGCGGCCGACGTTGGTGCCGAGCTCGATGTAGGTCGGGTGCGTGCGGCCGGCGAGCAGCGGGTTGTCGGCGATCTGCTGGGGCGTGAGCTTGCAGGTCTCCAGCCAGTCGAGCGCCTCGGGCACACGCGCGAGGTACTTGCGGTCGCCGGTGAGGCGGAAGTAGTTGAAGAGCTGCTGCACGTTGGTCTGCGTGGTGTGCGTCGCGAGGCCGCGAGGCTCGTAGCTGCGCGCTGCGGCGGGTGCACCGGCGGGACGGCCGTTGCGATCGGTCGCCAGGTGCTGCAGGCCCCAGCCGGCCTGCGGGCCGGGCTGCTGCAGGCGGCGCAGGCACTCCATGGCGCGGTGGATGAAAGGCACGAGGTGCGTCGCGCCCAGGCCCACCACGCACATCAGCAGGAACTTGATGTTCTCGCCGGCCACGTCGTCGTTGAAGGTGACCATGGTGGTGTAGTCGCCGTCTTCCATGCCGGCCCACGAGCCCGGCGGCAGCTGCTGCGGGTTGGGCTGCGGCGTCGAGGAGATCGCGTTCGGGTTCACCGGCCAGCGCTGCGGCCAGCCGCCATCGGCCACGCCGCCCTTGAACTGCGCCGCCAGCACGAAGCCGATCGCCTTCAGCACCGGCACCAGGAAGCGCGGGTCGCGCTTCTCGAGGTACATGCGCAGCAGGAACTGCGACGACACCGCGGTGCCTGCATCGTCGAAGGTCGCGTTGCCGTAGTAGTGCTGGAACTCTTCCAGGCGCCAGCCATTGGCGCCGATGGTCGTGTACCACTGGCGCAGCGAGCGTTCGCCCGCGAAGTCGTAGATGTAGTTCCAGCCGCCGGCCGGATGCTGCGCTTCGACCAGCGCACGCGCGGTGCGGTGGGCGGCCTCGTAGAAGTATTCCGACCCGGTCGCGTGGTACGCGTCGAGGAACGCATGGCCCGCGGTCGGCGTGCCGGGCGGCTGGATCCAGCACATCGTGCGCTTGGCCTCCATCTCGCCCCACACGGTGGAGAAATCGGGCAGGTACTGCCACACATAGCCGCCGCGGTACGACACGGTCTCGTTCATGAACTTCGCGGCGCGTTTCATCGCGTCGAGCGCCGCGGCGTGGGTGCCGGTGGCGGGTGGCGTGGGGGTGGCTGGCGCCTGCAGGGCTTCAGCGCGCTCGCCATCGGTGGCGGCCACCGTCTGGGCTGCGTCCTCGCCACCGCCGCAGGCGGTCAGCGCCACCGGCGCCAGGCTGGACATCACGAACATCCTTCGTTGCATGGGTTGTCTCCTCTGTGGGTTGAACTTCTGTTGTCAGTCATCGTATGACTGAGCGGCGGAGTGTGCGATTCATCACGACTCCCCGCCAAGAGGTGACCCCTCCAAGCACCGGGGCATCCCGAGGAATCAGGGTTAGCCCGCTGTCACGGGACTCGTCCATCTAGGAGGATCGCGCTGTTGTACGACAACCTACAACACCAGCCGGTGGCGTGTCTGGCGTTGCCGCTGGCCTGGCCTCGATGGCCTCCGATGAGTTTTTGACGCCCGACTTCAACCGACCGCCATGCCCGCTGCCGCTACGCCCCTGCGCTTTTCCCGTTTGCTGATGACCGGCGCGGCCGGAGGCCTGGGCCGCGAGTTGCGGGGGCGACTGAAGGCCTATTGCGACACGCTGCGCCTGTCCGACATCACCGACCTCGGCACGGCCGCCGCCGGCGAGGAGCTGCGCCCCGCCCGGCTGGAAGACCGCGAGGCGATGCTCGCGCTGCTGGAAGGCGTCGACGCGGTGGTGCACCTGGGCGGCGTCTCGACCGAGCAGCCCTTCGACCTCATCCTGCAGGCCAACATCGTTGGCACCTACAACCTCTACGAAGCCGCGCGCAAGCAGGGCGTGAAGCGCATCGTCTTCGCCAGCTCCAACCACGTGACCGGCTTCTACCGCCAGGACGAGGTGATCGACGCCAACGCCCCGCTGCGCCCCGACGGCCACTACGGCATCTCCAAGGCCTACGGCGAGAACCTCTCGCGCTACTACTGGGACCGCTTCGGCATCGAGACCGTGTGCCTGCGCATCGGCTCCTCCTTCCCGGAGCCGAAAGACCGCCGCATGCTGGCCACCTGGATGAGCTATGACGACCTCGAGCGCCTGGTGATGGCGAGCCTCACCGCCCCGGTGGTGGGCCATTCGATCGTCTACGGCATGAGCGACAACGCCACCTCCTGGTGGGACAACACGCTGGCCCGCCACATCGGCTACCGCCCGCAGGACAGCAGCGACACCTTCCGTGCCGCCGTCGAAGCGCGTCACCCCACGCTCGACCCGAGCGACCCCGCGGTCATCTACCAAGGCGGAGCGTTCACGCGCACCGGCCCGTTCGAATGAGCACCACAAACCCCTGAGCCCACTTTCCACCAGGAGACATGAGATGAAGAAACTGATCGCACTGGCCGCGCTGGTCGCCCTCGGTGCCGCGAACGCTACCGAATTCCGCTCGTCCGACATCCACCCCGAGGACTACCCGACCGTGCTGGCCGTGCGCCACATGGGCGAGACCATCGCCAAGGCGACCAACGGCAAACACACGGTGAAGGTGTTCGCCAAGTCGGCCCTCGGCGCCGAGAAGGACACCATCGAGCAGACCAAGCTCGGCGCACTCGCGATGACGCGCGTGAACGTGGCGCCGATGAACAACATCTGCCCGGCCACCATGGTGCCGACCATGCCCTTTCTCTTCCGCTCCACGGAGCACATGCGCAAGGTGCTCGACGGCGCCATCGGCGACGAGATCCTGAAGGACTGCGAAGCACAAGGTTTCATCGGCCTCGCCTTCTACGACTCGGGCTCGCGCTCGATCTACTCGGTGAAGAAGCCGGTCAAGAGCATCGCCGACACCAAGGGCATGAAGATCCGCGTGCAGCAGAGCGACCTGTGGGTGGCGCTGATGGGCGCGATGGGTGCGAATGCGACCCCGATGCCCTTCGGCGAGGTCTACACCGCGCTCAAGACCGGCCTGGTGGATGCCGCCGAGAACAACTACCCCAGCTACGAGAGCAGCCGCCACTTCGAAGTCGCCAAGTACTTCAACAAGACCGAGCACTCGATGGCGCCCGAGATCCTGCTTTTCTCCAAGCGCGTGTGGGACACCCTGCCGCCCAACGAGCAGAAGATCATCCGCGACGCCGCCAAGGAGTCGGTGGTCTACATGCGCAAGCTGTGGGACGAGCGCGAGGCCAAGTCACTCGCCACGGTGAAGGCCGGTGGTGCCGAGATCATCGAGGTGGACAAGGCCTCGTTCCAGTCGGCCATGAAGCCGGTGTACGACAAGTTCCTCACCGACCCGAAGCTTCAGGCCATGGTCAAGCGCATCGGCGAAGTGAAGTGACCGGCTGATCGCGACGACGAAGAGAAAAGCTCCCCTCCATGTACACCCGCCTCTGCGCCGCCATCGCGCGGCTGTGCCTGCGCCTGGGCGTGGCCGGCCTCGTGCTGCTGATCATCGCCGTGCTCTACCAGGTGATCGGCCGCTACATCTTCAACGACACCCCCACCTGGGCCGAGAGCTCGGCCGTGCTGCTGGTGCTCTACGTGACCATGCTCGGCATGGCGGTGGGCGTGCGCGATGCGGGGCACATCGGGCTGGAGAGCTTTCTCGCGCTCGCGCCCGAGTGGCTGCGGCTCAAGATGGAACTCCTGATCCACGTGCTGGTGCTCATCTTCGGCTTGCTGATGGCGTGGAACTGCGGGCTGCTCGCCGAGAGCGTCTCGGGCTACAAGATCCCGACGCTCGGGGTCTCGGAGGCCTTCAAGTACGCCCCGCCCGCGCTGGCCGGCGTGCTCGTCGCGATGTTCTCGGTGGAGCACATCATTGCGCTCGTCCGTGGTGAAGAGGTGGTCCCGTCATGGCATTGACCATCCTCTGCGTCAGCTTCCTGGTACTGCTGCTGCTCGGAGTACCGGTGGCGTTTTCCATCGGGCTCTCGTCGCTCGCGACCATCCTGTACGAAGGCCTGCCGCTCGCGGTCGGCTTCCAGCAAATGATCTCGGGGATGAACCCGTTCTCGTTCCTCGCGATCCCGTTCTTCATCTTCGCCGGCGAAATCATGATGTACGGCGGCATCGCCGACAAGATCATCGACTTCGCGAAAGCCGTGGCCGGCCATGTGCGCGGCGGCCTGGGCATGAGCAATGTGCTGGCCTGCACGCTCTTCGGTGGCGTGAGCGGCTCGCCGGTGGCCGACGTGTCGGCGATGGGCGCGGTGCTGATCCCTCAGATGAAGAAGGAAGGCTACGACGCCGACTACGCGGTCAACGTGACCACGCACGCGTCGCTGGTGGGCGCGCTGATGCCCACCTCGCACAACCTCATCATCTTCACGCTCGCAGCCAGTGGCAAGGTGAGCATCGCAGCACTCATCCTCGCGGGCATCGTGCCGGCGATCATCCTCACGGTGTGCAACCTGGCGGCGGCGTATTTCGTGGCCGTGAAGCGCGGTTACCCCGCGGGCAAGTTCCCCGGCTGGGCGATCGTGGGGCAGTCGTTTGCGCTGTCGCTGCCGGGGCTGCTCGTGGTGGTGATCATCATCGCGGGCATCTTGTCCGGCGCGTTCACCGCCACCGAGTCGGCGTCTGTCGCGGTGGTGTGGGCGCTCTTCCTCGCCGCCCTGGTCTACAAGCGCCTCACGCGCGAGCAGTTCCTGAAGGCTGCCGCGAAGGCGGTGAAGACCACCGGCACCGTGCTGCTGCTGATCGGCATCAGCTCGATGTTCGGCTACCTGATCGGCCTCTACGGCGTGGCCGAGCTGACGGGCAAGGCACTCGCTTCGATGACGAGCTCGCCGTGGGTGATCTTCCTCTGGGTGAACATCATCCTCTTCGTGCTGGGCACATTCCTCGACATGGCGGCGACGATCCTCATCTGCACGCCGATCTTCCTGCCCATCTGCCAGCAGTACGGCATGACGACCGAGCAGTTCGGCATCGTGATGCTGATCAACTGCGCGCTCGGCCTCAACACACCGCCGGTGGGCACCACGCAGTTCGTGGGCTGCACCATCGGCGAGGTCTCGGTGGGCACGGTGATGAAGACGATCTGGCCCTTCTACGGCGCGCTGATCTTCGCGCTGATGCTCGTGACCTACGTGCCGGGCTTCGCGATGTGGCTGCCCAACCTGATCCTCAAGTGAGCACGTCATGGGCACGGTGATCTACGTCAGCAACGCCGACAGCGGCGACATCTCGGTGTTGTCGCTGGACGAATCGACCGGCGCCCTCACCACGCTGCAGACCGCCGAGGTCGGCGGCACGGTGATGCCGCTGGCCATCAGCCCCGACCAGCGCTTCCTCTACGCGGCACGCCGCAGCGAGCCAATCGCGGTCGTGGCCTTCGGCATCGACCGCGAGAGTGGCCGCTTGGCCAAGATCGGCGAGGCGCCGCTGCCCGACAGCATGGCCTACCTGTCCACCGACGAGACGGGCCGCTGGCTCTTCAGCGCCTCGTACGGCGGCAACATCGTGGCGGTCAACCCGATCGGCGCCGATGGCAGGCCGAGACCCTCGACGCAGCAAATCCCGACCGCTCCGAAGGCGCACTGCATCCGCGCTCTGCCCGGCAACCGGCATGTGCTCGCCACGTCGCTCGGCGGTGGTCATGTGCTGCAGTTCCGCTTCGACGCCGACACCGGCGTGCTCTCGCCCAACGAGCCTTACCCGCTTGCGATGCGCCCGGAAGCCGGCCCACGCCACCTTGCCCTCCATCCGAGCGCAGCGTTCGCCGTGCTGCTCAACGAACTCGATGCGAGCCTCGACGTGCTGGCCCTCGACCGCACGCGCGGCACGCTCACCCCCCAGCAGACGCTGAACACGCTGCCACCCGGCTTCAGCGGCGAGCCCTGGGCCTCGGAGCTGCGCTTCACGCCCGACGGCCGATTCCTCTACACCAGCGAGCGCCGCTCGAGCACGCTCGCCACCTTCGCGGTCGACGCCACGAGCGGCGATCTCACGCCGCTCGGCCACACCCCAACCCAGGCCCAACCGCGCGGCTTCGCCATCACACCATCGGGCCGCTTCCTCATCGCCGCGGGGCAGGTGTCGCACCGGCTCAGCGTCTACCGCATCGACACCGCCACCGGCGCGCTCACACCCACCGCCGAGCACGCCGCGGGGCGCAACCCGAACTGGGTCGAAGCCCTGTCGCTCACCTGAGGCCACGGCCGTGAAGCACCACCCCCGCACCCGACTCGCGCCGCAGGCGGCGCGCGCCTTGAACCGGCACGGCTGAGCGCCGCGCCGCCCTCCCCTCCTTGTCTTCAGCACCCCGGGCGCGATGGCTCCAGCGCCCGGGCGGGGCAGACCTTTGCCCAAAACGTCCAACGGGCCACTCACAACACCCATGTCGAGGAAATTTCAGATGAACGCACCCACCTTCAGGATCGGCCTGCTGGCCGCCGCCGTGCTGCTGGCCGCCGGCGGCGCGCAGGCGCAATCGAGCGTCGTGCTCTATGGCCTGGTCGACCTCGCCGTCGACCACTACAAGGCCGGCAGCGCCTCGGGCGCCGGCAACGTGTGGAAGATGAACGACGGCGTCGTCAACGGCCTCAACGGCTCGCGCTGGGGCGTGCGCGTGAGCGAAGACCTGGGCGGCGGCCTGAAGGCCAATGCGGTGCTGGAAAGCGGCCTCAGCGCCGACACCGGCGCCCTCGGCCAGGGAGGCCTGGCCTTCGGCCGGCAGGTGTTCGTCGGCCTGTCGCAGGCCTCGCTCGGCGAGCTGCGCGTGGGCCGCCAGTACATCCTGTCCGACTCGGTGATGGGCCTCACCAACCCCTACGGCAACGGCTCGGTGGCCAACCAGGGCACCGCCAGCACCAACGCCGGCCGCAACCTGCCCTTCTGGCTGAATGCCCCGCGCGCCAACAATGTGGTCCAGCTCGCCACGCCCAACCTCGGCGGCTTCACCGGCACGCTGCAAGTGGCGCCGGGCGAAGGCAGCGCCGACCGCTTTCACGGCGTGAAGCTCGGCTTCGGCAGCGGCCCCTTCAACATCGCCGCCTCCTACGAGTGGAACAAGTCGCGCACCACCGGAGAGGACACCAACAAGTCCTTCACCTTCGGCGCCAACTACAACTTCGGCCCGGTGAAGCTGCTCGGCGGCATCCAGATGAACCAGGACCTGGCCCTCGGCGCCGGCAACGGCGCCTTCACCGGCAACAACCTGCTCGTGACCTACAGCGGCCCGGCCTTCACTGCGTACGAGATCAATGGCTACAGCATCGGCGTGCAGGTGCCGGTCGACCGCTTCACCTTCGGCGCCAACTACTCGGGCGTGAAGTACGAGAACGCCGCCGGAGCAAACGCCACGCTCGGCAAGGCCGCGCTGATGGGCTGGTACACCCTGTCGAAGAGCACGTTCCTCTACTCGGGCGTATCGTTCTCGACGGGCGACCTGAAGGACTACATCGCCGAGAACCGCGTCTTCCAGGCGGGCATCCGCATGGCCTGGTAAGACGACCCCGCGCCGGCCTCCGCCCCGGGCCGGCGCTCATCAGAAGGAGACTTTCATGCACCGCCGCCACCTGCTGCTCGCCTCTCTCGCGCTGCTTCATGCCCCGCTCGCCCTCGCGCAAGACGCGTGGCCCGCCAAGCCCATCCGCATCGTCGTGCCCTTCGCGGCCGGCGGCACGAGTGACGTGCTCGCGCGCCTCATCGGCGACAAGCTGCAGGCCGCGCTCAAGCAGACGGTGCTGGTGGAAAACAAGGCCGGCGCCGGCGGCGTGATCGGTGCCGACGCGGTGGCCAAGTCGCCGGCCGATGGCTACACGCTGCTGCTGGGCACCATTGCCAGCCACGCCATCAACCCGGCGCTGCAGCCCAAGATGCCCTACAACGCGCTCACCGATTTCTCGCAGGTCATCCTGCTCGGCAGCATTTCCAACGTGCTGCTGGTCGGCGCGACGCAGCCCTACAAGAACGTGGCCGACGTGATCGCCGCCGCGAAGAAGTCGCCGGGCAGCCTCAGCTTCGCCTCGGCCGGGCAAGGCAGCTCGCAGCACATGTCGGGCGAACTCTTCAAGCTGCTGGCCGGCGCCGACGTGACACACGTGCCCTACAAGGGCAGCGCCCCGGCCATTCAAGACGTGATCGGCGGCCAGGTGCCGATGAGCTTCGAGACGGTGACGGTCGCCGCACCGCACATCCAGTCGGGCAAGGTGCGTGCGCTGGCCGTGACCTCGTCCAAGCGAAGCGCAGCGCTGCCTGACACGCCCACGCTGCAGGAAGCCGGCGTCGCGGGCTTCGACGTGGCGAGCTGGCAGGCCTTCTATGCGCCGGCCGGCACGCCACCCGCCATCGTCAACAAGCTCAACACCGAAATCGAGAAGATCCTCGTGATGCCCGACGTGAAGGCGCGGCTCGACGGCCTGGGCCTCGTGCACACCGCCAACACGCCCGAGCAGTTCGCCGCCTTCAGCAAGGCCGAGATTGCGAAATGGACGCGCGTGGCCAAGGAAGGCAAGGTCAAACTCGATTGAGGTTGCCATGAGATCCCCGCTCCTCATCACCATGCACGGCCACGACAACGTGGCCATCGTCGCCAACGACGGCGGCCTGCCGGCGGGCACGGTGCTGCCCTCGGGCCTGGTGCTCGTCGACAAGGTGCCGCAGGGCCACAAGGTCGCGCTCGTCGACCTCAAGGCCGGCGACGAGGTGCGCCGATACGACGTGCCCATCGGCCGCGCGGCCAAAGACATACCCGCCGGCAGCTGGGTGCACGAGCGCTTGCTGCAGATGCCCGAAGCACGCTCGCTCGAAGGTCTGCCCAAGGCGACGGTGAAGCCGGCCCCGGCCGAGCCGCTCGCGGGCTACACCTTCGAGGGCTACCGCAACGCCGACGGTTCGGTGGGCACGCGCAACATCCTCGGCATCACGACCACCGTGCAGTGCGTGGCCGGCGTGCTCGATTTCGCGGTCCAGCGCATCAAGGCCGAGCTGTTGCCGAAGTACCCGAACGTCGACGACGTGGTCGGCCTGGAGCACACCTACGGGTGCGGCGTGGCGATCGACGCGCCCGATGCGGTGATCCCCATCCGCACGCTGCGCAACATCAGCCGCAACCCCAACTTCGGCGGCGAGGTGATGGTGGTGAGCCTGGGCTGCGAGAAGCTGCAGCCCGAACGACTGCTGCCACCCGGCACGTTTGCCATCGTCGACGAGCGTGCGGAAGCCGAGCCGCTTGACGTGGTGTGCCTGCAAGACGAAGCACACATCGGCTTCATGTCCATGATCGACGACATCATGGCCACCGCCGAGCGCCACCTGCAGAAGCTCAACGCACGACAGCGCGAGACGGTGCCGGCCAGCGAACTCGTGGTCGGCGTGCAATGCGGCGGCAGCGATGCCTTCAGCGGCGTGACCGCCAACCCGGCGGTTGGCTTTTGCACCGACCTACTGGTGCGTGCCGGTGCGACGGTGATGTTCAGCGAGAACACCGAGGTGCGCGACGGCATCGCCCAGCTCACCTCGCGCGCCGCCACGCCCGAAGTGGCCGACGCGATGATCCGCGAGATGGCCTGGTACGACGCCTACCTGAAGCGCGGTAGCGTCGACCGCAGCGCCAACACCACGCCGGGCAACAAGGCCGGTGGCCTGTCCAACATCGTCGAGAAGGCGATGGGCTCCATCGTCAAGAGTGGCAGCTCGCCGATCAGCGGCGTGTTGTCTCCCGGCGAGAAGCTCACCCAGAAGGGCCTCGTCTACGCCGCCACACCCGCGAGCGATTTCATCTGCGGCACGCTGCAGCTCGCCGCCGGCATGAACCTGCACGTCTTCACCACCGGCCGCGGCACGCCTTACGGCCTGGCCGAATGCCCGGTGATCAAAGTCGCCACGCGCAGCGAGCTCGCGCGCCGCTGGCACGACCTGATGGACGTGAACGCCGGCCGCATCGCCGATGGCGAGGCGAGCATCGAAGACCTGGGCTGGGAGCTTTTCCACCTCATGCTCGACGTGGCGAGCGGCCGCAAGAAGACCTGGGCCGAGCGGTGGAAGCTTCACAACGCGCTGGTGCTCTTCAACCCGGCGCCGGTGACCTAGGGGTGCGAACGCCCGTCAGGGCTTCCAATGGCCTGGCCGGGATGCTAACGCGACGGATACGTCTCAGGGCCGTGCTTGGCCACGAGCCGCTGCAGCGTGCCGATGGCACGGCTCGTCCATGGCTGGCCGGTCGTCTTTTCCAGAAAGAGATTGGGGCTGCCCGGGCTGGCACCGAGTTTCCAGCTGATGGCGAGCGCGTTGCCATCCTTGAGCGCGAGGATGCGCACGTTGCCCTGCGCGTTGTCGAGCGGGAGCTCGCCGTCCAGCGCCGTGTTGCGCTGGCAGGCGAACGAGAGCACAAACTCGTAGACCTCGTCTCGGTCGTAGTCGTCGAACTCCTGCGCACTGGCAAGCGGCACCAGCTCGTCAAGCGAGCGCACGCAGGCGGGCTCCGCGAGATCGCACGAGGCCGCAAGCAGCTTGAGCGCCTTGCGCAAGACACGCTCGGCCGCGACGAGCGACGCCGCTTCGAACACCAGGGTGCCGTTGGTCTGGAACGATTGCGCGTGACGCCCACCCGCGCCGGTGAAGGCCTCTTCGAGCTGCGCCTTCGTCGGTGCGCCGGGCCGGCCGAGGTTCACGTTGCGCAGGAAGGCAGCGAACTTCACGGCAGGTCGCGGTGGTGCTGAGGCAAACGTGGGTCGGCCATCGCCCACGAGAGTTTGTCCATGAGCCAGATCTCGTGCGTGGGCGGGAAGCGCTCGGGCTCGTCGAGCGTGGCGGTCGTGAGCTCGATCTCGTGCAGCGCGTCGTCGTGCTGGTAGGCGATGGGGGTGCCGCAGCGGGAGCAGAAGCTGCGCTGCACGGGCGGTGTGGAGCGGCGTGTCGTCAGCGCGCCGCTCAGCAAGGCGTAGCGATCGACGGGGAAGACGACCCACGCCACCGGCGAGGCGCCGCTCGCCAGCCGGCAGCTGCGGCAGTGGCAGGTGCTGCTGCTCGTCGGCGCACCGATGACGCGGTAACGCACCGCGCCGCACAGGCAGCCGCCGAAGCTTTCGATCTCGGCCATGTGGCAGGCCTCAGCCGATCTCGACCGCCGTGCTCAATGGCACCACGCGCCGCAGCGCATCGGCCACCGGCGAATGCCGCTCGGCCCAGTCGACCAGCTCGCGCAGCTGTGCCGCGGAGGCACCCTCGGCCGCCAGGCGCACCTTGACGCGCACCGCCAGCGGCCCGGGTGGCATGTCATCGGCCAAGCCCAGCATGCCGCGATCGTTGGAATCGCTGTCGACGGTGACCTCGAGCCGCGTGAGCGCGATGCCGCTCTGCGCAGCCCGCAGCGCGATCATCGACGCATTGCAATTGGCCAGCGCCGCGCGCAGCAGCCAGCCGGGTGTCGGCGCGCCGCCGCCACCGCCCACGGCTTTGGGCATCTCGCTCACGAGCGTGGCCCCGTTCGGGCCGGCAGTCTCGAAGCGCAGGCCACCTTGCCATGTGGCCACCGCGGTGGAATCGGTCGTGGGGCCGAGCTCGGGGTGCTGCTCGAAATGCCGGATGACGCCACCCAGGGCTTCGCGGATCGGTTCGGGGGTCATGCTTCGCTCCTGTCTTGTGCCTCTGCTTCGACCGGGCACTCCCAGCCGTCGTAGTCGCCATCGTGCCGCCGCGCCGCATCGAAGAGCGCCAGGGTCACCTTGTCGATCTCGTCGTAGGCGGGCACGTCGATGCGCCACACCTGGGCGCAGTGGCTGCGTTCGCCTTCCACATCGTCCCGGGCCACACGGAGTTGAAAGCCCTGGGTGGCCACCTCGGCCACATACGCGCGCATGCGCTCGTCGCTCGAGAAGTAGGCCCAGTGGTCGATCTCGCGCGCGATCGTGAGCGTGTCGCCATGCCGTTCGAGCGCGGCACAAACCTGGCGGTTCTCCATGCACTGGCGATCCTCCTCGCCCGGTGACAGGAAGTTGAAGTACACCGACCAGTCGGCATCGGGCCGTGTACCGCACGAGAACTCGTACTCGTCGTCGATGCCGTCCATCGCCTGCTGCACCCTCGCGTCCCAGCCTTGCGCGTTGGCGATGTAGAAGTAGAAGTCGCGACAGGCGTTCGTGGTGCAGCGGCCGACGTAGCCCACGCCTTCGTTGCACAGCGCCTGCTGCAAGGCGTCTTCGACTCGCACCAGCGCATCGAACTCCTCCCGGCTCGACAGGCCATCGGGCCGCGGGTCGTTCATGTGGAGCCGCACATAGGCCATGTGCGGCAAATGGGCCAGCGGCGCCGACTCGGCAATGCCGAGGTCCACGAAGGTGGAGGCTGGCTTGTTGTCCACACGCAGTGGATAGAAGTCCCAGTGCTCGGTCACGACACCTCCTCGTCGATTTGCGGCGCAGTTTAGAACGCCGCTCCACCGAGGAGGCCGATCACCTCACCAGGCAGGGCCGCTTGGGGTCGAACTTCCAGTTGGGGATCAGGTACTGCATCGCGATCGCGTCGTCGCGCGCACCCAGGCCGTGCCGCTGGTAGAGCGCATGCGCCTTCTCCACCTCGGCCATGTCGAGCTCGATGCCGAGGCCCGGTTTCTTCGGCACCTGCACATGGCCACCCACGATCCTGAGCGGGTCTTTGGTGAGGCGCTGGCCGTCCTGCCAGATCCAGTGCGTGTCGATCGCGGTCACGCGGCCCGGAGCGGCGGCGCCCACGTGGGTGAACATCGCCAGCGACACATCGAAATGGTTGTTCGAATGCGAGCCCCAGGTGAGGCCCCAGTCGCGGCAGGTCTGCGCCACGCGCACCGAGCCGGCCATGGTCCAGAAGTGCGGGTCGGCGAGCGGGATGTCGACCGACTGCAGGCTCAAGGCGTGCGTCAGTTGCCGCCAGTCGGTCGCGACCATGTTGGTGGCGGTCGGCAGACCCGTGGCGCGGCGAAACTCGGCCATCACCTCGCGGCCCGAGAAGCCGTCTTCCGCGCCGCAGGGGTCTTCGGCGTAAGCCAGCACGCCGCGCATGTCGCGCATCAGGCGGATCGCGTCCTTCAAGAGCCAGCCGCCGTTGGGGTCGAGCGTGACGCGGGCTTCAGGGAAGCGCTCGTGCAGCGCGGTCACGGCTTCGACTTCGGCCTCGCCGGCGAGCACGCCGCCCTTGAGCTTGAAGTCGTTGAAGCCGTAGCGCGCACGGGCCGCTTCGGCCAGGCGCACGATGGCCGCGGGTGACATCGCGGCCTCGTGGCGCAGGCGCTGCCAGTCGTCGGCATCGGCCGGCTCGTCGCCTGGCGCGGTGTAGGGCAGGTCGGTCTTGGTGCGGTCGCCGACGAAGAAGAGGTAGCCCAGCATCTCGACCGATTCGCGCTGCTGGCCTTCACCGAGAAGCGCGGCCACCGGCAGGTCGAGGTGCTGGCCGAGCAGGTCGAGCAGTGCCGACTCGATGGCCGTGACGACGTGGATGGTGGTGCGCAGGTCGAAGGTCTGCAGGCCGCGGCCTCCGGCATCGCGGTCGGCGAAGCGCTCGCGCACGAGGCGCAGCAGGCGCTGCACGTCGCCGACCGGCTGGCCGACGATGAGCGGCGACGACTCTTCGAGCGTCTGGCGGATCTTCTCGCCGCCTGGCACTTCGCCCACGCCGGTGCGGCCGGCGTTGTCGGTGAGCATGACGAGGTTGCGGGTGAAGAACGGCGCATGCGCGCCGCTCAGGTTGAGCAGCATGCCGTCGCGGCCGGCGACGGGGATGACGCGCATCTGCGTGACACGCGGGGTGTCGCTTCGCTCCGTGCGGGGGGTGTCTTGCTTCATGGTTCAGTCGGCGGTGATCTTGCGGGTCTCGATCAGCTTCTTCCAGCGTGCGGATTCGCCAGTCTGGAAGACGGCGAACTGCTCGGGCGTGTTGGCCACGACCTCGATGCCGATCTTGGCGAAGTCGGCCTTGACCGCCGCGTCGTTGAGCGAGGAGACGAGGGCCGCGTGCAGCTTGGCCTTCACGTCGCCCGGCAGGCCCTTGGGCGCGGCGATGCCCTGCCATGAGTACACGTCGGCGCCCTTCACGCCGCTCTCGGCGAGCGTGGGCACATTGGGCAGCACCGACGAACGTTTGTCGCCGGTGATGGCGAGTGCGCGCAGCTTGCCGCTCTGGATGTGCTGCAGCACCGCGTTGACGTTCTGGAACGAGGCCTGCACCTGGCCGCCCAGCAGGTCCTGGATGGCCGGTGCGCCGCCCTTGTAGGGCACGTGCGAGCCGCTGGTCCCGGTCTGCAACCAGAAGAGTTCGGCGGTGAGGTGGTCGGACGAGCCATTGCCTGAGGAGGCGAAGCTCATCCTGCCGGGCTCATTCTTCAACTCGGCGATCACGTCGGCGACGCTCTTGAGCGGCGAAGCGGCGGGCACGACCAGCACGTTGGGCGCCTGCACGGCCACCGTCAGCAGGTCGAAGTCGAGGCCAGCGTCGTAGGGCACGCCCTTGATCAGGTGAGGTGCGATGACGAAGGGGCCGAGCGAGGACACGAGCACGGTGTAGCCGTCGGCCGGCGAGCGTTTCACCTGACCTGTGCCGATGGTGCCGGTCGCCCCAGGCTTGTTGTCGACGATGACGTTGGTGCCGAGCTTTTCCTGCAGCTTGGGGGCAAGCACACGGGCGAGCGAGTCGGTCGAGCCGCCCGGCGGGAAGGGCACGAGCAGGGTGATGGGCTTGTCGGGCCAGGCATGGGCGGGCGCGGCGGCCAGGGCGGCCAGCGAAAGGCAGAGGGTGGCGAGCAATGACTTCATCGGCGGGTCTCCTGTCGAACGTCACCTTGAGCGCACCGACGGCTGGTAGCGCTTTCACAGGACTATGGTAGCGCTACCGTTTGGATGAACGAGCATCCGATTTCGAGGGTTAACCCGAGCCAACTC
Organism: Piscinibacter gummiphilus; assembly: GCF_032681285.1. Lineage (NCBI taxonomy): Bacteria > Pseudomonadati > Pseudomonadota > Betaproteobacteria > Burkholderiales > Sphaerotilaceae > Rhizobacter > Rhizobacter gummiphilus. The sequence continues at coordinate 4,815,092 of NZ_CP136336.1, forward strand.
AGCTGCTGCCGCGCTCGATGACCTGGAAGCCCAGGTCGATCACCTTGTCGGCCACCGCCCGGCCTGCCGCGCGCTCCACGATGAAACGCGCCGCCTGGCAGCCGATGCCGGTGCCGTCGATGCGCACGGTGCTGAGCGCGGGGTGGGTGTCGCCGGCAAAGGCGAGGTCGCCGAAACCGACGACGGAGAGACGCTCGGGCACGGCGAGGCCCCGTGCCGCCGCTTCGGTCAGCACGCCGAGCGCGAGCAAGTCGGAGCTGCAGAAGACGCCGTCGACCTCGGGTGATCGGGCGAGCAGTTGCGCGAGGCCCTGGCGGCCGCTGCGCAAGGTGGTGGGGGCGGGCACGCGCATCACCGGGATCTCGGCCGTCAGCCCCAGAGCCCTGGCCTCGGCGATGAAGCCGCGGTTGCGGCGCTCGGCGCGCTCGTCGTCGCCGCTCAGGAGCGCGAGGTGCGTGCGCCCTTTCGCATGCAGGTGGCGCACCACGGCGGCGGCGGCATCGGTGTGCGAGAAGCCGACGAGCATGTCGATGGGGGTGGGCGTCAAGTCCCAGGTCTCGACGACGGGGATGCCGCTCGCGAGCAGCCGCTTGCGCCCTTCGGCCGAATGCATGATGCCGGTGAGCACGATGCCGTCGGGGCGGCGGCCGATGATGGCATCGAGCAGCGCGTCTTCGCGAGAGGCGGTGTAGCCGCTCTGGCCAAGCATCAGTTGGTAGCCCGCCGCGTCGAGTTCATGGGTGAGGGACTGCACCATCTCCATGAACACCGGGCCGGCGATGGTGGGCACCACGGCGGCGACCAGGCGGCTGCGCGACGAGGCCAAGCCACCGGCCATGCGGTTGGGCACGTAGCCGGTGCGCGAGACGGCATCGCGCACACGCTCGAGCGTTTCCTTCGCGACCTGCTCGGGGGTGTTGAGGGCGCGTGAAGCGGTGATGGGCGAGACGCCCGCCAAGCGCGCCACGTCGCCCAGGGTGATGGCGCCGGCCCCTCGGCGGCGCCTGGGCGTGTGCGGTGGGATCGGGGCCTCGCTCATGACGGTCAGTGTAGCGATGGCAACGCTACCAACCGTGGCGTGCTGAGCGGGCGCGGAGCCGGGGTGACGTGCTCCGCTCATGTCCCCCGACAAAGGCCGCTCCCGCGGTCTTTGTCTCCTCCTTTACTTCGCTGCGCACGTCACCCCGACTCCGCGCGGGCGAGGCCCTGGCATCGGTCAGCGTGCGAGGCGGATGCCGGTGAACTGCCAGGTGGCACTGGTGGGGAAGAAGTTGCGGTAGCTCGTGCGCAGGTGCGTGGGTGGCGTGGCGAGCGAGCCGCCGCGCAACACCATCTGGTTCACCATGAACTTGCCGTTGTACTCACCGACGGCGCCGGCACTGGCGCGAAAATCGGGGTACGGGAGGTAGGCGCTCGAGGTCCATTGCCAGGCGTGGCTGGTGAGCTGGTGCAGCTCGGGGCAGGTGGCGGCGGCGTGCTCCCACTCCGCTTCGGTGGGCAGGCGTGCACCGGCCCATCGGGCGTAGGCGTCGGCTTCGTAGTAACTCAGGTGCAGCACGGGCTCGTGGGCCTGCAGCTCGCGCAGACCCGAGAGGCCGAAGGCTTGCCAGCCATTCGCGGCACGCTGCCAGTAGAGCGGGTGCTCGCGCGACTGCGCCTTCACCCAGTCCCACCCTTCCGAGAGCCACAGGGCTGGCTCGCGATAACCACCCGCTTCGATGAAACCGGCGTATTCGGCATTGCTGACGAGGCGCGACGCCACCTCATAGCGCTGCAAGTAGGCCGAGTGGCGCGGGCCTTCGTTGTCAAAGGCGAAACCCGCGCCGTCGTGGCCGATCTGCACCACGCCTTCTTCGAACGCGTGCCATTGCAGTGGCGATGCGGGCGCGCTCGCACTCATCTCGGCTTCTCGGTACGCGGGCTTCAGCGGGTTGCACGAGAAGAGGTGCAGCACGTCGGTGAGCAGCAGCTCCTGGTGCTGCTGCTCGTGGTGCAGCCCCAGCTCCACCAGACGCAGCGCCTCCTGCGGCAAGCGCGGCATGAGCGTGAGCACCCGTCGGTCGACGGCCGCGCGGTAGGCGCGCACCTCGTCGAGCGAAGGCCGGGTGAGCAGGCCGCGCTGCGGCCGCGGGTGCTTGACGCCCACGGCGTTGTAGTAGGAGTTGAAGAGCACGCGGTATGCGGCGGCGTGCGGCGCGAAGCCGGGCTCGAAGCGTTCGAGCACGAAGGTCTCGAAGAACCAGGTCGTGTGCGCGAGGTGCCACTTGGCGGGGCTCGCGTCGGGCATCGACTGCGCGCACGCGTCTTCGGCCGACAGCGGCGCGGCCAGCGCTTCGGTGTGCGAGCGCACCGCCCGGTAGGCGGTGGCCAGGGTGTCCGCGTCGAGTTCGTTCATGGCGTGGCGAGCACCACCGCGAACCAGCGCCGCTCGTCGGTCCACGCCACGCTGTGGTGGAAGCCGGCCGCGTGCAGCAGGTGGGCGAAGCCTTCGATGTCGTACTTGTAGCTGCTCTCGGTGTGGATGCGTTCGCCCGGGGCGAAGTGCCGGCCGCCGCCGGGCCAGTGCACGTCGACGTCGGTCTTGGCTTCGAGGTGCATCTCGATGCGCGAGGCCTCGTGGTTGAAGAAGGCGCGATGCCGCCACTGGTGCAGGTGGAAGTCGCTGCCCACGAGCCGGTTCACATGGTCGAGCGCGTTGAGGTTGAAGGCGGCGGTGACGCCCGCTGCGTCGTCGTAGGCGGGTTCCAGCACCGACACCTCCTTGCGCAGGTCCACGCCGATCAGCAGCGCGCCGTCGTGATCGATCAGGCGGCGCATGCGCACCAGCACGTCGAGCGCCTGCGGTCTGTCGAAATTACCGATCGACGAGCCGGGGTAGTAGACGAGCCGGTGCGCGCGCGGCAAGTCTTCCGGCAAGACGATCTCCTGCGTGAGGTCGCCGCCCACGGCGTGCACCTGCAACTGCGGCATCTCGTCGCGCAGCCGCTGTGCGGCCTCGGTGAGGAACTCGGCCGAGATGTCGACCGCCACGTAGCGCGACGCCCCGATGGCACGGCAGAGCACCCGCGCCTTCTCGCAATTGCCAGCGCCCGGCTCGATGACGATGCGCCCCGGGCCCACGCGCCGCGCAATCTCCGCCGCATGGCGCGCCAGGATCGCCTGCTCGGTGCGCGTCGGGTAGTACTCGGGCAAGCGCGTGATCTGCTCGAAGAGCCGCGAGCCCTTCGAGTCGTAGAAGTACTTGGGCGAAATGCTGGGCTGCGGCCGGCTCAGGCCTTCGATGATCTCGTGCGTGGGTTGGGCGGGCATGCTCTCTCCTCGTGTGCGGCCTGCGGGACTTCCAGCAGGCCATGGTCGTCGGAGGCATCGCACCCGCACAAGCACCCTGCCACGCCCTGACAGCGCATCTGAGCCTGGTGGTCGACACATCCCCGACACGGCAACCCTGCGACCTGACCGCCGCAGTGTGGGCCGCGGCCTTCATGTCGTGTTGTGAGCAGGGTTTCTTACGCCGGGGTTCGGCAAGTGACATGCCACTGCGGGGTTTCCCGCACCCGCCGGCGCGCGCTGCAGCGGCGCGCCTGCAGCTCAGGCCCAGCTCGGTTTACGACGCTCGGTGCCGCGTGGCGCGTAGGGCCAGTAGAGCGACTGCACCTGCTCGTAGCCCATCTCCAGGTGCTTCTTGGTAATGCGCGTCACGCCCTTGGCGACCTGCAGGTATTCGATCCAGAAGGTGCAGATGATCCACGCGTTGACGACAAGCCGCTCCACGGCCTCGTCGGGCACCTTGAGCCGGCCGTGCTGGATGGCGTGTTGCAGCAACCGGCGGCCCGCCTCGTGAGACGCTTCCGACAGCAGCTTGTTGCGCTCGCGCAGCTCGGGCGCCAGGCCATAGAGCGACTGGGCGTCGCGGTAGAAGAAGCGCCACTCCCAGGCGAACTTGAAGAAGTCCATGATGCTGTCTTCGTTGGCCTTGTCCTGCTCGATGTGCTCCATCTGCCGGCGGGCCATCTCGCCCAGGGCCAGCTCGAACTGGTCGAAGAGCGCCAGCACGATCTGGTCCTTCTTCTTGAAGTAGTAGTAGAGGTTGCCTTCGTTGATGCCCACGGTGGCCGCGATCTCGGCGGTGGTGACGGCGCCCGGCCCCTTCTCGTTGAAGAGGCGGCGGCAGGTTTCAAGCACGCGCTCGCGGGTCGTGATCGGGGCTTTGCTCATGCCACGATTGTCGCCACAAACCCGACGCACTCACCCGGGCAAGCACGGATGGGAGGCGTAAGGTATGCACCTTAGAGTGACCCGATGAACACGTCCTCCTTCCGCCCCGTGGCGGTCATCACCGGCGCGGGCAGCGGCATCGGCCGCAGCCTGGCGCTGCGCCTGGCCCGGCGCGGCCACGACCTCGCGCTGTGCGAGATCAACGCCCTTCGGCTGGGCGAGGTCGCGCGCGAAGCGCGTGCGCTCGGCGCACGCGTCAGCGAGCACGTGGTCGACGTGGCCGATGCCCGCGCCGTGGCCGCGCTGCCCGCTGCGGTGGAAGCCGAGCACACCCGCGTGAGCGCCGTGTTCAACAACGCCGGGGTGTCGGCCTACGGCGACTTCCGCCAGCAGCCGGTGGCCGACTTCGAGTGGGTGATCGGCATCAACTTCTGGGGCGTGGTCAACATGTCGCGCGCCTTCCTGCCGCTCCTGCTGCGCGAGAAGGCCGCGCAGCTCGTCAACGTGTCGAGCGTGTTCGGCTTCGTCGGCGTGCCGGGGCAGACGGCCTATTGCGCGAGCAAGTTCGCGGTGCGCGGCTTCACCGAAGCGCTGCGCCACGAGCTCGAAGCGACCGGCGTGCGTGTGGTGCAGGTGCACCCGGGCGGCATCAAGACCCACATCGCACACGACATGCGCCACCTCGAGAGCGTCGACGCCACCGCGCGCAAGGCCCTGGCCGACGGCTTCGTGCAGAACGCACGCACCACCGCCGACGAAGCCGCCGAGTGCATCCTCGCGGGTCTGGACAAGGGCCTCGTGCGCATCCGCATCGGGGCCGATGCCCGCTTCCTCGACCGGCTGGCGCGGCTGATGCCGGTGCGCTATTGGGGGTTGCTCAAGAAGCGCGCCCAGCGCGCCGCCGCCGAGCGGCAGGCGGCCGCAGCCTCGTAGTCAGAGCCTGCGCGCGACGATGAAGAGACGGCGAAACGGGAACACCGTGGTGCCGTCGGCCCGCATCGGATAGGCCAAGGCCACCCGCGCCGCGTAGTCGCGCTCGAAGGCCTCGCGCTCGGCCGGGTCGTCGAGGGCATTGAGGAAGGTCGAGAGCCAGGTGCCCTTGGTCCATTCTTTCACCGGGTCGGGGCCAGTGAGCACCTGGTGGTATTCGGTTTCCCACAGGTCGATGTCCCGCGCCAGCGGGGCCAACAGGTCGTAGTACCACGCTGGATCCTCCACCGGCTTCTTCTCGCGCAGCAAGGGCTCGAGGCGTGCGCCCCACGGGCCAGAGCGCACCGCATCGGCAATCGAAGTGTGCGACGGTGCTGCGAAGTTGCGCGGCATCTGCACCGCGAGCACGCCGCCGGAAACGAGCTGCTGCATCAGGTGGGTGAAGAGCGCCGTGTGGTCGTGCAGCCAGTGCAGCGCGGCGTTGGAATAGATCAGGTCGGCCGGTGCGTCGGCCTTCCAGCCCGCCAGGTCTTGGTGCTGCCAGCGCAGGTTGGGCAAGGGGTCGCCCGCCTGCTCGAGCATCGCCGCCGACGCGTCGACGCCGATCACCTGGGCCATCGGCCAGCGCTCGGCCATCAGCCGGCTCAACTGGCCAGCGCCGCAACCGAGGTCGTACACGGTGCGTGGTGCCTCAAGCGACACACGGGCCAGCAGCTCCAGCGCGGGACGCAGGCGCGGCTGCTCGAACTTCAGGTACTGCGACGGGTTCCAGCTCATGCGGCGGATGGTGCGCCTGCCGCGCCGGCCTGTAAACCGCGGACGCTAGTTCCCGCGCTCGACGATCGCCTTCATCTGCACCGTGAGCGACTTGCGGCCTGCCACGTTGGTGCTGCGCCAGGCCGTGAGCGCGAGTTCGAGAAATGCAGTTTCCGCAGCGGTGGGTGCGGCACTCTTGCGCGGCTCGTCGAGCCAGTTCACGTGCCGGCCGCACATCACCTCGATCTGCCGCGCGAGCTTGTCGCCGATGGGGCGAGACGACTTGATCTGGCTCCACATGCTGGGCGAGATCTGCAGCTTGGCAGCGAAGGCCTGCTCGAGCCCTTTGGGCGATGCGCCCGCCGCGACGGCCTGCTCGGCATGTTCTTGAAAGAGCGCGAGCACGTTGTGCCGGCGCGTAAGGGTGATGTTCGCCACGAGGTCGTGTGTGTGCGGATGCAACGATGTCGAACGACATTGTCGCAGGGGGTTGACGAGTCGGGTAAAGAGTCTTTACAGTCCGCTTCCTCGCTCGCAAGAGCATCCGTTTTCAATCAAGGCTGCATCGTGACAACCCGCAAGCACATCGACCGCAACACGCAAGGAAGCGCCCAGCGCGACCTGCATGCGTTCGCCTGTGCATTCGGGGGCATCGCGATGACGTCGCTGGGTGATGCGCGGCTTGATCGCAGCGAGCCCATCACGACACCGGGAAAGGGAGGCGCCTAGGCGCACACCCTTCACGCTCTGCACCGCAGAGGCCCGGTTTCCGAAAGGAACCGGGCCTTTTGCTTTGCTGGACCCACCTTGGCGCATCGGCGCCCAGGTCGCGGCTCTCCGGAGCCGCAGCTCTTTAACAATTTGCCGCAGGACATGCGCCGGTACTGGCCGGAAAGCGTCCTGCACGAAGCGCGGAAGGCGAGCCCTCGTTCCACGGGGGCCGCCGACCGCCTCACTTCGGCTGTGCCCATGCACTCCGCAGTCCGCAAACCTGGTGTGGGCGGCTCGGGATGTGCATGGCGGCGTCGACCCCTGGACCCAGGTCGCACGCCAGCCCCTGTGCAGCGAGACACCGACGCCTGACGAGGCGCTCGCGTGTGGACACAGCCGAAGTGGGATTCGTATTGAACAGGAGCCTGCGTGGAGCTCACGCTTCGCAGGCGGAAATCGGCCGCAACGATTGGGCGGCGCCGGAACCCGTGACCGGATGGACTTTTTGCCGAGATAGCTCAGTCGGTAGAGCGGCGCGTTGAAAGCGCGTGCGTCGGGGGATCGAAGCCCTCTCTCGGCACCAGTTGCATACCTCGTTAGCTCAGTGGATGAGAGCGCCTGCCGACGAAGCAGGAGGTCGCACGTTCGAATCGTGCACGAGGTGCCATCTTTCATCTCGACGTAGCCAAGTGGTCGAAGGCATCTGCCTGCAAAGCAGACGGCGACAGCCCGCACCCGTTCGCTCTGGGCGGCGATAGCCGACCAGGACGTCGCTACGCGACGGGCCGAAGGCCGAGGGCAAAGCCCGAGCAATCGGGTCGTCGAGTCCATTCTTCTTTCTCGGTGTGGCGCAGTTGGCAGCGCGCGTGCTTTGGGAGCATGAGGCCGTCCGTTCGATCCGGACCACCGAGACCAGCTTTTTCAGAACGTGCGTTGAGGAGTGACCGTAGCTCAAGGGTAGAGCCCCGGCTTGTGGCGTCGGTGGTGTCGGTTCGAGTCCGACCGGTCACCCCTCAGCGCATGTGATTCATTCCTCAACCCCCCTCGTGGCGAAATAGGCAGACGCACCGGTCTCAGAAACCGGGGCCGCAAGGCATGTCCGTTCGACTCGGACCGAGGGGACCAACAAACGGGGCGTAGTCGAGAGGCCTCAGACAGCCGGCTTTGACCCGGTGTTACGCAGGTTCGAATCCTGCCGCCCCTGCCACTCAACCATCGAAACACTGGCTGCAAAAAGGAGGCCACCCATGCACCAAGACAACCACAGCCATGTGCTGCAACTCGACCTCCAGGGCACGCCCCAAGCGTGGATCTCGCTCGAACAGGCCGCCTTGCACGTGGCCACGGGCTCGGTCGCATGGGTGGATGGCGATGGGCCGCTCGCCACCTTGCGCGGCGGCTTCAACGTCATCCGCCAGCGCCAATCGCTGATCGAGGTGCACCCGATCGTCGCCCTGCGCGGTGCGTCGCGCATCAACCTGCACGACATCGTGCCGGCGATCACGAAGCACAAGCTCTTTCGCCGCGACCGCCACACCTGCGCCTACTGCGGCGAGGTGTTTGGCGACCGCGACCTGCAGTGCGAACACATCCAGCCCGAGTCGCGTGGTGGCGCCTGGAGCTGGATGAACCTCGTCACCGCCTGCGCTTACTGCAATGGCCGCAAGGCCGACCGCACGCCGGAGGAAGCCGGCATGCCCTTGCTGTACCTGCCTTACGTGCCGAGCCGCTTCGAGAACTTCCTGCTCGAAGGCCGCCGCATCCGTGCCGACGTGCACGAGTGGCTGGCCGCACGCCTGCCCAAGGGATCGCGTCTGCACGCTTGAGTGTGCGGGGGCGGTCCCGCCTCCACTCACTCAACCGAAAGACGCATCATGAAGAACGAACAACTCCCAGCGCTCGACCTCAAGGTCAAGCAGCCGCCCGTGCTCTTCGGCAAGACGCAGGCGTTGATCGCGAAGCTGGCCGATCGCCTGGGCGGCCCGCTGGTCACCTACTGGAACGGCCCACGCGGCTCGGTGTGCAGCAACGACGTGATCGCGCTGCACCACGTGCTCGCGAAGCTCGGCCGCCACTCCGTGCTGTACCTCTTCCTCAAGTCGGACGGTGGCAGCGGCCAGACCTCGCTGCGCATCGTGAACCTGCTGCGCCAGCACTGCGATCGCCTCGTGGCGCTCATGCCGCTGGAATGCGCGTCCGCCGCGACGATGGTGGCGCTCGGCGCCGACGGCATCCAGATGGGCCCGACCGCCTACCTGACCGCTGTCGACACCTCGCTCAACCACCCGCTGTCGCCGGTCGACCGTGACAACGACCGCGTGAGCGTGAGCCTGAACGAGCTGCAGCGCGTGATCCGCCTGTGGCGCGAGCAGGAGGGCGAGCATCCGGAGAACGCGTACAAGTCGCTGTTCCAGTACGTACACCCGCTCGTGATCGGCGCGGTGGACCGTGCGGAGTCACTGTCGATCATGCTGTGCCGCGAACTGCTGGCCTATCACGTCACCGACGCCGAGAAGGCCGAGGCGATCGCGACGGCGCTGAACGGCAAGTACCCGTCGCACAGCTACCCCATCCTGCTCGACGAAGCGGTGAAGATGGGCCTCAAGGCCGAGCGCATGCCGCTGGAAGTCAACGCGATGCTGCTGCAGCTCAACAGCTTCTACAGCGAGATGGGCCAGAAGGCGACGACCGACTTCGACGAGACGCATGCCCACAGCAATGAGATCCTGAACATCTGGGAGTCGACCGGTGCACAGGTCTACTACCAGCAGGACAAGGACTGGTTCTACCGCGCCGAAGAGCGCCGCTGGATCACGCTGAACGACAACAGCGGCTGGCGTCGCATCGAGCGCGTGGTCAAGCGCATCGTGCGTTCGGAACTCCACGTCGCGTAACGCAACCCGCCCCGGGCCACCGACCCGGGGCGTTCACGAATCTTCTGCGAACGGCGAACTGCTCACAGGCAGAGGTTCGGGCAAAGCCCTGCCTCGCCGGTGTGTCGCTGCCGGAGTGATCTGTCGTGGCGGCACATGCCGCACGCCGGTCGCAGGGGAAATAGGCCATCGAATCGGTCGCACTGCGCCGGGTTCGACCCCCGGGTGGCCTGCCAACTGGATAGCTCAGTCGGGTAGAGCAGCACATTTCCAATGTGTGGGTCGCGGGTTCGACTCCCGTTCCAAAACTCCAGAAACCGGTCGCAAGACCACCGCCGAACGTGGGGCCGCAAGGCCTCATCAGCGGCGGCAGCCCGCACGTGGGGCACGCGGGGTTCGCGTGCACGGCAAGCCGAGGCGCTCGACTGGGAGGCGAGCACCGACGCGCACCGTGTCACCCGGGCCCAGGCATCCACCGTCCGCTGCCGTCCCTGTAACGGCACCCTATTCAAAAACACACGCAAGACTAAAAGGAGAACACCCATGGAATTCAAGCGTGTCACTGTCAAGAAGAACGAGCGCGGCCTCCTGCTGCGCAATGGCGATTTCGAGCGCGTGCTGCAACCGGGCACGCACTGGCTCGCGTCCGGCCTCGACCGTCTTCGCGTCGAGACCTTCTCGATCGAACAACCGGCCTTCACCCACCCGCTGTCCGACTACCTGCTGGCGAAGGAGCCCGAGGTGGTCGAGGCGGAGTTCGTGCGCGTCGAACTCACTGAAACGCAGGTCGGCCTGCGCTCGGAGAATGGCGTGCTGGTCGAGGTGCTGGCGCCGGCGACCCGGCTCCTGTACTGGAAGGGCCTCACCGACGTGGACGTGGAGGTGATCGACATCACCGACACCGCCGAGCTGCCGGCCGCCCTGGTGCAGCGCCTCACGCAAACGCAGTTGCGATCGCGTGCGGTCGCCGGCCTCACCGGCGTGCTCACCGTGCAGGTGCCCGAACACGCCGTGGGCGTGCTGACCGTCGACGGCAAGGTCGAGCGCCTGCTGCCGCCGGGCCCGCATGGTTTCTGGAAGTTCAACCGCACGATCTCGGTCGAGCTGGTCGACCTGCGGCTGCAGGCCCTCGACGTCACCGGCCAGGAAATCCTGACCCGCGACAAGGTGGGCCTGCGCCTGAACCTGTCGGCGACTTGGCGTTACGCCAACGCCGATGCGGTGCTGACCGCCTACACCCAGCTCGCCAAGCCCGCGGAGCACCTGTACCGCGAGCTGCAGTTCGGCCTGCGCGCGGCCGTCGGCACGCGCACGCTAGATGAGCTGCTGGAGAACAAGTCGGTGATCGACGAGGTCGTCTCGGCCCACGTGCGCGCCAAGCTCTCGGTCTACGGGCTCGAGATCGACGGCGTGGGCGTGAAGGACATCGTGCTGCCGGGCGAGATGAAGACCATCCTCGCCCAGGTGGTTGAGGCCGGCAAGGCGGCCGAGGCCAACGTGATCCGCCGCCGCGAGGAAACCGCGGCCACGCGCTCCCTGCTCAACACGGCCAAGGTGATGGAGGACAACCCCACCGCCCTGCGCCTGAAGGAGCTCGAGACGCTGGAACGCGTGGCCGAGCGCATCGACAAGATCTCGGTGTTCGGAGGCCTGGACCAGGTGCTGAACGGCCTGGTGAAGCTCCGCTGAACCGCACCTGCCTCTGAGAGATCAGAGGCAGGTGCTACAAGGAATACACATCATGGAAGAACCCACTCACATCCACGAAGACGTCCCCGGCGGCGTGCCGCTGAAGATGTGGACGCACGGCGTGCCCGTCGAAGACGAAGCCAAGCGCCAGCTCTCGAATGCGGCCCGCCTGCCCATCGTCTTCAAGCACATCGCCGCCATGCCCGACGTGCACCTGGGCATCGGTGCGACCGTCGGCTCGGTGATCCCGACCGTCAAGGCGATCATTCCGGCCGCCGTCGGTGTCGACATCGGCTGCGGCATGATCGCCTGCAAGACCACGCTCACCGCCGAAGACCTGCCCGACAACCTGGGCCCGCTGCGCTCGGCCATCGAGCGCGCCGTGCCGCACGGTCGTCAACCTGGATCGCGCGACCCCGGCGCGTGGCAGAAGCCGCCCGGCTCGGTGAACACCGCCTGGGCGCAGCTCGAGCCCGAATTCACCGAGCTCTGCCGCGACTACCCAAAGATCGCCAAGACCAACCACATCCAGCACCTGGGCACGCTCGGCACCGGCAACCACTTCATCGAGGTCTGCCTCGACGAGCAGAAGTTCGTCTGGTTCATGCTGCACTCGGGCTCGCGCGGCGTGGGCAACTTCATCGGCACGATGTTCATCGAGCTGGCGAAGCAAGACGCCATGCGCCACCAGGCCAACCTGCCCGACCGCGACCTCGCCTACTTCGAGGAAGGCAGCCGCTACTTCGGCGACTACGTGCGGGCGGTGGGCTGGGCGCAGAAGTTCGCCGCGATCAACCGCGAGGTGATGATGAAGCGCGTGATCGAAGCCGCGAAGACGGTGATCCGCAAGAACTTCCAGTCGCACATCGAGGCAGTGAACTGCCACCACAACTACGTGCAGAAGGAACGCCACTTCGGCGAAGACGTGTACGTCACCCGCAAGGGCGCGGTGAGCGCGAAAGCCGGCCAGCTGGGCATCATCCCCGGCAGCATGGGCGCGCGCAGCTACATCGTGCGCGGCAAGGGCAACGCCGACTCGTTCGAGAGCTGCTCGCACGGCGCCGGCCGTGTGATGAGCCGTGGCGAGGCCAAGCGCCGCTTCACGCTGGCCGACCACCGCAGCGCGACCGAAGGGGTCGAATGCCGCAAGGACAAGGACGTCATCGACGAGACGCCCGCGGCCTACAAGGACATCGACGCCGTGATGGAAGCGCAGCGCGAGCTGGTCGACGTGGTGCACACGCTGAAGCAGGTGGTGTGCGTGAAGGGCTGAGCCCTGCGGGGGACAAGGTCCGGGGGTCTTGCGAAGGCGGGTAAGCTCGCGCGCGACATGCACGCCCGCCCTGCCCGCCCCCTGCGCCACCGGCTGATCCTGCTGGCCGCGGTGGGCCTGCTGCCGGTGTCGCTGCTCGGCGCCTGGGGCATCTGGAACGCCATCCAGACGCAGCGGCAGAACCTCGAACGCTCCACGCTCGAGCTGTCGCGCGCGCTGGCGAGTGCGGTGGAGTCGGAGATCGACGCCACGCTGCGCTCGCTGGCCGCGATGGCGCGCTCGCGGCCGCTGGCCGAGGGCAATGTCGCCGCGTTCTACGAAGTCGCCCAGAGCGAGGCGGCGGCCCGCCCCGCGTGGGCGGCGGTCGTGCTCACCAACGGGCAGGGTGAGGTGCTCTTCAACACGGGCGAGGCTTACGGCAGCCGCGAGCTGAGAGTGGTCGACCCGCAGAGCCTCGCGCAGGTCATCCGCACGGGCCAGCCCGTGGTGGGGGCCCTCACCTTCGGACCGCGCCAGTCGGGCGCGTTTGCCGTGCGCTGGCCCATCGTGGTCAACGGCCAGCTCGGCTACGTGCTCACGGCGGCCGTGAGGCCCGAGCCCATCCTCGACGTGCTGCAGAAACAGAGCGTGCCGCCGGGGTGGGTGATCGCGGTGTTCGACAGCGCGCAGAACCGCGTCGCACGCACACGCGAACACCAGAGCCGCGGGCCCTCGCCTTCGCTCAAGGCCCTGCTCGCGCGCGAGGTCAGCAGCGGCAGCGGCCTCACCCAATCGCTCGAAGGCGATGACGTCTACACCGGCTTCACCCGGCTGCGCGACCTGGGCTGGACAGTCGCAGTCGGTGCGCCCACCGCAGGGCCCGACCAGGCCCTGGCCACGAGCCTCGCCTGGTACGTGGCAGGCGCGCTGGCCACGGTGCTGCTGTGCATGGCGCTCGCTCGGCGCATTGCCGACCGCATCACCGAAGACATCCACGCCGTGCGCGACAGCGCCGTGCTGCTGGGCGAAGGCCAGCCCGTCGCCGAAACGCACAGCGAGATCGACGAGATCGACCAGATGGCCCGCGCGCTGCGACAGGCCTCGCAACGCCTGAGCGAGACCACCGAGTCGATGCGCCAGGCGCTGAGCCAGGCCACGGCCGCCGCCCAGGCGAAGGACCAGTTCCTCGCAGTGCTGGGCCATGAGCTGCGCAACCCGCTCGCCCCCATGCTCACCGCGCTGCACCTGCTCAACCGCAAGTGCGACGAGAGCACGTCGCGCGAGCGCGAGATCATGGGCCGGCAGGTGGCCCACATGCGCCGCCTGGTCGACGACCTGCTCGACGTCTCGCGCATCACGCGCGGCAAGCTCGAGATCCGCCGCGAACCGGTCAACCTCTTCAGCGTGGTCGAGCGGGCCGTCGAGGCGGTGCAGCCGGCGGTGGAGGCCAGGCACAGCCGCGGAGTCTTCGTCGAGCTGCCGTCACGCCCGCTGTGGGTGGAAGGCGACGAAACCCGCCTCGTGCAAGCCGTGACGAACCTGTTGACGAACGCCTTGCGCTTCGGCGGCGAGAGCACGATTGCACTCTCGGTGAGCCTGGACGAGATGCACCGGCGCGCACGCCTGTGCGTGGAAGACCAAGGCGAAGGCATGCAGGCCGAAACGCTAGAGCGTGTGTTCGAGCCTTTCTATCAAGCACCGCAGACCTCGGAGCGCGCCACCGGCGGGCTGGGCCTGGGGCTTGCGATCGTGCGCAACATCGTGCAGCTGCACGGCGGTGAGGTGAAAGCCCACAGCGAAGGCCTGCAGCGAGGCAGCCGCTTCACCATCGAGCTGCCGACGATCGAGCCGCCGCTGTCGGCCGACACCGCGCCGCAGCGTGTCGCCACTCATGGCGCCGGGCGTGTGCTCGTGGTCGACGACAACACCGATGCGCTCGACACCGCCGCCGAGTTGCTGCGCGACGCCGGCCACGAAGTGCAGACCGCGGGGCACCCGCGCGAAGCGCTGGCCGCGTTTGCGAGCCTGCAGCCCGAGGTGGTGGTGCTCGACATCGGTCTGCCCGAGATGGACGGCTACCAGCTCGCGCAGGCCCTGCGCAATGCAAGCCCCGATTGGCGCGGCCGCTTCATCGCGTTGACGGGCTATGGCCAGGAGCCCGACAAGGCCCGCGCCGCGGCAGCCGGGTTTTCGGTGCACCTCACCAAGCCGGCCGATCCTTCGGCCCTGCTGCATTCGGTCGACATGCTGCTCGCCAGGCCGGCCACCGGCGTGTGAGCACGCCGAAGTGCGTTCAGCCCCCGCGCAGGTAGTGAACCATCGTGTACAGCGCCGACACGCTCAGGCCCAGCACGACGCAGGTCACAGCCATCAGCCGAGCCATGCTGGCACCCTGCGGTCGCTGCCGGCGGTGCGCTGACCCAGACACCTGCTGCAGACTGCCGAAGCCCGACAGCGAGGAATACCCGGTGGAGCGTCCAAAGTCGGTGGGCCGCTCGTCGGACGGCTCATGTGCCCAGTCGAAGACCTGGGTCGGCTTGAAATCGGGAGGGCGGCGCATGGTGAAATTCTGTAACTCCACCGCGGAGCTCTCAACACCGCGCCTGCGGGGACGGCACCCGCCGGACCGAGGGGGGGAAGGGGGCGTGAGATGAGCTCCGCTCCGGGTCAACCCGGAACGTCCATCGAATGCTGGTCGGCCCGCATCCGAGGGCGTGTGCAAGGTGTCGGCTACCGCGACAGCTGCGCACGCGAGGCCGACAGGCTGGGCGTGAAGGGGTGGGTGCGCAACCGGCTCGATGGTTCCGTCGAAGTGCTCATGCTGGGGTCACCCGCACAACTGCGGAACCTGGCGGAATGGCTGCACCGCGGGCCGCCCGCAGCGCGCGTCGACGAGGTCAGCGTGACGCCGCTCCCGCCACCGTTTCCCGACTGCGAGCGCTTCGAACGCAAGCCCACCGCGTGAGGCGGCACCTGCGCAGCGGCTGCGCCAAAGGTCGGGTCTACAGGCGAACGCGGCCGGCTTACTCGACCGTAACGCTCTTCGCCAGGTTGCGAGGCTTGTCCACGTCAGTCCCGCGCGCACACGCCGTGTGATACGCCAGCAGCTGCAGCGGCACCACGTGCAGGATCGGTGACAGCACGCCGTAGTGCTCGGGCATGCGGATCACGAGCAGGCCCTCGCCGCTTTCGATGTGCGTGTCGGCATCGGCGAAGACGAAGAGCTCGCCGCCACGCGCGCGCACTTCCTGCAGGTTGCTCTTGAGCTTCTCGAGCAGCGCATCGTTGGGCGCGACCGTGACCACCGGCATCTCGGCGGTCACCAGCGCCAGTGGCCCGTGCTTCAGCTCGCCCGCCGGGTAGGCCTCGGCGTGGATGTAGCTGATCTCCTTCAGCTTGAGTGCGCCTTCGAGCGCGATGGGGTAGTGCAGGCCGCGGCCGAGGAAGAGTGCGTTTTCCTTGCGGGCAAAGATCTCCGACCAGGCGATGACCTGCGGTTCCAGCGCCAGCACCGCCTGCACGGCCACCGGCAGGTGCCTCAGCGCCTTGAGGTGCGCCAGCTCCTGCTGCTCGCTCAGGTGCCCACGCACTTGCGCGAGGGCGAGCGTCAGCAGAAAGAGGCCGACGAGCTGCGTGCTGAAAGCCTTGGTCGACGCGACACCGATCTCGGCGCCGGCGCGGGTGATGTAGGCCAGCTCGCATTCGCGCACCATCGCGCTGGTCGCCACGTTGCAGATGGTCAGCGTGTGCTTCATGCCGAGGCTGCGCGCATGCTTGAGCGCGGCGAGCGTGTCGGCGGTCTCACCGCTCTGCGTGATGGTGACGACGAGCGTGCGCGGGTTGGGCACGCTGTCGCGGTAGCGGTATTCGCTGGCGATCTCGACGCTGGTGGGAATCTTCGCGATGCTCTCCAGCCAGTACTTGGCGACCGAGCCGCTGTAGTAGCTGGTGCCGCAGGCGAGGATGAGCACGCTGTCGACATCCTTGAACACCCGGTAGGCCCCGTCGCCGAAGAGTTCTGGCGTGATGGCTTCCACCGCGTCGAGCGTGTCGGCAATGGCGCGCGGCTGCTCGAAGATCTCTTTCTGCATGTAGTGGCGATAGGGCCCGAGCTCGGCCGCGCCGGTGTGCACGTGCACCGTGCGCACCTCGCGCTCGACGGTCTTGAACATCACGCCACCATGCGAGCGCGCGGTGATCCACACCTTGCCGAGCTGCAGGTCGACCACGTCGCCTTCTTCGAGGTAGGCGATCTGGTCGGTGACGCCCGCCAGCGCCATGGCGTCGGAGGCGAGGAAGAAATCGCCCTTGCGCTCACCAACACCGACGCCCAGCACCAGCGGCGAACCTTCGCGCGCGCCGATCACCCGGTGCGGCTCGTCGCGGCAGAACACCGCGATCGCATACGCACCGCGCAGGCGAAGCGTGGCCTGCTGCACGGCAGCGAGCAGGTCGCCTTCGTAGAGGTGGTCGACGAGGTGGGCGATGACCTCGGTGTCGGTCTGGCTGTCGAACACGTAGCCGCGCGTCTTGAGTTCGTTGCGCAGCTCGTCGTGGTTTTCGATGATGCCGTTGTGGACGAGGGCGATGCGGCCGACGGCCGTGACGCCGCTCTGGTCGGTGCCCTGCTTGTTTTGCGGGCCGGGCGAGAAATGAGGGTGCGCGTTGTGCTCGGCGGGCGCGCCGTGGGTGGCCCAGCGGGTGTGGGCGATGCCGGTGCCGCTGTCGATCTTGTCTTCGGCCACGCGCGCGTCGAGCTCGGCGACACGAGCGGTACTGCGCGCGCGCCTCAGCTCGCCGCCCTGGTGCACGGCCACGCCGCAGGAGTCATAGCCCCGGTACTCCAGCCGTTTCAGGCCCTCGATGAGGATGGGGACGATGTTCTTGGTGCTGACGGCGCCGACGATGCCACACATGGTGCGCTTCCGAAAAGAATGAGATGGCTGGAATGGTAGGAAGGTGCTGTTGGCCGTTGCTTGCGATTTTCACGCATCAACGAAATAATCTTCCGCACCCATTCGAAGTTGAATCATGATTCCATTCTCTTCTTTCAGATGAAAGAAACTGTCTCTCTCGACGAGACCGATGTGCGGCTGTTGGAACTGCTGCAGCGTGACGCCTCCTTGTCCAACCAGGACCTGGCCGCCGCCGCCCACACGTCGCCGGCCACCTGCCTGCGCCGGGTGCGGCGCCTGGTGGATGCAGGGGTGATCGAACGGCGAGTGGCCCTCCTCTCCAGCGAGCGGCTCGGCGCCGGCTTGACTGTGCTGGCCGAGGTGACGCTCGACCGCCAGGGTGCCGAGCACTTGGCCGCCTTCGAGGCCCGTGCCGTGGCCGACACCGCCGTGCAGCAGTGCTACCGCGTCTCGCCGGGGCCCGATTTCATGCTGGTGATGCAGGTGCCCGACATGGCGGGCTACCACACGCTGGTGCAGCGCCTCTTCACGCAAGACGCCAACGTGCGCAATGTGAAGGCCTTCTTCAGCGTGCACCGCGCGAAGTTCGAGCCGGCCATCGTGTTGCCGGCCGCGCCTACGCGGTCCTGAGCACGACCAGGCCCTTGAGGTACTCGCCTTCGGGGAAGGTGACCGTCATCGGGTGGTCGGGCGCCGCGCCGGTGCGCGCGTAGACGAGCCCATCGACGTTCGCGTCGAGCCCCGCGCCGGCCACGATCTTGTGGAAGAGATCGGCGCTGATGCCGCCGGAGCACGAATAGGTGAAGAGCAGGCCGCCCACTTCCAGCAGCTGGAAGGCGAGGCGGTTGATGTCCTTGTAGGCACGAGCCGCGCGCTCGGCGTGGCTCACGGTCGGCGCGAACTTGGGCGGGTCGAGCACGATGGCGTCGAAACGCTCGCCGCGCTTGAGCGCGTCGCGCAGGGTCTGGTTCACGTCGGCATCGAGCGCGGTGTGGTGCGACACGTCGAAGCCGTTGAGCGCGACGTGACGCGTGGCACGTGCGAGCGCGGGGGCCGACGAGTCGACGCTCGTCACCTGCGTGGCGCCACCCACGAGCGCCGCCACGCTGAAGCCGCCGGTGTAGCTGTAGCAGTTGAGCACGCGCTGGCAGCCGAAGTGGCGCACGGTGTCGGCGAAGAGCTTGCGGCTGTCGCGCTGGTCGAGGTAATAGCCGGTCTTGTGGCCCTCGGCCACGTCGAGCGTGAGCTGCCAGTCGTGTTCGCGGATGGTGAGCTCGGTCTCGCCGTCACCACGCAGCCAGCCGGTCACCTCGGGGAGGCCTTCGAGGCCGCGGCTACTGGCGTCGCTGCGCTCGTAGAGCTTGGTGAGGCCCGTGACGGTGAGCAGGTGATCGGCGAGCGTCTTCTTCCAGCGCTCGGCACCGGCACTCAGGAACTGCGCGCACAGCGTGTCGCCATAACGGTCGACGATGAGCCCCGGCAGGCCGTCGGCCTCGCCATGGATGAGCCGCATCGCGTCGCTCGCAATCGGCAGGCGCGCGCGGATGTCGATGGCCTTGCGGATGCGTCGCTCGAAGAAGGCGGCGTCGATGCGCTCGGCCTCGTCGAAGCTCCACGCCCGCACGCGAATCTGCGACTGGGGGCTGAAGGCAGCCCACGCGAGGAACTTGCCATCGCGGGCGTTCACCCGCACGGTCTCGCCGGGGTCGGCCTTGCCGGAGTGGATGCTGCTCTCGAAGACCCAGGGGTGGCGCTTCTGCAGCGAACGCTCCTTGCCTTCTCGCAGGGTGATGGTTTTCATGGGCGCGATTGTCGCGCCCGATGGCCGTGGCCATCTTCAGTGCTTCACGTTCATCGTGATCACCGCGCCCAGGACCTTGGTGCCCTCGGTGTCGTAGGCCGCCACCGGCACCTCGATGTTGCCGGGCTTCGACCAATCGACCCCGTCGGCCTCGGTCACCACGCGGATGTCGGTCTTGGCCTTGGCCAGGTACTGCACCGTCATCGCGATGGGCAGCCAGCGCGCGCCCTGGGGGATGGACACGTCGGTGCAGGTGCCAGCCACCAGCTCGGCGCCATTGCACAGCGCGATGGCGTGCACGGTGCCGATGTGGTTGTGCACCTTGCGCTGGTTGCGGATGCGCACCTCGGCAAAGCCCTTTCGCAGGTCGACGAACTGCGGCTCGATGCTGGCGAAATACGGCGCCACGTTGCCAATGGCGGCCGAGAAGCTCTCGGGGCCGAGTTGCTGGTAGAGGGCGAGGTTCTGGCTCATTTCGGTGACTCCGTGGTGAAGTGGATGGACGCGGCGTGGTGGAGAAAGCGCGCCACGACCGCGAGTTCGTCTTGGGTGAAGCCCTTGGTGAGCTGGGCGTTGACGCGTGCCAAGACGGGCTTGGCTTGCGCGACCACCGCCCTGCCCTTGTCGGTCAGGTACAGCCGGGTGGACCGGCCGTCCTGCTCGCAGGGCTGGCGCTGGATCAACCCGTTGTCTTCCATGCGGCCGACGAGGCCAGTGATGGCCGAGTTCTTGAGCTGCAGCTGCGCCGTCAGGTCCTTCAGCTGGCAGCCCTCTTGCGACTGGATGGCGAAGAGCGCCACCACCTGCGTGCCCGACACCTCCAGCTCGGCGCTGAAGACCTGGTCGGCCGAGCGGAACAGGTTCTGGCGCGCCTGCGCTACCAGATGGAAAAGGCGCGGCTTCATCAGCCGCGGTTCGATTTACTTCGCATACGAACTATATTAGTACGCATGCGAAGTAAATGCAAGGAAGCGTCCGCTGAAGGGGAAGCAACAGAACGGAGGTCAGCGCTTCTTTGCTCTGGGGTGAGCGGCGTCGTACACCTTGGCAAGGTGCTGGAAGTCGAGCTTGGTGTAGACCTGGGTGGTCGTGATGTTGGCGTGGCCCAGCAGTTCCTGCACAGCACGTAAATCGCCGCTCGACTGCAGCAGGTGAGACGCGAACGAGTGCCGCAGCATGTGCGGGTGCACGTGGGTGGGCAGGCCCGCCTGCAGCGCGCGGGTCTTCAGACGCGAACGCACCTGGCTCGCGGTAAGGCGGGTGCCGCGCTGGCTGACGAAGAGGGCCGGCTCGCCATGCGCGGCCATCCCGGCACGTTGTTCGAGCCACGCCCGCAAGGCCGAGAGCGCCGGCCCGCCGACCGGCACGCTGCGACGCTTGCCGCCCTTGCCGAGCACGTGGGCCGTGGCATCCAAGGCGTCGATCCAGCCCGCGGCCGTGCCGCTCGGCTGCACGTCGAGTGCCACCAGCTCGCCCACACGCAAGCCGCAGCCGTAGAGCAGTTCCACAATGCAGTGGTCGCGCGCGGCCAGCGCCGGGTCGCTGTGTTCATCGGCCTGCTCGGCCAGCGCCACCGCGTGGTCGACCGACAAGGCCTTGGGCAAGGGCTTGGCCGCCTTGGGCGCGCGCACGCCTTCCACCGGGTTCAGCGTGACGAGCCCTTCACGCCCAGCCCAGCGGTAGAACCCGCGCCAGGCCGACAGGATCAGCGCGATGCTGCGTGAGGCCAACCCCTGCGCATGCAACTGCGCGGCCCAACGGCGCACGTGGTGCACCTGTGCCACACGGGGCGAAGCCAGCTTGGCCTCGTCCGCAAACGTCTGCAAGCGCTGCAGCGCATCTCGATAAAGCGCAAGCGTGCGCTGCGCGAGCCTGCGCTCGACTTCGAGGTGAACGAGATGCCGACGCAGGTCGTCGTCGAGACCGGCGGCGTCGTGCATGAACGCTAGACGACCGGCAGCAGCCGCGCGAGCCCGGCACTCGCGATCTCGCCGATGCGCACGAGGAACTCGGTGCCCATGTCGGCGCTGTAGCGCGTGGGATCGGGCGAGGCCAGCACCAGGAGGCCGAAGGCCTCGGCAGCGCCGCCGTGATGCAGCGGGATCAGCGCCATCGAGGCCACCGAGCGCGGGTCTTCGAGCCACGAGGCGGCTTCGAAGCCCGCGTTGACGCCGCAGTACGGCAGGCTAAGGCTCGACGCAAAACTCCGCGCGTCATCGCTCACCGGCTTGGCGAAGCCCAGCATGCTGAAGGCTTCGGCCGCGCCCCACACGCGGATGGCCGCCTGCGGGATCATGAACTGGTGCTTCAGCTCGCGCACCAGCACGTCGGGCAGGTCACCCGGGTTCTGCGTGAGCATGATGGCACGCGTCCACTTGTGCAGCTTGTCCGCGATGGCCACGTTCTCCTGGCCGTGGCGGATCATCTCGACGATGCGCTGCTCCAGACCCTTGTGTTTCTCGCGGAGCATTTCCATCTGCCGCTCCTGCAGCGAGACGGCGCGCTGCCCGTGCGGGCTCATGATCTGGATGGATGCCAGCAGCTCGGCATGCCGCTCGAAGAACCCCGGCGTGTTGGCGAGGTAGTTGGCGATGTCCTGCTCGGTGATGCCTTGGATGCTCACAGCGAAATTTCTCCTTCGAAAACGGTGACGGCCGGGCCGGTCATCAGCACGTGCGAATCGCCCCCTTGCCATTCAATGGTGAGGCGGCCGCCACGCGCATCGACGTCGACGCGCTTGTCGAGCAGGCCAAGGCGGATGCCCGCCACGACCGCCGCGCAGGCGCCGGTGCCGCAGGCGAGCGTCTCGCCGGCCCCGCGCTCGTAGACGCGCAGGCGGATGTGGCTACGGCTCACGACCTGCATGAAGCCGGCGTTGACCTTGCGCGGGAAGTGCGGATCGGCTTCGATCAGCGGGCCGTGCACTTCGACGGGTGCATGGTCCACGCTGTCGACCACCTGCACGGCGTGGGGGTTGCCCATCGAGAGCACAGCCACGTCGTCGATGACGCCATCGCCCACGTCGAGCGGCCAGAGTTCGATATCGCCGTGGCGGCGCGGGCTGAGGCCTTGCGGGTCGAACGGGACTTGCGGCAGCTCGAAGATCGGCGCACCCATGTCGACGGTCACGCGCCCGTCGTCCTGCAGGCGCAACTCGAGCAGGGTGTTCATGGTGTCGACGCGGATCACCTTCTTGTCGGTGAGGCCGCGGTCGCGCACGAAGCGCACGAAGCAGCGGGCGCCGTTGCCGCACTGCTCGACTTCATCGCCGCTGCCACCGTTGAAGATGCGGTAGCGGAAGTCCACACCCGGCGTGCGGCTCTTCTCGACGACGAGGATCTGGTCGGCGCCGATGCCGAAGCGGCGATCGCCAAGCTGGCGGTACTGCTCGGGCGTGAGATCGAGCGGCTGTTGCGTGGCGTCGAGCACGACGAAGTCGTTGCCCGCGCCTTGCATCTTGGTGAACCGGAGTTGCATCCCGCGATTATCCGGCCGCTTTGCGAAAAGCCCTCGTCAATACAACGATGGTTCGCCCGCCGGCCGGGTCTTGAAGCGCTTGTGCACCCACAGGTACTGCGCCGGGTTGCGGCGGATCTCGCTTTCGATCCAGCGGTTCATCGCGGCGGTGTCGGCCACCGCGTCGTCCGTCGGAAAGTTTTGAAGCGGCTCACCGAAGCGGACCTTGTAGCCCTGTCCGCCCGGCAGCATCTCCGCAACCACCGGCTGCACCACCATGTCGAGGGCACGCGCCATGCGCGAGGGCGCGAGCAGCGTCGCGGCCGGCACGCCGAAGAACGGCACGAA
The DNA here is from genome assembly GCF_032681285.1 of Piscinibacter gummiphilus. NCBI lineage: Bacteria > Pseudomonadati > Pseudomonadota > Betaproteobacteria > Burkholderiales > Sphaerotilaceae > Rhizobacter > Rhizobacter gummiphilus. Next base: position 4,838,039 of record NZ_CP136336.1, read on the forward strand.
GGCGGCGTCGCGCTCGCCGAAATCCATGTCGGGCAGGTTGAAGAACGCGTGGCCCTTGCGGATCGCGCGGATGAGCGGCAGCGCCTTGTCGCTGCGCGGAAAGATCTCCGCCTTGTCACCGAAACGCAGCCGGCCCTTGCGGATGATGTCGTCCATCACCGGGTTGCTCTGCGCCTGGTACATCGAGCAGGCGTACTGGTTCTGGAACAGCAGCACGGCGACGCCGGCCACATCGAGCCCCATGAAGTGCGGGACCAGCCACATCACCGGACGCGGGCTGCGTTCGGCAAGCGTCACGTCGCCCTCGACGTGGATCATCGACTTGAGCCGCTCGGCGGGCGCGAACCACAAGAGGCTGCGCTCCAGGATGCTGCGGCCGAGCCAGCGGAAATGCTCGCGCGCCAGGCGCTCGCGTTCCGCGGCCGACAGTTCGGGAAAGCACAGCTCGAGGTTGCGCAACGCCACCTTGCGGCGCGCACCGGCCAGCGCGTAGAGCAGGCGGCCGGTGCCGTTGCCGACCGCAGCCAGCAGCGGCAAGGGCAGCAGGTGCAGACACCACATCACGCCCAGCAGCGCGCGGGCCCCCAGGGTTTCGGCGCGGCTGCTCATGCGGACACCTCGTCCGCGGCGGCCTGCGCGCGCGGCGTCTTGTAGCGGTGGTAGCCCCACAGGTACTGTTGCGGGCACTGGCGGATCAGGCCTTCCATCGCCCGGTTGATGGCCTCGGCCGCCGCTTGTCCGTCTTGGGGCAGCGGCTCGGGAAAGGGGAAGAAGCGCTGCACGTAGCCCGCGCCGCGCGGGAGACGCTCCACCCAGGTCAGCAGCAGCTCGGCGCCCGTCTGCTGAACCAGCCGCGTGGCCAGCGTCATCGTGTAGGCCTCGCGGCCGAAGAAGGGCGCCCACACGCCCATGCCTTCGGGCGGCACTTGGTCGGGCAACAGACCGACCATCTCGCCCTTGCGCAGGGCCCGGATCATCTGTCGCACGCCCGACAGCGAAGCCGGCGCCGCATACAGCTGCGGCCGCTCGCGCGAGGTCTTGACCAGTTCGCGCAGCCAGGGCTTGCGTGCCGGGCGGTAGAGCACGGTGATCGGGCGGGTGGCGCCGAAGCGTTCGGCAATCGCCTGCGCCGCGACCTCGAAGCAGCCCATGTGGGGCGTCAGCAGCAACACGCCCTTGCCGCGGGCCAGCGCAGCCCCCAGCAAGGCCTCGCCTTCGAATCGCACGCGCGGGAGGATCGGCTCGTCCGGCTTGCGCATCCAGAGAAAGGGCAACTCCATGACCATGCGCCCCGCCGAGGCGATGGCCGGCTTCCATTGGGCCGGGCTCAACCCGGCCTGGGCCGCGTTGGCCGCCATGCGGCGCCTATAGGTCGGCGACAGCAGATAGGTGACCCAGCCCAGAAAGGCGCCCAGGGCGTGAAGCAATGCGAGCGGGAGACTCGCAAACCAGTGGAAGAGCGTGAGCATCTGCTTCTTATAATCAGCGCCAATCGCCGAGTTACTGAACTACTTGCGGGGCGATTCAAAAATCCTGCTAAAGCGTTCGCCGCTCTCTGAAACCCAGCCCGGCAACGCAATGTGTGCAACCCACTGGAGTTTAAAGAGTGTCCAACGATTTCCTCTTCACCTCGGAATCCGTCTCCGAAGGCCACCCCGACAAGGTGGCTGACCAGATCTCCGACGCCATCCTCGACGCCATCTTCAAGCAGGACCCGCGCTCGCGCGTGGCCGCCGAGACGCTGACCAACACCGGCCTCGTGGTGCTGGCGGGCGAGATCACCACCAACGCCCACGTCGACTACATCCAGATCGCGCGCGACACCATCAAGCGCATCGGCTACGACAACACCGAGTACGGCATCGACTACAAGGGCTGCGCGGTGCTCGTGGCCTACGACAAGCAGTCGAACGACATCGCCCAGGGCGTCGACCACGCCTCCGACGACCACCTCAACATCGGCGCCGGCGACCAGGGCCTGATGTTCGGCTACGCCTGCGACGAGACGCCCGAGCTGATGCCCGCGCCGATCTACTACGCGCACCGCCTCGTCGAGCGCCAGGCCCAGCTTCGCAAAGACGGCCGCCTGCCCTTCCTGCGCCCCGACGCCAAGAGCCAGGTCACGATGCGCTACGTGGACGGCAAGCCGCACAGCATCGACACCGTGGTGCTCTCTACCCAGCACTCGCCTGACCAGAGTGAAACCCAGCACAAGATGAAGGCCTCGTTCACCGAAGCCATCATCGAAGAGATCATCAAGCCGGTGCTGCCCAAGGAGTGGCTGAAGGAAACCCGCTACCTGATCAACCCGACCGGCCGCTTCGTCATCGGCGGCCCGCAGGGTGACTGCGGCCTGACCGGCCGCAAGATCATCGTCGACACCTATGGCGGCGCCTGCCCGCATGGCGGTGGCGCGTTCTCGGGCAAGGACCCGTCGAAGGTCGACCGTTCGGCCGCCTACGCCGCCCGCTACGTCGCGAAGAACATCGTCAAGGCGGGCCTCGCCAAGCAGTGCCAGATCCAGGTTGCCTACGCGATCGGCGTGGCCAAGCCGATGAACGTGACGGTCTACACCGAAGGCACCGGCGTGATCCCCGACGACAAGATCGCCGCGCTCGTCAACGAGCACTTCGACCTGCGCCCGAAGGGCATCATCCAGATGCTCGACCTGCTGCGCCCGATCTACGAGAAGACCGCTGCCTACGGCCACTTCGGCCGCGAGGAGCCGGAGTTCTCGTGGGAGAAGACGGACAAGGCGGCCGCGCTGCGTGCCGCAGCCGGCCTCAAGTAAGGCCGGGAATCGACCGAAAGCAAAAGGGCCGCTCATGCGGCCCTTTTCTTTTGCAGTGCAGCGCACAAGCCACCCGAGCAGCGCACCCCAGCAAGGGGGATGGGCCCTCAAAGAGCACGTCCATACACTTTTACGGCAGTCCCGCGAGTCGTCCGTGCCCCAGCCTCCCTTGATCCCCTACACCGAGTTGCCGCTCGACGGCCTCGACGCCGGGCGTGTCGAAGCGCTGTGGATGTTCGTCGCCAGCGGCCCCGACCTGCAGCGGGTGCTACCCGATGGCCGCACCGACATCGTGATCCGCTTCCGCCTGGAAGACGACGGAGAGACTCTCTCGCGCCCGCGCATCGTGATCGCCGGCCCCACGCTTCACGTGCGCGACGTGCCGGCCCAGGCGCGCACCGGCCTGATGGGTCTGCGCTTCACCCTGGGGTGGGCGGGCGCCTGCCTCGGCGTGTCGCCCAAGCTGCTGCGCGACCGTGAACTTCTGCACGAAGACGCCGAAGCACTGATCTCTGCACATGCCGAACGCCTGAAGCGCTGCCGCTCGCTGACTGAGTTGAAGCGCCAGCTGGTGTCGACCGGGCAAGAGCTGCTGCTAGCCGCGCGCACGACGCCCGGCCAACTGCTCGCCGTCGAAGCCGTCCGGCTGCTGCGCAGCGCGCCGGAGCGCCCCGACCTCAAGCTGCTGTGCCGGCAGCTCGGCGTCTCCGAGCGAGCCTTGCGGCGCGAAGTCATCGAAGCCGTGGGCGTGCCGCTGCGCAGCCTCGCGAGCATCGTGCGCTTCCATCGCGCCATGATGCTCATGCGCGAGCCGGGCGCGCGCCCGAGCGTGGTCGCGGCCGAGGCCGGCTACAGCGACCAGGCGCACATGAACCGCGAGTTCCAGCGATACGGCCGTTTCACACCCGCAGTGCCGATGCAGGTGCCGCTCATCGGACGCGGCGCACCGCCGAGCGGTGCAGGCCGAAACGTTCAAGACCGCTGCGATTCCCGTCCCTAGGATTGCCACCGATACATCGCTGTCACGCAAACGAGAGTGCAAGGGAGGCACTCGCCGGGCAGGTCGAGATCGGCTCGCAAGAGGGCCGTCCGATGCCAACCCGGTGAGTGCAAGATTAGAGAGGTGGGGAGAAGCGGCGAGGGCTTGTCGGCCGGTACCGGCAAGTCCTCGCTGGGCTTCGCGAACACCCTCCCAGACGCCTCGGACGTGTCGGGCCTCTCAGGCCTTGCCGGCCGCCTGCATCGGCCAGTGCAGCACCACGGACGTCCCGCCTCCCGGCCCCTGCTCCACCCGAAGCGACGCCCCGATGCTCGCCGCGCGCGACTGCATGTTGGCCACGCCGTGCCCTGCACCTTCACGCTGCGCCGGCAGGCCCACGCCGTTATCGGTCAGCGAGAGCTGGATCACCTCGCCACCGTTGGCATCGACCACCTGGGCTTGGACGGTCACCTCGCTTGCGCGAGCGTGCTTGAGGACATTCGTGAACCCTTCGAGCAGGATGCGCTGTACCTGCAGCACCGATTGCGGAGACAGCTGGGGCAAGGTCGGCAGCTGCGACACATCCCACCGCACTTGCACGCCGGCGGCCGCCAAGCGCGGCTGCAGTCGGTAGCGCAGCGTGGCCAACACGGCCACCAGATCGCCGTGCACCGGCTGCAGCGAGTCGACGGCCATGCGCATCTCATCGAGCGCCTGCTTCACATGCTCTTCGAGCACTGCCGGGTCGGTGTTGCGTTGGCCGACCATGCTCAACAGACCGACCAGCTGCGAGCCGACGCCGTCGTGGATCTCCCGCATGATGCGCTGGCGTTCGGTGAGCACCGCCTGCTCCTGCTGCTGCTTCTGCAGATCGCCGAAGGCTTGGTGCAATTGCTGCTCGCGCTCGGCCACGCGCTGGGCAAGGTTTGCATTGAGTGCGCGGTAGTCAGCCACGGAGCGGCTGTAGCGCTCGGCTACCAAGCCGGCCATGATCAGCACGAAGAGAAAGATCGCGTGCGGCGTGAGGTTGTTGCGCAGCCCGGTCGAGTGGCTGAAGCGCACGAAGCTCAGGTCATAGATGCCGGCCCCCACCGCGATGACGGCCGCCACCACGAGCAGCCAGCCGAAACGACCTCGCCCTTGCAAAGCGGCCCGCACGATGATCGACAGCGTGGTCAGCCCGACGGGGACGAGCACGGCGAGCCCCAGGGTGTAGAGCATCGGCATCGCGAGGGCGAACGACGCGATCGACAGCGCCGACGCCAACCCCATCGCGATGTAGATAGCACGCCCCGTCCAGGCCGGCGCCGCGCCCAGCGCGAGCAGCGCGAAGCGGCAGATCAGCGCCAGGTGGCACACATACGCCACCGCAGCGATGGCGCCCCACAGGGGCCACCACATCGGCACGTCGGCCCAGACCTGGTCGAGGTTGCGCACCACACCCAGAAAGGCCGCGGCACTGAAGCAGCCGTAGAGCGCATCGCGCTGGCGCCACCACAGCACACCGGCCAGGCCGCCCATCACGGTGAGGCTCACCGCAAAGATGACCGACGAGAAATGCCGCCAGCGGCGCTGCTCGGCATACATCGGCTCCACCGCCGCCTGCGTGCCGTAGAGCACGAGCGAGAGCCCGCCCCACCGCTGGCGCTGGATGGTCACGTCGACCCGCAGTTCGTTCGCCCTATCGGCGCGCAGCAGGGCCGCCGGCACGCTCACCAGGTACGGCGTCTTCGCCGCATTGAACACCGGCTCGCCAAGCGTGCCGAGGCGCTGCACCGTCACGCCGTTGACCTGCACCAGCACCTGGTTGCCCACCCGCGAGAAGAGCAGCGCCATCGGCTCGTCGTGTGTGCGCGGTGGCAAGGCGAGGCGATAGGTGGCGCTGCCGTCACGGCCGGGGAAGTCGATGTCCCAGCGGCGCGCGAGGTCGACCTCGCCCTCGCGTGGCGGCAGCCCGTCGGGGCGCAGTGTGGCCTGGGCGCGGTCCAGCGTGATCACCGCCTCGGCGCTTGGTGCCGCCGTGGCGCACAGCGCCAAGCACAGGCCCAGCAACGCAAACGCGATGCGGATCATCAGCTGCGCAGGAGCCCCAGCTGCCGCGCTTCGAACACGGCCTCGGTCTTGTTGTGCACGTCGAGCTTGCCGTAGATGTTGCGCACGTGGGTCTGGATGGTGCTGACCGACAGGCCCATCTGTTGCGCGATCTCGGGGTAGATGAAACCGCGGGCGATGAGGTCGAGCACTTCCGATTCGCGCTTCGACAAGGCGACGGGCGCGCCCACTCGCGGCGCCGTCGGCGGTGCGCTCGCCTGCCAGCGCACCAGCAGCTGCCGCGCGATGATGGGCGACATCGGCGAGCCGCCACCGTGCAGGCTCAGCACATGGGCGGCCAGGTCGGACTCGGTGCCGTCTTTCAGCAGATAGCCGCCCGCGCCCGCCTCGAAGGCCTGGAGCATGTTGGCCTCGTCGGCAAACATCGTGATCACCATCACCGCGCACGCCGGCTGCATGCGCCGCGCCTGGCGGATCACTTCGAGGCCGGGCGTGTCGGGCAGGCCCAGGTCGACGAGCAGCACGTCGACCGCGTTTTCGGCGAACCAGGCGAGCAGCTCCTGCGCGGTGCCAGCCGCGTGCAGCAGGCGCAACGTGGGCTCGGCGGCGATGACGCGCTGGAAGCGCTCGCGCACGCGGGCATCGTCTTCGACCAGGGCTACGGTGATGGGGTCCATGAGGCCCGGATGTTCTCACGAGCCCCCGAGGAGGAGCGCCCTATGACCTCCTCAGAACATGGGAGGACCGAGAGCCCTCCCTACGCTTCGGGGAAGCGCGCGGCACCGGCCTCCAGCGGCAGGCGCAGCGCGTTGGTGAGGTAGGCGACGGTGCGGTAGAAGCCGCACAGCAGCAGAAGCTCCAGGCAGGCCGGCTCTCCGAAGCGAGCGCTCAGCGCGGCCCACAGCGCGTCGTCGACATCGCATCCGCCGTGCAATGCGTCGCACAGGCGGATCAGCAGCCGGTCTTCGTCGCTCCAGCACGGGTCGTCGGCGCTCCCGTGCACGGTCGAGGCGAGCTGGGCGGCGTCGAGCCCCGCCTTGGCGGCGAAGCCACGCACATGCACGCCCCACTCGTACTCCGAGCCGCACAACGCCGTGGTGCGGTGGATGACGAGCTCGCGCTGGCGCAGCGTGAGGTGGCCCCGGTCGAGCAGGCTGCCGGCGAAGAATTTGCCGAACAGCCGCGGGTCACGCGCCAGCGTGGTGAAGAGCACGAGCGGCGGCATGCCGGGCGGCATGATCCGGTCGAGGGCGCCCTGCACCTCGGGCGGAAAGGGCGGCGTTGCCGGGGCGACGCGGGCCATGGCGACAGTCATCGGGAGCTCCTTGCTTCAAAGTCCGTAGCACCCACTCTAGCCCCGGCACTACGAAAAGTAAAGCAAGAAGTCCGACCGCGATCAGCTGCGGTTGATCGACACCCCGCCATCGGCCAACAGGGCCGTGCCGGTCACGAACGACGACGCATCGCTCGCGAGGAAAAGTGCTGCCTGCGCAATCTCTTCCGGCGCGGCGATGCGCTTGAGTGCGAAGAGACTCGACAGCGCCGCGCGCGCTTCCGGCGTGCCGACGAGCGGCGCGGCCATCGGCGTGTCGGTGCCGCCGGGCAGCAGCGCGTTGGCGCGAACTCGCTGCGCACCGAACTCCGCCGCCGTGACCTGCGCCAGCGCGATCAGCCCCGCCTTGGCCGCCGCATACGCCGCCATGCCGGGGAAGCCGACGGTGTGGCCGACGAAGCTCGACGTGAAGATCAGCGAGCCGCCCCCGCGCTTCACCATCGCAGGCACCTGGTGCCGCGCACCGAGAAAGGCGCTGGTGAGATTGGCATCGAGCGTGTGCTGCCACGCCTCGCGCGTGATCTGCGGCATCGGGGCCACCTCGCCCAGCGTGCCGGCGTTGTTGAACGCAATGTCGAGCCCGCCATAACGTTGCACCGCCAGCTCGACGAGGGCCTGCGCATAGGCCTCGTCGCGCACGTCGCCCGCCAGCGCCACCGCCTCGCCGCCATCGGTCACGATGCGGTCGACCAGCGCGTTCAGCTCGGCCTGCCGCCGTGCCGCCACCACGAGCTTCGCGCCTTCGCGGGCGAAGAGCCGCGCTGTCGCATGGCCGATGCCCGAGCTTGCGCCGGTCACGAGCGCCACCTTGTCTTGCAATGCCTTCATCGGAGTTCCTTGTGCGTTGAGAAGCCCGCAGTGTCGAGAGCTGCAAGCCTGCTGACATGCCATTTCCGGACCTGTACATCCGCGCACCACCGACGACAGAATCGGCCGCATGCCCGCCACGATCACCATCGACGACCTGCGCCGCTACGCCGTCGCCCGCACGCTCTTTGCGCCCACCACGCTCGCGCGGGCCATCCAGAAACTCGGCTTCGTGCAGGCCGACCCGATCCGTGCGCCGGCTCGCGCGCAAGACCTCACGCTGCGCCACCGTGTGAAGGGCTACGTCGCCGGGGATCTCGAGCGCCGCTATGCACGCCTGCCGATCGAGGAGGACTGCCTCGTCAACTACGGCTTCCTGCCGCGCGAGCACTTGGCGTTGATGCACCCGCGCGTGGCCGCGCACCCGTGGAAGCCGACGACGAAACGCCAGGCCAACGAGGTGCTGGCCTTCGTGCGCGAGCGTGGCCAGGTGCACCCGCGCGAGGTCGACGAGCATTTCGCCCACGGCCGCGTCACCAACTACTGGGGCGGCTCGTCGAGCGCGAGCACCAAGCTGCTCGACGGCATGCACTACCGCGGCCTGCTGCGTGTGGCGCGGCGCGAGAACGGCACCCGCATCTACGAGGTGGCCGCGCATCCGCAAGGCGACGAGAGTCCGGCCGGCCGCACGCTGCGCGCCGCCGCGCTGATCGAGCTCATCGTGCGCAAGTACGCCCCGTTGCCGGCCGCGAGCCTCACCTACCTCACGCGGCTGCTCGGCTACGGTGCGCCTCATCTGAAGACGCAGACGCAAACCGCGATGCGCCTCGCACGCGAGCACCTCGCGAGCCTGCAGCTCGACGGCACCACCTGGTACTGGCCGGCCGACGAGAACCCGCGCTCGGCCCGCCATGCGCCCGACAACGAAGTGCGTCTGCTCGCCCCTTTCGACCCCATCGTGTGGGACCGCCGCCGCTTCGAGCTGCTGTGGGGCTGGACGTACAAGTTCGAGGCTTACACCCCCGCGGCTCAGCGCCGGCTCGGTTACTACGCGCTGCCGCTGCTGTGGGGCGAGCGGGTCGTCGGATGGGGCACCTTGGCCGTGGCCGATGCACAGCTGTCGCACACGCTCGGCTTCGCCGCCAAGCCTCCGCGCGACGCCGGCTTCCGCCGCGAGCTGGAGGCTGAACTCGCGCGCATGCGCAGCTTCCTTCGCCTCGAAGGCTGAAGCCGACGAGCTTCAGCGCCGCTCGTCTCGGTAGACCTGCGACAGCAGCCGCTCGAATGCAAGCGCCTGCCCGGGCGGTGTCGGGCGCAGCACCCCTTCGGCCTGCAACACGCCCAGCAGCTTCATCGGCGCCTCGCGCTTGTCGCCCACGATCTCCACGTGGCCGGCGTTCACCAGCACGCGCTTCACGCGCGGCCCGCTTTCCACGGCGGGGTGGCGCTGCTCGTCGAGCGAGAAGATGTCGTCGCTCTCGACACAACGGCCGGCCTCGGTGCGGCGGCAGGCGTTGCGCTCGTCGGTGTCGATCTTCAAGTGGTCGAACACGGGCGCGGCCAGCGGGCCGGGCTCGCGGATGAAGCGCGACGAGAAGGTGATGTCGGCCCACTTCGGCCCGGTCGTCACGTAGCAGCTGAAGGGCAGCAGTCCGAGCGTGAGCGGGTACAGCCAGGTGCGACCGCAGGGCCGCGCGGCCTCGATGCCGGCAAACGGGCCCGAAACCGTCACCAAGCGCAGGCCCAGCGGACGTGCCGGCAAGGGTTCGGCGAGCGTGTCGGTGAGCGACCGACGTGCGATGAGCGCGCCCTGGCTGTGGCCGATCACCGTGACCTGCGGCACGCGCGAGCGCGCGGCGAGTTGCGTGAGGGCGCTGCGCAGTTCGGCCGCGCTGTCCGCGAGCTTGGCCCGGTCGTCATACGTGAAGCAGGCGGCCTGCTGGCCGTGGAAAGCGAGAACCTGCGCCAGCCCCCGGAACTGCCCCGACGAGCCGAAGCAGCCGTGCACCAGCACGTGCACCGGCTGGCTCGCGTCGATGTGCAAGCGGCGATCGGGGTTGTCGGTGCAGGGGCCCAGGCCCGGGATGTCGAGCGTGGTGTCGGGCGTGGGCAGGCGCCCAGGCTCCAGGTCAGCGGCGACGAAGGTGTCGGGCGTGGCACAGGCGGCCAGGCCGCACAGCATCGCGACAGCGGCAAGACGTTTCATGCGGACGGGCTCCTCATGCAGGTTCGATGCGCTCGCCGACGCGGCGTGCGGCGCCACTGGCCACCAACTCCGACGCCAGCAGCTCGCCCCAGGCAGCGGGCGATCTCGACTCGGCCTGCCCGGAACTCTGCCAGACGCTCGCGAAGTAGCGCGTGCGTTCCACCCACTCGACAAGCTCAGGCAGCGTCTGCCCGCGCACTTCCATCAAGTGGAAGCTGATCAGGACCTTCGCCGCATAACGCGCGTGCCGCTGCGGGTCGTTGACGAACGAGGCGAGCCGCGTGCGGGCGCGCGCAAGCGCCGCAGGCACGTCGGTGAAGGGCCGGCCGTGGCCCGGCACCACGACGGACACGGGCAGGCGTTCGATCATGTCGAGCACCGTGGCCACGTCGTCGAACGCCGACTCGCCTTCCAGCTCGGGGAAGACCACGCCGAAGCCGTTCTCCCACAAGGCATCGGCCGAGATCAGCAGGCCCGACGCGGCGTCGAAGAGCACCACCGACTCCGGGTCGTGCCCCGGGGCGGCAATCACCTCGAATTGCCGCCCGCCCGCCCGCACCGGCTCGCCCGGCACGAGCGTGCCGTGCAGCTCGAAGCGCTCGCAGTGCTGGCCGGTGGGGGCATAGCTCAAGGTTTCTTCGTCCCAGCGGCGCACCGCGTCGGCATGGCCGGGCGGCGTGAGCACCTCAGCCCCGAAGGCCCGCTGCAGCGCCGCGTTGCCGCCACAGTGGTCGGAGTGCAGGTGCGTGTTGACGATGCGCGCCAGCGGCCGGCCCTGCAGCGCGTGGCGCACCAGCGCTTCGGTCTGCGCCGCATGCGAGACGTGGCCGCTGTCCACCAGCACGGCGCCCGGCTCGTCGCCACGCGCGTGGATGAGCACGTTGTTCGACGACAGCCAGCCGCGCTCGAAGACCGTGATGCCGGCCAGGGCCGGATGCGCTTGCAGGTCGACAGAGGTCGAGTCGAGGCTCATGGATGATGCTCCGGCAAGGGCAGTGCCCGCTGGCACGCGGCCAGCACGACACCGAGCGCCAGCACGCCTGCCGAGACGGCCAGGCCCGCGCGCAGGCCACCGGCCCCGTCGGCCAGCCAGCCCACGAGGCTCGGGCCCACGATCTGCCCAGCGGCGAAGACGATGGTGAAGGCGGCTATGCCGGCCGGCCACGCGGCCGCAGCGAGGTTGTGCCGCACGAGCGCGGTGGTCGACGCCACCACTGAGAGGAACACCCCGCCGAAGAGCACCCCCGAGGCGAACACCGCCAGCACGTGCGTGCTCAGCACCGGCAGCACCGTGGCCACGGCGAGGATCGCATTGAGCACCGCCATCGGGCGCCCGCTGCGGTGCCGTTGCAGCAGCCCGGCCCAGAGGAACGACGACGCGATCACGCCCACGCCGAGCAGGCCGTAAAAGAGCGTGACGACGCCGTGGCTCATCTGCTGCTCGCGCAGCAGCGTGACCACGAAGGTCATGTAGCCGATGTAGCCGAGGCCGAAGAGGAAGTACGACGCCAAGCCGAAGCCGAGGCTCGCCCATCGAAACGGTGCGTGCCGGGCCGACGATGCCACTGTCGTCGTGAGGCCTCGCGTGGCGCGCGCGGCGATGGCGGTGGCGAACAACGCCACCGCGCCGAGCGCCACCCAGGCCCAGCGCCAGCCGTGCCCGTCGGGCAGTGCCACCAGCGGCGGCACGAGCAGGGCCGAGGCGATGATGCCGGCGCCGGTGCCGCCGTAGTAGATGCCGAGCACGAGGCCCGCGGGCGCGCCGGTCAGGCGCGCTGCGAGCAGGCCACCCGAGACGAAGGTCGCCGCGCTGGCCACGCCGGTCAACAGCCGCAACATGTACAGCACGGCGTCGCCACGGCCGAGGCCGTGCGCGGCGAGCAGAGCAGCAGCCGACACACTGCCCGCGATCAACAGCGGCCGTGCGCCCCAGCGGGCCAGCGCGCGTGGCATCAGCAGCGCGCCCAGCAGGTAGCCGGCCGCGTTGGCAGTGTTCATCGCCCCCGCGGTGAGGTAGCTCCAGGCGAGGTCGGCGCGCATCGGCGGCAGCAGCAGCGCATAGGAGAAGCGCGCCAGGCCCAGCGACACCGCCGCGCCCAGCGCCAGCGCGGCGGCGATGGCCAGGGGTGCCAAGGGGCGGGTCTGCATGCGTGTCAACGGGCCGCGAGCAGCGCCTGCGCCACTTGCGCAAACCCTTGCCCACGCTCGCCCACCGTGAGATAGGCCGGCCAGGTGTGCAGCTGATCGCGGAAGTGCACGAGGTTGGCCACGCCCACGCTCAGGGGGAAGTGGGCAAACATCAGCTGGTCGTTGGTGGAGTCGCCCACGTAGACCCAGCGCTCGTGCTCGGGGTCGAGATCGCGCTGCAGGAGCCGCTGCACGATCCAGCGTGCCCCCGACAGCTTGGTGTGCTCGCCGAACCAGCCGTTGATGTGGATCGAACTCACGGTGGCCGTCATGCCCTCTTCCTGCATCAGCGCCACCACCTGCTCGATGCGCGGCGGGTCGAGCTGCGCGAACTCGCTGTGGTCGACGGCGATGTCGGTGACACGACCGGCGCTGTCTTGCGCGAGCGTGGCTCCCGGCACCTCGCGCAGCACGCGCGCGGCCACCTCGCGCAGGCGGCGCGTGTTGTGCTCGCGTGTGGCGGCGTCTTGGGCGTATTCGATGCGCAGCTCGGGGCCTTCGCGAAAGAGCGCCACCGCGCCGTTCTCGGCCACGATGGCGGCGATCGGCCACTGGCGCGCGAAGGGCTCGCTCCAGCCCATCGGCCGGCCGGTGATGGCGATGACCGGGATGCCGGCGGCCTGCAGGTCGTGCAGTGCGCGCAGGGCATCGGCCGTGATGGCGCCTGTGGTGGTGAGCGTGTCGTCGATGTCGGTCAGCACACCCAGCACCGAGCGGGCCCGCTCCGCGGGCAGCTCGGGCCAGGGGCGGGAAGGAATGGGGTTCATCGTGCCAAGTCTCGCCCATCACGATCGGGCTCGCGATCGACCGCGACGCCGGCATTGCGCAGCAGCACCGTGGCGGCCTCGCGCGCCGAGACGGCCACCTGCGGATCGCCGCCGCGCACCATCGACACCGCCACCGCGCCCTCGAACAGCACGACGATCTGCTCGGCCAGCCGCTCGGGTCCGTCGACCGCCAGCTCGCGCAGCAACTCGACCACCTGCGCGAGCCGGCGTGCCTTGTGGCCCGACGCCACCGCCACCGCGGGGTGCTGCCGCTCCCCGCTCAGCTCGGCCACTGCGTTGACGAAGGCGCAGCCGCGAAAGCGCTGGTTGCCGAACCATTTCTCCAGGCCATCGAAGAGGCCGAGAATCTGCTGGACGGGTGTCCCTTCGGCCGTGATCGCCTGGCCGGTGCGGCGCGACAGGTAGGCAGCCACCAGCTCGTCCTTGCTCGGGTAATGCTTGTAGAGCGTGCGTTTGCTGATGCCGGCTTCGTTCGCCACCGCGTCGACGCCGACCGCCTGGATGCCCTGGCCGTAGAACAGCCGGTCGGCCGCCTCCAGGATGCGGTCTTTCATCGGCACCGGCGACACGCCGGTTTTCATGCGGGCACCGGCAAGGGCGTGCGCGGCTCAGGCGGCCGCGGTGGGCGCGCCAGGGCGAACGCGCACTGCACGAGACCTGCCACGAGGCCGATGCCCACGCCGATCTGCCAGGCCAGCGTGTACGAGCCGAGCGCGTCGTAGATCAACCCGCCACCATAGGCGCCGACGAAGCTGCCGATCTGGTGGCTCATGAAGGCCACGCCGCCCAGCATGGCCTGCCAGCGCACGCCGAAGGTCTCGCTGATCGAGCCGGCCACGAGCGGCCCGACGCCCAGCCACAGGAACCCCATGATCGCGGCGAAGAGCAGCGTGCTGCCCGGCGTGGGCGCGGTCATGAAGTACCACGCGATGCCGATTGAGCGCAGCACGTAGATGCCGCCCAGCAGCAGGAGCTTGTTCCAGCGCCCGCCGGCCCAGCCGAAGAAGAGGCTGCCCAGCACGTTGAAGCCACCGATCACGCCGAGTGCCTGCGCCGAGAGCATCGGGTCCATGCCGCAGAGCGCGAGATACGACGGCAGGTGCGTGGTGAGGAAGATGAGCTGCATGCCGCAGACGAAATACGCCGCCGTCATCACGACGAAAGGCGGATGGCGCAGCGCGCCCTTCACCATGTCGCCTGCGCTCTTCTCGTCACCGCCCGGCGAGGGCGGCACCGGCATGGCATCGGCCTTGCCGGCATACCAGGCCGCCGGCAGGATGACGAGCGAGAGCACGATGAAGCCATAGAGCCCCACGCGCCATCCCGAGGCCTGCGCCAGCGCCTGCCCGAGCGGCGCGGCCATCAGCGCGCCCAGCGAACCGGCCGCCGAGACGATGCCCAGCACCGAGCTGCGCACCGCCGCCGACACCGCACGCGAGGCCACCGCCATCGCAAACGCCGGCCCGGTGAGCGCCATCGAGGCGCCGATCGCCACGCCCGCGCCGAGCAGCACGCTAACGAAGCCCTGCGCCGTGGCCAGCAGCACCAGCCCCACGATGTAGAGCAGCGAACCCGCGAGCATCAGCCGCTTGTAGCCGAGCCGCACAGCCACCGCGCCGGCCCAGGGTTGCAGGAAGCCCCAGGCGAGGTTCTGCACGGCCACCGCAAGCGTGAAATCGGAGACCGAGATGCCCACGTCTTTCGTGAGCGGCGGCATGAAGATGCCCAGGCTCTGCCGCAGGCCCATGCTGAGGCTCAACATCAGCGAAGCGCCGATCAGGATCGGCAGCGCCGGCCCCAGCGCGCGAAGGTGGGTCATGGGTGTGTCTCCGGTGGTTGCCGCCGAAGAGTACACCGATCGGTTTACCTCCGGATGTCGCGAGGGCGTCATCCTGGTGCAGGGCCAAACCAAGGGAAAACCCTGGCGTATTCAGTCGACTGTTGCCGCCGCCGCGAGCGCCCCACCATGCCCCTCATTGCAACTGTTCGAGGAGCCTTCATGCGCGTCTCCATCGTGGGCTGGTCCCACCTTCCGTTCGGCCGTCTCGATGGCCTCTCGCTCGAAGACCTCATCACCCGCGCCGCGCGCGAGGCGATGGCGCATGCCGGCGTGGACGCCGCTCAGGTCGACGGCATCTGGCTCGGCAACCTCAACGGCGGCTTCACGCCCGATGTGTTCGCCTCTTCGCTCGCGCTGCAGGCCGACGACGCGCTGCGCTGGAAACCCGCCACACGGCTGGAGAACGCCTGCGCCTCCGGCTCGGCCGCGGTGTATGCGGCGTGCGACGCGATCGAGGCCGGTCGCGCACGCGTGGCGCTGGTGATCGGCGCCGAGAAGATGACGGCCGTGTCGGGCGCCGACACCACCCGCATCCTCGGCCAGTGCGCCTATTCGGCGGAAGTCGATGCACCGGCCGGCGGCTTCCCCGGCATCTTCGCGACGCTCGCCCAGGCCTACTTCGCGCGGCACGGCGACCACTCGGGCACGCTCGCGCGCATCGCCTCCAAGAACCACGCCAACGGCGTGGCCAACCCCTGGGCCCACATGCGGCGCGACCTCGGCTTCGAGTTCTGCAACACCGTGAGCGAGAAGAACCCGCTCATCGCCGCGCCGCTGCGCAAGACCGACTGTTCGCTCGTCTCCGACGGGGCCGCGGCGCTGGTGCTGGTCGACGACACGCTCGCGCGCGACTTCGCTCGCGCGGTGTCGATGCGCGCGCGGGCGCAGGTCAACGACTACCTGCCGCTCGCCCGCCGCGACACGGTCAGCTTCGAAGGCCCGCGCCGTGCCTGGGAGCAGGCCCTCGACGCGGCGCGCTGCGGCGTGCACGACCTCTCGCTCGCCGAGGTGCACGACTGCTTCACGATCGCCGAACTGCTGAGCTACGAGGCGATGGGCCTCGCCCCCACCGGCCAGGGCCACCGCCTGCTGGAAGAAGGCGTGGTGATGCGAGGCGGGCGCCTGCCCGTCAACGCCTCGGGCGGCCTCAAGGCCAAGGGCCACCCCATCGGCGCCACCGGCGTGTCGATGCACGTGGTCTCGGCCATGCAACTGTGCGACGAGGCGGGCGACCTGCAGGTGCCGGGCGCCACGCTGGCCGGCGTGTTCAACATGGGCGGTGCGGCGGTGGCCAGCTACGTGAGCATCCTGGAGCGCACGCGCTGAACGCCTTGCACCCGTGACAGAGCACCGGATCGCGATGGTCCGGGCGGTGTCATTTGCGCCACCCTGCACTACAATCCCGCCACTTTCCGAGGAGCGTTGCAAGGCACCTTCTGTCACCAGAGCGTGTGCCCCAGGCTCGGAAACTCATCTGCAACCGCGCTCACCCGCACGACAGTCCTCGTGGGTGAGTGGTGAACGTCCCCCTTCCCCTGAGTGCCGCGTGCGGGTTTCCTTATTGACCGGAGCCCGACATGAACGCTGTCCTCAAACCCACCCAAGACCACGCCGTCCGCGACCTCTCGCTTGCCGACTGGGGCCGCAAGGAAATCAAGATCGCCGAGAGCGAGATGCCGGCGCTGATGGCCATCCGTGCCGAATACGCCAAGACCCAGCCGCTCAAGGGCGCGCGCGTCACCGGCTCGCTGCACATGACCATCCAGACCGCCGTGCTGGTCGAGACGCTGCAAGCGCTCGGCGCCGAAGTGCGCTGGGCCTCGTGCAACATCTTCTCGACGCAAGACCACGCCGCCGCCGCACTCGTGGCCGCCGGCACGCCGGTGTTTGCCCACAAGGGCGAGACGCTCACCGAGTACTGGGACTTCACCCACCGCATCTTCGACTTCGGCCCCAAAGGCTCGGCTGGCGAAGGCCCGAACATGATCCTCGACGACGGCGGCGATGCCACGCTGCTGATGATCCTCGGCAAGAAGGCCGAGAAAGACCCGTCGGTCATCGCCAACCCGACCAGCGAAGAAGAGACCTGCCTCTTCGCCTCGATCAAGGCCAAGCTGGCCGAAGACCCGAGCTGGTACACCCGCAAGTCGGCCCAGATCATCGGCGTGACCGAAGAGACCACCACCGGCGTGCACCGCCTGAAGGAGATGAGCGCCAAGGGCACCCTGCCCTTCCGCGCCATCAACGTGAACGACAGCGTCACCAAGAGCAAGTTCGACAACCTCTATGGCTGCCGTGAGTCGCTGGTCGACGGCATCAAGCGCGCCACCGACGTGATGGTCGCCGGCAAGATCGCCGTCGTGGCCGGCTACGGCGACGTGGGCAAGGGCTCGGCACAAGCGCTGCGTGCCCTGAGCGCGCAGGTGTGGGTCACCGAGATCGACCCCATCAACGCACTGCAGGCCGCGATGGAAGGCTACCGCGTGGTCACGATGGACTGGGCCGCCGACAAGGGCGACATCTTCGTCACCACCACCGGCAACAAGGACGTCATCACCCACGACCACATGAAGGCGATGAAGAACAACGCCATCGTGTGCAACATCGGCCACTTCGACAACGAGATCCAGGTCGCGTCGCTCGAGAAGTACGAGTGGGAAGAGATCAAGCCGCAGGTCGACCACGTGATCTTCCCGGACGGCAAGCGCATCATCCTGCTGGCCAAGGGCCGCTTGGTGAACCTCGGCTGCGGCACGGGCCACCCGAGCTACGTGATGTCGTCGAGCTTCGCCAACCAGACCATCGCGCAGATCGAGCTCTTCACGCACCCTGACTCGTATGACATCGGCAAGGTCTACGTGCTGCCCAAGCACCTCGACGAGAAGGTCGCCCGCCTCCAGCTCACCACGCTGAATGCGCAGCTGACCGAGCTGACCGACGAGCAGGCCGCCTACATCGGCGTGCCGAAGCAGGGCCCGTACAAGCCCGACACCTACCGCTACTGATCACGATGCGCGCCGACCAGTTGATCCTGCAACGGGGCCTCGTGCCCACCCGGTCGGCCGCGCAGCGCCTGATCGAGCGCAACGCCGTGCGCTGGCTCGGCCCCAAGGGCTGGGCCGTGGTGAACAAGGCCGGGCTCGACGTGCCCGAAGACTGCGAGATGGAGATCACCGACGACGCGGAGCTGCGCTTCGTGTCGCGCGGTGGGCTCAAGCTCGAAGGTGCGCTGAAGCACTGCAAGCTGAGCGTCGAGGGCAAGACCTGCCTCGACCTCGGCCAGAGCACCGGCGGCTTCACCGATGCGTTGCTGCAAGGTGGCGCGGCGAAGGTGGTCGGCCTCGACGTGGGCCACGGCCAGTTGCACCCGAAGCTTGCGGCCGACGCGCGTGTCACGAGCTACGAAGGCATCAATGCACGCGATGTGGCAGGCAGTGCCTTTGCAGCAGAGCATGCCCAGCACAGCTTCGACTTCGTCACCGCCGACCTGTCGTTCATCACCTCCACCCACGTGCTGCCGACGATGGTGACCTACCTGAAGCCCGGTGGCGACCTGCTGCTGCTGGTCAAGCCGCAGTTCGAGTTGCAGCCCGCGCAGATCGGCAAGGGCGGCATCGTGAAAGACCCGGCGCACTTCGTCGAAGTCGAGAACCGCCTGTGGCAGGCCTGCAAGGGGCAGGGCCTCAAGGTGCAGCAGTACTTCCAGAGCCCCATCCAGGGCGGCAACGGCAACACCGAATTCTTTGTGTGGGCAAAGCAGCCCGCCTGACAAGGACAAGAAGATGAGCAGACTTCCGATCAGCCTGGAATTCTTCCCTCCCAAGACACCCGAAGGCGTCGAGAAGCTGGCCGCCGTGCGCCAGAAGCTGTACGCGCTCAAGCCGCAGTTCTGTTCGGTCACCTACGGTGCGGGCGGCTCCACGCAAGACGGCACGCTCGCCGCCGTGCAGGCCATCCTCGCCGAGGGCGTGGACGCCGCCTCGCACTTCACCTGCATCGGGGCCAACCGCGAGTCGGTGCTGGCCAAGATCGAGCAATTCAAGGCGGCGGGCATCAAGCGCATCGTCGCGCTCAGAGGCGACCTGCCGAGCGGCTATGGCGGCTTCGGGGAATTCCGCTATGCGTCTGACCTGATCGCGTTCATCCGCGAAGCAACCGGCCGCCACTTCCACATCGAAGTGGCCTCGTATCCCGAGATGCACCCGCAGGCCCGCTCGCCGCAAGACGACCTCAACGCCTACCTCGCCAAGGTGCGCGCGGGGGCCAACTCGTCGATCACGCAGTTCTTCTTCAACCCCGACGCGTACTTCCGCTTCGTCGACGACGCCCGCAAGGTCGGCGCCGACATCCCGGTGGTGCCCGGCATCATGCCGATCACCAACTCGGCCGGCATCATCCGCTTCGCCGACAACTCCGGCGCCGAGATCCCGCGCTGGATCCGTCTGCGCCTGCAGTCGTATGGCGACGACGTCGACTCGATCAAGGCCTTCGGCCTCGACGTGGTGACCGCGCTGTGCGAGAAGCTCATCGCGGGCGGCGTACCCGGGCTGCACCTGTACACGATGAACCAGTCGGTGGCGCCGCTCGAGATCTGCCGGCGGCTCGGGCTTCAAGCCTGAGGGCGAAGGGCCTCAGGCGAGGCCGGCCTTGTCGAGCCCGAACGCCTTGTCGTGCGAGCCCGGCACGCCGCGGAAACCCACGTTGATGCGGTTCCAGCCGTTGATCGCCATCACGAGGAAGCTCAGGTCCGACAGTTCCTTCTCCGACAGCTGCGTGCGCACCTTGTCGTAGACGTCGTCGCCGACACCGTGCGGCCCGAGCGTGGTGAGCGCTTCGGTCCAGGCCAGCGCGGCGCGCTCGCGCGGTGAGAAGAGCGTCGACTCGCGCCAGATCGCGAGGTGGTGCAGGCGCAGCGGGCGCTCGCCGTGGATCGTGGCCTGCTTCACGTGCATGTCGACGCAGAAGCCGCAGCCGTTGATCTGCGAGGCGCGGATCTCGATCAGGTGCTGGATCGTCGCCTCGATCGAGCCGCCCTTGGCAGCGGTGCTGAACTCGAGAAACTTCTTGAAGAGCTCGGGCGATTGCTGCATGTAGTTGATGCGCTGGGACATTTATCACTCCTGTGGGTTGATGGAAACAGCTTCCATACCCACAAGACGTGCGACCCGCTCAACTTGTGACAGCAGCCGCGATGCGCGCCAGCTTGTCGGGGTTGCGCTGCACGCGGATGCGCACGATGCGCTCGCCATCGGTCTCGTAGGTCTGCGCCGACTCGAGCGCGCCGTCGATGAAACGCAGGATGCCCCACTCGCCGTTGAGGCGCACGAGTTGAACCTGCTGGCGATCGTGCAGCTTGCGGTGCGCCGCGTAGAAAAGCTGCGCGATGCGCTGCCCGCCCAGCAGCGGCTTCGGGAACGCGAGCACCTTGCCTCCGCCATCGCTGATCAGCTCAGCCTCTTCGCCGAGCATCGAGCGCAGGGCGCCGAAGTCACCCTGCGTCATCGCATGCGCAAACTGAGTCAGCAATCGTTGGTGCGTGTCGGGCGTCACGCGGTAGCGCGGCCGCTCCTCGGTGAGCTGCTTCTTCGCGCGGCTCACCAGCTGGCGGCACGCCGGCTCGGCCTTGCCGACCATGCGGGCGACCTCGGGGTAGTCGACGTCGAACACCTCGCGCAAGAGAAACGCCGCGCGCGCTTCGGGCGACAGCCGCTCCAGCAGCATGAGAAAGGCGACCGAGAGGTCGTCGGCACGCTCCAGCAGGTCCTGCGGGCTGTCGGCCGATTCGGTGACGTCACTGAGAAAGGGCTCGGGCAACCACTGCCCGCTGTAGTGCTCCCGCGCCACCTTGGTGGCCCGCAGCCGGTCGATCGCGAGCCGCGTGGTCACGGTCACGAGCCAGGCTTCGCCGTTGTCGGGCGGTGCGGCCTGCGCGTCGTGCCAGCGCAGCCACGCGTCCTGCACCACTTCTTCGGCCTCGGCCACGCTGCCGAGCATGCGGTAGGCGATGCCTTGCAGGCGTGGGCGCAGCCGGGCAAAGCGGCGGGTCGGGTCGTCGTCTGGAGAGTTTTGCATCAGAGAAGGATGTCGTGGCTCGGTGACAGGGCGGGTGGCAGCTCGGTGTCGCCGAGCAGCTGGCGAAGTTCGATCTCGATCTGCCGGCTCATCTGCGAGATGGGCACGTCGTTGGCGCCTCCTTCGAAGGGATTCTCCGTACTCTCGCCCACCAGATCGAGCGCAAGGTACATCCATCCGACGAGCATCGCAAACGGCACCGTGGCCCAGACCATGTGGCCGGCGAGCGGCGCGCCCACCATCTCGTTGAGGCGGTCGAACTCGCGCACCAGGCACCACGGCAGGAGCGCCGCGAAGCTCCACACGAAGCAGCGGTTGATGGCGGCGTATTGGCGCGGATAGGGGAAGTTTTTCAGGCGCTCGGCGCGGCCCTGCTGGTCGAGCAGGTCTTTGAGCGTCTTCTGCATCTCGGTGTGGTGCAGCACGGCAAGTTGCTGCGCGGTGTAGAGCTCGCGCAGGGCCGCGCTCTGCTGCGCAATGAGCTGCAGCGCGCCCGGGGCAGCACCGTCCGTGTCGGGCTGGAAGCGAGCCAGCTCGTCGCTCAGCGGCGTGTCGGCCTCCGGCACGCGGAAGTGCCGCTCCCGGTACTCCGCATTGGCGCCGCGGTGCGCCGCCTCCCAGCGCCGCGGCGTGCGCAACTGGTAGCGCAGCACGGTGAGCCAGGCCAGGTGGCGCATCACCAGCCGCCGTGTGTGGCCGGGCTGCGTGGGGAAGTCGCGGCAGAGGAGGCCCCAGTAGCGGCTCAGCCCAACGAGGGTTCCCCACACCTGCTGCGCTTCCAGCGTGCGCTGGTAGGTCTGCGCATTCTTGAATCCGACGATGAACGAGGCGGCAGTGCCGAGCAAAACCGCCACCGGCCAGGGCACCGCGGCCCAGCCCTGCCCGAGCAGGCGGTACAGCACCACCGGCACCAGCGCAAACACGAGCAGCAGGTAGAGCCGGCGGCGCGTCCAGACCAGGAGTTCGGGCAACGAGTAGGAGGCGGCGACTTTCATGGCGGGTCCAGTGGGCGGCGCCATGCACCGCTTCATGGCCTAGACGTTTCTGCCCTGCGTCTTGTGACATCGATGGTCTCTTGACCTGTCGCAAACCGGCGCCCCGTGCTCGATTGATGCACCGCAACAAACTTGGGCCTCAGGGGTATTGAAATGACTACCGAGGATCTCTCCCTCAGCAGACGACAGACACACCATGAACACCCGAAGCACCCTCATCGCCGCCGCCCTTGCCGCCGCTACCGTGGCTGCACCGCTCTCAGCACAAGCCCAGGAAGGCCCGTTCCTCGTGCGCCTGCGCGCCGTCAACCTCGACAGCGCCAACAAGGACAGCACCGGCCTCGACCTCACCGTCAACAACAAGGTGATCCCCGAGCTCGACGTGAGCTACTTCTTCACGCCGCAGATCGCCGCCGAGCTCATCCTCACCTACCCGCAGAAGCACACGCTGAAGGCCGGAGGTACCGAGATCGGCTCGCTCAAGCACCTGCCCCCCACGCTCACCGTGCAGTACCACTTCACGCAGCTCGGCGCCTTCAAACCCTACCTCGGCGCCGGCGTGAACTACACGCGCTTCTCCGCGGTGAAGCTGCCGGCCGGTGTGGACATCGAGCGCAACAGCTTCGGCCTCGCGGTGCAGGCCGGTCTGGACTTCGCCGTGGCGAAGAACGTCTACCTGAACTTCGACGTGAAGAAGGTGCAGATCCGCACCGACGTCAGCTCGGGCGGCGCCAAGATCGGCACCTTCAAGGTCGACCCGCTGCTGGTCGGCGTGGGCGTGGGCTACCGCTTCTGACGCACGACCGCACTCCCCGCAGGTGACGCGGGGACCTGAGATCATCGGGGCCCGTCCTTTCGGCTGCGCCCCGCTTTGATCCCGTCCACCGCTCCCACCCCTGCCCTGCACACGCTCGCCAACGGCCTGCGCATCGTCGCCATCCCGATGCCTTGGCGGCAGACGGTGAGCCTGAGCGTCTTCGTGCGCACCGGCAGCCTGCACGAAACGCGGCTGCAGAACGGCATCAGCCACGTGGTCGAGCACATGGCCTTCAAGGGCACGCAAAGCCGCGACTGCCAGCGCATCAACCTCGACGCCGAACGCCTGGGCGCCGAGGTCAACGCGCACACCGACAAGGACCACACCGCCTTCCACATCGAGGGCCTGCCGGGCGACCTGCCGACCTTCGTGGCGCAGATCGCCGACATCGTGCGCCACAGCACCTTCCCCGCCGACGAGCTGGAGCGCGAGCGCCAGGTGATCCAGCATGAGTTCACCGAGTTCGAGGAAGACCCGGTCAACATCGCCTTCGATCTCTTCGACAAGGCCTGCTACGGCGACCAGCACCCCGCCGGCCGCCCGGTGATCGGCAACCGCGCCAACATCAAGCGCTTCACGCGCGACGACCTGCTCGCCTACGTGCAGCAGCAGTACACCGCCTGCAACACCATCGTGGCCGCGGCCGGCCCGGTCGACGAGGCCGCGCTCGTCGCGGCCACCGAGTGCGCCTTCGGCGACATGCCCCGCGGCGAGCCCAACACCGTGCCGACGCCCGAGTGGCACGGCGGGGTGAAGCTGCGGCGGCTGTCGGGCAGCGCGCAATGCCAGATCGTGCTCGGCTTCGCCGCGCCGCCGCTGGCCGACGACGCGCACCTCGCCGACGTGCTGGCCGCCGCGCTGCTGGGCGAAGGCATGAGCTCGCCACTGCTCGACGAGATCCGCGAGCGGCGCGGCCTCGCCTACCAAGTGGGTTGCTCGGCCGACGTGTACCCGCTCGCGAGCCAGTTCGTGATCGACGGCGCCACCGAGCCGGCGCAGGCCGAAGCCTTCATCACCGAAGTGGCGCGCCTGCTGCGCCAGCATGCCGAGCACATCGACGACGACGGTCTCGCGCGGGCGCGCAACCAGATCAGCGTGCGGGCGCTGCGGGCTCTGGAACAGCCGGCCAAGCGCATGGAAGTGGCCGCGCAGGAGCTCTTCACCTTCGGCCGCCTGCGCGAGCCGGGGGAGTGGCTGGCGCGTCTGCAGGCGGTCGAGGCAACTCAAGTGCAGCGGGTGTTTCAGCGCATGCTCGCAAGCCGCGCGGCCGTGGGCCTGGCGGGCAGCGTGCCGGCGAAGCTGAAGGAACGCGCAGCCGGGCTGTATTCGGTGTGAGCGGGCACCGTGTGATCAACCGGGCGTGATCAACCGGGTGTGAGCAGTGCCGTGCGGGCCGCGCGGTGCTCGGCCCGCGCCGCGCTCGGTGGGTGGCCGATGATGCGTTTGAAGGCGCGGCTGAACGAGGCCTCGGAGTCGTAGCCCAGCCGCTCGGCCGCCGTCGCGACACGCATGCCTTCCTGCGCGATCCAGCGCCGCGCCTGGAACATCTTCAGCTTCGTCACATAACGCGCCGGCGTTTCGCCGACGGTGGTGGTGAAGGCTTCGGCGAAGCGCGAACGCGAGGCGCCCATCAGCGCCGCCAACTCGTGCACCGGCCAGTCGCGCTCCGGCTCGGCGTGGATGGCGGCGAGCACCTTGCCGATCGACGGGCAGCGCACCGCGGCGATCCAGCCGCTCGCGTCGCTGCAGGCACATTCGACCCACGCGCGGATGATGCTCGCCGCCAGCACGTCGGCCAAGCGCGCGAGGATGCCGCAGGCGCCGATGCGGTCCAGTGCCACTTCACGCTCCATCGCGTCGAGCAGTGCCGGCACGGCCGGGTCGCGCTGGGCCAGTTCACCGGCGCGCATCACCTGCGGCATCATCGCCACGAGCGGGTGCAGCGGGTCGAGGTTGAAGCGCAGCGCGCCGCAGAACATCACGTCGGGCTTGGCCGTCTCTTCACGCTCATCGCGCACGAGGTAGAGGTTGTCGGCGACCTTGCGCCGGTTCATCGTGTCGATGTCGACCGGCGGCACCTCGGGCGCGCTGGCCAGCACATGGGCACTGCCGCGCGGCAGCAGCACCGCGTCGCCCGGGTTCAGCCGCAGCCAGTCGGTGCTCGGGGTGCGCAGCCAGCACGCCCCACCCGAGACGAAATGGAAGCGCGCCGAGCGCTGCGCCGGGAAGCTGATGGCCCACGGGCCGTGCAGGACGCACCGGCCGTACTCCACGCCTTCGAGGCGCAGGTTCAGGAGGATCTCGGTCAGCGTGTCGGGCACGCCAGGAGGCTCGGGAGGCCTGGACGAATGAGCAAGCATCTCGGCATTTCTGGCATGGAAACGCCGGAATGCTACGCCTAAGCTGGCCGCTCGTGTTGTCCAACCGCCTTGTCCCCCATGTCTGCCACCTGCCCCGACTGCGTCGCCCTGCCCGGCGACGCCCCCGCTTCCGCCACACCCTCCGACGCCCGCTGGCCCGCCATCGGCGCCCTGGGCCTGGGCGTGTTCGGCCTCGTCACCGCCGAATTCCTGCCGGCCAGTCTGCTCACGGCCATGGCCGCCGACCTGCACGTGAGCGATGGCGCGGCCGGCCAGGCGGTCACCGCCACCGCGCTGGTCGGTGCGGTCGCCGCCCCTTCGATTCCGCTGCTCACGCGCCGCTTCGACCGCAAGCAGGTGATGTTGGCGCTGACCCTGCTGCTGGTGCTGTCGAACCTGATCGCCGCCACGGCCGGCAGCCTCGCCACGCTGCTCGTCGCACGCGTGATGCTCGGCGTCGCACTGGGCGGGTTCTGGTCGATGGCCGCCGCACTCGCGATGCGGCTCGTGCCGGAACACCTCTTCGCGCGCGCGATGTCGGTCATCCTCACCGGCGTGTCGGTCGCGACCGTCTGCGCGGCACCCATCGGCGCGTGGATGGGCGACCTGTGGGGTTGGCGCAGCGCCTTCGTCGCCGCCGGGGTGGTGAGCGTCGTCACGCTCGTGGCCCAGTTCGTCACGCTGCCCGCCCTGCCCCCGCGCGACAACCCGAGCCTGCGCGTGCTCGGCGAGCTGCTCACGCGGCCCAGCGTGCGCGTGGCCCTGCTCGCGGTGCTGCTCGTGATCTCGGGCCATTTCGCCGGCTTCACCTACATCCGCCCGCTGATGGAGCAGGTGACGCACCTGCCGGTGAGCGCGATCACCGCCGTGCTGCTCGGCTACGGCATCGGCGGCTTCTTCGGCAATTTCGCCGGTGGTGCGCTCGCGGGGCGCAGCGAGCGCCACGCCATCGTCGCGGGCGGTGCGCTGATCGTGGTGCTCGCGGCTAGCCTTCTGGTGGCCGGCCACTCGTCGACGGTGACGGCGATCGCCGTCGCGCTGTGGGGCTTTGCGTTCGGCGCCTTCCCGGTCGGCTTCCAGACCTGGATCGTGCGGGCCGCGCCCGACCAGGCGGAAGGTGCGGGCGGCTTGCTCGTCGCTGCGTTCCAGATCGCCATCGCGAGCGGGGCGATCGGCGGCGGCCTGCTGGTCGACCACGTGGGCGCACTCGGCGGCCCTGGCTTCGCGGTCGCGGCCATCACGCTCGGCACGCTGCTCACGCTGCGCCACGGCCCACGCCCGGTGCGCATCTGAGGAGGACACGATGACCACGCTCAACCGCCGCATCGTGCTCGCATCCCGGCCCAAGGGCCGGCCGCAGCTGGGCGACTTCCGACTCGAGACACAGTCCGTTCCCACGCCTGCCGAAGGCCAGGTGCTGCTGCGCACGCTGTGGCTCTCGCTCGACCCGTACATGCGCAACCTGATGGACGAGGTTGGCCCCGGCTACGCGCCCTCGATCGAGATCGGCGCGCCCCTAGTCGGCGGCACGGTGAGCCGCGTCGTGGCCTCGCGCCACCCGCAGTTCCAGGAAGGGCAACTCGTGCTCGCCAACGCCGGCTGGCAGGACCACGCCCTCAGCGACGGCAGCGACCTGCAAACGATCGACGATCTCGCCCAGCCTTCACACGCCCTCGGCGGCCTGGGCATGCCGGGCTTCACCGCCCACGTGGGCCTGCTCGACATCGGCCAGCCACGCCCCGGCGAGACCGTGGTCGTCGCGGCCGCCACCGGCGCCGTCGGCGCGATGGTCGGCCAGATCGCCAGGCTGAAAGGCGCGCGCGTCGTCGGCATCGCGGGCGGCGCCGAGAAGGTGCGCCACGCGGTGGAGGTGCTCGGCTTCGATGCCTGCCTCGACCGCCACGACCCGCGCCTCGCCGCCCACCTCGCCGAGGCGTGCCCTCACGGCATCGACGTCTATTTCGAGAACGTCGGCGGCGAGGTGCTCGATGCGGTGCTGCCGCTGCTCAACGTCAACGCACGGATCCCGGTCTGCGGCTTCATCGCGCACTACAACGACGACGGTGCGCCGGCCTCACCCGACCGGCGCGCCCAGCTGCTGGCCACCGTGCTGCAAAAGCGCGTGCGCATGCAGGGCTTCATCATCCTCGACCACTACGGTGAGCGCTTCGACGCCTTCCAGCGCGAGATGCGCGAGTGGGTGCAGGCGGGCCGCGTCAAGCTGCACGAAGCACGCGTCGAGGGCCTGGAGCAGGCCCCCGCGGCGCTCGCCGCCCTGCTCGACGGCCGCCACCTCGGCAAGCTGGTCGTGCACGTGGCCGATTGACCCGACGTCCGAGGGCCGAGCTCAGATCCGGGTCTCGCCGCCGAGCTGCTGGCGCAGGCGCTCTTCCTGAGCCTGAAGCTCGGGCGTGAAGGCCTCGCCGAAATCGGCGGCCTCGAAGAACGGGCGGATTTCGATCTCGGAGTCGCTCTCCATCGGGTTGGGGCAACGCTTGACCCACTCGACGGCCTCGGCCATGTCCTTCACTTCCCACACCCAGTAGCCGGCGATCAGCTCCTTGGTCTCGGCGAAGGGGCCGTCGACCACCGAGCGATCCTTGCCCGAGAAACGCACGCGCTTGCCGCGCGAGCTCGGGTGCAAGCCATCGCCGCCTTTCATGATGCCGGCCTTCACCAGTTCTTCGTTGTAGTTGCCCATCGCGGCCATCAGCTCGGTGCTCGGCATCTTGCCGGCTTCGGATTCAGGGCTGGCCTTCACGATCACCATCACGCGCATGTCGTTCTCCTTGCTTGGGTTGAGCGAGCCGGGTTCGAAAAATGGGTGGCTCTGATCACACGACGGCTGGGCGCGTCTGAAATCGACAAGCGCCCGCCGAAAAATCTTCAGGTGGCGATCTCGTCGTAGCCGCGGCCGACGAATTCGATCAGGCAGAAGCCATTGCCGAACGGGTCGGAAAACATCGCCAGCTTGCCCCAGCGGGCCTCTTGCACCGGCTTCTCCTGCAACGCCCCGGCCGTCAGCGCCTGCCGCACGGCAGCGTTGATGTCGGGCACCACGATGTCGACGTGCACCGGGCACCAATGGCGGCTGTAGCTGCGCACCTGCGTGTCACCCGGCACCGGCGACGTTCCCGCAGCCTTCTGCAACAGGTAGATCGGCACGGGCCCACCGAGCAGTTCCAGCACCTCGCCGCCGATCCGACGGCCGGGCCGCAGGCCGAACGCATTGCAATAGAAGGCTTCGGCGCGCGGCAGGTCGGGCACGTCGATGTTGACCAGCATGTCCATGCAAACACCTCCGGGGTCGATGCCGGGCGCGTGCTCAGCTACGCTGCCACATCACACCGTCTTCGGTGAGCATCACGTCGACCAGCAGGTCATCGGGCTCGGCGCGCAGCAGCGGCAGGAAGCCATGCGCATAGCCCACGCCGATGGTGAGCGGGCGTGGGTTCAGGCTCTCGATGGTGCGGTCGTAGAAGCCGCCGCCGTAGCCCAGGCGCACGCCGCCCGGGCCGTAGCCCACGCAGGGCAGCACCAGCAGGCCGGGCCGGAATTCATCGGTGCCCTTGGGCTTGGGGATGTCGTGCGCGTCGAGCTCCATCTCGCAGCCGGGGAACCACACGTGGAAGCGCAGCTCGCCGGTGAGCTTGTCGGTGACGGGCAGGCCGATGCGGCGCGGCGAGCCTTCGGGCCCGCCTTCGCTCCAGCGGTAGAGCGCCGGCAGCGGGTCGAACTCGCCCTTGATCGGCCAGTAGGCGCCGATCGTCGATTCCTTGCGGCTCACGAGCCAGGCGCGCAGCACCTGCTGCAGTTGCACGGCACGCTCCAGGCGGTCGGGCAGCGCCTGGCGGGCGGCGATGAGCTTGGCGCGCAGGGCGCGGCGGTCTTCGGGGGTCATGCGCAATCTCCGGAACCTTGGGGCCGACGAGGCCGCCGGCATTGTGCAGGAGCCGTCCACAGCAGGCCCTCGCTCACGCGCGGAATTGCCTTTGCGCAAACAACCACGCGAGGCGCGACGCATCGGGCCCGCGGCTGTCGCTGTAGGGCTTCTTCGCGGCGCCGCCGCTCCAGGCATGTCCGAGCGTGTCGACCTCCACCAGCGCCGCCACGTCACGGCCGCGGCGCTTGTGCTCGGTGATCGTCATCGGGTGGCGCTGGCCGCGCTGCACCCTCCGCGATTCGCTCGCGGTGGCGCCGGCCGCATCGGCCCACAGGTTGACGGTGGCACTCGCATTGCGCGACGAGACCACGCGGTCGTGCTCGCCGTGGATCACCATCAGCGGCGGCAGCGCCTCGCTCACCGCGAGGGGCGTGAGGAGCTGCCGCCCGCGCATCGCGCGCACCGCCGCGGCGCTCGTGTCGGCCGAGCCCGGCGCCACGCCCGAGTGCATCACCACCGCCTTGAAACGCGCCGGGTGGCGCGTGGCCAGCAGTGCGGCCATGCTCGCGCCGGCCGACAGGCCGCACACGGCCACGCGTGTCACATCGGCCGGGTAGAAAAGGGCCACCTGGTCGATGGCCTTCAGGATCAGCGCCGCCTCGCTGTAGGCCCGCCCCGAGCGGGTCTCGAACCAGTTCCAGCAGCCTTGCGGGTTGGCCACGCGGTCCTGCTCGGGGTAGAGCACGAGAAAGCGCTCGCGGTCGGCCACGCGGTTCATGCGGGTGCTGACGGCGAAGTTGCGCGCGTCCTGCCCGCAGCCGTGCAGCATCACCATCACCGGCACCCGCTCGGCGTAGTGCAGGCCTGGTGGCCGGTAGAGATGAAATCGCAGCAGCCCCGACAGGCCGACGGCCACGCCGGGCAGCCAGTCGCCGGGGCCCGGCGGTGGCTTGCGTGACGCGGCCGCGGCCTGGGTCACCTGGCCGATCTGCTGCCGACTTGCCTTCAGCCCGGCATGGAGCCCGGCGCGTGTCCACACGCCCAGGCTGCGCTCGAACGACTTCGCCCAGGCGCTCGCCAGCGTGCGTTTGGCCACGCAGCGGCCTCCCGTGCGAGCGTCGGTTCCGTCGGTGGCGGGCGTTTACTGGGTCGCGTCCTTGGCGGCGTCCTTCGCGTTCTCGCGGTGGTGCTTGGCCTTGGCCTTGTGGACCTTCGCCTTGGCCTTGTGCACCGTCTTCTCCGGCTGGTCGGACACGGCGCCCTTGGCGTTCTCGGCGCCCTGCTTGGCCGTCTCGGCGGTGGCCTTGCCGGTTTCCTTCACGGCGGTGCCGACCTGCGCGAACGCGGTGCCGGCAGCCAACAATGCGGCGAGGGCGAGGGTCAGTTGCTTCTTCATGACATTCTCCTGATGGACCTGCGCGCCGATCCCCATGACCTGCGCTGCACGGCCTGCATGCTGCCTGTTGCGGTGCGCAACGGGCGTCAGCCGGGGCAGGCGTGGGATGTAGGACGGCGCCGCGAACCGGCCATGCCATCCCCTGCGTTTTGGCAAACTGCCGTCATGCCCCATCCGAGCGACTCCGACCGCCGCAAGAAGCGCGACGCGCTGCTTCGCAGCCAGGACGAAGCCATCGCCGAGCACCTGGCCCAGGCGATGAAATCGGGTGAACTGCAAAGCGCCGAGAGCTACGGCAAGCCCCTCGCCGATCACGACGACTACCTGCGCACGCCGGCCGAATTCCGCCTGCCGTTCAAGATCCTGAAGAACGCGGGCGTGACGCCGCCCGAGATCGATCTCTTCCACAAGCGTGCCGAGCTGCGCCGCCAGCTGGAGACGGCCTCCACCGACAGCGAGCGCGAGGTGCTCAAGCGCCGGCTCGGCGACCTGGAGATTGCCATTGCGCTGCGCCTGGAGGGCATGCGCCTGAGCGGGCGACTGTGAGGCGACGCGGCGGCGCTTTGCGCGCCAGCCGCGGCAGGCTCACTGCGGCGCCAGCACGCGCTGCACCATGCGCCGCGCGAGCGGCGCGACAAAGAGCACGATCGGGAAGGCGATGAGCCAGGTGGTCAGCCACGCCCCGACCCAGAGGCCCGCGAAGCCCTCGACGAGGCCTACGTTGCGCAGGGTGGAGATGCCCGCCACCACGAGGGACATCAGGCCCGAGAGCACGAGGCCGAAGAGATAGGGTTCGAACTTTCTGGGAATCATGGCAAGGTCCTTTCGATCAAGACAGCAGTGACAAACAAGCCCACGCCGAACACGGTGTGGGTGGCGAAACTCTTCAGGCAGTTCTTCAGCGGCGCCGCCGTCTTCGACGACGCGATGCCCGCGCCCATCGCCGGCTGCATCACCAGCAGCGGCATGGCGACGGTGACCACGCCGAAGGCGAGCGCCGGCCACAGCGTTGGCTGATGCAGCCACGCCGTGCCGGACATGGCCACGAGCAACGCGGCGAAGGCGAGCCCCACGCCGTAGTGCACCGCCCAGCCGAGCGCGGCCTCGTGCCGCACCGGCGCCGACTTCGCGATGCCGTCGTGCCACCAGCGCCCCTGCGCCACATGCCCGACCCAGCGGCCCACGAGCGCGAAGCTGAGCGAGGGCACGCCGAGCCGCTTCAGGCCCCACAGCCACACGTCCATCACGGCGGTGGCGCCGAGGCCGACGAGGGCGATGCGGGCGGTGTCGTGCAGCAGCGGGTTCATGGCGGTTCTCCGGTTGACATGGCGAGGTGTTGAGGGGACTATAGAAGTTCAAGTCAACTTGAAGTCAAGAGGTTTTTTGCATGGACATCGCCGAAGTCGCCAAACGCTCGGGCGTGCCCGCCTCCACGCTGCGCTACTACGAAGAGAAAGGGCTCATCGCCTCGGTGGGCCGCCAGGGGCTGCGCCGACTTTTTGCGCCGGAGGTGATCGACCAGCTGGCGCTCATCGCGCTCGGCCAGGCCGCGGGTTTCTCGCTCGACGACATCGGCGCCATGTTTTCCGCCGACGGCAAGCCCAACATCAATCGCAAGATGCTCGACGCCAAGGCCGACGAACTCGACGCAACGATCAAGCGCCTCAAGGCCATGAGCAACGGCCTGCGCCACGCGGCCGTGTGCCCCGCGCGCAACCACGCGGAATGCCCCACCTTCCGCCGCCTGCTGCGTGCAGCGGCGGCAGGGTCATTCGAGAAGCGCCAGAAGCGATCGGCCGCCTAAACTCGCGCGCATGAACCTCAACATCGTCGTCTACTCCAAGTCGGCCTGCCCCCAATGCGACCAGGCCAAGATGCTGCTCAAGACCAAGTCGATCGACTTCAAGGAAGTCAAGATCGATGACGAAGCCGAGCGCCTGGCCTTCTTCGAGAAGTGCGGGCCTTCGGTGCGGCAGATGCCGCAGATCTTCATCAACGAGCAGCGCGTCGGCGGCCTGGCCGGCCTGCAAGCCGCGCTCACGCAACTCGGGCGCTGACCCGCACCCGGGCGTGCCTCACCCGATGCGGCTCGACCCCTACCTCTCGTTCGCAGGCTATGCGTTCTCGCTCACGCAAGACGACCTGCTGAAGCAGCGTGGCACGCCGCTCAAGGCCGGCCGCAACGAGGTCGGCCTGAACGAGTTGGACTACGGCGACGTGGTCCTGCGCTTCCAGGACGGCGGCCGGCTGGAAGAGATCACCGCCGCCGCGCCGGTGCTGCACCTGGGCGCGATCGCCATCCCGTTCGACCACCTGCGCCCCTTCGTGCTCACGCACGACGAGCAGGTGTTCTGGCGCGCTCGTTTCATGGTCAGCCCGACCCTCGGCCTGGCCTTCGACCCCACCGAGCCGGCGTGGGTCACGGCGCTCGCCAAGCACTGCCTTCCCGAGTGGGAAAAGCTCTGAGCAACTCCTGACAGAACGTTGTCAGGACCCCCTCCCTACAGTCTCCCTACCGCATCGATCCACACGATCGCATCGCGGTTTCGCTGGCCTCCGCAGCCGGAGGCCCATCACGGTAAACAGGGAGATCACACATGAAAAAAATCTGGTCGGTGGCTGCGGTCGCCGTGTTCCTGTCTGCGTGCGGCGGCGGTGGTGCTGGTGACACCACTGCCAATCCGGACGCCTCGCGAGAGCAAGCTCAAAGCGCAGCGCAGCAAGCCTCGCTGGTGGCCACACCGGGCAATCTCGAACTCCGATTGACGAGTGGGCAGAGCGCCGTCGGCGAGCTGGCGTTGCAATATGTCGGCTCGTCAGCCGCCCACACCCGGCTCGTGATCGAAGGCGAGCTGCCCGCGGTCTTTGCGCCCAAACCGGTGATCGAGTCGCTGGGGGACGGGCGCTTCACGGTGAAGCTCAGCACCGCGGCGGGGCTGGCCGACGGCAGCTACAGCGGCACGCTGCAATTCGCCGGCTGTCACGACCCGAAGTGCAGGAACGCCCGCAAGACGGCGCGCGTGGCGGTGCCCTACAGCATCACCGTCTCGGCCGCGAGCGACTGGCAGATGCACCAGGGCAATGCCGCACACACCGGCTACGTGCCGGTGACGCTCGACCCGGCGCGCTTCCAGTACGCCTGGGATTGGCGGCGCCCGGCGAGTGGCGTGATCGGCGCGATCAACGCGGTGGTAAGTGAAGGCGGCAAGGTGTTCGTCACCGACGACGACTACTTCAGCGCCGTCTCGATCCGCGCCCTGAACGAGGCCGACGGCTCGACGGCGTGGACACGCGACTTCGGCACCAAGCCCGGTCTCAACCCGCCGGCGGTGGCCAACGGCATGGTCTACGCGGCGACGATGGGCCACTCCGACACCTACCTGCACGCCTTCCGCGCCGCCGATGGTCAGCCGGTGTTCCAGTCGGCCTTCGACTCGCAGTGGGGCCATGTGCTCGCGCCGACGCTCGCCGATCGCCGCGCCTACACCAACGGCGGTTACTACGGCGGTGGCGTCTACTCGTTCGACGCCACCTCGGGCAGCCGCCTGTGGTCGCAGACCGCGGGCGACGACGACATGAGCACGCCGGCCGTCGACAGCCGCTACGTCTACCACTACAGCGGCCTCGGGCTCGAGGTGTACGGCAAGGTCGACGGCAACCTCGTCGCGTCGATCCCCGACCCGTATGGCCCGGGCTGGGGCTACTCGTACCACGGCTCGCCCATCCTCGGCTCGGCCGACCACGTGATCGCCTTCAGCGGCGGCGCATTCAGCGGGCGGGCGTCGTCGAGCGTGGAGCCCTACGACAGCCGCCGCCTGGTGAACTTCTCGGTGGAGAACCGCAACACGCGGTGGATCAGTGCCCGTGCCTACCTCACGACGCCTGCACTCGCCAAGGGCGTGGTCTACGCGGGCCGCAATGCGCCGAAGTCGCTCGATGCCATCAGCGAAGCCACCGGCGAAGTGCTGTGGTCGTGGGCCGGCACGGCGAGCGACAGCGAGTTCCACCGCAACGTGGTCGTCACCGACAACCTGCTCTTCGTCAGCACCGACCGCGCCGTGCACGCCATCGACCTCACCACGCACCAGTCGGTGTGGTCGTATCCGTCGCCGGGCATGATCAGCCTGTCGGCGAGCGGCATGCTCTACATCGTGGAAGGCGCGCGCGAGCCCACCGGCCGCCTCATCGCGATCCGCGTGCGCTGAAGTTTTCTCCAGCCATTTGCAGTGGCCTTCAAGGCGCCCCTCGGGGCGCCTTTTTTGCGTCACGAGACGCGGTAGTGCAGCGCGACGATTTCCGACTCGGGCAGCCGCCGCTGGCCGAGCAGCGTCATCGGCCGCGACACGCCTGATGCAAACGCCGGCACACCCGCGCCCAGCACCACGTTGCCGATGAGCAGGTGCAACTCGTCGACGAGGCCGGCGGCGTAGAGGTCCTGCCAGACCTGGGTGCCGCCATACATCAACAGGTCGCGCGTCTCGCTGGCCTTGAGTTGCGCGATGCGCGCGCGTGAATCGGCGCGTCGCACCACCTCGGCGTCGTGCCACGGGTCGTCGCCGTCGAGTTTCAACGTGTCGCTGACAACGAGCCTGCGCACCGAGCGGGTGAGCGAGGCGATTTCGCGCTGCACCGGCGCAGCATTCGTGTCGCGCTCGACCTGCGGCCAGTAGCCCTGGAACATGCCGAAGGTCGTGCGGCCGAAGAGAAGCGTGCCGGCGCGCCGCAGCAGTTCGACGTTGTGCCGGTCGAAGGCCGAGCCGCCCATGGGCAATCGGCTGAGGTCGCCACCGGGGCCGGCAAGGTGGCCGTCGAGCGAGATGAGTTGGCTGACGATGAGTTGGGCCATGGGGGGATCACCTTGTCTCTGTGGTTGTGACATCCACTGAGAGACACGGCGAGGCCCAAACTCATCGGTACTTCAGACAATTTCTTCCTGCAGCCTGAAACGGCGATACAGCGCCGGGTCGAGAAAGCTGTGCAGCCCGGCGATGCGCCCGCCACGCAGCGCCAGCAGCGTGATCGCGCCGAGCCGGAATCGGTCATCGCCATCGGCCTTCTGGTAGCAGGCGAAACCCGGCTGGCCGTTGGCCCACAGCGGCCGCATGCGCCAGGGCGTGGCGAAGACACGCTCGGCGATGAACTCTTGCACGTCGGCCAGCCCGTCGAACCATGAGGGCAGCGGCGGCATGGTGAAGCGCACGTCGTCGGTGAAGAGGCGCACGAGTTCCTTCACGTCGCGCGCGTCCCAGGCGGTGAGGAAGGCGCCGAGCAGCTGCCGCAAGCCCTCGTCGCCCAGCGATTGCAGCTCGACCGCCTGCGAGACCGCGGGCATGCGCTCCTTCACCGTCTTCTGCGCACGTTGCAGGGCGCTGTTGACCGAGGCGACCGTGCCGCCCAGCATTTCGGCGGTTTCCGCCGCCGAGAACTCCAGCACGTCGCGCAGCAGCAGCACCGCGCGCTGCGTGCCGGGCAGGTGCTGCAAGGCCGCCACGAAGGCCAGCGCCACGCTCTCACGGCGCGCGAGCGACACGGCCGGGTCGTCGGGCGGCTCGCCCTGCCACGGCGCCTCGTCGTCCGAGAGCGGCTCCAGCCACACCGGGCCCATCACCATCTCGCCCAGCTCGGCCGTCGTGTGAAGTGACGGGCCGTGGTCGGGCGACTCGCGCCGCCACGGCCGCTGCGAGATGAGGCGCAGGCAGACGTGGGTGCTGATCTGGTAGAGCCAGGTACCGAGCGCGCTGCGCCCCTCGAACGACGCGAGGCCGCGCCAGGCGGCGAGCAGCGTCTCCTGCAGCGCATCGTCGGCATCGTGCGGCGAGCCGAGCATGCGATAGCAGTGGCTGTGCAGGCGGCGACGGTGCGGTGCCAGGAGCCGATCGAAGGCGGCCGCGTCACCCCCGCGTGCCAGCGTGAGCAGTTGGGTGTTGTCGAAGGGCAAGCTCATGCGTCCCCCAGAAGGTTGATCCACTGCACGACCTCGCGCGAGCCCACGGGCGCGGGTCAGAAATCCAGTTCAAGGCTGAGCACCTGGCCTCGCACGATGCGTGCGCCCGCAGTGGCCTGCCCATAACAACCGAAGCTCACCGGCCCGCCGGGAAGGCGCTCGGCCGAGAGTGCGGCGAGGGCGGCCAGCACACGCGCGTCGGTGTCGCCCGTCGCCGGGTCGACATTGGGCACCACGCAGCGCACGCATCGCGAGCTGATGTCGAGGCGCCCGCCCGGCCAGGCGAGCGAGCGCAGATGGTCTTCGGCAAAGGGCGGCAGCAACGACTCGGGGCCGTCGAGCACGAGGTTGGGCCGGTAGCGCAGCACGCCGGCGGCCGGGCCCCCGTCACGCCGCAACTGCGCTGCGGCGTCGTCGCATGAAGCACGGCTCACCACGTGCAGCCGGTTCGCTTCGCCTCGGCCCACCGCCTCGTCGCTCAAGCGCACCAGCCGCACCGGCGCGCCGGCCACGGCGGAGACCCAGGCGCTGGACGCGTGGCCGGCGTCGTGCCCTTCGTGCCGGTCGAGCCGCGCGGCGGCCTCGTTCCAGATGCGGAACGAGCAGGCTGCCAAGCCCGCGTCCGGGACGGTGAGCGTCGGTTGGCCAGGCGCTTCGAGCCGCAGCCCATCGGGCAGCAGCGTCGGCGAAATCAACACCAGGCGCGGGTAGGTGCCCTGCCACGTGACCTCGCCCTCGGCATTGACGATGGCCCAGCGGCGGTCACCCTCCGCCCCGCCCCAGCGGTCGATGTGCAGCGCGTCGACAGGCATCGCCCCGCAGGCCTTGACCGGGTAGAGGTAGGCCGCGGCGACGTGCACGGCGTCGAGAGAGGTGCTTGGCATCGCGCAAGCGTAGCGCCTCTCCCGACACGGGCTCACCAGGCCATGCGCAGGCCGGCCTGGAAGACGCGGTTCTCGGCGATGTAGTCCTTCAGGTCGCCAGTCGAGAACGAGATGCCCGAGTAGAGGAAGGTGCTCTTCGACAGCGCGTACCAGCCCATGAAGGCCGCCTTGCCGAGCGTGGCGCTGCGGCCGGCGGCGTTTTCGTACTTCACGCCGGTGTAGTTGGCGCCCAGCGTGAGCTGGCCCAACGGCACCTGCACACCGAGCGTGTAGCCGTTGATCTCATCGGCGGTGAAGGTGGTGGGGGCGTCGTAGGTGACGATCAGGTTGGTGCCGGTGAAGGCGCCGTTGCCTGCGCCCAGCGCGAGGTCGCTGTTCAGCTGGATGCCGCCGAGCAGCTTCACCGCGCCGAAGTTGTAGTTGGCGCCGAAGGTGAACGACTTGTTGGTGTCGTCGCCGGTGGTGCGCGACTTGTTCCACTCGTATGACGCGGCGATGTTGAACGGGCCATTGCCGTAGCCGAGGCGCACGCCGTGGAAACGATCGGAGGTGCCCTCGCCCGGGGCCAGTTGGGCCGCGGCCACGAAGCCGGCGAGGTTCGGCGTGGCGTACTGGACCACGTTGTTGGCGCGCGGTGCGTTCAGCCACAGCGGCAGGTTGCGGCCGGCGTTGGTGCTGGCCGTGCCGGGGTTGTTGACGGCGGCATTGCCATACGGGTTGGTCATGCCCATGACCGAGTCCGACAGGATGTACTGGCGGCCCATGCGCAGCTCGCCGAGCGTCGGTTGCGAGAGACCGACGAACACCTGCCGGCCGAAGGCAAGGCCACCCTGCCCCAGCGCGCCGGTGTCGGCATTGAGGCCGCCTTCGAGCACCGCATTGGCCTTCAGGCCGCCGCCCAGGTCTTCGACCACGCGCACGCCCCAGCGCGAACCGTTGAGGCCGTTGACCACGCCGTCGTTCAGCTTCCACACATTGCCGGCGCCCGAGGCGCTGCCGGCCTTGTAGTGGTCGACGGCCAGGTCGATCAGGCCGTAGAGCGTGACGCTCG
This sequence comes from Piscinibacter gummiphilus, assembly GCF_032681285.1. Taxonomy (NCBI): domain Bacteria; kingdom Pseudomonadati; phylum Pseudomonadota; class Betaproteobacteria; order Burkholderiales; family Sphaerotilaceae; genus Rhizobacter; species Rhizobacter gummiphilus. Next base: position 4,876,424 of record NZ_CP136336.1, read on the forward strand.
ATTGCGCCTGGGCGGTGCCGGCGGTCAGCAGCGCGGCGGCGGCCAGGGCGGCGGGTTTGAGAGCTGTCTTCATGGAGTCTCCTCGTGGATGTGTCAGGCGGCCCGTGTTGAAAAACTCGGGCAAAAGCTCGCCCGACCCGGGCGCTGGGACCATGTCGCCCGGGGTGGTGGAAGGGGTGACGTGGGACCTTGTGGCGGTGCGAATCTCAGCCGCGCACGCGGCGCAAGCGAAGCTGGTTGGGCTGCGGCGCGGCGCGCCTCAGCACGTCATCGGCCAGCCACTGGGCCGAGCGCTCCGCGCGCTCGCAGACCATCGGCAATGGCATCTGCACGTAGTCGTCGTTGAAGACTTCGAAGCTGTAGTCGCCGTCGTAGCCGAGCGCATCGAGCCTTCGCACCATCTCCACCACGGCCGCGGTGTGCACGCCTTCGCCGGGGAAGACGCGGAAGGTGCGCGCGGTGGCCATGCGTTCCTCGAAGGTGCGGGCCTCCTGCCACATGAAGTCGGAGAGCTGCACGAGGAAGATCTTCTGCGGGTCGATCTCGTCGATGCCGTCGAGCGGTGTCTTCGCGGCCAGTGCATGGAAGGAGTCGAAACACAGGCCGAGGTTGGGGCAGTCGGCGCGGCAGACCACGTCCCACGCGGTGGTGTATTCGTTGACCGTGCGGCCCCACGACAGGCCTTCGTAGGCGATGCGGATGCCGTGCGGGATGGCCAGCATGGCGAGCTTGCGCAGGTCGCGGGCGATGTGGTCGAGCTCGGTGCTGGCGTGCGTCGAGGTGGAGGAGCAGGCGAGAAGCACGTCGCAGCCAAGCGCGGCACACATCTCCAGCATCGTTTTCGCGATGTCGAGCTTGTAGTGGTGCAGGTGGCCGGAGAGGCCTTCGAAGTCGCGCAGCACCTGGAAGCCGGTGCCGCGCAGGCCGCTCGCCTTCACCGCGGCCACCGCGGCGCGCCAGCCCTGTGGGTGGCCGACGAGGTCGTTGGCCTTGAGCATCACCTGGTCGAATCCGGCGGCGCGCATCGCGTCGAGCTTGGCCTCCAGCGGCCCGGCGAGGCTGATGGTGTCCATGCCGAAGCCCTGGATGCTCATGGCGCGGCTCCGCTCTGCACCAGCTCGAAGGCGACGCCGCCGAGGTAGGTCTTGGTGAGCGCGCCGCGGCGTTCGGTGTGGGCTGCATCGGTCTCGACGAACTCCATGCCGAGAGCACGCAGCGTGCGCACCGCCGCCAGCACGTCGGGCACGCCGAGGCCGATGCGCTGGAACTGCTCGGTCGGCGACTCCGCATCGAGCGGCGGCTCCACCAGCTGCAGCATGAAGCCGTTCGCCGGCTCGGTGGCGGGAGCCTGCAGCAGCTTGCCGGCGGGCATGATGCCGAAGCGTTGTTCGTCGGGGATCAGCGTGGTGCCGAGCAGCTCGGCGTAGAACTCGATCCAGTCGCTGCTGCGGCCGAAGCCGATGTACTGCACGACGCCGAAGAAGTGCAGGCCGTCGAGGCCCTTGGGTTGCTGCTCGGCCCCCACGATGGGCACGAAGTCCACGTCGTAGATCGAGAACTCGCGGTAGCGGTCGACGAAGTGGATGCGGCTGCCACCCACGCCGTGGATCGCGGGGATGTTGAGCTCCATCGCTTGCGGGTGGGTGGGGGCGTCCCAGCCGCCGCGGTCGAGCACCAGGCGGTGCACCTGGTTGGCGTTGCGCACGCGCAAGGCGATGGCGCTGAGCGTGGGCGTGGCGGGCGCGGTTTGCGGCGCATCGGCACCGGCGGTCGGGTGCGCGTTGACGACGATGTTGAGCCCGCCCTGCCGGTACAGCATCACCTCACGCGAGCGGTGCCGCGCGACGGGGCGAAAGCCCATCATCTCCAGCACCTGGCCCAGCGCCTGCGGCGCGGAGGTGGCGTATTCGACGAACTCGATGCCGTTGAGCCCTAGCGGGTTGTGTTCGTCGCTGAACGAGGCCTGCAGCGGCTCTCGCGCGCGAACGGGGTCGAGGAGCAGGTCGCTCATGCATGCCTCCTAGTACTGCAGGCGGGCGACGGCGCGCAGGTGCTCGGGCGTCGTCGTCGGGAAACCGAAGAACTCGAGATAGGGCGGGATCATCTCGAACAGCATGTCGGTGCCGACCTGCACGCGGCAGCCGCGTGCCTTCGCGGCTTGCAGGAAGGCCGTCATCTCGGTCTTCATCACGACCTCGCCGACGAAGGTGCCGGGCGCGAGCCGCGCCACGTCGACGGGCAGCGGGTCGCCGGGGTTCATGCCCAGCGGTGTGGCGTTGACGACGAGGTCGAAGCCCTCGGGATCGCGTGCGCCGGTGCTGGCCTCCACCGACGGGAAGTGCGTGTGCAGGCGCTGCGCAAGCTCATCGGCCGATGAGGCGTTGACATCGAAGAGCGCGATGTGCGCGGCCTTTGCTGCGGCGAGCGACGCCGCGATCGCCGACCCCACACCGCCGCAGCCCACCACCAGCGCGCGCGCGCCCGCAAGTCGCAGCCCCTTGCGCTCGATGCCGCGCACGAAGCCGGTGCCGTCGAACTGGTCTCCGACGAGCTTTCCATCACGCAGCCGCTTCACCGCATTGCATGCGCCCGACACCCGCACGGCGGCCGTCGCCTCATCGAGCAGATCCACCACGCTCACCTTGTGCGGCATGGTGATCAGCGCGCCGCGCAGGTTCTCGAGTTGGAAAAGCCCCTTGAGCGCCGACGCGAAGGCTTCGGGCCGGCAGCCCATCGGCACGACCACGGCGTTGATGCCGGCCGATTCGAAGTACGGGTTGTAGACCAGCGGCGCCTTGAAGGCGTGCGTGGGGAAGCCGAGGTGGGCGATGACCTCGGTGCTGCCGTCGATCACGATGAAGGGCTCCGTGAGTGGCTTACTTCCGCGCGGCCTCGATGTCGGCCAGCACGGCCTTCACCGTCGCCTCGCCCACGCTGGCGGTGTGCTTGGCGATCACCGGCTTGATCTTGTCGCGCAGCTTGGCCATCTCGGCGGGCGGCAGCTCGTTGACCTGCATGCCGGCCTTCTTCAGCGCATCGAGGATGCCGGCTGCCGCATTGCGCGACTGCTCACGCTGGAACTTCGCCGACTCCACCGCGGCGTCTTGCAGGATCTTGCGGTCGGCCGCGGAGAGCGAGTCCCAGAACTTCTTGCTCACCACCACCGACTGCGGGTTGTACTGGTGGTTCGTGAGCGTCATGTACTTCTGCACTTCGTTGAGCTTGGCGCCCTGGATGGTGGCGACCGGGTTCTCCTGCCCGTCGACGGCCTTCTGCTCCAGCGCGGCGTAGAGCTCGGGGAACGGCAGCGGCGTCGGGTTCGCCCCCAGCGCATTCACCCAGTCGATGTTGATCGGGTTCGGGATCACGCGCAGCTTGAGGCCCGCGATGTCTTCCACCTTGGTGATGGGCCGCTTGCTGTTGGTGAGCTGGCGAAAGCCCAGCTCGTAGTACGTGAGGCCGATGAGGCCCTTCTCTTCGAGCTTGGCGTGCAGCTGCGTGCCCACCGGGCCATCGACCACCGCCGCCACTTCCTTCGGGTTGGAGAAGAGGAAGGGGAAGTCGTAGACGGCGAAGTCCTTCACGATGCTCGCGAAGATGCCCGAGTTCATCGAGGCCATCTCCAAGGTGCCGCCTTGCAGCGCCGAGAGGTTGGCCTGGTCGCTGCCGAGCGCGCCGCCCGGGAACACGTTCACTTTCAGCTTGCCGCCCGACTTCGCCTCCACCAGCTCGGCGAACTTCTCCATGCCCTGCACGATGGGGTGGCCCTTGGCGTTCTGGTTCGCGAACTTGATGGTGCGGGTCTGCGCTTGTGCGGCGCCGAGTGTGGCCACGGCGGCGAAGGCGACGAGGCTCTTGAGCAGCATGCGTTTCATGGGGTGTCTCCGTAGGGGGTTGTTTGTGGGTCAGCCGTAGAACCAGCGGGCCGGCACCGTCACGAGCGCCGGGAAGAAGACCATCAGGAACATGACGGCGAACTGCGCCAGCATGAAAGGCCACACGCCCTTGGTGACCTGGTCCATGCTGACCTTGCCGACGCCGGCCACCGTGCTGAGGACGGTGCCCACCGGGGGGGTGATGAGGCCGATGGCGTTGTTGATGACGAAGAGCACGCCGAAGTAGACGGGGTCGATGCCGGCTGCCTTCACGAGCGGCATGAACACCGGCGTGAGGATGAGGATGGTCGGCGTCATGTCCATCGCCGTGCCCACGAGCATGGTGATCACCATGAGCATCACCAGCAGCAGCGTGGGCTGGTCAAGCAGCGGCTTGAGCAGGCTCGTGAGTTCGGCCGGCAGATTGGCCACCGTGATCATCCAGGCCGACACCATCGCCGCCGCGACGAGGAACATGATCACCGCCGTGGTCTGCGCCGCCGCGAGGAAGAGGCCGTAGAGCTGCGACAGCTTGAGTTCGCGGTAGACGACGGTCGAGACGAAGAGCGCGTACACCGCGGCGACGACGGCAGCCTCGGTGGGCGTGAACACCCCGAACTTGAGCCCGACCACCACGATGGCCGGCAGCACGAGCGCGAAGGTTGCGTCGCGCAAGGCGCGCAGCACCTCCGCGCGGCTGGCGCGCGGGGCGGGCTGGATCTTCTCCTTGCGCACCAGCACCCACCAGGTGAGCCACAGCGCCGCGCCCAGCAGCACGCCGGGCGCGATGCCCGCCATGAAGAGCTTGGAGATCGACACGTTGGCCGCCACGCCGAACACCACGAAGGCGATGCTGGGCGGGATGACCGGCGCGATGATGCTGGCCGACGACAGCAGGCCCGCCGATCGCGCGGTGTCGTAGCCCGCGCGATTCATCATCGGCAGCAGCAGCGCGGCGAGGGCGGCCGCATCGGCGACCGCCGAGCCCGAGAGCGCGGCCATGATGACCGCCGCCATGATGCCCACGTAGCCCAGGCCGCCGCGCACATGGCCCACCAGCGTCATCGCGAAGTTGACGATGCGGCGCGAGAGCCCGCCGGCGTTCATGATCTCGCCGGCCAGCATGAAGAAGGGCACGGCCAGCAGCGGGAAGCTGTTGGCGCCCTCGATGGTGTTCTGCGCGAGGATCTGGGCATCGAACATGTCGAGGTGCCACATGAGCGCGGCGCCGCACACGAGCAGCGAGAACGAGATCGGCACACCGAGCGCCATGGCGCCGAGCAGCGCGCCGAGGAAGATGGCGATGGTCATGGCTGCCCCTTGTCGGCAGGCTGGCCGTGCGGCATGTCGTCGGACTCGGCCACGCCGATCAGTTCACGCTCGGGCAATCGCCCCGTGACGAGCCGCAGAAGTTCGATCAGGATGAGGGCGCCGGCCAGCACTGCAAACACCACGCCGCTCGCATACAGCCAGGCCATCGGCACCTCCATCACGGCGCTGGTGGTCTCGAGGTTGATGACCGTCTGCTGCCAGCTGCCACGCCCCATCAGCCAGCAGACGTAGAGCATCAGCCCGTGCGCCGCCGCGAAGCACACCTTCTTGCCTGCCAATGGCAGGCGCGACACCAAGGCGTCGGTGCCCAGGTGCGCATGCTTGCGCACGGCCACGATGGCGCCGAGGAAGGTCATCCACACGAAGAGCCATCGCGAGAGCTCTTCCGACACGGTGATGCCCGAGTTGAAGCCGTAGCGCAGCACCACGTTGCCGAACACCATCAGCACCATCAGCGCCAGGCAGGCCACCATCAGCATGCCGAAAAGGCGGCACATCCCGTCGATCGATCTGTCGAGCATCGTTTGTCTCCGGTCGCGAGTTTGTACGAACTGGTTAGTTTTATTGCTGGTGAAAACACCTAAGCCTCCGCTCTCGCGGAAGCCGAGACAAGGAAAGGGAAATCAGCCCTTGCGCACGAAGCGCACGATCATCTCGACCACGTTTTCGCGGCGCTCGGCGATGTAGGCCGGCGAGGCCATGTCGAGCTTGAAGATGAGGCCGAAGGTGTGGCGGTTGGAGACGTTGAAGAAGCTCAGCGCCGAGATCGACGCGTGGATGTCGATCGGGTTCAGCCCCCTGCGGAAGAGGCCGGCCTTCACGCCGCGCTCGTAGAGGTTCTTGATCGCGGCGATCGCCGGGACGTTGAGCTCCTGGATGCGCGGGCTCTGCGCCAGGTATTCGCCGCGGTGGATGTTCTCCGACATCACGAGGCGGATGTAGTTCTCGTGGTGCAGGTGGTGGTCGAAGGTGAAGGCGACCAGGCGGCGCAGGCCTTCCTCGGGCTCCAGGTCCTGCAGGTGCAGCTCGGCCTCCACGTCGCGCACGCGCCTGTAGGCCTCTTCGAGCACGGCAAGGTAGAGGCCCTCCTTGCTGCCGAAGTAGTAATAGATCATGCGCTTGGACGTGTTGGTCGCCGCGGCGATCTCGTCGATGCGCGCGCCGGCCAGGCCCTTCTCGCCGAACTCGGCTTCGGCCACTTCGAGGATGTTGGCCTTGGTGCGCTCCGGGTCGTTGGTGCGCGTCGGGGCGGCTTTCTTCGAGGCCGGCCGCGCAGCGCGCGAACGCTGTACTGGTTCGTTCATTCCGGCAGTTTAAGCGCCGGAATGCCCTGCCCCGCATCAGGCCGCCTTGGCTTCCTTGGCCCATTCGGCCGCGGTGCGGAAGGCCGCCATGTACGAGCGCCACCCGAGCCCCTGCACGGTGCCTTTGACCGCCGACGAGATGATCGAGTGGTGCCGCCACACTTCGCGCGCCGCGATGTTCGACATGTGCACCTCGATCACCGGGAAGGGCATGGCCTTGATCGCGTCGTGCAGCGACACGCCGTGTTGCGTGAGGCCCGCCGGGTTCAGCAGCGCGCCGGCCGCGAGGTCGATGTTCTCGTGGAACTTGTCGACCAGCGCGCCCTCGTGGTTCGACTGGAAGGTCTCGATGTCGACCTCCAGCTCGCGCGCCAGCGCGCTGAGCTTCTCGTTGATCTCGGCCAGCGTCGTCGTGCCGTAGATGTGCGGCTCGCGGCGGCCGAAGAGGTTGAGGTTGGGGCCGTGCAGCACCAGGATCTTCGGCCGACTCATGGCTTGCCCTTCGCCAGTTCGGCCTGGTAGAGCTTGACGATCGCCGGGTCGTAGCTGGCGGCGAAGCGCTCGGTCACCGGCTTGGCGATCGCGCCCATGCGCGCCTGCTCGGCCGGGCTCACCTCGTTGTACTGCATGCCCTTCGCCTGCAGCTCGGCCACCGCCTTCTGGGCCGCCGCGCGGCTCACCTGCCGCTGGTAGCTGCGCGCTTCGTTGGCTGCGTCGTGCAGGATCTTCTGCTCCACCGGTGAGAGCCTGTCCCAGAACTTCTTGCTGACGAGCAGGATGTTGGCCGCGTACACGTGCTGCGTGGCGCTCACGAACTTGTTCACCTCGAAGAACTTGTTCGACAGGATCACGGCGAACGGGTTCTCCTGGCCATCGACGGCCTTCGCTTCGAGCGCGCCGTAGAGCTCGGCAAACGGCATCGGCACCGGGTTCGCCTTGAAGGCCTTGAAGGTCTCGAGGAACACCGGGTTGGGGATCACGCGCAGCTTCAGGCCGTCGAGGTCTTCGGCCTTGGTGATGGGCCGCTTGCTGTTGGTGACGTTGCGAAAGCCCAGGTCCCAGTAGCCGAGGCTCACGAGGCCTTTCTCGGGCAACCTGGCCAGCAGCGCCTGGCCGAAGGGGCCGTCGAGCAGCGCATCGGCCTGCGCGTAGCTGCTCACCGCGAAGGGGAAGTCGATGAGGCCGAACTCCTTCACGATGCCCGCGAGCGAGGTGGTCGCCGGGGCCGACATCTCCTGCACGCCGCCTTGCAGCGCCGACTGCTGCTGCAACTCGTTGCCGAGTTGCGACGACGGGAACTCCTGCACCTTGAGCTTGCCGCCGCTCTTCGCGGACACGAGCTCGGCGAAGCGCTTGGTGCCCAGGCTCACGGGGTGGTCGGGGTTGTTGAGGTGGCCGAACTTGATCGTGCGGTCCTGGATGTCCTGTGCGCCGGCGGCGGTGAAGCTCAGCGCAAGCGCGGCAAGGGTGAAGAGGCGTTTCACGGGCGAAGTCTCCTGTCGAGGCGGCCTTCGACGAGGCCGATGCGCGGCATGATGGAGCCCCAGGCTGAACGCCATTCCGAACTGGAATTGCATTCCGAATCATGAGAAAGCACGAAGCACCACCACCGCCGGCCGGCACGCTGGAGCGGGCGTTCCGCATCCTCGAACTGCTGGCCCAGCAACCCGAGGGCCTCGCGCTCGCGGCGATGGCCGACGAGCTGGCGCTGCCGCGCAGCGCCTGCCATCGCCTGCTGACGGAGATGGTCCGCTGCGGCTACGTGCGGCAGGTCACGAGCCGCGGCGACTACGCGCTCACCACCAAGCTGCCGGCAATGGGCCTGAGCTTTCTCGGTGGCTCGGGCGTGGTCGACATCGCGCAGCCCATCATCGACCGCCTGGCCGAATTGAGCGGTGAGCTGGTGCGGCTCGCGCTGGTGGACGGCGACCGCCTCACCTTCGTCGCCAAGGCACAAGGTGCCCGCACCGGCCTGCGCTACGACCCCGACATGGGCATCGACGTGCGCCTCTCGTGCAGCGCCGGTGGCCACGCCTGGCTGATGACGCTCACCGAAGAGCGCGCCGCCGAACTCGTGTCCTTGCAGGGCTTCGGCTCGCCCAAGGAATTCGGCCCCAAGGCCCCGACCACCTTCAAGGCCTTGTGGAAGACGCTCGACGAGGACCGCAAGCGCGGCTTCAGCACCATCGTCGAGATGTACGCGCCGGGCATGACGGCCATGGCCGCGCCGGTGCGGCGGCGCGGACAGGAGGCCCTTGGCGTGATCACCATCGCGGGGCCGCTGCTGCGGCTCACGCCGCAGCGCATGGCGCAACTCGGCCCGGCGCTGATGGAGGCCGCGAACGAGCTGGCCATGGCCAGCGCCAGCTCGCCGCTCTTCAGTCAGAAAGGCAGGATGGCCTGAGGGCCTGCGCTACTTCTTCGCGCCTGCCTTGTTGACTTCGGCCGCCGCCTTGAAGAGCGCCTTCAGCGCCTTCTTGTCGAGCGTGTCGCCCTCGCGGAAGTCGATCGCGCGGCGCACGTTGCCGTCGAGGCTGGAGTTGAAGAGCCCGGCCGGGTCGGGCACCGAGGCGCCCTTCGCGAAGGTGGTCTTCACCGCGGCCTTGTAGCTCTCGCCGGTGCAGAGGATGCCGTTCGACGACCACACCGGGTTGTTCCACTTCCACTCTTCCACCACGTCGGGCACCGCTTCCTTGATCAGCGCACGGATCTGCGAAAGCGTCTCGCCGCGCCAGCCGCCGAGCTCGGCGATGCGCCGGTCGATGTGATGGGCGGCTTCATCGTTGCCCGTCGCCGCTGCGCTCTTCTTCACTGTGGCCATGCCTGGGTCTCCATACAAGCCGGGAAAGCACATCGCGCCCTCACCGGCGCGACTGGATCATCTTCCAACCGTTGCCCGACGGGTCGCGAAACCCCGCGTCCACCGTGCCGAAGCGCTCGATCGGCTCCTGCGTGAACTCGACGCCCTGGCCCAGCATGCGGTCGTAGGCGCCGCGGCAGTTGTCGACCTCGAGCACCAGCGGCGGCATCGCACCCTTGGCCACCACCTCGCGCAAGGCCTGCGCGGTGGCCTCGTCATGCACCGGCGGGCCGGGCACGAAGAGGCCGAGCTGGAAGGCCGGCTGGTCGGGGTGCTGCACCGTCAGCCAGCGATAGGGGCCGTTGCGCACGTCGGTGTGCACCTTGAAGCCGAGCTTGTCGACATAGAACGAGAGCGCCTCGTCCTGGTCATGCACATACAAACCCACCACTTGAACTTGTGTCATGGAAGCTCCTTGTTGTTGAGGGTTCCCGTTATAGGTTCGGCCTCGCGGCGGCGCTTCTCCGAAACTGCTGTCGTGAGATGCGGCCGCTGCGCAGCGCTCACCACGCAGTGCGGCACGCGGCCCAGGTCTTGCGCGTCGGCACGGGCACGCTCGCGCACCGCGCTCGGGCTTTCGCCGGTGATGTCGCGGAAGGTGCGGCCAAAGGTGCCGAGGCTCTCCCAGCCGGTCTGGAAGGCGATGTCGATGATGGGCTGGTCGGTGTCGCGCAGGAGCGCCGTCGCGCGCTCGATGCGCCGGGTGAGCAGGTAGCGGTGCGGTGGCACGCCGAAGGCCTGCTTGAACTGGCGCGCGAAGTGGGCCGCCGACACGCCGCTCACCTCGGCCAGCCGTTCGACGGGCCAGGCCTCGTGCGAGGCGGCATCCATGCGGTCTTTCGCGCGCAGCAGGCGGCGGAGCAGTTGCGGGTCTTGTCCGATGGAAGTCGCCACGCTACATCGCCTTGCCACCGGCGCTCGGCGAGCCGCCGTTCCAACCGGGGATCGCGGCCGCCTGCTTGAGCCACGCGGCGAGCTGCTGTTCGTCGGGGATGCCGTCTTCGCGGATGTCGAGGTAGCGCGTTTCAGGCGTCTTCGAGGTGCCCGGCGGCATGGGCTCGAGCGAGGTGCCGCGGAAGAAAGTCACCTTCACATACTGGTTGAAGCAGTGGTAGCTGACGAACCAGCCCTGCCCCTCGACGCCATAGAACGGCGAGTTCCACTTCACCGCCTTGCGCACGCCGGGCACGGTGCGCTCGATCAGCGCGTCGAGCTTCTTGCCGATGGCGCGCTTCCAGTCGGGCATCGCGTCGATGTAGGCCTGCACGGGCGCGTCGCCATCGCCTTTGGCGATCTGCGGGTTGCCGCCGGAGAGCAGCTTCGGGGACGTCTTGGCGGGCGTGGCAGAGGGCATCTCGGCTCCCTGGGGTGAGCGTCGGCGTACTGTAGAGGCGAACGCAAGGTCTCCCCACCTCGCCTAGCATCCACCCATGCAGCCCAACACCCCCAGCGCCACCTTCGGCCCGGTCACCGTCTACTTCGGCGAGAAGTCCGGCAAGTACCCTGATGGCAACCAGGTCATCGTGCACGGCGGCGACACCGTCGTCGCGTTCGACACGCCCAAGGTCGCCAACCGCCTGGGCGCCGCGGTGTTCGACGATGCGGTCGACATGGTGATCCTCGGCCACGTCCACGAAGACCACATGTGCGGCCTGCACCGGCTGCCGCGGGCCCCGGTGCATGTGCACGAGGCCGACGTGGACGCCGCCCGCAGCTGGGAGGGCCTGCGCCGCCACTTCGGCTACCCGGCCCCGGCACTCGATGCGTTTCGCGCGAAGCTCGATGACGAATTCACCTACATGCCACGGCCCGACGCACTGGCCTACGCCGACGGCGCCGAGTGGGACCTCGGCGGCGGTGTGCGCGTGCGCGCGGTGCACCTGCCGGGGCACACCGCCGGCCACTGCGCGCTCATCGTCGAGCCGCACGGCATCGCCTTCATCGGCGACATGGACCTCTCGAGCTTCGGGCCCTATTACGGCGACGCCACCTCCAACCTCGGCCTGTTTCGCCAATCGCTCGCGCGCCTGCCCGAGCTGGATGCGAAGGTCTGGATCACCTCGCACCACAAGGGCGTCTACACCGAGCGCGGCGCGTTCGACGACGCGCTGCGGGCCTACACCGCGCGCCTCGACGAGCGCGAAGCCGGCCTGATCGAGCGACTGCGCGCGGGGCCGCTCAGCCTCGACGAGCTCGTGGCGCACGGCTTCCTGTATCCGGCGGGGTTCAACCCTTCGCCGTCGGCCCAGGCCATCGAGCGCTGGTCGATCACGCAACATCTCGACGAGCTGATCGCCGCGGGACGGGTGACGCGCGACGGCGAGCGACACCGGCTCTGCGCCTGAGCGCAAGCGGCGACCATGACCACGCCCCTCGTCTGCGATGCGGCCCGCACCGCGCAACTGCTCGACTTCCATGCACTGATGGACGCCGTCGCGCAGGCCGCCATCGAGATCGAAGAAGGCACCCTGCTCAGCCCGCCGCGTATGGTGGTGCCGTTCGGCCAAGGCGGCGTGATGCTCAGCATGCCGGCCACCGCCCCCGACATCGCCGTGCACAAGCTCGTGAACGTGCAACGCGCCAATGCACAGCACGGGCTGCCCACGATCCACGGCATCGTGACGACGTGCGACGCCGCCACCGGCCAGCCGCTGTGCCTGCTCGACGGCCCCGAAGTCACCGGCCGCCGCACCGCCGCGGTGACGCTGCTCGCGCTGCGCGCGCTGCTCGGCCGCGCGCCGCAGCAGGTGCTGCTGATTGGTGCAGGTGCGCAGTCGCGTCACCACCAACTCGCCTTGCAGACGGTCTTTCCGCAAGCGCATGTGCAGGTGCGCGGGCGCGATGCAGTGAGGGCCGAGGTGCCCGACGAGGTCGATGCGGTGATCACGCTCACCACCAGCACCGAGCCGGTGTACGACGAGCCGGCCCGCGCCGGCCGCGTCGTCATCGGGGTAGGGGCCTTCAAGCCCGAGATGGCCGAGATCGGCAAGCGCACGCTGGACGGCAGCGATCTCTATGCCGACGACCCACTCGGTGCGCGACACGAGGCCGGCGACCTGCTGCGGGCCGGGGTCGACTGGTCGCGGGTGAAGTCGCTCGGCAGCTTGCTGAAAGAAGCGCCCGACCGTCACCGCCCGGCGGTCTTCAAGAGCGTGGGCACTGCCGCGTGGGACCTCGCCGCCGCTCGCACGGCACTGCGTGCGTTGAGGTCAACGATCTAGAACTCAACCCTGGCGATTCTTGCGAAAAGCGAGATGGCCTGTTGCGCTGCAGCAGCTTGGTCGACACCAGGGCTCTCCCTAGGATGCGGCACCAAGACGCGGTCGCCGGTCGGTGACCGCCGCTGCTGAAAGTCGAAGCCCCATGGCTGCATCGACTGTCTGCACGCGCCCGCCTGGCGAGGGGGTCTGCCTCACTGATCGGAGAAGTATTCGCATGCGATCCAAAGTCCAACACCTCGCGCTCACCACCATCGCGCTGGCCGCCAGCGCCGCCGCATCGGCCCAGACGACCGCCGCACCCTCCAGCACCGTCACGATCTACGGCGTGGCCGACGCCTTCGTGCAATACGCCGACGGCGCCAACCGCCTGACCCGCGTGCAGAGCGGCGGCCTCGCCGGCTCGCGCCTCGGCTTCCGCGGCAACGAAGACCTCGGTGGCGGCCTGCGCGCCATCTTCACGCTCGAGCACGGCATCAACCTCGACGACGGCACCAACGGCCAGGGCGCCTTCTGGGGCCGCCAGGCTTTCGTGGGCCTGAGCGACAGCAGCATCGGCTCGGTCACGCTCGGCCGCCAGTACGGCAGCCTCTACCCGCTGACCAGCGACTTCAGCGAATTCGCCAACGGCGTGTACGGCCCGAGCACCGCGGTGATCGGCGGCTTCGGTGGCTACGAGCCGGTGCGCGGCAGCGCCAACTCGGCCACCGCCAACGGCGGCCCGTCGCGCGTCAACAACTCGGTGAAGGCGGAGAGCGCCTCCTTCGGCGGCGTGAAGGTCGGCGCCCTGTGGGGCCTCGGTGAAGCCGCCGGCAGCACCACCGGCACCCGCGTGGCCGATGCCTGGGTGCGCTACACCGGCGGCCCGCTCGACGCGATGCTCTCCTTCGTCGACGACAAGATCGACGCCAGCGGCTTCAGCGTGCGCACGATCTCCGGCGCCGCGGCCTACTCGTTCGGCGCAGCGCGCGTGACCGGCGGTTATCTGTCGGTCGACGACCGCAGCACCACCGATGCCGATGGCCAAGGCTACTGGGTCGGCGCCGACTACCGCTTCGGCCAGCACCAGGTGAAAGCCCAATGGGTGGAGAACAAGGCCGAGAACGTGAACACCGGCAAGACGCAGGCGCTCGGCGTCGGCTACCAGTTCGACTTCTCGCGCCGCACCGCGCTCTACACCTCGCTCACGCGCTTCAAGAACGAAGGCACCGCCGGCTACGCCAACCGCTGGGCCACGACCCTGCCGGCGAGCCTCACCAGCGCCGACGAACGCAACATCACCGAGCTCGCCCTCGGCATCCGCCACAGCTTCTGATGGCGTGATGTGCGCATGACCGTTTGAACACAAGGTCTCCTCAGGCCTTTTGAGCCCGCCGCGGAAACGCGGCGGGCTTTTTTGCGTGTGGGCGTGGCTGCTCGGCGACGCTGAGTCCGGGTTGGCCCGCTTAGGGAGAGACCCAGTTGGACGGCCAGCCGGTGGCGGTGGCAATGGGTCAGATCATCCGCTGCAAGTGCGCCAAGGCCTGTGAGTGGATCGAAGCGACCATGCGCTACGCATACATGACGATTCATTCCACTCATTTCGAAGGTTAGCGCGCGCCACACTAAACTCGTCTGACACAAACCCGGGATGGAGGCATAGATGTCAGAACGCACCGCCACATACGAAGGCGATTTCGTGACTGTCGCCAGCTGCACGACACCGACCGAGGCGCACCTGCTGAAGGAGACCTTGATCGCGGCCGGCTTGAAAGCCGAAGTCGCCGATGCGAACTTCATTCAAGCCAACCCCTGGATGAGCAACGCTGCTGGAGGCGTCAGAGTCTTGGTTCCCGCCGCGCTTGCAGGGGAAGCAAAGGCAACGGTGGACGCGTTCAATGCCGGCGCATATCAACTTGATGCGAATCACGGTGCACCCGAACAAGGCGACGACGGATCTTCTGTTGCAGACGCGAAGCTGCGCGCATTCCAGATATTCCGTCACCCGGACCGAAAACCGGCGGTCGTGGCGGTCAAGCAAGGCTTCAGCTGGGCCGCGTTCCTCATCGGGCCCTTGTGGTTCCTGCTGAACGGGATGATGCTGACGTTTCTGCTGTCTCTGAGCGTCACGTGGGGCGCGCCTCTGATGATCCGTTCGCTCGCAGGCTCCTACTCTTCGGGCACGCAGGCGCTGGCCGTTACAGCCTTCCTCGCCATCTGGGTGCTGACGGGCTTCGTCGCCAACTTCCTTCTCGGCGAGGAATTGAAGCGCAAAGGCTACGTGCCTGGGCCCTTGCTGCGAGCCAGGTCCGCAGGCGAAGCGATCAATGCCTCGCACACGGCCGCTTGACTTCTCAAGTCATACCTTTCAAGGAGCTCGCATGACTTCATTCACCGGAGGCTGCCTCTGTGGCCAGGTTCGCTACGAGATCGCAGCCGATGCTGGCCCGTCCCGCGTTTGCTGGTGCCGCGACTGCCAGCGCATCGCCTCCAACGGCACCGTCAACGTCATCTTCCCGAGCGACGCCATCCAGGTTTCCGGCTCGCCCGCCAAGCACGACAAGACCGCCGACAGCGGCAACACGGTGACGCGTCGTTTCTGCGCTCACTGCGGCACGCAGCTGTTCTCCGATTCGACGGGTCGGCCAGGGCTGACGGTGGTGAGGGTCGGCACGCTCGACGAACCGTCGGCCGTCAAGCCGACCACCAACATCTGGGTCGGCAGTGCGCCAAGTTGGGCTTGCGTCGATCCATCGCTCGAGCAATTCGACGGCCCGCCGGTCGTGGCGCCGCAGGCGAAGACGTGACATGAACCGCGACCAACTCGAGTCCACCTTCGACCAGCAGGCCGGCACCTACGACCAGCAGTGGGCGAAGCTCGCCCCGTTCCGAGACGGGATTCACCTGCTGATGGCGTCGGTCTTCAGCCGCCTTCCGCGCGACGCCCGCATGCTGTGCGTGGGCGCAGGCACCGGCGCCGAGATCCACTTCCTGGCCGAGCGCTTTCCGGCCTGGACCTTCGTGGCGGTGGAGCCTTCTTCGGGCATGGTCGATACCGCCCGGGCACGTGCGGGGCAGCACGGCTACCTCGACCGCTGCACCTTTCACACCGGCTATCTCGACTCCCTCCCCGCGGGCGGGCCGTTCGACTGCGCCAGCTCGTTGCTGGTGTCGCAGTTCCTGCTCGACCGCGATGAACGAAGAGACTTCTTCCGTGTGATCGCCACTCGCCTCAAACCGGGCGGCATCCTGGCCTCGTCCGACCTGAGCGCCGACACGGAAGGCCCGCACTACGCCAGCCTGCTGGAAGTGTGGCTGCGCACCATGGCGGCGGCCGACCTCTCGCCCGAGCGCGTGCAGCAGATGCGCGATGCCTACAAGCGAGACGTCGCGATCCTGCCGGGTGCCTCGGTCGAGGCGCTCATTACATCCGCAGGCTTCGACGCGCCGGTGCAGTTCTATCAAGCCGGCCTCATCCACGCCTGGTATTGCCAGCGTCTGCAGACCGACGCTTGAGCCGCAGACGTGACGCCACGCAAGCACCTCACCCTGCTGCTGCAAGCCATCGGCGTGTGGTTCATTTTCTGGCTCATCGGCCTGCCGGCCTACTACCAGCAGTACGCCACGGTCACGATGGCGGTCGCCAGCGTCTTGCTGTCGGTCGCCATCTCGCTGGCCGCAATCGCCGTGCTGCGAGGGGTGGACGATGACGCCCGAAAACCGAGAGCCTTCTGGCTGTCGGTCTACTACACCGCCCCGTTCGCCGCGCTGGATGCGCTTTACTGCGGCTGGTATCTGGGCCACGGCCCAGGCTTCCTCGGCAGGTACTGGTATCTCACGGTCTTCTATGTCACGCCGTGGCTCACCTTCATTCCCACCGCGGTGCTGCTGCGCCGACAAAGCACTTCCGCACGCCCGTAGCGGCGCTGGCGTTTGGCCACATCGAGGTCAAGCCGATGCCCCCCTCCTGAGGAGGTAGCGCCCGGTCGTCCAGCAGGTAGCATCCTTGCGGACAGACCACGCCGCTTGTCCAAGTCAACAACCGGGAGGAGCCTCATGAAACGCAACCCAGGCACCCCAAGCGTCACCCGTCTTCTGGCCCTCGCTCTTGCGTTCTCGTTTGGCCCCGCCATTGCAAGCCCGGATCCTTTGCTGGTGGGATGCTGGCGCAGTCAGCAGGTCGAGGTCACGATGTCCGACAAGACGCTGCGGAACACGAATGGTGATTGCGTCATCCAGTACACCGCCACGCAGGCGCTCTCCCGTTGCCAAGCAGACCCCGGGCAAACCGAGAATCTCTCAAGCTACGAAGTCATCGGCCCCGGGCAACTTCGCGTCACGCCGCTGGACCCGGTCACCTCCAAGCCCAAAGCGGCTCCGGCCACGATGGCCTATCGGATCGAAGGCGACTGGTTGCTTTTCGATCGACCGTTCCCATCGCCGGCCGCGACGCAGGCCAAGCAACCGATCAGAATTCGCTCCATCTCGGTTCGTGTGCCAGCCGATGGCACCACACGCTGCGAGCCGCGGGGAGAAACCGGCGTGCGCATTGGCCGGACGCCGAAAAGCTCTCTCTCCGTGAGCGCCCCTCCCGGTTGGCGGCCCTTGCTGCTGGACCCCGCAACCGACAAGCGCCTCGGGCCTGCCGTGAATTCGAGCCTCTTCCTCGGAGCATTCACGCCGATGAACGCAACGGCCGAGCGGCCCGAGACGAACCAGCTGGTCATCGTCCTTGATGACACCCGGCACGGACCGTTGCCTGTGAAAGACGAGAGATTCGAATCGGTCAAGCGGCAGTTTTCCAGTGAGTTCACGAAGGGCCAGATCACCTGCGACGAGCCCGACCGGATATGCGCGTCTATTCGACAACCCGATGGCGGCCATGCCTACACGGAGTTGCTGAACCTCAAGGGGCGGGTCGCGATCATCACCGGCGCTGTCGCCCAGGAGGTGCCTGGTGCCAGCGCCCTTCTTGAGAAGGCCGTGCAAGGGTTCGTCGAAAAGCTTCGCGAAGAGAATCGGAACTGAGGCCTGATTCCGTACCGATCGAAGGTCAGCAAGGACGACACATGACCGCGGCTCGCTGCAATTTACTCGGAATCGTTCTTTCTCCGACGAACCCATGATGACGACTTCCACCTTGCTCGTGTTTGCCGGTGCGGCACTTCTGATGGCACTCACACCGGGGCCGAACATGATCTATCTCGTCTCTCGGTCGCTATGCCAGGGGCGCGCCGCCGGCATCACATCGTGGCTTGGCGTGGTGGTGGGGTTTACCGTTCACATGGTGTGTGCGGCCGTGGGCCTCACGGCACTCTTTCTGGCGGTGCCCCTGGGTTATGAGTTGCTCAAGTTTGCTGGCGCCTTGTACCTGCTCTGGCTGGCCTGGCAGGCTGTACGCCCCGGCGCACGCTCGCCATTCGAGGCGCGAGACCTCCCGCCGGAGCCTGCGCGAAAGCTGTTCGTCATGGGGCTCCTGACCAGCATCCTCAACCCGAAGGTCGCCATCTTCTATCTCTCAGTCTTGCCGCAGTTCATCTCGCCCCAGGCCGGCTCCGTGCTCGCGCAGAGCCTTCTCCTCGGCGGCACGCAGATCGTCATCGGATCTTCCGTGAATCTTGCGGTCACTCTTTCTGCCGCTGGCATTGCAAGCTGGTTCGCCAGGAATCGGTTCTGGCTTGCCGTGCAGCGGTATGTCATGGGCCTGGTTCTCGGCGCGCTCGCCTTCAGGCTCTTGTCTCAGCAACGCAGCGGCACCTGACCGTTCCTTTTCAGCCACACCACACCCAGCATGAGCTCGAACCCCTACGCACCTCCCACCGCCAATGTCGAAGACGTCGCACCGCGCCCAGCCGAAGCCTCACCCGCGCTGTGGAACCCCAGCGCCGCCGCGAAATGGAGCCTGCTCTTCAGCCCCATCTTCGGCGCGGCGGTGCAGATGAAGAACTGGCAGGCCCTGGGTGAGCCGGAGAAGGCGGCGCAGTCGAAGCAATGGCTGATCGCGAGCATCGCCTTCTTCGCGGTGCTCTTCGTGCTGGGGATCGTGCTGCCCGAATCGCGCAGCGTGGACCTCGCCTTCCGCGGCGCGGGCATCGGCCTGCTGGTGGCGTGGTACATGCTCAGCGCCAAGCTGCAGGTCGCCCATGTGGCGGGCCGCTTCGGCACCACGTATCCGCGCAAGGGCTGGGGCAAACCGATCCTCTATGCGCTGCTGAGCTTCGTCGCCTTCCTCGCGGCGGTCTTCGTGCTCGCGTTCGTGGTCGGGCTCTTCCAGGGCGAGGCCTGAACATCAAAGCCTTTCCCTCGGCCGCGCAGGCCGCCCTGCTGCTGCTCGCGGGGTTTCTTTTCCAGTACGTGATCGGCGCCGCGTTCTACGACGCGCGGCACACGCTCGGCCTGAGCCATGAGCAGGTGGCCACGCTGACGATGCTCTTGTCGAACGGCGTCATCGTGGCGGTGGTGACGCAGCTTCTCGGCATCGGCTACCGCGAGTTGCTGCACCCGGGCAAGGCCTCGATGCCCGCGACCTTCTTCCTGCTGGTGCCGCCGATCCTGCTGCTCCTGCCGCTGGTGGTGCTGCTCGACGTGGCGCTCATCGACGCGCTCGAGTTCATGCTGCCCGTCTCGTCCTGGGAGCAAGAGGCGTTCTCGGGCATGACGGCGCTGACCTTGCCCGCCGTCATCGCGACCTGCGTGCTCGCACCGCTCTTCGAGGAGATGCTGTTTCGCGGCATCCTGCTGCGGGCGTTTCTGGAGCTCTACCCACGCGGTGTGGCCATCGGCTATTCGGCACTCTATTTCGGCGCGGCCCACCTCAACGTCTACCAGTTCTTCCTGGCCTTCTTCCTCGGCCTCCTGCTCGGCTGGCTGTACGAACGCTCGCGTTCGCTCATCCCGTGCATCGCGCTGCACGCCGCAGTCAACACCGCAGTGGTGCTGACGGGTGGGGTGGACCTGTCGGCCACCCCTTGGCTCGCCTGGCTCTTGTCGGCGGCGGCGGCCTTGGCAGGGGCGATCGCCTTGCGCAGCCTGCTCCCCACCGATCACGCCAGCAGGTGACGGGCATGGTGGGCGAAATGCTCGCCCAGGAAGCTCGCGATGAAGTAGTAGCTGTGGTCGTGGCCCGGCTGCAGGCGCAGCGTGAGCGGGTGGCCGGCCGCCGCGCAGGCCGCCTGCAGCAACTCGGGGCGCAGCTGGGTGGCGAGGAATTCGTCGGCCTCGCCCTGGTCGACGAGCAGCGCTAGCCGCTCGGTCGCCGTCTTCACGAGTTCCACCGCATCCCACGTGCGCCAGGCGTCGCGGTCGTCGCCGAGATAGGCCGTGAGCGCCTTCTGCCCCCACGGCACCTGCGTGGGCGCCACGATGGGTGAGAAGGCCGACACGCTCCGGTAGCGCCCCGGGTGGCGCAGCGCCGTGACGAGCGCGCCGTGCCCGCCCATCGAGTGGCCGAAGATGCCGCGCCCGCTCGACGCCGGAAAGTGCCGCTCCACCAGCGCCGGCAGCTCCTCGGCCACGTAGTCCTGCATGCGGTAGTGCGCGGCCCACGGTGCCTGCGTGGCGTTGAGGTAGAAGCCCGCGCCCTGCCCCAGGTCGTAGGCCGGGTCGTCGGGCACCGCCTCGCCGCGCGGGCTGGTGTCGGGGGCGACGACGATGAGCCCGTGCTGCGCCGCATGCGCCTGCGCGCCGGCCTTGGTGATGAAGTTCTGTTCGGTGCAGGTCAGGCCCGAGAGCCAGTAGAGCACCGCGCACGGCTCGCCGCGCAGCGCCGCGGGCGGCAGGTAGACGGCGAACTTCATCTCGCAGCCGAGCACGGGCGAGGCGTGTTTCCACACCTCCTGCCGGCCGCCGAAGCTCGCGTGCTGCTCGACGCGCTCCATCAGAAATGAACCACCGAGCGGATCGACTTGCCTTCGTGCATCAGGTCGAAGGCTTCGTTGATGCCAGTGAGCGGCATGGTGTGGGTGACGAAGGGCGCCAGCTCGATGGTGCCGGCCATCGCGTCTTCCACCATGCCGGGCAGCTGGCTGCGGCCCTTCACGCCGCCGAAGGCGGTGCCCAGCCAGCGCCGGCCGGTGACGAGCTGGAAGGGCCGGGTGGAGATCTCCTGCCCCGCGCCGGCCACGCCGATGATGACCGACTGCCCCCAACCGCGGTGCGCGCATTCGAGCGCCGCACGCATCACGTTGACGTTACCGATGCATTCGAAGGAATGGTCGACACCCCAGCCCGTCATCTCGACGATCACCTGCTGGATGGGTTTGTCGAAGTCTTTCGGGTTCACGCAGTCGGTGGCGCCGAAGGTGCGGGCGAGGTCGAACTTCGACGGGTTGGTGTCGATCGCGATGATGCGGCCGGCCTTCGCCATCTTCGCGCCCTGCACCACCGCGAGGCCGATGCCGCCGAGGCCGAAAACGGCCACGCTGTCTCCCGGCTGCACCTTGGCGGTGTTCTTGACCGCGCCGAGGCCGGTGGTCACGCCGCAGCCCAGGAGACACACCTGCTCGGGGTTGGCCTTCGGGTTGATCTTCGCGAGCGACACCTCGGCCACCACGGTGTACTCGCTGAACGTCGAACAGCCCATGTAGTGGTAGAGCGGCTTGCCCTCGAAGGAGAGGCGCGAGCTGCCGTCGGGCATCACGCCCTTGCCCTGCGTGGCCCGCACCGCCACGCACAGGTTGGTCTTGCCGCTCTTGCAGAAGAGGCACTGCCCGCACTCCGCGGTGTAGAGCGGGATCACATGGTCGCCGGGCGCCACGCTCGTCACGCCCTCGCCCACCTCGACCACGATGCCCGCGCCTTCGTGGCCCAGCACCACCGGGAAGAGGCCCTCGGGATCGTCGCCCGAGAGCGTGAACGCATCGGTGTGGCAGACGCCGGTGTGGGTGATCCTGACGAGCACTTCGCCCGCTTTCGGCGGGGCGACGTCGATCTCGACGATCTGCAAGGGCTGGCCTGCTGCAAAGGCCACGGCGGCGCGTGATTTCATGTGGGTCTCCAGAAAGATTCATCTTATCCAGCCCACCCGACAATCAACCCCATGCCGCGCATCACCGTTCTCACGCCCGCTGCCGCCGAGGCCCCACCGGCCCCGCCGTCCGTGCAGCGCCCGCGCGGCGTGCCGGCCGACCCGCAGAAATTCAAGCTGACGGTGGGCCCGAGCGTCATCGACGGCCAGGGCGTATTTGCCGCCGAGCCCATCCCGGCGCGGCGCAAGATCGGCGAGGTGCGCGGCGAGCCGGTGAGCCAGCAGGAAGCCGCGGCGCGCAGCCGCGGCCAGATGCGCATCATGATGATCGCGGTGTCGGCGCGCCGGGCGATCGATGCCTCGCAGTCGACCGATGCGCTGCGCTTCATCAACCATTCGTGCCGGCCCAACACCGCGCTCAAGGTCAACCAGGGCCGCGTGGAGTTCTATGCCCTGCGCAACATCGCCCCCGGCGACGAGCTGACGGTGAACTATGGGGAGACGCACCACCGCGGCCGCTTGAGCTGCCGGTGCGGGGTGGCGGGGTGCGCCGGCGTGTTGTGAGCCTGCGTGCGGAGTCCGGGTGCGATGGGTGAAAACCCTCGCCGCAGTGGGAACGCCGTTTGCTCGACGAGCTGACCAAGCGCAACCGAGTCGCCCTGATTGGCGGGGCACCTATGCAAGAACACTCCGAGACCCCCATCCCGCGGGCCGCCACCGGCATCGAAGGCCTGGACCTCGTCCTCCACGGCGGCCTGGTCGACGGCCGCATCTACCTCCTCGAAGGCAACCCCGGCGCAGGCAAGACGACGCTCGCCCTGCAATACCTGCTGGAAGGCGTGCGTCACGGCGAACGCTGTCTCTACATCACGCTGTCGGAGACCCGCCACGAGCTGATCGACAACGCCCGCTCGCACGGCTGGTCGCTCGACGGCATCGAGATCCTGGAGCTGCTGGCCGACAACATGCAGGTCGACGGCGAAGGCGAGCTGACCATGTACCACCCGTCGGAGGTGGAGCTGGGCGCCACCACCCGCCGCGCGCTGGCCAAGGTCGAGGAACTCAAGCCTCGCCGCGTGGTGCTCGACTCGCTGTCGGAGCTGCGGCTGCTGGCGCAGAGTTCGCTGCGCTACCGGCGGCAGATCCTGGGCATCAAGCAGTTCCTGGGCGCCTACAGCTGCAGCGTGCTGCTGCTGGACGACCGCACCGGCGAGGGCTCGGACATGCAGCTGCAAAGCATCGCCCACGGCGTGATCTCGCTCGACTCGCAGACACCGGCCTACGGTCGCACTTTGCGGCAACTGCGGGTGGTGAAGTTTCGCGGCAGCGATTTCCGAAGCGGCGTGCACGACTTCATCATCGGCAAGGGCGGGATCACCGTCTTCCCGCGCCTGTCGGCCGCCGAGCACGGCGCGAGCTTCACCCGCGAGAAGGTGCCCAGCGGCGTGCCGAGCCTCGACGCGCTGATGGGCGGGGGCATCGACCGCGGCACCACCACGCTGCTCGTCGGCCCGCCGGGATCGGGCAAATCGACCATCGCGCTGCAGTACGCGCATGCCGCCACGCTGCGCGGCGACCACGCAGCCATCTTCAGCTTCGAGGAGGCCCAGGCCATCCTGTTCGACCGGGCCCGAGGGCTGGGCATGCCGGTCAACGAGGGGCCGGGGCCCGGCCAGATCGCAGTGCGTCAGATCGACCCCGCCGAGATCTCGCCGGGAGAGTTTGCCCAGCGGGTCCGGCACGCGGTGGAGTCCGACCAGGCCCGCGTGGTCGTCATCGACAGCCTCAACGGCTACCTCAACGCCCTGCCGGAAGACAAGTTCCTCACCGCGCAGCTGCACGAGCTGCTGGCCTACCTCAACAACCATGGCGTGGTGACCTTCCTCGTGGCGGCACAGAGCGGCATGCTCGGGCCCGCGATGCGCTCGCCCATCGATGCGAGCTACCTGGCCGACTCGGTGGTGGTGCTGCGCATGTACGAGCACGACGGCAGCGTGAGGAAGGCCATCTCGGTGGTCAAGAAGCGCAGCGGCCGCCATGAAGACTCGATCCGGCGCATGTGGTTCGACAGCGACGGCGTGCACCTGAGCGAGCCGCTGATGCATCTGCGCGGCGTGCTCACCGGCGTTCCCACCGAACTGCAACCCGGGTCTGGCGACAAGCCGGTGCCGCGCGGGCTCGATGCCCTCTGACGACACCCGCCTCGACGAGCGCGTGCTGGTCGTGCCCGTGACACGGCGCGACGGCGACGTCACCCAGGGCCTGCTGCAAGGCCAGGGCATCGCGTGCTGCATCTGCGACAGCATCCCGGCGCTCATTGCCGAGATGGAGCGCGGCGCGGGAGCCCTGCTCTTCACCGAAGCCACGCTGTCGCGGCCGGACATGCCCACCTTGTCGAGCGCGCTCGACCGCCAGCCCGCGTGGTCGCACCTGCCGGTGGTGGTGCTGATCCGCAACGCCGGCAGTTCGCCGGCCGGCAACCGCATGCTGGAGTTGCTCGACAACGTGACCGTGCTCGACCGGCCGGTGTCCACCCGCTCGATGATCAGCGCGGTGCAGTCGGCCCTGCGCGACCGCCGCAACCAGTACCGCATCCGCGACCAGATCGAGCAGCAGAAACGTGCGGAGCAGGCGCTCATGCTGGCCGACCGGCGCAAGGACGAGTTCCTCGCCACGCTGGCGCACGAGTTGCGCAACCCGCTCGCGCCCATCCGCACCGGGCTGCAGATCCTCTCGAAGACGCCGGGCGCCGACGCGCAGACACGCCGCCTCTACGAGATCATGGAGCGGCAGATGGTGCAGATGGTCAAGCTCATCGACGAGCTGCTCGAGATCTCGCGCATTTCCACCGGCAAGGTGGTGCTGCACAAGGAACGCACCGACATGCGCAACGTGATCCGCGTGGCACTCGAAGGCAGCCAGCCGATGGTCGACGCGGCAAAGCACACGCTCGTGGTGACGCTCACCGAGCAGCCGGTGTGGGTGTACGGCGACCCGGCACGGCTCGCGCAGGTGGTGAGCAACCTCGTGAACAACGCCGCCAAGTACACGCCCGACCGCGGCCACATCGCCGTGCGCATGCGGCACGACGACGGGCAAGTGAAGGTGATCGTCGAAGACAACGGCGTGGGCATCCCGGAAGACATGCTCCACCAGGTGTTCGACATGTTCGCGCAGGTCAACCGCACGCTCGACCGCGCGCAGGGCGGGCTCGGCATCGGCCTCGCGCTGGTGCGCCGGCTGATGGAGCTGCACGGTGGCTCGGTGCAGGCGCACAGCGCGGGCGCCGACCGGGGCTCGTGCTTCACCCTGACCATGCCGGCGCTCGAACGTGTGGGAGCCGACGACGCCCGCACCGAAGGCGCGGGTGACGGCGCGCATGCCGAGAAGCGCCTGCGCGTGCTGGTGATCGACGACAACCGCGATGCGGCCGAGACGCTCTCGATGCTGCTCGAAGCGCACGGCCACGACACGCACCGCGCCTACAACGGCCGCACCGGCCTCGACGAGGCCTCAGATTTCATGCCGCAGGCGGTGTTCTGCGACATCGAGATGCCGGGCATGAACGGCTATGAGGTCGCCGCCGCCCTGCGGCGCGACCCGCGCCACGCGCCGGCCCTGCTGATCGCCGTCACCGGCCGCGGCGCCCGCGAAGACCAGCGCCGCTCGCTCGACGCGGGCTTCGACGCGCACCTCACGAAGCCGGTCGGCTACGACGCGGTGCGGCAGGTGCTCTCGCGGCTGTGACCTGTGCGGCCTGGATGACGTCGACCGCCACCTGAAGGGCCGGCGTCATGCGGGTGGTGTTCCACGCGGCGACGGTGGCCACGGTGTCGATGCGCTCCACGAGCGGGCGCAGCGTGACGTTTTCCGGCGCGAGCGCGCGCATGTCGGACGGCACGAGCGCAATGCCCTGGTTGCAGCCCACGAAGGCGACCTGCGTGGTCACGCTGCGCACCTCGCGCAGGATGCGCGGCGAGAAGCCCTGCGCCTGGCAGGCGGCGACGATGCTGTCGAAGTAGACCGGGCTCAGCCGCCGCTCGAACATCACGAACACCTCGTCAACCAGCGACGCGAGCTTGATGCTGCGGCGCCGGGCCATCGGGTGCGAGCTCGGCAGCGCCACCGAGAGGCGGTCGCGCGCCATCGGCAGCGTCTCGATCGCCTCGTGCGGGTCGGGCTGGATGCGCGCGAACGCGAGGTCGATGTCACCGGCGTGCAGCGCGGGCAGGGCTTCGGCGCTGTCGATCTCGCGCACCGAGATGCTGAGGTCGGGGCGCTGGGCGCGCAGCCGCTCCAGCAGCGGCGGCACCACTTCGAGCAGCGCCGACGAGATGGCGCCGATGGTGAGCGTGCCCGACTGGCCGCTCACCGCCTCGCGCACCGCCACTTCCAGGTGCTCCAGCTGGTCGGCGAACTTGCGAACCGCCGGCAGGATGGCCCGCCCCACATGCGTGAGTTGCGCGCCGCGCCGCGAGCGCTCGAAGAGCTTCACCTTCAACGCCTGCTCCAGCACCTGGATCTGCTCGGTGAGCGGTGGCTGCGACATGCCCAGCCGCCGAGCGGCACGCCCGAAGTTCTGCTCTTCGGCCACCGCAAGAAAGAGCCACAGGTGTCGCACGAGACGGAAATTGATCATAGGTTTGGCGTATGGAAACCTTCCTGAGGAACGAATTTACAGAAGGATCCGGCGGCCCGACAGTGGGCAGGCCATGAACACACGAACCGCCCTCCCTGCCTTCACCGCGCTGCCTGCTTCCGGCCTGGGCATCGCGCTTGCGCTGGCCGGCTCCATCGGTTTCTCGGGCAAGGCCATCCTCGCCAAGCTCATGTACCAGCACGGCGTCGACGCGGTGACGGTGGTCGCGTGGCGCATGCTGATCGCCCTGCCGATGTTCCTCGCCATGGCACTGTGGGCCGGGCGCGGCCAGCCGGGGCTCACGCGGCGCGACCTGCTGGCAGTGCTGGGGCTCGGCTTCTCGGGCTACTACGCGTCGAGCATGCTCGACTTCTATGGGCTGATGTTCATCAGCGCGAGCCTGGAGCGGCTCATCCTGTACCTCGGCCCGACCATCGTGATGGTGCTCTCGGTGCTGTGGGTCAAGCGGCCGGTCACGCGGCGCCAGTGGGTGGCGGCAGCGGTGAGCTACGGCGGCACGGCCCTCGTCTTCGGCCGCGAGTGGCACGCCGAAGGCCGGCACATCGCGCTCGGCGCGGCGCTGGTGTTTGCCAGCGCGGTGAGCTATTCGATCTACCTCATTGCGAGCGGCGAGACCGTGCAGCGTGTGGGCGCGCTGCGGCTCACCGGGCTCGCGTCGAGCGTGGCCTGCGTCTTGTGCCTGCTGCACTTCGTGGCCGTGCGGCCGCTCGCAGCGCTGGCGGTGCCCGAGCCGGTGCTGTGGTGGTCGGCGCTCAACGCGGTGGCCTGCACCGTGGCGCCCATCCTGATGGTGATGATGGCCATCGAGCGCATCGGCTCGGCTCTGGCCGCGCAGGTCGGCATGGTCGGCCCGGTGTCGACCATCGCGATGGGCGTGTGGGTGCTGAACGAGCCCTTCACGCTCACGCTGCTGGTCGGCACGGTGCTCGTGCTGGCCGGGGTGACGCTGGCGTCGTCGAAGCGAGCCTGAGCTGCGGCGAGTACGCGGGCGCGAGGCCACCCCGCTACGATCGCGCGATGCTCACCGCCGCCCAGACCTTCGCGTTCCTCCTCGCCGCGGTGCTGCTCACCGCGACGCCGGGGCCCGACAACCTGATGGTGCTGAGCATCGGCATGTCGCGCGGGCGGCGCCCGGGCATCGCCTTCGGCCTCGGCTGCGCCATCGGTTGCCTGAGCCACACCCTGCTCGCGGTGGTGGGGGTGAGCGCCCTGGTGGCCGCGTCGCCCACCGCCTTCACGCTGCTCAAGTGGCTCGGCGGGGGCTACCTCGTGTGGCTGGGCATCGGTGCGCTGCGCAGCGCCGGCATTGGCCGCGTGGGCGCGGCGGCGGCAGAGCCGGCGTCGCTGACGCGGCTTTTCCTGAAGGGCCTCCTGGCCAATGCCATCAACCCGAAGGTGGTGCTCTTCTTCCTGTCGTTCCTGCCGCAGTTCGTGGTGCCGGCGCAAGGCCGGGTGGAAGGGCAACTCGCGTTGCTGGGCCTCGTCTTCACGCTGCAGGCGGCGCTGCTCTTCAGCCTGCTCGGCTACTTCTCGGGCAGCGTGGGCGCCTGGCTGAACCGCACCCCGCGCGCCGGGCAGTGGCTCGACCGCCTGGCCGGCACCGTGTTCATCGCGCTGGGCCTGCGGCTGGTGTCGGGCCGCTAGGTCCCGCCACGCAGAACGGCGGGCAAGCCGTTTGCCGCACCCACCCTGTTCGCTTCGCCATGAAGCGGACAGGAGGTTGCCCATGCCCCGCCGATCCGTCCTGCTCGTCTTTCGCGGCATCGACGCGACGAGCCGCGCCACCGCTGCGCTCGGTGTGCTGCTCGTGGCGGGCGTGCTGCTGGCGGGCGGGCTGTCGATCTGGCGGCTGCGGCAGGCGGCCGAACTTTCGGCGCAGCAACATGTCGACAACCGGGCCGTGGCCATCTCGGCCCATGCCTCGCAGGCGCTCGACGCCGCCCGCTACGTGCTCGACACCCTGGCCACCGAGATCGCCGCCAGCGCGCCGCGCGACGCGGCCGACCTGCGCAGCGCGCTCGGCGACCGCCCGACGCACGAGCGGCTGCGCGCCCGCACCGAAAGCCTGTCGGGCCTCGACGTGATCTCGATCTTCGATGCCGAGGGGGAGCTGGTCGCGTTTTCGCGGCAGTTCCCGGCGCCGGCGATCCAGATCCGTGACCGCGAGGCCTTCCAGGTGGCGCGCGCCGGTTACAGCAAAGCCTTCATCGCGGCGCCGGTGCAGAACCGCGCGCGCGGCGACTGGACCTTCTACCTCGCGCGGCGTCTCGAGAGCCGCTCGGGCGACTTCCTCGGCGTGGTGCTGGTGGGGCTGGCCAGTCGCTACTTCTCGCGCTTCTACGACCAGGTGCGCGGGCAGCGCGCCTTCGGGTCCTCCACGAGCCAGGGCCACCCGGTGACGGTGACGCTGCTGCGCGACGACGGGGTGGTGCTGGTGCGCGCGCCGGCCGAAGACGGCCTGCTGGGCCACCGCCTGCGCCCCGAAGGCCACTACCGCCAGCTCGGCAGCGACCGCCTGCCCCTGCCCGGCACCCCCGACTACCCGGTGGCCACGCCGTGGGACGCCGACCCCCACGCGCCGTGGCGCAGCCTCGCCAGCTTCGACTGGGCCGAGGGGCACCCGGTGGTGGCGGCGGTGGTGGTCGACAACGACGTCTTCCTCGGCGAGTGGCAAACGCAGAGCATCATGATCGGCCTGCTGGTGGGCCTCGTGGCGGTGTGCCTGGCGGCAGTCTTCCGGTCGCTGTCGCACTCCTTGCAGCGGCGCGAGCAGCACATGGTGGAAAACCAGCGCCTGCGGGTGCAGGCCGAGAGCGCCAACAAGGCGAAGAGCGAATTCCTTGCGACCATGAGCCACGAGATCCGCACGCCGATGCACGGCATCCTCGGCACGGCCGACCTGCTCGCGCGGACTCCGCTCACCCCGCACCAGGCGCAGCTCACGCGCACGCTGATGTCGTCGGGGCACAACCTGCTCGGCATCATCAACGACATCCTCGACCTCTCGAAGATCGAGGCCGACGAGCTGCGTTTCTTCCCGAGCGCCTTCTCGCCCGCAGAGGTGCTGCACGAGGTGCGCGACCTCTTCATGGGCTATGCCTCGAAGAAGGGCCTGGCGCTCGACGCCTTGCCCTCGACCGGCGTGGCCGCGGCCGTGGAAGGCGACCTGAACCGCGTGCGGCAGGTGCTCGTCAACCTCACCAGCAACGCGATCAAGTTCACCGACCGCGGCCATGTGCACCTGTCGGTCAGCCAGCGCGGGCGGGTGGGCACCGACCGCGTGCTCGTGCGCTTCCAGGTGGAAGACACCGGCAGCGGCGTGGCGGCGGAAGCGCGCGAGACGCTCTTCCAGCCCTTCACCCAGGCCGACGGGTCGGTGGCCCGCAAGTTCGGTGGCACCGGGCTCGGGTTGGCGATCTCGCAGCGGCTCGTGCAGCTGATGGGTGGCACCATCGACTTCGTCAGCACGCCCGGGCAGGGCAGCACCTTCTGGTTCGAGCTGCCGCTCCAGGTGGCCGCCGAAGGCGCGGTGCACCCGCAGCCGATCGGGCAGCAGGTGCATGAGCGTTTCGCCAACAGCGGCGCGACGCCGCTCACCGAGACGCAAGGGGCCGAACACGAGGGCTGCCACATCCTCGTCGTCGAAGACGACCCGGTGAACGCCATGATCGCCGAGGCCCAGCTCGCCCGCCTGGGCTGCTCGTGCGACATCGCCATCGACGGCAAGGAAGGGCTGCAGCGCCTGCGCAGCCGCCACTACGACCTGGTGCTGATGGACTGCATGCTGCCCGGCATGTCGGGCTACGCGGCATCGGCCGCCTGGCGTGCCGAGGAAGAAGCGAGCGGGCGCCCGCGCGTGCCCATCGTCGCGCTCACGGCCAACGTGCTGTCGAGCAACGCGGCGCAGTGCCAGCAGGCCGGCATGGACGACTACCTCACCAAGCCCTGCACGATCGAGAAACTCGGCGCGATGCTCGGCCGCTGGTTGCAGAAGGTGGCGTGACCGGCGCGCCTATAGTGGCCGGGCGCCTTGCTTCCGCAGGGCACGGAGCACACCCATGACGATCGCCACTCTCGCCACCTGGCACGACCTGGTCTCGACCCGCAACGTGAAGGGGCTCGACGCCTTGCTCGCCGATGGCGTGGTCTTCCACTCGCCCGTGGTCCACACCCCGCAGCTCGGCAAGGCGATCACCACGCAGTACCTCGCGGCGGCCTTCCACGTCTTCTTCAACGAGACCTTCCGCTACGTGCGCGAGATCGCCGGCCCGCGCGACGCGGTGCTCGAGTTCCAGGTCGAGATCGACGGCATCGCGGTCAACGGCGTCGACATGATCAAGTGGGACGACGACGGCCGCATCGTCGAGTTCAAGGTGATGATCCGCCCGCTCAAGGCGATCAACCTGATTCACCAGCAGATGGGCGCGATGCTGAAGAAGACCACGCCCTGAGCAGGGCGCCGCGGGCGCGGCCGCTTGACGCCATACCGATTGGTATGTACCGTGCCATACCAATCGGTATGGACCTTCACGGCATGGAACGCGGCGCATGATCGAACTGGCCACCGGCCCCCGGCGAAAGCTGCTCGACGCGGCACTGCATGTGATCCGCGCGCAGGGCTATGCGGGCAGCTCGGTCGATGACATCTGCCGCGAGGCGGGCGTCACCAAGGGCAGCTTCTTCCACCACTTCAAGGGCAAGGACGACCTGGCCATTGCCGCCACCGAGCACTGGACGGGCCTGACCGGCAATCTCTTCGAGGCCGCGCCCTTCCACCAGAAGGCCGACCCGCGCGACCGTGTGCTCGCCTACATCGACTTCCGCGCCGCGCTGATCGAGGGCGAGCTGCCCGACTTCACCTGCCTGCTCGGCACGATGGTGCAGGAGACCTACGCCACGCACCCCGACATCCGCGACGCGTGCAACCGCGCCATCCTCTTCCATGCCCGCACCGTCGAGGCTGACCTGATCGAGGCCAAGCGCCTTCATGCGCCGAAGGCGAAGTGGGTACCACTCGACGTGGCGCTCTTCGCGCAGGCGGCCATCCAGGGCGCTTTCATCCTCGCCAAGGCGCAGGACGACGCCGCGGCCGCCCGACGCGCCATCGCGCACCTGCGCCAGTACGTGGCCTCGCTGCTGCCCGCTGCGGCACGCACGTTGCCACGCTCCACCACCCCTCCATCACGAAGGAGATGACATGCCCGCCAAGAACACGATCTGCCTCTGGTACGAACGCAACGCCCTGGAGGCCGCGACCTTCTACGCCAAGACCTTCCCCGACACCCGCGTGGGCGCGGTGCACCGCGCCCCGGGCGACTTCCCCGACGGCAAGCAGGGCGACGAGCTCACCGTCGAGTTCACCGTGATGGGCGTTCCCTGCCTGGGCCTCAACGGCGGCCCGGCCTTCAAGCAGACCGAAGCCTTCTCGTTCCAGGTGAGCACCGAAGACCAGGCCGAGACCGACCGCCTGTGGCACGCCATCGTCGACAACGGCGGCGAGGAAAGCGCCTGCGGCTGGTGCAAGGACAAATGGGGCGTCTCATGGCAGATCACGCCGCGCGTGCTGATGGAAGCCATCGCCCACCCCGACCCCAAGGCCGCGAAGCGGGCCTTCGACGCGATGATGACGATGAAGAAGATCGACATCGCCACCATCGAGGCCGCGCTCAAGGGCTGAGCGTGCGCGTCGAGCGACCTTGCGTTTTCGCAAGGTCGCGGGTGGGTGCATCTGCCACAAGCGGCACATGCACCGAACCGACACCCCACCCGACTTCGACTGCGATTGCCACCGCCGCGCCACGCTGGAGCGGGTCTGGGAAGACCTCTGGGTCAAGCGCGGCCCGAAGCCGGCGCACGGGCGACTGCTCGCCATCCTGAGCGTGGGCCTGCCGTCGGCGATCGACCGCCTGACGCGCCACCTCGATCGCATCGCCGGGCGCAGCTTCCATGGCCGTTGGCAGCGTCTCTTCGCGCAGGGGCATTCGCTCGTGCCCTGGTTGTGCATGCTGCCGGCGATCCTCTTCACGATGCTCGGCCCAACGCCGCGCTGGCGCGGCCTGCCGGTGGCGGCCGCCGCGGCGGCGGGCCTTTTGGCCTACCTCGCCTGCGTGCGGCTGTGGCCGGGCCGCAGGTCGCAGGGCCAGGGGCTGCTGGGCCTGCAATGGCTGGTGCTGGCGGTGCTGAGCGGGCTGCTGTGGTGGCAGTCGGGGCCGGCGTCGCTCGAAGCCGACGCGGCGCCGTACCGGCATGTCTTCGCGCCCATCCTGCTCGTGCTGCTGCTGGTGGCGGCGCTCGCCTTCCCGCTTGCGAACTGGGTGCTGAAGGGCCTG
Source organism: Piscinibacter gummiphilus (assembly GCF_032681285.1). Lineage (NCBI taxonomy): Bacteria > Pseudomonadati > Pseudomonadota > Betaproteobacteria > Burkholderiales > Sphaerotilaceae > Rhizobacter > Rhizobacter gummiphilus. The sequence goes on from NZ_CP136336.1 coordinate 4,908,946, forward strand.
GGCGCCGAGCATGCAGCGCGGCTCGCCGGGCTGCTGGCCTGGACCGAGCTCTTCGACACTCCGCGGCGGCCCGAGCCCTCGTTGCGCCGCTTCCTGCACGGGCTCGTCAATGCACCGCTGTACAACCCGCTGCACCTGCTGCTGTTGCCGGCGCTGCCGGTGGTGCTCGTGCCGCGGCACTACGCCCAGCCGGCGTATGCGGCGCTGTGGCTCGCCATCTCGTGGCTCATCCTCACCTTCGCGGGCATGTACGACCGGCTGAACCTGGCGGTGCGTGTGGTGAAGCAGATGTTCCTCATCGGCGGCCAGGGCGTGGTGTCGGTCACCATCATCGGCCTGGCCCTCTTGCGCCTGGCCGGCGTCGACTACGTGAGCACGCTGCTCGACACCGCCTCGGCGCGGGTGGTCTCGCTCTACATCGTGGCGGCCTACAGCGCGTTCTGGCTGTACGAGTACTGGATCAACCGGGCGCTCACCGAGCGGCTGCTGCCGCTGCTCGACGACACCGTGCCGGCCGGCGAGCGCCGCGCATGGGTGCCGTACCGCGTGCACCGGGAGGCGGTGGCGAGCCGGGTGCGGGCCGAGGGGCGCGCGATCGAGGTGTTTGCCGGCGGGCGCTTCGTGGTCACCGGGGCCTACCTCGACCCCGACTCCCAGACCGTGTGCGGCCAATGGCAACCGTACGAACGCGACGACCTCTTCCAGCGCCTGGCCGACACCGCCTTGCGCGCCAACGATCCCGACGAGACCTACCGCACCCACATGGCCGTGGCCGAGGTGGACAAGCGCTGCAAGCTCTACTTCAACCTGCTCAACATCGGCCTGCTGGCGCTCGCGCTCGGCGTGGCCTTCGGCCTGCACCGCGTGGGCAAGCAGCTGCAACGACCCGGTGCGCAGGGGCAGGCGCTGGTGGGCCAGGCCCTGGCGATGCAGCCGGTGGACCTGCGCACGCTCGTGGTCACCGGCAACGCGGCCCGCCGCCCGAAGATCGCGCTCGCGGTGTCGGGGGGCGGCACGCGCGCCGCGCTGTACGCCGCTTCGGTGCTGCGTGGCCTGGCGCAGCTCGGCCGTGCCGGCGATGTCGTGCTGATCAGCGGAGTCTCCGGCGGTGGCGCCGCCCTGACCTACTTCGCGATCCACCAGGCGGAGCTCGTGGCCGCAACGCCACGGCCCTGCGGCCCGGCCGAGCTGGAGCGGCTGGCGGCGCAACCGGAGCCCGAGGCAGGCGAAGACCCCTGGTGCCGCTTCATCGAGGTGATGGCCCGGCCCTACATCGACGACGTGCTGCGCGGCGTGGCGGAGCTGCAGGTGCTGGGCGCCAAGACCACCGGGCACCTGCTGCAGGAGAGCCTGGCGCGGGGGCTGGACGCGCACGCTCCCGCGCCCACGGCCCTCAGCGGCATCCGCGACCTCGGGCTCATCCTCAACGCAACGCTCGCCGGCCATCCGGCAACGCCCGACGACGCGCTCGCGCCCTGCCCCGCCGGCCAGGCGCCGGGTGCGCCGGCATCGGCATCGTCACGGGCCACCGAGCCGTGGCGCAGCAGCGCCTCCGGCGGCATCGTGGCCTTCACCAACCTGCGCAACCTCGGCGCCTTCCCGGTCGCGCGTCGTGCCATGGCCTGCGCGCCCGACGAGCGCCTGCCTTACCTGCTGGTGGGCGGTGAAGGCACCAGGCTGACGGCCGCTGCCGCGCTGGCGGCGAACTTCCCGCCGGTGTTCCCCAACGCGGGGGTCGACGTGGAGCACGCCGGTGCAGTGCGCCGCTACTGGGTCACCGACGGCGGCGCGGCCGAGAACCGCGGTGTCGTCTCACTGCTGTATGCCCTGCGCAGCCTGGTCGACGATTGCGCCGACCCACCGTCATGCCACAACGCAATGCCCGACCTGCAAGTGCTCGTCGTGGACGCTTCGGCGCTGTCGTTCGACTACCAGCCCGACCGCGGCGTGGGCGCCATGCTGGGCGCCTCGGCCAAGTTCTCGGGCCAGCTGATGCTGGAGCTGGCCGACGGCACCGCGCGCGCCTACGACGCGCTGGGCCCGGGCCGGCTCGCCGTGAGCTACCTGCCGATGCCGGTGCTGCTGCGCTCGCGCGGTGGGCTGGGCACGCACTGGATGATGCCGGCGCAGGTGACGCTGCGCGACGACGCAGCGCTCAGCCGCAGCGATGCGCGTGTCCTCTCGCGACCCGACCGCTGGCAGACGATGGCACTGCTGACCTGCCTGCACGACACGCCGCCCGCGCCGCCGTCGCAAGGACCGTGCGCCGCGCTGAAGGCCGGCGCCCTCGGGGAGCGTCTCGCGGCCGACCCCCACACACCCGCCTGGCAGGCGCTGGTGCGACAACTCGCGATCAGGCCTTGACCCCACCGCTTCGATGGGGCCGGCCGAGCGAATGCCGGCCCGTGTTGGAATCCGCAGCTGCCCCAACACACGCTGGAGACCCGACGATGGCCAACGACCGAATCTTCTCGATGGCGTTTGCGAAGGTCTACGCGCTCTACGTGCAGAAGGCCGAGCGCAAGGGCCGCACGGAGGCGGAAGTCGACCAGGTCATCTGCTGGCTCACCGGCTACGACGCCGCGGGCCTGAAGCGGCAGATCGAACGCGGCACCGACTTCCGGTCGTTCTTCGACGAGGCCCCCGCGCTCCACCCGAACCGTGCGCTCATCCAGGGCGTCGTCTGCGGCGTGCGGGTGGAAACCATCGACGACCCGCTGATGCAGAAGATCCGCTACCTCGACAAACTGGTGGACGAGCTGGCCAAGGGCCGGCCGATGGAGAAGATCCTGAGGCCGTGAGGCCAGCCTCGCTGCATCAGCGCGGAGGCTCGCCCGCCACCTCGGCCCTGGCCGAGGTCGTGCCGTCGGTGAGGGGAATGCGCAGCGAGAACTCCGCCCCCTTGCCCTCGCCTTCGCTGCGCACTTCCACCGTGCCGCGGTGCAGGTTGACGATCTCCTTCACGACCGACAGGCCGATGCCCAGGCCCGCGCCACGCGCCGAACTCGCGCCATCGGCCTGCGTGAAGACATCGAAGATGGTGGGCAGCAGGTTCTTCGCGATGCCCCGTCCGGTGTCTTTCACCGTCACCACGAAGTGGGTCTGGTCGGCGCTGGCCGTGACCCACACCCGCCCGCCGGCCGGCGTGAACTTGAGCGCGTTGGCCACCAGGTTGCCGAAGACCTGCTGCATGCGGCCCGCATCGACCTCGGCCTCCAGCGGCTGCTCGGGCAGCACCGCGCTCAGCGACACGCCCGCGGCCTCGGCCTTGGGGCGCGCATCCGCCACGACCTCCTGGATGAGCGACTGCAACACCACCCGCTGGTACTGCACGCTGAGCTTGCCCACACGGGCGCGGGTGAGGTCGACCAGGTCTTCGACCAGGCGCGTGAGGAAGTCGACCTGGCGGTCGAGGATTTTCAGCAAGCCCTCGTGGCGGGGCGCGAGCTCGCCCGGCGCCTGCAGGATCTCGAGCACGTTGCGAATGGGGGCCAGCGGGCCGCGCAACTCGTGGGCGACGGCGGCGATGAAGGTGTTGCGCTCGGCCTGCTCGCCATTGCGCTCCTCCAGCACGTTCTCGAGGTACTTCATGCGCGTGCGCAGGTGGGTCGCGTCGCGGAAGATCTTGATGAAGCCGACGAGGCGTCCTTCGTCATCGTGCCGCGCATAGGTGAGGCCACTGGCCCAGAAGCGCGAGCCGTCGCGGCGCGGGTGCCAGCGCTCGTCTTGCGAGCAGCCCATCGCGCGGGCGGCGTTCAGCTCGTGCTGGGGCATGCCGCCATCGCGGTCTTCCGGGGTGAAGACGCTGCTGAAGGGGCGGCCGATCACGTCGTCGGGCTGCAGCGCGGTGATGTGCGTGGCGCCCGGGCTCCAGCCGGTGATGAAGCCTTCGGCGTCGGCAAAGATCACGCCGTGCCCCTCGGCCTCGTGCAGCAGGCGCAGGAAGCCCTGGGCATCGTCCTCGCGTATGGCGGGCATGGCGTCCCTCCTCTGTGCGGCGTCGGCGCACCGTGCGCCGATCGATTGCGCCGCAGTGTGAACGGCCGCCCACCGCGCCGGCATCGGCGCCGGCGAGAGGCGTTCGTAGGAAGAAACCGCGTGCTGAGGAGGGTCAGCCGAGCCGTCGGTCGGTGGCGGCGTCGAACACGTGCAGGTCCTGCGCGTCCCACGCGATGTGGACCGCGTCGCCCACCCGCTGCGGCACCCGCCCGCCGGTCCGCAGCACCAGCGGGCCGATGGCGGTGTCGACAAAGGCGTAGGTGTCGGGGCCGGTGGGCTCCAGCAGCGTCAGCCGTCCGGCGAGCCCCGCGTCGGCAAGCCGCACGCACTCGGGCCGCACGCCGAGCACGCAGCCGCTCTTCGGTGCCGCGGCCCGCAGCGCCTGCTGCTGCTCGGGCGTGAGCGCGATGGCCTGGCCGTTCACGCTCAGGCCCTCGGCCGCCACCCCGGCGTTCACCATGTTCATTGCGGGCGAGCCGATGAACTCGGCGACGAACTTCGTCGCGGGCCGGCTGTAGATGTCGTCGGGTGTGCCGAACTGCTGCACGGTGCCGTCCTTCATCACCGCGATGCGGTCGCCGAGCGTCATGGCTTCGACCTGGTCGTGCGTGACGTAGACGGTGGTCGTGCGTGTGCGCTGGTGCAGGAGCTTGATCTCGGCGCGCATCTCCACGCGCAGCTTGGCGTCGAGGTTGGAGAGCGGCTCGTCGAAGAGGAAGAGCTTGGGGTTGCGCGCAAGCGCACGCCCCATCGCCACGCGCTGGCGCTGGCCGCCGGAGAGCTGCGCGGGCTTGCGGTCGAGCAGGTGCTCGATCTGCAGCATCTTGGCGACACGCGCCACGGCGGCTTCGCGCTCGGCCTTGCCGACCTTGCGCATCTCGAGCGCGAAGCTGATGTTCTGCGCCACGTTCATGTTGGGGTAGAGCGCGTAGCTCTGGAACACCATCGCGATGTCGCGGTCGCGCGGCAGCTGGTGCGTCACGTCGCGCCCGGCGATCTGGATGTTGCCGGAGGTGGCCGTGTCCAGGCCCGCGATGATCGAGAGCAGCGTCGATTTGCCGCAACCCGAAGGCCCGACGAGGATGAGGAATTCGCCCTCGTCGATTTCGAGGTCGATGCCTTTGAGGATGTCGACCGGCCCGTAGCTCTTGCGGACCTGCTTGATGGAAAGTGCACCCATGTCAGTTCATTAACCCTTGACTGCGCCAGCCGTGAGGCCCCGCACGAAGTACTTGCCTGCCAACACGTAGATGGCGAGCGTCGGCAGCGCGGCGATCATGGCGGCGGCCATGTCCACGTTGTATTCCTTGACGCTGCTGCTGGTGTTGGCCATGTTGTTGAGGCCCACCGTCACCGGCTTGGCATCGCCCGCGGAGAACACCACGCCGAAGAGGAAGTCGTTCCAGATGGCGGTGAACTGCCAGATCAGCGTGACGACGAGGATGGGCGTCGACAGCGGCAGCACGATGCGCCAGAAGATGCGCCAGAAGCCCGCGCCGTCGAGCATGGCCGCGCGGATCAGCTCGTCGGGCAGCGCCACGTAGTAGTTGCGGAAGAAGAGCGTGGTGGTCGCGAGACCCACCAGCACGTGCACGATGACGAGGCCCCAGATCGAGTCGGCGAGGTTGAACCAGCCGAGCACCTGCGACATCGGCAGCAGCACCACCTGCAGCGGCATGAACGCACCGAAGAGCATCAACCCGAACATCAGCTCGCTGCCCTTGAAGCGCCACTTGGCGAACACGTAGCCGTTGACCGCACCGAGCGCGGTCGAGATGAGCACCGCCGGCACGACCATCAGGATCGAGTTGAAGAAGAAAGGCTTCAGGCCGCCGCAGTCGGTGCCGGTGCAGGCTTCGGACCAGGCCTTGCGCCAGGCGCTGAAGTCGAGGCCGTTCGGCAGGTCGAGGAGGCTGCCGCCGCGCACCTGGGCCATGTCCTTCAGCGACGTGGCGACCATCACGTAGAGCGGCACCAGGAAGAAGGCCGCGAAGAGCAGCAGCACCGACCAGATGGCGATGCGGTGGAGGGTGGCGGGCTTCATCGACGCGCCCCCCGCAGCTCGGAATACAGATACGGCACGACGATCGCCGCCACCGTGCACAGCATGATGGTGGCCGAGGCCGCACCGAGGCCGATCTGGCCGCGCGAGAAGCTCATCGCATACATGAAGGTCGCGGGCATGTCGGTCGCGAAGCCAGGGCCACCCGCGGTGAGGGCCATCACGAGGTCGAAGCTCTTGATGGAGATGTGCGCGAGCACCAGCAGCGTGCTGAAGAAGACGGGCCGCAGGCTCGGGATCACGATGCGCCAGTAGATGCGCGGCAGCGTGGCGCCGTCGATCTGCGCGGCCTTGAGGATGGAATCATCGATGCCGCGCAGGCCGGCGAGAAAGAGCGCCATCACGAAGCCGGCGCTCTGCCACACGCCGGCGATCACGATGGTGTAGATCGCCATGTCGGGGTTGACGAGCCAGTCGAACGTGAAGCTCTCGAAGCCCCAGCCGCGCACCAGGTGCTCGAGGCCGAGGCCGGGGTTCAGGATCCACTTCCACGCCGTGCCGGTGACGATGAAGCTCAGCGCCATCGGGTAGAGGTAGACGGTGCGCAGCACACCTTCGGCGCGGATCTTCTGGTCGAGCAGGATCGCGAGGAAGAGGCCGAGGGCCAGGCCCACGCCGATGAAGAGCGCGCTGAAGATGCCGAGGTTGACGAGCGCCACGTGCCAACGCTCGCTCTCGAAGAGCGACACGTACTGCGCGAGGCCCACCCATTCGTAGTTGGGCAGGAGGCGCGAGGCCGAGAACGACAGCACGCCGTTCCAGGCGATCAGGCCGTAGATGAACGCGAACGACAGCGCGAAGCCGGGCGCAACGGCCAGCTTGGGCATCCAGCGCGACAGGCGTGAGGCAAAACCGGGACTCATCGGACTACCAGTGGGAGATGAAAAAGCGCGGGCTGCGCGGTAACGCAGCCCGCCAAGAACAAGCTTCTGACTTGCTCCTCTTCGCTCAAACGATTACTTGGTCTTGGCCGCGGCCACCAGACGGTCCATCGCCTGCTCGGGCGTCATGGAGTCGGTGTTCCAGAACTGCGAGACCACGTCCTTGATGGCGCCTTCGGCCGCAGACGACACGGCCATGCCGTGGGCGATCGACGGCACCAGCGTGTTGCTCTTGGCTGTGGCCACGAAGTCCTTGCTGCTGAGCTTGGCGCAGTCGTCGAACTTGGCCATGTCCATGTTCAGGCGTGCCGGGATCGAGCCCTTGTTCAGGTTGAAGGTCTCCTGGAACTCGGGCGACATGATGGCGGCGGCCATGTCCTTCTGCGCCTGCAGGTTGGCGGTGTTCTTGATCTTGAACATCGCGAAGCTGTCGATGTTGAAGGTGAACGCGTTGGCCGTGCCGGGGGCAGCGGCGCAGAGGAAGTCCTTGCCCGGTGCCTTGCCGGCGGCGATGAACTCGCCCTTGGCCCAGTCGCCCATCAGCTGCATGCCAGCTTCGCCGCGGATGACCATCGCGGTGGCGAGGTTCCAGTCGCGGCCGGGGGCGTTCTTGTCGGTGTAGCCCTTCACCTTGCGGAAGGTGGTGAGCACCTTCTGCATGGTGGCGCCCTTCAGGCTGCCGGCGTCGAGCTGCACGAGCGCCTTGCGGTAGAAGTCGGCACCGCCCACGCCGAGTGCGACCGACTCGAAGGTGGTGAAGTCCTGCCAGTTCTGGCCGCCATGCGCGACCGGGATCACGCCGGCCTTCTTGAGCGCCTCGGCGGTGACGAAGAACTCGTCCCAGTTGGTCGGCATCTTGGCGTTGGCCTTCTTCAGCACCTCGGGGTTGGCCCACAGCCAGTTGACGCGGTGCACGTTGACCGGCACGGCGACGTAGTGGCCCTTGTGCTTCATCACGTCGGAGACGACCTTGGGCAGCAGCGCGTCCCAGTTGTTGGCCTTGGCCACGTCGTCGAGGTTGGCGAGCACGCCTTCGTTGCCCCACTCCTGGATCGAGGGGCCCTTGATCTGCGCGGCAGCCGGGGCGTTGCCCGAGACCACGCGCGACTTGAGCACGGTCATGGCGGAGTCACCGCCGCCGCCGGCCACCGCGAAGTCCTTCCAGCTGTGGCCCTTGCCCTGCAGCGTGGCCTTCAGGGCCGATGCGGCCTTGGCCTCGCCGCCGGAGGTCCAGTAGTGCAGCACTTCCACTTCGCCGGCGCGCGCCGAGAGAGAAGCACAGAGCAGGGTGGCGGCAGCAGCAACGTGCAGCGCGCGTGTGGTCAAGCGGGTGGGGGTCATTCGCAAGTCTCCGTCGTGTGTTGTGTCGGGGGAGATCGGGTCGGGGCTGCAGCACTCGAAGGCGATCGGGGCCAAACATTAACGTTTAATTAACTGCTTGAACCTCGGGCTTACCCTTGGTTTTTGCCTCGTGCGAAGCACCCGAACGCCGGAAACGGTGTGCTTTTCCAGCAACTCATGGTTAACACCAAATTAATCTTGTTAATGTTTCTGAAAACAATGCGCGCCGGAGCCAGGGCCCGCCAGCCCACGACCAATGGCTTCGCTCTTTTCCCAAAACCACCACCTGGAGACATTCCAAATGACAGCCCTCCGTCCCCTTGCGCCCACCGCGCTGGCGCTGGCCGCCGCCCTGGCCACGACCCTTGCTGCCGGCTCGGCCCACGCCGTCGATTTCGGCGGTTATTTCCGCGCCGGCCCTGGCGCCACCAAGAAAGACGCTTCGCGCGCCTGCTACGGCCTGAACGGCCCCGGCCTCAAGTACCGCCTCGGCAACGAGTGCGACTTCTACGGTGAATTCCTGCTGAGCCACACCGGCAAGGTGGACGAGGTGGAATACAAGGCCCACCTGATGACCAACCTCTACAACGGTGGCACCGACACCGAAGACGAGAAGGTCGGCATCAACCAGATGTACGTGGAAGGCAAGGGCTTCGACATCGCCCCCAACACCAGCTTCTGGATCGGCAAGCGCTTCTACCAGCGCGCCGACGTGCACATCGTCGACACCTTCTACACCAACCTGTCCGGCGTGGGCGCAGGTGCCGACGGCATCGTCGACATCGCCGGGGGCAAGCTCAACTTCGCCTTCTTCCGCACCGACAACGACAACCGCCCCGGCTCGCGCCTGAACCTGACGCTGGCCGGCCTGGACGTGAACCCGGGCGGCAAGCTGACGGCCGTCGGCACCTTCACCAAGGGCCATTTCAGCGCCACGCCGGCATCGCCCTTCGTGCCGTTCGATCCGGGCACACCCACCACGCCGGAAACGCCTTCGCGCCCCGCCGTCGCCGCTGAAGCCGCGGGCACCAATGGCTTCGGCCTGAGCCTGCAACACACGCAGGCCATCGGCGCCACCGCCACCAACAACCTGTGGCTGCAATACGCGCAAGGTTCGGCCGGTCTCGACGGCAACTTCGGCGACCTGAACGCACCGTCGGCAGCGCGCGGCATGCGCATCGTGGAAAGCTTCAACTGGCAGGCGGGCCCCTTCGGCGGCCAGGCGCAGGCGATGTTCCAGCAGGACAAGGCGGAAGGCGGCGCGAAGACCGACTCGGCCACCGTCGGCGGCCGCGTGTCGTATGCCATGAGCAAGCACCTGAAGCTGCTGGCCGAGGCGGCCTACTCGCAGAAGAAGCCTGACGGCTCGGCGACGCAGAAGCTGAGCAAGCTGACCGTGGGCCCGGCGCTGTCGACCGGCCCGGGCTTCTTCAACCGCCCTGAGCTGCGCCTGTACGTGACCTCGGCCAAGTGGAACCAGGCCGCCAACGCCGCAGCGGGTTCTGGTGGCGTGACCGGCATCGGCGACGGGAAGACGAGTGGCACAAGCTTCGGCGCACAAGTCGAAGTCTGGTTCTAAGCCTCAAGCGAAGTCACCGTCTCGGGGCAAACACCCCGAGGCGGTGAACACCGCGGCTTTACCATCCCGGGCGATCGACCACGACCGCCCGATGAAGCTCCTGCTCGCCGAAGACGACACCATCCTCGCTGATGCCCTCACCGCCAACCTCAAGGGCTGCGGCTTCGAGGTCGAGGTGGCCGAGAACGGCGCCGTCGCCGAGTACCTGCTGCTCAAGCACGACTTCGACCTCGGCGTGCTCGACCTCGGCCTGCCACTGGTCGACGGCCTCACCGTGCTGAAGAAGGTGCGCGCCGCCAAGCCGGCCCTGCCAATGATGGTGCTCACCGCCTGGGATGGCATGGAGCAGCGCGTGGCCGGGCTGAACGCCGGTGCCGACGACTACCTCACCAAACCCTTCGACTTCCCCGAGCTCGAAGCGCGCATCCGCGCGCTGCTGCGCCGTGCCCACGGGGCGACGGCCGCCGCCGTGCCTCAACAGGCCGGCCTGCTGCGCTTCGACCGCGAAGCCCGCCGCGCGAGCATCGACAAGACCCCGCTCGACCTCTCGCCGCGCGAGTGGACGCTGCTCGACCTCCTGCTCACGCAGCGCGACAAGGTCGTCACGAAGGAGCAGATCGTGCAAGGCTGGACGGGCGACACCAGCGAGCAGACGCCCGGCGCCATCGAGGTCTACATCCACCGGCTACGGCGCAAGCTCGAAGGCTCGAAGGTGTCGATCCGCACGGTGCGCGGCCTGGGCTACCTGCTCGAAACCGAGACTTAAGTGACACGCTGGAAAGCCTGGTTCACCCCGGGCACCCGCTCGCTGCACCGCCACCTGCTGTTGTGGCTGCTGCTGCCGCAGCTCGTGCTGTGGATGGCCGCGGCCATCTTCACCTACAAGCTTGCCGAGCGTTATGCCAACCAGGCCATCGATGCGAGCCTGTCCACCGCCTCACGCGCGCTCGCGCGGCAGGTGAAGCCGAGCGGCAGCGGCCTCTACATCGACTTCCCGCGTGCCGCACAAGACGTGATCGAGGCCGACCCCGACGACCGCCTCTACTACAAGGTGAGTTCGCCACCGGGCGAGTTCATCCTCGGCAACAGCCAGATGCCGGCGCCCACCGGCATTCCCAACCCGCAGCTCAACCAGCCCTACCTCTACGACGGCACGCTGCACGACCGCCACAACGACAAGACCGGCGCGCGCGTCGGCACGCCCAGCGCCGAGGGGGGGCGCGACATCGCCGTGCGCGTCGTTGCGCTCTACCTCGCCTACGGCGAGCCGGGCAAGCCGCAGACGCTGCTGGTGCAGGTGGCGAAAAGCCGCACCAGCCGCGAAGAGCTGGCGCGGCAGATCCTGATCGACACCGCCCTGCCCCTGTCGCTGCTGATCGTGCTGATGTCGGTGATCGTGTGGGGCGGCATCCGTGGCGGCCTCGCGCCGCTGGCGCGGCTGCGCAGTCTGGTGGAGGCCCGCGCCACCAACGACCTTGCCCCGATCAAGCTCGAAGCCGCACCCGAAGAAGTGAAGAGCCTTGCGCTCGCGCTCAACACCCTGCTGGCCGAAGTGCGCGAAAGCGTGCACGCGCAGAACCGTTTCATCAGCGATGCAGCGCACCAGCTGCGCACGCCGCTCGCGGGCCTGAAGAGCCAGACCGAACTCGCGCTGGCGAGCACCACCGTCGCCACCGACCCCGAGCTGCGCGCACGCCTGAAGCTCGTGCACGAGAGCGCCACGCGCAGCGCGCACCTGGTGAGCCAGCTGCTCGCGCTCGCCCGCGCCGAGCCCGAGGCGGCCGCCGCGCAATCGCGCACCCGCTTCGACCTGCAGCGCCTGGCGCGCGAGGTGGCCGCCGAGCAGGTGCCGCGTGCGCTCGCCGCCGGCATCGACCTCGGCAGCGAAGACGGCGAGACGCCGCTGCCGGTGACGGGCAACGCGATGCTGATCCGCGAGGCACTGGTGAACCTCGTCGACAACGCCATCCGCTACGCCGGCCGCGGCGCGAGCGTGACCGTGAGCGCGCAGGCGCAAGGGCATGACGCCGTGCTGACGGTGGAAGACACCGGCCCCGGCGTGCCCGAGAGCGAACACGAGCGCATCTTCCAGCGCTTCGTGCGTGCCACGCACGAGGGCAACGGCTGCGGCTTGGGCCTGGCGATCGTGAAGGAGATCGTGGAGCGCAGCCATGGCCACGTCGCGCTGCAATCGGTGAAGCCGCATGGGCTGCGGGTGGTGGTGCGCTTCCCGCTGGCGAGCGGCCTGTCAGGAGCCGGCAAGAGCGGCTGACGCAGCGCGAGCCTTTGGGCACACTGCCCCGCATGGCCTCCTCGAACGAATTCGCCGCCCACTGCCTGGAGTTGCTGAGCCCGCTCGGGCCGGCGCGCTCGCGCCGCATGTTCGGCGGCCACGGCTTCTACGTCGACGACCTCTTCATCGGCATCGCCGCCGCGGAGCGGCTTTACCTGAAGGTGGACGACGATTCCCGGCCCCGCTTCGAAGCGGCCGGCTGCGAACCCTTCGATTTCGACACGAAAGACGGCAAGCGCGTGGTGCTCGGCTTCTGGTCGGCACCCGACGACGCGCTGGAATCGCCGGTGCTGATGCAGCCCTGGGCGCGCATGGCGGTGCAGGCGGCGCTCAAGGCGCTGAACTCGAAGAAGCCGGCGGCCAGGAAGGCGGCACCCGCCAAGGCCGCCGCCCGGAAGACGAAGCTCAGCCCAGCGCCGGCTCCGGCCGCCAGAACGACAGCCGCCCCAGCGAAGAAGACGATCGCGCGGAAGCGCTGAGCCGCTTCGCGAAGGTGGGGCAGGCCCGCGGCGGCACGAGGAGCTGGAAGCTCGTCTCGCCCCAGCCTTCGATCACCCACTCGCTGCCCGAGTCGAGTGCGATGCTGTCGCCGGCCGCCAGCCACAGGTCTTCGGCCGGCTCGTCGGCTGCGCCATCGCGGGTGAGCCACAGGCGGCCCTGCGTGACGCGCAGCTCGCGGGCGCCCGGGCCGATGTCCAGGCGCAGGGCCTCGCCGGCGGGCATGGCCCACTCGGCAGGCCCGGACTGTTGCGAAATTGTCATCGTTGCTTGGCTCATGATGTGGCTCCTTGCGATTCGATAGCTGGAGAATAGGCAGCTCCGGCACCCCGGTCCAATGATATGGGCACAAGCCATTGATGCGTTTAGATCATGAATAACCTGCGCCGCCGCCCACTCGCCGTGGGCCCCATCCGCACCTTCGAGGCCGTGGCCCGGCACCTGAGCTTTCGTGCCGCCGCCGATGAGCTGAGCCTCACCCAGTCGGCGGTGAGCCGGCAGATCCAGTCGCTGGAAGAAGACCTGGGGGCGACGCTGTTCACCCGCGGCACCCGCAAGGTCGAGCTGACGAGCGACGGCGCGATCTTCCTGCGCGCACTCGCGCCCAGCCTCACGCGCATCGACGGGGCCGTGCAGCAGATCCGCCAGGCGCAGGGCCGCCGCGTGGTCAGCGTGAACACCTTCGCCTCGTTCGCCTCGATGTGGCTGATCCCGCAGATGGAAGCCTTCCAGCGCGAGCACCCCGAGATCGACATCCGCGTGCAGGCGACCGACCAGCTCGCCAACCCGCTCGACCCCGAGTTCGACCTGATCCTGCGCTACACCGGCCGCCACAACGCCCCCGGCGACGCGCAGCGCCTCTTCGGCGAGGTGATCACGCCGGTGATCAGCCCCTGGCTCGCCGAGCAGATCCGCCAGGGCGCCTCGCCGCCGCTGTCCAAGCCCGAAGACCTCGCGCACTACACCGTGACCGAGGAGGACGACCCGCGCCCCACCGCCGAATTCCTGAGCTGGCGCTACTGGCTGGCGCAGCAGGGGGCGGCCAAGGTGGTGCCGCGGCGCTGGCTCTACCTCAACTACACCTACCAGCACATCCAGGCGGCAATGGCCGGCCAGGGTGTGGCGCTCGCGCGGCTCGGGCTCGTGGCCGAACAGCTGCAACGCGGCGACCTGGTCGAGCCCTTCGGTCCCAAGGGCCGCGTGGCCACCCCGCAGACCTACTGGCTCATCACCACGCCGCAAGCGCGCGCGCGCCAGGAGGTCGACGAGTTCTGCCGCTGGGTGGAGCAGCGCGCCGCGCAGACGCGGGCCGCGCTGGGCGAGCGTTAGGCGACGCCTCGCTCGGTGACGACGCACGCGAGCGGCTGGTCGTGCGGCTCGGGCGTGAAGTCGGCATCGGCGACGAGCCCCACCGACCACGCCACGCCCACCGCCGTCACGTGCGGATGCGCCGCCAGCCAGCGGTCGAAATAGCCGCCGCCGTAGCCGAGGCGGTAGCCGCTTGCCGTGAAGCCCACGCAGGGCACGAGCACCACGTCGGGCACCACCTCGGCGCCATCGCTGGTGGCGATGCCGCACTCGTCTTTCAGGCGTGGCGCCTGGCCGTCCCACAGGCGGTAGTGCATCTGCCGAGCCTCGCGCCGTGCAAAAGGCAACGCCAGCGGGAAGGTGGTGTCGCCCTTGTCGTCGATCCAGAGGCTTGCTGCGTTAAATTCCGATCGCATCGCCCAGTACAGGCCCAGGCACTCGGGCTCCAGGCGGTCGATGACCTGCCTCAACTCCCGCGCAATGGCCTCGGTGGCCGCTGAAACTTCTGCCGATGCGGCGAATCGTTCACGGGCAGCCAGCAGCTGCGCACGCAGCGCGGGGCGGGTGAGTCGGGTGGAAGCAGACACGATGAAGGGCGGCCGGACGTGGCGGTAGAAGTGTTGAAAGCAGTATTGGAGCCTGGCTTGCGGGCCACGCGCCTGATGGTCGCGGGCCTGGGCCTGGCCCTCATGGGCCCGGCCGGGGCGCTGGCGCAGACCGGCAACGACGCGATCGTCGCCGCTCGCGACGCCTTCGGCAAACGCGACAGCGTGAAGCTCGCCCAGATGCGCAGTGCGGCGGTGCTCGAGCGCCACCCGCTCGCGATGTGGGCCGACTACTGGCAGCTCAACAGCCGCCTCTACGCCGCGTCGATCGACGAGGTCGAATCGTTCTACCGCCGCTGGAGCGGCACCTACGTCGAAGACCGGCTGCGCAACGACTGGCTGCTCGAACTCGGCCGCCGCCGCGAGTGGAAGGCGCTCGCCGCCGACTACCCGCGTTTCCGCATGAACGACGACCGCGAGGTCATCTGCTACGCCCTGCTGGCCGACCATTTCGAGGGCAAGGACGTGCGCCAGGCCGGCCGTGCCGCCTGGTTTGCGCAGCGCGAAGGCGACGACGGCTGCAACCTGCTCGCCAGCACGCTCTATGAAGCCAAGCAGCTGAAGGACGACGAGGTGTGGCGCCGTGCGCGCCTCGCGGTCGATGCCAACAAGCCGCGCGCGGTGCGTCAGGCCGCCGCCCTCATCGGCCAGAAGGCGGGCGACGACGCCGGCACGCTGCTCGACAAGCCCGAGCGCTACCTCCACAGCGCGAGCCCGCGCAGCCGCACCGAGCGCGAGCTGGTCACGCTCGCCCTGATGCGGTGGGCCGCGAACGACCCCGATGCCGCCGCCGCCGCGCTGCGCGGCAAGTGGGAAGCGCTGCTGCCGCCCGAACTCGGCGCCTGGGCCTGGGCGGCCGTGGCCAAGCAGGCGGCGATCAAGCTTTTGCCCGATGCCTCCGACCACTACCAGCGCGCCGCGCTGCTGGCCGGCAAGGCCGCGGTCGAGATCGACTGGGCCGACGAGACGCTCGCCTGGAAGGCCCGCGCCGCACTGCGTGCCAATGGCGGCAAGCCACGCTGGCAGCAGGTGGTGCAGGCCATCAACGCCATGGGCACCAGCGAGCAGCGCGAGCAGGCCTGGGTCTACTGGAAGGCGCGCGCCCTGCAGGCGATGGCCAAGGACTCGAGCGATCCGCAGGCGATGAGTTCACAGGCGCAGGAGATGCTCGACACGATTGCCGGCCAGTTGAGCTTCTACGGCGCGCTCGCCTCCGAAGACCTGGGCCGCCCGATCACCCTGCCCGAGCCGCCCCTGCCCCTCACCGACGCCGAACGCCAGGCCGCGGCACGCGAGCCCGGCCTGCAGCGCGCGCTGCAGCTCATCGCCATCGGCCTGCGCAACGAAGGCGTGCGCGAGTGGAACTTCACCCTGCGCGGCATGGACGACCGCGCCCTGCTCGCCGCGGCGCAGCTCGCCTGCGACCGCGAGGTGTGGGACCGCTGCATCAACACCAGCGACCGCACACGCGGCGAGATCCACCTCGCGCAGCGTTTCCCCACGCCCTTCCGGCGCGAGGTGCAGGCGCGCGCGCGTGAGATCGGCCTCGACCCGGCCTACGTGTACGGCCTCATCCGCCAGGAGTCGCGCTTCGTCATGGACGCACGCTCCGGCGTCGGCGCCTCGGGCCTGATGCAGATCATGCCGGCCACCGCCCGCTGGACGGCCAAGAAGATCGGCGTGCCCTTCACGCAAGACATGATCACCGACCGCGACACCAACCTGAAGCTCGGCACGCAGTACCTGCGCCTGGTGCTCGAAGACTTCGAGGGCTCGGAGCTGCTCGCCGCCGCGGCCTACAACGCCGGCCCGAGTCGCCCGCGCCGCTGGCGCGAAGGCCCGGTGCTCGAAGCGGCCATCTGGGCCGAGAACGTGCCCTTCAACGAGACGCGCGACTACGTGAAGAAGGTGCTCTCGAACGCCATCTTCTACTCGGCCCTGCTCAACACACCCAGCGGCCAGGTCGCGTCGGCGCATGCCCCATCGCTCAAGGCCCGCCTGGGCCGCATGGTCGGGCCACGCCTGGCCGCGGCCCCGTCCAGCAACGGAGATTTGCCTTGAAGCCGGTGCTGGTGCTGGGCGGCAGCGGCTTTGTCGGCCGCACGCTGTGCGAGCAACTCATCCACGACGGCGACGGCGCCGCCCGCATCACCGTGCCGAGCCGCCGCCCGGCACATGCCAAGGCGCTCGGCATGCTGCCCGGCCTGGAGCTGCTGCCGGCCAAAAGCTTCGACGAGCCCGAACTCGTGCGGCTGCTGCGCGGCAAGTACGCGGTGGTCAACCTCATCGCCACCCTGCACGGCAGCGAGGCCGCCTTCCGCCAGGTGCACGTGGAGCTGCCGCGCCGGCTGGCGCGTGCCTGCGCGATCGCCGGCGTGCGCCGCGTGGTGCACGTGAGTTCGCTGGGTGCGGCCACCGATGCGCCGTCGCGCTACCAGCGCAGCAAGGCCGAGGGCGAGGCGGTGCTGCGCGCGGCCACCAACCTCGACCTCACGGTGCTGCGCCCCTCGGTGATCTTCGGTGCCGACGACCGCTTCCTCAACCTCTTCGCACGGCTGCAGGCGCTCTTCCCGCTGATGCCGCTGGCGTGCGCCGACGCGCGCTTCCAGCCGGTGTGGGTCAACGACGTGGCCCAGGCCATCGTGCGGGTGCTGCACTCGCCGCAAACCATCGGCGCCACCTACGAAGCGGTCGGCCCCAAGACCTACAGCCTGAAGGAGCTGGTGCAGCGGGCCGGCGCCTGGGCGGGCCACCCGCGGCCCGTGCTGCCGCTGCCCGCGGCGCTCGGGCGGCTGCAGGCCGGCCTGCTGGAACTCCTGCCCGGCGAGCCCCTGATGTCGCGCGACAACCTCGACTCGATGGCCGTGCCCAACGTCGCCACCGGCCGGCTGCCGACCCTGGAGGCGCTGGGCATCCGCCCGACGGCGCTCGAAGCGGTGATGCCGCAGGTGCTGTCGCGCCGCGGCGAGCCGGCCCGCCTCGACGGCTGGCGGCGCGAGGCCCGACGCGGCTGAACCGCCCGGCGCCGCCGCCGATGACGCGGCGGCATCACGGCCATGCGGCGTTGTCATCGACGGGCCTGCGCGGCTGCCCTAGCATGTCGGGCCCCCTTCGACACGACCCCAAGGACGCCCATGGCACTGCAACTCATCATCGGCAACAAGAACTACTCGTCGTGGTCCATGCGCCCCTGGGTGCTGATGACGGAAGCCGGCATCCCCTTCGAAGAAAAGCGGATGCGCCTGGACTACACCGCCGCCGATTCGGCCTTCAAGAAAGAGATCGTCAACATCAACCCCGCCGGCCGCGTGCCCGTGCTGGTGGACGACGGGCTCGCCATCTGGGACTCGCTGGCCATCGCCGAATACCTGCACGAGAAATTCCCCGAGAAGAAGCTCTGGCCGGCGGAT
This sequence comes from Piscinibacter gummiphilus, assembly GCF_032681285.1. NCBI lineage: Bacteria > Pseudomonadati > Pseudomonadota > Betaproteobacteria > Burkholderiales > Sphaerotilaceae > Rhizobacter > Rhizobacter gummiphilus. The sequence goes on from NZ_CP136336.1 coordinate 4,926,922, forward strand.
GCCAAGACCCGCGCCCGCGCGCGCAGCGTGGTCGCCGAGATGCACTCCGGCTTCAGCGCCCTGCGCACGCACTTCGGCATGAACATCGAAGCGCAGCTGCAGCACGTGGGCCCGCGGGTGCTGGCCGAACAGCCGCAGACCCGTGCCGACCTCGACCGCATCGTGCAGATGTGGAGCGACCTGCTCGCCTCCTCGGGCGGGCCGATGCTCTTCGGCACCTTCAGCATCGCCGACGCCTTCTACGCGCCGGTGGTCAAGCGCATCGTCACCTACGGTCTGCCCGTGCCGCCGGTGGTGCAGGCCTACATCGATCGCGTGCAGGCGCTCAAGAGCGTGGCTGCCTGGACGAAAGACGCCCTGGCCGAGCACGACTTCCTCGAGGGCAACGAGGACTACCGCGCCTCCCGATAGCGAGGGCTGCGAACCTACACTGCCGGCCATGAAAACCTACATGGTCGGCGGCGCGGTGCGCGATGCCCTGCTCGGGCTGCCGGTGAACGACCACGACTGGGTCGCCGTCGGCGCCACGCCCGAGGAGATGGTGGCCGCGGGCTATACGCCGGTCGGCAAGGACTTCCCGGTCTTCCTGCACCCGCAGACGAAAGAAGAAGTGGCGCTTGCGCGCACCGAGCGGAAGTCGGCGCCGGGCTATCGCGGCTTCACCGTCCACGCCGACCCGGGCGTCACGCTCGAAGAAGACCTGATGCGGCGCGACCTCACCATCAACGCGATGGCGCGGGACGTTGACGGCACGCTCGTCGACCCGTACCACGGCCAGCGCGACCTCGAGGCCAAGGTGTTGCGCCACGTGTCGGCGGCGTTCGCCGAAGACCCGGTGCGCATCCTGCGGCTGGCGCGTTTCGCCGCGCGCTTCGCCGACTTCAGCGTGGCCGACGAGACCACCGCGTTGATGCGGCAGATGGTGGACGCCGGCGAGGTCGACGCGCTCGTGCCCGAGCGTGTGTGGCAGGAGCTCTCGCGCGGGCTGATGGAGCACAAGCCTTCGCGCATGTTCGAAGTGCTGCGCAGCTGCGGCGCGCTCGCCAGGCTGCTGCCCGAGGTCGACCGCCTGTGGGGCGTGCCGCAACCCGAGGCGCACCACCCCGAGGTCGACACCGGCGTGCACCTGATGCTGGTGCTCGACATGGCGGCGCAGCTCAACGCGCCGCTCACCGTGCGCTTCGCCTGCCTGGGCCACGACCTGGGCAAGGGCACCACGCGCGCCGACGAACTGCCGCGCCACATCGCACACGAAGCGCGCAGCGTGAAGCTCGTCGAAGCGGTGTGCGAGCGCCTGCGCGTGCCCACCGACTGCCGCGAACTCGCGGTGACCGTGGCCCGCGAGCACGGCAACGTGCACCGCAGCGGCGAGCTCAACGCCGCCGCGGTGATGCGCCTGCTGGAGCGCTGCGACGCGTGGCGGCGCCCCCAACGGTTTGCCGAGCTGCTGCTCGCCTGCGAATGCGACGCACGGGGCCGCACGGGCTTGGAAAACGCGCCCTACCCACAGCGAGCGCGCCTGCAGCGGGCGCTCGATGCGGCGTTGGCGGTGGACACGGCGGCGGTGTCGGCCGACGCGCTCGCGCGCGGCTGGAAAGGACCGGCCATCGGCGACGCGATCCGCAACGCACGGCAGGCGGCGGTGGCGGCGGCACTCGCCGGCTGAGCGCTCAGAGTCCCCGGCAGCGCTCGCCGAAGTTGGCTTGAAAGCGCTCGAAGTCGCCCTTCTCGCCCGCCGTCATGCTGTCGAAGCGCTTCTTGCGCTCGGCCACGATGCGCCCCATCTCGCGGCACTGCTCCAGCGTCATGCTGGCCTGGGCGCGCTCCTGCTGCTGGGCCACACGCTGGTCGCGCGCTTCGAGGCGGCGACGGCGTTCGTCTTCGCGCGCCTGCCGGTGGGCTTCGCTTTCCTCTTCGCTGCACTTGCGGCGGTATTCCTCGTGCAACTCGCGCTGGGTGTCGTAGCCCACGCCGCGGGCGCCCGCGGTGCGCATCGCGTCGTTGAGCGAGGCGCATTCGGCGCTCATGCGGGTCAGGTGTTCCAGTGCCTTCTGCAGGCGCGATGACGAGCCTGAATGCCGGGAGTAGTCGGGCCGCGCGGGCTCGGGCCCGAAGGTGGTGATGCGGGTACTGCCCTGGCCCGGGCAAGGCTTGTCGGAGTAGTAGGCCCGGCCACCGTCGGTGCAGCGAACCAGCGACTGGGCCTGGACGGCCGCCCCCGACACCAGCAGAAACACAGCCGCGGCGCCCGGCAACAGGCCGCGAAGGTACGAACGTGAACGCATGAAATCCTCTCCCGGCGCGCAATATAGCGGCGCTCCGTGAGAGGGTGGCGGTAGGAATCCACGCTCGGCACGCCCCTTGATCAGCGGCAGACGGCCCCGGGCGCCAGCACGCTCTGCTTGCCGCAGTGGGCCACCACGGCGGCGGACTTCACGCTGTCGGTGATGCGCTCGATGAGGAAGCTGATCTCGCCCAGGGCCGCGCCGTCGTAGCCAGCGATCCAGCCGCGGTGGGCCTGGCTGCGCGAGGCGGCGCCGTATTGCGAGGCGACGAGGTGCTTGTCGGCCGTCTTGAGACCGTCGGCCACGGCAGCGCGGTGGCGTTGGAGGGTCGCGCGGTGAACGCGCAGGGCCTCGGTGTCGCGGGCGATCATGAGGGGCAGCATGGCAGTGGCGTAGGCGTCCCAGGCGGCGCGGCAGCCGGCGTCGCAGCCGATGTTTTCCCATTCCATCTTCGGTTTGGCCACGGCCACCTGCAGGGGCTTGCGGCGCACCTTGGCCGCGGCGTCGTCGGCCTCGCGCCAGAGTTTCTGGTGCGACTGCAAGCGCGCGGGCTGGGCCTCGGTGTAGGCCCGGCCGGCCTCGGCGGCGGCGCGCACCACGGGCGTGTCGTCGACCATCGCCTGCGCCTGGTTGGTGAAGCGGGGGTCGGCATTGAGCGGCGCATTCATCTTCTGCGACATCGCCATCAGCTCCTGCGGCGACATCTGGCGCATGCGGTCCTGCACTTCTTTCGCGTAGGCCGGGTCGCGCTGCATGCGGGCCATGTCGATGCCGACGCTGGCCAGCCCCTTGTCCAGGTTGTCGGCCACCACCGCACCCTGCGCCTGGCCGTCTTGCGCGGTGGCGAGCAGCACCTGCTCCATCGCGCGCTGGTGCGCGGCGATGTCGGCCTTCAGCGCCAGGAGGCCGGGGTGGACGAGCCGCCCGGTCTTGTCGACCCAGGTGGCGGCCTCCTCGGCGGTGGCCGGCAGGTCGGGCACACGCTGGAAGAGCGAGGCGATGGACGGCGGCGCGTCGGCGGCGCGGGCGCCGGTGACGGCGAAGAGGGCCGCGAGCGCGGCGACCGAAACGATGCGAAGGGTGCGGGGCATGGCGAAAGCTCCTCTGGGATGCCCGGCAGTGTCGCGAGCGAGCGCGCGGGCCACATCGCCCAAAGGAGCCATTGGCCCCGAGGGCCGGTGGGTCAGATCAGCCGGGCCAGGCCGGCTGCCACCAGGCTCAGCAGCACGCTGCTGGTGACGGGCAGGAAGAAGTCGCGCCCGAAGAGCTTGAAGCGGAAGTCGCCCGGGAGCCGGCCGAGGCCGATCTTCTCCAGCCAGCGGTGCAGGCCCTGGAAGATCAGCAGCGCGAAGAAGATGAGGAGCAGCCAGCGGATCACAGGCGGTGCGTCCGGTCACCCTCGGCGAAACCGAGCGGGGCCTGCATGAACGCGGCATCGCAGCCGCGTGCGAAAGCGATCACCTTGAAGAGCTCGCCCATCTCGTGCTCGTGCAGCAGCTTCTGCGCATGGGCGACGGTGGGGATGTCGGCGCCCTGCAGCAGATCCATGAGCCCGCAGTTGAGCAGGAAGCGCGCCTGCGAGGTGTAGCCCAGCACCTCGAGGCCGGCGTCCTGCGCGGCCAGGGCGATGCCGGTGAAGTTGACGTGGGCGGTGATGTCTTTCTCGCCCACGTCGGCGAGCGGGTCGGTATCGGCCTGGTGCGCGCGGTGGCACATCAGCGTGCCGCCGTGGCGCTGCGGGTGGTAGTACTCGGCCTCGGGGAAGCCGTAGTCGATGAGGAAGATGGCGCCACGTTGCAGGCGGTCGGCAAGCGTCGCGATGAAGGCTTCAGCCTGCGGGTGGACCTCGGTGACGGTGCCGGGGAGATACGGGCCCTCGTGCGGCGGGCGCAGCGCCGTCAGCCGGTCGGCCCAGACGAACCGCTCTCCCTCGACCGCGACGCACCGCTCCTGCCACTGCGCCCCGTCGAAATGCAGCAGCTGCACCGGCATCGCATCGAGCACCTCGTTGCCCACCACCACGCCGCTGAACGAAGCCGGCAGCGCGTCGGCCCATTGCACCGTCTCGCCGAAACGGGCCAGCCGCTCGCGCTGGCGCTCGCGCAGGCTGCCCGAGAGATCGACGATGGTGTAGCGGCCGACCCGCTCGCCCAGCTCGCCCAAAAGCTGCTCGGCGAGCGCCCCCGAGCCGGCGCCGAACTCCCACAGGTCGCTGCTGCCGCAGGCGATGAGCGCCTGCGCCACCTGCTTCGCCAGCGCACGGCCGAAGAGTGGCGAGAGTTCGGGCGCGGTGACGAAGTCGCTGCCCGACTGCGGCAGGAGGCCGAACTTGCGGCTGCCGTGCGCGTAGTAGCCAAGGCCCGGCGCGTAGAGCGCCATCGCCATGAAGCGGTCGAACGGCAGAGAGCCGCCTTCGCGCACCACCGCCTGGCGGATGAGGCGAACCAGGGGCGAAGCGGCATCGGAGGTCATCGGGCCATTGTAGGAAGCGCTTCTGCCACCGACGTGCGGCCCCGGTTGAGCCACCACTGTGCGACGACCAGGTGCGGCACCCAGCAGAGCCAGGCGATCACCGGGTAGGCCTGCTCGAACGGCACGCCGCTGGCCAGGAACAGCGGGATGTAGATGCGCAGGCTCACCGCCGCCAGCGTGAGCGCATGGTTGCGCAGCATCCAGCGCCGGTGCTGCGCCCGCTCGCCCTGGCGGATGGCCCGGTAGCCGCGCCATCCGGTGTAGAGCCACACCACGGCCAGGCTGGCGAAGCCGAGTTGCGCGACCCAGCCGCCTTGTGCGATGCGCGACAGCAAGAGCCCCGACACCCCGCCCACCACGATGCCGGCCAGGAGGTAGGTGCGGCCGATCCAGCGGTGCAGCCGGGGGCGCCGTGTGCGCAGGCGGGTCGAGAACTGCCACGGCCCGAGCAGCAGCGCGAGGCCGGCCGCGAACGCATGGGTGTGGATGACGATCGGGTTCAGGCGGTACACCTGCTGCATCGCCTCGCCGACCGACGCGCCGGCCGGCTGCAAGCCATACGCGATGAAGGCATAGGCCGCGACGGCCGTCGCCATCAACGCGAGCATCGCTTCGGTGCCGCGCCTCGAGAACGTGGAGAGTGTCATGGTGGACCTCCTGGGAACTCACAGTTGGAACTCGTAGCGCAGCGCGAGCAGGCCACTCGTCTGGCGCGTGCGCTGGGTGATGGGGCTGTCGGCGGCGTCGCCGGTGAGGCGGTGTACGCGCAGCAGCGCTTGCAGGTGCCAGGCGCGGCTGAAGGCCATGTCGAAGTCGAACACGAGCTGCTGGCTCTTGAGGCCGGAACCCGCGTCAAAGCGGGCGTAGCCGCTGGCCGCCGACTGCTGCGGTGTCACGCCGAAGTAGGCCTGCGTGTGGCGGCGGTCGGCCCAGGTGACGCCGGGCGTGATGGTGAGCTTCGCGTGGCGGTGCAACTGCCAGGGCAGCGCGAGCCCTGCCTCCATGAGCGTGCCGCGATGGCTGGACACGGCCTGCCGCAGCGCGCCGGTCAGTGACACCGGACCGAGCGCGACCGAACCCGACGCGGAGACAAGGGCCGTCATCTTCACCTCGCCCATGCCGCGCAGGTCGGCGCTGCCCGGGCGCAGGCCGGCGGGGGTGAGCTTGCGCTCGTCGTCGTCGACACGGCCGGGGTCGACCGAGAGGCCGAGGCTGGCGGTGCCGGCCGTGGTCTGCCACGGGGTCCACACCAGGCCGCGGCTGCCGAAGGCCACGCTCGCCGCATTGGGGCCCACCCCGGGCCGCCAGTAGACCTCGCCGCCCAGCACCGGCTGCACCCGCGTGTGGCGGCTGCCTTCGTATTCGGGCACGGCGGCGGCGCCCATCAACACACCGCCCGACCAGCCCGGCGCGGGGCCCACCCAGCCGGGCGGCGGGCCGTCTTGTGCATGGGCCAGGGGTGCAAGCACGGCGCACGACAGCGCCGCAGCGGCGGGAAGCATTTTCACGATCGGTCAACCTCAGCGAGTGGCGAGGCGACCAGTGTCGAGATGCGGCGGGGTTCGTGTCTGGCGCCGATCCGCGAACGGTGCGGCCGGGGTGCCGAAGCGTCGGAAAGCGGCGGCGAGCGTCACATCGCCTTGAAGCGATGCGCGAAGAGCCGGCTCACGCCGAGGCGTGTGGGGTGGTCGCGCAGGCCCAGCCACAGGCGGCCGTCTTCGCTGCGCTCCACCTGCGCGATGCAGCGCGCCTGCACCACGAGGCTCCGGTGCACCTGCCAGAAGCGCTCGGCGTCGAGCCGCTGCAGCAGCTCGCGCAGCGTCATGCGGATCAACGCTTCGCGCTCGCGGGTGACGACGCGCAGGTACTTGTCGGCCACCTCGAAATACAGCACGTCGTCGATGGGGATGAGGTGCGTGACCGCGCCCACGGCCGCATTGATCACCGACAGCGGTGCCGCGCTCGCTGCGGGCTGCAGCGCCTGCGCCACCCGTTGCAGCGCACCGCCGAGCGCCTCGCCGCTGGCCCCATCGAGCAGCGCGAGCCGCTCCTGCAAACGCTGCACCGCGCGCTGCAGGCGCTCGGTGCTCACCGGCTTGAGCAGGTAGTCGATGGCCCCGTGCTCGAAGGCCTGCACCGCGTACTGGCCATAGGCGGTGACGAACACGAGCTGCGGCAGCGGCACGCCCTCGGGCCAGTCTTCGACGATGGCCTCGGCCGCATCGAGCCCCGAGGCGGCGGGCATGTGGATGTCGAGAAAGATCACGCGCGGCAGGTGTTCGAGCGCGAGCGCGATGGCCGCCGCGCCGTTGTCGGCCACCGGCAGCAGGTCGATGCCCGGCCACAGCGTGGCGAGTTGCTGCTGAAGGCGGCGCGCGAGCACCGGCTCATCTTCGACCACGAGCACGGGGATGGTCATGCGGGGCTCGCCTGAGGAATCCGCACCGTTGCACGCACACCGTGCGGGGCATGGTCGGCGAGCGTCAGGCCGGCCTCGTCGCCGAAGGCGTAAGCCAGCCGCTGCCGCAGGTTGGCCAGGCCGATGCGGCCGGCGGCGAACGGGTCGTCCACCGACAGGCCCTGGCCGTCGTCCACCACCTCGATGAGCACCTGGGCGCCGTCGCGCCGCGCGCTGACATGGATGCTGCCGCCCTCGGGCCGGGCATCGAGGCCGTGGCGCACCGCGTTTTCCACCAGCGGCTGCAAGGTGAGTGGCGGCAGGCGGCAGCCCTGCAGTTCGGCGGGCAGGTGCAGCGTGTGGCGCAGGCGCGGCCCCATGCGGATGGCCATCAGGTTCAGGTACTGCTCGAGCAGGTTGAACTCCTGCTGCAAGGTGACGAGCGGCTGCTCGCCCGTCTGCATGCTGGCGTGCAGCAGCTCGCTCAACGCTTCGAGCATCGCCTGCGCACGCGCGGGCTCGGTGTCGATGAGGGCATGCGCGTTGGCCAGCGTGTTGAAGAGCATGTGCGGCTCGATCTGCTGCTGCAGCAGCTGCAGGCGGGCACTCGCCGCGCGCACGTCGGCGTTTTCGGCGCGCAGGCGCTCCGATTCGATGTGGTCGCGCTGGGTAATGAGGTGCACCGCCACCAGCGAGGCGACGATGGTGGTGAAGGCCACCAGCGCCATCGCCGGCTCCAGCGGATGGGCGAGGCCCGACGAGACGCCCAGCAGCGCGCCCGCCAGCAGCCGCCCCATCGTGTGGCCGACCGGAATGGCCACGAGGGTCACCCCGCCCAGCGCCAGCCACCGCGGTGGCCGCTCCCACCACGAGGTGAGGCGCGGCCATTCGATGAGCCCGAAGATGCACAGGCCGATGCACTGCGAGAACACCAGATGGCTCCCCAGCGCCTCGAGCTGCTGCTGCGAGCTGCTCTCGGGCGTCATCGCCACCACGATCAGCCACAGCGTGACGGCAACCACGGTGTTGAGCACGAGCACGATGCCGAGGTCGCGCAGGAACACGCGGCGGCGGCCTCGTGGTGGCGGCAGCGGCCGCGCGCTCGAGACGGCAGCGGTCTCGTGGGGGGTGGTCGTCGTCATGGTGTCGGAAGGAGTCGCCAGTCTACGCAGCCGCATCGCCACGCCGGCGGCAAAAGTGGCGAACGGCACGGTGGTGGCGCCGAAACGCCGCTGCGGGGTGCCGAACGGGCCCTGCAAGAGCCCGACAGCGGGTCGAAAAAGGCCCCGCCGATACACTGTCGGCCTCCGTTGTCACCCCCCCCATCACCATGTCTGAACGCCCGGTCGTGCTCGTCACCGGCGCGGCCCGCCGCCTGGGCCGCGAGATCGCGCTCGACCTGGCCGCGCACGGCTTCGATGTGGCCGTGCACTACCACCGCTCGGAGGGCGACGCTGCGGAGACCGTGGCGCAAGCGCGGCGGGCGGGCGCATTCGCCGAAAGCGTCCAGGCCGACCTGGCCGACGAGGCGAGTTGCCGCGCGCTCGTGCCGCAGGTGGTCGAACGTTTCGGGCGGCTCGATGCGGTCGTCAACAACGCCTCGACCTTCGAGTACGACAACGCCGAGAACTTCAGCCTCGCGTCGATGGAGAAACACTGGCGAGCCAACACCGCCCCGGCGGTGCTGCTCGCGCAGGCCCTGCACCGGCACCTGGCCGGCACGAACCGGCTGGGCTGCGTGGTCAACCTGCTCGACCAGAAGCTGTGGAACCTCAACCCCGACTATTTCTCGTACACGCTGTCGAAGGCCGCGCTGCAGACGGCCACGGTGATGCTGGCGCAGGCGCTGGCCCCGAGCGTGCGGGTGTGCGGCGTGGCACCGGGGGTCACGCTGCTGTCGGGTGCGATGACGGCCGACGAGTTTGCGGCCTCGCACCAGCTCACGCCGCTGGGGCGTTCGTCCACGCCGGGCGACATCGCCCGCACCGTGCGCTTCCTGATCGAATCGCCGGCCATCACGGGCACGACGCTGCTGGTCGATGGCGGGCAGCACCTGCAGGCCCAAGCCCGCGATGTGATGTTCCTCGCCAACCCCGACAAGAAAGCCTGACATGCAAAGCCTGCTCGGCCACAACGACCTGCGCGACTGCCGCCGCCTCTTCCTGCGCAACTACGAGGTGTGGATCAACATCGGCGTGCACGACTTCGAGAAGCGCGGCGAGCAGCGCGTGCTGATCAACGTCGACCTGTACATCCCGCTCACCGTGTCGACGCCGCGGAACGACGAGCTCGACGAGGTGGTCGACTACGACTTCATGCGCCGCAGCATCGCGGTGCGCATCAAGCAGGGCCACGTGCATCTGCAGGAAACGCTGTGCGACGACGTGCTCAAACTCATGCTCGCGCACCCACGAGTGAAGGCTGCACGCGTGTCGACGGAGAAGCCCGACGTCTACCCCGATTGCGACGCGGTGGGCTGTGAAGTGTTTGGAATCAAGGAAGTGATGTGATGAGTGCCGTGATCGACAGCAAAGACGAGGCGAAGCTCGCCTTCGAAACCAACAAGCTCAGCAAGCGCCTGCATCGCCAGGTGGGCCAGGCCATCACCGACTTCAACATGATCGAAGACGGCGACAAGGTGATGGTGTGCCTGTCGGGTGGGAAGGACAGCTACACGCTGCTCGACATCCTTCTCAACATGCAGCAGCGCGCGCCGATCCGCTTCGAGCTCGTCGCCGTCAACCTCGACCAGAAGCAGCCGGGCTTTCCCGAGCACATCCTGCCCGAGTACCTGAAGGCACGCGGCGTGCCCTTCCACATCGAGAACCAGGACACCTACTCCATCGTCAAGCGCCTCATCCCCGAGGGCAAGACCATGTGCAGCCTGTGCTCGCGCCTGCGCCGGGGCATCCTCTACCGGGTGGCGGGCGAACTCGGCGCGACCAAGATCGCGCTCGGCCACCACCGCGACGACATGATCCAGACGCTCTTCATGAACATGTTCTTCGGCAGCAAGATGAAGGGCATGCCACCGAAACTCGTGAGCGACGACGGCAAGAACATCATCATCCGCCCGCTCGCCTACGTGGCCGAGACCGACATCGAGCGCTGGTCGGCGCACCGGCAGTTCCCCATCATTCCCTGCTCGCTGTGCGGCAACCAGGAGAACCTGCAGCGGGTGCAGATCAAGGCCATGCTGCGCGACTGGGACAAGCGCTTCCCCGGCCGCATCGACAACCTCTTCACCGCGATGGGCAACATCGTGCCTTCGCACATGATGGACCGGAACCTCTACCCTTTCACCACGCTCAAAACCACTGGCGTGGCCGACCCGGGCGGCGACATCGCGTTCGACGACGACGAGTCGTGCGCCACGCCTGCCACACCGGGTGAGTCGGTGATCAAGTTCGCGGAGTAGGAGCGAGACAGCCCATGCGCATCACGGCCCTGGCAACCCTGGCATTGGCCGCCGCCCTCGGCGGCTGTGCCGCCATGAACACGGTGGACAGCGAGGTCTCCACGTACAGCCAGTGGCCTGCGGCGCGCAAGCCGGCCACCTTTGCCTTCGAGCGGCTGCCCTCGCAGCAGGCACGGCCCCAGGAACAGTCGGAACTCGAAGCCGCCGCCCGCCCCGCCCTGCTGGGCGCAGGCTTCCAGGAAGTCAACGACCTCAAGACCGCCGACACCACCGTTCAGGTCGCCGCCCGCGTTTCGCGCACCGATCGCGGCTTCTACGACGACCCCTTCTTCTGGCGCGGGAGCCTCTTCTATTCGCGCTACGGCCGGCCGTACTGGGGCCCCGGCTTCGGGATGATGTACGACAGCCCGCGCTACGACCGCGAGGTGGTGGTGCTGATCCGCGACCGGCAGACCGCGCAGCCGCTCTACGAAGCGCGCGCCGCCAGCGACGGCCTGAGTTCCGGCAACACCCAGCTGCTGGCCGCGATGTTCAAGGCGGCGCTGAAAGACTTTCCGCAGACCGGCATCAACCCGCGGCGCGTGAGCGTGCAGCTCACCCCCTGATCGCGGCCCGCCCCCTCAGGGCGCCTTGCGCCCATCGGCCGCCAGCGAGCGGGCGTCTTCTTCCCAGCCCTTGAAGCGCTTCACCGCCGACGCCCGCTGCTCGCGACTCGCACTGTTGTGCAACTGGGCGGCGAGCTTGCAGTTGTAGGCCAGCAGCTTCTGCTGGTACTCGAGGTAGTGCGGGCGCGGCGAGCGCTGCACATGGGCCACGACGACGCGCAACGACGCCAGCGTCTGATCGGGCGAGATCGCCTTGTCGTTCGCAATGCGCCGCAGCATGGCCAGCGCCTCCTGCTGGCGCAGCATGCGTTCCTCCAGCCACAGCTCGGGGTTGAAGGGCGACGCGGCGATGCCTCGCCGCAGCGCCTCGAGCTGGGCCTCGTCGAGGCTGCCGTAGAACATCTCGGCGCGGTCCAACGCACGCTTCACCGAGGCCTCGAAACGCTCGGTGGGGTCGGGCTGCAGGAAGTCGTTGCGGAACTCGCGGTTCACCTTGGCGTACTTGCGCTCGATGTGCTGGACCTGTGCCGGCGTCAAGCTGCGCACCAGGTCAACGGCCATCGGCAGCGCCTTGTCGAGCATCGGGTCGACGCGCGACAGCGCCTCCTGGTATGAGCGGCACACCAGCTCGGGCGTGACCGGCCCTGCCGCATGGCCCTGCAGGCGCACGAGGAACTGCGCGTAGTCGTCGAGCTGGGTCTGGCGGTGCCAGCGGAACCAGGCTTCGAGCGTGTCGCGAACCTTGGGGATCTGCGCCTCGCTGAAGTCGGCGTACCCGTCGAGCCACCAGTAGCTCAGCTCCGGGCCCTGGCTGTACGCGAAGCGCACCGCCGTGCACCCCGACAACAGGGTGCCGACGGCGAAGCACACGCCGATAATCCAGGACTTCAGCAGAGGAAAACGTTGCATGGCACTCGACATCGTGATCATGGCCGCGGGCAAGGGCACCCGCATGAAATCCAGCCTGCCCAAGGTGCTGCACAAGCTGGCCGGGCGCTCGCTATTGCAGCACGTGTTGAACACCGCCACACGGCTGTCGGCCGATCGCATCATCACGATCACGGGCCACGAGGCGGAGGTCGTCGAAGCGGCCGTGAAGGCATCGAACCTGCGCTTCGTGCGCCAGGAGCCACAACTCGGCACCGGCCATGCCGTGCAACAGGCGGTGCCTTCGCTGCAAGAGTCCGGCACCACGCTGATCCTCAACGGCGACGTGCCGCTCATCACCGAGCGCACCGCACGTGCGCTGATCGAAGCCTGCGGCGGCACGAAGCTCGCGCTGCTCACCATCGACCTGGCCGACCCGACCGGCTACGGCCGCATCGTGCGCCAGGGTGACAGCGTGCGTGCCATCGTCGAGCACAAGGACGCCACCGCCGAGCAGCGCCAGATCCGCGAGATCTACACCGGCATGATGGCCGTGCCCACCGCCGCACTCAAGCGCTGGCTCTCGAACCTCAAGAACGACAACGTGCAGGGCGAGTACTACCTGACCGACATCGTCGCGATGGCCGTGGCCGACGGCACGCCGGTGGTGGCCGCGCAGCCGCTGACCGAAGCCGAGGTGCTGGGCGTCAACAGCCCGGTGCAACTCGCCGACCTGGAACGCCGCCACCAGCGCGCACAGGCCGAGCACCTCATGAACGACGGCGTGCGCCTGGCCGACCCGGCGCGCTTCGACCTCCGAGGCGATCTGCACTGCGGCACCGACGTCGAGATCGACATCAACTGCATCTTCGAAGGCACCGTGCACCTCGGCAGCGGCACGCGCATCGGCGCGCACTGCGTGATTCGCAACGCGCGCATCGCCGACAACGTGACGATCCACCCCTTTACCCATATTGACGGCGACAAGGACGGCGCAAGCGTCGGCGCCGGCTCGCTGATCGGCCCCTTCGCCCGCCTGCGCCCGGGCGCACAGCTCGCCGAAGAGGTGCACATCGGCAACTTCGTCGAGGTGAAGAACTCGACACTCGCCAAGGGCGCCAAGGCCAACCACCTCGCCTACCTGGGCGACGCGACGGTCGGCGAACGTGTGAACTACGGCGCCGGCAGCATCACCGCCAACTACGACGGCGCCAACAAGCACCGCACCGTGATCGGCAACGACGTGCACGTGGGCAGCAACTGCGTGCTGGTCGCACCCGTCACGCTCGGCGACGGCGCCACCATCGGCGGCGGCTCCACCATCAGCAAGCCGGTGCCGGCGGGGCAGCTGGCGGTGGCGCGTGGCAAGCAGACCGTCATCGCCGGCTGGGTGCGGCCGGTGAAGAAGAAGGGCTGAGGCCCCCGCGTTCAGGAGCGGCGGATCGCGACGAGCTCGATCAGTTCGCGCGACGCCTCGAAGACGCGCGGGGCAAGATTGGTGGCGGCCTTGACGGTCGACTCCATGCGGACCACGCGGCGAAGCTGCGGCGAGTACCAGACCTGCGCCGACACCTTCGACGGGGTGGAGATGTTGCGGCTCTTGTCGGTGGCCGCCCAACCCCAGACTTCGATCGGCACCACCGGCAGCGCGCCCATGGGCGTCTGCAAGGTGACCATCGCGCCGGCTTCCGCCTTCAGCGAATAGGCCATGTTCGACGCGGCGCCGTTCCCGCGGTGCGAGCTGCTCCACGTGGTGCCCGGCTGGAGCGACTCGCGCCCCCAACCGCCGGGCGGCATCATCGCGTCCAGGTCGCCGGCCTGCACCACCGTGACCTCCAGCGGCTCGCCCGTGGGCTTCTCGACGCGCCCGCCCTGATCGAAGCGCACGCGGGTTGCCTCGACCCGGTCCACGCGAAGGACGACCGAACGACGGTTGCCGGTGGATTTGTCGTGCACGACGTATTCGATTTCGTCGCCCGCCTTCAGGGGCTGCAGCAGGGACGCCGGCACCGCGTCATACACCGCCGCGTTGGTTGGGCCCAGCACCGCCGTCTGGGGTTTGGCCGATCGCCAGGAACACCCCGCGAGCAAAGCGGACACGACGACGCCGGCCACCACGGCCTTGGACAAGTTCAGCATGGAGATCTCCCTGGAAAGCGTTTTTCGACTGATCGGTGCACGCGCGTGCACAGGCGAATTATGGCGAGGGCCCAGGGAGACTTTCAGGCCTGTGCCGTGACCCAGTGCGCGAAGTCGGGCGCGGCGAGCGGCTCGCCGACGAGCATGCCTTGCAGCTCGTCGCAATCGAGGCGAGCGAGAAAGGTGCGCTGCGCGTCGGTCTCCACGCCTTCGGCAATCACGACAAGCCCCAGGCCGCGCGCCATCTGCACGATGGCCCGTGCGATCGCGGCCGAGTCGTTGTCGGTCGGAAGGCCCAGCACGAAGGAACGGTCGATCTTCATCTTGTCGATCGGCAACTCCTTCAAGTGCGCGAGCGACGAGTAGCCGGTGCCGAAGTCGTCGACCGAGATGCGGATGCCCAGCGCCTTCAGCTCGGAGAGCTTGCGCTTCACCTCGGGCAGGTCGTCCATCAGCATTCGCTCGGTCAGTTCGAGTTCGAGCAGTTCGCCCGCCACGCCCTCTTCGGCCAGCATCTGCTCGATGAGCGCCGTGAACCCGCTGGTCTGGAACTGCACGGTGGAGAGGTTCACGGCCACCGGCACGCACAGGCCTTCTTCGTGCCAGCGGCGGACGCGGCGCATCGCCTCGCGCAGCACCCATTGGCCGATGGGCAGCATGAGGCGCTGCTGCTCGGCCAGCGGGATGAAGGTGTCGGGCATCAGGAGGCCACGCTCGGGGTGGTTCCAGCGGATCAGCGCCTCGGCGCCGACCAGCACGCCATCGCGCGCACGCACCTGCGGCTGGAAGTGCAGCACGAACTCGCCGCGTGCGAGCGCCTGCGACATCTGGCTCTCGAGCACCAGCGCGTCGTAGGCACTGCTCGCCATCGCGGGCGTGAAGAACTGGTAGTTGGCGCGGCCGCGCGACTTCGCGAGGTACATCGCGGTATCGGCGTGCTTGATGAGGTCGTCGGCCGTCTCGCCGTCGTGCGGGAACATCGAGATGCCGATCGACGGCGTGACCGAGATCAGGCGGCCATCGGCGTTCACCGGCACTTCGATGCGTGCGAGCAGCTTGTGGGCCACTTCTTCCACGTCCATGCGCTGCAGCGTGCGGGGCAGCAGCACGATGAACTCGTCGCCGCCGAAACGGGCCACCACGTCGGTGCCGCGCAGGCTCTCGGTGATGCGGCGGGCGATGGTCTGCAGCAGCGTGTCGCCCACCAGGTGGCCGAGCGAGTCGTTGACGCGCTTGAAGTGGTCGAGGTCGATGAAGAGCAGGGCCACCTGCGAATCGTCGCGGCGCGCCGCGGCGATCATGTGGCCCAGGTGCTCCATCAGGCTCAGGCGGTTGGGCAGGCCGGTGAGCGAGTCGTTGTGCGCGAGGCGGCGGATGTGCTCCTGCGCCGCATGGCGGTCGCGGATGTCGCGCACGATGCTCATGCGCAGGCGCTCGCCGTGGCGCTCGATGGTGCGCACGATGAACTCGACCGGGATGCGCCGGCCATCGCGGTGCAGGATCACGCTCTCGTAGGCCGTCTCGCCGAGCGCTTCCATCACGGCCGACACCTTGGCCATCTGGTCGGCGGGCAGGAAGTCGAACACGTGGCGGCCGAGGATCTCTTCCAGCGGGTAGCCCACCAGCTCGCATAAGGGCTCGTTGGCGTCGGTGAGGTAGCCGTTCTTGTGGAAGAGGATGCCTTCCACGCTCGCTTGCATGAACTTGCCGAGCCGCTCTTCCGATTCGCGCACCGATTGTTCGGCCAGGCGGTGCTTGGTGATGTCGGTCACGAGCACGAAGGCGGCGAGCAAGGTGCCGTCGGTGGCGAGGTGGGGAATGAGGTTGACCTCCAGCCAGTGGCGCTTGCCTTCTGGCGTGCGCAACTCGCGCTCGTAGGCCGCCGGCTTGTGCTCGCGCAGCACGTAGTCGACGTAGGGCTGGATCACCTCGGCGGCCGCATCGCCCACGATCTCGGCGAAGGTGCGGCCGATCACCGAGTGCTCGTCGAAACCGAAGGTCTGTGCGTAAAGCTTGTTGGCGTACAGGCAGCGGAAGCTCTGTGCCTCGTAGTACGAGATCAGCACCGGCACGTTGTCGGCCAGCAGCTGGAACTGCTCGGCCCGCGAGCGCGACGAGATCTCGGCACGGCGGCTGTCGCTCACGTCGTGCAGCACGCAGACGTAGCAGCCCTGCGCTTCGAGCCAGGTGACCTGCAGGTCGAGCCAGGCTTCGCGGTGGCGCTGGTGGCCGGGCAGCGGCATGCGCACGCTCAGGCGGAAGTCGCGCCGCGCCGCCAGCTGGGTGGTGAGGGCCACGCCGGAATCGGCGCTCAGCAGCGACGGCAGCGAGGCCGATTCGTCAACGACGCCCATCTGCTCGCGAAAGCCCCGGTTGGCGTGCAGCACCGTGCCGTCGGGCGTGACCCAGGCCAGCATGCAGGGCAGGCTGTCCGCGTCGGGCAGGTCGCTGTCGCGCAGGAACGGGCGGAGGCTCATGGCGGGCCATGATAGCCGTCACCCCCTGTTTTTCACCCTCGGAGAGACGCTCAGCCTAGGGGGTGGCGAGCGCCTTCTGCAGCACCTCGCGCGCGAGGCAGAGGTCGTCCCAGGACTTGGCCTTGTCCTCCGGGTTGCGCAGCAGGTAGGCCGGGTGGTACGTCACGATGAGGGGCACGCCCTGATACTGGTGCACACGGCCCCGGAGGCGGCCGATGGGCTCGTCGCTGCGCAAGAGGCTCTGCACCGCGAAGCGCCCCATCGCGAGGATGATGCGCGGCTGCACCAGCGCGATCTGGCGGATGAGATACGGCTCGCACTGCGCGAGCTCTTCGGGCTCGGGGTTGCGGTTGCCGGGCGGGCGGCACTTCACCGTGTTGGCGATGAAGACCTGCTCGGCCGCAGCGGCCTCGCCGCGGGTCAGGCCGACGGCGCGCAGCATGTTGTCGAGCAGCTGGCCCGACTTGCCGACGAAGGGCTCGCCCTGCCGGTCTTCCTGCTCGCCCGGCGCTTCGCCGACGATCATCCAGTGCGCACGCTCGTGGCCGACGCCGAACACGGTGTTGGTGCGGCCACCGCACAGCTTGCAGGCGGTGCAGGCGGAAACGGCGGCGCGCAGCGCGGGCCAGTCCATCGTCTCGGTGCCCAGCGGGCGCGAGCCGGGCACGGCCCTAGGCGGCGGCGCGAGCGGCTGCGACCGAGGAGACGGCGCAGGGGCAGCCGCCGGCCCGGCCACAACCGCCGCTTCGGCCTTCGCCTCGACGGGGGCTGGCGCGTCCTCGGACCCGGCACGGTTCCACACGCGGATGCCCATCTCGGCCAGCATCGCGACCTGGCGTTCAGTCCACCCCACGCGCGGCCTCCAGTGAAAGGCTCATCACGATCGCGTCTTCGCGACCGTTCGGGTATTCCTCGCGCGAGGCCGGGTAGTAGCCTCGGCGCAGGCCGATGTGGCGAAAGCCGTAGCGCTCGTAGATGCTGCGCGCACGCAGGTTGCTGCCACGCACCTCGAGCCAGATCTGATGGGCACCCCGGCTGCGACCCAAGGTGCACAGCTCGTCGAGCATGAAGCGGGCGTGGCCCTGGCCCTGCGCCGCGGGCGCGACGGTGATGTTGAGCAGGTGCAGCTCGTCGACGCCTTCCATCGCGATGAAGTAGCCCAGCAGCTCGCCGTGACTGCCATGCAGCACCTGGGCCGGGTAGCCTGCGGCCAGCGAGTCGATGAAGTTGCCGCGCGTCCACGGGAAGGGGTAGGCCTGCAGCTCGATGGCGAGCACCGCGTCGAGCTGCTTGACGGTCATGGGCAGCAGCAGGCGTTCGTCGCGCAGCACCGCGCTCATGTCGCGACCTCTTTCGCGGCGCGCGCGGCTTCGCGCTCCTGCGTGGTCTGCGCCACCTTGTCGCGCAGGTACACCGGCAGCGCGTGTGTGGCATCGACCGTCCGGCCCTCGGCCAGCAGCTGTGCGGCGACCTCGATGAGCGCTGCGGCACGCGAGCGCTCCCGCGGCACCGTGGCAGCCGCGCCGAGCGCCAACCGCTCGCCGAAGGCATCGAGTGCCGAGCCGGCCACGAGGGTCGGCGGAGCCGACTGCCATGCCGCGTTCAAGGCCTCGACGCTGTAAAGCGCAGGCGCTGACAGCACCGTCCAGCGGCCCGACTCCCAACGGTAGGCGCCGGCATAGACCTCGTCCATGCGCGCATCCATCGCCACCCACAGCTCGGCCGGCGCGTCATCGGCGAGCTGCGTGCGCGCGTCCTGCGCCACGATCAGCAGGCTGTCGACCGGCACCACCGGCTTGCTCGCACCGAAGGCCAACCCCTGCGCCACCGAACACGCGGTGCGCAGGCCGGTGAACGCCCCGGGGCCGCAGCCGAACGCAATGGCGTCGAGTTCCTGCAAGGTGGAACCGGCATCGGCCAGCATGGCCAGCAATTCGGGCAACAGTCGCGCCGACGCCTTTGCACCGCCCGCCTCGTCGCGCGCGCGCCGCCCCTGCGGCGTGAGCAGGGCGAGGCTCATCGCGTCGGTCGAGGTGTCGAAAGCCAGCAGGCGGGTCATGGGAGGAGTCTACCGGGCGACCTTTCCTCGACGGGGCCCATGCGATCATCTCCCCATGCTGATACGCGACATCGTGCGCGGCCTCGCCGCGGCCGGCCTGGTCTGCCTGGCCTCGCATGCCACCGCCGCCCCGATCGTGGGCCTGCCGCCCGAAGTCGACTCCGCCCTGACGCGCGCCGGTGTGCCGCGCGAGGCGATGGTGGTGGTCGCGCAGGAGGTCGGTGCCTCCGAGCCGCGCCTCGTCTGGCAGCCGCAGCTGCCGGTGAACCCGGCGTCGCTGATGAAGCTCGTGACCACCAGCGCCGCGCTCGACCTGCTCGGCCCCGCGTGGGCCTGGAACACGCCGGTGTGGATCCAGGGCACCACGCTCAACGGCGTGCTCGAAGGCAACCTCGTCATCAAGGGCTCGGGCGACCCGAAGTTCGTGCAGGAGCGCCTGTGGCAGGTGCTGCGCCGCGTGCAGCAACTGGGCGTGCGCGAGATCCGGGGCGACATCGTGCTCGACCGCAGCGCCTTCAGCCTGCCACCGCACAACCCGGGCGCCTTCGACGCCAAGCCCTACAGCCCGCAGAACACCGGCCCCGATGCGCTGCTGCTCAACTACAAGTCGGTGCAGCTGACCTTCACGCCCGACCCCGCACGCGGCGTGGCCGTCGTCTCGAGCGAGCCGCCGCTGGCCGGCGTGCGCATCGACCTCACCGTGCCGCTGTCGCCCCACGGCGTTTGCAACGACTGGCGCGAGGCGCTGCGCCCCGACTTCACCGACCCGCTGCGCATCCGCTTCAGCGGCCACTACCCGGTGGCCTGCGCCGAGCAGTTCTGGCAGGTCGCCTATGCCGACCCCGCGAGCTACAACGCCCGCGTGCTCGCCGGTCTCTGGCGCGAAATGGGCGGCAAGCTCATCGGTCGGGTTCGCGACGGGCAGGCGCCGGCCGACGCGCCGAGCTTCCAGGTGGCCTCACCCGCCCTGGCGGAAGTGGTGCGCGACATCAACAAGTTCAGCAACAACGTGATGGCGCAGCAGCTCTTTCTCACGCTGCCCGTCGCGCAGCGCGGCGGACCGGGCACGCCCGAGCAAGCGCGCGACCTGATGCGCAGCTGGCTGGCCGAACGTTTCGGCGACGCGGCGCGCGGTGCGGTGGTCGACAACGGCTCGGGCCTGTCGCGCGATGCGCGCCTGAGCGCCCACCTGCTCGCCCGGCTGCTGCAGGCGATGTATGCCGGGCCGTCGATGCCGGAGCTGATGAGTTCGCTGCCGGTGATCGGCGTCGATGGCACGCTGCGCCGCGCGCGCAACGGCGCCACCGGGCGGGCACATCTCAAGACCGGCTCGCTCAACGGCGTGGCCGGCATCGCCGGCTACGTGCTCAGCAGCGGTGGCCGGCGCTATGTGGTGGTGGCGGTCATCAACCACGCCAACGCCAACCTTGCACGGCCCGCGCTGGAGGCGATGGTGCAGTGGACGGCCAACGACTTCACGCCGCCCGTGCCGCCGCAGCCCTTCGTCGTGCCGCCGGCCGAGCCCGCCGCATCGGCTGTGCCACCGGTTGTGCCAGCGCCGTCCCCGGCCACGCCAGCGGCGCCGGCCTCGGCTCCGGCGTCCGCCGCCCAACCCGGTTGAACAATGGACCACCTGTCGCTTGAATGGCTGGGCTACGTCGCCGCCACGCTCACCACCGGCTCCTTCGCCCTGCAGGCCTGGCACACCTTCCGCACGCGCGACGTGAGCGGCATCTCGCTCGGCATGTACAGCGCCTTCACGGTAGGCGTGGCGCTGTGGCTGGCCTACGGGGTCGTGTTGCGCTCGTGGCCGATCGGCATCGCCAACGCGGTGACGCTGGCGCTCGCGCTGAGCATCCTCGCGATGAAGGTGACGATCGAGACACGCCGGCGGCGGCCCCGTCCGCCGCGGGGCTGACACGCAGGAAGGATCAGAAGGGGTTGTTGCGGGCGCGGTAGACCGCAGCCGATCCCAAGCGGGACTGTGCGTTCGCGCCGGGCTGCAGCGAGCCAGCCCAGAGCCAGTCAGCGCCGTAGCTGGTCGGAGAGCTTGTCGCGACACTGTTTTCGTCGCAGCTCGTCAATGCAGTGGCCCCGCAGATGGCGTCAGCGACATTGACCAAGCCGTAGCTCCCCGGGGAGCGCACCATCAACAGCACCAACTCGTCCCCCAGCACAAGGCCGACGGAGTGGCCACCGCCGCGCACGTCCTGCAGACGGCGGCGCAGGGCGTCGTTGAAACTGCGGGTCAGGTTGCTGAGCAGCACCTGCTCGGTCAATGAGCGGCCACGGCCGTACGGCGTGTAGGCGACGTCAGGGATCGTCGAGACGATTACACGCGCACCGCGGTCGGTGATGCGCACCACTTCCGTCCCCACCGCAGTGCCCGCCGCCGTTGCAGCAGCGAGAGGATCTGCAGCACTCGCTGCGGCCACCACATCGTGGGTGCCGACCATGATCGCCACGAGGTCCTGAGCGTTGAAGCCCGTGGTGGTCAGGTAGTTGGTGATGCGGGCATTCATCATCGTGACCGTGCTACTGACCTGCGCAAACGTGAAGGCACGTGCCGTGGTGGCGTGGGTCAGGCAGTCGGCGAACTGATAGCCATAGTCGTTGGCCAGCACCTGCACCCAAATCGGATTGCGGGTGCAGTCGCGTGTGTTCGCGATCGGAAGGCCCGTCGTGGCATCACGTTCAACACCGTTGACGGTGTACTTGCGGCCATCGCTCGGGAAACCAGCATCCGGCTCGATCAGACCCGACTCGTCACCGAACACGACGATGCGGTCGGGCACGAACTTCTCGATCTGGTCCCCACCTCCGCACGACGCGAGCAGGGACAGGGCGGCACTCGCCAGGGTCACACGCAGCAGGTTCAGCTTAGCCAACGACAACTTCATGAAGTCTCCAAAGACGAGGGTCAGGCGGCCGCGGCACGCTGCAGCCGGTCGCGCACGCCGTCCCACTCCGGGGTGTCAGGCGGCGTTTCGACCCAGATGAGATGCGCGCCCTGGTCGTCCAGTTCACGCAAGGTGGAAAAGAGTTGGTGGGCGGCCGGCACCGCCTCGGTGGGCATGGCCCGGTAGAGCAGACCGCGCGCCGCGCTACGCGGAACGGTGCGGCAATATACCGCCAGCTTCAAAGACGTCGGATGGCCCGGTGCATCGAGCACCTGCAGCGCCTGGCGCAGCATCTCGGCCGGCATCAGCCGCAACTTCGCGCGCGGCGCGTAGTGCGCCTCGAGCGTGCCCGAGGCCTTGGGCGCCGCCTCGTCGCGGTCGAGCACCGGCTCACCGGCGATCGCCTCCAGGCGCGCACGCGTGATCACGCCGGGCCTGAGCAGCACCGGCCGGCCGCGCGAGCAGTCGACGATGGTCGACTCGATGCCGCCTTCGCAGGGGCCACCGTCGAGCACGAGCAGGTCCTCGCCCAGCTCTTCGACCACATGACGCGCGAGCGTGGGGCTGATGCGGCCGAAGCGGTTGGCGCTGGGCGCGGCCACGCCTTTGATACCCAGCCGCTGGGCTTCCTTCAACAGCGCCTGTGCCACCGGATGCCGCGGGCAGCGCAGGCCGACGGTCGGCTGTCCGCCGGCCGCCGCACCGGCCACCTCGGGGCGGCGCGGCACGATCACGGTGAGCGGGCCGGGCCACAAGGCCTCGGTCAGGCGCTGAGCGACGGGCGGCCACTGCGCCGCGAAGGCCAACGCGTCCGCCGGCGAGGCCACGTGCACGATCAGCGGGTGGTCAGCCGGCCGCCCCTTGGCTTCGAAGATGCGGGCGACGGCGGCATCGTCGTCGGCGCGGGCGCCCAAGCCGTAGACCGTCTCGGTGGGCAGGCCCACCAGTTCACCTGCAGCGAGCGCCTGCGCGGCACGCGCCACGGCATCGGCATCACGACCGTCGAGCAGCATGCGACAAAGCCCCCGCGCCGATCACCAGGCCGGCAGGCCCAGCAGCGACGCAGCCTTGAGCGCCGTGGCCCGCGCAGCCTCGGCCGTCGCCGCGGTCACGGTGAGGTGGCCCATCTTGCGGCCACGGCGTGCGCTGGTCTTGCCGTAGAGGTGCAGGTGCACGCCGGGCAGGGCCAGCAGCGTGTCCCACGGCGGCGTGGTTTCAAGCTCGCCGTGGCGAAACCACAGGTCACCAAGCAGGTTGAGCATCACGGCGGGCGAGTGCAGGCGTGGCTCGCACAGCGGCGCATGGGTCAGCGTGCGCACCTGCAGGTCGAATTGCGACAGGTCGCAGGCGTCGATCGTGTAGTGGCCGGAGTTGTGCGGCCGCGGCGCCATCTCGTTGGCGACCAGCGTGCCGTCCTTCAGCACGAAGAACTCGACGCACAGCACACCCACGTACCCGAGCGTCTCGGCGATCTTGCCAGCCGCCGCGACGGCCTGCTCTTGCACGGCCGGCGTGACGTCAGGCGCGGGCACTTGCGTGACCGCGAGGATGCCGTCGCGGTGCAGGTTCTGCTGCAGCGGGAAGTGCACCCATTCACCCGACGCACCACGCGCCACGATCACGCTCACCTCATAGGCCAGCGGAAGCATCTTTTCGAGCACGCAGCCAACTTGCTTCAACTCCGCCCAGGCGCGGACGAGTTCGTCGCGCGTGGCCACACGGACCTGGCCCTTGCCGTCGTAGCCGAGGCGGGCGGTCTTCAGCACGCCGGGCAGCAGGTCGTCGGGCACAGCGGCGAGTTGAGCCGCGGTCTCGATCACCGCGTGCGGTGCGCAGGGCACGCCGCAGGCGACGAAGTGCGCTTTCTCTGCCGCGCGGTCCTGGCAGGTGGCCACGGCGTCGCCGCTGGGCGCGACGGGGCACGACTCACCGAGGCGGCACAGGGCCGCGGCCGGCACGTTCTCGAATTCGGTGGTGACGGCAGCCGAGACACGGGCCAGCTCTGCGAGGCCGGCTTCGTCGAGGTAGTCGGTGCGCACATGGTGGTGCGACACCAGGCCCGCGGGGCTCGCGGCATCGGGGTCGAGCACAGCGGTGGCGTAGCCCATCTGCTGCGCCGCATGCACGAACATGCGGCCGAGTTGGCCGCCCCCCATCACGCCCAGCGTGGCGCCGGGGGGGATGAACTTCGGGTTCATTTCAGCTCGCCGGTCATCGCGCGTGCCGCCTCGGTCTGGCGCGCGCGATACGCCTCCAGCTTCTCGCGCAACGGGGGCTGCTCATTGGCCAGCATCGCCACGGCGAAGAGCGCCGCATTCGCCGCACCCGCCGTGCCGATCGCAAACGTGGCGACCGGAATGCCCTTGGGCATCTGCACGATGGAATGAAGCGAGTCCACGCCTTGCAGATGGCGGCTTGCCACCGGCACACCGAGCACCGGCACCGTGGTCTTTGCGGCCAGCATGCCCGGCAGGTGGGCGGCGCCGCCAGCCCCGGCGATGATGGCCTTCAGCCCGCGCGAGGCCGCAGCCTCGGCATAGGCGAACATGTCGTCGGGCATGCGGTGGGCCGACACCACCCGTGCTTCGAAGGGGACACCGAACTCGGCGAGAATCTCGGTCGCGAGGCGCAGGGTCTCCCAGTCGCTGCTGGACCCCATCACCACGCCGACCACGGGGGCGCTGCTCAAGGCTCGCTCCAAGTGCTCAAAGAACCTTGAATTGTAGGCGGGCAGGCTTCACCTGCCCTGGCCGACCCACTGGCGCACCACCCATGGACATCACCCTCCAGAACTTCGAAGCCGACCTCATCCAAGCCTCGATGCAGCAACCCGTGCTGCTCGACATCTGGGCGCCGTGGTGCGGCCCGTGCAAGTCGCTGACGCCGGTGCTCGAGAAGCTGGAAGTGGCCTACGCCGGCCGCTTCAAGCTTGCGAAATGCAACGCCGACGAGCAGCCCGAGATCTCGGGCCAGCTGTCGCAGATGTTCGGGGTGCGCAGCATTCCGTTCTGCGTGCTGTTCAAGGACGGCCAGCCGGTCGATGGGTTCGTGGGTGCCCTGCCCGAAGCCCAGCTGCGCGAATTCCTCGACCGCCACGTGCCGAGTGCCGAGGAGATGGCCGCCGATGAAGACGTGGCGGCTGCCGAGGAACTGATGGCCGAGGGCGACACCGAAAGCGCGCTCGAGAAGCTGCAGGAAGCGGTGGCCATCGACCCCGCGAACGACGCGGCCCGCTACGACTACCTGCGCGCCCTGCTGCTCGCCAACCGCGTGGCCGATGCCCGCCGCGCCTTCGAGCCGGTGGCCAGCAAGGTGATGCTCGACGCGCGCCTGGCGGCCGCGGGCCACTGGATCGACGCCGGCGAAAAAGCCGCGTCCGCCCGCAGCCCCGAGGCGCTGGCCGCCGCCATCGCCGCCAACCGCCGCGATTTCGAGGCCCGCTTCGAACTCGCGCAGACCCATTTCGCCGCGCAACGTTTCACCGAAGCGATGGATGAGCTGCTCGAGATCGTGATGCGCGACAAGGCCTGGAACGGCGAACTCGCGCGCAAGACCTACGTCGCCATCCTCGAGCTGATGAGCAAGCCGGCCCCGAAGAGCACCGAAGCGGCGGCACCCAAGAGCACGCTCGAAGTCGCCGCCAAGGTGAACACCGCGCCGGCCGACCCGGTCGTCGACCAGTACCGGCGCAAGCTCAGCATGGCGCTCTTCTGAGCGTGGCGTGACGCCTCGGGCAACCCGAGGCTCAGCTGGCCAGCGTGGCCACCGCCTTCTCGATCGCGGCAATCGACATCGCCTGCTCGCGCTCGTGCGCCTGCCAGTCGGCCGCTGCCTGCTCGCGATGATGGGCGGCCACGTCGGCCTGGCCGAGTTGCGCAAAGACCTGCGCCAGCCGGTGGTGCGCGGCGGCGCGGTCGTCGGCATCACGGTCGTGGGCGACCGACACCTGCGCCGCCACCGCGTCCTTGCGGGCCTGCTCGGTCTGCCCGAGCTGCAGGCGGCACCACGCCAGGTCGGCGCCGAGCGACGCGCGCATGCGGTCGAGCCCTTGCAGCAAGCCGTCGCTGAAATGCGCTTCGTAGAGCGAGACCGCCTCGGCCCACTGGCCTTGCAACGTGCACACCCGCGCGCGATGCAGCGGCACCAGCGCATCGAGTGACGCAATCCCGATCAACGCGTCGAGGTTGGTGGCCGATTGCAGGCTCAGCTCCGCACGGCGCAGCATCGCCACGTCGTGCTCCCCGGTCATCACCGCGTGGCGCGACTGGTCGGCCAGCAGGCCCGCCATGTTGTACATGATGGCGCTGAGCATGGTCTCGTCGCCCTCGGCGCTGGCGTGCAGGCGCGACTTGGCGTACCAGGGCTGCGCCGAATCGAACCGCCCGCCGAAGTGATAGGCCAGCGCCACCACGAGGCAGGCGCGGGCCCGGGCGCTGTGGTTGTCGGCGTCGGCGAGTTGCAGGGCTTCGGCGACGTGCCGGCCCATCGCGTCGAGGTCGTAGGCGGTGTAGTCCATGTGCGCGAGCCACGCCGCGGCCAGCGCGTTCAGGCGGCGGTCGCGCGACGCACCGCTCACGGCATACGCCCGCTTGATCTTGTCGTGCGCGGTCTGGCCGAGGTCGCTGAAGTAACTGGTGAGCCCCTCGGCGAGGCTGATCCACGCATTCACCCGCGGGTGCGGGCTGAGGCCGTACTGCGCCTGCAGGCTGGCAATGATGCTGCGCGCTTCGTTGAGCTGGCCTTGGCGCGCCAGCAATGCCGCACGTTCGGCACGCAGGCAGTCGGCCTCGGAGGGCATGGCGGCAGCCGCGATGGCCGCATCCAGATGACTCAGGAGGCGCGACTTCATCAGCTCAACCCGTGAGGCGCTGCAAGGCCTCGCGGTATTTGTCGGCGGTCTTGGCGATCACCTCCGGCGGCAGGCTGGGCGCCGGCGCCTTCTTGTTCCACGGCGCGCCGTTGACGCGTGCCTGCTCCAGCCAGTCGCGCACGAACTGCTTGTCGTAGCTCGGCGGGTTGCGGCCTTCGCGGAACGCCGCTTCATAACCCTCGATGGGCCAGAAGCGCGAGGAGTCGGGCGTGAGCACCTCGTCCATCAGCGTGAGCGTGCCGTCGGCATCGAGGCCGAACTCGAACTTGGTGTCCGCGATGATGATGCCCTTCTTCAAGGCGATCTCGGCGGCGGTGGTGTAGAGCTTGATCGCGGTCGTGCGCACCTTCTCGGCCAACTCCGCACCGATGATCCCCTGCATGCGCTCAAAGGAGATGTTCTCGTCGTGGTCGCCCATCTCGGCCTTGGTGGCCGGGGTGAAGATCGGCTCGGGCAGGCGGCTCGCGTTCTTGAGCCCGGCAGGCAGCTTCACGCCGCACACCGACTGCGAGGCCTGGTACTCGGCCCAGCCGCTGCCGGCCAGGTAGCCGCGCACCACCGCCTCGACGGGCAACGGCTTCAAGCGCTTGACGAGCATCGAGCGACCACGCACCTGCTCACGCTCGGCCGCGGTCACGACCGAGGTGGGGTCGTCACCGGTGAGGTGGTTGGGCACGATGCCTTGCAGGTGCGCGAACCAGAAGAGCGCCATCTCGGTGAGCAGGGCGCCCTTGCCTGGAATCGGCTCGCCCATGATCACGTCGAACGCGCTCAGGCGGTCGCTCGCGACCATGAGGATGCGGTCGTCACCGACCGCGTAGTTGTCACGCACCTTGCCGCGCGCGAGGAGCGGCAGCGATGTCAGCGTCGACGTGAGCAGCGCCTGCGCCATCAGACGACCGTCTGGGCCAGTTCGCCCTTGGCGTAGCGCTGGGCGATCTGATCGAGGCTCTGCGCCTTGATCTTGCCGGCCTGGCCTTCGCAGCCGAACTGCTGGTAGCGCGCCTTGCACACGGCCTTGGCCGCTTCGCGCGCGGGCTTGAGCCACTCACGGGCATCGAACTTGTCGGGGTTCTCGGCCAGGAACTTGCGCACCGCGCCGGTCATCGCGAGGCGGATGTCGGTGTCGATGTTGATCTTGCGCACGCCGAACTTGATGGCTTCCTGGATCTCTTCGATCGGCACGCCGTAGGTCTCTTTGATCTTGCCGCCGTACTGGTTGATGATGGCCAGCAATTCGGGCGGCACCGACGACGAGCCGTGCATCACGAGGTGGGTGTTGGGAATGCGCTTGTGGATCTCTTTCACGCGCGAGATCGCGAGGATGTCGCCGGTGGGCTTGCGCGAGAACTTGTAGGCACCGTGGCTGGTGCCGATGGCGATCGCCAGCGCGTCGAGCTGCGTCTCGCGCACGAAGACGGCGGCTTCTTCGGGGTCGGTCAGCATCTGGCTGTGGTCGAGCTTGCCTTCGGCGCCGATGCCGTCTTCTTCACCCGCATCGCCGGTCTCGAGGTTGCCGAGGCAGCCGAGTTCGCCTTCGACCGTCACGCCGGACTTGTGCGCCATCTGCACGACCTTGCGGGTCACGTCGACGTTGTAGTTGAAGTCGGCCGGGGTCTTGCCGTCTTCGCGCAGCGAGCCGTCCATCATCACCGAGCCGAAGCCGAGGTTGATGGCGCCTTCGCACACCTTGGGCGAGGTGCCGTGGTCCTGGTGCATCACGAGCGGGATGTGCGGATACGCCTCGGTGGCCGCCTGGATCAGGTGCTTGATGAAGGGCTCGCCCGCGTACTTGCGTGCACCGGCACTGGCTTGCAGGATGACCGGGGCGCCCACTTCATCGGCGGCGGCCATCACGGCCTGCACCTGCTCGAGGTTGTTGACGTTGAAAGCCGGGATGCCGTAGCCGTTTTCAGCGGCATGGTCCAGGAGCTGGCGCATTGAGACGAGTGGCATGGTCGGAGTCCGGAAGTGATGAAACCTGCGACCGGGTGGGCAGTGTGCGCACGTCCCCGGTGAAACAGCGCTGTAACCGCTGCGAAACCTGGGGATTGTAGCGGCGGCCCCTCGGTGAAAACCCTTCGCCCGGGGCCGTCTCCCATGTCTGGGGGACCCAATGTTTGGGGCTTGCGCGACGCAAATGTCGGGCCTCGAGAACCCACGAATTGAAGGGCGATGGCGCCGCTTTTCGCACTTCAGTCGGGCAGGCCGCCGCCGACACTGGGCTTCCGGTTTCCGACGGAAGACACGCTCATGGCACGACTCGACCTCACTGCCCTCACGCTGCACATCACCGCGTCTGCCTTGCAGCACCCGGATGAGCTCGCGGCCCACGTCGCCCAGGTGGCGCAGGTCAGCCGCAGCACGGCCCGCAAGGCGCTGCAGCGGCTGGTGCAGCTCGGGTGGCTTCGGCGTGAAGGCACGGTGCGCCAGCCGCGCTTCCAGCCCGGCTTGCTGCGCCAGGTGGTGCAGCGCTATCCGCTCGCCGGTCTGGAGGAAGACCTGCCCTGGGCCCGCCACTTCGCGCCCTTTTTCGATCTGCCGCCCGAAGTGCGCCGCATCACGCAGCACATCTTCGGCGAGTTGCTCAACAACGCCATCGACCACAGTGGCGGTGAGAACGTGACCGTCTCGCTGCGCCAGACGCCAAGCCATGTGCAACTGCTGGTCTCGGACGACGGTTGTGGTGTCTTCGACCAGCTTGCGCGCACCTTCTCGCTCGACGACCCCGCCCTTGCGATGCTCGAAGTCAGCAAGGGCAAGTTGACGAGCCAACCCCAACGCCATGCCGGCCGCGGTCTCTTCTTCACCTCGCGTCTGGCCGACGTGTTCGACCTGCACGCCAACGACACCGCTTTCCAGCACCGCCTGTGGGACGGCGGCTGGCACCCCGGCCGCGCGATGAAACGCCGCGGCACTTCGGTCTATGCCGCGATCGCGCTCGACACGACGCGCAAGCTCGACGACGTGCTGCAGGCCTACAGCCTCGACGGCACCGGCTACGGTTTCGAGCGCACCACCGTGCCGCTGCGACTGCTCGCCACGCCGCTCGCCGGTCTCGATTCACGCGCGCAGGCCCGTCGTGTGGCCGCCCGCCTGCAGCAGTTCCGCCGCGCTGAGATGGATTTCGACGGCGTCGAGAACATCGGCCACAGCTTCGCCGACGAACTCTTCCGCGTGCTCCCGATGGACGGCGTGCAGATGGTGCCGACCAACATGTCACCGAAGGTCGAAGCGCTCGTGCTCAGCGTGCGCAACGGCGCGTAGGGCCGCCTAACCGATCCGCTCGGCGCGATAACCGGCGGCCGTCATGGCCGCGAGGATCTCCGCAATGTGCTCCACACCCCGCGTGTGGACCACCACCTCGATCTGCACCCGCTCGACCGACACCGAGCTGAACGCGCGCTGGTGCTGCACCTCGTCGATGTTGGCACCCAGCTTGCCCAGCAGGAGGCACACGTCGGCCAGCGCCCCGGGCACGTCGCGGATGTCGAGCCGCAGCCGCGCGAGTCGGCCCGCCCGCACCATGCCGCGCTCTATGATCTCGGCCAGCACCAGCGGCTCGATGTTGCCGCCGCACAGCACGAGCCCGACCTTGCGGCCCTCGAAGCGCCCGCGGTGCTTCATCAGCGCGGCCAGGCCCACGGCCCCGGCACCTTCGACCACCGTCTTCTCGATCTCCAGCAGCAAGACAATCGCCTGCTCGATGTCGTCTTCGTCGACGAGGAGCACATCGTCCACATGCTGCTCGATCAAGGGCAGCGTGAGCACGCCCGGCGCTTTCACACCGATGCCGTCGGCGATGGTGGCGTGCTGCACTTCGCGGTGGCCGCCGTGCTTGGCATTCCACGCCGCCGGGAAGCGCTCGCTCTGCACCCCCACGATCTCGAGGCCCGGCTTCAAGGCGCGCGCTGCCGTGGCCATGCCGCCAATCAGGCCGCCGCCGCCGATGGCCACCACGAGCGTGTCGATCTGCGGCTGCTGCGCCAGCATCTCCAGCGCCACCGTGCCCTGCCCGGCAATCACGGCCGCATCGTCGAAGGGGTGGATCAGCGTGAGCTGGCGTTCGCGCGCGAGCAGCAAGCCATGTGCCCGCGCGTCGTCGAAGGTGTCGCCATGCAGCACCACCTCGGCCCCGAATCGGCGTGTGTTGGCCACCTTCACCGGCGTGGCGAAACGCGGCATCACGATGGTCGCGGGAATGCCCAGGCGCTGCGCGTGGTAGGCCACGCCTTGCGCATGGTTGCCGGCCGACACCGCGAGCACACCCCGTGCGCGCTCGTCATCGCTCAGCTGCGAGATCTTGTTGAGCGCCCCCCGCTCCTTGAACGAGGCGGTGAACTGAAGGTTCTCGAATTTGAGGAACACCTCGCAGCCCGCGAGTTCGCCCAAGGTGCGCGAAGGCAAGCAGGGTGTTTCGAGCACATGGCCGTGCAATCGGCGTGCCGCAGCACGGATCTCGTCGAGCGTGATGGGCGTTTCCATTCCGCGATTGTGGCCTCGGTGACGAAACCTTTGTACTCGCGATAAGGTCGTTCACGACATGAAGAAGTCCTCACGCCTCGCCGCGATCGCGGCCCTCACCCTTCCCGCTCTCAGCAGCGCCCAAGTCACCATGAAGCCCGATGGCGAGTTCCGCTCGCTGTGGACGCTGGCGTCGAGCGTGAGCGGCGGCAACACTGAAGCCAGCAGCATCACGCTGACCGGCGAAGCGGTGAAGCAGACCGACCACAGCAAGTGGCTCTCGCTCGGCCGCGTGTACTACGCCCGCGACTCCGAGAAGACGAGCGCCTCCAACGTGGCACTCGGCACGCAGTACGACCAGGACCTCTTCAACAACGACTACTTCGCGGTCGCCAAGCTCGACTATTTTCGCGACCGGCCAGCCAACATCGTCTCGCGCGTGTCGGCCTACGGTGGCCTCGGCCGCCACCTGATCCGCAACGACACCAACACCTGGGATGTGTTCGGCGGCTTCGGCTACAGCGAAGACCGCTACATCAATCCGGCCGACGTGGCTGGGGAGATGCGCTTGCGCTACGGGCGCACCGAAGGTGTGCTGAGCGAGAGCTCGAACCACAAGCTCACGCCGAGCACGACCTTCAAGCAGAAGCTGGAGTACTACCCGGACCTGCGCAACACAGGGGAGTACCGGGCGGTGTTCGACACCGGGCTATCGGTCGCGATGACAGCGACGTGGCAACTCACGACGGGCGTGCTGTACCGCTACAACAGCGCACCGGGCCGCAACCTCAAGCACTACGACGTGATGTTCCTCACCGGCATCTCGATGAGGTTCGACTGAATCAGCCGACCAGGCACACCTTCAGCATGTTGGTGCCGCCGGGGTAGCCCATCGGCTCACCACAGGTGATCGCATAGGTGTCGCCGGGCTTCAGCACGCCGGCTTCGACCAGCATGCTCTCTGCATGCTTCAGCGCCTCGTCGCGGTCGGAGTGGCTCGACATCAAGAGCGGCCGCACGTTCCGATAAAGGCACATGCGCCGCTGGCTGCCCACCTGCGAGGTCAGGCCGAAGATCGGCACGTGGATCTTGTGGCGGCTCATCCACAGCGCCGTCGAGCCCGACTCGGTAAGCGCGACGATGGCCTTGCAGCCCAGGTGGTGCGCGGTGAAGAGCGCGCCCATCGCGATCGACTGGTCGATGCGGCCGAACTTCTTGTCGGTGAAGCTCGCATCGAGCGAGATCTCTTCCGCGTTCTCGGCCTCGACGCAGATGTTGGCCATCATCTCGACCGTCTCGACCGGGTACTTGCCGGCCGCCGTCTCGGCGCTCAGCATCACGGCATCGGTGCCGTCGAGCACGGCGTTGGCCACGTCGCTCACCTCGGCGCGCGTGGGCA
Organism: Piscinibacter gummiphilus; assembly: GCF_032681285.1. Classification (NCBI taxonomy): domain Bacteria; kingdom Pseudomonadati; phylum Pseudomonadota; class Betaproteobacteria; order Burkholderiales; family Sphaerotilaceae; genus Rhizobacter; species Rhizobacter gummiphilus. The sequence goes on from NZ_CP136336.1 coordinate 4,959,275, forward strand.
CCGGGTTCACGATCATCGACTCCATCATCTGCGTGGCGGTGATCACCACGCGGTCGAGCTCGCGCGCCATCTTGATCATGCGTTTCTGCAGCGCGGGCACGGCCGCGTTGCCGACCTCCACCGCGAGGTCGCCGCGCGCGACCATGATGCCGTCGCTCGCCTTGATGATCGACTCGAGCACCGGGATCGCTTCGCTGCGCTCGATCTTCGCGATCAGCGCCGGCTTGTGGCGATAGGGCTCGCCGGCCACGTTGGCCAGTTGGCGCGCCATTTCCATGTCGGTGGCGTTCTTGGGGAAACTCACCGCCAGGTACTCGCACTGGAAGCTCATCGCGGTCTTGATGTCTTCCATGTCCTTGCCGGTCAACGCGGGCGCGGTGAGGCCGCCACCGGCCTTGTTGATGCCCTTGTTGTTCGAAAGCTCACCGCCGATCACGACCGTGGTGTGCACCTCGGCACCCTTCACCGCATCGACGGTGAGCTTCAGCAGGCCGTCGTTCAGCAGCAGCGTGTCGCCGGGGCGCACGTCGCGCGGCAGCTCCTTGTAGTCGAGGCCCACGCGCTCGTTGTTGCCGAGTTCGGTAGTCGCGCCGTCGAGGATGAACTTCTGCCCCGGCTCGATGATGGTCTTGCCACCCTCGAACTTGCCGACGCGGATCTTCGGGCCCTGCAGGTCGGCCATGATGGCCACTTCCTTGCCCACCGCCTTGGCCGCCTCGCGCACGAGCGCGGCGCGCTCGATGTGGTCTTGCGCCTTGCCGTGCGAGAAGTTGAGCCGCACCACGTCGACCCCGGCCCGGATCATTCGCTGCAACACCTCGGGGGTGCTGGACGCGGGGCCGAGGGTGGCGACGATCTTGGTAGCGGGCATGCAGGGTCTCCGTTCTTCTTACAGTGAGCAGTGAATCAGGCGGCGCGCTTTTGCAGGATCTCGAAGGCGGGCAGCGTCTTGCCTTCCAGCACTTCGAGGAAGGCGCCACCGCCGGTGGAGATGTAGCCCACGTCCTTCTCGATGCCGTACTTCGCGATCGCAGCCAGCGTGTCGCCGCCACCCGCGATGCTGAAGGCGCTCGACTCGGCGATGGCCCGTGCGAGCGTCTCGGTGCCCTTGGCGAAGGCGTCGAACTCGAACACGCCGACCGGGCCGTTCCAGACGATCGTGCCGGCCTTCTTCAGCATGTCGGCGAGCTGGGCCGCAGTCTTCGGGCCGATGTCGAGGATGAGGTCGTCGGCTGCCACGTCGGTGGCGGCCTTGACGGTGGCGGGCGCGTCCGCGGCGAAGGTCTTGGCCGTCACCACGTCGACCGGGATCGGCACTGCGGCGCCGCGTGCCTTCATCGCCTCGATCACCGCTTTGGCGTCGTTCACGAGGTCGGCCTCGGCGAGCGACTTGCCGATGGGCAGGCCCGCCGCGAGCAGGAAGGTGTTGGCAATGCCGCCGCCGACGATGAGCTGGTCGACGTTCTTCGCGAGCGATTGCAGGATGGTCAGCTTGGTGCTCACCTTGCTGCCAGCGACGATGGCCACCAGCGGGCGCTTCGGGTTGGCCAGCGCCTTGGAGATCGCATCGATCTCGGCGGCGAGCAGCGGGCCGGCGCAGGCGATCTTGGCGAACTGCGCGATGCCGTAGGTCGAAGCCTCGGCGCGGTGCGCGGTGCCGAAGGCGTCGTGCACGAAGATGTCGCACAGCGCGGCCATCTTCTTCGCGAGTTCTTCGTTGTTCTTCTTCTCGCCCTTGTTGAGGCGGCAGTTCTCGAGCATGACGAGCTCGCCCGGTGCGACCTGCACGCCGTCGACCCAGTTGGGCACCACCTTGATCTCGCGGCCCATCAACTCGCCCATGCGCTTGGCGACCGGGGCCAGCGAGTCTTCGGGCTTGAACTCGCCTTCGGTCGGGCGGCCCAGGTGCGAGGTCACCATCACGGCCGCACCTGCCTTCAAAGCCATCTCGATGCAGGGGATGGACGCGCGGATGCGCGTGTCTTCGGTGATGTTGCCGGCATCGTCTTGGGGGACGTTGAGGTCGGCGCGGATGAACACACGTTGGCCGGTCGCCTTGCCTTGAGCGGCGAGGTCTTCGAAGCGGAGGACTTTCATGGTGCGGGGCGTGATGACAAGAATTTCAGCCCGCTATTGGACACCATGTACTCCCCTGTAACTCACCACCCCAGGCCGAGTTTCAGGGGAATCAGCACCGCCATGCCCGTGACGATGGTGCCGAGGATGCCGCGGCGCCAGAAGTAGTAGGCCGTGGCCGCTGCCGCCGCGTACAGGCGTGCGTCTTTCCAGGTCTCGATGAGTTCGCCGTGGGCCATCACGATCTCGGGCACGACGACAGCGGCGAGCGCCGCCAGTGGGGCAAAGCGCAGGCCACGCTTGACCCAGTCGGGCAGCACGAGCTCCTTTTCGGAGATGAGGAAGAAGCCGCGCGTGACGATCGTGATGACGGTCAGGCCTGCGATGGTGATGAGGGCGTAGCCGTTGTTCATATGGCCGGCCTCGCGCGATCGAGCGCCGCTCGCAGGCGGCGGCCGGCATCGCCTCCGCCTTCGATCATCAGGCCGATGCACACGGCGGCGGCGATCGCGACCACGATGTGCAGGCGGAACGGCAGCGAGAACGCGGCCACGGCCGCGGCACCCGCCACGATCGCCGCCAGCGAGGTGGCACGGTCTGAGACCAGTGAATAGGTGAGGCCGAGCAGCGCCAACACGCCCGCAAACCCCAGGCCCCAGTGCGTGGGGATCACGTCCGCCAGCAGGATGCCGGCCACCGCGGGCACCTGCCAGCTGAACCAGTTCGCCGTCGACGCGCCGAGGAAGTATTCGACCTGGCCTTCGTCGTCGCGCGCTTCCGGGAATTTCTTCATGAAGAGCACGTAGGTGAGGTCCCCGCTGAAATAGCCGAGCAGCAGCCGGTCACGCAGGCGGTACTGCATGAAATAGGGGCGCCACTGGGCGCTGAAGATCACGAAGCGCAGGTTGATGCACAAGGCCGTGGCCCACACGATCCACACCGGCGTGCCGACCATCATCAGCGGCAGTGCGGCCAGCTGGGCACTGCCGGCGTAGACCACGAAGGTCATCAAGAGCGCGAGAGGGATCGACAAGCCGCCCTTGACCATGGCCACGCCGGTCACCAGGCCCCAGGCCGCGATGCCCAGGCTCACGGCGCTCATCTCGCGCGCGCCAGCGCGGAACTGTCGGTGGCGCAGCACGTCTTGAAGGGAAAGCATGGCCGCGATTGTCCCGCGTTACGGGTTTCCCCGGGGGTCAGGGGTCAAACCCGACGGTGCGATCAGTCGTGGGCCTTCGGGGTCTTGGTCGACACCGGCTTGGCCGCCTTCTTGTCGACGACCACGGCCTCGGCCGGCACGTCGGCGGTGGGCTCCGACTTGGCGTCGGCCGTCTTGGCCTCGGCGCCCTTGGGCCGGGGCCCGAGCTGCGGCGCCACGGCCTCGATCTTGTTCTCGCGCATGTAGTCGTTCATGTCGCGCCAGCCGGCGAACACCGACGCCTTGTCGGCCTTCTTGTTCAGCGCGTAGCAGTCTTCGATCGCACGCCCGGCGTGGCGGCAGGCGCCACCGATGGCCCGGCCTTCGGCTTCCCGGGCCGCGGCCACCTTCTCGGCGGAATCGCCGAAGAGGTCGCAGCCCACGAGGGAGACGGCGGCCAGCGCAAGGGAGAGGAAGGTGAGGCGTCGCATGACAGACAGATCGGAGAAGAGTCGTGGCCCGATTGTCGACAGCGGTCCGCGCAAGGGTGGCGGACAAAAGCGGGGCTTGTGCCCCGCTTTTCTGCCGCCTCAGACCATCGCCAGCAGGCGCTGCACCCGTTCCTCGGTCGAGGGGTGGGTGGAGAAGAGGCCGCGCAGGCCGCCGCCGGAGAGCGGGTTCATGATCATCATCTGCGCCGTCTCGGGGTGGCGCTCGGCCGCTTCCATCGGCAGGCCCTGGGCGTGGCGGTGGATCTTCTGCAGGGCGCTGGCCAAGGCGGCCGGGTCGCCGGAGATCTCGGCACCGCCGCGGTCGGCTTCGAACTCGCGGGCGCGGCTGATCGCCATCTGGATCAGGCTCGCGGCCAGCGGGGCCAGCAGCATCACCAGGAGACCCACGATGGGGTTGTGCGGGCGGCCTTCGTTGTCGCGGCCGCCGAAGAACATGGCGAAGTTGGCCAGCATCGAGATCGCACCGGCCATGGTGGCGCTCACCGTGCTGATGAGGATGTCGCGGTGCTTCACGTGCGCCAGCTCGTGCGCCATCACGCCGCGCAGCTCGCGCTCGGAGAGCACGCGCAGGATGCCGGTGGTGGCGGCCACCGCGGCGTTCTGCGGGTTGCGGCCGGTGGCAAAGGCGTTGGGCGCGTCTTCCTGAATCAGGTAGACGCGCGGCATCGGCAGCTGAGCGCGCTCGGCCAACTCGCGCACCATGCGGTAGAAGCCGGGCGCGGTCGACTCGTCGACTTCCTGCGCGTTGTACATGCGCAGCACCAGCTTGTCCGAAAACCAGTAGCTGAAGAAGTTCATGCCCAGCGCCAGCACGAGCGCGAACATCATGCCGGCGCGGCCGCCCACAAGCGCACCGATGGCCATGAACAGCGCCGTGATGGCCGCCATCAGCACCGCGGTCTTCAACAGATTGAACATGCGTGAATCTCCAACAGGGGAATCGTCCAGCCCCTCAGGTGCGGCTGGCGCCGCAAAGTTCAACCGCCAGGGGCGCTGAAGCGCTGGCCGGCCCGCACGGGCTGGGCCTGCAGGAACTGTCGGGCGCTCACGCGCTTGCCACCCGGGCGTTGCAGCTCGAGCAGTTCAAGGGCACCGGCCCCACAGGCGACCGTGATGTGTTCGTCAGTGACCGCCAACACCCGGCCGGGCTCGCCGGTGCCGGCGGTGACGCGGGCGAGCCAAAGCTTCACCGTTTCACGGTCGAGCTGGGTGCTGGCGCCGGGGAAGGGGTCGAAGGCGCGGATGCGCCGCTCGAGCGTGCTTGCTGGGAGCGACCAGTCGATGGCGGCCTCGGCCTTCTCGATCTTGTGCGCGTAGGTCACGCCTTCGGCCGGCTGCGGCGTGCGGGTCAGACCGCCGCAGGCCGCCAGTTCCAGCGCTTCGACGATCAGCCGGCCGCCAAGCGCGGCCAGGCGGTCGTGCAGGCGGGCCGTGGTGTCGTCGGGCCGGATGTCGACGGCCTCGATCAGCAGCATGTCGCCGGTGTCGAGGCCCGCGTCCATCTGCATGATGGTGATGCCGGTGCGCGCGTCGCCCGCTTCGATGGCCCGGTGGATGGGTGCGGCGCCGCGCCAGCGCGGCAGGAGCGAGGCGTGGATGTTCAGGCAGCCACGGGCCGGCAGGTCGAGCACCCATTGCGGAAGGATCAGGCCGTAGGCGGCCACCACCATCACGTCAGGGCGGGCGGCGTGCAGCGTCGCTTGCGCGCTGGCGGCGTCTTCGGGGTACTTGCCGTCCAGACGCAAGCTGCGCGGCTGGACGACCGGGATGTTGCGCGAGACCGCCAGCGCCTTGACCGGCGACGGCGTGAGCTTCATGCCGCGGCCGGCCGGGCGGTCGGGCTGGGTGAGCACCAGCGGCACCTCGAAACCGGCCGCCAGCAGGCGCTCGAGCGCCGCCGCTGCGAATTCTGGCGTGCCGGCGAAGGCGACTCTCATCCCACCGTTCACGGGCGCTGCTCGTCCCGCGTCTTCTTGAGCATCTTGGTCTTGATGCGGTCGCGCTTGAGCGGGCTCAGGTACTCGACGAACACCTTGCCCATCAGGTGGTCCATCTCATGTTGAACGCACACCGACAGCAGCCCTTCGGCATCGAATTCGTAACTTTCACCCGCGCGGTTGAGCGAGCGCACGCGCACACGGGCGTGGCGGGGCACCTTGTCATAGACGGTGGGCACCGACAGGCAGCCCTCGTCACCGAGCGTCATCTCTTCGCTACGCTGCACCAGTTCGGGGTTGATGAGCACCCGCGGCTGATCGCGGCCCTCGGAGGTGTCGATGACGATCACCCGCTCGTGCACATCGACCTGCGTGGCCGCGAGGCCCACGCCGTCCGCGGCGTACATGGTCTCCAGCATGTCGTCGACCAACTGGCGGATGCGGTCGTCGACCTGCGCCACCGGCTTGGCGACGGTGTGCAGGCGGGGGTCGGGGTAACGAAGAATGTCGAGCTTGGGCATGGAAAGCGACAGAAATTCAACAACTAAGGGGCCACCCTAGGGTCGCCGGAGCGTGTGGACGGCATGCAACGCCGGCACCCGTGACAGGCAACACAACAAAGGTATCGGCGGGTGACTTTCGTTGCGATATCAAGGGTTTAGAGGCAGAATCTGCGAAACTGAATGAAGATTTTCGCCGAAGCGCGGGCACCTTGCCGCACTCGGCTCAGTAACCGCACAGCCCAGCATTGTGCTGTCTGACGCGCCCCGGAGACTTACGTTCATGACCCGAAGCACCCGTCCTGCCCTGGCCTTGTTCCGGGCTTCTGCGATCACCGTGGCGCTCGGCATCGGCCTTGGCGCGGCATGGGCCGCAGAACCCAACTTCCCGATCACCAGCAAGCAGCGCAGCACGGCCCAGCAGGTCGCCCAAGCCGGCGTGCCGCTCTCCGAGTTGGCCGACAACGCGCCCGACGTTTACACCGTCAAGTCCGGCGACACGCTCTGGGACATCTCCCGCATGTACCTCAAGAGCCCGTGGCGCTGGCCGGAACTGTGGGGCATGAACCTGGAGCAGATCCGCAATCCGCACCTGATCTTCCCGGGGCAGATCCTGTCGCTGGTGAAGGCCAACGGCCGGGCCACGCTGCAAGTGGGGCAGGTCGGGCCGGATGGCACGGTGCGGCTGTCGCCTCGGGTTCGTAGCAGCGATCTCAACAAGGACGGCATCCCGCCCATTCCCTTGCATCTGATCGAGCCCTTCCTCAACGAAGCGGTCATCTTCGAGAGCAACCAGCTGGCCAGCGCACCGCGGGTGGTGAGCACGCAGGAAGGCCGTGTTTTGCTGTCCCGCGGTGACTTGGCTTATGTGCGCGGCGACGTCGGCAACAACCGCAACTTCCGTGTCTTCCGTGAGCCTCGGCCGCTGAAAGATCCGACCACCGGCGAGGTTCTCGGATACGAGGCGTTCTATCTCGGCACCACCGAGTTCACGCGCAAAGGGTCGAGCAACACCGGCGAGATCGTGCCTGACACATTTACCGTCACGAGCATCCGCCAGGAGATCCGCGTTGGCGACAAGCTGGCGCCGGTGCCGCCAAGAGAGATCGTCAATTACATCCCCCGCGCACCACAAAATGCGATCGCGGGCCAGATCGCCTCGGTCTACGGCGACAGTGTGAATGCCGGCCAGAACCAGATCGTTACCCTGAACAAGGGAAGCCTGGACGGGCTGGAAAATGGCCACGTGCTCGCCTTGTGGCGCGACGGCGTGCGCATCCGGGACACCACCGACGAAGACCGCACACGCATCAAGTTGCCGGACGAACGTCATGGTTATCTGTTCGTCTTCCGTGTGTTCAACCGGATGTCTTACGCACTGATCGTGTCGGTCAGAGAGCCGGTCACAATCGGCGACCGCTTCACTCAGCCCTGAGCACGGCGCGCGCGCCGCTCAAGGCGCCCCTCATGGACCGAGAGGAAGTCGCCGCATGGTTGCGGCTGTTGGAAACGCCTCAGGTCGGACGCGAGTTCGCGCGCCGGCTGCTGGCCGCATTCGGATCCCCTGAGGCGGCGCTGAGCGCCCCCCAGGCCGCTCGACGTGAAGTCGTGCCGACCGAACCCGCGAAGGCGCTGGAGCAGGAGCCCGACAACTTCCCGGCGCTGTTGGAAGCCACCTGGCGTTGGCTCTCGGATGAGAGCACCGGGCCGCGTCATGTACTGGCCCTCGGCGACCCCGCTTACCCGGCGTCGTTGCTGCAGACAGCTGATCCACCACTTCTCTTGTATGTGCAAGGCGACTTGGCCCTGCTCGGCGCACCTGGCATCGGCGTGGTGGGCAGCCGGCATCCGACACCCCAAGGCAAGGACAACGCGCTCGCGTTTTCCACTCATCTCAGCCAAGCCGGCTGGACCATCGTCTCGGGCCTGGCACTCGGCATCGATGGCGCGGCTCACGAAGGCGGTTTGGCGGGGCCAGGCCGGACGATCGCCGTGGTCGGCACGGGCCTCGATCGGGTCTATCCCCGTCGGCACCTGGAGCTCGCTCGACGCATCGCACAGCACGGCGCGATCGTCAGCGAGTACTCCATCGGCACGCCACCGTTGCCTCCGAACTTTCCTCTGCGCAATCGCATCATCGCGGGCCTGACCCGGGGGACATTGGTCGTCGAGGCAGCGCTGCAGTCCGGCTCACTGATCACCGCCCGCCTGGCAAGCGAGGCCGGCCGCGAAGTCTTCGCGATTCCGGGCTCGATCCACTCACCGCAATCGCGCGGCTGTCATGCCTTGCTCAAACAGGGCGCCAAGCTGGTCGAAAGCGCGGCCGACGTGCTCGAGGAATTCCCGTCAAAGGCCGCCCAGACATCCGCCTCCGCTCCTTCCGCAAGCAACAGCACGCCCACAACCGATCCGCTGCTCGATGCTCTGGGCTTCGACCCCGTCAGCCTCGACGCCCTCATCGCCAGGACGGGTTGGCCGGCACCCGAACTCAGCGCGAAGCTGCTCGAACTCGAGTTGATCGGCGACGTGGCCCGTTTGCCCGGACAGCTCTTCCAGCGAGTAAGCGCGGGCTGACAGGCGCGGGGAATCCGCACTCGGAGCGGTGCATTTATTCCGCTTCCACTCGAAGCGCACTGGGTTATCATGAATTCATGTTCGACGTGCTCGTCTACCTGTACGAAAACTACTGGCGGCCGGATGCCTGTCCTGACCATGCCCAGCTGACCCGCAAGCTGTCGGCCATGGGCTTCGAATCCGACGAGATCGAAGAAGCCCTCACCTGGCTCGACGGATTGGCGACCGCCGCGGAGTCCTATGTCGGCGAACAATTGCCCGACAGCCTGCGCGTCTATTCCGTGGCTGAGCAAGAGCATCTGGGCGAAGACTCGATCGGCTTTGTGAGCTTCCTCGAATCGGCCGGGGTGCTGCCCCCTTCGATGCGCGAGATGGTGATCGACCGCGCCACGGCCATCCCCGGCGGACCGGTGGATCTGGAAGATCTGAAGATCATCGTGCTGATGGTCTTCTGGAGCCTGGGCGAAGAGCCCGATGCGCTGATCCTCGACGAATTGTTCGTGGCTGAAGAAGACCGATTGATTCACTGACGTCTGCGACAACACCCATGAAAAAGCCGCCTTCGAGGCGGCTTTTTCAATGTCCGGATCAAGGGCTAGTTCAGCAAACGACTCGGGTCGACATCGAGCTTGGCCAGCGCGCTGCGGGTGGCACGCACTGTCAGCGATTCATCCTGTGCCGGCACCAGAAGGCCGGCTTGCAGAAAAGCGGCCAAGCGGTTCTGCTGGAAGAGGATGCCCCGCCCGTGGGGCGATACGAAGAGCGTCAGCTGACGACGCAGTCCCTGCCACACCAACTGCACCGCCTCGTTTCGGTTGCGGTAGTCGAGCATGTACCAGCCCCCCACCTGCAACTCCTTGGCCCAGGCCAGCATGGCAGGTGTGGCCATCGAGCCGCCCTCGCCCACCACCTCCAACTCGGCGCTTTCGTGGCCGGACAGGTCGAGCACCATGGATTCGTCGATCTCGATGTCGTCGGATTCGGGCAGCAGTTCTTCGAGCGTCTCCAGCCGGGCCATCAGCTCTTCGAGGCGCTCCGGCGCGATCGTCGCGGTCTTCGCGGTGAAGGCCGCGGCCAGCGAGTTGTTGAGCTTCTGGATGTGCTCGTCCTGCTTGTCGGCTGGGATGTTGGCGTGGTCCATGCCTTCGCGCAGCGTCTTCAGCAAGGGCGGCAAGCGGCGGATGACCTCCGCGCGCTCCTCGCGCGACACCTTCGCACTGGCCGACCAAATCAGGTCGGCTGCCACGCGCTTCATGGCCTTGGTTTCGTTGCCCTGCGGCCCATGTTTGACCGCGGTCATCGCCATCACGTCGGCCCACACATGGAAGAGGAACTCGCGCACCCCTTCCTGAACCGGCACCTCGTTGAGCATCTTGCGCAACTCGATGGTGTACTGGATCGCAAGCGTCTCGCGCTGCTCCACCTGCTGCGCCAGCGAGACGCCCTTGCGGGTCATCTCGTTCTCGTTCTTGAAATAGTGCTCGAGGAATTTCTCGAACTCGGTGAGCACGGTCTGGAACACACGCCGGCCGGTGTCGGGGTAGGCCTCGACGACCTGCACCACGCGCTTGATTTCTTTTTCGAGCGTGTCAGCGACGGCACGGCTCGTGGAATCGAAACCCATCACACAGGCGCCCATTCGGTCGATGAGTCGGCGTGCGGGGTGGTCGACGGTGGCGAAGAAATCAGGCTCGCTCACCGCGACGCGAAGCACCGGCATCTGCAGCCGCGCGAACCAGACACGCACCACGGCCGGAATGCGCTCTTCCATCAGGATGCTCTGGAACAGCAGCGCGACGATTTCGATCGTGGCGCGCTCAACCTGGGTCGACGCCGCCTGCTTGAGCGCCTGCTTGCGCTGATGCAGCTCTTCAAGCAGCGCAGGCGTGCTGACCGGCCCTTCGGGCGCACGGCTGCCGTCGGCCTGCACAGCCCCGCTCGTTGTGACGAGTCTGCGCTGGATGCCCTGCTGCGCCTCGTTGATCGCCGCCTTCAGGCCTGCCGAAGGCTGGTGCGGCATCTGCGCCGTGCCAGCGAAATCGGGCACCTGGCGACCGATCAGCCGGTTGAGACGGCCGAGCACGGCTTCGGCGTGGTCGGAACCGCGCGCGAAACCGCCGGCACGCGTCATCAGGCGGGTTTCTTCGCCCACCGTCCCGAGCCGGCCATGGGCGCTGGTCCCGGACACCGGCGCCGGTGCGCTGGGTGCGCCACCGCCGGTGACAGGTGCGCCATACGAGTTGCGTGTGCGCCGGATGAACGGCCGCAGGTCGATCTCGGGCAAGACGCGCTGCTGGATCAGCCAGCGATTCGTCTCGTGGTAAGCCTCTTCCGCAAAGTGCGCGAACTCTTCGTGCAACACCGCCTGCAGCGTGCGCCAGGCATCTTGGCTGAGCGATGCACCGCGCCATGCGCTCGTGAAGATGCGGGCCAGCACGTGCGGGCGCAACACGTCGTTGGCATCGAGTTCGTCGCGCTTCTCGAGCGCCGACATGCGCGAGCGCAGGTCGGTGAACTCCCATGACGCGCGATCCATCATCGCCAGCGCCAAGCGCGAGCTGAGGATCTCGACCTCGATGGTGTCGTCGTCGACCAGCGCCATGCCGGGATTGGTCCGACCCGGCGGCGGCAAGTCGCCAGGACGCGATGCGGACACGACGCCGCTCACCAACGAGCCACGCAACGCGGAGATGATGCCGCTGATCCAGTTGGGCGCAGCCTTGCGCAGATCTGCCGCGACGTCGCGGCGCTTGTACTGGAGGCTGTGCTCTGCGGTCTGCCCAGCGAGCAGGCGGGCTCCCTCTTCCACCGCATGAACGACAGTCGGCACGCCGCTCAACAGGCGCTCTACGTAAGAGCGCCGAGCCTGGGCGGCCAGGGCCAACGAATCGGCGGCGGTCGCCATGTGACGGTTGGTCGGGGTTTCTCGGTAAGGGATGGCCTTACTCTACACCACCGCCCCTGCATTCGGGTCGTTCGGATCGACGTCCTTCGAGGGTCCGGACTTCATCAGATCCTCGCGCTTCACGCCCAGCCACATCGCGATGGCAGCCGCCACGAACACCGACGAATAGATGCCGAAACAGATGCCGATCGTCAGCGCGATCGCGAAGTAGTGCAGCGTCGGGCCGCCAAAGATCAGCATCGACAGCACCATCATCTGCGTGCTGCCGTGGGTGATGATGGTGCGGCTCATCGTGCTGGTGATCGCATGGTCGATCACCTCATGCGTGTTCATCTTGCGGTATTTTCGGAACGCTTCACGGATCCGGTCGAAGATCACCACCGATTCGTTCACCGAGTAGCCGAGCACCGCCAGCACCGCCGCCAGCACCGAGAGCGAAAACTCCCACTGGAAGAAGGCGAAGAAGCCCAGGATGATCACCACGTCGTGCAGGTTGGCGACGATGGCGGCCACCGAGAACTTCCACTCGAAGCGAAACGCCAGGTAAATCATGATGCCGATCACCACGAAGGCCAGCGCCTTCGCGCCGTCTTCGGCCAGCTCACGCCCCACCTGCGGGCCGACGAACTCGCTGCGCGCGAGCGTCACAGGCTCGACGCCATTGGCTTGGCAGACCGGCTTGTCGATCACCTCGCCTTTGTCAGTCTTCACCGCCTGGTGCGACACCGTGCCCGACTCAGCCTTGCACAGCTCGCCGAACACCTTCTCGACGACATCGCCCGCCTTGCCATCGCCGCGCACCGGCAAGCGGATCAGCACGTTGCGTGTGTTGCCGAAGTTCTGCACCTGCACTTCGCCGGCCTTCAGCCCCTCGACGGTTTGGCGCACCTTGGCAATGTCGGCCGCCTGCGCATAGTGCGCCTCGATCAGCGTGCCGCCGGTGAACTCGATCGACAGGTGCAGGCCACGGGTGATCAGGAAGAACACGGCCAGCAGGAAGGTCACGGCCGAGATGATGTTGAACACCAGCGCATGCCGCATGAACGGGATGTCGCGGTGGATGCGGAAGAACTCCATTGTTCAGGTCCGGTTGCGTTCTTGTTGAGCTCTTGTCGAAGAGCGGTCAGGGGTTCGTCGCCGGTGTCTCGGCCGGCTGGGCCTTGGGCTTCCACACCTGCCCGATCGACACGCTCTTGAGCTTCTTCTGGCGGCCGTACCAGAGGTTCACCAAGCCGCGCGAGAACACGACGGCCGAGAACATCGAGGTCAGGATGCCCAGGCAATGCACCACCGCAAAACCCTTGATCGGGCCAGAGCCGAACGCAAAGAGCGCGATGCCGGCGATCAGCGTGGTGACATTGGAGTCGAGGATCGTCGCGAACGCCCGCTCGTAACCCGTGTTGATCGCCGCCTGCGGCGATGCACCGGCGCGCAGTTCCTCGCGCACCCGCTCGTTGATCAGCACGTTGGCGTCGATGGCCATGCCGAGCGTGAGCGCGATGGCGGCGATGCCCGGCAGCGTCAGCGTGGCTTGCAGCATCGACAGCACCGCCACCAGCAGCAGCAGGTTGAAGCCCAGCGCCAGCGTCGAGAACACGCCGAACAGCAGGTAGTACAGGCACATGAAGACCGCGATCGCCGCGAAGCCCCAGATCACGCTGTGGAAGCCTTTGGCGATGTTGTCGGCACCGAGCGTCGGGCCGATGGTGCTTTCTTCGATGATCTCCATCGGCGCGGCCAGGGAGCCGGCACGCAGCAGCAGGCTCAGGTCGTTGGCGGCCTCGGTGGTGCCCATGCCAGTGATCTGGAAGTCGTTGCCGAACTCGCCCTGGATGCGGGCAACCGTCAGCACTTCGCCCTTGCCCTTTTCAAACAGGATGGCGGCCATGAAGTTGCCGACGTTGTTGCGCGTCATCTCGCGCATCAGCCGGCCGCCCTTGGCGTCGAGGCTGACCGACACGGCCGGCTGGTTGTTCTGGTCGGGGCGCGGCTGGGCGTTGGTCAGCATCTCGCCGGTGGCGACCGCTTCTTTGTAGGTCACGACCGGCGCGCCGCGGCCCACCGTGAAGCGCTCGCGCCCGAACGGCACCGGCCCCACGCCTTCGGTGGCGGCCCGCGCCTCCGCCGACATGTCGACCAGGCGGAATTCGAGGTTGGCGGTGCGGCCGATGATGTCCTTCGCCTTGGCGGTGTCCTGCACGCCCGGCAGCTGGATCACGACGCGGTCGGCGCCTTGTTGCTGGATCACCGGCTCGGCCACGCCGAGCTCGTTGACGCGGTTGTGCAGCGTGGTGATGTTCTGCTTGAGCGCAGCGTCTTGCACCGCACGCGCGGCTTCGGGCTTGAGGGTGCCGATGAGCTTGGTGTCGGTGCCGTCAGGGGCCTGCGTCCACTGCAGATCGGTCATCTGCGACAGCAGATCGGCCGCCGCCTTGAGCGTCTCGGCATCGCGGAAGCGGATGTCGACCGCGTTGCCATCACGGCCGATGCCGGCATGGCGCAGGTTCTTGTCGCGCAGCTGTGAGCGGATGTCGCCGACGATCGACTCCATCTTCTTGCTGAGCGCGGTCTTCATGTCGACCTGCATCAGGAAGTGCACGCCGCCGCGCAGGTCCAGACCCAGGTACATGGGCAACGCGCGCACCGAGGTCAACCACTTGGGCGAGCGCGACACCAGGTTCAGCGCAACGATGTAGCTGGGGTTGGCCGGGTCGGGGTTGAGCGCCTTCGAGAGCGCGTCTTTCGCCTGGAGCTGGGCATCGCCATCGGCAAAGCGGGCCTTCACGCTGTTGCCTTCGAAGACCACGAAATCGGGTTGCAGCTTGGCCGCCGCCAGCACTTCCTTGACCCGCTCGGCGCTGGAGCTGTCGAGCTTGAGCGTGGCCTTGCCACTGCTGACCTGAACCGCCGGCGCCTCGCCGAAGAAGTTGGGCAGCGTGTAGATCAGGCCGACCAGCAAGGCGATCGCCAGGATCGCGTATTTCCACCACGGGTAGCGGTTCATGTCGTGTCTTTCACGGCGCCGGCTCGCGCCAGCTTGTCTCTCAGGTTCTTATTTGAAGGTGCCCTTGGGCAGCACCTGGACCACGGCGCCGCGCTGCACCTGGATCTCGACGTTGTTGGCGATTTCCACGTGCAGGAAGCTGTCGCCGAGCTTGGTGACGCGGCCCAGCACGCCGCCGGCCACCACCACCTCGTCGCCCTTGGCGATGGCGTCGATCATGGCCTTGTGCTCCTTCTGCCGCTTCATCTGCGGGCGGATCATCACGAAGTACAGCACCACGAACATCAGGACGATGGGCAGCATGCCCGTCAGGCCGCCCAGCGGATCGGAGGCGCCGGCCGCGGGGGCAGCTTGTGCGAATGCTTCGGAAATGAACACGTGTGGATCCTCGTTGGGGCAGAAAGCGCGCGAAATGGCGCCCGCCAGAGTGAAAGCTTGGAATTGTATGCCCCTCATCCTGGGCCAGCGATGGGGGCCTGGGCGCTGACCCGGGCGCGGGCAAGAGGTTCCAACGACCCGCGGCTTAATCGTTTTGTGGATAAGGAAAGCAGCTTTAAGTCGTTCCTCAACTACGGGCCGCTGCCGATACTGCGTTCCCGTCACGATTTCCGCATGTCGCCATGAACTTTCAGCAGCTTCGCTCCGTGCGAGAGGCCGTGCGCTGCGGCTTCAACCTGACCGAGGTCTCCAAGGTGCTGCACACCTCGCAACCGGGTGTGAGCCGGCAGATCCGGGAGCTGGAGGAAGAGCTCGGGGTCGACCTCTTCGTGCGCGCCGGCAAGCGCCTCACCTCGCTGACGGCCGTCGGCGAGGTGGTCGCCCCCATCGTCGAGCGCATGCTCAACGACGCCGAGAACCTGAGGCGCGTCGGCGAGGAGTTCACCCAGGCCGTGCATGGCCGTCTGTCCATCGCGGCCACCCACTCGCAGGCGCGCTACGCCCTGCCCGGTGCGGTGCGTGACTTCCGCCAGCGCTACCCGCAGGTCACGCTCAACCTGCACCAGGGTTCGCCCAAGCAGGTGGCCGAGATGCTGATCTCGGGCGAGGCCGACATCGGCATCGCCACCGAAGCCCTGACCCAGTACGACGCGCTCGTCACCCTGCCTTGCTACCGCTGGACGCACAGCGTCATCGTGCCGCCCGGCCACCCGTTGCTGGATAGCGGGCCGCTCACGCTCGAGCGCCTGTCGGAGTTCCCCGTCATCACCTACGGCCCCGGCTACACCGGCCGTCTGCACATCGACGAAGCCTTCCAGGCCTCGGGCCTGGACTTCAACCTCGTGCTGACCGCGATGGACGCCGACGTCATCAAGACCTATGTCGAACTCGGCCTGGGCGTGGGCATCGTCGCCTCGATCGCCTTCGACGAGGACCGCGACCGCAACCTGCGGGCGATCGACGCCCGCCACCTCTTCGCCGTCAACCTGACCAAGCTCGCGGTGCGCCGCGGCAGTTTCCTGCGTGCCTTCGTCTACGACTTCATCGAAACCTTCGCCTCGCCGCTCAAACCCGAGGTGGTCGAAGCAGCAATGCGGGGCGAGCACATCGGCGACCAGTGACGCGCCCGACGGGGTTCACGGCGCGGCAAACCGGTTGATGCCTCCCTGCGTCAACACGTAGAGCGCGCCGTCCAAGCCCACCAGCATGCCCACCGGCGCGCCTGACACGCGCCCGAAGGCGTAGGCCGCATTGCCGTTCGCCAGGTCGACACGGCCGACCACCGACGAGCAGAAGTCGGTAAAGAAGTAGCTCTCGCGGTACGCCGCCAGGAAGTTGCCCGTGCTGGGGTAGAACGCCCCGCCGGTGATCGCGCAGCCATTGAAGAAACCGCCCATGCCGCTCGCACTGCCACCGTCGTGGTCGTAGGCGAAGAGCGGGCTGGTGACGCCAGCCGCATTCGTCGGCCCTTCGGTCGCCGGCCAGCCGTAGTCGGCGCCGGGCGCGCCAAGGTTGATCTCTTCCCAGAGGCCTGCGCCCACGTCGTTGATGTGCATGCGCCCGTCGCTCGCCCGCACCGCAAAGGTGAAGGGGTTGCGCAAGCCCCGCGCCCAGATCGCGCAGCGCAACGTACCGGCGGTCGTGCAGAACGGGTTGTCGCTCGGGATGCTGCCGTCTTCGTTGAAGCGCAGCATCTTGCCGAAGACGAGGTTCAGGTTCGGCGACTGCGAGCTGTCGGCGTTGTCGCCCACCGCGACATAGAGCTTGCCGTCGCGCCCGAAGTGCATCGCGCCCCCGTTGTGGTTGGTCGCGCTCGACAGGTTGGGCAGATCGACCAGCACCGTCTCGCCGCCGACGGCCACGTCACCGTTGGCCGTGAAGCGGCTGATGCGGTTGTTGCGCGCCGAGCCGTTGACGCGCGTGTAGTACACGTAGACGAACCCGTTCGACGCAAAGTTCGGATGCAGGGCCACGCCAATCAACCCCCGCTCGCCGGACGAATCGACGCTCAGGCGCACAAAGGGTGTTGGCAGCAAAGCGCCGTTCCTCACGATGCGCAGGTCGCCTCCTTGCAGCGCCACGAAGAGCCGCCCATCGGGTGCCTGCGTGAACGCGGTCGCGCTCGCGAGCCCGGTGACCCAGTTGTCGGCGCGTGTGAAGCCCGAGGGCTGCGTGCGGCTGCCACCGAACTGCACCGTGACGGTCGACCACGCCGAGAGATTCCCCGCTGCATCGCGGGCCCGCGCGCGCAGCTGGTGCTGGCCCGAGGCATACAGGTTGGTGTCGACACTTGCGCTGTAGGGCGGGCTGGTGTCGGGCGCGCCGGCGGGCTGGCCGTCGACCTGGAACTCGACGCTTGCCACGCCGGTGTTGTCGGTCGCGTTGGCGCTGAGGGTCAGCGTCCCCGTGAGCCCGCTGGCCAGGTTGGCGGGTGAGGTCAACGTGGCCACCGGCGGCTGCGTGTCGTTGCCCGGCGGGCTGATCGTCACGGTGACGGACGCACTGGTGGTGACGGCGCCGTTGTTGTCGGTCGCCCGCGCGGTGAGCGTGCGGGCCCCGGTGGTCGCCGGCGTCCACGACACGCCATAGGGCGCCGACACATCGGTTGCGCCGATCTTCACGCCGTTCTCGAAGAACTCGACGCCGGTCACGCTGCCATCGCTGTCGCTGGCCGTCGCTGCCAACGCGATCGCGACGCCTGTGGTGCCACTGCTGTTCGGCACGGGCGCGGTCAGCGCCACGCTTGGCGGGGTGTTCGCCACCGGTCCGAGGTCGGTGTAGGTTGCGGTGTAGGTGGTGTCGCTGGCGGGTGTCGAGATCGTGTGGGTCGCCGCACCGCCATCGCTCCAGCTCGTGAACTGGTAGCGGCGGCCGTTGGCGTCTTGCGTCGCAGGCGCACCCAGATCGCGCTCGATGCCGACCACGCCGGTGAGGGTGACCGGCGCGCTGATCGGCTGGCCATCGAGTGTGAGCGAGAGGCCGGCTGGCACCGTGGTGATCGTGAGCCGCGCCTTCTGCGGCACGATGTCGCGCGTCACCTCGTGCGTGGCCCCGGCGCTGTCGGTGGCGCGCAGGTGGAAGCGGTAGAAGATGTTGTCGGAGGTCTCGCCTCGTGTCGGGATCGTCACCGTGCCACCGCTGCCAGTCGTCGGCTGCAGGAAGGGGTGGCTGTGGGTGTCGTGGTGCAGGTCGGCCCACCACGTGAGGCGGGCGCCGGCAAGCGCACCGTCTTCGGCATCGGTCGCACTGCCGCTGAAGCTCACCGTCGTGCCGGCGCGGAAGGTGGCGCCCGCCACGGGCGCAGCGATCGTGGCGACCGGCGCCTGATTGCTCGACGTCTGCTGCACTTCGCAGACCTTGCCCACGTACGGCGCAGGGTCCGTGCCGAAGAACGCGTTCGTGCATTGCCCACTCCCGGTGACGCTTCGCTGCACCCAGCGTGTGCCGGCGCCATAACGCACCCAGCGCGTACCGCTCACCGTGAAGCTCTGGCCTTCGCTGGCGATGCGCGTCCAGGCCGAGGCCGGCGGCGGCTCGCCAGTGCCCGTCTGCACCTGGCAGGACTTCTGCACGCCGAAGGCGGGGTCGCTGCCGAAGGTCGCGTTGGAGCAGGTCACCGTGCCGGAGAGCGTGCGCTGCACCCAGCTCGACCCTGCGCCATAGCGCACCACCGAAGCACTGGCCAAGGTGAAGCTGCGGCCTTCGACCGCCACGGTCTGCCACGTATCGCCCGTGGCAGCGACCGTGGTCGTTCGCTCAGGGCCGTCGGGGGCCTGCTCCTCGTGGCCACCACCGCAAGCCGCGATCACGGCGCCGACGAACAAAGCGATCACGGCGCGCAGAGCGCGTGCTGGAACAGTGGTCATGGTGGCTTGTCTCCATCGAAGTGCCCGCGCAGATTTGTTGTTACGCGCTCAGTTCAATGTAGAAGCCCGCGGCGACCTCCCGGTCGGACCGCAACGGAAAGCGGCGTAGGACGCCGCCCCGTTTCAGACCCTGCCACTTGCAGTGTTTCGTCGCCGCAGCCGCTTCTCAGATCATTGCGGCGGGGTCGAATTCCTCGGTCTGCGGGCCCTGGCCCCCGGCGAGGAAACGTGTCACGCGGCGCGGCTTCAGGTAGACCTGGCTGCCGGTCACGAGGCCGAGTGTGTCGCGCAGCGCGGTGTAGTCGGCGCGGGCCATCTCCACGTCGACATAGCTGCCGTCGTCCTGGCGCTTGAACTCGATGCGCGTCTGGGGGCCGACGGTCAGCGCCTGCGAGAGCGTGACGGCGAGCGTGCCTTCGGACGGCGTGGCCACGATCTCGAGTTCGTGCGGGCGCACGTAGCTCACGTCGTTGGGGTCCACATTGCCGCCGGGCGAATGGCCGAAGCGGCCGTGAAAGAGGTTCACGTCGCCGAGGAACTGCAGCACGAAAGGCGTGGCCGGGCGGTCGTAGACCTCGTCCGGCGTGCCGTCCTGTTCGATCTTGCCGAGGTTCATGACGACCACGCGGTCGGCCACTTCCATCGCTTCGTCCTGGTCGTGGGTGACGAAGACGCTGGTCACGTGCATCTCATCGTGCAGGCGGCGCAGCCAGCGGCGCAACTCCTTGCGCACCTTGGCATCGAGCGCGCCGAAAGGCTCGTCGAGCAGCAGCACCTTGGGCTCGACCGCGAGCGCGCGGGCGAGCGCGATGCGCTGGCGTTGGCCGCCCGAGAGCTGGTGCGGGTAACGGTCCGCCAGCCAGTCGAGCTGCACGAGCTTCAGGAGCTCCATCACCTTCTCGCGGATCTTCGATTCGCTCGGCCGCGTGGCCTTGGGCCGCACGCGCAGGCCGAAGGCCACGTTCTCGAAGATGCTCATGTGGCCGAAGAGCGCGTAATGCTGGAACACGAAGCCGACGTTGCGGTCGCGCACGTCGTCATAGGTGGCGTCGGCGCCGTGGAACGACACCGTGCCCGAATCGGGCCGCTCCAGCCCCGCGATGATGCGAAGCAGCGAGGTCTTGCCCGAGCCCGACGGGCCCAGCAGCGCGACGAGCTCGCCCGACGGGATGTCGAGGTTGATGTTGTCGCAGACGACGGTGTTGCCGAAGGCCTTGTTGAGATTTCGGATTTCAATGCTCATTCGCTTCTCCCTTCGGCTTCGCGTTTCTGCGCCTTCACGCGCTGCTCGACCAGGTACTTCAACACCAGCGTCACCAGCGCCAGCCCCGCCAGCAGCGACGCCACCGCGAATGCGGCCGCGAACTGGTATTCGTTGTAGAGGATCTCGATGTGCAGCGGCATGGTGTTGGTCTGCCCGCGGATGTGGCCCGACACCACGCTCACCGCGCCGAACTCGCCCATCGCCCGCGCATTGCACAGGATCACGCCGTAGAGCAGCGCCCACTTCACGTTGGGCAGCGTCACGCGCCAGAAGATCTGCCAGCCCGAGGCGCCGAGCACCCGCGCGGCCTCTTCCTGCTCGACGCCTTGCGCCTGCATCAGCGGGATCAGCTCGCGCGCGATGAACGGGAAGGTGATGAAGACCGTCGCCAGCACGATGCCCGGCAACGCGAAGATGATCTTGAGGTCGTGGTCGCGCAGCCACTCGCCGAACCAGCCCTGCAGGCCGAAGATCAGCACGAAGATCAGGCCCGAGATCACTGGTGAGACCGAGAACGGCAGGTCGATCAGCGTGAGCAGCAGGTCCTTGCCGCGGAAATCGAACTTGGCGATGCACCACGCCGCCGCCACGCCGAACACGAGGTTGAGCGGCACCGAGATGGCCGCGGCCAGCAGGGTGAGCTTGACGGCCGACACCGCATCGGGCTCGGTGATCGCGGCGAGATAGACGTCGACGCCCTTCTTGAAAGCCTCGAAGAACACCGAGACCAGCGGTACGAAGAGGAACAGCGTGAGAAAGAGCAGCGCCACCGCGATCAGGGTGCGCCGCACCCACGCCGGCTCGGCGGTGGCGTCGACGAGCTTGCGGTGGGACACGTGGGTGCCGTCGGAAAGGGGCATTGCACTCATGGTGTCTTCAGCGGCCCTGGCGGCGGCGCGTCCACGCCTGCAGCAGGTTGATGGCCAGGAGCATCACGAAGGCGGCGACCAGCATCACCACCGCGATCGCGGTGGCGCCGGTGTAGTCGTACTGCTCGAGCTTGGTGATGATGAGCAGCGGCGTGATCTCCGAGACCATCGGCATGTTGCCGGCGATGAAGATCACCGAACCGTACTCGCCGAGGGCGCGCGCGAAGGCGAGCGCAAAGCCGGTCAGCAGGGCCGGCGAGACGATGGGGAAGATCACGTGGCGGAAGGTCTGCCAGCGCGAAGCCCCGAGCGTGGCGGCGGCCTCCTCGAGTTCCTTGTGCATGTCTTCCAGCACCGGCTGTAAGGTGCGCACGACGAACGGCAGGCCGATGAAGGTGAGCGCGACGAACACCCCGAGCGGCGTGAAGCTCACCTTGAAGGGCAGGTACTGGCCGATCCAGCCGTTGCCTGAATAGAGCGCGGTGAGGGCGATGCCGGCCACCGCCGTGGGCAAGGCGAACGGCAGGTCGACCAGCGCATCGATCACCCGCTTGAATGGGAAGCTGTAGCGCACCAGCACCCACGCCACGACCAGGCCGAAGATGGCGTTGAGCACCGCCGCCGCAAACGACGCGCCGAAGGTGAGCCGGTACGACGCGACCACGCGAGGCGTGGCCACGGCCTCCCAGAAGGCCGGCCACGTCATGGTGAACGTCTTCAGGAACGCCGCCGACAACGGGATCAGCACGATGAAGCTCAGGTAGAGCACCGTGAAGCCGAGGGCGATGTCGAAGCCGGGCAGCACGGAGTGCCGCCGCAGCAAGGTGCGCGAAAGGAACATGACGCGTGCGGTCTGTGCCGCTCGTTATTTCTTGATGGCCGCGAGGATCTGGTCGTAGATGGCGCCGTCGTCGAAGTGTTCCTTCTGCGCCTTGGTCCAGCCGCCGAAGGCTTCGTCGATGGTGAAGGTGTTGACCTTCGGGAAGTCCTTCGCGTACTTGGCGAGGATCTTGGCCGAGCGCGGGCGGATCTGGTGCTTGGCCGCGATCTCCTGCGCCTCGTCGCTCCACAGGAACTTGAGGTAGGCCTCGGCCTGCTTGCGCGTGCCCTTCTTGTCGACCACCTTGTCGATCAACGCGACCGGGTTCTCGGCCAGGATGCTCCACTTCGGGTAGACCACGTCGAAGTTGTCGCCGAACTCGGCCTTGATGAGGTTGATCTCGCTCTCGAAGGTGCACAGCGCATCGCCGATGTTGCGCTGCGCGAAGGTGGTGGTGGCCGCACGGCCGCCGCCGTCGAACACCGGCACGTTGCCGAAGATCTTCTGCACCGTCTCGCGGGCCTGGGCCGGCGTGGCGCCGCCCTTCATGAGCGCGCCCCAGGCGGCCACATAGGTGTAGCGGCCGTTGCCGGTGATCTTGGGGTTGGGGATGACGACGCTCACGCCCTGCTTGGCGAGGTCGGTCCAGTCCTTGATGCCCTTGGGGTTGCCCTTGCGCACCAGGATCACGGTGGTGGACGTGGTGGGCGCGCTGTTGTCGGGCAGGCGCTTGGCCCAGTCGGCGGGGATCAGCTTGCCGCGGCTGGCGATGGCGTCGATGTCGCTCGACTGGTTCATGGTGACCACGTCGGCCTCGAGCCCGTCGATCACGGCACGCGCCTGCTTGCTCGAGCCGCCGTGCGACTGGTTGACCGACACGTCTTCACCGGTCTGCCCCTTCCACTGCTTGATGAAGGCGGGGTTGATTTCCTTGTAGAGCTCGCGCGCCACGTCGTAGCTGACGTTCAGCAGCGTGGGCCCCGCGGCGAGTGCCCCGGGGGCGACATGGAGCGCAGCGGCCGCCACCGCGAGAGACAGGACCGAGCGGCGGGAGGGAACATGAGGAAAGCGCATGACGAAGGGCTCGCTAAGAAACGGACCGTCGATGCTACGGCCTCGCGAAAACTCGGGAAACGACAAGATTTGAGTTTGCTTATTCGTTGCCCGAGTGAGAGCCCCTGTTGGCGAGTCTTACTTGCTCTTGGTGTAGATCTGGTCAAACACGCCACCGTCGGCGAAATGCGTCTTCTGCGCCTTGGTCCAGCCGCCGAAGAGCTGGTCGACCGTGAAGAGCTTCACAGCCGGGAACTGCTTCGCATACTTGGCGGCCACCTTCTCGTCGATCGGGCGATAGAAGTTCTTGGCCGCGATCTCCTGGCCTTCCGGGGTGTAGAGGTAGTCGAGGTAGGCGGTGGCGACGGCACGGGTGCCCTTCTTGTCGACCACCTTGTCGACCACCGCCACGGGCGGCTCGGCCAGGATGCTCGTCGGCGGGTAGACGATGTCGAACTTGCCGGCCCCGAACTCCTTCAGCGACAGGTGGGCTTCGTTTTCCCAGGCGAGCAGCACGTCGCCCTGGCCGCGCTCGGCGAAGGTCACGGTCGATCCGCGGGCACCGGAGTCGAGCACCGGCACGTTCTGGAACAGCTTGGCGATGTACTCCTTCGCCTTCGCTTCGTTGCCGCCGGGCTGCTGCAGCGCCCAGCCGTAGGCAGCCAGGTAGCCCCAGCGCGCGCCGCCCGAGGTCTTGGGGTTGGCGGTGATGACCGACACGCCCGGTTTCACCAGGTCGCCCCAGTCCTTGATGCCCTTCGGGTTGCCCTTGCGGACGAGGAAGAGGTAGGTCGAGGTGTAAGGGGAGCTGTTGTGCTTCAGGCGCTTCTGCCAGTCAGCGCCGAGCAGCTTGCCGCGCTCGGCGATTTCGTCGATGTCATATGCCAGCGCCAGGGTGACAACATCCGCGTCGATGCCGTCGATCACCGAGCGGGCCTGCTTGCCCGAGCCGCCGTGCGACTGCTTGATGGTCACGTTGTCGCCGGTCTTGGCCTTCCAGTGCTTGGCAAAGGCGGCGTTGTACTCGTGGTACAGCTCGCGGGTCGGGTCGTAGGAGACGTTGAGCAGGGTCACGTCCTTGGCGGTTGCGATGCCGGCCAGGAGGGCCAGCGCCGAGGCGGCGAGCAGGGTGCGGATCGAAGTTTTCATCGTGGGTGCCGGGAGCCGGAATCTGCGGGAATGCGGTGGATGCTAGGGAGCGGCCCCCGATCGGAGAACGAAGAAAACAGCGCTTGCTTGCTCGCGAACCAACTAAGCAGAAATGGCACCAAGCTCATGACGGCCCGCTGCATTGCTGCTGTGTAAAGACGTCAACGACGCCCCGCGCGAGACCGTTCTTCAGGATCGACAACGATGAACCGGGTGCCCCCATGAACCCTGCGCTCCAACCCCCTCTCTCTCGCCCCTCGCGTGTGTCCGCCTGGCCGCTGGCCGTGCTGGCCGCCGCCTCGCTGATGGGCTGCGCCCAGATGCCCACCGGGCCCACGGCCCACGTGATGCCGGGGCCCAACAAGCCTTTCGAGGTGTTCATCGCCGACGACAAGCTCTGCCGCGACTGGGCGCACAGCCGCATCGGCGGCCCCGGCAGCGATGCCGCCGCCCAGCGCTTCGCCGCCGCCACCGCCACCGGCGTGGTGCTCGGCGCCGCCGCCGGTGCGCTGATCGGCGGCTCGCACAGCAGCGCGGGGGTCGGTGCCGCCGTGGGCGGCATGACGGGGGCCGCGGTCGGCTCCGACCAGAGCAACTACGCCGCCGGCAGCGCCCAGCGCCGCTACGACATCGCCTACCAGCAGTGCATGTACGCCAAGGGCAACCAGGTGCCCGGCGTCGGCTACTCTGGCTACCGCACGGCACCGGCGCCGGTGCCCCCCGCACCGCCCCGGCCCCCCGAGGGCATCCAGCCCCCGCCACCCGTGCGCTGAACCGAGGAGCCTGACATGAACGCCCGCCTCGCCCTTCCCCTCCAGGCTTTCACCCTCGCCGCCGCGCTCGCGGCGGGGCTCGCCCCGGCCCTCGCCGAGGCGCACCCTCGCGCCCGTGTCGGCGTGTGGATCGGGGGCCCGTTCTGGTGGCCCGGCTACTGGGGCCCGATGGTGGTGGAGCGCCCGGTGATCGTGCAGCCCCCTGTCGAGCCGCTGGTGGTGCAGCCCGCGCAGCAGGCGCACCTCTGGTACTACTGCCGCGAGGCGCAGATGTACTACCCCTACGTCACCTCCTGCCCATCACCCTGGCAGGAAGTGCCGGCCACCCCCGCGCCCGCGGCTCCGGCGGCGCCGGCGGCGCCGGCACAAGCCGCCGTGCCGGTCCAGCCCGCAGCGCCCGCTCCCGCCGCGGCGGCCTCGCGCACCGCCCCGGCCCCGGTGCCCCCAGCTCCGAACCGCTGACGCCCGGCCCCAGGCGCTGAACCTGGGCGACAACCTGGGCATGCGAGACGCGGAACAATCTGCGTTCCGCGTGGCGCCACGCCACCTCACGCACCTCAGCCCAGGACTCCCCCATGTACACAGACGTCTCCCTGTTCATCGACGGCGAATGGACCGCCGGCACCAGCGGCAAGAGTGAGCCCATCCTCAACCCCGCCACCGGCAAGGCGCTGGCCCGCCTGCACCACGCCGGCATTGCCGAACTCGACCGCGCACTCGCCGCGGCCGACAAGGGCTTCAAGACCTGGCGCGCCGTGTCGCCCTTCGAGCGCTACAAGGTGCTGCGCAAGGCGGCCAACCTGATGCGCGAGCGCGCCGACGAGATCGCCCAGCTGATGACGCTGGAGCAGGGCAAGCCGCTGATGGAAGCCAAGATGGAAGCGATGTCGGCCGGCGACCTGATCGACTGGTTTGCCGAAGAAGCGCGCCGCACCTACGGCCAGATCGTGCCGCCGCGCGCCGAAGGCGTGACCCAGCTCGTCATCAAGGAGCCGGTGGGCCCGGTCGCGGCCTTCACGCCGTGGAACTTCCCGATCAACCAGGCGGTGCGCAAGGTCTCGGCTGCGCTCGCCGCGGGCTGCTCGGTGATCTTGAAGGGGCCGGAAGAAACGCCCGCGAGCTGCGCCGCGCTGATCCGCGCCTATGCCGATGCGGGTGTGCCGGCCGGCGTGATCAACCTCGTGTTCGGTGTGCCGAGCGAGATCTCGGAGTACCTGATCCCGCACCCCGTCATCCGCAAGATCACCTTCACCGGCTCGACGCCGGTGGGCAAGAAGCTCGCCTCGCTCGCCGGCCAGCACATGAAGCGCATCACGATGGAACTGGGCGGCCACGCACCGGCCATCGTGTTCGAGGATGCCGACGTGGCCTCGGCCGCCAAGCAGCTGGCGGGTGCCAAGTTCCGCAACGCGGGCCAGGTGTGCGTGTCGCCCACGCGCTTCCTGGTGCACGAGTCGGTGTACGCGCAGTTCGTCGACGGCTTCGTCGCCACGGCCTCGCAGATCAAGGTCGGCGACGGCCTGCAGAAAGACACCCGCATGGGCCCGCTGGCCAACAGCCGGCGTGTGGAGGCAATGCAGATGTTCGTGGACGACGCGGTGGCCAAGGGCGCCAAGGTGGCAATCGGCGGCAAGCGCGTGCCCGGTGACGGCTACTTCTTCGAGCCGACCGTGCTGACCGACGTGCCGGCCGATGCGCGCATCCTGCACGAAGAGCCCTTCGGCCCCATCGCGCCGATCATGCGCTTCAAGACCTACGACGAGGTGGTGGCCGAGGCCAACCGCCTGCCGTTCGGCCTGGCGGCGTATGCGTTCACCAAGTCGCTCAAAACCGCCACCGCCATCGGGACCGCCATCGAGAGCGGCATGGTGTCGATCAACCACTTCGGCCTCGCCCTGCCCGAGGTGCCCTTCGGCGGCATCAAGGATTCGGGCTACGGCACCGAAGGCGGCAGCGAGGCGATCGACGCCTACCTCAACGCCAAGTTCGTGACGCAGACGGGGCTCTGATCCCGGACGCCGGTGGCGGCCCTATCGCCGCCATCGGTCGCGCGAGGCACAGCCGGCGCTCGTGCCGGTTCAGGTCAACCGCTGACCCGTGACGGCCTGCGCGAGGGCGCCGCGGGCCAGCAGCCGCGTGCTGTCGAGCGTCGGCAGCACACAGTTGTGATCGCCCAGCACCAGCGGCAGTTCGGTGCAACCGAGCACCACCGCATCACACCCCTGCGCCGCCAAGCGCTCGACGATGCGTTGCAGCGCTGCGACCGACACCGGCTTCACGATGCCGGGCACCAGCTCGTCCATGATGATGCGGCCGAGCGCATCGCGGTCGTCATCGGGCGGGCGCACGGCCTCGATGCCGTGGGCTTGCAGCGCCTGCGGGTAGACCTCGCTCTTCACCAGCCAGTGTGTGCCCAGCACACCGACGCGGCGAAAGCCACGCCCGGCCGCGACGCGCGCCACTTCATCGGCGATGTGCAGCCAGGGCCGTGGCGCATTTGGCGCCACGAGCGTGAAGGCCTGGTGGATGGTGTTGTCGGGGCAGATCAGCAGCTCTGCGCCGATGCTGGCCAGCTTGTGCGCCGAAGCGAGCATCAGGTCGGCCACGCCTTGCATGTCGCCGCGGTCGAGGCAGTCGACATAGGCCGCGAGCGAGGGCGTGTGCATCGACACCTCGGGGTGTGCATGCGCCCGGCCCATCAAGGCCGGCGCTTCGGCGCACAAGGTGCGGTAGCAGAGCGAGGCCCCCTCGGCCGAGCAGCCGACGATGCCGATGTGCAAGGGGGTCGTCACAGCGTGAGCTCCAGGAAGCGCAGGCCCGGTTCCAGCGACAGCGCACGTGTCGCAGCCTGCAGTTGTTCGGGGGTCAGGTGCGTCAAGGTGTCGACCTGCCCCGCCACGCTGGTGGCGATGGGCACGCCACCACGGTAGAGCACCTTCGAGCCTGCCACACGCGGCAGGCGCGGGCCGGCGAGCACCGTGCCGAGCAGATTGGCCGGGTCGGAGGCCGAAAGACAGACCAGATGTTCGTCGGGCGGCTGGCGGCGCACCTGCCGCATCGCGGCAATCGCTTCGGGCAAGGCGAACTGCTCGCCGGTGCTGCCGTCGATGAAACGGCCACCACGGATCTCGCCACGCGCTTCGAGCCGCCGGTACACCCGCACCAGCTCGCGCCACGGCGGCAGCCACGCCGCCTCGCGCTCGACGATGCGCCAGGCCACCACGCCATAGCGGCGCAGCAGCGTTCGCGCGACGTGCTCCATCGCTTCGGCTGGCAACGCGGCCTGCGTGGACACCGGCTGGCGCACCAGCGTCCAGCGGCCGGCGTCTTCGATGCTGAAGAGCGGCACGCGCCGCCGCTGGCGCGAGGCTGCGGTCGCACGTTTGCCCGCCGGCACGAGCAGCGCCCGCAAACCGGCGTAGCTGTCGCAGTTCACGCGGCCACGCACCACGAGTTCGCTCAGGGCCTCTTCCAGCTCGGCCTGCAGCAGGCGCGTGCCGTGCGCGATCTCGTCGAAGAAGGAGGCGCCGTGCTCGGCGAGGTAGGCGATGGCACGCTGCGCCCGCGACGAGAGCTGCGCATCGTCTCCCCCCGGGGGTGCCAGGCTCGCCCACAGCGCCGCGCTGCGCCGCGGCAGCAGGAGCACCGGGGTGCTGCGCAACGACGCACCGCCCGCGCGGCTGTCGGCCGCCAGCGGCCGCAGGCGCAGCCACAGCGTGCGGCCGGCGGTGCACAGGTCGTCGAGCCAGGCACTGGCGTAGTCCTTCACGCGTGCAGGCAAGAGTTCCGCCTCCCACAGCGCGGCGGGCGCTTCGAAGCCTTCCAGCTGCGACAGCACCCCGGCGAGCGCCTCGGGCCCGCTCACGCGGCTCTCGGCGCCCACACGCTGCCACTCGAAGAGGAACCGCGCGAAGTCACGCGGCGACACCGGCTCGATCTCGCGCCGCAGGCGCTTGAGCGTGTAGCGGTGAATGCGTGCGAGCAGGTGCCGCTCGCACCATTCGACGTACGGCGTGCCGGGCGTGAAGTGGCCCTGCATCACCGAGCCTTCGGACTGCAAGGCCGACAGCGCAGACTCGACGTCGCTGACCGGCACCGCCAGTTGCTGCGCGAGCGCCTCGGCCCGCACCGGCCCGAGCGCGCTCAGGCGCGAACGCAGCAGCTCCTGCAAGGCCTCTTCGCGCGACGTGGGCGCTGTGTCGTAGCCCGCAGGGGCCTCGATGGGGGGCACCAGCGCCGCCGTCGGGTGCACGGCAAGCACCTGCACCAGACGCTCGGCCGCCACCCACAGCACGCCGCCCTCGGCCTGCAGCGCGGTGGCCCGCTTCGCGTGCGCGAGTGCGGCCAGCCACGCGGCCCACCCCTCGTGCTGCGCGGCCTCGTGCTGCGTGATGAGCCCGAGCCCGTTCAGCACCTCGTGCATCTCGTCGGCATGGCGCGGCTGCGGCCAAGCCTCTTCGCGCACGCTGGCGATCGCCTCGGCATCGAGCTGCCCGAGGTCGCCGGCCTCGGCGGGCGAGTCGCCGTAGCGGCGCGCCTGCACGGCCTGGGTGCGGCGCTCTTCGATGGGCGCATCGTCGAGATACGCATACGGCCGCGCGCTGAGCGCTTCGGCCGCGAGCGGCGATGGCGCCGGCAGGTCGCGCGCCACCACCCTTACCTCGCCCGACTCCATGCGGCGCAAGAGCGCGAGAAAGCCCTTGGCGTCCATCGCGTCGTTCAGGCAGTCGTCGAGCGTCTGTGCGACCAGCGGGTGCTCGGGGATCTCGCGGTCGCCGACGATGTTTTCGCCGCACGCCACCTGGTCGGGGAAGATCGACGCCAGCAGGTCCTCGGAGCGCATGCGCTGCAGCTGCGGCGCCACCTTGCGCCCGCCGGTGAAGCGCGGCAGCGCGAGCGCGTTGGTCGCGTTCCAGCGCCAGCGGGCACCGAAGAGCGGCGCGTCGAGCAGGGCCTGCAGCAGCACGTCGAGCGCGGTGTTGCTGTGCAGGTAGCGCGCCACCTCGTCGAGCGGGAAGCTGTGGCTGGTGGAGAGCGACAGCACGATGGCGTCTTCCGTCGCTGCCGCCTGCAGCTCGAAGTTGAACTGGCGGCAGAAGCGCTTGCGCAGGGCCAGGCCCCACGCGCGGTTGAGCCGGCTGCCGAAGGGTGAATGCACGATGAGCTGCATGCCGCCCGATTCGTCGAAGAAGCGTTCGAGCACGATGCAGTGCTGCGAAGGCAGCTCGCCCAGCACGGCGATGGCCCGCGCGAGGTGGTCGACGAGTTGGCGCGCGGCATCGTCTTCGAGCCGCAGCGTGATGACGAGCCAC
Source organism: Piscinibacter gummiphilus (assembly GCF_032681285.1). Classification (NCBI taxonomy): domain Bacteria; kingdom Pseudomonadati; phylum Pseudomonadota; class Betaproteobacteria; order Burkholderiales; family Sphaerotilaceae; genus Rhizobacter; species Rhizobacter gummiphilus. The sequence goes on from NZ_CP136336.1 coordinate 4,989,465, forward strand.
TGCCGTGCCGCATCGGCCCCCTGCCCGGCGATCATGCGCGCCAGCTCCTCGCGCAGCCGAGACACGCCCGCCGACAGCTCGTCGCTGCGCCCCGGCGCTTCACCGAGCCAGAAGGGGATGTTGGGCGGGGCGCCGTGCGCGTCTTCCACCCGCACGCGGCCCGGCTCGATGCGCAGGATGCGGTAGCTGGTGTTGCCGAGCTGGAAGATGTCGCCGGCCAGGCTCTCGACCGCGAAGTCTTCGTTGACCGTGCCGACCTGCGCCGCCTGCGGCTCCAGCAGCACGGTGTAGTCGCCCGTCTCGGGGATGGTGCCGCCCGAGGTGAGCGCGGTCATGCGCGCACCGCGCCGCTCGCGCAGGCGGTGGTGCACCGCGTCGCGGTGCACATAGGCGCCGCGCTGGCCGTGGCGGGTGGTGTAGCCGTCGGCCAGCATGCGCACCACCTCGTCGAAGCGCTCGCGCGACAGGCCGGCATACGGCCAGGCGCGGCGCACGAGTTCGAAGAGCGCGGTCTCGTCCCACTCCTGGCAGGCGATCTCGGCCACGATCTGCTGGGCCAGCACGTCGAGCGGCGCGGGTGGGATGTGCAACGCATCGAGTTCGCCACGGCGCACGCAGTCGAGCAGCGCGGCGCATTCCACCAGCTCGTCACGCGACTGCGGGAAAAGCCGCGCCTTCGGCACACCGCCCACCGCATGGCCGGACCGACCGGCGCGTTGCAGGAAGCTGGCGATCGAACGCGGCGAGCCAAGCTGGCAGACGAGTTCGACATCGCCGATGTCGAGCCCCAGCTCCAGCGAGGCGGTGGCGACGAGCAACTTGAGTTCGCCGCGCTTCAGGCGCTGCTCGGCGTCGAGCCGCGCTTCTTTCGCAAGGCTGCCGTGGTGCGCGGCCACCGACTCCTTGCCCAGCAGCTCGCCGAGGTGGCGTGCCGCGCGCTCGGCCATGCGGCGGGTGTTGACGAAAACAAGTGTGGTGCGGTGCTCCTGCGCCATCGCAGCCACCTGGCGGTAGACCTGCTCCCACTGGTCGTTCGACATCACCGCGCCGAGCGGCGTGGGCGGCACGGCGAGCGCCAGGTCGCGTTGTTTGGCGTAGCCGATGTCGACGATGTGGCAGTCGGCCACACCCCCGTGCACCGCCGCTGTGCCGACGAGAAAGCGCGCCACCTCCTCGATGGGCTTCTGCGTGGCCGACAGCCCGATGCGGCTCAGGCGCACGCCGCACAGGTGCTGCAATCGTTCCAGCGAGAGCGCGAGGTGGCTGCCGCGCTTGCCGTCGGCAATGGCATGGATCTCGTCGACGATCACCGCACGCACGGTGGAGAGCATCTTGCGGCCCGACACCGAGCCGAGCAGCACGTAGAGCGACTCGGGCGTGGTGACGAGGATGTGCGGCGGGCGCTTCAGGCTCAGCTGCCGCTCCTTCTGCGGCGTGTCGCCGGTGCGCACCGCGGTGCGGATCTCGACCTCGGGCAGGCCAAGCGCCGCGAGTTCGTCGCGGATGCCGGCGAGTGGCGCTTCGAGGTTGAGGCGGATGTCGTTCGACAGCGCCTTGAGCGGCGAGACATAGACCACCACAGTCTCGTCAGGCAGGCCTTCTGGCCGCAGGCCCTGGCGCACCAGCCCGTCGAGCGCCGCGAGGAAGGCCGTCAGCGTCTTGCCCGAGCCGGTGGGCGCCGCCACGAGCGTGTGGCGGCCGGCGCGGATGGCCGGCCAGGCAGCGGCTTGCGCCTCGGTGGGTGCCGGGAAGCGCTTCTCAAACCACTGGGCGACGGCAGGGTGAAAGTCTCGCAGGGGCATGGCCGGGCCAGCATATCGCCCTCGCCTGCCGCGCTGCTGTCATCGACCTCAGGCGGCATGGGGTTTGCCGACACCGGGGATCGCTTGCCTCACAGGAGTTCACGATGCGCAAATCACCGGGGCACCAGAAGGACCCCGACCATCTTGTGCGGGAGCAGCCGCTCGGCCTGTGGATGAAGGTGGAGGTCGATGGTGACGTGATCGCCGATTCCATCGACGTGGTGCAGCTGGTGGAAGACCGCAACCCCGTGCGCTACTACTTCCCGCGTGAGGACGTGGCGATGCACCGGCTGGTGCGGTCCGACACGACCAGCGATTGCCCGTACAAGGGCCGGGCCACGTATTACTCGCTCCAACTCGCCTCAGGCCTGCTGCGCGATGCGGCGTGGAGCTACGAAGCTCCGTACGAGGAGCACCAGGGCCTGCGCGGGCGCGTAGCGTTCTGGGAAGAGAACATCCCCGGCCTGCTCATCGAGCCGAAGCTCTGAGCGGGCTGGTGCGCACAGGCGGACGGGCGCGCGGCCCGTCGCCCGAGCCACGCTTACTTGCTTTGGTTGGCCTTGATGTCCTTCTTCTCGTTCTCGTAGACCATCTTGGCTTCAGCCTTCTCTTCCTTGGCCTGGGCGCGCGCGTGCTTCTTGCAGGCGTGTTCGGCCATGCCGTTGGACGAGACTTCGCAGTCGGCCTTGTTCAGCTCCTTGTTCGCCTCGGCGATCTTCTTGCGCGCCTTGTATTCGCCCTTGGCGGTTTCCTTCGCGTCCTTGCCTTCCTGCGTCAGGACGCTCGGCGCGGTCGCGGGCCCGGCGCTGGGGGAACCGGAGTTCGGCGCGGTGGTGGTGGTCTGCGCCGTGGCGAGGCCACAGCCCAGGGTGGTGGCGACGATGGCGGCGAGTAGTTTCTTGCTCATGGATGTATCTCCTTCAGCGACTGGACACCCAGCCTGCCCACGGTGCGGCAACCTGCATTCCGAAACACGCCTCAGTCGGCACGATGCGGCACGGTCTGAGATGATCTGGGGCAATGTCCGACACGCCCACTTCCTCTGCACCCCTGCTCGTGGTGTGCCTGTGCGCCGATTGGTGCGGAACCTGCCGCGACTACCGCAGCATCTTCGAGGAAGCGGCGCAGGCCTTTTCCTACACCGGGGACACGCGCTTCGCGTGGGTCGACATCGAGGATGAATCCGAACTCGTCGACCCGGTCGAGGTTGAAAACTTTCCCACCTTGCTCGTCAGCGATGCCGATGGCGTGCGCTTCTTCGGCACCGTGTTGCCCCACAAGGACACCCTCTGGCGCCTGCTGCGCAGCGAACGTGAGGGCCGCCGTGGGGCGCCGCACCCCGATGCGGAAGTGCAGGCGCTGGCCCGGCGCCTGTGGTCACGCCCCTGACCGGCGTCTCGGCGGGAAGCGCCACCACGCAGCGGCCACGGCCAGACCAAAGAGCGTGTAGGCGACCGTGAACACCCAGGGCGGTGCCTGCCAAAAGAGTAGCGCCTGCAACCAGTGCTCGATGAAGTTGCCGGCGTAGGTGCTGTCGCGCGCCTGCGAGCGCAGCCACATCTCGAGCGTGGTGAGCGGGCACACGACACCCCACCACGCTTCGGCGACGACCACACCAATGGTCAGCAGATGGGCAAGCCGGAACCACCAGGCATTGACCCACGGCCACGATCGCAGGTTGCCCACGACGACCAGCACCAGGCCGCCCACCACGAAGAGCACGAGGGAGACGTGCAGCACCAGCACGGCGTCGGCGAGCAGCTGGTAGATCTGAGGGTCAGGCATCGTGGGCTTGGGTTCGACCGCGGGTCAGCAGGTCGACGTAGGCGTCTGCTACGAGTTGATGGGGTTGCACACCGAGTGCGGTCATGAGGCGGTGCGCTTCGTCGACACCGGCCGACACGGGTTCGTCCTCGTCCATCACGACTTCGAGTTCGAGGAAATTGCCGAGGCCTTCTACCCGATCGAGGTGCACCCGCGTGCGCCCGACGAGGTACAGCGTGCGCTGCTTGATGACACGGCCGCACTCGCCATGCGCCAGCGTCAGCGCCTGCCGCAGCGCGTCCGGGTCGCTGGTGGGCGCGCGCACGTAGAACGATTCCTTCGGGCCATGCTGGTTGTCTCGCCGATAGAAGATCAACTCGCCCTGCGAGGCGGAGAACGCGCGCAGCTTCAGGCGGCCGGTCTCGCAGCGGAAGAAGGTGTCGTCCTGGAGGATCTCTGTCGGGCCCTCGGCGCCCAGCAGGCCCAAGGCCTCGACGACAGCGTCGAGGCGGGCCATTTGCGCCTTGATCTCGATGTTGCGGGCCATGTCAGTGGGGCGGCTTGGAAATGAAGGCTTGTTTGGCGTGACGGTCAAAACCGGAGGATTCGTAGAAGCGCAGGGTGGCATCGTCCGTCCGGCCCGTCATGAGCATTACCTTGTAGCAGCCCTCCGCCCAGGCGTGGGCCAGGGCGTGCGCGAGCATGGCACGTCCGTGGCCCTGCTGGCGGTGGCCGGCGTGGGTCACCACGTTTTCGATGACGCCGTAGGGGCGACAACCACGGGTGACGTTGGGGATGATCGTCAACGTACAACTCGCCACGAGGGCTCCATCGACACGGCCACCGAAACATTGGAGGCGCGGGTGGGACAGCATCTCCTGCCACACGGATTCCACGATGGGTGGCGAGGGCAAAGGGTCGTCTGCGGAGTGCAGGTGTGCGTAGAGCGCGAGCAACTCGCCCAACTCGCGTGCCTGAAGCCGGCGGATGAGCATCATGAACGCCGAGGTCTGGAGCGCCGCTGAGCTTACTTGCAGCCGGTGCTCGCCAGGAGCCGCGCGGGGTTGTCGCCCTCGACCACACGGACACAAGTCCCGACCGGATACCCTGCATGTGTGCTCTGCACCCGCAGCGAGCGGCCGTCTTCGAGCACGATGAGATGTTCGTAGACCGGCTTGAGGACCGACTCCTGGAACGGCTGGCTCGACATCGCCCGTTCCCGAATTGGCACCTGGGGCCTCGACACCGAGCGCTCCATCGTCGTCGAGACGATCTTGCGTTCCCGCACCTTGCCCAACGCACCTTGCTCAGCGGTGGATTCAGGCGCGTTTGCGCAGGCGGTGAGCAGGGTCAGCGTGGCGAGAAGGAACGTGGCGCGCATGCGAGTGGTTTGAGAAGACGGAGGTCGATCGATCGGATGCTAATGCCACCCGAGAGGGGCTTGCGGACCGAGCCGCCGAATTCCATGCGGGGTGTGGATGTGCGCCACGATCGCGGGCACGGCAGCCTCGCGCACGGAGAGTTCGACGCCGGGCTCCACGACCTGGAGTTCGTCGAGCAGGGTGGACAATGCGGGCGTGTCTGGGTGCAGCAGTTCCAGTGCCACCAGCGAGCAACCCACGTCGTGCAGGCCCCGAGCGGGATGGGTGGCGGCGTGCCACTGGATCAACGCCGGCGCTGCGCCGCCGAACGGCAAATGGCCGTCTTCCGGGATGGTGATGCGCCACTCCAAGGTGCCCCTCGTCTGGGTTTCGGCAGGGCCCATCGGAGCCGAACACCTCTGCAAGCTACCGAGGATGTCGTCGGTGCGGGCCACCCAGCAGGCGAGCCGCGGCGGCGTTTCGGGCGAGATGCGATCCAACTCGAACCATCTTGGGCGCGATGGCGCAGGCGCGGCAGGATTGACCGCGATCACTTCGAGGAACAAGGCGTCGCCCAGGCGCAGCAGCAGGTTGTGCGTGCCCATCCGGGGATGCTCGCCACCTGGTTGTGGCCTTACGCCAAGAGATTCGAACACCAGGTCACTGCCCGCGGCGAGAGTCGGAGCAGTGATGGTGATGTGATCGATGCGACATGCGGGCACGGGACCTCTCGCGCGCTGCGCTACGCCTTGGGCTTGGCCGGGCGGATGAGCGTCTGCTGATACCAGGCCTCGTTCATCTGCGTGAGGAAGGGCGCCGTGATGGGGAAGCCCGACTTGTCACCCGGCACCGCTTCGCTGCCACAGCGCGAGCACATCGCGGTCTGGCCTTCGATGGCCTTGGGGTCGTCGGCGTTGTGCATGTCCAAGCCTGTCCAGCCCACCACTTCCTCGGGCGCAAAGGTCTGCACACAGTTGCAACAGCCGCAGACTTTGCTCCCGAGGACCTGCGACCAATTGTTCGTGGTGTAGCGGTACGCCGCCACAAGAGGATTTTTCATGTCTCGGATCCTGGAGTTCTGCGGTACGCGCCCGTCCCGTGCGCAGGTGCCATAGCGTACCGAAGACTGCCAAGCCGAAGTCGGGCTCGAGATGCAAAAAGGCCCGCACATGGCGGGCCTTCTAGTCTTTTTCTTTTTGCTGAATTTGGTTGCGGGGGCTGGATTTGAACCAACGACCTTTGGGTTATGAGCCCAACGAGCTACCAGACTGCTCCACCCCGCGACTGAGCCAAAGAGTGTAGCACAGGGTGTCGGCGCTGTCACCGCTGAACACATGCCATGCAGAGGAGAAATGCCCCGCCAAGCCCCAAAGAAAAAGGGCCGGTGAAGACCGGCCCTTGCGATGCTATCGGCTTGGCTTATTCAGCCTTGTCTGCACCAGCTTCTTCAGCCGCAGGTTCCGGACGATCGACCAGTTCGACGAACGCCATCGGTGCGTTGTCGCCCACACGGAAACCCATCTTCAGGATGCGCGTGTAGCCACCGGGGCGGGCCTTGTAGCGCGGGCCCAGCTCGTTGAAGAGCTTGGTGACGATGTCGCGATCGCGCGTGCGGTCGAACGCGAGGCGGCGGTTGGCCAGCGTCGGCTCCTTGGCCAGCGTGATCAGCGGCTCGACGACGCGGCGCAGTTCCTTGGCCTTGGGAAGCGTGGTCTTGATCGCCTCGTGCTGCAGCAGCGAGTTGGTCATGTTGCGCAGCATGGCGAGGCGGTGCTCGCTGGTGCGGTTGAGCTTACGAAGTCCGTGACGGTGACGCATGGTGCTTTCCTTTCTTCACTATGAATAGCCGACAGCCGTATCAGGTACTGCCGGGTGCACCGGGCTGTGATCAGCCCTGTTGATTAACGCTTGTCGAGGCCCTGGGGCGGCCAGTTTTCCAGGCGAGCGCCGAGCGTGAGACCACGCGAGGCCAGCACTTCCTTGATTTCGTTGAGCGACTTGCGGCCGAGGTTTGGCGTCTTGAGGAGCTCGGTCTCGGTGCGCTGGATGAGGTCGCCGATGTAGTAGATGTTTTCGGCCTTGAGGCAGTTGGCCGAACGCACGGTGAGTTCGAGCTCGTCGACGGGGCGCAGCAGGATCGGGTCGAACTGCGTGCTGCGCTGGGCCGGCTGGTCGAAGGCGGCGATCTCGCTGCCTTCGAGTTGCGCGAACACCGCGAGCTGCTCGACGAGGATCTTGGCCGAGGCGCGGATCGCTTCTTCCGGCGTGATGGCGCCGTTGGTGGCGATTTCCATCACGAGCTTGTCGAGGTCGGTGCGTTGTTCGACGCGGGCCGATTCGACGGTGTAGCTCACGCGCGAGACGGGCGAGAACGACGCGTCCAGCACGATGCGGCCGATCGACTTGGTCGGCTCGTCGCCATAGCGGCGCAGCGTGCCCGGCACATAGCCACGGCCCTTCTCGACCTTGATCTGCATGTCGAGCTTGCCGCCTTGCGACAGATGGGCGATCACATGCTCGGGATTGATGATCTCGACGTCGTGCGGGGTCTGGATGTCGCCGGCGGTGACCGGGCCTTCGCCTTCCTTGCGCAGGACAAGCGTGACTTCATCGCGGTTGTGCAAGCGGAACACCACGCCCTTGAGGTTCAGCATGATGTGAACCACGTCTTCTTGCACACCGTCGATCGCCGAGTATTCGTGCAGCACGCCGGCGATGGTCACTTCGGTCGGCGCATAACCCACCATCGACGACAGCAGCACGCGGCGCAGCGCGTTGCCCAGCGTGTGACCGTAACCGCGCTCGAACGGCTCGAGCGTGACCTTGGCGCGGTTGCCGCCCAGCGGCTCCACATTGATGGCTTTGGGTTTGAGCAGGTTTGTTTGCATGAGGTCTTTCTTTCAATACCCTCGGCTCGTTACACCGATAAGGCTGAGGGACCAACCGCAGCAGCGGATGCCACCGCGGACGTAGGGAACTCTTAAAACTCGCAATGACCACGAGGGCGCTCGAGGCGCCCTTCGCGGCCACGTCGCACATCAGCGCGAATACAGTTCAACGATCAGCGCTTCCTTGATGTCGGCACCGAACTCATCGCGGTCCGGCGTCTTCTTGAAGACGCCCTCGAGCTTGCTCGCATCGACCTGCACCCAGTTGGGCATGCCTTGCGATTCCGCAAGCTTCAGCGCGTCGGTGATGCGCAGTTGCTTCTTCGACTTCTCGCGCACCGCGACCACGTCGCCGACCTTGACCATGTACGAGGCGATGTTCACCACCTGGCCGTTCACCGTGATCGCCTTGTGCGACACCAGCTGGCGGCCTTCGGCGCGCGTGGAGCCGAAGCCCATGCGGTACACGACGTTGTCGAGGCGCGACTCGAGCAGGGCCAGCAGATTGGCGCCGGTGTTGCCCTTGCGGCGCTCGGCTTCGGCGAAGTAGCGGCGGAACTGGCGCTCCAGGATGCCGTACATGCGCTTGACCTTCTGCTTTTCGCGCAGTTGCAGGCCGAAGTCGGAAGTGCGCGAGCCGGAAGTGCGGCCATGCTGGCCGGGCTTGCTGTCGAACTTGACCTTGTCCCCGATCGGGCGGCGAGCGCTCTTCAGGAACAGATCAGTGCCTTCACGGCGGGCGAGTTTGCCCTTGGGTCCTAGGTAACGTGCCACGTTGCTTCCTTTGTCAATCTGACGCGTGCTTCACGGAGGAGAGGCTCGCGCGAGTCTGGCGGGTTGTTTTATGGGCGCTCAGACGGTGGGCTTAAAGAAACCTTGCGGTTTCAGCAGAACCGCCGGCGAGCACCGTGAGGCGCTGGCCGGCGACGGGAAAACGATGCGAATCCTTAGATGCGACGGCGCTTCTGCGGGCGGCAACCGTTGTGCGGGACCGGCGTCACATCCGAGATGGAGGTGATGCGGATGCCCAGCGAAGCCAGTGCGCGAACCGACGACTCGCGGCCGGGGCCCGGGCCCTTGATGCGCACGTCGAGGTTCTTGATGCCTTGCTCTTGGGCAGCGCGGCCGGCCACTTCCGCGGCCACCTGGGCGGCAAAAGGAGTCGATTTGCGCGAGCCCTTGAAACCCTGGCCACCGCTCGAGGCCCACGACAGGGCGCCGCCTTGGCGGTCGGTGATGGTGATGATCGTGTTGTTGAACGACGCGTGGACGTGCGCGATGCCATCCGCAACGTTCTTGCGGACCTTCTTGCGCACGCGCTGCGCGGCGGTGTTCTGGGGTGCTTTAGCCATATCGACCTTCTCTCTGTGTGCTCGTCAGACTGCTTGTCGTTGCCGAGCAGCGATCACTTCTTGACCAGTGCGCCAGACTTGCGCGGACCCTTGCGGGTGCGGGCGTTCGTCTTGGTGCGCTGACCGCGGACCGGCAGGCCGCGGCGATGACGGAAACCGCGGTAGCAGCCCAGGTCCATCAGGCGCTTGATGTTGATCGACATCTCGCGGCGCAGGTCGCCTTCGATCGTGATCTTGCCGATCTCTTCGCGGATCTTTTCCAGATCGGCGTCGGTCAGGTCCTTGATCTTGCGGTCGAAGGGAACGCCGCTGTTGCTGCAGATCTTCTGCGCGGTCGTGCGGCCAATGCCGTAGATCGCAGTCAGGCCGATCTCGGCGTGCTTGTGCGGCGGAATGTTGATACCAGCAATACGTGCCATGTGCTTCCTCTATTCGCTGTGTGCGGGCAAGCCGGGGCTCAGCCCTGGCGCTGCTTGTGACGCGGATCGGTGCAGATCACGCGCACCACGCCCTTGCGGCGGATGACCTTGCAATTCCGGCACATTGCCTTGACCGATGCTGCAACTTTCATTCTCTTCTCCTAGGCCTTCGTCAGACCGCTTCTCAAATCATCAAACTCGTTCGTCACTTGGCGCGGAACACGATACGTGCCCGCGACAAATCGTAGGGCGTCAGCTCGACCGTCACCTTGTCTCCGGGAAGGATGCGGATGTAGTGCATGCGCATCTTTCCGGAAATGTGGCCCAGCACGATGTGCCCGTTTTCCAGCTTCACACGGAACGTGGCGTTGGGGAGGTTCTCCAGAATCTCACCCTGCATCTGAATGACGTCGTCTTTCGCCATGCCGTGTGTCGTTCAACTCGCCTTGAAACTTGCCTTCTTCAGCAGCGATTCGTACTGCTGACTCATCACGTAACTCTGCACCTGGGCCCAGAAGTCCATCGTGACGACCACGATGATCAGGAGGGAAGTACCGCCGAAGTAGAACGGGACGTTGTACTTCAGCACCAGGAACTCGGGCAGCAGGCACACGGCGGTGATGTAGATCGCGCCGGCTAGCGTGAGGCGGGACAGGATGCGGTCGATGTGCCGTGCGGTCTGCTCACCAGGGCGAATGCCCGGGATGAAGGCACCGCTCTTCTTCAGGTTGTCTGCGGTCTCGCGGCTGTTGAACACCAGGGCCGTGTAGAAAAAGCAGAAGAACACGATGGCTGCAGCAAACAGCATCACGTAGATCGGCTGGCCTGGCGACAGCGCCGCGGCGAGATCCTTCAACCAGCGCAGGCTGTCCCCCGTGGCGAACCACCCCACGATCGTGGCCGGCAGCAGGATGATCGACGACGCGAAGATCGGCGGAATGACGCCCGACATGTTCAGCTTGAGCGGCAGGTGCGACGACTGGCCACCATAGACCTTGTTGCCCACCTGGCGCTTGGCGTAGTTCACCAGGATCTTTCGCTGGCCTCGCTCCACGAAGACCACGACGTAGGTCACCGCACCGATCAGCACGACGATGAACATCGCCACCAGCACGCTCATCGCGCCAGTACGCACCAGTTCCAGCAGACCGCCAATGGCGCTCGGCAAACCTGCCGCAATGCCACCAAAGATCAGGATCGAGATGCCGTTGCCCAGGCCACGCTCGGTGATCTGCTCACCCAGCCACATCAGGAACATCGTGCCGGCCACCAGACTCACCACCGCGGTCATGCGGAAGCCGAAGCCCGGGCTGATCACGAGACCCGGCGACCCTTCAAGCGCGAGCGCAATGCCCAGCGCCTGAAACAGCGCGAGACCCAGGGTGCCATAGCGCGTGTACTGCGTGATCTTGCGGCGACCGGCCTCGCCTTCCTTCTTCAGAGCTTCGAGCGAGGGCACCACGTAGGTCATCAACTGCATGATGATCGACGCGGAGATATACGGCATGATGCCCAGCGCGAACACGGTGAAGCGTTGCAGCGCACCGCCGGAGAAGACGTTCAGCAGGCTGAGAATGCCCCCTTCCTGCGTCTTGAACATCTCCTGCAGCTGAGCCGGGTCGATGCCAGGCACCGGGATGTGCCCCCCGATGCGGTAGACCACGAGCGCGAGCAGCAAGAAGACAAGCCGGCGACGGAGGTCACCAAACTTGCCGCTCTTGGCCAGCTGATTCGCGTTGGTTGCCACTGAGACCGATTCCTTAAGCGAAGTCAGTCAGCTCAGGCGATCGAGCCACCAGCGGCTTCGATCGCAGCCTTCGCGCCAGCGGTGGCGCCAATGCCCTTGAGCGCGACCTTCTTGGTCAGCTCGCCCGACTTGATGACCTTGACCACCTTGGCCAGTTCGCCCACGAGGCCAGCGGCCTTGAGTGCGAGCACGTCGACTTCGGCAGCGCCCAGGCGCTCCAGGTCGGTCAGGCTGATCTCGGCGTTGTACTTGAGCGAGGCCGACTTGAAGCCACGCTTCGGCAGGCGACGCTGCAGCGGCATCTGGCCGCCTTCGAAGCCGACCTTGTGGTAGCCACCCGAACGCGACTTCTGGCCCTTGTGGCCACGGCCGGCGGTCTTGCCCAGACCAGAGCCGATGCCACGGCCGACACGGCGGCGGGCACGCTTCGAACCAGCGGCGGGCTTGATGCTGTTGAGTTCCATGTTCGTTCCTTGCCTCAGATCACCTTCACCAGGTACTGGACCTTGGTGATCATGCCGCGCACGGACGGGGTGTCCTCGAGCGTGGAGGTGCTGTTGAGCTTGCGCAGGCCCAGGCCACGCACGGTGGCGCGGTGCGATTCACGCGTGCCGGCGATGCTGCGCACGAGCTTCACGGTGACGGTCTTCTTGTCTGCTGCTGCCATGATGTTTCTCCGATCCCGGCCGTTCAGCCGAGGATCTCTTCGACCGTCAGGCCGCGTTTGGCGGCGATCTCGGCCGGGGTGCTGATGTTCTTCAGCGCGTCCAGCGTGGCGCGAACCATGTTGTAGGGGTTCGACGAACCGAGGCTCTTGCACACGATGTCGGTCACACCCATCACTTCGAAGACGGCGCGCATCGGGCCGCCGGCGATGATGCCGTCACCGGGCTTGGCCGGAGCCATCAGCACGCGCGAAGCACCGTGTTCGCCGACCACCTTGTGGTGGATCGTGCCGTTCTTGAGCGACACCTTGAACAGGTTGCGGCGAGCCGATTCCATGGCCTTCTGCACCGCGACCGGCACTTCCTTGGCCTTGCCCTTGCCCATGCCGATGCGGCCATCGCCATCACCGACCACGGTCAGCGCCGCGAAGCTCAGCGTGCGGCCGCCCTTCACCACCTTGGTGACGCGGTTCACCGCGATCATCTTTTCCTTCAGGCCGTCGTCATTGCCTTCGGCTTGTGCGCGGGGAGTGAACTTTGCCATTTCAATCTTCCTTAGAACTGCAGGCCGGCTTCACGCGCGGCTTCAGCCAGGGCCTTCACGCGGCCGTGATAAGCGAAACCAGCGCGGTCGAACGCGACCTTCTCGATGCCGGCCGCCTTGGCCTTCTCGGCGATGCGCTTGCCGATCAAGGTGGCGGCATTGACGTTGCCACCCTTGCCGGCGGCGCCGAGTTCCTTGCGGACATCGGCTTCGGCGGTCGAAGCGCTGGCCAGCACCTTGCTGCCGTCGTCGGAGATGACGTTGGCGTAGATGTGCAGGTTGGTACGGAACACCGTCAGGCGGGCCACGCGCTGCACCGCAATGCGGGCGCGGGTCTGGCGGGAGCGGCGGATGCGCTGGTCCTTCTTGGTCAGTGACATGGTCGTCGCTCCTTACTTCTTCTTGGTCTCTTTGATCGTGACCTTCTCGTCCGCATAGCGGATGCCCTTGCCCTTGTACGGCTCAGGCGGGCGGATCGCGCGAACTTCAGCGGCGATCTGGCCCACGACTTGGCGATCAGAACCCTTGATGATGATCTCGGTCTGCGTCGGGCACTCGACCTTGATGCCAGCCGGCATGTCCTTGGCCACAGGGTGCGAGAAACCGATCTGCAGGTTGAGCTTCTGACCGGCGGCCTGGGCACGGAAGCCCACGCCCACCAGGGTCAGCTTGCGCTCGAAACCCTTGCTCACGCCGTTGACCATGTTGTTCACCAGCGCACGCATGGTGCCGGACATGGCATCGGCTTCGACCGAGTCGTTGGCCGGGGCAAAGGTCACCTTGCCGTCAGCGCTCTTCACGGTCACGAGGGAGTTCACCGGACGCACCAGCGTGCCGAGCGAACCCTTGATGCTGATTTGGTCAGCAGTGATCGCGACATCCACACCCTTGGGGATGGCGATCGGCATTTTTCCAACGCGGGACATTGTGTCTTCCCTCTCTTAGGCGACGTAGCAGAGCACTTCGCCGCCGATGCCGGCCTGGCGTGCCTTGCGGTCGGTCATCACGCCCTTCGGCGTGGTGACGATGGCCACACCCAGTCCGTTCTGGACGCTCGGGATGTCGTGGCGGCCCTTGTAGATGCGCAGGCCAGGACGGCTCACGCGCTCGATGTGCTCGATCACGGGACGGCCGGCGTAGTACTTCAGCGCGATCTCCAGCTGCGGCTTGGCCTTGTCGCCGGTGATGGCGAAGCTCTCGATGTAACCCTCGTCCTTCAGGACCTGGGCAATCGCCACCTTCAGCTTGCTGGACGGCAGGGCAACGCTGGTCTTCTCGACCATCTGCGCGTTGCGGATGCGCGTCAGCATGTCGGCGATAGGATCACTCATGCTCATTCGAATATCTCCTGATCGTCGTGCCGATTACCAGCTCGCCTTGATGACACCGGGGATGTCACCCTTGAAGGCCAGTTCGCGGATCTTGTTGCGGGCCAGACCGAACTTGCGGAACGTGCCGCGGGGGCGGCCGGTCAGTTCGCAGCGGTTGCGCTGGCGGGTCGGGTAGGCGTTGCGGGGCAGCTGCTGCAGAGCCAGACGGGCGGCATAGCGCTCCTCGTCGGACTTCTTCGCGTCGTTCGCAGTGGCCTTGAGCTCGTCGTACTTCTTCTTGTACTTGGCGACCAATTGCTCGCGCTTCAGTTCGCGCTGGATGAGGGAAGTTTTAGCCATGGCCGCCTCAGTTCTTGAACGGGAATTTGAAGGCCGACAGCAGTGCCTTGCACTCGTCGTCGCTCTTCGCGGTCGTCGTGATGCTGATGTTCAGACCACGCAGCGCATCCACCTTGTCGTACTCGATCTCAGGGAAGATGATCTGTTCTTTGACGCCGATGTTGTAGTTGCCACGGCCATCGAACGAACGGCCCGAGATGCCGCGGAAGTCGCGCACGCGGGGCAGAGCGATCGTCACGAAGCGGTCCAGGAATTCATACATCTGGACGCCACGCAGGGTGACCATGCAGCCGATGGGCACGCCGTCACGGATCTTGAAGCCGGCGATCGCCTTCTTGCTCTTGGTGACGACAGGCTTCTGGCCGGCAATCTTGGTCAGATCGCCCACAGCGTGTTCCATGACCTTCTTGTCGGACACCGCTTCGCTCACACCCATGTTGAGCGTGATCTTGGTAATGCGGGGCACCTGCATCGGCGACTTGTAGCCGAACTTCTCGATGAGAGCCGGCGCGATCGTGTCGCGATACACCTTCTGCAGGCGGGCGGCGGGGGCGCCAGCTTGGGCGGCTTGGGCTTGTTGCTTGGCCATGTTGATTACGCCTTGATTTCGTCGCCGCTGGAGCGGAAGACACGGACCTTGGTGGTCTTGTTGGTCTTGGCGTCGGCCACCAGCTTGATGCCCACGCGATCGGCCTTGCCGGTAGCGGGATTGAAGATGGCGACGTTGGACTGGTGGATCGACAAGGTCTTGTCGACGACGCCGCCGGTCGTACCCTTCATCGGGTTCGGCTTGACGTGCTTCTTCACCACGTTCACGCCTTCGACCACGATGCGGTCTTCACTTTCGCGCGACAGCACCGTGCCACGCTTGCCCTTGTCGCGGCCGGTCAACACGATGACCTGGTCGCCTTTGCGAATCTTGTTCATTCAGCTTTCTCCAACCGCAGCTCAGAGCACTTCGGGTGCAAGCGAAACGATCTTCATGAAACGCTCGGTACGCAGTTCACGCGTCACCGGGCCGAAGATGCGGGTGCCGATCGGCTCGAGCTTGGCGTTCAGCAGGACGGCGGCGTTGCCATCGAACTTCACCAGCGAACCGTCTTGGCGGCGCACGCCCTTGGCGGTGCGAACGACGACGGCGCTGTAGACCTCACCCTTCTTCACGCGACCACGCGGCGCAGCTTCCTTGATGGAAACCTTGATCACGTCACCGATGCCGGCGTAACGACGCTTGGAGCCGCCGAGCACCTTGATGCACTGGACGGACTTCGCGCCAGTGTTGTCCGCGACATCAAGCCGCGATTGCATTTGAATCATGTTCTGTCCCCAACTTGTCTCGCCGAAGCAAGCAGTCTTGGGCCCGTGTATGGGCGGAGCCGAATCGTTTCGTGATGCGCGACGGCAAAACGGCCGGTTTTCGGCGAAGCTGCGGATTATGCAGTGCGTCAAAAGCCCATGTCAAGCACGGGCGATCCATTTCTTCAACTGGCCTTCAGTTTCTTGGCCTGTTCGAGCAGGGTGTTGGCATCGCTCACCTCGAACTTGCCCGGGGCTTCTACGTTGAGTGTCTTGACCACACCGTCTTGGACCAGCATCGAGTAGCGCTGCGAGCGAACACCCATGCCGCGCGCAGTAAGGTCGAGCGTCAGGCCGGTAGCGTTGGCGAAGGCAGCGCTGCCGTCGGCCATCATGCGTACCTTGCCCGTCGTCTTCTGGTCGCGACCCCAGGCACCCATCACGAAAGCATCGTTGACCGAGACACACCAGATCTCGTCGACACCGACCTTCTTCAGCTCTTCAGCCTGCTTCACGTAGCCCGGCACGTGCTGCGCCGAGCAGGTGGGGGTGTAGGCGCCCGGCAGCGCGAAGATCGCGATCGTCTTGCCGGCCGTCTCGTTCGCGACGTCGAAGGTGTTGGGGCCGATCGAGCAGCCATTGCCTTCGACCTCGATGAATTCCTGCAGTGCGCCTGCGGGGAGCTTGTCGCCAACCTTGAGCATGGTCACCTCCAAAAGATGAAGAACGGTCAGATGAAAAGCAAAACGGCCGGGGCGCCTGGAAGAGGACACACCCGACCGCCTCACGAGAACGTCAGATCAGACTTCTCGCGCCTTCTCGACCAGGCGGGTCACGACCCACGACTTGGTCTTTGAGATCGGACGGCTTTCGGCGATCTCGACGGTGTCACCGAGCTTGTACTCGTTCTTTTCGTCGTGCGCGTGGTACTTGCTCGACTTGGCGACGATCTTGCCGTAGAGCTCATGCTTGGTGCGACGTTCGATAAGGACCGTGACGGTCTTGGAACGCTTGTCGCTGACGACCTTGCCGACCAGCTTGCGCTGGTTCTTGCCCGGGGCGTCGATCTTGATTTCACCGGCGGTGGCAGTCATTTCGCGGCCCCTTTCTTCTTCTCGGCCAGGATGGTCTTGGCACGAGCGATGTCACGGCGGGTGTTGCCCAGCGTCGTGTGGTTGGTCAACTGCTGGGTCGCCTTCTGCATGCGCAGACCGAAGTGGGCCTTCATCAGGTCAGCCACTTCCTTCTCGAGTGCAGCAACGTCCTTGGCGCGGAGTTCAGATGCTTTCATATAACGCTCCGTTCGCGCCTCAGGCGCCCACTTGGCGAGCGACGAACGTGGTGCTCAGCGGCAGCTTGGCCGAAGCCAGCTTGAACGCTTCGCGGGCCAGCTGTTCAGGCACGCCGTTGATTTCGTACAGCACCTTGCCCGGCACGATCTCAGCCACGTAGTACTCGGGGTTGCCCTTGCCGTTGCCCATGCGGACTTCGGCCGGCTTCTGCGAGATCGGCTTGTCGGGGAAGATGCGGATGAAGATGCGACCACCGCGCTTGATGTGGCGCGAGATCGCGCGGCGAGCCGCTTCGATCTGGCGCGCCGTCAGGCGGCCGCGCTCGGTGGCCTTGAGGCCGAAGTCGCCGAACGACACGGCTGCGCCACGCGTGGCGACACCGGTGTTGCGACCCTTTTGTTCCTTGCGGAATTTTCTGCGTGCGGGTTGCAGCATGCTTATTCTCCTTTGGGCTCAGCAGCGCCAGGCGTGGCGGCCTTGCGCACACGCTTGACGGCCGGCGCCTTGGGCGCGTCGGCGGCCGGCGCCGCGGTGGCAGCACCTTCAGCCGGACGACCACCATCGCGGCGCGGGGCACCACGGTCACCACGACCGCCCGGGGCACCAGGGCCACCGGGGCGGGGGCCACGGCGCGGGCGACGATCGTCTTCCTGCACCTCGGGCTTGACCTGGGCCACCTCGCCATTGGCCAGACGATCACCACGGTAGACCCAGCACTTCACGCCGATCACGCCATAAGTGGTGTGAGCTTCGGAGAAGCCGTAGTCGATGTCGGCCTTGAGGGTGTGCAGAGGCACGCGGCCTTCGCGGTACCACTCGCAGCGAGCGATTTCGATGCCGTTCAGGCGGCCCGACGACATCAGCTTGATGCCCTGGGCGCCCAGGCGCATGGCGTTCTGCATCGCGCGCTTCATCGCGCGGCGGAACATGATGCGCTTCTCGAGCTGCTGGGTGATGCTGTCGGCGATCAGTTGGGCATCGATCTCGGGCTTGCGCACTTCTTCGATGTTGACCGCGACGGGCACGCCCAGACGCTTGGTGAGTTCGGCCTTCAGGTTTTCGATGTCCTCGCCCTTCTTGCCGATCACCACGCCCGGACGTGCCGAGAAGATGGTGATGCGCGCATTCTTGGCGGGGCGCTCGATCAGGATGCGCGAGACCGCGGCGCTCTTCAGGCGCGCCTTGAGGTAATCACGAACCTTCAGGTCTTCGGCCAGCATGGTGGCGAAGTTCTGGTTCGACGCATACCAACGCGAGGCCCAGTTGCGCGTGACCGGCAGGCGGAACCCGGTTGGGTGGATTTTTTGTCCCATGGTCTTTGCCTTTAGTTGCCGACGGTGATATAGATGTGCGCGGTCGGCTTGCTGATGCGGTTGCCGCGGCCCTTGGCCCGTGCGGAGAAGCGCTTCAGCGTGGCACCTTGCTCGACGTAGATCGTCTTCACGGTCAGCTCGTCGATGTCGGCGCCATCGTTGTGCTCGGCGTTCGCGATCGCGGACTCGAGGCACTTCTTGATGATGCCGGCAGCCTTCTTGGGGGTGAACGTCAGGATGTTGAGCGCCTGGTCCACCTTCTTGCCGCGGACCATGTCGGCCACCAGCCGACCCTTGTCAGCCGAGAGGCGGACGCCGCGAACGATAGCTTTGGTTTCCATCGTCGTCATCCTTACTTCTTGTTGGCCTTCTTGTCAGCCGGATGGCCCTTGAACGTGCGGGTGAGCGCAAATTCGCCGAGCTTGTGGCCGACCATCTGGTCCGTGACGTACACCGGCACGTGCTGCTTGCCGTTGTGCACGGCGATCGTCACACCGATGAAATCGGGGAGGATCGTCGAGCGGCGCGACCAGGTCTTGATGGGCTTCTTGTCCTTGGTCGCAACAGCCTTCTCGACCTTGGCCTGAAGGTGATGGTCGACGAACGGACCCTTCTTGAGTGAACGAGTCATGTGCCGTTCCCCTTACTTCTTGCGACGCGAGACGATGAACGTCTGCGTGCGCTTGTTGTTGCGAGTGCGGTAGCCCTTGGTCATCGTGTTCCAAGGCGACACCGGCACCTGGCCTTCGCCGGTACGGCCTTCGCCGCCGCCGTGCGGGTGGTCCACCGGGTTCATCGCGACGCCGCGCACGGTCGGGCGGATGCCCTTCCAGCGGATCGCACCGGCCTTGCCGTACTGGCGCAGGCTGTGCTCTTCATTCGAGACTTCACCGATGGTGGCGCGGCAGTCGATGTGGATGCGGCGCACTTCACCCGAACGCAGGCGAACCTGCGCGTAGGTGCCTTCGCGGGCCAGCAGCGTCGTCGACGTGCCGGCCGAACGCGCAATCTGCGCGCCCTTGCCTGGCAGCAGCTCGATGCAGTGAATCACCGAACCCACCGGGATGTTGCGGATGGGCAGCGTGTTGCCAGCCTTGATCGGGGCTTCAGCGCCCGAGATCACGGTGGAGCCCACTTCCAGACCGCGCGGGGCGATGATGTAGCGGCGCTCGCCGTCGGCGTAGCAGACCAGCGCGATGTGTGCCGTGCGGTTCGGGTCGTACTCGATGCGCTCGACCTTCGCCGGGATGCCATCCTTGTTGCGCACGAAGTCGACCACGCGGTAGTGGTGCTTGTGACCACCGCCCTTGTGGCGAATCGTGATGTGGCCGTTGTTGTTGCGGCCCGAGTGCTGGAATTGCGGCTCGACGAGCGACGCTTCCGGCTTGCCCTTGTGCAGGTGCGGATGCACCACTTTCACCACGCCACGGCGGCCAGGCGAAGTCGGTTTGACTTTGATGACGGCCATTACGCGGCCTCCCCGGAGAAGTTGAGCTCTTGGCCTTCCTTCAGCGACACGTAGGCCTTCTTGACATGGTCACGGCGACCGACCGAACGGCCGAAACGCTTGACCTTGCCCTTTTGCACCACGGTCTGAACGGACTCGACCTCGACCTTGAACAGCAGCTCGACAGCGGCCTTGATCTCGGGCTTGGTGGCGTCGCGCAGCACCTTGAACAACACCTGGTTGTTCTTCTCGGCCGCAGCGGTCGCCTTTTCGCTCACGATCGGAGCGACCAGCACCTGGGCCAGGCGGCCTTCGTCGTGCTTGGGCTTTTGGGTTGAGGTGCTCATGCGAACATCTCCTTGAGTTGCTCGATCGCAGCCTTGGTCACGAGCACCTTCTTGTAGTGCACGAGGGCCAGCGGATCGGCGTAGCGCGGCTCGACGACCAGCACGTTGGCCAGGTTGCGCGAAGCGAGCGCCAGGTTGTCGTCGACCTGGTCGGCGATCACCAGCACGCTGGACAGGCCCATGGCCTTCAGCTTGGCGGCGAGTTGCTTGGTCTTGGGCGAATCGACCGAGATCGAGTCAACCACGGCCAGGCGGCCTTCACGAGCCAGCTGCGAGAAGATGGCGGCCATGCCGGCGCGGTACATCTTCTTGTTGACCTTCTGGGTGAAGTTTTCGTTGGGGCTGTTCGGGAAGATGCGACCACCCCCGCGCCACAGCGGCGACGAGGACATACCCGCACGGGCGCGGCCGGTGCCCTTCTGGCGCCACGGCTTCTTGGTCGTGTGCTTCACCTCGGCGCGATCCAGCTGGGCGCGCGTGCCTTGGCGGGCATTGGCCTGGAAGGCCACCACGATCTGGTGCACCAGCGCTTCGTTGTAGTCGCGGGCGAACACGGTGTCGGGCGCGTCGAACTTCGACGTCGCCTGGCCTTGTTCATTCAGGAGCTCGAGCTGCATCAGTTGGCTCCTTTCTTGACCTTCACCTTGACGGCGGGGCTCACGACCACGTGGCCGTTCTTCGAGCCCGGGACGGCGCCACGCACCAGCAGCAGCTGACGGGCTTCGTCCACGCGAACCACGTCGAGGTTCTGCACGGTCTTGGTCACGTCACCGAGGTGACCCGACATCTTCTTGCCCGGGAACACGCGACCCGGGTCCTGCGCCATCGAGATTGAGCCCGGCACGTTGTGCGAACGGCTGTTGCCGTGCGACGCGCGCTGCGAGCCGAAGTTGTGGCGCTTGATGGTGCCGGTGAAGCCCTTGCCGATGGACGTGCCTTGCACGTCCACGAGCTGGCCCACGGCAAAGGTGGTCACCGGGATCTGCGCGCCGGGCTTGAAGCCGGACGCCACATCGGCGGCCACACGGAATTCCTTGAGGATTTCGCCGGCTTCGACGCCCGCTTTCGCGAGGTGGCCAGCTTCAGGCTTGGACACGCGCGAAGCTTTGCGGGTGCCGAACGCCACTTGGATGGCGCTGTAGCCGTCGGTCTCTGCGGTCTTGACCTGGGTGACGCGGTTGTTGGACACGTCGAGCACGGTCACGGGGATGGCGTCGCCATCGTCCGTGAAGATGCGCATCATGCCCACCTTGCGGCCCAGCAAACCGAGACGGTTGCTCAGACTCATAGTGTTCTCCAGCCCCCTCGCCTTGCGGTTCGGAAGCCTTTGTTTCGATACCCGACATCGATTGGCCGGGCTGACTTGTTGGAATGCGCACGGCGCCCAATGGGCGCAGCTGCTTCCGGGAAAGCCTGCGATTGTAGGGCAGAAGCTGAAGTCTCAGCAACAGCCCGCCAAACAGCGTTACTGCAGCTTGATTTCGACGTCCACGCCGGCCGGCAGGTCGAGCTTCATCAGCGCGTCTACGGTCTTGTCGGTCGGGTCGACGATGTCCATCAGGCGCTGGTGCGTGCGGATCTCGAACTGGTCGCGGCTCGTCTTGTTGACGTGCGGCGAACGCAGGATGTCGAAACGCTGCATGCGGGTCGGCAGGGGCACCGGGCCCTTGACGATCGCGCCGGTGCGCTTGGCGGTGTCGACGATCTCCAGTGCAGACTGGTCGATCAGTTTGTAGTCAAACGCCTTGAGGCGAATGCGGATCTTTTGCTTTTGCATGACGAATTCCTGAAAAGAGCAGTGCGGCCGTTGCGGCGGCTCGGGCCGCGGGTGTAATGGCCGGGCGACCTAACGGTCACCCGGTCGTCACGCAGAGGTTTACTCCAGGATCTTGGCAACGACGCCCGAGCCGACGGTGCGGCCGCCTTCGCGGATGGCGAAGCGCAGACCTTCTTCCATGGCGATCGGGGCGATCAGCTTGACGGTGATGCTGACGTTGTCGCCCGGCATGACCATTTCCTTGTCCTTCGGCAGCTCCACCGCGCCGGTCACGTCCGTCGTGCGGAAGTAGAACTGGGGACGGTAGTTGTTGAAGAACGGGGTGTGGCGGCCGCCCTCTTCCTTGCTGAGCACGTAGATCTCGGCAGTGAAGTGGGTGTGCGGCTTGATGGAGCCGGGCTTGCACAGCACTTGGCCGCGCTCGACTTCTTCGCGCTTGGTGCCGCGCAGCAGGATGCCGACGTTGTCGCCTGCCTGACCTTGGTCGAGCAGCTTACGGAACATTTCGACGCCGGTGCAGGTGGTCTTCTGGGTGGCCTTGATGCCGACGATCTCGATTTCTTCGCCGACCTTGATGACACCGCGCTCGACACGGCCGGTCACGACGGTGCCGCGGCCGGAGATGGAGAACACGTCTTCCACGGGCATGAGGAAGGCGCCGTCGATGGCGCGCTCAGGCGTGGGGATGTAGGTGTCCAGGGCTTCGGCGAGCTTCATGATGGCGCCTTCGCCGAGCTCGCCGGTGTCGCCTTCCATGGCGAGCTTGGCCGAACCCTTGACGATGGGGGTGTCGTCGCCGGGGAAGTCGTACTTGCTGAGCAGCTCACGCACTTCCATCTCGACGAGCTCGAGCAGCTCGGCGTCGTCGACCATGTCGCACTTGTTGAGGAAGACGATGATGTACTTCACGCCGACCTGACGGGCCAGCAGGATGTGCTCGCGGGTCTGGGGCATGGGGCCGTCAGCGGCCGAGCACACCAGAATCGCACCGTCCATCTGGGCGGCACCGGTGATCATGTTCTTCACGTAGTCGGCGTGCCCAGGGCAGTCGACGTGCGCGTAGTGACGGTTGGCGGTCTCGTACTCGACGTGGGCGGTGTTGATGGTGATGCCGCGCGCCTTCTCTTCGGGCGCCGCGTCAATCTGGTCGTACGCCTTGGCTTCGCCACCGAACTTCTTCGACAGCACCGTCGTGATCGCCGCCGTCAGCGTCGTCTTGCCATGGTCCACGTGACCAATCGTCCCCACGTTCACGTGCGGCTTGGTCCGTTCAAATTTGCCTTTTGCCATTTCAGTTTCTCCAAATCAAAGAGCAGTCCAGTGTGGTGTTTAAGGTCTCCGGCGGAGGGGTGATCCGCCTGCCACTGGCAGCAGGCGGGGCTCCGACGAAGACCGGCTCGTCTAACTAAATCGATTACTTGGTGCCGCGGGCGGTGATGATCGCGTCGGCCACGTTCTTCGGAGCTTCGCTGTAGTGCTTGAACTCCATCGTGTACGTGGCACGGCCTTGCGACATCGAGCGCAGCGTGGTCGAGTAGCCGAACATTTCCGACAGCGGGACTTCGGCCTTGATGACCTTGCCGCCGCCGGGCATGTCGTCCATGCCCTGCACCATGCCGCGACGGGACGACAGGTCGCCCATCACGTTGCCGGCGTAGTCTTCAGGCGTTTCGACTTCCACAGCCATCATCGGCTCGAGAATGACCGGGCTCGCCTTGCGCATGCCGTCCTTGAAGCCCATCGAGGCGGCCATCTTGAACGCGTTTTCGTTCGAGTCGACTTCGTGGTACGAACCGAAGGTCAGCGTGACCTTCACGTCGACCACCGGGAAGCCGGCCAGCACGCCATTCGGCAGCGTGTCTTCCACACCCTTCTTGACGGCGGGGATGAATTCACGCGGCACCACACCACCCTTGATGGCGTCAACGAACTCGAAGCCCTTGCCAGGCTCTTGCGGCTCGACGGTCAGCACGACGTGGCCGTACTGGCCCTTGCCGCCCGACTGGCGCACGAACTTGCCTTCGACATCGGTCGCGGTCTTGCGGATGGTTTCGCGGTAGGCCACTTGCGGCTTGCCCACGTTGGCTTCCACGCCGAACTCGCGCTTCATGCGGTCGACGATGATTTCCAGGTGGAGCTCGCCCATGCCGGAGATGATGGTCTGGCCCGATTCTTCGTCGGTGCGCAGGCGGAACGACGGGTCTTCTGCCGCCAGGCGACCCAGCGCGATGCCCATCTTTTCCTGGTCGGCCTTGGTCTTAGGCTCGACGGCCTGCGAGATCACCGGCTCCGGGAAGATCATCTTCTCGAGCGTAATGACGTGCTCGGGGTCACACAGCGTCTCGCCGGTCGTGACGTCCTTCAGGCCCACGCAGGCGGCGATGTCACCCGCCAGAATTTCCTTGATTTCTTCACGCTGGTTGGCGTGCATCTGCAGGATCCGGCCGATGCGCTCCTTCTTGCCGCGGATCGGGTTGTAGACCGAGTCGCCCGACTTCAGCACGCCCGAGTACACACGCACGAAGGTGAGCTGGCCGACGTACGGGTCGGTCATCAGCTTGAACGCCAGCGCGGCGAACTTCTCGTTGTCGTCAGCCTTGCGGGTGACGGTCTTTTCATCTTCGTCGGTGCCCGGCACCGGCGGGATGTCGATCGGCGACGGCATGAAGTCGATCACGGCGTCGAGCATGCGCTGCACGCCCTTGTTCTTGAAGGCGGTGCCGCACAGCATGGGCTGGATCTCGGTCGCGATCGTGCGGGTGCGGATGCCCTGCTTGATCTCGGCCTCGCTCAGGTCGCCCGACTCGAGGTACTTGTTCATCAGCTCTTCGCTGGACTCGGCCGCGGCTTCGAGCATGTTCTCGCGCCACTTCTGCGCGTCGGCCTGCAGCTCGGCAGGGATGTCCTTATAGTCGAACTTCATGCCCTGGGAGGCTTCGTCCCAGATGATGGCCTTCATCTTGATGAGGTCCACCACGCCGGTGAAGTTGTCTTCGGCACCGATGGGGATCACGATCGGCACGGGGTTGGCCTTCAGGCGTGCCTTCATCTGGTCGTAGACCTTGTAGAAGTTCGCGCCGGTGCGGTCCATCTTGTTGACGAACGCGAGGCGGGGCACCTTGTACTTGTTGGCCTGGCGCCAGACGGTTTCCGACTGGGGCTGCACGCCACCCACGGCGCAGTACACCATGCAGGCCCCGTCGAGCACGCGCATCGAGCGCTCGACTTCAATGGTGAAGTCCACGTGGCCCGGGGTGTCGATGATGTTGATGCGGTGCTCGGGGTGGTTGAGCTCCATGCCCTTCCAGAAGCAGGTCGTCGCGGCCGACGTGATGGTGATGCCGCGCTCTTGCTCCTGCTCCATCCAGTCCATCGTGGCGGCGCCGTCGTGCACCTCGCCGATCTTGTGGTTCACGCCGGTGTAGAACAGGATGCGCTCGGTGGTCGTCGTCTTGCCGGCGTCGATGTGCGCCGAGATGCCGATGTTGCGATAGCGCTCGATGGGGGTCTTGCGGGCCATGGTGGCACTCCAGAAACTGAAAAGCGCGCCTGGCGGTCACATGACCCAGGCGCGCAGGGGACCAGAACTTAGAAGCGGAAGTGAGAGAACGCCTTGTTGGCTTCTGCCATGCGGTGCACTTCGTCGCGCTTCTTCATCGCGCCGCCGCGGCCTTCGACGGCCTCGAGCAGCTCGTTGGCCAGGCGCTGGGCCATCGACTTCTCACCACGCTTGCGCGCCGACTCCTTCAGCCAGCGCATGGCCAGGGCCACACGGCGCACGGGGCGAACTTCCACGGGAACTTGGTAGTTCGCACCGCCCACGCGGCGTGACTTCACTTCGACCATCGGCTTGATGTTGTTCAGCGCGACCGTGAAGATTTCGAGCGGATCCTTGCCCGACTTCTTCTCGACCTGCTCGAGCGCACCGTAGATGATGCGTTCGGCCACGGCCTTCTTGCCGGATTCCATGATCACGTTCATGAACTTCGACAGGTCGACCGAGTTGAACTTCGGATCGGGGAGGATTTCCCGTTTGGGGACTTCGCGACGACGAGGCATTTCTCTTCCTTTGGCTTCAGTTGGCTTGGCTTTTCAGCTTTGCCGCGGAATCGCACGCTTTGCGACCCCACTTACTCGGCACATCACACGATGTACCGCAATACGACGTGCGCAGCTTGACGCTGGCGCATGACAACTTGGTCTATCAGGCCTTCTTCGGGCGCTTCGCGCCGTACTTCGAACGAGCCTGCTTGCGGTCTTTCACGCCTTGCAAGTCGAGCGAGCCGCGCACGATGTGGTAACGCACACCCGGCAGGTCCTTCACACGGCCGCCGCGCACGAGCACGACGCTGTGCTCCTGCAGGTTGTGGCCTTCACCGCCGATGTACGAGATGACCTCGAAACCGTTGGTCAGGCGCACCTTGGCGACCTTCCGGAGCGCCGAGTTCGGCTTCTTCGGCGTCGTGGTGTACACACGCGTGCAAACGCCGCGGCGCTGCGGGCCGCCCTGCATCGCAGGCGACTTGGACTTCGTGACTTCGGTCTCACGACCTTTGCGCACGAGTTGGTTGATGGTTGGCATTGGTAACTTGTTCCCGTTTGAAGCTACACGGGCGCCCGTCTCTTTCGAGAAAGGCGCCTTGACTCTTATTTCCAGTAGAAGTCGTCGAGCGCTCCACTGGGAGACGAGCCCGAAGCCGTGAGAGATCACGGTGAGCCGCCCGACAAAGAGCGCAGCAAAAACTGCTGAAAAGCCCGCGATTATATTCGTGGCAACCCTCACTCGCAAGCAAGGACTTGGACGCAACTCTCTTGAGGCCCGCAGTGGTGCTCGACACCAACGTGGTGATGGACTGGCTCGTGTTCCGCAACGCGGACGGCCAAGCGCTTTTCGGGGCGATCGAGCGCCGCGAACTACGCTGGGTCGTGACGACGGCGATGCACGACGAACTCCTGCACGTGCTGGGTCGGGGGGTTGCCGCCAGCTACTCACCCGACCTGGAGCGGATCAATGAAAGTTGGTGCCTGCTCTCTGAAACGATTCGAGCGCCTGAACCACAGGGCGAAGCGAGCCGGCTGCGTTGCACCGATGTCGACGATCAGAAGTTCGTTGACTTGGCCGTGGCCGAAGCCCGCTGGCTGATCAGCCGCGACCGGGCGGTGCTCAAACTCGCACGTCGCGCCGGGCGCCTTGGCCTGCAGGTGATCCCCCCCGGGCGTTGGCAGCCAGCATGAAAAAGGGCGGCCGAAGCCGCCCTTTCAGGTCGCAAGGAACATCGCTTATTCGGAAGCTTCGCCGCCGGCAGCCGGAGCGGCCGCAGCAGCCGCTTCGTCCACCGCCGTCATCTCTTCCGCCGCTTCTTCCAGCGCGATCGCACGGCGCTCGGCGTCGTCCAGCTCTTCCTTCACCTTGCGGGCCTCGTGGAAGGCCATGCCGGTGCCGGCCGGGATCAGACGACCGACGATGACGTTTTCCTTCAGGCCACGCAGCTCGTCGCGCTTGCCCATGATGGCCGCCTCGGTCAGCACACGGGTCGTTTCCTGGAAGGAAGCGGCCGAGATGAACGAGTCGGTGGACAGTGAGGCCTTGGTGATGCCCAGCAGCACGTCGGCGTGCGTCGCGATCTGCTTGCCTTCTGCGCGCAGGCGGTCGTTGGTGTCCAGCAACTCCGAACGCTCGACCTGCTCGTTGGCGATGTAGTGGCTGTCGCCCGGGTTGACGATCTGCACGCGGCGCAGCATCTGGCGAACGATCACCTCGATGTGCTTGTCGTTGATCTTCACGCCCTGCAGACGGTAGACGTCCTGCACTTCGTCGACGATGTAGCGCGCCAGCTCCTCGATGCCCAGCAGGCGCAGGATGTCCTGCGGATCGGCCGGGCCGTCGACGATCGACTCGCCCTTGTTCACCACCTGGCCTTCGTGCACGAGGATGTTCTTTTCCTTCGGCACGAGTTCCTCGAACACCTTGCCTTCCGGGTCGGTGATCTGCAGGCGAACCTTGCCCTTGGTCTCCTTGCCGAACGACACGGTGCCGGTGATCTCGGCCAGCGTGCCCTTGTCCTTCGGGGTGCGGGCTTCGAAGAGCTCGGCCACACGCGGCAGACCGCCGGTGATGTCGCGGGTCTTCTGGCCTTCGACCGGGATACGGGCGAGGACTTCACCCGGCGCCAGGTCTTGACCGTCGCGGATCTGGATCAGCGCGCCGACCTGGAAGCCGATCGTCACCGAGTGGTCGGTACCCGGGATCTTCACTTCGGCGCCGGAGACGTCGAGCAGCTTGACCTGCGGGCGCACGACCTTGGTCGAACCACGGCGCTTCGGGTCGATCACGACCAGGGTCGACAGACCCGTGATCTCGTCGACTTGCTTGGCGACCGTCACACCCTCTTCCACGTTCTCGAACTTCGCCTTGCCGGCGAATTCCGTGATGATGGGTCGGGTCAGCGGGTCCCAGTTGGCGAGCACCGTGCCGGCCTTGATGGCCTGGTCGGGCTTGATGTTGAGCACCGCGCCGTACGGCACCTTGTGGCGCTCACGCTCGCGGCCGTGCTGGTCGGAGATGATGATTTCGCCGGAACGCGAGATCACCACCAGATCGCCCTTGCCGTTGGTCACGTAGCGCATGGTGGCGTTGAAGCCGACGTTGCCGTCGGACTTCGCGTCCACGCTCGAGGCCACCGCCGCACGCGACGCCGCACCACCGATGTGGAAGGTGCGCATCGTCAGCTGCGTGCCGGGTTCGCCGATCGACTGGGCAGCGATCACACCGACGGCTTCGCCGCGGTTGACCACGCCACCACGGCCGAGGTCGCGGCCGTAGCACTTGGCGCAGAGGCCGAAGCGCGTGTCGCAGGTCAGCGCGGTGCGGACCTTGATCTCGTCCACACCCGCCGCTTCCAGCTCGTCCAGCGTGTCTTCGTCCAGCATGCGGCCCGGCTCGACCAGCTGAGCGCCGGTTTCCGGGTGCTGCACTTCGATCGCGGTCACGCGGCCAAGCACACGGTCGCGCAGCGATTCGATGACTTCACCGCCTTCGACCAGCGCACGCATGTTCATGCCGTTCTGCGTGCCGCAGTCGTCTTCGGTGACCACCAGATCCTGCGTCACGTCGACGAGACGGCGGGTCAGGTAGCCCGAGTTCGCGGTCTTCAGCGCCGTGTCCGCGAGGCCCTTACGAGCGCCGTGGGTGGAGATGAAGTACTGCAACACGTTCAGGCCTTCACGGAAGTTCGCCGTGATGGGCGTCTCGATGATCGAGCCGTCAGGCTTGGCCATCAGGCCGCGCATGCCGGCCAGCTGGCGGATCTGCGCGGCAGAGCCACGAGCACCCGAGTCGGCCATCATGTAGATGGAGTTGAACGACTCCTGATCCACCTGCTTGCCGTGGCGGTCGGTGGTCTTCTGCTTCGACAGCTGCGACATCATGACCTTGCCGACTTCGTCGCCGGTCTTGCCCCAGATGTCGACCACCTTGTTGTAGCGCTCGCCAGCGGTCACGAGACCCGAGACGTACTGCTGCTCGATCTCCTTCACTTCCTTCTCGGCGCGCTCGATCAGCGTGTGCTTTTCCTTCGGCACCAGCATGTCGTCGATCGCGATCGAGATGCCGGCGCGCGTGGCCAGGCGGAAGCCCGACTGCAGCAGCTTGTCGGCGAAGACGACCGTTTCCTTCAAGCCGCACTTGCGGAACGAGGTGTTGATCAGGCGCGAGATTTCCTTCTTCTTCAGCGCCTTGTTGATGTTCGAGAACGGCAGGCCCTTGGGCAGGATCTCGCTCAACAGAGCACGGCCGACGGTGGTGTCGACGAGCTTGGTCTCGGGCGTGAACTCGCCCGTGGCCTTGTTCTTGACCCACTCGGTCAGGCGCACGCTGATCTTGGCGGTGATCTCAACCTGGCCGTTGTCGAGGGCACGCTGCACTTCGACCACGTCGGAGAAGATGATGCCTTCGCCCTTGCCGTTGATGCGCTCGCGGGTGGCGTAGTACAGGCCCAGCACCACGTCTTGCGACGGCACGATCGACGGTTCGCCGTTGGCCGGGAACAGCACGTTGTTGGAGGCCAGCATCAGCGTGCGGGCTTCCATCTGCGCTTCGATCGACAGCGGAACGTGGACGGCCATCTGGTCGCCGTCGAAGTCGGCGTTGAACGCCGCGCAGACGAGCGGGTGCAGCTGGATCGCCTTGCCTTCGATCAGCACCGGCTCAAAGGCTTGAATGCCCAGGCGGTGCAGCGTCGGCGCGCGGTTCAGCATCACCGGGTGTTCCTTGATGACTTCTTCAAGGATGTCCCACACAACCGGCGTGCCGCTCTCAACTTCCTTCTTCGCCGCCTTGATGGTGGTGGCGATGCCCATGGCTTCCAGGCGCGAGAAGATGAAGGGCTTGAAGAGCTCGAGCGCCATCAGCTTCGGCAGGCCGCACTGGTGCAGCTTGAGCGTCGGGCCGACCACGATGACCGAACGGCCGGAATAGTCGACGCGCTTGCCCAGCAAGTTCTGGCGGAAGCGACCCGACTTGCCCTTGATCATGTCGGCCAGCGACTTGAGGGCGCGCTTGTTGGCACCGGTCATGGCCTTGCCGCGACGGCCGTTGTCGAGCAGCGAGTCGACCGCTTCTTGCAGCATCCGCTTTTCGTTGCGGACGATGATCTCCGGGGCCTTCAGCTCCAAGAGACGCGCGAGGCGGTTGTTGCGGTTGATGACACGACGGTAGAGGTCGTTCAGGTCGGAGGTGGCGAAACGGCCGCCATCCAGCGGCACCAGCGGACGCAGGTCCGGCGGCAGCACGGGCAGCACGTTCATCACCATCCACTGCGGCTTGATGCCCGACTTCTTGAAGGCTTCCATCACCTTGAGGCGCTTGGAATTCTTCTTGACCTTGAGCTCGGAGCCGGTCATGTCGCCACGCAGCTTCTCGATCTCGGTGTCGAGGTCCATCTCGGCGAGCAGGCGCTGCACGCCTTCCGCGCCCATCAGGGCCACGAACTCGTCGCCGAATTCGGTGCGCTTCGCGTCGTAATCGTCTTCCGACATGATGCTGAACTTCTTCAGCGGGGTCATGCCGGGGTCGACGACCACATAGGCTTCGAAGTACAGCACGCGCTCGATGTCGCGCAGCGTCATGTCGAGCACGAGGCCCAGACGCGACGGCAGCGACTTCAGGAACCAGATGTGCGCGCACGGTGCGGCCAGGTCGATGTGACCCATGCGGTCACGGCGGACCTTGGTCTGGGTGACTTCGACGCCGCACTTCTCGCAGATCACGCCGCGGTGCTTCAGGCGCTTGTACTTGCCGCACAGGCACTCGTAGTCCTTAATCGGCCCAAAGATCTTGGCGCAGAAGAGACCGTCACGTTCCGGCTTGAAAGTCCGGTAGTTGATCGTCTCGGGCTTCTTCACCTCGCCGAACGACCACGACCGAATCTTCTCGGGCGAGGCCAGGCCGATCTTGATGGCATCGAAATGCTCATCAGGGGTGAATTGACGGAAGAGATCCAGCAAACCCTTCATATATCTCTCCTATTCCTTTAGTTACGCTCGAGTTCCATGTCGATCCCGAGCGAACGGATCTCCTTGACCAGCACGTTGAACGATTCCGGCATGCCGGCCTCGATCGCATGCTCGCCCTTGACGATGGACTCGTACACCTTGGTACGGCCATTCACGTCGTCGGACTTCACGGTCAGCATCTCCTGCAGCACGTAGCTGGCGCCGTAGGCTTCCAGTGCCCACACTTCCATTTCGCCGAAGCGCTGGCCGCCGAACTGCGCCTTGCCGCCCAGCGGCTGCTGGGTGACGAGCGAGTACGGGCCGGTGGAGCGGGCGTGCATCTTGTCGTCGACCAGGTGGTGCAGCTTCAGCACGTGCATGTAGCCGACGGTGACCGGGCGCTCGAAGCTCTCGCCGGTGCGGCCGTCGTACAGCGTGGCCTGCGTGCGGGTGTCGGTCAGGCCCTTGGCCTTCGCGATGTCGTCCGGGTAGGCGAGCTTCAGCATGCCGCGGATTTCCACTTCGGTCGCACCGTCAAACACCGGCGTCGCGAAGGGCACGCCCTTGCTGAGGTTCTGCGCCATCTCAATGATGTCGCCGTCGCTCAGGTGGTCGAGCTTCTCGGTCTTGCCGCCCGACTTGTTGTACAGCTCGTCGAGGAACTTGCGCAGCTCGGCGACCTTGGCCTGCTGTTGCAGCATGTCGCCCAAGCGCTGGCCGATGCCCTTGCCGGCCCAGCCCAGGTGCACTTCAAGGACCTGACCCACGTTCATCCGCGAGGGCACGCCCAGCGGGTTGAGCACAATGTCGCACGGCGTGCCGTCGGCCATGTAGGGCATGTCTTCGACCGGGGTGATCTTCGAGACCACGCCCTTGTTGCCGTGACGGCCGGCCATCTTGTCGCCAGGCTGCAGGCGGCGCTTGACGGCGAGGTACACCTTCACCATCTTCAGCACGCCGGCCGGCAGCTCGTCGCCTTGCGTCAGCTTCTTGCGCTTCTCTTCGAAGGCGAGGTCGAAGCTGTGGCGGGTCTGCTCGAGCGAGTTCTTGATCGACTCGAGCTGGTTGGCCAGGTCTTCGTCCGCCGGGCGGATGTCGAACCAGTGGTACTTCTCGACGGTCGCGAGGTAGTCCTTGGTGATGCTGGTGCCCTTGGCGATCTTCTGCGGGCCACCGTTGGCGACCTTGCCGACCAGGAGCTTCTCGATCCGGTCAAAGGCGTCGGCTTCCACGATGCGCAGTTGGTCGTTCAGGTCGAGGCGGTAGCGCTTCAGCTCGTCGTCGATGATCTGCTGGGCGCGCTTGTCGCGCTGGATGCCTTCACGGGTGAAGACCTGCACGTCGATGACGGTGCCACTCGTGCCTTGGTCGACACGCAGCGAGGTGTCCTTCACGTCGGACGCCTTCTCGCCGAAGATGGCGCGCAAGAGCTTTTCTTCCGGCGTCAGCGTGGTCTCGCCCTTCGGCGTGACCTTGCCGACCAGCGTGTCGCCCGGGTTCACCTCGGCACCCACGTAGACGATGCCCGACTCGTCGAGGCGAGCCAGTTGCTGCTCCGACAGGTTGGGGATGTCGCGCGTGATTTCTTCGGCGCCCAGCTTGGTGTCACGCGCCATGACCACCAGTTCCTCGATGTGGATCGAGGTGTAGCGGTCGTCGGCGACGACACGTTCGCTGATGAGGATCGAGTCCTCGAAGTTGTAGCCGTTCCAGGGCATGAACGCGACCAGCATGTTCTGGCCGAGGGCCAGTTCGCCGATGTCGGTGGAGGCACCGTCGGCGATGATGTCTTCGGCCGACACCACATCGCCGCGCTTCACGATCGGGCGCTGGTGGATGTTGGTGTTCTGGTTGGAACGCTGGTACTTGATCAGGTTGTAGATGTCGACGCCGACTTCACCGGCCACGGTTTCCGTGTCGTTGACGCGGATCACGATGCGGTTGGTGTCGACGTAGTCCACCACGCCACCGCGGCGGGCGGCCACGACCGTGCCCGAGTCCTTCGCGGCAACACGTTCGACGCCGGTACCGACGAAGGCCTTCTCGGGGCGCAGCACCGGCACCGCCTGACGCTGCATGTTGGCGCCCATCAGCGCGCGGTTCGCGTCGTCGTGCTCCAGGAAGGGCACGAGCGAGGCCGCCACCGACACGATCTGCGTCGGCGCCACGTCCATGTACTGGATGCGTTCCGGCGAGGTCAGGATGGATTCGCCGTTGTCACGTGCCGAGACCAGCTCGTCGATCAGCTTGCCTTCGCCATCGAGCGTGGCGTTGGCCTGGGCGATCACGTACTTGCCTTCTTCGATAGCCGACAGGTAGTCGATCTGGTTGGTCACCTTGCCATCGGCTACGCGGCGGTACGGCGTCTCGAGGAAGCCGTATTCGTTCAGCTGCGCGTAGAGAGCCAGCGAGTTGATCAGGCCGATGTTCGGGCCTTCCGGCGTTTCGATCGGGCAGACGCGGCCGTAGTGGGTCACGTGCACGTCACGCACTTCGAAGCCGGCACGCTCGCGGGTCAGACCGCCCGGGCCCAGGGCCGAGACACGACGCTTGTGCGTGATCTCGGAGAGCGGGTTGGTCTGGTCCATGAACTGCGACAGCTGGGACGCACCGAAGAACTCCTTCAGCGCCGCAGAGATCGGCTTGGAGTTGATCAGGTCGTGCGGCATCAGGGCTTCGGTCTCAGCCTGGCCCAGACGCTCCTTCACGGCCTTCTCGATACGGGCGAGGCCCGAGCGGTACTGGTTTTCGGCCAGTTCGCCCACGCAGCGCACGCGGCGGTTGCCCAGGTGGTCGATGTCGTCGACCTGGCCACGGCCGTTGCGCAGCTCGACCAGGATCTTCACCACGTCGAGGATGTCGTCGTTGCTGAGCGTCATCGGGCCTTCGGCCGAATCACGCATCACGCGGGCATTGAACTTCATGCGGCCCACGCGCGACAGGTCGTACGTGTCGGCGTTGTAGAAGAGCCGGTTGAAGAGGGCCTCGACGGCGTCTTCCGTCGGCGGCTCGCCGGGGCGCATCATGCGGTAGATGGCGACGCGCGCGGCCAACTGGTCGGCGGTTTCGTCCGCCGCCAGCGTCTGGCTGATGTAGGCGCCTTCGTCCAGCTCGTTGGTGTAGAGGGCTTGCAGCTCCTTCACGCCAGCGGCGCGCAGCTTCTTCAGCAGCGCTTCGGTCAGCTCGTCGTTGGCCTTGGCGATGATCTCGCCGGTGTCGGCGTCGACCATGTTGCGGGCCAGCACGCGGCCCACGAGGTAGTCCTCAGGCACGCTGATGAACTGGGTCTCGGTCTGCTCGAGGGTGCGGGTGTGGCGCGCGGTGATGCGCTTGTCCTTCTCGACCACGACATTGCCGTTCTTGTCGGTGATGTCGAAGCGGGCGATTTCGCCGCGCAGACGGTCGGCCACGAATTCGAGCTGCGCGCCCGAGTCCATCAGGCGGAAGTTGTCGAAGACGAAGAAGTTGGCCAGGATCGATTCCGGGTTCAGGCCGATGGCCTTCAGCAGGATCGTGACCGGCATCTTGCGGCGGCGGTCGACGCGGAAGTACAGGATGTCCTTCGGGTCGAATTCGAAGTCGAGCCACGAACCACGGTACGGAATGATGCGAGCCGAGAACAGCAGTTTGCCGCTCGAATGCGTCTTGCCCTTGTCGTGCTCGAAGAACACGCCCGGCGAACGGTGCAGCTGAGACACGATCACGCGCTCGGTGCCGTTGACGATGAACGAGCCGTAGTCCGTCATGAGCGGCACTTCGCCCATGTAGACCTCTTGTTCCTTGATTTCCTTGACCGTCTTGGCCTGCGCGGCTTCACGGTCATAGATGATCATCTGCAACTTGGCGCGCACGGCGGCGGCATAGGTGAGGCCGCGCTGCTGGCATTCACGCGTGTCGAACGCGGGCTTGGCCATGTTGTATTCGATGAACTTCATCTCCACAAACCCGTTGTGCGACACGATCGGGAAGGCGGAGAGGAAAGCCGCTTGCAGACCTTCTGGTTTGCGTTTCTGCGGTGGGACGTCCTTC
Source organism: Piscinibacter gummiphilus (assembly GCF_032681285.1). Lineage (NCBI taxonomy): Bacteria > Pseudomonadati > Pseudomonadota > Betaproteobacteria > Burkholderiales > Sphaerotilaceae > Rhizobacter > Rhizobacter gummiphilus. The sequence continues at coordinate 5,024,670 of NZ_CP136336.1, forward strand.
TGCAGGAAGGCAACGTAAGACTCCTTCTGCATCGTGAGCAGATAGGGGACGTTGAGGACACTCTCTCGCTTGCCGAAGCTCTTGCGGATACGCTTGCGCTCGGTGTAGCTGTACGGGGTTGCTTGTTGCGCCATAGGTGATTTCTCACTCCATCTCAGGAAACCTGCCTGGCCTAGGCAGATCACCGTCGGCGACTGTCAACTCGAACATTGCGTTCGACGCTTGGTGGCTGGCCACTACCAGCCGCTGGCGGACAACCCCGGCATTGCACCGGGGCCCGACCAAACCTGTTCTCTGCAGTCGGTTCAGAGAACACTTGGAAAGCCCTCGATTGTCAACCGGGGGCTTTACAGGTGTTCTCCAAGGGGTCATCCAGTGGATGTGCCCTTGAAGCGCAAAAGGCTGGGGGCCGAAAACGGCTCCCAGCCCCTTTGCCGGGACTCGATTACTTGAGTTCGGCCTTGGCGCCGGCTTCCACCAGCTTCTTGACGGCGGCTTCGGCGTCGGCCTTGGCAGCGCCTTCCTTGACGGGCTTCGGAGCGCCGTCGACCAGGTCCTTGGCTTCCTTGAGGCCCAGGCCGGTGATTTCGCGCACGGCCTTGATGACGGACACCTTGTTGGCGCCGGCTTCGAGCAGCATGACGTTGAATTCGGTCTTCTCTTCAGCGGCCGGAGCGGCAGCGCCGCCGGCAGCACCACCGCCACCGCCAACAGCCATCGAAGCGGCGGACACGCCGAACTTCTCTTCGATTGCCTTGACCAGGTCATTGAGTTCCATGACCGACATGCTGTCGAGGGCGGTCAGGAATGCGTCTTTGTCGAATGCCATGATGATTTCCTAGATAGATCAGTTGAATAGAGATGCGAGCCGATCAGGCGGCCGGGGCGGCAGCTTCTTCGCGCTTCTTGGCCAGGGCGGCCAGGACGGCAGCGGTGCGCTGAACCGGCGACTTGAGCAAGCCGGCGATCTGCGACAGCAGCACTTCCTTGCTCGGGACCGATGCCAGGGCCTTCAGGCCTTCGGCGTCGAGTGCCTTGCCAGCGTAAGCGCCGGCCTTCAGGACCAGCTTGTCGTTGCCCTTGGCAAAGTCGGCGATGACTTTGGCCGCGGCGACGGCGTCTTCGGAAAAACCGTAGATCAGCGGACCGACCATGGCGTCCGACGCCACTTCGAACGGGGTGCCAGCGACGGCACGGCGAGCCAGGGTGTTCTTCAGCACGTGAAGGTACACGCCCTTTTCGCGCGCCTGCTTGCGCAGCACGTCGAGGTGAGCGACGGTGAGGCCACGGTACTCGGCCAGCGCCAGCGTCTGCGACTTGGCCGCCTGGGCCGCCACATCCGCCACCACGGTGGCTTTCTCGTTGCGATTGAGACTCAAGGTCTGCTCCTCACACAAACGTGTTCTTTGGCGTTGCCGCCTCCAAACACACCACAATGCAGCGACCTCTCTATCCAGAAAACCGGGGTTTTCTTTCCAGCGGGGACCGCCATCTGCGCGGGCGTCGGACCGGGCTCATCACCCGGATCGTCGATTAAGCAGCGTGTGCTGCGCCTGCGGTCTTCGATGACCCGGCCCACCTTTCGCCATTGCTGGCAAGGGCAAGCCGGCCCACCAAACTCTTCAAGACCGCGCCAGACTCAGCGCGATCTCGTGTTTCTCAAGCCTGCGTCGGTGCGGCGTTGATGGTCGCCACGTCCACACGGGCGCCCACGCCCATGGTCGACGAGATCGCCACCTTGCGCAGGTAGATGCCCTTGGACGTGGCCGGCTTGGCCTTGTTCAGGGCTTCGATCAGCGCGCGCAGGTTGCCGGCCAGCTTGTCGGAGTCGAACGAGCGACGGCCGATCGTGCCGTGCACGATGCCGGCCTTGTCGACGCGGAACTGCACCTGACCGGCCTTGGCGTTCTTCACCGCGGTGGCGACGTCAGGCGTCACGGTGCCGACCTTCGGGTTCGGCATCAGGCCGCGCGGGCCCAGCACCTGGCCGAGGGTACCGACGATGCGCATCGTGTCGGGCGAGGCGATCACGACGTCGAAGTCCATGTTGCCGGCCTTGATGCGCTCGGCGAGGTCGTCCATGCCGACGATGTCGGCACCGGCGGCCTTGGCTTCTTCAGCCTTGGCGCCTTGGGCGAACACGGCGACGCGCTTGGTCTTGCCGGTGCCGTTGGGCAGCACGACGGCGCCACGCACGACCTGGTCGGACTTCTTGGCGTCGATGCCGAGTTGCACGGCCACGTCGATGGATTCATCGAACTTGGCGGTGGCGCATTCCTTCACGATCGCGAGCGCGTTGTCGAGGGCGTACAGCTTGGTGCTCTCGACCTTGCCGGCGAGCGCCTTCTGGCGTTTGGTCAACTTGGCCATGCTCAGACTCCTTCCACCGTCACGCCCATCGAGCGGGCGGTACCAGCGATCGTGCGGACAGCGGCGTCGAGGTCGGCGCCGGTCAGGTCCTTGACCTTGACCTTGGCAATCTCTTCAGCCTGTGCGCGGGTCAGCTTGCCAACCTTGTCGGTGTGCGGCTTGGCCGAACCCTTGTCGAGCTTGAGCGCCTTCTTGATCAACACCGCTGCGGGCGGGCTCTTCAAGACGAAGGTGAAGGACTTGTCTGCAAATGCGGTGATCACCACCGGCAGCGCCAGACCCGGCTCCATGCCTTGCGTCTGGGCGTTGAACGCCTTGCAGAACTCCATGATGTTCAGACCGCGCTGACCCAGCGCCGGACCGATCGGGGGGGACGGGTTGGCTTTGCCCGCCGGAACTTGCAGCTTGATGAAGCCGACAATTTTCTTGGCCATCTTTCTCTCCAATCAGGCCCACAGAACTGCATGGGCCTTGAGTGCAAACGCCAAGGACTGGTTACCTTGGCTCCTCGTGCCGGTGTCTCGTCACCAGCAGCAACGGAATGGCTTCAGCGCCGGAGCGCCAAGCCGCCATTCAGGCTCAGATCTTTTCGACTTGGGAGAAGTCGAGCTCGACCGGCGTCGCACGACCGAAGATGGTGACCGACACGCGCACCTTGGACTTGTCGTAGTTGACATCTTCCACGGCGCCGTTGAAGTCGGTGAACGGGCCTTCCTTGACCCGCACCAGCTCGCCGACCGACCACTCCACCTTGGGGCGCGGCTTTTCGACGCCTTCTTGCATCTGGGTGACGATCTTCATCACCTCGGCTTCGGAGATCGGGGCCGGGCGGTTCTTCGCACCACCCACGAAACCCGTGACCTTGCTGGTGTGCTTCACCAGGTGCCAGGTGTCGTCGGCCATCTCCATCTCGACCAGCACGTAGCCCGGGAAGAAGCGGCGCTCGGTGACGGCCTTCTTGCCGTTCTTGAGCTCGACGACTTCTTCCATCGGCACCAGGATGCGGCCAAACTTGTCTTGCATGCCCGAACGCTCGATGCGCTCGCGCAGATTGCGCTCGACGGCCTTTTCCATGCCCGAGTAGGCGTGGACGACGTACCAACGCTTGTTGGTCGCCGGCGCCAGCGAGGCCGCCGTCACTTCACCGCCCGTGGTGGGTTGTTCGCTCATCGGCTTACCTCTTCCATCCGAGAATCAGGTCGTACAGCACCCACTCGAGGGTCTTGTCGGTCAGCCACAGGAACAGGGCCATCACGACGACGAACGCAAACACGTAGAGGGTCATCTGGCCGGCCTCCTTGCGGGTCGGCCAGACCACCTTCTTCACCTCCTTGACGGAGTCTTGACCGAAAGCGATCAGCTGCTTGCCAGATTCGGAAGTGAAGAACGTCCCGACCGCCATCGCCAGCAACACGAGGAGCGCGACCACGCGCACCCACATGTCTTGCTTGCCGAGCAGGTAGAACGCGACCACCGCGCCTACGACGAGGAGGCCGGCCACAGCCAGCTTGGCCTTGTCGGCGCCGGTGGAAACAGTTTCGATTTGCGGATTGGCCATGTGATCGATCTAACGCGCGGGCAACGAGTGCCCTTTCAGCAGCAAAGCCCGCAGGGCTTTTGACTCCTTGCGGGCTTGGCAGGGGCAGTAGGAATCGAACCTACAACCTCTGGTTTTGGAGACCAGCGCTCTGCCAATTGAGCTATACCCCTGTGGCTTTTTCTGACCTTACTCCAGGATCTTGGCAACGACGCCCGAGCCGACGGTGCGGCCGCCTTCGCGGATGGCGAAGCGCAGGCCTTCTTCCATGGCGATCGGAGCGATCAGCTTGACGGTGATGCTGACGTTGTCGCCCGGCATGACCATTTCCTTGTCCTTCGGCAGCTCCACCGCGCCGGTCACGTCCGTCGTGCGGAAGTAGAACTGGGGACGGTAGTTGTTGAAGAACGGGGTGTGGCGGCCGCCCTCTTCCTTGCTGAGCACGTAGATCTCGGCAGTGAAGTGGGTGTGCGGCTTGATGGAGCCGGGCTTGCACAGCACTTGGCCGCGCTCGACTTCTTCGCGCTTGGTGCCGCGCAGCAGGATGCCGACGTTGTCGCCTGCCTGACCTTGGTCGAGCAGCTTACGGAACATTTCGACGCCGGTGCAGGTGGTCTTCTGGGTGGCCTTGATGCCGACGATCTCGATTTCTTCGCCGACCTTGATGACACCGCGCTCGACACGGCCGGTCACGACGGTGCCGCGGCCGGAGATGGAGAACACGTCTTCCACGGGCATGAGGAAGGCGCCGTCGATGGCGCGCTCAGGCGTGGGGATGTAGGTGTCCAGGGCTTCGGCGAGCTTCATGATGGCGCCTTCGCCGAGCTCGCCGGTGTCGCCTTCCATGGCGAGCTTGGCCGAACCCTTGACGATGGGGGTGTCGTCGCCGGGGAAGTCGTACTTGCTGAGCAGCTCACGCACTTCCATCTCGACGAGCTCGAGCAGCTCGGCGTCGTCGACCATGTCGCACTTGTTGAGGAAGACGATGATGTACTTCACGCCGACCTGACGGGCCAGCAGGATGTGCTCGCGGGTCTGGGGCATGGGGCCGTCAGCGGCCGAGCACACCAGAATCGCACCGTCCATCTGGGCGGCACCGGTGATCATGTTCTTCACGTAGTCGGCGTGCCCAGGGCAGTCGACGTGCGCGTAGTGACGGTTGGCGGTCTCGTACTCGACGTGGGCGGTGTTGATGGTGATGCCGCGCGCCTTCTCTTCGGGCGCCGCGTCAATCTGGTCGTACGCCTTGGCTTCGCCACCGAACTTCTTCGACAGCACCGTCGTGATCGCCGCCGTCAGCGTCGTCTTGCCATGGTCCACGTGACCAATCGTCCCCACGTTCACGTGCGGCTTGGTCCGTTCAAATTTGCCTTTTGCCATTTTTCGAGCTCCTAGCGGTCGAGAGAGACGATGCTGAAGAAAACTGTGGTGCCCATGACGCGGATCGAACGCGTGACCTCTCCCTTACCAAGGGAGTGCTCTACCACTGAGCCACATGGGCCGAACCAAACTTCGGTGCCAATCGACACTGGTTTGCGCTTTGAACCACGCAAACCACTGGCGACATCTATGGAGCGGGAGACGGGAATCGAACCCGCGTCATTAGCTTGGAAGGCTAGGGTTCTACCATTGAACTACTCCCGCTCGGGAGCCCCTTCAGGCGCCATGCCATCCGGGTTCAACACTCGTTTTGAAATCGGTTCGCTTTGGTGGAGGAGGCTGGATTCGAACCAGCGTAGGCGTAAGCCAACAGATTTACAGTCTGCCCCCTTTAGCCACTCGGGCACCCCTCCAAAGCGAACCCGGGACTATAGCATCAAATTTTGCGGATCCGCACTCACAGAGCCCACCAGTCGACGAGTTGCTGGGTGGCCACGAAGTGGCTGCCGTCGGCCATGAACTGCTTGTGGAGGTCGTAGGACGGATGGCGCGTGGTCAACACACGCGGCTGCACACCTGGTGGCAGTGCCTGGGCGAGGAAATCCTGAGCCTTGCCACCCCAAAGCAGGAATGTGGGCGGATTGCTCCGCCGGCTCAACGCCGACACGATTTCAGATGTAAGTGCAAGCCAACCAACCTTGAGATGACTGCCTGCGGCGCCGATCTCAACCGTCAGTGCCGGGTTCAAGAGCAACACGCCCTGCCGGGCCCAGCCGTCCAGTTTCCACACCGCAGGCGGCACCCAACCGGGTCGGTCTGCGGCCAACACTTCAAAGATGCGGGCCAGCGACCGTGGCCTGCCATGCCCGGCCGAAAAGGCAAGGCCATCGGCATGGCCAGCCGTGGGGTACGGGTCCTGGCCGAAGATCACGACCTTGGCCTCCTGGGGCGACACGAGGCGCAGGGCGCGGAACGGATCTTCCGGGCCGATCGGCCTGTCGGCGGAGACTTGCTTGATCCGCTCGATCAAGGCCTCCTGCTTGTCGACCGTCCAGCCAGGCAGCACCTCGCGCCACGCCTCGGGCACCGTGCCGAAGGCGGCGCGCAGGTCATCGGCGGTCATGCGAAGAGTTGCGCCAGCGCTGCACCCGGGTCGGCAGCGCGCATGAACGCTTCACCGACCAGGAAAGCGTGGACGTTGGCGTCGCGCATGCGGGCCACATCGGCTGCACCGAGGATGCCGCTTTCCGTTACGAGCAGCCGGTCGCGAGGCACGCGGGGCAGCAAGGACAGCGTCGTGTCCAGCGTCACCTCGAAGGTGCGCAGGTTCCGGTTGTTGACGCCGACGAGCGGCGTCTTCAATTTCAGCGCCCGGTCGAGTTCGGCGCCATCGTGCACCTCGACCAGCACCGCCATGCCCAGCGACAGCGCCTGCGCCTCCAGATCGGCCATCTGCGCGTCGTCGAGGCACGCCGCGATGAGGAGGATGCAGTCCGCCCCCATCGCCCGCGCCTCGTAGACCTGGTATGGGTCGACCATGAAATCCTTGCGCAACACCGGCAAGGCGCAGGCGGCACGCGCCTGCTGCAGATAGGCCGCCGAACCCTGGAAGAACTGAACATCGGTCAGCACGCTCAGGCAGGCCGCCCCGTGGCGTTCGTAGCTGGTGGCGATGTCGGCCGGCACGAAGTACTCGCGCAGCACGCCCTTGCTGGGGCTGGCCTTCTTCACCTCGGCGATCACTGCCGCCTGGCCCGCGGCCACCTTGCGCCGCAGGGCGGCAACGAAGTCGCGGACGTCCGTGCGCGCCTCGGCCTCGCGGCGCAGCGACGCCAGGTCGCGCTGGCGGCTGGCGGCGGCGATCTCCTCGCGCTTGACCGCCACGATCTTGTCGAGGATGTCGCTCATGATTTGAATTGCTGGGTGGCGGCCACGAACTGGCTCAGTTTCTTGGTGGCGGCGCCGGATGCCACCGCTTCGCGGGCGCGCCTGACGCCGTCGGCGATCGACGACACCACGTTCGCGCAGTACAAGGCCCCACCCGCGTTGAGCAGCACGATGTCGCGCAAGGGCCCGTCTTCATTGGCCAGCGCACGCTGGATGCACTGCACCGACTCGGCCTTGTCGGCCACGCGCAACACGCGGCTGTCGTATACGGGCATGCCGAAGTCGCTCGGGTGCACCACGTATTCGCGCACCTCGCCGTTCTTGAGTTCGCCGATCAGCGTCTCGCCCGAGAGAGAGATCTCGTCCATGCCGTTCATGCCGTAGACCACCATCACGTGGTCGGAGCCGAGGCGCTGCAGCACACGCACCTGGATGCCCACCAGATCGGCATGGAAGACCCCCATCAGCTGATTCGGCGCCTGTGCCGGGTTGGTCAGCGGCCCCAGGATGTTGAAGATCGTGCGCACGCCGAGCTCCTTGCGCACCGGCGCGGCATGCTTCATCGACGCGTGGTGGTTCGGAGCGAACATGAAGCCGATGCCGGTCTGCTCCAGACACTGCGCGACCTGGTCCGGCGTGAGGTTCACATTGGCGCCGAACGCCTCCAGTACGTCGGCGCTGCCGGTGCTCGAGGACACGCTGCGCCCGCCATGCTTGGCCACCCGCGCCCCCGCGGAGGCCGCCACGAACATGGCCGCGGTCGAAATGTTGAAGGTGTGCGCACCATCACCGCCGGTCCCGCACAGATCGACGAGGTGCGCCTTGTCGGCCACGGGCACCGGCGTCGCCAGTTCGCGCATCACCTGCGCGGCCGCGGCGATCTCGCCGATGGTTTCTTTCTTGACACGCAAGCCCATTGAGAGCGCCGCGATCATCACTGGCGACATCTCGCCGCTCATGATGCGGCGCATCAGCGTGAGCATCTCATCGTGGAAGATCTCGCGGTGATCGATGACGCGCGCCAGCGCTTCGGTGTTGGTGATGGTCATGGCGGTCAGGGCTCAAACGTTGAAGTAGTCGCGCACGGCGGCGACAGCGCGGTCCACGCCTTCGGCGTCGACGTCGAGGTGGGTCACGAAGCGCAGGCGGTACAGCCCGGTGGCCAGCACACCACGCGATTCGAGATGCGGCAGCAGGCCGGCAGCGCGATCGCCGGCGACATCGATGAAGACGATGTTGGTCTCCGGCCTTTCCACCGTGAGCCCTGCGATGCCTTGCAGCCCCTCGGCCAGACGGCGAGCCAGCGCGTGGTCGTCGGCCAGTCGCTCAACGTGGTGATCGAGCGCATAGAGGGCACCGGCGGCGATGACACCGGCTTGTCGCAGCCCGCCACCCAGCATCTTGCGCCAGCGTTGGGCGCTCTTGATCAGCGCTTTCGATCCGCACAGCGCAGAGCCAACCGGCGCACCGAGGCCTTTCGAGAAACACACCGAGAGCGAATCGAAGTGGCTCGCGATCTCACGCACGGGTACACCGAGCGCCGTCGCCGCATTGAAGACCCGAGCCCCGTCGAGGTGGGTGGCGAGGCCGCGGCGCCGCGCCAACGCCGTCGCCTCGGCCATGAAGGACATCGGCAAAGCCTTGCCGCCAAGCGTGTTCTCCAAACACAACAACCGGCTCTTCGCAAAGTGCGCATCGTCGGGCTTGATCGCTGCCTCGATGCTCGCCAGCGAGAGCGTGCCATCGGCCTCATGCTCCAGCGGTTGCGGCTGCACGCTGCCCAGCACCGCCGCACCGCCGGCCTCCCAGCGGTAGGTGTGGTGCATCTGGCCGACGATGTACTCGTCGCCACGCCCACAGTGGCTCATGATGGCCGCGAGGTTGCTTTGCGTGCCGCTCGTCATGTAGAGCGCTGCTTCCTTCCCGGTGAGGCTCGCGATCCTCTCCTGCAATGCGTTCACGGTCGGGTCGTCGCCGAACACGTCATCGCCCACCTCGGCGCGCGCCATCGCCTCGCGCATGGCGGGCGTGGGCCGGGTGACCGTGTCGCTGCGCAGGTCGACGACCTTCATGCGAACCTCAGTTCTTCAGCTCGAGGAAGTTCTTCAGCATCGCGTGCCCATGCTCGGTGAGGATGGACTCGGGATGGAACTGCACGCCTTCCAGCGGCGTCTTCGTGCCCGCGAGCGCGGTGTGACGCACCCCCATGATCTCGTCGTCCTGCGAGGTGGAGGTGATCTCCAGCTCCTTCGGCAAGGTGGCACGCTCGATCACCAGCGAGTGGTAGCGGATGACGGTGAACTTGTCGGGCAACCCAGCGTAGACGCCGCGCTTGTCGGTGCTGATGACATCGGTCTTGCCGTGCATCTGCGTCTTCGCCCGAACGATCTTGCCCTTGAGCGCCGCACCAATCGCCTGGTGACCGAGGCACACGCCGAGGATGGGCAGCTTCCCGGCGAAGTGCTGGATCGCGCTCACGCAGATGCCGGCCTCGGCCGGCGAGCACGGGCCCGGCGACAACACCAACTGATCGGGCTTCAGCTCGCTGATGCCCTCGAGCGTGATCTCGTCGTTGCGGAACACCCGCACGTCTTCGCCCAGCTCGGCGAAGTACTGCACCAGGTTGTAGGTGAAGCTGTCGTAGTTGTCGATCATGAGCAGCATGTCAGAAGCCCTCCTCGACGAGTTCGGCAGCACGAAGGAGCGCACGCGCCTTCGCTTCGGTTTCCTTCCATTCCAGCTCGGGCACCGAGTCGGCCACGACACCCGCCGCCGCCTGCACGTACAGCGTGTTGTCCTTGATGATGCCGGTGCGGATGGCGATGGCCACATCCATGTCGCCGGCAAAACTCAGGTAACCGCACGCGCCGCCGTAGATGCCACGCTTCACCGGCTCGAGCTCGTCGATGATCTCCATCGCCCGCACCTTGGGCGCGCCGGTCAGCGTGCCAGCCGGGAAGGTGGCCTTGAGCACATCGAGATTGCTCATCCCGTCTTTCAGGATGCCTTCGACATTGCTCACGATGTGCATCACGTGCGAGTAGCGCTCGATCACGAAGGCGTCGGTCACCTTCACGCTGCCGGTCTTGGCGATGCGGCCGATGTCGTTGCGCGCCAGGTCGATCAGCATGACGTGCTCGGCGCGCTCCTTCGGGTCGGCGCTGAGTTCGGCTTCGAGTGCCTTGTCCTGCTCGGGCGTGGCACCGCGAGGCCGCGTGCCGGCCAGCGGGCGGATCGTCACCTTCTGCCCTTCGGGCGTGTGCTCCTGGCGCACCAGGATCTCGGGGGAGGCGCCGACGATCTGGAAGTCGCCCATGTCATAGAAGTACATGTAGGGCGACGGGTTCAGCGAGCGCAACGCGCGGTAGAGGCTGAGCGGTGACTCCGTGTAGCGCTTCTTCAGCCGCTGGCCGATCTGCACCTGCATCATGTCGCCGGCCGCGATGTACTCCTTCGACTTGAGCACCGCGGCGAGGTAGTCCTCTTTCGCGAACTCGCGCTCCACCGCATGCGAGGTGCCGCGCTTCACCGGCGGCGCGGTCACGCTGTACTTGAGCTTGTCGGAGAGCTCGGCCAGGCGCCGCTTGCTGCGGAAGTAGGCCTCGGGCTGCGACGGGTCGGCGTAGACGATGAGGTAGAGCCGGCCCGACAGGTTGTCGATCACGGCCAGCTCTTCGCACTGCAGCAGCAGCACATCGGGCGTGTCGACGCCCCCGGGCTTCTCGGTCTTGGCGAGCTTCGGCTCGATGTAGCGCACCGCGTCGTAGCCGAAGTAGCCGGCCAGGCCACCGCAGAAGCGTGGCAGGCCCGGGCGCAGCGCCACCTTGAAACGCTTCTGGTACTCGGCGATGAAATCGAGCGGGTTGCCTTCGTGCGTCTCGACCACCTTGCCGTCGGTGACGACTTCGGTGCGAAAGCCCGTGGCGCGCAGCAGCGTGCGAGCCGGCAGCCCGATGAACGAATAACGCCCGAAGCGCTCGCCCCCCACCACCGATTCGAGCAGGAAGCTGTGCTTTCCGCTGCCCGAGGCATAGGCCAGCTTGAGGTAGAGCGAGAGGGGAGTTTCGAGGTCCGCGAAGGCTTCGGCCATCAGCGGAATGCGGTTGAAGCCTTCTGAGGCAAGGCTCTTGAATTCGAGTTCGGTGATCACCTTCTGGGCCCTCCAATGGCCCGGCGGGGCAAGACTGCAGCCCGCATGTGACGAGGTTCAGACGGACGGTGCCCGCGCGGGGCAGCCGGTGGAGCCGAAGGCGGAGCGTTTCACGACAACACGCTCAAGGCCGGCGGCAAACGCAACCTACGGAAGCTGGCGACGCCAGGGCCAAGCTCCCCGGTCGTGCGACCCTTTGGTTTGTTTGCGCGCGATGAACATCCAAAAAGTGTAGCAGGCAGGGTGAGCCCGGCCCCCGAATCGCGGGTTTCCGTGAACTCGGCCCCTGGCAACTCTCGGTCGGTTTGCGACAATCCCATGTTCCGCACGACCGTGCGATAAACGCCAGGAGACCCGCCTTGATTCGCAACATGATCATCGCCGCCGTTCTGTCGCTGACCGCCGCCGCCAGCGCTCTCGCCGACACCACCCAGGTCGCCGGGGTGAAGTACGACAACGGGCTCCAGGTGGGCAACACCCCGCTCGTGCTCAATGGCGCCGGCGTGCGCTACAAGGCCGTGTTCAAGGTCTACACCGCGGGCCTGTACCTCACGCGCAAGGCGAACAGCCCCGAAGCCGTGCTCAGCGCGCCGGGCCCGAAACGCATGCACATCGTGATGCTGCGCGAGATCAACGCATCGGAACTGGGCAAGCTCTTCACCCGCGGCATGGAAGACAACGCGCCGAAGGACGAATTCTCCAAGTCGGTGGCCGGCACGCTCAAGATGAGCGAGATCTTCTTCCGCATCAAGAAGCTGAACGCCGGCGATTCGTTCTCGGTGGATTGGGTGCCGGGTGTCGGCACCACCATCATCGTCAACGGCAAGCCCGCCGCCGATCCGATCAAGGAGCCCGAGTTCTTCTCTGCGCTGGTCAAGATCTGGCTGGGCCAGTCGCCCGCCGATTCGAACCTGAAAGACGCGCTGCTGGGCAAGCCGGCCGCGCTGCCGCCCAACAGCTGATTCAGGCCAGGGCGTCCAGCCGGTCGATCACGCCGTCGGCATCGACCGCGTGAACCGGCTCGCCATGGTTGTAGCCGTAACTCACCAGCACCACCGGGCAGCCGGCGGCGCGCGCCGCACGCGCGTCATTGCTCGAATCGCCCACCATCAACACGCGTGAGGGCGGCACCCCCAGCGCCTCGCAGGTCTTGAGCAGCGGCAAGGGGTCGGGCTTCTTGCGCTCGAACGCATCGCCACCGAAGACCTGGGCGAAGTAGCCATCGAGGCCTTTCTTTTCCAGCAGCGGCCGCGCAAACGCGGTCGGCTTGTTGGTCAGGCACGCCAGCACGAGGCCCCGTGCGCGCAGGGCGTGGAGCCCTTCGCGCACGCCGGGGTAGACGGCCGCATGCTCGCCGTTGATGCGCAGGTAGTGGTGCTGGTAGCGCGCCCATGCGGCGCCGAACGCCGAGGCTTCGCTGCCCACATGCGCCAGCGTGCTGCGGATCAGGTGTTCGGACCCTTTGCCGACCGTCTGCTCGATGAACGCACGGTCCACGCGCGACAGCGACAGGTCGTCGAGCATGGCGTTGAGGGCGACGTCGAAGTCCCCCAGCGTGTCGATCATCGTGCCGTCGAGGTCGACGATGGCCGCATCAAAATTCTCCAGCGCGTGCGACACCATCCGGGTTCAGCGACCGAGCTGCGCGCGCATCGCGTCGATCACACGCTTGTAGTCGGGCTTGCCGAAGATCGCGCTGCCGGCCACGAAGGTGTCGGCGCCGGCATCGGCCACCTGGCGGATGTTGTCGACCTTGATGCCGCCGTCGACCTCGAGGCGGATGTCGCGCCCGCTCTTCTCGATGATCCTGCGTGCCTGCTCGACCTTCGTCAGCGCGCTCGAAATGAAGCTCTGCCCGCCGAAGCCGGGGTTCACGCTCATGATGAGGATGAGGTCGACCTTGTCGATCACCCACTCCAGCACATCGAGCGGCTCGGCCGGGTTGAACACGAGGCCGGCCTGCTTGCCCTCGGCCTTGATGAGCTGCAGCGTGCGGTCCACGTGCGTGCTGGCGTCGGGGTGGAAGCTCACGAGGTCGGCGCCGGCCTTGCAGAAGGCCTGCGCGAGCGAGTCGACCGGCTGCACCATCAGATGCACGTCGATCGGCACCGCAGTGCCATCAGCCTTCACCGAATGCTTGCGCAGCGCCTCGCAGATCATCGGCCCGAAGGTCAGGTTGGGCACGTAGTGGTTGTCCATCACGTCGAAATGGATCCAGTCGGCGCCGGCCGCGATCACATTGCGCACCTCCTCGCCCAGACGGGCGAAATCGGCAGAAAGAATGCTGGGGGCGATGCGGTAGGTGGGCGTGCTCATCCGCGGGATTTTAGGAGGCTCCCTAGAATCGACCGATGGCCAAGCCCGAATTCACCTGCAGCGTCAGCGTGCGCCCCCTGCCCGAACAGGCAGACCCCGAGCAAGGCGTTCACGCCTATGCGTACACGATCCAGATCGTCAACACCGGAGACATCACCGCGCAGCTCATCGCGCGCCATTGGGTGATCACCGATGCGCGCGGCCACGTCGAGGAAGTGCGCGGCCTGGCCGTCGTCGGCCAGCAGCCGCTGCTCAAGCCGGGCGAGCGTTTCGAGTACACGAGCTGGACACGCATCCACACGCCGCAAGGCAGCATGCGCGGCACCTTCTTCTGCATGACCGAAGACGCGCGGCCCTTCGACGCGGCCGTGCCCGAGTTCTCGCTCTCGGTCCCATCGACCTTGCATTGAGCACGGGCATGAACGCTCCGGCCGACCCGATCTGGCAGGCACTGCGCGCCGATGCCACTCAGCTCGCACACGCCGAGCCGGTGCTCGCGCGGCTGTTGCGCGCCGTGATCCTCGACCAACCCTCGCTGGAAGCTGCGCTGGCGGAGCTGCTCGCGCACAAGCTCGCATCGGCCGAGCTTCCCGTCGACGACCTGCGGACGCTCGTGCGCGACGCGCTGCAGGCCGAACCGCAGATCGGCCAGCTCGCGCGTGCCGACCTCGCCGCCATCAGCGAGCGCGATCCGGCCGCCGGCTCGAGCGTCAACCCCGTCCTCAACCACAAGGGCTTCCACGCGCTGCAGACCCATCGCATCGCGCACTGGTACTGGGGCCGCAACCGAAGGGCCCTCGCGCAGTGCCTGCAGGGTCGCGCATCGGAAGTGTTCGCCGTCGACATCCACCCCGCAGCCGTGGTCGGTGCCGGCGTCTTCATCGACCACGCCACCGGCGTGGTGATCGGCGAAACGGCGGTGGTCGGCGACAACGTCTCCATCCTGCAAGGCGTGACGCTCGGCGGCACCGGCAAGGAGACAGGCGACCGCCACCCGAAGATCGGCCGCGGCGTGCTGCTCAGTGCCGGGGCCAAGGTGCTCGGCAACATCCGCGTCGGCGACGGCGCCAAGGTGGGTGCCGGCAGCGTAGTGCTCGACGAGGTGCCGCCGCACAAGACGGTGGTGGGCGTGCCGGCGCGCGTGGTGGGCACGCCACGTGCTGATCAGCCGGCGCTCGACATGGACCAGCACATCGATCTCGACGGCGGCGGCTGAACCCGCGCGCGTCTTTCAGCTCTCATCGCCGTCGGCCTCGTCGCCACGCTCCTGGCGTTCACCGCCCTTGCGCCCCGAGAACATGGTCCACCACACGATCAGCACCAGCACCGCGAGCGCCGCCAGCGCTTCGAGCAACAACAAACCCATGATGACGATCCCGTTCGGCTTTCGCCGTTTTGCAGCGGCGGCGATTCTAGGAGTGCTCACCGCCTGTGCGAGCGGGCCCGTCAGCCCGCCGCCCCCGGTCGTGGCACCGCCCGCGGTCGACAAGCCGAGCGCCGCACCGCCCGTGGTGATGCAGCGGAGCCGCTCACGCTGGGTGAAGGCCGACTGGTCGGAGCTGCCGGGCTGGGAAGCCGACGCCCTGATGGAGTGGTGGCCGGCGCTGCAACGCGGCTGCGACAAGCCGCCGCTCGAATGGGCGCGCATCTGCATCGACGCGCGCAACGTGACCCCGGCTTCCAACGCGTCGGCCCGCGCCTGGGTCCAGCAGCGCATGCAGCCCTGGCGCGTCGAGTCCGTCGACAGCGCCGCCGAAGGGCTGATCACCGGCTACTTCGAGCCGCTGGTTGAAGCACGGCGCGTGGCGGGTGGCAGCTTCCGCATCCCCTTGCACGGCGCGCCGGCCGACCTCGCCACGCGCAAGCCCTATTGGACGCGGCAGCAGATCGCCACCCAGCCCGCCGCACAGGCCGCGCTGCGCGGCAACGCCATCGCCTACGTCGCCGACCCACTCGACGCCCTGGTGCTGCAGATCCAGGGTTCGGGGCGGTTGCAACTCACCGAGGCGAATGGCCAGCGCAAGTTGCTGCGCGTGGCCTACGCCGGGCACAACGACCACCCTTACCGCTCCGTCGGCAAGTGGCTCATCGACCAGGGTGAGCTGCGCACCGGCGAAGCCTCCTGGCCCGCCATCAAGGCCTGGGCCCGCGCCAACCCGAAGCGGCTCGACGAGATGCTGTGGAGCAACCCGCGCTACGTGTTCTTCCGCGAAGAAGCGCTGCCCGACCCGGCGCTCGGCCCCAAGGGCGCGCAAAACGTGCCGCTCACCCCCGGCCGCTCCATCGCCGTCGACGCACAGAGCGTGCCCTACGGCACCCCCGTGTGGCTCGACACCACCGAGCCGCTCGCGAGCACGCCGCTGCGCCGCCTGGTGATGGCGCAAGACACCGGCAGCGCCATCGTCGGCGCGGTGCGGGCCGACTACTTCTGGGGCTGGGGCGACACCGCCGAGCAGCAGGCCGGCCGCATGAAGCAGACCCTGCGCATGTGGGCGCTGCTGCCCAAGTGAACGCCGGTCAGGCAGCGACGCGCGCCGCTTCCTTCATGGTGCGCGACAACACGCCGTAGACGTCGATCCAGGCCTCGCGCACCTCGGGTGTGAAGGCCACGCCGATGCCTTGCTGCAGCGTGGCGAGCAGTGCCGTGCCCACGGTGTCGTAATGCTCGTCGCGCACGCCGTAGTCGGCATGGCGCCGGCCCAGGGTCTGCAAGGCCGGCAGCAGCAGCTGCGGCTGCCCCAGCAGGCCGA
This sequence comes from Piscinibacter gummiphilus, assembly GCF_032681285.1. Taxonomy (NCBI): domain Bacteria; kingdom Pseudomonadati; phylum Pseudomonadota; class Betaproteobacteria; order Burkholderiales; family Sphaerotilaceae; genus Rhizobacter; species Rhizobacter gummiphilus. The sequence goes on from NZ_CP136336.1 coordinate 5,041,060, forward strand.
CCGCCACGCCGATCATCTTCATCAGCTTCTCGCCCTGCACCAGCAGGTCGCCCTTGAAGAGCGGCTTGAGGGATGGGTCGAGCCGGAAGAGGTTGGCGTAGAAGAGCTCGGCGGCCCGGGGGGCGATGGGCTCGACCAGGTCCCAGCTTTCCTTCACCAGTTGGTTGGTGTACTCGTCCATGGCCATCCTCCAAACAGTGCGTGGCGACACGTGCCGGCATCTTCAATGCAAGCCGCTTGCCGCCCCGGGCCGGTGCGCCCGCGGAGGAGGACGAGAAAGCTAATCGCTCAGATCAGCGTGCGTGCCAGGGTCGCCACGAGGATGGCGCCGGCCGCAAACATCACCAGCGCCCAGTTCGGCAGAAAACCGTGGGGCGCGTGGTGGTGGCGATGACGTTGTTTGTCAGTCATGTGAATTCCAGCTGCAAAACCGACATACCCGGTCGGTTGGCGAACACTTCAAACGTGGTTGAAGCGCCCGAGCGGCTGAAAAGCGAGCTTCGTGCCAGCGTCTGCCTGCTTCAGCGGGCTTCAGTGGCGGGCACGGCCGGCCGGGCGGCCGTAGAGCTCGATGTAGTGCGCCACGGCATCGCCGTTGTTGCCCACCAGCCTCACGGCGTGGTGGATCTGGTGGTCGGGCACGTCGAGCAGCCAGGACCAGCGCGCGACCTCGAGCGGGTCGGTCAGGTCGACATGAGGTTGCGTCGGGCCTTCGAGAGACGGGCTGTGATCGGGTTGCATGGCAAGACGGGTCCAGCGTTCAGGAGATGCCTGATTTATCGGCCACTGCCCGGGGATTCTTGAGCCGGCACGAGGGCCCGATGTGGGCATCCGCTCGCACGGCGCGAGCACATTTCCCGTCTTGTGCCTCTTTCAGGCCACGACCGTGCGGTTGCGGCCCGCGGTCTTGGCGCGGTACATGGCGCGGTCGGCGCGCTCGATGATGGCGTCGGTGCGGTCGTCGACCGTGCACACGCCGATGCCTGCGGAAAACGTCACGGTCAGCTTGGGGGCGATGTGCTCGAAGCTGCGCGCGGCCAGCTGGCCCCGCATGCGCTCCACACAGATGAGCGCGTCTTCGGCTGTCGTGTTGGGCAGCATGAGGAGGAACTCCTCGCCGCCCCAGCGCGCCAGGGCGTCGCCCGTGCGCAGGCCGTGGGTGATGACGTCGGCGAAGATCTGCAGGACTTGGTCGCCGGCCTGGTGGCCGCAGCCGTCGTTGATGCGCTTGAAGTGGTCGATGTCCATCAGCACCATGCTGATCGGCATACGGTTGCGCTGCTGGCGCCCGCGCTCGGCCACGAGCAGGGTGGTCATGTGGCGGCGATTCGACAGGCCGGTGAGCTCGTCCTGCGTGGCCAGCAGGCGGTTTTGCTGCAGGGCGTTTTCGAGTTGCACCTTCTGCTGGCGCAGCTTGTTGCGGATGGCGCTGAGCGTGCCGGTGAGCCAGCCGATGATCGGCAGCATCAACACGATGAGCAGGAAGTTGAGCAGCTCGATGCGGGGCGGGAAACGCACCGGATCCCAGAACGCACCGGCCGTCATCGTGATGCCGAGGGCCGTCACCCCGAGCGTGGCCATGCGGCGCGCCTGGCGCGGCGTGAGTGCAAAGATGCCGAACACCTGGCCGATCATCACCGTCATGAGGATCGCGCCGCGAAACGGCCCGGCCACGACGTAACACGCACAGGCGGCCAGCACGCAGAAGAAGCCTTGCGCCTGCGTCAGCGCCGGGTCGGAGGCGAAGCGCAGGTTGGCGCCGCTGCGGATGAGCGCGAGGAAGACTGCCGACACGCCCAGCACCGTGACCGCGAGCGCCGCCGCCGGCCGCGGCTCGACGAGCCCCAGCAGCACGCCGAGGCCCACGATCACGCTGAGAGCTGCATAAATGCCGCTCGCCACCAGCGCCTGCGTCATGCGCACGCGCTGATTCCGGTCGGTGCCCAGCAGGGCATCGGCCCAGGAGGTGAAAACGGCTCGATTCATGTCGGGATCGTTATCGGCAGCACCGTCAGATTGTTCAACGGTACGCCTGTGCCGCGCCGTGTGAAAGCACACGTTGTCGGAAGGGTCCCCCCTGAACCGGGGTCGCCCCCGCTCACCGGTCGGCAGGCGGGGCGGCGGGGGTGGTGGGCAGGCTCCAGAGCCAAAGCGCCACGCAGGTGCAGACGATGGCGGGCGCCCACCGCCAGGGCGAGTGCACCACGAACCAGGAACCGGTGGCGCTGGCGGCCATCATCACCGTGGCGAGCTGCTTGGCGCGCAGCGGCACCGCGCGGTTGCGCCGCCAGGCATGCACCATCGGCCCGAAGCGGGGGTGGCTGACCAGCCAGGCCTCCATGCGCTTGCTGCCCCGCGAGAAACAGAACGCCGCCAGCAGCACGAACGGCGTGGTCGGCAGCAGCGGCAGGAAGATGCCGATGAATCCGACCACCAGGCTGACCAACCCGGCCAGCATCCACAGCAGGCGCTGACTTTGGGTGCTCAGGTGGTGCAGGGGCCGCATGGCCCCGCATCGTAGGCCAGTGCCGCGGGCTTCGCTTGCTCTCTTTGGGAGCCCTGGGATCAGAGCCCGAGTTCGCTCAGCCCCGCGTGCTCGTCCGGCCGGCGGCCGAGTGGCCAGTGGAAGAGCCGCTGCTCGGGGCGAATGGGCAGGTCGTTGATGCTGGCGTGCCGCCAGGCCATCAGCCCTTGGGGGGTGAATTCCCAGTTCTCGTTGCCATAGCTGCGATACCACTGAGCCGAGTCGTCGTGCCACTCGTAGGCGAAGCGCACCGCGATGCGCGCGCCGTCGAAAGCCCACAACTCCTTGATCAGCCGGTAGTCGAGCTCGCGCGCCCATTTGCGCGACAGGAATGCATGCACCTCCTCACGGCCCACCGGGAACTCGGCGCGGTTGCGCCAGCGTGTGTCCGGCGTGTAGACGCCCACCACGCGGTCGGGGTCGCGCGAGTTCCATGCGTCCTCGGCGAGGCGCACCTTCTGCCGTGCGGTCTCGGCGGTGAACGGCGGAAGCGGGGGCCGGCTTTCCATGCTCAGTACGTCTTATAGGGAAGGAACTTGCCCGACATGTTGATCGACACGCGGTCACCCTTCGGGTCGGCCTCGCGGGTCAGGTCCATCTTGAAATCGATCGCGCTCATGATCCCGTCGCCGAACTCTTCATGGATCAGTTCCTTGAAGGTCGTGCCGTAGACGCTCACCAGCTCGTAGAAGCGGTAGATCAGCGGATCGGTCGGCACGCTCGTCGGCAGCGAGCCCTTGTAGGGCACGACCTGCAGCCACTTCTGCTCGGCGTCGGTGAGGCCGAAGATCTCGCCGACGATGCCGGCCTGCTTCGCATCCAGCGTCATCTGCCCGAGACAGGCGGCGGTGACCCACTCCTTGCTGAGGCCCACCTTCTGGGCCACGTCCGACCACTTGAGGCCTTTGGCGACCTTGGTGGCGACGATCTTTTCGGTGACATCGAGACGGCTCATCTTCTGCTCCTTCGTTGAGAGATCAAGCCACGCGATGCAGGGGCATGCGCGGCGGGGGTTCGGGAAGCGGTTCCTGCAGGCCCGGGCTCACCTCGGGCGGCTGCACCGGCGCCTTGCCGTGCGACAGCTCCTTCGAGCGCGCCACGAGAAAGTCGACCAGGTGGTTGCGGATGCGGTAGTACTGCGGGTCGTGGTGCAGCGTGGCGCGCGCGCGGTCGCGCGGCATGGTGTTCTTCACGATCTCGGCCACACGCGCTTGCGGGCCGTTGCTCATCAGCAGGATGCGGTCGGCGAGCAGGATGGCCTCGTCGACGTCGTGCGTGATCATGAAGACGGTCTGGTGCGTCTCGGCGCAGATGCGCAGCAGCTCGTCTTGAATGGTGCCGCGTGTGAGTGCATCGAGCGCACCGAATGGCTCGTCGAGCAGCAGCATGCGCGGCTGGATGGCGAACGCCCTCGCGATGCCCACACGCTGTTTCATGCCGCCGGAGAGTGCCGAGGGCTTCTTGTCGATGGCGGCCGACAGGCCCACCATCGCCACGTACTTCTCCACGTGCTCGTTGACCTGCGAGCGGTTCCACAGGGGCCACTTGCTGCGCACCGCGAAGGCGATGTTGGCCCGCACCGTGAGCCAGGGCATCAGCGCATGGCCCTGGAACACCACGCCGCGCTCCAGGCTCGGGCCGGCGATCTCGCGGTTGTCCATGAACACATGGCCCTCGCTCGCCTGCTCCAGGCCCGCGAGCACGTTGAGGATGGTCGTCTTGCCGCAGCCGCTGTGGCCGATGATGCAGACGAACTCGCCCTGGCGGATCTCGAAGTTGACGCTGTCGAAGACGGTGCTGTCGCCGTAGCGCTTGGCCAGCCCTTCGATCTTCAGAAAGCTTTCAGTCGACATAGGTCACCGCTTTCTGCAACTTGGCGAACATCAGGTCGAGCAACATGCCGACCACGCCGATGGTCAGGATCGCGAAGAGCACGTTGGGCAGCGAGAGGTTGTTCCACTCGTTCCACACGAAATAGCCGATGCCCGTGCCGCCCACCAGCATCTCGGCCGCCACGATCACGAGCCAGGCGATGCCCATGCTGATGCGCATGCCGGTGAGGATGGTCGGCGCGGCCGCCGGCAGGATCACCTCGAACGCGCGGCGCAGCGGCGTCACCTCCAGCGTGCGCGCCACGTTGAGCCACTCGCGCCGCACGCTCGCCACGCCGAAGGCGGTGTTGATCAGCATCGGCCACACCGAGCAGATGAAGATCACGAAGATGCCGCTGATCGACGAGTCCTTGATCGTGTAGAGCGCGAGCGGCATCCACGCGAGCGGCGAGATGGGCTTCAGCACCTGGATGAACGGGTCGAGCGCGCGGTAGACGAGCGGACTCATGCCGATCACGAAGCCGAGCGGGATCGCCACCAGCGCGGCCAGCAGGTAGCCCAGGCCCACCCGCGCCAGCGAGTAACCGAGTTGCAGCGCGATGCCCTTGTCGTTGGGCCCGTTGTCGTAGAACGGTTGCGACAGGTGCTTCGCGATCGTGCTGCCCATCTGCGCAAGCGTCGGGAAGCCCGACTTCGCGGTGGGTGCGCCAGTGGCCGCCGGGTCCTTGCCCATCAGCTTGGCGTATTCGATCTGCTCGGGCGTCAGCGCCGGCGCGGCGGCCGCAACCGGCGCGCTGCTGAGCGTGGCCACATGCCACACAGCCAGCAGCACGAGCAGGAGCAGGGCCGAGAGCAGGCCTGCGCGCAAGCCCAGCGAGCGTGCAGCGTTCATGCGTTCGGGGTGCGCTTGATGGCGAAGCCGTTGACGTAGGCATCGGCCTTCTCCGGGTCGAACACCTTCCCCATCACGGTGATCTTCGGATACGCCCCGTCAGGCACCTTCATGTCCAGCGCCTTCATCTGCTTCTTCGCGTCGGTGAGCAGGAAGACCTTCTCCGCGATCTGCTTGTAGTTGACCTCGCCCTTCACATAGCCCCAGCGCTTCATCTGCGTCAGCATCCACACCGCCATGCTCTGCCAGGGGATGGGATCGAAGTCGGCGCGGTCGGGCACGTTCTTCACGTTGCCCAGGCCATCGGCGAACTTGCCGGTGAGCACCTGCGTGAGCACCGTCTCCGGCTGGTTGAGGTAGGCCTGCGGTGCGATCACCTTGGCGATCAGCTCACGGTTGCGCGCCTCGCGGGCCATCGCGGCCGACGTCAGCACCGCGCGGTACAGCGCGGCGAAGGTGTTGGGGTTCTTCTGGATGAACTCGGTGCTGGTGCCGAAGGCGCAGCACGGGTGGCCGTTCCACAGATCCTTGGTCAGCAGGTGGATGAAGCCCACCTCCTCGAACACCGCGCGCTGGTTGAACGGGTCGGGCCCGAGGTAGCCGTCGATGTTGCCGGCGCGCAGATTGGCCACCATCTCGGGCGGCGGCACCACGCGGATCTGGATGTCGCGATCCGGGTCCAACCCCGCTTCGGCCACGTAGTAGCGCAGCAGGAAGTTGTGCATCGAGTACTCGAAGGGCACCGCGAACTTGAAGCCCTTCCAGTCCTTCGGGTCGCGCTTGTCCTTGTGCCTGACGTGCAGCGTGATCGCCTGGCCGTTGGTGTTCTGGATGGTCGCCACGTTCATCGGCGTAGGGTTGCTGCCCACGCCCAGCGAGATCGCGAGCGGCATCGGCGAGAGGAAGTGCGTGGCGTCGTACTCCTTGTTGAGCATCTTGTCGCGGATGAGCGCCCAGCCGGCCGTCTTCACGACCTGCACGTCCAGGCCCTGCTTCGAATAGAAGCCGAGCGGGTGCGCCATGATGAGCGGCGTGGCGCAGGTGATGGGGATGAAGCCGATCTTGAGATCGCGCTTCTCCAATGCGCCTTTCTCCTGGGCCATCGCCTGCAGCGACGCCACCGGCAGCACGCTGCCGATCGCCGCCATCGCCGTGCCCTTGCCCACTGCGCGCAGGAAGCGCCGACGCATCGCGTCGTGCGGGAAGAGTGCCTTCACGAGCGAGGCCTCGATGAAGTCGTTCGAATACGCCTCGAACTCGGCCGTCTCGCTGCGCCGCTTCAGTTCGGCAACGGCCGCCTCGGCACCCCGGTGCTCCTCGGCCGACGCGTGCTGGCCGCAGGCGCAGCGCATCATGAGAGGACGGTCGGCGTCGTAGGGGTCGAAACGGTTGTCGGTGCGCATGGCGGGCCTTCGATGAACGGTGACGTCATGCTAGGAATCGGGCCCGCTTCGGGCCATCGCGGCAACCGGGTTTGTGGTGTAGGGCTGGCACTACAAACCGGTGCCGCAGGTGTAGGAGCGCGACTACCGCAGGTTTCGCCGGAAGCCGGTGCACAGGCGGCACCGCGAGCGCCATGATCGAGGGGACATGCGCACCCTGCCCCGTTCCCGCCCCTCGCATTACCACCCCACGAGGCTGCTCGCCTGGGGCGCGGCCGCCGCGGTCCTGCTGCTGGCCGGTTGCACCGTCACGCGGCTGCACACCGCGGTGGAGCTGGCCCGCGAGAGCGAGCCCCTGCAGCACCACGTTGACGCCGCGCCCGTGCGGCTGCTGATCGTGGGCGACAGCACCGCCGTGGGCACCGGCGCCAGTTCACCCGACAAGAGCCTCGCCGGCCTGCTGGCCCAGGCCTACCCCGGCCTGCACATCGAGAACCGCGGCCGTGACGGCGCGACGCTCGCCGAAGTGCCGCACCAGCTCGAGGCCAGCGACGCCCGCTTCGACATCGTGCTCATGCTCGCGGGCGGCAACGACGTGATCCGCCTGCGCAATCTCGACAACACCCCCAGCCACCTCGACCGTATCGTGCAACTCGCCAAGGCGCGTGCCGACACGGTGGTGCTGATGCCGGCCGGCAACGTGGGCAACGCGCCCTTCTTCTTCCCGCCTCTCTCGTGGTGGATGGCCTCACGCTCGCGTGAGCTGCATGCGCTGGTGCGCGACGCCGCACAACGGCAAGGCGTGGGCTACGTGCGGCTCTTCAAGGAGCGGGCGGACGACCCGTTTGCGCAGCACAAGGCCTTGAACGCGAAGGACGGGCTGCACCCGAGCGACGGCGGCTACCAGGTCTGGTTCCAGGAGCTGCTGGCGCAGTCGACGCTCGCGCAGCGGCTGGCGCCTGCGCGCAGCACACCGGGCAGCTAGTCGACCCGCACGAAAGTCTGCCGCACGACGCTGCGGTCGAGCATGTCGAAGTGCCACCACTCGTTGTCGACGCCGTTGAAGCCGCCCGCCGCCATCACCCGGCGCAGCAGCTCGCGGTTCGTGACCTGCGTGGGCGTGAGCGCCCCGCTGGCGAGGTGCTCGGCTTCGAGCTTGGGGTGCGAAAGCTCGTCCATCTCGTCGAAGCCGCTGCCCATGTCAAGCTCGTCGCCGTTCGCATCGATGATCGTCACGTCGAGCGCCATGCCGAAGGAGTGGATGGAGCCGCGCGCGGGGTCGGCCACGTACTGGCGCAGGCCGGTGCCGTCGAGGAACTCCCACAGCTCGACCTGCACGCGGTGCGGGCGCAGCGCATCCAGCACGAGGATTCTGTATCCGGGCGCGAGCTTGGTGAGTTCTGACACCGAACGCCCCAACCCCTCGGCCGCCAGCCGATGCAGCCATGCGCAATCGAGCTCACCGTAGAGGTCACGCCCCACGAAGTTGCGAGGGCCGACATAACGCAGGTCCACTGCCACGCCGCTGATGGACGACAGGGCACGGAAATCGGGGTGGGTTGCGATGTCTTCGCAGCGCATGGGCAGGGATCGATTCACACCCTTGCAAGCATATGCCGGAGAGAAATGCCCGGCTTTACGCCGGGGGGATGAGAACTATTGCAGCGCCACACTGTTGAACAGTACGACGGAATCTGCGGGTGACGACCAATACGTGGCGTTGGTGCGGATCGCGACTTGCCCTGCCGGACCGGCCACGAGTTCGGAGGGTGACGCGCCTGCCAGCGAGAAGCCATACACGGGGGTGCCGAGGATCACCTGTGTCGTCGCGTCGACAACGGCCAGCCGTGAATTCGCGGTGGCTGAAAACGCTGAGGACTCTGTGCACACCAAGCGATTCGGCACATTGAGCACCCGGCACGTCCCCTCGACCCCGACCTGGCCCAGTTGCGCCAGATCCGTGCTGCGGTAGAGCGTGCGGTCGAGCAAGAGCCCATGCGGCGACCACTCCAGCGTGCGAGTGCCGAAGTTGCCACCGGCCGACACCACCTGCACCTGCTGCAGACCATCGGCCACCACGGACATACGCCGCAACCCGAACTCGGTGCTTTCGTTGTTAAAGCCGTAGACCGAACTGCCGTCGGCACCGAAGGTGATGAGATTGCTGCCAGTGTGGTCGCCGGTCATGCGAGGCTGCAACACGCCACCGCGGACAAGCACCACCCCACCGTGCCGAGGCGACACGCCGGTGCGCATCAGAGACACGGCGATCACATCCGCATCTGACGGCGAGACGGCGAGCTTCTCCGTCAGCATCTGCCCGTAATAGGGCGACGATGGCAAACGGACTCGCCACGCCTCGGAGAAATCTGGCAGGTTGAGCTTGACCACCTCACCCGTTCCGTTAAGGCCCACATACAACGCGTTTCCGCTGGGATGCATGACCAAGGCAGCGGGCTGGGATCCCACACTGCGGCCGGCATAGGTCACCGCGCCCGTCGTCGGCTCGATGATTGCAATCTGGTTGCCATAGACCGGCACACTGCCGGGCACGCTGGCGTAGTAGCGGTTCCGTGTGGCATCGAACACCAGTGCCGCATGAAGCAAGGGAACGCGGACGAAGTTGCCTGTGTTCCCGAACACGTCAACACCAGCGACCGTCCCGGCGGTCAGGACCAGGGTGTACGGCTGCTCGATTTGCGCCCCGGATGCATCGACCATGGAGCGCTCGGCGCGAATCAGCCCTACCCGCGGCGCCCACCAGGCTTCCTCCATCGACACGGAAGTCTGTATCTCGTAGCGCATGTTCGACGGCTGCAAGGTGACCAGCCACTCGTTGTGAAAGCGCGCCACATCAGTGAAGACGCTTCCGTTTGGCAATGTGATCCTCTCGAAGCCGACGAACACCTGACGCAACTCGATGCGAAAGCTGTCCGTCACCCCGTCTCCATCGAAATCCTCGCCAGCGCTACCCTGGCGGACATGCGAGCGCCGTGCCCCGGCCTGGTAGAAGGGCTCCGCGTATTCCAGAAGGTCGCCCACGATCTGATTCACCACCGCCGGTGCGTCAGCCATTGGCTGCACCGCGACGATGCCTTCGCTGGTGCGACGGTACACCGTGAAGTTGGATTCGCCCTGTGCCGTCTCCGTCACCCGGACATCGGTTCCCGATTCGCTTGACACCGTGCGCGTGAGCGTCTCACCCTGCGCTCCCCCATCCTGCCGCCGTTCGTATGTCCAGCTGTCGCCGGCCGCGGCCGGAAAATAGTTGCTGCTGCGACGGTCGATGCGAACTCCCGTTGGCAGGTTGTCCTCGGACAAGGTCACGAGGGCTGCCCTGGTCTGCGGTGTGGTGGATGGAGTCGTGACGGAGTCGCCACCTCCCCCTCCGCAGGCCGACAAGACAACCAGCAGGCATGACACACCCCACAGGTGCGCTCTGTTCTTCATTGAATCCTCCCTGGAAACTAGACACTCGGCCGCTCTTGTGGCGCAAGGAAACGCTCTGGCGACCGCCGGTTCGGGAGTATCGCAGCGACCTACGTCAACCGCCGGTACTCATTCAGGTGTCGCAAGGCGCGATGTGGCCGCCCGGTTCGCTCATGCAAGCAGGCGAGGTTGTAGTGCGCGTCGGCGAGTTCGGGCCGTAAGGTAAGCGCACGCTCGTAGGCGGCGATGGCCTCGTCGTGCCGCTGCTGGTCTTCGAGCGCGATGCCACGGTTGAAATGCAGATCGGCGTTGTCGGGCAAATGCAGGAGCGCCTCGTCGAGCGTCTGCACAGCGTCGTCGCAGCGACCCTGTTCGCACATCAGCGCGCTGAGGTTGAGCCACGCCGGCGCATGCACGGGGTCGGCCGCCAGGGCCAGGCGGTAGGCCTTCTCGGCCGCCGCGGCGTCGTGCGCTTCGAGGGCCACGCCTTCGGCGAACCAGTCGACCGTCTCCTGCGGCAGCGGCTGGACGACCGGCGCCGCCGCGCGGTCGAAATCCATGAGCAGCTGGCCGCTCTCGGCCTCCCACTGCAACGGTCCCTCGCGCACGACGACCTGGCGGTCGATGGCCGTCAGGCGCACGCCGCTCAGTGGCAGCGGGCCCAGCCCGCCCTTCACCCGCGCCAAGGCACGCAGCAGCTTGCGCGACGGCACCTGCGCCGTGCGCAGCCGGTGCGCGGTGCGCAACAGCACCACATCCTGGAAGGTGAAGCGCCACGCATGGCGCGGGCCACGGGTGGGCGTGACGACGCCGGCCTCGATCAGACCGTTCACCACATGGGCCGGCAGGCCGAGCAGGGCCTGCACCTTGCGCAGGCTCAGCGTGGCCTGGCGGTCGTCCGCACCCGAGGGGCTCACTTCCTTGCGCGAGCGCGGGCCGGGGCGGCTGCGGGGGCGGGGCTCGCCGCGGCGCGCCGGGGTGGCTTGCGCTCCTTCAGCGTGGCGGTGTCGGCCGCCGCGGTGGCCTTGGCCGGCGCAGCCTTCGCGCTGCCCTTCTTCGCCAGGCTCGCGCGCAGCGCATCCATGATGTCGATCACCTGCCCGCCACTTGTGCCCGGCGCTTCATCGGGGCGATGCGCGGCGACGATCTTCTTGCCGGCGATCTTCTTGTCGATGGCAGCGAGGATCCGCGCCTTCTCTTCATCCTGGAACTGCGCCGGGTCGTAGTTGTCGGCCGAGATCTGCTCGATGAGCTGGGTGGCCAGCTGCACCTCGGCGTCGGAGACGCTCACGGTCTCGATGTCGAGCTCGCCGAGGCTGCGCACCTCGTCGGCGTAGAGCAGCTGCTGCAACACCAGGCCTTCTTCTGCAGGGCGCACCTGCACCACGTACTGCTTGCCCTTCCAGGCCATGCGGGCGAGCGCCACACGTTTGGTCTTGCGCATGGCCTGCATCAGCAGCGAATAAGGCTTCGCGCCGCGCTTGTCGGGCCCGAGGTAGTAGGCGCGGTCGTAGTAGATGGGGTCGATGGCCTTGTCTGGCACGAAGGCCACGATGTCGACCACGTGGCTGGCTTCGGCCTCCAGGGCCTTCAGCTCCTCGGGTTCGAAGATCACGAAGTGGTCTTTCTCGAACTCGTAGCCCTTGACCATCGCCGCGCGCTCGACCACCTCGCCGGTCTTGACCGAGACATACTGCTGCTTCACGCGCGAGCCGTCCTTCGTCAGCAGGTTGAAGCCGACGCTGGCCGAACTCTCGGTGGCCGAAAACAGCTTCACCGGGATCGAGACGAGCCCGAAGCCGAGGGTGAGCGATGCGAGCGAGCGTGCAGCCATGGTGGACCGCAGGCTACGCCGGCCGCCGGGCTCGCGCCGTCGGGCACCGGATCGACCGGCTGTAGGACGACGCCGACCCGCCGCGCTGTAAGGTTCACCGCCACACCACGACTTCGCCGCCATGAAGAAAGCCTTGCTCCTGACCGCGACACACCTGGTGGCATTGGCCGTGGGGTTTGCGGCCGGCGTCTACCTGCTGCCCATCCTCACGGCGGCGCCGCCATCGCCGGTGACCCTGGACGCGCGCGAGGCGCTCTTCCAAGGCCAGTTCCGCCGCGACCTGAAAGACAGCGACCTCCTGCATTGGGGCGAAGGCCAGGTGCGGCTTGACGCACGCCGCATCGCCTTCGACGGCAAGCTCGCCCCCGGCCCCGACTACAAGCTCTACCTGTCGCCGCAGTTCGTCGAGACCGAGGCCGACTTCAAGCGGCTCAAACCCACCATGCTGCGCGTGGGCGACGTGCGCAACTTCGAGCGCTTCGAGTTGCCGCTGCCACCGAGCACCGACCTCACCCGCTACGACACGGTCGTGATCTGGTGCGAGACCTTCAGTCAGTTCATCACCGCGGCGCGCTACCGCTGATCACGAGGCGCTGAAAAGAAACGAAACACAACGATGCGGGCGCGAAAGGACACCCACGCGCCGCCGCCCGACCATGCCCTCATGTTCAACACGTCTCGAAAGGACACGACATGAGAACCTGGCTCAAGCGCTCCCTGATCGGCATCTTCGGCGTCTCGCTGCTCGCGGGGGGCCTGGCCGCCTGCTCGCACCAGCGCCACTACGGCTACTTCGGTGACCGCACCACCGAAGCCGAGCGCGCTGAGAAACGTGCCCACATGGTCGACAAGGCGAGCCGCAAGCTCGACCTCGACGCCGCCCAGAAGGCCAAGCTCACCGTGCTGGCCGACACGCTGGAAGCGCAGCGCCAGTCGATGAAGGCAAGCGGCGGCGAGCCGCGTGCCGAGTTGAAGGCGGTGATCGCCGGCGCGCAGTTCGACCGCGCCAAGGCGCAGTCGCTGGTCGACGCCAAGACCACTGCGATGCGCAGCGCCTCGCCGGCCGTCATCAACGCCGCCGCCGACTTCTACGACAGCCTCAAGCCCGAGCAGCAGCAGAAGCTGCGCGAGGCGCTCGACCGCTTCGGCCACCACCGTGGGTGGCGCGGATGAACCGGCGCCTTGTGTCAGCATCGCGCCCATGCACCGCATCCTGCTGATCGATGACGATGAAGACCTGGCCGCCCCGCTCGCGACCTACCTGCAACGTTTCGACCTCGCGCTCGACCATGCGGCACGCCCCACGCTGGGCCTCGCGCGGCTGGCCGAGCAACGCTACGACGCGGTGATCCTCGACGTCATGCTGCCCGAGATGGACGGCTTCGAGGTCTGCCGCCGCATCCGCCACGACAGCGACATCCCGGTGCTGATGCTCACCGCCCGTGGCGACGTGACCGACCGCGTGGTGGGCCTCGAACTCGGCGCCGACGACTACCTGCCCAAGCCCTTCGAGCCGCGCGAGCTGGCCGCGCGCTTGCAGACGATCCTGCGCCGCTCGCGCAACGGCGGGTCGGGCGATGCCCAGAAGCCGCAGAAGCTCGACTTCGAGGGCCTGAGCATCGACCTGCAGCGCCGCGAGGTGCACCGCGAGGGCGAGCTGCTCGAGCTCACCGGCACCGAGTTCGAACTGCTGGTGATGCTGGCCCGCGAGCCGGGCCGTGTCTTCACACGCGACGAGATCCTCAACAAGCTGCGCGGGCGCGAAGCCGATCTCTTCACCCGCGCGGTCGACATCCTGGTGAGCCGCCTGCGCAAGAAGCTCGAGCCGCTGCCGCTCATCAAGACGCTGCGCAACGCGGGCTACACCTTCGCCGGGGTGCCACGGGCATGAGGTGGCGGCGCAGACACGTGCAAGCCCATCCGCGCTGGCACCAGCGCTTCCGCCATTCGCTGAAGTGGCGCCTCGTGGCACTCTTCCTCGTGCTGGCGGCCGGCACGGTGATGGTGTTCATGGGCGGCACGCGCGCAGCGCTGTCGGGCGGCTTCGAACTCTTCGTCAAGCCGCTGCTCACCGACTACGTCGACCGCCTGGCCGCCGACATCGGCTCGCCACCCGACCTGGCGCGGGCGCAGGCGCTGGTCGAGAAACTGCCGATCTCGGTGCGCATCGACGGGCCCACCGTGCAGTGGGACTCGCACCCGGGCAAGTACGCCGAGTGGAAGCGCCAGGTGAAGGACGACGACTGGGGCCGGCGCCTGCTCACCCGCAGCACCGCCGACGGCCACCGCATCACCTTCGGCATGGGCACCAACGTCTGGCACGAGCGCCACCCGGTGCGCGCGCTGCTGCCGCTCGCCGGCCTGCTGCTGCTCACGCTCCTGGCGTATGCCACCGTGCGCCGGCTCTTCCGCCCGCTCGACGACATCCGCCGGGGCGCGCAGCGCTACGGGGAAGGCAACTTCAGCGCGCCCATTCCGATCCGCCGCCGCGACGAGCTGGGCGACCTCGCGCAGCAGGTCAACGACATGGCCACCGGCCTGCAGGGCATGCTGCACAGCCAGCGCGCGCTGCTGCTGGCCATCAGCCACGAGCTGCGCTCGCCGCTCACCCGCGCACGCCTCAACGCCGAACTCTCCGGCGACACCCCGGAGCGCGCCGCGCTGCTGCGCGACCTCGCGCTGATGGGCACGCTGATCGCCGACCTGCTGGAAGGCGAGCGTCTCGCCGCCGGCCCTTCGGCCCTGCAGCGCACGCCCACCGACCTCAACACCTTGGTGCGTGAGGTCGCGGCCGGCTTCGACGGCCAGCCCTTGCAGCTGACGCTCGCCGACGAGCTGCCCGCCGTGCCGCTCGACCGCCCTCGCGCGACGATGCTGGTGCGCAACGTGATCGACAACGCGCTGCGCCACGGCTCGTCGGATGGGCCGGCGATGGTGAGCACGCATGTCGATGGCGAGTGGGCCGTGCTCACCGTGCGCGACCACGGCCCCGGCGTGCCCGACGACCAGCTTGCGCGCCTCACCGAGCCCTTCTATCGGCCCGATGTGGCCCGCACCCGGGCCGCGGGCGGCGTCGGCCTGGGGCTGTACCTGTGCCGCCTCGTCGCACAGTCGCATGGCGGCACGCTCGTGTTGCGCAACGCCCATCCCGGCCTCGAAGCGGTGGTGCGCTGGCCCACCTGACGCCCGGTGCGCCGCTTGAGCCAGGTCAATAGCCTTGAAAAAGCCCCGTTATTCGTCACATCGCCGAAACACGAACCCCCTACACTGAAGCTCTTCTCTGATGCAAGACCGGCCGCACCATTGGGCGGAACCACGGGAACCCGTCACCCAGCACAGAGCAAAACCGTCATGGCCGCAGCCGCTTCGAGCGGTGAGCCCCCATGCCCGGAAGACGAGCCCGCCGCCAGCAATGGTCGCGGGCTTTTTCTTTTGTTCAGCGGCCCAGCGTGTTCAAGAGCCGGTCGAGCCAGGGCGAGGTGAAGCCGTAGTTCACGCGGCTACGCTCGTGGTGGAGCTGGTGGAACTTGGGGTCGGACACCAGGCGCTTGAGCCAGTGGTCGTCGGCATGCATCGGCATCAGCTCGTGGTTGCAGTGGATGCAGGAGGTGAACACGATGCCCATCATGTGCAGCAGCGCGATGGTGCCCACGCCCACCGGCACGAGCGCCATGAAGCCGACGAAAGTGCCGCCGATCACCGCAGCCTCCAGCGGGTGCACGCTGTAGCCCGACCAAGGCGTGACCCGCACCGACCAGTGGTGCACGCTGTGGAAGCGCATCAGCCACGGGTGGTGCAGCAGGCGGTGCGTGCCGTAGGCGTAGACATTGTTGAAAAGCACGAAGGCGCCGAGCTGCCACGCGGCCTGCCACAGCGTCTCGGGCCAGATGCCATGGGCGAGCGGCCGGTAGGCCAGCGAGACGGCCGCCAGCACCGCGCAGGTCATCAAGCCATTGCGCAACTCGGTGCGGATCTGCTTCGGCTTGAGCGGCTGGTTGTCGATCACGTGGCCGATGTCGAGTGCAGGGAATAGGCGGAAGGTCATCCACGACGCGACGCTGCCGCCCACGAGGTAGAGGGCCAGGTGGAAGGCGAGCACCGCGGCCAGCGCGAGCGGCCAGTCGGCGGCGAGCCACCAGGCGAAGGGAGCGTCGAAGAGCGCGCGCATCGGCGGTGACGAGCCTCAGCGCGGCAGGCGGCCGCGCGCCATGTCGGCAAACATGCGCAGGTTGGCGAGCGCCGTGCGCAGCGGGTACTTGAACTCGACCGCGTGAGAGGGCTCGATCAGGCCGTGGCCGACGGCGATGGCCACGAGCGCCGCGGCTGGCGCACCGAGCAGCCACCACAGCGGGCCGACCCACAGCGCGTAGAGCGCGAGCGCCGCACCGATCAGCCAGCCGAGCAGGTGGATGCGGCGGTTCCACGGCCGCTGGTGGGCCGTGAGGTAGATCGCATAGAACTCGTCGAAGCTCTTGAAGTCCGGCATGCGCGGATTCTGGCCTAGCTGTTCAGCAGAACACGCCCACCGCTTCGGCCAGCCGCTCGGCCTGCACCTTGAGGCTTTCGGAGGCGGCGGCGCTCTCTTCCACCAGCGCGGCGTTCTGTTGCGTGATCTGGTCGAGGTGGGCCACGGCCGAGTCGACCTGGCCGATGCCCTTGCTCTGCTCCTGTGTGGCGGTGCCGATCTCGACCATGAGGTCGGACACACGCTTCACCTGCGCCACGATGTCGTCCATCGTGCGGCCGGCATCGTCGACGATGCGCGAGCCCGACTCGACCTTGTCGACGCTCGTGCCGATCAGCGCCTTGATCTCGCGCGCAGCATCGGCGCTGCGCTGCGCGAGGCTGCGCACCTCGCCGGCCACCACCGCGAAGCCGCGGCCCTGCTCGCCGGCACGCGCCGCCACCACCGCCGCGTTGAGCGCGAGGATGTTGGTCTGGAAGGCGATGCCGTCGATCACGCTGATGATGTCGGCGATTTTGCGAGAGCTGTTGGTGATGTCGTTCATCGTGCTCACCACCTCGGCGACCGCCTGGCCGCCACGCGCCGCGGCGTCGCGTGCGCTGCCGGACAGGTTGGTGGCCTGGTTCGCGATGTCGGCGTTGCTCTGCACGGTGGCGGTCATCTGCGACATCGACGAGGCCGTCTGCTGCACGCTCGCGGCCGACTGCTCGGTGCGGGTGCTCAGGTCCTGGTTGCCCTGGGCGATCTCGCTGGTGGCGGTCTGGATGTTGAGCACCTGGCCGCTCACGTCGTCGATGATCCAGCGGAACATCAGGCCGATCTGGCCGACGGTGCGCAGGGTCATGCCGATCTCGTCGACGCGGTCCATGTGCTCGACCTGCTGGCTCTGGCCGCTGGCGATCTTGAGCGCCTGCTCGCGCAGCTGCTCCAGCGGGCGTGCGACCTGGCGCTCGAGCCACCACGAGGCGCCGGCGCCGAGCAGCGCGGCCAGCCCGGCCAGCGGAGCCACGAGCGCCGCCCCGGCGCCCAGACCCCAGGCCCCCAGCGTGAGCGCCGGCACCACGCCGGCAAACGCGGCACGGATGCGCCAACGCACCGGCAGCGTCTTGAACAGCGAGCGAAAGGCCATCGCGCCGGAGTGCACGAGGATCCCCTTGTGGAAGCGGCGGCTGCCCGCGCGACCCTCGCGGAAGTCCCTGTAGAGCGCCTCGGCGGCGGCCACTTCTGCGCGCGCGGGCTTGGTGCGCACCGACATGAAGCCGGTGACATGCCCATCGCGCACGACCGGCATGGCGTTGGCGCGCACCCAGTAGTGGTCGCTGTTCTTGCGACGGTTCTTCACCAAGGCCGTCCACGGCTCGCCGTTCTTGAGCGTGGCCCACATGTCGGCAAAGGCCTCGGGCGGCATGTCGGAGTGGCGCACCACGTTGTGGGGGCGGCCTTGCAGCTCTTCACGCGAATAGCCGCTCGCCTCGATGAAAGCGGCGTTGGCATATCGGATGTGGCTCTGCGAGTCGGTTGTCGACATCAACGTGGCGTCGTCGGCGATGTCGTACTCATGGCCCGTGACGGGCTGGTGCTTTGACATGGGTAGCTCCTGTGGCGTTCGCGAACGCTCAAGCCCCCCATGAACCCGCGTCCTTGATTCCATTTCGATCGAATGGTGGCGCGCTTGATGGCACGACCCTTGACACGGATCAAAAAAAAAACGGCCGGAGCCGCTCTGCACCTCAAGGCTGTTCGAGCGTGCTCAGTGCCTGCTGCACAGCGCCACTGTCGCTTGGCCGCACAAGGCGAGCTACCTCCTGCCCGTCGCGCAGGAAGACGAGCGTGGGCCACAGCTTGACGCGGAACGAGCGGCCGAGCGGCCGGCCGGGGCCGTCCTCGACCTTCAGGTGCCGCACGCCCGGGTGCTGGGCCAGCGCCGCCTCGACCAGTGGCTCGGCGGCCTTGCAGAAGCCGCACCAGTTGGTGCCGAAATCGAGCACCACGGCGCCCTGGAGCGCGTCGACCTCGGAACGGGCGGGCTGGGCTTCGATGTAGGGCTGGGTCATGTCGTCTCGTCTCCAAGGAAGAATGGAACGTCAGGCCGCACGCGAGCGCGTGGCCGGCAACTTGAGCGTGCGCGGCGCCGCGTGGCTCAGCACGCGCCACAGGCGCAGCGCATTCGCCTCGGCTTCCTGGCGCCACACCAGCCGCCAGGGCCGCCGCAGCGGGCCGCTGGCCAGGCGGCGCGCCACCAGGTCGCCGCGCTGCAGGTGCGGCTCGGCGATCCACTCCGACAGCACGGCAATCCCCATGCCTGCACGGGCGAAATCGACCACCGCCTCGGTGAGCGGCAGCACCTGGTACTGGAGCGCCGGGCCACGCGGCGCGTGCAACGGCTTGTGCAACCAGCCCATGTCGCGCGTGGGCAGGCGCGAGGTGAGCAGCGTCTCGCCCACCAGGTCGGCCCGCTGGAGCGTGGGCTGCGCCGCCAGCCGGTGCCGTGCCGACATCACGAACAGCACCTCGTCGGCGAATAGAGGCTTGTCGACCAGCCGCCGGCTGCGCGGCGTGGGCGCCTCGCTGACGAGGGCCACGTCGATCTCGCCGGCCTGCAGCGCGGCGATGGGGTCGCGTGTGCTGTCGAGCGCGATCTGCAGGTCGAGCCCGGGCAGGCCGGCCTTCATCGCGGCCAGCGCGCTGGGCATCCAGTGGTAGGCGGTGTAGCACTCGCAGACGAGGCGCAGCGGCTCGGCAGCGGCTTCGGGCGTGCGCACGCGCGACTCGAGGGCATGCAACTCGTTGAGCAGCGGGGCCGCGCCGTCGAGCAGGGCCGCACCCGCCGCAGTGGGCTCGAGACCCCGCGGCGTGCGCTCGAAAAGCCGCACGCCGAGCCGCCCTTCCGCCGCCAGCAGTGCGCGGCTCACCGCCGGCTGCGTGAGGTGCAGCAGCTCCGCGGCGCCGGCCGTGGTGCGGGCGGTGGCCAGGGCCAGCACGAGACGCAGGTCGCGGCTGTCGAGGCGGGTGGAGGGTGGCAGCTCGATGCGCTTCATGCATCGAGTGTATGACCCGAATGCGTTGGACGCATGCACCGCGCATGCCCAGACTGGCGCCTTGTCCTTTCTCCGGAACATTCACCATGAACGATTTCGCACCCGGCAGCACTGGCGACGTGCTGCACCGATTCAATCAGGCCTTCCTCGACCACACGCCAGAGGTGCTGCCGGCGCTCATTGCCGACCGCTGCCGCATCGAGCGCATCCAGGCCACCGCCGAGGGCGAGTGGATCGAAGGCGGGGCCGCCTGCCGCGCCCTGTGGCAGGCGCAGGCCGCCGACCGCGGCGGCCAGTTCCGGCTCGAAGGCACGACGGTGCTGGGCGATGTCGGCCTCGTCTTCTGGACCTATGCGCACGGGCCGGGGCTCTCACAGCATTCGCGCGGGCTCAACGTCATGCGCGTGCAGAACGGCCAGGTCGTCGAGGGGCGCGGCTACGCGAAGAAGGCATGAAGCGCTGGCACATGACGATGGGCGGCGGGCTCGACGGGCTGCGCCTGCGCGAGTTCGAGATGCCGGCACCCGGTCCGGGCGAGGTGCTGGTGAAGCTGCACGCGGTGTCGCTCAACTACCGCGAGCTGTCGATCCTGCTCAAGGGCCGCTACCCGTTGCCGGTGAAACCCGACGTGGTGGCCTGTTCCGACGGGGCCGGCGAGGTGATCGAGGCCGGGCCCGGCGTCGGCCACTGGAAGGCCGGCATGCGCGTGGTCGCGTCGATCTTTCCGCACTGGCACGACGGACCGTTTGCACTCGCCCGCGCCGCGCAGCTCGGCGGTTCGATCGACGGCATGCTGGCGCCCTACGTGCTGCTGCCCGAAGCGGCGCTGGTGCCGGTGCCCGAGCACCTGTCGTTCGAGGAAGCCGCCGCCCTGCCCTGCGCCGGGGTCACCGCGTGGAACGCGCTGCACGGCGGCGGCCGCCCCCTGCAACCCGGCGACACGGTGCTCACGCTCGGCTCCGGCGGGGTGTCGCTCTGGGCCATGCAACTCGCCAAGGCCGGCGGCGCGCGCGTGATCGCCACCACCTCGAGTGCGGACAAGGCCGAACGCCTGCGCACGCTCGGTGCCGACGCGGTGCTGAACTACCACGAGACGCCCGCCTGGGCCGAGGCGGTGCGCGCCCTGACCGCGGGGGCCGGTGTGCAGCGGGTGGTCGAGGTGGGCGGGGGCGCCACGCTCGCGCTGTCCTTGCGCGCGGTGGCGTTCAGCGGCGAGGTGGCCTTCATCGGCACCCTGGCCGACGGTCCCGCCACGCTCGATGCCAACGCCCTCTTCGCCTCGGGTGCCACGCTGCGGGTGATTGCCGCGGGCAGCACCGCGCAGCTTGCACAGATGGCCCGCGCGGTGGCGGTCAACCGGCTGCGGCCACCCCTCGGCCAGGTGTTCGGCTTCGACGACGCGCGCGCAGCGTTTGCGCATTACGCACGCGAGCACGAACGGGGCGCGGGCTTCGGGAAGGTGGTGATCCGGGTTGCGGCCTGAACGCAGTCGCAACGAGGTGTGACGCTCGCGTTTCTTGCGGCATTGTTCATACCGCCACAAGGCGACCGCTCCCTACAGTCATGCGGTGCAAGTCATCCAGCAGTTCATCGCACTCGCCGTCTCGGCCCTCGTGAGCGTGGCGGCGCAGGCCGTCACCCCCGACACCGCCACCCCCTCTGGGGGCCCACTTGCCGTCGACGCCCCCGCCCTGACGGCCGATGCCCGCCTCGTGCGCGACTGGGCACTCGACAGCGGCGACACGCAGCGCCAGCCCTTCGCCGTGGTCGACAAGAAGGCCGCCCGCCTCTACGCCTTCGACGCCGATGGCCGGCTGCTCGGCGCGACCCGTGTGCTGCTCGGCCAGGGCTTGGGCGACCACTCGGTGCCCGGCGTGGCCGACATCGACGATCTCAACCGCATTCCCCTCGCAGACCGCACCACGCCGGCCGGCCGCTTTGCGTCGCAACCGGGCCGCAACCTGAGCGGCGAGGCCATCGTGTGGTTCGACTACCAGGCGGCGCTGGCCATCCACCGCGTGCGCCCCGGCGCCTCGCAGGCGCAACGCATGGCACGCCTCGGCACCCCCGGCGCCGACGACAAACGCGCCTCGCTCGGCTGCGTGGTGGTGCCGCCGGCGTTCTACGACACGGTGATCGCACCTTCGCTCGGCCGCCAGCGCGGCGTGGTCTACGTGCTGCCCGAGCGGCAGCCGGTGCAGGCCTTCTTCGGCCCCGGCGCCACGGTGGCGGGCGGGCGCTGACCCATCAGTCGCCGCGGCCGGCCAGCCGCAGCTGCTTGCGCCGGAAATCGCCCTGGCGCTCGAACATCCAACCCGGGTATTCGGGCGGCAGGCGACTCACTTCATCCAGCGCACGCAACTCGTCGGCGCTCAGACGCAGCTTCACCGCGGCCAGGTTGTCGGCGAGCTGATCGGGGCGCTTGGCGCCGACGATCACGCTCGTGACCTGCGGCTGGTGCAAGAGCCACGCGAGCGCCACCTGCGCGACCGACACCTCGTGCTCCTCGGCGATCGGCCGCATGGCCTCGATGCAGGCGTCGGCCCGCGGGCGCAGCACCGGCGGGAAGTCGAAGCCGCTGCGCCGGCTGCCCGCCTCGGCCTCCCCGCTCGCGAACTTGCCGCTCAGAAGGCCACCCGCCAGCGGGCTCCACACCATCAGGCCCAGGCCTTCGCTCTTGAGCATGGGCACGATCTCGCGCTCCAGGTCGCGGCCGGCGAGCGTGTAGTAGGCCTGCAGCGATTCGAAGCGCGCGAGCCCGAGCCGCTCGCTGATGCCCAGCGCCTTGGCGATCTGCCACGCGGCCCAGTTCGACACGCCGACGTAGCGCACACGCCCATCCCGCACCAGCGTGTCGAGCGCGCGCACCGTCTCTTCGATCGGCGTGGCGGGGTCGAAGCCGTGGATCTGATAGAGGTCGATGTGCTCGAGCTGCAGGCGCTTCAGGCTCGCCTTCACGCCGTCGAGGATGTGGCCGCGCGAGTTGCCGCGGGCATTGGGCGTGGCGCCGGTCTCGCCGAAGACCTTGGTCGCGACGATCACGCTCTCGCGCGGCACCTTCAGGTTCTTCAGCGCCTGGCCGGTGATCTGCTCCGACACCCCGCCGGCATAGACATCGGCGGTGTCGATGAAGTTGACGCCGGCATCGAGCGCCTGGCCAACCAGGCGCTCGGCCTCGGCCTGCTGCAGCGTGCCGATCTTGCCCCACAAGTCGGTGCTGCCGCCGAAGGTCATGGTGCCGAGGCACAGCTCGGAAACGAAGAGGCCGGTGCGGCCGAGCGGCAGGTGGCGCATGGTGAGGCTCCAGGTGAGAGGAGCCTTGCAGCATAGGCAGCGCGCTCACCCCTGCGCGCAACGAGGCTTCTGCTCAGCCGGTCACCTTACCCGAGCGTAGGCGGCTTCGAGACCGGGTGCGAGAGCACGAGCGAGGTGCTCACGCTGCCGTGCGCGGCGAGCGCATCCACCACCCGCTCCAGGTCCTGCGGGCCGGCAAAGGCACAGCGCACGATGAAGCAGTCTTCGCCCGTCACGCGCACCGCATCGAGCACCTCGGGCATCGACTGGAAGAGCGCCACGTAGCGCTGGATGTGCGCATGCGTGGTGCGCACCCTGACCACCGCCTGCAGCGCCAGGCCGACCATCGCGAGGTTGATGCGCGCACCGTAGCCGGCGATCACGCCCGCGTCTTCGAGCTTCTTCACCCGCTCGCTGATCGCCGGCTGAGACAGCCCGATGCGCCGGCCGAGCGCGGCCAGCGGCTGGCGCGCGTCGTCCTGCAGCGCCTGAAGGATCTGGTGGTCTTTCTTGTCGAGCTTGAACGGCGCGGCAGCGGTCATGGCGATGAAGCAAAGGTTTGGCGGGGCAAGTTCCGATGAGTGGCGATGGCGCGCATCGCACCCGCTGCCTATCGTAGGCGGCATCGTCACTCCCGTTTCGTTCATCACATGCGACCCGTCCTCCTCGTGCCTGGCATCCAGAACTCGGGCCCCACCCATTGGCAATCGTTGTGGGAAGCGCAGCACGCGGGCGTCACGCGCGTGCCGCAGCGCGACTGGGATCACCCCGTGTGCGACGAGTGGGTCGCCTCGCTCGACACCGCCGTGCGCGCCGCCGCTCAGCCGCCCATCGTCGTGGCCCACAGCCTGGGCTGCCTGGTGGCGGCGCACTGGGCCGCACGCCACGGCGCGGCGGTGCACGCGCTACTGCTCGTCGCCGTGCCCGACCCGCTGGGGCCGGCCTTCCCCGCCGAAGCGCACGGCTTCGCGCCGCTGCCGGTGGCGCTGCCCGGCCGCCGTGTGCGCATGGTCACGAGCCGGGACGACCCGTATGCGCCCGGCGAACACGGCGCCACCGTCGCCGCACGCTGGCAGGCCGAGCACGTCGACCTCGGCGCGCGCGGCCACCTCAACGCGCAGAGCGGCCTCGGCGACTGGCCTCAGGCGTGGGCCTGGGTCGAGGCCTGGCGCGCGGAAGGCTGAGCGGGCGGCAGGCAGCCCAATCCGATCAGGGTCTCGCGCACGGCGTCGTCGAGCGGCGTGTGGGGCTCGGCGCCGAGCACGGCGACCAGCGCCTCGTTGCGCAACTGCAGCGGCTGCTGCCAGAGGTAGCGCATCTCCTTCAACTCGCGAAAGATGCGCACCACCGGCGCAAGCAGCGTCACCACCGGCCACGGGAAGCGCGCGATGCGGGGCGCGCGGCCGGTCTCGGCGAGCACCACACGCTGCACCGACTCGGCCATCTGCGCGCCGGTCGCGTCCCAATGCCCGGCCATGTGGAACCGCGCGAAGGCCGGCAGCGTGGCCTCGCGCTCCAGCAGCAAGACCATGGTGCGCGCCACGTCGGGCAGGTAGGCCCAGGCGTGGCCGGCCGCGCCAGGCTGCACTGCCGCACGCACCGGCTGGCCGCGTTTGACGACCCCCTGCGAGAACCAGCTGTTGCCCGCCTGCGGGCCGAAGAAGTCACCCGCCCGCACGACCAGGCTGCGCACGCCGTCGCGGGCCGCCGCTTCGAGCCGCTGCTCGAGGGCGACGCGCACCGCGCCCTTGCGCGTGTGGGGGTGCTGGGGCGCGTCTTCCGCGACGAGCGGGAACACCTCGGTGCCGTAGTTGTAGACCGTGCCCGGCAGCACGATGCGCGCCCCGGTGACGCGCGCCGCGGCGATGGTGTTGGCCATCATCGGCAGCACCAGCTCGCCCCAGCGCTGGTAGGCCGGCGGGTTGACCGCGTGCACGATGGCCGAGGCGCCCTGCGCGGCGCGCAGCACATCGGCCGCGTTCATCGCGTCGCCCTCCAGCCACTCGATGCCGTCGTCGCGGCCGGTCACGCGGTTGAGCTGGCGCACCAGCCCCTTCACCCGCCAGCCCGCGCGGCGCAGCTGCCGTGCCACCTCGCCGCCGATGCCCCCGGTCGCGCCCAGCACCAGCGCCGTCTTTCCGTGTTGCGTGTCCATCGTCTTGCTCCTCGTGGGTGTTGCGATGGACAGCAGTGTGGGCAGCAACCCGCTCAAAAGGAATTGCCGAACATCGTGGTGCAGCCATACATTTCTGCATGGCCCAGGACACCCCCGGCTGGGAACTCTTCCGCACCTTCCTCGGCGTGCTGCAAGCCGGCTCGCTCTCGGCCGCCGCGCGTGAGCTGGGCCTCACGCAGCCCACTGCGGGCCGGCACGTGGCGGCGCTGGAGAAGGCGCTCTCGCTCACGCTTTTCACGCGCTCGCAGACGGGCCTCCTGCCCACCGACGCCGCCCGCGCGCTGCAGCCCTATGCGGAAAGCATGGCGGCCACCGCCGCGGCCTTGCAGCGCGAAGCCAGCAGCCAGGCCGACAGCCTCGAGCGGGTGCGTGGCGCGGTGCGCATCACCGCCAGCGAAGTGATCGGCGTGGAGGTGCTGCCCCCGATCCTGGCCCGGCTTCGGCAGCAGCAGCCCGGGCTCGTGGTCGAACTGGTCATCAGCAACCGCCTGCAGGACCTGCTCCACCGCGAGGCCGACATCGCGGTGCGCATGACCCCGCCTCACCACGAAGCGTTGATCGCTCAGCGCCTCGGCGGCATCGAACTCGGCATGCACGCCCACCGCGACTACCTCGCCCGGCGCGGCACGCCGCGCACCGAAGCCGAGCTGCTGGGGCACGACCTGATCGGCTTCGACACCGAGACGCCGTTCATCCGCGCGCTCGCCCGATCGATCGGGGCGGTGAAGCGCGACGCCTTCGCGCTGCGCACCGACAACGACCTGGCGCAACTCGCGGCCATCCGCGCCGGTCACGGCATCGGCTTCTGCCAGGTCGGATTGGCAAAACGGCATGGCGCGCTGGTGCGCGTCATGCCGAAACGGTTTGCCTTCAAGCTGGACACCTGGCTCGCGATGCACGAAGACCTGCGGGCGAGCCCGCGTTGCCAGGTGACCTTCCAGGCCCTGGCCGAAGGGCTCAGGGCCTACATCGAGGGCTGACGCTTACTCGTCGCGCCCGCCGAAGATGCCGAACAGCGCCAGCAGCGACTGGAACACGTTGTACAGGCTCAGGTACACGCCCAGCGTGGCGGTGATGTAGTTCGTCTCATGCCCGTCTTGCACACGCTTGAGGTCGTGCAGGATGAAGGCCGAGAAGATGCCGATGGCGAGCACCGACAGCGTGATCATCAGCGCAGGCGACTTCAGGAAGATGTTGGCAATGCCTGCCACCAGCAACATGATCGCGCCGATGAAGAGCCACTTGCCCATGCTGGACAGGTCGCGCTTGATCACCGACGACAGCATCGCCATGCCGAGGAAGATCGCGCCCGTGCCGGCGAAGGCCATCATGATGAGACCGGCGCCGTTGGCGAGGCCGAGCACCATGCCGACCATGCGCGACAGCATCAGGCCCATGAAGAAGGTGAAGCCGAGCAGGATGGGCACGCCGGCCGACGAGTTCTTCGTCTTCTCGATGGCGAACATGAAGCCGAAGGCACCGCCCAGGAAGACCACCAGGCTCACCATCGGCGACATGGCCGCGGCGATGCCGGTGGCCACGCCAATCCAGGCGCCGAGCACCGTGGGCACCATCGAGAGCGCGAGCAGCCAGTAGGTGTTGCGCAGGACCTTGTTGCGCTCCTGCGGCGAGGTGACGGCCTGGCCGTAGACCTGTTGAA
The DNA here is from genome assembly GCF_032681285.1 of Piscinibacter gummiphilus. Classification (NCBI taxonomy): domain Bacteria; kingdom Pseudomonadati; phylum Pseudomonadota; class Betaproteobacteria; order Burkholderiales; family Sphaerotilaceae; genus Rhizobacter; species Rhizobacter gummiphilus. The sequence continues at coordinate 5,067,586 of NZ_CP136336.1, forward strand.
TGTCGTAGTTCATGACGACTCCTTTGCTAGTTAAGAAAACAGCGGAAGACTCATCACGCAGCCAGCGCCCGCCGCTTGTTCCGGGCGCGGATGTTCAAAGCTTCGACAGCCAGCGAGAAGGCCATCGCGGCGTAGATGTAACCCTTGGGCACGTGCACGTCGAAGGCCTCGGCGGTGAGCGCCATGCCCACCATCACCAGGAAGGCCAGCGCCAGCACCTTGACCGACGGATGGCGGTCGACGAATTCGCCGATCGGCTTGGCCGCGAAGAGCATCACGGCCACGGCGGCGATCACGGCCGCCACCATCACGCCGATCTCGTCGACCATGCCCACCGCCGTGATCACCGAGTCGAGGGAGAACACGATGTCGATGATGGCGATCTGGCCGATGATGGCCCAGAACAGCTTGCCGCCCACCGACTTGATGACAGCGTCGTCGGTCTTGGGCGGGCCATCCTGCTCGCGCGCCTCGACCTCGATGAAGATCTCGTGCGTGGCCTTGTAGAGCAGGAAGAGGCCACCCAGCAGCAGCACGATGTCGCGCCCGCTGATGCCTTGGCCGGCCACGGTGAAGAGGTCGGCGGTGAGGCTCATCACCCAGCTCAGCGAGAAGAGCAGCGCCAGGCGGCTCAGCATCGCGAAGCCGAGGCCGAGCCGGCGCGCCATGTCGCGCTGTTGCGCCGGCAGGCGGCCCACCAGGATCGAGATGAAGATGATGTTGTCGACCCCGAGCACGATCTCGAGGGCGGTGAGCATCGCGAACGCGATCCAGAGGTTGGGGTCGAGAAGGAATTCCATCGCTTGGAATCTAGGCGTTCCGACACTTCGCGTAAAGTCGCGATTTTGGAAGCATGACTTCTAGAAAACGGAAGCATGAACTTCAAACACCTCTATTACTTCTGGGCCACCGCCAAGGCGGGCGGGGTGATGCGCGCCGGCGAGCAGCTGCACACCACCCCGCAGACGCTCTCGACCCAGATCAAGCTGCTCGAAGAACGGCTCGGTTGCGCGCTCTTCCGCAAGAAGGGCCGCCACCTGGAGCTGACCGAAGAGGGCCGCACCGCGCTCGGCTATGCCGACCAGATCTTCGCGCTGAGCACCGAGCTCGAAGCCGCCATCGGCCGCGCCGGCACGGCGGGCGCGGTGCTGCCCTTCCGCGTGGGCATCGCCGATCAGGTGCCCAAAGCCATTGCCTACCGGCTGATCGAGCCGGCGCTGCGCGTGCCCAACACCCGCCTCATCGGCCACGAGGGCAAGCTGCAAGACCTTTTGGGCCAGCTCTCGGTGCACCGGCTCGACCTCGTGCTCGCCGACGAGCCGATGGGCAAGTCGGTGAGCGTGAAAGCCTACAACCATCCGCTCGGCACGACCGCCATGAGCTTCTTCGCGGCGCCTGCCCTCAAGCGCTCGCTGAAAGGCGCGTTTCCCAAATGCCTCGACGGCGCGCCCTTTCTCTCGCAAGGCTCTTCGTCGGCGATGCGACAGCGGCTCGATCTGTGGCTGGCCGAGCAGGGACTGCACCCGCGCGTGGTCGGTGAGTTCGACGACGCCGCCCTGATGAAGGCCTTCGGGCGCGAAGGCCAGGGTGTCTTCATGTCGCCCACGGTGCTCGACGACGAGACCTGCGAGCAATACGGCGTGAAAGTGCTGGGCCGCACCGAGGCGCTGGTGGAAGAGTTCTACGCGATCTCGGTGGAGCGGCGCATCACGCACCCCTGCGTGGTGGCAATCACCGAAGCAGCGCGCGGGCGCTTCCTCGCGTAGGTCAGACCTGCGTCAGCTCCTGGCGCACTGCGTACAACGCCAGCTCGACGTCGTTGCGCACGCCCGTCTTCTCGAGGATGCGTGCGCGGTAGGTGCTGACGGTGTTGGACGACAGCGCCAGCTGTTCGGCGATCTCGCCCACGCTGCGGCCCTGGCTCAGCAGTCGGAACACCTGGTACTCGCGGTGCGACAGGCGCTCGTGCAGCGGCTTGTCTTCGGTGTGGCCGGCGCCAATGGCACTCGCCAGGTGCTCGGCCACGGTCGGCGTGATGAACATGCCGCCCGCCGCCACCTTGCGGATGGCCGAGATCATCTGCTCGGAGTCGGCGCTCTTGTTGAGATAGCCCACCGCGCCGAGCTTCATGCTGCGCACCGCGTACTGCTTGTCGGGGTAGGTGCTGAGCATCAGCACCGGGAGCTTCGGGTATTCGCTCTTCATCTGGCGCAGCACGTCGAGGCCGTCGCGGTGGGGCATCGCGATGTCCATGAGCACCACGTCGATGCCACCTTGCCGCACACGCGCGAGCGCTTCCGGGCCGTTGGCCGCTTCGAACGCGACCTCGATGTCGGGCGCATCGGCAAGCACCTGGCGGATGCCCTGGCGCACGATCAGGTGGTCGTCACAGATCAGCACGTGGATGGTCATGGGGCCTCCGTCGGCAAGGGCATGGTCAGGCGCACATACGTGCCCACGCCCGGCACGCTGTCGATGGTGAGCTGCCCGCCGAAGTGCCCGGCACGCTCGCGCATGCCCATCACGCCATAGCTGCGCGGGGCGTCGAGCGCTTCGCGGGTGGCGCCCACGCCATCGTCGCGCACCTCGAGGTGCAGCACGGGCGCTGGCGGGCCATCGACATACAGGCGGATGTGCACCCAGCGCGCACGCGCATGCCGCGCCACGTTGCTCAGCATCTCCTGGAAGATGCGGAAGACCGCGATCGCCCAGCGCTCGCCCTGCGGGCCCGTGGGCGCCTCGACGCCGTGGTGCACATGCACCTGCAACTCATGCTGCAGCTCGGTGGCCTCGATGAACTCCTGCGCCTGCCATTCAAGCGCCGCCCAGAGGCCCTGGTGGTCGAGGATGCTCGGGCGCAGGTCGGTGATGATGCGGCCGAGGTTGTCGACGGCGCGGTCGATCAGCGTGCCCATGCCCTCGCACTTGGCCGCCAGCGGCGGGCGGTCGTCGACACGCTTGTGCAGCCAGTTCACGTCCATCTTCAACGCGACCAGCAGCGAGCCCAGCTCGTCGTGGATCTCGCGGGCGATGCGGGTGCGCTCTTCTTCTCGCACCGTCTCCAGGTAGGCCGAGAGCTCGCGCAACTGGCCGAGCGCGTGGGTCAACGCGTGCGTGCGCTCTTCGACCCGCCGCTCCAGCTCTTCATGCGCCTGGCGCAGCTCGACCTCGGCCCGCTTGCGCTCGGTGATGTCGACGATGGTGACCACCGCGCCCTGCACCACGCCACCGTCGATTACCGGGTGCGACGAGTACTCGGCGCTGAAGGCGCTGCCATCGGCCCGCCACAGCACTTCGCTGTCGATGCGGCAGGGCAGGCCGCGCCGGAAGGCGTTGAAGATCGGGCAGTCGCACTCGGGGTAGTGGCGCCCGTCGGCATGCGTGTGGTGGATGAGCTCGTGCATGTTGCGGCCATGCACTTGCTCGGTGCGGTAGCCCAGCATCTCGGCCGCCGCGCGGTTGACGAAGGTGCACCGGCCGTCCATGTCGATGCCGAAGATGCCCTCGCCGGTGGATTCGAGCAGCAGTTGCAGGCGCTCGCTCCAGGCTGCATTCGGCTGCAGCGCGTGAGGCGCCACGACGGGCAGCAAGGAACGGCTCAACTCGGACAACATGCACAACCTCGGGGGGCACGAACTCCCCACCGCAGTGCAAGGGTCGTGCCACACCTCGAAGAAGGCTCAGCGCAGGAAATCGCGCCCCATCATGAAGACCGCGGCGCTCATCAACGCCACCGAGGCCCAGCCGAGAAAGCGTGTCTTGCGGCGCACCGGCAGCGGCCCCATCACCTCACGCTTGCCCGACAGCACCATCATCGCCACCATGATCGGCACCGAGACCACGCCATTGACGACAGCGCTCCAGTACAGCGCTTTCATCGGGTCGACGGAGGTGAAGTCGAGCCCAGTGCCCACCAGCGTGGCCACGGTGATGATGGCGTAGAACTTCTTGGCCTCGTACCAGCGGCGCTCCAGCCCCTCGTCCCACCCGAAGGCCTCGGCCACGGCGTAAGCGGCAGACGACGCGAGCACCGGCACGGCCAGCAGGCCGGTGGCGATGATGCCGACAGCAAAGAGCACGAAGGCGAGGTCGCCGGCGAGCGGGCGCAGGGCCTGCGCCGCCTGAGCGGCCGTCTCTACGCTGGTGATGCCGGCGGTGTGCAGGACCACGGCGCCCATCAACATCACGCAGAAGGCGATGCCGTTGGAGAACACCATGCCGATGAGGGTGTCGAGCCGCACTCGCCGCAGCGCCCGCAGCACCGCGCCTGGCGCTTCGTTGCCGGCGACGATGCCATGCAAGCGCATCTCCTCGACCTCTTGCGAGGCCTGCCAGAAGAACAGGTAAGGCGAGATCGTGGTGCCCAGGATGGCCACGATCGTCATCCAGAAGGCCGAACTCGCCTCCAGCCGCGGCACCACCAGGTCATGCACCACGCGCGCCCACGGCACCTGCACGGTGAACACTGCCAGCACATAAACGAAGAGGCTGAGCGTGAGCCACTTCAGGAGCGGCGCGAGGCGGCGGTACGGCACGAACACCTGCAGCAACACCGTGAGCACGCCGAACACCGCCGCATGGAAGTGCTCGCCGCCGCCCACCACCATCTGCAGTGCCTCGCCCATCGCGGCGATGTCGGCGGCGATGTTGATGGTGTTGGCGGCGAGCAGCAGCGCCACGATCAGCAGCACGAACCATCGCGGCGCATGCAACCGCAGGTTGGCCGCGATGCCACGGCCCGACTGGCGGCCGATGCGCGCACTCACCAGTTGGATGGCCACCATGAACGGAAGCGAAAGGAACACCGTCCACAGGATGCCGGTGCCGAACTGCGCACCGGCCTGGGTGTAGGTGGCGATGCCGGAGGGGTCGTCGTCGGCGGCGCCCGTCACCACCCCTGGCCCCACATGGCGCAAGAACGAGGGCAGCCCGAGACGCATGTGCGCCTTCTTCAGGCCACCCGGGCCCGCCAGCGCGGCCACATCACGTTGAGCGCCAAGCCACACAGCACCAGGGCCGCGGCCAGCAACTTCCAGCCCGGCAGTGATTCGCCCAGCCACCAGCTCGATGCGGCCATACCGAACACCGGCACCAAGAGCGCCATCGGCGTGATGCTCGCCGCGGGGTGGCGCGAGAGCAGCCATCCCCAGGCCGCGTAGCCAAAGAGCGTGTTGCCGACCGACTGCCACACGACCGCGGCCCAGGTCGCCGCATCGGCGTTCACCACGCCGGCCTCGATGGCCGGCCAGCCTTCCACCCACAACGAGAGCGCGAGCAGCGGCGGCACGGCCGCAGCGCTCGACCACACCACATACGCCAGCATGTTCACCTGGCCTGCGCGCTTGCTCACGATGTTGGCGCAGGCCCAGGAGAAGGCGGCTGCCAGCACCATGAGGAGCCCGGCCACCGTGGCATCACCGCCCGTGTGCGCGCCGATCACGCCGATGCCCGCGGCGCCGAGCGCGAGCGCGAGCCACTGGTAGCCCTGCACCCGCTCGCGCGCCAGGCGCATCGCCAGCACGATGGTGAAGAAGACTTGCGTCTGGATCACGAGCGAGGCGAGGCCCGGCGAGATGCTGCTGCGCATCGCGATGTAGAGCACGCCGAACTGGCCCACGCCGATCAGCACGCCGTAGGCGGCGAGGTTGCGCCACGGCACCGCCGGCTTGCGCAGCAGCAGCACCACGGGAAAGAACGCGATGGCGTAGCGCAGCGTCGCGAAGAGCAGCGGCGGCAGGTGTGCGAGCGCCGCCTTGATGACCACGAAGTTGGTGCCCCACACCGCCACCACGGCGAGTGCCAGCAGCAGGTGCCGCCACGGCGGGTGCGCCGTGGTCAAGCGACCACCACGCGGTTCTGGCCCGAGGCCTTGGCGTTGATGAGCGCGTGCTCGGCACGCTGCACGGTGTCGGCCACCGTCTCGCCCGCGCGGTGCTCGGCCACGCCGGCCGAGAAGCTCAGGTGCAGGGCACCCTCGCCCGGCGCGTCGATCGCGATCGCCTTGATGCGCTCTCGCAACCGCTCCAGGCTCGTGCGGCCGAGCGAGGCGCGGGTGTTGCTGAGCATCAGCAGGAACTGCTTGCCGTCCCAGCGCGAGAGCAGGTCGGAGATGCGGATCACGTTCAGCGCCTCGTTGGCGAAGCGGCGCAGCAGCTCGTCGGCGAAGGCGTGGCCGTGCCGGTCGTTGATTTCGCGGAAGCCGTCGATGTCGATCACCGCGAGGCAGAACGACTGCCCCGAGCGCACGCCGCGCTGGCGCTCCTGCTCCATCAGCTCGACCATGTGGCGGCGGTTGATGAGGCCGGTGAGTTCGTCGCGCGTGGCGAGTTCCTGGATGCGCGCGAGCGCGATCGCGATGTCCTTCTTCTGTCGGCGCAGGCGGTCGCGCAGACGGCTCAGCTGCCCGGCCAGCACCGCGACCGCCGGCACCATGATCGCGATCATGATGAAGTGGCCCCACTCCACGGCCGGCTCGTAGACCGCGGGGTTGCGCCAGGCCATCGTGGCCATCGTCACGCCGAACACCGCCACCGCGAAGAAGCTCGTGCGCAGCACGGTGGCCGGTGCCAGCGAATACATGCTGAACATGAACACGACCATCAGGATCGGGAAGGCGCCGCCGCGCCCCTTGCCGGCGATGGCATACGCCACCGCCGCGCACAGGATGGCGAACACCATCTGTGGCACCGTGAGCGAGGGCTCGGCATAGCGCAGGTTCTGGCCGCTGCGGATGGTGATGAAGAACACCACGAAGCCGCCGATCAGCACCAGCGTCCACCACGCGGTGGGCTCCATCGGCGCGAGCCCGGCCCACACCAGGTACTGCATGTTGAGCACGCTGCCCAGCACCAGCAGCATCGCCGTGCCGCACTGCACGAGGCGCAGGCGCTGCTTGGGTTCGGTGCCGAAGAGCCAGTCGGCCAGGCGAGACGATGACATCAACGCGAACGGGGCTTGCCGGCGTGCAGATGAGAAAGCGGCAAGGCCGCCCCGGCCTTCACTTCGCCCAGCGAGAAGCTGGTGTGGATGTCTTTGACGTTCGGCAGGTTGAGCAGGGTGTCGATCGAAAAGCGGGAGAACGCATCGAGGTCGGTGGCCATGACTTGCAGCTCGAAAGTGCCGGTGCCTGAAATGTAGTGGCAGGCGATCACCTCGGGCAATTTGCGGATCGCGTCTTCCAGCGCGCGGGTGGCCAGGCCGTTGTTGCGCTCGGCATCCACTCGCACGAAGGCCAGCACCCCGAGGCCGATCTTGCGGCGGTCGATCTCGGCCCGGTAGCCGGTGATGTAGCCCTGCTCTTCCAGCCACTTCACGCGCCGCCAGGTGGGCGCGGCCGACAGGCCGATGCGCGCGGCCAGCTCGGCATTCGACAGGCGGGCGTCGTGCTGCAGCTCGCGCAGGATCAGCACGTCGTAGCGGTCAAGCGCATCGCCGTGCGGTTCGGCGGGCTCGTCCGCGAGCTTGATGGTTTTCCCTGGGAACGGCTTTTTGAGCGGCATTTCGACTCCAGATGCCAGATCGGCGAAAGATTATTGCTGCAACACCCTTTCATCGAGCAAACAAAGAAAGGACTTCCAACGCCCGCTTCCCTACACTGCCGAGACCGCCCACCCTTCGAAGCAGACCGCGGTCACGAGCTGCGGTGCTGCCCACACACTGGAGCCCTGACGCATGAACGCACCGCTACCCGAATCGATCCGCAAGGCCCTGGAGAGCGTCTCGCTCGACGACAAATACGCGCTGCCCACGGGCAAGGCGTTCATGAGCGGGGTGCAGGCCCTGGTGCGGCTGCCCATGTTGCAGCGCACACGCGACGCGATGGCCGGGCTCAACACCGCAGGCTTCATCAGCGGGTACCGGGGCTCACCGCTCGGCGGCTACGACCAGGCGCTGTGGGCCGCGAAGAAACATCTGCAGGCGCAGAACATCGTCTTCCAGCCCGGCGTGAACGAGGAGCTGGGGGCGACCGCCGTCTGGGGCACGCAGCAGCTCGACCTCTACCCGCAAAGCAAGAAGTTCGACGGCGTCTTCGGCCTCTGGTACGGCAAGGGCCCGGGCGTCGACCGCTGCTCCGACGTCTTCAAGCACGCCAACATGGCCGGCACCGCCAAGCACGGTGGGGTGATCGCCCTCGCCGGCGACGACCACATCGCCAAGAGCAGCACCGCCGCGCACCAGAGCGACCACATCTTCAAGGCCTGCGGGCTGCCGGTGTTCTTCCCGTCCAGCGTGCAGGACATCCTCGACATGGGCCTGCATGCGTTTGCGATGAGCCGCTTCTCGGGCGTGTGGGCCGGCATGAAGACGATCCAGGAGATCGTCGAATCGTCGGCCAGCATCAGCGTCGACCCCGACCGCGTGCAGATCGTGCTGCCCGAAGACTTCGTGATGCCGCCGGGCGGCCTGCACATCCGCTGGCCCGACCCGCCGCTGGAGCAGGAAGCGCGGCTCATGGATCACAAGTGGTATGCCGCGCTCGCCTACGTGCGGGCCAACAAGCTCAACCACAACGTCATCAGCGGCCCGCACGATCGCTTCGGCCTGATCGCCAGCGGCAAGGCCTACAACGACACCCGCCAGGCGCTGCACGACCTCGGCCTCTCCGACGACGACTGCCGCCGCCTCGGCATCCGCCTGCACAAGGTCAACGTGGTGTGGCCGCTCGAAGCCACCATCACCCGCGACTTCGCGACCGGCCTGCAGGAGATCCTGGTCGTCGAAGAGAAGCGCCAGGTCATCGAGTACCAGCTCAAGGAAGAGCTTTACAACTGGCGCACCGACGTGCGCCCCAACGTGCTCGGCAAGTTCGACGAAGCCGAGGGCGACGCCACCGGCGGCGAGTGGTCGCAGCCCAACCCGAGCGCCAACTGGCTGCTGCGCGCCCAGGCCGACCTCACGCCCGCGATCATCGCCAAGGCGATCGGCAAGCGGCTCAAGAAGCTCGGCGTGGATGCCGACACCGCCGCCCGCATCGACGCCCGCCTCGCGCTCATCGACGCGAAAGAGAAGTCGCTGCAGGCCCTCAAGGCCGACAGCGGCGACCGCCAGCCCTTCTTCTGCAGCGGCTGCCCGCACAACACTTCCACCCGCGTGCCCGAGGGCTCGCGTGCCGTGGCCGGCATCGGCTGCCACTACATGGTGGTGTGGATGGACCGCAGCACCTCCACCTTCACGCAGATGGGCGGCGAAGGCGTGCCCTGGGTGGGCCAGGCACCGTTCACCACCGAGAACCACATCTTTGCCAACCTCGGCGACGGCACCTACTTCCACAGCGGCCTGCTCGCCATCCGCCAGAGCATCGCGGCGGGCGTGAACATCACCTACAAGGTCCTCTACAACGATGCGGTGGCGATGACCGGCGGCCAGCGTGTGGGCGAACGGCCCGAGGGCCACTCGGTGCTGCAGATCATGCAGAGCCTGAAGGCCGAGGGCGTGGCCGCGCTCAGCATCGTGACCGACGACCCGGCCAAGTACGACGGCGTGACGCTCTCGCCCGGCGTGCAGGTCTTCCACCGCGACGAGCTCGACCGCCTGCAACGCGAGTACCGCGAGCTCAAGGGCGTGACGGCCATCATCTACGACCAGACCTGCGCCACCGAGAAGCGCCGCCGTCGCAAGCGCGGCACGATGGTCGAGCCCGACACCCGCGTCGTCATCAACGATCTGGTGTGCGAAGGCTGCGGTGACTGCTCCGTGCAGAGCAACTGCCTGAGCGTGGAGCCGGTCGAGACCGAGTTCGGCCGCAAGCGCCGCATCAACCAGAACACCTGCAACAAGGACTACTCCTGCGTGAAGGGCTTCTGCCCTAGCTTCGTCACGGTGCAGGGCGGGCAGCTGAAGTCGGCGAAGAAGACCGAGGTCTCACGCCCTGACCCATCGAAGATTGGCGTGCCCGAGCCCACGCTGCCCGACACCCACCACGCCTTCGGCATCGTCGTTGCGGGCGTCGGTGGCACAGGCGTCATCACCATCGGCCAGCTGCTCGGCATGGCCGCGCACCTCGAAGGCAAGGGCATCGTCACGCAAGACGCGGCCGGCCTCGCGCAAAAAGGTGGCAGCACCTGGAGCCACATCCAGATCGCCGACAGCATGGACGCGATCTACACCACCAAGGTCGGCACCGCCGAGGCCGACCTCGTGCTCGCGTGCGACCCCATCGTCGGCGCCAACAAGGGCACGCTCGCCGTGGTGCGCGAGGGCCGCACCTTCGTCGCGCTCAACACCCACGGCTCGCCGACCGCGGCCTTCGTGCACAACCCCGACTGGCAATTCCCCTCCGCGAGTTGCGAAGCCGCCTTGATGAACGCCGCAGGCCGCGACGGCTTCGGCGCCTTCGATGCCGAGCAGCTCGCCGTGGCGCTCTGCGGCGACTCGCTCTACACCAACCCGATGATGCTCGGCTACGCGTGGCAGAAGGGCCGGGTGCCGCTCTCGCACGCCTCGCTGATGCGCGCGATGGAACTCAACGGCGTGCAGGTCGAGCGCAACCAGCTGGCCTTCGAGTGGGGCCGCCGCGCGGCGCATGACCTGCGTGCGGTGCAATCCCTGGCCCAGCCGTCGCAGGTGATCGAGTTCGTGCGCAAGCCTTCCGGCAACCTGGATGAGCTGGTGAGCAAGCGCGTCGAGTTCCTCACCTCCTACCAGAATGCCGCCTACGCCGCGCAGTACCGCGCCTACGTCGACAAGGTGCGCACCGCCGAAGCGCCGCTCGGCAGCACGAAGCTGGCCGAAGCCGTGGCGCGCTACCTCTTCAAGCTGATGGCCTACAAGGACGAATACGAAGTCGCGCGCCTGCACACCGAGACCGGCTTCCTGGAGAAGATCGCCTCGCAGTTCGAGGGCGACTACCGCGTGAACTACCACCTTGCGCCGCCGCTGCTCGCCAAGCACAACGAGCGCGGCGAGCTGGTGAAGCAGCGCTTCGGCCCCTGGATGAAAACCGCCTTTCGCGTGCTCGCCAAGTTGAAGGGTCTGCGCGGCACCGCCTTCGACCCCTTCGGCCGCACCGAAGAGCGCCAGACCGAACGTGCGTTGATCGCCGAGTACCGCGCGAGCCTCGACGAGGTGCTGACGACGCTCAACGCCGACAACCTGCCGCAGGCCCTCGCGATTGCGAAGATCCCCGAAGACATCCGCGGCTACGGCCACGTGAAGGCACGCCACCTCGCCGCCGCGCGCGACAAATGGCAGAGCCTGATGCAGCAATGGCGAGGCGCCGTCCGTCAGGCGGCTTGATTTTTCTATTCACTTTCTATTCAAATAGAACCCCTGATGCCCTGAGACCCCTTGTTTTCTCGAGGGGCTGGGCGCCTGAGGTTCTATTCAATGACCAGCACCCAAGAGCTGCCAAGCCGCGTCCGATCGCTGCTGACCGCGCGAGGCTTCGCCACCTCGGCCGAGCTGCAGCAGGCCACGGGCAAGAGCCAGGCCACGTTGTCGCGTGTGCTCAAGGGCATGTCGCGCGACCTGGCGGTGCTGGGCGCGGGCAAGCGCACCCGCTACGGCCTGCCACACACCATCCGCGGGCTGCCTGCACAGCAGCCGCTGTGGTGGACCGATGAAGCCGGCCTCACCCGTCGATACGGCACCCTCACCTTTCTCGCCGGGGCCCATGTGCATGTCAGCGCCGAGCACGGCCTGGATGTGACGACGCGCGACGAACTCCCCTGGTTCCTGGCGCCGCTGCGGCTGCAAGGTTTCCTGGGGCGCGAATGGGCGCAGCGCCTGGGCCTGGACCGCAACCCCGAGCAGTGGGACGTGGAGCAGGTGCTCTACGCTGCCATTTGCATCGACGACCACCCCGGCGCCATCTCCATCGGCGAGCCGCAGGCCGAGATGGCGGCGCGCCACCCCATTCCGCTGCAGGAGCGCGGCCCTCGTTACGACACCCTCGCCGCCGACGTGTCGTCCACCCTGCCGGCGGGCTCATCGGCCGGCGGTGAGCAGTCGAAGTTCCTCGCGGTGCTCGGCACCGGCGAGCATGTGCTGGTGAAGTTCACGCCACCGCGCGGCACGCCCTTCGGCGAGCGCTGGCACGACCTGCTGCATGCGGAACACCTCGCCCTGCAGGTGCTGACCGAAGCCGGCTTCGCGGTCGCAGCCAGCCGGCTCGTCGAGACGACGACGCGCACCTACCTCGAATCCTCGCGCTTCGACCGTCTCGGCGCCCGGGGCCGGCGCCATGCGGTGCCGCTCGATGCCGTCCACCAGGCCTTCGTCCCCGGCCCACGCCAGACCTGGGCCGCGACCTGCGATGCACTCGCCGCGCAGCGCCGCCTCGCCACGCAGGAGGCGCAGGCCGTGCACACGCTGCTCAGCTTCGGCCGCCTCATCGGCAACAGCGACATGCACTTCGGCAACCTGAGCCTGTGGGCCGACGCCCCGGCCACCGAACGCTTCAACCTCGCGCCGCTCTATGACATGCTGCCCATGCGCTGGCGGCCCGATGCGTTCGCGGGGCTGCATGACTACGCCGCCTTCGAGCCGGTGCATCTGGCGGCCGATGCGCGCGCCACCGCGATGGCGCGAGATTTCTGGGCGCGCCTGGCCGAGCACGCTCCCGCCAGCCAGGCCTTGCGTGACACCGCGGCCGCCATGCACGACCGCCTGCCCCGCACCTGCCGAAGGGGGGCGTGACAACCCGGGCATGACACGGGACTCTGCGCGGTGGGAAGATGCGGCGCCCACCCCCACAGGAGACACCCGATGAACGCTCGCTTCCACCTGCCGGCCTTGCTCTCGATCTCCCTCGTCGCCCTCGCCGCCTGCGGCTCGATGGCGCCGAAGAACCCCACCACCTTCTTCGTGACCAGCACCGGCAGCGGCAAGGGGGCCGACTTCGGCGGCCTCGCCGGCGCCGACAAGCACTGCCAGTCGCTCGCCGACGCCGCCGGCATGGGCCAGCGCACCTGGCGCGCCTACCTCAGCACCAGTGCCAGCAGTGGCGGCACCGCCGTGAACGCCCGCGACCGCATCGGCAGCGGCCCGTGGCAGAACGTGAAGGGCGAGGTGATCGCCACCAGCGTCGACGACCTGCACAGCGCCAACAACAAGCTCACCAAGCAGACCGCACTCACCGAGAAGGGCGGCGTGACCAACGGCCGCGGCGACACGCCCAACCTGCACGACATCCTGACCGGCTCGCTGCCCGACGGCCGCGCCGCCAGCGCCACCTGCAACAACTGGACGTCCAGCGGCGAAGGCAGCGCCATCGTCGGCCACCACGACCGCATGGGGCTCAACGAGTCGGCCGAGGCGAAGTCGTGGAACTCGTCGCACCCCTCGCGCGGCTGCAGCCCGGATGCGCTCAAGGCCACCGGCGGTGCCGGGCTGCTGTATTGCTTCGCCATCAACTGACAGCGAAGCGGGCTTCGCTTCAGTTCAGAACTGCATGAAGCTCAGCCCGAAGCCGACGCTCGTCTGCTTGAAGTTGTAGTCGGTGAGCGTCTCGCCGTAGCCGTGGAAGGCCTGCAGGAACCAGCGCAGGCCGTTGGGCCGGCTCTTGGCCACCGGGTAGGTCCACTCGAACTGCAGCGCGCCCCAGTCGCTGCGCCGGGCGCTGTTGCGCCACAGCAGCGAGGTCGTGCTGGCGCCCGGCGTCCAGCCGAGCTGCAGTTCGGTGCGGCCGCGGTAGTCGACGAGGTCGGGGTTGTTGTCGCGCTCGAGCTTCTCGTTCAGGCGCTGCGAGACACGGGCGGTGAGGTTCAGGTCGCCGCGCTCGAAGCCGGTGCCGAGGTAGACGCGGTTCCAGCTGCGCGAGAGCGGGTCCGACTGGCCGTTGGACTGGTGCGCGAGGCCGAACTGCCCGAGCCGCCATTGCCAGCCGAAGGGCAGCTGCCGCACGGCCTTGGGCACCGGCACCACGAAGATGGCTTCGGGCTCGTAGTCGGTGTTGCGGAAGGGCTTGGAGTCCTTGCCGTTCCAGATCTGCCACATGGCCTGCTGCGTGAAGGCAAGCCACAGGTCGCCACCCGTGCCGAGCACGTCCTGGACCGCCTTGGTGCGCAGCGAGATCTGGAACTTGGCCTCGACGTCGCGGTAGTTCGGCTGGTTCACCGCGGCCTGCGTGGGCGACTGCGGCGCACGGTTGATGCGGTTGGTCTTGTGCAGGGGCATCACGTAGTTGGCGCGATAGCCGAGCAGGTTGAAGGTGCCGCGCTTGTCGCCCGCGTCGAGCTCCCAATACTGCGACAGCGGGCTCGCCTCGGGCTTCACCTCGTGAGCCGGGGCGGTGGCCGCCCCTTGCGGAGCCATCTGCGTGGTGGCGATGGGCACCTCGGCCGGCGGTGGCGCGGGCAGCGCGCGGCCGGCGAGCTTGTCGTAGCAGGCCAGCCGGTCGGCGGCCGAGCCGATGGCGGCGCATTCCTGCATCGCCTCGTTGCTGGGGGCGGGTACCGCCGACGGCGAGGTGCTCGCCTGGGCGCGGGCCGCGCTCGCTGCGAGCACGAGGCAGCTCGCGACGACACAGGGCAGGAAGGACAAGGCGTGGAGTCGTTGAGCAGGTTTCGACACGGTGAGCGCGCAGTGGACGGGGCCGCGCGATGGTAAGCGGCGGGTTTGGTGAGATCATTTCGCCCATGAATACCCAAGTCCAAGAGCTGGTCGAACTGCTGCAGGTCGAGCAACTGGAGCACAACCTCTTCCGCGGCATCAGCGGCGACATCGGCAGCCCGCGCGTCTTCGGCGGCCAGGTGCTGGGCCAGGCGCTGATGGCGGCCGCGCTCACCGTCGAGCGCGACCGCAGCGTGCATTCGCTGCACGCCTACTTCCTGCGCCCCGGCGACAAGCAGGCCAAGATCGTCTACGACGTGGAGCGCATCCGTGACGGCGGCAGCTTCACCACCCGGCGCGTGGTCGCCATCCAGCACGGCCAGCCCATCTTCAACTTCGCCGCCTCCTTCCATGTGAAGGAAGAAGGCGTGTCGCACCAGGACCCGATGCCCCAGGTGCCGCCACCCGACGGCCTGACGAGCGTGCACGAGCTGCGCCGCCAGCATTTCGACAAGCTGCCCGAGCGTCTGCGCGCGGTGCTGCATGCCGAGACCGCCATCGACATCCGCCACTGCGAGCCGTTCAACCCGCTCAACCCACCGCCAGCCGGCGAGCGCGCGGCGGTCAACAACTCGTGGTTCCGCGCCTCCGACCGCCTGCCCGACGACCCGGTGCTGCACCAGGCGATGCTGGCCTACTCGTCCGACTTCGGCCTGTTGAGCGCCGCGCTGTTGCCGCACGGGCTGAGCTTCATGAACGGCAGCGTGCAAGGCGTGAGCCTCGACCATGCGATGTGGTTCCACGACAGCTTCCGCATGGACGACTGGCTGCTCTATGCCACCAACTCCCCGGCCGCCAATGGCGCGCGCGGCTTCTGCCGCGGCAGCATCTACACGCAGGACGGGCGGCTCGTCGCCTCCGTCGCGCAAGAGGGCCTGATGCGGCCTCAGCCGCCCAAGCCCAAGCCGAACAGCTAAAGCGGCGGCCTGAGCCTGCGGATCAGGGCCTCGCGCCGCGCGAGGCTCTCGGCCGGCCAGACCTCCGACGCGCGGTAGTACTCAGGCACTGCCCATGCACCGGGCGGCAGCTGCACCCACGGCTGCTTCGACTGCGTGTAGATGTGGATGTCGGGCGGCAAACGATCCGGCTCGTCGAGCGTGCCCACCCGGACGAAACACACCGCATCGCCAGAGCCTGCATAGTGGCTCCACACCGCGATGCGGCAGTGGGCGCAGCGCACGATCTTCTGGCCCTTGCCGCTCGCCGACGGCGTGAGCACGGTCTCGACCTCGCCAGACGTCAGCCGCTGCACCCGGTCGGCTTCGATCATCGCGTTGAGCGCGAACGATGCGCCCGTCTCGCGCTGGCACCAGCGGCAATGGCAGCAGTGCACGATGAGCGGTGCGCTGGTCAGGCGGTAGCGCAGCTGCCGGCAGGTGCAGCCGCCTTCGAAGGTGGTGGTTGTGTTCTGCACCAAGGCCTCATCAGCCACCGCACACGCGGACAGCGACTTCCACTCCGAGCCGGGGGCTGCTCAGCACCAGGAGGCCGGTGTCGGCCAGCAGATCGGCCGCGCCGGCCATCGAGGCCTGGGCGAGCACGACGGTGTCGCCGGGTTTCGCGTGCCGGCGCACGGCGCTTGCGATGCGATCGAGGTAGGCCTCGCGCCGGCCCGCCTCGAAATGAGGCCAGGCCTCTTCGACGCACAGCGAGCGCATCGCGAGCGGCCGGCCGACGCGCTCGGCCGAGGAGCGCAGCAGCTGCGCGGTCGGCTCCAGGGTGCTCTGCACGGCGGCGACCATCAGCACCGGCGCACCGCGTTGCACGGCCTCGTCGGCCATGGCGCGGTCGATGCGGGTGATGGGCACGCTCGCGCGCGTCGCCTCGGCCAAGCCGCCGAGGGTGGAACAACTGCACACCACCACACGAGATTGGCTCGCCGCCGATTGCAGTGCCGAGCGCACGCCGGCGATGAGGCCCGGATCGTCGAGGCCTTCGACCTGCGCCCGCGCCAACAAGTCTTCGCGCACCAGATGCGAAGCGGTAAGCTGCGGCGCAACGTCCTTCACCAACGCATCGAAGGTGGCCACGTGCGCGGGCGAGGTGTGGAGGAAGGCGATGTCGGCCATGTCATCTCTTCAACAGCACGGGAAGCGACGACACGATCATCACCACCCCCGAGACGGTGAGCAAGCCCAGCACCACCCGCCGGAACGAGGTCTCGCTCAGCCCCACGTACAAGCGCGTGCCCAGCACCGAGGGAATGAAGAGCGCCGGGATCACCGCCCCGAAGAGCGGCCACATCTCGCGCGTGACCATGCCGCTGCCCACGTAGGTGGCGAAGGTGACCGAGAGCGCGGCGAGGTTGAAGTTCTGCAGCACGGCGCGGGCGGTGTCCTTGTCCCAGCCGCGCAGCGTGCACCACAGCGAGGGCACGACGCCGGTGAACCCGCCCAGCCCACCCATCACGCCACCGGCGGTGCCAGCCAGCGCATCGCCGATGCGCCCGCCGCGGGTGATGCGCGGGAAGCGCTGCGCAAAGAGCATGGCCGAGCAGCACACCATCAGCGTCACGCCGAGGCCGAATTTGAAGACGACCGCATCGACATAGGGCAGCACCACCACGCCCAGCGGCACGCCCACCAGCGCGCCGGCCAGGAAGGGCCACAGGAGCGGCCACTGCAGGCCCCGGCGCAGGCGCACGGCCGCGAAGATCTGCCCGCTCAGGCCGCCGGCGATCGACATCACGACTGCCACGCGCGGGTCGATGGCCCAGACCCAGATCGACATCGCAACCATGCCGAAGGCAAAGCCCGACAGCCCCTGCACGAAGCCGGCAACCGCCGCGCCGACGACGAGCAGCGCGATCTCAGCGCCCGGCATCGCGTGCGATCACTTGGAGCGGCCGTCGAAGTGGTGGACCTTCACCGTATCGAGGTCGATGCCTTCGAGGCAGCGCACGTTGATCGCGGCCATCGCATTGCCTTTCGGGTCGACACCCTCGCCATAGGGGTGGATGCCGCAGGTCGGGCAGAAGCGGTGCTTGATGACGTGCTTGTTGAAGGTGTAGGTGCTGGCGGCGTCTTCGGGCGTCTTGAGCTTCAGCTCCGCGCGCGGCACGAACCACAGCAGCGAGCCCTTGCGCTGGCAGATCGAGCAGTTGCAGGCCAGTGCCGTGCCGATCTCGCCTTCGACCTCGAAGGCGACTCGTCCGCAGTGGCAGCTTCCGGTGTATTTCATGGGGGGAGTCTCCTTGTCGTGGCAATGTACCTAACCCGTGATGATGGGCCGCAGGGTGTCGATCTCGTCGACGATGAAGTCGAAGAACGCGGCCACCCGCGGGCTTTTCCGCAGCTCGGGCGTGGTGAGCACACGCCAGATGCGGGTGAGCTCGGGGATGGGGCCGAGCACCTTTTCCAGCTCGGGCTCGGCATCGCCGAGCGCCGTGGGCAAGGGCGCGAGGCCGACGCCGGCCTTCACCGAGTGCAGCAGGCCCAGCACGCTGCTGTTGCGCGCCACCGGCACCACGCCGGGCGCAATCTGCTGCAGCCACTGGGCGGCCCGGTGCTGGGCCATTCCCTCGTCCAGGCCCACCAGCGCGTGTGACACGAGCTCGTCGACGGAACGTGGGCGCCCGTGCTGCGCCAGGTAGCGGCCGCTGCCGTACACGGCCCACAGCGAATCGCCGATCTTGCGGCCGATGAGCGCGCCGTCGTCGGTGTCGCCGGAACGCAGGGCGATGTCGGCTTCGCCCTTGTGCAGGTCGAGGTACTGGTCGCTCATCACGAACTCCACGCGCAGCTCGGGGTAGCGTGCCTGGAATCGGTCGAGCAGCAGCGACGCGCCGATGCGCGTGACGAGCGGCTCGGGGCAGGTCACGCGCACCACGCCGGCCACGTCGCGCGCCGCCACCGCGAGCTGCCACTCGAAGGCCTGCACCGCCTGGGCCACGGCTTGCGCGTGCGGCAGCATGTGGCGGCCGAAATCGGTGAGCTGGTAGCCGGTGGGCTCGCGCTTGACGAGCGGCTGGCCGGTGTGGCGCTCCAGCTCGGCAATGCGCCGCTGCACCGTGGACGCGTCGGCTCCGAGCGCGCGCCCGGCGGCGAGCGTGCTGCCGTGCTGGGCCAGGGCGACGAAGTAGCGCAGGTCGTTCCAGTTGAGCATGGGTCGACCTTATGCAGGATTGCGGCCCCCTTGTGCAAGCCTGCGCCTTACGTCCAGCAGGGCCGGCGCCTAGCCTTGGGTCAGCTCAACGCCGGAGACCTTCATGAACCGCCTCGCCCTTTTGCTGCTTCCCGCCCTCTGCGGCCCCGCGCTCGCGCAGGACCCGACCCTCACCGACGGCGACAAGTACCGCGTGGTGCTCGACAACGCCTGCGTGCGGGTGCTGCGCTACCACGATCAACCGGGCGACAAGACGCAACTGCACCGGCACCCGAACTTCGTGGTGGTGGCGCTCGCCCCCTTCAAGCGCAGGCTCACGCTGGCCGACGGCCGCACGATGGCCCGCGAGTTCAAGGCGGGCGACACGCTGTATTCGGCGGGAGAAGACCACATCGGCGAAAACGTGGGCGACACGCCCACCGAGGTGGTGATGGTCGAGCTCAAGCCCGGCCGCCAGTGCGCCCGCTGAGGTCGCGCCGGCTCAGCGCTTCTTGCCCGGGCCGCCCTGCCGGCGCCAGTACTGGAACTCGTCTTCGTGCACCTCGACGTCGAGCTCGTCGACGCGCACGCGCAGCCGCTCCTGCACTTCGGTCACCGCCTGGTTGTAGATGACGGGGCCGATCTCTTCCAGAAAGTAGTTGAGCAGCGCGCCCGCGGCGATGTTACCGATCCGCTCTTCCATGTTCTCCTGGAAGTAGCGCTCGATGGAGGCGATGGCCTCCTGACGGGCTTCCTTCGGGATCTCGATGGTCATGACAGGCCTGCGCACCCTCGGGGGGCATTGAACGACGTGGACGTGGGGGTCGTCATTTCTTGCGCTGCTGCCAGGCGATCAACTCGCCCACGAAGCCGCGGCGGAAGGCGATCACGCACACCACGAAGATCACGCCGATGATCACCGTGACCCACGAGCCCACGCGGTCGGCGAGGAAGTTCTGCAGCCCGATGATGGTGAAGGCGCCGATCACCGGGCCGGCGAAGGTGCCCAGGCCGCCGAGCAGCGTCATCAGGATCACCTCGCCCGAGAGCGACCAGTGCACGTCGGTCAGCGTGGCGAAGCCAAGCACCAGGGTCTTGAGCGAGCCAGCCAGGCCGGCGAGCGCGCTCGAGAGCACGAAGGCGAGCAGCTTGTAGCGGTCGACGTCGTAGCCGAGCGAGATGGCGCGCGGCTCGTTCTCGCGGATGGCCTTGAGCACCTGGCCGTAGGGCGAGTGCACGATGCGCAGGATACCGAGGAACACCGCCGCGAAGATCGCCAGCACCAGGTAGTACATCGCGATGTCGCTGCCGAGCGGCAAGACACCGAAGAGCTTGCCGCGCGGCACGCCCTGCAGGCCGTCTTCACCGCCGGTGAAGGGCGCCTGCAGGCAGACGAAGTACACCATCTGCGCCATCGCGAGCGTGATCATCGCGAAGTAGATGCCCTGGCGGCGGATGGCAATCAGCCCCACCACCAGGCCGAGCAGCGCCGCGACCCCGACCCCGGCGATCAGGCCGAGTTCGGGCGTGAGGCCGGCCGAGCGCACCAGCCAGCCGGTGGCATACGCCGCCGAGCCGAGGAAACACGCGTGGCCGAACGACAAGAGGCCGGTGAAGCCGAGCAGCAGGTTGAAGGCGCAGGCAAAGATCGCGAAGCACAGCGCCTTCATCATGAAGACGGGATACAGGCCGACGAAGGGCGCAATCGCGAGCAGCGCGAAGAGCACCGCCCATGCGATGCGCGCGTTGCGGGTCTGGGTGGTGGCTTGGAGGGCCATGCCTTATTTCTCCTTGCCGAAGAGGCCGGCGGGGCGAATCATCAGCACGATGGCCATGATCACGAAGACGACGATGTTCGAGGCCTCGGGGTAGAACACCTTCGTCAGGCCTTCGACCAGCCCGAGCGCGAGGCCGGTGAGGATGGAGCCGAGGATGGAGCCCATGCCGCCGATCACCACCACCGCGAAGACGACGATGATGAGGTTGGTGCCCATGAGCGGCGTGATCTGGATCACCGGCGCGGCCAGCACGCCGGCCAATGCGGCGAGGGCGGCACCGCCTGCGTAGGTGAACATCACCATCATCGGCACGTTGATGCCGAAGGCCTGCACCAGCGCAGGGTTCTCGGTGCCGGCGCGCAGCTTGGCGCCGAGGCTCGTCTTCTCGATCAGCGCCCAGGTGCCCAGGCACACGATGAGCGAGGCCACGATGACCCACGCCCGGTAGTTGGGCAGCACCATGAAGCCGAGGTTGGTCGCCCCCTGCAGCGCCTCGGGCACCGAATACGACTGGCCCGACACGCCGTACTGCTCGCGGAACACACCTTCGAAGATCAGCGAGATGCCGAAGGTGAGCAAGAGGCCGTAGATCGGATCGAGCTTGTAGAGGTGCTTGAGCAGCGTGCGCTCGATCACGAGGCCAAGCGCCCCCACCACCAGCGGCGCCACGATGAGCGCCATCCAGTAGTTGAGGCCGAACTTCTCGAGCGAGAACCAGGCCACGTAGGCACCGATCATGTACAGCGCGCCGTGCGCGAAGTTCACGATGCCCAGGAGGCCGAAGATCACCGCCAGGCCGAGGCTCAGCATGGCGTAGAACGAGCCGTTCACCAGGCCCAGCATCAGCTGGCCCATGAAGGCTTGTATGGGAATGCCGAAGATTTCAGTCATGGCGGTGTCTTGTTGGACGGCGGCGCAGGCTCAGCCCGCGCCGCGGGCAGCGCTTATTTCCAGAGAGCACACTTGGATTCGGCCTTGGTGGTCCAGGCCTCTTCACCCTTGAAGGTCTGCGCCACCTTGTAGTAGTCCCATGGCTCGGTCGACTCCTTGGGCGTCTTCACCTGCATCAGGTACATGTCGTGCACCATGCGGCCGTCGTCACGGATGAAACCGCCCTTGGCGAAGATGTCGTTGACCTTGGTCTTCTTCATCTGGGCCAGCACCTTGTCGGCATCGTCGCTGCCGGTGGCCTTGACGGCGTTCAGGTAGTTGAGCGCGGCCGAGTAGTCGCCGGCCTGGATGGACGAGGGCATGCGCTTGATCTTCTCGAAGAACTTGCGGCTCCACGCGCGCGTCTCGGGGTCGCGGTTCCAGTACCAGCTGTCGGTGAGGTACATGCCTTGCGTGGCGTTGAGGCCCAGCGAGTGCACGTCGTTGATGAACATCAGCAGGCCGGCGAGCTTCATCGTCTTGGTGATGCCGAACTCGTTGGCCGCCTTGATGCTGTTGATGGTGTCGCCACCGGCGTTGGCGAGGCCGAGGATCTGCGCCTTGCTCGACTGCGCCTGCAGCAGGAAGGACGAAAAATCGCTCGCCGACAGCGGGTGCTTCACCGAGCCCACGATATTGCCGCCCGCGGCCTTGACCACGGCCGAGGTGTCGTTCATCAGCTGAGCGCCGAAGGCGTAGTCGGCCTGCAGGAAGTACCAGCTCTTGCCGCCCGCCTTCACGACCGCGTTGCCGGTGCCCTTGGCGAGCGCCACGGTGTCGTAGGCCCAGTGCACGGTGTAGGGGTTGCACTGCTCGTTGGTCAGAGCCGAGGTAGCCGCACCGACCGAGATGAACACCTTCTTCTTCTCGGCCGCCACCTTCGCCATCGCGAGGCTGGTGCCGGAGTTGGTGCCGCCGATCAGCATGTCGAGCCCGTTGGTGTCGAACCACTCGCGCGCCTTGGCGGCGGCGATGTCGGGCTTGTTCTGGTGGTCGGCCGAGACGAGCTCGATGGTCTTGCCATTGATCTTGCCGCCCGCGTCGGCGATGGCCATCTTGATGGCTTCGACGCCAGCCGGGCCGTCGATGTCGGAGTACAGGCCCGACATGTCGGTGATGATGCCGATCTTGATCACGTCGCCCGAGATCTGGGCCTGGGCGGGAAGAAGCGCGCTGGTGCACGCGATGGCGGCTGCTGCGGCGATGTTCTTGAGTTTCATCATGGTGTGTTTCTCCTGGTGGTGGTGAGAGAACGAGCAGGTATCAGACGCCCAGGTACTCGTGGAGCTGGGCCATGCGGTCAGGCAGTTGCGCTTGGGTGAACTCTTGGATGATCCGGCCGTGCTCCATGACGAGGAAGCGGTCGGCCAGCGGTGCGGCGAAGCGGAAGTTCTGCTCCACCATCACGATGGTGTAGCCCTGCTTGCGCAAGGCCACCACCATCTCGGCGAGCTTCTGCACGATGACGGGTGCGAGGCCTTCCGAGATTTCGTCGAGCAGAAGCAGCTTGGCGCCGGTGCGCAGGATGCGCGCGACGGCCAGCATCTGCTGCTCGCCGCCTGAGAGGCGCGTGCCCTGGCTGTTGGCGCGCTCCTTCAGGTTGGGAAACATGTCGTAGATCTGGGCGATGCTCATGCCGCCTTCGGCTTGCTTGGGCGGCAGCATCAGGTTCTCTTCGCACGAGAGCGTGGAGAAGATGCCGCGCTCTTCGGGGCAATAGCCGAGGCCCATGCGGGCGATGCGGTGCGTGGGCAGCGAGATGGCCTCGGTGCCGCGTACCTTGATGCTGCCCTTGCGCGAGCCGATGAGGCCCATGATGGCGCGCAGGGTGCTGGTGCGGCCGGCGCCGTTGCGGCCGAGGAGCGTCACGACCTCGCCTTCGTCGACGTGGAAGTTCACGCCGTGCAGGACGTGGCTTTCGCCGTACCAGCCTTGGAGTTCTTTGACTTCTAGAAACCTGGTGCCCATTTCAGTGTTTCCTTTGCTTGGAGTGGGGCGAGCTCGCTGCGACAGGGCGCCGTGTTCCGCTCATGTCCCCCGAGTCGGGCTGCGCCCGCCTCTCCTCCTTTACTTCGCTCCACACGGCGCCCTGTCGCAGCGAGCCAGCCACCCTGGAGGCACGCCGACAACTTGGTATGCCACCGCTGGTGCTGGCCGAGGCCACCGGGTGACCGGCGCAGCGAAGTAAAGGAGGAGGCCAGGCGCAGCCTGGCCGGGGGACATGAGCGGAGCCGGTCACCCGGTGGCCTCGGCCCGCGCAGCAATGGGCAAGCATCAATGCGCCCCCTTCAACTCAACGCTGGCACTGCCCATATAGGCCTCGATCACCGCCGGGTTCTTCGACACCTCCGCATACGGCCCTTCGGCGAGCGTGGCGCCTCGCTGCAGGACGGTGATGGTGTCGGCGATGCTGGCCACCACGCTCATGTTGTGCTCCACCATCAGGATGGTGCGATTCGCCGAGACCTTCTTGATGAGCGAGCGGATGCGGTCCACGTCTTCCAGGCCCATGCCCTGCGTGGGCTCGTCGAGCAGCATCAACTCGGGCTCCATCGCGAGCGTGGTGGCGATCTCGAGCGCACGCTTGCGGCCGTAGCTCAGTTCCACCGTGGTGTTGTCGGCGTAGCTTTCGAGGTCGACCTGGCGCAGCAACTCGAGCGCACGCTCGTTGAGCGTGTGCAGCGAACGCTCGGGCTTCCAGAAGTGGAACGAGGTGCCAAGCTTGCGCTGCAGCGCCACGCGCACGTTCTCCAGCACGGTGAGGTGGGGGAACACCGCCGAAATCTGGAACGAGCGAATGATCCCGCGGCGCGCGATGTGAGCCGGCGCCTCGCCGGTGATGTCTTTGCCGTTGAAGACGATCTGACCCGAGGTGGGGGTGATGAAGTGCGTGAGCAGGTTGAAGCAGGTGGTCTTGCCGGCGCCGTTCGGCCCGATCAGCGCGTGGATGTGACCGCGCTTGACCTTCAGGTCGACCTGGTTGACCGCGACGAAGCCCTTGAACTCCTTGGTGAGCTTGCGCGTTTCGAGAATGATGTCGTCGCTCATGTGTCCGCTCGTGTGTCGTCGTTCATTTGGAGCTTTGTGAGGGCGAGGCGCCCAGCCGCTCGGAGAGCCGGCGGGCGAGGTCGATCACGGTGTCGCGCTGCTGGGCGACGAAGCGAGCCTTGAGCCCCGCTTTCTGCATGCACACGCCTAGGCCGGCCACCACTTCGCCGGACGCGCCGCGCACCGCGGCGGCCAGGCAGTAGACGCCCTGGCGCACGCTTTCGTCGTCGATGCTGTAGCCGCGCTCGCGCGTCTCGGCGAGTTCCTGCAGCAAATCACTGCGGCGCATCGCCGGCAGGTTCATGTAGGCCGGCAGGCGCGCCGCCGGGTAGAGCCGCCGGACCCAGGTTTCGTCGTGGAAGGCCAGCATGGCGCGGCCGGTGGCAGCCCGGTGGGCGGGCAGGCGCATGCCCACGCTGAAGGCCATGCCGAGCGGGCGCATGCCGTTACGCACACCGACATAGACGACGTCGGTGCCATCGAGCACCGAGAGGATGAGCGTCTCTTGCGGCACGGTGCCGAGGCTCGCCCAGAGCCGCTCGAACTCCTGGGCGGGCGTGGTCTGTTCGGCAAAGGCATGGGCCAGGCCCATCACGCGCGGGCCGATGTAGAACGTGCCGTCGTCCTGGCGGCGCAGGTACCCGAGCGCCACCAGGGTGTTGCACAAGCCGTGCACACTGCTCTTGGGCAGCGCGAGGCTGGCCGAGAGCTTGGCCAGGCTCATGGCACCCCGCTCCTTTTCCAGCAGGTCGAGCAAGGCCATGGCACGCGCCACGGCCGGCACGAGGGCGGGCTTGGTGGTGGAAGGTGCAGTGGCCACGGCGAGTTGCATGCGATGAAGAGAAGGCAAAACCCCCGCTTGGATCAGGGTGGGCGCTCGGCGGCGCCTTGGGCGTATCGTTCAATCCATTGAACGCTGTTCAATGGCCTGAACCATCGGGAGCCGAGTCTAAGAGTGGAGCGTGGCGGTGCAACATGCGCCAAACCCGCGCTAGGGAAAGTACGAACAGGGTTTGCGTCTTGGCACTTTTGCGTAAGCCCCATGTCTGAGCGGGGCGCCCGGACGTTCAAAAATTTGAAGGTTCACAACAAGGTCGATGAACGGCTTTGAACGCCGCCCCCGTAGAGTGCCGGTCATGAACACACCCACCCCAACCCGCTACAGCGCCGTCGCCATCGCGTTCCACTGGGTCCTGGCGCTGGCGATCGTCGGCGCGTTTGGCATGGGCGTGTACATGAGCGACCTACCGTTCTCCCCGCAGCGGCTCAAGTACTACAACTGGCACAAGTGGGCGGGGGTGACGATCCTGGCCCTCTCGGCACTGCGCCTCCTGTGGCGACTGACGCACCGGCCGCCGGCCGACCTGCCGGCGCCGGCCTGGCAGAAGCTCGCCGCCCATGCCACGCATTGGGCGCTGTATGCGCTCTTCTTCGCGGTGCCGCTGGTGGGCTGGGCCTACAGCTCGGCCGCGGGCTTCCCCATCGTGTGGTTCGGCGTCGTGCCGCTGCCCGACTTCGTATCGCCCGACAAGGCGCTGGCCGAAGCCATCAAGCCCTGGCACGGACGGCTGGCCTGGTTGCTCGCGGTGCTGGTGCTGATGCACGTGGCCGCGGCGTTCAAGCACCACTTCATCGACCGCGACGGGCTCATCGGCCGCATGTCGCTGCGCAGTTGAACCCGCGGTGAAAGGACCGCCTCCCATGAAAAAACTCTTCGTCTCCGTGGCGCTCGCCACCCTCGCCCTCGGCGCTGCGGCCCAGCAGAAGCTCGTGCCGGCCCAGAGCGAGATCGCCTTCACCAGCAAGCAGATGGGCGTGCCCGTCGACGGCAAGTTCAAGAAGTTCGACGCCCAGGTGGCCTTCGACCCCAAGAAGCCCGAGACCGCCAAGATCGCCTTCACCGTCGACCTCGCGAGCGTGAGCTTCGGGTCGAGCGAAACCGAGAGCGAAGTCGCCAAGCCCGACTGGTTCAACACCAAGGCCTTCCCGCAGGCCACCTTCCAGTCGACCACGGTCAAGGCCACCGGCCCCGGCAAATACGAAGTGGCCGGCAAGCTCACGATCAAGGGCGCCAGTCAGAACATCGTCGTGCCGGTGGCGCTCGCGCAGGCGGGCGGCACCACCACCGCCACCGGCGGCTTCGTGCTCAAGCGCCTCGATTTCCGAATCGGCGACGGCGACTGGAAAGACACCTCGATGGTCGCCAACGAAGTGAACGTGAAGCTCAAGTTCGCGCTGACGGGCGTTGCGCCCCTCTGATCCCCAACCCCTCCCAACAGGAAGCCCTCCCATGATGAAGAAGACCCTGCTCGTTTCCGCCCTGCTCGCCGTTGCCGGCATGGCCCAGGCCGAGACCGCCACCTACGCGATCGACCCCTCGCACACCTTCGTGACCTTCGAGGCCAAGCACTTCGGCACCAGCACCATCCGCGGCCGCTTCGACAAGAAGGAAGGCAGCGTGTCGCTCGAGAAGGGCAAGAGCGGCAAGGCCGAGATCACCATCGACACGACCTCGGTGAGCACCGGCGTGGGCCCGCTCGACGGCCACCTGAAGAGCAAGGATTTCTTCAACGCCGCCGAGCACCCGACCGCCAAGTTCGTGGGCGACAAGTTCAGCTTCAACGGCGACAAGGTCACGACCGTCGCCGGCACGCTGACCTTCCTCGGCAAGACCCAGCCGGTCACGCTCACCGCCACCAACTTCAACTGCTACACGAGCCCGATGCTCAAGCGCGAGGTGTGCGGCGGCGACTTCGAGACGACGATCCAGCGCACGCAGTTCGGCAACAACTACGGCGTGCCGGGCATTCCCGACAGCATCAAGCTCTTGATTCAGGTCGAAGCGGTAAAGCAATAAGGCTCATACCGGGACGAGGTGGCGCCGTAGCACCGCGCGCAGATCCTCGTCCTTGAAGGGCTTGGCGAGGTGATCGTCCATGCCCGCCGCGAGGCTGTGCTCGCGGTCACCTTGCAGGGCATTCGCCGTCAGCGCCACCACCGGCGTGCGCGGCAGCCCTTGTTCGCCTTCGTGCTCGCGGATGCGCCGCGCCGCCTCGAAGCCATCCATCACCGGCATCTGGCAATCGAGCAGCACGAGGTCGGGCGGCGACGCTCGGAACGAGGCCACGGCCTGCAGGCCGTCTTCGACGAGCTCGACGGTGAGCCCCATGTTCTTGAGCGCCGCCTCGGCCACGAGGGCGTTGACGGGGTTGTCTTCGGCCAGCAGCACACGGCCCTGCAGCGGCACGCCGTCCGCACCTTCGCCTGCCGCGGCGGGCGATGGGTTCGGCGCTTCGGGCAACTCGACCGTCACGGTGAAGCACGAGCCGCGGCCTTGCTGGCTGGTGCACACGAGATCACCGCCCATCGCCCGCGCCAGCTCGCGCGCGATCGTCAGGCCGAGCCCCGTGCCGCCGTAGCGGCGCGCGAAGGAGCTGTCGGCCTGGTGGAAGGCGTCGAAGATGCGCGGCAGCTCGTCGGCCGGGATGCCGACGCCGGTGTCGTGCACCGCGATGCGTGCGCGCGAGCCGCGGTGCTTCGCCACCACCGTCACCGCGCCCGCCTCGGTGAACTTGATCGCGTTGCCGATCAGGTTGTGCAGCACCTGGCGCAGGCGCGACGGGTCGCCCCGCACATGACAGGGCCGCGGCATGTGCAGCCGCGTGGTCAGCGAGAGGCCCGCCTGGAAGGCCCCGGGCACCGACAGCGACACCACGTCGTCGATCAGCGCGGCGAGGTCGAAGGTCTGCGGCGACAGGCGCACCTGCCCCGCCTCGAGCTTCGAGAACTCGAGGATGTCGTTGATCAGCGTGAGCAGGTGTTCGCCGGCGCGCTCGATGAGCTGCAACTGCTCTTCGGGCCGTTTCTCGGGCGTGATGGCGCCGTCTTTCCTCAGCATCCGGGTGAGCCCGAGGATGCCGTGCAGCGGCGTGCGCATCTCGTGGCTCATGGTGGCAAGGAACTGGCTCTTCACGCTGCTCTGGCGCTGCGCCAGCAGCAGCGCTTCGGCGCGCTCTTCGGAGATGCGGTCGGTGGTGAAGCGCAAGGTCAGCAGCTCGCGGATGCGCGCTTCGGAGCGCCGCGCTTCCACCATCACCAGCGCCAGAAACACCCACAGGCCGATGCCGGCGAAGAGGCCATAGCGCGTGCCACTGATCATCTGCTCGGCCCCGGCCGGCAGCAGCATCGACAGCAGGAAGAGCGAGCTGGCGCGAAAACTCGGCTGCAGCACGAACATGCCGATCGCCGCCACACCCACCAACGAGGTGAGCAGCAGCGCCACCACGTGCGGGCTGGTGCTGGCGGGGATCCACGCCGTGGCCATGCCCCAGGTGAAGCCATCGGCCACGAGCGTGATCTCGAGCCAGCGCCGCCAGGTGCGGTCGCTCCGCAGCGTGCTGCGCACGAACTGGTGCGTGAGCGCCAGGCGCAGGGCCGACACGGCACAACGCAAGACGAACCAGCCCCAGGCGAGGCGTGCGTCGACATAGGGAAGAAGGCCCACGCACACCAGCAGAGCGAAACCCACGCCGGCCAGCGTGGACGTCTGCGCCCGCTCGTAGAGCATGACGGTCTGCGCGTCTTGCACGCGCGCGGCGAGCCCGGCGTCGGCCGAGTCGGTGCTGTGGGGTGGCGTTCGCAATTCTTTTGACATCCCCGCCCCTCACCTGCCCATGACCCTCTGTTCAGATGGGCGCATTATCCCGAGACAGCCTGTTTTGAGCACATGCCTTTGATCACGTTTGCACCTTGTTTTTGCACTGCCATGCGTAAAGCATTCCTCGTGGGTGGGTGCCTGCTCTCGGGGCATGCGACCACGGCTCAAGCGCAGCCCGAGACCTACCTGCTCGACCCGGCCCACACGCGGGTGCATTGGGAGGTGATGCACTTCGGCACCTCGACCAGCCGCGGCCGCTTCGACGACACGAGCGGCAGCCTCGAACTCGACGCTGCCGCGGGCACCGGCGAGGTGTCGATCACCGTGCGCACCGCGTCGGTCAACACCGGCGTGCCACCGCTCGACGGCGTGCTGCGCCGCAGCTACCTCGCGAGCGAGGACCACCCGGTCGCGTATTTCGTGGCGAGGAACTGGCGCTGGCAGCGCGATGCACCGCTCGAGGTGCGCGGCGAGTTCACCCTGCGCGGCGTGTCGCTGCCGCTCAGCCTGCGGGCGCCGGCGCTTCGCTGCTACCCGCACCCGCAGCTGCAGCGCGAGGTCTGCGGCGCAGACCTCAGCGCCACCCTGCGCCGCAGCGATTTCGGCATGACCGACGGCCTGCCCTTCATCGGCGACACGGTGCGGTTGGTGATCCAGGTCGAAGCGATCCGGCAGCCCTGACCACCCGTCAGGCGCGGGCGACGCGGAAACGCGCCACCGCCTGGGCCAGCAAGCCCGCCTGCTCGCGCAGGCTCTCGGCGGCGGCCGAGCTCTGCTCCACCAGCGCTGCGTTCTGCTGCGTCATCTGGTCGAGCTGCGCCACGGTGCCGTTGACTTGGCCGATGTCGCTGCTCTGCGCGTTCGACGCGGCGGTGATCTCGCCGATGATGGCGGTCACCCGCTTCACCGAGTCGACGATCTGGTTCATGGTGGCGCCGGCGTCCTGCACCAGGCGCGAGCCCGATTCGACGCGGTCCACGCTCTCGCCGATCAGGCCCTTGATCTCGCGGGCCGCCTGTGCGCTGCGCTGCGCCAGCGAGCGCACCTCGCCGGCCACCACCGCGAAGCCGCGGCCCTGCTCGCCGGCACGCGCCGCTTCCACCGCGGCGTTGAGCGCGAGGATGTTGGTCTGGAACGAGATGCCGTCGATCACGCCGATGATGTCGGCGATCTTCTTCGAGCTGGCACTGATCTGCTCCATCACCTGCACGACCTGGCCGACCACTTCGCCGCCCTTGGCCGCCACGCCCGAGGCCGAGCTGGCGAGTTCGTTGGCGCCGTGGGCGCTGTCAGCGGTATGGCGCACCGAGCCGGTGAGCTGCTCCATCGAACTGGCCGCCTGTTGCAGGTTGGTCGCGGTGCGTTCGGTGCGCTGGCTGAGGTCGAGGTTGCCGGTGGCGATCTCGTTGGAGGCGGTGGCGATCGAGTCGCTCGTGATGCGGATCTGCGAGACCATCTCGCGCAACCCACTTGTCATCTGGCCGAGCGCGGCCTGCAGCGATTCGGGGTGAGCGCCCGGCGCCACGGCGACATCGAGGTCGCCTGAGGCGATGCGGCGCACCGACACGCGCAGCTGCGCAGGCTCCTCGCCGAGATCCTTCCACACCGAGCTGACGATGACCCACGAGGCGACGCCGAGCGCGAGAAGCACCACCAAGCCGGTCAGCACGGTGGCGATGAGGCTCAGGCGCACCCCAGCCGACGCCGCTTCGTACTGCGCATCGACCTTCGCATGGGCCGCTTCCTTGGCGCCCGCCAGCACCTGGTCGAGCGCCTTTTGCGCGACCTGCATCTTCTGCACCGAAGCCATCGCGTCGGGGCTCTTGTCGATCATGCCCTTCGCTGCAGCCGCCGCGGCGGACTGGTAAGCGTCGAACGCGGTGCGCAGGGCCGCCGCGTCTTCGCTCTTGCCAGCGAGTGACGCCATCGCATCGAGTGCGGCATGGCCACCTTTCACCAACTCCTGCACGTCCTTCAGCCGCTCGGCATCACCCTCGGCGGTGGCGGTCTGCACGGTGAGGCGCACGTTTTCGGTGACACGGTCGACCTGAGTCACGCGCGCGAGGAAGGGGTCGTCGACGCTGCGAAGGGTGGTGATGCCCGCCGACAGGCGGGCACCGATGGCGGCGCTGATGATCACGCCGACGATGAGCACCAGCGCGGCGCTGACCGGAAGGCTCCAGATCTTGGTACGGAACTTCATGTGTTTTCCTGTCGGGACTGCGGGTGAGCCCGCGCTCACGCGAGGCGGCTCACCCACCATTTCGGCACGGCGCGAGGCTCAGTTCAGCGTCGAGACGACCTTCACCGTGCCGTCGAGGGCCGACTTCTCGATGTAGCCCACCGCCTTCGGATCGGCGGCCACGGCCTTCTTGACGGCGGCGGCGTCGGCCGCTTCCTTGGGCGGCTGCACCTTGCCCGAGAACACCAGGCGCGACCACGTGGCTTTGACCTGCGCGGCATCGCGGCCGGTGGCCTGCTTGTAGAAGTCGGCGCGAATGGGCGACGACTCCGGCAGGTCGACCACCGAGGCGCTGGGGTTCTTGCCGAGGAAGGTATCGGCGACCTGGTCCTTGCTCATGGCGGCGGCCGACGGATGGCCGATCACCACGAGATCGGCTGCGCCGGCGCTGCCGATGAAACCCACCACGGCGATGGCGGCCACGACGAACGTTTTGCTCCTCTTCATCGTCGCCTCCTCAGAACACGAAGTCGACGCCGAGCGTCACGACGTTGGCCTTGCTGCCGGGCACGAAGCCCCAGTTGTTGCCGGGCTGGGCCTCGGTCTTCAGCCGGCCGTTCGAGCGCGAGCCGGTCTGGACGCGGTCGTATTGCAGCTTGATCGCGGTGTTCTTGTAGACGTCATAACGCACACCGACTGCGGTCGTCTTCTGCGTCGCGTTCGCCTGGTAAAGCAGCGGGGTGATGAACGCGCTCATCGGGCTCGTGTCTTCCTCGATCCGGGCCTTGACCTCGGAATGGATCAGGTAGGGCGTGAACTTGCCGACGCGATAACCACCGGCCACGTACCAGGAGCGGCTGTCCGACAGGATGCCGTCACCCTTGTAGTCGACGAACTCGCTCATCACGAACCAGTCACCCGGGTCGTACTGCGCGCCCAGCGCGAGCGCGTGGGTGTTCATGTTGCGCGGGTCGTACTTCTCGTACAGCCCGGGGATCATGGACATGCCAGCGAAGAGCGGCGCCAAGCTGTCGATCTGCAGATCTTCCTTGAGGTAGGTGTAGGCCGCGCGCAGCGTCAGCGACCCCACTTCCACCGTGTCGTTGATGCCCCAGCTCGTCTTGGCCTTGGCCGTGCCGCCACCGGCGAGCTTGACCTCGTTGGTGCCGTAGTACGCCTGCACGGTGTTCTGAGCCGAGCCGATCTTGGAGCGGTAGGTCGCGTCGATGCCGTCGTTGCTGGTCAGGGGCAGCACGCCATAGACGTCCTGCGGCGGGCGCGCCCAGGTGTGGGCGTAGCCGACCAGGCGCGACTCCGACATGAGATAAGCCGGCAGCGCGATGCGGCCCACGCGCAGGCTCAGCGCGTCGGTGGGCTTGTAGGTCACGTTGCCCCATTCGAGCTGCGGCCAGTACGACGCGTCGTGCTGGTATTGCGAGATCACCTGGGCCACGGCGGACCACTCGCTGTTGAAGGAAGCGTTGAGCTGCACGCCCAGCTTGCTGTCGGGGGTGGTGGTGGTCGAACGGGTGTGGCCGGCACCGTTCGGCTGGAACACGCTGCCGGTGAAGTCGGCCGTGTCCAGATCGGAATGCACGGCGGCGAGAGTACCGAAGCCGCTCAGCTTGTAGGTGGGGTCCGCGAACGCCGTACCAGCGCACAGGGCAAGGCTGATCGCAGCCACGAGCGGTCGCAGGGAAAGATGCTTCATGAAGAAAACCTCAACAGGCTTTTGGTTGGTCATACACCTCCGTCATATCGACCGGCCACTCGGCGCACTGAAGACGGGCTTGAGCGCATCACGCCGGGTTTCCGTGTGGCATCTGGCATGTCGTCGGCACGCCAGACCCTATAAGCAGAACCGCGTAGGGAAGACGCTGACGTGCGCGATGTCACGCTTTCTAGGTCGGCTCGCGCGGCGGCAAAATGTCGCCATGACCTCCACCGAACTCCAGGCCACCATCGCCCGCATGGGCACGGCCGCGCGTGCTGCCAGCTCGCTCATGGCCGCGGCCTCCACCAGCGCGAAGAACCACGCCCTCACCGCACTCGCCCGCCTGCTGCGCGAGAGCGCCGCACCGCTGGCCGAAGCGAACCGGAAAGACATCGCCGCCGCGGAGGCAGCCGGCCTGGCCGCGCCGATGGTCGACCGCCTGCGCCTCACCGAGAAGGTGATCGCCACCGTTGCCGAAGGCTGCGAGCAGATCGCCGCCATGCCCGACCCGGTGGGCGAGATCACCGGCGTGAAGCGCCGCCCGAGCGGCATCAGCGTGGGCCAGATGCGTGTGCCGCTCGGGGTCTTCGGCATGATCTACGAGAGCCGGCCCAACGTGACCATCGAGGCCGCGTCGCTCGCCATCAAGAGCGGCAACGCCTGCATCCTGCGTGGCGGCTCGGAGGCCATCCACTCCAACCTCGCGCTGTGGAAGCTGGTGCAAGCGGCCCTCACCGAAGCGGGCTTGCCGGCCGACGCGGTGCAGCTGGTGCAGACCACCGACCGTGCGGCGGTGGGGTACCTCATCGCCTCGCCGGAGTCGGTCGACGTGATCATCCCGCGCGGCGGCAAGGGCCTCATCGAGCGCATCAGCCGCGAAGCCCGCGTACCGGTCATCAAGCACCTCGACGGCAACTGCCACGTGTATGTGGACGCCGAGGTCGACCTCGAGCTCGCGCTCAAGGTCACCGACAACGCGAAGACCCAGAAGTACAGCCCTTGCAACGCCGCCGAGTCGCTGCTGGTGCACGAGGCGGTGGCCGCGAAATTCCTGCCGAAGATCGGCGCGGTGTTCGCCGCCAAGGGCGTCGAGGTGCGCGGCGATGCCACCGTGCTGGCCTTGCTGAAAGACGTGCCGCAGGCCAAGCTCGCCGAGGCCACCGAGCAGGATTGGAGCGAGGAGTACCTCGCCCCCATCATCAGCGCCAAGGTGGTGAAGAGCGTCGACGAGGCCATCGCCCACATCAACCGCTACGGCTCGCATCACACCGACGCGATCCTCACGACGAATCACCCAAACGCGATGCGCTTCCTGCGCGAGGTCGATTCGGCCAGCGTGATGGTCAACGCAAGCACCCGGTTCGCCGACGGCTTCGAGTACGGGCTGGGCGCCGAAATCGGCATCAGCACCGACAAGTTCCACGCGCGCGGCCCGGT
The DNA here is from genome assembly GCF_032681285.1 of Piscinibacter gummiphilus. Lineage (NCBI taxonomy): Bacteria > Pseudomonadati > Pseudomonadota > Betaproteobacteria > Burkholderiales > Sphaerotilaceae > Rhizobacter > Rhizobacter gummiphilus. The sequence continues at coordinate 5,101,965 of NZ_CP136336.1, forward strand.
GGGGCTGGAAGGCCTCACCTCGATGAAGTGGATCGTGCTCGGCCAGGGCGAAGTGCGCACCTGAGTCAGAGCAGCGCGGCCTTCAGGGCGTGCCACAGTGGCTCGTCCGCGGCCGACAGCAGTCCCACGCTCTCGTCGCCGGCGTGGTATGCGCCGCCGTCGTAGCGCCCCACATGGCCACCGGCCTCCTGCAGCAGCAGAGTGCCGGGCACGTGGTCCCACGGCAGCGTGCGGTAGAACATGGCGAACTGCTGCTGGCCGGTGATGATGGCCGGGTACTCGACGCCGGCACAGCGCGCGCCCGGCAGTGCCTGCCCGATGCGCCCGAGCTTCGCCTCGACCTGCTGTTTCAGCGCCGCCGGCAGGAATCTCGTGAGCACCGCGCCCCGCGCCTCTTGCAACGGCACGCTCCGATCCGGCACCCGCATGCGCTGCCCGTCGCAGAAGGTGCCGCTGCCACGCTGCGCCCGCCAGCGCTCGCCCGACACCGGGTTGAGCACCCAGGCGCCGATGGCCTCGCCGTCAATCACGAGCGAGGCCATGACCGCGAACACCGGCCGGCCCGCCACGAAGTTGCCCGTGCCATCCAGCGGGTCGACGAGCCACACCGTGCCCCGGTCCAGCCCCTGCAGCAGCGCCGGGTTGGCCGCACAGGCTTCTTCGCCGACCACTCGCGAGCCGGGCCACAGCGCGAGCAGGCCGTGTTCGATGATCGTCTCGGCTTCGCGGTCGGCCACGGTGACGAGCTCGTCCTTCGCCTTCTCGATCACGTCGCCTTCACGCAGCTGGCGAAAGCGCGGCATCACAGCCCGCTCGCTGGCTTCGGCCAACAGGGGCAGCACCTGGTCGAACACCGAATCGGGGGAGGCCATGGGGCGAAATCATCGCACTGCGCGCCGAGGGCCTCGCTACCATCGCCCGATGACCAAGCCACGCCGCGCCCTCGTTCTCTTCTCGGGTGGACAGGACTCCACCGTCTGCCTGGCATGGGCGCTGTCCAACTTCCACTATGTCGAAACCATCGGCTTCGACTACGACCAGCGTCACGGCGTCGAGCTCGAATGCCGGCTCGCCGTGCGCTCGCAGATCTACGCCCAGTTCCCGAGCTGGGGCGGCCGGCTGGGTGACGACCACCTGGTCGACCTCTCGCTGCTGGGCCAGCTGTCGGACACCGCGCTCACGCAGCAGCGCGCGATCGAGATGACGTCCACCGGCCTGCCCAACACCTTCGTGCCCGGCCGCAACCTCATCTTCTTCAACTTCGCCGCCGCCGTGGCCTACCGGCGCGAGCTCGACGTGATGGTCGGTGGCATGTGCGAGACCGACTACTCCGGCTACCCCGACTGCCGCGACAACACCTTGAAGGCACTTCAGGTGGCGCTGAGCCTCGGGCTCGACACGCCGATGGGCATCGAGACGCCGCTGATGTGGCTCGACAAGGCGCAGACCTGGGAGCTCGCGGCCACGCTCGGCGGCGAGGCGCTGATCCGCCTGATCGTCGAACACACCCACACCTGCTACCTCGGCGACCGCACGCAGCGCCACGAGTGGGGCTACGGCTGCGGCCACTGCCCTGCGTGTGCCTTGCGCATGCGCGGCTACAAGGCCTGGCGCTCGCGCAACCCCGAGCCGCCCACCGCCTTCGACGCCACCGACCGAATGGACTTGCGCTGATCGAGCCACGGTGACAGCGCCTTCGCACCCGACGGGGTGAGCGAGAGGGCGCGCGAGGCCCCGGTACGCCGCAGCCAGCCGCGTTCGAGGGCGTGGTCGAGCAACGCGACCGCAAAGCTGCCCGCGAGATGATCGCGACGCTCCGACCAGTCGAGGCAGGCATAGGCAAAGCGCCGGCCCGAGGGCACGTCGACACCGAGACCGGCCATCTCGGCACGCCCGGCCTCGCTCAGCACGAACTGCCCCTCGGCCGGCACCAGCGTGCCGCGCGCGAGCAGGCCCTCGAAGAGTTGCACGCCCAGCTCACCCGCGAGGTGACCGTAGCAGGTGCGCGCCGCCTTCAGCCGCTTGTAGGGCTCGCGCTCCCACTTGTCGGCCACGCTGCTGCGCTCGGCCACCAGCGACAGCGCTTCGAGCGCATGCGCGATGTCGGCATCGGCAAGGCGGAAGTAGCGGTGGCGGCCTTGCACGCGCACGACCACGAGTTCGCTCTCCACCAGCTTGGCGATGTGGCTGCTCGCGGTCTGCGCCGTCACGCCCGCCGCCTGCGCCAGCTCGCCCGCGGCGAGAAAGCCGCCGCCCATCAGCGCCGACAGCATGCGGGCGCGCGTGGGGTCGCCGATGGTCGACGCGATGCGGGCGAAGCGGGGCTCGGGTGCGCTCATTTCCACGGATCATGCCTCGGCTGCGTCACCAAATGCTTCGACGTGCACCGAAGCGCCTGGCCCGTGTCGTAGAGTCCGCTCGCGTCCAACTGGAGGGAGCATCCATGACCACCGTGCAGATCGTGAGCGTGATCGTCCTGGCCATCCTGGTCTTCTGGGGCGTCGGCGCCTACAACCGCCTCGTGCGCCTGCGCAACGTGATCGGCAACTCGTTTGCGCAGATCGACGTGCAGCTGAAGCGCCGCTACGACCTGATCCCCAACCTCGTGGAAGTGGCGCGCAAGTACGCCGCGCACGAACGCGAAACGCTGGAAGCCGTGACCGCCGCACGCAACCAGGCCAAGGCCGCCGCCGACGTGGCCCGCACGCGCCCCGCCGCGGCCGGCGCGGTGACGAGCCTGGCTGTCGCCGAGCAGACGCTCGCCGGCGCGATGGGCCGGCTGATGGCGGTGGTCGAGGCCTACCCCGAGCTCAAGGCCGACCAGAGCCTGCGCGAGCTGGCCGAGGAACTCACCAGCACCGAGAACAAGATCGGCTTCGCGCGCCAGCTCTTCAACGACGCCACGCTCGACTACAACAACGCGGCGCAGCAGTTCCCCACCAACCTGATGGCCAGCATGTTCGGCTTCCGCGAGGCGGCCATGCTGCAGGCCACCACCAGCGACGCGGAGCGCGCCCCGGTGCGGGTGCAGCTCTGAACGCAGCGGCCTGAGCGGGGCCACCCGCGATGCGCTTCCGCGACCAGCAGGACGACGCCCGCCGCGCCACGCAGCGGCTCCTGATGCTCTTTGCGCTGCTGCTGCTGGGATTGGTGCTGGCCGTCAACGGCCTGCTGATCGGCGTGTGGTGGGCGCTGCGCTGGCTGCTCTCGTGGGACCTGCCGCTGCCGCCGCTCTTCATCGAGACCAACACCGCCGTCGTGCTGCTCTTCGTGCTGGGCGGCGCGTGGGTCGAACTCGGCCGCCTGCGCACCGGCGGCGGTGCCCACGTGGCGAACTGGGCCGGCGGCCGCGAGCTGCTCGACGCACGCGGCCTGAGCGAGCGCCGCCTGCTCAACATCGTCGACGAGATGGCGATCGCCAGCGGCCTGCCGCGCCCGGCCGTCTACCTGCTCGACCGCGAAGACGCGATCAACGCCTTCGCCGCCGGCTGGTCGCCCGACGACGCGATCGTGGCCGTGACGCAGGGCGCGCTCGACCGGCTCACGCGCGACGAGCTGCAAGGCCTGGTCGCGCATGAGTTCGGCCACATCCATCAAGATGACCTGCGCCTCAACATGCAGCTGCTTGCGCTCGTGTGGGGCCTGTCACTGGTGCATGGCTACGGCCACAAGCTGCTGGAGGCCGACGAGGCCGGGCGCCGTTCGGCCTTCGGGCTGCTGGTGGGCCCGGTGTTTGTGGCCGCGGGTCTGCTGGGTTGGCTCGCCGGGCAGCTGCTGCAGGCCGCGGTGTCGCGCCAGCGCGAGCTGCTGGCCGACGCTTGCGCGGTGCAGTTCACCCGCAGCCGCGACGGCCTCGGCGGCGTGCTGCGCAAGGTCTGGCACCAGGCCCAGCACCACGAGGACCGCCTCGCGCGGGTGCCCGCGCGCCTGCTCGCGGCCATGCTGCTGCAGGCGCCGGCCGACTGGCTGGCCACGCACCCGCCGCTGCCCGAGCGCCTGCGCCGCCTCTACGGCCGCGCGGTCGACCCGCTGCCCGCTCCCAGGCTTGATGCCGGCACGCAGGCTGACGAGCCGCGCCGCGCGGCGCCCATACCCGTGCCGGAGGCGGTGCGCGCCGTGGTGGCTGCCGTCGCCGCCGCCGCCCCCATCGCCTATGCTGCTCCCATGACCTCGCACGACGACGACCCCGAGCCCGCCGCCACGCCCGAACCGCGCGCCTTCAGTGCGCAAGACGAACGCGAGGCGATTGAGCGCCTGTCGCGCCTCAACGGCCCGGGCGAGCTGCGCGCCGCCATCCTCGCGCTGCTGGCCACCCCGGGCAGCCGCCGTGAGCGGCGCGCCTGGCAGGACGAAACCGCCGGCCTCAGCACCGCGCGCGAGGTGCGCGACGACGTCAAGAAGCTCGGCCCCGCCACCCGCCTGCCCTGGCTCGGCCTGCTGCTGGCCCGCGCGGCCAAGGCCCCGCTGCCCGACCGCCAGCACCTGATGGCCGCGGCGCGGCGCGTGATGGCCGCCGACGGGCAGATCCGCCCCATCGACCGCCTGCACCTGCTGCTGATGCGCCAGCGCCTGGGCGAGGCGCCGCCCGTGGCGCCGTCGCGCGGCAGCTTCCCCGACATCGCCGACACCTCGCTGCACACCCGCCGCGAGATCGCCCGGCTCACCGCCTTCCTCGCGCGCCTCGTGCCCGACGGTGAAGGCTGGTACCGCAGCGTGATGCTGCCGTGGCTGCAAGGCGAAGCGCTGCCGCCCTGCGAAGCGCCCGACGCCGACGGCCTGGTGCACGCGCTGCAGGAGGTGCAGACGCTGCCGTGGATGTTGAAGCCCGTGCTGGTGCGCCACTGGACCGACGCGGCGCTGCGCCACAAGCCGCCCGGCCCGCTGGCCGACGAAGCCTGCGATGCGCTGCGCCTGGCTGCGGTGCTACTCGACTCGCCGCTGCCGCCCGAACTCGCGCGGCACTACGTCGAGCCCGGCACGACAAGCTGACTCACGCGCGAGCCGGCGCGAGCGCGTCGACCAAATGGCCGAAACGGGCCGTGGCGGTGATCTCGGGCAAGCGCGCGATGCGGCCGTTCTGCGCCCAGTTGCCCTCGGGCACTTCGCGGATCTCGAGCGACGTGACGACGGGCCGGCTGCGGTCGGGCGCGGCCGCTTCGGCGGCGGCCTGCACCGCCGCGGCGAGCCGGGCCTTGCGGGCGCCGTCGAGCACCCCGGCGCTCACCTGCAGCGAGGCGAAGACGCCGCGCACCAGGCTGTCGGCCGGCTCGCCCGCGGAATAGAACTGGCCCGGCGCCAGCTCCTGTATCAGCACGATGCCGCGGGCGCGTGGCCCGGCTTCGGGGGGAATCGATTCGGCCTCGAAGGCCGCTTCGGTGAGGCCGCGCGCGAGCCTGGCCTGGGCGGACGGGTCGAAGGCACCCGGGGTGACGGTGACGGTGAGAAGCGGCATGGTGTCGGCGCCAAAGGTTGAACAGGCCGCCACTGTCGCGCCGAGGGGGCGTCTCGTGCTAGTGTCTGTTTTGACATTGATCTTGCCAATACAGCCACAACCGAGCCAATGATCCGCATCGACACCCTCGTGCTCGCCGGCAGCAGTCCGGCCTCGCTCGGAGTCACGCTCGACGTGCTGAGCGCCGCCAACGCCCTCTCCGGCAAGCGCCTCTTCGACCACCGCGTGCTCTCGCCCGGCGCGCCCTCGGTTGCCTTGCGCAATGGCCTGTCGATGGCGGCCGAGCCGCTGGCCAAGGCGCGCGCCCGCGAGCTGGTGGTGCTGCCCGGGCTGGGCGCCGCGACCCCGGGGCAGATCGCCGACCGACTGGCAGAGCCCGATGCCCAACTCGCCTCGGCCTGGCTGCACAAGGCTTGGGGGCAGGGGGCGAGCCTTGCGGCCTCGTGCAGCAGCGTCTTCCTGCTGGCGCAGGCCGGCCTGCTGGACGGCCGGCGCTGCACCAGCACCTGGTGGCTGGTGCCCACGCTGAAGTCGCTCGCGCCGCTCGCCGACACCACGCTCGATGCGATGGTCACCGAAGACGAGCGCATCTGGACGGCCGGCGCCTCGCTCGCCCACATCGACCTGATGCTGGCGCTCGTCGCCCGCTTCGCCAGCCCGGGGCTCGCGGCCGAGGTGGCACGCTACCTGGTGATCGAGCCCCGCGCCTCGCAGGCGCGATTCGTCGCACCTGCCTTCCTCGCCGCACAGGACCCCTTGGCGCACCGGGTGGAGCTGCTGGTGCGCGAGCGCCTGGCCGACGTGCCCTCGCTGGAAGAGATCGCCGACCAGCTGGCGGTGAGCCCGCGCACGCTGACACGTCGCGTCAGCGCCGCCACCGGCCTCACGCCGATGCGTCTGGTGCAGAAGATCCGACTCGACTCGGCGCTGCATGCCCTACAGACCTCACGGGCGCCCATCGACCAAGTGGCGCGTGACGTGGGTTTCGAGGACGGCTCGGCGCTTTATCGACTGGTGCTCAGGCACACCGGCAAACCGCCGAGCGCGTTTCGCTAGCTGCAAACGACCGATGCGGTGGCCACGAGTTCGTTGAACAAGGCCATCGACACCCCCCCCGACACCGCATACGGGTCGAGCGTGGCCGTCTCCGAGTACTTGAGCAGCAGCGAGGCGTTCAAGTCGGACAGGTTCACCTGCCCCATGGCCCAGCCCGCAAACTTGCGTTCGCCAATCTCTTCGTAGGTCAGCAGCACCACATCGCGGTGGCGGGCATCGTTGGCGATGCGGTTGTAAAGCTGGCTCACCGCCAGGCGGCCGCCCTCGAGCACCTGCAGGAACAGGCCTTCCGAGAAGCACAGCACGCCGGTCACGCCGGAGGCGGGGTTGTGCTGGCGCGACTTCTTCAGGATGGCGGCCAGCGCCTCCTGGTTGACCGACTCGGCGGCGCGGCTGGCATACATCAGGCGTACAAGCATGGTCGAACCCCTTCAGGTCTTCTTGCTGAGCAATGACAGGAACTCGCGGCGCAGGTTCGCGTCTTTCAGGAAAGCGCCGCGCATCACGCTGTTGGTCATCATCGCGTCGTCGTCCTTCACGCCTCGCCAGTGCATGCAGAAGTGATCGGCCTCCATCACGATGGCCAGGCCATCGGGCTTGACGCGCGATTGCAGCTCGTTGGCGAGCATGGTCACCGCCTCCTCCTGGATCTGCGGGCGCGACATGATCCAGTCGCAGATGCGCGCGTATTTCGACAGACCGATGAGGTTGGAATGCTCGTTGGGCAGGATGCCGATCCACACCTTGCCCATGATCGGGCACAGGTGGTGCGAGCAGGCGCTGCGCACCGTGATCGGGCCCACGATCATCAGCTCGTTGAGGCGCTCGACATTGGGGAACTCGGTCACCGCCGGCATGGGCTGGTAGCGCCCGCGAAACACCTCGGTGAGGTACATCTTGGCCACGCGCTGCGCCGTCTCGTTGGTGTTGTGGTCGCTTTCGGTATCGATCACCAGCGACTTCAGCACCTCCTGCATCTTGGCCGCGATCTCGTCGCGCAACTCGTCGATCTCGCCTTCGCGGATGAAGGCCGAGATGTTGTCGTTGGCGTGGTAGCGCCGCCCGGAGCCGACCAGCCGGTAGCGGATGCGCTCCGACGCGCTCAGCTGCGCAAGGTCTTCCTCGGTTCTGAAGATCGGCGCGGGGGGTGGAGCCGGCATGCGAGGTCCTGTCGAGGTGGAAGAGCAGCGATTGTGCTGCCTTGCGCCGGCCGCCGCTGGCGAGCTGCACCCACCCCCCAAAAGGCTCCTGACATAACGCTGTCAGCAAGAGGCGCCGAGCATGGCCACTCACTCAACCACAGGAGAGAAACATGGCCCAACACACCCAACAGCATGCCGTGAACTGGTTTGAAATCCCGGTGCTGGAGCAGCCCCGCGCCCAGGCGTTCTACGAGCGCCTGCTCGATGTGAAGCTCGACTGGCAGACGATCGGCGGGCAATCCCTCGCTGTCATCCCTTACGACGATGGTGCTGTCGGCGGTTGCCTGGTGGCGGCCGGCCAGGGCATGGCGCCCTCGACCGAAGGCACGCTGGTCTATCTGAACGCCAAGCCCTCGCTCGACGCGGCGCTCGCCCGCGTGGAGCCGGCCGGCGGTCGCATCACCACCCCCAAGGTGCAGCTGCCGGGCGACCTGGGCTTCTTCGCCCACGTGACCGACACCGAAGGCAACCGCATCGGCCTGCACGCGCTGAGCTGATCCGCCATGCCGCTGGAGCCTTTCGAGCCACCCTTGCGCCACCCCTTGCAGGTGATGGCGCGCCCCGCCCTGCTGCCGCTGCGCGGCCCCGTCGCGCCACGGTTGCAGAATCATCCACCCACCACCCCGCCGTCACGGCCCCAGACCGACGAGCCCGACCGTATGCGACGTGCAGACCGCCTCTTCCAGATCGTGCAGATCATCCGCGGGCGACGCCTGTCGACTGCGCAGTTCCTCGCCGAGCGGCTGGAGGTGTCGGAGCGGACCGTGTACCGCGACATCGCCGAGCTGATGACGCAAGGGGTGCCCATCGAGGGCGAGGCCGGTGTCGGCTACCGCATGCGCAGCGGCTTCGACCTCCCACCGCTCATGTTCACCCACGAAGAAGCCCAGGCGCTGGTCGCCTCGGTGCGCATCGCCCAGCCGCGGCTCGATGCCACGCTGGCCGCGCAGGCGGAAAACGCGCTGTCGAAGATCCTCGCGGTGCTGCCGGCGGCGGCGCGCGCCGCCGCCGAGACGCTCGCGGTCTACGCCCCGCCGATCGAGTTCGACCCGGCCACCCGCCTGCGGCTCGAGCCGTTGCGGCTGGCGGCCGAGGGGCGGCGCAAGGTGCGTTTGAGCTACCTCGACCTCAAGGACGTGGCCAGCGAGCGCACGGTGCGCCCGCTCGGCTGCTTCTACTGGGGCGCGGTGTGGACGCTGGCCGCCTGGTGCGAGGTGCGCGAGGAGTTCCGCAATTTCCGCATCGACCGCATCCGCGAGCTCGACGTGCTCGGGAGCTTCCGCGACGAGCCGGGCAAGACGCTGCCCGACTTCTTCCGGCAGGCCGAGGTGTCGGCAGCGGCGCACCGGTCGGCGCACCCGAAGCCGAACTGAAGCTTCTCAGTGCGCCATCGCGGTGGCGCGCTGCTGCAGCGCCCAGCGGTCCAGCACGCCGCGCCAGGGGCGAAGGCGCAACGCGGCGTCGCCCACCCGCTGGCCCGCCGCGCCACGCCACAGGCCGCTGCTGTCGAAACTGAAGACCGGCCGCAGGTCGGTGCGGTGCGACAGCGGCAGCAGGGGCGGGTCGAGGCAGTCGAGCACCACCGGGTCGCGGTCGTGCGCATCGGCGATCAGCGCGATGTGGGCCACGCGCGCGGCCGACGCGACCGGCGAAGCCCAGCTGGCGTAGACGAGCCGCGGGCAACCGCCGCTGCCGCACGCGTTGAGCAGGAAGTACTTGGCGATGGCGTAGTCCTCGCAATCGCCACGGCCCGAGGCAAGTGTCTCGGCCGGGGTCTGCCAGCAGTCGCGGGCGCCGCAGAGGTCGAGGTCGGGGGCGTAGTCGACCAGTTCGTTGATGCGCCGGTTCGCCGCCGCGTGGCGCTCGGCCGGGGGCAGGTGTCGCAGGCCTTCAGCGAGCAGCCGGAAACGATCGGTCGCCGCCTGCAGAGGGTCCAGCACGGGCAGCGCATGCGCCTTCATGCCAGCACAGGCACAACTGGCAATACACAGCGAGAAGGCTCGTCGCAGCATGGGGTGGTGCGGCAGCGAAGCGGCACCACCACGATTTCACGTTAGTCGGTGGGCGGTGAAATGGCAAATAGCCAATTCACATCACCGCTCCTTCGGCACCATGCCGTTCACGCTGACGATGCGGCATTGCCCGGTGTAGGCCTCGCGGCGCGAGTCGCAGTCCGACAGCGCCGCCGACATGGCCTCGCGGGCGGAGGTCTTGCCGCTCGCCCAGCCGTAGGCTCCGGCACTCGACACCGCGAAGGCCTTCTCGTTCGAGGCCGGCATGTACTCGTCGCGGTACACCTGGGCGGCCGAGCCGTCCGGCATGCGCGGCATGGCCTGCTCCTGCATCCGCTCAGCCTGGCGCTGCTCGGACTGCTCGGCCTGCTCGGCCTGCTCGGCCTTCTGCTGCGCGCGTTTCACATAGTTGTTGTAGGCCGGCAGCGCCACGGCAGCCATCACGGCGAGGCCGACGGTGCTCAGCACGCAGATCGCGATGGCCAGCACCATGTTGCCGCGCCTCGGCTTCGGGCCGTAGTCGTTTTCTTCGGCGGTGCCCGGCCACAGCGAGATGACCAGGTTGCCGATGACGCCGACATAAGGGATGAGCGTGAGCAGCATCCACCACCCGCTGCGGTTGAAGTCGTGCAGGCGCAGGGCGGTGACACGGATGCCCCACACCAGCCACGCGAGGCCCAGCAGCCCGAGCGGCAGCAGGATCAGCTTGCCGAGCACCGGCGTGAGCACTGCCGCGATCACGCCCACGCCGAACACGACGAGCATCGAGGCGCCCCAGGTGTTGATGTAGCTGGCGCGGCCGTAGCGGCCCTCGAAGCTCAGGCTGGCAAACGGCGGTGGCTCGACGACGTCGCTGCTGCGCTCGCCGTCGACCTCGGCGTTCGGCGGCGCGAAACGGCCACCGTTCGCCGCCATCGCACGCGCCGCCTGCCGCTCGGCTCGCGCACGTTCGGCATCCTCACGCTTGCTTTCGAGGGCACGCGGGATGTCGGTGTTGCACTGCGTGCACAGCACAAATTTCTTCTGCTGGCGGTGGCCGCAGTTGGGGCACTGCACCTCGTCGGCCAGCTCCTGCAGCGACAGCGTGCCGACCGCGGGTTCGGCGGGTTGGGGCGGGGTCGCGGGCATCGGCGCCGGCATGGCGGGCGTGGCCTTGGGTTCGGCCGGCCCGTCGAGGGGCTCCACCAGCACCCGCATGCCCAGCTTGCGCAGGCGGTCGACATAGCGCTCGCCATCGTCGCGGCCGATCTGGTGCTTGAGCACCGTGCGCTTGCCGGAGAACACGGCCGCCAGGCGGTCGCCCTCCAGCTTGAACATCTGGCCGAACAGCCGCTTCACTTCGTCGGCGGTGTGGCCCTCCAACAGCTCCCCCGCGAACACCAGACGCACCTGCGCTTGGCCATCCATCCCTGCTCTCCCCGGGTCATTGCCCTGTCGTGATGGGCGGCAGCATACGCAAACGCCGCGCCTTCGCCTTCGGGCAAAACGTGAAGTAATGCCAGGGCTCAGTCGAGTGGCCAGGGCCGTTGCGGCGGGCGCAACTGCTCCCAGGCGTGCGCGAGCTGCAGCACCCCGAGATCGTCATGGCGATGGCCCACGATCTGCAGGCCGATGGGCAGCCCGCCCGCGGTGTAGCCGCAGTTGATGCTCGCGGCCGGCTGCTCGCTCATGTTGTAGGGCAGTGTGAAGGCGATGTGCTCGAAAGGCTGCGTCGGGTCGTTGGTGGGGCACGGCAGCTCGGCGGCGAAGGCGGCGATCGGCGCCGTCGGCGTGAGCACGAAGTCGAAGGGCTGGCAGGCGGCCACCGCCGCATCGCGCATCGCGCCCATCTGGCTGAAGCCGGTGAAGACCTGCTCGCCGGTGAGGCCTGCCCCACCGCGCGCCCACTCGCGGATGAAGGGCAGCACCTTCGCCTGCCGCTCCTCCGGCAGGGCCGAGATGTCCATCCAGGAGCGGCAGCGCCAGAAGCGGTCCATGCCGTCGATCATGCTGCGCGTCATGAAGGGCGCGAGCGGCTCGACGACCGCACCGGCCGCGGCAAACGCATCCGCTGCCACCTCGACCGCGGCGCGCACCTCGGGCTCGACCGGCAGGCCCCAGCCGGCGTCGAGCATGAGGCCGATCTTCAGGCCCTTGATCGGCCGCGTGAGCTCGGTCCAGGAGATCGGCTGGTAGGGCAGGCTCATCGTGTCGCGCGCATCGGGCAGCGAGAGCACGCGCATCATCAGCGCGGCGTCCTGCACGCTGCGCGTCATCGGCCCGGCCACGCGGCCGTAGTACGGCGGGTGGATCGGGATGCGGCCGAGGCTGGGCTTCAAGGTGAAGATGCCGCACCAGGCGGCAGGCAGGCGCACCGAGCCGCCGATGTCGGTGCCCAGGTGCAGCGGGCCGTAGCCGCCGGCGGCCGCGGCTGCGGCGCCGGCGCTGCTGCCGCCGGGGTTCTTCGTCAGGTCCCACGGGTTGCGCGTGAGCGCATGGAAGCTCGACAGCCCCGACGACAACATGCCGTAGTCGGGCATCGTGGTCTTGCCGAGCAGCACGGCACCGGCTTCGCGCAGGCGTGCAGCGGGCGGGGCATCGCGCTCGGCCGGGGCGTGCAGCGTGGCGGCGGTGCCCAGCGGCACGGGCGTGCCGCGGGTGGCAATGTTTTCCTTGATCGTGACCGGCACGCCGTCGAGTGCGCCCTGCGGCTCGGCTCTCCGGCCTTTCATCCAGCGTGCTTCGCTGGCCTTGGCGGCGGCCAGCGCCGCCTCGTGGTCGAGCGCGTAGGTGGCATGCAGCTTCGGCTCGCAGCGGTCGATCTGCCCGAGCACGGCCCGGGTGACCTCGACCGGCGACAGCGCGCGGCTCTCGTAGGCGGCGAGCAGCTCCAGCGCGCTCAGGGTGTGCAACGACGTCGTCATGGGGCCCTCCTGGGGTAGGGCCGGATGATGACCGAATCAGCCTTTGCTCGCCACCGGCGCAGCCAGCCCGGCGAGGTAGGCATCGAGCACCTGCTGGCCGGTCTTCACGAGGTCGAAGGCCTCGGGGTCGAGCAGCCAGTTCTGGATCAGCCCGTCGATCATGGCGTGCAGCCCGAGGGCCGCCGCGCGCGCCGGGATGCGCTTGGGCAAGAGGCCACGGCGCATGGCCAGCGTGACGCCACGCTGCGCGTGCAGCAGGCACTCGTCACGGATGCGCAGGTGGCGGTCGCGCACGGCCAGCAGTTCGTCCACGTATTCGACCTTGTGGATGGCGATGCCGAACACGCGGCGCACCTGGGGGTCGTTGGCGGTGAGGCGCAGCGCCTGCAGGAAGCTGCTGCGCATGTAGGCGATCGGGTCGTCGAGGCTCTCGTCGTCGCTGCGGTGGGCGGTCTCTTCCAGCGGCAGGGTGACGCGCTCCATCATCGCGTTGAAGAGGTCGGCCTTGTCCTTGAAGTGCCAGTAGATGGCGCCGCGCGTGAGCCCCGCGGCCAGCGCGATCTCGTTCAACGAGGTGCGCGAAACCCCCCGCTCGTGAAAGACCACCTCAGCCGTGTCAAGGATGAGTTTGCGGGTAGCCTGCGCCTCTTCTTTGGTGCGACGGACCATGGATGTGTGTCAGTGGGATGTCAACTTACATTCACTCGTGTATGTATACTAATCCGGCATTCGGTTCCGTCGATCTGCGTCTTTCTTGACGTCGTGTCGTCCGGTCGCGCGGGCCGAGATTCTGCCTCCCACACCTCTGGCGCCGGGGACCGGCGCGACCCCGAAGGAAATTGCATGTCTGCGTTGAAAGACGTTTCGGCCCGCTTTGCTCTCAATTCCCTGGCGCTGATCGCCGCCGCCACGCTGCTGGCCGCCTGCGGACAGAAGACCGACGGCCAGAAGGGCGGCGGTGCCCCGGGTGGCGGCATGCCGCCGGCCCAGGTGGGCGTGGTGACGGTGACGCCCACGACCGTGAGCCTGACGACGGAGCTGCCCGGCCGGCTCGAAGCCTCGCGCGTGGCCCAGGTGCGGGCGCGCGCCGCGGGCATCCTGCGGGAGCGGGTGTTCAAGGAAGGCAGCGACGTGAAAGCCGGTCAGCTGCTCTTCCGCATCGACAACGCGCCCTACCAGGCCGCGTTGGCCAGCGCCCAGGCCACGCTCGCCCGCGCGCAGGCCAACGTGGCGCAGACCACCGCCCAGGCCGAGCGCTACAAGCCGCTGATGGAGGCCAACGCGATCAGCAAGCAGGACTACATCAACGCGGTCTCGGCCCAGAAGTCGGCCGAAGCCGATCTCGCCGCCAGCCGCGCCGCGGTGCAGACGGCGCAGATCAACCTCGGCTACTCGAGCGTCACCTCGCCCATCGCCGGTCGCATCGGCCGTGCGCTCGTGACCGAAGGCGCGCTCGTCGGCCAGGGCGAGGCCACGCCGCTGGCCGTGGTGCAGCAGATCAACCCGATGTACGTGAACTTCACCCAGTCGACCACCGAAGTGCTCAAGCTGCGCCGGGCGCTCGCCGCCGGCAAGCTGCAGAAGGCCGGCGCCGATGCGGCCAAGGTGCAGGTGGTGCTGGAAGACGGCAGCGTCTACCCACAGACCGGCAAGCTGCTCTTCAGCGACCTGACCGTCGACCCCACCTCCGGCCAGATCACGCTGCGCGCCGAGGTGCCCAACCCCAACAGCCTGCTCCTGCCCGGCATGTACGTGCGCGTGCGCCTCGCGCAGGCCTCGCAGCCGGAAGGCATCCTGCTGCCGCAGCAGGCGGTGACGCGCAGCGAGGCCGGCGACACGGTGCTCGTGGTCGGCGCCGACAACAAGCCGGTCAAGCGCAACGTCAAGGTCGCCTCGGCGCAGGGCCAGAGCTGGCTCGTCACCGACGGCCTGCAGCCCGGCGAGAAGGTGATCGTCGACGGCTTCCAGAAGATGATGGTGCCCGGCGCGCCGGTGAACCCGGTGCCGTGGCAGCCCGCCGCAGCCTCCGCGCCGGCGTCGGGCGCTGCCGCAGCCTCGGCCCCCGCCTCGGCCGCCAGCCGCTGAGGAGCCGCACGCATGTCACGCTTCTTCATCGACCGCCCCATCTTCGCGTGGGTGATCGCGCTCTTCATCCTGGTGGCCGGCGGCGTGGCGATCACGCAGCTGCCGATCGCGCAGTACCCGCCGGTGGCGCCGCCCTCCATCGTGGTCTCGGCCACCTACCCCGGCGCCTCGGCGCAGACGCTCGAAGACGCCGTGCTCTCGGTCATCGAACGCGAGATGAACGGCTCGCCCGGCCTCATGTACATGGAGTCGGTGGCGCAGGCCAACGGCACCGGCAGCATCACCATCAGCTTCGAGCCGGGCACCAACGCCGACCTGGCGCAGGTGGACGTGCAGAACCGCCTGAGCCGCGCCGCGCCGCGCCTGCCGCAGGCGGTCACGCAGCAGGGCGTTCGTGTCGACAAGGCGCGTTCGAACTTCCTGCTCTTCACCATCCTCTCGTCGGACAACCCGGCCTTCGACCCGGTGGCGCTCGGCGACTACGCCTCGCGCAACATCCTGCCGGAACTGCAGCGCGTGCCGGGCGTGGGCCAGGCCCAGCTCTTCGGCACCGAGCGCGCGATGCGCATCTGGATCGACCCGAACAAGCTGCAGGGCTACAACCTGTCGTCTGGGGACGTGATCGCCGCCATCCGCGCGCAGAACGCGCAGGTCTCGTCGGGCACCATCGGCGACCTCCCCAACATCGCCGGCCAGGGCATCTCGGCCACGGTGGTGGTGAAGGGCCAGCTCAGCACAGTCGAGGAGTTCGGCAACATCGTGCTGCGCGCGCTGACCGACGGCTCCACCGTGCGCCTGCGCGACGTGGCCCGCCTCGAACTCGGCGCCCAGGCCTACGCCACCTCGGCACGCCTGAACGGCAACCCGTCGACCGGCATCGGCGTGCAGCTCGCGCCGAGCGGCAACGCACTCGCCACCGCCGCGGCCATCCACAAGCGCATGGACGAGCTCTCCAAGCTCTTCCCGCAGGGCGTGAAGTACGCCATCCCCTACGACAGCTCGCGCTTCATCAAGATCTCGATCACGCAGGTGGCCGAGACGCTGATCGAGGCGGTGGCGCTGGTGTTCCTCGTCATGTTCCTCTTCCTGCAGAACTGGCGCTACACCATCATCCCGACCATCGTGGTGCCGATCGCCTTGCTCGGCACCTTCGCCGTGCTGCTCTCGCTCGGCTTCTCGATCAACGTGCTGACCATGTTCGGCATGGTCCTCGTGATCGGCATCGTGGTCGACGACGCCATCGTGGTGGTGGAGAACGTCGAACGCATCATGAGCGAAGAAGGCCTGCCGCCGTTGCAGGCCACGCGCAAGGCGATGGGCCAGATCAGCGGTGCCATCGTCGGCGTGACGGTGGCGCTGATCTCGGTGTTCGTGCCGCTCGCCTTCTTCTCGGGCTCGGTGGGCAACATCTACCGGCAGTTCTCGGCGGTGATGGTCGCCTCGATCGCGTTCTCGGCCTTCATGGCGCTGTCGCTCACGCCGGCCTTGTGCGCCACGCTGCTGAAGCCGGTGGAAGCCGGCCACCACCATGAGAAGACGGGCTTCTTCGGCTGGTTCAACCGCGGCTTCACGCGCACGGCCAAGGGCTACGAAGGCTGGGTCGCGCGCATCCTGAAACGCGCCGGCCGCTTCCTCATCATCTACCTGGCGATCGGCCTCGCGGTGGCACTGCTCTACAAGCGCCTGCCGACCTCCTTCCTGCCACAGGAAGACCAGGGCAACATGATCGTCAACGTGCAGCTGCCGCCGGGTGCGACCCAGGAGCGCACGCTGGAGGTGATGAAGCAGGTCGAGGCGTACATCCTCAAGCAGCCCGAAGTTCAGAGCATGGTGGGCGTGCTGGGCTTCAGCTTCTCGGGCCAGGGCCAGAACGCGGCACTCGCCTTCGTGACGCTGAAAGACTGGACGGAGCGCAAGGAGCCGCAGCAAAAGGCCGACGCGATCGCCGGCCGCGCCTTCGGGGCGCTGATGGGCATCCGCGATGCGTTCATCTACCCGCTGAGCCCGCCGCCCATTCCCGAACTCGGCCAGTCGTCGGGCTTCAGCTTCCGCCTGCAGGACCGCGGCGGCCAGGGCCACCAGGCGCTGGTGAATGCACGCAACCAGCTGCTGGGCATGGCCTCGCAGAGCAAGGTGATCACGCAGGTGCGCCCCGACGGCCTGGAAGACGCGCCGCAGGTCGAGCTCGCCATCGACCGCGACCGCGCCAATGCGCTCGGCGTGAGCTTCGACAGCATCAACACCGCGATCTCCACCGCGCTCGGCTCTGCCTACGTCAACGACTTCCCGAACGCCGGCCGCCTGCAGCGCGTGGTGGTGCAGGCCGATGCGCCGGCCCGCATGCAGCCCGACGACCTGCTCAAGCTGAACGCGATGAACAACCAGGGCAAGCCGGTGCCGCTCTCGGCCTTCGCCACCACGAAGTGGGTGACCGGCGCGATGCAGACCGTGCGCTACAACGGCTACCCCGCGATGCGCATCAACGGCTCGGCCGCGCCCGGCTACAGCACGGGTGCGGCGATGGCCGAGATGGAAGCGCTGGCCGCCAAGCTGCCACCGGGCTTCGCCTACGAGTGGACGGGTCAGTCGCGCGAGGAAAAGCTCGCCGGCTCGCAGGCGCTCATCCTCTACGGCTTCGCGATCCTCGCGGTGTTCCTCTGCCTCGCGGCGCTGTACGAGAGCTGGTCGATCCCGCTGGCGGTGATGCTGGTGGTGCCGCTCGGGGTGCTGGGCGTGCTGCTGGGCGTGACCTTGCGCGGCTACACCAACGACGTGTATTTCCAGGTGGGCCTCATCACCATCATCGGCCTCTCGGCGAAGAACGCGATCCTGATCATCGAGTTCGCGAAAGACCTGCAGGCGCAAGGCAAGACGGCGATGGAAGCGGCGCTGATGGCGGCGCACATCCGCTTCCGTCCGATCCTGATGACCTCGATGGCCTTCATCCTCGGCACGCTGCCGCTGATGCTCGCCTCGGGCGCCGGCTCGTCGAGCCAGCGCGTGCTCGGCACGGGCGTGATCGGCGGGATGATCAGCTCGGTGCTGCTCGCCATCTTCTTCGTGCCGGTGTTCTTCGTGGTGGTGCGCCGCTTTTTCAAGGGCAGCGAGCGGCAACGCAAGTTCTACGCGCATGAGCAAGACGCAGATGACCAAGGAGGCCACCAGCATGTTTGACATCCGACTGACCAGCCTGGCCGCAGCGCTGATGCTGGCCGGCTGCACCAGCATGGCGCCGAAATACGAGCGGCCGGTCGCCCCTGTCGCCCCAGCCTTCACCGACAGCAGCACGACGACGGGCACCCAGGCCGCAGCCGACATCGCGTGGCAGAGCTTCTTCGTCGACGAGCGGCTGAAGCGGCTGATCGAGATCGCGCTCCAGAACAACCGCGACCTTCGCGTGGCGGTGCTCAACATCGAAGCGGCCCGCGCCAACTACGGTGTGCGCCGAGCCGACCTCTACCCCAGCCTCGGCGTCGGCCTGAGCGGCCAGCGTGGCCCGTCGCAGGTGGTGCCGGGCCGGCTGCAGACGGTGTTCCAGGCGGGCATCCAGCTCTCGGCCTGGGAGATCGACCTCTTCGGCCGCATCCAGAGCCTGGGCAATGCCGCCGCCGCGCAGTACCTGGCAAGCGTTGAAGGCCGCAAGGCCGCGCAGATCAGCCTGGTGGCGGCGGTGGCCAACACCTACCTGAGCCTCCTGGCCGACGAAGAGCTGCTCGCCATCACCCGCGACACGCTGGGCACGCGCGAAGACTCGTTCAAGCTGAACAAGCTCAAGTTCGACAACGGCGCCGCCTCCGAGCTCGACCTGCGGCAGGCCGAGTCGCTGCTGGAAGCCGGCAAGGTGACGCTCGCCGCCGTCACGCGCCAGCGGGCGCTCGACGAGAACGCGCTGGTGCTCCTGATCGGCCAGCCGCTGCCCACCGACCTGCCGCCGCCGCTCGCCATCGGCGAACAGCGCCTCGCGGCCGACCTGCCGGCGGGCCTGCCGTCGGAGGTGCTGACGCGCCGGCCCGACGTGCGCCAGGCCGAGCAGCAGCTCATCGCCGCAAACGCCAACATCGGCGCCGCACGCGCCGCCTTCTTCCCGCGCATCAGCCTGACCGGCAACGCCGGCAGCGCGAGCAGCGAACTCGATGGCCTCTTCAAGAGCGGCACCAAGGCTTGGAGCATCTCGGGCAACCTGGTGCAGCCGATCTTCGACGCCGGCCGCAACAGCGCCAACCTCGACCTCGCCAAGACCAACCGCGAGATCGCGGTGGCGCAGTACGAGAAGTCGATCCAGAACGCCTTCCGCGAAGTGCAGGACGCGCTGGCCGGCCGCGCCACGCTCGGCGAGCAAGCCCGCGCGCAACTGGCGCAGGCCAACGCCGAGCAGACCCGCTTCAGGCTCGCCGACCTGCGCTACCGCAACGGCGCCGCGAGCTTCCTCGACGTGCTCGACGCGCAACGCGCGCTCTTCTCGGCGCAGCAGGCGGTGGTGCAGGTGCAGGCGGCGATGGTGCAGAACCAGGTCAACCTCTACAAGGTGCTGGGCGGCGGCTGGACGGAGCCCACCGCCACCAAGTGAGGCGGGCGGCGAAGCGACAATCGCCGCATGCCCACGACGCACCGCAAGTCGTCTCCGCGCATCGGCTCGCCGGTGCGCGGCTCCAAGACCGGCCGCCCGATCATGGTGGCGCTCGACCTCTTGGGCCGCCGTGCCGCGCTGCGCATCTTCTGGGAGCTGCGCCACGGCGAGCAGATGACGTTTCGCGCCCTGCAGGAGGCCTGCGAGACCAACCCCAGCCTGCTCAACACGCGCATCAAGGAGCTGCGTGAAGTGGGCCTGCTGGAACACGAGGAAGGCGGCTACCGACTGACCGCCGAAGGCCGCCGGCTGATGGCGTCGCTGGGCCCGCTGTGCGACTGGGCCGAGGGCTGGCGCGGTGCTTGAGCCAGTAGGCGCCGGCCTACGCCAACTGTCGGCCCGCACCGATCGGCGGCGCGGCAGGTGCTGCCTACAGTGGCCGCCAAGTTCCGCAGCCAAGGAGCATGTCCATGTCTTTCGCTCTCTACATGATCGGTTTTGCCCTGCTGATCGGCGGGGTCGCCTGGGCGCTGGTGTTGGCCGGGGTCGCGCCCACCTATGTGGCGGTCGCCTGCGTGATCCTGGCCGGCATCGGCGTGATCACCGGCGTGTCGCGCACCCGCACCAAGGACATCTCGCAATGAGGTGCAACAGGCGCTGAAACGCTCCTGCAACGAATGAATCACGCCGGCCGGGGCTGCGACATCCGGCCGATACAGCCGCGTTCCATCCTCACGTTCCCCGAGACGGCTCCGCCACACGCAGTGCCGCCCCCGATGAACCGGATGGACACGCCATGAGCTTCGACACCCCTTCTCCTGATTCCCAGGACGCCCTGACCCCGCCCACCCGCCTGTCGGCCCGCACCCAGGGTGCCGGCGACCTGGTGGTGTGCCTGCATTCCACCGCCGGGACCCATGCGCAGTGGCAGGGCCTGGCCAACACCCTCTCGCGCCACTGGCAGGTGCTGCTGCCCGACCTGCACGGCCATGGCAAGAGCCCGACGTTTCCGAGCGCGACGATGAACGCGCTGCAAGCCGATGCGCAGGCGGTCACGGCGCTGATGGAGTCGGCCCAGCCACAGCTCGACACACGCGGCGTGCACCTGGTGGGCCATTCCTACGGCGCCGCGCTGGCCTTGCAGATCGCCTTGCGCCACCCGGAGCGGGTGCGTTCGCTGAGCCTGTACGAGCCGGTGGCCTTCAGCGTGCTGCGCGAGATGGCCCCGCGCGACCCGGCGCTGATGGAGATCACCGACGTCGCCCACACCGCCCGCGGCCTGGTGCAGCGCGGCGAGATCGACCAGGCCGCCGCCTACTTCATCGGCTACTGGGGCGGAGACGCCACCTGGAACCAGATGGCCGCGAGCCAGCGCGATGCGGTCGCGCACCGCATGCCCGCGGTGCCACGCCACTTCGACGCCTGCTTCACCGCCCGCTGGCACAAGAGCCTGCTCGCGCGCCTGACCATGCCCATCCTGCTGATGCACGGCTCGCAGACGCGCACGCCCGCGCGCCGCGTGACGGAGCTGCTGGCGCACACGCTCCCCAACGTGCTGCGCGCCGAGGTACCCGGCGCGGGCCACCTGGGGCCGATCTCGCACGAAGCCACCGTCAACGCGTGGATCACCGGCCGCATCGACCCGCGCCTGTCGAACGGGCTCGACCGCATCGTGATGGCGGCCTGAGCGTGGCGGCCTGAGCGCAAGTCCCGCTTGGCGGGACTGCACGAAGTGCGTAGGGTGCGCCCCCATGACCTACGCCGCCCCCTACGCCGCCATCACCACCCCCGACGGCCAGCGCCTGCACCTGCAGGCCTGGCCCGCCCCCGACCCCGCCGCCGCCCGCGGCACCGTGCTCATCGTGCACGGCCTGGGCGAGCACATCGGGCGCTATGCCCATGTCGCGAAACACCTCAACGCCAGCGGCTGGCACGTGGTCGGCTACGACCACCGTGGCCACGGCCGCAGCGACGGCCCCAAGGGCAAGATCAACACCGCCGACGACCTGCTGCGCGACCTGTCGCTCGTGATCGACCACGTGCGCGCCCAGCAGCCCGGCCTGCTGGTGCTGCTCGGCCACAGCATGGGTGGCCTGGTCGCCGCGCGCTTCGTGGGCCAGGGTGTCGCCCGGCCCGGCGAGGCCACGGCCGAATGGCACCGGCCGATCGACGCGCTGGTGCTCTCGTCGCCCGCGCTCGCCGCCGACACCAACGCCGTGCAGAAACTGCTGCTCGCAACGCTCGGCACGCTGGCCCCCGACCTGGCGGTGAACAACGGCCTGAAGCCGGAATGGATCTCGCGCGACCCCAAGGTCGTGGCGGCCTACACCGCCGACCCGCTGGTGCACGACCGCATCACGCCCCGGCTCGCGCGCTTCATCCTCGGCAACGGCGAGTGGGTGCGCCTGCACGCCGCGCGCTGGAAGGTGCCCACGCTCTTGATGTACGCCGGCAGCGACCGGTGCGTCGCGCCGTCCGGCAGCCGCGATTTCGCCGCCACGGTCCCGAAGCCTGTGCTCACCGCCAAGGAGTTCGGCCCGCTCTATCACGAGATCTTCAACGAGCCCGAGCAGGGCGAGGTGTTGGCCACCCTGTCATCTTGGTTGCAGTCGCTCAAGGGGCCCGCCGCCTAAAATCGCACTCCCGTCCTTTTTCATGCGAGCGAGCACACCATGATCCAGAAAGACAAGCTGTACATCGGCGGCCAGTGGGTGGCCAGCCTGGGCCAAGAGGCACCTGGCGCGGTGATCTCGCCCGCCACCGGCGACGCGATCGCGAGCGTCGTGCGCGGCAATGCCGCCGACGTGGACCGCGCGGTGGCCGCCGCCCGTGGCGCCTTCGACGCCTGGGCCGCCCTCACCCCCGCCGAGCGTGGCGCCTACCTGCTCAAGATCCACGAAGGCCTGAAGGCGCGTGCCGGCGAGATCGCCAAGACCATCAGCTCCGAGATGGGCATGCCGCTCAAGCAGTCGCTGCCGATTCAGGCCGGCTCGCCCATCGCCGTCTTCAAGTACTACGCCAAGCTCGTCGAGAGCTTCCACTGGGAAGAGCAAGCCGGCCACTCGACCATCGTGCGCGAGCCGGTGGGCGTGGTCGCGGCCATCACGCCGTGGAACTACCCGCTGCACCAGATCGGCGCCAAGGTCGCGGCCGCACTCGCCGCCGGCTGCACCGTGGTGCTGAAGCCGGCCGACGTGACGCCGCTCAATGCCTTCATCCTGGCCGAGGTCATCCATGAGGCCGGCGTGCCGGCGGGCGTGTTCAACCTCGTCACCGGCCGCGGCACGATCGTCGGCGAGGCGATGGTCAAGCACCCGGAGGTCGACATGGTGTCGTTCACCGGCTCCACTGGCGCCGGCCGCCGCATCTCGGCGCAGGCGTCGGAGACCATCAAGCGCGTGGCGCTCGAGCTCGGCGGCAAGTCGGCCTCGGTCATCCTGGAAGACGCCGACCTCGTGACCGCCGTCAAGGGCTCGGTGCAGGCCTGCTTCCTCAACGCCGGCCAGACCTGCACCGCGCACACCCGCATGGTGGTGCCCGAGAGCAGGTACGCCGAAGTGGCGAAGATCGCGGTGGCCGTGACCGCCGCCTACAAGGTGGGCGACCCCTTCGACGAGACCACGGTCATGGGCCCCGTCGCCTCGAAGTCGCAGCAGGACACGGTGCAGGAATACATCCAGATCGGCCTCGACGAAGGCGCCGAGCTGCTGACCGGCGGGCTGGGTGCCCCTGAAGGCCTGGAGAACAAGGGCTTCTACGTGAAGCCCACCGTCTTTGGCCGCGTGAAGCCCGACTCGCGCCTGGCGCAGGAAGAAGTCTTCGGCCCGGTGCTGTCGATCCTCACCTATCAGGACGAAGCCGAGGCCATCGCCATCGCCAACAACAGCATCTACGGCCTCTCGGGCGGCGTGTGGGCCTCGACGGACGAGCGCGCCAAGGAAGTGGCGAAGAAGATCCGCACCGGCATGGTCGACATCAACGGTGGTGGCTTCAACATGCAGGCGCCGTTCGGTGGCTACAAGCAGTCGGGCAATGGCCGTGAGTTCGGCAAGTGGGGCCTGGAAGACTTCCTGGAAGTGAAGTCGCTGCAGTTCAAACGCGCCTGAGCCTTACTGCACTCGACGAAGAGGGCTTGCCGCGAGGCAAGCCCTTTTTGCTTGTCTACACTGCATCGAGCACCCCAAGGAGCACGCCATGAACGCCCGTGACCCGCTGCAACCAATCCAGCCCGACGAAGCGACCGCCCTCGCCGACTACGCCGACCGCGCCTGGGACGAACGCATCGTCCCCGCCCTCACCGACTACATCGCCATCCCGTCGAAGAGCCCGATGTTCGATGCCGACTGGCAGAAGAACGGCTTCATCGACCAGGTGGTGCGCGACGCGGCCAGCTGGGTCGAAGGCCGCAAAGTGGCCGGGCTGAAGCTGGAAGTGGTGCGCCTGCCGGGCCGCACGCCGGTGATCTTCTTCGAAGTGCCGGCGACGAAATCCGACAGCACCGACACCGTGCTCATGTACGGTCACCTCGACAAGCAGCCCGAGTTCACCGGCTGGCGCACCGACCTCGGCCCCTGGACGCCCAAGTACGAAGACGGCCTGCTCTACGGCCGCGGCGGCGCCGACGACGGCTACGCGGTGTACGCCGCCATCACCGCCATCGAGGCGCTCGATGCGCAGGGCATTCCGCGCCCACGCTGCGTGGGCCTCGTCGAGGCCTGCGAGGAAAGCGGCTCCTTCGACCTGCCTGCGTACATCGACGCGCTCAAGCCGCGCCTCGGCGACGTGGCGCTGGTGGTCTGCCTCGACAGTGGCGCCGGCAACTACGACCAGCTGTGGCTCACCACCAGCCTGCGCGGCATGGTGAGCGGCACCTTGCGCGTCGAGATCCTGACCGAGGGCGTGCACTCGGGCGATTCGAGCGGGCTCGTGCCGTCGAGCTTCCGCATCCTGCGCCAGGTGCTCGACCGACTGGAAGACTCGAAGACCGGGCGGCTGCTGCCCGAGAGCTTTCACTGCACCATCCCGACCGACCGCATCGAGCAGGCCAAGGCCACCGCGAAGATACTCGGCGACGAAGTCTGGAAGCGTTTCCCCTGGGCTTGCGGCGCCGATGGCAGCCCCGCCTTGCCCACCACCACCGACCCGCTCGAAGCCCTGCTCAACCGCACCTGGCGGCCCACGCTGAGCGTGACGGGTGCCGACGGCTTTCCGGAGTGGAAGAGCTCCGGCAACGTGCTGCGCCCCTACACCGCGTTCAAGCTCAGCCTGCGCCTGCCACCCACGGTCGACGCGAACGAGGCGGCCGAGAAGCTGAAGCTGCTGCTGGAAGACAACGCGCCCTACAACGCGAAGGTCACCTTCGGCGCCGATGGTCGCGCGGGGGCCGCGGGTGCCACCGGCTGGAACGCGCCGAGCCTCGCGCCCTGGCTCGAAGACGCGTTGCAGTCGGCCTCGCAAGCCCACTACGGCGCGCCCTGCGGCTACATCGGCCAGGGCGGCACCATCCCGTTGATGAGCCTCCTGCAACAGAGCTTCCCCAAGGCGCAGATGATGGTCTGCGGCGTGCTCGGCCCGAAGAGCAACGCGCACGGCCCCAATGAGTTCCTGCACGTGCCCTACGGGAAAAAACTCACGGCCGCGGTGGCCCAGGTGATGGCGGCCTGCCCGTGAACGCTCGCATTGCCTCGTAGACTGGCCCGCCCAGTGCGCCCCTGTCGAGGCGCACGGAGAGACAACGGGAGCGTTTGAATGTTGAAGTGGGCCTTGCTGCTGATCGCAGCCACGGTGTGCAGCAGTGTGCAGGCACAACCCAGCGCCTCGCTGGTCGCGCCCCGTGTGGCCGCGTTGCAGGACAGGATGGTCGCCTGGCGGCGCGACATCCACCAGCACCCTGAACTCTCCGGCCAGGAGGTGCGCACCGCACGCTTGGTGGCCGATCACCTGCGCCAGCTCGGCCTCACGGTGAAGACCGGCGTGGGCGGCCACGGCGTCGTGGGCGTGCTCAAGGGCGGACGCCCCGGCAAGGTGGTGGCGCTGCGTGCCGACATGGATGCCTTGCCGGTGCTCGAAACCACCGGCCTGCCCTTCGCCTCGAAGGCCCTCGGCCGCTACCGCGGGCAGGACACGCCGGTGATGCACGCCTGCGGCCACGACGGCCATGTGGCGATGCTGATGGCGGTGGCCGAAGTGCTCACCTCGCTGCGGGCCGAGCTGCCCGGCACGGTGAAGTTCATCTTCCAGCCGGCCGAGGAAGGCGTGGCGACCGAAGACGCCGGCAAGCAGACTTTGTGGGGCGCGCGCGCGATGGTCGCCGACGGTGTGCTCAACAACCCGAAGGTCGATGCCGTGTTCGGCCTGCACATTTCACCCAACCTCGCGGCCGGCCAGCTGGGCTACCGCAGCGGCCCGATGATGGCCGGCGCCGACACGGTGCACATCACCATCACCGGCGAGCAGACGCACGGCGCCGCGCCGTGGACGGGCACCGACCCGATCGTCGTCGCGGCCCAGGTCATCACCGGCCTGCAGACCATCGTGAGCCGCCAGCTCAACATCAACCATGAGCCGGTGGTGCTGACCATCGCGTCCATCCACGGCGGCCACCGCGAGAACATCATTCCCGACAAGGTGGAGATGCTGGGCACGCTGCGCACCTTCGACGAAGAGATGCGCACCGAGGCCAAGCAGCGCATCACGACCACCGCCGAGAAGATCGCCGAAGCGAGCGGCGCGAAAGCCGAGGTGCGCTTCGGCTCCAACGCCTACAGCGTGACCATCAACGACGACCCGCTGATGCAGGCCATGCTGCCGACGCTGCAGCGTGCGAGCGGTGGCAAGGCGGTGCCGATCCCGAAGATCAGCGCCTCGGAAGATTTCTCCGAGTACCAGAAGCTCGTGCCGGGCGTGTTCTACTTCCTCGGCGCGCCGCCCAAGGGCAAGACGCCGATGGACGCGGCGACCAACCACTCGCCCAACTTCGACTTCGACGAAGACGCGATGCCGCTCGGAGCGTTGTCGCTCACGATGCTGGCGCTGGACTACCTCGCCTCGTCACGCTGAGCCTGCGCGCTGAAGCTTCAAGAGGCTCGCACCGACGGCCTCGGCCACCTCGATGCCGTCGACACCGGCCGACATGATCCCGCCTGCATACCCCGCACCTTCGCCGGCCGGGTACAGGCCCTTGACGTTGAGGCTCTGGTAGTCGCGGCCGCGCGTGATGCGCAAGGGCGATGAGGTGCGTGTCTCCACGCCGGTCAACACCGCATCGGGCATCGAGAAGCCTTTGATCTGGCGCTCGAAGGCGGGCAAGGCCTCGCGGATCGCATGGATGGCGTAGTCGGGCAGGCTCTCATTGCCCGGGGCGCCGAGGTCGGTGAGGTGCACACCCGGCTTATAGGACGGCTCGACACGGCCCAACACCTTGGAGGCCTGGCCTTTGATGAAGTCGCCCACCAACTGGCCGGGCGCGCCATAGGCGCGGTCGCCGAGCGTGAACGCGCGCGATTCGAGCTGGCGCTGGAAGGCGATGCCGTCGAGGGGGTTGACCGGCCCATCGCCCGGGTCTTGCCGGTAGTCCTGCGGCGAGATGCCGACCACGATGCCGGCGTTCGCGTTGCGCTCGTTGCGCGAATACTGGCTCATGCCGTTGGTCACCACACGCTCGGGCTCGGACGTCGCGGCCACGACGGTGCCCCCCGGGCACATGCAGAAGCTGTAGACCGAGCGGCCATTCTTCGCGTGGTGCACGAGCTTGTAGTCGGCCGCGCCGAGGATGGGGTTGCCCGCGTTGGGCCCGAAGCGGGCCTTGTCGATCAGGCTTTGCGGGTGCTCGATGCGAAAGCCCACCGAGAAGGGCTTGGCTTCCATGTAGACGCCGCGCTGCTGCAGCATCGCGAAGGTGTCGCGTGCGCTGTGGCCGAGGGCGAGCACCACGTGCTCGCTGTCGATCTGCTCGCCCGAAGCCAGCGTGACACCGCGCACCTGCCCGCCGTCGATGTGCAGGTCGATCACCCGTTGCTGGAAACGGATCTCGCCGCCGAGGGCCTCGATGTCGGCGCGGATCTTCTCGACCATGCTGACCAGGCGGAAGGTGCCGATGTGAGGCTTGCTGACGAAGAGGATCTCTTCCGGCGCACCGGCCTTCACGAACTCGGTGAGCACCTTGCGCGTGAGGTGGCGCGGGTCGCTGATCTGGCTGTAGAGCTTGCCGTCGGAGAAGGTGCCGGCACCGCCCTCGCCGAACTGCACATTCGACTCGGGGTTCAACTCACGCCGGCGCCACAGGCCCCAGGTGTCCTGCGTGCGCTGGCGCACCTCCTTGCCACGCTCGAGCACGATGGGGCGCAGACCCATCTGCGCGAGGATCAGCGCGGCGAAGATCCCGCAGGGGCCGAAGCCGATGACGAGCGGGCGCTTCTCGCCCCCTTCGTGAACATGCGCGGCAAAGTCGGCCGGCGCATGGCCGAGGAACTTGTAGCGCGTGTCGGGCGTGGGGCGGATGTGCGGATCGCCCTGGAAACGCGCCAACACCGCGGCCTCATCGGCCAGCGCGCAGTCGAGCGTGTAGATGAGCTGGATCGCACTCTTCTTGCGCGCGTCGTAGCTGCGCTTGAAGACCGTGAACGACTGCAGGGCCGCGTCCGCGATCCCCAGGCGTTGCACGACGGCCGGGCGCAGCGCCTCTTCGGGGTGGTCCAAGGGCAGTCGCAGTTCGGTGATACGGAGCATCCGGCGATTGTCCCGCAGGCAAAAAGAAAGCCGCCCGGAGGCGGCTTCTTCATGCTGGTGAGCGCAGCTCAGTGGCCGGCGCCCACAGCACCGCGGGCGGACTGGCCGGCGCGGGTCGCGGCGATGGCTTCCTTGCGGACCTCATCACGGCTGCGGGTCGAGGCGACCGGCGTGGCGCCGACGTCGACTTCGTTCAGGCGCTGCAGCGTGCCGTCCTGGCGGGCCTGCAGCACTTCGGCGCGGCGGTCGGCGCGCGTCACGGTGCTGGCGGCCGGGGCCTTCTGGAACAGGCCGGCGACGTCGGCTTCGGCAGGCACCAGGTTCTCGCCATTGGCGCGCGCCTTGATCACCTCGGCGCGCACGGCGGCGCGGGTGACGGTGCTGGGCTGCGAGGCACCGAAGTGCTGCAGGTCGAGTTCGGTGCTCTGGGCGAAGGCGGTGGAGCCGACGGCGGCGAGCGCGAGGGCGATGACGTGCTTGCGGTTCATGGTGATTTCTCCTGTGTTCGGTTCAATGCGGTTCGATGTGGTCGAGGTGGCGGCTCAGTAGCCGGCGCCGATACGACCCTTGTCCTGGTAGGTGTCGACGCGGGCCTGGGCACGCGCTTCGGCACGCACGGCCTCGCGGCTCAGGCCGGAATTGGCGGGGGCCTTCCAGGCCGCGACTTCAGGCGGCGTCACCAGGTCGGCACCGGCCAGTTCGGCCTTGACCTGGGCGCGGGTCACGCGGGTGGCGAACGGGCTCTGGGCAGCGGCCGGCACGGCAGCGGCGATCACTTCGCCGGGGATGGCCAGTTCACCCTTGGCCTGGGCCGACAGCACCTCGGCGCGCACGGCGGCACGGCTCACGGTCGAGGCCTGGTTCTGGCCGAAGTACTGCAGATCGATCTCGCTGCTTTGCGCGAAAGCGGCAGAAGAGCCGAGGAGGGCGATGGCGGCGGCGGTGAGGGCTTGCTTGCGGTTCATGATGATTCCTTCAGTTGATTGACAGAGGTTTTGACGTTTCGGGCATGGCGGGCTAGGGTTCCCCGTCTTGTCCTGCCTCGGTGAGTCGTGTTAGTCAAATCGGCTCATCGATGGAGCGAACTGTAGACATTGCCAAACCATCAATAAATGGCCTATCCTCAAACGGCGCATTGCTAAAAACGAAACGATTGGGATGTAAGCGATGGACAGACTCCACTCCATGCGGGTGTTTTCCCGGGTGATCGAAGAAGGCAGCTTTGCCGGCGCGGCGCGCCAGCTGAACCTGTCGGCCGCGGTGGTGACCCGCCTGGTGGCCGATTTGGAAGAGCACCTGGGCGCCCGCCTCATCAACCGCACCACGCGCCGACTGGCGCTCACCGACATCGGCGAGCTGTACCTCGAGCGGGTGCGGCAGATCCTCACCGAGGTGGAAGAGGCAGAGGCGCTGGCGAGCGCGGCCACCTCCGAGCCGCGCGGCCACCTGCGGGTGCTGGCGCCGCCCGCGTTCGCGGTGCACCAGATCGCCAAGCACCTGCCGCGCTTTCGCGAGCAGTACCCGAAGGTGACGCTGGAGTTGGCCGCACCCGGCCCGGTGGAGACGGTCGACGAGAACTACGACGTGAGCATCATCCAGGTCGGCCGGCAGCCGCTGGATGGCGATTTCGTGGCGCGTCTGCTGGCGCGGTCCGAGGTCATCACCTGCGCCTCACCCGACTACCTCGATCGCCGAGGGCGCCCCGAACACCCGAACGAGTTGCACCACCACGAGGCGATGCTGCCGAGCTTCGCCCGCGAGATCACCTTTCACCGCGGCCCGTGGGGCGACGACGAGCCGGCGGGCGAATCGGTGACGCTGGTGCCGGCGCGGCCGGCGCTGTCGACCACCCACAGCGACACGATGTACGCCGCGGCGCTGGCCAGCATGGGGATCTCGGGGCTGCCGTCCTACGTGGTCGAAGATGCCCTGCTCGAACACGCGCTCGAACGCGTGCTGCCCGAATGGCGCGTGCTGACGCTGCGTCTCTACGCCGCGATGCCGACGCGCAAGTACGTGCCGGCGCGCACCCGCGCGTTCATCGATTTCCTGGTGCAGACCTTCGGCGGGCGCGAGCACGACCCGTGGCTGCAGGCGGCCGGCTGCGAGACCTGCCCGCAGCAGGTGGCGATGCCGGAGCAGCGCAGCCTGCTGCAGTGACCGCGCGTCAGTAGAAGGCGTCGCTGCGGGCGGTGCCCATCAAGGGTTCGAGCAGGTGCGCGAGCGGCCCGAGGCCGTTGTAGCGCACCGCCACCTTGTGGGCGTAGCGGAAAAAGCGCGGCAGGTCCTTGCTGTAGTTCGGCTTGCCGTCGCGGTGCTTCAGGCGGCAGAAGATGCCGAGCACCTTGAGGTGGCGTTGCAGGCCCATCCATTCGAGCTGGCGCCAGAAGTCGCCGAAATCCTCGGGCACGGGCAACGAGGCTTTCTTCGCCTGCTGCCAGTAGCGCACCGCCCAGTCGATCTCCTGCTCTTCTTCCCATGAGATGAAGGCGTCGCGCAGCAGGCTGGCCATGTCGTAGCTGATGGGCCCGCGCACCGCGTCCTGGAAGTCGAGGATGCCGGGGTTGCCGGCCTCGGGCGTGCAGATCATCAGGTTGCGCGGCATGTAGTCGCGGTGCACGGCGACCGTGGGTTGCGCGAGCGCGCTGGCCACCAGCAGGTCGCACACCTTCTGCCAGCGGGACTGCTGCTCGGCCGTCCAGGTGACGCCATATTCCTGGGCCACGCACCAGTCGGGAAAGAGCTGCAGCTCGCGGCGCAGCAGTGCGTCGTCATACGGCGGCAGGCCGCGCGCATCGGCGCGGCTTTGCCACTGCACGAGGGCGACGGTCGCGTCGCGCATCAGCGAGGCGGCGCCGCTCAGGTCGCCGGTGGCCTGCGCCTGTTGCAGGGCTTGCAGGTAGAGCTGCGAGCCGAGGTCGCTCAGCAGCAGGAAGCCATGCTCGGCGTCTTGCTCGAGCACGCGCGGCGCATTGAGGCCGGCCGATTCGAACATCGAGGCAATGGCGATGAAGGGGCGCACGTCTTCCTGCGGCGGCGGCGCGTCCATCACGATGAAGGAGCGGCCTGCGCCATCGACGCGGAAATAGCGCCGGAAGCTCGCATCGGCACTCGCGGCGCGCAGGCTCTGCGGGTCGAAGCCGTGGCGCTGGGCGGCGGTCGCGAGCCAGCGGTCGAAGCGCTCGCGGCGGTCGTCGTCGGGCCACGCGATGGCGGCGGTAGTGGAGGTGGTGACCATAGGGGGAAGCAGGCGGCGGGCTAGGGGAATTGAGGGCTGGATGCCTTCATCCCTCGTCGATAATCGATTCTACAAATCGACCCTTGCGGGTGGCCTCGATGCCGCCAGGGGCAGGCCGCAGCGCTTGACCCGCCCCCACGCACGATCTCCTCGCTCTCCTCGCCTCGTCCATTGCACCACCTCCCTCGACATCGCCACCACGCCATCGCCGCTGCGGCCTGCCTGGCTGTCGGTGCCTGGCCTTCGGCATGGGCCCAGACCGCGCCCGCTGCGGCGGAGAAGGCGCCGGTCATCGTCGAAGCCCAGGAGGTTCGTGCGCGGCCCGACCTCGACGCCGTGGCCGAAGGCGATGCCAAGCTGCGCCAGGGCCCGCTCGAGATCCGCGCCGACCGGCTCAGCTACGACCAGGCCACCGACACCGCCCGCGCCTTCGGCAACGTGCGCATCTCGCGCGACGGCAACGTCTACAGCGGGCCCGAGTTGCAACTGAAGCTGGGCACCTACGAGGGGTATTTCGTCAACCCCACCTATTTCTTCTCGCGCACGCAGGCCGGGGGCAGCGCCTCGCGCCTGGACTTCATGGGCAAGGATGTGGCGCTGGCCACCGATGGCAACTACACCAGCTGCCCACGCGACGGCAGCGGCGAGCCGGCCTGGCTGCTGCAGACACGCCGCGTGCGCATGGACCTGGCCAACAACGAAGGCATTGCCGAAGGCGCGGTGCTGCGCTTCTACGGCGTGCCCATCCTGGCTGCCCCGGTGCTGAGCTTCCCGCTCACCGACGCGCGCAAGTCGGGCTGGTTGCCGCCCACCACCAGCGTCGACAACAAGAGCGGCTTGCAGCTCTCGGTGCCCTACTACTGGAACATCGCACCCAACCGCGACGCCACGCTCACGCCGACGGTGTTTGCCAAACGCGGCGTCGCGCTCGGCACCCAGTTCCGCTACCTGGAGCGAAGCGACGAAGGGTCCCTGACCTTCTTCACGCTGCCCAACGACCGCCTGACCGGCCACAGCCGCGACTCGCTCGGCTACCTGCACGAGGGCAACTTCCTCGGCAACGGCTTCTACAAGGCTGACGTGACCCGCGTCTCCGACAACGAGTACTGGAAGGACTTCCCCGGCGACTACCCGAGCCTGCTGCCGCGGCTGCTGACGGGGGATGCGCAGGTGCAGGCGCCGGTGTTCGGAAACTGGAAGACCTACGCGCGGGTGTTGCGCTGGCAGATCCTGCAGGACAAGGTCAACCCCATCGAAGCGCCGTACGACCGCTATCCGCAGGTGGGGCTGCGCGGCACGCAACGGCTGCCGGGCGGTTTCGAGTTCGGCATGGAAACGGAATTCAACCGCTTCACGAACCCGAATGACATCACATCGGACGATCGCATCAAGACCGACCGCATTCCCGGCGACCGCTGGCACACGGTGGGCTCGCTGAGCTTGCCGCTGGTCACGCCAAGCTGGTCGTTGGTGCCCAAGTTCTCGTTCAACGCCGCGTCCTACCACCTCGACAAGCCGCTCACCCAAGGTGAGTTCAACGGACGGCGGCAGTTCAGCCGCACCATCCCGACCTTCAGCCTCGACAGCGCCTGGGTGCTCGAGCGCGATGCCACCTGGTTCGGGCGCGACATGCACCAGACCCTGGAGCCCCGCCTCTACTACGTGAAGACACCGTACCGCGACCAGAAAGGCCTGCCCAAGTTCGATACCGCCGCGCGCGACTTCAATTTCGATTCGATCTACAGCGACAACGGGTTCTCGGGCGTCGACCGCGTGTCCGACTACCACCAGGTGACCGCCGGCGTGACCACCCGCATGCTCGATGCGCAGACCGGCGCCGAAGCGCTTCGGGTCGGCATCGCACAGCGCTTCCTGCTCTCGGACCAGCGGGTCACGACCGATCTCGATGAAACGAAGGTCAACACGCAGAGCGTCTCCGACCTGCTGCTGATGGGCTCGACCAGCTTCTGGCCGCAGTGGACCCTTGACGCCGGCGTGCAGTACAGCCCCGAGTTTTCGCGCACCACACGCTCGCTGTTGAGCGCACGCTACTCGCCCGGGCCCTATCGCACGCTCTACACCGCCTACCGCTTCAAGCGCGATGAAAGTGAACAGGCTGAACTCGGCTGGCAGTGGCCAGTCTATGGTCAGGTCCGATCCGGCAAGCGCAGCACGGAGGGCCAGCAGCAGTGCTCTGGCGCCTGGTACAGCGTGGGCCGCGTCAACTACAGCCTGCGCGAGCGCCGTGTGACCGACTCGGTGCTCGGCTTCGAATACGACGCCGGCTGCTGGATCGGGCGCGTGGTGGCCAAGCGGGTATCCACCAGCCGCCAGGATGCGACGACACAACTCGGCTTCGAAATCGAGTTCGTCGGCCTGTCGCGCCTGGGCACCAACCCGCTGAAGGTCTTGAAGGACAATATCCCCGGCTACCGCCTGCTGCGCGACGACGCGCCCACCGAGGCCTCCTCGCCGACCGCACCCTGAATCCCCCATGACCACGATCCGCCACTGGCCCTTCATCGCCCTGCTGTCGCTCACGCTCGCAGCCGGGATGCCCGCCCACGCCCAGCGCAGCGCCCCGCGCACGGCCGACTACATCGTCGCCATCGTCAACCAGGAGCTGGTCACCGCCGCCGAGCTGCAGCAACGCCTCGCGCAGGTGCGCGAGAACGCGCGCCGCAGCAACACCCCGCTGCCGCCGGATGACGAGCTGAAGCAGGAAGTGTTGAACGCGCTGATCGACGAGCGGGTGATCATCACGAATGCCCGCGACAGCGGCATGCGCCTCGACGACGCCGAGGTCGAGCGTGCGATGACCAACGTGGCCGCGCAGAACCAGCTCACCCCGCAACAGCTGCGCGAGCGTCTGCGCCGTGAGGGCATCGACTACGCACGCTTTCGCAAGAACATCCGCGACCAGCTGCTGGTCGAGCGCACGCGCGAGCGCGAGGTGCAGCAGCGCATCCGCATCAGTGACTCCGACATTGACGCCTGGCTCGACAAGCAACGCGCCGCGGCCGGCAGCTCGACCGAATACAACCTGGCGCAGGTGCTGGTGGTCGTGCCCGAGAACGCGCCTGCCAAGGTGGTCGAAGAGCGCCGCGCGCGCGCCGAAGCCGCGCTCGAGCGTCTGCGCAAGGGGGAAGCCTTCGATGCGGTGGCTCGCGAGATCTCGGAAGACACCAACCGCGCAAAAGGCGGCGAGATCGGCCCACGCCCGGCGAGCCAGCTGCCCGACATCTTCGTTGACGCGGTGCGCACGCTGAAGGCGGGCGAGTTCACGCCCACGCTGCTGCGCAGCTCGGCAGGCTTCCATGTGCTCAAGGTGCTGTCGCGCACCGAAACTGGCGCCTTCACCGTCACGCAGACGCGCGCGCGCCACGTGCTGCTGCGGCCCTCGGCCCAGCTGAGCCAGGAAGCCGCCATTCGCCGCCTGCAAGAGTTCAAGCGACAGATCGCGGCCGGCACGCGCACGTTTGAGCAGATCGCACGCGACAACTCCGAAGACGGCAGTGCGGCCCAGGGCGGCGACCTCGGCTGGGTCTCGCCCGGCAACTTTGTGCCCGAGTTCGAAGAGGCGATGAACGCGCTGCCGATCAGTGGGCTGTCCGACCCGGTGATCTCGCGCTTCGGCGTGCACCTGATCCAGGTGATGGAGCGCCGCAAGGTCACGCTCGATGCGAAGCAGCAGCGGGAACAAGCCCGCAGTGCGCTGCGCGAGCAGAAGTTCGAGGAAGCCTACACAGAGTGGGTGCGCGACCTGCGTGCGCGGGCGTATGTCGAGCTGCGCGAGCCGCCGCAATAACCGGCACGAGCGCGTTTGAAGCACATCCCCCGCAAGAGATTCGGCCAGCATTTTCTTGCCGATCTGTCGGTGATCGACAGCATCGTCGATGCCATCGACCCGCAGCCTGGCGAAGCCTTGGTGGAGATCGGGCCCGGCCTCGGCGCGATGACCGACCCGCTGGTCGCGCGCAGCAAGCACCTGACCGTCGTCGAACTGGACCGTGACCTCGCGGCCCGGCTGCGCAAGCGTGCGGAGCTCACCGTGGTCGAGTCCGATGTGCTGAAGGTCGACTTCACGGCGTTGGCCCAGCAGGCTGGTCAGAAACTGCGTGTCGTCGGCAATCTGCCCTACAACATCTCCACACCCATCCTCTTCCACCTGCTCGAATCGGTGGAGCACGTGCTCGACCAGCACTTCATGCTGCAGAAGGAAGTGGTCGACCGCATGGCGGCCGCGCCAGGCAGCAAGGACTTCGGCCGCCTGTCGGTGATGCTGCAATGGCGCTACGCCATCGAATCGGTGCTCGATGTGCCGCCCGAAGCCTTCGACCCGCCCCCGCGCGTGGATTCGGCGGTGGTGCGCATGGTGCCCTTGCCGAGCCCTGACGGACTGGACGCCGCCCTGCTGGGTGAACTGGTGACCGTGGCCTTCTCGCAGCGCCGCAAGCTGCTGCGCCACACCCTCGGGCGCTGGCTCACGGAGCGTGGCTTTGGGGGCTACTTCGACACGCAGCGTCGGGCCGAGGAAGTCCCGGTGGCGGAGTACCTGGCCCTCGCACACGCCCTGAGCCGCAAATGAAAAGAGCGGCCGAAGCCGCTCTTTCGTGGAACACGCTGCGCTTGTCAGCTCACGCGGCCGTCAGCCACATCGAGGTGTCGAAGGCGCTGCTCATCATCGGCATGTTCATGCCGAAGCTGGCGTTCGCGGCGTTCTTGGCTGCCACCTTGGTGGGCTTTTCTGCTGCAGTGCTCGGGGCCGTTTCATTCGCCCGCTCCCATGACCCTTGTTCTTGGGAGCGGGCTACTGAAAAGAATAGAAGCACCTGAACGGTATCTTCCGCTCGGCCCAGAAATCGGCCGCGTCGCGGAAGACATCGAGCAACTGCTCGCGCGCCTCGCGGTCGAATCGCGGGTTGTCGGGCAACTGCTCGAGCACCACCACGAAGCCCGGTTGCGCACCCGACTTGTGGACGAGGTCCGTCATGCAGTCGTAGAGGGCGTCGAGGTTCTTGCCGAAATGCGCCGGGAAGAGGAACGACTCGGCAATGGCTTCCATGACGTCCTGCTTGGTCTGGGCCGAAGTCAGGTTGGCGTAGAGGAAATGCTGGCCCGCGCCTTGTGCGGCGTCCTGCAGTTCATCCACGCGGTAGGCGCGTATCGACTGGACAATGTTTGGACGGACTGTCTGCAACAGCATGGTCACGTTCCTCCTTTGGGTTCAAAACAAAAACCTGTGACGCTCACTTCACGATGCGACGAAAGCTCGCGTAGTGGTCGTCCGTGTAAAAGCAGGCATCGGGAGCGGTGGGCTGATGGCCCCCACACACAATGCGGCGCGCGCCACGGTCGCGCGACCCGGGTGTCTTGACGGTGTATTCGCGGTAGTAGCCGCGAGCCTGGACCGGCAGCAGTCGCTCGCGATTGCCGAAGCGACTGCCGTCTTTTTCATATGGGAAGGGTCCGCCGACGCGGATGAGGCGCTCGGTCTCCTGGGCTTCGTTTGGCAAGCTGGCCAGCGGAACCGTCTGGATCAGTGCTGCGGGCGGCTTGCCGACGGCGCCATTGCCAAACACTGCGGCACTTGCCAGAACCACCATCGCCAGAAAGTTGGCAAGTGCCGACTTTCGAAGGGACGGCCACCCAAGCTGCCGACCAAAGAGAACCACGGGTTATCCCTGAAATATGAAACCAAGATGGTACCGAATCAGGGCGAAAAGCTCAAGCCGCTGCCTCAATTTGAGGCAATAGCATAGCTTTGTATGCAAGCACGAACTTTCTTCTCGCGCGTTGAGCTGCCAGTCTCCAACGGCGAGCTGACACTGTTCAGCTGCCGTTTTCCCGGAGATGACGCCCCCGTCACATTGACCGGCCGCCCGGCACGGCCTTGCAGGCACTTTCAGCGCAGGCTGTTGGCGTCGGCGACGGTCAGCGCCGTCATGTTGACGATACGCCGCACGGTGGCGGAAGGCGTGAGGATGTGCACCGGCTTGGCCGCGCCCAGCAACACCGGGCCGATCGCGATGCCGCCACCGGCCGCCGTCTTGAGGAGGTTGTAGGCGATGTTGGCCGCATCGATGTTGGGCAGCACCAGGAGGTTGGCCTCGCCGGTCAGCGTGGAGTCGGGCATCAGCTGCTGGCGGTAGGCGGCATCGAGCGCGGCATCGCCGTGCATCTCGCCGTCGACTTCCAGCCAGGGCGCTTCCTCGCGGATCAACGCCAGCGCCTCGCGCATCTTGATCGCCGAGGGCTGGTTGCTCGAGCCGAAATTGCTGTGCGACAGCAGCGCCGCCTTGGGCAGCAGGCCGAAGCGCTTCATCTCCTCGGCCGCCATGATGGTGATCTCGGCCAACTGCTCAGCCGTCGGGTCGTAGTTGACGTGGGTGTCGACCAGCATCACCTGCCGGTTGGGCAGGATCAGCCCGTTCATGCACGCATACGTCTTCGCGCCCTTGCGCAGGCCGATCACCTGGTTGATGTAGTGCAGGTGCAAAGCGGTGGTGGCCCAGGTGCCGCAGAGCAGGCCGTCGACCTCGCCCTTGTGCAGCAGCATGGAGCCGATCAGCGTCAGGCGGCGCCGCATCTCGATCTTGGCGTACTGCTGCGTCACACCCTTGCGAGCGTTCATGCGGTAGTAGGTCTGCCAGTAGTCGCGGTAGCGGTCGTCCTGCTCGACGTTGACGACGTCGTAGTCGCGCCCCGCCTGCAGGCGGAGGCCGAACTTCTCGCAGCGCTGGGCGATGATGGCCGGCCGGCCGATCAGCGTGGGGCGCGCGAGGTTCTCGTCGACCACCACCTGCACCGCGCGCAGGATGCGCTCTTCCTCACCCTCGGCATAGGCCACGCGCTTGTGCTTGGAGGCCTTGGCGATGGTGAAGATCGGCTTCATCGTCGTGCCCGAGGCGTAGACGAAGTTCTGCAGCTTGTCGCGGTAGGCGTCGAGGTCCTTGATGGGCCGTGTCGCCACGCCGGACTCGGCCGCTGCCTTCGCCACCGCGGGCGCGATTTTCATCATCAGCCGCGGGTCGAAGGGCTTGGGGATCAGGTAGTCGCTGCCAAAGCTCAGGGTCACGCCGGCATAGGCCGCCGCCACGATGTCACTCTGCTCGGCCTGTGCCAGCTCGGCAATCGCGTGCACCGCTGCGATCTCCATCTCCACCGTGATGGTGGTCGCCCCGCAGTCGAGCGCGCCGCGGAAGATGTAGGGGAAGCACAGGACGTTGTTAACCTGGTTCGGGTAGTCGGTGCGGCCGGTCGCGATGATCGCGTCGCTGCGCACTTCCTTCACCTCTTCCGGCAGGATTTCCGGCGTCGGATTGGCGAGCGCCAGGATCACCGGCTGCTTCGCCATCTTGGCGACCATGTCCTTCTTCAGCACGCCGCCTGCCGAGAGGCCGAGGAACACGTCGGCGCCCTCCATCACCTCGGCCAGCGTGCGCAGCGTGGTCTTCTGTGCGAAGACAATCTTGTCCTCGTCCATCAGCTCCGTGCGGCCTTCATAGACCACACCGGCGAGGTCGGTGACCCAGATGTTCTCGCGCGGCAGGCCGAGCTTCACGAGCAGGCTCAGGCAGGCGAGCGCCGCCGCGCCCGCGCCCGACGACACGAGCTTGATCTCCGAGAGCTTCTTGCCCGTCACGCGCATCGCGTTCAGCACCGCCGCGCCGACCACGATGGCCGTGCCGTGCTGGTCGTCGTGGAACACGGGAATGTTCATGCGGCTGCGCAGCGCGCGCTCCACATAGAAGCAGTCGGGCGCCTTGATGTCTTCGAGGTTGATGCCGCCGAAGGTGGGCTCAAGTGCCGCGATGATGTCGATCAGCTTGTCGAGGTTCTTCTCGTTGACCTCGATGTCGAACACATCGATGCCGGCGAACTTCTTGAAGAGCACGCCCTTGCCTTCCATCACCGGCTTGGCGGCCAGCGGGCCGATGTCGCCCAGGCCCAGCACCGCGGTGCCGTTGGTGATGACCGCGACGAGGTTGCCTCGCGAGGTGTAGCGGAACGCGTTCGCCGGGTCGGCCACGATCTCTTCGCAGGCCGCCGCCACGCCGGGCGAGTAGGCGAGCGCCAGGTCGCGCTGGTTGACCAGCTGCTTGGTCGCGGCGATGGCCACCTTGCCGGGGGTGGGGAACTCGTGGTACTCGAGTGCAGCGCGGCGCAGCTCGGCACGCTTTTCTTCTGAAGAGCTCATGGCCATCTCTCTGTTTGCAGTCGCGTGCGCCAGGGGGGCGCGAACGGTGGGCAGCGATTGTAGGAGCGCCCCGTGCGGCGTCGTGCGCGTAATTGCGTATCGCCGCGGCAGCGCCGTCCGCAATACTGCGGCCGTTGCAGCCATGTACAACTCCACGTTCACCCTCCCCGCCGTTTCGGCCCGCCCGCGGCGCTGGCGCCGGGCGCTGCTGTGGGGGGCGCTGGTGGGGCTGCTGCTGGTCGCGCAGTCGCTGCTCGTGTGGCTCACGCTCGATTACGAGAACAACCGCGCGCAGGAGCAGGTCGACGCCGCCGCCGCCACCGCCATCGGCGACCTGCGCCACGCGCTCAGCAGCGACCTGCAGGACCTGCAGGCCCTCACCTGGAACAACCCGCCGCTGCTGCAATGGCGGGCCGACGCCGGCGACGTGCTGCGCGTGCGCCGCGAGCTGATGCGCATCGAACGCCGCGACGCGGCGATGCGCATCGAGTCGGTGGTGAGTTCGCCTTACCAGACGGCCCTCTTCACGCAGATCCCGCGCGACCGCATGGACTTCGAAGCCCAGCTCGCCTGCGCGAATGCGCAGCGCCAGGCAGGCCCGTCGTACTCTCGCAGCTACTTCGTGCCGCTGCCGGGCGGCATGGGCCTCGAAGTGGTCGACGTGTGCCTGCCCTCGCAGGC
Organism: Piscinibacter gummiphilus; assembly: GCF_032681285.1. Lineage (NCBI taxonomy): Bacteria > Pseudomonadati > Pseudomonadota > Betaproteobacteria > Burkholderiales > Sphaerotilaceae > Rhizobacter > Rhizobacter gummiphilus. Next base: position 5,142,088 of record NZ_CP136336.1, read on the forward strand.
CGCAGGCGAGATCACCGGCTACCTCGTCGGCACCTTCTCGCTCACCACGCTGTTGAGTGACGTGGTCAGCACCGACGTCACGCGCAAGCACGAGCTGTCGTTCGTGGAAGGCGACGGCACCCGGCTCGCCCGCGCCGGCCTGCCGCGCGGCACCGGCGTCTTCCGCAGCGACCGTGTGCTCGACCTGCCCGGCCTCACCCTGCAACTGCGGCTCGACAGCGGCAAAGGCCGCGCCCGCCTCATCCCCAACCTCACCATTGCCCTGGTGCTGAGCCTCTCGCTCGCCCTCGGCGGGGTGGTGCTGCTCCTGGCACGCGACGTGCGCCGCCGCGCCGAGGCCGAAACCGCGCTCGCCGAAGCCCTTGCGGTGCGCAAGGCGATGGAGGACTCGCTCATCACCGGCCTGCGTGCTCGTGACCTGCAAGGCCGCATCACCTACGTGAACCCCGCCTTCTGCAACATGGTCGGCTTCACGGCGCAAGAGCTGATCGGCCAGGCCACGCCGCCCTACTGGCCGCCCGAACACGTGCAGGAGTACACCGCGCGACAGCAGGTGCGCCTGACCGGCAGCACGCCGCCCCCGGCGGAAGGCCACGAGACCGTCTTCATGCGCAAGAACGGCGAGCGTTTCGCCGTGATGATCTTCGAGGCGCCGCTGGTCGACGGTCAGGGCCACCACACCGGCTGGATGAGCACCGCACTCGACGTGAGCGCCCAGCGCCGCGTGGAAGAGATCTCGCGCCAGCAGCAAGAGCGCCTGCAGGCCACCGCGCGCCTGGCCACCGTCGGCGAGATGGCCTCGCTGCTGAGCCACGAGCTCAACCAGCCGCTCGCCGCCATCGCGAGCTACGCCACCGGCTCGCTCAACCTGATGAACGACGAGCAGCAGGCCGCCAGCCCGGAAACGCAATCGCTGCTGCGCCAGGCCGCCCAGCGCATCGCCGAGCAGGCCGAGCGTGCCGGCCGCGTCATCAAGAGCGTGCACGACTTCGTGCGCCGCCGCGAGCAGGCGCGCGAGGTGCTTCGGGTCGACGACCTGATCGAATCGGTGATGCCGCTCGTGCGGCTGCAGGCCCGCAAGAGCGGCGCACGCATCGAGGTCGACCTGCCCACGCCGCTGCCGCGCGTGGAATGCGACCGCACCATGCTCGAACAGGTGCTGCTCAACCTCACCCGCAACGGCATCCAGGCGATGGAGACCACCACGCCCCTGCCCAAGCGCGAGCTGCTGATCCGCGTGCGGCACACGCACGAGCGCTGGGTCACCTTCAGCGTCATCGACCACGGCCGCGGCGTCGCGCCCGACGTGGCCCAGCGCCTCTTCACCCCCTTCTTCACCACGCGCGCCGAAGGCATGGGCCTGGGCCTGAGCCTGTGCCGCACGGTGATCGAGCAACACGGGGGCGTGCTCGACTTCCAGAACCTGCCCGCCCCGGCCGACAGCCCCCACCGCGCCGGAGGCGCAGAATTCCGTTTCACACTGCCGGCCGCGCCCACGGGCCATGCCGCATCGAAGGCCAGCATCACCGAACGAGCCTCCTGAAAGCGAACCCCCGATGGATGCCAACCCCAACCTGCAGATGGGCCTGCCAATGGTCTACCTGGTCGACGACGAAGACGTCGTGCGCGATGCGCTGGCCTGGCTGCTGCGCACACGGCGCCTGCTCTCCGAAGGGTTCGCGAGCGCCGAAGCCTTCGAGGTGATGCTGACCTCGCGCATCGGCCCGCCCGGGGCCGGCGCCGGTGGCACGGCCCACTGGCCGGTCGCCCCGAGCTGCGTGCTGCTCGACGTGCGCATGCCCGGTACCAGCGGCCTGGTGCTCTTCGAGCGACTGATCGAACGCGGGCTGCTCTCGCTGATGCCGGTGATCTTCCTCACCGGCCACGGCGACGTGCCCACCGCCGTGGCCGCCGTCAAGCGCGGCGCCTTCGACTTCGTCGAAAAACCTTTTTCCGACAACGCGCTCGTCGACCGTGTCGAGCAGGCCCTGCAGGCCAGCACCGAGGCGCTCCTGAAGCGCCGCGACGAGACCAGCGTGCGCCGCCGCCTGGCCGATCTCACCGAGCGCGAGCGCGATGTGATGCAGCTCGTGATCGACGGCCTGGCCAACAAGCTGATCGCCGACCAGCTCAACATCAGCGTGCGCACGGTGGAAGTGCACCGCGCCCGCGTCTTCGAGAAGATGGACGTGAAGTCGGCCGTCGAGCTGACCAACCTGCTGCGCACGCTGCGTCCGGACGGCGGCCGATAATCGCGGCCCGCCCTCCCACGAGCTGCCCCGTGCCCACGCCTTCCACGCCTCTCGGCGAGTTCGACCTCATCGGCAAGTACTTCACGCGGCCGGTGCAGCGGGTGGCCCTCGGCGTGGGTGACGACTGCGCGCTCCTCCAGCCCGCGCCCGGCATGCAGCTCGCCGTCAGCAGCGACATGCTGGTCGAGGGCCGGCATTTCCTCTCGACCGTGGCACCCGAGCGTCTCGGCCACAAGGCGCTGGCGGTCAACCTCAGCGACCTCGCCGCCTGTGGCGCGCGGCCGCTGGCCTTCACCCTGGCCCTCTCGATGCCGCGCGTCGACGAACGGTTCCTCGAGGGTTTCTCTCGCGGCCTCTTTGCGCTCGCCGAGGCCCACGGCTGCGAGCTGGCCGGGGGCGACACGACCCAGGGCCCGCTCAACATCTGCATCACCGTCTTCGGCGAAGTGCCGCCCGGCCAGGCCCTGCTGCGCAGCGGCGCGCGGGCCGGTGACGACGTCTACGTGAGCGGCACGGTGGGCGATGCGAGATTGGCACTCGAGGCCTTCCGCGGCACCGTGGCGCTGGCGGGCGATCATTTCGAGCAGGCCCGCGTGGCGATGGAGCAGCCGCAGCCCCGCGTGGCGCTCGGTCTCGCGCTGCGTGGCATCGCCAGCAGCGCAATCGACGTGTCCGACGGCCTGCTAGGCGACCTGCGCCACATCCTGCAGCGCTCGAACGTCGGCGCCACGCTCGAGGTCGACCGCCTGCCGCGCACCGCCGTGCTGGCCGCCCAGCCGCTGGCCCTGCAACGCGAATGCACGCTGGCCGGCGGCGACGACTACGAGCTCGTGTTCACCGCCGCGCCCGCCCAGGCCGAAGCCGTGCAGGCCGCCGCGCGGCAGGCCGCCACGCCCGTGACGCGCATCGGCCGCATCGAGGCCGGCTCGGTGCTCGTGCTCGTCGACGCACAAGGCCAGACGGTCGCCGACCACTTCGGCTCCTTCGACCATTTCAAGTCATGACCCCGGCCGACCCTGCCCTCAACCCGCCGCTGCAACCGGCGCCGCTCAAGCCCACCGCGCGCTTCATGCTGCGCCACCCGGCGCACGTGATCGCGCTCGGCTTCGGCAGCGGCCTCTCGCCGGTGGCGCCCGGTACCGTCGGCACGCTGTGGGCCTGGCTCGCGTTCCTCGTGATGCAGCCGCACCTGAGCGACCTGCAGTGGGCGCTGGTGCTCGGCGTGGGCACGCTCGTGGGCTGGTGGGCCGGCACCGTCACCGCACGCCACCTGCACACCGCCGACCCGAGCGCCGTGGTGTGGGACGAAGTCATCGCCTTCTGGGCCGTGCTGTGGCTCGTGATGCCCGCCGGGCTGTGGGGCCAGGTCGCCGCGTTCGCGCTCTTTCGCTTCTTCGATGCCGTCAAGCCCGGCCCCGTGGCCTGGGCCGACGGTCTCTTCAAGGGCAAGCGCGGCGCGCCCATCGGCTGGGGCCAGGGCTTCGGCATCCTGTTCGACGACCTGGTCGCGGCGCTCTGCACGCTGCTCGTGATCGCGCTGTGGAGGTGGGTGTGAGCCACGCACTCTCCCGTTGGGACGAGGCCGTCGCCACGCTCGCGCAAGCGCTGCGGGCGAAGGGCTGGCACCTCGCCACGGCCGAGTCGTGCACCGGCGGCCTCATCGCCGCGGCCTGCACCTCGGTCGCGGGCTCGAGCGACTGGTTCGAACGCGGCTTCGTCACCTACTCCAACGAGGCCAAGACGGAGCTGGTCGGCGTGCCGGCCGCGCTCATCGCCCAGCACGGCGCCGTCAGTGCCGAGGTGGCGCGTGCGATGGCCGACGGCGCGCTCGCGCAGGCGCGTGTCGACCTCGCGGTGGCGGTCACCGGCATCGCCGGCCCCGGCGGCGCCACGCCGGGCAAGCCGGTCGGCACCGTGTGGATGGCGGTCGCGCGGCGCGGCGCCACCACGCAGCCCGTGCTGCTGCAACTCGACGGCTCGCGCAGCGACGTGCGCGAGCAGACGGTCGACGCCGCCCTGGCTGCCCTGCTCCACGCCGCACGATGAGCCTGCTGCTCGCCACCGACTTCGCGCCCGACACCCTGTCGGCCTGGGCCGAACAGTTGCGCACCGCCTTGCCCGGCGTGCCCGTGCTCACCGAGCGCAACCCCACCACCGACGGCGACGTCACGATGGCGCTCGTCGCCAACCCGCCGGCCGGCGCCTTGAGCGGCCTGCCGCGCCTGGGCTTCATCCAGTCGATGTGGGCCGGCGTCGACAAGCTGCTGCGCGACGACACCCTGCCGGCCGAGGTGCCGCTGGCCCGCATGGTCGACCCGGCCATGAGCGCCGCGATGGCCGAGACGGCGCTCTGGGCCGTGCTCAGCCTGCACCGCGACTACTTCCGCTATGCCGAGCAGCAGCGTGCCGGTGTGTGGCAGCAGTTGCCGCAGCGGCGCGCCGATGACGTGCACGTGGCCGTGCTGGGCCTGGGCGAGATGGGCCGCGCCGTGGCGTTGCGCCTGGCCGGCAATGGCTACTTCGTGAGCGGCTGGAGCCGCCGCCAGCGCGTCATGGTCGGGGTGGACACCTGCTACGGCGACGCCGCGCTGGCCGACCTGCTGCGCACGGCCGACGTCGTGATCAACCTGCTCCCGCTCACGGTGCGCACACATTCGCTCTTCGACGAACGCCGCTTCTCGCAGATGAAACGCGGCGCCGGTTTCGTGAACCTGGCACGCGGCCAGCACGTGGTGGAAGCGGCGCTGCTGGCCGCGCTCGACAACGGCCGCATCGGGCGTGCGGTGCTCGACGTCTTCCACACCGAGCCGCTGCCGCCGAACCACCGCTTCTGGGTGCACCCGCAGGTGACGCTGCTGCCGCATGCAGCAGCCTTGACCGACCTCACGAGTGCGACCGCCATCGCGGTCGCCAACCTCAACGCCTTCCGCGAAGGGCGGCCGGTGTCCCACCTCGTGGACCGGACGCGCGGCTACTAGGCCGTCAACGCCAGCCGAACGGTCTTGCGCGGGCCACCGCCGGCCGTCCACTGCACCAGCATCAGCACCAGCCGCTTCAGGCCTTCCCAGGCATCGAGCGGCCAGTCGGGGTGCTTGAGGCCCTTGGCGAGCCCGTCGCAGATCTGCGCGGCTTCGACCAGCTGCGCCAGCGCGTTGTCGGTGAGCAGCGGCACGGCGCGTTCGAAGAGGCGCTCCTTCGCGCCCCACACCCGCGCTTCGCGCAGCGCCATCGGCAAGGGCTTGCCGTGGTTCATCGCATCGCGCACGCGCTTGAGCGAGAGGATGTCGTTGGCGAGCGTCCAGTGCACGAGCACCGCCGCTTCGCCCTCGGCCTGCAGGCCATCGAGCATGCGCAGCGCACGCGTGGCCTGGCCGGCGAGCACCGCCTCGCCGAGCTTGAAGACGTCGTAGCGCGCCACGTTGAGCACGGCCGCCTCGATCTGCTCGAAGCTCAGCTCGCCGGCGGGGTAGAGCAAGGCAAGCTTCTGGATCTCCTGGTGCGCCGCGAGCAGGTTGCCTTCGACACGGTCGGCGAAGAAAGCCAGCGCCTGCTGCCCGGCCTCGCCGCCCTGCACCCGCTGGCCTTGCGCGGCCAGGCGCTGCGCGATCCACGCCGGCAGGGCCTTGCGTTCGATGGCGAACACCGGCACCGATACTCCCGCGCCATCGAGCGCGGTGAACCAGGCGCTCGACTGCTGCGTGCGGTCGAGCTTCGGCAGCGTGACGATGGTGACCACGTCGTCGCTCAAGGTCTCGCAGTAGCGCTGCAGGGCGTCGGAGCCGTCCTTGCCCGGCTTGCCCGAGGGGATGCGGATCTCGATCAGCTGCTTGTCAGCGAAAAGGCTCATTGCCTGCGAGGCGCCGAGCAGTCCGCTCCAGTCGAAATGGGCGCCGGCCACGGTGTGCACCTGGCGCTCGGTGTGGCCGGCCGCACGGGCCGCGGCGCGGATGGCGTCGGCGGCTTCCTGTGCGAGCAGCGGCTCGTCGCCGTAGACGACGTAGAGCGGGCGCAACCCTTTGGCGAGATGGGCGGAGAGCTGGTCGGCGCGTACCTGCATGACGCTGGATTCTCTACAAGCTCTTCACGGCTGCCAACCGGCGCAGCACCTGATTCGCGATGTCGCTCTGCATCGCGCGATAGAGCATCTCTTCTTCCTGCTCCTTGCCCAGCGCGTCACGCTCGTTGTAGGTCATGTCGCGCGTCAGGGCGATCGCGGTCGACGGGATCAGCTCCTTGCCCGCCAGGGTCTTGACGCGGAATTGCAGATGCAGACGCAGCTGCACTTCACGCACCTGGCCGGCCGTGGTGGAGACCACCACGCCCTTGTCGCGCTTGTCGGTCTGCGTGTCGAAGATGACCTCGGCCTGCGTGGGCACCTCCACCACGCGGGTGGTGGTGCTGGTGGCGATCTGCCGACGCAGCTCTTCGGCGAGCGGCGAGTGCGGCTTGAAGCCGGACAGGTAGACCGTCTTGAAGCTCAGCTCGGGCGCACGGCGCAGCTGGAAGCCGCAACCGGCGACGAGCGCTGCGGCGCCCAGGACGAACGAGCGACGGAGAGCGGTCACCCCACCACCACGTTCACCAGGCGACCCGGCACGATGATGATCTTCTTCGGCGACTTGCCCTCGGCGAACTTGATGAAGTCCGGGTTCGCGAGCGCCGTGGCTTCGATCGCCGCCTTGTCGGCCGCCGCCGGCACCTTGATGGCGCCGCGCAACTTGCCGTTGACCTGCAGCATCAGCTCGATCTCGTCCTGCACCAACGCACCCTCGTCGACCTGCGGCCACGGTGCGTCGAGCAGGTCGCCGTGCACGGTGGCGTAGCCGAGGTCTTGCCACAGGTGCCAGGTGATGTGCGGGCAGGCCGGGTACAGCGCGCGCAGCAGGATGCCGAAGGCCTCGCGGATCACCGCGGGGGCGCCGACCTTGAAACCTTCGAGCGCGTTGAGCAGCTTCATCGCACCGGAGACCACGGTGTTGTACTGCATGCGCTCGTAGTCGTAGCTGATCTGCTTGAGCACCGTGTGCACCTCGCGGCGCAGCGCCTTCGCCTCGGGGCCGTCGCTGCCGGTGGTGTCGCCGGTGGCGCGCAGGGCCTCGGCATTCTTCTGCGCGTAGTTCCACACGCGGCGCAGGAAGCGGTGGGCACCGTCGACGCCGGCGTCGTTCCACTCCAGCGTCTGCTCGGGCGGCGAGGCGAACATGACGAACAAGCGCGCGGTGTCGGCGCCGTAACGCTCGATCAGGTCCTGCGGGTCGACGCCGTTGTTCTTGGACTTGGACATGGTCGTCCAGCCTTCATACGTCACCGGCTTGCCGTCGGCCTTGAGCGTGGCCGAGAGCACGTGCGCGTGTTCGTCGCGCACGATGTCGAGCTCGTGGGCCCAGTAGTAGTCCTTGCCGCTGTCGGTGCGCGAGAAGGCTTCGTTGAGCACCATGCCCTGCGTGAGCAGCTTGGTGAAGGGCTCGTCGACCTTCACGAGGCCCAGGTCGCGCATCACCTTGGTCCAGAAGCGCGCGTACAAGAGGTGCAGGATCGCGTGCTCGATGCCGCCGATGTACTGGTCCATCGGCATCCAGTACTGCGTGCCGGCACCGACCATGGCCTTGTCATTCTTCGCGTCGCAGTAGCGCATGAAGTACCACGAGCTGTCGACGAAGGTGTCCATCGTGTCGGTCTCGCGGCGTGCGGGCTTGCCGCAGACCGGGCACTTGCATGCGAGGAAGGCCTCGTTCTTGTTCAGCGGGTTGCCGCTGCCATCGGGCACCACGTCTTCGGGCAGCACGACCGGCAGGTCGCGCTCGGGCACCGGCACCGGGCCGTGTTCGTCGCAGTGGATGATGGGGATCGGCGTGCCCCAGTAGCGCTGGCGGCTGATGCCCCAGTCGCGCAGGCGCCAGGTGGTCTTCTTCTCGCCCAGGCCCTTGGCGTGGAGCGCCTTGGCCACGGCGTTCACCGCGTCCTGGTATTTCAGGCCGCTGAAGTTGTCGGAGTTGATGGTCACGCCGCGCTGCTTGTCGGCGTACCACTCCTGCCAGTGGTCGTAGCTGTAGTGCTCTCCATCGACGTGCACGACTTCGAGGATGTCGATGCCGTATTTCTTGGCGAAGGCGAAGTCACGCTCGTCGTGTGCGGGCACGCCCATCACCGCGCCGTCGCCGTAGCTCATCAGCACGTAGTTGCCCACCCACACCGGCACCGCTTCGCCGGTGATGGGGTGCGAGACGGTCAGGCCCGTGGGCACGCCCTTCTTCTCTTGCGTGGCCAGCTCGGCTTCGGTCGTGCCGCCGGTCTTGCACTCTTCGATGAAGGCGGCGACCGCAGGGTTGGCTTTCGCGGCATGCGCGGCGAGCGGGTGCTCGGGTGCCACGGCGGCGAAGGTCACGCCCATGATGGTGTCGGCGCGCGTGGTGAAGACGTAGAGCTTGCCGTCCTGGATCAGCTTGCCGTCACTGCCGGCGATGCTGTGGGTGAAGGCGAAGCGCACGCCTTCGCTCTTGCCGATCCAGTTCTCCTGCATCAGCTTCACGCGCTCGGGCCAGCCGGGCAGCTTGTGCGTCACGTGGTCCAGCAGCTCTTCGGCGTACTTCGTGATGTTGAGGTAGTAGCCGGGGATCTCGCGCTTCTCGACCACCGCGCCGGAGCGCCAGCCCTTGCCGTCGATCACCTGCTCGTTGGCGAGCACGGTCTGGTCGACCGGGTCCCAGTTCACCACCTGCGTGCGGCGCTCGGCGATGCCGGCCTTCAGCATCTTGAGGAACAGCCACTGGTTCCAGCGGTAATAGTCGGGCGAGCAGGTGGCGACCTCACGGCTCCAGTCGATGGCCAGGCCCATCGCCTGCATCTGCCCCTTCATGTAGGCGATGTTGTCGTAGGTCCACTTGGCCGGCGGCACCTTGTTCTTGATGGCGGCGTTTTCCGCCGGCAGGCCGAAGGCGTCCCAGCCCATGGGCATCAGCACGTTCATGCCCTTCATGCGCAGCTGGCGCGTGAGCATGTCGTTGATGGTGTAGTTGCGCACATGGCCCATGTGCAGCTTGCCGCTCGGGTAGGGCAGCATCGAGCAGGCGTAGAACTTCGGCTTGCTGGCGTCTTCGGTGACGCGGTAGGCGTCAGCGGCTTTCCAGGCGGCCTGGGCGGCACGCTCGATCTCGGTGGGCTTGAAGTCGGGGGTCATGGCTCGGGCTTCTCAGGCTCGTCTTCGTTGGACAGACGCACGAACGCCCGCCTCCTTTGGGGGACGGAATTATAGGAAGCGACCCCGGCATGAGCCGGGTAGGTGCTTAGAAACGAGGCAGCTCGGGGAAAGGCAACAGCCCTTTGCGCACATGCATCTTCCCGTACTCGGCGCAGCGGTGCAGCGTCGGGATCACCTTGCCGGGGTTCAGCAGGCCAGCCGGGTCGAACGCGTGCTTGACGCCAAACATCTGCGCCCGCTCGGCGGACGAGAACTGCACACACATCGAGCCAAGCTTCTCCACGCCCACGCCGTGCTCGCCCGTCACCGTGCCACCCATGGCGACGCTGGTCTCCAGGATGTCGGCCCCAAAGAGCTCGCAGCGGCGCAGCTGGTCGGGGTCGTTGGCATCGAAGAGGATCAGCGGGTGCAGGTTGCCGTCACCCGCGTGGAAGACGTTCACGCAGCGGAGCTGGTACTTCTTTTCCATCTCGGCGATGGCGAGCAGGATGTCGGCCAGGCGCTTGCGCGGGATGGTCGAATCCATGCACATGTAGTCGGGGCTGATGCGGCCACTGGCCGGGAAGGCGTTCTTGCGGCCGCTCCAGAAACGCAGGCGCTGGGCCTCGTCGCGGCTCACCTCCATGCGGGTGGCACCGCTTTCGATCAGCACGTCCTGCATGCGGCCGATCTCCTCGGCCACTTCTTCGGGCGTGCCGTCGCTCTCGCACAAGAGGATGGCCGCGGCATCGAGGTCGTAGCCGGCGTGCACAAAGTCTTCGACGGCGGCGACCATCGGCTTGTCCATCATCTCGAGACCCGCGGGGATGATGCCGGCCGCGATGATGGCCGCCACCGCATCACCGGCACGGCGGATGTCGTCGAAGCTCGCCATGATGCAGCGCGCGAGCCGCGGCTTGGGCACGAGTTTCACCGTCGCTTCAGTGACCACGGCCAGCATGCCTTCGCTGCCGACCATCACCGCCATGAGGTCGAGCCCTGCCACGTCGAAGGCCTCGGAGCCGAACTCGACCGGCTCGCCTTCCATCGTGAAGCCGCGCACGCGCAGCACGTTGTGCACCGTGAGGCCGTATTTCAGGCAGTGCACGCCACCCGAGTTTTCGGCCACGTTGCCGCCGATGGTGCAGGCGATCTGGCTGCTCGGGTCGGGCGCGTAGTAGAGGCCATGCGGCGCGGCGGCTTCGCTGATGGCAAGGTTGCGCACGCCGCATTGCACGACGGCCGTGCGCGAGAACGGGTCGACCTTCAGGATGCGGTTGAACTTGGCCAGGCTCAGCGTCACGCCCTGGCGGTGCGGCATCGCGCCGCCCGAGAGCCCGGTGCCGGCGCCGCGCGCGACCACCGGCACCTGCAGGCGGTGGCAGGTGCGCAACACGGCAGCCACCTGCTCTTCCGTCTCGGGCAGGGCCACGGCCAGCGGCTGCTCGCGGTAGGCGGTGAGGCCGTCGCATTCATACGGCACGGTGTCTTCGGTGTGCCACAGCAGGGCATGCGGCGGCAGCACCGCCGTCAGCTCGGACACGACCTGGGCACGGCGCGCCACGCGCTCGTTCTGCGCGGACTGGGAAGGGGCGAATGCGGTGTTCATGCAGCAGGGAAGACGGTCAGCACGCCGGTGTAGCCGTAGAGATGCCGGCGCGCGATCTCGCCGGACGCGAAGAAGCCGACCAGCGGCACGTCGCCCAGCGTGCGCTGGATGATCGCCAGCTCCGCCGAGGGCGCGCCGAAGTGCGGCCCGCCGCGGCCGAGGCAGCTCACGTAGATGGCGCCGGCCATGCGGCGCACCGGGTGCGGCGCGTGGTCGGCCTGCGCGCCTTGCAGCGCGAGCGCGGCCTCGACGGTGAGCGTCTCGGGCTCCAGCTCTTCGCGGATCTCGGCGCAGATGCGCACCAGGTCGCGGCGCGCGGCTTCGGTGTCGCGCCGGCACCAGGCGAGTTGCTGGCCGGTCTCGACGTCATCGGCCAGGGCCACGCCACCGCGCGCCGGGTCGATGCCGACGATGTGGCGCACGCGGGTGTCGACGCCGAACTGCCCGGGGTGGGCGAGTGCGTCGTCGCTCGCGTCGTTGAGGCCGGCGAGCGTCTCGCGGATGCGCGGCAAGGCCTCGCGCGGCTCGCGGTCGCTCACGCCCAGGTCGCGCAGCAGGCAGTCGAGCGCCAGCTCGCCGTCGAGCTCGGCCACCACGTTGCGCTCGGCGCGGGTGACGCGGCGCACCCGGCCGATGGGCTGGCAACCCTGCGTCACGCGCGAGATGAGTGCCACCTCGGGCGCAAACGCCACACCCGACAGGCCGCCTTCGAACACCCCGTCGGCCACGTGAAGCGGCTGGTTGCGCGCCGACACCAGCCCGCCGAAGAGGTAGCCGGTCTGCAGGACATCGCTCAGGTCGCCCAGCAGTTCGTCGAGCGCGTCGGTGCGGCCATCGGCGTGCACCTGCGCCATCGCGGGCACGAAGCCCACCGGCGCCTGGCTCAGCGGCTTGCGGCCGGAGAACAGGCAGAACTGCTCGCGGGGCAGGTCGGTCAGCATCAGGCTGACGGCCGGTTCGTCGAAGTACTCGACGCCGTTGGCCGAGATGCCCACGCCCACGCCGCCCACCCACGACACACCGGGCCAGCGCTGTTGCAGCTCGGCCAGCAGGGCTTGCGCCTGTGGCGCGTAGTGATCGCTGAAGTACACCCAGCCGAGCGTGGGTTGCCGGATGTGCAGGCCCGCCGCATCGCGGCGCTGCGCTTCGACCTGCGCCGCAGCCAGCGCCACGGCCATGCGCCAGTCGGGGTGCGTGGCGTGCGCGTGGGCGAAGAGTTTCATGCGCGTGCCTCAGCCGCCCTTGGGCGTGGAGCGCTTGCGCGCCGCACCCGCCGCCTTGCGCACCACCTTGCCCGGCGCCGAGGCGGCGGCCTTGATGGTCTGGCCGGCCGCGTCGACCGACTGCTTGATCATGGCGCCGGCCAGGTTCTTGGCGGCGTCGGTGGCGCTGTCTTTCATCGCAGTGGCCGCCAGCTCGGTGAACTGCTTGGTGAGGGCGCCCCACCACTGCATCGGGTCGACGGCCTGCGGCGCGGGCGCCGGTGCCGCAGCGGTCTTGGCGCGCGAGCCCTTGGCGGTGGTCTTGGCCGCCGGCTTGGCTTCGGGGGCGGCGGCCGGCGTGTTCGGACGGATGGTGAGCGAATCGCGCAGGTTGTCCATCTGCACGTTCATGGTCTTCAGGGTGCTGAGCGTCATGCGCTGCACTTCGAGTGCCTGGATGGTGGCGCCGAGCATGCGGGCGTTCTGCTCGAGCCAGAACTGCACGGTGCGCAGCTCCTCGATGCGCTTTTCCAGCTCTTCGGGGTTGAGCGTGGGCGCCACCCACTGGCCGATGTTGGGAAGCGCCGAGCCGGCGTTCTTGACCAGGCCCTGCAGAAAGTCGAAGCCCGGGACGAGCTTGGTGAAGTTGGCAGCGGTGTCGGCCATGCTGTTGTCTCCTTGCTGGAATCTCGTGAACGTGCGCCGGGCCATTGTGCACTCGCCACACCCCGGTAACACGCGATGCGTGGCTCAGCGTTGCAGCTCTACGCGCGTCACCTCGTAGCCCCGCGCCGCCATCAGCGCGGGCAGCGCCTTGAGGCCGAACATGTGCAGGCTGCCAACCGCCGCGAACACCGTCTTGCCGCCGGCATGCAAGGCATCGATGCGCTCGGCCATGGGGCCGTTGCGGTCGTCGAGCAGGGCCGTGAGTGCCTTGCGCTCCTGCGGCGTGCGGGCGCACTCGCACCAGCGTCGGTAGCCCGAGAGTTCGGCCGCACGCCCCTGTTCCCATGCCGTGGCCACGCGCCGCAGCAGCGGGCGCACACGGCCCCGTTCCAGGTCGCCCAGCATCTTGTCCAGGCTCTCGCGCAACTCGGCGGCCGACTCGCTGCGCAGCAGGCCGATCTGCTGCTCCGGCGTTTCGAGCGAGACCACCTCCTTGCCCTCGCGCCGCGCCAGCTGGGCCAGCGCCGGGTCGATGGCGTAGCCGGCGTCGAGCCCGTCGCGGCGCGCGGCCATGAGGGTCAGCGTGGCTGCCAGCATCTCGGGCGGCAGCGCCTGCTGCAGTTCAAGCGGCGCGCAGGCGGCCCGCAACTGCCGGCGCAGGCGCTCGGCGAGGTCGTCGGGCAACACCGGCGCTGCCGGGTCGCGCGCCGCCGCGCCCAGGCCGTCCTGCAGGCGCTGCACCAGGGCGGTGTCGGAGAAATCGAGTTCGAAGGCCACGACGTCGCTCGCCCGCAGGGCGTTGCTTACCCGGGGGCCCGGGAAGACCCACTCCAGGCGGCCGAGGTGGATGGTGCCGTAGAGCCATGAGGTCCGACCATCCTTGCGGAGGCGCCAGAGAAAGCCGCGGTCGCGCGGCTGCTCGCTGGCACGGGCCACGGCCTCGGCACTGGGCGCCGGCGCGGGCGGGCAGTCTTGCGCCTGCGCATGCAGCGCCAGCACCGCGACGGCCAGCAGCCCCCAGCGCCGCAGCCTCATCGCGACGCCTCGGTGTGGATGGCCAGCACCCCATCGCGCTGCTGCCAGCGCAGACGGCCGAGCACATCCATGCCGAGGAGCGGCCGGTCGTCGAGGCCGGCCAGCGCGGTGATCGCCAGGCGCTCGACGCGCACGCCGCCTTGCAGCACCACATCAGCGCGCACCAGATCGCCCATCACCACACCACCGGCGGTGAGGCTGCGCACCCGCTGCTGCGATTCGAGCGAGAGTGCGCGTGCCATCGCCTGCGACATCGCGGTGCTGGTGGCGCCGGTGTCGATGAGGAAGTCGACCGCCAGGCCGTTGATCGTGCCGGGCCAGTGGTAGTGGCCGTCGGGGCCGCGGCGAATTTCGATCACGCCCGTTTTCGTGACCGTGAAGCTCGAGCGCTGCTGCTCATGTTCGAAGTAGCGAAACCCCAGGAACACCACCACGCCGATCACCAACCAGACGGTCGCAATCTTCAGCGTCTGGGGAAATTCGTTCATGGATTCAGTGTGTCGTCTAACAAAATGCGCTTGCTACCATCATCGCAGGCGCAAGCATCATCGCCTGTCATTGGATGAGCATTCGCATCTCGTCCACTTGAACGACGACTTACCTGGATGAATGCATGGCACTCCTCGATGAAGACCCGCACTATGTCGCTGCGCTGATCAAGATATTGATTGGGCTGGGAGAGACCCGCCAACGCGAATTCAAGCGCGTGAGCGGAAAGATGGTGGGCAAGGCGCTGGAAACCATTTGCGGCTTCGCTAATACTGAAGGTGGCACGTTGGTCCTTGGCGTGGGCGATCTTAAAGACCATCAAGGCACAGCGCGCTTGTTCGGCATTCAAGAGAACCCGGAAGCGGTGGACGAATTGCAGCGAAAGCTGCTGACGGAGTTTCAGCCGCCGATCGACTCCATTCAGCTGCGCCGCTTGCCCTGCGAGTTGCACAACGGACCGTACAAGGGGCAAGCAGGTCAGGTGCTGCTGGTGCAAGTGTCCCGCAGCGACCGCGTTCACTCTATCGTCAACAGCGGCACGTTCACGCGCCTCGATGCAGGCAACCGCCAGATGACGGCCGGCGAGGTGACCGAGTTGTCTTACCGACGTGGCGTGCGCAGCGCTGCCAGTGAGCCGGTGCCGGTCTCTTTAGATCGGCTGCAGACCGATGCATGGAAGCGCTTTCGCGCATCGCGGGGGCTGCGCACTGGCGGCTTTGCCGAGCAGTTGTTGCGCATCGGCTTGGCCGAAGAGGTGGATGGGTTCGTGCAACCCACGCGTGCCGCTGTGCTGCTGTTTGCCGATGAGCCCGGCAGCTTGTTGGCCGCTCACGACACAAGGGCCGACGTGCGACTGATGGTGTACGACGGCAAAGCAGCAGTGCCGGGCGCCACGCCAAACCTGCGCAAGCAACCCAAAACGATTCGTGGACCCTTGGTTGACCAAATAGATGCGGCCGTGAATGCGGTACTCGACGAACTGACCCAAGGCCTGACGCTTTCAGGCAGCGGCTTTAAGGCGCTCCATGTCTACCCCGAGCGAGTCGTGAAAGAGGCCATCGTCAATGCGGTGATCCATCGCGACTACCGCCTGAATCGCGACATCTTCGTGCGCATCTTCGACGATCGCATCGAGGTGGAGAGTCCCGGCGTGTTCCCCGGCAACATCACACCGGCGACGATCGCAAAAGCTGGATCGAAATCACGCAACCCGCTTATCGCGAGCAACCTGCGTGAGTTCCCGGTGGCACCCAACATCGATGCCGGCGAGGGCGTAAAGATGATGTTTGCGGAAATGGCACAAGCCAAGCTATACCCGCCTCAGTATCGGCAAAGCACCGAGGCCGCGGTAGAGAGCGTGACCGTCACGTTGCTTAATCTTCAACGACCCACAGCCTGGGACGAGGTAAGCGACTGGATCGATCGGCATGGTTCGATTGCCAATGCTGATGTGGTGCGCATTGCGAAGGTCGACACCTTGAAGGCGTCCAAGCTACTTGGCGCCTGGCGCGAACAAGGCTTGCTGCGCGCACTGCCCGACCGCGGGAAGCGGAACATGGCTTACGCCAAACCAGCGCAATCCGAAGAACAGCCGAGCTTGTTATCTGAACTGCAAGAAAACAAATCAGAAGTAGAAAAATTACCCATTAAATCAACGACTTAGAAAAATTTTGTTTTCCAGAAGCGTTGAGAACAAGCAGTGTCCGGCAGGCAAGACTTCTTCACTGATTGCAAAGAAATAGAAATGGCCACAGCCCAAAAAATCCTTTTGAATCAGCAGCTTGCAGCGAAAGTTGTTTACTTTCAAAGTGAATTGAAGCGTCAAGCCCCTTTTGGTCAATTCTGAAAGCACTCACGCGATGGCCTGAGCCACTGTTTGGTCAATGGCTCCAAACACCGTCTGCCCGTCGACCCCCTTCATCTCGATGCGGATGGTGTCGCCGTACTTCATGAACTCGGTCTTGGGCTCGCCGTGCTCGATGGTCTCGATGGCGCGCTTCTCGGCGACGCAGGAGTAGCCGTGCGACCAGTCCTTGTTGCTGACCGTGCCGCTTCCGACGATGCTGCCGGCGCGCACGTTGCGCGTCTTGCAGATGTGCGCGATGAGCTGGCCGAAGTGGAAGGTCATCTCGGGGCCGGCATCGCACAGGCCCACACGCTTGCCGTTCCATGTGCTTTGCAGCGGCAGGTGCAGGCGGCCGTCCTTCCACGCACCGCCCACTTCGTCGAGCGTCACCGCGACGGGGCTGAAGGCGGTGGCCGGCTTGCTCTGGAAGAAGCCGAAGCCCTTGGCCAGCTCGGCCGGGATCAGGTTGCGCAGGCTCACGTCGTTGGCGAGCATCAGGAGGCGGATGCCTTCGAGCGCCTGGTCGGGCGTGGTGCCCATCGGCACGTCGCCGGTGATCACCGCCACCTCGGCCTCGAAGTCGATGCCCATCTTCTCGCTCGGCACCACGATGTCGTCGCAGGGGCCGAGGAAATCATCGCTGCCGCCCTGGTACATCAGCGGGTCGGTGTAGAAGCTCTCGGGCATCTCGGCATTGCGCGCCTTGCGCACCAGCTCCACATGGTTGATGAAGGCAGAGCCATCGGCCCACTGGTAGGCGCGCGGCAGCGGCGCCATGCACTTCTGGGGCTCGAAGGGGAAGGCGTGACGCGCGCGGCCATGGTTGAGCGAGACGTAGAGGTCTTCGAGCTGCGGCGAGAGGAAGTTCCAGTCGTCGAGCACCTGCTGCAGGCGCGTGGCGATGCCGTTGGCGTAGTGCGCCATCGAGAGGTCGCGCGAGACGACGACGAGCTGCCCGTCGCGGGAACCGTCTTTGTAGCTGGCAAGTTTCATGGGGTCTTGTCGTTTGGCTAGGATGCCTGGACTTCGTATTCTCTTCGCATGGCTTATCCCCCGTCCGCCCCTGCCCGCCGCCTTGCGCCCACGCTGCTGACGCTGGCCGCCGGCGTGGCGCTCCTGCATTGGCTGGCCTGGGATCGCCTCGCCGCCCACTGGGGAGTCGAGGCCACGCCCGGGCCGCGGCCCGCCGTGCAGGTGCGCACGCTGACGCCCCCCGCGCCGGCCGAGGCGCTGCCGGTGGTGGTCGCGAAGCCCGCACCGCCGGCACGACGCGCGCCGCCACCCGACGCCACGCCCACGCCGCCACCGCAGCAGGAGCCGGAGGACGTGGTGGTCATCAACACCGACCCGGTGCTCGTCGCCGCCGCGCTGCCAGCCGACACGGCGCTGCATATGGTCCCGGTGGCCCGCGGCGAGGTGGGCCAGGACGAGGTGCCCGTCTACCGCACCCAGCTGCCCCCGCCGATGACCCTCGGCTACGAGCTGACCTACGGCCGCTGGACCGGCCGCGGTGAGCTGGTGTGGCGCCCGAGTGGCAACACCTACGAGGCGCGTCTCGAAGGCCGCGTGCTCGGGATGTCGGCGATCACCCTGGTGAGCAAGGGCAACCTCGATGCTGCAGGCCTCGCCCCGGTGCGCTACACCGACCAGCGCCGCGGCCGCGGCGAGCAGGCGGCCAACTTCCAGCGCAAGGCCGGCAAGATCACGTTCTCGGGCAACCCGGCCGAGTTCCCCTTGCTGGAGGGCAGCCAGGACCGGCTGAGCTGGATGGTGCAGCTGGCCGCCATCGCGCAGGCCGAGCCCAAGCGCGTGGCGCCAGGCTCGCGCATCGTGCTGCACGTGGTGGGTGCGCGTGGCGACTCCGACGTCTGGACCTTCCAGGTCGAGGGCTCACAGGAAGTGAGCACACCCGACGGTGCCGTGAAAACGGTGAAGCTGCTGCGCGAGCCGCGCAAACCCCATGACACCCGTGTGGAGGTGTGGCTCGCGCCGAGCCTGCATTACCTGCCGGTGCGCGCGAAACAGACCACCGAGAACTCCAGCTGGGATCTGAGGCTCCAATCCTCACAACCGCCGACTTGAGGGCTCTGCATCCCGCATGGCTTGAAACGGCCCGCTTCACCCCGAGGTGGTGGTGAAGGAGAGATTCCATGCAGATGCTCTACAACTCCGACAGCTTTGCCGTGTTGCAGTTCGACGTGGCCCACCAGGACGCACCGGCGATCGAGGGAGGCTCCGGCGGCGCGCTCACCCGTGGCGGCTACGAGATCGTCGACAAGTTCGCGCGCAAGGAAATCTTCATCGAAGGCGCGATGGCCGAGACCTTCAAGCTGGGCGTCGAGGCGCTGATCGAAGACCGCGAGCCGTCGGAAGAAGAGATCGACGACTACATCTCGCGCTACACCTCGCTGATGCAGCACCCGGTGGTGATGCACTGAGCGGCGACGACCGCCCCGGCACCGACGAATCCTTGGCTTGAAAAGGGCTTGCCATCCTGGCGCACGCTGCGCCAAGATGGCTGCGCAGTCTTTTTCTCGCGGGAGCTTCGTCGATGGCGACCGTTCACCCTGACGCACGGATGGTGTTGTCACCCGGCCTGAAAGAGGCGCCGGTGCTCGACCGCATGTGTTCCCAGTTCGTGCTCACGCTGACGGTGCGGCACGCTGGGCGCTTCAATGTGCGCCGCGACTGGAACGGCCTGCTCGCCCTCACCGGCAAGCACCTGGTGTGGCCCGCCACGGTGCTCGCACGGCTGCGCGCCTTCCTCAACAAGCGCTGCAAGGGCAACGAACACTGGCACGGCCACGAAGCGCTCGCCGACGCCGCCTTCATGCAGCGCCACGGTGCCTGGAACGGCCCCTATGAAGAAGGCACGCTCTTCTTCTACATCGACGAATACATCAAGGACGCACCGAAAGACCTGCTCTCGGTGCTGGGCGCGACTGCCGATTGGCTCGACCGCAGCCTGAAGAAGGAATCGACCCTCGTCCAGAAGAACATCGACGCGCTCGCCGGCCTCTTGCAGCTCAACCCCGCCGAGCGTGCGCTGCTGCTCTACGGAACATTGGCCCGCTACCAGCGCGACCTGCGCGGTCTGCTGGTCGAGTTCAAGGTGTCGAACGCGCAGGAGGCCTACGCCGCCATCGCCGCGGTGGCCGGCGTCAACGAGCAGGACGTCGCCGAGGCCCTGCGCGCCGGCTCGCGGCTCGAACGCACCGGCATGGTCGAGAACCTCATCTCGGAGCACAACATCACCGACCTCGCCGACCTGATGAAGGTGAGCGAGCAGCTGCCGCCGGTGCTGATGCGCCACTACGAAGGCCCGTCCGACCTGATGGCCGTCTTCACACGCCCGGCCACCAAGAGCGAGCTGACGGCGGCCGACTTCCATTTCGTCGGCGACGACCAGCAGGTGCTGACCTCGCTCTTGCGCAACGCGGTGGCGCGCAAGTCGCCCGGCGTCAACGTGCTGCTTTACGGGCCGCCCGGCACTGGCAAGACCGAACTCGCGAAAGTGGCCGCGCAGGCCGCCGGCCTGCAGCTCTACGAAGTGGAATACGCCGACCGCGACGGCAACTCGCTCTCGGGCCGCGACCGCTACCGCTCGCTGCAGATCAGCCAGGTTTTCCTCAAGGGCAGCCCGCAGGTGGCGCTGCTCTTCGATGAGGTGGAAGACGTCTTCCCGCCCATCTCGACCGACGCCGCGCAGCTGATGGCGCGGCTCGACACCGGCGACGGCGCCGTCTCGGGCAGCGTGAGCGGCAAGGCCTGGGTCAACCAGATCCTCGAGACCAACCCGGTGCCGGTGATCTGGGTCACCAACCGCATCGAGCAGATCGACCCGGCCTTCCGGCGCCGCTTCCAGTACCACCTCGAACTCAAGAGCCCGCCGCCCGGCGCGCGCGAGGCGCTGGTGACGAAGGCGCTCGACGGTGTCGACGTGTCGAAGGACTTCATCGCGCGCCTCGCCGAACGGCGGGCGTTGACACCGGCGCAGGTGCGCACCGCCGTCAAGTTCGCCAAGCTCGCGGCCGACGACGCCCACGGGCCGGACGTGGAGGCGCTGATCGAGCGCCAGCTCGTCAATGCCGACAAGGCGCTTGGCAGCCACGGCCAGCAGCGCCCAGCGCGGCGCGTGGTCACGCAGTACGACCTGAGCCTCGTGCACACCGAGTCGCGCTTCGAGCTGCCGCGCATCGTGGAAGCCCTGCGCCGCAAGGGCCACGGCACGTTGTGCTTCCACGGCGCGCCCGGCACCGGCAAGACGGCGCTGGCCGAATACATCGCGCAGGCGCTGCAACGGCCGCTGATGGTGCGGCAGGCCTCCGACCTCGTGAGCAAGTTCGTCGGCGAGACCGAGGCCAACATGGCGCGCATGTTCGAAGAGGCGCAGAGCGAAAACGCGGTGCTGCTGCTGGATGAGGCCGACAGCTTCCTGCGCAGCCGGCGCATGGCCGAGCGCAACTACGAGGTCACCGAGGTCAACGAGATGCTGCAGGGCATGGAGCGCTTCACCGGCGTCTTCATCTGCACCACCAACCTCTTCGACGAGCTCGACGAAGCCGCGCTGCGCCGCTTCAGCTTCAAGATCCGCTTCCTGCCGCTCACACCCGAGCAGCGCGAGCGCATGTTCGTCATCGAGGCGCTGGAGGGCCAGGCCGATCTCTTGACCGCTGAGCAGACCACGCGCCTGCACAAGCTCGACGCCCTCGCCCCAGGCGACTTCGCGGCCGTCAAGCGCCAGATCGACGTGCTGGGCGTCGCCTTCAGCCCCGATGAATTCCTCTCGCAACTGGAGGCCGAGCACCGGGTCAAGCCCGAGGTGCGACGGCGGCGCGAGATCGGCTTCCTGCACTGATACCCGGCCCAGCCCCGGTCTGGCGCGACATCCGTCACGCTCGGCGTGCACCCCCCGCATCAACCCCGCATCAAGCTTCGGCCTGCGGTGGCCGATAAAACCCGAACGACGGTCTTCCCGAGGATTCGATGGACGAGGCTTTTCTGAAGTGGGGGTTCCGCGCCGAGCTATGGGCCGCCTCTGCAGCAATGGCCGTGTTCGCCGCCTATGTCGCGCTCGATCTCGCGCGTGGGGTGTCGTCGCGCCATACCTCGACCGCGCTGCGTGCCGGCCTCGCTTCGGCCATCGCCCTGGGCGCTGGCACCTGGGCCGCCCATTTCATCGCCGTCGCCAACGAGCCCCTGCCCTTCGCCATGGGCTACCACGGCGGCTGGGTGCTGGCGTCGCTGGCGCTGGCCCTCGTGAGTTCGCTGGTGGGGGTGCACATGAGCGCGCGCCCGCAACTGGGCGTCGGCCGGGTCACGATCGCAGCGCTGGTGCTTGGCCTCGGCGCCTGCGGCGTGCCGGCGCTCGGCCTGCTGGCCTTGCAGCTCTCGCCGGCCCCGCAATGGAACGTGCTGCTGCTGGCCGGCGGCGCCCTGGCCGCGAGCCTCTTCGCGGGCCTGGCCCTGGCGCTGGTGGCCGCGCAGCGCCGCCGCCGCCCGCACCTGGGCCTGCTGTGGCAGGCGTGCGTCGCGCTCGGCCTTGGGGGCGCCATCTCCATCGGCAACGCGGCCGTGCTGCACGCCGCCTCGGTGCCCTTGCTCACGCTGTCGTTCGCCGCCAGCCGCACCACACCGGCCACCGTGGCGGCACTGGCCGCCCTCGGCGTGCCAGCGCTGCTGGCCTTGTTGCTCATGACCTCGGTGCTGGAAGGGCGCTTTCGCCGCCTGCTGCGGCGCACGCGTGATGAGGTCAAACGCGCTGCGCAGACCGACCGCCTGACCGAACTGCCCAACCGCTCGATGGTGGAAGAGGCGCTGCAGGTCGCCGCCGTGCGCGCCGACCGCCAGAAGCACCGCCTGGCGCTGGTCTTCCTCAATGTCGACGGGCTGAAGGCGGTCAACGAATCCTTTGGCCAGTCGACCGGCGACGCGGTGCTGCGCGAAGTGGCCCAGCGCCTGCGCAAGGTGGCGAGCAGCAACGACGTGATCGCCCGCGCCGGGGGCGATGAATTCGTGCTCCTCCTCGAAGGCAACCCGACTCAGCAGGACGCCACCCACATGGTGGAGCGCATCCTCGGCGGCATGAACGAGCCCTGCCGCATCGACGACCACGAGATCTCGGTCTCGTGCACCGTGGGCGTGGCCATCTACCCCGAGCACGGCAGCGCGACAAGGCTCATCGCCCACGCCGCCGCCGCGATGCGCTATGCCAAGCGCACGGGCGGCGCCAGCCACGCGCTGTTCGAAGAGCGCATGGTGGCCGGCTCGCGCGACCAGGTGGAGCTGCTGCAGGACCTGCGCCGCGCCGTCGCGCACAACGAACTCACGCTGCACTACCAGCCCAAGATCCATGCGCCGAGCGGCCAGATCACCGGCGCCGAGGCGCTGATGCGCTGGAAGCACCCGCAGCGCGGCATGGTGGGGCCGCACATCTTCATTCCGCTGGCCGAGCGCTACGGGCTCATCAATTCGCTCGGCAACTTCCTCATCGAAGAGGTGTGCCGGCAGATCCGCGCCTGGCGCGACAACGGGCTGCGCATGCGGGTGGCGATCAACCTCTCGGTGCACCAGCTGCGCCAGGCCGACTTGGTGGAGCGCATCCTCGACGCGCTGGAGCGCCACCACATCGACCCGGCCCTGCTCACCTGCGAGATCACCGAATCGGCGGCGATGGACGACACGCGCGTCACGCTGCAGGTGATCGAGCGCCTGTCGGCCATTGGCGTGCACCTGTCGATCGACGACTTCGGCACCGGCTATTCGTCGCTGTCGTACCTGCGGCAGTTGGCGGCCGAAGAGCTGAAGATCGACCGCAGCTTCGTGTTCGACCTGGAGACGAGCGCCGATGCACGCGCCATCGTCGACGCCGTGGTCAAGCTCGCGCAGGCGCTCGGCCTGAAGGTCGTGGCCGAAGGGGTGGAGACCGAGCAGCAGCAGGAGATCCTGCGCCAGCTCGGGTGCAACGAACTGCAGGGTTACCTCTTCGCCAAGCCGATGCCGCCCGAGGCGCTGATGCTGTGGGCGATGAACGACGAAGGACCGCGGGCGCTGGACTTCCGGCCCTCGCTCTTCGGCGACACGCTGCCGCAGTCGATCCTGCCGGCCGAAGCGGCGAACAGCGCCGGGACTTGACACGGTTTCTACAATCGAGGGCATGAACGCCCCGACTGTCTACACCCGCGCCCAGGCGCTGCCCGAGATCCTCAAGAACCGCATCGCCATCCTCGACGGCGCGATGGGCACGATGATCCAGCGCTACAAGCTGACCGAAGAGCAGGTGCGTGGCGAGCGCTTCAAGGACCACGGCAAGGACCTGAAGAACGACTCCGACCTGCTGGTGATCACGCAGCCTGATGTGATCCGCGAGATCCACGAGCAGTACCTCGCGGCGGGGGCCGACATCGTCGAGACCAACACCTTCGGCGCCACCACCGTCGCGCAGGACGACTTCGCGCTCGGCCACCTGGTGCGCGAGATCAACCTCGCGGCCGCCAAGCTGGCGCGCGAGGCCTGCGACAAGTACAGCACCCCCGACAAACCACGCTTCGTGGCCGGCGCCCTCGGCCCGATGCCGCGCACCGCGAGCATCAGCCCCGACGTGAACGACCCGGGCGCCCGCAACATCACCTTCGACGAGCTGCGCGAGGCCTACCTCGAGCAGGCGCGTGCACTGCTGGAAGGCGGGGTCGACCTCTTCCTCGTCGAGACCATCTTCGACACGCTCAACGCCAAGGCCGCGGTGTTCGCGCTCGACGAGCTGATGGAGGAGACCGGCGAGCGCCTGCCGGTCATCATCTCCGGCACGGTGACCGACGCCTCCGGCCGCATCCTCTCCGGCCAGACGGTGACGGCCTTCTGGCACAGCGTGCGCCATGCCAAGCCGATTGCCGTCGGCCTCAACTGCGCGCTGGGGGCGGCGCTGATGCGCCCGTACATCGAGGAGCTCTCGAAGGTCGCAGGCGACACCTTCATCAGCTGCTACCCCAACGCCGGCCTGCCCAACCCGATGAGCGACACCGGCTTCGACGAGACGCCAGAGATCACCGGCGGGCTGCTGGAAGAGTTCGCGAAGTCGGGCTTCCTCAACATCGCAGGCGGCTGCTGCGGCACGACCCCGGCGCACATCGCCGAGATTGCCAGCAAGGTGTCGGCCTATCGGCCGCGGGCGAAGCACGACCCGCTGTTCAGCGGCCTGATCGCCGCCTGAGCGATCACGCGAGGCTCAACAGCTTTTCCATGTTGAGCCGCACGCGCACCTCCTGAGGGGCCACACCGCCCGTCACGTCGTGCGGGCGCAGTCGGGTGTCGCGCACCGTCGGCTCGACGAGCGGCGTACCGCTCTTGCTGACGATGCTGGCCACCTTCGGCGTCTTG
Source organism: Piscinibacter gummiphilus (assembly GCF_032681285.1). Lineage (NCBI taxonomy): Bacteria > Pseudomonadati > Pseudomonadota > Betaproteobacteria > Burkholderiales > Sphaerotilaceae > Rhizobacter > Rhizobacter gummiphilus. The sequence continues at coordinate 5,166,740 of NZ_CP136336.1, forward strand.
GCATGCGTGCCGCGCCGCAACACCACCGCGACTTCGCCACTCGACAGCTGCACGAAACTGCCCGGCGGGTAGATGCCAGTCGCCTGGATGATGGCCTTGCCGGCTTCGTCGGCCTGCTGGTGCTCGTCGAGATACGCGGCCTTGATGGCGGCCGAGGCGGCGAGCGCTGGCCGTGCACGGCGCATGCTCAGGCGGGCGGAGAAGATGTCGGCGCGCTGCAGCAGGCGGGCCAGCTGCAGCCCGGCGCTCTGGCCCGACAGGGGGCCCGGCGTGGTGGCGTGGTGGTGCTCCACGGCTTCGAGCCACAGCGCGTCGGTCACGCCGGCCTGCCGCAGGCAGACCACGGCGCGATCGGCGTGGTTGTCGATCAGCGCGCGCTGCTGCGGCGCGGGAGGCTCTTCCTGCAGGGCGAGCTGGTCCTGCAGCGTGGTCATGGCGATGTTCATCGTCAGCGCGGCGCAGCGCAGCGAGTGCCGCATCTCCGGCGTGAACGAGGCGATCTGGCGCGCGGCCAGCTCGCACAGCACCGCGACCAGCAGGCTGTGCGTGACGCTGTAGTGGTGGGCGTCGCTGCAGGTCGCCTGCACGAGCAGCAGCAACGCCCTGTCGGCGTCGGATTCGGTCAGCGCCAGCACCTCGGCCTGGAACCTGTCGAGCTTGGCGAGGAAGTCGGCCGGGGCCGGCGTCTGCAGCAGCGCCCGGCCGCGCATCTGCAGGTTGGCCCAGGCGGTGACCGGATCGACCGCCACGGCCGCCGGGCCGCTCGTACCCATCACGACCTCGCCCACTTCGGCGCGGGCCATGTGGCCGAGCTTGGCGTTTTGCCGCAGCATGGAATCGAGCTTGCCGGCCAGCGCCCGCCTGAGCAGGTCGCCTTCGAGTTCGTCGACGTAGAGCGCGCGCGACACCAGGCGCTGGCGCTGCTCTTCGGTGGCCACCAGCACCCCCTTGGCCAGCAGCAGGTGGCCGGTGGCGTCGCGCACCGACACCGGCGCCGGATGGCCGGTGCGCAGGATCTCGGGTGGCAGCTGGATGACGGGCATGGTGGTCGTGGGAATCCGGGCCCCGGAACCGGGCACCCTGTTTGGGATTTCGACCCGCTCGCCTCGAACTTGAGGCAGGCGCCCGGGCTTACTTCGCAGTGGTGGTGGCGCCGACGCGCGGCTTCTCACCCACCAGGATCTCGACGCGCCGGTTGGTCGCGCGTCCGGCCTCGTCGTCGTTGCTGGCCAGCGGGTCGCGCGAGCCGCGACCGGCCACGGCGATGCGCACCGGCGACATGCCGCGTGCCACGAGCCAGTCGCGGGTGCTGGCGGCGCGGTCGAGCGAGAGCGCGTCGTTGGCAGCCGGCGCGCCCTTCGAATCGGTGTGGCCGACGATGCGCAGGTCGGCGGTCGGCAGGCCGCGCAGCGAGACCACGATCTTGTCGAGCAGGGCCGTCGCGCCCGGCTTCAGCGCCGAACGGTTGGGCTGGAAGCTCAGGTCGCCGGGCAGGGTGATCCAGATGCGCTCGTCGGTGGTGCGGGCCACCGACACGCCGGTGCCGCTCAGCGCGCTGGTGAGTTGGCGCTCGGCGGCTTCCATCTGCGGCGAGAAACCCTTGCCGTCGGTCGAGCCCTTGCCATACACCGGGCCGGCAGCCGAGCCGGGCACGGCCGCGGTCGCCGGCGGCACGGCCTTGGGCGGCGGCGAGCCGCAGCCGGCGGCGAGGAGGGCCGCGCACAGCGCGGCGAGAAACGGGCGGGCAAACGTCATGGTGCGGTCGATTTTGGTGACGAGCGGCGATTGGAACGCCGGTAACCCCGTCGGGTTCAGGGCCGCTCCCCGGGCTTGTAACCAGGTGCTGGGCCGGGGGTGAGGCACGACGGGCACGATGTGCGGGTATCGCACGCGGGCCGGCGCCGCTAAACTTCGTGGCTTCCAAGGAGCGTTGCGACGGCGCCCGGCTTCGCCTCAGAAGCCAGCGCCGCCAGGCTTGGAAGCTCGCAACGACGCTCGCCCCTGCATGCCCCGATTCCAACGATCGCACGCATGCGCCACGGGTGAGCACCACGGCGCATGCGCAGTCAGTTCCATCGAACCCACGCCATGACCGCCGCTGCCCGCACCCCCGTCCCGCCCATGAAGCTTTCCGGCCTCGAGCCGGTCACGATCGGCGAGGGCACGCTCTTCGTCAACATCGGCGAGCGCACCAACGTCACGGGCTCCAAGGCCTTCGCACGGATGATCCTCAACGGCCAGTTCGAGGAAGCCCTCGCCGTCGCGCGCCAGCAGGTGGAAAACGGCGCCCAGGTGATCGACGTCAACATGGACGAGGCCATGCTCGACGCCAAGGCGTCGATGGTGCGCTTCCTGAACCTGATTGCCTCGGAACCCGAGATCGCACGCGTGCCGATCATGGTCGACAGCTCGAAGTGGGAGGTGATCGAAGCCGGCCTCAAGTGCATCCAGGGCAAGGGCATCGTCAACTCGATCTCGATGAAGGAAGGCGTGGAGGCTTTCAAGCACCAGGCCAAGCTCGTGCGCCGCTACGGCGCCGCCGCGGTGGTGATGGCCTTCGACGAGAAGGGCCAGGCCGACACCTTCGAGCGCAAGGTCGAGATCTGCGAGCGGGCCTACCGCATCCTCGTCGACGAGGTCGGCTTCCCGCCCGAAGACATCATCTTCGACCCCAACATCTTCGCGATTGCCACCGGCATCGAAGAGCACAACAACTACGCGGTCGACTTCATCGAGGCCACGCGCTGGATCAAGCAGAACCTGCCGGGCGCGAAGGTGAGCGGCGGTGTGTCGAACGTGAGCTTCAGCTTCCGCGGCAACGACCCGATGCGCGAGGCGATCCACACCGTGTTCCTGTACCACGCGATCAAGGCGGGCATGGACATGGGCATCGTCAACGCCGGCATGGTGGGCGTGTACGACGACCTCGAGCCGACGCTGCGCGAGCGCGTGGAAGACGTGGTGCTGAACCGCCGGCCCGATGCGGGCGAGCGCCTGGTCGAGATCGCCGAAACCGCCAAGGGCGCGGCGAAGGACGACAGCGCCAAGTTCGCCTGGCGCGCCAAGCCGGTGCGTGAACGCTTGAGCCACGCGCTGGTGCATGGCATCAACGACTTCATCACCGAAGACACCGAAGAGGTGTACCAACTCATCAAGGCCGAGGGCGGCCGCCCGCTGCACGTGATCGAAGGCCCGCTGATGGACGGCATGAACGTCGTCGGCGACCTCTTCGGCCAGGGCAAGATGTTCCTGCCGCAGGTGGTGAAGAGCGCACGGGTGATGAAGCAGGCGGTGGCCCACCTGCTGCCCTACATCGAGGCGGAGAAGAAGGCACTGGTCGACGCCGGCGGCGAGGCCAAGCCCAAAGGCAAGATCGTCATCGCCACCGTGAAGGGCGACGTGCACGACATCGGCAAGAACATCGTCACCGTCGTGCTCCAGTGCAACAACTTCGAGGTGGTCAACATGGGCGTCATGGTCCCGTGCCAGGACATCCTCGCCCGCGCCAAGGTCGAAGGCGCCGACATCATCGGCCTCTCAGGCCTCATCACGCCGAGCCTGGAAGAGATGCAGCACGTGGCCGGTGAGATGCAGCGTGACGACTACTTCCGCGTGAAGAAGATCCCGCTGCTGATCGGCGGCGCCACCACCAGCCGTGTGCACACCGCAGTGAAGATCTCGCCGCACTACGAAGGCCCCGTCGTCTACGTGCCCGATGCGAGCCGCAGCGTGAGCGTGTGCAGCGACCTGCTGTCCGACGAGAAAGCGGCGGCCTACATCGCCGACCTCAACGCCGACTACGAACGGGTGCGCCACCAGCACGCCAACAAGAAGGCCACGCCACTGGTCTCGCTGCAGAAGGCACGCGCCAACAAGACGCCAATCGATTGGGCGGCTTACACGCCACCCGCACCGAAGTTCACCGGCCGCCGCCTCTTCAAGAACTACGACCTGGCCGAACTCGCCAAGTGCATCGACTGGGCACCCTTCTTCCAGACCTGGGACCTGGCCGGCCCCTACCCCGCCATCCTCACGGACGAGATCGTCGGCGAATCGGCCCGCCGTGTGTTCAGCGACGGCCAGGGGATGCTCAACCGCCTCATCAAGGGCCGCTGGCTCACTGCCAACGGCGTGATCGGGCTCTACCCCGCCAACAGCGTCAACGACGACGACATCGAGATCTACACCGACGAAACCCGCAGCAAGGTGCTGATGACCTGGCACGGCCTGCGCATGCAGAGCGAACGGCCGGTGATCGATGGCGTGGCACGGCCCAACCGCTGCCTCGCCGACTTCATCGCGCCCAAGGTCTCGGGCAAGGCCGACCACATCGGCCTCTTCGCCGTGACCGCCGGCATCGGCTGCGACAAGAAGGAGAAGCAGTTCCTCGACGATCACGACGACTACAGCGCGATCATGTTGAAGGCCCTGGCCGACCGCCTGGCCGAAGCCTTCGCCGAGCGCATGCACCAGCGCGTGCGCCAGGAACTGTGGGGCTACGCGGCCGACGAGACGCTGACGAACGAGGAGCTGATCGCCGAGAAATACCGCGGCATCCGCCCCGCCCCCGGCTACCCGGCCTGCCCCGACCACACCGTGAAGCGCGAGATGTTCCGCGTGCTGCAGTGCGAAGACATCGGCATGGGCCTGACCGAGAGCCTCGCGATGACCCCTGCGGCCAGCGTGAGCGGCTTCTACATGGCCCACCCGGAGGCCACCTACTTCAACGTCGGCAAGATCGGCGAGGATCAATTGAAGGATTGGGCCGCCCGCAACGCGGTGGACGAGAAGCAGGCCGAACGCTCGCTCGCCCCGCTGTTGTCGTGACACGACCGCCCTTTCATCCACTTACACACGATGCACACCCTCGCAAGGTGTGCATGAATCGACACCAATTGCCCTGTTGCGAGAGGTAAGCCTTTCGCGGGTTGCCAACTATTCACGCTTTTGCGCAGCGCGTGAACCGAACAATGCCCCTCCAAGCATGACGACATGCGGAGGAGGGGATCGTGGACAGCACGCAAGTTGAGAGCACACGTTCGCGCCAGAGTGGCCGATTGGGCGCCTGGCTGAAGCAGCGCACCCGCACCGGCCTGGCCCTGGTGATGGCGGCACTCGTCGTCGCCTGCGGCGCCGGCAAGGAAAACGACGAGCAGCAAACGCCCGCGAGCAACGGCCCGGCGCCCACGCGCAACGAGGCAGCGCGCTTCCTCGCGCAGGCCAGCTACGGCCCGAGCGAAGCGTCGATCAACGCGCTCACGCGCACCAGCTTCGCCGCCTGGATCGAAGCGCAGTTCAACCTGCCGCGCCTGCCGCACCGCACGCACTACGACCGGCGCGATGCCGAGCTCGAAACCACGATGCAGGACCCGAGCGCAGCGCAGTTCCGCGAGAGCTACTGGGCGCAGGCGCTCTCGCGCGACGACCAGCTTCGCCAGCGCGCCACCTTCGCGCTCTCCCAGATCTTCGTGATCTCGTTCGCCGACAGCACGCTGGCCAACAACCCGCGCGGTGTGACCTCGTACTACGACATGCTGGCCGAGCACGCCTTCGGCAACTACCGCGACCTGCTGGAGCGCGTGAGCCTGCACCCGATGATGGGCATCTACCTGACCCACATGCGCAACCAGAAGGAGAACCCCGCCACCGGCCGGGTGCCCGACGAAAACTATGCGCGCGAGATCATGCAGCTGTTCTCGATCGGCCTCTACGAGCTGAACAACGACGGCACGCTGCGCGGCGGCACCGAGACCGAGACCTACACCCATGCCGACATCCAGGGCCTGGCCAAGGTCTTCACCGGCTACAGCTGGTACGCGGGCCCGAACCTCGCCGACCGCACCACCCGCCGCTTCGGCGGCGCCGATGCGCAGCCCGACCGCGACTGGCAGCCGATGCAGGCCTACAACGCCTTCCACTCCACCAGCGAGAAGCGCTTCCTCGGGCGCACGATCCCGGCCAGCACCACGGCCGATGCCGACGCCGACCTGCGCATCGCGCTCGACACGATCTTCAACCACCCCAACGTCGGCCCCTTCATCGGCAAGCTGCTGATCCAGCGCATGGTCACCAGCAACCCGAGCCCGGCCTATGTGGGCCGCGTGGCTTCGGCCTTCAACAACAACGGCCGCGGCGTGCGTGGCGACATGAAGGCGGTGTGGCGGGCCATCCTGCTCGACCCCGAAGCGCGCAACCCTGACCTTGCCAACCCGCACTACGGCAAGATCCGGGAACCGCTGCTGCGCCTGTCGCACTTCCTGCGCGTCTTCAAGGCCACATCGACCACCGGCAACTGGACTGGCATCGACAACACCGATGACCCGGCCAGCCGCCTCAGCCAGACGGCGATGCGCTCGCCCTCGGTCTTCAACTTCTACCGCCCCGGCTTCACGCCGCCCAACAGCGCCGCGGCCACCGCAGGCCTGGTGGCACCGGAGCTGCAGCTGGCCAACGAGGTGTCGGTCGCCGGCTACCTCAACTACCTGCGCGGCACCTGGCTCACCACCGGCGCCGGCCGCGACATCCAGCTCGACTTCAGCGCCGAGACCGCGATCGCCGACAACGCCACTGCGCTCGTCGACCGGCTCAACCTGCTGCTGATGTCGGGCCAGATGAGCACGACCCACCGCGACCTGGTGATCAATGCCGTCACCAGCCGCAGCATCCCGGCGACCAACCAGACCAACATCGACACCGCACGCCGCGAGCGTGTGTTCATCGCCATCCTCCTGACGATGGCCTCGCCGGATTACCTGGTGCAAAAGTAAGAGGGAGATCGACATGCGACACGACCACGCCTCCCGCCGCGAATTCCTGCGCCGCGCCGCCATCCTCTCGGGCACGGTGGGCCCGGCCGGGCTGCCCTTTGCGCTCAACCTCGCGACGATGAACGCCGCGGTGGCACAGACCGCGCCCAGCTACAAGGCCATCGTCTGCCTGTTCCTGTATGGCGGCAACGACTCGGCCAACATGGTGCTGCCCACCGACACTGCGTCGTGGACGACCTACCAGACCGTGCGCGCCACCGGCACCGACCCGATCGCGCTGCGCCCGGTGGGCACCGCCCCCGACCCCACGGCCGCACGCGCCTCGCCGGCGGCGCTCGGTGGCGTGCTGCCGCTCAGCCCGAACTTCACCGCCTCGCCGGTCAACAACACCCGCAGCTTCGCGCTGCACCCGTCGATGACGGAGATGCAGACGCTGTTCAACGCCCCCACCGGCAGCCGGCTGGCCGTCATCGCCAATGCAGGCCCGCTCATCTTCCCGATGACCAAGGCGGAGTACCAGGCCAACTCGGCCTCGCGCCCGCGGCCGGCGAAGCTCTTCTCGCACAACGACCAGCAATCGACCTGGCAGGCACTCGGCCCCGAAGGCGCGCGGGTGGGCTGGGGTGGCCGCTTCGGCGACCTCATGGCCAGCAGCAACACCAACACCGTCTTCACCAGCATCTCGGTGAGCGGCAACGCGGTGTTCATGGCCGGGCAGTACATCTTCCAGTACCAGATCGGCACCGGCGGCGCCACCGCCGTGGGCGGTATCACCGGCAGCCTCTTCGGCTCGGCTGCGGCCGCCACCGCCTACCGCAACCTCATCACGGCCAACGGCAACCCGAATGCCGTGTCGCACCTGCTCGGGCGCGAGCAGACCAACATCACCAAGCGCTCAATCGACGCACAGGCGCAGTTCCAGCAGGAGTTCACCAACGCCAACGCCCTGGTGGCCGCACCGTCGCAGTACGTGCCGCCCTCCACCGGCGTCGCCGCCAACAACAACCTAGCGCAGCAGCTGCAGGCCGTCGCCCGCATCATCGCGGCGCGCGGCAACCTGGGCGTGCAGCGGCAGGTGTTCTTCGTCAACATGGGCGGCTTCGACACCCACGACAACCAGAACCGCACCCAGGCCGACCTGATGGCGCGGTTGTCGCACGCCATCGGCTACTTCGACACCGTGCTCGGCACGCTGGGCCTGCGCGAGAGCGTCACGCTCTTCACCGGCTCCGATTTCGGCCGCACCTTCACCACCAACGGCGACGGCACCGACCACGGCTGGGGTGCGCACCACTTCGTCTACGGCGGCGCGGTCAACGGCAAAGAGATCTACGGCCGCTTCCCGCAGGTGGGCTTGAACCACAACGACGAGGTGGGCTCCGGCAGCTTCCTGCCCGGTGTCTCGGTCGACCAGATCGGGGCCACGATCGGCAAGTGGTTCGGCGTGTCCGACAGCAACCTCGACTCCGTGTTCCCCAACCTGCGGAACTTCCAGCGCGATCTCGGGTTCATGAGAGCCTGATCCTTTTCCTCAAACGCCCTATATGAACAGCAGCACCTCCTTGTCCGAACCGCTCGCCCCCGGCGCCGTGGCACGCCCGAGCGCCAACCCGACCGTGTGGTGGGTTGCCGGTGGCCTGAGCCTGCTTGGCGTCGGCGCCCTGGCAGCCGCGCTGATGAAGAGCCCGAGCGACACGCCCGCACCGGCCCAGCCGGTGCCGGTGGCCACCACGAAGGCCGCCACGGCGAAAGCCCCCGTGGCGCCCAAGCAGACCAACACCGTGACCTGCGCGCATTGCGGCACCGTCGAGAGCGTGAAGGCCGAGAAGCAGAAGGGCGAAGGCACGGGCCTCGGCGCCGTCGGCGGTGCAGTCGTCGGCGGCGTTGTAGGCCATCAAGTCGGCAACGGCAATGGCAAGAAGGCCATGACCGTGCTGGGGGCCGTCGGCGGCGGCCTGGCAGGTCACGAGATCGAGAAACACGCCCGCAGCACCACCGTCTACCACGTGCAGCTGCGCATGGACGACGGCAGCACCCGCACCGTCACCCAGACCACGGCGCCCGCCGTGGGTGCGCGGGTCGAAGTGCAGGGCAACGAGTTGAAGGTGCGCCCTGCCAAGGGCTGAAGTTCAGGAGGGCGCCATGAGCAGGCGCCGGTACTGGATCGCCTCGGCCAGGTGCGGCGCCCGGATCACCGGGCTGGCGGCGAGGTCGGCCACGGTGCGCGCCACCCGCAGCACGCGGTGGTAGCTGCGTGCCGACCAGCCCAGGCGCGCCGAAGCGCTCTGCAGCAGCCGCGTCTCCGCGTCGCCGAGCGCGCAATGCGCGTCGATCGCCGAGCCCGCCAGGCGCGCGTTGCTGCACCCCTGGCGTGACAGCGCCGCCTCGCGCGCGGCCAGCACCCGATCGGCCACCTGGGCGCTGGGCTCGCCATCCGGTGCCGACGCGAGCGTGTCGGGCGAGACAGCCGGCACCTCCACCTGCAGGTCGATGCGGTCGAGCAAAGGGCCGCTGAGCCGGCCCTGGTAGCGCAGCACCACATCGGGCGTGCACCGGCAGGCCCGCAAGGGGCTGCCCAGGTGGCCGCACGGGCACGGGTTCATCGCGGCGATCAACTGGAACGAGGCCGGGTATTCGGCCTGGCGTGCGGCCCGCGAGATGGTGACGCGGCCGGTCTCCATCGGCTCGCGCAAGGCTTCGAGCGCGGCCCGCGGGAACTCGGGCAGTTCATCGAGGAAGAGCACACCATGATGGGCCAGCGAGATCTCACCCGGGCGAGGCGGCGAGCCGCCCCCGACGAGCGCCACCGCGGACGCCCCGTGGTGCGGCGCACGCACGTTGCGCACCCTCCAGCGCTCGGGCGAGAAGCCGTGGTACAGGCTCAGCACGGCGGCCGATTCCAGGGCTTCGTCTTGCGTGAGCGGCGGCAACAGGCCTGCGAAGCGCTGCGCCAGCATCGACTTGCCGGTGCCAGGCGGGCCCATCATCAGGAGTGAATGGCTGCCCGCGGCGGCCACCTCGAGCGCACGTTTGGCGCCGGCCTGGCCCTTCACCTCGCGCAGGTCGGGGAGTGTCTCGGCGACCGTCGACAGCCGGGCTTGCGCCCGTACCAGCTCGCCTCGCTGCGTCGCATCGCCGGGCAACAGCGCCTGCACGACCTCGAGCAGATGGCCCGCGCCGTAGATCGGCAAGCCCTCAACCAGCGCGGCTTCCTGCGCGCTGCCCTGCGGCAGCACCAGCGCACGCGGCACCGGCCCTTCGCGGCGCTTGAGCGCCAGGCCCATCGCCAACGCGCCGCGCACCGGGCGCAGTTCACCCGAGAGCGACAACTCGCCGGCAAACTCGTAGCGGTCGAGCAGGGCGGTGTCGATCTGCCCGCTGGCAGCGAGGATGCCCAGTGCAATCGGCAGGTCGAAGCGACCGGTCTCCTTGGGCAGGTCGGCCGGCGCCAGGTTCACCGTGATGCGCTTGTTAAAGGGGAATTCGAGGCCGCTGTTCTGCAGCGCCGCCCGAACGCGCTCCCGCGCCTCCTTGACCTCGGTGTCGGCCAGGCCGACCAGCGTGAAGCTCGGCAGGCCGTTGGCCAGGTGGACCTCGACCGTGACCTCCGGCGCCGCCAGGCCGTCGAGCGCGCGGCTGTGGATCACCGCCAATGACATTGTTTTCTCCCTGTTGGGCACCCGGCGGCTGCATGCCGCCTTGTTTTGATGCGGAGCGCATTGTCCGCAGCCACCCCGCCCCGACCATCCCGCAAAGGTCGGATCTGCACCGCCAACGTGCCAAACGGGGTGAATCGCCTCGTCAAAGCACCAACATGGAGAGAAATGCGAGCCGCCAATCCTGTTTTGGGGCAAGGCGCCCCAAAACGACGTTGGCACAAAAGCTGCAAACCGTGTTGCCGCACCCTTCACCCACCCGAACGCGGAGAACACTACATGCTCAAGAAGTCGTTGCTGGCCCTGGCCGTTATCGCCTCGGCTCTTCCTGCCATCAGCTTTGCCGAAGAAGCCAGTCCGCTCTCTTTCAACCTTGGCGTGGTGACCGACTACCGCTACCGCGGCATCTCGCAAACCCGCTTCGAACCCGCCCTGCAATTTGGCGCCGACCTGTCGCTGCCCGCCGGCTTCTACATCGGCACCTGGGGTTCGACCATCAAGTGGATCCGTGACTCGGGTGGCGACTCCACCGTCGAGGTCGACGTGTACGCCGGCTGGAAGAGCGAAGTGACCAAGGGCCTGACCCTCGACTTCGGCGTGCTGCAGTACGTCTACCCGAGCGCCAAGACCGCCGCCTGGGACGCCGTCTACGACGACCCCAACACCACCGAGTTGTACGGCGCCGTCACCTTCGGTCCGGCGACCGTCAAGTACTCGCACTCGACGAGCAACCTCTTTGGAAACCGCGACAGCAAGGGCAGCGGCTACCTTGACCTGAGCGCGACCTTCGAATTGCCCGAAGGCGTCATGCTGACCCCGCACGTGGGCTACCAGAAGATCAAGAACTACAAGTCGCTGTCTTACACCGACTACTCGCTCAGCCTGAGCAAGGACATCTCGGGCACCGTCGTGAGCCTCACCTACGTCGGCACCAACACCAAGACCATCGCCGGCAACCCCAACGGCAATGCGTACTACGACCCGTCAGGCGCCAACCTCGGCAAGGACACCGTGGTGTTCGGCATCAAGCGCACCTTCTAACCCACCCATAACCACTGGAGAGAACCATGAAGATGGTGACTGCCATCGTCAAGCCCTTCAAGCTTGACGAAGTGCGTGAAGCCCTCAGCGCCATCGGCGTGCAAGGCATCACGGTGACCGAAGTCAAGGGCTTCGGCCGTCAGAAAGGCCACACCGAGCTGTACCGCGGCGCGGAGTACGTGGTCGACTTTCTGCCCAAGGTGAAGATCGAAGCAGCCGTCGATGACGCGCTCATCGACCGCGTGATCGAAGCCATCGAGAACGCCGCCCGCACCGGCAAGATCGGCGACGGCAAGATCTTCGTTTCGCCGCTCGAGCAGGTGGTGCGCATCCGCACCGGCGAGACCGGCAAGGACGCCCTCTGACGCACAAGACGAACGAGAGACAACCCATCATGAAGAAACTCATTGCAACCCTCGCCCTGGGCCTCGCGGTCCTGGGCTTCAGCGGGGCCGTGCTGGCCCAGGCGGCCTCGGCCCCAGAGGCGGCTGCCTCGGTGGCAGCCGTCGCTGCACCCGCCGCGGCTTCGGCCGCTGACGCGGCCTCGGCTCCCGCCGCTGCCGCGGCCCCCGTGGCCAACAAGGGCGACGTCGCCTGGATGATCGTCGCCACGCTCCTCGTCATCATGATGACGGTGCCGGGCCTCGCCCTCTTCTACGGCGGCCTGGTGCGCAGCAAGAACATGCTGTCGGTGCTGATGCAGGTGCTCGTCACCTTCTCGCTGATCGTCGTGCTGTGGTGCATCTACGGCTACAGCCTGGCGTTCACCGAAGGCAACTCCTACATCGGCGGCTTCGACCGGCTGTTCATGAAGGGTCTCTTCGACCCCGCTGCAGGCACCTTCGCGATGGCCGCGACCTTCAGCAAGGGCGTCTACATCCCCGAGCTGCTGTTCGCCGCCTTCCAGGCCACCTTCGCCGGCATCACCTGCTGCCTGATCGTCGGCGCCTTCGCCGAGCGCATCAAGTTCAGCGCGGTGCTGCTGTTCATGGTCCTGTGGTTCACGTTCAGCTACGCGCCGATCGCCCACATGGTCTGGTTCTGGATGGGCCCGGACGCCTACGCCAGCAAGGAAGTGGTCGACGCGATGAACGCCAAGGCCGGCCTGATCTGGCAGTGGGGCGCGCTCGACTTCGCGGGCGGCACCGTGGTGCACATCAACGCCGCTGTCGCGGGCCTGGTGGGTGCCTTCATGGTGGGCAAGCGCGTGGGCTACGGCAAGGAAGCCTTCACCCCGCACTCGCTGACGCTGACGATGGTCGGTGCCTCGCTGCTGTGGGTGGGCTGGTTCGGCTTCAACGCCGGCTCGGCCCTGGAAGCAGGCAACAGCGCCGTGCTGGCCTTCATGAACACCTTCTCGGCCACGGCCGCGGCGGTGCTCGCCTGGTCCATCGGTGAAGCGCTGATGCGCGGCAAGGCCTCGATGCTGGGTGCAGCGTCGGGTGCCGTCGCCGGTCTGGTCGCCATCACCCCGGCCGCCGGCAACGTCGGCCTGATGGGCGCGATCGTGATCGGCTTCGTTGCCGGCTTCGCCTGCCTCTGGGGTGTCAACGGCCTGAAGAAGATGCTCGGCGCGGACGACTCGCTCGACGTGTTCGGCGTGCACGGTGTCGGCGGCATCGTCGGCGCCCTGCTGACCGGCGTGTTCAACACGCAGGCCCTGGCAGGCCCCGGCTTGGTCGGCGACTGGGTCACCGCCTCGGTCACGTCCAACGGCATCGGCGCCCAGGTCTGGATCCAGCTGAAGGCTGTGCTGCTGACCGTGGTCTGGTCGGGTGTGGTCTCGGTGGTCGCCTTCAAGATCGTCGACCTGGTGATCGGTCTGCGCGTGCCGGAAGAAGAGGAACGCGAAGGCCTGGACATCACGTCGCACGGCGAAACCGCTTACCACCAGTAAGCCGTAGACAAGCAAGCGCACGCTTGCTGTCAACCGAAAAGGCCACCGCGAGGTGGCCTTTTCTTTTGCGGAACCGAATGCAGCGGACCGCGGCGCGCCGCTTGCACTGCGCCAATGCGACCCCAACTCCTAGAATTCCGACTCCTCCACCCTGTCTTCCGGGCCCTCACCCATGGTTCCGCACCTCATCACCGCACTCACCGGCCCGATCAACGAACTGGAGCAGCGCATCCTCGAATCGCTGCCCGCCATTGAGCGATGGTTCCGGCTGGAGTGGATGGAGCACACGCCGCCGTTCTACACCTCGGTCGACGTGCGCAATGCCGGTTTCAAGCTGGCGCCGGTCGACACTAACCTCTTCCCCGGCGGCTTCAACAACCTCACGCAGGAAATGCTGCCGCTGGCGGTGCAGGCGGCGATGGCCGCCATCGAGAAGATCTGCCCCGAGGCGAAGAACCTCCTCCTCATCCCCGAGCGGCACACGCGCAACACCTTTTATCTCTCGAACGTCGCCCGCCTGAAGCAGATCTTTCACCAGGCCGGCCTCAACGTGCGCCTGGGCACGCTCGACGAGAGCATCAAGTCGCCCACCCAGCTCGACCTGCCCGACGGCAGCTCGCTGATGCTGGAGCCCTTGATCCGCACCCGCGGCCGCCTGGGCCTGAAGGACTTCGACCCCTGCACCATCCTGCTCAACAACGACCTGTCGGCCGGCATCCCGAAAGTGCTGGAAGGTTTGCATGAGCAGTACCTCCTGCCGCCGCTGCACGCGGGCTGGGCGGTGCGCCGCAAGACCAACCATTTCCAGGCCTACGAGGAAGTCGCGAAGAAGTTCGCCAAGCTCCTGGGGATGGACCCGTGGCTCATCAACCCGATGTTCGCCAAGTGCGGCGAGGTCAACTTCACCGACGGCACCGGCCAGGAATGCCTGATGAGCAACGCCGAGGCGCTGCTCGCCAAGGTGCGCCGCAAGTACAAGGAATACGGCATCCAGGAGAAGCCCTTCATCATCGTGAAGGCCGACGCCGGCACCTATGGCATGGGCATCATGACGGTGCGCGACCCGAAGGATCTGGCCGACCTCAACCGCAAGACGCGCAACAAGATGAGCGTCATCAAGGACGGCCAGGAGGTGAGCGAGGTCATCCTGCAGGAAGGCGTGCCCACCTACGAGCGGGTGCACGACGCCGTGGCCGAGCCGGTGGTCTACATGATCGACCGCTACGTGGTCGGCGGCTTCTACCGGGTGAACGCCGAGCGCGGCATCGACGAGAACCTCAATTCCCCCGGGGCGAGCTTCGTGCCGCTGGCCTTCGCCGAGTCGAACCAGCTGCCCAAGCCGGGTGTGAAGCCCGGGGCCAGCGCACCGAACCGCTTCTACATGTATGGCGTCATCGCCCGGCTGGCGATGCTGGCCGCAGCGTATGAACTGGAAGCCACCGACCCCGACGCCGAGGTCTACGAATAAACCGTCGACGGCAGTTGCTGCATTGCAACATCCGTCACGGCCGCCCTCGGCGGGTCAAATGAGCGCCCAGGCCTGCGGAGCACAATAGGCCCCCTTTGGACTCCGCCGGGCTGCGCTCGTGCCCGGTCGACCGTGAATTCCCAGCGCCCCTCTTCCAGCCTTGCCGCGCTCACGCTCGCCGCTCTCGGCGTCGTGTATGGCGACATCGGCACCAGCCCGCTCTACGCCTTCAAGGAAGTCTTCGCCCACGGGCACGTGCCGCTGACCACGGACAACATCTTCGGCGTGCTGTCGCTGATGTTCTGGACGCTGACGATCATCGTCTCCATCAAGTACGTCGGCCTCATCCTGCGGGCCGACAACAATGGCGAAGGCGGCCTGATCGCGATGCTCGCGCTGGCCTCGCAGGCGGTGAAGGAGCGCCGCCGGCTGCACCGGGTGCTGATGGTGCTCGGCATCTTCGGCACCGCCATCTTCTTCGGCGACGGTGTCATCACCCCGGCGATTTCGGTGCTGTCGGCGGTGGAAGGCCTGGAGGTTGCCGCCCCGGGGCTGCACCGCTACGTGGTGCCGGTGACGCTGGTCGTGCTCACGGCCCTGTTTCTGGTGCAGCGCCACGGCACGGCGAGCGTGGGCAAGCTCTTCGGGCCCATCACGCTCCTGTGGTTCATCGTGCTCGCGCTGCTGGGCATCGTGCACGTGCTGAAGAACCCCGCGGTGCTGGCCGCACTGAGCCCGCACCACGCCCTGCGCTTCTTCGTCGAGCACCCGGGCATCGCCTTCATCGCCCTCGGCTCGGTGGTGCTGTGCGTGACCGGCGCCGAAGCGCTCTATGCCGACATGGGCCACTTCGGCAAGAAGCCGATCCGCCTGGCGTGGTTCGGCTTCGTCATGCCGGCCCTCGTCATCAACTATTTCGGCCAGGGCGCGATGCTGCTCGCGCACCCCGAGAACGTGAAGAACCCGTTCTACGAGATGGCGCCGCAATGGGCGCTCTACCCGCTGATTGCGCTCGCCACCGCCGCCACGGTGATCGCCTCGCAGGCGCTCATCACCGCGGCGTTCTCGGTCACCAAGCAGGCCATCCAGCTTGGCTACCTGCCGCGCTTGCGCATCCTGCACACCTCGGTCAAGGAAACGGGCCAGGTCTACGTGCCCTTCATCAACTGGAGTCTGTACGTCGCCATCGTGCTGGCGGTGGTGCTCTTCGGCAGCAGCAGCAAGCTCGCCGCGGCCTACGGCATCGCGGTGACGATCGACATGCTGATCACCACCACGATGACCTTCTTCGTCATCCGCTACGGCTGGAAGTACCCCTGGGCGCTGTGCGTGGCCGCCACCGGCTTCTTCTTCGTCGTCGACCTGATGTTCTTCTCGGCCAACATCATCAAGGTGTTCGACGGCGGCTGGTTCCCGGTGCTGATCGGCGCGGCGATGTTCGTGCTGATGATGACCTGGAAACAGGGCCGTGCGCTGATGCGCGAGCGCCTGCGCGACGACGCGATCGATCTGAAGAGCTTCCTCGAAGCGGTGTTCGTGAGCCCGCCAACGCGGGTGCAGGGCACGGCGGTGTTCCTCGTGCCCGAGGCGGGTGTCACGCCCAACGCGCTCCTGCACAACCTGAAGCACAACAAGGTGCTGCACGAGACCAACCTCTTCGTCACGGTGAAGCACCACGAGATCCCGTGGATCGGCTTCGACAAGCGCTGCGAGATCGAACCGCTCGGCCGCGACTGCTGGCAGGTCACGCTCAACTTCGGGTTCAAGAACGACCCCGACGTGCCGGAGGCGCTGGCGCTGCTGCGCCACCGCGGCGTGCAGCTCGACGACATGGAGACCTCGTACTTCCTGTCGCGCGACATCGTGATCCCGACCTTCGGCCAGGGCATGACGATGTGGCGCGAGAAGCTCTTTGCAAGCATGCACCACAACGCAAGCGGGGCGTCGGAGTACCTGAGCTTGCCGACGAACCGCGTGGTGGAGCTCGGCTCGAAAGTCGAAATCTAGCGCCCAGCCGCGATGCGCTCCCTGCTTCGCGACAGCTCGCTCTCCACCCTCGCAGCCGGGTTCATCGCCGTGCTGGTCGGCTACACCAGTTCGGTGGCCATCGTCTTCCAGGCCGCACGCTCGCTCGGTGCGGACGCCGCGCAGATCAGCTCCTGGATGTGGGCTCTCGGCATCGGCATGGGCGTGTGCGCATTCGGGGCCTCGATGTGGCTCAGGAAGCCGGTGATGATCGCGTGGTCCACCCCGGGTGCGGCGGTGCTCGCGACGGCCGGTGCAGCCGGTGGCTTCACCATGCCCGAGGCGATCGGCGCTTTCATGGTGTCGGCCGCGCTCATCGTGCTCTTCGGTGCGACGGGCTGGTTCGAGCGGCTGATGGACCGCATCCCGATGCCCATCGCCAACGCGCTGCTGGCCGGCGTGCTCGCGCGCTTCGGGCTCGATGCCTTCATCGCTGCGAAGTCGGCATTCGGCCTCGTGTTGGCGATGCTGCTGGCCTACCTCATCGGCCGGCGTTGGTGGCCACGCTACGCGGTGCCGGTGGTGCTCGCGGTCGGCACGCTGTGGGCTGCGCTGCACGGGCAACTGCACCCCGACGGCATCCACCTCGGCCTCACGATGCCGGTGTTCACCGCCCCTGCCTTCCACTGGCAGGCGATGGTGAGCCTCGCGCTGCCGCTCTTCGTCGTGACGATGGCCTCGCAGAACCTGCCGGGTGTCGCCGCCATCCGCGCAGCCGGCTACTCGATGCCCATCTCGCGCCTCATCACGATGACCGGCGCTGCGACGCTCGTGCTCGCGCCCTTCGGGGCTTATGCGATCAACCTCGCGGCGATCACCGCAGCCATCTGCATGGGCCGCGAAACACATGAAGACCCCGAGCGCCGCTACGCCGCCGCCGCGACGGCGGGCGTGCTCTACCTCGTCGTGGGGTTGTTCGGTGCGGCGGTTGCAGGCGTGCTGCTCGCCTTCCCGAAGGAACTGGTCGCCGCCATCGCAGGCCTCGCGCTGCTCGGCAGCATCGGCGGAGGCCTCGCCGGCGCGATGAAGGAAGACACCCACCGCGAGGCCTCGCTCATCACCTTCCTCGTCACGCTGAGCGGTCTTTCGCTGTGGGGCATCGGCTCGGCCTTCTGGGGTGTGGTCGCCGGCGCGCTCGCGCTTTTTGTGCAACAGTGGCGGCCCCGATCCACTGCCTGAGATGCCCCCATGAAGCTGTTGTTCGTGGCCGACCCGCTGGAGAGCTTCAAGACCTACAAGGACTCGACCTTCGCGATGATGCGCGAAGCCGCGTCACGCGGCCACGAGCTCTGGGCCTGCGAAGCGAAGGACCTGGTGTGGCAGCGCGGCGGGCAGGTGAGCGCGCAGGCCCGCCGCTTCACGCTGACGGGCGACCCGCACGACTGGTTCGCGCCCGAGGCCCGCACCGGCATCACCCTCGCCGGGATGGACGCGGTGCTGATGCGCAGCGACCCGCCCTTCGACAGCGAATACTTCTACGCCACGCATCTCCTGGAGCAAGCCGAGCGCGAAGGCGCACGCGTCTTCAACAAGCCCGCCGCGCTGCGCGACCACCCCGAGAAGCTCGCCATCCTCGAGTTCCCCCAGTTCATCGGGCCCACGCTGGTCACGCGCCATGCGGCGGAGATTCGTGCCTTCCATGCCGCGCACCAGGACATCATCTTGAAGCCCCTCGACGGCATGGGCGGCATGGGCATCTTCCGTGTCGGCCCCGACGGCCTGAACCTCGGCAGCATCATCGAGACGCTCAACAAGCACGGCGCGCAGACGGTGATGGTGCAGCGCTACCTGCCCGAGATTGCACAAGGCGACAAACGCATCCTCATCATCGACGGCGAGCCGATCCCGCATGCGCTGGCGCGCATCCCGCAGGGCAGCGAGATCCGCGGCAACATGGCCGTGGGTGGCAAGGGCGTGGCACAGCCCCTCTCGGCGCGCGACCACGAGATCGCATCGACCATCGGCCCCATCCTCGCGGAGCGTGGCCTGTTGCTCGTGGGCCTCGACGTGATCGGCGATTGCGTCACCGAGATCAACGTGACGAGCCCGACCGGCTTCCAGGAAATCACGCAGCAAACCGGCTTCGATGTAGCACGCGCGTTCATAAATGCGCTGGAGCGCCGAAGCGCGTGAAATAGCACGCCCGGCCTCGGGCTAGTCCCGAGCCAAGGCTCACATACCCGCTCCCATACTGCGCCGGCATCGGCATCACAGGAGGGCCGCCACACGGCCCAGGGAGAGAACATGAGCCAATCGATCACACGCCGCGCCTGCTTGCAGGGACTCGCCGCCACCTCCGCCAGCCTCGCGCTGCCTGCGGCTCACGCCGCCCCCGGCGACGAGATCCTGATCGGCCAGAGCGCGCACCTCACCGGCCCGGCCGCCGCGCAGCTGGTGCGGGTGCTCAAGGGCCAGGAACTGGCGCTCGAGGAGTTCAACGAACGCAAGGGGGGTGTGGCTGGCCGCAAGGTGCGGCTCATCACGCTCGACGACGCCTATGACCCCAAGCGCTGCGTCGAGAACGTGCACACGCTGATCGACAAGGAAAAGGTGGTCGCGCTCTACGGCCTGGGCAGCACGGCCAACGTGGCCGCGGTGCTGCCGGTGCTGGCCGAGAAGAAGGTGCCGCTGATCAGCGTCTACACCGGCGCGCCTTCGCTGCGCACGCCGCAGCACCCCTACTTCTTCACCACCATGGCCAGTTACCGCGACGAGGTCGGCAAGATGGTGCAGAACCTCGTGTCGGGCCAGCGCAAGCGCATCGCGGTGGCCGTGCTCAACAATGCCTTCGGCAAGGAAATGGCGCCGATGGTCGAAGACGTGGCCAAGGAACACGGCGCCTCCGTGGTGGCCACGCAGGCCATCGACATCACCGGCGCCAACGCCGTCAACGCCTGCAAGCTGCTCGGCGATGCCAAGCCCGACGGGCTCATCATCATGGCTTTCGGTCCGATGTTCGTGCCCACGGTGAAAGCCGCACGCGCCTACATCGGCGTGCCAATCTACGGGCCCACCATCGCCAACAGCCGCAACTCGATCGAAGCGCTGGGCGACGAAGCCCGTGGCATCGCCTTCACCCGGCTGCTGCCCAACGCGCTGCGGCCCACACTCAACGTCATCCGCGACTACGGTGCGGCGATGGAGCGCGCCAAGATCCCGATCGACTACGACCACTTCTTCGGCTACGTCAACCTGCGCGTGCTGCTCGAAGGCCTGCGCCGCGCTGGCAAGTCGGTCACACCGCAGAGCCTGGTGACCACGATGGAGCGTGCCGGCACGATGGACATCGGCGGCTACAAGCTCAACTACGGGCCGAACAACCACCACGGCTCCAAGCTTGTCGAGCTGACCATCATCGGGCCGGGCGGGCGCTACATCTCCTGAGCGGCCGGGCCTTTCGGGCGGGGGGCGACAATGCGGGTTTTGCTCCGCACGCCATGGCCGTCCTCTCCCTCTCCAACGCCGACCTCGCCTATGGCCATGTCGCCCTGCTCGACAAGGCCGCGTTCTCGCTCGAAGCCGGCGAACGCCTCGGCCTGATCGGCCGCAACGGCGCGGGCAAGTCCTCGCTGCTCAAGATCATCGCGGGGCTCGAGAAGCCCGACGATGGCCTGCTGCAGATGACGCAGGGCCTGCGCATCTGCTACGTGCCGCAGGAGCCGGTGTTCGACGCGCAGGCGAGCGTGTTCGACACCGTGAGCGAGGGGGTGGCCGAAGCCAAGCGCGTGCGCCAGCAGTACGAGGAGCACGCCGAAGGCACCGACCTCGATGCGCTGCAGACGCGCATCGAAGCGCTCGACGCGTGGACGTGGGAGCAGCGTGTCGACACAACGCTGCACCAGCTGCACCTCGACGGCGCGCGCATCGTGGGCGAACTCTCCGGTGGCATGAAGAAACGCGTGGCGCTCGCACAGGCGCTGGTGGCCGTGCCCGACGTGCTGCTGCTCGACGAGCCCACCAACCACCTCGACCTCGATTCCATCGCGTGGCTGGAAGAGCTGCTCAACGGTTTCAAGGGCAGCGTGATGCTGATCACCCACGACCGCGCCTTCCTCGACAACGTGGCCACGCGCATCCTCGAGCTCGACCGCGGCACGATCCGCAGCTACCCCGGCAACTTCAGCGCCTACGAGCGCACGAAGGAAGAGCAGCTCGCCTCGGAGGCGCTGGCCAACGCACGCGCCGACAAGCTGCTCGCGCAGGAAGAGGTGTGGATCCGCAAGGGCGTGGAAGCCCGCCGCACCCGCAGCGTGGCGCGCATCGAGCGGCTCAAGGTGCTGCGCGACCAGCGCCAGAAACGGCGCGATTCGCTGGGCCAGGTGAAGCTCGAGGTCGACTCGGGTGTGCCGAGCGGCAAGATCGTGGCCGAACTCAAGGACGTGTCGGTGCGCTTTGGCGAGAAGGTGATCGTCAAGGGCTTCAGCGCCACCATCCTGCGCGGCGACAAGGTCGGCCTGATCGGGCCAAATGGCGCGGGCAAGACCACGCTGCTCAAGCTCATCCTCGGCGAACTGAAGCCCGACAGCGGCACGGTGCGCCAGGGCTCGCGCATCGAGGTCGCCTACTTCGACCAGATGCGCAGCACCCTGAAGCTCGATGCGACCCTCGCCGACACCATCAGCCCCGGCAGCGAGTGGGTGGAGGTGAACGGCCAGCGCAAGCACGTGATGAGCTACCTCACCGACTTCCTCTTCTCACCCGAACGCGCCAACTCGCCGGTGCGCACGCTCTCGGGCGGCGAGCGCAATCGCCTGCTGCTGGCGCGACTCTTCGCGCTGCCCGCCAACGTGCTGGTGCTCGACGAACCCACCAACGACCTCGACATCGACACGCTGGAACTGCTCGAAGAGCTGCTGCAAAGCTACAACGGCACGGTGTTCCTGGTGAGCCACGACCGCCGCTTCCTCGACAACGTGGTCACGAGCACCATCGCGTGGGAGGGGGACGAATCACCAGGCCTCTGGCGCGAGTACGAAGGCGGCTACGAAGACTGGAAGATGCAGCAAGCCCGCGCCCGCGCGATGCGCGACGACAAGTCCACGAAGCCCTCGGCGCCACTGCCCGCCACAACCTCGGCTGCCGCCACCGCAGCACCGAAGAAGGCCAAGCTCAGCTACAAGGAGCAGCGCGAACTCGACGGCCTGCCGGCGCGCATCGAGGCGCTGGAGACCGAGCAGAAACAGCTCGGCGAGCAACTCAGCGGCACCGCCATCTACAGCGGCGACGCGCAGGTCCTCGCGCAGACACAGGCGCGCTTTTCGCAGATCGAGACGGAACTCATGGAAGCGCTCGAGCGCTGGGAACTCCTCGGCTCGAAGTAGGGCTCGAGCCCGTGGGCTAACGGCCGAGAGCGCCGAAGAACGATTCGCCGAAACCCGTCGGCCGCGTGCGGCTGACGATCAGGCCCGACTGCAGGTAGAGGGCGTTGAGCAGGCGCGAGGCGCGCTCGGTGTCGAAGCCTGGCCACTCGGCCATCTCGCGCAGGGTGTAGCGGTCGCCCTGCAGCTTCTGGATGGCACCCGGCAGCGCACCTGCCACGCGCAAGCCGGAGAGGTCGACACCGGGGGCCACGCGGTAGGCCACCTGGCCGGCGATCTCGGGCAGCAGAGCACTGCGCGCACCGCGCAGTGCCAGTTCCCACAAGAGTGGCCGCAGCGGGTGGTAGTGATGCCCTTCGCCGACCAGCGACGCCTCGGCATCGCCGGGCGGTCGCAGCACGGCGGGTTCGACATGCAGCACGCGCAGTTCGGTGGGCCGCTGCAGCAGCAGCGCGTCGATCGACACCGGGCAGTGCACCAGCCGGTCGACGGCGAAGACGGTGAGCGGCACCACCGACTCACCCATCTGCAGATGCACGACCACGTGCTGCGCATGGCGCACGCAGGCGGCCAGCACTTCCAGCACCTCCGAGGCCTGGCCCGAATGCTCGAAGCGCATCAGGTCGGCCAACAGCGACTGGCTCAAGCTCGGTTGCCCCGGCGTCAGCTCGGTGACCACGCGCGCACGCGGGCCACCCGGCTCGTGCAGGTAGCGCTGGAAGTCGCTCACCCGCATCAACTCGGGTTCGCCAAAGGGAATGGTGGGTTCGAACAAGCTCATGAACGGTACGAATGTAGGCGACGCCCCCGCAGCGCCGCAATCAGGGCGTGCCGCGCAGGCCATCACGTGTGCGCTCCAGCGCCCGCCAGAAACGGGCGTCCTGGGTGGTGGCGAAATTGATGCGCATCAGCGTGGTCGGGCGAGGAGTGGCGTGGAACAAAGCCCCCGGGGCGAGCAGCCAGCCCTGGTCGACCATCGCGTGCGACAGGCGCTCAGTGTCCACGCCCACGTCGACCCAGCCGAAAAGACCCCTCGGCGGGCTGGCAAAACGGCAACCTGCCGATTCGGCCAGCTTGACCGAGCGGGCCCGCGCCGCGTCGAGCCGCTGGCCCACACGCTCGGCGTGGCGGCGCAGCAGGCCCTGTTCGAGGCAGTGCGCCAGCGCCTGCTCGGTGACGCCGGGGCTGGTGAGGCTGGTAAGGAGCTTGGTGTCGATGAAGCGGTCGACCAGCGCGGGCGGCGCGGCGAGATACCCCACGCGCCAGTTGGGGACGAGGATCTTGGAGAAGCCCGAGATGTAGATCGTGCGCTCCAGCCCGTCGAGCGCCGACAGGCGAGGCAGGTGCGCCGGCGCGAGGTGGGCGTAGGTGTCGTCTTCCACGATGTGCAAATCGTGCGCCTGCGCGAGCCGCAGCAGGCGGTGCGCAGTGCCGAGTGAGAGCGACGCGCCGGTCGGGTTGTGCAGCACGGAGACGGTGATGTACAGGCGCGGCCGGTCCTGCGGCTGCTGGGCCTCGATCAGGCGCTGCATCACGGCGAGGTCGGGGCCGTCTTCGCCGCGCGGCACCGGCAGGATGCGCAGGCCGAGGGCCGTGAGCCGCGCGTATTCGACCGACCAGCCGGGCTCGTCGACCAGCACCGTGTCGCCGGCGCGCAGCAGGCTGCGGGTGACGATGTCAAGCGCCTGCGTGGCACCGATGGTCGTGACGATCTGCTCGGGGCGGGCCTTGACGGCGAAGTCTTCGAGCCGCATCGACAGGGCACGGCGCAGGCGCAGATCACCCGCTGGTTCGCCATATTGCAGCGACAGCGGCCCGAGCTGGGCCGGGCCGCTCACGCGACGCAGCGCGGCGCTGAGCATCGGCAGGTCGAGCCATTCGATGGGCAGCGTGCCCAGGCCCGGCATGGGCTGGCTTCCCGGGGGCTGGAACATGCTGCGCACGAGCATGGTGGCGCTGACCGGCGCGGCCAGGCGCGGGGCGGGGCTGGGTGTGTCGGCGGCCGGCGCCTCGGCGTCACGGCGGTGGTGGTCCCGCACGAAGAAGCCACGCTGTTTGCGCGCCTCGACCAGCCCCAGCGCCAGCAGCTGGTCATAGGCCGCGACCACCGTGTAGGGGCTGACGCCGTGGCGGCGCGCACATTCGCGCACCGAGGGCAGGCGTGCGCCTGGCGCCATGAGGCGCTGCCGGATGTGCTCGGCAAAGCGGTTCGACAGCTGCTCAGTGAGCGTGGCGTCGGACTGGCGCGAAAGGGGCTGGGGCGGGTTCATGACGGGCGGCTGTGTTGGGAAGGCGGCCGATACAGAAACTGAAATGTGCCGGTCAAGTGTATCGGCTCTGTGCTGGTCACAACCCTAGACTGGCCGGATGAACCCACAAACCAAAGGCCTGTGGCTGGGCCTCGCCGGCGTGACCCTCTTCGCGATGACCACGCCGATGACGCGCCTGGCCGTCGGGCCGGCCGACGACCCGCAGCTGCCACCGCTCTTCGTCACCGCCGGGCGCGCCGCGCTGGCCGGTGTGCTGAGCCTCGTGTACCTGCTGCTGACCCGCGCGCCGCGACCGCAAGCGCGGCACCTGCCGGCGCTGGCGGTGAGCGCGGCCGGCACGGTGATCGGCTTTCCGCTTTTTCTCGGCCTCGCGCTGCGCGAGGTGAACGCGATGCACGCTGCGGTCGTCACCGGGCTGCTGCCCTTGGGCACGGCCGTGGTGGCCTCGGTCGCGCTGCGGCAACGCCCCTCCAACGGCTTTTGGGCCTGCGCGGTGCTGGGCTTCGGGTTGGTCGCGGCGTTTGCGCTGCTGGCGGGCGGGCAGCTCAGCATGGCCGATGGGCTGCTGATGCTGGCCGTGCTGAGCGCCGCCGTGGGCTACGTGAGCGGCGCACAGCTCGCGAAGGAGTGGTCGGCCGAACATGTGATCTGCTGGGTGCTGGTGCTGAGCATGCCGCTCACCTGGCCGCTCGCCTGGCACAGCTGGCCGACCCAGCCGGCCAGCCTGGCGGCGTGGGGCGGCTTCGCTTACGTCACGCTCTTCTCGATGTGGATCGGCTTCTTCGCCTGGTACCGGGCGCTTGCCCTCGGCGGCACGGTGCGGGTCAGCCAGGTGCAACTCGTGCAGCCCTTCCTCTCGCTGCTGTTCGCGGTGCCCATCCTGGGCGAGCGGCTGGACACGATGACCCTTCTCTTTTCGCTCGCGGTGATCGCCACCGTCTTCGTCGGCAAGAGAATGCCGGTGAACCTGC
Organism: Piscinibacter gummiphilus; assembly: GCF_032681285.1. Classification (NCBI taxonomy): domain Bacteria; kingdom Pseudomonadati; phylum Pseudomonadota; class Betaproteobacteria; order Burkholderiales; family Sphaerotilaceae; genus Rhizobacter; species Rhizobacter gummiphilus. The sequence continues at coordinate 5,192,153 of NZ_CP136336.1, forward strand.
CCGCTGCCGCCCGTTGAACGGCCCCAACACCATGACCCAACACCTGCCCTGGACGCTCGCCCGCCGCGCCGAGCGCATGAACCCTTCGGTGATCCGCGAGATCCTCAAGGTGACCGAACAGCCCGGCATCATCTCGCTTGCTGGCGGTTTGCCTTCGCCCGACACCTTTCCGATCGAGGCGATGCGCGAGGCCACCAACCGCGTGCTGCGCGACCACCCGCGCGAGGCGCTGCAGTACGCGGCCAGCGAGGGCTTTGCACCCTTGCGCGAATGGGTGGCGATCGAGATGGCCGAGCAGGGCCTGCCGGTCGACCCGGCGCAGGTGCTCATCACCACCGGCTCGCAGCAAGGGCTCGACCTCGTCGGCAAGGTGCTGATCGATCCCGGCTCGACCGTCGCCGTCGAGTCGCCCACCTACCTCGGCGCACTGCAGGCGTTCAACCCCTGCGAGCCCGACTACGTGGCCGTGGCCTGCGATGACGACGGGCCGCTGGTGGAGGGGCTTGCCGCGGCGCGCGGCGCCCGCTTTCTCTACGCCTTGCCGAACTTCCAGAACCCAAGCGGGCGCTGCATCGGCGCCACGCGGCGAGACCAACTGATGGAGGCCGCGCGCGCGATGGGCCTGCCGGTGGTGGAAGACAACCCCTATGGAGAGCTCTGGTTCGACGGGGCACCACCCGCGCCGCTCGCCTCGCGCTGGGCGGAAGGCACGGTCTACCTCGGCTCGTTCTCCAAAGTGCTGGCCCCTGGCCTGCGCCTGGGCTACGTGATCGCGCCGAAGCCGCTCTTCCCGAAGCTGCTGCAGGCCAAACAGGCCGCCGACCTGCACACGCCGGGCTTCAACCAGCGTGTGGTGCACGAGGTGATACGCGGCGGCTTTCTGCATCAGCACGTGCCGACGATCCGCGCCCGCTACAAGGCACAGCGCGACGCGATGGCAGCGTCGCTCCAGGCGCACCTGCCCGCGAGCTGCCACTGGAACACGCCGCAGGGCGGGATGTTCTTCTGGCTCACGCTGCCCGACGGTGTCGATGCCACGGCACTGCTCCCGAAAGCCGTGGCCCTCGGCATGGCCTATGTGCCGGGTGCCGCCTTCTTCGCCGACGACGCACGCGCGAACACGCTGCGCCTGTCCTTCGTCACCGTGTCGCCGGAGCAGATCGACCGCGGCATCCGCCTGCTCGCCCAAGCCCTGGAAACCCACGCACCATGAGCTCCTTCACCTTCACGCAGGTTGACGTCTTCACCGACCAACCCCTCAAGGGCAACCCACTCGCCGTCGTGCACGGTGCCGACGTGCTGAGCGATGCACAGATGCGGTCGTTCGCGCACTGGACCAACCTGTCGGAGACGACCTTCCTGCTGCAGCCCACCGACCCGGCCGCCGACTACCGGGTGCGCATCTTCACGCCCAACGAAGAGCTGCCGTTCGCCGGCCACCCGACACTCGGCAGTTGCCACGCCTGGCTGCAGGCTGGCGGCACACCGCGCGTGCGGGGCATGGTGGTGCAGCAATGCGGCGTGGGGCTGGTGCGCATCCGGCAGAGCGAGAGTGGTGCGGCCTTCGCAGCGCCGGCGTTGAAGATGGAAGCGGTGGACGACGCCACGCTCGAGAAGGTGCTGGCCGCGCTCGGCCTGGCGCGTGAACGGGTGCTCGCTGCGCAGTGGCTGCAAAACGGCCCGCGCTGGCTGACGCTGCTGCTCGACAGCGCCGACACGGTGCTCGCGGTCGAGCCGGACCACGGTGCGTTGAAAGGCCTCGCCGAAGTGGGTCTCGTCGGCCCCTATCTGGCCGGCAGTGCGTGCCAGTTCGAGCTGCGCGCGTTCGCCGCCGTGATCGGCGTGCCCGAAGACCCGGTCACCGGCAGCCTGAATGCGGGCGTGGCGCAGTGGCTGATCGAACGCGGCGACGCGCCGAAGCGCTACCTCGCCTCGCAAGGCCAACGGCTCGGCCGCGCTGGCCGCGTGCAGATCGAACACGACGGCCGCACCTTGTGGGTCGGCGGGCAGAGCGTCAGCTGCGTGCGGGGCGAGCTGACGCTCTGAGGCGGGTCAGGCCTTGCGACGCAGGCGCCAGGCCGCGGCCATGCGCGCCCAGGCCTGGGCGGCCTCGGGGTCCTGTTCGCGCACCAGGGCGCGGTAGCGACGCAGGATGACGAAGAAGCTGGACAACAGCAGGGCGGCCAGTGCCGCGCCCAGCACGATGAGCGCGCGCGATGGCTTGGACTTGCGGTCCGGCGGCTGCGCCACGTCGACCTGCTGCAGCGCGGGCCCTTCCTTGGCTTCGTCGAGCTTGGCCACTTCGTATTGGCGCAGCATGCTGGCGAGCATGGTTTCCTGGAACTTCACTTCGCGCGCAGCACGCACGTAGTCGATGGCCGCGGCCGGCAGCTTGCCGATGGGAATGTCGATGCCCCCGCCGGCCGCCGACGCGGCCTTCGCCGTCGCCGGAACCGACGACTCCATGCGCGCCAGCTCACCACGCAAGGCGCTCAGCTCGGACATCAGCAGCTGCACGTCGGGGTTCTGTGCCGTGGTGCTGGTGCGCATCACCTTCAGGCGCACTTCGCGCTCGATGATCTTGGTCTTGAGTTCGGCGACCGCCTTGATGATGGCTTCGGCTTGCTGATCGAGCACGATCATCCCGGACTTCTCTTGCACCGTGCGCAAGGCCTGCTCGGCCTTGACGAGGTTTTCCTTGGTCTCCTTCAGCTGCTGGTCGAAGAAGACACGGCGTTGCTGGGCTTCGGAGACCGCCAGTCGACTGAGGAGCTTGGTCAGCTCGGCGGAATATGCATTGGCGAGGTCGGCGGAGAATTTCGGGTCGCGGTCGTCGACTTCCAGCGTGATGACGCCCGACTTCTTGTCGGAAGAAATGCGCACATACCGCGGCATCGTGGTGCGCATGACCTCGTAGGTGTCGACCTTGTAGCGCTTGTACAGGTCGAACCGGGTCGCCAGCGTGCGCTGCACGGTGTCGCTCTTCAGCAGGTTCACGTAGAGCTCATCGGGCGTCTTCGCCGTGATGCCGCCAGCCAGCCCGCCCAAGGATCCAAGCGCAGCCAGGGCCGCCGCCGAGGCACTCGGCTGCTGCGCCGAGGGCGGCAGCAGCGTGGTGCGGGCGGTGAAGACGGGGTCCAGCATGAACGCGAGAACCAGTGCGAGCACAACGACCATCCCCGTCACGGTGCCGATGAGGCGCTTGCCTTCGCCCACCCAGGTCAGCAAGTCCACCAGGCTGATGGCAGGCCCCTCGTCGACATCGTCTTCCGGCTGGTGCAGCACGTGGGAATCCAGTTGGTTCATGACATCAGTTCTTGCGCAAGGTCTGGATCGCCGCGGCTCCCAGCCCGAACTGGTAGAAGATCTGGCTAAAGTCCTTCAGGTTGCGCACCAGAGCCCGACCCCATGTTTCGAAGTCGAGTTGCGAGGGCACGACAATCGCATCGCCGGGTTGCATGGACTGCGATTCGATGCCGCCGAAGCCGAGGAAGCCGCGCCGATCGCCGGCATGCAGCACCGTGCCATCGGCACGCAGCACGAACATGTTCGAGCGCTCGGCCGCCTCGTCCAGCCCGGCCTGGTTCAGGTAATCCCCGACGGTGCGACCGGGCTTCCACAGCAGTGCATTGTTGTTGACCACGGCTCCGGCGACGGTGATGAACCCGGGCTTTGCTGGCACGGAGATGCGGTCGGCGTGTTCGAGAGGCACCTCGGGCAAGGTGCCTATGGCGGCGTCGTCCGGGCGCAGTTCAAGAGCAATGCGGCCATTGGGCTCGACGCGACGAAGTCTCGCCATCTGGGCTTGCGTGGCAGCAGCGTTGACAGAGGCACTGCGGTCGCCACTCTCGTCACGCCGATTTGCAGCATCACGCGCACCCTGCGTGGCTGCCAGGGTCTCCAGCCGGGAGATGGCTTCGGTCAGATTCTCCTTCTGCCGACGTCGTGTGTCCTCGCGAGTGAATTCCAAGCCGTAGACATACGCCTGGCGTGTAAAGCCACCAGCCCTCGCAATGAGCTGAGGCAGCGTCTCGCCGGGCAGCAGTTGGTACACGCCAGGGGCACCCACCTCTCCCTCCACCGACACCAGCCGTGTCTGCTTGGCCACCGGCACACGGATGTCCTTCTGGCTGTAAACGGTCACGACGTCCCCCGCCAGAAGTTCGACGTTGCTCGCAGGGTCGCCCTGGAGGACGGCCTTGCCGAGGTTGAAAGGAATGACCTGAGTGCTGAGATCAGGATTCAATCGCTCGATGACAGCGTAGTCCCAGTTCAGTTCCTCAAAGAGAGCAGCAGGGGCCTTTTTGGCACGCTCGGCGACGGTGCGGTCCTCGACGCGGCGCGCTCGCTCGGCGGCGCTACGACCACTTCGATCAAGGTTCGCCTGAGGGTTCGCGCTTGCGCCAGGAGCGACTCCTGGTCGCTCGGCATCGATCTCCACCGGCTCCTCGGTCTCCTGGGACTGGACCAAAAGATTCTTGCGCCGATGGAAGTCGGGAGGCACCAGCGCGTCTTTGTCCGGAATCAAATCGCGGATCCGCATGCCCGGCTTGTGTGCATAACGCAGCGGCTGCGCCACAGCGCCCTTGAGCGTCACCGCGTTGGCGAACTGCGGCGAGATCGGTAGCAGCGTCAGCACGTCGCCATCGCGCAATGGGCGCTGCAGCCCAGCTTCGTCGAGCTTGAATTCCTCGACATAGCGGGCAGCAGGCATGCGCGCCGGCTCGACGCGCTCGACCAGCACCTTGTTGGGGTTGGTCAGGACGGGAGTACCCCCCGCATAGCGCAAGACGTCGCGCATCGGCTCCTGCGCCGATTTGAGTTCATAAATCCCTGGGGTGTCGAGCGCGCCGCTCAGCGCGACACGCGGCCCGGCAGGCTGAAAAACGACCACGTCACCCGCAATCAGTTGCGCGTCCTTGGACTTGTCGCCGTTAACGAGGAAGTCGTAGATATCGAGTTCGGACACCACGGCACCATTGCGCCGCAGCAACACCTTGCGCATCGACCCATTCGGGCCGGGGCCGCCCGCAGCGACCACGGCCGACAGCACTGTGCCCTGGCTCGATACGGTGTAGACCCCAGGCAAACGTGCCGGTCCAACCACGAAGACCTTCACCCCGAGCAGTTGCCCGAGCGACACACTGAGATTGAAGTTCGTGTAAAGCCGGCCGATCTGCGCACGCAGGTGGCGCTCGAGCTCGGAGGCTTTCACGCCCGCCACGGTGAGGCTACCGATCTTTGGCAGATTTACCTGGCCGTTTCGATCAACGACCGCGCGATAGTCGACATCGATTGCACCCCAGGCACGAATCAGCACCTCGTCGCCGGGCCCTACGGTGTAGTCACTCGACACTGGCACGCTGTCAGCGGCGACCGGCCGGTTGGCCGCATCGACAAAGAAGCTGGCCCCAAAGACTGGGAGCTGGCGACCCGTGGCCGTTTCGACGAAGCGCTCAAATTCACTCGGCCGCGCAGGGGGCAACTCGATCCTTCGTTGTGCAGGGTCATCCCTGCGCTGTACGCCCTCTCGCCCGTTCCCCTGGCCGGAGGATTTGTCGGGCGCTGCTCCTCGCCCAAGCGAGCGCTGACCTACACCCGGCTGGGGCTGCTGCAAGCGCGAGCTGTCAGGTGCAGAGGCGCTCGCTGCGGGCGTCGACGAATAGCTGGGAGCATTGAAGGTGCCGCTACCCGACTCATCGGCCGCGCGACCATCCACCGCAAACAGGGCAAGCACGACGGGCAGAGCGCGAAATACTTGTGGGAGGGGAGGCAACCAAAACGGTGTCATTGCGAAGCGAGCTCATGGCTGTGGCAACGCAAGCGCGCCGCCTTACCAAGTGCAGTGGAGGCCGCCAAAACGGCAGCAGGCAATGGTAGCGGAAGGTCTTTGGGCGACGGCCCCCTGCAAGCCCCTATGAAAGGTCCGCACGCGTTTCGCTGGCAGAGGCCGGTGAGAGTCGCCGCCGCAAGAGCAGACGTTCGACGAGGACATGGCGCAGCCGCTCGCCACCGGCACGTCAACAAGGTATCTTTCTGCTCCCCCCCCCCCCCCGCGCCCGCTGCCCCGTCATGCCGCCTACCCTCGTCCATCGCCGCGCCCGCCTCCCGGACCTGCCGACCCGGCGCCTGACCGGCTGACATCTGCGCATGGACGCCCCCATCATCCAGCTCATCACGCCCGACACGGCCGAGTTGATCGCGGACACGCGCGCGATCTTTCGAGAGTACGCGGCCAGCCTCGACGTCGACCTGTGCTTCCAGGGCTTCGAAGCCGAGTTGGCAAACTTGCCCGGCGACTATGCACCCCCGTCCGGGCAATTGCTGCTGGCACTGGTCGATGGCGCTGTCGCAGGTTGCGGCGCCCTGCGCCCGCTGCACGACGCCGACTATCCCAACGCGTGCGAGATGAAGCGTCTGTTCGTGCGGCCGGCATTTCGCCGCTTCGGCCTTGGCCGGCTGCTGGCGCTGCACCTGCTTGACGACGCCCGCCGCGCCGGCTACTCCAACATGCTGCTCGACACGCTCGACGACATGGAGTCGGCGCGCGAGCTGTATGCGACGCTCGGCTTCGAGGAAGTGCCCCCCTATTACTACAACCCCATTCCGGGCGCTCACTACTTGCGCGCCAGGTTGGACCAGTCCGCCGAGTTCAAGGTGTCGAGGCGGTAGACCCGGATGAGCGAACCTCTCGAGGCCGGCTGCGAACTGCGTGCCGGGAATCTGCGCCTCGCGGTGCGACCCGATCTGGGCGGCTGCATCGCCGGCTTCTGGCACGGCGACGCGCCCGTGCTGCTGTCGGCCGAACCGCAGACCTTGCGCGCCTCACGCCCGTCCGGCTGCTTCCCGCTCGTGCCGTATTCCAATCGACTCGGGCATCGTCGCTTCCATTGGCAAGGCCACGACCACACCACAGCGCCCAACTTCGGCGACAGCCCGCACTCGCTGCACGGCGTGGCGTGGTTGCGCGCGTGGCAGGTGGTGTCGATCGACACAGCCGGATTGGCCTTGCGTTACGAGCACGCGCCCGACGACCATTGGCCCTTTGCGTTCGCCGCCGAACAACACTTCACGCTCACCCCGGCGCGGCTTTCGGTGCGGCTCGCGATGACCAACACCTCACCGCAAGCCCAACCGGCCGGGCTCGGCTGGCACCCCTATTTCCCGAAGCAGGGGAGCAGCCATCTGCAGGCGCAGGTGAGTCGACGCTGGGAGTTCGATGACGCGCAGCTGCCGACGCATCCGGTGGTGCAAGACAGCATCGACGACGGCATCGCCCAGCTGCGACTCGACCACTGCTTCGATGGCTGGCCCGGACGCGCCGTGATCCGAGACGAGCGGTTCTCAGTCGAGCTTCGCTCAGCGCTTCGGCACTTGGTGGTCTACACGCCGCAAGACAAAGACTACTTTTGCGTCGAGCCGGTGAGCCACGTGAACAATGCCATTCAGATGCCCCACCCTTTTCAGCATGGCCTGGTGCCCCTGAACCCCGGCGACACCACCGACGCCTGGATGACCCTCGACGTGACAGCCCTGTGACCGACACCGCTTCCGACATCACCGCACTCGACGCGCCCGCCTCGCTGCTCGGCGAATCACCGCTCTGGCACCCCATGGAGCAACAGCTCTATTGGACCGACATCCCCGGCAAGGCGCTGCGCTGCCACGACCCCCGCACCGGCCGCCACCGCACGTGGCTGGTCGACACCGAAGTGGGCAGCCTCGCGCCGATGCGCGAAGGCGGCCTGCTGCTGGCCCGTCGCGATGGCCTCTGGCAGTTCGACCCCGACACCGGCCGGCAGCATGCGTTGGCCGCAGCGCCTTACGACAGCAACCGCGAGCGCTTCAACGACGGCAAGTGCGATCCGCAAGGCCGCTTCTGGACCGGCACGATCTACGAGCCTCGCGACGCAGCCCTCGCAGCCCTCTACTGTTATGACAGGGCACACGGCCTGCGCCGCATGGCTGGCGACATCACTGTCGGCAACGGTCTCGGCTGGAGCCCCGACGGCCGGACGCTCTACTACAGCGACACCAAGGCCCACACCATCTACGCGCAAGACTTCGACGCCGACACCGGCCAACCCGGCGCCCGGCGCATCCTGGCCCAGTTCCCGCTCAAGCAGCCGGACCAGGCGCTCGACACCTACGGCGGCCGACCCGACGGAGCCGCCGTCGATGCCGAAGGCGCTTACTGGTGTGCGATGTTCGAAGGCCAGCGCCTCTTGAAGTTGTCGCCCCAAGGCGTCGTGCTGCGCGAGGTCCGCTTGCCGGTGCGCTGCGTCACCATGCCCTGCTTCGGCGGGCCCGACCTGAAGACGCTCTACATCACCACGTCACGCGAAAAGCGGCCCGAGCACGAATTGGCGGCCCAGCCCCTCGCGGGCCGCATCCTCAGCCTGCGCGTCGACACCCCGGGACTTCCAGCCAACACCTTCGGCTGAAATCGCTCGACAACCAGCCGCCAAGACGTAACGCCTCCAGACGGCTCTGGAGCCGCAGGGGTTTCCACGTATAATCCCGAGGCTTTGCTGCAACCGCCTGTAACCCGAGCCATGACCAACCCTGTGGGCCGTGACTCGTGGCCAGATGAGGCAGATCAGCCGCCTTTCAAGCCGCTGACCGCCGAAGAAGCCAAAGCCCTGAAGTCGAAACTGCCCATGGTGTCGCCATGGCGCGTGCTCGGCACTCAGGCGCTGGTCGGTTTGCTGTGCACCGCTGTGGTCTGGGCGGTCACACAACGCAGTTCGGCAGCTTGGTCGGCGCTCTACGGCGCGCTGGCCGTGGTGCTTCCGGGGGCCTTGCTGGCCCGTGGAATGACCAGAGGAACAAAGAGCCCGGTGGCTGCGGCCGTGGGGTTCATGTTCTGGGAAATGCTGAAGATTGCGGCGGCGATTGCCATGTTGGTGATCGCAGCCAGAGTGGTGCCCCAACTGAGTTGGCCAGCGTTGCTGATCACGATGGTGGTGTGCATGAAGGTGAACTGGCTGGCGCTCGCGTGGCGCCGGTCTTGATGGACAAGATTCAGGACTGACCAATGGCAAGCGCAGGCGAACACGCCCCGTCCGCGGGTGAATACATCAGCCACCACCTGCATCACCTGCAGAACCACCACCAGACCGGCCCGGTCGACTTCTCGGTCATCAACCTCGATTCCATCTTCTTCAGCGTGGTGCTGGGGGTGATCGGTTGCTGGCTGCTGTGGCTGGCCGCACGCAAGGCCACCTCGGGCCGCCCCGGCCGCTTCCAGGCCGCCATTGAAATCCTCGTCGAGATGGTCGACAGCCAGGCCAAGGGCATCGTGCACAACGCCCAGAGCCGCAAGCTCGTGGCCCCGCTGGCCCTGACCGTGTTCGTCTGGATCTTCCTGATGAACTTCATGGACATGCTGCCGGTCGACATCCTGCCCTGGATCAACGACAAGACCATCGGCCTGCCCTACCTGCGCGTCGTGCCCACCGCCGACCTGTCGATCACCATGGGCCTGTCGGTCGGTGTGCTGATCCTCTGCCTGATCTACAACGTGAAGATCAAGGGCCTGGGCGGTTGGGTCCACGAACTCTTCGCCGCCCCGTTCGGCGACAAGTGGTTCCTCTACCCCTTCAACTTCGCGATGCAGATCATCGAGTTCGTCGCGAAGACCGTGTCGCACGGCATGCGGTTGTTCGGCAACATGTACGCTGGCGAACTGATCTTCATGCTGATTGCGCTGATGGGCGGCGCCTTCGCGTTCAACGCCACCGGCATCGCCCTCTTCCTCGGCCACATCGTGGCCGGCACGGTGTGGACCATCTTCCACATCCTGATCATCACCCTGCAGGCCTTCGTGTTCATGATGCTCACGCTGGTCTACATCGGCCAAGCGCACGACGCGCACTGATCACCGCAGTTTCTGTCCCTTCGTTTTCATTCCCCCTTTCTTTCCTAAAACCCTAAGGAGTCATCATGGAAGTCATTAGCTTTGTTGCCCTCGCCGCCGGCCTGATCATCGGTCTGGGTGCTGTCGGTGCTTGTATCGGCATCGGCATCATGGGCAGCAAGTACCTCGAGTCGGCCGCCCGCCAGCCCGAGCTGATGAACGAACTGCAAACCAAGATGTTCCTGTTGGCCGGTCTGATTGACGCCGCGTTCATCATCGGTACCGGTATCGCCCTCTGGTTCGCCACTGCCAACCCGTTCCTGGCCCAGATCGCCAACCTGCCGAAGTAATGCTCGTGTCGGGCCTGGCCCGAACGTCGCACTACTTTCTGATCTGTCCAATTCTGTAGAGGCAACACCGTGAGCATCAACGCTACGCTGATCGCGCAGCTGATCGTGTTCCTGATTCTGGTGTGGTTCACGATGAAGTTCATCTGGCCGCCCATCGTCAAGGCACTCGACGAGCGTGCGCAGAAGATCGCCGACGGCCTGTCGGCTGCCGACAAGGCCAAGAGCGAACTTTCCGCCGCCAACAAGCGTGTGGAAGAGCAGCTGTCGGCCGCCCGCAACGACTCGGCGCAGCGCCTGGCCGATGCCGAGCGCCTGGCCCAGTCGATGGTCGAAGAAGCCAAGACCCGCGCTGCCGAAGAAGGCGCCAAGATCGTCGCCGCTGCCAAGGCGGAAGCCGAGCAGGAGTCGATCAAGGCCCGCGAAGCCCTGCGCGAGCAGGTGGCTGCGCTGGCCGTGAAGGGCGCTGAAGCGATCCTGCGCAAGGAAGTCAACGCCGGCGTGCACGCCGACCTCTTGAACCGCCTCAAGGCCGAGCTCTGACCATGGCCGAGCTTGCAACCATCGCCCGCCCGTACGCTGAAGCGCTGTACAAGGCCGCCGGCAACGCCGACATGAAGCCGCTGGTCGAGCAGCTCGACGCGGTAGCCGCCGTGGCCGCCGACGCGCAGCTGCGTTCCTTCGCCGACAACCCGAAGGTCACCGCCCAGCAGGTGTTCGACGTCATCACCGGCGTCGCCAAGGCCACGCTGTCGAGCCAGGTCAGCAACCTGCTGCGCACCGTTATCGAAAACGGCCGCCTGTCTGCGCTGCCCGAAGTCGCCAGGCAGTTCCACACCCTGGCGAGCGCCAAGTCCGGCGTCTCCGAAGCCACGGTGTACAGCGCCTTCCCGATCGACGCGTCACAGCTGTCGGGCGTTGTGGCAACGCTTGAAAAGCGTTTCGGCCGCAAGCTCAACGCGACGGTACAGCTCGATCCCGAACTGATCGGCGGCATCAAGGTGGTGGTCGGCGATGAGGTGCTCGACACCTCGGTCAAGGCCCGTCTCGAACAAATGAAGGTGGCGCTGACGGCCTGACGCTCTGAAGCGACAGCACCCACATCGTCTGACACTGCAGGCCATTCCATCGAGTGGCTCGCGGACCGGAGAAAGCAATGCAACTGAACCCCGCTGAAATTTCCGAGCTGATCAAGAGCCGCATCGAAGGCCTGGCTGGCTCGTCCGATATTCGCAACCAGGGCACCGTGGTCTCGGTGACCGACGGCATCGTCCGCATCCACGGCCTCTCCGAGGTGATGCAGGGCGAAATGCTCGAATTCCCCGCCGGCTCCGACGGCCAGCCGACCTTCGGCCTGGCCCTGAACCTCGAGCGCGACTCCGTCGGCGCCGTGATCTTGGGCGAGTACGAGCACATCTCCGAAGGCGACACCGTCAAGTGCACGGGCCGCATCCTCGAAGTGCCGATCGGTCCCGAACTGAAGGGCCGCGTGGTCAACGCACTGGGTCAGCCGATCGACGGCAAGGGCCCGATCAACGCCAAGCTGTCGGCGCCGATCGAAAAGATCGCCCCGGGCGTGATCGCCCGTAAGTCGGTCGACCAGCCGATGCAGACCGGCCTCAAGTCCATCGACTCGATGGTGCCGATCGGCCGTGGCCAGCGCGAGCTGATCATCGGCGACCGCCAGACCGGCAAGACCGCCGTGGCGATCGACACGATCATCAACCAGAAGGGTCAGAACATGACCTGCATCTACGTTGCGATCGGCCAGAAGGCCTCGTCGATCAAGAACGTGGTGCGCGCACTCGAAGCCAACGGCGCGATGGAATACACCATCGTCGTGGCCGCCTCGGCCGCTGAATCGGCCGCCATGCAGTACGTCTCCGCCTACTCGGGCTGCACGATGGGCGAGTACTTCCGCGACCGCGGCGAAGACGCACTGATCGTGTACGACGACCTGTCCAAGCAGGCCGTGGCTTACCGCCAGGTGTCGCTGCTGCTGCGCCGCCCGCCGGGCCGCGAAGCCTACCCTGGCGACGTGTTCTATCTCCACAGCCGCCTGCTGGAGCGTGCCGCCCGCGTGAACGCGGACTACGTCGAAGCCTTCACCAAGGGTGAAGTGAAGGGCAAGACCGGTTCGCTGACCGCGCTGCCGATCATCGAAACGCAAGCCGGTGACGTGTCGGCCTTCGTGCCCACCAACGTGATCTCGATCACCGACGGCCAGATCTTCCTGGAGACCTCGCTGTTCAACGCCGGCATCCGCCCCGCCATCAACGCCGGTATCTCGGTGTCGCGCGTGGGTTCGGCGGCACAGACCGACGTCGTCAAGCGTCAGTCGGGCGGTATCCGTACCAACCTTGCCCAGTACCGGGAGTTGGCCGCATTCGCGCAGTTCGCCTCCGACCTGGACGAAGCCACCCGCAAGCAGCTCGACCGCGGTGCCCGCGTGACGGAACTGCTCAAGCAGCCTCAGTACTCGCCGCTGCCCATCAGCCTGATGTCGGCCACGCTGTTCGCCGTGAACGAGAACTTCATGGACGACATCGACGTCAAGAAGGTGCTCGCCTTCGAAGCCGGCCTGCACCAGTTCCTGAAGACCAGCCACGCTGGCTTGCTGAAGAAGATCGAAGACACCAAGAAGCTCGACGACGAGTCGAAGGCCGAACTGAAGAACGCCATCGGCGCCTTCAAGAAGTCCTTCGCCTGAAGCCGACGCCCTGAAGGTCTGAACACAGGAGCTCCGCATGGCAGCAGGCAAGGAAATACGCGGCAAGATCAAATCGGTGGAGAACACCAAGAAGATCACCAAGGCCATGGAGATGGTTGCCGCCTCCAAGATGCGCAAGGCGCAGGACCGCATGCGCCATGCGCGTCCGTACGCCGAGAAGGTGCGCAGTCTGGCGGCCAACCTTTCTCAGGCCACGCCCGAGTACAAGCATCCGTTCATGGTGAAGAACGAAACCGCGAAGACCGCCGGTTTCATCGTCGTCACCACCGACAAGGGCTTGTGCGGCGGCCTCAACACCAACGTGTTGCGCGCCCTCACCGGCAAGCTGCGCGAGCTGGAAGCGGCCGGCCAGAAGACGGAAGCGGTCGCGATCGGCAACAAGGGCCTGGGCTTTCTCAACCGCATCGGCGCCAAGGTGGTGTCGCAGGTCACCCAGCTGGGTGACCAGCCGCATCTCGACAAGCTGATCGGCCCGGTGAAGGTGCTGCTCGACGCGTACGCAGAAGGCAAGCTCTCTGCCGTGTACCTCTGCTACACCCGCTTCATCAACACGATGAAGCAGGAGCCGGTGGTGCAGCAGCTGCTGCCGCTCACGGCTGAGAGCATGGTCGCCGACAAGGGCCACGGCTGGGATTACCTCTACGAGCCCGACGCCGCCACGGTGATCGACGAGCTGCTGGTGCGCTACACCGAAGCCCTGGTCTACCAGGCCGTGGCCGAGAACATGGCCTCGGAGCAGTCGGCGCGCATGGTCGCGATGAAGTCCGCCACCGACAACGCCGGCAACGTGATCGCCGAGCTGAAGCTGGTCTACAACAAGACCCGTCAGGCGGCCATCACCAAAGAACTGTCGGAAATCGTGGCCGGTGCGGCTGCGGTGTAAAGCAAAAAGTTTTCTAGATTCAAAGGAAAGAACATGGCTTCGGTTGCAGCAGAAGGCAAGATTGTTCAGTGCATCGGCGCGGTGGTGGACGTGGAGTTCCCCCGCAACGCGATGCCCAAGGTGTACGACGCCCTGAAGCTCGAGGGCTCGGCGCTGACGCTCGAAGTCCAGCAGCAGCTGGGCGACGGCGTGGTGCGCACGATTGCACTGGGTTCGTCCGACGGCCTGCGCCGCGGCCTGACCGTCTCCAACACCGGCAAGCCGATCATGGTGCCGGTGGGCCCGGCCACCCTCGGCCGCATCATGGACGTGCTGGGCACGCCCATCGACGAGCGTGGCCCCGTGAGCCAGGAGCTCACCGCCTCCATCCACCGCAAGCCGCCGGCATACGACGAGTTGAGCCCCTCGCAGGACCTGCTCGAAACCGGCATCAAGGTGATCGACCTGGTGTGCCCGTTCGCCAAGGGCGGCAAGGTGGGCCTGTTCGGCGGCGCCGGCGTGGGCAAGACCGTGAACATGATGGAGCTCATCAACAACATCGCCAAGGCCCACTCGGGTCTGTCGGTGTTCGCCGGTGTGGGCGAGCGTACCCGTGAGGGCAACGACTTCTATCACGAGATGTCCGACTCCAAGGTCGTCGACCAGGAGAACCTCGCGAACTCCAAGGTCGCGATGGTGTACGGCCAGATGAACGAACCCCCGGGCAACCGTCTGCGCGTGGCGCTGACCGGCCTGACCATCGCCGAGTCGTTCCGCGATGAAGGCCGTGACGTGCTCTTCTTCGTCGACAACATCTACCGCTACACGCTGGCCGGTACCGAAGTGTCGGCACTGCTGGGCCGCATGCCCTCCGCCGTGGGCTACCAGCCGACGCTGGCCGAAGAAATGGGCCGCCTGCAAGAGCGCATCACCTCGACCAAGGTGGGCTCGATCACCTCGATCCAGGCCGTGTACGTCCCTGCGGACGACCTGACCGACCCGTCGCCCGCCACCACCTTCGCCCACCTGGACTCGACCGTGGTGCTGTCGCGTGACATCGCTTCGCTCGGCATCTACCCCGCCGTGGACCCGCTCGACTCGACCTCGCGCCAGCTCGACCCGAACGTCGTCGGCGAAGAGCACTACACCGTGGCCCGCGCCGTGCAGGGCACGCTGCAGCGCTACAAGGAACTGCGCGACATCATCGCGATTCTGGGCATGGACGAACTCGCCCCGGAAGACAAGCTGGCCGTGGCCCGCGCCCGCAAGATCCAGCGCTTCCTGTCGCAGCCCTTCCACGTGGCCGAAGTGTTCACCGGCTCGCCCGGCAAGTACGTGCCCCTGAAGGAAACCATCCGCGGCTTCAAGATGATCGTGAACGGCGAGTGCGACTCGCTGCCCGAGCAGGCCTTCTACATGGTCGGCACCATCGACGAAGCCATCGAGAAGGCGAAGAAGATCCAGTAAGCGCTGCGCTTGCCGGACCTCTCTCAACCTTTAAGGACACCACATGGCAACCCTGCACGTAGACGTCGTCTCCGCCGAAGAGAGCATCTTCTCCGGCGAGGCGAAGTTCGTCGCCCTGCCGGGTGAACTGGGCGAGCTCGGGATCTATCCGCGCCACACGCCCCTGATCACCCGCATCAAGCCGGGCGCCGTTCGCATCGAACGCGCCGACAACGGCCAGGAAGAGTTCGTGTTCGTGGCCGGCGGCATCCTCGAAGTGCAACCGGGCACGGTCACCGTGCTCGCCGACACCGCCATCCGCGGCAAGGACCTCGACGAAGCCAAGGCCAACGAAGCGAAGAAGCTCGCCGAAGAGGCATTGAAAAACGCCAAGAGCGACCTCGACCTCGCGAAGGCCCAGAACGAGCTGGTGGCCCTGGCCGCCCAGATCGCCGCACTGCGCAAGTTCCGCAAGAAATAACTCCAAACTCTTCCGGGCGGCCTTGCATCACTGCAAGACGGCCCGCGACTCCAGCCCGCACTGCTTGCAGCTGCGGGCTTTTTTCTGCCTCAAAGAAATCCACGCGGCACAAAACGCGGCTCGCCGCGTAGTAACCCGAATTGTTGTGCACGGTCGTGCATTTTTAAATGCGCCAATCCGGTGGACTCCGGAACTGAGGCGCCGCACGGCCGCCACGCCAGCCAGACAGGAGACTTCCATGCAGCGACTCTCACGGCGCCTTCTGACGGCGCCCGGCATCCTCGCCACGGCCCTCGGCCTTCTGTCGGCCGCGCTGCCCGCGGCGGCAGCGTTCTGGGAATTGCGTGGTGACATCGGCGTGCACGACCCGTCGATCCTCAAAGAGGGCAGCGCCTGGTACACCTTCAGCACCGGCCAGGGCCTCCAGGTGCTCAAGTCCGACAGCACAGGCCGCCAGTGGAGCCGCGTGCCGCAGATCTTCCTGTCGCCGCCCTCCTGGTGGAAGACCTACGTGCCGGGCCAGAAGACGAATGACGTGTGGGCGCCCGACGTGCATGTCTTCAACGGCAAGACCTGGCTCTACTACTCGATCTCGACCTTCGGCTCCAACACCTCCGCCATCGGCCTCGCCTCCGCCACGAACATCGGCGCCGGCCGCTGGACCGACAACGGCCTCGTGCTGCGCAGCACCAGCGCCAACGACTACAACGCGATCGACCCGCACCTCGTGGTCGATGCGGCCGGCGCGCCGTGGCTCGCCTTCGGCTCCTTCTGGAGCGGCTTGAAGATCGTGCGCATCAACCCGGGCACGATGAAACCGACCGGCTCGATGATCTCCATCGCCAGGCGCAGCGCCGGCATCGAGGCGCCGGCCATCACCTACCGCAACGGCTACTACTACCTCTTCGCGTCCATCGACAGGTGCTGCCAGGGCGTGAACAGCACCTACAAGGTGATCCATGGCCGCTCCACTTCGGTGACAGGCCCTTACGTCGACAAGTCAGGCAAGCGCCTGCTCGACGGGGGCGGCACCGTGCTCGACGCGGGCAACGTGCGCTGGAAAGGCCCCGGCGGGCAGGACGTGAGCAACGGCGTGATCGCCCGCCACGCCTACGACGCGACCGACAACGGCAACCCCAAGCTGCTGATCAACGACCTCAACTGGACCAGCGACGGCTGGCCCAGCTACTGAGCCGCTGCCCCATCCCTCAAGGAGACACACATGCGCAACACCCTGCTCACCGCCGTGCTCGCCCTGCTGAGCTTCACGGCCGCGGCCACCACCACCGTCACCGGCACCTTCGATGGCGGCGGCCGAAGCTACGGCACATCGTGCAACGGCTCGTCGGAGAGCCAGCAGCCCGTCTTCCTGCTGAAGGACGGCGCCACTTTGCAGAACGTGATCATCAACAAGAACGCCGCCGACGGTGTGCATTGCGAAGGCAACTGCAACCTCAACAACGTGGTGTGGCAGGACGTCTGCGAAGACGCCGCCACCATGAAGGGCGGCAGCGGCAAGATCATGCGCATCCGCGGCGGCTCGGCGGCCCACGCCAGCGACAAGGTGTTCCAGCACAACGGCAAGGGCAGCACGATCAGCATCGACACCTTCCGCACCACCGGCAGCATTGGCAAGCTGTATCGCTCCTGCGGCAACTGCGAGAACAACGGCGGCCCACGCCGGGTCAACATCAACAACGTGCAGCTCGAGAAGGTCAACTCCTCGGTGGTCGGTGTGAACTCCAACTACGGCGACGTGGCCACGATCCGCGCCGTGAAGATCAAGGGCTACCAGGCCGGCAGCCCGCAGGTCTGCGTCGAATACCGCGGAGTGCAGAAGGGCAGCGAGTCCCCCAAGCTCGGCGAGCGCTGGGGCACCGCCGCCTGCAACGTGCGCCGAACCGACATCAGCGCCTATTGAGCCGCCAACGACCGAGCGAACAACGCACGTGCCATGCTGCCGGATGCGCCAGGCCGGCGCCGCGCTGAGCGCCAGCGCGCTGGCCTTGCTCGCCGCCTGCACACCCGCGTCTGACGATCCCCGCAGCACCACCACGGCGCCGGCCGTGCGCTACGAAGCGCAGGTCACGAACCCGCATCTTCAGCACGTGCACGCGGCGGGAAGCGTCGTCTGGGCCACCGGCACCGACGGCACCGTGTGGCGCAGCCTCGATGGCGGCCGCGAATGGCACGAAGGCCGCGCGGCGACGCCGGAAACGCTGCGCGCGCTGACGCGCCTGAGCGGCTCCGGCCGCCTCGTCGCCGTGGGCCACCAGGGTAGCGTGCTCGTGTCGGACGACCAGGGCCGGACGTGGCACCCGCGCCAGTCACACACCGAGCAGGACCTGCTCGCCATCGCGGCCGACGCCCGCGGCCAACGCGTCGTCGCCGTCGGAATGGGCGGGCGCATCCTGCAGTCGAGCGACGCGGGCGAACATTGGAGCCCCGTGGCGGCGCCCAACGCCGGCGGGCTCGGCGTCGTCGCCTACGAGCCGCGCAGCCGACGCTTCATCGTGCTGGGCGAACACGGCGCGCTCTCGCTGTTCTCCGAAGACGACGGAGGATGGCAGCACCGCACGCTCGACGCGCGCCACACATTCACCGCGCTCGCCACTCAAGGCGGCACGGTGTGGGCCGGCAGTGCGCAAGGCGGCCTCTTCCGCTCGACCGATGGTGGCCTGCGCTGGTCGCACACGAGCCTCGGCGTGGCTGAGTACATCGCCCGCCTGTGGGTGTCGCCCGACGGCCGCACGCTGGTGGCCGTGGGCAACGCCGGCCTGCTCGCGAGTTCCCCCGACGGCGGCCGGCGCTGGCGCGTACAACGCGGCCCGAAGCACTACCTCGCGGCGGTGGCCGCGCATCCCCGCGAGGCGGTGCTGGTGGCGGCCGGCGACCGCGGCCTCGTGATGCGCTCCACCGACCAGGGCCGCCGCTGGCAGCGCGTCGCCCTGCCCACGCAGGAGAACCTCGAAGACCTGACGGTCGACGCCGAGAGCGGCAGCTTCGTCGCCGTCGGCCGCGGCGGCCTGGTGCTCGCCTCGCACGACACCGGCCTCACTTGGCACATCGCGCGCCAGGGCATGCCGGAGTACGTGCATCAGCTGCTCACCGACCCGGCGAGCGGCCGTCTGATGGCCTTCGGCATCCAGCGCACGCTCGCCATCTCTGACGACGGCGGCCGCCGCTGGACGCCGCAGGTGATGACGCAGCTCGCCGAGCCGGCCTACCTCTTCGACGCCAGCCTCGACCCCGCCAGCCGCGCCGTCGTGGTGGCGGGCGGGCAGGCGTCGATGCTCGCAACACACGACGGCGGCCGCAGCTGGCATCACCGCAGCGATGCGCAGGGCCAGGACTACGTCGCAAGCGTCGCGCACCCGGCCACCGGCGCGGTCTACCTCGTCGGCAACGCCGGCCACATGCTGCAAGTGCGCGAGGGCCGGCACGCCGAGCCGATTCCCGAGGTGACGAGCGCCAACTACCACGGCGTGCTCGCCGACCCGCGCAGCGGCGCGTTGCTGGCCTTCGGCGAAGGCGGCGTCATCACCCGCTCGCTCGACGGCCGCCGCTGGGCCCGCGTCGACCACGGCAGTGCCGACGACCTGCACGGCGGCCTCGTCGACGAGGCCAGCGGTGTGGCCTTGCTCGTCGGCGCCAACGGCCGCGTGCTGCGCAGCATCGACGCGGGCCTGCACTGGCAGCGCATCGAGGTGCCGACGGCCCAGTCGCTCGCGCGGGCCACGGCCGACCCGACGCGCGGCGCCTGGTTCATCACCGGCGCCGAGGGCACGCTGCTGCGCTCCACCGACCAGGGCCGCACCTGGACCGTCGTGCCCACGGGCACCCACGCTTTCCTGCGCGGCCTCCTGCCGCTGCCTGATGGTGATCTGCTGATCGCGGGGCGCGACGGCACGCTGCTGCGCTCCACCGATGGCGGCCTCGCATGGCACCCGATCGACACCCACACCCGCGCACGCCTGAAGGGAATCGCCCGGCACGCACCGAGCGGTGACCTCGTGGCCTATGGCGACCGTTTGATCTGGCTGAAGCGGCTGCCCTGAGTCGGGCTCAGGGTTTGGCGGGCTTGCCCTGCTTGGGCGGCGGCGCAAGCGGCTTCACGTCGCCGCAGTCGGCGCCCAGCCACTTGGCGTTCATCGTCATCTGCGTGTTGCGCGGCTCGCCCTTGCGCTGGCTGGTGGTGGTGACCTTCACCGTGTAGCGCTCCGGGCTCGCGATGTTGGCCTCGCCCTCGCTCTCGCTTGGCGGCTGCGTGCACACCGAGCGCCACTTCCACTGCGTGGCGGTGCGCGTGCTGAAGTCGGTCTTGCAGCCGCCCTCGTCGCTGCGCCAGCGGCCTTCGTCGAGCTGCTCGCGCGTCATGCACAGCTTCATGTTGTTGACGCCGCCGCTGATGTCCATGCCACGCTGCTTCATCATGGCTTCCATCTGCTTGCGCGCTTCGGGCGGCATGTTGGCCATCTGCTGCGACATGTCTGGCGCCTTCTGGCCATCGATGGTGCGCTCGCTCGTCACTTGCCACAGCCCCGGCTTGATCGGCGGCGCGGTCTGCGCATGGGCCACGGCGGCACACGCCGCCACCAGACCGAGCACCCGCCAACGGATGAGGCTCTTGGTTTTCATCGACGCGCGCTCCGGCTGAGAGTGAAGAACAGCCGCTACTGGACCACAGGCGCGTCCGGCAGTTCATTGGGATTTGCCTCAGGGCCGGCCCAGGGGAAGTGGCGGTCGAGCATCTGGCTCACCGCGTCGACCGCCGCGTTGAGGCCGCCTTCGTAGTCGCCGCGCCGGAAGGCATCGGCCATGCCCTTGGTGAGGCCACGCCACTGCTCGGCACTCACATGCCGGTTGAGGCCGCGGTCGGCCACGATCTCGATCGCGTGCTCGGCCAGCAGCAGGTAGATGAGCACGCCGTTGTTGTGCTCGGTGTCCCACACGCGCAGCTTGCCGAACATCGTGACCGCGCGCTCGCGCGGCGTGGCGTTGCGCCACAGGTAGGACAAGGGCAGGCCCGCTTCGACGCAGATGCGGATCTCGCCGCTGTGGCCCCGCTCGCTTTGCGCGACACGCTGTTGCAGGCGCTTGAGCGTGCCGTCGCCTAAGGCCCGGCGGGCATCGGCCTCGTCGAGCCAACGGTGCTTGAGAATGCGCAGCCAACGGTTCATCACCAATCGCCCGAGGCACCGCCGCCACCGAAGTCACCGCCACCGCCGGAGCTGAAGCCGCCGCCGTCGGAGCCCCCGCCCCAGCCGCCGCCACCTCCACCGCCCCAGATGATGGGCGCGCCGCCACCCCGCCGCGAGCCGACGCCCATCACCCCCACGAGCACGAGCGCGACGAACGCCGCCCCACCGGCGATGAAGAGGCTCGTCGTCAGCCACCAGCCGAGGCCACCCGCCGCGCCGGCCGTGGCGAGAGAGCCGAGCTTGCGGCCAAACACCGAGGTGAGGATGGCGCCCGCGATCGGCACGCCGACGAAGAAGAAGATGGCGATGTCTTCGAGGTCGAAGCCGCTGCTGCCGCGGGCCCGCTCCGATGGCGACGCGCCCGGCTCCGGCAAGCCTTCGGTGCCGATGCGCTCGGCCAGCCGGTCCACCGCCGAGTTGAGGCCGCCCGCAAAGTCACCCGCGCGAAAGGCCGGTGTGATGCGGTCGTTGATGATCTGCTTGGCCGCCAGGTCGGGCACCGCGCCTTCGAGCGCCTTGGCCACTTCGATGCGCACCTTGCGGTCGTTCTTCGCGACGACGATGAGCAGCCCGTCGCCCACCTCGCGGCGGCCGATCTTCCAGCTGTCGCCGACCCGCTGCGCATACGCGGCGATGTCTTCCGGCTGCGTGCTCGCGACCATCAGCACCACGAGCTGCGAGCCGCGCTGGCGCTCGATGCCCTCGAGCTTGGCCGAAAGCGCCTGCACCTGCGCGGGCGTGAGCGTGCCGGTCTGGTCGATCACACGGCCCGACAGCGGTGGCACGGGCTGCACGTCCTGCGCCTGCAGCAGCGGCGAGGCCACCGCCAGCAGCAGGACGAAGAGCCACGCCAGAAAGCCCGCCAGAGACAGGCGCATCACGAGCCGCTTACTTCGAGGCCGGCTTGTCGAAGTTCACCGCCGGCGGCGTGGAGATCTGCGCCTCGTTCTGCACGGTGAAGTTCGGCTTCGGGTCGTAGTTGAAGACCATCGCAGTGAGATTGCTCGGGAAGCTGCGCGCGAGCACGTTGTAGTCGGCCACCGCCTTGATGTAGCGGTTGCGCGCGACGGTGATGCGGTTCTCGGTGCCTTCGAGTTGCACACGCAGGTCCTGGAAGCCCTGGTTGGCCTTCAGGTTCGGGTAGTTCTCGCTCACCACCAGCAGCCGGCTCAGCGCGCTGCTCAACTCGCCCTGCGCTTGCTGGAACTTGTTGAACGCTTCGGGGTTGTTGAGCGTCTCGGGCGTGACCTGGATGCTCGTCGCCTTGGCGCGCGCCTCCACCACCTTCGTGAGCGTCTCCTGCTCGAAGTTGGCCTCGCCCTTCACGGTGGCGACGATGTTGGGGATGAGGTCGGCGCGGCGCTGGTACTGGTTCAGCACTTCCGACCAGGCGGCCTTGGTCTGCTCGTCCAGGCGCTGGAAGTCGTTGTAGCCGCAGCCGCTGAGGCCCAGGGTGGCAGCAAGAGCGAGCGCGGCAAGCCAGAGTCGTTTGGTCGTCATCGTGTGTCCTTGAAGCCGAAGGCGGGGCGATGCTACCCCGGCGCACCAGATGCGGTGCACGCTCGGCAATTCAAGGGGCAGGGATACTTGCCTGCATGTCGCTGCTCCATGAAGCCCTGCGCGCCGGCCACGCCCCCGCGCCGCGCGCCCCCGCGGGCCCACGCGTGCTGGTGTGCGGCGGCGCCGGAGCCCTGGGCTCGGCGCTGCTCGAACAACTGCTCGCGGCACGGCGGCATGCGCAGGTGAGCGTGTTCACCACCCAGCCACTGCAGACCGGCCTGCGCGGCCTGCACACGCTCGCGTGGCACGAGCACGACCGCACGCCGCTCGCGCCGACCGCGGTGGTGGTGTTCGACCGCGAGCGTGGTGTCAACGGACGCGAGCTGGCGTTCTACCGTCCGCAGCCCGAGCAGTTGCCTGAGCTTGCCGCGCAGTTGCATGCGCGCGGCGTGCGCCACCTGCTGGTCGTGATGCCGCACACCCAGGCCATGCTGCCCGAGGCATTGAAGCGTGGCCTCGCGAGCCTCGACGAACAGGCCGTGGCCGCGCTCGGCTTCGAGCACCTGGTCTTCGTGCGCTCGGCGCAGCCGCCTGACCGGGTGCAGCACGAAAACGCCGCCCAGCGCCTGGCGCACTGGATGCTCTCGCAGCTGCAGATGATGGTGCCCGAGCGGCAGCGGCCCGTGCGCGCCGCCAAGGTGGCCGCGTTCGCGGCCCGGCTGGCGGCGGTGCTGCCGCAATCGGCCCCCGGCACACGCGTGGTGCCGCCCGAGCTGATGTGGGACGCGAGCCAGGCCCGCAACGCCGCGGCCGTGGCCGACGACTGGCTGGCCGGAAACGTCAGCGCCCCAACGCAGCCTGCGACGCCGCCACCGCCATCGCCACCTTGAGCGCGGGCGGCGGCGGGCGCCAGCGCCGGGCTTCCTTCACCAGCGCCTCGCGCTCGCGGCGCGACACCGGCCGCAGCTGATCGGCGACCCAGGCCACACGCGCCTGGTTCGCCTCGCCGTGTCGGCCCAGCTGCGCGAGTTCGCGGTCGGGGTTGTGCAGCAGCGTCGCGAGCCACACCGCTTCGACCGGCGTGAGCTGGGCCGCCGGTTTGCGGAAGAAGTGGCGCGCTGCGGCCTGCGCGCCGCACCGGCCATCGCCCCAGGGCGCGAGCGAGAGATAGAGATTGAGCTGCCGTGCCTTGCCGAGCGTGCGGTCGAGCTCCACGGCGTAGAGCAGCTCGCGCAGCTTGCGGCCGTGATGGCGGCTGTCGCCGGTGTAGAGCAGCTTCGCGAGCTGTTGCGAGACGGTGCTGCCGCCCGCGGTCATGCCCTCCTGGCGCTGGTTGCCGAACCACGCGGCCACGATCTCCTGCAGGTCGTATCCGGGGTGTTCGTAGTAGCGCTGGTCTTCTGCAGCAATCACGGCACGCGGCAGCCACGGGCCGAAGTCCGCCGTCGCCTCGCCGCAGGCGGGCTCGGCGTTCAGCAAGGCCTCGGTGCCCAGGCCCGAGACCAGCAGGCCATCGAGCCGGGGCTTGAACTCCCACGCGTGCGACGGCCACCGCCACTGCGCCTTCACGCTCACCCGCCCTTCGATGCGCGCCTGCGTGAACTCGGGGATGTCGCGCTGGAAAAGCGCGAACGCCCGCACCGCCGGCTCGTCGGCGATGCGGAACTGCAGCACCAGCTGCTGCCGCTCGATACGCGACGACCAGCGCCCCTGCAGCGGCTCTTTCCCCTCGCCGAGGGCGAAGTGGCCCTGCAGGTTCATCTCCATGTCGGGCACCACGGTGAACTCCACACGCGCGAGCCGCAGCGGCTCGCGCCCGAGCCCGCCCACCGGCAGCGTGCAAGGCGCGCACACCGCGCGCCAGGTGTTGGGTGCGTTGACCGCCTGCCAGTGCACGGTGCCGTAGCGCGTGCGGAACTGGCGGCCTTCCATCAGGCGCAGGGTGAAGGGGTGGCTCGCGATGCGCAGCAACGCGGGCATGCTCACCTCGCGCTCGAAGGGGCCGAGCTGCACCGTGCGTGTCCACTCACCCGGCGCCGGCTGCAAGGCCCGCAGGATGAAGAACACCGCCAGCGCCAGCCCCACGAGCAGCGCACACGACAAGCCGATCAGCCACTTCAGGATGGTTTTCACAACGCCCTCGCCACGGTGACGGCCCGCCACGGGCCGGTGGACTGGCCGAGCGCCGCCGCCCAGAACCAGCTCGATGCATCGGTGAAGGCTTCGCCCTTCGCGTCGACGATGCGTTCGCACACGCGAATGCGCCGGCCTTCGCGCTCGGCGACGAAGCAGCGCCACAGCTGCGCCTGCGCATCGCGCTCCAGCCGCGCCTCGGCAATCGAATAGCCGAGGGCGCGGTAGCAGTCGGCCGCCGGGTGCAGCATGCGCGTGGGCTCGCGCACCTCGCGCAACACCAGCGTGCGCTCGCCGTCGGTCATGCGCGCGATGTGGCCCGGGAAGCGCGCGGCGAAGCGGGCCTCGAAGGCGCCCAGCGCGAGCGGGCGCAACGGGCGCCCCTCCCACGCCACCGGCCACTCGGGCGCGACCGCAGAGCCGCGCGCACCGGCGTCGGCCTCGCGCCCGAGCGGTGCCAGGGCACACGCGGCGAGGCCCAGCACCACGCCAAGACGGGCGAGCCAGGGGTCAGGCTTGCGCATCGCGACCTCCCCGCATCACGCCCACCACACCGGCACACACCGCCACCAGCACCACCAGGCCCACGCCCTGATGCACCGCATCGGACACCTGCGACTGCTGCGCTTCGAGCGCCACCAGCACGCTGTTGCGCACCACGTTTCCCACGAGCACCAGCGCGCCGACGGCCGGCAGGCGCGCCAGCATCGCGCGGTCGCGCACGCCGCTGAAGGCGGCCACCACGCAGGCGCAGAAGTACGCCATCCACACCATCTGCACGCCCGAGCACGGCGCATCGACGATCACCTGCCGCCCCTGCACCCACATCGTGGTGCCGCTGCGCTCGGCGGCGAGGCCGGCGAGCTGCAGCAACCAGGTGCTGATCTCCGCGGTGACCACCCGCAGCGGATAGCCCGCATAGAACTGCAGCGACGACACCACCGGCAAGGCCAGCACCGCCAGGCCCGCCACCGGCAGCCAGGGCTGGCCCGAGGGCATCACGCTGCGCAAGGCCGTGGCGAGCGACAGCACCGCCAGCACCGCGCCGAGCAAGGGCGGCAGGTGGAAGAGCGCGAGCGTGGCCAGCGCCGTCAAGGCCGCGGCGGCGTAGACCCACCCCTGGCGAGGTGCGCCACGCAGGAGCGGCTCGCGCCGCACGACCCAGACCAAGAGCGCCGCCAGCGCCGCCAGGCCCAGCGGGTCGTCGGACCCATCGGCGAGCCGTGCGCCGGCCCAGCGCCAGTGCGGCCAGAGGGCGGCGGCGTGCAGCCCCAGCCAGGCCAGGGGCGACACCGACTCGAAGCGCGTCTGCCAACGCGCGAGGGGATGCAGTGCGATCGCGGTGGCCATCGTTCACTCCTTGCGGCGACGACGCGACGGCCACACGCCGGCCACGACCACGCCAAGCACCACCAGCAGCGCGGCAATGGCCCCCGGCTCCGGCGTGCTCGGCACTTCGGCGCCGATGGCCTGGTCGCTCACGCCTTCGGGCAGCGGCGACGGCTGGTCAACCTTCTGCGTCTGCGAAGGGTCGGGGTTGCGCACGCGCTGGTCGACGGCGATGAAGCTCGTGTATTGCGTGAGCAGGCTGTAGGTGAGGCCGAGTTCGGTGATCTGCGCCTTCTGCGTGTTGCCGCCTTCGAGCGCCTCCTGGTCGCTCAAGGCCGCGATGCGCTGGCGCGCCCACAGCTGGCGCAGGGCCGACGGGCCCTTGCCGTCTTGCTGCGCCGTCAGCACCTGGCGGTACGGGCCATCGGCGGCGCGCCCTTCGATGACGAAGCGGCCCGCCCACGCACCGCGCCACTTGCCCATCACCACCACCGGGCGGCCACCCAGCACGTCGGGCAGTTGCAGCGGCTCCACGTCGTAGGTGTCGAGGCCTTCGAACGAGGCCTTCACCTGCGTCAGCACCGGCGCCTCGATGATGCGGCGCAGGCGCTCGGCCTGCGCGGCGGCCTGCTCGGGCTTGGTGACGATGAAGGCCTCGCCCTGGCCGGCACGCGCCATGCCCTCGATGAGGTGGCGGTTCACGCTCGTGCCGATGCCGAACGAGAACACGTTGAACTGGTTGAGGTTCTGGCGGATGAGGCGGAACACCTCGGCCTCGACGCTCACGTAGCCATCGGTCACGAAGATCACGCTGCGCGACACCTCTTCGGCCTTGGGCAGCGCGGCCACGCGCTTCAGGGCCGGCACGATCTCGGTGCTGCCGCCACCGCCCATCTCATGAATCGTGCGGATGGCCTGATCGATGTTGGCGCGCGTGGCCGGCACCGACGCCGGCGCGAGCATGCGGCTGCTGCCGGAGAAGAGCATCACGTTGAAGGTATCGCTCGGGCGCAGGCTGCCGATCAGATTGCGCAGCAGCACCTTGGCGGTGTCGAGCGGGTAGCCGTGCATCGAGCCCGAGATGTCGACCACGAAGATGTAGTCGCGCGGGTTGATCTGGCGCGACGCCACCGCCTTGGGCGGCTCGACCATCGCGAGGAAGAAGTTCTCGTCGCCCTCGCCCTCCCCGCGGTACAGCACCAGGCCCGACTCGATGCGGTCGCCGGCCAGGCGGTAGTTCAGGATGAAGTCGCGGTTGTTCGCCGGCTTCTCAGTGGGTTTGAGCGAGACGGCGACATGCGTGCTGCCCAAGCCGTCGATGACAAGCTCGTGCGAGGGCGAGGCGATCTCCTTCACCACGAGCGGCGTGTCGAGCGACACGCGCAAGGCGAAGGAGGCGTTCGACGCGACCCCCTGCTTCAGGTACGCACCCCCGATGGCGCCGCCGTTGCCGGCCGCCGCGGCGGGGCTGTTGTAGCGCGGGCCCACCACCGTGGGGAAGACGAAGCCGTATTGCGCGTCGGTGGGGCGCAGCAGCTCGGTGTAGCGAAGCTCCACCGCCACGTCGTCGCCGGGCAGGATGTTGGCCACGTTCATCTCGAAGACGTTGGGCCGGCGCTGCTCGAGCAGCGCGCTCGTCTTGCCCTCGCGCTTGGCGGCCTGGTATTCGATGCGGGCCGCTTCCTTTTCCTTGATGCGCGCGGTGAGCACCCGGTCGCCGAGCGTCACCTTCATCGCGTAGACGGCGGCCTGCGTAGAGCCCGGGAAGACATAACGCGCCTCGATCGGGCGCTGGCCTTCGTTGCGATAGTGCTGGGTCACCGTCACGTCGGCGATGACCCCGGCGATCTTCACGTCGACCGTGGTCGACTTGAGCGGCAGGCGGTCGGTGCCGGGCTCGTGGCTGTTGACGGCGAAGTACGGGCTCTCGGGCTTGAGGGCTTCCGAGTCGTCGGCGTGGGCCGGCGACCAGAACAGCATCAACAGCGCCGAGAAAAGCGCGAGCGCCATGCACCACAGCACACGGCCGGTGCGGCTGAGCGGTTGATAGGGGATGAGCGGGCGTGACATGGATCCTCTCCTGGGCAAGCCACCGGGCGGTGGTGGTGAGAAGAGGATCGGCGCCGTGCTCGAAGCCGGTTTGAAGCCTGAGAGCGGCTGTGTGAAGACTGCGTGAACGGCAAGACAGCCGCGATACTGGCGCCTCGATCAACCCGGAGGAGACCCTGATGAAACACCTGATCCTGTCGGCCACCCTGCTGGCCCTCGCCACCCCCACGTTCGCCGCGAGCAAGCCTTGCGACGAGCTGAAGACGGAGATCGCCGCCAAGCTCGACGAGAAGAAGGTCACCGGCTACAAGCTCGACATCGTCGACACCGAGAAGGTGGGTGACGCCAAGGTCGTGGGCAGCTGCGACGGCGGCAAGAAGAAGATCGTCTACGGGCGCGCCGCCGCGAAGTAAGGCACGCCTCAGGCGCCGCCGTCGCCCAGCGGCAGGCTGAGCGTGGCCAGCGCGCCGCCCCCCGGCGCGTTGGCCAGCGTGACGCGGCCTTCATGCAGCTCGGCGATCTCCTTCACGAAGGGCAGGCCGAGCCCGGTGCTCTTCTTGCGCGACTGCGGCCGCGCGAGCGAATAGAACTTCTCGAACACCTTGTCTCCGGCGTAGTCGGGGATGCCCGGCCCGTGGTCGCGCACCGTCAGCTCGGCCTGGCGGCCCTTGCGGTGCAGCGCCAGGGTCACGGTGCCACCGGCCGGCGAGAAGTCAAGCGCGTTGTCGACGAGATTGGAGACGGCACGCTGCAGCAGGAAGGCATCGCCT
Source organism: Piscinibacter gummiphilus (assembly GCF_032681285.1). Lineage (NCBI taxonomy): Bacteria > Pseudomonadati > Pseudomonadota > Betaproteobacteria > Burkholderiales > Sphaerotilaceae > Rhizobacter > Rhizobacter gummiphilus. Next base: position 5,220,861 of record NZ_CP136336.1, read on the forward strand.
TGTACCGTGGCGTCGTCGCCGTCTTCCAGCACCACCTGCAGGCCGCGCGCCGCCGCGGCGGGCTGCACGCTCGCCACCAGCTCCTGCAAGAGCGCACGCAAGGGCACGGCCACCGGCGCGTCGAGCGTGCGGCGCGATTCGAGCGCGGTGAGTTCCATCATGCGATCGACCAGCTCCTGGATGCGCTGCGTCTCGCGCACGATGTTCGCCACGAAGCGTGCGCGGTCGGCATCGGGCATCGGCTCTTGCAGCAGCTCGGCGGCACCGCGGATCGCCGAGAGCGGGCTCTTCACCTCATGCGTGAGCGTCTGCACGTAGTCGGCCACGTAGTTGCGGCCGGCGAGCGCATCGCGCATCTCGTCGTAGGCCGCGCCGATCGCCTTCAGCGCACGCCGCGTGAGCCGCGGCAGGCTGAAGCTGCGCTGCGCCTTCACGTAGCGCACGTAGTCGGCCACCACGCCGAACGGCCGCACCAGCCACACCGAGAGGATCACCACCAGCAGCAGCACCGCCACCACCGAGGTGGTGCCCACGAGCAGCGTCTTGCGCCGCGCCGCCTGCACGAACTGGCCGAAGCTCTGCACCGGCTTGCCCACGCTCACCGCGCCGACGATGGCGCCACCCACGCGGATGGGTGCCGCCACGTACATCACCGAGCTGCTGGCGTCACCTTCCACGTCGGGCGTGGTGCGCGCGCCGTACTCGCCCTGCAGGGCACGGCGGATGTCGCGCCAGAGCGAGTGGTCGGCGCCGAGCGAGCGGTTGGTCGAATCGAACACCACCGTGCCGCCCCGGTCGACCACCGTCATGCGCAGCTCGACGCGGGTCTTCTCGAAGCCGTAGATGTCGGCCTTGAAGCGGCGCGCGTAGAGCGCCTGGAACACCGGGCCGAGGGCCTCGACCTGCAGCGTGCCGTCGCGCGACGAGCCTTCGAGCAGGGTCGCCATCAGCTGCGCGGTCTCAACCAGGTTTTCCTCGGCCGACTCGCGGTAGCGCGGGTCGATGTCCTGCAGCTGCCGGTACATCAGGAGGCCTACGCCGATGGCGTAGGCCAGGAGGATCCCGAGGAAGATCCGGGTGCGTTTGCTCACACGGGCAAGGCGGGCGGGAGGTCTTCAGCCAGCGCATAGCCGCTGCCGCGGTGCGTGCGGATCGGCTCGAGCGTCGGCGCCACCGTCTTCATCTTGGCGCGCAGCGTCTTCACGTGGGCATCGACGGTGCGGTCCAGGCTCTCGGTGTCGTCGCCCCACACGCGGGCCAGCAGCGTGTCGCGGCTGAACACATGGCCGGGGCGCGAGGCCAAGGTCTGCAACAGGCCGAACTCGTAGCGAGAGAGTTCGAGCGGCTTGCCGTAGAAGCGGATCTGGCGTTTGCCGTCGTCCACCACCAGCGGCAATGCCGGCGCCGCAGGGGCCGCGGCCGCCTTGGCACTGCGCCGCAGGATGGAGCGCACCCGCGCCACCAGCTCGCGCGGCGAGAAGGGTTTGGCCACGTAGTCATCGGCGCCGAGCTCCAGGCCGACCACGCGGTCGATCTCGTCGCTGCGCGCGGTGAGGAAGACCACCGGCACATCGGCCACCTCACGCAGGCGCTTGAACACCTCGAACCCGCTGGTGTCGGGCAGGCCGACGTCGAGGATCACCAGGGCCGGCGGCTGCACCTTGAACTGCGACAGCGCCTCCTCGCCCGTCGCGGCCCAGGCGGGTTCGAACCCGTCCGTCCGCAACGCGTACTGCAACGTGTCGGCGATGCCGGGCTCGTCCTCGACGATGAGGACCCTGGGCTTCATTCGTTCGGCAAGAAACCTTCGATGGACAGGTAGCGCTCGCCGGTGTCGTAGTTGAAGCCGAGCACCGTCGCGCCCTTGGCGATGTCCGGCAGCTTCTGCGAAATGGCGGCCAGCGTGGCGCCCGACGAGATGCCCACCAGCAGCCCCTCTTCACGCGCCGAACGGCGAGCCATTTCCTTCGCCGCCTCGGCCTCGACCTGGATCACCCCATCGAGCAGGTCGGTGTGCAGGTTCTTCGGGATGAAGCCGGCACCGATGCCCTGGATCGGGTGCGGGCTCGGCTTGCCGCCGCTGATCACGGGCGAGGCGGTGGGCTCGACCGCGAACACCTTGAGCTTGGGCCACAGGCCCTTCAGCACCTTGGCGCAGCCGGTGATGTGGCCGCCGGTGCCCACGCCGGTGATCAGCACGTCGACGCCGGCCGGGAAGTCGGCCGCGATCTCCTGCGCGGTGGTGCGCACGTGCACGTCGATGTTGGCGGCGTTGTCGAACTGCTGCGGCATCCACGCGCCGGGCGTCGCCTCGACGATCTCGGTGGCCTTGGCGATGGCGCCGTTCATGCCCTTCTCGCGCGGGGTGAGCACGAAGCTCGCACCATAGGCGAGCATCAGGCGGCGGCGCTCGACGCTCATGCTCTCGGGCATCACGAGGACGAGCTTGTAGCCCTTGACGGCGGCGACCATCGCGAGCCCCACGCCGGTGTTGCCCGAGGTCGGCTCGACGATGGTGCCGCCGGCCTTCAGGGTGCCGTTGGCTTCGGCCGCCTCGATCATCGAGAGGGCGATGCGGTCCTTGATCGAGCCGCCTGGGTTGGCACGCTCGCTCTTCACGTACACGCTGTGCGTGTTGCCGAACAGGCGGTTGATGCGGATGTGCGGCGTGTTGCCGATGGTCTGCAGGACGTTCTGGGCGAGCATGGCGGTCTCCTGGAGGGTTCGCGGGGGAAGGTGCGGCTGATTATGGGACGGCAGAGATAATCCCTCGATGTTTGCCGAACTTCAAAACGACAGCTTCCTGCGCGCCTGCCTGCGCCAGCCCACCGACCACACGCCGGTATGGCTGATGCGCCAGGCCGGCCGCTACCTGCCGGAGTACCGCGCCACGCGGGCCAAGGCCGGCAGCTTCATGGGCCTGGCCACCAACACCGACTTCGCCACCGAGGTCACCCTGCAGCCGCTCGAGCGCTACAAGCTCGACGCCGCCATCCTGTTTAGCGACATCCTCACCATCCCCGACGCGATGGGCCTGGGCTTGAGCTTCGCGATGGGCGAGGGCCCGAAGTTCGCCCACCCGGTGCGCGACGAAGCCGCCGTGGCCAAGCTCGCCGTGCCCGACCTGGACAAGCTGCGCTACGTGTTCGACGCGGTGACCTCCATCCGCCGCGCCCTCAACGGCCGCGTGCCGCTGATCGGCTTCTCGGGCAGCCCCTGGACGCTCGCCTGCTACATGGTCGAAGGCGCCGGCTCCGACGACTACCGCCTGGTCAAGACCATGCTCTACAGCCGGCCCGACCTGCTGCACAAGATGCTCGCGGTCAACGCCGACGCGGTGGCCGCCTACCTCAACGCCCAGATCGACGCCGGCGCGCAGGCGGTGATGGTGTTCGACAGCTGGGGCGGCGTGCTGGCCGATGGCGCCTTCCAGTCCTTCAGCCTCGACTACACCCGCCGCGCGCTCGCGCAGGTGAAGCGCGAGCACGAGGGCCGGCGCATCCCGCACATCGTCTTCACCAAGGGCGGCGGCCTGTGGCTGGAAGAAATCGCCGCGCTGGGCTGCGATGTGGTCGGCCTCGACTGGACGGTGAGCCTCGCCTCGGCGCGCAAGCGCATCGGCCAGTTCACTGCGTTGCAGGGCAACCTCGACCCGGCGGTGCTCTTCGCCTCGCCCGAGCAGGTGCGCGCCGAGGTCATCAAGACACTCGACAGCTTCGGCCCCTGGAAGGCCGACTACCGCCCGGTGGGCCACATCTTCAACCTCGGCCACGGTATCAGCCAGCATACGCCGCCAGAAAGCGTGGCGGCGCTGGTCGACGCGGTGCACGAGCACTCGCCCAGCCTGCACCGATAGCCTTCGGCTCCTGTTGCAGTTGGTTGCATCTTTCTGGAACGGCCGGCAGTGCTTTCCCGGTGAGCGAGCACTCAGGGCTTGACTTATCCCCAAAACCCCGAATGTTCCACTTGTAGGACTATGCCGACGCAGCGCACCATCAGTATTTCTGATTAGGTTGCTAAGTCCTTGATTTCATTGAAGGCCCGTTTTGCTTCGAAAGTGAGCAACGCAGCGCGAAGGCCCAAAAATCAAGGATCTAGCGATATTTTTGGCAGGTTCCCCACAAAGTTATCCACAAGAGTCGTGGAAACATTCAAAAGGGCTGACAAATCAGCCACTTAGGAATCATTCCTAACAAGGTCTTTGCTTTCCCGACGCCTCTTTCGATGGATGACCGCCTGCCCGTTCGTGTGGCCGTCGACGCCCCGCAGCACAGCGGACTGGGTGGCGCGCTCGACTACCTGAGCGAGCGCACGCTCTCTCCCGGCACCTTGGTCCGAGCCCCGCTCGGCCGCCGCGAAGTGACCGGCATCGTCTGGCCCGGTGACGCCGACCCCGAACCTTCTGTCGCCTTGAAGCCAGTGGCGGCGGTGCTCGACGCCGTGCCACCGCTGTCGGCCCGCTGGTGCGAGCTGGTGGATTTCGCCGCGTCGTACTACCAGCGTGGCCTGGGCGAGGTGGCCCTGTCGGTGCTGCCGCCCGAGTTGCGCAAGCTCGACGACGACCAACTGGCCCAGCGGGTGGCCCGCCTGCGCAAGGCCTGGGCGGTGCCCCCGGCCGGCCCGGTGCCCGCCCGGCCCGAGCTGACGCCCGACCAGGCGGCGGCGCTGGCCCGCCTGGGCGAGCTCAGCGCTCCCGGCCAGGCGCCCGTGGTGCTGCTGCACGGCCTCACCGGCAGCGGCAAGACCGAGGTTTACCTGCGCGCCGCCGAAGACGCGCTGGCCGCCGGCCGCCAGGTGTTGGTGCTGGTGCCCGAGATCAACCTCACGCCGCAGCTCGAAGCGCGCTTTGCCGAACGCTTCGGCGCCGGCCCGGCCCCCAAGCGCATCGTGTCGCTGCACAGTGGCCTCACCCCGGCCCAGCGGCTCAAGAACTGGCTCGCCGCCCACCTGGGCCTGGCCGACCTGGTGCTGGGCACGCGCATGGCCGTGTTCGCCCCGCTGCCGCGGCTCGGGCTGATCGTGGTCGACGAGGAACACGACCCCTCCTACAAGCAGCAAGAAGGCGCCCGTTATTCGGCGCGCGACCTCGCCGTCTACCGCGGCAAGCTGGAAGGCGCCTGCGTGGTGCTCGGCTCGGCCACGCCGTCGCTCGAGAGCTGGCAGCGCGCTGAACAGGGCCGTTACGAGCGCCTCACGCTCGCCCACCGCGTGGGCAATGGCGCCCTGCCCGCCGTGCGCCTGGTCGACATGAACCTGCTGCCGAAGGCACCGGGTGTGACCACGCTCCTGTCGCCGCAACTCGTCGGCGCACTGGCCCGGCGGGTGGAGCGCGGCGAGCAGAGCCTCGTCTTCCTCAACCGGCGTGGCTACGCGCCGGTGCTGCACTGCGGCGCCTGCGGCTGGAAGAGCGACTGCCCGCATTGCAGCGCCTGGCGCGTCTTCCACAAGGTCGACCGCACGCTGCGCTGCCACCACTGCGGCTTCACCCAGGCCGTGCCGCGCGCCTGCCCCGATTGCGGCAACCTCGACATCGCCCCGCTCGGGCGCGGCACCGAGCGGCTGGAAGAGCAACTCGCCGAGGCCCTGCCCGGTGCCCGCGTCGCCCGCATCGACGCCGACAGCACCAAGACCAAGGGCGCGCTCGAAGCGCAGCTCTCGGCCGTGCATGCGGGCGACGTCGACGTGCTCGTCGGCACGCAGATGGTGGCCAAGGGCCACGACTTCCGCCGCATCACGCTGGTGGCCGCGGTGAGCCCCGACAACGCGCTCTTCTCCAGCGACTTCCGCGCCCCCGAGCGCCTCTTCGCGCTCCTGATGCAGGCGGCCGGCCGCGCCGGGCGCGACGCCGCGCAGGCCGACCGCAGCGAGATGGTTGTGCAGACCTGGCACCCGACGCATCCGCTCTACGCCGCGCTGCAGCGCCACGACTTCAAGGCCTTCGCCGACAGCCAGCTCAAGGAGCGCAGCATGGCGGGCCTCCCGCCCTTCAGCCACCTCGCGCTGCTGCGCGCCGAGGCGCGCACCGCGCAGGCGGCGCGTGAGTTCCTGCAAGCGGCGGCGACGCTGGCCGAGCAGATCCCCGGCGCCCGCGAATTGCTGATCTACCCGCCCGTGCCCCACCACATCGCCCGCGTCGCCAACGTGGAGCGCATGCAGATGCTGGTGGAGTCACCCACGCGCGGCACCCTGCAACGGGTGCTCAGGCCCTGGGTCGACGAACTCACGCGCTTGAAGTCGCAGCACAAGGGCGTGATGCGCTGGGCCTTGGACGTCGACCCGCTGGCGATCTGAACCTCGCCCCAGAGGCACCCGACTAGAGATCCAGGCCCGCCCAAAGCGGCGCGAGTGCGGCTGCATCGGCGTGGCCCAACTCCTTCTCCGCCCACAGGCATTCGCGGCGGATGAAGTGCATCCGGTAGGCCAGCTCGCGCCCCGCGAAACTCATCTCGACCCGCGTCTCGTCCGAGGGTTCGGTCGTCTCGGCGGCCCACAGGCCCATCTCGTTCCAGCCGGTGCGCAGGCGGAACAGCAGGTGGCTCGCGCGAGCGGCCACGGCGCGCACCGCAGAGGCCGACGAGGGCGAGCGCTCCAGCTCGTCGGCCAGCGCGAGGGCCGCCGCCAGGTGGCCGTCGACCAGGTGCAGCCCGTGCAGGGCCAGCTCGTCGGGCTCGGGCCTTGCCTCGCCCAGCTCGCGCGCGCAGTGGGTGATGAAACCCACCGCGTGCCCGTCGAACTCGCCCGGCACCATGCGCAGGGCGAAGCTCGCCCGCGTCCAGGGCGCATCGCCCTGCGCCATCACGCCCAGCACCACCTCGACCACCGCGAGCTGGCGCCCGAGCGGGGAGATGGCGTTGCCCGACAGCCGACCCGGGTAGCCGCTGCCGTCGAGCCGCTCGTGGTGCTCGGCCACGCCGCGCGCCAGGGCCGGCGGGTACTTGGCCAGGCGGGTGAGCAGCATCGCGCCGGTACGGGGGTGCACGGCAAGGTGGCGGAAGCCGGTGATGTCGAGTGGCTGCTGGGGGTCGAGGTAGTTTGGGTTGACGTACATCTCGCCCAAGTCGTGCAGCAGGCCGCCCATCAGCGCCAGCTCGATCTGGCTGCGGTCACCCCGCGCGGCGAGCGCCATCGCACCCGACAAGGCCATGCCGCGCACCGCGTGCTCGTAGATGCCGGGCCGCGCGGCCTGCGCCGCCGTCAGCAGGAGCTGCGCGACCGACTGCAGCTTGAGCTCGGCCACCGCGGCGCGCAGCGGGCCGGCCCAGGCCTGCAGCCCACGCGCCAGCGCCTGCCCGGAACCGAGGAAATGTTCGAGCGCCTGCTTGAGCTCCGGCCCGTTGACACCGTCGGCCGCTTCGAGCGTGGCCTCCAGCGGCTGCTTGAGCTTGCGTTCGAGCAGGCGCTGCTGCAGCGATTCGGACACCGGCTGCCCGCGCGCCCAGAGCTTGACGCCACGCTCGTCGACGATGTCTTCCGAGGCGACGATGGTCCGCTTGGCGCTGGCTTCGACGATGGCGGCAAGCGCGTGCGGGTTGGCCTGGTCGAGGTCGGTTTCGCTGCTGCTCATCGCACGTCCACGAGTTGAGGGGCCGGCTCCATCCTACGGAGCCGGGGGGCACCGCGGTTTGACGAACCTCAGTCCAGCCAGGCCGGCACCTGCACGGCCAGCGCCTGGCGTTGCGAGACCGCCGCACCGAGCAGCGCGAAGCCGCGCAGCTGGCCCGCCGCATCGGCAAACCGTGCGGTGCAGGCGTCGTCGCTCAGCTCGACGCTCCAGCTGCCGGCCGCGCCCGGCAGCGGCGGGCAGACGACGGTCGGGCAGGCGGGCGTCTTCACCGTCACCGGCATCGCGGGGTAGACCACCGGCGTGGGGGTGCCGGCCAGCGTGGCGGCGAGCGCGCGTGTCTGCGCCATCAGCGGCAGCACGAAGGGCAGCGACAGGCCAGCCACTTCGGCGCAGTCGCCAAGGGCGTACACGTGCGGCGCGCTGGTGGCGAGCAGGCGGTCGGTCGTGATGCCGCGCTGGGTGGCGATGCCGGCCTCGGCCGCGAGCCCGGTGCGCGGCTTGAGGCCGATGGCCGAGAGCACCCGGTCGGCGTAGAGGCGACTGCCGTCGCTCAGGGTCAGCTGGTACCCGTTGCCATCACGGTCGACCCGCGTCACCGAGACACCGAGGCGAAACGCCACGCCGGCCGCGCCCAGCTTCTCCTGCAGCCGCTCGCTCGCCTGCGGCGGCAAGAGGCGCGAGAGCAGCTTGTCGGCCACGTCGATCACCGTCGGCGCCACCCCGCGATGCAGCAGGTCGTTGGCGAACTCGCAACCGATGAGGCCACCGCCGAGGATGGCCACCGTGTCGGCGCCTTCCAGGCGCTCGGCGAAACGCGCGTAGTCGTCGAGGTCGTTGACCGACATCACCTCGGGCTCGGCGTCGCCCGCAAGCGGCAGGCGGATCGGGTCGGCGCCGAGCGCGAGGGCGAGGTCGCGGTAGTGGAGCGTCTCGCCATCGGTGAGCTCGATCGTCTGCGCCGCGGTGTCGATGCGCTTCAGCCCGGTCCGGTCGAGCAGCGTGGCGTTGAGCTCCTCGCGCATCTTCTCGGCCGCCTTCATCACGAGCGTGGCCGCCGTCTTCTTGCCGGCCAGCGCGTTCGACAGCATGGGCTTCGAATAGAAGCCGGCGTGGTCGCGGCTCACGACGACGAGCGGGGTTGCCTTGTCGAGCTTGCGGAACTCGCGTGCGAGGTTGTAGCCGGCAAGGCCGGAGCCGACGATGACGATGGGCTGGGACATGGGAGCAGCGGGTCTGGGTTCAGGGAGCGGGCAAGGCTATCACTTGATCGCGGCACCCCGTTCGGCCAGCAGCCCGCGCAGGAGCGAGCGGTGGCAGCGGCTCTCGTCCTCGCAGTAGCAGCCCACGGCAAACGCTGCGTGGTGAGACAGCGCGGCCAGGGTGTCGAGCAGGTGCGCACGCTCGGGCTGCTTCATCTCGGCGGTGTAGCGGCGGGCGAAGGCTTTCCACTGCGCGTCGCTGCCGGAGGCCTGCGCCGCCAGGCCTTCCTTCATCAGCGCGTCGCTCGGCGCGAGGTTGGGCAGCCAGACGTCGTAGTAGTCGCGCGTGGCGAATTCGGCCTTGGGCACGCCGCGCGGCGGGCGGCGCACGGTGCCGATGCGCAGGCCCTCGCCTGTGGCACGCGGCTCGCCGAGTCGAACGATGCAGATGGGCATGGCGGCTCCTGAAGCGGAGCCCCATTGTGGTCAATCAGGCGGGGGCTCTGACCTGGTTGCGGCCCTGCCGCTTGGCCTCGTAGAGTGCGGCGTCGGCCACTTCGATCCAGTGCGCGATGCTGGTCGACGCCGACGGCACGAAGGCCGCGATGCCCACGCTCACGGTCACGATGCCGTGCGGAGATGCCGCATGCGGCTCGCGCAGCTCGGCCACCTGGCGGCGCAGGCGCTCGGCCACCGCCTGCGTGCCGGCGAGGTCGGTGTTGGGCAGCACGAGCGCGAACTCTTCGCCGCCGTAGCGCGCCGCGAGGTCGGCGGCCACGCGTTGACCATCCTTCAGCACCGCGGCCACGCGCTTCAGGCAGGCATCGCCGCCGAGGTGGCCGTAGTGGTCGTTGTAGAGCTTGAACTGGTCGACGTCGATCATCGCGAGGCCGATCGGGGTGCCGGTGCGCAGCGCACGCTTCCACTCGGCGTCGATCACCTCGTTGAAATGGCGGCGGTTGGCCAGCCCCGTCAACGCATCGGTGATCGCGAGCATCTCCAGTCGCCGGTTGGCCTGCTCCAGCGCCTCGGTGCGCTCGGCCACCTTGTGCTCGAGCGATGCGTAGAGCATGGCGTTGTCGAGCGACACCGCCAGCTGGCCGGCGATGAGGTTGACCGCATCGAGCCGGTGCGCCGAAAAGGCGCCGCGGCTCTGCCGGTTCTCGAGCAGCAGCACCGCCCGCAGCTCGCCCTGGCTCTGGATGGGCACGGCCAGCAGCGAGCAACGTGCCAGGCCGGCGAAACAGGCCTCGCCGCCGAAACGGTCGTCGAGGGTCACGTCGTCCACCACCAGCGGCTCGCGCAGGCGCTGCACGTAGCGGAAGGCCGACAACGCCAGCAGCCCCTCGGCGGCCGCCTCTTCCACCGGCAGGCCGGCGCTGCCTTCGGCGGGCACGCGCCAGCCGTCGCCGAGGCCGCCGAGGTCACCGCCGCGCATCACGAGCGTCACGCGGGTCGCGCCGGTCAACGCGACGAGCAGCTGCTGCACGCTCGCCTGCAGGCTCTGCAGGCTGGTCTCGGAACTCAGGGCCTGCGAGGCGCGCAGGATGGCCAGCATGTCGATCTGGTCGGCCAGGTTGCCGGTGCTCGAGCCGGTGCTGCGGCGGCGCTCGCGCGGCATCGCGGCCGCGCCATGCCGCAGGAACTCGTGCGTGTCGCGCAGCTGCTGCACCTTGGCGACGGCGCCCCAGGCCTCGTAGGCGGCGAGCGCTTCGGCCATCAGCTGCTGGCCGTAGGCCTCGAGCCCATGCTGCGACAGGTGGAAGCGCGCGCAGCGCTCGGTCATCAGCGCGTGGTGCCAGGGCCGGCGCTGGCGCGCAACTTCGCGCCGGGCCTGCTCGAAGCGGCGTGCGGCCTGCCAGCCATCGCCCAGGGCCCAGGCACGTTCGGCCTCGACCCAGGTGTGCAGGTGCTGGAAGTTGCCCGGCGCATCGGCGGCCCGCTCGGCCAGCCAGTCGCGGCAGGCGTCGAGCTCGCGCAGCGCGGGCAGCGGGTCGGCGGGGCCGGCCTGCAGCTCGGTGGCGAGTGCGAGCGCGCGCAGCAGCTGCGCCTGCACCGCGCGGTAATTGCCCTGGCGCGCAGCGAGCGGCATCGCCGCGGCGGAATGCTCGGCCAGCGCCGCACGGTCGTGGAAGAGCGCTGCCGCGAGTGCACGGTCGATGTGATACGCCGAGCGCGGCACCGGGTGCGCGCCGGGGCCGGCCAGGTGCTCGGCTTCGCTGAAACCGGCCTCGTCGAAGCTGCCCGGTGCGGCGGTGTGGCCCAGCAACGCGCGCACCAGCTGACGGTAGGCCACGACGGTGGCGATCGCGTGTGCGTTGCCCACGCGCTGGCCGAGTGCATCGGCGGCCTCCACCTCGGCGGCCAGCGTGTGCAGGAGCGGCGTGCTGTCGAGCTGCAGCGACAAGGCCGCGCTGTAGGTGAACGAGGCCGTCATCAGCGAGCCGTGCGCAAGCAGCCCCTCGCGCGCCTGCTGCAGCATGCGCAGGCCGGCCTCGACCGGCTCGAACCAGTGCATCGCGAAGGTGGGCAAGGTGTTGCGCAGCTGCGAGCCATAGGGCTCCAGCTGGCGTGCTTCGGCCACGCGCAGCGCGTGGCGCACGGCGAGGTAGCCGGTGCGGTAGTCGCGGTACAGCGACACGGCCACCACCGGGCTTTGCCCGAAGGCCGTCATGAGACCCGGCAACGGCCCGTGCGCGGCCCACAGCCGATGGGCAGCGTAGATCACCTTCTCGAGCACCTGCGGCCCGCAGAAATACGCGGGCGGCGAGACGCGGTGGATCACGTTGGCCGCAGCCAGCACGTGGGCATCGGTGGCCTCGGGGCGCGCCAGGTCGGCGGCGAGGTCGAGCGAGTCGACCCACTGCTTGAACGCCGGCCAGTCGGCGCCGCCGCCCTGCGGCGCGAGGCGTTCGAGCAGGCGCATGCCGAGTTCCACCGCATCGGCCTGGCGGCCGCGGCTGGTGAGGCTCGTGAGGCGCAGGCCGGCGGCGTCGCTCACGCGCAGCGGGTCGCTGCAACGGGCTTCGATCTCGCGGTAGACCTCGTCGAGCTGCTCGTGGCGGCCCAGGCAGTAGAGCGTGCCGACGTGGTGGGTGCGCAGCGTGAGCAGCGGGCCCTGGTCGGCCTCGCTCTCCACCCGCGTGCGCAGTGCGATGGCGGCACTGAAGAAGCGCTCGGCCAGGGCGTAGTTGATGCGCTCGGCCTGCAGGCCCACGGCTTCGAAGAGCGAGGCCGCACGGCGGCACTCGTCGGCCTCGTGCAGGTCGTCGGCGACGATGAGGTACTGCTCGGCGGCCACGCCCTCCCACGCCGCGTGGGCCGCGAGGCGTCGTGCGAGACCCAGGTGGCGGGCGCGTTGCGAGGCGAGGTCGAGCCGCGCGTAGGCCGCCTGCTGCACACGGTCGTGGCGGAAGCGCAGGGCGTTGAGTTCGGTGCCGCGGCGCTCCATCACCAGCAGGCCGTCTTCGAGCGCGGGGGCGGCGCGCGCATGCAGGGCCTCGGCATCGAGGCCCACCGCACAGCCGAGCAGGCCGAACTCGACTTCGCCCGACAGGCAGGCCATGGTTTCGAGCAGGTGGCCGGTGGGCGCGGGCAGGCGGCCCATGCGGCGCTGGAGGAGGTCCACCACTTCGCCGCGGCCCACGTGGCGGCGGATCGCGGTGGCATCCCACTGCCAGCCGCCCTCGCCCTGCACGAGCGCGCCGTCGTGGCGCAGCGCGTTGACGAGTTCGACCGTGTCGAAGGGGTTGCCGCCAGTGCGCTCGCCCACCACTTCGGCCAGACGGGCCGCGCCCTCGGGCGGAAGGCGCAGCATCTCCTGCAGCAGCGCGCCCAGGTCGGCCGGTGCGAGGTTGCGCAGGGCGAGCCGCGCGGGCGAGAGGCCATGCCGGTCCCAACGCTCGAGCATGGGCGTGAGCGGGTGCGCCACGTCGACCTCGGCCTCACGGTACGCGCTCACGAGCAGGAGCCCGCTCAGGCCTTCGTCGGACAGCAGCGCGTCGACGAACTTGATCGAGCCGGGGCCGGCCCATTGCAGATCGTCGATCACCATCACCACCGGCCGCAGCGGCGAGGCGATGGCGCGCATCAACGCCACGCCCGACTGGTACAGGCGTGCCTCGGCGATGAGCGGGTCACCGCTCGGCGCCTCGGGCGCCACGCCGAGCAGGGCCGCGAACTCGGGCAGCACGCCCGCCACCAGGCCGGCGTTGGCACCGAGCGAGCGCAGCAGCTCCTGGCGCAATGCGGCGAGTTCGCTCTCGGGCTGCGACAGCAGCAGCCGCCCCAGGGAGCGCATCGCCTGCAACACGGCGCTCGCCGCCACGTCGCGCCGGCACTGGTCGAACTTGCCCGAGACGAACCAGCCGCGCCGCGCGGTGACCATCGGCCGCAGCTCGTTGATGAGCGTGGTCTTGCCGACGCCGGGGGCGCCGGCCACCATCACCGCGCGGGCCTCGCCGCGCAGCGCTCGATCGAAGGCGGCGCGCAGCACGCCGATCTCGGCCTCGCGGCCGACCAGGCGCGATGGCGCGGCCAGGCGCGGAGGAAAGTCACGCTCGCCGAGCGCGAAGGGCTGGCGGTCGCCACGGGCCAGCCGCTCGGCCAGCACGGCGAGGTCGTGCGCCAGGCCCTCGGCGCTCTGGTAGCGGCGATCGGCGTCTTTCTCGAGCAGGCGCATGACCAGGTCAGACAGCGCAGGCGGCAGGCCGGGCGAGAACGCCGAGGGCGCGGACGGCACACGCGCCAGGTGGTCGTGGATGAGCTGCAGCGGGTCGTGGCCGCTGAAGGGCGGCTGGCCGGCCAGCATCTCGTAGAGCGTGGCGCCGAGGGAATAGAGGTCGGCGCGCTGGTCGACGCTGCGGCCGGTGCGGCCGGTCTGCTCGGGCGCCATGTAGGCGAGCGTGCCTGCGATCTCGCTCTGGTGGCTGAAGCTCGGCGCTTCTTCGGCGAAGCTGCTGGCGATGTCGAAGTCGATCAGCACCGGCCGCCGCTGCGCGCCGACGAGCACAATGTTGGCGGGGTTCAGGTCGCGGTGCACCACGCCCCGTCGGTGCACGTCGGCAAGCACCCGCGCAAGGCCGAGGCCGATGTGCAGCACCTCGGTCACACCGAGGCGCTCGTCGCGCAGCACCTGCGCCAGCGAGACGCCACCGTCGTCGTGCAAGACCAGCAGGTCGGGCGTGGGCGCTTCGGCGGCCAGGCGCGGCACGCCCTCGACGCCGGCCAGGCGCTGGAGCATGGCCGCCTCGTGGCGCAGGCGATGCAACGAATCGCCGCTGAAACCTTGCTTGAGGATAAGCGAGCGGGCCCCGTGCAAGCGGCGCCGCAGCACCCGGGTGCGCTCGCTCTGCGACAAGACTTCGTCCACGCCGCCATGCGGGGCGTCGTCGGGCGAGGTGGGGTTTAAGGCCGCCATGGGTGGGGTGTCGAGCCGGCAGGTCCGAGCCGACTGATGTCGGCTCGTCTCCTACTTATTCGACCGAAACTCCGCGCGCTTGAGGCCCGGTGCTCGCGCCACACGAATGCGTCGCACAAAAAGAAAGCGGGCCGTGCTTTCGCACAAGGCCCGCCGAATGAGCCACAGCATTCAGGGAGGGAGGGAGGAGGGAACCGTGGCCCGAGACAAATGCTATGACGCAGCGCACGATGCGTTTGTAGGACAACGCCGCGTCTTGCCGCCGGCCTGCGGGCCTCTCACCAGCCGTTACACCCGAGGGGCCTCCATCGTGTTTCAAGCCCCTCCCTTACAGTGACGTGGTTCACCCCCCGGAGTCCTTCATGTCCACTGCTCCCCGTTCTGCCGTTCGCCGCTGGTTGGGGCGCATCTGGTGGCTGATCGACGGCACGCGCCGCCTGGTGTTCAACCTGGTCTTCCTGCTGATCCTGGTGGTGGTGCTGGTGGCGCTCTTCACGAGCGGCGCACCGAAACTCGACGACAAGACCGCCCTCGTGCTGAACCTGCGCGGGCCCCTGGTCGAGCAGCATGCGCAAGGCGTGCGCGACGCCGCCTTCGCCCAGCTGTCCGGCGAGGCACCGCGCAGCACGCAGCTGCGCGACGTGCTCACCGTGCTCGATGCCGCCGCGCGCGACCCGCACATCACCCACGCCGTGCTGCTGCTCGACGAGTTCCAGGGCGGCGGCATGGCCAGCCTGCGCGAAGTGGCCGCGGCGATGCAGCGCTTTCGCGCGAGCGGCAAGAAGCTCACCGCCTGGAGCGGCCATTACGAGCAGGCGCAGTACTTCCTCGCCGCGCAGGCCGACGAGGTGCTGCTGCACCCGATGGGCATGGTGTTCGTGAAGGGCTTCGGCCGCTACCAGAACTATTACCGCGACGCACTCGACAAGCTGGGCATCAGCGTCAACCTCGTGCGCGCCGGCACCTACAAGAACTTCGGCGAGCCTTTCACGCTCAACGGCCCGTCGCCCGAGACGATCGAGGCGATGGGCTACGCCTACAACGGCTTGTGGGGCACCTACGTCGAAGGCGTGGAGAAGGCCCGCAAGCTGCCGGCCGGCACGCTGATGGCCATCATCAACGAGCTGCCTGCGCGCCTCGCCGCCGCAGGGGGCGACCCGGCCAAGCTCGCCCTGTCGGCCAAGCTCGTCGACGGCCTCAAGACCCGCGACGAGCTGCGCCAGCTGATGATCGAACGCGGCGCGAAAGACCCCGAGGGGAAGACCTTCCGCCAAGTCTCGTTCGACAACTACCTCGCACGCCAGAAGCCCGCCGTGGTGGGCGACGCGATCGGCGTGGTGATCGCCGAAGGCGAGATCGTCGACGGCCGCGCGCCGGCCGGCCAGGTGGGCGGGCTGTCGACGGCCGACCTGATCCGCAAGGCACGTGACGACAAGTCCGTGAAGGCGGTCGTGCTGCGCGTGAACTCGCCCGGCGGCTCGGCCTACGCCTCGGAACTGATCCGCCGCGAACTCGAACTCACGCGCGCTGCGGGCAAGCCGGTGATCGTCTCGATGGGCGACGTGGCCGCCTCGGGCGGCTACTGGATCTCGCTCGCGACCGACGAGTTGCTCGCCGATCCGGGCACGGTCACCGGCTCGATCGGCGTCTTCACGCTCCTGCCCTCGGCCGACAAGGCGCTCGAGAAGATCGGCGTGCACACGGGTGGCGTCACCACCACCTGGCTCGCCGGTGCGGGCGACCCGCGCCGGCCGCTCGACCCGCGCTTCGCCGAGCTGCTGCAGGCCACCATCAACCACGTCTACAGCGACTTCACCACCAAGGCCGCGCAGGCCCGCAAGACCACGCCCGACAAGATCGACGCGGTGGCGCAGGGCCGGGTGTGGACGGGCGCGCAGGCCAAGGAGCGCGGCCTCGTCGACACGCTGGGCGGTTATGCCGACGCCTTGAAGGCCGCTGCCAAGCGCGCGCAGCTGGGCACGAACCCGCGCGTGGTCTACATCCAGCCCGAGCCGGGCCGCGCCGAACGCCTGCTCGAATGGCTGAGCGCCAGCGTGCACGCAAGCGCGAGCCGCTGGCTCGACGCGCAGGTGGCCCCGGGCGTGGCCCCGGTGCTGCGCGAAGCGCGCCGCGAGTTGGGCTGGGTCAGCGAGCTGACCGAAGGCCGCAAGCCGTTTGCAGCGGTGGCGCACTGCCTGTGCAGCGCGCCTTGAGCTTCAACCGCGTCCGACGCCCAGGCCCCAGGCCAGCAGCGAGAACGTGACGAAGGCGAGCACCGTGCTGGCCATGATGATGCGGGCCACGCGGCCGTTGTCGGCGCCGTAGCGCTCAGCGAGCAGCGACACGTTGCTCGCACTCGGCAGAGCCGCCGCGAGCATCAGCACCATGAGCCCGAACTCGGGCATCGGCACGCCGGCTGCGCGCAGCAGCACGCCGATGCCCAGCACCAGCAGCGGGTGCACGAAGAGCTTGATGAGCGCGACCGGCAGATACTGGCCCACCGGCGTGCGCGAGTGCGCATGCTGGCCGGCGCGCCACAGCACCGCGCCGATGGTGAAGAGCGCCACCGGCGTGGCCGCATCGCCTAGCATCTTGATCACTTGCGACACCGGCCCCGGTAGCTCGAGCCCGCTCGCCGCAAGCGCCGCGCCGAGCCCGATGGACCACGGCAGCGGGTTGCTCAACGCCCCGCGCAGCGAGCGCAGCACGGTGGCCCAGACGCTGTCGTGCGGCGCGCCGTCGGCGGCCGGGCCGGCCTGCGCGATGGCGATGCACAGCGAGCTCGTGAGGAAGAGGTCGGTGAGCACGGTGCCGATCACCGGCCCCGCGGCCTTGTCGCCCAGCAGCGCCACCAGCAGCGGCACGCCCATGAAGCCGGTGTTGGGAAACGCCGCCACCAGCGCGCCGAAAGCGGCGTTCTTGGTGTCGACGCCCCGGCCGTCGGCCCGGCGCAGCGTGACCGCCACGGTGAAGAGCACCACCACCACCGCGCTCAGCGCGTAGACGCCGATCAGCGCCGGGTTGATGAGCTGGGCGAAGGGCATGCTCGCGCCGAAGCGAAAGAGCATGCATGGCAGCGCGAAGAAGAGCACGAAGGCGTTGAGCCCCGGGATGGCCGCTTCGGGCAACACCCGCTGCCGGGCGGCGAGGTAGCCGCACAGCACGAGCGCGAAGAAGGGAACGGTGACGGCCAGGATCGCCTGCATGAGAGCGGCGAGTATCGCAAGCGGCCTGGCCGCCGGGGTCGCGCGTGCGTCAGATCATCTGGCCGCCCGAGACCTCGATGCGCTGCGCATTGACCCAGCCGCTGCCAGGCGCCAGCAGCGCGGCCACGGCGCCGCCGATGTCGTCGGGCAGGCCCACGCGGCCGAGCGCCGTCTGCGCGGCGATGGCGGCGTTGAACTGCGCGTTGTCACGCACCAGGCCGCCGCCGAAGTCGGTCTCGATGGCGCCGGGGGCGAGCGTGTTGACGGCGATGCGGCGCGGGCCCAGCTCCTTGGCGAGGGAGCGCGTGAGCACCTCCACGCCGCCCTTCATCACCGAGTAGGCCGCATAACCCGGCAGCGCGAAGCGCGTCAGGCCCGAGGACACGTTGAGGATGCGCCCGCCGTCGGCAATGAGCGGCAGCAGCGCCTGCGTGAGGAAGTACGGACCCTTCAGGTGCACGTTCATCAGCTCGTCGAACTGCGCCTCGGTGGTCTCGGCAAAGCTCGCGTGGTGGCCCATGCCGGCGTTGTTGACGAGGAAGTCGAAGCGCTCGCGCTGCCAGTGCTGCGCCAGCGCGCGCTTCACCTGGGCGGCGAAGTCGCCGAAGCCGCGGCTGTCGCCCACGTCGAGCGCCAGGGCGACGGCCCGGCGCCCCAGTTGCGCCACCTGCGCCACGACGGCCTGCGCCTCGGCCGCGTTGGCCCGGTAGGTGACGATGACGTCGTGGCCCTGCTCGGCGAGCTTGAGCGCCATGCTCTTGCCGAGCCCGCGGCTGCCGCCGGTGATGAGGGCGATGGTGGTGGGGGTGTTCATGGGGAAGTGCCTTTCGGGATGGGTTGTGGTGAAGGCACTTTATTGATCCAATCCTCGGCAATAAACACACGAAGAACGATCAGTTTGTTCAACCCATGAAAACAATCGAAGGGCTTCAGATCTTCGTGCGCGTGGCCGAACTCAGCAGCTTCACCCAGGCCGCCGAGCAGCTGGCCCTGCCCAAGGCGCGGGTGTCAACGGCCGTGCAGCAGCTCGAAGGCCAGCTCGGCACACGCCTGCTCCACCGCACCACGCGCAAGGTGCAGCTCACGCAGGACGGCCAGGCGTTCTACGAGCGCTGCAAGGACCTGCTGGCCGACGTGGACGAGTTGCAGGGCATGTTCCAGCACGGCGTGCAGTCGCTGCGCGGCCGGCTGCGGGTGGACATGCCCACGCTGATCGCGCGCGACCAGATCATTCCGCGCCTGCCGGAATTCCTCGCGGCGCACCCGCACCTGAGTTTTGAATTCAGCAGCACCGACCGCCGGGTCGACGTGGTGCGCGAAGGCTTCGACTGCGTGCTGCGCGTGGGGCCGCTGGCCGATTCGGGCCTCGTCGCTCGGCCGGTGGGGCAGCTGCGGCAGATCAACGGCGCAAGCCCCGGCTACCTGGCGCAGCACGGCACGCCGCAGACGCTCGACGACCTCGCCTCGCACCGGCTGATCCACTACGTGCCCACGCTGGGCGCGAAGCCGGGGGGCTGGGAGTACGTGCAGGAAGGCCGCGTGCGCAGCCTGGCGATGGCGAGCGTGCTCACGGTCAACAGCACCGAGGCCTATCAATCGGCCTGCGTGGCGGGCCTGGGGCTGATCCAGGCGCCGGCCGCGGGGCTGGCGTCATTGCTGGCGCGCGGGCTGCTGGTGGAGGTGATGCCGCAGCATCGGGCGCCCTCGCTGCCGGTGTCGCTGCTGTATGCCAACCGGCGCAACCTGCCGCAGCGGGTGCAGGTCTTCATGGCCTGGGTGGCGGAGACCCTCGCGCCCTACCTCGACCACTGAGACGCCTGCCTGGCCCCAATAGCCCCCCGCGTGTGGCGGGGGGTTGTGTACTTCACTGGGGCCGGCAGGGTGGTGCCGGCGAGGGCCGGAGTATCCGGGCCTTTGTACGATTTTGCGCAGGAGAGGGCTCTCTACTGAGCGGCTTACGCGACTGCACCTACGCGGGACTACGCAAGGGTTGGCCGCGGCCGCCCTGCCCGTTCCGCCTGTCAGGACGCCTGCGGCCCGGGCCGGCCCAGCTCGACGGCGAAGCGCGCCGCCACGTTCACCTCGGAGGCCGGGTTCTTCGGGTCGAGCACCGCATGCAGCTGCGCCTGTAGCCGCTTCGTGTCGAGCGTGAAGCTCACGTAGCCGCGCTGGTCGCTGCGCGCGTAGTGCAGGTGCGGGTTGTGCGGCAGCGCGGCGCTCACGCGCGACTGCGCCATGCCGTTGCTCGAGATCGAGGTGCCGCAGAACTCGCTCGCCACGACCGGGGCCTTCGCATCGTCGTAGTCCACCTTGAGGTCGGCCACGTAATGCGCGTGCACGTCGCCGCCCAGCACCACCGCACCCGGCAGCTGGCGCTCGGCCACGCCCTGCAGCAGGCGCTGGCGCGAGGCGGCATAGCCGTCCCAGCCATCGGTCCAGTAGGTGCCGCCGCCTCGCGCGGGGTCGGTCCAGCTGAAGCGCGCCATCAAGGTCTGCTGGGCGACGAGGTTCCAGGGGCGCTCGGTGTCCCAGCCGTCGGCGAGCCAGCGTTCCTGCTGCGCACCGAGCAGCGAGCGTCGCGGGTCAACGAGCGCCGGGCAGTCCTTGAACGCCACCGTGTTGGAACCATTGCGGTTGGGCCGTGGGCACGCCTGCACGTCGCGGTACTGGCGGTCGTCGAGCGTGTGGATGCGCGCGAGCGTGCCCCAGTCGTAGCGCTCGTAGATCCGCAGGTCGCTGCCCCGCGGGCGCCACGCCTTCGGAAACGGCATGTGCTCCCAATAGGCCTGCGTGGCGGCCGCGCGCCGGCTCGCGAAGAGCGGCTCGGGGCCACCCTGCGGCGTGCCGGCGGCGTAGTCGTTCTCGATCTCGTGGTCGTCCCACACGGTGAGCCAGGGCGCGAGGGCGTGTGCGGCCTGCAGGGCCGGGTCGCTCTTGTACTGCGCGTAGCGGGCGCGGTAGTCGTCGAGCGTGAGCGTGGTGGGGCCGTCGTGCAGGCGCACGGCAGTGGGCGGCGAGGCGTATTCGTAGATGTAGTCGCCGAGGAAGAGCACGAGGTCGAGCTCCTGCGTGGCCAGGTGGCGCCAGGCGGCGTAGTGGTTGTGATCCCAGCGCTGGCAGCTCGCGATGGCAAAGCGCAGCGACGCGGCGGCATCGGCCGCGGGTGCGGTGCGCGTGCGGCCCACCGCGCTGCGCTGGCCGAGCGCGCTGAAGCGGTACCAGTACCAGTGGCCGGCCTCGAGGCCCTGGGGCTCGGCATGCACGCTGTGCGCCCAGGCGGCTTCGGCGACCTCGGTGCCGCGCGCGGCGATGCGGGTGAAGGCTTCGTCGTGCGCGAGCTCCCAGCTCACGTCGACACGCTCGGGCAGGTCGGCGCCCGAGAGGCGCGTCCACAGCACCAGCCGGTCGGGCCGCGGGTGGCCCGAGGCGATGCCGAGGGCGAAACGTGGCACGTCGGCCGCCCGCGCATGGCGGACGAACCAGGGCGCGGCAGCCAGAGTGCCAATAACTTGGCGGCGGGTGATCGCAAGGCTCATGGCGCGGCGGTTTACCACAGCCGCGCGACATCCTGACGAGGGGGCCTTGGCTATGATCCGCCGCTCCCGGAAGTACCCATGGCCGACACCCTCAATTCAGCCCAGATGGACGCGGTGCACCACCTGGGCGGGCCCTGCCTGGTGCTGGCCGGCGCCGGCTCGGGCAAGACCCGCGTCATCACCCACAAGATCGCCCGCCTGCTGCAGGCCGATTACGCGCCCTCGCAGATCGCCGCCATCACCTTCACCAACAAGGCCGCGCAGGAAATGCGCGAGCGTGCCAAGGCGCTGATCGGCCCACGCGCCGCGAAAGACCTGGTGGTGAGCACCTTCCACTCGCTGGGCGTGCGCATCCTGCGCACCGAGGGCGAGCGCCTGGGCCTGAAGCCACAGTTCAGCATCCTCGACAGCGACGACGTGCTCGGCGTCTTGAAGGATGCCGGCGGCAGCAGCGACAACGCCCTCGCCCGCCGCTGGCAATGGACCATCAGCCTGTGGAAGAACCAGGGGCTGAACGCCGACAGCGTCGAACCGCAGAACGACGACGAGCGCATCGCCCAGCAGGTGATGAAGCGCTACGAGGAGCGCCTGGCCGCGTATCAGGCGGTCGACTTCGACGACCTGATCGGGCTGCCGCACCAGCTCTTCCAGCGCGACGACGAGGCACGCGCCAAGTGGCAGAACACGCTGCGCTATTTGCTGGTCGACGAGTACCAGGACACCAACGCCATCCAGTACGAGCTGCTCAAGTCGCTGGCCGGCGAACGCGCGATGTTCACCGCCGTGGGCGACGACGACCAGTCGATCTACGGCTGGCGCGGCGCCACCATCGAGAACCTGCGCCGCCTGCCCAACGAATACCCGCAGCTCAAGGTGATCCCGCTGGAGCAGAACTACCGCTCCACCGGCCACATCCTGCGCGCGGCCAATGCGGTGATCGGCCACAACCCCAAACTCTTCGAGAAGAAGCTGTGGAGCGACCTGGGCGACGGCGACCCGGTGCAGGTGGTCGAGTGCGACAACGAGGAGCACGAGGCCGAGCGGGCCGTCGCGCGCATCCAGTCCCTGCGCGCCCAGGGGGGCGCGCTCGTCAATGCAGGCGGCCAGGGCGGCGAGGTGGCCTTCAAGGACTTCGCCGTGCTCTACCGCGCCAACCACCAGGCGCGGGTGTTCGAGAAGGCCCTGCGCCGCGCGGAGATCCCGTACAAGGTCTCGGGCGGCCAGAGCTTCTTCGACCGTGCGGAGATCAAGGACCTGTGCGCCTGGTTGCGCCTCTTGGTCAACAACGACGACGACCCGGCGTTCCTGCGCGCGGTGACGACGCCGAAGCGCGGCATCGGCCACCAGACGCTGGGCGCGCTCGGCGAGTTCAGCAAGCGCTTCAAGACGAGCCTGTACGAAGCGCTCTTCGCCGAGTCGCTCGGCACCGTGCTCAACGCACGCGCCATTGGCTCGCTGCACGAGTTCGGCCGCTACGTGAACGACCTCGAGTACCGCGCCCGCCACACCTCGGGCAGCGAAGACGCGAAGGCGCTGCTGCTCGGCTGGCTGAAAGACATCGACTACGAGAAGCACCTCTACGAAGGTGAAGACAGCGAAAAGCTCGCCGCCTCGCGCTGGACCAACGTGCTCGACTTCGTCGACTGGATCGCCAAGCGCTGCGGCGGCGAAATCGAGAACGACGGCGGCGCCACCTTCGAGACCGAGAAGAAGACGGTGCTCGACGTGGCGCAGACCATCTCCGTCATCATCAGCCTGGCGGAGCGCGGCGACGAGCAGGACGTGGTCACCCTCTCCACTCTGCACGCGAGCAAGGGCCTGGAGTGGCCGCACGTGGTGCTGGCCGGCGTCAATGAAGGCCTGCTCCCGTTCAAGAGCGACGACGACGAGATGACGCCCGAGCGCCTGGAAGAAGAGCGCCGCCTGATGTACGTGGGCATCACCCGCGCGCGACGCACGCTGGCGGTCAACGTGCTGCGCCGTCGCAAGAAAGGCCGCGACACGGTGCAGGCCATCCCGAGCCGCTTCATCGGCGAGATGAAGCTGCACGAGGCCAAGTCGAAGGAAGACCCGCGCGAGAAGCTGCGCCTGCTGCGCGAAGCCGCCGCCAAACGCGCCGCGCAGGCCGACGTGAAACCCTGAGCGCCACGAGGCTGCTGACACTGCGTTGTCAGCAGCCGCCCCGCATGATCTCGCCCTTGTTTGACTGCGGGAGCCTCACCATGCTGAAGACCTACACCGGCAGCTGCCACTGCGGCGCCGTGCGCTTCGAAGCCGACCTCGACCTCGCCGCCGGCACCGGCAAGTGCAACTGCTCGATCTGCACCAAGACGCGCAACTGGGGTGTCTCCATCAAGCCCGACGCCTTCCGCCTGCTCACCGACGAAGCGGCGCTCAGCGATTACCAGTTCAACACCAAGAGCGCCCACCACCTCTTCTGCAAGACCTGCGGCGTGCGCCCCTTCGGCCGCGGCTACATCGAACAGATCGGCGGCGACTACGTCTCGGTGCAGGTGGCCTGCCTCGACGACGTGGAGCCGGCCGAGCTGATCGCCGCCCCGGTGCACTACTCCGACGGCCGTCACAACGCGTGGTGGAACACCCCCGCCGAGACGCGCCACCTCTGAGCTGCATCGGCTCGGGGCAGGGCCTCTTTTAGAGGTCTGGTCGCGCCGCGGCGTGGGCGACATCATCCGCGCCGTGCCAACCCGAGCCCACCCCACCCGCCCCGGCGCCGACCTCGAAGCCGTGGTCGACACGCTCTCGTTCGACCCGGTGCTGCACTTCCAGTCGGGCATCGGCGCGGCGCAGCGCCTGGTGGTCGACAGCCGTTCGCGGGCGCCGCTGTACCTCGCGCAAGGCGAGGCGCTGGCGGTGCATCACACCCCGAGCGGCTGGCGCGGCACGCTGCGCGCCGGTGAGCTGCTTTTCTTCCCGCACGGCGGGCGGCACGAGGTGGCCACCGACTCGCAGGCCCCCGCGCAGCCGATGCTCGAGTTCGCCCGCACGCACCTGCACGACGGCCGGCGCACCTTCACCGTGGAGCACGCCGCGCCGGTGGCGCGCGTCGTCGGCAGCTTCTTCTGGACGCACGAGCTGCAGGCCCAGCCGCTCGTGGCGCGCCTGCCGCCGGTGGTGCACCTGCACGGCCACCACGCCTGGCTCGAACCGCTGTCGCAGCCGATGCGCTGGATGACCGACCTGCCGCGCGGCGGCGCCGCCGTCGGCCTCAATGAATCGGTCAACGCGCTGCTGCGCCATGTGATCCTCGCGCAGCTGAGCGCCGCAGCCGATGCCGCGCCACCGGCGCTGCAGCCCGACCCCGGCATCGCCCCCGCGCTGCGGGCGATCCACACCGAGCCGGCGCACGACTGGTCGGTGAAGGCCCTCGCGGAGCTGTGCCACATGAGCCGCACCGCGTTCTGCGAGCGCTTCGGCGCGGCGGTGGGCGACACGCCGCTGCGCTACCTCACCCGCTGGCGCATGACGCAGGCACGGCGGCTGCTCGAAGACCGCCACCTCTCGCTCGACCAGGTGGCCGAGCGGGTGGGCTATTCGAGCGGCTTCGCGTTCTCGAAGGCCTACAAGCGCGAGACGCGCAGCGCACCGCGCGCCTGAGGGCCGGCTTTCAGATCGCATCGTCGGGCTGCGGTGCGAACTCGGGCGCCGCCGAGGTCCAGCTGAGGTGCATCTGGTCTCGCTCGAAACTGCCGCCGGCGAGCGTGAAGTCGGCGCCGAAGGTCACATCGAGCGCCGGGACCGGCACCATCACCGTCGTGCCATTGTTGTAGCGGGCGAACTGCTCGACGCGGTGCATCTCCAGGAACACCACGGCGAAGCGCGCCGGGTCGCGGCTGCAGCCCGACTCGGTGAAATCGGGCCCGGTCGCGCCGAGCGCCAGCCCGAGCGCGCCGGTGCGTGCGGCGGTGTCGATCTTGAGGTCGGCGAAGAACACATGGCCGTTGGTGAGGTGCGTCCCCGGGTAGGTCATCGCGCCGCTCCAGGTGAAGGTGCAGTCGGGCCCGTCGGTGTGGCTGCCGCTGGCCTGCAGGGGCAGGGACGAGTCGCGCGTGGCCACCGCATAGCGCACCGGCTCGACGGGTGCTTCGCCGGGCCTGTCACGCGTGGGGTCCACATCGGCACGGTGGCGGATCGTGCCCACGCCGGCCACGCGCAGCCCGGGGCGCGCCGGGTCTTCCCAGCGGTAGTCGAGGGTGGTGGTCCAGCGGGTGATCCAGCGCACGTTGCTGCGGTGCTCGCCCACCTGCACCCGCACGGCGCCGGCCGAGCCGGCGCCGCTGCGCGGCAGCGCGCAGACGATGCGGGTGGCCGTCCAGCTCAGCACGCTGCGCTCGTGGCCGTCGACCGTGACCCGGCCGACGTTGGGACCGGTGGTCTCGCGCGGGCCGAAGTCGCCGATCAGGACCAGCTCGTCGCGGAACTCGTCCACCACCATTTCCTTCAGGCCGGGCATCACGGTGGGCGCGTCGCCGCTCGCGCGCAGCACGAACACGGCGCTGCTGTCGGGGTCGCGGTCGAGGCCCTTGTCGGCCAGCTCTTCCATCACGTCGGCCACGACGAAGGCCCGCTGGCGCGGCGACTCGGGCTGGTAGGCGTTGGCGCCGAGCACACGGTCGACGAAACGGCGCGGCACGCTGAAGGCGCCGGTGGCCGAGACGGTGTTGGTCCAGCCGAGGTAGGCCCCGGCGCCCTTGGCAAGGCAGGCGTCGTAGAAAGGCGCGGCGAGCGGCCGGCCGTTGCTCGCGGGCCGCGCGCTCACGCAGGCGTTGATGAGCAGCACGCTGTTGGGCGCGAACTCCCAATGCGCGCGCACGAACTTGTCGGTGATGCCGTAGCGGGTGTCGTGGTCGGGGTACTCGATGCCGAGGATGGTCTTGGTGAGGCCGTTGCGCGCGGTGAAGTAGGTGAGGCGGCCGTCGGCCAGGTCTTCGCGCATCTCGGGCGTGCGCTCCAGCACGGCGTCGACGAGGGTCGACGACTGGATCGAGAACACCGTGCCGCCGGTGGTGCTGCCGTCGGCATGCAGCGCATCGCCCCAGCCGCCGTGGGTGTTGATGTAGAAGAAGCCGTCGCCCTTCACGGCGCGCAGCGCGGTGAGACGGCCGTCGCCTTCCTGGCCGCCGCTGCGCACCTGGTAGCCGGCATGGTTGAGCCAGGTGCTGAGTTCGTTGACCATGCCCTGGCCGTCGTCGAAGCCGGTGCCGAAGGTGTGCAGCAGGCGCGCCTGCCGGGCGCGCGGCAGGCCGGCCGCGAGCGGCTGCTCGCGCCGCGCGGAGCGTGCAGCCGGCGCCGCCGGGTGGCGGTTGTTGGCCACGATGTGCGTGCGGCCGTCGCGAAAGATGCCCCACGCGCAAAGCGCCTCCTCGTTGTAGCCGGCACGCTCGTAGGCGTCGAGCGTGCGCATGTAGGCGGCCACCGCCTGCACGAAGCCGAGCCGCGTGGTGGTGGTGAGCGAGAGGCGGCGGCTCATGTCTTCGATGTCGGCGATGGCATCGAAGCGCTCGGTGTCGAAGCTGCCGTCGGGCGGCGGGCCGCCATCGCCGGGCGCGCTGCCACCGCCCCCACCGCCACCGCACGCCACGAGCGCCGGCACCGCCGTCGCCACCGCGGCGCCCCCGGCCATCCATTTCACGAAGGCCCTTCTTCTCTCGTTCATCGGTCGGTACGTCACGCCATGCCTCACTGCTGATTCGCGTCGGGTTGAAAGGCGTGGATTCTGGAAATCGGCGGGCCGCGTGACCATGTCCGCCACGCCGCCATTGCTGTCCGCGCGTCCGCCCCCCGCGAACGCGGGCCGCGGGCAGAATCGGCGGCCCGAGATGCCGACACCTCCGCACGACTCCCCGCACGACCGCCCTTCCCTGCAGCGCCGCCTGCTGCGGCCGGCCGACTTCGCCGAGGCCCTGCAACTGCTGCCGCCCTGGCTGGCCCTGAGCGAAGCACAACGCGCCGGCCTGCCCGCGCTGTGGGCGCGCCTGCTGCACCACCCGGGCTTCAACGCCGATGCCATCGAAGACGTGGCGGCCCCTGCCGGCCAGCGGCTGCAGGCGCTCGGCATGTCGATCGCGCTCGACACCGCTTGGCAGCAGCGCCTGCGCGCCGCCCCCACGCCGTGGATCACGCAACAGCTCTACGCCGAGCTGCTCGACGGGCGCACCGCCCCGCCGGGCGAACGCGAGCTGGCGCGCGCCAATGCCTCGGCCGACGAGGACGGCGGCGTGAGCTTCATGGTCCTGCACTACCAGCAGCGCAATGGCGACATGCGCGACCCGCATGCGGTGGCGGTGCTGTCGGCCGGCGTGGTGGCGATGCGCGTGGCGCATGCCGGGCACCGGGTTCGCGAGGTGTTCCAGGAGGCGTTCCAGTCCGAACGCGAGTACATGGCAAGCGTGGGCATGGTCCAGCGCAGCGCGCACAACCAGCCCGCGAGCGGCCAGGGCCTGCCCGAACTCTTCAGCCTCACGCGCCGCGAGGCGCTGCACAAGCTGCCGGGGTTCCAGCTGCGCGAGATCTTCGAGCACACACCGCCGCGCTTCCACTTCCGCGGCGCCGAGCAGCGGCTGCTGCGGCGCGCCCTCTTCGACGAGTCGGACGAGGAGATCGCGGCGCTGCTGGGTGTGTCGATGCACACCCTCAAGAAGCAGTGGCGCGCGATCTACGCGCGGGTGGAGGAGCGCTTTCCGGCGCTGCTGGCCGAGCCTGGCGCGGCGGCCAGCGACGGCGTGCGCGGGCCGGAGAAGCGGCGTACCCTCCTGCGCTACCTGCGCCAGCACCTCGAAGAACTGCGGCCGCACGCCGCGCCCCGCCTATGAACCCCAGCCCCGCCCTGCCGCTGCTCGCGATGGCGAGCGCCGCACTGTGCATCGCCGCCGCCTCCGGTGCGCTGCCACCGTCGCTCGCCTTCGTCTTCAAGCCGCTGACCACGCTGCTCGTGATCGCGTGGGCCTTCACGCGCGGGGCCGAAGTGCCGGTGCAGCGCCGCCGCATCCTCATCGGGCTGTGGCTGTCGCTGGCGGGCGATGTGTTCCTGCTGTGGCCGGGGCAAGGCTTCCTGTCCGGGCTGGTGTCTTTCCTGCTGGCGCACCTGGCCTACATCGCCGCCTTCAGTGTGCCGGTGCGCTTCGGTGCCAAGCCCGTGGTGTTCGCGGTCTACGGCGTGGTGGCGGCGCTGATCCTGAGCCAGCTGTGGAGCGACGTGCCGTCGGCCTTGCGCGTGCCGGTGGTGGGCTACGTGGTGTGCCTGGCCTGCATGGCGGCGCAGGCGGCGGCGTGGTGGCGCAGCGCACCGGCCTCGCCCTTCGCGCGCCGTGCGGCCATCGGCGGCGCGCTCTTCATGGCCTCCGACAGCCTGCTCGCCATCAACAAGTTCGCCAGCCCGCTGCCGCTCTCGGCGCTGTGGATCCTGTCGACCTACTGGGTGGCGCAGCTGTGCATCGCGGCGTCGCTGCCGCCGCGAGGTCGCGCCGGAGCTTGAAGATCGCCACGCAAGCGCGACCTACTGCATGCCACGCAGCAGCGCGATGAAAGGTTCGCGGTCGACCGGCTTGCCCACGAAATGAACCTGCGGCGGCAACTCACCCAGCTCGGCCAGGCGCTTCTCGCCGAAGCTCGAGACCGCCACGATGAGCCGCGGCCGCACCACGCACTGCGTGGAGAGCTGGCGCAGCATCTCGGCGCCGTTCATGTGGGGCATGACGATGTCGGTGACGAAGACGTCGGGCGCGTGCTGCCCGATCGCCACCAGCGCCTGGATGCCGCTGTCGAACACCTTCACCTGCGCCTGGGGCAAGGCCGCGCCGACGAGTTCGCGCAGGATCCCGCTCTCTTCGGCGTTGTCTTCGACGATCACCACCGACAGCGACTCGGCACCGTTGGGCACCGGCTCGATGTCGGCTTCAACTGGAGCCGCCTGCGTCTCGAACAGGCGGTCGGCGCTCGCCGCGTCGATGCGGCGGTGGCCGCCCGGCGTCTTCCAGGCTTTCAGCCGGCCGGCATCGACCCAGCGCTGCACCGTCGGGATGGAGATGCCGAGACGCTGCGCCACGTAGGCGGTGGAATAGGTCCGAGGCGGAGCGCTCGCGGAGCGGGTGGTGGTCTTGTCGTGGGGCGAGCGGGTGGATGGGGGCACGGTCAGGCGAGGAACAGGTGATGCGCACTTGGCCCTGTCCGACACGGCCGCCGCGCCGATGGTTCCGTCATTCGAGACGAGGGCGTACCCCAATCATCGCCGCCTCGATGTTCGTCGAGGGCGTTTGACAGTGCCCGCAGCGCGGGCCCAGAGACGCCTCAGAGAAACGCCAGGCGACGGTTGCTGCCGAAGGCCGCGAGGCCGGGCAGCGCGGTGTCGATCTGCGCATCGCTGGCGCCGAACCACCCGAGCAGCGTGGCCGCGTACTGCGAGACCGCGGTGGTGGGGATCCACCGGCCTTGCAGCTCCCAGTTGTCGACGCCGACATCGTCGGGGCCGCCGAGCACGAGCTGCGGGAAGGTGCCGTAGCTCGCACCACCGTTGACCGCACCGCCCACCACCAGCTGGGTATTGCCCCAGGCGTGGTCGGTGCCCAGGCTGTTGTTGGGCACGAAGGTGCGGCCGAAGTCGCTCTGCGTGAAGGCGGTGACGTCGGGGCCGAGGCCGAGCGTGTGCATCGCGGTGTAGAAGGCACCGAGCGCATCGCCCAGCTCGCGCAGCAGGTTGGCGTGGTTGCCGGTGGTGGGCGCGCCGCCGGCGACTTGGTTGCCGTGGGTGTCGAAACCATCGAGCGAGGCAAAGAACATCTGCTTGTTGCCGCCCACCGTGGCGTTGGCGACGATGAGCTTGGCGATCTGGTACATCTGGCCCGCCAGGCCCGTCGTGAACTCGCCATCGCTGCCGACGAGCGAGGCGAAGGCGGCGTCGATGGCCGCCACCGCACCCGCACCGCCCGGCTCGACCGCCACCAGGCCGCCCAGCCGCTCGGAGACGGCGAAGGCATTGCGCTGCGCGGTGGCGTAGGCCTCGGCGAGGTCGTTGTCCTGCCCGCTGGCGTAGAGCGCATTGAGCGCATCCTTGCGCGCCACGAAGGGCGCGTACTGCTGCGCTTCGGGCGTGAGCACGTAGGCGCCGAACACATCGCCCGGCGTGTCGGGCAGCACCAGCGGCGACACCGATTCGGTGAGGCCGAAGCGTGTGCTGCCGGCCACCGAGATCACCGGGTTGACGGTGCCGAGCGCGGCCGACGCACGGCCGCCCCAGCCGCTGCGGGTGAGCGGGCTGGTGCTGCCGGTTTCCCACTCGATCTGCTGATCGGAGTGCGAGAAGAGGTTGGCCGGCTTGTCGGGCGAACTCTCGGGCAGCGCACGGAACTGCGACTTGGTGAGCGGCCGCGCCAGCGTGCCGACGTTGAAGACGGGCGCAAGGTCGCCGGAAGCCCAGGCGGGCGCGAGGCCGGCGAGTGCCGGGTGCAGGCCGTAGTTGATGCCACTCATCGGCAGCAGGCTCGCCTGCGGGAGGGCGAGGCCACGGCGCACGGCGGCGTACTGGCCGTAGCGTGTGGCGTCGTTGGGCACGACCATGTTGAGACCGTCGTTGCCGCCGTAGAGGAAGACGCACACGAGCGCCTTGTAGTCGCCGGCCCAGGCGCGGCGCGTGCCGAGGGTGAGGTTGGCGAGCGCGCCGACACCGAGCGCGCCCGCGAGTGCGGCGCTGTTGCGCACGAGCCATTGGCGGCGGTTCATCGCCGGCAGTGCTTTGGAAGAGGCTTTGCGGTTCATGTTCGTCGTCGTCCTCAGCGTTGCACGTGGTAGTGGGGCGAGCCGTAGATCAGGAACGCGGCGGTCTTCACGCGGTTCACGCGCCAGTTGGCCGGGTCGCGTGCGGACGTCCACCACTCGGTGGCGCGCACGACCTCGCTGCGCGCCGTGCCGCTCAGCGTGCGGCCGAGCGCGAGGTTCGAGAGGCGATCGACCAGCACGCCTGCGTCGGTGGCATCGGCCGTGTAGGCCGAGAGGTTCACGAGCGTGCCGAGCGGGTTGGCCGCGCCGCTGTTGGCGGCCGGTGTGCCGCCCCAGTCGAGCAGGTAGGTGAGGTAGTTGAGCCGCGCGAGCGCAGTGTTGGCGTTGTGGATGCCGAAGGCCGGGCCCACGAGCGCGGTGCCGGCGACGGGGTAGTCGGGCGGGTAGAAGTTGAAGACCGAGGGCGCGCGGAACATGTGCTGGCGCATCCACTCGCCCCACCACCAGCCCAGCGCGTCGCCGTCGGTGGTGCCGTTGAGCCCTCGCAACACGCCGGTGAACATGAGCACCGGCTCGCGCAACTTGCCGCCGGTGCGGCCGGGCGTGTCGCCGCGCGCTTCGGCGTCGAGCAGCACCGCGGCGACGGTGGCCGCGAGGTCGCCGCGCTGGCCGGTGCCGAAGCTGCCGTGGCGGCCGGTCGCGAAGGCCGTGGCCACACGGCCCACGTAGGCCGGCGAGGGGTTGCTGCTGACCAGGTGCTGGATCAGCTGCTTGCCGATGAAGGGCGCGGTGTTGGGGTGCGTCATCACGCTGTCGAGCACGGTCTCGAGCGCCTGCGGCGCGGTGTGGCCGGCGCTCAGCGAGTAGCCGTTGAGCAGCGTGCGGGCGGCGGTGTCGTGGTAGCGCGCCACGGGCACCATGTCGCCGTCGTTCGCGCCACCGTAGTAGCGGCAGTTGGCGCCGGTGGGATAGCACCCATACGAGGTGGCGCCACCGGCGGGGTAGGTCCAGCCGGTGAGTGCATAGGCGTAGGCGCGCACCTGCTCGTTGGTGTAGGTGGGCGTGCAGGTGCCGCCGCGCAGCGTGCCATCGGCATTGAGCTCGCAGGTGCCGATGGAAAAGAGCTGCAGCAGCTCGCGCGCGAAGTTCTCGTTCGGCGCGTCCTTGTCGTTGTTGGCGTTGTTGAGGAAGTCGCCCATCACCGGCGACTGCGTCACCTTCTTCAGCACCTGGCGGTAGTTGCCAAAGGCCTCGCGGATCAGCACGTTGTGGTAATTGCGAAAGCCGTAGGTGCCCGAGACGTCGAGGTTGTTGACGACAACGATTTGTTGCAACGCATACGCAACACGCTGGCGCAGCTGGTCGGGCTGGCTGAGCGCGTTGCGGTAGAAGTCGGACAGCAGCGGCTCGGTGGAGTACCAGTCGCGCCAGCAGTTGGTGCCGCGGCCGGTGCAGAACTCGCCAGCGCCGGTGTACTGGTGCACGGCACCGTCGCCGCCACTGGAGTAGCGCGAGCTGTTGAGCTGCATCTGCGCAGCGACCCAGGCCGAAGCGCCCTGCGATCGGATGCTCGCGACCAGGGCTTCGGTCGGGCCGAAGGTGGCCTGGTCGGCCAGCCGCACCGCGTCGCGCTGCGAGAGGGTGGCGGGTGGCGACGGCGGCGGCGGCGGTGGTGGGGGCGGTGGCGGCGGCGGGTTCTGCGTGCCGGTGCCGGGCGCCGGTGCCGGGGCACTGCTGCCACCACCGCCGCCACCGCCACCACAACCGGCCAGCACCGCGGCGAAGAGAGCACCCACCACCACACGCTGCCAGCGCTCGGCGCCGCGCGCGGGCGCGCCCGAGGAAGTGGTGCAACGTTGTGCCGGCATGGGCCCCCCTGTGTGATCGAGTGTGGTTCCGCGCCCCACCGCAGCGGGAGCGGACCTGATTGCAGCAGGAAGGGCGCGGGTCGCTGTTACCGGTTGTCAGTGCGCCGAGGGGTGCGCGCCGGGGGGCTGCATGCGCGACAGGACGTGGTGGCCCATCGTCGCGGCCAGGGCGTGCTCGCCGATGAAGACGGTGCCCAGGCCCTCCTGCGCGATAAGGGCGGCCTCGTCGTCGCTCTGCGCGCGCATCACGACTTCGATGCCGGGGTTGAGCGTCCTCGCGGTCTCGATCATCTGGCGTGCACCGAAGGCGTCGGGCGTGGCGATGACGAGCATGCCGGCCTGCGCGATGTGGGCCTGGATCAGCACACCCGGGTCGGTGGCGTCGCCGCTGACCGCGGGCACGTTGCGCGCACGCAGCTCCTCCACACGCTCGCGGTTCTGCTCGGCCACCACGTAGCGCACGCGGTGCGCGTCGAGCTGCTGCGCGATGCGCCGGCCCACGCGACCGTAGCCGACGAGCACGACCTGGCCGCTCAGGAAGGCTGGGTGCACCGAGGTCGGCAGCTCGGCCAGCGGGTCGTCACGCATCTCCAGCCGCCGTGCCAGCGGCGAGCGCTCGCGCAGCCAGTTCTGCACCGGCTCGATGGCACGGAAGAGCACCGCGTTGAGCGCGATCGAGATCAGTGCCCCGGCGAGGATCAGGCTGTGCCCTTCCTGCGGCATCAGCCCGAGCGCCATGCCGAGCCCGGCCAAGATGAACGAGAACTCGCCGATCTGCGCAAGGCTCGCCCCGACGGTGAGCGCGCTGTTCATCGGGTAACGGAAGGCGAGCACGAGCGCGACGGCCGCGAGCGTCTTGCCGACCATGATGATGGCCACGACCACCAGCACGCGCAGCGGCTCGTCGAGCAGCACCTGCGGATTGAAGAGCATGCCCACCGACACGAAGAAGAGCACCGAGAAGGCATCGCGCAAGGGCAGCGATTCGTCGGCCGCGCGGTGGCTGAACTCCGACTCGCGCATCATCATCCCGGCAAAGAAGGCGCCGAGCGCGAACGACACATCGAAGAGCTTGGCCGACGCGAAGGCCACGCCCACCGCGGCGGCCACCACGCACAGGGTGAAGAGCTCGCGCGACCCCGTGCGCGCCACCCACCACAGCAGCTTGGGGAAGACACGGCGGCCCACGACCAGCATCAGCGCGATGAAGGCCGCCACCTTGGCCAAGGTGATGCCCAGCGTCATCCACAGGCTCTGCCCCTCGGGCGCCGCAGGGCCGGCGGCAGCCTGCCCACCCAGCAGCGGCGCGAGCGGCGGCACCAGCACCAGCACCAGCACCATCACCAGGTCTTCGACCACCAGCCAGCCGACCGCGATGCGGCCGTTCATCGACTCGAGCACCCCGCGCGCTTCCAGCGCCCTCAGCAAGACGACCGTGCTGGCCACCGACAGGCAGAGGCCGAACACCAGGCCGCCCCCCAACCCGAAGCCCCAGGCGTAGCCCACCCCGAGGCCCATTGCCGTGGCCACGGCGATCTGCAGCACCGCGCCGGGGATGGCGATGCGGCGCACGGCCATCAGGTCGGCTACCGAGAAATGCAGGCCCACACCCAGCATCAGCAGCATCACGCCGATCTCGGCCAGCTGGCTGGCCAGGCCCACGTCGGCCACGAAACCCGGCGTCGCGGGCCCGATCACGATGCCGGCGAGCAGGTAGCCCACGAGCGGCGGCACCTTCAGCCTGGCGGCGATGAAGCCGAAGATGAGCGCAAGACCAAAACCGGCGGCGATGGTGGAAATTAGGCTGACGTCGTGGGGCATTGGCGCTTTCGGAGCGGAAGACCAGACACCTCCTACACGCGGAGGCGCCCGCGGCTGATCGATTGGAGAAGGGGCGACTGTTTCAATGGTCGCATGGGCCACACGAAAAGTGGCCACCACCCCACACAGCAGGAGCACACCATGGACGACCGAGACACCTCCTCCCGCGAGAAGCTTTGGGACCTGATCAAGGACATCAAGTTCGCGATGTTCACCACGCACCACCGCAACGGCCATCTCCACTCGCGCCCGATGACGACGCAGAACACGAAGGTCGACGAAGACAGCAGCCTGTGGTTCTTCATGTCGGCAAGCGGAGAGCCCGTGGCCGACCTGCGCGCCGACCCCGAGGTCAACGTGGTGTACGCCGACCCGGGCGACGACAGCTACGTGTCGGTGTCGGGCGTGGCCCGCGTGGTCGACAACGCGGCCAAGAAGGAGCAGCTCTGGAACAAGATGAACGAGGCCTGGTTCCCGCAGGGCCCGAACGACCCTGATCTCGCGCTGGTGCAGGTGCAGATCACCCACGCCGACTACTGGGACGTGAAGTCGAGCAAGCTGGTGCAGCTGATCGCGATGGCGAAATCGGCCATCACCGGCCGCCCGCCGCACGACCTGGGCACGCACGGCGAAGTCCGCATGCGCTGAAGACGGAGCCCCACCGATGCACGCCCTCAAAACCTACATCGTCGAAGACAGCCCCGTCATCCGCGAGAGCCTGGTGGCACTTCTCGAAGAGTCCGTGCCGGTGGAGGTGGTGGGCACGGCCGAAGACGAACTCACCGCCCTCGACTGGATCGACCACCGGGGCGCCCACGACGACTGCGATCTGGTGATCGTCGACATCTACCTGAAGGGCGGCTCCGGCCTCGGTGTGCTGAAGGCCGGCGCCGGCGTCTACAAGCCGGCCAAGTGGGTGGTGTTCAGCAACCACGCGACACCCGAGATGCGCAACCGCTGCCTGGAGCTTGGCGCCGATTGCGTGTTCGACAAGTCCAACGAGATCGACGAGTTGCTGCTGTATTGCAACCGGCTGGCGAGCAACGACGAGGTGCCGCTCGAGGCCCCCACCGCCCCGTCGGTGTCCGAGGCCACCGAGACCGCTCCGGGCGCAAGCCCCAGTCCGACGGCCGGGCTGGCCTGACCGCCTCAAGTCAGCGCGGGACGGGCGGCAGCTGGGGCGCGTTCAGGCCCGCAAACGGGTCGGCCCAAGCGGGCATGGACGTGAGGCGCTGATGCCACCGCTCCACGGCCGGGTAGTCGGACAGCGGCAGCCGGGCCACGTCGTTGAAGGGCAGGAAGGCCGCCATGCGGAAGTCTGCGTAGCTGAGGCCACTCGCCAGCAGCCACTCGCGCCCGCGCAATTGCGCATCAAGCACGGCGGCGCTTTCGTGGAACAGCGACAGACCCTGGGCCAACACACCCTCGTCGACCGGGCCGAGGCCGTAGCGCTGCTTGGTGCCGCGCTCGAAGTGCACGATGTCGCAAGCCCGCATGAAGTGATCGCGCGCCCAGCTGATCCAGCGGATCATGTCGGGCAAGTCAGCGCCGCTGCGCCAGAAGTCCGAGCCCTGCATCTGCGAGAGACGGCACGCGATGGCGTCTGCCTCCCACAGCGAACCGGCGCCCTCGGCCAGGATCGGCACGCGCAACGACGGGTTCAGCGCGCGGAACCTGTCGGCCTGCCCAGGTGCGAGCGGCGCGGCCCACTCGAGCTCGACCGGTGCCGCCAGGTACCGGGCCACGGCCACGGCCAGCCGCGGATTCGGGTTGCGTGAGTAGTAGAGCGTGCAGGTCATGGCAGTTTCCAGTGGGTCGGTGACGGGCCCGCCTACGCGCCTGCGCAGGCTCTCCCCCTACGACGATCCACACACCGCCAAATCGACAGGCTCGCATCAGCGCTGCCAAACAAAAAAGCACTTAGCAGAGTGAACCTGCTAAGTGCCTGTCCCCGTTAGGGATGTTTGGTGGCCAAGGGCGGAATCGAACCACCGACACGCGGATTTTCAATCCGCTGCTCTACCAACTGAGCTACTTGGCCGAAATTCTTGTAAGCGAGCCGGCGATTATAGCCAAACTCAGTTGCCCCCGGCACCGCGCTTGTTGCGGCTCAGGTCGACGCCCAGCTGCTTCAACTTGCGATAGAGGTGCGTGCGCTCGAGGCCGGTCTTTTCGGCCACGCGCGTCATGCTGCCGTTTTCCTTGGCCAGGTGAAATTCGAAGTAGCTTTTCTCGAACGCATCGCGCGCCTCGCGCAGGGGGCGGTCGAGCTCGAAGAGCTGCTCGGGTTGTGGGCCCAACACCAGCGGCACCGGCGGCAGCATCGGCGCCACGCCCGACACCGCGCCTTCGATCGCGAGCCCGATCTCCACGCGGGCAGGGGCCAGGGCATTGTGGTGGTTGGCCCCCGCAGCGCGTGCGGCCGGCTTGGCCAGGGCCTGCTCGACGGCACGCAGCAGTTTTTGCAACGTGATGGGCTTTTCGAGGAAGGCGATCGCGCCGACCTTGGTGGCCTCGACGGCGGTGTCGATGGTGCCGTGGCCCGACATCATGATCACCGGCATCGTCAGCAGCGACGACGCCCCCCACTCCTTGAGGAGCGTGATGCCATCGACATCGGGCATCCAGATGTCGAGCAGCACGAGGTCGGGGCGCACCCGCTCGCGGATGGCCCGGGCCTGCGCCGCGTTCTCGGCCAGCTCGACGCTGTGGCCTTCATCGCTCAGGATTTCGGACAGCAGGGCGCGGATGCCCAGTTCGTCGTCGACAACAAGAATGGTGGCCATGAATCCTCAGTGCGCACTGGCCTCGGGAGGTGCTGGAACAGCGGTGGTGCTGTCGGCCGGCGCAAATTTCGAAAATGATAGCGAAACTTGCGCGCCCGCCACCTCGGCGCCGCCCGGGCCCGTGTAGGTGAGGTTGGCCAAGCGGATGCGGGCGCCGTGCTCGTCGGCAATTTTCTTGACCACCGCGAGGCCAAGGCCGGTGCCGCGGGTCTTGGTGGTGACGTAGGGCTCGAAGGCGCGCTTGAGCACCTTCTCCGAGAAACCCGGGCCGTTGTCGAGCACCTGCAGGCGCACGGCGCGCAGCTCGCCCTGCTCGGTGCGGGCGATCTCGGTGCGCAGGCGCACGCAGCCATCGGGACGGTCGGCGATGGCGTCGAGCGCGTTCTGCACGAGGTTGTGGATGACCTGGCGCAGCTGTGAGGCGTCGCCGAGGATCGGAGGCAGCCCGGGGGTCAGCTCAGGCCTGAGCCGCCCGGCTTCCTGCGGGGTGGCGTAGAGGGCGAGCACTTCGGTGACGAGCGCGTTGAGGTCGAGCGCCTGCGGCTTGGAAGCCGGCAGGCGGGCGTAGTCGCGGAACTCGTTGACGAGCTGCTTCATCGCCTGCACCTGGTTGACGATGGTGCCGACCGAGCGCGCGAGCATCGCCTGGTCGAGCCCTTCGAGCTTGGACTCGAGCTTGTGCTGCAGGCGCTCGGCCGATAGCTGGATGGGGGTGAGCGGGTTCTTGATCTCGTGCGCCAGGCGGCGCGCGACTTCGCTCCACGCTTCGGCGCGCTGGGCCGACACCACCTCCGTGATGTCGTCGAACACCATCAGGCGCCCTGCGTGCGGCATGGCGGCGCCGCGCACGAGCAGGGTGATCTTGTCGCCGTCGTTGCCGCCGCTCTTTTCGCTGGCGCGGCGGTCGACCATCTGCAGGTCGAAGGCGTCCTGCCAGTGGTCGCGCTCGCCGGCTTCGGGGCTGTCCTGGTGCTGCTCGAAGCGCTGCCGCACCGCGGCGGCGAACTCCTGCAGGCCGGGCACTTCGTCGAGCGTGCGGCCGCGGTAGGCCGAGACCGGCTGGCGCAGGATGCGCGTGGCGCCGGGGTTCACGGTGTCGATGTGGCCCTCGCGGTCGAACACGATCACACCGGCCGTGAGGTTGTCGAGGATGGTCTGCAGGTTGCTGCGCGCGGCTTCGAGCTGCGCCAGGCTGCGCTGCACCAGCGAGCGCGCTTCGGAAAGTTGCTCGGTCATGTCGGCGAACGATCGTGTGAGGCCGCTCAGCTCGTCTTTCGAGGCGAACACCGGCTTGCGCGTGAGGTCTCCTCGCGCCACCTGGCGCACACCTTCGGCGAGCACGAGCAGCGGGCGCGCGAGCTGGTTGCCGAGCGTCACCGCGAGCAGCAGCGCACCGAACACCGCAAGGATCAGCGTGAGCGTGAGCGTGCCGATGTACATGCGGCGCAGGCCCTCGCGCGCCAGCGCCCGCTGCTGGTATTCGCGGTAGGCCGCCTGCACCGCCAGCGCCTGCGTGACCATCGCGCTCGGCAGCAACTGCGTGACCATGAGAAAGCGGTCTTGTGGCCCGAGCGAGAGGCTGTTGCTCGGCATGTGGGCCAGCGTGCGGATACGCGCACTGCCCGATTGCGCGGCGGCGTCTTCGTCCAGCCCTTCGAGCTGGCCGGTGATGCGCGCACTGCGCGCCTGCCGCAGCAGCAGGGGGCTCGGCCGCTCGGGCGCCAGCGCCCCCGTCAGCCCCCCAGCGGTGACGAGCACCTGCCCATTGGAGCCGAGCAAGGTGACCTCCTGCGCAAAGAGCTGCTCGCGCAGGCGCTCGAGCACCAGCGGCGGCACCGGGTTGGGTGTGTCGGCCAGGCGCTCGGCGGCGAGCCGGGTCTTGGTCGTGAGGTCGTTGAGCTGCGCGTCGAGCGTGCCGCGGCCGAGGCTCAGGCCGGCGTCGAGCGCACCTTCCACCTTCACGTCGAACCAGCTCTCGATGCTGCGCGAGACGAACTGGT
This sequence comes from Piscinibacter gummiphilus, assembly GCF_032681285.1. Classification (NCBI taxonomy): domain Bacteria; kingdom Pseudomonadati; phylum Pseudomonadota; class Betaproteobacteria; order Burkholderiales; family Sphaerotilaceae; genus Rhizobacter; species Rhizobacter gummiphilus. The sequence continues at coordinate 5,259,992 of NZ_CP136336.1, forward strand.
AGGACACCACGTAGATCAGGAGGCCCGGCACCACGCCCACCATCGCGAACACCGCCGCCAGCCGCAGCAGCAGGCGGCTGCCGAACTTGCCGCGCCGCACGCGCACCATCAGGCGCACGCCGGCAATGCCGATCACGAGCACGAGCAGCGAGGCCACCACCACGTTGACCCAGAACAGCCACACGTAGTGGCGCTCGTAGAGGCCGCGGCTGTTGGTGGCGAGCGACAGCAGGAAGACGAGCACCAGGCCGGCGCCCGTCACCGCGACCAGGGAGATGATCCAGGCCCAGCGGGTCGCTTTCTTCATGGCGTGGAGACTAGTTCAAGCGCCGGGTGCGCTCGACCTTGAACGACCAGTCGGACTGGCCGCCGATGCCGATCTGCATCGGCCGCGGCAGCTGGGTGGTGTCGAGCTGGTAGCTGAACTCGACATAGTGCTTGCCATCGTCGAGCTGGGAGGCATCGACCAGCTTCCAGTTCACGCTGCGCGTGACGGCGGTCAGCGCGTCGGGCAGGCTGTCGTAGTGCTGGCTCAGGCCGCCATAGGTGACGCGGTACTTGCGCGTCAGCGGCTGGAAGGCGAGGCGCCAGGTGCGCGTGGCCTGCGCCAGGCGCTTGTCGGCCCAGTACCAGCGGTCACGGAACACCTCGGCCTGTGCGACGAAGAAGAGCGGCACGCCTTTTTGCAACGCTTCCTCGATGGGCTTGGAGAGCTCGAAGCGGGCCGCGAAGCTCAGCGCCAAGCCTTCGTCGCTGCGGGTCAGCTCGAAGCTGTCGAGGGTGACGGGCTCGGCCTGGGCACTGCCCACCGCCAGGCTCAGGGCCAGCGCGGCCAGCACCGCGCCGCCCGCATGGCGCACCCAGCCGACGAGCGACCGGATCCAGGCAGGCAACGGCGAAGAAACGGTGCGGGAAGGTCGTGCGCAGAGCAAAAGTCAGGAAGCCTCGGTCAGGAAGCTTTGGCCAGCAGAGCGTAGAAAAAGCCGTCTGGCGATGCACCTGAAGCGGGCGCCGCGCCGTTGCCCGAATTGTCGGGCAGCGGCAGCAGGTGGCCGGGTGCGGTGGGCTGCAGCGAGGCTTCTGCGGGGCCTCGGCGTTGCAAAAAAGCGTCGATCACCTGCTGGCCTTCGGCCTTGAACACCGAGCATGTGCAGTAAAGCAAGCGCCCACTCGGCTTGAGCAGCGGCCACAGCGCGTCGAGCAACTCGCCCTGGGTGCGGGCCAGGGCGGGGATGTCGCTGTCGCGGCGCAGCCAGCGCACGTCGGGGTGGCGGCGCACGATGCCGGACGCGCTGCAGGGGGCATCGAGCAGGATCGCGTCGAAGGGTCGGCCGTCCCACCAGTCGGCGGGGCGGCGGGCGTCGGCGGCGACGCTGCGGGCCTGGAGGCCAAGGCGGCGCAGGGTGTCGTGGACACGCTCCAGGCGCACCGGGTCGGCGTCGAGCGCGAGCACGTCGAGGTCGGCCAACTCCAGCAGGTGCGCCGTCTTGCCGCCGGGGGCCGCACAGGCGTCGAGCACACGCGCGCCGGGCGGCAGTCCGTCGCCAATCAGCAGCGGCGCGGCGAGCTGGGCGGCGGTGTCTTGCACCGACACGTCGCCCTCGGCAAAGCCGGGCAACTGCTGCACCGGCACCGGCGAGGCCAGCACCAGGCCCTGCGCTCCGGCCGGTTGCGACGCGATGCCCGCCTGCCGCAGACGCTCGCGGTAGGCCTCGACCGACCCGCGGCGGGTGTTGACCCGAAGCGCCATCGGCGGGTGGTGGTTGTTGGCGTCGAGCACCGCCTGCCAGTGCTCAGGCCAGTCGGCGCGCAGCCGGTCGATCCACCAGCGCGGGTGGTTGTGGTGGGCCACCGGGTCGGCCTGGGCGGCGGCCACGAGCGTGTCGCGCTCACGCAGGAACCGCCGCAGCACCGCATTGATGAAGGGCGCGCTGGACTGCGAGCGGCGCTTGGCCGCCTCCACCGCCTGGTCGACCACCGTGTGGGGCTCGTAGCGGGCGCCGTCTTGCGCGTCGGGCCACAGGAGCGCGAGCGCGGTCAGCAGCAGCGCATCGACCGGCGGCGAAGGCGTCTTCGGCGCCAGCCGAGCGCGGATCGCCTGCGCCGCACCGAGCCGGCGCAGCACTTCGAACGACAAAGCCTGCACGCCGGGCCGGGCCTCGTGGGGGCAGCGCGCCAAGGCGTCGTTGAGGGAGCGGCCGGCACGCACGGCCTGCACCGCGTCGGCCGTGTGGGAGATGAGCTGGGAGAGTGGGAGGGACTTCACCCGCCGAGTCTACGGGCGGGGTTTGGCTCTGCTAACTGAAGATCTTTCCAGGGTTCATGATGTTCTTCGGGTCGAGTGCGCGCTTCAGCGTCTTCATCATCGAGACAGCGCCCTCGCCCGTTTCCTCGACCAGGAAGCCCATCTTGTGCAGGCCCACGCCGTGCTCGCCGGTGCAGGTGCCACCCACCTTCAGCGCACGCTGCACGAGCTGATGGTTCAGCTGCTCGGCCAGCTCACGTTCCGCCGGCACGTTCGGGTCGACGAGGTAACCCATGTGGAAGTTGCCATCGCCCACGTGGCCGACGAGGAAGTACGACAGGCCGCTCGCGTCGACCTCGGCCACGCTCTCGTTGATGCAATCGGCCAGCCGCGAGATGGGCACGCAGGTGTCGGTGGTGACGGCGCGGCAACCCGGCTTGGTCTGCAAGGCCGAGAGGTAGGCGTGGTGGCGCGCCGCCCACAGCCGTGTGCGCGCCTCCGGCGTCGTGGCCCATTCGAAACCCTGGCCACCCAGCTCGTCGGCAATCGCCTGCACGGTGGCCGACTGCTCGGCGACGCCGGCCTCGCTGCCGTGGAACTCCATCAGCAGCATCGGCGCTTCGGTGAGGCCGAGCTTGTCGCGCAGGTTGACGGCGCGCACCGTGTTCGCATCGAGCAACTCGCAGCGCGCGATGGGCACGCCGAGCTGGATGATCTGGATCGTGGTGCGCACGGCCGCGTCCACGCTCGGGAAGGTGCACACCGCCGCCAGCACCGCCTCGGGCAGCGGGTACAGGCGCAGCGTGATCTCGGTCATCACCCCGAGCGTGCCTTCGCTGCCCACCATCAGCCGCGTGAGGTCGTAGCCGGCGCTCGACTTGCGCGCACGCGTGCCGGCGCGGATCACCTCGCCCTGCGGCGTGACGACGGTCAGGCCCAGCACGTTCTCGCGCATCGTGCCGTAGCGCACGGCGTTGGTGCCGCTGGCGCGTGTGGCGGTCATGCCGCCGAGGCTCGCATCGGCGCCGGGGTCGATGGGGAAGAACAGGCCGCTGTGGCGGATCTCGTTGTTGAGCTGAGTGCGGGTCACGCCCGGCTGCACGGTGACCGTGAGGTCGTCGGGCTCGAGCGACACGATCTTCTGCATGCGCGACAGGTCGATGCTCACCCCGCCTTGCACCGCCAGCAGATGCCCTTCGAGCGAAGAGCCCACGCCGAACGGAATGACCGGCACCGCATGCGCATCGGCCTGCTGCACGACGAAGGCCACGTCTTCCGTGCTCTCGCAATAGACGACGAGGTCGGGCGGCGCCACGTCGAACGGCGACTCGTCGCGGCCGTGCTGCTCGCGCACCGCGAGCGCCGCCGAACAACGCTCGCCGAAACGCGCTTTCAGGGCCTCGTGCATCGCCGCGGGCACCGGACGCCGCTCCATCGGGGGCAGCACATGGGAAGGAAGCGGGGCGTTCACAGGCAGGCTCCAACGGCAGATCGAACACGATCGGATCTGCAATTCTGCGCTTCCGCAGAAAAAGCGACCCCTAGAATCCGCCCGCAAACCAATGCCATGCGCGGGGAGGCGCTGACGCAACGTGGCTGCTGAGCACCAGGCCGTGTCACTCGACACGCTGTACACCGCCGAAACACCCGAGGGCATCGCGCTGTCGCTGCGCCCTGCCGGCGCCGCCGCCCGGGCGCTGGCCTACATGGTCGACCTGGGCGTGCGCTTCGGTCTCTTCATGGTGGTGTCGATCGCCGCCATCCCGCTCGGCGGCATGGGCCAGGGCTTGCTGCTCGTGAGCTACTTCCTGCTGGAGTGGTTCTACCCGGTGTTCTTCGAGCTCACCGGCTCGGGCGCGACGCCGGGCAAGCGCATGTTCGGCCTGCAGGTGGTGATGGACTCGGGCCTGCCCGTCACACCCGCCGCCGCCCTCACGCGCAACCTGCTGCGCGCGGCCGACTTCTTCCCCTTCCTCTACGCGAGCGGCTTGCTCACGATGCTGCTGCGGCGCGACTTCAAGCGCATGGGCGACCTCGCCGCCGGCACGCTGGTGGTCTACGCCGACACCGTGGCCCTGCACGGCCAACTGCCCGATGCCGCCGCCACCGCCCCGACCCGCGCCCTGGCCCCGCGCGAGCAGGCCGCCATCGTGGCCTGGGCCGGGCGCGCCAAGCGGCTGACCCCGGCCCGGCTCGACGAGCTGGCGCAACTCGCGCGCTCGGTCACACCCGGCCAGGGCGGCGACGCCACCGGCCGGCTGCTGGGCGTGGCGCAGTGGCTGGTCGGCAACCGCCACGACCCGCGCCGCACCGGAGAGCGCCCATGACCCCCCGCCTCTTCGAAGCGCAGAACGGCCCGCTGTGGGACGAGCTCGAGCAAGCGCTCGACCGCGCCGAAAAGCGCCCTCGCGACAAGAGCCAGGACAAGGAGAAGAAGGCCGCCAAGCCCGCCGGCAAACCCAAGCCGCTCGACGGCGCGCGCCTGGCCGAGTTGTACCGCCGCGCGTGCGAGCACCTGGCGCTGTCGCAGGCGCGCGCCTACCCGATCCACCTCACGCAGCGGCTGGAGTCGCTCACGCAGCGCGCGCACCGCCTCATCTACCGCCGCCACGACTACGGCGTGGCGCGCCTGCGCCAGCTGGTGTTGATCGACTTCCCGCAGGCCGTGCGGCAGCAGCGCTGGTACCTGCTCGCCGCCACCCTGCTCTTCGTGGTGCCGGCGATCGCGATGGGGCTGGCCTGCTACTTCGACCCGGGTTTCATCCTGCACATCGCCAGCGCCGAGCAGGCGCAGGAGTTCGACCAGATGTACAGCGGCAGCGAGCGCGCCCTCGGCCGCACCCGCACCGCGTCGACCGACTGGCAGATGTTCGGCTACTACGTGATGCACAACATCGGCATCGGCTTCCAGTGTTTTGCGGGCGGACTCTTCCTCGGCATCGGCAGCGTGTTCTTCATCCTCTTCAACGGGGTCTTCCTCGGCGCGGTGGCCGGCTACCTCACCGGGCGCGGGCACGTCGAGAACTTCTGGTCCTTCGTCGTCACGCACGGCGCGTTCGAACTCACCGCCATCGTGCTCGCGGGGGCCGCCGGCCTGCAACTCGGCCACGCGCTGCTCGCACCCGGCCGCCACACGCGGCTGCAGGCGCTGCGCCGGGCGGCGTCGGAGGCCATCGTGATCGTCTACGGCGTGATCGGCATGCTGGTCATCGCGGCGGCGATCGAGGCCTTCTGGTCGTCGGCCCGCTGGGTGCTGCCCGAGGTGAAGTACGGCGTGGGTGGGGCGTGCTGGCTCTTCGTCTTCGCGTACCTCGGCTGGCAAGGCCGCCCGGCACGCGTGTCGCCGTCGCCCGCGAGGAGCGTGCATGCGGGTTGACGCGATCGCGGTCGAGCTGCGGCCGCGCCCCATGTGGGAAGCGACCGACCTCGGCGTGCGCCTGGTGCAGGCGAACGCCCGCTCCATCTGGCGCACCTGGGCGCCGGTGTACGCCGTCTTCGCAATCCTCGCGCTGGCGACGGTGGAGATCTCGCCCTGGCTGCCCAGCTTCCTCATCTTCTGGTTCAAGCCCTGGATGGACCGCAGCATCCTCTTCGTGCTGTCGCGCGCGGTCTTCGGGCAGCCGACGCGTTTCGCCGACCTGTGGGCCGAGCGGCGCAGCGTGTGGGGCGGGCAGCTCCTCACCACGCTGCTGTGGCGCCGCTTCTCGCCGTGGCGCGCCTTCACGCAGCCGATCTACCAACTCGAAGGCCAGCGCGGCAAGGCACGGCGCCAGCGCCGCAAGCAGCTGCTGCGGCAGCAGCAGGGGGCGGCCGGCGGCATGCACTTCGCCTTCGCCAACATCGAAGCCTCGCTCACCTTCGGCGCCCTCGCGCTGGCGCTCTGGTTCGCGCCCGAGCAGATGCGTGGCGACATCTTCGACTGGCTCGTCGGCCGCGGCGAAGGCAGCGAGGTGCTGGCCTCGCTGTGCACCGCGAGCGTCTACGCCGGCATCGTCTTGCTGCTGGAGCCGTTCTACGTGGGGGCGGGCTTCGCGATGTACCTGAACCGGCGTGTGCAGCTCGAAGCGTGGGACATCGAGCAGGAGTTCCGCCGTGCGTTCTGAGGCCGCTACCCTGCTCGTGAGCCTCGCGCTGCTGGCTGGCCCGGCGCAGGCCGCCGCCGAGGCCGCGTCCGCCCCGGCCCAGCCCGTCACCCGCGAGCAGGTGAACCGCGAGGTCGAGGCGCTGCGGCAAGACCCGAACCTCGCGGGCAAGCGCAAGGAAAAAACCCTGCGCTTCAAGGACCGCGGCGACGCGAAGAAGAAGCCACCCGACGCGAAGAACGACGGCACCTGGGCCTGGCTGCGTGACTTCGCCCGCTGGCTGACCGAAGCCGGCCGGGTGGCGGTGTGGGTGGTGGCGGCGGTGCTGGTGGCGCTCTTGCTGGTCGGCCTGCGGCACTGGATGCGGGTGCGCGCCGGGGCGGTGAAGGGCAGCACCGCCGGGCCCTTGCCCAGCCATGTGCGCGACCTCGACATCCGCCCCGAGAGCTTGCCCGAGCGCATCGGCGAGGCCGCGGCCGCGTTGTGGCAGAAGGGTGAACACCGCGCCGCGCTCTCGCTGCTGTACCGCGGCGCCTTGTCGCGGCTGGTGCACCAGCACCAGGTGCCGATCCGCGCCGCCAGCACCGAGGGCGAATGCCTGGCGCTGGCCGCACGCCGGCTCCCGCCGGAGCGCAGTGCGTATTTCGGCCGCCTGGTGCAGGCCTGGCAGGTTGCCGTCTATGGCGCGCGGCTGCCGGAGGACGCGAGCGTGATCGCGCTGTGCCGCGAGTTCGACGAGCAGCTGCGCCGCACGGGGGCGCCGGCATGACCGAGAACCAGCGCACCTGGGTTTTGCGTGGCCTGATGGCGGCCATGCTGCTGGGGCTCGTCGCCTGGCTGGCCTCGTGCACCGAGTGGGCCGAGGTCGAAGTGCCCACACCACCGCGCGGCGAGGCAGCGCGCAACCGCCACTACGCCGCGCAGGAGCTGCTGCGCCGTGTGGGCGCCACGGTGGCGAAGCCGGCGAACCTGTCGCAACTGCCGCCCGCAGGCGCCACGCTGCTGTTGACCTCGTGGCACTGGGACATCTTCCCCGAGCGTGCGCAGCGCCTGCGGCAGTGGGTGGAAGCGGGCGGGCACCTCGTGATCTTCAGCGACAACCTCCAGCAGAAACAGCTCAAGGGCTGGCTGCCGGTGAAGCCGCTGGAGCCGCCGCGGCGCAAGAAGCGGGACGAAGACGCACAAGACGATGCGGACGCTGACGCCCCGGACGACGACGATGACCGCGACGACAGCGAAGAAGAGACCGCCGAGCCGATCCAGAAGGCGGTGCTGCAGCGGCTCAAGATGCCCTGCCACGACACCGCGGAGCCGGCCTCCGTCGCACCCCACTACCCCGGCAGCGCACGCCACTACAAGCTCTGCGGCTTCGTCTACTCGGGCTGGAAGTTGGAGCCGGCGGGGCCGGCGCTGTGGTCCATCGACGGGCGCGACGGCCCGCTGCTGCTGCGCGTGGCCAAGGGCCGCGGCACGGTGACCGTCATCAAGCCGATGGGCCTGCTCGACAACGAACGGGTGCTGCAATCCGACAACGGCCTGGCCACCGTGGCCACGCTGCAGGCGCGGCCCGGCGCGGTGGTGTGGTTCGTCACCGAAGAAGCGCGCCCGTCGCTGCTGGCCTGGCTGTGGCAGGAGGCGGCCGCGGTGCTGCTCTTCGCCGCGGCAGCGCTCGTCTTCGCCCTCTGGCGTGGCGCCCGCCGCTTCGGCCCGCTGGCCGCCATCGCCGCCCACAGCCGCCGCTCGATGGCCGAGCAGATCTCGGGCACCGCGCAATTCCTGCGCAAGCAAGGGCCCGACGCGCTGCTCGCGGCGCAGATCCGTGCGCTCGATGCCGCCGCGCGCAACCACATCCGCCTCTACGACACGCTCGACCGCGGCCAGCGCGCCGCCGCCATTGCGAAGCACACCGGCCAGGACGCCGCCGCGCTCACCTCGGCGCTCGACAAGAGCCTCGCCCGCAAGCGCCACGACCTGCCCGCCACGCTCGAACTGCTCGAAACCGCACGCCGCCTGCTCGTGCAGAAGAAGACTCCCGTTCCACGCTCATCGAAGAAAGACTGAGGACCTCCATGCAACTCAAACCCACGGACCTCGAACGCGCCGCCGGCCTGCTCAACGAACTGCGCAACGAGGTGGGCAAGGCGGTGGTCGGGCAGTCGCAGGCGGTCGGGCAGATCCTGGTCGCACTGGTCGCCTCGGGCCACGTGCTGATCGAAGGCGTGCCCGGCCTGGGCAAGACGCTGCTGGTGCGCTCGCTGGCGAAGGCGATGTCGCTGCAGTACGCGCGGGTGCAGTTCACGCCCGACCTGATGCCGTCCGACATCACCGGCCATGCGGTGCTCGACGCACGCGGCGGGGATGTCAACTCGGCCAACTCGCTCGGCACGCTGCGCGTGCACCGCGGGCCGGTGTTCACCAACCTGCTGCTGGCCGACGAGATCAACCGCGCGCCGGCCAAGACGCAGGCCTCGCTGCTCGAGGTGATGCAGGAGTACCAGGTCACGCTCGAAGGGCAGACACATGCGCTGCCGCGGCCCTTCATGGTGCTCGCGACGCAGAACCCCATCGACACCGAAGGCACCTACCCGCTGCCCGAGGCGCAGCTCGACCGCTTCCTCTTCAAGATCGACATCGGCTACCCGCCGCACGACGAAGAGACCGCCATCGTCAAACGCACCACCGAGCAGCAGACGGGCGACCAGTTCCCGCTCGAAGGCGTGGCCGCGCGCGTCGACGAACGATCGGTGCTCACGCTGCAGCGCATGGTCTCGTTCATCCGCGCCGACGACAAGGTGATCGACTACGCGGTGCGCCTCGTGCGCGCCACGCGCAGCTGGCCCGGCCTGGCCACCGGCGCCGGCCCGCGCGCGGCCATCGCGCTGGTGCGCGCAGCGCGTGCCACGGCGCTGATGCAGAGCCGCGACTTCGTGACGCCCGACGACATCAAGCTGCACGCCCTGCCGGCCCTGCGCCACCGGGTGCTGCTGGCTCCGGACGCGCAGCTCGAAGGGCGCAGCGTGGGCGAGTTGCTGGAAGGTGTGCTCGACAGCGTCGAGGCGCCTCGGCTCTGAGCTCCATGCTCGCCCTGATCCCCAGCCGCGCGTCGGTGCTGGCCCTGGCCGGCGCCGCGATCGTGGGCGCGGCGGCCTTGCTGCTCGGCGCCCCGCTCGCGGCGGTGAGCCTCGCCTGCGGCGCGCTCGCGCTGGCGGCGGTGCTGTGGGTCGCAGCCGACCTTGCGCTCACGCTGCGCGCCTGGCGGCGCACGCCATTGCGCACGGCGCGAGCGCTGCCCGACGCGCTCGCACTCGGCGTGCCGCGCGTGCTCAAGCTCACGCTGGTGAATGACAGCGCGCTGCGCTGGAAGGTGGCGGTGTTCGACGAAGTCGACCCGCAGCTGAGCTTCGATGGCCTGCCGCAGCAGGTGAGCCTGCCGGCGAAGAAAAAACTCGAGCTGCAGTACAGCGTGACACCGCAGCGGCGCGGCCCGGTGCACCTGGGCGCCACCCAGCTGCGGCTGCGCTCGCGCGGCGGCAGCTTCGAGCTGCTGCGCACCGTGGGCGAAGCGCAGCGCCTGCACGTCTACCCCAACTTCGCCGCCGTGGCGCGCTACGCCTGGCTGGCCGGCGACCGGCGCCTGGCGAGCATCGGCATCAAGACCTACCCCAAGCGCGGCATGGGGACGGACTTCAAGCAGCTGGCCGACTACCGCCCCGGCGACCCGATCCGCCACATCGACTGGAAAGCCACCATGAGGCACGGCAAGCCCATCGTGCGCGAGTTCCAGGACGAACGCGACCAGCGTGTGATCTTCCTGCTCGACTGCGGCCGGCGCATGCGTGCCGACGAAGGCGCGTCGCTTGAGCACCGCAGCCGCGACGGCAGCCACTTCGACCAGGCGCTCAACGCGCTGATGCTGCTGAGCTACGTGGCCCTGAAGGAAGGCGACGAGGTGGGCGCCATCACCTTCGGCCATGCGCCGGGCCAGGGCCGCCGCTTCGCGCCGCGCAAGGGCAGCGCCACGCTCAACGCGCTGATGGCACGCCTCTACGACGTAGAGCCGAGCGCCACCCACTCCGACTACCTCGCGGCAGCCGAAGAGCTGCTCAAGGTGCAGCCCAAGCGGGCCCTGGTCATCATGCTCACCAACTTCCGCGACGAAGACGCCGCCGAGCTGACGCCTGCGCTCAAGCTGCTGCGCAGCCGCCACCTCGTGCTGGTGGCCAGCCTGCGCGAGCGGGTGTTGCGCAAGCTGGCCACCCAGCCCATCGTGGCCGACCAGCACGCCATCGAGGTGGCCACCGCGCACCTCTTCACCCAGGCGCGCGGCGATGCGTTTGCGCGCACGACCGGGCACGATGCGCTGTCGGTCGACGTGGAGCCCGATGCGCTGGCGGTGGCGCTCGTCAACCGTTACCACGCGGTCAAACGCGCCGGGTTGCTGTAGCCACGCGCGCTGGCTACGATGCGCCGGCACCGCCCTCGCGGTGCATCCAATCACACATCAAGGAGGGAGAGCCCATGTCAGCCGTCAACCCATTCAACCCGCCGCTCGCCGAGGTCGCCGACGTCGCCCCGGCCACCACCGGGTATTCCACCCCCAAGGCCTGGTCGGCCAGCGGCCGCCTGGGGCGGTTGCGCTACCTCGCCTACATCAGCGTGGCGACCCTGGTGCTCTACGCCGCGCTCGGCGTGATGGGCCTCCTGATCGCCACCGGCTCGATGGTCGCGGGGGTCGTGCTCGCCGTGGTGGCCTACGTCGCCTACATCGTGCTGACCGTGCTGCTGCTCATCCAGCGCTCGCACGACATGGACTGGAGCGGCTGGAGCGTGCTGCTGGCGTTCATTCCGCTGGCGGCGCTGATCTGGCTCTTCAAGGCCGGCAGCCCCGGCGCCAACCGCTTCGGCAACCCGCCGCCGCCCAACCCGACGAGCGTGAAGGTGCTGGGCCTCGGTTTCCCGGTGATCGGCATCGTGGTCGGCATCCTCGCGGCCATCGCCATGCCGGCTTACCAGGACTACACCGAGCGCGCGAAGGCCGCCCAGCAGCAGATGCAGCAACAGGCCGCACCGGCCGGCCAGCAGCAGTAAGCATGGCCAACCGCCTCTCGCAGATCGCCACCCGCACCGGCGACGACGGCACCACCGGCCTCGGCGACGGCACGCGGGTGCCCAAGAGCCACGGGCGCATCGCCGCACTCGGCGACGTCGACGAGCTCAACTCGCACATCGGCGTGCTGCTGGCGGAGCCGCTGCCCGACGACGTGCGCGAGCTGCTGGTGGTGATTCAGCACGAGCTCTTCAACCTGGGCGGCGAGATGTCGATCCCAGGCTACGAGCTTTTGAAAGCCGAGGCGGTGCTGCGGCTCGACGAGGCGCTGGCGCACTACAACGCGACGCTGCCGCGCCTGAAGGAGTTCATCCTCCCGGCCGGCACGCGCAGCGCGGCCATCGCGCATGTGTGCCGCACGGTGGCGCGGCGCGCCGAGCGCTCGGTGGTCACGTTGGCGGCGAGCGAGACGGTGCGCCCCGAGCCGCGCCAGTACCTCAATCGTTTGAGCGACCTGCTCTTCGTGCTCGCCCGTGTGCTCAACCGCGCCAACCTCGATGGGTTGGGCGGGGACGACGTCTACTGGAAGAGCGAGCGCTTGGCTCGCGATTCCGAGTAGACGCTGTCTTTCTCAGCCCCGGCGCGCTTTCACCGCGCTGCTGAGCACGTTCAGCACTTCGAGCGAATCGTCCCAGCCGATGCATGCATCGGTGATGCTCTGGCCGTAGGCGAGCTTGGACGGATCGTCCTTGCCCGCGCTGAACTTCTGCGCGCCGGCCTTGAGGTGGCTCTCGACCATCACGCCGAAGATGCGGCGTGAGCCGTGCGCGATCTGCGAGGCGATGTCTTTCGCCACGTCGATCTGGCGCTCGTGCTGCTTGCTGCTGTTGGCGTGCGAGCAGTCGACCATCAGCGTGCCGGGCAGCTTGGCCGCTTCGAGGTCCTTGCAGGCGGCCTCGACGCTCGCCGCGTCGTAGTTGGGCGCCTTGCCGCCACGCAGGATCACGTGGCAGTCCTTGTTGCCCTTGGTCTCGACGATGGCGACCTGTCCGTTCTTGTGCACCGACAGGAAGTGGTGCGGGCGGGCGGCGGCCTGGATGGCGTCTGTTGCGATGCGGATGTTGCCGTCGGTGCCGTTCTTGAAGCCGATGGGCGCCGAGATGCCCGAGGCCAGCTCGCGGTGCACCTGGCTCTCGGTGGTGCGGGCGCCGATGGCGCCCCAGCTGATGAGGTCGCCGATGTACTGCGGCGAGATCACGTCGAGGAACTCGCTGCCAGCCGGCACGCCCAGGCGGTTGATCTCGGTCAGCAACTGGCGCGCGATGCGCAGGCCTTCATCGATGCGGTAGCTCTCGTCGAGGTACGGGTCGTTGATCAAGCCCTTCCAGCCAACAGTGGTGCGCGGCTTCTCGAAGTAGACGCGCATCACGACTTCCAGCGTGTCGGCGTACTTCTCACGCTGCTCCTTCAGGCGGCGGGCGTAGTCGACGGCGGCGGCCGGGTCGTGGATGGAGCAGGGGCCGATGATGACGAGCAGGCGGTCGTCCTGGCCCGACATGATGTTGCGCACGCGCTGGCGCGTCTCGGCGATCAGCGATTCGGCGGCCGTGCCACGGATGGGGAAGAAGCGCACCAGGTGCTCGGGGGGCGGAAGGGGCATCACGTCCTTGATCCTTTCATCGTCGGTCTGGCCGGTCTTGTCGACGGGCGCATACCAACCCTCCGCGGCGCTGCTGGACTTGGCGTTCATTCGAGTTCTCCTCGTTCGTGGTGGCTGTGTGGCAGGGGCAAAAAAAAACCGCCGGAGTCTCCGGCGGTTTGGTGAGCGGTTGCGTTTGGTTTTGACCTACGCGCTTGCCTCTCCTCCGCCGGTGCGGTGCGAGAACCAAAAGTAGGCAAAGAAAAAGCTGGCGAAACGCATGGGCCGCAATGTAGCACGGGGCTCACTGGATCCGTCAAGCGCGCAGTTTTCGACGACTTGCGCTGCGTCATGCAGGTGAGCGAGCAGTAACGAATTGTGAACCGTGCGCTAGTTCCTATCCCGTGAACCAGGGGGTCCATAGCATGGTTTCACCTGATGGCGCACCCGATGGTGCCGCCGCCCGGCCACAACAGCTCTACCCAACACGAGGGAACCGACATGAACCGCACCGCCTTCTTCCGCCGTTTCAGCATGGCCCTGGCAACGCTCACCATCGCCTCCGCCAGCATCGCGAGCGAAGACGCTCAGCTGACCTCCGCCCGCGAAGCCGCCGCCTCTGATGCCCAAGTCGCCGTGCAACTGCAGAACTGGCTCGACCAGCGCGACATCGCCCTCACCGCCCAGGCCGATGGCCTGATCACCAACGACATGCGCGCCGCGGCAGCCGAGTACGCGGTGACCCAATTGGTCGAGGCCGATGGCCTCGTCAGCGCCCAGCTGCAGGAATCGGTGGCGGCACAACTCGCCGCCGCCGACGGCCTGGTGGTCGACCACGCCGAATTCGCGGTCAACCTGCCGGCCGCACGCCCTGCCCCGATCGTGGTGGCCGGCGGTCGCTGACTGCCCTGGGGCGGGGCTTTACTCGGTCCCGCCCACCGTCAGCCGGTCGATGCGCAGCGTCGGCTGGCCGACGCCCACCGGCACGCTCTGCCCTTCCTTGCCGCAGACGCCCACGCCGGTGTCGAGCTTCATGTCGTTGCCGATGGCGCTGACGCGGGTGAGCGCGTCGGGTCCGTTGCCGATGATGGTCGCGCCCTTCACCGGGTACTGGATCTTGCCGTTCTCGACCCAGAAGGCTTCCGACGCCGAGAACACGAACTTCCCGCTCGTGATGTCGACCTGACCACCGCCGAAGTTGGTGGCATAGAGGCCGCGCTTGAGGCCGGCGATGATTTCTTCCTTCGTCTTGTCGCCACCCAGCATGTAGGTGTTGGTCATGCGCGGCATCGGGACAGCGGCGTAGCTCTCGCGCCGGCCGTTGCCCGTGGGCGCGACTCCCATGAGCCGCGCGTTCATCGAGTCCTGGATGTAGCCCTTCAGGATGCCGTCTTCGATCAGCACGTTGCGCTGGCTCGGGTTGCCTTCGTCGTCGACGTTGAGCGAGCCACGGCGGTCGGGAATGGTGCCGTCGTCCAGCACCGTCACACCCTTGGCGGCCACCCGCTGGCCGATGCGGCCGCTGAAGGCGCTCGAGCCCTTGCGGTTGAAGTCGCCCTCCAGCCCGTGGCCCACCGCTTCGTGCAAGAGCACGCCGGGCCAGCCGGGCCCGAGCACCACGCTCATCTCGCCCGCCTTGGCCGGGCGGGCTTCGAGGTTGGTGAGCGCGGCCTTGACGGCTTCGTTCACATAACTTTCGATGATGCTGTCGTGGAAGTAGCCGAGGCCGAAGCGCCCGCCACCGCCACCGCTGCCGACTTCGCGCCGCACCTTGCCGTCGATGGTCTGCTCGGCGATCACAGTGACCGACAGGCGCACCAGCGGGCGCACGTCGGCGGCGAGCGTGCCGTCGGCGCGTGCAACCAGCACCACGTCGTATTCGGCAGCCACGCCGGCCATCACCTGCTTGATGCGCGGGTCCTTGGCGCGGGCCAGCTTTTCCACCTTCTCCAGCAGCGCGACCTTTTGCGTGCTGTCGAGCGTGGCGATCGGGTCCATCGGCGCGTAGAGCTTGCGGCTCTCGGCGATGCGGTGGTGGCCGGTGATCTTCACCGTCTTGCTCTGCCCGGCCGCGGCGATGGTGCGCACGGTCTGCGCGGCGTCGAGCAGCGCGGCTTCGGAGATGTCATCGGAGTAGGCGAAGGCGGTCTTCTCGCCCGCCACCGCCCGCACGCCCACGCCCTGGTCGATGCCGAAGCTGCCGGATTTGACGATGCCCTCTTCCAGGCTCCAGCCTTCGCTGCGCGTGTACTGGAAGTAGAGGTCGGCGTCGTCGATGCGGTGCCTGGCGATCGTCGCGAGCGCCTTCGACAGCGTTGCATCGGTGAGCCCGAAGGGTTCCAGCAACAAGGACCTGGCCGTGGCCAGGCGCTCCAGGGTGGGTTCGCGCGAGATCATGAACTCATTGTAGGAGTCGCCCCTCGCTACGGTGTTGGGCAAAGACCCTGTCTCGTCCTCGTCGTTTCACAGTTCTTTACCTGATCGCTTGTCGGCCGCGCCGGGTGGGCGCCCGTTGTGAGCCACGTGCCGCACAACTTCCTTCAACAACCCTTCAGGAGTTCCCCATGATCAAGTTCAAGCCCGCGGCGCTGGCCGCTGCCCTCGCCATCACCAGCCTCGGTGCCTTCGCCCAAGGCGCCTCGGCTCCCGCCACCCCGCGCGTCGACAAGCGCGAAGCGAACCAGGACACCCGCATCCAGAACGGCGTGGCCTCGGGCCAGCTCAATGCGAAGGAAACCTATCGCCTGGAGCAGCAGCAAGCCCGAATCAACACCGCCGAGTCGAATGCGAAGGCCGACGGCAAGGTGACGAAGGCGGAGCGCGCCAAGCTGCACCGCATGCAGGACCGCGCCAGCGCCAACATCGCCAAGCAAAAGCACGACGGCCAAACGGCCAAGCCGTGACATGCGGGCGCGGCGGCGCCTCAGCCGCCCGCCTGCGCCTTCAGCGCCAGCGCACGCGCGTAGAGCGCGTTGCGCGGGGCGCCGGTGAGTTCGGCCGCCAGGGCCACGGCCTGCTTGAGTGGCAGGTCGGCCATCAGCACGCGCAAGGTCTTGTCGTGCTGCGCTTCGTCGGCGCTTTCGTGGCTCGGTGCGAGCGCGTGCAGCACCAGCACGAATTCGCCGCGTGAGCGGTTCGCATCCTCCGCCAGCCAGGCTGGCAGTTCGGCCGCCGAGCGCGTGTCGACCGCTTCGAACTGCTTCGTGAGTTCGCGGCACACCGTGACACGCCGCCCGGGGCATTGCATCGCCAGCCCTTGCAACAGGGCCTCGATGCGATGCGGCGCCTCGAAGAGCACCTGCGTGTCGGCCCGCGCCGCCACCGCCTCCAGCGCCTGCGCGCGCTCGCCGCCCTTGGCCGGCAGGAAGCCGACGAAGACGAACCCCTGCCCCAGCACGTCACCGGCCACGCACACCGCCGCCAGCGCACTGCTCGCGCCCGGCAGCGGAATGCAACGCCGGCCCGCCGCGCTCACCGCGGCCACCAACGCCGCCCCCGGGTCGCTCACGGCCGGCGTGCCGGCATCGCTCACATACGCCACACGCTCGCCACGCTCCAGCCGCACCAGCACCTCGCCCGCGGCTTCACGCTCGTTGTGCTCGTGCACGGCGAGCAAGGGCTTGTCGATGCCCAGGTGGCGCAACAAGGCGGCGCTGTGGCGGGTGTCTTCACAGGCCACCGCGTCGACGAGCGACAGCACATGGATGGCACGCAGGCTCATGTCGGCCAGGTTGCCGATCGGCGTGGCCACGACGTACAGCGCCCCTGCGGGATACTGCTGCGCGCCTGCCGCGGCCTGGGCCGCCTGCAGCATCAAAGAGGGAGCCATGGTCACGGTGGAGAAGAGCAGGAAGGGCGTGGGGGACGACGCCGAAGCGCGTGCGCTGCAACACCTGTTGCGGCAAGGGCTGCGGCTGGTTGAGCGCAATTATCGAGTGGCCGCCGGCCCACGGGCGCGCGGCGGCGAGGTGGACCTCATCATGCTCGATCGCGACGGCACGCTGGTGTTCGTGGAAGTGCGCGCCCGGAGCAGCCGAAGCCACGGCGGCGCCGCCGCCAGCGTGACCCACGGCAAGCAGCGTCGTGTCATCTACGCCGCGCAGCACTACCTGCAACGGCGCGCCACACCGCCGCCCTGCCGCTTCGACGTGGTGGCCCTCGACGGCGACACCCTCGAATGGTTGCGCGGCGCGTTCTTCGCCGAGTGATCGCACGGCACGCACACCTTTTGGAACCGGGCGTGCAAAACCCGTGTCATATCATCGGTGACCATGCTGGAACAACGCATCCAACAGCAATTCTTCGACAGCGCCGACCTCAAGTACGCGGCGGCCGAGATCCTGTCGCGCCCGATCGCCGATGCGGTCAACGCGGTCGTCGGCTGCATCACCGCCGGCGGCAAGGTGCTCGCCTGCGGCAACGGCGGCTCGGCGAGCGACGCCCAGCACTTCGCCGCCGAGTTCATCGGCCGCTTCGAGCGTGAACGGCCCGGCCTTGCGGCCATCGCGCTCACCACCGACAGCTCCATCCTCACCGCCGTCGGCAACGACTACAGCTTCACCGACATCTTCTCCAAGCAGGTGCAGGCGCTCGGCGCGCCCGGCGACGTGCTGCTCGCCATCACCACCAGCGGCAACTCGGCCAACGTGCTGGCGGCGGTGGAAGCGGCGCATGCGAAGGAGATGACGGTGGTGGCGCTCACCGGCCGCGGCGGCGGCAAGATGAACGAGCTGCTGACCGAAACCGATGTCCACATCTGCGTGCCGCACGACCGCACTGCGCGCGTCCAGGAAGTGCACATCCTCGCGCTGCATTGCCTGTGCGATGCGGTAGACCTGCAATTGCTCGGAGAACAGGAAAACACATGATCCGTCAGCCCATCCGGACCACCCTCGTCGTCAGCCTGCTGGCCGCCACCACCGCCCTCTCGGGCTGCGCCGCGCTGCTGGTGGGAGGGGCCGTCGTCGGCGGCTCGCTGCTGGCCACCGACCGCCGCAGCTCGGGCACGCAGCTCGACGACCAGGCCATCGAGTTCAAGGCCAACAGCCGCATCCGCGACCTGCTGGGCGACAAAGGCCACGTCAACGCGACGAGCTACAACCGCCTGCTGCTCCTGACCGGCGAAGTGCCCACCGAAGCCGATCGCACCAACCTCGAACAGGCGCTCTCGCGCATCGACAACGTGAAGTCGGTGGTCAACGAACTCGCGCCGATGTTTGCGAGCTCGCTGAGCCAGCGCTCCAACGACGCGCTCGTCACGAGCAAGGTCAAGGCCACGCTGGTGGACGCCGGCGACATCAGCTCCAACGCCTTCAAGGTGGTCACCGAGCGCGGGGTCGTCTACCTGATGGGCCGCGTGACCGAGCGCGAAGCCGATCGCGCCGTCGACCTCACCCGCAGCATCAGCGGCGTGCAGAAGGTGGTGAAGGTGCTCGAGGTCGTGTCGGAGGCCGAGCTCGCGGAGATCGACCCCAAGGCGGTCCCGAAGTCCGCCGCGGCCAAATAAGGCCCCCCCAAGTCGCTTCGCTCCTGCCCCCGAGGGGCGTGAGCATCGCGTTGCTCGCTGTCAGGTCAGGCGCTTGATGAGGCTGGAGGTGTCCCAGCGCTGGCCGCCCTGCGCCTGAACATCCGCATAGAACTGATCGACCAGTGCCGTGACCGGAAGCCGGGCGCCGTTGCGCTTGGCCTCGTCGAGCACCAGCCCCAGGTCCTTGCGCATCCAGTCGACGGCGAAGCCGAAGTCGAACTTGCCCTCGATCATCGTCGGGCCGCGGTTGTCCATCTGCCAGCTCTGCGCGGCGCCCTTGCCGATCACGCCGAGCACAACCTTCATGTCGAGGCCGGCCTTCTGGCCGAAGGCAATCGCCTCCGCCAGGCCTTGCACCAGGCCGGCGATGCAGATCTGGTTGACCATCTTCGCAAGCTGACCTGACCCGCTCTCACCCAGCAGCGTGACCGCCTTCGAGAATGCCATCGCCACGGGCTGGATGGTGGCGAAGGCCTTGGCATCGCCACCGCACATCACCGTGAGCGCGCCGTTGATGGCGCCGAGGTTGCCGCCCGACACGGGCGCATCGATGAACTGCAGGCCGCGCGATTTCGCTTCGGCACTCAGCTCGCGTGCGACCTCGGCCGACGCCGTGGTGTGGTCGACGAAGATCGCGCCTTCCTTCATGCCGCCGAAGGCACCCCGCTCGCCCACCGTCACGGCACGCAGGTCGTCATCGTTGCCCACGCAGGCGAACACGATGTCGGCACCCTTGGCGGCCGCTTCGGGTGTCGAATCGCTCGCGCCGCCGTACTCGCCCACCCACTGCGAGGCTTTCGCCGCGGTGCGGTTGTAGACCACCACGTCATGGCCGGCGCGCTTCAGGTGACCCGCCATCGGGTAGCCCATCACACCCAGGCCGAGGAATGCCACCTTCTGCGGCTTGATGGGGTCGTAGCTTCTTGTGCTCATGGGTCGGTCCTTCAAACGAAAACGGCCTCGAAGTATCGAGGCCGTTGGATGCGGGAAGCAAGGTCAAACAATGGTCAGGTGTTCGGTGCCGGCCGACAGATCGGAGCTGCGCGCCCGGTTGCTGTGCAGCTTGATCTGCAGGCGCAGGTCGTTCACCGAGTCGGCGTTGCGCAGTGCGTCTTCGTAGGTCACGAGGTGGTTCTCGTAGAGGTCGAAGAGCGCCTGGTCGAAGGTCTGCATGCCGAGCTCGCGGCTCTTCTTCATGATTTCCTTGATCTCGGCCACCTCGCCCTTGAAGATCAGGTCGCTGATCAACGGCGTGTTGAGCAGGATCTCGACCGCGGCAATGCGGCCTCGCCCTTCCTGGCGCGGCAAGAGGCGCTGCGAGATCAGGCCCTTCAGGTTGAGCGACAGGTCCATCAGCAGCTGGGCGCGGCGCTCTTCGGGGAAGAAGTTGATGATGCGGTCGAGCGCCTGGTTGGCGCTGTTGGCGTGCAGCGTGGCCATGCACAGGTGGCCGGTTTCGGCGAAGGCCACTGCGTGCTCCATGGTCTCGCGGTCGCGGATTTCACCCATCAGGATCACGTCGGGCGCCTGGCGCAGGGTGTTCTTCAGGGCCGAGAACCAGTCTTCGGTGTCGAGGCCGACCTCGCGCTGCGTCACGATGCAGTTCTTGTGCGGGTGCACGAACTCCACCGGGTCTTCGATGGTGATGATGTGGCCGTAGGAGTTCTCGTTGCGGTAGTCGATCATGGCCGCGAGCGAGGTGCTCTTGCCGGAGCCGGTGGCACCCACGAAGATAACCAGCCCGCGCTTGGTCATCGTCACGTCTTTCAGGATCTGCGGCAGGTTGAGGCTGTCGATGGTGGGGAGCGTCTGCGGAATCGTCCGCAGCACGAGGCCCACATGGCCCTGCTGCACGAAGGCGTTGACGCGGAAGCGGCCGATGCCCTGCGGCGAGATCGCGAAGTTGCATTCCTTCGTCTTCTCGAACTCGGCGGCCTGCTTGTCGTTCATCACCGAGCGGGTGAGGGCCAGCGTGTGCTGGCTCGTCAGCGGCTGCGGCGACACCTTGGTGATCTTGCCGTCGACCTTGATGGCCGGCGGGAAGTCGGCCGTGAGGAAGAGGTCGGAGCCGTTGCGGGAGATCATCAGCCGCAGCAGGTCGTTGACGAATTTCGATGCCTGGTCTCTTTCCATGGTGTCTCTTCCTCTCTTACTGCTAGCGGTCAGTTGCTCGACAACAGAGCACTCAGGCGGGCACTCACCTGCCGCAGGCGCAGCGACAGGCGCCGCGACAGCGAGGCCAGCAGGGCCAGGCCGAGCCGCGGCTCGAACATGATCATCTCATCCAGACGCTGCGCGTCGACCACCGCCAGCGTGCACGGCGTGAGCGTGGTGCAGGCGGAAAAGCGGGTGCCGGCGTCGAGCAGCGACATCTCGCCGAGCATGTCACCGGCGCGCGCTTCCGCCAAGCGGGCACGCCCGCCCCAGGGTTGCACGCGGTCGACCGCCAACGTGCCTTCGAGCACGATCAGCATGTAATCACCCTGCTCGTCTTGCCCGATCACCTCCTGGTTGACCGGCACGGTCACGAACTGGAGGTAGTGGCTCATGCGCAGCAGCTCGTCGGCGCTCAGCGCGGCGACATAACGGTCGGCTCCCCACAGCTTGGCGAAGAGCGGCTCGGCCTGCTTGCGATCGAGCGGCTGCGCGCCCACCTGCTTGGCGCGCTCGGCCCAGGTGGCGAGCTGCACGTCGTCGCCACGGTCGTTGAACTGGGTGGAGAAGTAGCCGTCGTCGGTGGCCGGCCCTTCGTCGGACAGGCGCGCCGAGGCGGCGCCACTGCTTCGCTTGAGTCGATCCAGGAGTTTCTTCAAGGCTCGCTCGCGTGGAAAGACAGGGCCGGGTCCGATCAGCCGGGGAAGTTTTCGGGGAACTTGGCCTTGTTGCGCGCTTCGGCCGGCGCAATGATGTTGCGGCGGACGAGGTCGGACAGGTTCTGGTCGAGCGTCTGCATGCCCACCGTGTTGCCGGTCTGGATCGACGAGTACATCTGTGCGATCTTGTTTTCGCGGATGAGATTTCGGATGGCCGCAGTGCCCAACATGATCTCGTGCGCGGCGACACGGCCGCTGCCGTCCTTCAGCTTGCACAGGGTCTGCGAGATCACGGCGACGAGCGACTCGGAGAGCATCGCGCGCACCATTTCCTTTTCTGCCGCCGGGAACACGTCGACCACGCGGTCGATGGTCTTGGCAGCGGAGCTCGTGTGCAGCGTGCCGAACACCAGGTGGCCCGTTTCAGCGGCGGTCAGCGCGAGGCGGATGGTCTCCAGGTCGCGCATTTCGCCGACCAGGATGGCGTCGGGGTCTTCGCGCAGCGCGGAGCGCAGCGCGTTCGAGAAGCTCAGGGTGTGCGGGCCGACCTCACGCTGGTTGACCAGGCACTTCTTCGACTCGTGCACGAACTCGATCGGGTCTTCGACCGTCAGCACGTGACCGTATTCGTTTTCGTTCAGGTGGTTGACCATCGCGGCGAGCGTGGTCGACTTGCCCGAGCCCGTCGGCCCCGTCACGAGCACCAGGCCGCGTGGCTTGAGTGCGAGTTCGGCGAATACCTTGGGCGTGTTGAGCTGCTCGAGCGTGAGGATCTTCGAGGGAATCGTCCGGAACACGGCGCCCGCGCCGCGGTTCTGGTTGAAGGCGTTGACGCGGAAACGCGCGAGGCCCTGGATCTCGAACGAGAAGTCGCACTCGAGCGTTTCTTCATACGCCTTGCGCTGCGAGTCGTTCATGATGTCGTAGACCATCTCGTGCACCTGCTTGTGCTCGAGCGGGTCGACGTTGATGCGCCGCACGTCGCCGTGCACACGGATCATCGGAGGCAGGCCGGCAGAGAGGTGCAAGTCGGACGCTTTGTTCTTGACCGAGAACGCCAACAGTTGGGTGATGTCCATGTGTCTTCGACTTGGGGGTTGAAGCCCTGTGGTGCTGACGGCCAAGGCCGTGGGGCTGCGCCTCTGCGATAGGCTCGCGGGATTATGGCGACGATTGCAGCGAACATACAACAAGTGCGCGAGCGCATCGCGAGGGCCTGTGCGGCTGCGCAACGCCCCGTGCAAAGTGTCACGCTGCTAACCGTAAGCAAAACTTTCGGTGCCGATGAAGTGCGCGAGGCCGCGGCGGCCGGCGAGCGCCGCTTCGGCGAGAACTACGTGCAGGAAGCGATCGAGAAGATCGAGGTGCTGGCCGACCTGCGCGCGCAGATCGAGTGGCACTTGATCGGGCCCTTGCAAAGCAACAAGACGCGCGTGGCCGCGAAGTACTTCGATTGGGTGCACAGCGTCGACCGCTTGAAGATCGCTGAGCGGCTGAGCGAGCAACGCGGCCCCGAGCAGCCCCCGCTCAACCTGTGCCTGCAGGTGAACGTGAGCGGCGAAGCGAGCAAGAGCGGTGTCGCGCCCGATGACCTGCCGGCACTTGCACACGCGGTGGCCGCGCTGCCCCGCGTCCGGCTGCGCGGCCTGATGTCGATTCCCGAGCCGAGCGATGACCCCGCTCAGCAGGCCGCGCCCCATCGCCAGTTGCGCCAGCTCTTCCATCGGCTGCAGCAGGAAGGGCTCGACCTCGACACCCTCTCGATGGGCATGAGCGCCGATCTGGAAGCAGCCATCGCCGAGGGTTCGACGATGGTTCGTGTGGGCACCGCAATCTTCGGTCGGCGCTGAGACAGCCGGATTTCATCCAGTCGACAGCTTGCGGTTTGGATAAATATCCGGCCGCTTGATGGGTATCTTGGCGACATCCTCACCTCTCGTGTCGCCACCATGCCGCCCGACTTCCCGCCTCCCCCCACCTTCGAGCCGCGCCTGCCAACCCCTTTCCGGCGTGAGGCCGAGCTGCTGTCGGGCCTGCTGCCCACGCTCGCCCGTTCGCTCGACTGGCCCCGTGTGATCGACACCGCATCGCCCTGGGTGCAGGCGGTACGCGACAAGCCGGCGCCCTTCTGGGCGATGGAGTCGCTGCTGCGCGAGTACCCGATCTCCAGTGCCGAAGGCCTTGCGCTGATGCGGCTGGCCGAAGCGCTGCTGCGGGTGCCCGACACCGAGACCGCCATCGCCCTCACCGCCGACCAGCTCGGCCGCGCCGCATTCGACTCGCAGGCCGAGGGCCCGCACAAGATGCTGGCCACGCTGTCGGCCAGCGCGATCGGCTTGTCGAAGAAATTCCTGCCCGATGGCCACGGCGAGCATGGCCTCATCAAACGCCTGGGCGCGCAGACGGTGGTCGCGGCCACCGTGCGCGCCATCCAGCTGCTGGGCCGCCAGTTCGTGCTCGGCCGCTCGATCCGCGAAGCGATGAACGAAGCCGCGCAGGCGCGCGAGCACCAGCCCGGCCTGCGCTTCAGTTACGACATGCTGGGCGAAGGCGCGCGCACCGAGGCCGATGCACGGCGTTACCTCGCCGCCTACCTGAACGCGCTCGACGCGATCGCCGCCCAGCGTGCCACCGGCGACCCCACCACCGCCGATGGCATCTCCATCAAGCTTTCGGCCCTCTTCTCGCGCTACGAAGAACTGCAGCGCGAGCGTGTCTTCGCCGAACTTCTGCCGCGCGTGTGGCAGCTGGTGGAGCGCGCGGCCCGGGCGAACCTCAACCTGACCATCGATGCCGAAGAGAGCGAGCGCCTCGAACTCTCGCTCGACGTGCTCGACAGCCTCGCCGCACGCATCGCCGGCACCCACCCGCAATGGCGCGGCTTCGGCCTCGCGGTGCAGGCCTACCAGACACGCGCGCTCGACACGGTCAACGAAGTCGCCCGCATCGCGCGCCGGCACGGCCTCCGGTTCATGGTGCGGCTGGTGAAGGGCGCGTACTGGGACGGCGAGGTCAAGCGTGCGCAGGAGCTGGGCCTGCCCGGCTACCCGGTCTTCACGCACAAACACCACACCGACATCTCCTACCTCGCCTGCGCGCAGGCGCTGCTGTCGCATGCCGACGTGGTCTACCCACAGTTCGCCACGCACAACGCCGGCACCATCGCCGCCATCCTGCAGATGGCGCGCAAGGCCAACGCACCCTTCGAGATGCAGCGCCTGCACGGCATGGGCGAAGGCATCTACCGCGAGGTGATGAAGGACCCGTCGGTGGCCGTGCGGGTCTACGCGCCGGTCGGCGAGCACCGCGACCTGCTCGCCTACCTCGTGCGCCGCCTGCTGGAGAACGGCGCGAATTCGTCCTTCGTGCACCAGCTGGCCGACGACGAGGTTCACCCCGACGAGCTGCTCGCCTCGCCGCTCGTGCCCTCGGCCTCCCCCGGCCTGCCGCTGCCGGCAAACCTCTACGGCGCGCAGCGGCCCAATTCGAAAGGCGCCGACCCGACCCACCGCGACGAACGCGCGAGCTTCGAAGCCGCGCTCGCCTCGGCCCGCCCGCAGCCGATCGCGCTCGCGAACGTGGCCGACATCGCCCCCACGATGGCCCGCCTGCAACACGGCCAGCACCCGTGGACGCGCACGCCACTCTCGGCCCGCGCCAACACCCTGCGGCGCGCCGCCGACATGCTCGAAGCGCGCCTGCCCGAGTTCTGCGGCCTGCTGGTGCGTGAGGCGCACAAGACGCTGGGCGATGCGATCGCCGAAGTGCGCGAAGCGGTGGACTTCTGCCGCTACTACGCCGAGCAGGCCGAGGAGCGGCTCGCACCCCAATCGCTGCCGGGGCCGACCGGCGAGAGCAACGAACTTTCCTTGCACGGCCGCGGCGTCTTCGTCTGCATCAGCCCGTGGAACTTCCCGCTCGCGATCTTCACCGGCCAGGTGGTGGCCGCCCTCGTCGCCGGCAACTGCGTGGCCGCCAAGCCGGCCGAGCAGACACCGGCCGTCGCGCAGCGCATGGTCGCGCTGCTGCACGACGCGGGCGTGCCGCGCGACACCCTCGCGCTGCTGCACGGCCCCGGTGAGACCATCGGTGCCGGCCTGGTCGCCGACGAACGCACCGCCGGCGTCTGCTTCACCGGGTCCACCGCCGTCGCCAAAGCCATCAACCGCGCGCTTGCCGCCAAAGACGGCCCCATCGTGCCGCTGATCGCCGAGACCGGCGGCATCAACGCGATGGTGGTCGACAGCACCGCCCTGCCCGAGCAGGTGATCGACGCCGTCGTGCAGAGCGCCTTCCGCTCGGCCGGACAGCGCTGCTCGGCGCTGCGGCTGCTGTGCGTGCACGAGAGCGTGGCCGACCCGGTGATCGAGATGCTGCGCGGCGCAATGGCCGAATTGACGCTCGGCGACCCGGCCCGACTCGAGACCGACGTCGGCCCCGTCATCGACGACGAAGCCTTCGAGACCCTGCAACGCCACATCGCCCGCCTGCGCCGCGAGGCGATGCTGATCGGCGAGACGCCGTTGCACAGCACGCTGCCCCGCCTCGTCGCCCCCATCGCCTTCGAACTGCCGCGCATCGCCGACGTGAAGCAGGAAATCTTCGGCCCGGTACTGCACGTGGTGCGCTGGCGCGGCGCGCCCGAGGCGGTGATCGCCGAGGTCAACGCGCTCGGCTACGGCCTCACGCTGGGCCTGCAGACGCGCATCGACGGCCGTGCCCACCAGCTCGCCGACGCGGCGCACATCGGCAACGTCTACGTCAACCGCAACATGATCGGCGCGGTGGTCGGCGTGCAGCCCTTCGGGGGCGAAGGCCTGTCGGGCACCGGCCCGAAGGCCGGGGGCCCCCACTACCTCTACCGCTTCTGCGCCGAACGCACGCTGACGATCAACACCGCAGCGGCCGGCGGCAACGCCGCGCTGCTCGCGGGCTTGCGCAACTAGACGCTCTCGACACCGTGCCGCTGGTGCCATTCGCGCAGCGATTCGCTCGGCCAGGTCTGGCAATGCACATGGCCCCGCCCCTTGGGCACGTCGACCCAGGGCGCGACCCACTGCAGCGCCGCCTCGACCACCTCCTTCGGTTTGGGCAGCGGCGTGTCGATGGCCGACGCATGCGGGTGCACGAGCTCGGGCCAGCGCGGGTCCCACAACCACAACGCGCTGCCGCACAGCTTGCAGAAATGGCGGCCGGCTTTCGAACGGGTCGCGCGTTTGCCCGGTTCGCGCATGACCGCGTGGTAGATGGAGACGTTCCTCTGCCCCGACACGCGCAGCGTGGTGGCATCGCCGCCGATGTTGATCGCATACCCGCCACCGCCCGCCGTCTTGCGGCAGATCGAGCAGTGGCAGTGCATGAACGGCTGCGGGCTGTGCGATTCGAGGCTGAAGCGCACGGCGCCGCAATGGCAGGAACCTTCCAGGTGCATGGGCGTCTCCGGCTGTGTGGCTGCCGCATGGTGCGGCAGGCGGCTTGCCGAGACGGCAACAGGGTTCAACCGTGCTGGTAGCGGTGTTCCTGCGTGCGCCCGGCGAAGCCATAGGCGCTGCCACGCAGGTCGGCCACGTGCGCATACGAATGCTCCGCCGCACCGCCCAGCAGCTCGTCCATCGCCTGGTGCACGGCAGCGAGGTAGTCGGCCTTCTCGCGCTTGGTGTTGGTCTCGTCGGTGATGCTCACCATCCAGTGGTAGCTGCGCTTCGGCGCTCCCACGAGCGGCCGGCCGGCGATGAACCAGCGCGAAGGCGCGATGAAGTCGACCACCACCGCCGTGTGCTCGCGGTTCTTGCCGAGCAGCTTCGAGGTGAGTGCGGTGCCCGTCTCGGCCACACGCTGGGCCAGGGTGTCGTCTTGCGGGCCGGAGATCTGGATGTGCAGGTAAGGCATGTGTCGCTCCTGGGTTGTTGAACTTGACAGCTTCACTCTAGGAGCCGAGCATTCATCCGAGAAGCAGTTTGATTTTGTGATATTCATCAGAATCTCAGATGAACGACCTGGACCCACTCTGGCTGCGCAGCTTCATCGCCGTGGCCGACACCGGCTCGGTGACCCGCGCTGCGCAGCAGGTGCACCGCACGCAGTCGGCCGTGAGCACGCATCTGCAGCAGCTCGAAGCCTCGCTCGGCGTGCGCCTGGCCGAGCGCAGCACGCGTGCGCTCGCGCTCACGGCCGAGGGCGAACGTTTCCTGCCGCACGCCCGCCGCCTGCTCGACTGGCAGGCCGACGCCCGCGCGGCGGTGCAGCCCGCGGCCGACGAAGAAGTGCGCCGCATCGGCATCAGCGAGTACTTCATGCCGGCCCGCCTCGGCGAGCTGCTGGCACTCTTGCACGACAGCACGCCCGGCGTGCGCTTCGAGCTGCTGTGGGCGAGCTCCGCGTCGCTGCAGCAGCTGTGGCAGGCCGGCACGATGGACCTGGCCGTGGTCACGAGCGACGAGCCGCTGCCCGGTGCCAAGCTCATCAAGCGCGAGCCGCTCGCCTGGGTGCACGCCGAGCGCTACGCCGTGCCCAGCGCCGGCCCCGCGCCGCTCGTGCTGCTCGGGCCCGAGTGCCCGGTGCGTCGCATGGCGCTCGAGGCCCTGGCCCGCGCCGGCCGGGCGCACCACCTCCGCCTGAGCTGCACCGGCGCCCACGGTGCGATGGCCGCGCTGCGCGCCGGCTGGGGCATCGGCTGCCTGAACCACTCGGCGATTCCTGCCGACCTGGTCTCCCTCTCGGCTTCGCAGCGCTGGCCCGCGCCAGGCCGACTATCCTTCTATTCCCTCACCCGCCCCGCGCTGCAGGCCACCGAACGTGAGCTGCGGCGCTGGGCCCAAGCTTGAAGAACACCACATGACCACCATTGCATTCATCGGCGGCGGCAACATGGCCAGCGCCATCATCGGCGGCCTGCTCAAGAGCGGCCGTGCGCCCGGCGACATCCTCGTGCTGGAGCCCAACGCCGACCAGCGCTCCCGCCTGCAGCGCGAGCTGCAGGTGATCACGCTCGAAGCCCCGGGCTCGGTGCTGCAGCGCGCCGCCACCGTGGTGTGGGCGATCAAACCGCAGAACTTCAAGGCCGCGGCCGAGGCGAGCCTGCCGCACATCGACAAGGCCCTGCAGTTCAGCGTGATGGCGGGCATCCGCAGCGACGACATGGCCCGCGCGCTCGGCACCGAGCGCATCGTGCGTTCCATGCCCAACACGCCGGCCTTGATCGGCCAGGGCATCGCCGGTCTCTACGCACGCCCGGCCGTGACGGCCCTCGAACGCAAGGAGGTCGAGCGCATGCTCGCCCCCACCGGCCGCACGCTGTGGGTGAACGCCGAGCACGACCTCGATGCGGTCACCGCGCTGTCGGGTTCGGGCCCGGCCTACGTCTTCTACTTCGTCGAAGCCATGATGGACGCGGCGGTGGAGATGGGCCTGAGCGCAGAGCAAGGCAAGACGCTGGCGCTCGCGACCTTCCAGGGCGCCAGCGCGCTCGCGCAAGCCTCGCCGGAAACGCCCGCCGTGCTGCGCGAGCGTGTCACCTCCAAGGGCGGCACCACCTACGCGGCACTCACCTCGATGGAAGGCAGCGGCGTCAAACCCGCCATCGTGAAGGCGCTGAAGGCGGCGCAGCGCCGCGCCGCCGAGCTGGGCGACGAATTCGGCCGCTGAGACCACTTGTGCACGGCCGCGCTATGCCCGTGCTCATGCAAAGGCAGCATGGCCTAACAGGGGCAGCAGGCCTACAGTCGCCGTCAGCCGGCCGGGCGCATCACGAGTGCGCCGGAACCGTGCACCACATCAACACGGAGACCCGTCATGAGCTACCTCTCGTATGTCAGCCCCAGTGCCACCAGCCCCTGGCACACCTACCTCGAGCAGGTCGACCGCGTGCTGCCCTACCTGGGGCACCTGGCCCATTGGGGTGAAACGCTCAAGCGCCCCAAGCGGGCGTTGATCGTCGACGTGCCGATCGAGATGGACGACGGCAGCGTGGCCCACTTCGAGGGCTACCGCGTGCAGCACAACCTGTCGCGTGGCCCGGGCAAGGGCGGCGTGCGCTACCACCCTGACGTGACGCTCGAAGAGGTGATGGCGCTGTCGGCCTGGATGACGGTGAAGTGCGCCGCGGTGAACCTGCCCTACGGCGGCGCCAAGGGCGGCATCCGTGTCGACCCGAAGAAGCTGTCGAAGAAGGAGCTGGAGCGCATGACGCGCCGCTACACCAGCGAGATCGGCATCATCATCGGCCCGCAGCGCGACATCCCCGCGCCCGACGTGAACACCAACGCGCAGATCATGGCGTGGATGATGGACACGTATTCCATGAACACCGGCACCTCCGCCACCGGCGTGGTGACCGGCAAGCCGCTGCACCTGGGCGGCTCGCTCGGCCGGGTGAAGGCCACGGGCCGCGGCGTCTTCGTGACCGGGCGCGAAGCGGCGCGCCGCCTGGGCATGAAGCTCGATGGCGCACGCGTGGCGGTGCAGGGCTTCGGCAACGTGGGCAGTGCGGCGGCGGAGCTTTTCGTCGGTGCGGGTGCAACCGTCGTTGCCATCCAGGACCACACCGGCACGCTCGTCAACCCCAAGGGCTTCGACATGCACACCGCGATGCAGGTGCTCAAGCGCGACGGCGGCATCGGCCAGTACCCCGAAGCCGAGCGCATCGACAACGAGAGCTTCTGGGACGTCGACTGCGACATCCTCATCCCCGCGGCCCTCGAAGGCCAGATCACGGTGGAGCGCGCGAACCGCATCAAGGCCAAGCTCGTGCTCGAAGGCGCCAATGGCCCCACGCTGCCCGAAGCCGACGATGCCCTGCGCGAGCGCGGCGTGCTGGTCGTGCCCGACGTCATCTGCAACGCCGGCGGCGTGACGGTCAGCTACTTCGAGTGGGTGCAGGACTTCTCCAGCTTCTTCTGGAGCGAAGACGAGATCAACGTGCGGCTCGACAAGATCATGGTCGACGCCCTGCGTGCCATCTGGGACACCGCCGACCGCCACAAGATCACGCTGCGCACCGCGACCTTTGCGGTGGCCTGCGAGCGCATCCTGTCGGCACGCGAGGAGCGCGGGCTGTACCCCTGATCGCTCAGTACTCGAGCGCCAGCTCGCGCTGCGTGGCGGGCGTGTCGTCGGGGGCGTCACCCACGCAGCGGTTGCGGCCCTCGACCTTGCCGCGGTACATGGCCCCGTCGGCGCGCGCGATGGCCTGCGACAGCGACTCCATCGTGTGCAGCGTGCTCACGCCGAGGGTGATGGTCACGCCCAGCGTCTCGCCGCCGTGCGGCACCTGGGCGCGCTGCACCGCCGCTCGCACACGCTCGGCGACCTGCAACGCTTCGGCCGGGCCGGTGTCGGGCAGCACGATCAGGAACTCCTCGCCGCCCCAGCGGCACACCGTGTCGGCCTCGCGCGTGGCGACCTGCATCGCCTGCGCCACCGCGATCAGCACCTGGTCGCCCACCTCGTGGCCGTGGCGGTCGTTGACCGACTTGAAGTGGTCCACGTCGCCGAGGATCAGGCTCATCGGCGCGCCATCGCGGCGCCGGCGCGCGAGGTGCAGGTCGGCCACGTCGAGCGCGCGGCGTCGGTTGGCCAGGCCGGTGAGCGGGTCGGTCGTCGCCAGGTCGTGCAGGCGGGTCTCGGCGCGCATCACCGCGCGCAGGTAGAAGTTGGCCAGGTGGGCCAGCAGCGCCAGCGTGGCGACGATGTTGACGGTGCGCACGGCGTCGAGCGCCCCCGGGGTGAGCACCACCAGCGGCGCGTGGTGATGGGCCAGCAGGTCGAGGCCGAGGTAGAAGGCGGCGAGCGCAACGCCCAGCAGCACCTTGCTGCGCGCACGGCGCACCGGGCTCATGAACACCATCGGCATCATCAGCAGCACGTAGTAGTGGAAGCCGCTCTCCCACCCGAGCGCGCGTGTGGCCACCAGCGCATGCACCAGCAGCTCGGCCCACACCAGCACCAGGGCGGCGCGGTTCCTGCGCTGGCGCAGCAGCGTGTAGGCCGCGCCGTACAGCGCGACGCTGGCGACGTTCACCCAGCCCATCAGCGGGGCCGACAGCGCGAAGAAGAGGCCGGCGAACGCCGTATGCACCAGCGCGGCGGCCACGACGGCCCGCACCAGCACCTGCCAGTACGAACGGCCGGTGTGGCCGGTGCGCCGGGCAGCAGACGAATCAGGCATCCGCCGATTTTCGGGCGCGATCGGTGCTTGCGCGCGCGGCAACACGCCGCGGCTGCGCACTAGCGCACGGCGAAGTCGATCATCACGCCGACGAAGACCACGAACCCCAGCCAGTGGTTGAGACGGAAGGCCTTGAAGCAGCCGTCGCGGGTGCGCGTGCGGATGAGGGTGTAGTGCCAGCCGGCCAGACCGGCGGCGACCACGAGGCCGGCGAAGTAGGCCGGGCCCATGCCGAGCCCGAGGCCGATCGCCGCCCAGATGGCCACGAACGCCGCATAGAACAGCATCACCCCCGCCACGTCGAAGCGGCCGAGGGTGATCGCCGAGGTGCGGATGCCGATCTTCAGGTCGTCGTCGCGGTCGACCATCGCGTATTCGGTGTCATAGGCCAGCACCCAGAAAAGGTTGCCCAGGAGCAGCGCCCACGCCACCGCAGGCACGGCACCCTGCACCGCCGAGAACGCCATCGGGATGCCGAAGCTGAAGGCCACGCCCAGCACCGCCTGCGGCATCGAGAAGAAGCGCTTGGTGAAGGGGTAGAAGATGCTCACGGCCAGCGCCGCGAAACTCCAGGCGATGGTGGGCGCATTGGTGGTGAGCACGAGGCCGAAGGCCAGGAGCGCGAGCGCCGCGCCGAAGATGAGCGCTTGCCTGACGCCGATCGCCCCGCTTGTGACGGGGCGCTGCGCGGTGCGTTTCACATGCCGGTCGAAATCGCGGTCGGCCACGTCGTTGACGGCGCAGCCGGCACTGCGCATGAGGAAGGTGCCGAGCACGAACACCGCCAGCAGGTGCCAGCCCGGAAAGCCCTCTGCGGCAATCCACAGCGCCGACAGCGTGGGCCACAGCAGCAGGTAGGTGCCCGCCGGGCGGTCCCAGCGGATGAGGTCGAGGTAGAGCGAGAGGCGGGAAGGCGTGGGCGCGGTGGTAGCCATCCGCGAAGTCTAGGGCCGCTTCTTCTTCGGGCGGGCCGCCCAGGCCTCGAGGAAGGCGAGCGTCACCGCCGCTTCGTTGGCCTCGGCCAGGCCGCTCATGAAGAGCGCGCCCACGTCGGCGTTGAACTCGGTCGCCCCCGCGAGGTCGCTGATGCTGCGAAAGGCGATGTAGGGCACGCCGTTGGCACGGGCCACATGGGCGAGCGCGGCGGTCTCCATCTCGAAGGTGTCGGCCTTCAACGTGTCGAAGAGGTACTGGCGGTAGGCCGCGTTGGCGAGGAAGACCGGGGCCGACACGCCCAGGCCGCCCACTCGCAGCGTCGGTTGCTCGCGCACGCATTGCTTCGCATCGAGTTCACCGGAAGGCAGGCGGGCCTTCGGGCCGCAGCGTTCGAGCCGCGGTGCGATGGTGCGGGCCACCGCCAGCATGTCGGCATCGACCGGGTAGTCGAAGCGGAACTCGCCGTGCGGCGCGTTGGCCGCGCTCAGCACATGGGTCTCGCGCATGAAGAGGCCGGGCGCATAGGGCGGCAGCGGCTGGCCGTCGGCGCCTGTCGCGAGCTTCAGGCCGAGGCAGCCCACGTCGGCCGACTTGCCACAAGGCGCGGGCACCTGCGTGTCGGCGTTCCAGTAGACCTCCATCGGCATCGCCCAACGCTCGGGCACGGTCACGTCGCCGACGTGCTGCGCAGGGTTCAGGCCACCGGCGATGCCGCTCATGATGAGCCGCTCGATGTGGAAGTGGTCGAGCATCTGCTGCGTGACCATCGCCGAATTGACCATGCTCACGCCGCTCAGCACGATCACCACCCGCAGGCCGCGCAGGGTGCCGGTGGTGTAGCGCTTGCCGGCGAGCGTCCAGGTGCGCTTGCGGGTCGTCTCGGCGATCAACAGGTCGGCTTCGGCGCCGAAGGCCGAGACGATGCCGATGCGTGGCGTGCACTCGCTGAGACAGCGGGGGGCCGCTTGAACGCTGGCGCTGAGCGCCAGCAAGATCAAAGCCCAGAGCGCGCGCATCAGAAGCGCAGGCCCTTGGCCATCAGCGAGGCGCTCAGCAGCAGCGGCACCAGCAGCAGCATCTGCAGGCCGAGCAGCCGCGAGATGCGCTGGTACTGCGCTTCGGGGATCTGCGGCGCTTGCCCGGCCTTGAGCGACGACTTCCAGCGGGCGAAGCTGATCGTCGGGTAGATCGACAGCAGGCCGATCGCGACGAAGAGCGTGAGCTTCAGGTGGAAGAAGGGCATGGCCTTGTAGAACTCCCAGCCCTTCTCGAAATAGAAGACCCGCAGAAGGCCCACCGCGAGCAGGCCACCGGCAAACGCGCCGTACCAGCGGTCGGCTGCCGCCAGTTGCTGCGCCTCACGCAAGGTGGGCGTGCGGCTGAAGGTGAACCACTCGAAGAACAGCGTGGCGACGATGCCGAACGCGAAGACGAAATGCAGGAAGGCGATGAACGAGCTGGCGAGCATGGGCGTGGCGCGTCGTGGACAAGGCCCCGACTGTGCCGCGCCCGCCTGCCGCGCTGCAAGCCCATGCGACGAAACGGTGAATTCCGGCGGTGAGTCGCCGGCTGCGCGCCGTCAGCCGTCGAGCTGCTTCTGGAAGACGAGACCCGCGTGCTCGCGCAGCGCGTGGAACTTGATCTTGGGCCAGTTCTCCTGCATCGCCCGCAGCTCGCCCGCGTATTCGAGCAGCACGCAGGCAGCGTCGACCGCATCGAGCGCCACGCGGTGGTCGTTGGCGTCGATGAAGCGCTTGAGCTCCTTCTCGCCGCCATCGGCCTCGTCGCAGGTCACCCAGCGCGCGACGTTGTAGCGGGCCGGCATCACGCGCGCCTTCACGCCGTACTCATGCTCCAGCCGGTGCGCGACGACTTCGAACTGCAGTTGCCCCACCGCGCCGAGCAGCAGCACGCTGCCCGCCACCGGGCGGAACACCTGGATCGCGCCTTCTTCGCCCAGCTGCGTGAGGCCGGCGCGCAGCTGCTTGGTCTTGAGCGGGTCGGCCACTTCGACGCTTCTGAACATTTCCGGCGCGAAGAAGGGCAGGCCGGTGTACTGCAAGGCCTCGCCTTCGGTGATCGTGTCGCCCAGCTGCAGCACGCCGTGGTTGGGGATGCCGATGATGTCGCCGGCAAACGCCTCGTCGAGCAGCTCGCGCTTCTGGCTCATGAAGGTGACCACGGTGTTGGGTCGCAAGGTCTTGCCCGAGCGCACCACCTTGAGGTTCATGCCGCGCTCGAAGCGGCCCGAGGCCACACGCACGAAGGCGATGCGGTCGCGGTGCGCCGGGTCCATGTTGGCCTGGATCTTGAACACGACGCCGGTGAACTTCTTCTCGTCGGGGTGCACCACGCGCTGGATGGCGGCGCGCTCGCTCGGCGGCGGCGCGAGGTCGACCAGCGCGTCGAGCACTTCGCGCACGCCGAAGTTGTTGACCGCCGAGCCGAAGAACATCGGCGTCTGGTGGCCGGCGAGGAACTGCGCTTCGTCGAACGAGGGCGCCGCCTCCTGCACGAGTTCGATCTCGCCGCGCGCGTTTTCGTACTGCATGCCGAAGCGCTCGGCATAGGCGGGGTTGTCGAGGCCGGGCAGGATCTCGTCGTCGGCGCCCTTGCGGTCTTCGCCGGGGCTGAAGACACGCATCTGCTTCTCGCGCAGGTCCATCACGCCGTGGAACTGCTTGCCCATGCCCACCGGCCAGGTGAAGGGCACGACGCTCATGCCCAGCTCGCGCTCGATCTCGTCCATCAGCGTGAGTGGCTCCTGCACCTCCCGGTCCATCTTGTTGACGAAGGTGAGGATGGGCGTGTTGCGGGCGCGGCAGACCTGCAGCAGGCGGCGGGTCTGCGGCTCCACGCCGTTGGCCGCGTCGATCACCATCAGGGCGGCGTCGACCGCGGTGAGCACGCGGTAGGTGTCTTCCGAGAAGTCCTGGTGGCCCGGGGTGTCGAGCAGGTTGATGACGCAGTCGCGGTATTCCATCTGCATCACGCTGGACGCCACCGAGATGCCGCGCTGCTTTTCGATTTCCATCCAGTCGGACGTGGCGTGGCGCGTGGCCTTGCGCGCCTTCACGCTGCCGGCGATCTGGATCGCGCCCGAGAACAGCAGCAGCTTCTCGGTGAGCGTCGTCTTGCCCGCGTCGGGGTGGGAAATGATGGCGAAGGTGCGGCGGCGGCGCACCTGGGGGGTGAGGTCTGACATGGGGTTGCGGCGCGGGGACTGAAGGTGCGCCGCCTCGTGGAAACCCGTGATTATCGGGGCCGGCGGATTTCCGTGACACTCGATCCCATGCCGGAGCTGCCCGATATCACGGTCTACGTCGACCGCCTGGCCGACAAGGTCCAGGGCCGGGTGCTTCGGCGCGTGAAAGTGCTCAACCCCTTCCTGCTGCGCACCGCACTGCCGCCACTCGGCGAGGCC
The DNA here is from genome assembly GCF_032681285.1 of Piscinibacter gummiphilus. Lineage (NCBI taxonomy): Bacteria > Pseudomonadati > Pseudomonadota > Betaproteobacteria > Burkholderiales > Sphaerotilaceae > Rhizobacter > Rhizobacter gummiphilus. The sequence goes on from NZ_CP136336.1 coordinate 5,295,870, forward strand.
GAAGGCCGCACCGTCACCGGCGTGGAGCGCCTGGGCAAGCGCGTGGTGCTGGCACTCGACAGCGGGCTCTTCCTCGTCATCCACCTGATGATCGCCGGCCGCTTGCGCTGGCTGCTGCCGGGCGGCAAGCCGCCGGGCAAGATCTCGCTGGCGGTGTTCGAGTTCGACCACGGCGGCGTGGTGCTGACCGAAGCCGGCAGCAAGCGCCGCGCCTCGCTCCATGTGCTGGCCGACCGCGCCGCCCTCGACGCGATGGACCCGGGCGGCATCGACGTGATGAGCGCTTCGCTCGACGATTTCAGCGAACGCCTCACGCGCGAGAACCACACGCTGAAACGCGTGCTGACCGACCCGCGGCTCTTCAGCGGCATCGGCAACGCGTACTCCGACGAGATCCTCTTCCGCGCACAGCTGTCGCCGATCCAGCTGTCGCAGAAGCTCGCGCCCGAGCAGATCGAGCGGCTGTACCACGCGACGCAAACGGTGCTGGCGGAATGGATCGCGCGCCTCGACAAAGAAGCGGGCGACTGGCCGGAAAAGGTCACCGCCTTCCACCCGCAGATGGCGGTGCACGGCAAGTACGACCAGCCCTGCCCGGTGTGCGGCACGCCGGTGCAGCGCATCGTCTATGCCGACAACGAGACCAACTACTGCGCGCGCTGCCAGACCGGCGGCAAGCTGCTGGCCGACCGGGCACTCTCCACACTGCTGCACAGGAGCTGGCCGAAGAACATCGATGAGCTTCCCTAGCGTTTCTTGACCCAACTCAGCAAGCCTTAAGACAGAGGCCGCACAGTGGCCCCATGCTGCTGAGGAGACGCCCATCCATGCGCCCGATCCTGCTGGCCCTGGGGGTGTCGGCAGCCGGCATCGCGGGCGCACAGGCGCCGCAGACCCCGCCCCCACCACCCGAGTGCCAGCGCATCGGCGAAGTGCACATCGTGCGCACCGACGTGTTCGACACGCGCATCCCGCAGGAGGACCGGGCGCTCTTCCGCTTGGCCAACACGCTGCACCTCGACACGCGCGAATCGACGGTGAAGCAGCTGCTGCTCGTCAAGCCCGGCGACCCCTACGAGCCGCGGCTGCTGCGCGAAAGCGAGCGCCTGATGCGCGCCACCGGCTACCTGCACGACGCCACCATCCGCGTGCTGGGCTGCGCCGATGGCAACGCCGACCTCGAAGTGGCCGTGCAGGACGTGTGGACGCTCAAGCCCTCGCTGTCGCTGGGCCGCAAGGGCGGCGCCAACAGCTCGGCCTTCGGCATCGAGGAAAGCAACCTCTTCGGGCTGGGCACCCAGCTCGGACTGGACTTCCGCTCGGGCGTCGACCGCAGCTCGCGCATGCTGTCGTACCACGACCCGCTGCTGGGCGGTCGCCGCCTCGACCTCACGGCGAGCTATGCCGACAACAGCGACGGCACGCAGACGCGCCTCGGCCTCGACCGGCCCTTCTACAGCCTCGACACGCCCTGGGCCGCCGGGGTGTCGAGCCGGCGTGAGACCCGCATCGACTCGGTCTACGAGCTCGGCCAGGTGGTCGGCCAGTATCAGGTGAGCGAGCGCCACGCCACCGCCTATGCCGGGCGATCGAGCGGCTGGCGCGACGGCTGGGTCACCCGCTGGACGGCCGGCTGGACGCAGGACGAGCACCTGGCCCGCCCGACCTCGGCGCCCGGCATCCCGGCGGCCGGCGTGTCGGCTGACCGGCGGCTCAACCGCCCCTGGGTCGGTGTCGAATGGCTGCAGGACGACTTCCGCGAGACCCGCAACTTCGACCAGATCGGCAAGACCGAAGACCTGGCGCTCGGCTGGCAGATGAGCCTGCAACTGGGCCTGGCGCGGCAGGCCTTCGGCGCCGACCGCAATGCCACCGTGTTCTCGTTCAAGGTCAACAAGGGCTGGCAACCGGCGCGAGCGCACACGCTGCTCGTCGAAGGCAGCGCCGAAGGCCGCTACGAGTCGCAAAGCCTCGCCGGCACGCTCTTCAGCGGCAGCGTGCGTTATCACCTGCGGCAGTCCGACCGGCGCAGCTTCTTCGTCGGCCTGAGCGCCGACCGCAGCGTCCACCCCGACCCCGACCAGCAGGTGCTGATCGGCGGCGACTCGGGCCTGCGCGGCTACCCCATGCGCTACCAGAGTGGCAAGGGGCGCTGGCTGGCCACCGCCGAGCAGCGCTGGTTCACCGACTGGTACCCGTGGCGGGTCTTCAACGTGGGCGGCGCCGTCTTCTACGACATGGGCCGCACCTGGGACCAGACCGCCACGACCAGCACCGCCGGCACCCCGCCACGCCTGGGTCTGCTGCGCGACTGGGGCTTCGGCCTGCGCTTGGGCAACAGCCGTTCGGCCATCGGCAGCGTGGTGCACATCGACTTCGCCTTCCCCCTCGATGGGGACCCGTCCATCAAGAAGGTGCAGTTTCTCGTGGAAGCCAAGCGCAGCTTCTGAACATCGGGTCATGATGCGGCCTGCAAGGAGCCCGACCATGACCACCTCCATCAGTCGCTACCCCGTGCCCGAGATCGCCGACCTGCCCGAGGACATCCGCACCCGCATCCTCGACGTGCAGCAGAAGACGGGCTTCATCCCCAACGTCTTCCTCGGCTTCGCGCACCGGCCCGACGAGGCGCGCGCCTTCTTCGCGTACCACGATGCGCTGCTGCTGAAGGAAGGCGGGAACCTCACCAAGGGCGAACGCGAGATGATCATCGTCGCCACCTCGGGCGCAAACCGCTGCCTCTACTGCGTGGTGGCGCACGGCGCGATCCTGCGCATCTACGCGAAGAAGCCGCTCATCGCCGATCAGGTGGCGGTCAACCACCGCAAGGCCGACATCACCGAGCGCCAGAAGGCGATGCTCGATTTCGCGCTCAAGGTGAGCCACGCGGCCGACGAGATCGTCGAGGCCGACTTCGAGGCGCTGCGCGCCCACGGCTTCGACGACGAGGACATCTGGGACATCGGTGCGATCACGGCGCTCTTCGGGCTGTCGAACCGCATGGCCAACCTGATGAGCCTGCGGCCGAACGACGAGTTCTACCTGCTCGGGCGTGTGCCGCGCGAGAAGAAGCCGAGCGCTTAAGCCGCCAGCAGCCCTTCGTCCACCCACTGCTGCAGCAAGCCCACCACCTGCGGCACTGCGGCGGCGTCGCCCACCGCACTGGCCGCGCGCTCGCACAGCACGCTGAAGGGCTCGCCCTGTTGCACGGCCTCGAGCAGCACCGCCTCCAAGGCGCTGCCCGCCGAGCGCCAGCGGGTGTCGAGCCGCGGTCGCCACACGATCAGCGCATGCGGAAGGGCTTGCGGCTCGGGCAGGTCGGGGTCGTCGGCCGCTTCGTCCTGCAGGGCCTTCCACGCGGGCTCCACCGCCCAGTCCATCTGCAGCCGCTGCACCGACGGGTGCAAACGCAGCCGCAGGCCGGGCCAGTCGTCGGGCGGCAAGGCGGCCAAGGTGTCGCGCGACAGCAGCGGCGCATCGGCCGCATCGAAGGCACCTCGCAAGGCCCACTCCATGCGCGCAAGGTCGATGAAGGCGGGGTGCGGCACGAGCTCGTCGTGCTCCTGCATGAAGTCGGCCAGCCGGTCGCCGAACCAGCGGATCGACGGGTGGCGCGACGGGTGTGCGTCGAGGTAGGCCGACGCGAGCGCATCGAAGGCCTCGTCGCCCATCGCGCGTGGCAGCGTGCCGAAGTTGTCACGCAGCGCGGCGAGGAGGCGAGCGCGGTAGGCATGCCGGTAGACCCGCAGCAGCGAGCCACCGGCCCGCGCGCGCAGCAGGCCCTTGGCCGCGTCGGGCTCGCCGACGATCGCCCGGCGCAGCTGGTGCTGGAGCTCGATCAGCGCCGTCATCGCGCGAGCACCTCATGCTGGATGGCCCGCGCCCGGTCCAGCTCGGCCAGCAGGTCGGCCAGCGGCGGGATGTGGTCGTCGCGCTCGATCATGGTGGGCACGGCCCCAAGGCGCCCCACGGTGTAGGCGTACAGCTCCCACACCGCTTCGCACACCGGGTGGTCGTGCGTATCGATCAGATGGTCGCCGTGGTCTTCATGGCCCGCGAGGTGGATCTGGCGCACCCGCTCGCGCGGCATCGCATCGATGAAGCGGCGCGCGTCGAAACCATGGTTGCGGCTGCTGACGTAGACGTTGTTGACGTCGAGCAGCAGCTCGCAGTCGGCGCGGCGGGCGAGTTCGGCGATGAACTCCCACTCGCTCATCTCGTCGCCGTCGAAGCTCACATAGCTCGACACGTTTTCGAGCAGCAGCCGTCGGCCAAGTGCCTCCTGCACCTGCAGCACCCGCTCGCTCACGTGGCGCAGCGCTTCTTCGGTGCAGGGCAGCGGCAGCAGGTCGTGCAGGTGGTGGTGGTCCACACCCGTCCAGCAGAGGTGGTCCGACACCCACGCCGGCTCGATGCGGCGCGTGAGCGCCTTCAGCTCGCGCAGGTAGTGGCGGTCGAGCGGGTCGGTGCTGCCGATGGAAAGCGACACGCCGTGCATGGCCATCGGGTACTCGGCGCGGATGCGCTCCAGGTGCGCGAGCGGCTTGCCGCCGGGCACGAGGTAGTTCTCGGAGATGACTTCGAGCCAGTCCACGGCCGGACGGCCGTCGAGGAAATCGGCGTAGTGCTCGACCCGCAGGCCGAGGCCGAAGCCGCTGAGAGGTGGGGGACTCATGTGTCAAAAAAACCGGCGTGAGGCGATGAGCACCGTCACGCCGGAATCCTGGTCGCTACAGGAGGAGACTCACTTGAGGACGGTGCCGCCTTCCTTGGTGCACTCGGCCGCGCTCTTCTTGCTGACCCAGCCCTGGCCCTTGCAGCCGTTCTGGCCCTTGCATTCGCTCTTGGCGGTCTTGCACTCCGAGGTGCCCTTGCAGCTGTTGACGCCCGAACACTTGACGCTCATCTCGCCGCCGGCGTGGCTGGCCGCCAGCACGGGGGCGGTCATGGTGGAGAACAGCGCAGCAGCGGTGGTGGCCATGGCGAGGCCGGATTTGATGTTCATGTCGATTTCCTTCCGAGGTGTTGACGAGGGGTGCAGCGCACCGGACCGGCCGGGCCGCAACGGCGCGCTTGCCGGGCTCTGTCGGGGCGGTCTGCGGCTTCTTACACACCGGCGTGCAACGGGCAGGAACGACGATCGGCGTGCAAACGAGCAGTTCTGCCTGCTTGCGCGTCACTGAGGTGCCACCCCTAGCGCCACCGAGCCAGGACAATCCTGGGTTGGCCTGCACCGCATGCCTTTTTCCATCTTGCCGACGCCCCTGCCGTCTTCGGGAATGCGCCTGCCTCTGTTTCCGTTTCACATGGCCTGCCGCTTGTGCCTGCTGGCCCTCGCCTGGCTGCTGCTGCACACGAGCGCCACCGCCGCGCCCTTGCGCCTCGACGAAGGCCAGCGGGTGGTCGACGCCTGGCCGGCGGTGACGCTGCTGGCCGACCCCGGCCGCGAGCTCTCGCTGGAACAGGTGCTCGCGCAGCGCGAGCGCTTCGCGCCACCGCCCTCGCCGCACGCCACGCTGGGCGTGCGCGACGAGGTGGTGTGGCTGCGCATCCCGGTCGAGTCTTCTGCGCGGGCCACACCGCGTTGGGTGCTCGACATCGACTACCCCGCCCTGCACCGCGTCGACGCCTACGTGCTGGTGCAAGGCCGCGTGGTGCGCCAGGCCGTGCTCGGCAGCCACCAGCCGTATTCGCAGCGGCCGCTGGCGAGCCGCTCGCACGCACTGCCGGTGGAGCTGGCCCCGGGCAGCACGGGCGAAGTGCTGCTGCGGGTGCAGACGGGCGGGGCGATGATCCTGCCGATCACCTTCAACACGCCGCAGGCCTTCCATGAGCGGGCGCTGGCCGAGCAGACGCTGCAGGGCGCGCTCGGGGGCCTGGGCATCGCGCTGCTGGTCTACAGCCTGGGGCGCTTCTTCACGCTGCGCGAGACGCTCTCGCTCAAGTACGCGCTGCTGGCGGCCGGCAGCATCTTCTTCTCGCTGTTCCAGTTCGGCATCGGCGCGCAGTACCTCTGGCGCGACTGGATGTGGTTGGAGCAGCACGCGGGTGGACTCTTTTCGCTGATGGCGCTGTGCGGCTCCTTCCTCTTCATCGAGCATGCACTCACGCGGCCGATCGGCACGCGCGCCGTCTCGCTCGTGAACACGCGCTACACCGGACCCGGCTTCAGCCGGCTGATGCGCGGTGGTGCCTTGGGGGTGAGCGCGCTGGCCGTGGCCTACGCGCTCGGGCTCTTCGACACCCGCGTGGTGACCGCCGTCGTGAGCGTGCTCGGCCCGGTGCCCGCGCTGCTGGGGCTGCCGGGGGCGCTGTCGCGCGCACGCCAGCGCGACCCGGTGGGCACCGGCTTCCTCGTCGCCTGGGGCATCTACGCGCTCGCCACCGCCACGCTGATCGGCGTGATCCAGGGTGCGCTGCCCGTGAACTTCTGGACGCTGCACTCCTTCGAGTTCGGCGCCACCGTCGACATGATCTTCTACCTGCGGGTGCTGAGCCTGAGCACGCAGGCCATGCATGCCGCCGCGCAGAGCGCCAGCCGCGAGCGCGACGTGTTCCGCTTCCTCGCCCACAGCGACCCGTTGACCGGCCTGCACAACCGGCGCGGGCTGCAGGCGCAGATCAAGGCCGCGCTGCAAAAGCGCGAGCCCGAAGGCCGGGTGGCGATGTACCTGCTCGACCTCGACGGCTTCAAGGCGGTCAACGACCAACACGGCCACGAGGTGGGCGACCAGTTGCTGCGGCTCCTGTCACGTCGACTGCAGGCGGCCACGCGCGTGCAAGACACCGTGGGCCGCCTCGGCGGCGACGAGTTCGTGATCCTCACGAGCGGGCTCAGCGGGCCAGCGCAGGCCGAGTCGCTCGCGCAGAAGCTGCTCGACACGGTGCGTGAGCCCTTCCAGGTCGGCGAACACCTCTGCGAGCTGGGCTTGAGCATCGGCTACACCCTGGCCCCCGCCGACGGCACTGACGCGGCCGAGCTGCTGCGCCGCGCCGACGCGGCCATGTACGCCAGCAAGCAGGCGGGCAAGGGCGTGGCGCGGCGCTGGTCAAGCTGAGGCGCCCCGCACCAGCCGGGGCACGATCTCGGCGGTGAACGGGTCGGCGGGCAGGAAGATCTCCATCGACAGCTCGGAGAGCGTGATGTCGAAGGCCGAGCCGAAGATGGTGGTCGCGGTGAGGAAGCTCAGCACCCCCTCGTCGCAGCGGATCTGGAACGGCACCGCCACGCCCTCGTGCTCGCTCGTCAGCGGGGTGACCGACGGGTCCTCCGCCGGCTCGGGATAGGACAGCAACTCCTTCAGCAGGGCGGACAGCCCGGGGTCGCCGCTGGCCTCGATCTGCTGGCGCAAGCGCTGCACGTGGGCGGCCCGCATCCGGCGCACGTTGACCAGCCGCGACACCAGCCCCGCCGGGTGGTAGCAGCCGCGGATGATGTTGGCCCGCTCGGGCAGCGGTCGGCCCGGCTGGCCGAGGATCACGGGCACCGCACCGTTGGCCGCCACGATGTTCCAGTGCCGGTCGAGCGCCATGGCGGGAAAGGGCTCGTGCGCCGTCAGCAAGCGCTGCACGGCCTGCCGCGCCGCCGCCAGCTCGTCATCCGCCAAGGCCCGCTCGCGGTACATCGGCGCAAAGCCTGCCGCCAGCAGCCATTGGTTGCGCTCGCGCAGCGGCACCTGCAGGCACTCCGACAGGCGCAGCACCATCTCGCGGCTGGGGGCCGATCGGCCCGTCTCCACAAAGCTCAGGTGCCGCACCGACACCTCGGCCTGCACCGCGAGGTCGATCTGCGTCATGCGGCGCTGCTGGCGCCAGCGCTTCAGGGATGCGCCGAAGCTCGGCGCGGCCGCCGGCGGCCGGGGGGTCGGAGACGGGTGCATGCCGGCATCGTAGGCAGGAACCGGCGGCCGGAGGTTTACCTGCCAGGTAATCGACAAGCTGCACCCCGGCCGGCACCATGCCCTCACAACAAGGGTTCAGGGAGGGCCCACGCCGGCAGCGCTCGCCGGCCATTCAACCCGCACCGCGTCGAGCACGCACCAGACCGCCGAGGAGGATCCCCGTGTCAGCCGCTCGCTCCATCGCGCCCGCCGAAGCGCCGCCCGGCGCCGCCGAGCCGGCCTTGCCGCCGGACATCGCCCGCGTGGTGGCCGACTACGTGCTGGTGCACTTCGAGCCGACGAGGGCGCGCGTCGAATCGCTCTTCACGCCGGGCCTGCGCGTCTACGGCAACAGCCTGCCGCCCCACGGGCTGGATCGCGAGGCGTACCTCAACCACCTGCGCAAGCGCTACGGCATGGTGTTCAGCCAGGCGCCCCACACACGCGTCGTGCTGACGCACGACAAGCGTGTGGTGCTGCGCTGGACGCTCAGCAGCGGCGCGCGGCGCCTCGCGTTCGGCCTCGACTACCTGTCGGTCGCCCACGAGCGCATCAGCAGGATCGTGGGGCTGTCGTGGCCCGCCTGAAACAGGCCATGGCCTGATCCGAGGCCTCAGCCGGCCAGCACGGCCGCCATCGCCACCGCGGTCGCCTCGACGTTCGACGAGTTGAGCCCCGCCACGCACATGCGGCCCGAGCGCACGAGGTACACCGCGTGCTCTTCGCGCAGGCGGTCGACCTGCTCGGGCGTGAGACCGGTGTAGCTGAACATGCCGCGCTGGGTGATGAAGTAGTCGAAGTTGCGACCGGGGAGCTTCGCGCTGATGACGGCGTGCAGCTTCTGGCGCATGGCCTGGATGCGCTTGCGCATCGCATCGAGCTCGTCGGCCCACTGCTGGCGCAGCTCGGGCGTGCCGAGCACACGCGCGACGATCTGGCCGCCGTGGGTGGGCGGACTGCTGTAGTTCTTGCGCACGGTGGCCTTCATCTGGCCGAGCACCAGATCGGCTTCGGCCTTGCTGGGGCACACGACGCTCAGGCCGCCGCAACGCTCGCCATAGAGCGAGAAGCTCTTCGAGAAGCTGCTCGCGCAGAAGAAGCTCACGCCCGCATCGGCGAGCGCGCGCACGGCCCAGGCGTCTTCGTCGATGCCGTCGCCGAAGCCCTGGTAGGCGATGTCGACATACGGGATCAGCTTGCGCGCCTTGAGCACCGGGATCAGCTCGGCCCACTGCGCGTGCGAGAGGTCCACGCCCGTCGGGTTGTGGCAGCAGGCGTGCAGCAGCACGATGCTCTGCTCGGGCAGCGCCTGGATGGCCGCCAGCATCTCGGGGAAGCGCAGGCCGCCGGTCTTGGCGTCGTAGTACGGGTAGGTGTTCACCGTGAAGCCGGCGCCTTCGAACATGGCGCGGTGGTTGTCCCAGGTGGGGTCGCTGACCCACACGTTGCTCTTCGGGAAGTAGCGCTTGAGGAAGTCGCCGCCGACCTTCAGGCCGCCCGAGCCGCCCAGCGTCTGGATGGTCGCGATGCGGCCGCTCTTCACCGCTTCATGGCCGGCGCCGAAGAGCAGGTGCTGCACCGCCTGGCGGTAGTTGGGCGCGCCTTCCATCGGCTGGTAGGGGCGTGCGCCGATGGTCTGCAGCATGGCCGATTCGGCCGTCTTCACCGCCTTCATCACCGGCAGGTTGCCGGCGTCGTCGAAGTAGATACCGATGGAGAGGTTGATCTTGTTCGGCCGCGGGTCCTTGCCGAAGGATTCGTTGAGGGTGAGGATGGGGTCGCCAGCGTAGGCGTCGACGTGCTCGAACATGGAAGGCTCCTGCAGGGGAGCGGCGATTATCCGGCCAGCTCCGGCAAGGGCCTATGCGCCCACCCACTCGGCCCAGCGGCCATGCGCGTGGGAACGGGCCAGCGCCTCGAAGCGCAGCTCGCCCCCAACGCGGTGGCACAGGGTCCACACGCTGTGGGCTTTCGGCAGGTCGGGCCGGGGCGGCGGCAGCTCGACCGGGCCGACCCGTAAGGCGCTCGATTCGGCCGAGAGCCACATGGCGCCGGTGCGGCGCACGAGCTCCGTCACCGTCTCGATGTGGCGTTGCAAGGCCGGCCGCTCGAAGTAGGTCAGCACCCAGCTGTTGAAGATCACCGGCCGCACGCCGGACGGGAGCGAGGCCACCCACGGCTCGACGGCGGCGGTGCAGTCGGCCTCGCGGCGCACCGGCCAGCGGCGCGCGCGGGCCATCTGCACCGCCTGCTCGAAGCGGGTGGCGCGGGCAGTGTCGCTCGGCCACAGGCAGGCGCGCAGCCAGCGCACCGCCCGCTCGTCGTCGACCGTGACCGGGGCGGGGTCGAGGCCGAGGCGCTGCACGAGCTTCGGTGTCGGCGTGGTGGGTGCGCGTCGCTCGCCTTGCCACTCGCAGCTCAGCAGCGGCACACCGGGGCGGGCGTCGGCCGCGTCGTATCGGTAGACGTCGACCCCGAGGTTGAGGCCGGCGCTGGTGCCCACGTCGAGCAAGGCCAGCTCGGCGCGGCCGCTGCGGGCGGCGAGCGCATGCAGTGCGGGCCACAGCACGGCGCAGCGGCCGATCTCGTTGGTCTGGGTGCTGCGGGTGCGCATCAACTCGCGCAGCGCGGCCGCGTGCTGCGCGGCGAATTCGCGCACGCAGCTGGCCAGCGCCGCATCGGGCGCACGGTCACCGCCGCAGCTCGGGTAGTAGGCGGCCAGCGGGTGCGTCACACCCGACAGCAGCGAATCGTGCACCGCGGCCAGCCAGAGGTTGGGGCGTTGCTGCTCGGGGCTTGCGCCGCTCAGCAGGCCGAGCAGCGCGGGGTCGTCGGCCACGATGCGGCACAGCGCTTCGTAGAGCGGCTCCTCGGGGCACTCCACGTTCGCAAAGTGGCGGAACAGCGCGGCCAGGCGCCCGGTGTCGGCAGGGGTGAGGTCCATGCACGCAGCGTAGCCCCGGGCTTGCGGCTCAAATGTCGGGCATCCGACAATCGGGTCCATGCAAGACGACGTGGCCCGCGTGCTGGGCACGAGCCTCCCGGAGCTGACGCTGACCGATGCGCACTGGCACGGCCTGCTGCCGCTGTGCCGCCTGCACCGCGTGGGCCGCAGCCAGGTGCTGCTGCGCCAGGGTGACGCCACGCCCGCACTTTTCGGCCTGGCGAGCGGCGAGATGGAGATCCGCTTCCTGACGGTGGACGGCGAAGCCTCGGTGATCGAGCGCGTGCCGCCGGGGCGGCTCTTCGGCCTGTCGTCGTTCGCGAGCGGCGAAGTCTCGACCTTCGAGGTGCAGGGCGGCGCCAAGGCCTCGCGCGTCGTGGCGTTCGGGTCGGCCGCCTACGAGTACCTGATGGACATGGTGCCGGGCTTTGCGCGGGCGCTGATGCGAGAGTACGCGCGCCGCTACCACGGCACGCTGCGCCTGCTCGAAGCCTCGCGCCACCGCAGCGCCGACGAACGCCTGCGCCTGGCCCTCGAACAATTGGCCCGCACCGACCGTGCGGGACCGCCCGATGCGCAGGGCTGGCGCCACATCCGCACCACGCAGGCCGAACTGGCGGCGCTGGCCAGCCTGTCGCGCCAGACGGTCAACGAGCTGGTGCGGCAGCTTGCCGCGCAGAAGCGGCTGCGCGTGGCCTATGGCGGGCTGTGGGTGCCCGCGTGACGATCAGGCCGCCAGTGCGGCCTCGATGTCTTTGGTGATCGACTCGGGCGCGTCGTTCGGCGCATAGCGCTTGATCACCTGCCCGTCTTTCCCGACGAGGAACTTGGTGAAGTTCCACTTGATGCCCTTGGTGCCGAGGATGCCCGGGGCCTCGCTCGTGAGCCATTTCCACAGCGGATGGGCGTCGGCGCCATTGACCTTCACCTTCTCCATCATCGGGAAGCTCACGCCGTAGTTGAGCTGGCAGAAGGAGGCGATCTCGTCGTTGCTGCCCGGGTCCTGCCCGCCGAACTCGTTGCTGGGGAAGCCGACGACGACCAGGCCCTTGTCCTTGTAGCGCTCCCACAGCTTCTCGAGGCCGCCGAACTGCGGCGTGAAACCGCAGGCGCTCGCCGTGTTCACGATCAGCAGCACCTTGCCGCGCTGGGTGGACAGCTGCGCGGGCTGGCCATCGATGGAAACAGCCTCGAAGTCGTAAACGCTGGTCATGAACCCTCCTGCCGGGTGTGACAAATGTGGGTGCCGATCGTAGCGCCGCCGCCCATCCGGCGCTGAGCAGGGTTGACGCCCCTTCGGCCGGCGCCGAACATGGGCCACCGCCACGACCGAAAGTCCCCATGCCCCAGCGCATCCCCATGCGCTACACCGTTGCGCTGCAAGGCTTCAGCGACTTCGAGCGCAGCACGCTGGCGTCGCTGTTCCGCCTGGAGCAGCAGCGCGCCCCCGCCTACGTGCAGGGCAGCTCGCTCGTGGAAAGCGACTTCGTCATCGCCGACGCCGACAGCCCGTCGGCGCTGAACGCCGTCAACGACGCCCACCGGGTGCAAGACGCCATCTTCATCGGCTCGCACCCGCCCGCGGGTGCGGCGGCCCACCTGCCGCGGCCCATCGAACCCAAGCGCCTCCTGCGCGAGCTCGACCTGCTACTCGAAGCGCGCCTCGCGCTGCTCGACGAGCCGCCGCTGACCGACTGGGTGGTGTCGTCGCCCGACGCCCTGCGCAGCGACGACAGCCCGCCCGCGCTCGACGTGCTGGTGCTCGACGACAGCCGCATCGCACTCAAGTTCCTGCAGTCCCGGCTGCAGGGCCTGGGCTACCGCGTGCATGCGGTGCAGACCGCCGACGAAGCGCTGGCCCTGCTCGACACCCAGCCCTTTTCCATCGTCTTTGTCGACATCGACCTCGGCGCAGGCCCGCTCGACGGCCTGGCGGTGTGCCAGCACCTGAAGCGGCGCCGCACGCACCCGGGCGACATCGCGCCCGCGGTGGTCGTCGTGACCGGCAGCACCCGCTCGACCGACCGCGTGCGCGGCGACCTCGCCGGCTGCGACGCCTACCTCACCAAGCCGCTGATGGAAGAAGAATTCATGGCGGCCCTGCGGCAGGTCGACCCCGCCCGGGCGGGCTGAGTCAGTGGGCGCTGTGGCTGTCGAGTGTCGACAGCAGTGCGGCCAGCAGGATCAGGCCGCCGCCCATGGCCAGCGCCGGGGTCATGCTGCCGCCGCCCAGCAGCAGGGCCGACACCGAGGCGAACAAGACCTCGGTCAGCATCACCACCGAAGCCACGTTGGCCGGCAGGCGCGCGGCACCGTACTGCAGCGCCACGTTGCTGAGCAGGAAGAAGCCGGAGAGCACCAGTGCGAGCGGCACCCAGCTCATCGCCGGGGCCGGCGGCCACGCCACCTGGCCCTGCGTCGCGAGCGTGGCGGCCAGCGTGCCGGCCACCAGCACCCCGCCGAGGAACATCGCCAGCGCCCGGCTCTCCTCGGGCTGCGCCGCCTCGCGGCGCAGCATCACGTTGTTGAGTGCGAACGAGAAGCCGCCGCACACGCCAAGCCAGTCGGGCAACGAGCGCGGCAGCGGGAACGAGCCGCCCCCTTCCGGCCACAGCACGATGGCCGCACCACCCAGCGCCAGCAACACCCGCGCCCCCGCAAGCCAGGTGAGCTTCTCATGCAGCAGCACGCGGGCGAGGAGCACCACCCACAGCGGCATCAGGTAGAAGAGCAGGACCACGCGCACCACGTCGCCGATGGCCACGCCCCAGTTGAAGGCCGCATTCGTGCTGCCCGAGGCGAACACCAGCACCCACAGCACCGGCCGGCGCAGCACCTGGCCGAAGGCGTGCGGCCGGGCGATGACGATCACCGCCACGGCCACGAGGTACACCAGCACGGTGGCCCACAGCGGGTGCAGGCCGGCTGACTGAAGCTGGCGAAACGGCCACCACGACACGCCCCACACGAAGGCGTTGACCATCAAGGCCAGCGCGGGCCACAACCGGGACGAAGACCGCATGGCGGTCAGTGCTTGTCGGAGCGCGCCAGCGCGAGCAGGTGGTCGACTTCGTCCTTGAAGCGCACGCAGTTGGTCGAGTGCCAGCGCCCGATCACCCACATCGCACCCGCCACCACGAGGCCGAAGGCGGTGATGGCGGCAAACGCCGACAGGCCGAATTTCGTCATGCCGGTGTAGAACGCGCCGAGCGCGAGGATGCAGGCCTGCTCGTTGAAGTTCTGCACGGCAATCGAGCGGCCGGCGCCCATGAGGTTGTGGCCGCGGTGCTGCAGGAGCGCGTTCATCGGCACCACCATGAAGCCGCCGATGGCGCCCAGCACCAGCAGGAAGGGTGCGGCCGTCCAGACGTTGCTGATGAAGTTCATCGCGATCACGAGCAAGCCCATCGCGATGCCCATCGGGATCACCTTGGTGGCCTGGTCGAGGCGCATGCGCATCGAGGCCACCACCGCGCCAACCGCGGTGCCGATCGCGACCACGCCGACGAGTGCCGAGGCCTGCGTGGTGCCGTAGCCGAGGGCCGCGGCGGCCCAGGCGAGCACGATGTAGCGGAAGTTGCCCGACACGCCCCAGATCAGCGTGGTCGTGGCCAGCGAGATCTGGCCCAGCTTGTCGCCCCAGAGGCGCGCATTGCAGCTGGAGAAGTCGCGCACCAACGTGACGACGTTGCCGGTCATCGGCTGCAGCGGGGCTTCGGTGCGCGGGATCTTGAGGTTGAAGAGCGCCGCGATGGCATAGAGCACGATCAGCGCCGAGATGGCCGCCTCGGGCGCGGTGTCGATGCCGGTGTCGATCATCGGCACGTCGATGCCGAGCATCATGCGCGACACCGCCTGCCCCACCAGCTGCCCGCCCAGCAGCACGCCGAGGATGATGGAGGCGATGGTGAGGCCCTCGATCCAGCCGTTGGCCTTGACCAGCTGCGAGTTGGGCAGCAGCTCGGTGAGGATGCCGTACTTGGCCGGCGAGTAGGCCGCCGCGCCGAGGCCGACGATGGCGTAGGCGAGCAGCGGGTGGGTGCCGAAGAGCATCATCAGGCAGCCCACCACCTTGATGAGGTTCGAGACGAACATCACCCGGCCTTTCGGTACCGCATCGGCGAAGGCCCCCACCAGCGGGGCGAGGATCACGTAGAACAACGCGAACATTGGCACCAGGGCGGCACGCTGCCACTCGGGCTGACCGGAGGTTCTGAGCAGTTCGACGGCGGCGACGAAGAGCGCGTTATCAGCCAGCGAGCTGAAGAACTGCGCCGACATGATCGTGTAGAAGCCTTTTTTCATTCGGCGGGGAAACAGGTCGTACTGCGGAGTCGTACTGCGAGGGGCCGCGTGGGGTGCGGCGGGGTTATAGCACGCAGGCACGACAGGGCCCGCTGGCAGAATCCCCGCCATGCCGCGCCCCATTGAAGCCCTGGTTCACGCCGACGCGCTGGCCCACAACCTGGGCACCGCGCGCCGCCACGCGCCCGACGCGAAGGTTTGGGCGGTGGTGAAAGCGAATGCCTACGGCCACGGCATCGAGCGCGCCTACCCGGGCCTGCAAGCGGCCGACGGCTTCGCGCTGCTCGACCTCGCCGAGGCCGAACGCGTCCGGGCGCTGGGCTGGCGCGGGCCGATCCTGCTGCTCGAAGGCTGCTTCGAAGCGCGCGACCTCGAACTCTGCTCGCGCCTGAACCTCTGGCATGTGGTGCACCACGAGGCGCAGATCGATTGGCTCGCCACGCACAAGACCACCTGGCCGCACCACGTCTACCTGAAGATGAACAGCGGCATGAACCGGCTCGGCTTCACGCCGTCCGCCTTCCGCAACGCCTGGCAGCGGCTCTCGGGCCTGACGCAGGTGGACGAGATCACGCTGATGACGCACCTGTCGGACGCCGATGCCGACCCGGCGTCGAAGCGCGGCATCGCCCACCAGATCGAGACCTTCGAGGCCGCCACGCACGACCTGGCCGGTGAACGCTCGCTCAGCAACAGCGCGGCAACGCTCCGCTATGCACCCGACCGGGCCGGCGTCCGCGGCGACTGGGTGCGCCCGGGGATCATGCTCTACGGCTCGTCGCCCGACTTCCCGCAGCACAGCATCGCGCAGTGGGACCTGCAGCCCACGATGACGCTGCGCTCGCGCCTGATCGGCACGCAGCAGTTGCAGGCAGGCGACTCGGTGGGCTACGGCAGCAGCTTCACGGCCGACCAGCCGATGCGCATCGGCATCGTGGCCTGTGGGTATGCCGATGGCTACCCGCGCCATGCGGGCACCGGCACGCCAGTGCTGGTGAACGGCGTGCGCACGCGCACCGTGGGCCGTGTGTCGATGGACATGCTGGCCGTCGACCTGACGCCGGTGCGCGAGGCCGCGCTTGGCAGCGAAGTCACGCTGTGGGGCCGCGGCCCGCACGGCGCGCAACTGCCGATCGACGAGGTGGCGCAGGCGGCGGGCACCATCGGCTATGAGTTGATGTGCGCCGTGGCGCCGCGGGTGCCCATTCACGCTGCATGAGCCTTCGCGAGCTGCACCCGCGCACACGGCGCCGCTTGCGCTGGCATGGGTGGTTGTTGACGACGTGGTGCCTGCTGGTCGGCCTGGCCAGCAGCTGGACGCTGCTGCACGTGTTCGACGTCACCCTGCCCGCCGCGCGCTACGCGATGAGCGCGCTCCTGATGTACGCGCTCGGCCTAGTGCTCGGCGTGCAGGTGTGGCTCAAGCATTTCGCCGCCTCGGTGCGCGTCGACCCGACGCTCGGCGAACGTGTCGCCCCCGTCGCGCCGGTGCGGCGCAGCGAGGCCGCGCAGAAATCCTTCGACTGGGGCGACGTGCTCGGCAGCGCGGCCGACTTGCTGAGCTTCGACGAGGCCGGCTTGCTGCTGCTCATCCCTGCCCTCATGCTGATGCTGCTGGGCCTGCTCATCGTCACCGGGCTCCTGCCGGTGATGCTCGTCGACGGCCTGGCCGGCCTGCTGGCCGAGGTGGCGGTGCAGTTCGTCTTCGGCACGCTGATCGCACGCCGGGTGCTGCGCCCGAAGTCGGAAGACGAGGCCTTCGTGCACATCCTGGCCAAGACCTGGCTGATCGGCGTGCTGATGGTGCTCGCGAGTGCGGCGCTCGGCTGGGGCCTTCGCGAGTGGCAGCCGGGCCTGGTGTCCATCGCGCAGCTGTGGCGCTGATGAGAGTTCACCTCAACCCGGCCGAGGTGGAGATCACCGCGATCCGCGCGCAAGGCGCGGGTGGGCAGAACGTCAACAAGGTGTCGAGCGCGGTACACCTGCGCTTCGACATCCGCGCCTCATCGCTGCCCGAGCCGGTGAAGGAGCGCATGCTGGCCTTGCGCGACCACCGCATCACCGACGAGGGCGTGGTCGTCATCAAGGCCCAGACCTCGCGCAGCCGCGAGGCCAATCGCGAAGAGGCCTTGCAGCGCCTGCAGGAGCTGGTCGACAGCGTGGCCACGCCGCCGCGCCCGCGCAAGCCGACCAAGCCGACCTTCGCCTCCAAGCAGCGGCGCCTGCAGACCAAGGGCCAGCGCAGCCTGCTCAAGGCAGGGCGCACCAAGCCACACGACGGCTAGTGTCCGGTCACCGTGTGGGCCTGATGCGCCGTGCCCTGAACGGTCAGGCCCCGAGTTGTTCCCCGAGGACCATCAGACTTTGCAGATCACCCGCCGGCAGCTTGCCGGCGCGCAGCAGCGTCGCGCTGCGGATCGCGCGCAGGCGGAACAGCAGCTCCTGCTCCACCGCTTCGATCTCGGCAGCGTCTTGCACCGCCAGCTCGCCACCGCTCCACAGCCCGCTCGCGGCCCAGCCCTTGCGCAGGCGGGCCAGCAGGGCTTGCGACAGCGTCAGCGCATCCATCAGGGCCTGCGATCTCGCAGTCGACGCCAGCGCCACGATGCCGGCGTGCGCGGTGTGCAGTGCCGCGTCGAGCAGCGACAGGCGCACACGCATCTCGTCGGGCGTGAGCGACGACGCCGGGAGCGGCTGCTGGCGCGCCGCCTGTGCGATGGGGCCGACCACGCTCAGGTCGAACTCGCCGGGCACCACGCGCAGCGCGACGCTCGCGCGGGCGAGCTCGGGGCACTCGCTGCGCAGCACGGCAAGCACCGCTTCGGTGACGGCAAGCTGGCGACCCTGCGGCGAGAGTTGTTCGCGCTGCAGGCAATGCGGATAGCCCGAGCCGTCGAGCCGCTCGTGGTGCTCGGCGACGGCACGCGCCACGATGGGCGGGTAGTCGGTGAGCTGCTGCAGCAGGAGCTTGCCGACGTGCGGGTGCACCACCAGGTGCTGGTAGCTCTCGAACTTGAGCATGTGCTCGACGTCGGCCTCGCCGTGCTCGGGGGCGATGTACATCTCGCCCAGGTCATGCAGCAGGCCACCGAGCATGGCCAGGCGCACGTCGCCGCGGCTTGCGTCGTGGGCAATGGCGAGGGCGCCGTTGAGGGCCATCGCTTCGACGGCGTGCTCGAAGGCTTCGGGGCGCGAGGCCTGGCTGGCGGTGAGCAGCAGTTGCGCCACCGGGTGCAGCGGCAGGTGCGGCGCTTCGCGCAGCAGCTTGGTCGCGTGCGGCATGAGGAGCGGCGTGAGACCGCCGTCGCGCGAGAGCAGCGTTTCGAGCGAGTGCACCAGCGCATGCGCCGTCACGCCGTCTTCGGCCAGCAGGCAGGCTTCGAGCGGGTGGCGCAGCTGGCGGTCCATCAGCTTGCGCTGCAGTGCCTGCGACACCGGCTGGTCGCGCGCCCAGAGCTTGGTGCCGGAGATGTCGAAGATGTCGCGCGAGGCAATGATCGAGCGGGTCTGCGCCGCGTCGAGGATGACGGCCAGCGCGTGCGGGTTGGCGGTCTGGAAGGCAGGTGAAGAGGCGGGTGCGTTCATGGGCAAGCTCCGACAGGCCGTGGCTACGGTTTGTTGTCGGCTGAACGCCCGCCCCGCTTGATGGTGATCGGAGCCGAGGTTGTGACCAGTCGTGTCTAGGCGCGTTTGAAGAACGCGAGCAGGCCACCGGCGGCGACGAAGAGACTGCCGAAGGTGCGGTTCATCAGGCGCAACTGCCGCGCCGACTTCAGCAGGCGCAGCACCCGCGCCGCGAGGAGCGTGTACACACCCATCACCACCAGGTCGGTGAAGCCGAGGGTGGCGGCGATCACCGCGTACTGGCCGGCGAGCGGCCGGGCCAGGTCGAGGAACTGCGGCACCACGGCCAGCAGGAAGACCGTGCCCTTGGGGTTCACCGCGTTCACCATCCAGCCGCGCAGCACCAGGGTGCGGCGCGGCACGAGGCCGGCACCACCGTCGACCTCGGCCACCATCGGCTCGGCCGGCGCACGCCACTGCTTGATGCCCAGGTACACGAGGTAGGCGACACCCAGCCATTTGACGATGGCAAACGCGAGGCTCGACGTCGCAATCAGCGCGCCCAGGCCGAGCCCGACCACCAGCACCTGCGTCCAGATGCCAAGCACGAGGCCGAGCGTCATGAAGTAGCCGCGCGCAAAGCCGTGGTTGAGGCCGGCGCTCATGGCGGCCACCGCGCCCGCGCCGGGCGAGATGCTGATGGCCCACGAGGCGGCGAAGAAGGCGAGCCAGGTGCTCAGTTCCATGTGAAGGTCTTTCGATGAAGGTCAGGCGGCGGCACGGCCACGTTCGGCCTCTTCGGCCACGATCTGGCCGAGGCGGCGGATGTGCGCCTCGTGGCGAGCCGACCAGGGCTCGCCGTAGTGCAGGCGCAGGAAGTGGTTGAAACGGGTGCTGTTGCTGAAGGTCGCACCGGGCGCGCAGCCGATGTGCTCGTGGCGCGCCCGCTCGAAGACCTTGCGCGAGTCGACGCTCCGGGGCATCTCGATCCACAGCATCAGCCCGCCCTGCGGCACGCTCAGGCGGCAGCCATCGGGGAAGAGGCGCGTCACCGCATCGACCATCTGCGCGCACTGCTGCTTGAGCGACGCGCGCAGCTTGCGCATGTGGTGGTCGTAGCCGCCGTCGCGGATGAACTCGGCGATCACCTCCTGCGGCAGCATCGCGCCGGTGATGGAGGTGTGGAACTTGTGCGACTGCGCCGTCTTGAAATGGCGGCCGGGCGCGATCCAGCCGACGCGATAGCCCGGCGCCACCGTTTTCGTGAAGGCGGAGCAGAGGATCACGTCGTCGTGCGTGTCGAAGGCCTTGAGCACCGGCGGGCGCTCGTCGCCGAAATAGGTCTCGCCGTAGATGTCGGTCTCGATCAGCGTGAAACCACGCTCGCGTGCGAGCGCGACGAGCCGGCGCTTGTTGGCCAGCGGCATCAGGCTGCCCAGCGGGTTGTGGAAGTTGGGCACCACCACGCAGGCCTGCACGGCGCCGGGACGTTGTGTCGCGAGATCGAGCGCTTCGACCGAGATGCCTTCGCGCGGATGCGTGGGGATCTCGATCGACTTCATGCCCAACGTGCGGATGATCTCCAGCAGCATCCAGTAGGTGGGCGATTCGAGCGCCACCGTGTCGCCGGCCTGCGCGGCCGAGCGCAGCGCGAGGAAGACGGCCTCGCTGCCGCCGTTGGTGAGGATGATCTCCTCCGGCCGCAGGCGCACACCGGCGCTCACGCTGCGGCGGGCGATCTCCTGGCGCAGGTTCAAGCTGCCGGTGATGCTGTAGCGCGAGGCGTATTCCGGGTGCAGGCGGTTGAGCTTGGCGGTGAGCTGGCGCAGCTTGGCCTCGGGCAGGATCTCGCGCGCCGGCAAGGGGCAGAACGAGGGCGCGGCATCCGGGTCGTCGTTGCCGAAGAGGAACTGGCGCGTGAGGTCGTCGGGCGTCACGAAGCCGGCGCGGCTCATGCGGGTGTCGAGCTCGGGTTCAGGCAGTGGCGCGTGGCGGGCCGCCACGAAGTAGCCCGACTTCGGTCGTGCTTCGACCAGGCGCTGGTTCTCCAGCCAACGATAGGCCTGCGTCACGGTGGAGGCACTCACGCCATGTTGCTGGCACAACATCCGCACGGAGGGCAGCCGGTCGCCGGGGCGCAGGCTGCCGGCCTGGATGGCCTGCGCCAGCTCACCCGCCACGCGGGTGTAGAGCGGCAATCCAGAGTCGGCGGGCGCGTTCATGGGGCCATTCTGACGACGGAGCCTGTGCCGTGACAGATACAGAGCCCTCCAGTTGTCACCAATACAGATGCCCGGCGTGACATCTGTGCTGCCGAAGTTCGTGCAGCGCTGGATATGGCGGCGCGCCACGCGGCTGCGCACACTGAATGCCCACGAGACAGGAGAAACGCCATGGTCCGCTTCACACCCCCCGTCACCCTTCGCCTGCATGCCGGCGAGGTGCTCGCCTGGCAACAAGCCCCGGCACGGATGCGCGTGGTCGGCGGCGGGCGTGTCTGGATCACCCAGCACGGCGACCTGGAAGACCATTTCCTGTACCACGGCGAGTGCTTCGAGCTGCGGCGCGAGCGGCGCACGCTGATCCAGGCCGACCACGAGGTCTGGCTGCGCTTCGAGCGCGATGCGGCGTGGCACCAGCGCTTCGGGCAATGGCTGCGACGAGGCCTTCGCAGGCTCACGAGGCGAGCCACCCGGGCGGCTACAGTGCCCGGGTGAGCAAAACCAAATCCGTCTATACCTGTAGCGAATGCGGGGGCACGAGCCCCAAGTGGCTGGGCAAGTGCCCGCATTGCAATGCCTGGAACACGCTGGTCGAAGGCGTGGCCGAGGGCACATCCAAGCAGCACCGCTTCCAGTCGCTGGCCGCGCCGCAGCCGGTGGCCACGCTGTCGGAGATCGAGGCGACCGACGTCGACCGGCGGGCCACGGGCATCGAGGAGCTCGACCGCGTGCTCGGCGGCGGCATCGTTGCCGGTGGCGTGGTGCTGATCGGCGGCGACCCTGGCATCGGCAAGTCGACGCTGCTGCTGCAGGCGCTCGATGCGCTTTCGCAGACCGTGCCGACGTTGTACGTGACGGGCGAGGAGTCGGGCGCGCAAGTCGCCCTGCGCTCGCGCCGCCTCGGGCTCGACGGCTCGCAGGTGCGCGTGGTCGCCGAGATCAACCTCGAGAAGATCAGCGCCACGCTGGAAGCCGAGCAGCCCACCGTCTGCGTGATCGACTCGATCCAGACCATGTACAGCGAGGAGCTCACCTCGGCCCCCGGCTCGGTGGCGCAGGTGCGTGAATGTGCGGCGCAACTGGTGCGCATCGCCAAGAGCAGTGGCACGGCCATCGTGCTGGTGGGCCACGTCACGAAGGAAGGCGCGCTCGCCGGCCCGCGCGTGCTGGAGCACATCGTCGACACGGTGCTGTATTTCGAGGGCGACACGCATTCGAGCTTCCGCCTGGTGCGCGCCATCAAGAACCGCTTCGGCGCGGTCAATGAGATCGGCGTGTTCGCGATGACGGAAAAGGGCCTGAAGGGCGTGGCGAACCCGAGCGCGATCTTCTTGTCGACGCACGGCGAGCCGGTGGCGGGCTCGTGCGTGCTCGTCACGCTGGAAGGCACGCGGCCGATGCTGGTGGAGATCCAGGCGTTGGTCGACTCCGGTGGGCCCAGCCCGCGCCGCCTCTCGGTCGGCCTCGACCGCGACCGCCTGGCGATGATGCTGGCGGTGATGCACCGCCATGCGGGTGTCGCCTTCATGGACCAGGACGTCTTCGTCAACGCGGTGGGCGGCGTGCGCATCAGCGAGCCGGCCGCCGACCTCGCGGTGATGCTGGCCATCCAGAGCAGCCTGCGCGGCAAGCCGCTGCCGCGCGGCTTCATCACCTTCGGCGAAGTGGGCCTGGCCGGCGAGGTGCGCCCGGCACCGCGCGGGCAGGAGCGGCTGAAGGAAGCCGCCAAGCTCGGCTTCAGCGTGGCCATCGTGCCCAAGGCCAATGCGCCGAAGAAGCCGATCGAGGGGCTCACCGTGCACGCGGTCGAGCGCATCGAGCAGGCCCTCGACTTGGTGCGGACCCTCTGATGGCCGGCTCACCGGCGCGGCAGAATCGCCGCCCACACCGCTGACGACGGAGAAAGCATGACGATCACCCGCCTTGCCGCGGCCGTTCTGGTTGCCAGCCAGCTGGCCGGCTGCGCTTCGACCCCGATCACCATCGCCCCGATGCCACCGGCCAAGTACCAGGTGCTCGGCCGGGCCGAAGGCAAGGCCTGCGGCTCGCTGGGCTTCCTGGCGACCCTTTTCTACGTCGCCCCGCTGGGCCTGAACAGCCGTGTCGAACGGGCCTATCAGGAGGCCCTGGCCAGCGTGCCGGGCGCCACCAGCCTCGTGAACGTGGACATCGTCGAAGACTGGCAGTGGCTGCTGCTCGTGACGATGCGCTGCACCACCATCACCGGCGACGCCGTCAAGGAGGTCGCATGACGACGCTCCGAGTCGTCCGACGTCTCGCGAGCGCGGTGCTGGCCGGCGCGCTGCTGGTGGGGTGCCAGGGCATGCCGCTCGACCTGTCCAAGCGGACCGTGACCGACCGGGCGCAGATCGACGCCTACAAGGGCCGCCGCATCGTGGGCGAAGCCACCGGCTTCCAGTTGCTGCTGTTCATTCCGATCGCCATCAACAATCGCTATCAAACGGCCTACAACGATTTGCTTCGCCAAGCCGGCGACGACCTGCTGAGCGACGTCACCGTCACCGAGTCGTGGCAATGGGCCGCCGTCGGGACGCTCTACACGACACGGATCGAAGCGACGGCCTACCCGCGCAAGGCGCCCGCCCCCACCCAGGACGGCGGCTCGACGCGGCGGTAAGCCCCGGGGGCAAGGCCCCGCCCCCTCAATCTAGATAAGATCGATTATCATTTGCATCTCGCTTTCCCGCGGATGCCGTGATGTCTTCTCCCCGCCTGTCCGACCTGCCCAACGGGGCCCGCAGCACCGTCACGGCCTTGAGCGCACACGCCCCGCAAGCCGATGACGCGATGCTGCGCCGCCTGGCCGAGCTGGGCTTCCTGCCGGGCGAGCCGGTGGAGGTGCTGCGCCGGGGGCCGGGTGGCCGTGAGCCCCTGGCCGTGCAGATCGGCGAGACACTGTTCGCCTTGCGCCTGGTCGAAGCGCAGTGCGTGGAGGTTGCGGCGCCATGAGCAACACCACGGCGCTGAAGGTCGCGCTGGTCGGCAACCCGAACTGCGGCAAGACCGCGCTCTTCAACCTGCTCACCGGCGCCCGCCAGAAGGTCGCCAACTACGCGGGCGTGACGGTCGAGCGCAAGGTCGGCACCGCCACGCTGAAGAGCGGCCGCACCGTCTCGGTGGTCGACCTGCCCGGCGCCTACAGCCTGACGCCATCGACGCCCGATGAAGCGGTGACGCGCGACGTGGTGCTCGGCCGGCGCGCCGACGAAGCGGCGCCCGATGCCATCGTCGCCGTGGTCGACGCGACCAACCTGCCGATGAACCTGCGCCTGGTGCTCGAACTCAAGCGCCTGGGCCGGCCGATGCTGCTCTCGCTCAACATGGCCGACGTGGCCCGCGCGCGCGGCCTGCAGATCGACGTGGCGCGCCTGAGCGCCGAGCTGGGCATGCCGGTGGTGGAGACGGTGGCGGTGCAGAGCCAGGGCCACGCCGCCCTGCTGGCCCAGCTCGAACAGCAGTCGCAATGGCCCACGGCACCGGCCGTCACCAGCGAAGCGCCGAGCCCGATCGAGCTGCAGCGCGAGGTGCGGCGCATCCTCGCCGTGGCCGCGCCCACGGCGATGCAGTTCAAGCGCTTCAACCACCGGCTCGACGCGGTGGTGATGCACCCGGTGGCCGGTCTCGCCTTGCTCGCGCTCTTGCTGTTCCTGATGTTCCAGGCAGTGTTCTCCTGGGCCGCGCTGCCGATGGACGCCATCAAGGCCGCCACCGAAGCGGCCGGCGCGTGGCTCACCACGCACATGGCCGACGGGCCGCTGCGCAGCCTGCTCGTCGACGGCGTGATCGCCGGGGCAGGCGGCGTGCTGGTGTTCCTGCCGCAGATCCTGATCCTCTTCTTCTTCATCCTCCTCCTCGAGGACTCGGGCTACCTGCCGCGTGCCGCTTTCCTGCTCGACACGGTGATGGGCAAGGTGGGGCTCTCGGGGCGGGCGTTCATCCCGCTGCTCTCCAGCTTCGCGTGTGCGATCCCCGGGATCATGGCCACGCGCACCATCCCCAACTGGCGCGACCGGCTAGCGACCATCATGGTGGCACCGCTGATGACCTGCTCGGCGCGGCTGCCGGTCTACGCACTGCTCATCAGCGCCTTCATCCCCGAGCGCCACATCGGCCCGTTCAACCTGCAGGGGCTCACGCTTTTCGGGCTCTACGTGGCGGGCGTGCTGTCGGCGATGGTGGTGGCCTGGGCGCTCAAGCGGGTGTGGACCAAATCCAGCTACCAGCCGCTGATGCTGGAGCTGCCGCCCTACCGCTGGCCGGGCCTGCGCAACCTCGCGATCGGCCTCTGGGAACGGGCCCGCATCTTCATCACGCGGGTCGGCACGATCATCTTCTCGCTCACCGTGCTGCTGTGGTTCCTGTCCACCTACCCGGCGCCGCCCGACGGAGCGACGGGTGCGGCCATCCAGTACAGCCTGGCCGGTCAGTTGGGCCAGCTGCTGCAGCATGTGTTTGCGCCCATCGGCTTCAACTGGCAGATCTCGATCGCCCTCGTGCCGGGCCTGGCCGCGCGCGAAGTCGCGGTGGGGGCGCTCGGCACCGTCTACGC
The DNA here is from genome assembly GCF_032681285.1 of Piscinibacter gummiphilus. Classification (NCBI taxonomy): domain Bacteria; kingdom Pseudomonadati; phylum Pseudomonadota; class Betaproteobacteria; order Burkholderiales; family Sphaerotilaceae; genus Rhizobacter; species Rhizobacter gummiphilus. Next base: position 5,321,355 of record NZ_CP136336.1, read on the forward strand.
CCTGTCGGGCGGCGGTGAGGTGGCCGATGCACTGCTGCCGGTGATCGCCCAGCAGTGGTCGCTGGCCACGGCGTATTCGCTGATCGCCTGGTTCGTGTTCGCGCCGCAGTGCCTGTCGACCCTGGCGGTGGTCAAGCGCGAGACCAACTCGTGGCGCTACCCGCTGCTGATGGCGGCGTATCTGTTTGCCCTGGCCTACGCGGCCTCGTTCGTCACCTACCGCGTGGCCCTGTGGCTGGGGAGCTGAACATGCAGGAACTGATCGTCGCCCTCATCGTCGTCGCGTGCACGGGCTATGCCGTGTGGACGCTGATGCCATCGGCGCTGCGCCGCGCCTTGGCGCAGCGGCTGCAGCATGGCGCCTGGCCCGGGCCCATCGCCCGCCGCCTGCAGCGCGCAGCGGCAGCCTCCGCAGGTTGCGGTTGCGATGCCGGTTGCGAGGCGAAGAAGCCGGCGCCATCCGCCGCCCAACCGATCCGCTTCCATCGCCGGCCCAAGGTCTGATTGCGGGAATCACGCAGCCCGTCAGGCCGGTCGGGCCCTACCATCCGCGCATGAATCCAATCGTGGGGTGGGGCCTGGCCTTCGTGGCCCTGGTGGCCGGCTGGTTCAGCTACGGCTGGCAGGGTGTGGTGATGGTGGCGTCGGTCATCGTGTTCTGGCTGCTGCTGCAGTTCAGCCGCGCACTGCGCGTGATGAAGAACGCCGCGCAGGCCCCCAAGGGCGAGGTCGGCAGCACCGTGATGCTCAACGCCAAGCTGAAACACGGCATGACGCTGATGCAGGTGATCGCCATCACCCGCAGCCTGGGTGACCACGTGAGCGAATCACCCGACACCTGGGCCTGGCGGGATGCGGGCGACAGCCGGGTGACGCTGGTCTTCGAAGGCGGCAAGCTGAGCCGCTGGGAGCTCCACCGCCCCGCGTCGTCCGAGGGCTGAGCCTCGCGGCTCAGTCGTGGCGCCGCCTGAGCAGCATCAGGCCGATCAGCGCCAGGCCGGCCAGCATCATGCCGAGGTTCGACGGCTCGACCGACGCCTTCTCGGCGGGCGGCGGTGCGGCCGAACGCTCGCGTGCCGTGCGGGACTCGTCCCGCGGGCGCGTGACGGCGACGGCGCGCAGCCGCGGCTCGGTACTCATCTGCACGAAGGCCGTGCGCGTCGCTTCCTGCGAGGCGGCGGCTCCATCCTCCTGAGCTGCCGCGGGCAAGACCGACAAGGTCGACATGGCCAGCACCGACCATGTGGTGAGCGAGAGTTTCATGACAACCACCTGTGAACAAGCGCCGGGCCCTCCCGGATGCCGCGGCCACGCATGGGAATCACTATAGAAAGCCGCGTGCTCTCGCGCGCCCCCGAGAGCCGGGGGTGGCGAAGCCCCGCTCGTAGAATCGGCCGCATTGCCAAACACTGAGGATGAGTTCCATGTCCATGGAAGACCGCGACGGAAAAATCTGGATGGACGGCCAGCTGATCGACTGGCGCGACGCCAGGATCCACGTGCTGTCGCACACGTTGCACTACGGCTGCGGCGCCTTTGAAGGAGTGCGCGCTTACGACACGGTCAACGGCACCGCGATCTTCCGTTTGCGCGAGCACACCGAGCGCCTCTTCAACAGCGCCAAGATCCTGCGCATGAAGATCCCATTCTCGATCGAGGAAGTGATCGAAGCGCAGCGCGCGGTGGTGAAGGCCAACAACCTCAAGAGCTGCTACCTGCGGCCGCTCACCTGGATCGGCTCCGAGAAGCTGGGCGTTTCGCCCAAGGGCAACAAGATCCACCTGATGGTCGCGGCCTGGTCCTGGGGCGCCTACCTCGGCGAAGAGGGCCTGAAGCGCGGCATCCGCGTCAAGACCTCGAGCTACACCCGCCACCACGTCAACATCACGATGACGCAGGCCAAGGCGGTGAGCAACTACACGAACTCGATCCTCGCCAACATGGAAGCCACCGACGACGGCTACGACGAAGCCCTGCTGCTCGACTCGGCCGGCTTCGTCTCCGAAGGCGCGGGCGAGAACCTCTTCGTCATCAAGGGCGGCGTGGTCTACACGCCCGACTTGTCGGCCGGCGCGCTCAACGGCATCACCCGCAACACGGTGTTCAACATCTGCCAGGACCTGGGGCTCAAGCTCGTCGAGAAGCGCATCACCCGCGACGAGGTGTACATCTGCGACGAGGCCTTCTTCACCGGCACCGCCGCCGAAGTGACGCCCATCCGCGAACTCGACCGCGTGCAGATCGGCCAGGGCTCGCGTGGCCCCATCACCGAGAAGATCCAGAGCGCCTTCTTCGACATCGTGAACGGGCGCAACCCGAAGTACGCCGAGTGGCTGACTGCCGTCTGAAGAGGCTGACATGAGCAACACCCCATCCAGCGTCGAACTGCTCGCCACGGACCTGCAAGGCCCGGGCGTCATCGCCTGCCCCAACCCCAAGATGACGCTGTGGAGCGGGCACCCCAAGGTCTTCATCGACGTGGCCACCACGGGCGAAGGCAAGTGCCCGTACTGCGGCACGGTCTATCGCCTGAAGGCCGGCGAGAAGCTGCACAGCCACCACTGAGCCGATGAGGGCATTGGTCATCGCGCCGCAGTGGATTGGCGACGCGGTGATGTCTGAACCCCTGCTGCGGGTGCTGGCCGTGCGCGGCGAGAAGCTGACGGTCGCGGCCCTGCCCTGGGTCGCGCCGGTCTACCACGCGATGCCGCCGGTGGCCGAGGTGATCGAGCTGCCGTTTGCGCATGGGCGGCTCGACTGGTCCGGACGCCGGCGCGTGGCCCGCGAGTTGCGCGGGCGCTTCGATGTCGCCTACGTGCTGCCCAACTCGCTGAAGGCGGCGCTGATCCCGTTCTTCGCGCGCATTCCGCGGCGCGTCGGCTACCACGGCGAAGGCCGCTACGGGTTGCTCAACGAGCGGCATCCGAACCCGGGCGGCCGGCCGCCGATGGTCGCGTTCTATCGCGCGCTGAGCGGCGACGCCGCCCGGACCGAAGAACCCCGGCTGAGCTTCCCGCCCGAGCGGCTGCAGTCGGTCACCGGCGCGCTCGGCCTCGCGCCCCAGGCCTACTGGGTCTTCGCCCCCGGCGCCGAATACGGCCCGGCCAAGATCTGGCCGGCCGGCCACTACGCCCAGCTCGCGCGCGAGCTGCACGCGCGGCACGGCCAACCCGTCGTGCTGCTCGGCTCGGGCAAGGAGGCCGCGCTCTGCGAAGAGATCGCCACCGCCGCCCCCGGCGCCTGCTGCGTGCTTGCCGGCAAGACGACGCTGATCGACGCGATGGTGCTGATCGCAGGCGCCCGCGGCGTGGTCAGCAACGACTCGGGCCTGATGCACGTGGCCGCCGCCTTCCGCATCCCGCAGGTCGCCGTCTTCGGCTCGACCAGCCCCGAGCACACCCCGCCGCTCAGCCCGAACGCGCGCGTGCTGTGGCTGAAAGACGAGCTGCAGCTCGACTGCATGCCCTGCTTCGAGCGCACCTGCCGCTATGGCCACTACCGCTGCCTGACCGGCGTACCGCCTGAGCGGGTCCAGGCTGCCCTAGACGACGCCCTCGCGAAAGCCTGAGCCGATGGACCTCGAAGCCCGCAAGCTCATGAGCGAAGCGCTCGTCGGCGCCGGCACGTCGGTGTGGGCCTGGGATTTGGCAGACGACGCGCTGACCGGCATGGACGGCAGCGTCGCCCTGCTCGGCTACCAGCCAGGCGACCTGCCTGCCACCCAGCAGGCCTGGGACTCCGTCATCCACCCCGAAGACCTGGCCGCCAACGACGCCGCCTACCAGGCGCACGCCGCGGGCAAGACCTCCGCCTACGAAAGCGAGTACCGCGCACGGGCCAAGGACGGCTCCTGGCGCTGGCTGGCCGAGCGTGGGCGCATCGTCGAATGGTCGCCCGACGGCGCACCGCGCCGCATGGTGGGCACGCTCACCGATGTGACGCTGCGCAAGCAGGCCGAGCTAGAGGCCGCCGAGCGCGACGAGCGCCTGCGCCAGATCACCCGCCACGTGCCGGGGTTGCTGTACCAGTTCCGGCTGCCGCGCGATGGCCGCGGTGTCTTCCCCTACGTCAGCGAGCGCTGTCGCGACGTGCTGGGACTCGACCCGCAGGAGCTGATGCACAACGCCAGCCTGCTCTTCGGCCGCATCGACCCGGCCGACCGCCAGCGCACCAACCGGATGCTGGAAGACTGGACGCACACCCAGACGGCCCGCCGCATCGAGTTCCGATACCTGCACCCCAACGGGCACCAGCGCTGGATGCTCGGGGTGTCATCCCCTCGCGCCGAGGCCGACGGCACGGTCGTGTGGCACGGCTACCTCGAAGACATCACCGAGTACCGCGAACTCGAACGCGCGCGGGAGCTGGCCGCGGCCGCCGAGGCGGCCAACCGCGCCAAGACGGAGTTCCTCTCGCGCATGAGCCACGAGCTGCGCACGCCGCTCAACGCGGTGCTCGGCTTCACGCAGCTGCTCGAACTCGACCAGACCGACCCCCTGAGCCCCGGTCAGCGCCACCGGCTCGGCCTGGTGCGCGAATCCGGCGAGCACCTGCTGCGCATGATCAGCGACCTGCTCGACCATTCGCGTATCGAAGCAGGCCAGCTGTCGATCGACCTCGTCGACGTGCCGCTGCCCGAGCTGCTGCGCGAGTGCGTCGACATGCTGCACCCGGCCGCGCAGGCCGCCGACGTGCGCCTGCACTGGGGCCACCTCGACGACCCGTTGCGGGTGCGCGCCGACCCCACGCGCTTGCGCCAGGTGGTGATCAACCTGCTGAGCAACGCGATCAAGTACAACCGCCGTGGCGGCGAGGTGCGGCTGGAAGCGCGCCATGAAGAGGGCCGCATGGTGGCGCTGCGCGTGATCGACACCGGCGTGGGGATCGCCCCGGCCCACCTGCCCAGCCTTTTCGAGCCGTTCAACCGGCTCGGCCAACGGCGCAGCGGCATCGAAGGCACCGGCATCGGCCTCGCCATCACACGCGGCCTGGTCACGCTGATGCACGGGCGCATCGACGTCAACAGCGTGCTCGACAAGGGCTCGACCTTCAGCGTGCTGCTGCCCGACGCCTCGCCTCCGCGCACTCAGGACGTCAACTTGCCGATGTAGAGGATGGGCCCGGTGGGCGCGCCGGTGGGCGAACCGCCCGGCGGCTCCAGGCTCACGGCGAAGGCCGCGGTGTTGTCGAGCACCCGCCCCCGCTGCACCACGGTCGCCCCTTGCGCCGAGATCAGGCCGAGCGAACGTGGCGCCCCGCTCGGCGGCACGGCCCACAGCTCGAGGGCCTTGTCCGCCTGCAGCGACACCTGCTGGATCGGCTTGGTGACGAGCGCGCGCCCGTCGGCGCTGATGCTTGCCACGAACGACGCCGGCACCACACCGCCCACGCCCGGCGTGCCGCCGGCCGCCGACAGCACGACGACGATCGGCGGCTGCGCCGGTTGCGGCAGGGCCAGCAGCACCGCCAGCGTGAGCGCTGCCATCGAGGCCACGCCGGTCAAGGCCCGCCACACCGCCAGGCGCTCCCACCAGCCCGGCCTGGGCGCGGACACCGACGCAATGCGCCGCTCGATCGCCTGCCACACCCGGGCGGGCGGCACCACCGGCTCGACCGTGGTGGTGAGCGGCATCAATCGGGCTTCCCACTCGCGCACGGCCCGGCGCAATGTGGGGTGCACGCGCGTCAGCGCAACGAAGCGGCGCCGCGCGGCACCGCGCAGCGTGCCGGCCACGTAGGCGGCGGCGAGGCGATCAGCGAGTTCGGGGCGGCTGTAGTCCATCGTGTCGTCATTCCGCCTGCAGATCGCGCACCACGGCGCCATCGAGGCAGGTCTTCAAGGCCAGCAGCGCACGCCGCACCCACGACTTCACGGTGCCCAGCGGCTGGCGCATCCGCTCGGCCACCTCGGCATGGCTCAGCCCGTCGTAGAAGGCGAGCGCCACACTCTGCCGCTGCTGCGCACTGAGGCCCTGCATGCAGCGCCCGAGCGCACGCGCATCCGAGGCCTGGCTCAGGAGCGCCAGCGGCCCGGGCGTGGTGGTGTCGGCCACATCGTCGTACACGTTCTTGTCCTCATCGCCCTCGCCCGACAGCGGCGCGGGCTGGGTTTGCGGCTCCGCCTGACGGCGGCGCAGGCTGTCGATGGCCCGGTTGCGCGCGATGCTGGTCAGCCAGGTCAAGGGCTGGCTTTGCGCCGCATCGAAGGACTGCGCCGCCCGCCACACGTTGACATAGACCTCCTGCAGCACGTCTTCGGCCTGGGCCCTGTCCCGGTTGATACGCAGCACCACCCCGAACAGATGCGAACTGGTGCGCTCGTAAAGCTGTGCGAAGGCCGCACGGTCGCCCAGCCCGCTCTTGGCGAGCAGCTGCGACAGCTCGCGGCTGCGTTCGGTCCAGTCCTTGGGGTCAGTGCGCATGATGGGCCCGTGATGAGGGGGGAATGATGCCGGGCTGTCGCATGCAAAGCGAGACCCGTCCGTACAATTCCGCGCCATGCCGCCTGCCACCGCACCTCGTTCGCGCGAATTCGTCCTCACACTCTCGTGCCGCGATGCCAAGGGCATCGTCTACGCCGTCTCGGGCCTTCTCTACCAGGCGGGCTGCAACATCGTCGACTCGCAGCAGTTCGGCGACCTGCCCGACCAGGTCAGCGCGCACGCCACCGGCCTCTTCTTCATGCGGGTGCACTTCGAAGCGCCACCGCACCTGGCCGACGTCGACACGCTGGAGAGACTCTTCACCAGCGTGCGCGAGCAGTTCGCGATGGACGCCAAATTCCACAGCCTGGCGCGCAAGCCGCGCCTCCTGCTGATGGTGAGCCAGCACGGCCATTGCCTGAACGACCTGCTCTACCGCTGGCACTCGGGGCAGCTCGAGATCGACATCCCGGCGATCGTCTCCAACCACCCGACCTTCGGCGAGCTCGCCGAGCGCTATGGCATCCCCTTCCACCACCTGCCGCTGGCCGCCGGCGCCTCGGCCGAGGCCAAGCGTGCGCAAGAGCAGAAGGTGGAAGCGCTGGTGGCCGAGCACGAGGTCGACCTCGTCGTGCTGGCGCGCTACATGCAGATCCTGAGCCCCGAGTTCTGCGCCTTCCTCAAGGGCCGGGCGATCAACATCCACCACAGCTTCCTGCCGAGCTTCAAGGGTGCCAAGCCCTACTTCCAGGCGCACGACCGCGGCGTGAAGCTGATCGGCGCCACCGCGCACTACGTGACGCCCGAGCTCGACGAAGGCCCCATCATCGAGCAGGACGTGGCGCGTGTGGACCATTCGCTCAGCGCCGAAGACTTCACCGCCGTCGGCCGCGACGTCGAGTGCATGGTGCTCGCCCGCGCGGTGCGTTGGCACGTCGAGCACCGTGTGCTTTTGAACGGCCAGAAAACCGTCGTCTTCCACTGAGGAGGCTGAACCCCGATGCCGCGCCCGCCCAAGCCGCCCGAGATCGCCCTGATGAGCTCGTCCGACGACGCCGAGGCGCAGTTCTACGAAGCCTTGCAGCGGGCCGACATCGAAAAGCTGATGGCGGTGTGGTCCGACGAAGACGACATCTGCTGCGTGCACCCCAACGGCCCGCGCATGATCGGGCCGGCGGCGATCCGCACCGCCTTCGAGGCGATGTTCGGCAACGGCGCGATCGACGCCCGCCCCGAGCGGGTGCGCCGCGTGCAGACGCACGACAGCGCGGTGCACAGCGTCGTCGAGCGCATCCAGGTGCTCACCGAGGAAGGCCCGCAGATGGCCTGGGTGCTGGCGACCAATGTGTATGTCAAGACCTCGCTCGGCTGGCGCCTGGTGGCGCACCATGCCAGCCCCGGCACCGCGCAAGAGTTGCCCGAGGTCGGCGAGACGCCTTCTGTCCTGCATTGATCTGGAATGAACGAGTACCGCGCTCCGCGCTGGCTGGCGGGCGATGGCCCGTGGGGCGGCAACCTGCAGACGATCTGGCCGGCGCTCTTCGCGCGCAGCCACCAGGGTCCGCGGCCGGTCTACCGGCGTGAACGCTGGACCACCCCCGACCAGGACTTCATCGACGTCGACTTCCAGGTCATGCCTGACGACGACGGCCGCGTGCGGCCGATGCTCGTGCTCTTCCACGGCCTCGAAGGCTCGTCGGACAGCCACTACGCTCGCGCCTTCGCCCACTGGGCGCGCCAGAAGGGCTGGCGCTACGCGGTGCCGCACTTCCGCGGCTGTTCGGGCGAACTCAACCTCGCGCCGCGCGCCTACCACTCGGGCGACTTCGAAGAGATCGGCTGGGTCCTCGAGCGCCTGCGCGCCGGCCACACCGGGCCGATGGTGGCGGTGGGCGTGTCGCTCGGCGGCAATGCGCTGATGCGCTGGGCGGAAGAGGCGGGCGAGACGGCGTCGCGCACGGTGAGCGCCGTGTGCTCGGTCTGCTCGCCGCTCGACTTGGCCGCCGGAGGAGAAGCCATCGGCCGCGGCTTCAACCGGCAGGTCTACACCCGCATGTTCCTGCGCACGATGGTGCCCAAGGCGCTGCAGAAGCTTGCGCAGCACCCCGGCCTCTTCGACGGCAAGGCCCTGCAACGCGCCCGCGACCTCTACGATTTCGACAACATCTTCACCGCCCCGCTGCACGGCTTTCGCAACACCGAAGACTATTGGGCGCGCGGCTCGGCCAAGCCGCACCTGCCCCTTATCCGCATCCCGGCGCTGGCGATCAACGCACGCAATGACCCTTTCATCCCCGCAGCCAGCCTGCCGAAGCCACACGAGGTGGGTGCGTTCGTGACACTGTGGCAACCGGAGCATGGCGGCCATGTGGGCTTCCCGCACGGTCGCTGGCCCGGTCATGTGCTCACCCTGCCCGAGCAGGTGATGGACTGGATGACCCAACACATTGGAGCCACGCATGGATGAGATCGTCAAAGCCGCGCTGAAGAAGTGGCCCAACGTGCCGGCCTGCTATGGCTGGCTCGCACTCGACGCGCGCGGCGACTGGTACATGCGCGACGACCGCATCCAGGCCGCCGGACCCTTCCCCACGGTGAAGGGCAGCCGCATCAACCACGACAAGCTGCGCGAGTTCATCGAGCGCAACTACGACCGCGACGAACACGGCGACTGGTACTTCCAGAACGGCCCGCAGCGCGTCTACGTGGAGCTGGAGTCGGCGCCGTGGATCTGGCGCCTCGAGGCCCGCGCCGGCGCTGCACCGGCCATTCGCTCGCACACCGGGCGTGAGGCCCGGTTCGAGGCCGCCCTCGTCGATGAGACCGGGCGGCTCTACCTCGCCACCGACCTCGGCCTCGGCATCGTGCACACGCTCGACATGGAAACCGCGGCCGACGCGATCGAGGCCGGCCATTGGCACACCGAAGAGTGTGCCGCCGCCGACCTGCCCCGCCGCTACGGCCACCGCCTGAGCCCTCAGCGTGAGCGCGGTGCCGCCGCCGCTCACATGCCGTAGAACACGTAGTCGGCCGCGTAGGCCACCTGCTGGCGCTGGCCCTTGGCTGCTGCCGTGCACGCGGCGCTCGGTGCGACGCCGCCCTTGGTGTTCAGGCGCTGGATGTAGGCCACGCCCTGCATCGCGCCAGTGCCCATCGCCGGGTCGGCCTTCACGAGTTGCAGCGGGATGTTGCCCGCACCGCCTGGCGCCACCGCCACCTGCTTGCCGGTGACCTTGGAGCCGTCGTTCGCCTCCCAGGTCGGCCCGGCGTAGTACTTGCCGACAGCCTTGTCGCCCGGGCCGTAGAGCGTGGCGACGGGGCCGACGAAGGCCCACTCGAACTGGCCCGCCATGTCTTTCTTCTCGCGGCACTCGTAGGTGAGCTCGCCGCGGCCGACGGTCCACATCGTCTGCTTCGCCCCGGCAGGTGCGCGCACGGCGTCGGGCAGCGCCATGTTGTCGACCATCGTCGGTGCAGGGGTGGTGGAACAGGCCGACACGGCAGCGGCCAGGCCGGCGAGCAAGAGGGCGTTCTTCATGGTCATCTCCAAGGGCATCGGTAAAAGGTTGAAGGGGCGGCGACACGTCCGCCTGAGCCCCTCTACGCAGCCGAGGCCCACCTGGATGCATGAATCACGCGGGCATGAAAAAGCCGACCCGAAGGTCGGCTCGTGCGTGAGCGCGGGAGCAGCGCTTACTTGGCGTCGGACGCCGCCGACGCCGCGGCCGGAGCCTTGGGCTCGGCCAGCTTGCCGCCGCTCTGGTTGCCCATGAAGACCACCGCGCGGGCGATCTCGAAGTCGCTGAAGTCGCCACCGCCTTGCGGGCCCATCGCGCCCTTGCCCTTGAGGGCGCTGTTGAGCAGGGTCTCGAGGCCTTGCGCCAGGCGTGGGGCCCAGGCGGCGGCGTCGCCGATCTTGGGAGCGCCCGCGGCGCCGGTGTTGTGGCACGCGCCGCATTGGGCGGCCACGACCTGCTCGCCGGTCTTGAGCGAGGCCACGTCGGTGGCGTCTTTCACTTCCACGCTCGCCACCGGCTGGATGCGGCGGGCCACGGCCTCGGGCTTCAGGCCATCGCTGCCGGCACCGGGGCGGGTGTCGGCGCCCACGCGGCTGACCAGCAGCACGATGACGGCGATCGGCACGATGAAGGCGAAGATCACCGCAGCGATGAGCTGCTTGACGTTCTTGATCGGCCCTTCGTGCGGGGCGTCGTCGTGTTCGGTGTGGTGGTGGTCGCTCATGAAATCCTCGGAGGCTGGCCGCTTCAGTGGTGGGCGTAAGGGGCGTGGCGCAAAACCGCGGGATTATAGACGGCCGACCCACGACGCCCCGGCCGTGAAAAAGGCCCACTGATAGAATCGCCGCCCACGCGTCCGTAGCTCAATGGATAGAGTACTGCCCTCCGAAGGCAGGGGTTGCTGGTTCGATCCCAGCCGGACGCGCCAAGGCTTGCATCAAGAAGAAGAGCCTTCCCCGCGCACCCCATGACGCCGCACCGCCCGGCTCCCGAGCGCCACCCCCAGGGCAAAGCCCGCATACACCCACACGAGCCCGCGAGCCGACAGGCGCTTCTCGAAGCCCGGCGTGAAGCGGCGCGGGGTCATCACCAAATCGACCGTGGCCGCAGCGGCCGTGGCCAGCGCCGCATCGCGCAGGTCGGCATGCAGCGGGTGCGCCAGTCGCCGGCTCGCAAAGAAACGCTCGTAGAGAACGCCCCAGAACACCGCCGCACCCTGGTGCACCAGCACGCCGACGCCGGTGTAGCGCCAGCTGGCATCGTCGCGCCGCAGCGCGCGGTCGCTCCAGAGCCAGTGGCTCGGCGCGTTGACGGGTGCGAACACACTGCCCGTCTCCTTGCGCCCGCGCCACGCGAGCACGCCGAGCGACAACAAGCCGGAGGCCATCCCTGGCCACAGGCCGTCGCGTGCTGCTTGAGTCCAAGTCTTCATCGTGTCTCCTGTGAACGCTGCGAGGCACATGACTTGCCGGCCTCGCCCATGGACACCCTCGGCAAACACCATGCCCCTTGCTGCGGGAGCGCGCCATGCGGGTGCTGCTGACCGGCGCCACCGGCTTCATCGGCAGCCGCCTGGCGCTCGCCCTCGCGCAGGCCGGGCATGAGGTGGTGGCGGTGGTGCGCCGGCCCGGCGTGGCACTGCCCGGCGTGAGCGCGCAGGTCGCAGGCGACTTCGCGCGCGACCTGCAACCCACCGACTGGCAGCCGCGCCTCCAGGGCATCGACGTGGTGGTGAACACCGTGGGCCTCCTGCGCGAGCACGGCACGCAGCGCTTCGACACGCTGCACGAGGCGGCGCCGATCGCGCTCTTTCGGGCCTGCGTCGCAGCCGGCGTACGGCGCGTGGTGCAAATCTCGGCACTCGGTGCCGATGCGCAGGCGCACAGCCGCTATCACCTGAGCAAGAAGGCGGCCGACGACGTGCTGCTGGCACTGCCACTGCAGGCGAGCGTCGTGCAGCCCTCGCTGGTCTACGGGCCCGGCGGTGCGAGTGCGCAACTCTTCGACCTGCTGGCCGGCCTGCCGCTGCTCGCCCTGCCCGGCCAGGGGCAACAACGCGTGCAACCGATCCATGTCGACGATCTCGTGCAGGCACTCGTCGCGCTGGTCGAACGGCCCGAGGCGCACAGCCGCCGCATCGCGCTCGTCGGGCCGCGGCCGCTCACGCTGCGCGAGTTCCTCGGTGGCCTGCGCGCAGCGCTCGGGCTCGCAACCCCCGTGGTATGGCCGGTGCCGATGGCGCTCGTGCGCCTGGGTGCGCAGGCAGGGCGCTGGTGGCCGGGCGCCCTGCTCGACTCCGACAGCCTCGCCATGCTCGAGCGCGGCAACACCGCCCCCGCCGACGACACCATCGCCCTGCTCGGCCATCCGCCGCGCGGCGTGGAGGCGTTCACCCCGCACGAGACGGCCCGAAGCACCGGCGTGATGGCGCAGCTGGCGTGGCTGCTGCCACTGCTGCGCGTGAGCGTCGCGCTGGTGTGGATCGTGACCGGCGTGCTGTCGCTCGGTGTCTACCCCGTCGAAGACAGCTACGCGCTGCTCGCCCGGCTCGACGTGGGTGGTGCCCTCGCGCCGCTGCTGCTCTACGGCGCGGCCGGGCTCGATCTCGCGCTCGGCCTGCTCACGCTCACCTTGCGGCGGCACCGCCCGACGCTGTGGCTCGTGCAGCTGGGCCTCATCCTCGGCTACATGGTGCTCATCACCTGGCGCCTGCCGGAGTTCTGGCTGCACCCCTACGGGCCGATCCTGAAGAACCTGCCGATGCTGGCGGCCATCGTGGTGCTGATGGTGCTGGAGCCGCTGACGAAAGAGAGACGCTGATGGAATACCTGATCACCAAGTGGCTGCACATCCTCTCGTCGACGATCCTCTTCGGCACCGGCATCGGCTCGGCCTACTACCTGCTCTTCACGAGCCTCGCGGTGCGCAAGACCGGCGATGCACGGCCGGTCGCCGTGGTCGCGCACAAGGTGGTGCAGGCCGACCTCTGGTTCACCACCACGACCATCGTGCTGCAGCCGCTCACCGGCTGGTACATGACGCACCTCGCCGGCATCCCGCTCACGAGCAAGTGGCTGATGTGGACCTACGGGCTCTACCTGCTGGCCGGCGCCTGCTGGCTGCCGGTGGTGTGGATCCAGTTGAAGATGCGCGACCTCGCCCGCGCGGCCGACGCCCGCGGCGAGCCGCTGCCACCACGCTACTGGCGCTTCCTGTGGATCTGGACGGCGCTCGGCGTGCCCGCCTTCTTCGGCCTCGTCATCGTGTTCTACCTGATGGTGGCGAAGCCGGTCTGAGCGCCCTGCAACGCTGGAATTCCTGCAGGAAGGGCAGCAGCACCAGCATCGCGGCGCCGACGAGCACCGCCGCCTTCGCCGCGGTCGGCACCGGCGGGTCGCGCAGGCGCAGGGCCCAGTCGGCCGTCTCGGGGCCGAGGCCGAGGATGGCGAGCGACTGCCCGCGGTAGGCGATGCACAGCGTGAGCAGCGCGAGCCACGGCAGCCCCATCTGGAGGCCATGCACCCACTGCTCGATGGGCGGGATGACACGCCGTGCGCTCGCATAGGTGAGGTCGACCCACAACGTGATCTCGTGCAGCACGCAGGCGGCGAGTGCCAGCAGCAGCACCGTCGCGGTCACTTCGCACCACAGCAGCAGCAGCACCGCCACGCCCAGCTCGCCGATCATCAAGAGGTGCAGGGCCGACTCCTTCCAGCCCGCGCTCGACTCGATGCGCTCGCGGCGGTGGCAGGCCCAGTCGGCGAAGCCGGCGAGCATCCACACCGGCAACAGCGCCCCCAGCAGCAGACGCTCGAGCAGGTGGGCCGTCGCGTCCAAGGGCGGCGTGCTCTAGCGCGGGCGGCGCACGGCCTGCGCACCCAGCCACAAAGCACCGCCGAGGGCGGCCCACATCCACCATCGGTTGGGCTTCTCGCTGTGGCGGAAGCCACCGTCGATCGCGTTGCCGATGGAAGGTGCGTAAAGATTGCCGTCACCCTTGGGCGCGGTGTCGGCCTGGCGCAGATAGCGCTCGACCACCCGCGCGCCGATCCAGCTCGACAGCAGCGGCGACACCGCATGCCCCGCGCGCAGCGCCGTGGCAGCGGCGCCCACCGTCGTCGACGCACGCGGCTCGCGCGCCACCGACACGATGGCCTCGGCCGCCATGCGCGGGTCGTAGAGCGGGGGCGCGGGCTTGAGCCGGCGGCCGGTGTAGTTGGCGGCGTGCGACATGCCCGGCGTGTCCATGAAGGCGGGGTACACGTCGCACACGTGGATGTCGGGCCAGCCCGACATCTCGCCACGCAGCGCCTCGCTGAAGCCGCGCAGGCCGAACTTGCTGGCCGAATAGGCCGCCGCATAGGGCGCAGCCGCCCAGGCGCCGAGCGAGATCATGTTGACGAGCACGCCCTGCTTGCGCGACATGAAGTGCCGCAGCACCGCATGCGCGCCGTGGAAGTGGCCGAGCAGGTTGGCCTCGATCACGCGCCGGTGCGCCTCGATCGGCGTCTCGGTGAACGAGCCGACCGCGCCCACGCCGACGTTGTTGACCCACACGTCGATGGCGCTGAAACGCTCGACGGCCGCCGCCGCGAGCGCACGCACCTGGTCGGCCTGTGTCACGTCGGTCGGCACGACAAGCGCCTGCGCGCCACGCGCGCGGCACAGCTCGGCCACGTCTTCCAGGGGCGCCGGGTTGCGCGCGGCCAGCACGAGGTGCGCCCCGGCGTCGGCAAAGGCCAGCGCCGTGGCGCGGCCGATGCCGCTGCTGGCGCCGGTCAGGACGACGGTGCGGCCGCGCAGCTCGCGCCGCTTCACTGGCTGGCTGCCGAGGCCGAGGGCATCGGGGTGGTCGGGCTCATGCTGCCCGGGGTGCCGCTGTCGCCTGGCGCGGTGGTGCCGCCACCCGGCGTGGTTGACGTGCCGCCCGGCAGGGTGTCGCTCGGCGTCGTGGTGGTGGTGCCGGGGCCGGCGCCGGTCGGCGGCATGTCGTCGCGCTTGTTGCAGCCGGCGAGCGTGAGGCCGGCCGCGGCCAGCAGGGCGAACGTGAGCGTTGGGATGCGGTTCATGGGTTCTCTCCTTCAGTTGAAGTTCGACAGGCCTGCTTGCCGGTACCGGGTAGGTTTTGCAGCAAAGCAGCGGGTGAGGGCCTCGCCCGAGGTCGAAACGAGTCCACGACCGCGATTGCGGCAACCGATGTGCCGCCCCTGCCGGAGAACGAGGCCCTCAGCGCGCCCCGGGCCAGACGCCGGGCCGCACGCTCGACGCGGTGATGAGCCCGTAGGCCGCGATGCCGAGCGCCACGCCGATGAAATGGCCTTCCAGGCCCAGGCCGAGCCCGTTGGCCAGCCACGCGCCCACGCCCACCGCGAGCGTGATGCGCGTGAGCCCTGCCACCACCGGCCACACCATGCGGCCCGCACCCATGCAGCCGAAGTACATCGCCATGCCGAGGCCGAAGCCGCCGAACGCGAGGCCGGTGTACTGCAGACCTCGCGCCGCGGTGATGGCCACCTGCAGGTCGCTCGTGAAGAAGAGCGCGAACTGCAAGGGCCAGCTCGCCACCCCCAGCCCCACCGCGCCCGAGACGACGAGCGACAGCAGCCCGCCCACCCACGCGGTGCGGCGCGCGGTGGCCCAGTCACCGGCCCCGACCGCGCGGCCGACCAGCGCCGTGAGCGCCGAGCCCACGCCGAAAGCCAGCGGCACGATGAGGAATTCGAGACGCGCCGCGATGCCGTAGGCCGCCACCGCCGCCACCCCATAACCCTTGAGCTGTGCGGTGACGAGGATGGTGGTGAGGTTGGCCACGGCCGCCAGCGTGCAGGCGACCGCCCCCACCGCCAGGATGCGCTTGAAGAGCGTCCACGACGGCTGCACCCGCAGGCTGGGCACGAAGCCCGCACCGCCGCGGAAGACCACGAAGGCCATGGCGGCCGCGGCCACGCACTGCACCAGCGCCTGCGCCGCGCCCACGCCGGCGAGGCCGAAGCCCATCGGCTCGGCCAGCAGGTAGGCGAGCAGCGGGAAGGCGAGCGCGGTGAGCAGCAACGTGCGCGCCGCCACCGCATGCTGCCCACCACCGCGCAGCACCGAGGCGAGCGTGTTCGACAACCACGCCGGAATCGCCCCGAGGCCGAACAGCCAGAACGCATAGACCACCGCCGCGTCGGCCGCGTCGGCGCCGGCCACCGCCGTGAGCATGGGCCGCGCGAACACCGACAGGCCGAGCGCGAACAGCAGCCCGAAGCTCACCGCGATGATGAGCGCGTGCAGCACCAGCGCCGAGGCTTCGTCGCGCTTGCCGGCGCCGAGCGTGCGCGCCACCGCCGACACCACGCCGCCGCCCATCGCGCCAGCCGACATCTGTTGCAGCAGCAGCGCAAAGGGCAGCAGCACCGCCCAGCCGGCGAGCGCCGCCGTGCCCTGGCGCGCGGCGAGCCAGGTCTCGACCAGCTGCGCGCCCACCTGCAGCAGCGCGAGCAGCGTGGTCGGCGCCGCCAGCGCCATGACCTGCTTCAGCAAGGCCCGCGGCGGGGCGACCGCGGCGGCCAGCGTCGCCGTCATGGCTGGCGATAGATGATGGTCATCATCTGACCATCGTAGCGGGCCGTGGCGGTTTGTGCTGACGCTCAGCGGACAACGACGTTCTGCTGGGCGAGCGCCTCGATGACATCGGCCACCAGCCGCCCGGCCTGCACTCGGCCGCCGCCCGCCTCGTGCGTGAGCCCGAAGCGCACGATCACGAGCTGCTGGCTCGGCACGACGATCAGGTACTGCCCGAGGTAGCCGTAGCCGAAATAGGCATCGGCCGGCGCGCCTGGCAGGCCCCAGGGGAAGCCGAGCGGGTGGCGACTGGTCGCCGGCACGTTGAGCCAGAAACCGGCGCCGTAGCCGGTGTCGAGGGTCTGGGTCGCCGCCTGGCGTGCCCAGTTCAGCGGCAGCAGGCGCTCACCGCCCACCTCGCCGTCGTTCAGGTACAGCAAGCCGAGCTTGGCCCAGTCGCGCGCCGTGCCGTAGAAGTGGCTCGCGCCCACCGGCGTGCCGGCGGCGTCGAACTCCATCACCACCGAGCGCATGCCCAGCCGGCCGAAGAGTTCGGCGTGGGCGAAGCGCTGCACGTCGGCCGCGGTGCCGCCGACCGCATCGCGGATCGCCTTCGAGGCGCGCATGTAGCCGGGGTCGGAGTAGTCCCAGCGGGTGCCGGGCGGCACCTCCTGCGGGCGGCTCTCCGCGTAGGCGGCCATGTCGGGCTCGAGCGACCACATGCGGGTGGCGTCGTCGAAGCCGTTGTAGCCGCGAAAGCGCGCCTTGCCCTCGGTCATGCGCAGCAGCGGGTCGAGCGGCCTCGGGTCGAGCCGGCCCTGCAAGGCGAGCACGCCCACCAGCGCGTGCGTGGCCGACTTGCTGATGGAATGCGCATGCCAGGCGGTGTGCATCGTCAGGTCGGGCGCGTAACGCTCGGCGACGACACGCCCGCGGTGCAGCACGACCACTGCCTTGGTGGCCTGCCACGACGGGTCGAACGCCGCGTCGAGTGCGGCCTGCAGCTTCGGGGAGGAAGGCGTGACCAGTCCGGGGCCGGCGATCTCGGGGAGCACCGGCGTCACGGGCGCCTCGACCCGCGCGGGCACGGCCGGCGGGATGCGCCCGTTGTCGAGCAGGCAGCCCATGCCGTCGCGGTAGACGGCGCGGCTGGGAAAGCCGCCGAAGGCGGTGGCGCGCACCTGGCGCCGGGGGCGGTCGAGCTCATAGTGCAGGCCCCAGTCGAGCAGCCACATGCCGCCTTGCGGCCGCATCTCCTCGCGGTAGGCCTGGTCGACATCGCGGCCCGACACGAAGACCGCCGAACACAGCGCCTGGCTGACGCCGGACGTGGCCACCTTGAGGCCGTGGCCGGGCGACAAGGTCGTGCAACCGGCCAAAGCGCCGATGGCCGCCCCGCCGGCCAAAAGCCAGCCCAGTCGAAAAGAGAAGGTCATGGTCATGAAAGCTCCTGTGGATGTGGAGCCCTCAGGATGCGCAGCCGCGCGTTGCCGGTCTCGCCGATGCCGGAATCGGCTGGTCGATTTCTGGAATCGGCCAGCGAAACGGAAAAAACCTCAAGCGGAGCCGGTCTGGCCCGCCCTGCGGAATTCAGTGGGGGTCTGTCCGGTCTCGGCCTTGAAGGCGCGGTTGAACGGGCCGAGCGACTGGAAGCCGGCGTCCATCGCCAGCGTCAGCACCGGCACCGTGGCCTGGCCCGGGTCGGCGAGCGCCGCCTTCACCTCGTCGACCCGGTAGCGGTTCAGGAAGGCGTTGAAGTTGCGGTACCCCAGACGCTGGTTGATCGCCCGGCGCAGCCGGTATTCCGGGACCGCCATCCGCCGGGCCAGTGCGGCGATGGTCAGGCCCTCTTCGCGGTAGACGCGCTCGGCCCGCATCAGCGATTCGAGCCGTCCGACCAGGGCCGCCTCGGCCGGGTCGTCGGGCTTGTCTGGCACCGACGGCTGTGGCGCCCTGGCCTCGGCGATCGTGCCGATGAACAGGTCGTCGGCCACGCGGAGGATGCGCCCCGCCGCCACCCCCGCAATGACCGACAGGGCCAGCAGATCGACCTGGCCGCGCCAGACCTCGCCGGCGGCACCCGGCAGCAGCCGCAGCCCCATGTTGACGAGGGTGTAGGCGCCGCCCGCCCCGACGATGAAAACCCGCAGGCGGCGGCGCCGCTCGACCAGGTCGGCCCCCCAGGACGCCAGCGACTGCGCCATCGCCAGGCCCGCGAAGCCCAGGGTGGCCAACGCCACGACCACGTCGATCGCCGGCCGCGCCGGCACGAAGCGGTAGGCCAGCGCGAGCGCGGCCATCGCCGCCCACGCCAGCGCATGGACAGGCCGCAGCCGGAACTCGTCATCGAACACCGAGCGCGAGAAGAGCCAGAACACCACCGCGTTGCCGGTCGACAGCACCGCCAGCGGCGCGCGTACCACCGGGGGCCAGGCCATGAAGCCGGCACTCGACTGCAGCGCATAGGCGGCGACGCCGACACACAGGGCGGCACCCAGGCCGAGCGCCGTGCGCACCCGGCCGGGTGGCAGGCTGGCGCAGCGGCCGGCGAGCAGCGCCGCAACGAACACCATCAGCGTCACCAGGCCGATGCGCAGCACGAAGTCGAGCGTGTGAAGAGGCGTCTGGGTGTCCATGCCGGAAGGGCCGAATACGGGAAACGGCGGGCGCATCGTAGCCGGCCATGGCACCATCGCCGCCTCCTGTTCCACTGCCCACCCTCGATGAAAGCACCCGTCCTGTCTGCCGTGCTGGCCGCCGTCGGCGCCGCCCACGCCGCCCCCGCCACCTACAGCGTCGACCCGATGCACACCTTCCCGAGCTTCGAGGCCGATCACATGGGCATGTCGATGTGGCGCGGCAAGATCAACAAGAACGCCGGCACCATCACGCTCGACAAGGCCGCGGGCGCCGGCAAGGTCGACATCACGATGGACATGACGAGCATCGACTTCGGCCTCGACATCATGAACAGCAAGGCGCGCGAAGCCGAGCTCTTCGACACCGCGAAGTTTCCGCAGGCGCGCTACACCGGCCGGCTCGACGGCTTCCAGAACGGCGCACCCTCGCGCGTGGTGGGCGAGCTCACGCTGCATGGCGTCACCAAGCCCGTCACCCTCACGATCCATAGCTTCAAGTGCATCCCGCACCCCATGCTCAAGCGCGACTGGTGCGGCGCCGATGCGTCGACCACGATCAACCGTGCCGACTTCGGCATCGACGCCGGCAAGGACTGGGGCTTCAAGATGGACGTCGGCTTGCGCATTCAGGTGGAAGCGGTGCAGGCGGAGTGATGACCACCCTGCGTCCGCGCTTGAGGCTCAGCAGCGCCAGCGCCATCAGCGCTGCGCCCGCGAGCTGCACGCCACTCAAGGCGCGGCCGTAGACCACCCAGTCGACGACGATCGCCGCCAGCGGATAGACGAACTGCAGCACCGCGATGCGGTCGGTCGGCAGCCGGGCCATGCCGGCATAGAGCAGCACGTAGGAGAGGCCGGTGTGCAGCACGCCGAGCCCGGCGAGCCACCCCCACGCCGCTGCACCTGAAGGCCAGCCGTGCAGCACCGGCCACATCACCAGCAGCACGGTGCCGACCGCGCACTGCCACCACGCCATCGCGAGCGAGCCGACTTCTTGCGCCGCCTTGGCGATCAGCGTGACGAGTGCATAGCTCAGCGAGCCGCCCAGGCACATCAGGAGGCCCAGCGCATACCGCTCGGGATCGGCCGGCCATGATTCATCGAGCAGGCCCGAGGCGAGCCCCAGGCCCAGCAGCGCCACGAGCACCGCGCCCCACTGCCGCCGCGTCACCGGCTGGTGCCACCACCACGCGCCCAGCACCAGCACCCACAGCGGCTGCACGTGGAACACCACCGTCGCGACGCCGATCGAGGTGCGCGGGATCGCCGCGAAGAAGAGTCCCCAGTTGAGGAGCATCAGCAGCGCCGCGGTCAGCGCCCAGCGCCAGGCCCGCCACGGCAGGCGCAGCTCGCCCAGGCGCCGCGAGGCCGCGGCCCACCCGGTCAAGGCAAGCAGCCCGAAGGCACACCGGCTCCACACCGTGGTGAGCGGGTGCGCGCCGGCTTCTTCGACGAAGACGCCGAGCGTGCCCAGCAGCAGGCCGCCGGCGACCATGAGGGTGGTGCCGTGGCGAGAAGACGCGCTGTCGTTCGGGCTCATGCACGGCACTGTGGCGGCGCACCGCCGTCCCGTAAAGCGCATACTTCTGACACCTTCCATTCGCTTTTCGAATCGCTGAACCGCATGGCCTCGACCGACCTGCAACTCGACTGGCTGCGCGCCTTCGTCGCCGTGGTCGACGCCGGCTCGCTGACCGCGGCAGCGCCCCTCGTGCACCGTTCGCAATCGGCGCTGAGCATGCAGCTCAAGAAACTCGAAGACGCGATCGGCCGCCCGGTGCTGAGCCGGGGCCCGCGGCTGCTGGAACTCACGCCGAGCGGGCACGAGTTGCTCGGGTATGCGCGGCGTGTGCTCGCCTTGCACGACGAAGCCGTCGCCGCGCTGCGCGGCCCGGCGCTCACCGGCCGCGTGACGCTCGGCGTGCCCGACGACTACGCCGTGGCCTACCTCGCACCCGTGCTGCGCAGCTTCGCGGCGCGCCACGCCGGTGTCGAACTCACGCTGGTGTGCGAGCAGTCGACGCTGCTGATCCCGAAGCTGCAGCGCGGCGAACTCGACCTCGCCGTCGTCACGCGGGACCGGCCGCAGCGCGGCACCTTCCTCTTCCACGAGCCGCTGGTCTGGGTGGGCGCGGCGCAGCATGAAGCGTGGCGGCGCGAGCCGCTGCCCATCGCCATCTACGAACCCGGCAGCCGCGCGCGCCGCGATGCGCTGGCCGCGCTGGCCGCCCACGGCCGCGCGCACCGCATCGTCTACAACAGCTCCAGCCTGCCCGGCCATGTGGCGGCGGTCGAGAGCGGGCTCGCCATCGCCGCGCTCACCCGCTGCAGCGTGCCACCCGGCCTGCAGGTCCTTGGGGAACGGCACGGGCTGCCGGCCCTGCCGGCCATGGACGTGGCAGCGCTGCGCAGCAAGGCCTCGAGCGGCTCCCCCGCGGTCGATGCCTTGCACGAGCAATTGATCCAGACCCTGCGCCGCCCCGGGTTGAATTGATGCAGTGCCACAAATCCGCCGGCCGATGACGGTCGACCGGCCGGTTGTCCTACAGGCAAGACGCGGCGCTTCCGCGACGATGACGCCAACGTTGTCACCCCCTCACGGAGTTCCTCATGTCGTTTGCCACTGCACAGACCTACGGTCGTCACCACCCCGCCGCGGCCCAGCATGGCCTCACCCGCCATGAAGTCCTGCGCGATGCGCTGCTGGACACGGTCGACCTGCTGCAGCGCCGCCGCGCCGACCTCGTCGACGAAACCTTCATCGACAACTACGTGGCCCTGGGCTGGCTCGAATGGCACGGCGGCCAGCTGCGCGTGAGCGCGCTCGGCAGCACGATCTGCCAGCAGATGTCGGAGCGCCTGTCGCCGCTCGACTCCTGAGCGTCTCTCGCGTCGCGTTCAGCCCGCAGCCGGCACCGGCTCGGGCAACACAAAGAGCGTGACGAAACGCTTGACGGCGGCCTTGTCGCCGTCGATGGCGAGGTCGCCGGCCTTCACCGCCTCGGTGAGCTTGCGGCCGCCATAGAGCACCTCGGCCAGTGCCGCCGTGGTGCCCGTGATCGCCGCATCGGGCCGCTCGGCCTCGCCGCGCTCGACGACGATGGCACCCTCGGCCACCGCCGCATGAAAGCGCTCGTCGCCCAGCCTCAACCCGATCGTGGCGCGGAAGTCGCCTGCAAGATCGGCACTGAAGAGCGTCTGCAAGGACATCATCAGCGACGCCGTCGACACCGGCAGCCCCTGCGTCATCAAGGGCGAGCGTGAGCCCCAGCGGCCGAGCGCCATCAGCAGCGGCGCGAGTTCGCGCCCCCAATCGGTGAGCTCGTAAACGTAGGTGGCGGCCGGCGGCAGCAGGCGGCGCCGGCGCAACACCGAGGCCTGCTCCAGCTCTTCGAGCCGCAGCGTCAGCACGTTGGGGCTGATGCCTGGCAAGCCGGCCCGCAGGTCGGTGAAGCGCTTGCCACCGAACACCAGCTCGCGCACGATGAGCAGCGCCCAGCGCTCCCCGACCAAGTCGAGTGCGTGCGCGGCGGCACACCCGTCTTCGTAACTGCGCTTGAAGCTCATGGGAGGCAGTCTACCGTCAAATCCTGACTCGCAACTTGTCAGTTGTTTTTCAGGACTAACCTGCTTAGACTGGCCGCCCAACTCCCACCCCACTGGAGCCCGACCATGAGCACACCCACCCTCGACCCCTACCTCAACTTCGACGGCAACTGTGCCGAAGCGATGCGCTTCTACGAGAAGACGCTCGGCGGCAAACTCGAAATGATGATGAAGATGTCGGAGTCGCCCGACCCGTCGATGTGCCCGCCCCCGGGGTCGCCGGCCGAGGTGGCCGACCGCATCCTCCACGCCTCGCTGCTGCTCGGCCAGCAGCGCATCCTCGCCTCCGACACCATGCCCGGCCAGACCTACGAGGGGCAGAAAGGCGTGGCGCTCACCCTCGGTTACCAGACGGTCGACGAGGCACGCAAGGTGTTCGACGCGCTGTCGCCCGGCGGCCGTATCGACATGCCGCTCGCGCCCACCTTCTGGGCCGAGGCCTTCGGCGCCGTGGTCGACCGCTTCGGCACCTGCTGGCTGGTCAATGGCGGCCCCAAGGACCTAGGCTGAACAAGAACACAAGGAAGCTCATGACGACCCACACCCTCGACGAGAAGAAGCGCTGGACGGCACTCGCCGTGCTCTGCATCGGCGTGCTGATGATCGTGCTCGACACGACCATCGTGAACGTGGCCCTGCCCTCGATCCGCGCCGACCTCGGCTTCACCGAAACCTCGCTGGTGTGGGTGGTCAACGCCTACATGCTCACCTTCGGCGGCTTCCTGCTGCTCGGCGGCCGGCTGGGTGACCTGTACGGCCACCGCAAGCTCTTCCTGCTGGGCCTCGTGCTCTTCACCGCCGCCTCGGCGGCCTGCGGGCTGGCCCAAGGCCAGGCGATGCTCATCGTCGCCCGCGCGGTGCAGGGCATCGGCGGTGCGGTGGTGTCGGCGGTGTCGCTCTCGCTGATCATGAATCTCTTCACCGCGCCGGCCGACCGCGCGAAGGCGATGGGCATCTACGGCTTCGTCTGCGCCGGTGGTGGCAGCGTCGGCGTTCTGCTGGGTGGCCTGCTCACGAGCAGCCTCAACTGGCACTGGATCTTCCTCGTCAACCTGCCGATCGGCGTGCTGGTCTACGCACTCAGCATGGGGCTGCTGCCGAAAGGCCGCGGCCAAGCACATGGCGAGAAGCTCGACGTGGGCGGTGCCGTCACGGTGACGGTCGCGATGCTGCTCGCGGTCTACGCGGTGGTGAACGGCAACCAGGCCGGCTGGGGCTCCACGCAGACCCTGGGCCTGCTGGCCGCGGCGGTGGTGTTGCTGGGCGTCTTCGTCGTCATCGAATCGCGCGTGCAGCACCCGCTGATGCCGCTCAAGCTCTTCCGCTCACGCAACCTCGCCGTCTCGAACGTGGTGGGCGTGCTCTGGGCCGCCGGCATGTTCGCGTGGTTCTTCATCTCGGCGCTGTACCTGCAACTGGTGCTCAACTACACGCCGATGCAGGTGGGTCTCGCCTTCCTGCCGTCGAACATCATCATGGCCATCTTCTCGCTGGGCATCTCGGCCAAGATGGTGATGCGCTTCGGCCTGCGCAAGCCGCTCGCGGCGGGCCTCTTGATGGCCGCGGTAGGCCTGGCGCTCTTCGCCCGCGCGCCGGTCGATGGCCACTTCTGGGTCGACGTGCTGCCGGGCATGCTGCTGCTCGGCCTCGGTGCCGGCATCGCGTTCAACCCGGTGCTGCTGGCCGCGATGAGCGATGTGTCGCCGGCCGACTCGGGCCTGGCCTCGGGCATCGTGAACACCTCGTTCATGATGGGCGGCTCGCTGGGCCTGGCGGTGCTGGCGAGCCTGGCCGATGCGCGGCGCGATGCCTTGCTGTCGATGGGCGCGAGCACGCCGGTGGCGTTGAGTGGCGGGTATGCCATCGCATTCGTCGTCGGCGCGTGCTTTGCGGCTGCGGCGGGGTTGATCGGGGCGGGGCTGCTGCGGGTCGCGGGGCCTGTGGCGAACTCGCATGAGGCCGTGGGGTCTGCCACCGTTTGATTTGGGATCGGCGCGGGATCGTGCCGACGGGGTGCCCTGCTCCGCTCATGTCCCCCGCAAGAGATCACTCCCGTGATCTCTTGCTCCTCCTTTACTTCGCTGCGCAGGGCACCCCGTCGGCACGATCTGCACCATCGCGGCATGCATGCCTTTTCTTGGCATGCCACGCCGGTGGTTGGCCGGGGCCGATGGGTACCGCGAAGTAAAGGAGGAGAAGAAAACCGCGGGAGCGGTTTTCTTCGGGGGACATGAGCGGAGCCCGGTACCCATCGGCCCAGGCTCGCTCAGACCTCAGGAACTGAGCAGCTTGTCGAACGCCGCCATCTCCAGCGGACGCCCAAACAAATAACCCTGGGCCAAATGGCAACCCGCGTTCTTCAGGTACTCAGCCTGCTCAGCCGTTTCGACACCCTCAGCCACCAGCGCCATGTTGAGCGAGCGCCCCACCGACACGATGGCCTTCACGAGCTCCGCACTCTTGCCGTTGTGCGGCAGCTCCGACACGAAGCTGCGGTCGATCTTGAGCGTCTGCACCGGCAAGCGCGTGAGGTAGCCCAGCGCCGAGTACCCGGTGCCGAAGTCGTCGATGGCGATGGTGATGCCCATCGCGGCGAGCGCTTCCAGGCTCTGGCGCACACCTTCGCTGCCGTCGAGCAGCAGGCTTTCGGTGATCTCGAGTTCCAGCCATTCCGGCTTGCACGCACTGGCCGTCAACGCACCCTGCACCGCTTCCACCAGGTTGTGCCCTTCGGCGAACTGGCGTGCCGACAGGTTCACCGCGATCTTCAGCGGGTCGGCCGCGCGCTCGCGGTTCCAGCTCGCCACTGCATGACACGACTCGTGCAGCGCCCAGGTGCCCATGCGCACGATGAGGCCGGTCTCTTCGGCCAGCGGAATGAAGCTCATCGGCGACACCATGCCGCGCTGCGGCTGGCACCAGCGCATCAGCGCCTCGGCGCCCACGAGCTTCTGCGTCGCGAGGTCGAACTTCGGCTGGTAGTGCAGCAGCAGCTCCTGCCGCTCCACCCCACGGCGCAGCTCGCTTTCCAGCATCAGGCGGTGTGAGGCCTGCGCGGTGAGCTGCGGCGAATAGAACTGGACGTTGTTGCGCCCGCGGGCCTTGGCGTGCGACAGCGCGGCGTCGGCGTGTTGCAAGAGCGCTTCGGCGCTGTTGCCGTCGCTCGGGTAGAGCGCCGCGCCGATGCTCGCGGTGACGAAGACATCGGTGCCGTTGAGATCGAAGGGGGCCGACAGCGCCTGCAGCAGCTTGCTCGCCACGCGCGCCAGCACGTCGGCCTGGCGCACCTCGGGGGCGAGGATGGCGAAGGCATCGCCGGTCAGGCGCGCCACCACGTCGGTCTCGCGCATCGAGTGCGAGAGGCGCGCGCCCACGAGCTTGAGCAGCTCGTCGCCGGCCGAGTGGCCGAGCGAGTCGTTGACCTTCTTGAACTGGTCGAGCCCCAGCATCAGCATGCCGAATTCGGCCGGGTGGCCCGGGCCGTTCATCTGCGCCAGCGCCTGGTGCATGCGCTCGATCAGCCAGCTGCGGTTGGGCAGCGCGGTGACGGGGTCGAAGAACGCGAGTGAATGCACTTGCCGGCGGTAGTCGCGCAGCTCGGTCACGTCCTGAATGGTGCCCAGCATGCGGCGCAGCTTGCCGGCGCCGTCGTACACGAGCTTGGCGCGGCCATGCAGCTCGCGCCGCTGGCCGGTGGCATCGGCTACGTGGTAGTCGTAGCGCAGCGAGGGCAGTCGGTCGCGCACCGCGCGCTTGAACATCTCGACCACCGCTTCGCGCTGCTCGACGGGGATCAATGCCGCCGCCTGGTCGAGGCCCGACGAGACGGTGGCGGTGTTGCTCATGCCGGTGATGCGCAGCGCCTCCGCGGAATAGACGGCGCGGTTGCGCTGGAAGTCCCATTCCCAGGAGCCGAAGTCGGCCATCTGCTGGGCTTCTTCGAGCCGGCCTTCGGCGGCGGTGAGTGCCACCGAGAGTTGCTGCGCGAGCGTCACGTCTTGCAGTGCGGCCACCACCTGGCGCACCTTGCCGAACGGCGTGTATTCGACGACCGCGATGGTGCGCACATGGCGCAGCGCGCCGCTCGCCAGCACGCACGGGAGCTCCATCTCGATGCGCCGCTGGCGTGCGCCCACCGCGTCGCTCCACGCCGCCATGAGGGCGGCCTGGCGGCTGCGCCGCACCATCGCGAGCAGGCCGCGCACGGTCGGCGTGTCGGTGGCGCGCAGGCCGAGGATGGCGAGTGCCACGGGCGTGCCGTGCAGGGCGCCGGTGTCGTCCCAGCTCAGGTGGCCGATGGCATCGAGCCCATGCGCCGCCTCTTCGTACAAGGCATCGAGGGCGCGCGCTGGGAGCAGCGCGTCCAGGGCTTGTGGTTCGGGGTGCATGGTCACTTGGAATTGTGTGGTTGGGGCCTGAGCGCAGTCGCTATGGTCGGGGCGGCGCGTCACTTGCGCCAGCTTTTCAGCATGGGTGTGCTAACAGAAACCAGCGACGCGTGAGTTGATTCACGACAGCGTTGTCACACGCACGACACCCCGCACCCTGGAAGTCCTTGAGTGACATGCCAGGCCAAACGCCGCAACATGGTCAGTGCCCGTTCACTCCAAATGGCTCTGCCCAAGATGTCACGACTGCAGCAAGCGCTGACCCTGCGCGGCTTGACGCTTCGCAACCGCATCGTCATTGCGCCGATGTGCACCTACTCGGCCACCGACGGCGTGGCGAGCGACTTCCACCTCGTGCACCTCGGGCGCTACGCGCTCGGCGGTGCGGGGCTGGTGTTCGTGGAAGCGACCGCAGTGCAGCCCGAAGGCCGCATCACGCACGGCGACCTCGGGCTCTGGGACGACGCGCAGGTCGAGCCACTCGCCCGCATCGCACGTTTCCTCAAGGCGCATGGGTCGACACCGGCCATCCAGCTCGCGCACGCCGGCCGCAAGGCCAGCATGCAGCGGCCCTGGCAGGGCAACGGGCCGATGGACGCGAGCGACACCGCGCGCGGCGAAGTGCCCTGGCGCGTGATCGCGCCGAGCGCGATGGCCGTGGAGCCCGGCTGGCTGATGCCGCGCGAGATGAGCCTGGGCGACATCGAGAAGCTCAAGGGCGATTTCGTCTCCGCCGCCGAGCGTGCGTTGAAGGCCGGCTTCGAGGTGCTGGAGATGCACAACGCGCACGGCTACCTGCTGCATTCCTTTCTGTCGCCCATCACCAACCAGCGCACCGATGCGTACGGTGGTGACCTCGCTGGCCGCATGCGCCTGCCACTCGAAGTGGCCACGCTGCTGCGCGCGGCCTGGCCGCAGCACCTGCCACTCTTCGTGCGCATCTCGTCGGTGGATGCGGTGGAGCACGGCTGGTCGATCGACGACAGCGTGGCCTATGCGAAAGCGCTGAAGAAGATCGGCGTCGACGTGATCGACTGCTCGTCGGGCGGCATCACGACTTCACCCACCGCTTCGGCGGTGCCACGCGAATACGGCTTCCAGTTGCCCTATGCCAAGGCCGTGCGGCAAGGTGCCGGCATCGCGACGATGGCCGTCGGCCTCATCGTCGACCCCCACCAGGCCGAGCGGGCACTCGAAGACGGCAGCGCCGACCTCGCGGCCATTGCACGCCAGGCCCTCGAAGACCCGAACTGGCCGGCCAAGGCGCTCACCGCACTGGAAGCCGACCAGCCTGCCCACGAGCGCTACACGCATTGGCTGCCGCCCTACGGCTGGTGGCTCGCACGCCGCGCCAAGCTCATCGACCGGCTCGGCGCGTGGCGCGGCTGATCACGAACGACCCCTCACGACACCACAGGAGACACCCCATGCTGATGAAAGCCATCACCCTTGCCGCGATGACCCTGGCCACCTCGGGCGCGATGGCGCAGGCCTACCCCGACAAGCCCATCCACATCGTCGTGACCTTCACCACCGGCGGCGCGCCCGACATCATCGCCCGCCTCATCGGCGAGAAGCTCACCGCCGCGTGGAACGTGCCGACCATCATCGACAACAAGCCCGGCGCAGGCGGCAACACCGGCGCCGACGCGGTGGCCAAGTCGCCGGCCGACGGCTACACGGTGGTGGTGGGCACGGTGGGCACGCACTCGATCAACGGCGCGCTCTACAAGAAGATGCCCTACGACATGGTGAAGGACTTCACCCCCATCACCCTGCTCGCCACCACGCCCAACCTGCTCGTGATCAACAACGACGTGCCGGCGAAGAACGTCAAGGAGCTCGTCGCGCTGGGCAAGAAGGACGGCAAGATGACCTTCGCCTCCTCCGGCTCGGGCACCTCGATCCACGTCTCGGGCGAACTCTTCAAGAGCATGACCGGCATGCCGATGGAGCACATCCCGTACAAGGGCCGCGCCGGCGCGATCCCCGACCTGCTGGGTGGGCGTGTGACGATGATGTTCGACAACATGCCGTCGAGCCTGCCGCTGGTGAAGGAAGGCAAGCTGCGCGCGATCGGCGTGACGAGCGCCAAGCGCTCGGCCGCCGCACCCGACATCCCGACCATCGCCGAGCAGGGCCTGCCCGGCTTCGAGGCGGTGTCGTGGTTCGCGCTCTTCGGCCCGGCCAACATGCCCAAGGCGGTGACCGACAAGCTCTCGGCCGAGGTCGGCAAGATCATGAAGTCGCCCGAGGTGAGCAAGAAGCTGCTCGACATCGGCCTGGAGCCCGCGCCCGGCACGCCGGCCGAACTGGCGGCCTACCAGCAGAAGGAAATCACCAAGTGGGCGAAGGTGGTGAAGGACTCGGGCGCGACGGTCGACTGAAGTCTCAGGCCGGCAGCACCGAGGGCGTGGCCTCGCCCTCTTCGTCACCGGCGTCGTTTACCACCGGCTCGGGCGCGACGCGTGACACCACGCGTGACACCACACAGTTGCGCCCGCCGTCTTTCGCCGCATAGAGCGCCTCGTCGGCCCGGCGCAGCAGCGAGCTGAGCGTGTCGCCGGGCGCGAGCCGCGTCACGCCCACGCTGATGGTGACGCTGCGGCCCGGCGTGTGGCGCGACACATCGAGTGCGGCCACACGCTCGCGGAAGCGCTCGGCGGCCACCAGCGCGTCGTCGAGCGACACCTTGGGCAGCACGGCGATGAACTCCTCGCCGCCGAAGCGTGACAGGCAGGCCGCCGGGCTTTTCACGTCGCCGCCGATCGCCCGCACGGCCTCGGCCACGGCGCGCAGGATCTGGTCGCCGGCCAGGTGACCGTGGTTGTCGTTGATGGCCTTGAAGAGGTCGATGTCGGCGAGCAGCAGCGCGCAGTTCGGCTCGGCCTTGGCCATCTGCGCTTCGAGTTCGGTGAGTGCGGCACGGCGATTCGGCAGGCCGGTGAGTTCGTCGGTCATCGCGAGGCCGCGCATGGTGGCGCTCGTGCGCCGGTGGCGCCACAGCAGCACGCCCAGCACCACGAGCAGGATGCCGGCGAGCACGATCACCGCGCTCAGCAGGCGGCCGGCCAGGCGCTCCTGCACCAACGCGTGCTCGGTGACCTTCTGCGACTGCTGCAGGAGCGCCATCTCGCGGTCGCGCGCCGCGTTGTCGTATTCCACCTTGAGCGTGGCGAAACGCTCGTCGAGCTGGCGTGTGAGCACCTGGTCGGTGGCGGCCTTGAAGCGCGACTGCTGCTCGAAGGCGCCGCGCCAGTCGCCCATCTCGGCGAGCGTCTGCGAGAGCGCGCCGTGGGTGGCGGCCTGCTCGGCGAGCGACTCGCCGTCGCTGAACACCTTGAGCGCTTCGTGCAGCGCCGCGGCGCTCTCGGGCAATCGGTGCAGCAGGCGCAGCGCGATGCCGCGCTGCAGCTGGATCTGCGCCCGCAGGCGGGCGTCGGGCAGGGTCTTCTGCACCTCGGTGGCCTGGTCGAGCAGCGCCAGCGCCACGGTGGGCTCGTTGCGCGCGTTTTGCACCGCGGCCTGGCCGCGCAGCGCGTAGGCGATGCCGCGCGGGTAGCTCAGCTCGCGGCTGAGCTTGAGCACGCTGTCGAAGGCCTGCTGGGCGGCGTCCCACTCGCGCAGGTTCTCGAGCGAGCGGCCGAGGTTGTATTGCGTCACCGCCTGCTCGCGCTGCAGGCCGGCCGCGGCCTGCGCCTTCAGCGCCGACTCGTAGTAGTGCCGCGCCTGCACATGGTCGCCCATGCGGTTGTAGAGGATGGCAATCGTGTTCTCGACCGTGAGCGCGTGGAACGGCATCTGCAGACGCTCGAACAGCGCCCGCGATCGCTTGAGGTCGGCCAGGCCGCTCGCGAACTCGCCGCGCACGCCGCGCAGGTGGCCGCGGTTGAAGAGCGCGTCGGCCTGCATCTCGTCGTCTTGCGTCTTTTCAGCGAGGGCCACTTGCTGTTCGTAGAGCTCGATGGCGCGGGTGTTCTCGCCTGCGGCTTCCTGCAGCGTGCCTTCGCAGCCCAGCACCCCGGCAGCAAGACCGCGACGCTTGAGCTGCGGCAACAGCGCGCGCGCCTCGGCCACGTGGCGCTGGGCGGCGGCGCCGTCACGCTCGGAGTGGTAGTCGCAGAGCAGCAAGTGGGCGCGCACCTGCAGGTCGGCATCGGGAAGGCCCGCCAATTGCTGGAGCGCTTGCTCGGCGAGCTTGCGGCTGCGCTCGGGGTCGACCTTCACTTGTGCCTGGCTCTGCTCGACGAGGCCCCGCAGCCCGGCCGCCGCATCGTTCGCCGCGCCCACGCTCGGCCACAGGACCGACCACAACACCAGGAGAGAAACGACGTGACGCACGAGCGATCGCAAGAGATGGACGGAAGACGAAGAAACCGGATTGTCGCTTTGCACCGGCTGGCACAGAATCAACGGCCATGATCACCGAAAGCGACATCGGTCTGGCCGTGCCCGACGACGCGGTGGCCATTGCCGCGCTGTCGCGGCGGGTGATCGAGCATGGCCTCGAATGGCGCTGGACACCCCAGCGCGTGCTGGCCAGCATGGCCGACGCCGACACCAACGTGGTCGTCGCTCGCCAGTTCAACGACCTGCTCGGCTTCGCGGTGATGCGCTACGCCGACGAGGAAGCGCACCTGCTGCTGCTCGCCACCCAGCCGCGCTGCCGCCGCCAGGGCGTGGGCAGCATGCTGCTGGCCTGGCTGGAGAGCACGCTGCAAGTGGCCGGCATCCGCACGATCAAGCTCGAGACGCGCAGCGGCAACGCCGGGGCGCGCGCCTTCTACAAGCACCACGGCTTCGTCGAGCACGACCGGCGCAGCGGCTATTACCAGGGCGTCGAAGACGCGGTGCGCTACCTCAAGCAGCTCGGGCTGCCCGACGCCTGAGAGCTCCTTCCGGTCAGCGGGCCTGGTGCAGCACCAGCCCGCCCTTCAGCAGCAACTGCTCGATGTCGGTGAAGCCCGCCGCCCGCAAGGCCTCGCGCTGCTCGTCGACCGTCATGTAGAGCCGGTCGTTGGTCATGCCACCCTCGCCGAAGAAGTGGTCGCAGACGAGGTAGCTGCCACCCGGCAAGAGCCGCTCGCGGGCCTGCGCGTGCAAGCCGCTCGCGTAGCGCTTGTGCCGCAACTCGTGCACCGCCTGGTGGGTGACGATGAAGTGGAATTCTCCGAGCCCGTCACCCCACTGCGGGTCGCGCAGGTCGCGCACGAGGAAGTCGACCCGCCCCGCGTGGGCCGCCAGGCGTTCGCGCGCCATCACCTGCATTGGCACCGAGAAGTCGAGCGCGACATAGTCGAGATCTGCCCGCACAGCGAGCAGGCGCTCGGCCAGAAAACCCGGGCCGGAGCCGAGTTCGAGCACGCGGCAGGGCGAGCCCGCATGCGCGGCGATCATCTCGGCAAACGCCGAGAAGAAATCGGCGCGCCACGGGCGCACCACCATCGCGGCCTCGGTCCATTGCTGCGCGTGCGCCGCTTCGCGGAAATCGACGGTCACCGGCACGTCGTCGTTGAAGAGGCTCATGCCGCCCTCCGCAGCAGCTCGCCATAACGCACGGCGTCGATGTTGGAGCCGCAGACGATCAGCGCCACGCGCTTGCCGTCGAGCCGCTCGCGCAGCGGGCCGAGCAAGGCGGCCGTCGCCGCGGCGGCGGCCGGCTCGGCGGCGAGCTTCATGTCGAGGAAGAGGTGGTGCATCGCCGCGACGAGCGCGTCGTCGTCCACCCGCACGATCTCGTCGACGAAGCGCCGGCACACGCCGTAGCTGTAGGCCATCGCATAGGGCGCGCTCAGGCTGTCGGCCACGGTGTCGACGCCCTCGAGCCGCATCGGCCGGCCCGCCTGGAAGCTGCGGTACATCGCATCGGCGCCCGCGGGCTCGACGCCGAACACCTGGCAGCGCGGGTTGATCTGCTTGACGATGGACGAGATGCCCGCCGCGAGCCCGCCACCGCCGACCGGCACCACCACCGCATCGAGCCCGCGCACCTGGCGCATCAGCTCCAGGCCGATGGTGCCCGTGCCTTCGGCCGTGCGCGGGCCGTCGTAGGGGTGGACCATGCTGCGGCCTTCGTCGGCGGCAATGCGGTCGGCGAGCGCGAAGGCCTCGGCGAGCGTCTCGGTGAGCAGCAGCTCGGCGCCGTAGCCGCGGCACGCGTCGAGCCGCACGGGGCTTGCGAACTTCGGCATCACGAGCTTGGCGTGCGAGCCCACGGCGCGCGCGGCACAGGCGACCGACACCGCATGGTTGCCGGCACTCGCCGCCACCACGCCACGGCGGCGCTGCTCGTCGCTGAACGACTGCACGGTGTTGAGCGCGCCGCGCAGCTTGAAGCTGCCGGTCTGCTGGAAGAGTTCGAGCTTGAGCCAGACCTCGGTGAGCGGGTTGAAGGTGCGCGCGACCACGCCGGTCTGCCAGCGCCACACCGGCGTGGGCATGATCTGGCCCGCGAGGCGCAAGGCCACACGTTCGACCTCATGCAGGCGGGGATACGGCAACTCCGACTTCGAAGACGGAAGGGACGACGACGCCGGCGCAGCAGCGTCGGCTTGAAGCAATGCGGACATGGGAACACTCCATTCGATGCGGGAAAGGCGTGGCCCGCGAAGGACGCAAGGCGCACGCACGGCGGCCGAAATGCGGGACCGCCAAGCACCGGGCAAAGCCGCAGCTCAGCGGTCCAGGCGAATTCGAATGGAGATGGAGGTGGGCGCGATGGCAGCGCGGCGCAGCACGACGCTCGCAAGGTGCGAGACGTGTGGGGTGGGTGCAGGCCGGCGGGTCACGGGGCGCATGATGTCACAGGCCTCGCGGCCTGCGCAAGCGCGGTCGTTTCAGTCGCCTCGAGGGCTTCGGCCACCACGCTGCGCTGGCGCCCGGCTTCTTTCGCCCGGTAAAGCGCGGCATCGGCCCGCTCGATGGTCAGGTGCAGGGCCTCGCCCGGCGCGGCGGCGGCGATGCCGGCCGAGAAGCTCACGCCACGCGCTTCGCTGCCGCACGCAAAACTCAGGTTGCGCATGCGCTCGTGCACACGGTCGAGCACGCAGGCGGCACCGGCCGCGTCGGTCTCGGGCAGCACGACCATGAATTCCTCGCCGCCCCAGCGGCCGAGCACGTCGGTGTCGCGCACGGTCGCGCCGACCTCGAGCGCAAAGGCTTTGAGCACCTCGTCGCCCTGGGCGTGGCCGCAGCTGTCGTTGATGCGCTTGAAGTGGTCGATGTCGAGCAGCGCGATCGACATCGGCCGCCCGCTGCGCTCGGCGCGCTGCACTTCCTTGTGCATCAGCGCCATCACGTGGCGGCGGTTGTAGAGCCCGGTCAGCTCGTCGCGGCTGGCCAGCTGCCGGTTGTGCTCCAGCGCCTGCTCCAGGTCGTGCCGGTGCTGGCGCAGCTTGTGGCGCATGGTGCTCAGCTGGCCCGCCAGCACCGCGATGGCCGGCAGCACCACCGCGACCATCATGAAGTGCAGCGCCTCTTCGGCGATGGGGAAGCGATCCGGCCAGCGCAGGTGGCCGCCGACCATGGTCGCGCCCAGCAGCAGCACGGCCAGCACGCTCAGGCGCCGCACCTGCCCCGGCTTGAGGGCGAACATGCCGCTCACCAGCGTGATGGCCATCGCAAGCAGGCTCGCACCGCGCACCGGCCCACAGATCAGGTAGGCCGTGACGGTGGAGAAGACGCTGAAGACCCCTTGCACCATGGTGAGCGCGGGGTCGGTGGGGGAGAGGCGTTCGTTCCAGCCACTGCGGATGACGGCATAGAAGGTCAGCACGCCCAGCAGCGTGAGCGACGACCAGGCCAGCGCCAGGTGCGCATCGATCAGGCCGGTCCACACGCCGAAGGCGCAGATGAACGACAGCAGCACGTCGACCAGGACCACCAGCAGGGCCTGCGAGGCGCGCAGGCGCTGCCGTGCCTCGCGGCCGAGCACGAGGGTGGCAAGCTGGGTGGAAAGGGCCTGGCCCATGCCTCGGATATCGGCCCGCGGCAGCGCCGCTTGAGCCGCATGCGGGCCGATCAGGGGTGGAACGTGGAGCTTTCCGCTGCCGCCGCGAGCGCGGCGTCGACCGCCTCGTTGAGCTTGCCGACGTTGATGGGCTTGGTGAGGTAGCGGAAGAAGCCTGCCTCCAGGCCCTGCGCCCGCGCGCGCGGCATTGCATCGGCGGTGACGGCGATGACCGGGATGTGGCGCGTCACCGGGTCGGCGGCCAGCAGCGCGCGGGCGTCGGCGCCGTTCAGGCCGGGCAGGTGGATGTCCATCAGGATGACCTGCGGCAAGTGGGCGCGGGCGAGTTCGATGCCCAGTTGCGCATCGGGCGCCGAGAGCATGCGCAGGTCGCCGCGGAAGGCGACGATCTCCTCCACCAGCCGCAGGTTGGCGGGGTTGTCTTCCACGTAGAGCAGCAGCGGCATGTGCGGCAACGCGAGCGGGTCGCGCGGGGTGAGCGGCATGCGGTCGGTTTCGGCGACGGCGGCCGTGTCTTGCGAGCGCTTGAGTTCGATCCAGAACTCGCTGCCCACGCCGGGGGTGCTTTGCACGCCGATGCGCCCGCCCATCAGCTCGACCAGGCGCTTGGTGACCACGAGGCCGATGCCGGTGCCTTCCACCGCACCCGCTTCCTGGCCCAGCCGGTTGAAGGGCTGGAAGAGCGAGGCCACCTGCTCGGGCCGGAGGCCGGGGCCGGTGTCACGCACGACGATGCGGGCCGTGCCGCTGTTGAACGAAGCGCACTCGACCACCACCGCGCCTTCTTCGCGGTTGTACTTGATGGCGTTGGACAGCAGGTTGAGCATCACCTGCTTCAGGCGCGTGCGGTCGGCCACCACGGTGAGCGACGGGTCGACTGGCATCAGCATGTGCAGCCCGCGCTGCGCCGCGGCCGGCTCCAGCATGGTGTGGCATTCCTTGAGCAGCGCGGCGACCTCCACCGGCTCGGGCGAGAGCATCAGGTTGGCCGACTCGATGCGTGCGAGGTCGAGCACCTCGTTGATGAGGCTCAGCAGGTGCGCCCCGGCCTTCAGGATGTGCTGGGTGAACTCGGTGCGCTTGGTCGCCGACAGCGAAATGCCCTCGGTGGCCAGCAACTGGCCGAAGCCGAGGATGGCATTGAGCGGCGTGCGCAGCTCGTGGCTCATGCTGGAGATGAACTCCGACTTGGCGCGGTTGGCACGCTCCGCGGCCTCGGTGGCCTGGGCCAGCTCGCGGTTGGAGGCTTCGAGCTGCGCGGTGCGCTCGTGCACCCGCGCTTCGAGCCGCTCGTTGAGCTGCATCACCTCGTGCTGCGCCTGCCGGCGGTCGTTGACCTCGCGCGCGATCTCGTGCAGCGCGGCTTCGTTCTCGTGCACCCGCCGCTCGATCTCGCCCATCATGCCGTTGAACGCCTCGGCCAGCGTACCCACCTCGTCGTCGCTCATCTTCTGCGCGCGGCGCGAGTAGTCGCGTTGCTCCATCACCTCGCGCGCGGTGGTGGCGATGGACAGCACGGGCCGCGTCACCACGCGTTGCAGGCGCAGCGAAACGGCCCAGGCCACGCCCATCGCGATGGCCAGCACGGCCAGCGCGATGCCGCTGTAGCCGATCACCCGCTCATAGAGCGCGTAGTCGGCACGCAGGTAGACCGAACCGCGGGTTTCGCCCTTGTCGACGATGGGCGCGGTGACCACCATCTCGCGCTCCTCGATGTGCACGCCGGGTGCGCCGGGCCGCGGCGGGAACGCGGCCGAGGCTGCCGTGGCGGGGTACAGCGCGAAGAGCTCGCCGCGCTCGTCATAGATGGCGGCGGCCCGCACCTGGGGCCGCAGGCGCAGCAGCGCGAGGTTGTCGCTGGCGACCTTGGCGTCGTCGAAGGCGAGGGCTGTGGCCGTGGTCTTGCCCAACAGTTCGGCCTGGCCCGCCATGTCACCCACCCACGACTGGTGGTAGGACCGCAGGTCGTAGGCGATCATGGCCGCCAGCGCCACGACCAGCGAAACCAGCGTGGTGAGCAACACCACGCTCACGAGCTTGGTCTGCAGCGAGGTCGACCTGCGGCGCACGGCGGTCGTCATGGCGCACCCTCCACCCGGCGCGCCACGCCGAGCAGGCGCGAGCTGATCTTGAGCTCGCGCGCTTCAGCGCCACGCAGGTCGACGTCGAAGCGCACGCGCTTGTCGATCATCACGAAGTTGATCGTGCTGCCGGCCGGCTGCGCGTCGTCGGCCTCGGTGACGGTGAGCACCGGCTGGCGGGCGGTGGACGCGAGCCAGTTGGCCGCGCGGGCCCCGGCCCCTCGGCCGACGAAGAGCACGTGCAGCCCCGACGCCGCCTCGCCCGGCCCCAGCCGCCGCGACACCACGGGCCGGCTCTCGGCGCGACGGCGTGAGATCAGCACGTCGAGTTCTTCCGCCAGCACATCGGACCCGGCCACGCCAATCACGAACGGGCTCTTCGGGCCGTCGAACGCCGCTGCCGGCCACTCCACGAAATCGAGGAACTTGTAGAGGTAGGCCGCCTTCACCTGGTGCTCGGCCACCGCCGCGACCTGTGCGACACCGGCCTGTGGCTGCATCCAGACCGCCCCGCCCATGGCAGCGTGCAGACAGGCGCACACCGCCATGCGGCGTTTCACAACGACCACCTCAGCCACACACCGATGCTGCGCTCGAACTCGCTGCGCCCCGGCGCGTCGCCGAACTCGGCGTGCGTCGCATCGAAGAGGTTCTGGCCCACGATCGACAGCTCCAAATCGGGCCTGACGCGCCAGCCATAGCGCGCATCGAATGCGGTGTAGGCCGGCACGCCGGCCTGCGGCAGGTGGGCCACGCGCCGCAGCGAGACTTCCAACTCCTGCCCGTCGACCGGGGTGTGGGTCGAGCGCAGCGACCACTGGAACGACGGGTCGTCGCCGAGGTTGGACGGGCCGACCGGGTCGGTGCTGCCGGCCTTCAGGTGCAGGCGTTTGTGCAGCGTGGTGAAGCCGCCGCTCAGGCGCCAGGCCGGCAGCACCTGCCACTGGGCCCAGGCCTCCAGGCCGCAGGTCTGGCCTTCGATCATGTTCTGCACCTGGGCATTGGGCGGCGACTGGCCGCTGCGCAACGAGTCCCAGTCGCTCACGTAGGCGGTGGCCGAGCCGCTCCAGCCGGCGCCGAACTGGCCGCGCCAGCCGAGCTCGAACACGTTGGCCACCTCGGCGCGGAAGTCGGGCCCGCCCGCGATGATGTAGGGCGGCGTGGGCGGCAGGCGGATGTCACGGTCGAGCCGGGCCGGGGCGCGCACCGCGCGCGACAGCGCCGTCCACACCATCTGCTGCGGCAACGGGCGCCACGCCAGGCGCAGGTTGGGCAGCGGCTCGAGGCCGGTGAAGTCGTTGTGCTCGAGTTTCAGGCCGAGCGTGAGGTCGAGGGTCTCGCTCAGGGCCAGGTCGTCCTGCACGAAGAGGTTGCCCCAGCTGAGCGTCTGGCGCTCGGGCACGAAGCCGAAGAAGAGGCCGGGCTCGAGCTTGTCGCGCGCCCAGCGGTAGCCGCCGCCCCACACGAGCTTGTGGCGTCCGTGGGTGATGGCGTGCTGCAGCTCCAGGTCGAAGAGGTCGACGGTCGGGCGGTAGAGCAGCGCGTCTTCGCGCTCCATGTGGTCGACGTAGGCCTGCACGCGCAGGTCGCTGCCCGCTTCGAGCCGGCGCGTCCAGCGGCCGAGCAGGTTGGCGCCGGAGCTGCGAATGGGCGTGAGCTCGGTGCCGAGCAGCACGCCACGGTGCTCGGCCCGCGTGCGGTAGATGTCGCCCTGCAGCGTGAGGGTGTCGGTGCCCAGTGCAAAGTCGGCACGCAGGCCAGCCTGGTGGCGCTCGTTGGCATCGGGCACAGATCGGCCGTCGGCGGTTTCGGTGGCCTTCAGGCGCTGCGTCTTGCCGTACACCCGCAGGTGGCCCGTCTCGCCCAGCGCCACGCCGTGGCGAAGCGACAGGCCGCGCTCAAGGGTGCCGGCACCGGCCACCACTAGCGTGCCCTGCGTGTCGGCGCTCGAGCGCGTGAGGATGTTGATCACGCCATTGACCGCATTCGCGCCCCACAGCGTGGCGCCGGGGCCGCTGATGACCTCGATGCGCTCGACGTCGTCGAGCAGCACGTCCTGCTGGTCCCAGAACACGCCCGAGAAGAACGGCGTGTAGGCGGTGCGGCCGTCGATGAGCACGAGCAGCTTGTTGCCGATGGCGTTGTTGAAGCCGCGTGCGCTGATGGCGTATTGGGTGGCGTCGATGCGCGCCACCTGCAGGTTGGGCGCGAGGCGCAGCGCCTCGGGCAGCGAGCTCGCGCCAGAGCGGCGGATGGCCTCGGCGGTGATGACGTAGATGGAGGCCGGCGCCGCCCCGAGCGGCTCGCCGCGCCGCGAGACGGACGTGACCTCGAGACGGCCCAGCTCTTCCAGCGACAGGTCGGCGATGTCGCGCACGGCAGACCACGTCGGCGAGATCGCGCACCCAGAGAGGGCGCACACCCACAGCGCCCGGGCCCAGCGTCTCATGCGTCTCGTGTCCTGGCTCAGGATGCGGTCCTCTGCTTGGTCACATCGGGCCGCACGCGGCGGCCACCGTTCCGACGATTCGAGCAGGCCCGACCGTACACCGCCACTGTCAGGCCTGACAGGACCAGGGTTTCACACCGCTCACGACCAGAGCTTGAGCAGGAGCTCCTTCACGAGCTCGATCGACTGGTCGATCAGCGGGCCGCGGTGACGCTGCGCCGAGGTGGCGATCCACAAGGTGGTGGTCATCTTCGGTCGGCGAATGGGCCTCACGGCGAAACGGTTTTCCTGGCCGCTCGCGCGAATGGCGTTGAGCGCCAGCACCGCATGCGCCTGGCCCTGCTGCACGAGGTCGAGGATGGCGGGGATGCTTTCCACCTCCAGGGAAACCCTCGCCTTGCGGCCCTCGTTGGCGAGCGCCGTCTCCAGCAGCATGCGGATGGAATGCGGCAGGCTCGGGATCACGAGCTCGTGCTCGGCCACCTCGGCCAGCGTGACCGGCGGGCCGATGAGCTTGCCGCCTTTCTCGCGCGCGGAGACGAGGTAGAGCTGCTCGTCGAGCACCGGCACCAGGTCGATGGCGGCCGACGGCGCCACGTTGTAGACCACCGCGCAATCCACGCGGCCGATGGCCAGCCACTCCAGCACGTAGGTGGAGAGGCCTTCGACCACGCTCAGCGTGGCCTTGGGAAAGCGCGCACGGAACGAGGCGACGAGCGGCGTGGTGAGCGTGCGGCTCACGCTGGGCGGCAGGGCCAGCACCAGGCGGCCGGTGGCAGCGCCGCGGTGGTCTTCCATGTCGAGCCGGGCCCGCTCGACCTGCTGCAGGATGCCGCGGCCATGGGCCAGCAGCCGGGTGCCGGCCTCGGTGAGCGTGACGCCGCGGCCGTTGCGCTCGAAGAGCGACTGGCGCAGCTCCACTTCGAGGGCCCTGACCTGTCGGCTCAGGGCCGGCTGGGCGATCGACAGGAAGCTCGCCGCGCGGGTGAAGCTGCCCAGCTCGGCCACGTGCACGAAGTATTCGAGCTGCTTGAGATCCATGGTTTGGAATATGCCACTGCGGCATAGCTGCTATGTGGGCTATCTCGTTGCTGCATGAGAAGTGCTGCGCAAGAATCGTTCGCAGATCGCCCCCACGGCGCTCACCAGCGCACACGACATGAGCCTCATCATCGACATCCACGGCCACTACACCACCGCCCCCAAGGCGCTGGAAGACTGGCGCAACCGGCAGATCGCCAACCTCAACGACAAGGCCAACCTGCCCAAGGCGTCGGAGCTCAAGATCACCGACGACGAGCTGCGCGAGAGCATCGTCAACAACCAGCTCAAGAAGATGCAGGAGCGCGGCAGCGACCTCACCGTCTTCTCGCCGCGCGCGAGCTTCATGGCGCACCACATCGGCGACTTCGAGGTCTCGTCGACCTGGGCCGCGATCTGCAACGAGCTCTGCTTCCGCGTGAGCCAGCTCTTCCCCGACCACTTCATCCCGGCCGCGATGCTCCCGCAGTCGCCGGGTGTGGACCCGAAGACCTGCATTCCCGAGCTGGAGAAGTGCGTCACCCAATACGGCAACGTGGCGATCAACCTCAACCCCGACCCGTCGGGCGGGCACTGGACGTCTCCGCCGCTGACCGACAAGGCCTGGTACCCCATCTACGAAAAGATGGTGGAGCACAAGATCCCCGCGATGGTCCACGTGAGCACGAGCTGCAACGCCTGCTTCCACACCACCGGCGCGCACTACATCAATGCCGACACGACGGCGGTGATGCAACTGATCCAGGGCGATCTCTTCAAGGACTTCCCCGAGCTCAAGTTCATCGTGCCGCACGGCGGCGGCGCGGCGCCCTACCACTGGGGCCGCTACCGTGGCCTGGCGCAGGAGCTGAAGAAGCCGCTCCTGAAGGACCACCTGCTCAACAACGTGTTCTTCGACACCTGCGTCTACCACCAGCCCGGCATCGACCTGCTGACGACGGTGATCCCGGTCGACAACATCCTCTTCGCGAGCGAAATGATCGGCGCCGTGCGCGGCATCGACCCGGAAACCGGGAACTACTACGACGACACCAAGCGCTACATCGAGGCCTCGAAGATCCTCTCGGCCGACGACAAGCACAAGGTCTACGAGGCGAACGCGCGCCGTGTGTATCCGCGCCTCGACGCGGCTCTCAAAGCAAAGGGGAAGTGAGATGTACGAACTGGGCGTCGTCTACCGCAACATCCAGCGCACCGATGCGGCCGTGGCCGACAAGCTGGCCGCCCTCGGCAGCGCCACCGTGCATGAGGCCATGGGCCGTGTCGGCTTGTTGAAGCCTTACATGCGGCCGATCTACGCCGGCGCGCAGGTCTCGGGCACGGCCGTCACCGTGCTGCTGCATCCGGGAGACAACTGGATGATGCACGTGGTGGCCGAACAGATTCAGCCGGGCGACATCGTCGTGGCCGCGATCACCGCCGAGTGCACCGACGGCTACTTCGGTGACCTGCTGGCGACCTCGTTCCAGGCGCGGGGCGCTCGCGCGCTCATCATCGACGCCGGCGTGCGCGACGTGAAGACCTTGGCCGAGATGAAGTTCCCGGTGTGGAGCAAGGCCATCAGCAGCAAGGGCACCATCAAGGCGACGCTCGGCTCGGTGAACATTCCCGTGGTGTGCGCCGGCATGCTGGTGACGCCGGGCGACGTGATCGTGGCCGACGACGACGGCGTGGTCTGCGTGCCGCGCGGCATCGCCGCCAAGACGCTCGAAGCCGCCGTGGCCCGCGAAGCCCTCGAAGGCGAGAAGCGCGAGAAGCTCGCCTCCGGCGTGCTCGGCCTGGACATGTACAAGATGCGCGAGCCGCTGGCAAAAGCCGGCCTCAAGTACATCGACTAGAGATATGGCCCCCCAGTCGCTTCGCTCCTGCCCCCAAGGGGCGCCGCCTGGCGGCCCGGCAAAGCCGGCTCCGCGGGCGTAGCTCGATCAACGCTTCGCTTCGCTCGCTAAGGAGAACCGGATGAACACCAACCCGAAGCTCTGGCACATCGGCCTCGTCGGCTATGGCGAGGTCGGCCGCATCCTGGCCGAAGACCTGCGCCAGCTCGGCGTGAAGGTCAGTGCGCATGATTTGAAGCTGAAGAGCGAAGCCGGCTCGCCCTTGCGCCAGCACGCGGCCATCCACGGTGTCACGCTGCACGAGTCGCACGCTGAGCTCGCGGAGAACGCCGACTTCATCATCAGTGCCGTCACCGCGAGCCAGGCCGTGCCGGTGGCCGAAGCGTGTGCGCCGTCGATCCGCCCGAGCGCCTTCTTCCTCGACTTCAACTCTGCCTCGCCCGGCGCCAAGATCCGCGCGGCCGACATCGTCAACCGCAATGGCGGCCGGTACGTCGAAGGCGCGGTGATGACCTCCATCCCGCCCTACCGCATCAAGGTGCCGCTGCTGCTCGGCGGCCCCGACGCCAACGCGCTGATGCCGCTCCTCAACGCCCTCGGCTTCGACAGCAAGGTCACGAGCGAGAAGCTCGGCGTGGCCTCGGCCACCAAGATGTGCCGCAGCATCATGATCAAGGGCCTGGAGGCGATGGTGATCGAGAGCTTCACCACCGCGCGTGCCTACGGCGTGGAAGACGCGGTGATCGCGTCGCTCCACGAGACCTTCCCCGGTGTCGACTGGGAGAAGCAAGGCGCCTATTTCTTCCAGCGGGTGATCGAGCACGGCCGCCGTCGCAGCGAAGAGGTGCGCGAGGTGGCGCAGACAGTGCGCGAAATCGGCCTTGAGCCCTGGTCGGCAAGCGGCACCGCCGAGCGCCAGGCCTGGGTTGCCGACCTGGCCGACGCGGGCCTCTTCGGCCCCAAGGGCACGAAGGAATTCGCCCGCAGCGCCGACTGGCGCACCGAAGCCGATCGCCTGCTCGCCCAATTCAAACCCATCGACTGACAACATGAGTTTCGAGAAGACCCCTGGCTGGCTCGA
The DNA here is from genome assembly GCF_032681285.1 of Piscinibacter gummiphilus. Taxonomy (NCBI): domain Bacteria; kingdom Pseudomonadati; phylum Pseudomonadota; class Betaproteobacteria; order Burkholderiales; family Sphaerotilaceae; genus Rhizobacter; species Rhizobacter gummiphilus. The sequence continues at coordinate 5,364,933 of NZ_CP136336.1, forward strand.
CTGGTACGCCGGCCCGAGCAAACCCGCCTTCACGCTGCCCGCAGGCGCGGTCGATGCCCACTGCCACGTGTTCGGCCCCGGCCATGAATTCCCCTACGCGCCCGAGCGCAAGTACACGCCTTGCGATGCGTCAAAGCATCAGCTCTATGCCTTGCGCGACCATCTGGGCTTCGATCGCAACGTGGTCGTGCAGGCCACCTGCCACGGGGCCGACAACCGCGCGATGGTCGATGCGCTCGTCCATTCGAAAGGCAAGGCGCGTGGTGTCGCGACGGTCAAACGTTCGGTGACCGACGACGAACTGAAGGCGATGAACGAAGCCGGCGTGCGCGGCGTGCGCTTCAACTTCGTCAAGCGCCTGGTCGACTTCACGCCGAAGGACGAGTTGATGGAGATCGCCTCGCGCATCGCCCCGCTGGGCTGGCACGTGGTGATCTATTTCGAGGCGGTGGACCTGCCGGAGCTGTGGGATTTCTTCACCGCCCTGCCGACCACCGTGGTGGTGGACCACATGGGCCGGCCCGACGTCACCAAGCCGGTCGACGGGCCGGAGTTCGAGTTGTTCGTGAAGTTCATGCGCGAGTACCCCAACGTGTGGAGCAAGGTGAGCTGCCCCGAGCGCCTGTCGGTGTCGGGCCCGCCGGCCTTGAACGGCGAACGCAATGCGTACCGCGACGTGATCCCCTTCGCCCGCCGCATCGTCGACACCTTCCCCGACCGTGTGCTGTGGGGCACCGACTGGCCGCACCCCAACCTCAAGAACCACATGCCCGACGACGGCCTGCTGGTCGACTTCATCCCGCACATCGCCACGACGGCCGAGTTGCAGAAGAAGCTGCTGGTCGACAACCCGATGCGGCTCTACTGGCCGGAAGAAGCCCGCTGAAGCGTCAACCGCCGCAGGAGACGACATGACCCGAGCGCTGATCTGCATGGCCCTCGCCACCACGCTGGCGGGATGTGCGTCGACGGGCGTGCTGACCGCGGCAGACCCGAAGGCGGGCTGCGCGTCGCTCAACGGCACCACCGTCACCGCTGACCTGATCGGCCTGCCGAGCGGCACCGCACGCGTGACCTCGGCCGCCTGGGTCTCGGCCAGCAAGCTCAGCGTGGCCGAGCGCGGCCCCACGCCGGCGGCCACCATCACGCCGGCCATGCCCGACCACTGCCGCCTGCTCGGCAGCATCGCCCCACTCGACCCGGCGGCGCCGCCCATCCATTTCCAGCTCAACCTCCCCGAGCGCTGGAACGGCCGCTCGGTGCAATACGGGGGCGGCGGCTTCAACGGCACGCTGATCACCGGCCTCTCGCTGCTGCCCGCCGCCCGCTTCGACGAAGCCGCGCCGCTCGCGCGCGGCTACGCCACCTACGGCACCGACTCGGGCCACCAGACGCAGGCTGGCCAGCCGCCGCAGGCCTTCGCGCTCAACGACGAGGCACTCGTCAACTTCGCGCACGCGTCGTACAAGAAGGTGCGCGACGTCGCCGTGGCGCTGATGCAGTCGGCCTACGGGCGTGGCCCGAGCCGGCTCTACTTCGTCGGCAGCTCCGAGGGCGGGCGCGAAGGTCTGACGATGGCCCAGCGTTACCCCGAGGCCTTCGACGGCATCTTCAGCCGCGTGCCGGTGATCCACTGGACAGGGCTGCAACACGCCGGACTTCGCGACGGGCTGGCGACGATGGGCGAGGGCTGGATCCGCCCGCCGCAGGTGAAGCTGGTGCACGACGCAGTGCTCGCCGCCTGCGACGCGCTCGACGGCGTGGCCGACGGCCTCGTGAGCGACCCGGTGGCCTGCAAGATGCGCTTCAAGGTCGAATCGCTGCGTTGCACCGGCGCACCGAGCGACACCTGCCTGTCCGCCGCGCAGGTGCAGTCGGTGAAGGTGCTCAACTCACCGCTGCGCTTCGACTTCGACCTCGCCCACGGCCTGCGCGAGTACCCCGGCCGCGGCCCGAGCGGCGAAGCCCTCGCCTCCTACGGCCCCACCGGCGGCTGGACGACCTGGTGGCTGGGCAGCACGCCGCCCTCGCTGCCGCCGCAGCAGAGCAACAGCATCGCTTGGTACTACGGTGCCGGCGCCATTCAATACTTCTACGCACGCGACCCGGCCTACGACCTGCTGAGCTACAAACCCGCGGACCACGAGAAGCGCATCCGCGAGGTCTCGGCACTGATGGACTCGACCAACCCCGACCTGAGCGCCTTCCGCGCGCGCGGCGGCAAGCTCATCGTGCTGGAGAACATGGCCGACTACGCGCAGAGCCCGTATGCCGGCATCGCCTACCACCAGGCCGTGGTGCAGGCGATGGGGCAGCCGGCGGTCGACAGCTTCTTCCACCTCTACACCGCGCCCAACGTCGACCACGTGGGCACCGGCGGGCCCGCCAACGTCGACATGCTGGGCGCGCTGGCCGACTGGGTGGAACGTGGCCAGGTGCCCGCCAGGCTGCAGCTGGTGGAGCAAAGTGCCAAGCTGCCCTTCACCGTGTCTCGCTCACGCCCGCTGTGCCGCTGGCCGCTGGTGCCGCGCTACCTCGGCAGCGGCAACGTCAATGCCGCCACCAGCTTCGAATGCCGTCCTTGAAAGGGCCTCCTCCATGCCGCTCGCCAAACCCTACCTCGACATCCCCGGCACGACGATCTTCGATGCCGAACAGTCCCGCAAGGGCTTCCACCTCAACCAGTTCTGCATGTCGCTGATGAAGGCCGCCAACCGCGAGCGCTTCAAGGCCAACGAGCGCGCCTACCTCGACGAGTGGCCCATGAGCGAAGAGCAAAAGCAGGCCGTGCTCGCACGCGACCTCAACCGCTGCATCGCGCTCGGCGGCAACATCTACTTCCTCGCCAAGATCGGCGCGACCGACGGCAAGAGCTTCCAGCAGATGGCGGGCAGCATGACCGGCATGACCGAAGACGAGTACCGCAACATGATGATCGCCGGCGGCCGCTCAGCCGAAGGCAACCGCAAGCTCGGCGAAGACGGCGACGCACAACCCCACCGCCAGCCGCAAGGCGCTGTCGGCAAAACGAAGTGAACTGACATGGCCCACATCACCGCATCCGTCTACACCTCGCACGTGCCGGCCATCGGCGCGGCGCTCGACCAGGGCAAGACCGGCGAGCCCTACTGGCAGCCCGTGTTCAAGGGCTACGACTTCTCCAAGCAATGGATGAAGGACCACACGCCCGACGTGATCTTCCTCGTCTACAACGACCACGCCACGGCCTTCAGCCTGGAGATGATCCCGACCTTCGCCATCGGCTGCGCCGACCGCTACCAGCCAGCCGACGAAGGCTACGGTGCCCGGCCAGTGCCCATGGTGGAGGGCGACGCCGAGTTCGCCTCGCACATCGCCCACTCGGTCATTCAAGACGACTTCGACCTCACCATCGTCAACAAGATGGACGTGGACCACGGCCTCACCGTGCCGCTGTCGCTGATGTTCGGGCAACCCGACAAGTGGCCGTGCAAGGTGATCCCGTTCGCCGTCAACGTGGTGCAGTACCCCGTGCCCTCGGGCCAGCGTTGCTACAACCTCGGCAAGGCCATCGGCCGCGCCATCGCGAGCTACGACAAGCCCTTGAACGTGCAGATCTGGGGCACCGGCGGCATGAGCCACCAGTTGCAGGGGCCGCGCGCCGGACTCATCAACAAGGAGTTCGACAACAACTTCCTCGACCGGCTGATCGCCGACCCTGAAGGCCTGGCCAAGGTGCCGCACATCGACTACGTGCGTGAAGCCGGTAGCGAAGGCATCGAACTCGTGATGTGGCTGATCGCACGTGGCGCGATGAGTGCCAAGCCCCCCAAGGTGGCGCATCGCTTCTATCACGTGCCCGCATCGAACACGGCCGTGGGCCACCTGATCCTGGAGAACCAAGCATGACCATCAAAGTAGCGCTGGCAGGCGCCGGTGCCTTCGGCATCAAGCACCTCGACGCCATCAAGCAGATCGACGGCGTGGAAGTGATCTCGCTGATCAGCCGCGACCTCGGCAAGACGCAAGAGGTGGCCGACAAGTACGGCATCCGGCACGTCACCACCGAGCTCGCCGACAGCCTCAAGATCAAGGAGGTTGACGCGGTGATCCTCTGCACGCCGACGCAGATGCACGCGGCGCAGTCGATCGCCTGCCTGGAAGCGGGCAAGCATGTGCAGGTGGAGATCCCGCTGTGCGACGTGCTGAAGGATGGCGAGAAGGTCGTGGCGATGCAGAAGCAGACGGGGCTCGTTGCGATGTGCGGCCACACCCGCCGCTTCAACCCCAGCCACCAGTACGTGCACAAGAAGATCGTCGCCGGCGAATTCAACATCCAGCAGATGGATGTGCAGACCTATTTCTTCCGCCGCACCAACATGAATGCGCTGGGCCAGCCGCGCTCGTGGACCGACCACCTGCTGTGGCACCACGCCGCGCACACGGTCGACCTCTTCGCCTACCAATGCGGCTCGCCGATCGTGAAGGCGAACGCGATCCAGGGCCCGATCCACCCGAACCTCGGCATTGCGATGGACATGTCGATCCAGTTGAAGGCGGCCAACGGTGCGATCTGCACGCTGTCGCTGAGCTTCAACAACGACGGCCCGCTCGGCACCTTCTTCCGCTACATCGGCGACACCGCCACCTACATCGCGCGCTATGACGACCTCTTCAACGGCAAGGAAGAAAAGCTCGACGTGAGCAAGGTCGACGTCAGCATGAACGGCATCGAGCTGCAGGACCGCGAGTTCTTCGCCGCCATCCGCGAGAAACGCGAGCCGAATGCGAGCGTGGCGCAGGTGCTGCCCTGCTACCAGGTGCTGCACCAGCTGGAGCAGCAGCTCAGCTAGTCGCCATCGCTTTCTTCAATACCCGGGCGTAGTTGCCGATGCAGATGTTGTGCAGCGCCGCCTCGGGCAACCCGCGCTTGGCCAGGTTTTCCACCACCTCGCGCAGGTCAGTGTAGTGCGTGAGCACGGGGTTGCGGCCAGCGCCGTCCATGTCGGTGCCGAAGGCCACGGCCTCGGGCCCGAGCAGGTCGACCATGCGCATGATCTCGTTGGCATAGGAGCGCACGCTATGCAGCGGGTACCCCGAATCGGACGGCACGCTCACGCTCCACAGCCCCACGATGCCGCCGCGCGCCGCGATGCGCCTGGCCTGCTGCGGCGACAGCGAGCGCGCGAGGTAGGCGCTGTCTTTCCAGCTGCCGCCGCGGCGGCTCACCCACGAATGCGACCAGATCATGGTCGCGTCGGATGCGGCCAAGGCAGCGTCGACGAACTCGGGCGTGGAATGCGCCAGGTCGACGAGGATGCCCAGCCGCTTGCATTCCTGGATCACCTGCAGCGCCGCCGGCGGCATGCCGTGGTGGTGCGGCGGCTCTGTCTGCAGGTCGCCAAGCGGCGACTCGATGTAGTGCACCAGCTGCAGATGGCGCAGCCCCATCGCGTGCGCCAGCGCCACACGTTCCGGCCGGCCTTCGAGGAAATTGGCCGACTCCGAGGCCATGACCACGTGCACCTTCCCCGCGAGGGCGGCGTCGACATCGGCCGGCACCAGCACCTTGGGCAGGTCCCACTGCTTCAAGGCAGGGTCGTAGCGCTCGGCCACCATCTTCTGGAAGCTCGCCCACAGCGCACCCGGCGCCGGCGCCCCCGTCTGCTTGATGCCGTGGGGCGTGGCCTTGATCCAGTGGATGTCGTCGACGAGGGTCCAGGCCATGAGCGTGGTGCCCGTCTCGGCCAGATGCTTGGGCAGGTCGAACTCCAGCGGGTTCTTGCGCATCATGGCGATGTGCGAATGTGTGTCGCCGATGGGCGTTCGCGCGCCGGTGGGTGGTGCACCGGCCGATGCCGGCAGGAGCCAGCTGCCCAGGGCCCACAAGCCAAGACCGCGACGCGAGATGGATGTTGTGTGCATGACGCTCCCCTGTTGGTCGCCGCAATGTACTGTTGCCCATCCCTGACCCGGTATTCCCCATGACCCTGAAACAACGCCCCCTCGGCCCTTTCCAGGTCTCGGCCCTCGGCCTGGGCTGCATGAACCTGAGCCATGCCTACGGCGCGCCGCCTTCGAGGCAGGACGCCGTGGCCCTGTTGCTGCGCGCACTCGACCTCGGCGTCACGCTCTTCGACACCGCAGCGCTCTACGGCTTCGGCCTCAACGAGACGCTGCTCGGCGAGGTGCTCAGCGCGCACCGCTCGAAGTTCACCCTCGCGAGCAAGGGCGGCCTGCACGGCAACGCCGAAGGCAAACGTGTGGTCGACGGCCGGCCCGAGACGATCAAGTGGAGCTGCGAGCAAAGCCTCAAGCGCCTGCGCACCGACGTGATCGACCTCTACTACCTGCACCGCTGGGACAAGCGGGTGCCCATCGAAGACAGCGCGGGCGCCATGGCCGACCTGGTGCGAGAGGGCAAGGTGCGCACGATCGGCCTGTCGGAAGTGTCGGCGGCGACGATCCAGCGCGCCCACGCGGTGCACCCGATCGCCGCGGTGCAGACCGAGTACTCGCTGTGGACACGCAACCCCGAGATCGCCGTGCTCGATGCCTGCCGCGAGATCGGCGCCGCGTTCGTCGCCTTCAGCCCGCTCGCGCGCGGCTTCCTCACCGGCACGCTGCGCGACGTGACAGGCTTGGGCGAGCGCGACATCCGCAAGACCATGCCGCGTTTCTCGCCCGAGACCTACGCGGCCAACCTGAGGCTGCTCGATGGCTACGCGGCCATCGCGGCAAGTGTGGGCTGCACACCGTCGCAGCTGGCACTGGCCTGGCTGCTGCACAAGGCAGACCACATCATCCCGATCCCCGGCACCCGCAGCATCGCGCACCTGGAAGACGACGTCGCAGCCGATGCGGTCAAGCTCGATTCCGGCGTGATGCAGCAGCTCGATGCGCTCATCAACCGGCACACCGTCACCGGCCCGCGCTACGACGCGATGGCCCAGGCCGGCGTCGACACCGAAGAGTTCGCATGAGCAAGACACCACTCGTGTTGCTCCCCGGCCTGCTGTGCGACCACGCCGTGTGGGCACCGCAGATCGAGGCGCTCGGTGAGCGCGTCGACGCCTACGTGGTGCACTACGGCGAACGCGACAGCCTCGTCGCGATGGCGCAGCATGTGCTCGACACCGCACCCGCCCCCCGCTTCGCACTCGCCGGCCACTCGATGGGCGGCCGCGTCGCTTTCGAGGTGTGGCGCCTCGCGCCCGAGCGGGTGACGCAGCTGGCGCTGCTCGACACTTCCTACCACCCCCTCGCGGCAGGCGAGGCTGGCGAGAACGAAAAGCTCGGCCGCTACACCCTGCTGGAGAAGGCGCAACGCGAGGGCATGCGTGCCATGGCCGACGAGTGGGCGCGTGGCATGGTGCACGAGAGCCGCATCGGCGGGCCGGTCTTCGAGGCCGTGCTCGACATGTTCGGGCGCAGCTCGCCCGCGGTCTTCGCGGCGCAGATCAAGGCCCTGCTCGACCGGCCCGATGCCGACCCGCTGCTGCCCACCATCACCTGCCCCACGCTCGTGCTGTGCGGCCGCGAAGACATGTGGAGCAACCCCGCACGCCACCAGCACCTGCACGCGCGCATCGCCGGCTCGACGCTCGTCGTGGTCGAACGTTGCGGCCACATGAGCACGATGGAGCAGCCCGAGGCGGTCACGCACGCGCTTCGGCAGTGGCTCGGCTGAGCGTGTTGACCACGGCGCCCCTCGTCGTTTACCCGTAGCTGAATCCTTTCATCGGGCGCGAGTGACCCTGCGTCGCAAGAAGCTTCAAGAAGAAATCGCACACGAGTGCAATATTCCGCGCCACCCTGAAGTACCTCAGGGCAACAAGGGCGCGGCACACACGCCCCCATGACAAGGAGACAGAGATGTCGTCACGCTTCATCCGGGCCATCGCGCTCACCGCCACCACGCTGCTGCTGGGCTCGGCCGCCTGGGCCGGCAACTTCACCAGCTCCTACTCGGCTGGCCTCTCCAGCTACTCGATCAAGGGCACGGAGCCTGCCTCGGGCAAGCACCCGGTCTTCATCTACACGGTGGGCACCACCGAGAACTACGACAACGCCCAGGCCATGGGCGCCGTGGCCGAGATGGCCGCCAAGGGCTTCGTCGCCGCCGCGGTGGAATACGACAGCGGCCTCTTCGGGACCTGCTCGCAGATCCTCTCGAAGGCCCGCTACATCTACAACAGCGGCTCCAGCAGCAGCGCGGTCTCGAAGCTGTGCGCCCGCGCCACCGCCGACTGCTCCAAGGGTGTGGTCGTGGCCGGCTTCAGCCAGGGCTCGGTGATCGCGATCAACGCGAAGAACTACGACAGCCGCGTGCGCGCTGCCTACGGCATGGGCGCCCACAACCTGTACACCACGTACATCATGAATTCGTGCATGAACGCCGGCAACTACACGATCAGCAAGAACAACGTGCGCATCGTCAACGGCCAGAGCGACGCCTTCCCGGGCGGCACCGCGACCACCGTGCGCTCGTCGTCTGAAGCCGTCGCCGGCAAGACCTGCGGCTCGTTGGCGTACGAGTGCCTGAACACCAACGGCAGCGGCTGGATCATGATCCGCGACAGCGCGGTGGGCGACGGCTCGGCCGACCACTGCTACCAGCGTGTCGGCGGCTGCCTCGGCCTGCAGAGCACCACCGACAACACCTGGCGCAACGGCACCACCAACTGGGGCCTGAAGGCCAACCTCAACTGGCTGAACGGCTTCGTCACGCACTGAGCGTGACGCTGTCGTGATGCGCGCTGCGGCCTCGCAAGGGGCCGCAGCGCACACGCTCTCATCCCACCGAGAAAAGGCCCGCCCGTGGCTGCCTTCTCCACCCCGTTCTGGTCGGCCGTGACCGGCGTGGCCGTGCTGGCCGCCGGCGTGGCCTACCTCGCGCGCCCATCCGACGACGCGCCCACGTCGGCCCATTCCTTGAGCGGCCTGCCCGACCGCAGCGCGCGGCTGGCCGACGTGGTGCTGCCGCCTGAAGCCGACGACACACCGGCACTGCGCGCCACCACCACCCTGCCGGCGGCCAGCCCCTTCACCGTCGACCACCTTGGCCGCCTGGTCGTCAGCGCCAGGACGCTGCCGGTGCTCGAGAGCTGGCTGGCCCTCGTGCCGCGCGGCCAGCCCCTCACACCGATCGAAGCACGCCTGCGCGCCGAACTGCCGCCGCTGGCCGCCGAGCGCGCATGGCCGCTGCTCAAAAGTTATGCGGCCTACCGCGACGCCGAGCGCGAGATGCTGTGCGCGCTGAAGGCGCAAGGCACGGTCGCGGCACGCGAGCTGCTCGACAGGACGATGGCGCTTCGCCGCCGCCACTTCGACACGGTGACGGTGCAGGAACTCTTCGGCGTGCAGGAAGCCCGTGCGCTCTACGCCAGCGAGGTCGCGCGCATCTTTGCCGACAAGACGCTCAATGAAGCGCAACAGGCCCAACGCCTTATGGCCTTGCGCATGAGCCTGCCGCCCGAGGTGGCCGCGCAGGAATTCGGCGGCACCGAGTTCTCGCTCGCGATGGAGCGCATCGCCGCGCAGATGCGCGAGGAAGGCGAGAACGACGACGAGGTGGTGTTCCGCCGCAAGCAGTTCGTCGAGGTCGAGGGCGCGAAGTCGCTGGTTGAACTCGAACGCGAGCAGGCCGAGACACAACGCCAGGCCTGGGAGCTTCGCCACCCCGCCTTCGTGCGCCAGCGCGAGGCACTCCTCGCCGCGCACGAGTTCGACTCGCCCGAACGCCAGGCGCTGCTCGACGAGCTGCTGCAACAGCACTTCAAGGGCGAGCAGCTGACCGAGGCGCGCCGCCTCGGCCTGCGCTGAACGCACCTCACCGATCCCCCGTTCGACAACACAACCCCAGGAGACCAGAAATGAGCACCATCGGAAAGCGCCTGCTGCAACTCGGCATCGCCGTGCTGGCCACGTCGGCCAGCGTCAGCGCCCTCGCACAAACAGCCTTCACCAGCAGCTACCGCGGCGGCACCAGCAGCCTGTGCACCAGCAGCTACACCATCACCGGCTACGAGCCCTCGACCTCGGGGAAGTACCCCGTCTACATCCACACCGTGGGCACCGGCGAGGACTACAACAGCGAACTGACCATGACCCAGGTGAAGGCCATGGCCGCCAAGGGCTTCGTCGCGGCCTCGGTCGAGTACGCGAGCGGCAGCTTCGGCTCCTGTTCCACCATCGGCGCCAAGGCCCGGTGCATCTTCAACGGGTCCAACAGCAACAGCGCCATCGCCAAGCTGTGCGCCCGCGCCAAGGCCGACTGCTCCAAGGGCGTGGTCACCGGGGGCCTGAGCCAGGGCTCGATCGTCTCGGTGCTCTCCCGCAACTACGACAGCCGCATCCGCGCCTCCTACGGCCAGGGCACGGGCACCAACTACTCGATCTACAACCTGAGCTCGTGCATGAACAACGGCGGCCACACCCAGGCGGCCGACCGCATCCGCATCGTCAACGGCGAGTCCGACAGCTTCGTCGGCCCGACCGCCAGCAACGTGCGCACCGCCAGCCAGGCCATCACCGGCCTCTCGTGCGGCAGCAGTGCGCTGTCGTGCTTCCGCAGCAACGGCAGCGGCTGGTACATCGTGAAAGGCGCGGAGGTGGAAGACGGCTCGGCCGACCACTGCTACATGCTGGTCGGTGGCTGCACCGCGAGAACACTCGACAACGGCTTCAAGACCGGCAGCGCCGCCTGGCAGATGGACGCCAACCAGAACTGGCTGAAGAGCTTCGTCACGCCGTGACGGCATGACGCGACCACCCCGCCTCGCGTGGGGTGGTCTTGCTCTGGGTGATTCAGTGAGAATCGAGCGCCTCCAATGGCCCTCGCCATGCTCACTGCCACCATGCTCCAGGACATCAAGAAAACGCTTTGGGCCACAGCCGACAAGCTGCGCGCCAACATGGACGCCGCCGAGTACAAGCATCTCGTGCTCGGCCTCATCTTCGTCAAGTACATCTCTGACACCTTCAACGCCAAGCGCGAAGAGCTGGCCCGACGCTTCGCCGACGAAGCCGACGAGTTCCACCTGGCAGACAGCACGCCCGAGCTGCTGAGTGAAGAGCTGGAAGAGCGCGACTACTACACCGCCGACAACGTGTTCTGGGTGCCCGAAGCCGCCCGCTGGGAGGCGCTGCGCGCCAGCGCCAAGCAGGCCGACATCGGCAAGCGCATCGACAACGCGCTCTCGCTGGTGGAAGCCGAGAACCCCAAGCTCAAGGGCATTCTCGACAAGCGCTTCGCCCGCGCGCAGCTGCCCGACGGCAAGCTGGGCGAGCTGGTCGATCTGGTGTCGACCATCGGCTTCGGCAGCACGGCCGGCGAGGCGCGCGACATCCTCGGCCAGGTGTACGAATACTTCCTCGGCATGTTCGCCAACGCCGAAGGCAAACGGGGCGGGCAGTTCTACACGCCGCGCAGCATCGTCAAGACGCTGGTGGCCGTGCTGGCACCGCACCACGGCAAGGTGTACGACCCGTGCTGCGGCTCGGGCGGCATGTTCGTGCAGAGCGAAGAGTTCATCGAGGCGCACGGCGGCAAGCTGGGCGACGTGGCCATCTACGGCCAGGAGGCCAACCCCACCACCTGGCGCCTGGCCGCCATGAACCTCGCCATCCGCGGCATCGACTTCAACCTCGGCCGCTCGCACGCCGACAGCTTCACCAACGACCAATTTCCCGACCTGCGGGCCGAGTTCATCCTCGCAAATCCCCCGTTCAACATCAGCGACTGGTGGCACGCCAGCCTGACGGGCGATGCACGCTGGGTGTATGGCGACCCGCCGCAGGGCAACGCCAACTACGCATGGCTGCAGCACATGCTGCACCACCTGGCACCGCACGGCCGCGCCGGCATCGTGCTGGCCAATGGCTCAATGAGCTCCAGCCAGAGCGGCGAAGGCCAGATCCGCGCCGCGATGGTCGAAGCCGACGTGGTGGAGGTGATGGTCGCGCTGCCCGGCCAGTTGTTCTTCAACACGCAGATTCCGGCGTGCTTGTGGTTCCTGACCAAGCACAAGCGGGCGCGACCCGGCGAGGTGTTGTTCATCGATGCGCGCAAGCTGGCGACGATGATCAGCCGGGTGCAGTGTGAGTTGAGTGATGAGGTGATTGAGCGCATTGCCGGTACGGTGGCGGCGTGGCGTGGAGAAGCGGGTGCGAAGGCCTATGAAGACGTAGCGGGCTTCTGCCGCAGCGTGAGGCTCGCAGAGATTGCGGAGCATGGGCATGTGCTGACGCCAGGGCGGTATGTGGGCGTAGAGGAAGTCGACGACAGCGACCTCGACTTCGCCACCAAGATGCAGACACTCACCGAGAAGCTCGGAGAGCAGATGGCAAAGGGTGCGGAACTTGATCAGATGATCCGGCAGAAGCTCGGAGGGCTGGGGTATGAGTTCTAAGCTTGTCCGTTTTGGAAGCTTGTTCTCTATTCCTCAGAAGAACGGACTTACTCGGCCCAAGAAAGTGCGCGGGGCAGGCCTCCCTATGGTCAACATGGGTGAGCTGTTCGCTCATCCAAGGATCGAAAATCTGGAGATGGATCTCGTGCCTTTGTCGAAGGCCGAGAGTTCGTTCTTGTTGGAGGCAGGCGACTTACTCTTTGCAAGGCAGTCATTAGTTTTGTCGGGAGCGGGCCAGTGTTCGATCTTCATTGGCAACACCGAACCGACAGTGTTTGAGTCACACCTCATTAGATGTCGTCTCGATAAATCGGTCGCGAACCCGAACTTCTTCTTCTACTTCTTTCGTTCGCCCGCGGGGCGTACTGCCATCGAGGCCATAGTTGAGCAAGGCGCAGGAGCCTCGGGCATTCGCGGAAGTGATCTCGTCAACATCCTTGTGCCTCTCCCACCTAAGGCAATACAAGAAGAGACGGCAACAGTCCTGACGGCACTCGACGACCGTATCGCCCTCCTGCGCGAAACCAACGCCACCCTCGAAGCCATCGCGCAGGCGCTGTTCAAGTCGTGGTTTGTCGATTTCGATCCCGTTCACGCCAAGCAACAAGGCATCGCGCCCGCGGGCATGGACGAAGCCACGGCGGCCTTGTTTCCGGACAGCTTTGAAGATTCCGAACTAGGGGTACTGCCCAAAGGCTGGCGGACTGGCTCTGTCCTTGATATCGCGAACCTCCTCAGCGGTGGAACACCCAAGACTGATCGGCCGGAGTTCTGGGGAGGTGACATCGCGTGGGCAAGCGCGAAGGATGTGTCGCAATCCAATGCTCCGGTGCTAACCCAAACTGATCGAACTATTACCCCCGAAGGTTTGGAGAAGAGCGCGACGCAAATGATCCCTGCAATGGCCACCGTCGTCGTCGCACGTGGAGCCACGACCGGACGCATGGTTCTCTTTGGGAAACCCATGGCGATGAACCAGACCTGCTACGCCTTGGTCTCGAAGCTCAACGCTCCAGTTGCGTTGCATTGTTTGATGCGGCGAGAAATCGACAACCTGGTGAATGCGGCTCACGGGTCGGTGTTCGACACCATCACAACGAGCACGTTTGCTCGGTCGCGGGTCGTGCTACCACCTCGCGCTTTGCTGGAGCGCTTTGAGGAATTAGCAGGCCATGTGTTTAAGCGCATCGTGGTGGCAACCGAAACCGCCCAAACCCTCGCAACCCTCCGCGACACTCTCCTCCCCCGCCTGATCTCCGGCCAACTGCGCCTGCCCGAGGCCGAAGCGGCCGTCGCCAGCTAACCTTCGCCCACAACCTAACGGGGAGTGAACGTGGCCACTGAACTGGGAACCCTGCAGCGCGTGGAGCTGCGCGAGGTGTGGCAACACGAGGAATACCACTTCACCCCCTGGCTGGCCGAGACCGGCAACCTGGCGGCGCTGAGTGACGCCGTGGGCCTCGACCTGGAGCTGATGGGCCTGGAGGTGGCCGTGGGCCCCTACGCGGCCGACCTCGTGTGCATGGATGCGATGAGCAACACGCCGGTGCTCATTGAAAACCAGCTGGCGAAGACCGACCACAACCACCTCGGCCAGATCCTCACTTATGCGGCCGGGCTGGAGGCCAAGACGGTGATCTGGGTGGCTTCGCGCTTCACCGACGAGCACCGCGCTGCCATCGACTGGCTGAACGAGATCACGCACGAAGACTGGCAGTTCTTCGGCCTGGAGATCGAGCTGTGGCGCATCGGGGCCTCACCGCCCGCGCCCCGGTTCAACGTGGTGTGCCGGCCCAACGACTGGAGCCGGGCCGTGCGCGAGGAAGCGGCCAAGGCCGAGGGCAACAGCCCGACGCGCAGTTTCCAGCTCCGGTTCTGGACGTCATTTCGCGACTACCGCGCCGAGCGCAAGCAGGGGGCGCCCAAACCTTCGGCGCAGTCGTGGCAGAGCTTTCGGGTGGGCCGCACGGGCTTCCAGCTCGAAGGCGTGGTGCGGCACTCGGAGCAAAAGCTGGCAGTGCGGCTCTACATCAACTGTGCCGACCTGCCGATCAAGGGTGTCTTCCGCTACTTGGAAGCGCGGCAGGGCGAGATCCACGCGGCGCTCGGATTCCCGCTCGTGTGGGATGAGCTGCCCGAGGGCAAAGGCAGCGTGGTCTACGTGGTGCGCGACAACTGCCCCTTGGATGACGAAGCGCGCTGGCCCGACTGGCACGAGTGGCTGTCGGCCACCATTGCCAAGATGGACAGCGTGTTCCGCCCCTTGATCCGGCCCCTGCAACCCGCCGATCTGCCGCCCACCGATGGCCCGGCTCTGGTCGCTCCCGGCTGATGCGGGGCCGGCCCATATGAAAGCTCGCTTTACACATGCGGGCCGACATGTATAGAAATTCGCCTTTTCTATACACGTGACGGCTAACATGCACAGGAATTCAGCGCTTCCTATACATGGCCGCCAGCCCAGAGCTCCTGCATGCCCGCGATTGCACCGCTTGAACACCTGAAGGCCGGGCGCTTCGACACGCCAGAGATCCTCAAGAAACTGGCCAGCAGCAGCCGCCGCTTGGCCGAACTGAAGGGCATTGCCGCCTCGATCCCGAACCAGGGCATCCTGATCAACACCCTGGCCCTGCAGGAAGCGAAAGACAGCTCGGAAATCGAGAACATCGTCACCACGCACGACGAGCTGTTCAAGGACGACGTGCTGCCCGAGGCCTTTGCCAACCCGGCCGCCAAGGAGGTGCTGCGCTACCGCCAGGCCTTGCGCGTGGGCTTCGAGCAGGTGCGCGCCACGGGCCTGATCACGACCAACCATATCGTCACCATCCAGGCCGAGCTGGAGCGCAACAGCGCCGGCCTGCGCAAGCTGCCGGGCACGGCGCTGAAGGATGGTGCGGGGCGAACCGTCTACACCCCGCCGCAAGACCCCGCTGAGATCGTGGCGCTGATGGGTGGGCTGGAACGCTTCATCAATGACCCTGGCCTCTTCGATGCCGACCCGCTGATCAAGATGGCGCTGATTCACCATCAGTTCGAGAGCATCCACCCGTTTTACGACGGCAATGGCCGCACGGGGCGCATCTTGAACGTGCTGTACCTGGTGAAGGAAGGCTTGCTCGACATCCCCGTGCTGTACCTGAGCAGCCACATCGTGCGCACCAAGGCCGACTACTACCGCCTGTTGCAGACGGTGCGCGAGAACGACACCTGGGAAGAGTGGGTGCTGTACCTGCTGAGCGCCGTGGAGCAGACGGCCGGGCAGACGCTGGCCACCATCCACGCCATCAAGGCCGCCTTGTTCGACTACAAGCACCGCATCCGCGAGGGCTACAAGTTCTACAGCCAGGACTTGATCAACAACCTGTTCACTCACCCGTACACCAAGATCGAGTTCGTGCAACGAGACCTGAAGGTGTCTCGCCTCACGGCCACCAAGTACCTGGAAGCGTTGACCGAAGGCGGCTTCGTGCAAAAGCACAAGATCGGCCGCGGCAACTACTACGTCAACGTGGCGCTGAGCGGGGTGCTGCAGCCACAGCCCGTGCGCCCCACCACCCCCTGAGGCGCGGCATGACCGAAGACCAGCTCGAACAGGAAACCCTGGCGTGGTTGGCCGACGTGGGCTACCAGCACCGCCATGGCCCGGAGCTGGCGCCCGAAGGCAGCACGCCGGAGCGAAGCGACTACCGGCAGGTGCTGCTGATCGGCCGGCTGCGCCAGGCGATCAACCTGCTGAACCCTGGCGTGCCGCAAGCGGCGCGTGAAGATGCGCTGAAGCAGGTGCTCGACCTCGGTACGCCTTCGCCGCTGGCCGCGAATCGGCAGTTCCACAAGCTGTTGCTGAACGGCGTGCCGGTGCAGTACCAGCATGACAGCGAGACGCGGGGCGACTTCGTGCGCCTGATCGACTGGGCCACGCCGGCGCGCAACGAGTGGCTGGCGGTGAACCAGTTTTCCATCAAGGGTGAGCGCCACACGCGGCGGCCCGACATCGTGCTGTTCGTCAACGGCCTGCCGCTCGCGCTGCTGGAGCTGAAGAACCCGGCCGACCTGAACGCCGATGTGTGGAAGGCCTTCGAGCAGATCGAGACCTACAAGGAACAGATCGCCGACATCTTTCAGTACAACGAGGTGCTGGTGATCACCGATGGCAGCGATGCGCTGCTGGGCTCGCTCTCGGCCGACCGCGAGCGCTACATGGCGTGGCGCACGATTGATGGCGTGGCGATCGACCCGCTGGGGCCGTTCGGCGGGCTGGAGACGCTGGTGCGTGGTGTGCTGGCGCCGGCCTACCTGCTCGACTACCTGCGCTTCTTCGTGCTGTTTGAAGACGACGGGCGATTGATCAAGAAGATCGCCGGCTACCACCAGTTCCATGCGGTGCGCTCGGCCATTGCGCAGGTGGTTGCCGTCTCGCAGCCCGGCAGCACACCGGCCATAAAGGGCAAGGGCGGCGTGGTCTGGCACACGCAAGGCAGCGGCAAGAGCATCACCATGACCTGCTTTGCGGCACGGGTGATGCAGGAACCGCTGCTTGCGAACCCGACCATCGTGGTGATCACCGACCGCAACGATCTCGATGGCCAGTTGTTCGGCGTGTTCTCGCTCGCGCAAGACCTGTTGCGCGAGCAGCCGGTGCAGGCCGGCACGCGGCAACAGCTGCGCTCGTTGCTGGGCAACCGGCCTTCAGGCGGCATCTTGTTTGCCACGATTCAGAAGTTCATGCCGGGTGAGGACGAAGATGCGTTTCCGCTGCTGTCGGATCGTCACAACATCGTGGTGATCGCCGACGAGGCGCACCGTACGCAGTACGGCTTCGAGGCCAAGTTGAAGACTGTCAAGCCGCGCAGCACGGCGGCATTGAATACAGGCCCAAGCAAGCCGCTTGCATTCACCGCCGATCTGGCGCCGGCAAGCTACAGCGTCGACCGCTACCAGGTGGGCTACGCGCAGCACCTGCGCGACGCACTGCCGAATGCCACCTTCGTGGCCTTCACCGGCACGCCGGTTTCGGGCGACGACCGCGACACGCGCGCCGTGTTCGGCGACTACATCAGCGTGTACGACATGCAGCAGGCCAAGGAAGATGGCGCCACGGTGGCCATCTACTACGAGAGCCGGCTGGCCAAGCTGGGCCTGAAGGCCGACGAGATGGCGACCATCGACGACGAGGTGGACGAGCTCGCCGAAGACGAGGAAGAGAGCCAACAGGCCAAGCTCAAGAGCCGCTGGGCCGCACTGGAAAAGGTGGTGGGTGCCGAACCGCGTATCGCCCGCGTGGCGGCCGACCTTGTCGCGCACTTCGAAGAGCGCGACAAGGCTCAGAACGGCAAGGCCATGATCGTGGCGATGAGCCGCGAGATCTGCGTGCATCTGTACGACGAGATCGTGCGCCTGCGGCCAGACTGGCACAGCACCGACCCAGAGCAAGGGGCAATCAAGATCGTGATGACGGGCTCGGCCAGCGACAAGGCGCTCCTGCGCCCGCACATCTACAACGGCCAGACCAAGAAGCGGCTGGAGAAACGCTTCAAGGATGCGGCCGACCCGCTGCGCCTGGTGATCGTGCGCGACATGTGGCTCACCGGCTTCGACGCCCCGTGCGTGCACACGCTGTATGTCGACAAGCCGATGAAGGGCCACAACCTGATGCAGGCCATCGCCCGCGTGAACCGAGTCTTCAAGGACAAGGAAGGCGGGTTGGTGGTCGACTACATCGGCATCGCCAACGAGCTGAAGTCGGCGCTGAAGGAATACACGGCCAGCCAGGGCCGGGGCCGGCCGACGGTGGATGCCCAAGAGGCCTACAGCGTGCTGATGGAGAAGCTGGATGCGCTGCGCGGCATGCTGGCCGGCACCAACGGCCACGGCTATGACTACAGCGGCTTTCTCACGGGTGGCTACAAGACGATCGCGGGCGCGGCCAATCATGTGCTCGGCGCCAAGGACGGCAAGAAGCGATTCGCCGACCTGGCGCTCACCATGGGCAAGGCCTTCACGCTGTGCTGCACGCTCGACGAAGCCAAGGCGGTGCGCGAAGAAGTGGCCTTCTTTCAGGCTGTGAAGGTGCTGCTGACCAAGCGCGAGATCGTGGCTGCCAAACGCAAGGATGAAGACCGCGAAGTGGCCATCCGCCAAATCATCAGCTCGGCCGTGGTGTCGGAAGAAGTGGTCGACATCTTCGATGCCGTGGGGCTGGACAAGCCCAACATCGGCATCCTCGATGAGGCCTTTCTTGCCGAGGTGCGCAACCTCCCCGAACGCAACCTGGCGGTGGAATTGCTGGAACGCTTGCTTGAAGGCGAGATCAAATCCCGCTTCGCCAGCAACGTGGTGCAGAACAAGCGCTTCTCCGACATGCTGAACGATGTGGTCCTGCGCTACCAGAACCGCTCCATCGAAGCCGCGCAGGTGATGGAGGAGCTGGTGCAGATGGCGCGCAAGTTCCGTGAGGCTGCCGGTCGCGGCGAAGAGTTGGGCCTGACCGATGACGAGGTGCGCTTCTACGACGCGCTGGCCGACAACGAATCGGCTGTGCGCGAGCTGGCCGACGAAACGCTGAAGAAGATCGCGCAGGAGCTGACCGAAAGCCTTCGCAAGAACCTGAGCGTCGACTGGTCGCAACGCGAGAGCGTGCAGGCGAAGCTCCGCTTGCTGGTCAAGCGCATCTTGCGCAAGTACAAGTACCCGCCAGACAAACAGGATGCGGCGGTGGAACAGGTGCTGAAGCAGGCCAAGGCACTGGCTGAAGCGTGGGCGTGATATGACCCTTCTTCTACTCAGACAAACATCGGGAGCTGTGGCCGTCGCCCTTGCATTGCTCCTCGCCGCCTGCAGCTCCACGCCGACGCGCGACGGCCCCGAGGCCAAGCCGCCGGCCGGCCTCGACAAGACGCCTGACGCCCAGCCGCGGGTCGAGCCCATCCGCACCGGTGGCCCCAACAAGCCGTACACGGTGAACGGCCGCAGCTACAGCCCCGTCACCTCCGACAAGCCGATGGCCGAGAAGGGCCTCGCGTCCTGGTACGGGCGCAAGTTCCACGGCCGGCCCACGGCCAGCGGCGAGCCCTACGACATGTATGCGATGAGCGCGGCGCACAAGACCATGCCGCTGCCGAGCTACGCCCGCGTGCGCAACCCGGCCAACGGGCGCGAGGTGATCGTGCGCGTCAACGACCGCGGGCCCTTTCACCAGGATCGCGTGATCGACCTCAGCTACACCGCGGCCATGCGGCTGGGCGTGCTGAACGGCGTGGCGCCGGTGGAGGTGGAGCGGCTCACGCACGAGCAGATCCGAAGCGGCGCCTGGAAGGGCGGCGGTGCGGTGGAAGTGCCCGCCGCCGCGGTGGCCGAGGTGGCGGCGCGCAGCGGTGACAGCGCCGAGCCGCCCGCCCCGGGCTTCTGGGTGCAGCTGGGCGCCTTCCGCCAGCGCGACGGTGCCGAGCAGTTCCAGCGCCAGGTGGGCGCCGAGCTCGACTGGCTGGCCCCGCTGCTGGCGGTGGTCGGCGAGCCCCAGCTCTTCCGGCTGCAGGCGGGGCCCTTCTCTTCGCGGGGCGAGGCGCAGGACGCCGCCTCGCGCATCCGCGAGGCGCTCAAGCTGGTGCCGGTGGTCGTCGAACGGCGCTGAGTCACGGCAAATTGCACGACCGCCGAATATTGGATGGCGGCTTTGTGCGCCGCACCGTTGAAAACCTCCGCAAGCCCTCACAAACCAAGGGCTTACCCGTGGTTTTGGGCTTCGTGTGACAAGAAGTACACGAACGAAATGAAAACCCGGAAGCGAAAGTTGGACCCCCGTGCAACATTGACTCCACCCTGAACTGTCTCAGGGCAACAAAAGGGCGGAAGCCAGAGACGCCGCCCACCCACCTCAAATGGAGATCGTTGCCATGCACTCTCGACTGATCCGCATCGCCGCCATCGCGACCGCTCTGCTGGGCACCGCAACCGCCTGGGCCGGCAACTTCACCAGCTCCTACTCGGCTGGCCTGAGCACCTACTCGATCAAGGGCACGGAGCCTGCCTCGGGCAAGCACCCGGTCTTCATCTACACGGTGGGCACCACCGAGAACTACGACAACGCCCAGGCCATGGGCGCCGTGGCCGAGATGGCCGCCAAGGGCTTCGTCGCCGCCGCCGTGCAGTACGACAGCTCGCTCTTCGGTACCTGCTCGCAGATCCTCTCGAAGGCCCGCTACATCTACAACAGCGGCTCAACCACCAGCGCCGTCTCTAAGCTGTGCGCCCGCGCCACCGCCGACTGCAGCAAGGGCGTCGTCGTGGCCGGCTTCAGCCAGGGCTCGGTGATCGCGATCAACGCGAAGAACTACGACAGCCGCGTGCGTGCCGCCTACGGCATGGGCGCCCACACGCTGTACACCACCTACGTGATGAACTCGTGCATGACGCCGGGCAACTACACGATCTCGAAGGACAACGTGCGCATCGTCAACGGCCAGAGCGACATCTTCCCGGGCGGCACCGCCACGGTGGTGCGCTCGTCGTCGGAGAACGTGGCCGGCCGCAGCTGCGGCGCGCTCGCCTACGAGTGCCTGGCCACCAACGGCGCCGGCTGGATCATGATCCGCGACAGCGCCGTGGGCGACGGCTCGGCCGACCACTGCTACCAGCGTGTCGGCGGCTGCCTCGGCCTGCAGAGCACCACCGACAACACCTGGCGCAACGGCAGCACCAACTGGGGCCTGAAGGCCAACCTCACGTGGCTCAACGGCTTCGTGACGCACTGATCCGAAAGAGTCCGTGAGGGAAGGAGACCCGGGACCCGCGTCACGCTGCCCAGCAGGGTGACGCGGGCATAACCGGCCCCTCCTTCACACCATCTCCTTCACACCGCTGCCGCACAGGATCCGCACGTGGCCGCCTTCACCACCCCCTTCTGGATCGCCCTGGCTGGCGTGACAGCCGTCGCCAGCAGCGTGGCGTACCTGTCCCTCCCGCAGCCCGACGCGACGCCGGGCAGCTTCGCCCGCACGATGGCCGCGATCGAGCGCAACACCCCGGCGCTGGCCGACGTGGCCGTGCGCGAACCCGACGAAGACCGCGTGCCGACCGTCGGCACGCTGCCCGCGGGCAGCCCCTTCAGCATCGACGCGCTCGGCCGCCTGCTGGTGAGCGCGAAGACCCTCCCCGTGCTCGACAGCTGGCTGGCCCTGGCCGGCCGCGGCCAGCCGCTCGCGCCGCTCGAACCCCGGCTGCGCAGCCAGCTGCCCGCGCTGGCCGCCGAGCGGGCCTTCGGGCTGCTGCAGCGCTACGCCGCCTACCGCGAGGACGAGCGCGAGCTGCTGAAGCAGCTGAAGACACAACACCCGCTCTCCGCAAGCGAGCTGCTCGACCGCCAGATGGCGCTGCGCCGCCGGCATTTCGATTCGGTGTCGGTGCAGGAGCTCTTCGGCGTGCAGGAGGCGCGTGGCCTCTATGCCTCGGAAGTGGCGCGCATCTTTGCCGACCCCTCCTTGAGCGAAGCGCAGCAACACCAGCGCCTGCTCGCGCTGCGCATGAGCCTGCCGCCCGAGGTGGCGGCGCAGGAATTCGGCGGAACCGAGTTCTCGTTTGCGATGGAAAAGCAGGTGGCCGAGATGCGCGCACGTGGCGAGAGCGATGCCGAGGTGACCTTCCTGCGCCGCCAGTTCGTCGACACCGAGGGCATGAAGTCTGCCGTCGAAATCGAGCGCGAGAAGCTCGACGCGGAACGCCAGGCCTGGGAGCTGCGCCACGCGAGCTTCATCCGCGAGCGCGACCAGATCTTCGCGTCCGACCTCGACGTGCCCGACAAGCAGCAGCGGCTGGAGCGCCTGCTGCAGGCCCACTTCGGCTCGGCCGAGCGCGAGCGCGCGCGGCTGCTGGCCGGCCTCTGACGCCGACGGCGGCTCAGCGGCCGCCGGTCACGTCGAGGATGGCGCCGGTGGTGTAGCTCGCCTCGCCGGAGAGCAGCCACACGATCGCATTCGCAACCTCCTCGGCGGTGCCCGGCCGCTGCATCGGGATCAGCGCCGCCGACTGGTGCGCCCGGTCGGGCAGGCCACCGGAGGCGTGAATCTCGGTGTCGATGATGCCGGGGCGCACGCCGTTCACCCGCACGCCTTCCATCGCCACTTCCTTGGCGAGGCCGAGGGTGAAGGTGTCGATGGCCCCCTTGGCCGCCGCGTAGTCGACGTACATGCCGGGCGAGCCGATGCGCGCCGCGGCCGACGACAGGTTGACGATGGCCCCGCCCGTGCCGCCGTGTTTCGTCGACATCCGCCGCAACGCTTCGCGCGCGCAGAGGAAGCTGCCGAGGATGTTGATGTCGAACATGCGGCGCAGCCGGGCCACGCTCATCGCGTCGACCCGCGCGCCCACATCGATCACCCCGGCGTTGTTGACCAGGCCGGCGAGCGGCGGCAGCTCGGCATCGATGCGGGCGTACATCCCGAGCACCTGGGCTTCATCGGCCACGTCGGCCTGCACCGCCAGCGCACGCCCACCGGCCTGCGCGATGGCCTCGCACACCGCCTCGGCCGCGGCGGCATCGCGTGCGTAGTTGACGGCCACCGCGTAACCGCGGGCGGCGCAGAGGCGGGCGGTGGCGGCGCCGATGCCACGGCTGCCGCCGGTCACGAGCACGGTCCGTGCGTTGGGGGAATCAATCTTCTGCATCGGTCTTCTTCGCCTTCGCATCGACGCGGGTCTGCAGCTCGGCCGCACCCTGCATGAAGTCCGTCAACTCCACCGGCTTGGCCACCCGCAGCGCGGGCGGGAAGAGGTGGTTCATGTAGAGCTCGCTGCCGGCGCGGTCGGTCGCCTGCACGTTGAACCAGAGGCTGAGCGCCAGCCCGGTGAGCGCGCTGCCCACCGCAAAGCCGAGCGTGCGCCGCGGGTGCAGCGGCTCCACCGCCTGCAGGTGGAAATACAGCATCGCCCCGAGGATGGCGTAGGCCGGCACGAAATTGAAGTCGGTGATCCAGGGCCACGAGAAGGCGAAGGCCAGCAGCGAGGTGCCGGCCATCAGGGCCTCCCAGGCGATCACGGCCAGCAGCATCACCCGCAGGTGCCAGCCGAAATGGGCCTGGTGGGTGAAGACCTTGGAGAGCAACGTCCACACGCCCGCCCAGCCGAAGCCGATGGCGAGCGCCGAGATCGCAAACGAGGCGAGCGACTTGGTCAGCAGGTCGGGCTCGCTTTCGAGCCAGGTGTTGAAGCCCAGCACCAGCGCGGCGGCCAGCGCCAGCACGAGCAGCGTCGGCAGGCCCTGCGTGAGCACACGCGCCGTGCCCAAGCGCTGCTCGGGCGCAAGCCGCTGCGTGGCCAGGCGCAGGCGCAGGTGGGTGCGGCCGAGCACGAGCAGCAGCGGCTTGTCGTGCGGCCCTGCGGGCAGCGGCACCTGCTCGCCGGCCGCGAGCGTGCGGCCGTTGAGGTGCAGGCCGTTGACGCTGTCGCCGACGGTCAGGGCCAGCTGGCCCGTATCGTCACGCGCGATGCGCAGGTGCTCGGGCGCGGTGTAGGGGTCGTCGAGCACCAGATCGTTGTCGAACGCCCGGCCCACGCGCAGCGGCCACGCGCCGACCTTCAGGCTCTGGCGCACCACGCCGTCGCGGTCGAGCACCTCCAGCAGGGCGAGGGTCGAACTCATTTCACCCATGCGTAAGCCTCGATGTAGTGCTGCGCGAGTTTCATCGCGCTGGCGTAGCTCACACCCTGGGCGTCGAAGCGGCCCTGCACGCCGGCCTGCGGCTGGTCGAGCGTGGCCACGAGCACCGCCACGTCGTACAGCTTGGGCAGTTTCTTGTAGGCGCGCACGCAGACCACCGCGCGCAGCACGAGGCCCTTGCGGTCGACGAAGTTCTCGTGGCACTGCGGCTTGGTCTGGTGCTGCGGGCCGAGGCGGCCGAAGCCTTCGTTGCGGAAGCTCGCCGAATACTGCGCGGCGAAGCGCAGCGTGCCGAGATTGCTGCCGTCGTAGGCCTCGTGGCGCGTGGCGATGGTGCCGGTGTTGAACTCGCCGACGAAGATGCGGGTGTCCATCACGCAGTCGGAGCGCTCGAAGTCGAGCCCGCCGGTGCGCGAGGGTTCGCTCGAGCCCCAGCAGCGCATGAAACGGTCGGGCGGTACCGGCACGCTGTAGCGTGGGTGCGTGCCGGGTTTCCAGCCCTGGGCGATGAAGCGCTCGGTGAGCACGTCTTGATGCGCGGTGAGCTGCGCCGCGACGATGGGCCAAGCGTCGCCCTTGAGCGGCGCCGCGTCGCGCCCGCGTGCCAGCAGCGCGCTCGCGAACGAGGCCGGCACGAGGAAGCTCACCTGCTCGCCGTCGACCCGACGCGCCACGTTGATGCCGATCACACGCCCGGCCTGGTCGAGCGCCGGGCCGCCACTCATGCCGCCGCTCAGCGAGCCGGCGAAGAAGATCTGCGGGTAGAAGCTGCGCTCGACGAGCCCGTTGTAGTTGCCCTCGATCACCGCGAAGCCCACGTCGAGCGGGTTGCCGAGCGAATACATGCGCTCGCCCTGGGCGAGCTTGTCGGTGTCGGGGCGGAAGGTGAGCGCGTCGAAACCGCCTGTCTTCTTCGGGTCGGCCACCTTGAGCAGCGCGAGGTCGTGCAGCACGTCGAGCATCAGGATCTGCGCCGGTGTCTCGCGGCCATCGGCCGTGACGAGCACCAGCTCGTGCCGCTCCGGCTTGAGCGCGGCCTCGCTGACGACGTGGAAATTGGTGATGAGGTGGCCGTCCTTGCTGACGACGAAGCCGGAGCCCACCGAGGTCTGGCTGGCCTGGCCCTTGAGCACGGTGCGGATCTGCACCAGCTGCGAGCGGGCCTGCTCGTAGACCTTGCGTGCCGAGAGCGACACCGGGGCCGAGGCGGCCGGGTCGGCAGCCGGCGCCACGAGCGGCACCGGTGGGGGCGAAGGGGCGGCGTGCACGCCGCCTGCCACGCTCGCCAACATCAGCAGCGCAGCCAGGTGCCTCAGGTAGGTGCTCATTGCGGCCGATTCTAGGGTTGCAGCTTTTGCGCGCGTGCGCGGGTAAAGTGATCCCACAAAAGAGACAGGAGACAGCATGCAACGCCGCACCTTCACGCTGGCAGCACTCGCGCTGCCGGCTCTGGCCCACAGCCAGGCCCCCGCCCCCGAAAAGCCGCAGGTCACCCTCGCGGTGGGCGGCAAGAACCTCCTCTACTACCTCCCGCTCACCATCGCCGAGAGCCTCGGCTACTTCAAGGCCGAAGGGCTGGAGGTCACCATCGTCGACTTCGCCGGCGGCTCGCGCGCCCTGCAGGCGGTGATCGGCGGCAGCGCCGACGTGGTCTCGGGCGCCTTCGAGCACACGATCAACATGCAGGCGAAGGGCCAGAAGCTGCGCGCCTTCGTGCTGCAGGGCCGCGCCCCGCAGATCGTGCTGGGCGTGAACCCGAAGACGATGCCCGGCTTCAAGACCGTGGCCGACCTGAGGGGCAAGAAGATCGGCGTCACTGCGCCCGGCTCGAGCACCAACGTGATGGTGAACTTCGTGCTGACCAAGGCGGGGCTCAAGCCGAGCGACGTGTCGATCATCGGCGTGGGCGCCGGCAACGGCGCGGTGGCGGCGATGCGCGCCGGCCAGATCGATGCGATGTCCAACCTCGACCCGGTGATCACGCTCCTGCAGCGCAGCGGCGACCTGAAGATCGTGTCCGACACGCGCGTGGTCGCCGAGGCCGACCGGGTGTTCGGCGGGCCGATGCCGGCCGGTTGCCTCTATGCGCCGCAGGCCTTCATCGACAAGCACCCACGCACCGTGCAGGCGCTGACCAACGCCATCGTGCGCGCCGACAAATGGATCCAGGCCGCGGGCCCGAGCGAGATCGTCAAGGCCGTGCCCGAGAGCTACCTGCTCGGCGACCGGGCCGTCTACATCGACGCCTTCCTCGCGAGCCGCGGCGCCCTCTCGCCCGACGGCAGCGTGCCCGACGCCGGCGCCACCACCGCGCTGCGCGCGCTGCTGAGCGTCGACGAGAGCCTGAAGAGCGTGAACTTCGACCTCGGCGCGGTCTACACCAACGACTTCGTGAAGAAGGCCAACGCGAGATACCCCAAGGGTTAGGGCACCACCCTTGCTGCTCTACGTCCTCGACCTCTTCGGCGTCGCCGTCTTCGCCGCCAGCGGCGCGCTGGCCGGCATCGCCTCGCGACTCGACCTGCTCGGCATCATCGTGCTGGCCTCCATCACCGCCATCGGCGGCGGCACGCTGCGCGACGTGCTGCTCAACCGGCATCCGATCTTCTGGATGCACGACAGCGGGCCGATCTGGACCATCCTCGCCGCGACCGCAGCCACGCTGCTGTGGGTGCAGGTGCTGCCCGTGCCGACCGATGCACTGCTCATCGCCGATGCGATCGGCCTCGCGGTGTTTGCCATCTCCGGCGCGCAGGTGGCCGAGAAGGCCGGCTGCCGGCCGATGGTGACGGTGCTGATGGGCACGCTCACCGGCTCGGGCGGCGGGGTGCTGCGCGACGTGCTGTCGGCCAAGGTGCCCCTCATCCTGCGGCAGGACATCTACGCCACCGCCGCCATCGCGGGCATCGCGGTGTACCTGCTGGCCCGTGCGGCCAAGGTCTCCACCGCGTGGGCCTTCGCGGCGGGCGCGGTCACGGTGGCGGGCACACGGCTGGCCGCGATCGCCTACGACCTGAAGCTGCCCGTGTTCTCCGCCGTCTCCTGAGCCCCGAACCGATGACCCCTGCCCTGCAACTCGACGCGGTGAGCTGCACCTTCGTCTCGCGCGACGACCCCGCGCAGCGCTACACCGCGGTGAGCGAGGTGTCGCTCACCGTCGGGGCCGGCGAGTTCGTCTCGGTGGTGGGGCCGACCGGTTGCGGCAAGAGCACCTTGCTCAACGTGGCGGCCGGCCTGCTCGCGCCGAGCCGCGGCACGGTGCGCGTCTTCGGCGAGCCGCTCGCCGGGCTCAACCGCCGCGCCGGCTACATGTTCCAGACCGAGTCGCTGATGCCCTGGCGCACCGCACGCGCCAACGTGATGGCGGGGCTCGAATTCCGCGGCGTCGCCGATGCGCGGGCGCAGGCCGACGAATGGCTCAAACGCGTGGGCCTCGGCGGCTTCGGCGACCGTTACCCGCACCAGCTTTCGGGTGGCATGCGGAAGCGCGTGAGCCTCGCCCAGACCCTGGTGCTCGACCCCGACATCATCCTGATGGACGAGCCCTTCTCGGCGCTCGACATCCAGACGCGGCAGCTGATGGAGAACGAGGTGCTGGCCCTGTGGGCCGCCAAGCGCAAAGCGGTGTTGTTCATCACCCACGACTTGGATGAAGCCATCGCCATGAGCGACCGCGTCGTCGTGCTGAGCGCCGGGCCGTCCTCGCACCCGATCGGCGAGTTCCACATCGACCTGCCGCGCCCGCGCGACGTGGCCGAGGTGCGGGTGACGCCACGCTTCGTGGAGCTGCACCAGGCGATCTGGTCGGTGCTGCGCGACGAAGTGCTCAAGGGCTACCGCCAGCAGCTCGCCGCATGAAGAACACCCTCACGCTTCGGCTCGCGCAGCTCGCCCTGCTGGTGGCAGTGTTCGTCTTGTGGCATGTGCTCACCACGCCCGGCCTCGTGCCGCCCTTCCTCTTCGCCGACGACCGGCAGGCGGCCTTCTTCTTCGGCGAGCCGGTGAAGATCTTCGGCCGCATCTGGGCCTGGTTCGTCACCAACGCCGACATCTACCAGCACCTGGGCGTGACCCTGCTGGAGACGGTGCTGGCCTTCGGCATCGGCACCGTGCTCGGCCTCGCCTGCGGCATGTGGCTCGCGCTGAGCCCGCTCGCTGCGGCCATCTGCGACCCCTACATCAAGGCGCTGAACTCGATGCCCCGCGTGATCCTCGCGCCCATCTTCGCGGTGTGGTTCGGGCTCGGCGTGGCGAGCAAGGTGGCGCTGGGCGTGACGCTCGTCTTCTTCATCGTCTTCTTCAACGTCTACCAGGGCGTGAAGGAGGTGAGCCCCATCGTGCTGGCGAACGCGCGCATGCTGGGCGCGAGCCCGCGGCAGCTGCTGCGCCATGTGTACCTGCCGAGTGCGATGAGCTGGGTCTTCAGCTCGCTGCACACGAGCGTGGGGCTGGCCTTCGTGGGCGCCGTGGTGGGCGAGTACCTCGGTTCGGCACGCGGCGTGGGCTACCTGATCCTGCAGGCCGAGGGGGCGTTCGACATCAACACGGTGATGGCGGGCATCCTCGTGCTCACGGTGTTTGCGCTGCTGCTCGACATGCTGGTCGGCCAGGTGGAGCGCCGGCTGATGAAGTGGCAGCCGAAGAGCGGCGAAACCGAGAAGCTCTAGGTGATGCGGAAGTAGTCGAGGATGACCAGGCGCGCCTCGCGGCGGCCCGAGGCGATGGCCATCACCTTGTTGAGGTGCAGCCACGCCGGGGCGCCGGCCTGGAAGCGGATCAGCGTGCGGAAGAAATACTCCTTCGGGTCGACCGATTCGCCACGCGCCAGGCGCTCCATCACCGCCGGTTCGGCGTGGCGCATGCCCACGCTCGTGACCTCGATCAGCGCGCCGTCGTCGGCCTGGATCACGTAGTGGGCCGAGATGTCGAGCACGCCGTCGCCGCGGTTGATCTGCCAGTCGACACCGCCGTCGACCAGCGTGCCGTTGAGTTCGGGGCCCCGCACCGTGCCGCCCTTGAGCGGGATGTAGCGGCGTTCGCCATACGGGCCACCGCCGAGCGTGACGAGTTTCTCCACCTCGCAGCGGACCTGGCACATGGGAACGAGGGCGGGCGGCGGGGCGATGTCGGTCATGGCAGCGGGTCGAGGCGGACGATGGCGCCACGATACGCGCGCCCTGGCGTTCACCCGGTCATCCCAGAAGATGACGCCGCGTTGTCGTCCTCAGGGATGACACGCCGGGCCACCCGGCCGGCCCACACTCCACCCCCAAGGAGACACTCAACATGCGCACCGTTCACCTCGTCACCCGCCGTGCCCTGATCGCCGCCGCGAGCCTTGCCGCGCTCGCCTCGCCCACGCTGGGCCTCGCCCAGGCCTACCCGACGCAGCCGGTCAAGCTGGTGGTCGGCTTCCCGCCGGGCACCGGGCCCGACATCGTGACGCGCCTCGTCGGGCAGAAGCTGGAGACGAGCCTCAAGCAGTCGGTCGTGGTCGACAACCGCGCCGGTGCCGGCGGCCAGATCGCCACGCAAGCTGTGGCCAAGAGCGCCCCCGATGGCTACACGCTGCTGATCGGCGAGGTGGGCTCGATCAGCATCGCGCCGCCCGCGTTCAGCAAGCTGCCGTATGACCCGGCGAAGGAGCTGGCGGTGGTGGCGGAGCTCGTGCGCTCGGACTTCCTGCTCGTCGTGCCGGTGCAGTCACCGCACAAGACGGTGGCCGATTTTGTGAAGGCCGGCAAGGCCAACAAGGACCGCGTCAATTTCGCCACCTTCGGCGCCGGCACCCCGGGCCACTTCGGCGGCGAGATGCTGGCCGAACAGGGCGGCTTCAAGGTCGAGCCGATCCACTACCGCGCCACCGGCGACGCCATCACCGCCATCGTCGGCGGCCAGGTGGAAGGCGCCTTCGTGTCGACCGCCCTCGGCTCGGCCCAGATCAAGGCCGGCAAGATGCGCGCGCTGGCCACCACCGCCCACGCCCGCTCGCCGCTGCTGCCCGACGTGCCCACCTTCACCGAAGCCGGCCTGCCCAAGGTCGATTTCTCCGCCTGGTTCGCCCTCTTCGCGCCCGCGGGCACGCCGGCCGCCGTGCTCGACACCCTGAGCAAGCAGGCCGTGGCCGCCGTGCAATCGGCCGACGTGAAACAAAAACTCATCGACGCCGGCTTCACCGTGACCGGCACCTCGCGTGCCGACGCCGAGAAGATGGTCAAGGCCGAAGCCCCGCGCTGGGCGGCGATCGTCAAGCAGAGCGGCTTCAAGGGCGACTGACGCTCGGCGGCGGCTGCGCCGCCCGGGTCACAGATTGACAAGAATCGGGCCGCGCAGGTGCACTATGCTGCGCTGTCCCAGATCCTCACGTCATCCCGGAGCTGCACGATGAAGTCCACCCGTCTCGCCCCCGCCCTGGCCGCCGCCGCTGCCCTTGCCCTCGGCAGCGCCGCGCTGCCCGTCTTCGCCAGCTCGACCGCCGCGTCGTCGGCCTCCGAAGGGGTTTCCGCCTCGGTCGGCAGCGTGTCCACCTCGTTCGAGAAGTCGAGCGATGGTTCGTCGAAGAAAGACAAGACCGCCGCCGGCGACTACAAGGTGACCGAGGTCGCCGAAGTGGCCGAGCGCCCCGGCACCGTGCGCCTGACGCTCGCCCCCGTGGCCGCCGATGCCAAGGCCGATGACAGCTTCATGCTTTACGTGCCGGCCCAGGTCGTCGCGCGCGACCCGGTTGCCGCCGGCCAGGTGATCACCGCCAAACAACGCGTCTATGGCGTCGAGTTCACCAAGGCCGACACCGGCCGTGCCTTCTTCCTCGTGATGCATGACGCCTGGCACCGCGAGCTGCAGTCCACCGCCGTCACGCTTTGATTTCACGCTGGGTCGCGCGGGCAGCGGTGCTGCTCGCGCTGTGCGGCGCCGTGTTCGCCGCCCAAGCAAGCAGCTACCGGTTCTGCGACAAGCCGCTCGACCTCGACGCCGCCCAGAAAGACCGCCTCTTCCGCCTGGGCGGTGTCATCAAGACCGCCCTTGAGGAGCACGCCGCAGGCGGTGTGGCGCTGATGTCGCGCTCGGGGCTCGACCTCGCTCGCTTCGGCCACCGCTACTCGCATGCCGGGGTGAGCTTGAAGGCCAACACCGACATTCCCTGGGCGGTGCGCCAGCTCTACTACGCCTGCGACGAAGGGCGGCCGCGCCTCTACGACCAGGGCATCTCCGGGTTCCTGCTCGGCACCGAAGACCCGAAAGAAGGCTACGTCTCGATCGTCTTCCTGCCCGAGGCGGATGCGCGCCGGCTGGAGGCCGCTGCGCTCGACAAGCACGGCGCCCTCTCGCTGCTGGCCGGGGTCTACAGCGCCAACGCATTCGCCTTCAGCGACCAGTACCAGAACTGCAACCAGTGGGTGGCCGAGTTGCTGGCCGGCGCCTGGTCAGACACGCCCATCGGCTCACGCCGCGAGGCGCAGCAGTGGCTCGCGCAGCACGACTACCAGCCGAGCCGCTTCGACATCCACCACCGCTGGATGCTCTCGCTCGCGATGGTGTTCGTGCCCTGGCTGCACCGTGACGATCACCCGATCGACGACCTCCGCGAGGCGAGCCTGCGCATCAGCATGCCGGTGGCCATCGAAGCCTTCGTGCGCCAGCAGGTGCCGGGCGCGACGCGCATGGAGTTCTGCCACAACGAGCGGCACATGGTCGTGCGCCGTGGGTGGGAGCCCATCGCCGAAGGCTGCACGCCCGGCGACGGGGACACGGTGGTCCCCTACTGACTAGCGCGCGCCGGCCGAGCGCCGGGCCGCCCCAAGCCGGCCGGCATCCCCTCGGGGGATCGGCCGTGTACTCACGGCCGAGGGGCAGTCATTTGGACGTCGGCATCACGAACTCGGCGCCCTTGCCGATGCTCGCGGGCCAGCGCTGCATCACGCTCTTCTGCTTGGTGTAGAAGCGCACGCCCTCTTCGCCATAGGCGTGCATGTCGCCGAAGAGGCTCTTCTTCCAGCCGCCGAAGCCATGCCACGCCATCGGCACGGGGATCGGCACGTTGATGCCCACCATGCCGACCTGGATGCGCCGCGCGAACTCGCGCGCCACGTTGCCGTCGCTGGTGAAGCACGACACGCCGTTGCCGAACTCGTGGTCGTTGATGAGCTTCACCGCGGCGGCGAAGTCGGGCACGCGCACCACGCCGAGCACCGGGCCGAAGATCTCTTCCTTGTAGATCTTCATCTCGGGCGTCACGTGGTCGAAGAGCGTGCCGCCGAGCCAGAAGCCCTGTTCATGGCCGGGCACCGTGAAGCCTCTGCCATCGACGACGAGCGTCGCACCTTCGGTCACACCGTGCTCGATGTAGCCGGCGATGCGCTGCTGCGCCTCGCGCGTGACGATGGGGCCCATCTCCGCGTCGAGCGACATGCCGTTCTTGATCTTGAGCGTCTTCGCACGCGCGGCAAGCGCGGGCACGAGCTTGTCGGCCACGTCGCCCACCGCCACCGCCACGCTGATCGCCATGCAGCGCTCGCCGGCCGAGCCGTAGCCGGCGCCGATGAGCGCATCCACCGCCTGGTCGAGGTCGGCATCGGGCATCACCACCATGTGGTTCTTCGCGCCGCCCAGCGCCTGCACCCGCTTGCCGTGGCGGGCGCCCGTCTCGTAGATGTATTGCGCGATGGGGGTGGAGCCGACAAAGCTGATGGCCTTCACGTCGGGGTGCGTGAGCAGCGTGTCGACGGCGAGCTTGTCGCCCTGGACCACGTTGAACACACCGTCGGGCAAGCCGGCATCTTTCAGCAGCTGCGCCATGAAGATCGAAGGCGACGGATCGCGCTCGCTCGGCTTCAACACGAAGCTGTTGCCGGCGGCGATCGCGACCGGGAACATCCAGCACGGCACCATGCACGGGAAGTTGAACGGCGTGATGCCCGCCACCACGCCGAGCGGCTGGCGCAGCGTCCAGTTGTCGATGCCGGTGGAGACCTGTTCGGTGTAGTCGCCCTTCAGGAGCTGCGGAATGCCGCAGGCGAATTCGATGATGTCGATGCCGCGGCTCACCTCGCCTTGCGCGTCGGTAAACACCTTGCCGTGCTCGGCGGTGATCATCGCGGCCAGCGTGTCGCGGTGCTGGTTCATGAGCTCGAGGAACTTGAACATCACGCGCGCCCGGCGCAGCGGCGGGGTGTCGGCCCAGGCGGGGAAGGCGGCCTGCGCCGACGCCACCGCCGCGTTCACCTCGTCGACGCTCGCCAGCGTGAGCTGTCGCGCCACCTGGCCGGTCGCCGGGTTGTAGATCGCCTGGCGCCGCCCGCTGCTGCCGGCCACCGGCTCGCCGTGGATGAAGTGGCCCACGTCGTGGGCAGTGGTGAAGGCTTCGGGTGCGCCCATGGGAGTCTCCAGCGTCGTGTTGCTGAAACCAGTCTAGGCGCCGGCCAGGCGCTTGCCAATGCGATTGGCCTGACTTCATTGTTCGATAAACTGAACACTGATGGCGACCCTCGATCCCCGCGTCGACCTGCTCTGGCCGCAGGTGCACACCCTGGTGCTGCTCGCGCAGACCGCGAGCTACACGCAGGTGGCGCAGCGCCTGGGCTTGTCGAAAGCGGCGGTGAGCCAGCGCATCAGCGACCTCGAGCGCACCGTGGGCCAAACGCTGGTGCAGCGCACCACCCGCTCGGTGCGCCTCACCGAAGCCGGCCAGCGCCTGGCCGAGCAGACGACCGAGAGCTTCGCGCTCATCGCGCGAAGCGTCGGGGAAGCGCGCGACCTCGCCACACAGCCGCGCGGCCTGGTGCGCATGACGGCCCCCGTCGCCCTCGGGCGCCAGCACCTTGCGCCGCAACTCGAGACCTTCCTGCGCGCGCAACCCGAGGTGCGCGTCGAACTCGACCTGTCCGACCGTTTCGCCACCCTCGCCCACGAGGGCTACGACCTCGCCGTGCGACACACCAGCGCGCCGCCCGACAACCACGTCGCGTGGAAGTTGTGCAACTCGCGTGCGCTGCTGGTGGCGAGCCACGCCTATCTCAAACGCCACGGCACGCCCACGCACCCGAGTGAGCTCGCGCAGCACGCGTGCCTGGCCTATCTGCGCCCGGGGCCGACGGTGTGGCAACTGGAGAGGGCCGCGCGCAGCGGCCCCGAGCGAGTGAACGTGACGGTGCAGGGCCCCTTGCGCGCGGGCAACAGCGAGGTGCTGCGCGACGCCGCGCTCTCCGGCCTGGGCATCGCCCTCGTGCCCGATTTCAGCGCCGTCGCCGCGCTGCGCGCGAGGCGCCTGCGCGTGGTGTTGCCGGCGTGGCGGCCGGTGGGCGCCTTCGGCGATGCCCTTTACGCGCT
Organism: Piscinibacter gummiphilus; assembly: GCF_032681285.1. Classification (NCBI taxonomy): domain Bacteria; kingdom Pseudomonadati; phylum Pseudomonadota; class Betaproteobacteria; order Burkholderiales; family Sphaerotilaceae; genus Rhizobacter; species Rhizobacter gummiphilus. The sequence goes on from NZ_CP136336.1 coordinate 5,399,298, forward strand.
GCACCCGTGGAGCCCCACCACGCCGAAGGCGGTGCAGGCGCTGGTGGCACACCTGAAGCAGGGTTTCAGCGCTGGCTTCCCGAGCGAGTGACGATGACGTGACAACGGCGAAAAAAATAGCCCACCCGGTGAAGGGTGGGCTGTTCAAGTCCTCTAGAGGACGTCGTTGGGACCGTTGCGGGTTCTCTCGTTTCTTTGTGCGGGCGTCGCGTTGTTGTTCTTCGGCGCTCTGTCGAGTGGAACCGTTGTACGTGGTGGTCAAAAGACCCCGTGTGACAGCACCGGCGCACTGTAGTCGGGCCTCACAAACACACTCCATCCCCAATACGAGGGACGGATCGAAGTGCTTTGTAGCAAGCCATTTCCTCCACCCTCTTTTGGGGGGCGCGACAATGCACCATGCCCACACCGCCTTCTTCGTCCCGTCACATCTCGAACGACGCCCCACCACTTGGGGAACGCGAGATCGACGAGCTGCAAACCCTGCTCGACCGTGTGCCCGCACCGCTGGAGCCGCTGGACGTCAGCATGCTCGACGGCTACCTCTGCGGCGTGCTGGTGCAGCCGGTGCGCGTGCCGGCGAGTCGCTGGTTGCAGCACATCACCGATGCCGACGGCCGCGCCCTGCCTGCAGGCTTCGACGCGACCCGTTTGCATGCGCTGGCGCAACGCCGACACGCCGAGCTGAACGATGCGATCGCGCGCCGCCAATGGTTCGACCCATGGGTGTTCGAGCTGGAAAGCGATGACGAAGACGAGCCGGCCGCGCCCGACGCGGTGTACCCGTGGGTGGCCGGCTTCGCGCTCGCGATGGAATGTTTCCCCGAGCTGATGCAACGTGACGAAGCGGTGCTCACCGAGCCGCTCGCGCTGCTGTACCGCCACCTCGACCCCGACGACCTGGAAGACGCCGAGGCGCTGCTCGCCGAGATCGACACGCTCGAGCCGCCTGAAGACCTGAGCGCCGCGGTGGAAGAACTCGTGCGCGCCACGCTGCTGCTGGCCGACGTCGGCCGCCCCCTGCCTGCCGCGCCCAAGCCGAAACGCCCGGGCCCGCCGCCGCGCCGCCGGCACTGAGGCTTCAGCGCGCGCGCTCGAACCAGCGCTGCGCGTAGAGCGCGAGCCCGGTCGCGACGCTCGCGAACCGATCGCCGCGCACCGCCCGCGCCTGGGGAAAGGCCGCCGCGATCTGCTGGGCCAGCAGGCGCAGGCCGGTCGAGCCGCCGGTGAAATAGAGCGCATCCACCTGTGAGGGCTGCAGGCCCGCCTGCGCCACCGTCACCCGCGCCGCGTCGACGATGCGCGCGAGGTCGCCTTCGATCGCCTCGACCGCCTGCGGCTCGCTCAGGGTCGAGGCCAGCTTGTGCTCGACGTGGCTGAGGTCGATGCGCACCTCGCCGCCATCGGCCACCGCGATCTTGGCCGCTTCGGCGCGCGACGCGAGTTCGTGCCCGAGCCGCTCGGTCACGACCGTCATCAGCCGCTGGTGGTGCTTCGGCTCGGCGTAGAAGCTGCGCATCTGCCGCAGCTCGGCCACGCGCGCCGGGTTGTAGACGGTGTTGATGAGGTGCCAGGTGGCGAGGTCGAAGTACACGCCACTCGGCACTTCGCGCGCCGGGGCGCCGTTCACGCTCGGGCCGAGCGCGCCGTAGCCGAACTCGCCGAGGATGCTTGCGAGCTCGATGCGCCGGTCGAAGTCGGTGCCGGCGATGTGCACACCGTGGTTGGCCAGGATGTCGCGCTTGCGCTCCAGCTGCGCGGCCCGCTCGGGGCCCACGCGCACGAGCGAGAAGTCGGAGGTGCCGCCGCCGATGTCGGCCACCAGCACGATCTCCTCGCGTGAGGTGCTGCGTTCGTAGTCGAACGCGGCGGCGATCGGCTCGTATTGGAAGTGCACCTCGCGAAAACCCACCGCACGCGCCGCCGACTCGAGCGAGGCCTGCGCCTGCGCATCACGCTCGGGCTCGTCGTCGACGAAATACACCGGCCGGCCCATCACCACCTGCTCGATGCGCGTGCCGGCCTGGCGTTCGGCCGCGGTCTTCAGGTGGAGCAGGTAGCCGCCAATGATGTCGAGGTACTTGGCGCCACGACCACCGCCCACGTCGGTGGTCTGGTCGACGAGGCTGCTGCCGAGGATGCTCTTCATCGAGCGCATCAGCCGCCCGTCCACGCCGTCGACATACGCGGCCAGCGCGGCGCGGCCGAAGGCGCGCGGCGGGCCATTCGTCTCGGGCCCTTCGGCGTAATAGAACACCGCCGTCGGCATGGTCGGGTGGCCCGCTTCCAGCTCGACCAGCTGCATCGTGCCGCCGGCCGGAATGGCAATCGCGGAGTTGGACGTGCCGAAGTCGATGGCGCAGTACATGGAAGGGGTCGCAAAAGGGGGGCGCGATTCTAGGGCCTGCTCATCTGGCGCGACAGGCCCTAGACTCGGCCGCCATGCCCACCGACGCCCCCGGCCACGACCTGCCCGCGCTGCTCTCGCGCGTGGCGCTGCGCGACCGCGCCGCCTTCGAGCGTCTTTATGGGGCCACCTGTGCGCATCTGTTGAGCGTCGCGTTTCGTATCTTGAACAACCGAGACCGCGCCGAAGAGGTGCTGCAGGAAGCCTTCATGAACGTGTGGCACAGCGCCGCCAGCTACAACCCGGTCGTGGCCACGCCCATGACCTGGCTGATCAACATCGTGCGCAACAAGGCGATCGACATGCTGCGCGCCGGTCGCAGCGAGCGCGCGAGCACCGTGCCGCTCGACGACGACACGCTCGACGCCGCGCAAGACGAGCTCCCGCAACCGCAGCAGCTGCTCGCCACCAGCCTGGCCAAGGCGCGCATCGACACCTGCATGGGCACGCTCACCGCGTCGCAACGCCAGGCCCTGGCGCTCGCGTACTACCGCGGCATGGTGCACACCGAGATCGCCACCTCTCTGAATGCGCCGCTCGGCACCGCCAAGGCCTGGGTGCGCCAAGGGCTCGACAAGCTCAAGGAATGCCTTGAAGCGCGCGGGGTCTCGGCATGAACTACCTGCAGCCACCCGAGCGCCTGGACAAGCTGGCGAGGGAATACGCGCTGGGCACGCTGAGCGGCGGCGCACGGCGGCGTTTCGAGCAGGTGCTGCGCCAGTCGCCGCAGGCCGAGCGCGCGGTGGCCGGTTGGCAGGAGCGTTATGCCGTGCTTGCCGAAGGCCTGCCACCGATGGCGCCGCGACCCGACGTGTGGCACGGACTGCAGCAGCGGCTCTTCCCGTCCCCGGTGAAGCGCAAGACCGGGTGGTGGCAACTTCTCGGCGGCGCCTTGGCGGGTGTGATGCTGTGCACCGTGGTGCTGCGCCTGGAACCAGGCCTGGTTGGCCTGGAGCCGCGCGCCGAAGCCCTGCCGGCGAGCTACGTGGGCCTGCTGACCGATGCGGCCGGCACGCCGTCGGTGCTCGCCAGCTCACGCCGCCACGGGCGCCAGTTGACCGTGAAGCTGCTGAAGCCGCTGGCCGTGCCGAGCGGCCGTGTCGCGCAGCTGTGGGCCTACCCGCAAGACGGCGGCGCCGCATTCCCGGTGGGCGTGTTGCCTGCCAGCGGCACCGCCACCGTCGCGCTGGCCGACACCTCGGAGAAGCTCTTCTTCAAGGTGTCGCGCCTGGCGGTGAGCTACGAGAACGCCCCCGCCACCGCCGGCCAGTCGCCCACCGGCCCGCTCGTGCTGAGCGGCCATTGCGTCAAGCTCTGGTAGGCGTGAGAATTTTTTTCATCGCCCTGCGTCCGCCGCGGGGCAAGCTCTCGTAAGTGCCGGCATGTCGCCGATCTCCGGCGGCAACCCAAGAGGAACCACCACCATGAACGCACTCTCCCGCCTTCTCGGCTTCGGCCTGTTCGCCCTCGCCCTGTCGGCCGCCCACGCCGCGGCTGACATGAGCGCCGCCTCGACCGACTCCGACAAGCTCGCCCCCGTTCGCGCGCAGATCGCCGCACGCAACTGGAGCGGTGCCATCGACGAGCTCAAGCGCATCAACGACACCGGCAGCGCCGAGTGGAACAACCTGATGGGCTACAGCCTGCGCAAGGCGAAGACACCCGACCTGGCGGGCTCGGAGAAGTTCTACAACGAGGCGCTGCGCATCGACCCCAAGCACCTGGGCACGCTCGAGTACTCGGGCGAGCTGTACCTGATGAAGGGTGAGCTGCCCAAGGCCGAGCAGCGCCTGGCCGCGCTCGATGCGGCCTGCCACAAGACCTGCAGCGAGTACGCTGACCTCAAGCGCGCGATCGAGCGCTATAAGGCCGCCGGGCAGAAGTACGTCGCCAGCGACTACTGATCAAGCCGCGGCTTCACGCAGCCGCGCCTCGTCCGAGTCGCCGCAGAAGCCGAAGGCCAGCGCCGGCCGCTGGCCGCTCATCAGTTCGGCGAGCGCGCGGCCCGAGCCGGCGCCGTGCGTCCAGCCGAGCGTGCCGTGGCCCGCGTTGACCCACAGCCGCCCGATGCGCGTGCGGCCGATGTACGGAATGTTGTTTGGCGTGCTGGGTCGCAGGCCGGCCCAGAAGTTCGGCTCGCGCGTGTCGGCCACGCCGGGGAAGATCTCCTCGTAGCGCTTCACGAGCGCCGCACAGCGCACCTGCGCGGTGGCGGTGTCGAGGCTGGTGTCGTAGCCCGCCATCTCGGCGGTGCCGGCCACGCGCACCGTGTCGCCCAGGCGGCTGATGGCGATCTTGCGGGTGTCGTCGATCATGCTCACCACGCTCGCGCGTTCGGGGTGGCGCAGCTTGAAGGTCGCCGAGTAACCCTTGGCCGGGTAGATGTTGAGGTACACGCCCAGCGGCCGCAGCAGCGGCGCGGTGTGGCTGCCGAGCGCGGCCACGAAGGCATCGGCCCTGAGGGTGCGCGACTCATGGCGCTGGCGCACACGCACCGCCTGGAGCTCGCCGCCAGCGACGTCGAAACCGGCCACGTCGTGCTCATAGAGGAACGTGGCGCCGCGCGCTTCGCAGCGGCGCGCGAGCTGTTGCGTGAAGCTGCGCGCATCGCCCGATTCATCGCTCGCGGTGAAGGTGCCGCCGACGATGTGCCCGGCGAAACCGCGCAGGGCCGGCTCGACCTGCAGCACCTCGTCGCGCGAGAGGATGCGCCGGCCCACGCCATGCCGGCGCATGATCTCGGCGCCGGCCGCGGCCCCGTCGAAGTCTTTCGCGTTGCAGAAGAAATGCAGGATGCCGCGCTCCAGCCGGTCGTACTCGATGCCGGTCTGCGCGACGAGCGCCTTCAGCGACTCGTGGCTGTAGCGGCCGAGCGCCACCAATTGCGCCACGTTGCGCTCGAAGGCTGCATGGGTGCAGTTGGCGAGGAAGCTCAAGCCCCAGCGCCACTGGTGCACGTCGAGCTTGGGGCGAAAGAGCAGCGGTGAGTCGTCGTGCGCCAGCCACTTGATGACCTTGAGCGGCGCGCTCGGGTGGGCCCAGGGCTCGCAGTAGCTCACCGAGATCTGCGCGCCGTTGGCGAAGCTCGTCTCCAGCGCGGCGTCAAGCTGGCGGTCGACGACCGTGACCTCGTGGCCTTGCTCCAACAAGTACCACGCGGTGCTGATGCCGACGATTCCCGCTCCGAGCACGACGACCTTCATGACACACCTCCGATGAGCAACTGCCCCGCGACCGTGAACATCACCACCGCCACCGTGGCGTCGATCGCGCGCCAGATGGCCGGGCGCTGCAGCCAGCGCGAGGCCGCGGCCGCGCCATAGCCGAGGGTCGCGAACCACATCGTCGACGCGAAGCCCGCGCCGGTGGCGAATGCAATACGCCCGGTGTCACCGTGCTGAGCGCCGACGCTGCCGAGCAGCACCACGGTGTCGAGGTAGACGTGGGGGTTGAGGTAGGTCAGCGCCAGCGTGGTGGCGAGCGTGGCGCCCAGGCTCGCAGCACGCGGCCCGGCCTGCACCAGCTGGCCGTGGCCGCGCCACGCCTGCACCGCCGAGCGCGCGCCGTAGGCCAGCAGGAAGGCGGCGCCGCCGAAGCGGAAGACCTGCAACACCCCCGGCGACGACTGGATCACGGAGCCCAGGCCGAACACGCCGAGCGCGATCAGCAGCCAGTCGGACACCGTGCACAGCAGCACCACCGGCCCCACGTGCGCACGCTGCAAGCCCTGGCGCAGCACCAGCGCGTTCTGCGCGCCGATCGCGACGATGAGCCCGGCGGTCATCAGCCAGCCCTGGAGGAATGCAGCGCCTGTCATGCAGGGGATTTTCGGGAGCGCTTGCGCCGAAGTGAAGCGTCATTCATATTTCTCAGAGTTCATCAGAGTTGCTTATGAAAGACCTCGATCCGGCAGGACTCGATTGCCTGGCGGCGCTGGCCGACGACGGCCACTTCGAACGGGCGGCCCGCCGCCTCTCGATCACCCAGTCGGCCGTGTCGCAGCGGCTGCGCACGCTGGAAGCGCAGGTGGGCCAACTGCTGGTGGTGCGCTCGCGACCGCTGCGCCTCACCGACGCCGGCAAGGTGCTGCTGCGCTTCGCCCGCCAGCTGCAGGCCATGCGCGCCGATGTGGCGCTCGAACTCGGCACCGGCTCAGGCCCCGACAGCGGCCAGCGCCTGCCGATCGCCGTCAATGCCGACAGCCTCGCCACCTGGGTGCTGCCGGCGCTCGACCCGGTGGTGCAGGCCGGCGCGTCGCTGGAGCTGGTGGTCGACGACCAGAACTTCACGCACGACTGGCTGCGCCAGGGCGCGGTGCTCGGCTGCGTGAGCACGGTCAGCGAGGCGCTGCGCGGCTGCCGCGTGGTGCCGCTGGGCAGCATGCGCTACACGGCCGTCGCCAGCCCCGCGTTCATCGCACAGCGGCTGCCCAAGGGGCTCGACCGCGGCAACTTCTCGCAGGTGCCCTTCCTCGTCTTCAATCGGAAAGACGACATGCAGACGCAATGGGTGTCGCGCGCCTTCGGCGTGCGCTCGCCCCGCCTGCAAGAGAGTTTCGTGCCCTCGTCGGAGGCCTACGTTCGCGCTGCGCTGATGGGCTGGGGGGTGGGCGTGGTGCCGCTCGTGCAGGTGAGCGGCCTGATGGCGCGTGGCGACCTCGTCGCCCTGCGCCCCGAGGTGGAGCTGAACGTGAAGCTTTACTGGCACCAGTGGCGGTTGGGGCCCGACGGCGCGCCACCGTCGGAAGGGGTCGCGCTGCTCGACCGCATCGGCGATGCGCTGGCGGCCGGCGCCCGCGTCGCGCTCGGCACGGCCCGCGCTCAGCGCGCCGGCTGAAGCACCTGCGCGCCCGTGCGCGCCAGCTCGGGCAAGGCGGTGTCCTCCGAGGCCAGGAGCAGCGCGCTGAACAGCGCGGCCAGCACCGTCAGCCAGGTGAGCGCTCGAATCGACAGCCGGTTCACGACAACCTCCTCACGCGACGTTCGCGTGACGCGATGGTGACGGTTCTTCTTGCATTGCAGCAATCGTGTCGGAAACGGCCCTGTGCCGGATGGGGGCAAGGCCGCGCCGCGGCGGGCGCTGCACATAACCGTCAATTGCGTGGTTTGGTCACCGCAAATCGTCCCATCGGGATGGCCTCGGCGCGTCACACTGCCTCTCAGGCGACCCATGCAAGAGGGCATCATGAATCTGCTTCCCCGTTGGATGAGATCAGACGCAACCCAGCGTGAGGAGCGCAGCGCCGAGCCCGACCCGGGAGACATGGGCACCGCCTTCGGGCTCGATGCGAGCCTCGGGCCGCTGGATGAGGAACCGGAGGCGCAGTCTTCCGCGAAGCCCGACGACCGCTTCTGGCAACAGCGGCTCGACCGCCGCCCGCAGCGCTGAAGCAACGCGCGGCAACTTCGCGGTAACTCGCTGCACAGCGGAGTCCTTTTGCGACTGCCTCGTCCAGGCACGGCCCTGGCTGACTAGAATCGCCCCATGGCCAAGGTGTCGTTCAAAGAGCAGGTGCTTCGTGCACGCGAGGATGCGATCGTCGCGTCGGTCAACCGTCTGCTGGCCGAAAAGGGCTACGACATCATGACGGTGGACGAGGTGGCCGCCGACGTCGGCATCGCCAAGGCCAGCCTCTACAAGCACTTCAGCTCCAAGGAAGAACTCGCCGGCGCGGCGATGGTGCGGGTGTTGCAACGCGCGCAGGCGTTCATGGAAACGCTGCCCGCCGATGCGCCGGCCGTGGACCAGCTCAAGGCCGTGGCCCGCTGGACCATGCAGGTGCAACTGGCCGGCGAGATGCCGTCGCTGCCGGCGCAGAACTCGGCGCTGCGCTCGTCGCTGATGGCCAACAAGCCCTACCTCGACCGGCTGATGGACGTGAGCGACCAGCTGGGCGAATGGATCGTCGCCGCACAGCAGGCCGGCGACCTGAACCCGGCACTGCCCTCGGAAGTGGTGCTCTACACCCTGTTCGCCCGCGCCTGCGACCCGGTGCTCGGCCTCCTGAAGGTGAGCGGCCAGCACAGCGACGAACGCATCATCGAGATGCTGATGTCGACCTGCTTCGACGGCCTCGCCGGGCGCACCCCGGCCGCTCAGACGTCCAGCACGAAGAGCGGGTCGTAGCCCTCGGCCTCGCCTCGGCGCGCATGGCCGCGGGCATTGCACACGACGCGCGTGCGACCCACGGTGTAGTCGTGGCGGCAATGCAGGTGGCCGTGGATCCACACATCGGCGAGCGGCAGCAGCTCGTCGTCGGCGTTGCAGAAGCTGGCGGTGCCCGACTGGTGGCCGTAGCGCGGGTCGGCGCTGCGCAGGCTGGGGGCGAAGTGCGTGAGCGCGACGGTGGTATCCCAGGCCGTCGGCTGCTGGGCCAGCGCTTGCGCCAGCCAGGCCTTGCAGGCCAGCGCCTCTTCACGAACGAGCGCGGCGTCGAAGGGCTGGCCGCCGAACGTGGAGCGTTGCACGCGCATGAAGTAGTGGCCGGCGCGCATCGACTTCTCGCGCTGGGCTTCGCCGAAGGCGTCGAAATCGCACCAACGCACGGTCGAGACGAAGCGGATGCGGCGGCCCTGCGCGTCGCTGAGCACGAGGCTTTCGCGTTCGAGTAAGCGGATGCCGAGCGCCTCGCAATGGGCGCGCAGCACGGGCCAGGTATCGGCCACGTCGCGATCGTCGAACTCGTGGTTGCCCGCGACCATCAACACCGGCACCGGCCAATCACGGAAATGCGCGAGGCCTTGCCAGGTGCTGTCGATGTCGCCCCCGAGGATCAGCAACTCGGCGCCTGGCGCCGGCAGCGGCTGGAAGTCCTCGGTCTCGAGGTGCAGGTCGGAGAGGAGCTGGACTCTCAAGTTCCGGTGGCCCCGTGGCACTGCTTGAACTTCTTGCCGCTGCCACACGGGCAGGGGTCGTTGCGACCGACCTTGGGCACCTCGCGGCGCACCGTCTCCACCTTGTAGCGCCGGTCGGTCGTGAGGTCGTAGAGGTCGGCGACAGCCGACACCATGTCGGTGATCGCGTCCTCAAGCGTGGGCAGCGGGTGCTCGCGGTCGAGCGTGGCGACCACTTCTTTCTCCTGCTCGGTCTCGGTCGGCAGGTGGCGGTAGAGGCGCGCCAGGGCGGCCATCACCGCGTCGTCGGGGATCTCCGACAGGTCGGGGAAACACAGCGCGGCGTGCTGGAAGCCGGCCACCCAGGGCATCAGCGCCTGCGAGACCTCGCTCAAGTCGGCCAGCGGGTCGGGCTCGCCTTCGGGCGGTAGCTCGCGCGGGTGCTCTTCGTCGAACTCGAGCACGAAAGGGTCGAACCAACCGTCTTCGGCCAACGCGCGGTTGAGGGCGTCGTGGCGGCGCTGGATGAGCTCGCGGGTGCGGGCGAGCCAGGCCGGGTCGACGTCGTCGGGCAGCGGCTGGCCGTCGAAATCGAACACATGCGGCAGCCAGGCGTCGGTCTCGAGCAGCACCGGCTGCACGATCACGCCGCACAGGAAGCCGTCGAGCATCACCCCGTCGAGTGGCGTCAGGGGCTCGGGCGTGTCGGCGAGCAGGTCGTCGAGTTCGGCGAACTCTTCATCGGTCAGGTCGGCGTGGGCCATGTCAGGAATCAGGGTGAGGTGAAGCCGGGATTGTCACGCCAGGGCGTGGCCGCGAGGCGTCGACCAGCCGCTCGCGCAGCCACTGGTGCGCGCTGACGCTGTCGTGCCGCATGTGCCACATGGCCTCAACGTGGATTCGCGCCATCGGCATTGGCAAGGGGCGCTCCACCAGTTGAGATTGGTAGCCGGTGGCGACGACGAAGGAGGCCGGCAGCACCGTCAGCAAGTCGCTGCGTGCCACCACGCGGCCGGCGGTGAAGAACTGGTTGACCGTGAGCACGATCCGGCGCGTCCGGTTGAGCGACGCCAGGGCCTGGTCGACGAAACCGTGCGGCCGGCCGGAGAAGCTCACGAGCAGGTGGTGGGCCTGGCAGAAGGCGTCGAGCGTCAGCTCGCCCTCGGCCAGCGGGTGGCCGCTGCGCATCACGCAGACGTATTCGCTTTCGTTCAGGCGCTGGTGACGCAACGCGCTCTCGGCGCCCTGCGATACCAGCTCGGCGATCGCCTCGGGGAAGTAGCCCACGGCCACGTCGATCTCGCCCCGCTCGACCAGCGCGCGGGGGTCGCGGGTGGTGAGCGGGATCACGCGCAGGTTGACCAGCGCCTGCTCCGCTTCGATGTGGTCGATGAGCGGCGGTAGCAACACCGCGGCGGTCGCGTCGGCCATCGCGAGGCGGAAGCTGACCGCATCGCGGTGAGGGTCGAATTCGCCCGGGTCGAGGGCGGCCCGCAGCTGGTCGAGGGCGGCGCGCACCTGCGGCCACAGCTTCTCGGCAAAGGGTGTCGGCACCACGCCGTGGGTGGCGCGGGTCAGCAGCTCCTCCCCCACCGATTCTCGAAAGCGCCGCAGCGCATTGCTCACCGCGGGCTGGGTGAGCGCCAGCCTTGCCGCGGCGCGCGTCAGGTTGCGCTCGGCCATGACGGCGTCGAAGACCCGCAGCAGGTTCAGGTCCAGCGTCTTGAAGTTCATGGTTCGTGATTTTGTCCCGACATGCGCTTCGTGAATATCACGGATTCACATTCTTGATTGGACGCGCATTAGGGGTTTCCCTAGGATTCACACCAATGCGGACTCTTAGTGAGTTGCAGAAGTTGCCCCGAAGGAGCACACCATGACTGCTACGACCATCAGCCTCCAGATTCCGCAAACCCGCACGGCGCCTCGTTTGGCCGCTGTGATCGGCGAATGGGTTGCCGCCCTGCTGAACGCGCTGCCCTCGGGCACGCCGGCACCGCGCTACCCCTCTCGCGAAGCGGCTCGGGTGCGCGCCATGGCTCACCGCTACGAGAGCAGCGATCCCCGCTTTGCCTCGGAGCTGTATGCCGCGGCCGACCGCCACGAGATGCTGTACCGCTGATCCCCGCCGCAAGGCACCCCTGAAAAAGCCCGCGCCTGCGGGCTTTTTTGTTGACCGCCGGAAAGTGAAAAGGCGCCTCGAGGGCGCCTTTTCTCTCCGGGCAGCCTGCCTTGATCAGGCGGCCAGACGGGCTTCGAGCTTGGCCTTGGTGGCGGTCAGCTCGGCCGGCAGGTGGTAGGCCAACTGCTTGAAGAGTTCGTCGTGCAGGCCGAGTTCGGTCTGCCAGGCGGCCTTGTCGATGTTGGTGACCTGCTCGTACTGCTCGGCGGTGAAGTCGAGGCCGGTCCAGGTGAGATCCTGGTAGCGCGGCGTGACACCGAAGATGTTCTCGACGCCCTGACCTTTGCCTTCCACGCGGTCGAGCACCCACTTCAGCACGCGCATGTTCTCGCCATAGCCCGGCCAGATGAACTTGCCATCGGCACCCTTGCGGAACCAGTTGACGCAGAAGATCTTGGGCAGCTTGGCGCCTTGGGCCTGCAGCTTGGCGCCAAGGTCGAGCCAGTGCTGGAAGTAGTCGCTCATGTTGTAGCCCATGAACGGCAGCATGGCGAACGGGTCGCGGCGCACCACGCCCTGCTGGCCGAAGGCCGCGGCGGTGGTTTCCGAGCCCATCGTGGCGGCCATGTAGACGCCTTCGGTCCAATCACGCGCTTCGGTCACGAGCGGCACGGTGGTCGAGCGGCGGCCGCCGAAGATGAAGGCATCGATCTTCACGCCGGCGGGGTTGTCCCATTCGGAGTCCAGCGCCGGGTTGTTGGTGGCCGCAACCGTGAAACGGGCATTGGGGTGGGCGGCCTTGGCGCCGGTTTCCTTGGCGAGCTGGGGCGTCCAGTCCTTGCCTTGCCAGTCGATGCAGTGGGCGGGGGCGTCGCCCATACCTTCCCACCACACGTCGCCGTCGTCGGTCAGCGCCACGTTCGTGAAGATCACGTCGCGGTTCAGGCTGGCCATGCAGTTGGGGTTGGTCAGCGTGTTGGTGCCGGGGGCCACGCCGAAGTAGCCGGCTTCCGGGTTGATGGCGCGCAGCGAGCCGTCGGCTTGCGGCTTCACCCAGGCGATGTCGTCACCGATGGTGGTGACCTTCCAGCCGTTGAATCCGGCCGGCGGGATCAGCATCGCGAAATTGGTCTTGCCACAGGCACTCGGGAAGGCGGCGCCCACGTGGTACTTCTTGCCCTCGGGCGAGGTCACGCCGAGGATCAGCATGTGTTCGGCCAGCCAGCCCTGGGCGCGGCCCATGGTGGACGCGATGCGCAACGCGAAGCACTTCTTGCCCAGGAGCGCGTTGCCGCCGTAACCCGAGCCGTAGGACCAGATTTCCTGCGTCTGCGGGTAGTGGACGATGTACTTCGTCTCGTTGCAGGGCCACGAGACATCCTTCTGGCCGGCCTCCAGCGGGGCGCCGACCGTGTGCACGCAGGGCACGAAGTGGCCGTCTTCGCCCAGCACGTCGAGCACGGCACGGCCCATGCGGGTCATGATCTTCATGTTGACGGCCACGTAGGGGCTGTCGGACAGCTCGACGCCGATGTGCGCGATCGGCGAGCCCAGCGGGCCCATGCTGAACGGCACGACGTAGAGCGTGCGGCCCTTCATGGCGCCCTTGAACAGGGCCTTCTCGCCGGTCTGGAGCAACTCGCGCATTTCGGCCGGGGCCATCCAGTTGTTGGTGGGGCCGGCGTCTTCCTTCTTTTCACTGCAGATGAAGGTGCGGTCTTCGACACGCGCCACGTCGCTCGGGCTGCTGCAGGCGAGGTAGCTGTTGGGGCGCAACTCGGGGTTGAGTTTCTTGAAGGTACCGGCGGCCACGAGCTGGGCGCACAGGCGGTCGTACTCCTCCTTGCTGCCGTCGCACCAGTAAACGTCTTTGGCTTCGGTGAGCGCCGCGATCTCGGCCACCCAGGCAATCAGCCGTGAGTGTTTGACATAGGCCGGTACGTTCAGGCGCAAGCCTTCCATGACGGGTCGGTTCATCGTGGGTCCAATCTGCAAAGTTGATAAAGCGGAATCGGGCGAATCTCATGCACCGGGAGATGCCGGTGCCGGGGGCTCGCCCCATGCCGCTTGGGCTACCGCTGTTGGCGGAGCAATCGACGTGCGACCCAGGGGTGAAACAGGACGCGAAATGATTGTCTTGCCAATGTAATCCGGCGGTAACCACCGGGTCGCAGGGGGTCATGCAAAGTTTGCATTGCGCCATGCAACCCGCATGTGAACTTGTTCCGCAGCGTCGAACGTGCGTGCAGTTACTTCGCGGGCACATGGCTTTTAAGATGCGCGGCATGACGACCTCACGCCGCCTCCTCCTCGCCGCGTTGGCTTCTGCGGGGTGGCCCGCCGCCCAGGCTGTGCAGCGCAAATCGCTCAGCGACCCGCTTCGGCTGGGGGCCGAGCAGGCCTTGATCGAGTCGGGACTCGCGCCGCAGTTTCAGAAGGCCTTCGGGCGTGACACGGGCGTGGCCGTCCAACTGGTGCCGGGTCGCAGCGCCGAGTTGCTCGAGTCGCTCGAGCGCGGCGAGGTCGACGCGGCGATGACCAACGCCCCCGAGCTCGAAACCGCACTCGAAAAGAAGGGCCTGGCGCACGACCGGCGACAGCTGGCCCTCGGCGACTTCGTGCTGGTCGGCCCGATGGAAGGCACCGGCAAAAAGGCCAAGGACCCGGTCGGCATTGCGGGTGAACGCGACGTGGCCGTAGCGCTCGCGCGCATCGCCGAGGCCAAGGCTCGCTTCATCGGCGCCCCCATGGGTTGCGGCGCCCAGATCGGCAGCCTGAAGTTGTGGCACGCGGCCAAGGTCTCGCCGGCAGCGCCCTGGTTTGTGGAAGCGAAAGGCAGCCCGCTCGACCAGGCCTTCGCGGAAGGCGCCTACACGCTGGTGGAGCGTGGCGTGTGGCTCGCCAAGGCGCGCAAGCCCTTCGCCCTGATGGTCGAGGGCGACCCGCGCCTCGCGACCGAGGTGCACGTGATGCGCTCCTTCCGGGTCAACCACCCGGCGGCCAAGCTCTTCAGTCAGTGGGTCGGCGGCCCGCAGGGCGCGCGGGTGGCCGCGAGCGTGCGCGGCTGGAAGGCCGCAACGCGCTGACCGGCCGCCGGCATGCGGCATGATGCGCGCCCATGCCGACCCTGCTCAGCGTCAATGTGAGCCTCGCCCGCGAGGTGGAGATCGCCGGCCGGCGCGTGATGACCGGCATCGGCAAGCGCCCCGTGCCGCACGCCGTGGCGGTCAAGCCACTCGGGCTCGACGGTGATGAACAGGCCGACCTCTCCGTGCACGGGGGGCTGCCGAAGGCGGTCTACGCCTACCCCGTCGAGCACTACCCCTTCTGGCAGACGGTGCGCGCCCAGGCCAAGGTGTCGGCGTGGGACGAGCCCCTGCCACCCGGCTCGATCGGCGAGAACCTGACGATCCGCGGCCTGCTCGAGCATCAGGTCTGGGTCGGCGACGTGCTGCGCTTCCCCGACTGCGAACTCGCCGTCAGCGAGCCGCGCTTCCCCTGCTTCAAGTTCAACCACGCGATGGGCTTCAACCAGGCAACGAAGCTGATGGGGCAGAACGGCTGGTGCGGCTTCTACCTCGCGGTGCGGGTGGCGGGCACGCTGCAGGCCGGGCAGGACTTCGAGCTCGTCCCCGGCCCGCGCGAAGTGGGCATCCGGGAGCTGTTCCTCTCCCGGCTGCACCGCAACAAGCTCTAGAAGCCCTCGAGCACCACCTTGCCGCGCGCCGTGCCGCTTTCGATGAAGGCGTGGGCACGTTTCAGGTTGGCCGCGTTGATGGGGCCGAAGTGCTCGGCCAGCGTGGTGCGCACCTGGCCGTCTTCCACCAGCTGCGCCACACGCTCCAGCAGCTCGTGCTGGGCCTGCATGTCGGGCGTCTGGAACATCGAGCGGGTGAACATCGACTCCCAGCGCAGAGAGAGGCTCTTGCCCTTGAGCAGCATCACGTCAAGCGGCTGGGCCGGGTCGTCGATCAGGCTCAGCCGACCCTGCGGCGCCAGCGCCTTCACGATCTCGGCGTAGTGCAGATGGGTCTGCGTGAGGCTGGCCACATGGCTCACCGCCGGCACACCGATGCGCGCCAGCTCCTCCGACAAGGGCTTGGTGTGGTCGATCACGTGGTGGGCGCCGAGCTCCTTCACCCAGGCCTGCGTCTCGGGCCGCGACGCGGTGCCGATCACGGTGAGCCCGGTCAGCTGGCGTGCCAGCTGCGTCATGATCGAACCGACCCCGCCCGCCGCGCCCACGATGAGCAGCGCGCCTCGCGTGTCGAGATCGATCTCGAGGCGGTCGAACAGCACCTCCCATGCGGTGATCGCCGTCAGCGGCAACGCCGCCCCTTGCGCGAACGACAGGCCCTTGGGCAGGTGGCCGACGATGCGCTCGTCCACACACTGCAGCTCGGCATTGCTGCCGGGGCGGGTGATGTCACCGGCGTACCAGACCTTGTCGCCCGGCTTGAAGAGCGAGACCTGCGCGCCGACCGCCTTCACCACGCCCGCCGCGTCCCAGCCCAGCACCTTCACCTCGCCGGCCAACGGGGCGGCGCGCTTGCGCACCTTGGTGTCGACCGGGTTGACCGAGACGGCCTTCACCTCGACCAGCAGGTCGCGCGGGCCGGGTGTCGGCTCGGGGAGGGTCACGTCGAGCAGCGACTCGGCGTGCTCGATGGGCAGGGACTGGCGGTAGGCAACGGCTTTCATGGTGGCTCCGGCGAAAGGAAATGAGAGTTCAGGCACTGTAGAAGTGCGGCCTGGATTTGATAATCCATCTCGAATCACAATCAGCTTCAACTCACATTTGAAGATGAACCTGCCGCCCGACCTTCAGCTATCGCAACTGCAGCTCTTCGTGCGCCTCGCCAACGCCGGCACGCTGAGCGCGGCCGCGCGCCAGCTGCAGCTGACCCCGGCCGCCGCCAGCGCAGCGCTCAAGCGGCTGGAAGCGGCGCTCTCGGTGCGCCTCGTCGAACGCTCGACCCGCTCGATGCGCCTCACGCCCGAGGGTGAGCTGCTGCGCGAGCACGCCGAGCGGGCCCTGGGCGTGCTCGACGACGCCCGCTCGCTGCTCGGCGCCCAGCGCGAGACGCTGGAAGGCGAGGTGCACCTCGCCGCCCCCGCCGACCTGGGCCGCCAGGTGCTGAGCCCGATGCTCGACGACATCCTCGCCCGCCACCCCGGCCTGCGCATCGCGCTGCAGGTGAGCGACGTGCGCCAGGACCTGCTGCGCGACCGCGTCGACATCGCCGTGCGCTACGGCGAGCTGCACGACTCCAGCCTCGTCGCACGCCGCCTGCATGTGACGCAGTCGACGCTCGTCGCCTCGCCCGCCTACCTGGCGCGCCACGGCACGCCGCAGCACCCGCGCGAGCTGGCCCAGCACAACTGCCTCGCGCTGCACCGCGCCGAGCGGCCACACACGCAGTGGGTGTTTCAGCGCGACGGTGCCGAGATCACGGTCAAGGTGGCCGGGAATCGCCGCGCCGACGACGGCGGCCTGGTGCGTGAGTGGGCGGTGCAAGGCCTCGGCATCGCGCAGAAGGCCCGACTCGACGTTCTGGCCGACTTGCGCGCCGGGCGTCTGGTCGAAGTCCTGCCGCAGTGGCAGGGCCTGCGCTACCCGCTGCACGCCATCGTCACCGCGCAGCGCCACCTGCCGCTGCGGGTGCGGCGCCTGCTCGACGAGCTGGTGGTTCAGTTCGCGGAGATCGATGAGGCCGACAATAGGGCGTCCACCCCAGCCTGAACCACCATGCTCGCCTACCGACACGCCTTCCATGCGGGCAACCACGCCGATGTGCTCAAGCACATCGTCCTCATGCGCGTGCTGCGCTACCTGAACCAGAAAGACAAGCCTTACCGACTGGTCGACACCCACGCGGGTGCGGGCGGCTACTCGCTCGAAGGCCAGTACGCGCAGAAGAAGAACGAATACGTCGAAGGCATCGGCCGGCTCTGGGAGAAGGAAAAGAGCGGCGAGGAGCTGCCCGAAGCCGTGGCCGACTACCTCGCCGCCGTGCGCCAGTTCAACCCCGACGGCAAGCTCACGCAGTACCCCGGCTCGCCGGCCTTCGCGCAGATGCTGCTGCGCCCGCAAGATCAGTTGCGCCTCTTCGAGCTGCACAACACCGACCACCGCATCCTTGCGTCCTACGTCGGCGACGCGAAAGGCGTGCAGGTCTTCAACGCTGACGGCTTCGATGGCCTCAAGGGCCAGCTGCCCCCGCCCTCGCGCCGCGGCGCGGTGCTGATGGACCCGAGCTACGAAGGCCACCACGACTACGGACGTGTGATCGCCTCGCTGCGCGAAGCACTGCTGCGCTTCGCCGAAGGCGTCTACATGGTCTGGTACCCGCAGGTCACCAAGCTCGAAGCGGCCCAGCTGCCGCGGCGGCTGGAGGCGCTCGCGCCCAAGGGCTTCCTGCATGTGCGGCTCACGGTGCAGCCGCTCGACTCGCAGGGCTTCGGCCTCGCGGGTAGCGGCATGTTCATCCTCAATCCGCCCTACACACTGCACGACGAGATGGCGGCATTGCTGCCGTGGCTGGTGGAAGCGCTCGGGCAGTACGACGGGGCCAACTATTTGATAGAACAGCGGGCCGCCTGATTCTTCGACGATCCTTCCCATGTCTTCCGACACCCCCTCCGCTGGCCCGCTGTCTGGGTTGAAAGTGCTGGAGATGGGCCAGCTCATCGCCGGCCCCTTCGCCGCCAAGACACTGGCCGACTTCGGCGCCGAGGTCATCAAGATCGAGCCACCCGGCAGCGGCGACCCGCTGCGCCAATGGCGGCTGCTGCACAACGGCACCAGCGTCTGGTGGCAGGTGCAATCGCGCAACAAGAAGAGCCTGACGCTCGACCTCAAGCAGCCCGAAGCCCGCGAGATCGTGAAGAAGCTCGCCGCCGAGTGCGACGTGCTGATCGAGAACTTCAAGCCCGGCGTGATGGAGGCCTGGGGCCTGTCGTACGAAACGCTGGCCGAGGCCAACCCCAAGCTCATCATGCTGCGCATCAGCGGCTACGGGCAGACGGGGCCCTACAAGGACCGGCCGGGCTTCGGCGTCGTGGCCGAAGCGATGGGCGGCCTGCGCTACCTCACCGGCGAGCCGGGCCGGGTGCCAGTGCGCGTGGGCGTGAGCATCGGCGACACGCTGGCCTCGCTTCATGGGGTGATCGGCATCCTGATGGCGCTGCACCACCGGCAGGCCTCCGGCAAAGGGCAAGTGGTCGACGTCGCGCTCTACGAAGCGGTCTTCAATTGCATGGAGAGCCTGCTGCCCGAGTACAGCGCCTTCGGCGCGGTGCGCGAGGCAGCCGGCTCCGCCCTGCCCGGCATCGCTCCCAGCAACGCCTACCCCTGCACCGACGGCTGGGTGCTGGTCGCCGGCAACGGCGACAGCATCTTCACGCGCCTCATGCGCACCATCGGACGCCCCGACTGGGCCGACGACCCCTCGCTCGTTGGCAACGCTGCCCGCGTGAAACGTGTCGACGAGATCGACGCCGCCATCGGCGCCTGGACGCAGACCCGCAGCGTCACCGAGGTGCTCACCGCCCTCAACGCCGCCCAGGTGCCCGCCGGCCGCCTCTACACCGCCCGCGACATCGCCGAAGACCCGCACTACCGCGCCCGCGGCATGGTCGAAACCGTGACCTCGGCCGACGGCCTCACGCTCGACGTGCCCGGCATCGTGCCCAAGCTCTCGGCCACGCCGGGGCGCATCACCCGCCGCGCGCCGACGCTCGGCGAAGACACGAGCGCCGTGCTGCGCGAGATCGGCATCACGCCCGAGCAGGAAGCCCGCCTGCGCGAACGCGGCGTGCTGTGACCGCGGGCGTGCCGCTCTACGCCCTGGCCGGCGCGCTGCTGGCCGCGGCCACACTCGCGGCCCTGGTGTGGCGCCGCCGGCGCCCACCCGCACGCAGCGACGACGGCAGCTCCCTGCTGCCCGCAGGCACCGACTACGAACAGCTCTTCACGCTGTGTCCCAACCCCATGTTCGCCTACGACGTGGAGACGCTCGGCTTCCTCGCCGTCAACGGCGCGATGCTGCGCCGCTACGGCTACACGCAGGACGAGCTGCTGAAGATGACGCTCGCCGACATCCGGCCGCCCGAAGACGTGCCGGCGATGCAGGCAATGGCGCGGGAGGTGCGTGAAAAGCCGAGCGTGTCGATCCCCGGCGTGTGGCGGCATCGCCGCAAGGACGGCAGCATCTTCCACGTGCGCGTCAGCGGCCACGCCCTCACCTACCGCGGCCGCCCGGTGCGGCTGGTGCAGGTGATGGACGTGAGCGCCGAGGTGGCGCTGCACGCCGAGCGCGAGCAGATGATCGCCAAGCTGCAGCACTCGCGCGAATGGCTGGCGACCGCCATCAACGCCGGTCGCGTGGCGCTGTGGGAGCGCGACCTCGTCACCGGCGGGCTGGTGCTGGGCGGTCGCTGGGCCCAGGTGCTCGGCACCACGCCGAGGGCCTTCGGCGCGGTGACGGTGCAGTCTTTCGAAGAGCGCTGCCACCCCGACGACCTGGCCGCGGCCGGCCAACGGTTCAACGCCTACCTGAAGGACCCGACCGCCGCACCCTACAGCGACGAGTTCCGCATCCGGCACGAAAGCGGCGACTGGATCTGGCTGCTGGCGCAAGGCCGCATCGCCGAGCGCGGCTCCGACGGCCGGGTGCGCCGCGTGGTCGGCACCTTCGTCGACATCTCGCCGCTCAAGGCCGCCCAGCACGCGCTCGCACAGGCCCAGGCCGCCGAGCAGGCGAGTGCGATGAAGACGCAGTTCCTCGGACGCGTGAGCCACGAGCTGCGCACGCCGCTCAACGCGGTGATCGGCTTCTCGCAGCTGCTGCAGCTCGACGAGCGCGCCCCGCTCACCGAGCAGCAGAAGGAACGCGTCGTGCACATCGAGCGGGCCGGCCAGCACCTGCTCGCGCTGATCACCGACCTGATGGACCTGAGCCGCATCGAGCTCGGGGCCGTCGAACTGCAGCCCGAGTCGGTCGACCTGCCGCGCCTGCTCGACGACAGCCTGGCGATGGTGCAGGCGCAGGCCGACGAGCGCTCGGTCACCCTGGAGCGCGAGATCGAGCCGGGGCTGCCGCCCGTGCAGGCCGACCCGCTGCGCCTGCGCCAATGTGTGCTCAACCTGCTGTCGAACGCCATCAAGTACGGGCTCGACCCCGGCCGGCTGCGCGTGAGCGCAGGCCGCACGGCCGCAGGCGAGGTGGCGCTCTCGGTGTGGAACGCCGGCGTCGGGATGACACCGGAGCAGCTGGCGCGCCTGTACGAACCCTTCAACCGGCTCGGCCGCAACGCGAGCCACGGTGAAGGCACCGGCATCGGCCTGGCCATCAGCCGCCAGCTGATCGAGCGCATGGGTGGCCGCATCGAGGCCGAGAGCGAAGCCGGCGCCTGGGCCCGCTTCACCGTGACCCTGCGCACCAGCGAGCGCTGACCGGCCGCGGCGCCGCGGGTAAACCCCGCCGCGCCCGGCTCAAAAACGACAAGCCCGTACAAGTGGCCGCCGCGAGCCGGGCGAAGAATCCGTTCGTGTGCACGAGCGTGCACAAAAAAGAGACAAGAAACACAAATCCGATTGGAGACGTCGTGAACCTGTCAACGCGCGCCCTGGTGCGGGCCCTCAGCCCCTTCGTCACCCCCTGAGGCTTAGTCCTCGCACACGCCCCAGGATCTGCCGTGGACCGCCTGGCCAATTCCCGCCACGCCGCTGCATCGCCCCGGGGGCGCATGCGTCTTTTCGAAGACGGTTTCCTCTACACCAGCACCGGCACCGATTCGCAGAGCGCGCGCCACAGCGCATCGCTCCTCCTGGCGCTCACCAACGCCGACTTCGAGATCGACGTCGGCGGCCAGACGCAGCGCGTGCGTGCGGTCGCGGTGCGCCCCTTCGCTGCCAAGCACCTGCGAGCCTGTGGCGTGCCCTTCGCGTGCATCGATGCCTCGACCGAGCACCCGCTGTACCGTGCCTTCGCCTTCCTGCCCGACCCGGGCTACAAGGTGCTGCCGCCCGAAGCCTTCGAGCCGGCGATGCCGGCCCTCGACGCCTTCCGCCGCGGCGAGATGAGCTCGCGTTCGAGCCGCCTGCTGTACCGCCGCATCTTCGAGCTGGCGCGCGACCTGCTGCCGCCGCCCCCGAAGATCGACCCGCGCGTGGAGCGTGTGATCGCCTTGCTCGACGCCGACCACACGCTGGGCGTGGCCGAGCTGGCCAATGCGGTGTGCGTGTCGCGCGACCGCCTGTCGCACCTCTTCACGCAGGAGATGGGGCTGCCGCTGCGCAAGTACTGCCAGTCGCTCAAGATCCGCGCCGCCGCGCGCCTGCTCGGCTCGGGCATGAACTTCACCCAGATCGCCGCCGCCGCCGGCTTCACCGACTCGGCGCACTTCTCGAAGATCTGGGCCCACGCCTATGGCGCCTCGCCCGCCTACTTCTACACGAGCGGTGCGGTCACCGTTCACCCGCCGCGCGCCGTGCGGATCGAAGGCAGCAGCGCCGTGTCGTCGCGCTTCAGGTCGCGGAACGCCGCAAACAGCCACGACCTCATCCCCACCACCAAGGTGTAGGGCCGCTTCTGGTCGGGCGGCAGCTTCTGGTCAGCCAGGTGCTGCTGGGCGAAGTCCTGCCCCACGCGCTGCAGGCGCTCCATGAAGGTGGCCGCGAGGCTCTTGCCGACTTGGCCGTGCACCAGCATCAGCATCTCGCCTTCGCCGTCGAAGCCGCCGCTGAAGTAGTCGTCGACCACGTGCTCGCGGAAGAAGGCCATCACCGGCCCGTCCGGCCGCCAGCGGAAGGTCTTGGCCAGCTGCAGGCGGTAGCGGTTGAGCGGGCGCAGCTCGATGATGCCGATCCTGTCGAGCTGGGTCAGGTACTTCACGCACTCGGCCTCGGTGAGCGTGTAGGTGGCGACCACCTGCTCGAAGGTCCACTGGCTCATGCAGCAGATGGCCATCAGCAGCAGGCGCTTGTCGGCGACCACCGCCTTCTCTTGCTCCAGCGTGAGCTCGCGGCGCAGCGGCTGCGCATCGGCCACCTTGCGGGCGAGTTCGGCGAAATCCATCTTCAAGACACGCAGCACGTCGTCGATGCGTGAGAGCGGCATGTCGGCCTTGGCAAAGATGCGCTTGATGCTCGACTCCGACATGTCGAGGTGCTCGGCCAGTTCGGCGTAGGTGATGCCGGCGGCCTTGAGTTCGGCCTTCAGCGCCGTGACCAGGTCCTGCGTCGTGCTCATCGAGAAGCCCTCCCAAAGTATCGGCAAACGATACCAGCCAGCCGGAGCCGCGCAACCCCTCCTGGAACGCTTGAACCGGATCGGCCGGGTGCAGATCATCCGCCCCGTGTTCAACGTCACCGAGGATTTCATGCACACCCCCGCCGCCCCCCGCCCCGACACCAAGGCCTGGAAGCTCCAGGTGTGGGTCTCGTTCGGCATCGCCGCCACGCTGTGCGGCACGGGCCTCGCCTACCTGCCCGGCGCCGACCTCGACCGCGCGTTCATGGTGATGGGCTACGTGTTCTGCCTGTCCACCGCCTTCGCGCTCGCCAAGTACGTGCGTGACAACGAAGGCCGCCGCGTCGACACGCCGATGTGGGGCAGCGTGGTCTGGGGCGGCTTCGCGCTCGCGATGGCGCTCACCGGCTGGGGCCTCTACCGCATGGAGATCAACCCGACCTACAAGGCCTACCTCGGCGTGTGCTGGCTGTTCCTGATCTCGAGCGTGTTCACGCTGGCCAAGACGCTGCGCGACGCGCACGAGGTGCTGATCGCCCAGGCCCGCCGCGGCGGCATGGCGATGCGCGGCGCACGGGACACCGAATGAGACGCCAGACCATGAAACGACTCGTCCTGCCCCTGCTGCTCTCGGCCCTGCTCGCGGTGAACCCCGCACGGGCCCACCCGCCCAACGCGTCGGATGCGAGCGCCTTGTCGATGCTGCCGATCGCGGTGTCGGTTGCCGCGCCGGCCGTGCTGCTGTCGGCCGGCGCGATGCTCACCGTCGTCGCCGTCGAAGCCTCGGCCGCTGGCGTGGTGTGCATCCTGGAGCGTGCGTCAGACGGCGCACGGGCCAGCGTCACACTCAGCACGCAAGGCGCGGCGGCCTTGTCGGTCGGCGTCGGCACGGTGGTCACCGTGAGCGCCTTCAGTGCCGGCTGGGTGCTCTCGGCCGCCGGCCGCGCCATCGCCTACATCCCCAACGAGATCGGCGCGGCGCTGCTCTACAACGAGCGGGTGACACGATGAGCCGGAGATGGGCTACCGCCCTGGTGCTGTCGGCACTCACCACCCTCGCCCACGCCGGCCGCACCTGCGAGCCCAAGCCGCCCGAGGCGCGCAACATCGAGCGGGCGATGGTGCTCGCCGAGCGCACCGCGCGTGCGCTCGATGCCAGCGGCGCGCAGGTGGTGGTGCTGGCCCGCGCCGGGCAGGACCTGAGCGAGTACGGCCTGCGCTACTCGCACCTGGGCCTCGCCTACCGCGACAGCGGCAAGTGGCGCGTGGCCCACAAGCTCAACCAGTGCGGCACCGCGCACGCGGCCGTCTACCGCCAAGGCCTGGGCGAGTTCTTCCTCGACGACCTGCACGACTTCCAGGCCGGCGTGGTGGTGCTGCGCGCCGACGTGCAGGCCCGCCTGCTGCCCGTGCTGCGCGACAACCCGCGCCTCGCGCAGCTGCACACCGAGCGCTACAACATGGTCGCCTACCCGTGGGCGCAGCGGTACCAGCAGTCGAACCAGTGGGCCATCGAGACGCTGGCGATGGCGATGGACCCGGGCGCGGTGACCCGTGAGCGGGCCCAGGTCTGGCTGCAGCGCGAGGGCTACCAGCCGACCACGCTGCGCCTCTCGCCCTTCAAGCGCCTGGGCGCACGGGTGACGGCGGCCAACGTCGCCTTCGACGACCACCCCGACGAGAAACGCTTCCGCGACCGCATCGAGACCGTGACGGTCGACTCGGTGTTCTCGTGGCTCGTGAGAACTGGCATGGGAAACCCCGTGCAAGTCATGCGCTGAGCCTGCGTGCGCGCCTGCACAATCGCCCACCATGTCTGTCGTCCGCTCCCCTTTCTTCATCGCCACCACCGCGTCGGCACTGGTGCTCGGCGCCGCCGCGCTGATGGCGCGCCCCGCACCCACCGAGTCTCCGCTTGCCCGCCTGAAAGACGCCTGCGCCTCGAAAGACGTCACCCTGCGTGGCGAGCCACACCGCCTGCTGGCGATGTGCACCCGCAGCGCCCGCGAGTCGGCCCCCAACGACCCCGGCCGCATCGACCTCTACCTGCTCAAGCGCGATGCCGAAGGCTGGCAGCCGGTCGCGCAGCAGCTGGGCCTGGAAAGCGGTCAGATGGGCCGGCCCGGCGAGGTCAACGTGCTGCAGCTCGGCGCGAACCTCTACGGCTTCGAGATCAGCGAAACCTCGGTGAGCCAGGGTTACCTGCTGGGCGGCACCCGCCTGTATGTGCCGCGCGAGGCGGGCTTCCAGGTCGCGCTCGACATCACCTCCACCGTGCGCAACACCGGCACCCACGAGTGCGCCCATGCCACGCCCGCGGTGTGCAGCGATTTCTCGCGCCGCCTGAAGCTCGAGGTACGCGAGGGCGCGGCGGCCTACCCGCTGCGCATCACGAGCCTTGGCCATTTCCGCGGCGCGCCGGTGTCGGCCACGCACGTGCTGAGCTTCGATGCCAAACGCGCGCAGTACAAGCTGCCGGCCGGCTTCGAAGCGCAAGTCGAATAACGATCGCGAGGGATCTCCTTGAGCAGCCACGACCACCCCAACCAGTTCGCGCTGCTCAAGCAGCGCCGCTTCGCGCCCTTCTTCTGGACGCAGTTTCTCGGCGCCGGGAACGACAACCTCTTCAAGTTCGCGCTCACGGTGATGGTGACCTACCAGATCCAGGTGAGCTGGCTGCCACCGTCGCTCGCGGGCCTGGTGATCGGGGCGCTCTTCATCCTGCCCTTCCTGCTCTTTTCGGCCACCAGCGGGCAGCTGACCGACAAGCACGACAAGACCGCCATGATCCGCTTCGTGAAGTGGTTCGAGATCGCCGTGATGGCGATCGCGGCTTGGGGCTTCATGAGCGTCAACATCCCGGTGCTCCTGGCCTGCGTGTTCCTCATGGGCCTGCACTCCACGCTCTTCGGGCCGGTGAAGTTCGCCTACATGCCGCAGCACCTCAACGAGCGTGAACTGACGGGCGGCAACGGCATGGTCGAGATGGGCACCTTCGTGGCCATCCTGATCGGCAACGTGGTGGGCGGGCTGCTCGTCGCGGTGCCGCAGGTCGGGCCGACCTACATCGCCTGGGCCTGCGTCGGCCTCGCCGTGCTCGGCCGTGTGCTCGCACAGGCCGTGCCGCCCACGCCGGCCACCGACCCCGGCCTCAAGATCAACTGGAACCCCTTCACCGAAACCTGGCGCAACCTGAAGCTTGCGCACGAGAACGTGGCCGTGTTCCGCTCGCTGCTGGGCATCTCGTGGATGTGGTTCTTCGGCGCGGTGTTCCTCGCGCAGTTCCCCTCGTTCGCGAAAGAGGTGCTGCATGGCGACGAGCACGTGGCCTCGATGCTGCTCGTGGTGTTTTCCATCGGCATCGGCATCGGCTCGCTGATGTGCGAGATGCTGTCGCGCCGGCATGTGGAGATCGGCCTCGTGCCGCTGGGTGCGATCGGCATGAGCGTGTTCGCGATCGACCTCTACTTCGCCTCGCGCGGCCTGCCGCCGAGCGCGCCGCTCACGGTGAGCGCGTTCTTCGCCCAGCCCGCCCACTGGCGTGTGATGGCCGACCTGCTGCTGCTCTCGCTCTTCGCCGGCATCTACAGCGTGCCGATGTATGCGCTGATCCAGTTGCGCTCGAAGCCCACGCACCGCGCCCGCATCATCGCGGCCAACAACATCCTGAACGCGCTCTTCATGATCGTGAGCTCGATCGGCGTGGGCGTGCTGCTGGCGCTCAAGTTCACCATCCCGCAGGTGTTCCTCATCGTCGGTCTGCTCAACGCGGTGGTGGCGTTCTACATCTTCATGCTGGTGCCCGAGTACCTGCTGCGCTTCGTGGCCTTCCTCGCCACGCGCCTGGCCTACCGCTTCCGGGTGAAGGGCGACGAGCACATCCCGACCGAGGGCGCCGCCATCCTGGTGTGCAACCACGTGAGCTTCGTCGATGCGGTGCTCTTGATGGCCGCGAGCCCGCGCCCCATCGTCTTCATCATGGACCACCGCATCTTCCAGATCCCGGTGCTGGGGTGGATGTTCAGGCTGGCGAAGGCGATCCCGATCGCGTCGCAAAAGGAAGACCCGGCCACCTACGAGCAGGCCTTCGTGCGCGCCCGCCAGGTGCTCGCCGAGGGCGACCTGCTGTGCATCTTCCCCGAAGGCGCGATCACCCGGGACGGCCAGCTCGCCGAATTCAAGGGCGGCATCATGAAGATCCTCGAGACGAACCCGGTGCCGGTGGTGCCGATGGCGCTGCAGAACCTGTGGGGCTCCTTCTTCTCGCGCATCGGCGGCAACGCGATGACCCAGCCCTTCCGCCGCGGCTTCTGCAGCCGCGTGGGCCTGCTGGCCGGCCCGGCCGTGCCGGCGGCGCAGGTGTCGCCCGCGCTGCTCCGGGAGCGGGTGGCCGCGCTGCTGGCCGAGCCACTTCCCGGCGTGCCGGCCGGCGTACCCCGCCCCGCCTAAAATCGCCGGCTTCCCCCAGCCCAACAGCGAGTACCCTGTGGCCGCCACCATCCTCCAGAAACTCCCCGCCGGCGAACGTGTCGGCATCGCCTTCTCGGGCGGCCTCGACACCAGCGCTGCCGTGCACTGGATGCGCAAGAAGGGCGCCACGCCCTGCGCCTACACCGCCAACCTCGGCCAGCCCGACGAGAGCGACTACGAAGACATTCCCCGCAAGGCCAAGGCCTACGGTGCCGACATCGCCCGCCTGGTCGACTGCCGCGCGCAGCTCGTGGCCGAAGGCATCGCCGCCATCCAGAGCGGCGCCTTCCACATCAGCACGGGCGGTGCGACCTACTTCAACACCACGCCGCTCGGGCGTGCCGTCACCGGCACCGCGCTCGTGGTGGCGATGAAGGAAGACAACGTCCACATCTGGGGCGACGGCAGCACCTACAAGGGCAACGACATCGAGCGCTTCTACCGCTACGGCCTGCTCGCCAACCCGGCCCTGCGCATCTACAAGCCCTGGCTCGACCAGACCTTCATCGACGAGCTCGGCGGCCGCAAGGAGATGAGCGAGTTCCTCATCGCCAACGGCTTCGACTACAAGATGAGCGTGGAGAAGGCCTACTCGACCGACTCCAACATGCTGGGCGCCACGCACGAGGCGAAAGACCTGGAGTTCCTCGACAAGGGCCTGCACATCGTCAACCCGATCATGGGCGTGGCCTTCTGGAAGGACGACGTGGTGGTGAAGGCCGAGCGTGTCTCGGTCGCCTTCGAGGAAGGCCGCCCCGTCTCGATCAACGGCGTGCGTTTCGGCAGCGCCGTCGCGCTCTTCGAAGAAGCCAACAAGGCCGGCGGCCGCCACGGCCTGGGCATGAGCGATCAGATCGAGAACCGCATCATCGAGGCCAAGAGCCGCGGCATCTACGAAGCCCCGGGCATGGCGCTGCTGCACATCGCCTACGAGCGCCTGGTGACCGGCATCCATAACGAAGACACCATCGAGCAGTACCGCAGCAACGGCCGCAAGCTCGGCCGCCTGCTGTACCAGGGCCGCTGGTTCGACTCGCAGGCCATGATGCTGCGCGAGAGCGCCCAGCGCTGGATCGCCAAGGCCATCACCGGCGAGGTGACGCTGGAGCTGCGCCGCGGCAACGACTACTCGATCATGAACACCGTGAGCCCCAACCTCACCTATGCGCCCGAGCGGCTGTCGATGGAGAAGGTGGAAGGCGCCTTCCAGCCGATCGACCGCATCGGCCAGCTCACCATGCGCAACCTCGACATCGCCGACACGCGCCAGAAGCTCGGCATCTACAGCGCCACCGGCCTGCTGGGCGACCAGAGCGAA
This sequence comes from Piscinibacter gummiphilus, assembly GCF_032681285.1. Classification (NCBI taxonomy): domain Bacteria; kingdom Pseudomonadati; phylum Pseudomonadota; class Betaproteobacteria; order Burkholderiales; family Sphaerotilaceae; genus Rhizobacter; species Rhizobacter gummiphilus. Next base: position 5,427,703 of record NZ_CP136336.1, read on the forward strand.
GGCAGCCTGCCGCTCTTGACGGGCGACAAGCCGACGGCTTGATCCCTCAGCGCTGACACCCTTGCGACGGCCCCTCCGGGGCCGTTTGCTTAAGAATCGTCGCCTCAGCCTGAGGAGACGAACATGAGCAGCAACGAAGACCGCGTCCGCATCACCGTGGACGAACGTGGCGTGGCCGAAGTGGCCCTGACCCGCGCCGACAAGATGAACGCCATCGACGCGGCCATGTTCCGCGCGATCAACGACGGCATCGAGCAGCTGAAGGCCGATCCGCGTGTGCGCGTCGTCGTGGTCCACGGCGAAGGCAAGGCCTTCTGCGCCGGCCTCGACATGGGCCGCTTCGCGCAGATGGGCCAGGGCCAGACCAGCGGCACCATGGGCACCGACCTGCTCACCCGCAGCCGCGGCCTCGCCAACGATGCGCAGTACGTGGCCTGGGGCTGGCGCCAGCTCCCCGTGCCGGTGATCGCCGCGGTGCACGGCGTGGCCTTCGGCGGTGGCCTGCAGATCGCGCTCGGCGCCGACATCCGCGTCGTGCACCCCGAGGCCAAGCTCGCGGTGATGGAAGTGAAATGGGGCCTGGTGCCCGACATGGCCGGCATCGTGCTCATGACCGAGCTGATGCGCGCCGACGTCGTGCGCGAGCTGACCTACACCGGCCGCATCGTGTCGGGCGTGGAGGCGCAACAGATCGGTCTCGCCACACGCGTCAGCGACGACCCGCTGGCCGACGCCCGCGCCCTCGCCGCGCAGATCGCGGCGCAGAGCCCCGACTCCGTGCGCGCCAGCAAACGGCTGCTCAACGGCGCCTCGCCGGTGCAAGCCGGCGCGGTGCTGATGGCCGAGTCGATGGAGCAGAAGGCGCTGATCGGCAGCCCCAACCAGCGCGAGGCGGCCCTCGCCGGCCTGGAGAAACGCGCACCGGTGTTCCGCTAGGAGACGCCTCTCAGGCGATCCGCCTTGAACGCTGCGCGGAAGCTCTCGAACCGCCCTTCGTCCAGCGCCAGCCGCACCTCGCGCATCAGGTTCACGTAGTAATGCAGGTTGTGGATGCTGGTGAGCATGGGCCCCAGCATCTCGCCGCAGCGGTCGAGGTGGTGCAGGTAGGCGCGGCTGAAGCCCTTGCAGCAGTGGCAACTGCAGGTCTCGTCGACCGGCCGCTCGTCGGTCTTGTAGCGGGCGTTGCGCAGCCGCAGGTCACCGAAACGGGTGAAGAGGTGGCCGTTGCGGGCGTTGCGGGTGGGCATCACGCAGTCGAACATGTCGACACCCGCGGCCACGCCGTCCACCAGGTCTTCCGGCGTGCCCACGCCCATCAGGTAGCGCGGCTTGTGAGAGGGCAGTCGATGCGGCGTGTGCGCCATGATGCGCAGCATGTCTTCCTTGGGCTCACCGACGCTCACGCCACCGATGGCGTAGCCCGGCAGGTCGAGTTCGACGAGCGCGTTCAAGGACTCTTCGCGCAGGTGCTCGAACATCCCGCCCTGCACGATGCCGAACAAGGCATTCGGGTTCTGCAGTTTCTGGAATTCGGTGAGGCAGCGGCTCGCCCAGCGAAGGCTGAGCTCCATCGAGATGCGCGCTTCCTTTTCGGTGGTGATGTGGCCCTTGGTTTCGTAGGGTGTGCACTCGTCGAACTGCATGACGATGTCGCTGTTGAGCACCGTCTGCACCTGCATGCTCACCTCGGGCGTGAGAAAGAGTTTGTCGCCGTTGACGGGCGACGCAAACTTCACGCCCTCTTCCGAGATCTTGCGCATCTCGCCCAGGCTCCACACCTGGAAGCCGCCGCTGTCGGTGAGGATGGGTTTGTTCCACGCTTCGAAGCGATGCAGGCCGCCGAACTGCTTGAGGATGTCGAGCCCCGGCCGCAGCCACAGGTGGAAGGTGTTGCCGAGGATGATCTGCGCGCCCATCTCTTCGAGCGACGACGGCATCACGCCCTTCACCGTGCCGTAGGTGCCCACGGGCATGAAGACCGGCGTCTCGACGACGCCGTGGTTGAGGGTGAGGCGGCCACGGCGGGCGTGGCCTTCGGTCTTGAGGAGGTCGAACTGCAGCATAGGCGGCGATTGTCGCCGCCCATGAAAAAGGCCCGCCGGATCGGGCGGGCCTCGAACGCCGTGGCGTGACTTACTGGCGAGCCGAGAGCGAGAAGCGCGCGACCTGACCGTTGTGCGCCGGCAGGAACAGCGCGCTCAGGCCGAAGCCCGGAGCCGCGAGGCCGGTGAACGGGCGCACGCCGGTGCCGGCCGGGCGGTTCAAGTAACCGGCGCGACCCGAGTTGTAGGCGAGCGTCTGCGACGTGGTGCCTGCACCGACTTCGACGCTGGTGCGCACGATCGAGCTGGTGGCAGCGTCGACGCTTGCCACCGTGTGGCTCACCGACGTGGTGACGGCCGCAGCCACCAGGTTGCCGTCGACGTGCATCGACCAGTTCGCGTAGGTGTCGCCCACCGACGGCAGGGTCAGCACGCGGCGCTTGACGCCGATCGTCGGCTCGCCTGAATCGGTGAGCCCCACCAGGAGCACGTCACCGTTGCCAGCGCGGTAGGCGTAGACGGTGTCTGACCACTGGTCGGGATCGGCTGCGCCGGCGGCCCAGGTGAAGCTGCCGTTGCTGTTCTTGCTGAGCGCTTCGGCGTAGCCGCTGTCGATCGGCGTGCAGGCGGCCTCGGCCACGCTGAGGGCGTCCTCCCAGCAGCGGAAGGCGTTCACCGCACCGCTGGCCGTGACCGTGGCATAGCCGCCATAGGCCGCGAGCGGGTTGCGGTCGACACCGAGGAAGGCGTACTCGCCGGCCAGGTCGGCGACCGACAGGTCCTGCACCGGCAGGGCGATCATCATGCGAGCCACGCCGCGATCGCCCGTGCCCACGGTGTCGTCGTCGGCGCCGACCATGTGGCGAATCACGATCACCCCGGCCGGCGACACCACCGCTTCACCCTCGGGCAGCGTGTAGCGGCAGGTGCCGTTGGCGGTGAAGGCCATGGTGTCGTTGGGGGAGAACGTGGCGGTCAAGGTGTCGGCGTTGAAGCTCATGTCTTCGTAGGCGGTGCTCGGCGCCGTCGCGGCACCGTTCGACGCAGCGATCTTGATGATGCGGTAGCTGGTGCTGCGCAGCGCGTCGCAGTTGGCGGCCTTGGGACGCAGCAGCAGGTTGGCCGGCAGCGCCGAGGCCGGCGCAGCCACTTCGGTGCCGGGGCCGCTGCCGCCAGCGGTGTTCACCACGGTCTCGGTCAGCTGCGCGAGCGTCGTGCCGCTGCTGGTGAGTGCGGCGCCGAGCGCATCCAGCACACCGTCGTAGCCCGCGCCGGTGCCGGCGGCCAGCGTGCCGCTCACCATGTCGGCACTCGCAAGTGCGGCGGTGTCGAGGCCGGCGGCGGTGAGCGTCGCGATGACTTCCGTCTTTGCGGCGTTGATGTTGGTGGTGGTGACGGTGCTGTTGAGGGAGGTGGCATCGGCCGCCGCCATGAACGTGGCCGGGTCCTGGCCGGTGAGCTGCGCGACGAGCAGCTCCGTGACCGGCGTGACGTTCGAGGTAGCGCTGCTGCCGCTGCCGGTGGCCACCGAGTGCAGGACCAGGCCCGCATCGGCGCCGGTGCCGGTGGCCTCGAGCACGCAGGGCAGCACGCCGCCGGTGATCGTGAGGCTGTAGGTGCCGGTGCCGCTGGTGGTGGCGGGCGAGGCGGTGCCGGCCGCGCACTTGGCGGTGACGGTGGCGCCAGCCAGTGCTGCGCCCTTGGCGACCACGCCGCTCAAGGACAGCGAGCTGCTGCCACTCGGGGCCGGGGTCGATTCGCTGGGCGAGCCGCCGCAGGCGACGAGCAGGCCGGCGGTGGCCATGGCGATGACGAGATTCAGGTGCCGCATGTGTGTTTGCTCCGTTGAATGCATGACTCGTGACGAGTGACGGCAGCTTGCCGGTCGAGGGTCCGTGGAGGCTTCGACCAAACAGCCGATGGCCGACGCCGTCATGCGCAACAGATCACGCTCGCACATCACTTGATGCGGGCGCTTGGGCTGCAGGGCGGGGCAGAATCGTTCGGCCATGCAGTACCCCATGAAGACGCTTCTCATCGACGACCACCCGCTCTTCCGCGAAGGCCTCGCGCTCCTGATGGCCAGTGCCTTTCCCCAACTCGACATCCGCCAGGCCGACAGCATCGGCCAGGCCCTGGAGCGGCTGCAGGGCGAGGCCGACATCCGCCTCGTGCTGCTCGACCTGGGCCTGCCCGACAGCAGCGGCACGCTGAGCCTGCGCCGCCTGCGCGAGGCGGCACCCGAGGTGACGGTGGTGGTGCTTTCGGCCGACGAGACGCCCGAGACGGTGCTCGGTGCCATCGACGAAGGCGCGGCCGGTTTCATCCCCAAGACCTCGCAGCCGGGCGCGATGCGTGCGGCGCTGGAGACGGTGCTGGCCGGGGGCGTCTACCTCCCGCCGCGCGTGCTGGGCCTGCGCACCGAGGCGCCTCCCGTCGAGACGGTGCTCGGCCTGTCGCCGCGCCAGCTCGACGTGCTCAAGCTCCTGATCCACGGCAAGTCGAACAAGGTGATCTGCCGCGAGCTGGAGCTGTCGGAATCGACGGTGAAGACACACCTGGGCGCGATCTTCCGCAAGCTCGACGCCAACTCGCGCACGCAGGCCGTGGTGGCCGCGGCGCGGTTGGGGCTGCGGCTCAGCTGAGTTCGCTCAGCTCGAACACGCCGAGCCCGGCGATGCGCCCGATCGCGGCGAGCAGCTGTTCGGCCGGGAAGGGCTTGTGCAGCACCGGGATGCCGCTCGCGCTGAAGGTGGCGATGTCTTCGGGCGCGGTGTTGCCGGTGACCATCAGCACCGGGATCGGCCCGCAGGCCGCCCGCACTGCGTCGATGACCTGAAGGCCGTTGCCCACCGGCAGGCGGTGGTCGGTGAGCAGCAGATCGGGCAGGAAAGGCCGGTCGGCCAGCCACTGCTGCACGGCGGGCAGGCCGTCGAGCGCGGTGACCTCGGCGCCCCATGCCTCCAGACGCGAGCTGAGCGCGACCCGCACGGTCTCGTCGTCGTCGACCAGCAACACCCGCTGGCGGACGAGCGGGCGCACCGCGCCCGGCCTCACCGCTGCCGCCGGCAGCGCGGGCGCGGCGGGCAGGAGCAGGCCGAAGCACGAGCCGCGGCCCGGCTCGGAGCGCAGCTCGATGCGGCTGCCGAGCAGGTGCGCGCAGCGGGCCACGATGGCCAGGCCCAGGCCGAGGCCGAGCGAGCGGTCGCGGCCGGGGTTGTCGAGCTGCACGAATTCCTCGAACACCTCGGCCTGGCGCTCGCGTGCGATGCCGCGGCCGGTGTCCCACACCTGCACGCAGACCTGGCCGGCCTGTCGGCGCGCGGCGATCAGCACACCGCCGCGGTCGGTGTAGCGCAGCGCGTTGGCCACCAGGTTGCGCAGCAGCTGGTCGAGCAGCAGCGGGTCGGCGCGCACGCTGAGAGTCGTGGGGTGCACCCGCAAGCGCAGCCCCTTGGCCTGCGCGGTGGCGGCCTCGGTGGCGGCGATGGCGTCGAACACGCCCTGCAGGCCCACGCCTTCGAAGCGCGGCTTCACCACGCCGGAGTCGAGGCGCGAGAGATCGAGCAGGCCTTGCAGCAGCTTTTCCATCGCCATCACGGCGTCGTGTGCGCGGTCGATCAGGCGCCGCACGTCGAGGGCCTGCACCTGCTCGCGCACGAGGCCGATCAAAAGGCCGATGGCCACCACCGGCTGGCGCAGGTCGTGGCTGGCGGCCGCGAGGAAACGGGTCTTGGCCGCGTTGGCCGCCTGCAGCGCGGCGGTGCGGTCGGCCACCCGCTGCTCCAGCTCGGCGTTGAGGCGCGACAGGCCCTGCTGCGCATTCACCAGCCGCGCCACCAGCCCCCATGCGGCCGACACCAGCAGCAGCACGCCGCTGTAGTGCGACAGGTAGTAGGCCTCGTAGGGCAGGCGGCTGCCGAGCAGCAGCCCGTCGCGCGCCGACAAGGCGAGGAAGGTGAGCGCGGTGGCCGCCATCAACGCCGACTCGGTGCTGCCATCGCGCCAGCCCTTGCGCAGCAAGAGCCACAGCAGCGGGAAGTAGAGCGCGAAGCCGGGCAGCGCGAGCCAGCGCAGCATGGGTTCCACGAAGCCGGCCGAGGGCAGGCTGTTGGCCAGCGCATAGACAACCAGCGCCACCTTGAAGCCGCGCCACGAGGTGCCGGTGAAGCGCAGCACGAAGAGCCCGAAGAAGGCCGCGAACCACGCATGGCCGCCGCGCACGAGCGTGGCCCAGGCGTCGATCGGCACCGGCAGCTCGTTGAGGTAGAGATTGCTGTTGCGCGCCGCCCAGGCGAGGGTCGCGAGTGCGAACCAGAGGTACATCGGGTCGCGCCGTGTGCGCACCCACAGCAGCAGCATCAGCAGGCCGCCCACCAGTGAGACCACGCTGGAGATCAGCGCCCCATCCTTCTGCCACAGGTTGCGCCAGGTGTAGATGGGCACCAGCGCGTGCTGCGGCGCGAGCTGAACATGCGACAGGCCGGCGCGGTAGCGCGGCAGGCCCTGCACCTGGATCTCGAGCAGGTTGCCCTCGGCGCGGAGCAGGCCGCTCGGCAGCACGAGCAGCAGCGGCGCGTTCCAGCTGAAGGTGTCCTGCGGGCGGGTGCTGCGCCCGTCCCACAGGCGCGAGCCGTTGAGCCACACCTGCCCGCTCGTCGCGAGACGCGGGATGAGCACCGCCGGGTCGTCCACCGCCGCCGCGCTGAAGGGCACGCGGTACCAGACGGCGGGCGGGCCGTCGGGTCGCGTCTCTTTCCAGTTGTCGGGCAGGCGGGTGGGCTGCCACCCGCTCGCCTGGGCCGGCGGGCGCTCGCTCGTCGACACGAGCGACTCGGCCACGTCGAGCCGCTGGCCGGGCCAGCGCTTCACGTCATGCGTCAACGCATCGGCCCACCAGAGCGAGAGCAGCAGCAGCCCGAGGCAGGTGAGAGGCAGCAGCGCGCGGCGCCACGCGTGGCGCAGGGGAGAGATCGGTGCGGTGTCGGCAGGCAAGGGCGAAAGGCTCATGGCGGCACGCAGTATCCGGCGCGTGCCGCGAGGCTGATCGATGGATCAGAACACCGATTTGGTGAAGGTCGTGGTGGGCGCGTACTGCTGGTAGCCCGTGCCGAGGCTGCCCCAGTAGTTGTAGCCCACGCCGTAGATCTCGCCGGCTGCGTTGGCGACGAGCGTGATGCCCGCGCCCGCAGCCACCATCGTCCAGGCGGCGCTGCTCACCTGATGGGGCGACCAGGCATCGACGGTCGTGCCGTCGGCCAGCTGGCCGAAGTTGTTGTGCCCCCAGGTCCACAGCGTGCCGTTGGCCTTGGTCGCGGCCACGTGGTTGTCGCCGGCCGAGATGTGGGTGTAGAGCCCGGGGATCTGCACCGGCGCCGGGCGCGAGGTGGTGGTGCCATCGCCGAGCTGGCCCTTGTCGTTGCTGCCCCAGGCCCACAGCGTGCCGTCGGTCTTGAGGGCGTAGCTGGACTGGAAGCCGGTCGCGATCTGCGCCACGCCGGTCATCACCTGCACCGGCGTCTGCGCGTCGCTGCCGGAGGGTGTGGACTGCACCGTGCGGCCGAGCTGGCCGGCCGTGTTCTGCCAGCCCCAGGTCCACACGCTGCCGTCCTGACCGAGCGCCAGCGCATGGGCGTAGCCCATTGCGACCTTGCTGAAGCCGCTGCCGACGTTCTGCGGCCGGTAGTACGGCGCGGCGGCGTTGATGCGCGAGCCCCAGTGCCACAGCGTGCCATCGGAGCGCACCGCGGTCGTGAAGCTGCCCGACGCGAGCGAGGTGAAGCCGCCCACCACCGCCACCTGCGTGGGTGTGGTGCGAGCGGTGGTGGAGTTGTCGCCGAGCACGCCGGAGGTGTTGTCGCCCCAGCCGTAGGCGTACACACCCGGGCCGTAGGCGAAGCTCGTCTTGTAGCCCACGGCGACGCGGTCGAAGTCGGTGCCGAGCGCGCTCACCTCCATCGGCGTGAAGACGATGCTGTAGCCCGTGGCCTGCGGGCCGAGCTGGCCGATGTCGTTCAGGCCCCAGCTCCACACGGTGTTGTCGGTCTTCACCACGACCACGTGGGCCGCGTTGGGGCTGGTGTGGATGGCCTTGATCTGCGAGACGGGCGGTGGGGGTGGCGGGGGCGGTGTGCCAGCGCCACCCGAGCCACCACCGCCGCCCGATGACCCCCCGCAACCGGCCAGCACCAGGGGCACCAGCGCCATCAGCGCCACGACGCGGCGGCGCACCGCAGGGGTTGTGTTCATCTCAGCTTCATCCTCAGCGTGAATGCGGGCGGCACCTGCGCGCCTGCTGCAATTCATTCTGGAGAGAGCCGCTTGCCGCACCCATCGACCAAACGGCCGAAGCGGCGCCATGCCGCACGCGCAAGCGTGACGCAGTGCTCAGCGTGCGAGCAGCATCGCGTCGCCGTAGCTGAAGAAGCGGTAGCGCTCGGCGACTGCATGGCGGTAGAGCGCCATCACCCGCTCGTGGCCGGCGAAGGCACTGACCAGCATCAAGAGCGTGCTCTTGGGCAGGTGAAAGTTGGTGACGAGCACGTCGACCACGCGGAACGTGAAGCCCGGGGTGATGAAGATGTCGGTGTCGCGGCTGCCGGCTTGCAGCGTGCCGCCGCGCGCGGCCGATTCGAGCGCACGCAAGGTGGTGGTGCCGACCGAGACGACACGGCCGCCGGCAGCGTGCGTCGCGTGGATCGCATCCACCGTCGCCTGCGGCACCTCGAACCACTCGCTGTGCATCTTGTGCTCGGCGATGTTGTCGACGCGCACCGGCTGGAAGGTGCCGGCGCCCACGTGCAGCGTGACACTCGCGCTGCCCACACCACGCTCGCGCAACGCGGCCAACACACCCTCGTCGAAGTGCAGCGCTGCGGTCGGTGCGGCGGCGGCGCCGGGCTTGGCGGCAAACACCGTCTGATAGCGGCGCTCGTCTTCCGCATCGTCGGCATGCGTGATGTAGGGCGGCAGCGGCACGTGGCCGTGGCGCTCGATCAGCGCGAAGGGCTCGGACGGAAAGCGCAGGTGGAAGAGCGAATCCTCCGGCCCGCCGCGGCCCAGCATCTCGGCCTCGAAGTGGCTGGCGCCATCGCCGCTGGTGAATCGCACGACCGCGCCGGCCTTCGGCGACTTGCTCGCGCGCAGGTGCACGAGCACCTCATGGTTCGGCAGCACGCGCTCGACCAAGGCCTCGACCGCCCCGCCGGTGGCCTTGGCGCCGAGCAGGCGTGCCTTGATGACGCGGGTGTCGTTGAACACCAGCAGGTCGCCTGCCTTCAGCAGCGAGGGCAGCTCGCGAAAGATGCGGTCGACGGGCGGCGTGTGCGTGCCATCGAGCAGGCGCGAAGCGCTGCGTTCGGGCGCGGGGTGTTGCGCGATCAGCTCGGGCGGCAGCTCGAAGTCGAAATCGGCGAGTCGCAGGGAAGATGAGGCGGAAGACATATGCCGCAAAATTGTCCCATGCCCCCCGCCACCACCACGCCCGCACGCCAGGAGAAATCGGCTCCGCAGCGGGCGATGGAAAAGCTGGGCCTGGTGCGCGACATCGACCTCGCGCTGCACCTGCCGCTGCGCTACGAAGACGAGACCAAGCTCACCGCCATCGCCGACCTGCGCGACGGCATGACGGCGCAGGTGGAAGGCATCATCACCGAATGCCAGGTGCAGTTCCGCCCGCGGCGGCAGCTGGTGGTCAAGCTGAACGATGGCGGCGACGAACTCTTCCTGCGCTTCCTGCACTTCTATCCCAACCACCAGAAGACCCTCGCCGCCGGCAACCGGGTGCGCGTGCGCGGCGAGGCGCGAGGCGGCTTCTTCGGGCTGGAGATGGTGCACCCGGGCTTCAAAGGCGTGGACGAAGAAACGCCTCTCGCCACCGCGCTGACGCCGGTCTACCCGACCAGCGCCTCGCTGCCACAGGCCTACCTGCGCAAGGCGGTGGCCTCGGGCCTGAAACGCGCCGACCTCTCGGAGCTGGTGCCGCCGGCGCTGCTGCCGCGCGGCAGCTGGGCGCTGAAGGAGGCGCTGAACTTCCTGCACCACCCGGCACCCGACGTGAGCCTCGCCACGCTCGAAGACAAGACCCACCCCGCGTGGCAGCGGCTCAAGTTCGAGGAGCTGCTGGCGCAGCAGATCTCGCAGCTGGAAGCGAAGAACGAGCGGGCGCTGCAACGCGCGCCGCGTTTTGCGGTGCAGCGCGGTGGGCTGCAGGAGCGGCTGCTGGCCGCCCTGCCCTTCGCGCTGACGAGCGCGCAGCACCGCGTGGTCGAAGAGATTGCGCAGGACCTGCAGCGCGAGATCCCCATGCACCGGCTGCTGCAAGGCGATGTGGGTTCGGGCAAGACGGTGGTGGCCGCGCTCGCCGCCGCCATCGCCATGCACAACGGCTGGCAGTGCGCGCTGATGGCGCCCACCGAGATCCTCGCCGAGCAGCACTTCCGCAAGCTGGTGCAGTGGCTGGAGCCGCTGGGCATCCAGACCGCGTGGCTGACCGGCAGCCGCAAGGGCAAGGGCCGCCGCGAGATGCTGGCGCGCGTGGCGTCGGGCGAGGCGCAGCTCGTGGTGGGCACGCACGCCGTCATCCAGGACGAGGTGCAGTTCGCCAAGCTCGGCCTCGCGATCATCGACGAGCAGCACCGCTTCGGCGTCGCGCAGCGGCTCGCCCTGCGCGAGAAGCTGCAGGCGCAGTCGCTCGAGCCACACCTCCTGATGATGAGCGCCACGCCCATTCCGCGCACGCTCGCGATGACGCTCTTCGCCGACCTCGACATCAGCACCATCGACGAGCTGCCGCCCGGCCGCACGCCCATCGTCACCAAGGTGTTCAGCGATGCCAAGCGCGACAACGTCATCGCCACCATCGCCGATGAAGCCGCGCGCGGCCGGCAGGTCTACTGGGTCTGCCCCTTGATCGAAGAGAGCGAGAAGCTCGACCTGCAGAACGCGACGGCCACGCACGAGCAGCTGAGCGCGGCGCTCGCCGGCCACCACGTCGGCCTGCTGCACGGCCGCATGCCGGCCGCCGACAAGACGGCGGTGATGGATCAGTTCAAGGCAGGGGCGATGCAGGTGCTGGTGAGCACGACGGTGATCGAAGTCGGTGTCGACGTGCCCAACGCCAGCCTGATGGTGATCGAGCATGCCGAGCGCTTCGGCCTCTCGCAGCTGCACCAGTTGCGCGGGCGCGTGGGGCGCGGCTCGGTGGCGAGCGTGTGCGTGCTGCTCTACACCTCGCCGCTGTCGGACACCGGCAAGTCGCGCCTGAAGGCGATGGCCGAGACGCAGGACGGCTTCGAGATCGCGCGGCGCGACCTCGAGATCCGCGGGCCGGGCGAATTCCTCGGCGCACGCCAGTCGGGCGCCCCGCTGCTGCGTTTTGCCGACCTCAACGAAGACGCGCACCTCGTGCCACCCGCCCGTGCCGCCGCCGAGCGCTGGCTCGCGAGCGAGCCACAGCGCGCCCGCCAGCACGTGGCGCGCTGGCTGGGCAGCAAGGCCGAATACCTGAAGGCCTAGAGAGCCGCCTCGGCGTCGATGTGACGTTGGTCCTTAGGCAAAGCCGCGCACGGGGACTAGATTTCCGCTCGCGCCGTCGTGTGGCGCTTTGGAGTCACGCATGAACCTCGTCCAACGTGTGCAGGACATCCTGCTGCGCCCCACCACCACCTGGCCGGCCATCGAGCAGGAGCCGGCCGACGTGGCCTCGCTCTACACCCGCTACGTGCTGATCCTCGCCGCCATCCCCGCGGTGGCCGGTTTCATCGGCATGACGCTCATCGGCGTGGGCGGCTTCGGCATGCACATCCGCGTGCCCTTCATGTGGGGCCTCACGAACATGGTGGTGAGCTACGTGCTCTCGCTGGTGATGGTGTTCGTGATCGCGCTGATCGTCGACGCGCTCGCCCCCAACTTCGGCGGCACCAAGAGCCAGATCAACGCGCTCAAGCTCGTGGCCTATGGCGCGACCGCCGGCTTCGTGGGCGGCATCTTCGGGCTGATCCCGTCGCTCTCGGTGCTGGGGCTGCTGGCGGCGCTCTATTCGATCTACCTCGTCTACACCGGCTTGCCGGTGCTGATGAAGTGCCCGCCCGGGAAGGCGGCGGGCTACACCGCGGTGGTGGTGGTGTGCGGCATCGTCGCAGGCATCGTGATCGGTGCGATCTCGGCGGCCGTCACGCCCTCGCGCGGCCTCGGCCGCATGGGTGGCATGCACGGCGAGCGCGACGTGACCATCACCACGCCCAAGGGCGAGGTGACGCTCGACACGAGCAAGCTCGACGAGATGGCCAAACGCATGGAAGAGGCCGGCAAGCGCATGGAAGCGGCGCAGAAATCAGGTGACAGCGCCGCGGCCGGCAAGGCGATGTCGGAGATGGTGGGGGCGATGGCTGGCGCCACCGGCGAAGCACTACCGCCGCAAGAGCTGAAGGCCTTGCTGCCGGAAAGCCTGGGCTCCCTGCGACGTGATTCGATCGAGGCGCAAAGCAACCAGGCGATGGGCGTGGCCGGCTCGTCCGCCAAGGCGCGCTACACGGATGGCTCGCAGCGGGTGGACCTCAGCATCACCGACCTCGGTGGCATGGCCGGGATCGCGGCGCTGGCCGGCTGGGCCGGCACCACGCTCGACAAGGAAACCGACACCGCCATCGAGCGTGTCTACAAGCAAGGCAACCGCACCGTGCGCGAGAAGCACCGCAAGGACGGCAGCCACGGCGAAGTGACGGTGCTGCTGGCCAATGGCGTGGTGGTCGAGGCCGATGGCCGCAAGGTGGAGCCCGCCGCGCTCAAGGCCATCGTCGAAGGGCTGGACCTGGCGCGGCTCGAATCCATGAAGCGCCCCGCCAAGTCCTGAAGCGGCTCAGCCGCCGAAGTGCATCTGGTACTTCGCGCCGTCGGAGAAGAGGCACGCGCCGGTGCCCATCATCGGGCCGGTGATCAGGTATTCGCACTGCACGTTGACGCCCTTGGCGCCGTAGGCATTCGCGATGCCGCGCCGGCCGCTGAAGCTGCGCTGCGGGTTGGCACCCAGCACCTCGGTGTGCACACGGCCGAAGGCGGCGTAGCCGGCATCCACGCGCGAAGCTTCGCCCTGCAGCGCGTCGCCCAGGTAGCTCAGGGTGAAGGTGCCGCGGCCGGTGTTGTTGTCCATCACCACGGCGGTCAGCATGCCGCCCTTGTTGGCTTGAGGGTTGAGGGGGTAGAGCCGGGCGCTCAGGACCGTGGGCTGGGGTGGTGCCGGTGACGCGGGTGGGGTGATGATGGCCACGCTGGCCGGCTGCGAAGCGTCGCGCGGCACCGGGTAGGGCTGGCCGGTGCGCGGGTCGATCGGCACCACGTAGCAGGCCGACAGGGTGGCGGCCGCCAGGGCGGCCACGGTGGCAGAGACGAGAAAGCGCGCTTGACTCATACGGTTTTTCCAGGCGCGGCACATGCCGCGGCGGGAGAATCCGCGAAGCGCCCTCGCCCCTCAAGCGGGAAGTGATGCGGTATCGCAAGGCGATCCCAAGGGGCGCATGACGCGGCACATCGGCTCCGCTATCCTGCGCACCATATGACCCTCACCGAGCTTCGCTACATCGTGGCCGTCGCCAGAGAGAAGCACTTCGGCCGTGCCGCCGAAGCCTGCTTTGTGTCGCAGCCCACGCTGAGCGTGGCCATCAAGAAGCTGGAAGAAGAGCTCGACGTGAAGCTCTTCGAGCGCGGCGCCAACGAGGTCAGCGTGACGCCGCTTGGCGAAGAGATCGTGCGCCAGGCGCAGTCGGTGATCGAGCAGGCGGCCAGCATCAAGGAGATCGCCAAGCGCGGCAAGGATCCGGTCTCGGGGCCACTGCGGCTGGGCGTGATCTACACCATCGGCCCCTATCTCCTGCCCGACCTGGTGAAGGCCGCCATCGAGCGGGTGCCGCAGATGCCGCTCATGCTGCAGGAGAACTTCACCGTCAAGCTGCTCGACATGCTGCGCACCGGCGAACTCGACTGCGCGATCATCGCCGAGCCCTTCCCCGACACCGGCCTCGCGGTCGCCCCGCTCTACGACGAGCCGTTCATGGTGGCGGTGCCCGTTTCGCACCCGCTCGCCAAGCGCCAGCAGATCGCCGCCGAAGAGCTGAAGAAGGAGACCATGCTGCTGCTCGGCACCGGGCACTGCTTCCGCGACCACGTGCTCGAGGTCTGCCCCGAATACGCGCGCTTCTCGAGCAACGCCGAAGGCATCCGCAAGAGCTTCGAAGGCTCGTCGCTCGAGACCATCAAGTACATGGTGGCCTCGGGCATGGGGGTCACGGTGGTGCCGCAGCTGAGCGTGCCGAAAGACCCGCAGCCGCATGTGCACTACGTGCCCTTCAGCGAGCCGGTGCCCACACGCCGCGTGGTGCTCGCGTGGCGGCGCACCTTCACCCGCTACGAGGCCATTGCCGCGCTGCGCAACGCCATCTATGCCTGCCCGCTCGAAGGCGTGCAGCGCGTGTCCTGACCCCTCCCGTCCACCCACCACGACCATGGCCAAGAAGACCAAGACCCCCACCCCTCCTTCGGCAAAGAGCGCGAGCGCGCCGCAGATCAACATCGGCATCGGCGAGAAGGACCGCAAGGCCATCGCCGACGGCCTGTCGAAGCTGCTGGCCGACACCTACACGCTCTACCTCACCACGCACAACTTCCACTGGAACGTGACGGGGCCGATGTTCAACACGCTGCACCAGATGTTCATGCTGCAGTACACCGAGCTGTGGAATGCGGTCGACCCGGTCGCCGAGCGCATCCGCTCGCTGGGCTTCGCCGCGCCGGGCTCGTATGCCCAGTTCGGCGCGCTCGCCTCGATCAAGGATGCGCCGGCCACGCCACCCAAGGCGATGGACATGGTGCGCATCCTCGTCACCGGCCACGAGGCCGTGGCGCGCACCGCGCGCAGCATCTTCCCGCTCGCCGACAAGGCCGGCGACGAGCCCACCGCCGACCTGCTCACCCAGCGCCTCACGGTGCACGAGCAGACGGCGTGGATGCTGCGCAGCCTGCTGGAAGAGTGACCCGCATGGCCGCGCCGATTCCCGTGACCACCCGGGTGGCCATCGTCACCTTCGATGGCTTCAACGAGCTTGACTCGTTCATCGCGCTCGGCCTGCTCAACCGGCTGCGGCCCCACGGCTTCACCGCCGAGATCACCGGCCCCGGGCTCAAGCTGACCTCGATGAACGGGGTGACGGTGGATGTGCAGCAGCCGCTCGAGTTCGCCAACGAAGCCGAGGTCGTGCTCTTCGGCAGCGGCATCTACACCCGCGCCATCGCCGAGAACGCCGCGCTGATGGACCGCCTCACGCTCGACCCGCTGCGCCAGCTGATCGGCGCGCAGTGCTCGGGCACGCTGCTGCTCGCGCGGCTCGGCCTCATCGGCAACATGCCGGCCTGCACCGACCTCACCACCAAGCCCTGGGTGGTGCAGGCGGGCGTGCGCGTGGTCGACGAACCCTTCCACGCGCGCGGCCCGGTGGCCACCGCCGGCGGCTGCATGGCCTCGCAGTACCTGGCCACCTGGGTGATGCTGCTGCGAGCCGGCCAGCAGGCCACCGAACAGGCGCTGCACTACGTGGCGCCCGTCGGCGAGAAAGAGGCTTACGTGCAGAAGCTGATCAGCGTGGTGCAGCCCTTCGTCGCCGAGCCGCTGCGCCCCGATACCCCGCTGACCCCCTAGAACACGCATTCCCCCTAGAACCGCGTGATCCCCCTAGATCACATGAGGATCGCAGGTTAGGCGCTTCCTAGACTGACTCTGCGTGCCCTGTCGAATGGCAGCGCGCGGTCACCAGCCACAGGGAGACTCCATGACCACCTTCACCCGTTCATTGGCCGGCTTGCTGTCGGTCATCGCACTGTCGGCCATCACCACCAGCGGGGCACGGGCCCAGGCGGTGACCAAGCAACCGCCGAGCTTCACGCCCTTGCCCACCGAGCTCATCGGCGTGAGCCCGAGCGACCCGAGGCTCACGCCGATCCAGCGCGACAACGTGCTGCGCTTCAACATCGTCGACAAGCTCGACCTGCTCGACCGCGACTTCAACGTCAAGGTGTGCCTGCCCTCGCCGCCCACCTCGCCCGCCGACATCGACCCGCACCGCTCGCTGATGGTCCACGACCTGTCGACACTCACGGCGCGCGACTTCTCGCTCAAGCGCACGATGGACCAGCTGGCCTCGCAGGTGGTGGCGCAGGTGCCAGGCACCACGGGCGCATCGATCTTCCGGCAGTTCTGGGACACGCAGAACCCGGCCGCGCAGGCGCTCACCACCAGCCCGCGCTGCAGCGATGCGGGGGGCACGCTCAACGGCCTGCCGCACGCCTGCCGGCCGCGCAACTCGGGCGAGGAAGGCAACGAGGCCGTGGGCAGCGATGCCACCATCAACAACCGCATGAACGGCTCCTTCGACCGCTTCAGCGGCTACGTGCCCCTCGCGCTCGTCAACCGCCTCGACCTTGCGCACGAAGGCTGGCGCAATTGCGGCGAGTACCGCATCGTCTACGGCGAGCTGCTGGCCCTGCCCGGCGCGCGCAACCTCATCATCTTCGAAGGCGTGCTGCCCAACCCCACGCCCGGTTGTCGCAGCGGCTGCAAGCCGGTGATGCAGATGTGGAAGTCGCTCTCGGCGATGAGCTCGGCAAGCGACCGCGCCACCAAGCTCGAAGAGTTCTTCTACACCGGCCTGCCCGGCTTCCGGCCAGTGGTGCACGTGGACCACTACAGCAGCAAGGGCGTGACCGGCACCTATGGCGGCTCGGGCAGCGGGCAGATCCGCACCAACCAGTTCGCGACGACCTCGCGCTGGATGCTCAAGGAATTCAAGACCGTGCTCA
Organism: Piscinibacter gummiphilus; assembly: GCF_032681285.1. Taxonomy (NCBI): domain Bacteria; kingdom Pseudomonadati; phylum Pseudomonadota; class Betaproteobacteria; order Burkholderiales; family Sphaerotilaceae; genus Rhizobacter; species Rhizobacter gummiphilus. The sequence continues at coordinate 5,444,589 of NZ_CP136336.1, forward strand.
ACTGCAGCAGCACGCCGTGCAAGTTCGAGATCGTGCCGATCCCGGTGAAGGTCAACCCCTGGGGCACGCTGTGGAACGAGGACATCACCAACACGCCAGCCAACCCCTTGAGCCCGGCGGCCCTGGCCTTCCAGAACAGCGCCCTCGGGCAGACCGCCCTGCTCGGCGACCCGACGTTGATGCGCATTGGCTACTCCGTCTCGCCGACGCACAACGCGCCACAGAGCTTCTCGCAGGCGCCGGCCTCGCCCTTCCTCGCCACGCCCTCGTCGCTGCCGCCGTTCGACGTGTGGCATGACCAGTACCTGACGCAGTTCAACGCCGCAGTCGGGCCGATCAACACCTTCCGCACCGGCTTGCAGGGCGGCGCTGCCGTGCACGGCCTCACGGCCACCCAACTGGTGAAGCGCGCCACTGCGCAGAGCTGCGCGGGCTGCCACCAGCCGTCGGCCTTCGGCCTGCTCTCCGCCAACAGCATCGGGCCCGCACTCACACCGACCGGCACCACCGTCACCAGCTGGCCCAACTCGCTCGGTAACTTCGTGCACGTGGAAACCTCGCCCGCCGCGCTGACGGAGCTGTCGACCCCGGCCTTCGCGAGCAACCTGGGGCATGCGCTCTCGCCGGCCTTGCGCGATGTGTTCCTGCCCGATCGCAAGAACTTCCTCGTCGATCAGCTGAACGCGATCACCTGCCCGTGCACACACCGCTTCACGACGCTGGCCACCGAGCTGCGCGAGCCCGCCTTCAAGCGGCAGAACGCACTGCTGGAGCAGCTCGTGCCGCAGGCCACCGCATGGCAGAGCTTGCTCTCGGAGCGTCTGGCACGCAGCCGCACGCTGACACTCGCGGAATCGCTGAAGCTCGATGCGCAACGCGCGTCGATCAGCGAGCAGCAGGAGAAGTCATTGGCCGAGATGCGCAAGGCGTTGGGCATGCCGTCGATCGCCATCGGGCCCGCGTCGCAGCCGGTGACACGCGAGGTGGCGCTCGAGCCCGCCCGGCGCACGACCTCGGGGTCGTTCCGCACGCACTGAGGCGGCGGTGATGAGGCCGCTGCTTACTGCGGCGGCGTCACCGACCAGCGGCGCTGCACTTCGCCCGCGCCGTTGACACTTTCGAGGTGCACGCCGAAACCCCACAGGCGTGCCACGTGCTTGAGCACTTCGTTCGCGCCCTCGTGCAGCGGCCTGTCGTTGTGCTGTGCGTGGCGCAGCGTGAGCGAACGGTCGCCGCGAAGGTTCACGTTCCACACCTGGATGTTGGGCTCGCGCGCGCCGAGGTCGTACTGGTGCGACAAAGCTTCGCGCACACGGCGGTAGCCGCTCTCGTCGTGGATGGCGGCCACTTCCAGCTCTTCTTCCTTCTCGTCGTCGAGGATGGAGAAGAAGCGGAACTCGCGCATCAGGTTGGGTGAGAGGTACTGGCCGACGAAGCTCTCGTCCTTGAAGTTACGCATCGCGTGGTCGAGCGTTTCCAGCCAGTCCTTGCCCGCGATGTCGGGGAACCAGTGGCGGTCTTCCTCGGTCGGGTTCTCGCAGATGCGCTTGATGTCGGTGTACATCGCGAAACCGAGCGCATAGGGGTTGATGCCGCTGTAGTGGCGGTCGGTCACCTTGGGCTGGTAGACGACGTTGGTGTGCGACTTCAGCCACTCGATCATCATGCCGTCGGTGAGGTGGCCGTCGTCGTACATGGTGTTGAGCAGCTTGTGGTGCCAGAAGGTGGCCCAGCCTTCGTTCATCACCTGCGTCTGGCGCTGCGGGTAGAAATACTGTGCGACCTTGCGCACGATGCGCACGATCTCGCGCTGCCACGGCTCGAGCAGCGGTGCGTTCTTCTCGATGAAGTACAGCAGGTTCTCCTGCGGCTCTTCCGGGAAGCGGCGGGTGGCGGTTTCTTCCGCGGCCTTCTCGGCCTTGCGCGGCAGCGTGCGCCACATCTCGTTGACCTGCTGCTGCGCGTAGGCCTCGCGGTCCTTGCGGTCCGACAGCTCCTGCGCGAGCGACTTGCGGCTCGGGCGGCGGTAGCGGTCGACGCCGTGGTTCATCAACGCGTGGCAGCTGTCGAGCAGCTCTTCCACCGCGTCGAGGCCGTGGCGCTCTTCGCATTCGGCCACGTAGTTCTTCGCATAGACCAGGTAGTCGATGATCGACGCCGCATCGGTCCACATGCGGAAGAGGTAGTTGCCCTTGAAGAAGCTGTTGTGGCCGTATGCCGCGTGGGCGATCACGAGGGCCTGCATGGCCATCGTGTTCTCTTCCATCAGGTAGCTGATGCAAGGGTTGCTGTTGATGACGATCTCGTAGGCGAGGCCCATGTGGCCGCGCTTGTAGTTCTTCTCGGTGGAGATGAACTCCTTGCCGTAGCTCCAGTGGCGGTAATTGACCGGCATGCCCACTGAGGCATACGCGTCCATCATCTGCTCGGCGGTGATGATCTCGAGCTGGTTGGGGTAGGTGTCGAGGCCGTAGCGCTCGGCGGTCGCCTTGATGACCTCGTGGTAGCGCTCGATCAATTCGAACGACCAGTCGGAAGGCGACGGCAGCGGCTCATGCGTGCGCTTGGGCGCCACGAGGTCGCTCGCACGGCGGCGTGGCGACACGCTCCATTGCTCCTTGCGTCGTTCGTCGCCCCAGGGTGCGTCGATGGGTGAGTTCATGTGGCCGCCCCCTCCTTCTTGAACAGCTGACGGAAGACCGGATAGATCTGCGAGGCCTCGGTCACCTTGCGGATGGCGAAGTCCTTGGCGTCCTGCGCCAGGGCCGCGTACTCGTCCCACAGGTTCTGCTCTTCCTCGGCCACCTGCACATAGGCGAAGTAGCGGCACAGCGGCAGGATGTTGTTGGCGAGCAGCTCGCGGCAACGGCCGCTGTCGTGGTGCCAGTTGTCGCCGTCGCTCGCCTGCGCGCCGTAGATGTTCCACTCGCTGGTGGGGTAGCGCGCCTTGGCGATCTCTTCCATCAGCACCAGCGCGCTCGACACCACGGTGCCGCCAGTCTCGGTGGAGTGGAAGAAGTTGTGTTCGTCGACCTCCTGCGCCTGCGTGTGGTGGCGGATGAAGACGATGTCGATCTTCTCGTAGTGGCGCGTGAGGAAGAGGTACAGCAGGATGAAGAAACGCTTGGCCAAGTCCTTGCGGGCTTCGTCCATCGAGCCCGACACGTCCATCAAGCAGAACATCACCGCCTTGCTGGTGGGCACCGGCGTGCGCACGCGGCTGCGGTAGCGCAGGTCGATCGGGTCGAGGTAGGGAATGCGTGCGAGGCGGGCTTCGAGGGCTGCGATCCGCTCGGTCAGCTCGGCCACCTTGGCATCGAAGCCGGGCTTGTCTTTCACCTCATCGAGCTCGGCCTCCAGCTCGCGCAACTCGCGGCGCGATTCGTTGCCGAGCGCGATGCGCCGGCCGATGGCGCCGCGCATGCTGCGCACCACGTGCAGGTTGTTGGGCGTGCCGTCGCTGCTGTAGCCGGCGCGGTGGGTCTTGTACTCGGGCGTCTCGGCGAGCACGGTGCGCGTGAGGTTGGGCAGCGCCAGGTCGTCGAAGAAGACCTGCATGAACTCTTCCTTGCTGAGGTGGAAGACGAAGTCGTCGTCCCCCTCGCCGGAATCGCTCGCCTGCCCGCCGCCGCCCCCACCGCCGCCGCCTTTGGGCCGCTCGATGCGGTCACCGCGCACGTAGTCCTTGTTGCCGGGGTGCACCATCTCGCGCTTGCCACCCTGGCCGTGGCCGAACACGGGCTCGGCGATGTCGCGCTTGGGGATGTGGATGTCTTCCCCTTGCGCGAGATCGCGGATGCCGCGCCCATCGACCGCACGCTTCACCGCCTCGCGGATCTGCTCCTTGTGACGGCGCAGAAAGCGCTCACGGTTGCCGATGGACTTGTTCTTGCCTGCCAATCGCCGATCGATGATCTGCTGAAGCATGCTGGCCTTTCCAGAACTACCCACGCTCACCTGCTCGGTTAGGAACTCTTTCTGACGCGGAGATACCACTCGCAGAGCAGGCGCACCTGCTTCGGCGTGTAGCCCTTGGCCACCATGCGGGTGACGAAGTCCTCGTGCTTCTTCGCCTCGTCGGCACTCGCCTTGGCGTTGAAGCTGATGACGGGCAGCAGCTCCTCGGTGTTCGAGAACATCTTCTTCTCGATCACCGTGCGCAGCTTCTCGTAGCTCGTCCACAGCGGGTTGTTGCCGGCGTTGTTGGCGCGGGCACGCAGCACGAAGTTGACGATCTCGTTGCGGAAGTCCTTCGGGTTGCTGATGCCGGCCGGCTTCTCGATCTTTTCGAGCTCTGCGTTCAGCGAGGCGCGGTCGAAGACTTCGCCGGTATCGGTGTCGCGGTACTCGTGGTCCTGGATCCAGTAGTCGGCATAGGTGACGTAGCGGTCGAAGATGTTCTGGCCGTACTCGCTGTAGCTCTCGAGGTACGCCGTCTGGATCTCCTTGCCGATGAACTCGGCGTACTTGACCGCCAGGTGTTCCTTGATGAACGCCAGGTACTTCTGCTCCGTCTCGGCCGGGAACTGCTCGCGCTCGATCTGCTGCTCCAGCACGTACATCAGGTGCACCGGGTTGGCGGCGACCTCGGTCGAATCGAAGTTGAAGACCTTGGAGAGGATCTTGAACGCGAAGCGCGTCGAGATGCCGCTCATGCCTTCGTCGACACCGGCGTAGTCGCGGTACTCCTGGAAGCTCTTGGCACGCGGGTCGGTGTCTTTCAGGTTCTCACCGTCGTACACCAGCATCTTGGAATAGAGCGACGAGTTCTCGGGCTCCTTCAGGCGCGTCAAGATCGCGAACTGGCTCATCATCTTGAGCGTGCCCGGCGCGCAGGTGGCTTGCGAAAGCGACGAGCCGCGCAAGAGCTTCTCGTAGATCTTCACCTCTTCGCTCACGCGCAGGCAGTACGGCACCTTCACGATGTAGATGCGGTCGAGGAAGGCCTCGTTGTTCTTGTTGTTGCGGAAGGTCTTCCATTCGCTCTCGTTCGAGTGCGCCAGCACCACGCCATCGAACGGGATCGCGCCGAAACCTTCAGTGCCCTTGTAGTTGCCTTCCTGAGTGGCAGTGAGCAAGGGGTGCAGCACCTTGATCGGTGCCTTGAACATTTCGACGAATTCCAGCAGGCCCTGGTTGGCGAGGCACAGGCCGCCGGAGTAGCTGTAGGCATCGGGATCGTCTTGCGCGTAGGTCTCGAGCTTGCGGATGTCGACCTTGCCGACGAGCGACGAGATGTCCTGGTTGTTCTCGTCGCCCGGCTCGGTCTTGGCGATGCCGACCTGCTTGAGCACCGAGGGGTAGCGCTTCACGACCTTGAACTTGCGCACGTCGCCGCCGTACTCTTCGAGCCGCTTCACGGCCCAAGGTGACAGGATGCGGTTGAGGTAGCGACGCGGAATGCCGTATTCCTTCTCCAGGATCGGGCCGTCTTCCGTCAGATCGAAGAGGCCGAGCGGCGACTCGTTCACCGGTGAGCCCTTGATCGCATAGAAGGGCACTTCCTGCATCAGCGACTTCAGGCGCTCGGCGATCGACGACTTGCCGCCACCCACCGGGCCCAGGAGATACAGGATCTGCTTCTTTTCTTCCAGGCCTTGAGCCGCGTGCCGGAAGTACGACACGACCTGCTCGATCGCGTCTTCCATGCCGTAAAACTCGGCGAAGGCCGGGTAGATCTTGATGACCTTGTTGGCGAACAGACGCGACAGCCGCGGGTCGTTTCGCGTGTCGATGGTCTGCGGCTCACCGATGGCCTTGAGCATGCGCTCGGCAGCGGTGGCATACGCAATGGGGTTGCGTTTGCACTCGTTGAGGTACTCCTCGAGCGAGAGTTCCTCTTCACGCGTGCGCTCGTATCGCGCGGCGAAATGGCTGATCACATCCATGCTGACCTCCTGGTTCAGGAAGACACCACCGAGGGGCCACCTCGGTGACGTCTGGGGAAGTTCTGATGAAACCCGCTTCAAGGCTCCATCAGAGCTTTCCTGTTCGTCAGCCGCTCTGATCACGCAGTCAATGCGTCATCGTGTGATCAAGCTTGATTCATTGTGTGCACAACCAGGTCTCGAGAAGAAGCGAAAAATCACCGCAGTTCGAGCTTTGCTTTGCAAGGAGTGTGCCGCGGCCCCTTGCTCGACTTCATCAATGAAAACACTTCCTATCAACACAGAGCGCCATGCGACACCGAGAGTTCCTCATGGAATCCGACGTCAACCGATCGCACCGCCCTCAAGATACGCCTACGCGTCGGACAAGCCAAGTTTTTGAAGCAGGCCGTTGAGTTCATCCAACGAGCCGAACTGAATCGCCACCTCGCCTTGCTCGCCACGCTTGGTTCGCTTCTTCACGCGGATCTCGACCTGCGCCGTCAGCGCGTCCGAGAGTTCTTCCTCGATGCGTGAAATATCGCGTGATTTCTCTTTTGCGATGCGCAGCAGGGGCTTTTGGCGCGCAGAGGCCGTCTTCGCCACGAGCTTCTCGGCCTCGCGCACACTGAGTTTCTTGCCGACCACTTCCGCGGCGACCAGTATTTGTTGCGCACCTTCGAGCGGCAGCAACGCACGTGCGTGGCCCATGTCGATGTCGCCGGCCATCAGCATCTGCTGCACCGGCTCGGCCAGGTTCAGCAGGCGCAGCAGGTTGCTCGCGGCACTGCGCGATCGGCCCACCGCTTGTGCGGCCTGCTCGTGCGTGAGATGGAATTCGTTGACGAGGCGCGCGATGCCTTGCGCTTCTTCGAGTGGGTTCAGGTCTTCGCGCTGGATGTTCTCGATCAGCGCCATCGCAGCGGCGGCCTCGTCGGGTACGTCCTTCACGAGCACCGGCACGTCGTCGAGGCCTGCGAGCTTGGCAGCGCGTGTGCGGCGCTCGCCGGCGATGATCTCGTAGCGCCCTTCTCCCACCGGCCGCACGAGGATGGGCTGCATGACGCCCTGCGCCTTGATGCTTTCGGCCAACTCGTAGAGCGAGCCTTCGTCCATGCGCGTGCGCGGCTGGTACTTGCCGGGCTGCAACAGCGAGAGCTTGAGCGTGCGAGGCGCGCCTTCGTTGGCGGGCGCAGGGGTGTCGCTGACTTTCGGGCCGAGCAGTGCTTCGAGGCCCAGGCCTAAGCCCTTGGGTTTCTTCGTGACCATGGGCGCATTCTGTCTGATCGACAGCGCCGCCCGTCGAGCGGCCTCAGGTGCGCGCCAACAGCGCATCCAGCAGCGCGCGGCCCTCGGGCCAATCGCCCAGGCCCGATTCGCCGTTGAGGTGGCCGCGGTCGCCCACCGACACGAGTTCGCAGCCCCACTGCACCGCCATCTCGGCGGCCCGCTCGGGTGCGCAGTAGGGGTCGTCGCGGCTCACCACCGCGGTGCTCGGAAATGGAAGGCGCGCGCGCACGATGGGCCGCCACGGCGCGAGTTGTGGCGGCATGTCTTCACGCTCCACGTCGGGCGGTGCCACGAGCAGGGCCGCGGCCACACGCGCCGTGTGCCGAGAGTGCGCCGCCCACGCGGCCACGAGCTGGCAGCCCAGGCTGTGGGCCACGAGCACTGCGGGCGTGTCGTCTTGCAGCAGCACGTCTTCGAGCCGCGCCATCCAGTCGCCGCGCTTGGGCCATTGCCAGTCGTCCTGCGTGACACGGTGGTCGCCGTGCAGCCGCTCCCACCGCGATTGCCAATGCGCCGCGTCGGAATCGAGCCAGCCCGGCAGCAACAGCACGCGGAATACCGACAAGCGCGAAGCGGGCAAGGAGGTGCTGGGGGGTGTCGTCATGTGGCTGCCGTATCCTGTCGGCTTCTTTGAATTCAGAGGTGATGGAGATGACCTACAAGGTGTTCGTCGACGGCCAGGAGGGCACGACCGGCCTGCGCATCAACGAGTATCTGGCGAACCGCAGCGACATCGAAGTGCTGCGCATCGCGCCCGAGCGCCGCAAGGACACCGACGAGCGCGCCCGCCTGCTCAATGCTGCCGACGTGGCGTTCCTCTGCCTGCCCGACGCCGCCGCGAAGGAAGCCGCCGCGCTCGTCAACAACCCCAACACCTGCGTGATCGACGCAAGCACGGCGCACCGCACCGCATCCGATTGGGTGTTCGGCCTGCCCGAGCTCGCACCCGACCAGCGCGACCGCATCCGCGCCTCCAAGCGCATCTCGAACCCCGGTTGCCACTCCACCGCTTTCATCCTGCTGCTGCGCCCGCTGGTCGACGCCGGTCTCGTGGCGCCCACGCTGCCGGTCAGCGCCACCTCGATCACGGGCTACTCCGGCGGCGGCAAGAAGATGATCGAGCAGTACGAAGCCGGCGGCGACCCGAAGCTCGATGCCCCCCGCCCCTATGGCCTGACGCTGGCGCACAAGCACGTGCCCGAGATGTCGGCCCACACCGGGCTCAAGACGCCGCCCATCTTCCAGCCCATCGTGGGCCCGTTCCTCAAGGGTTTGGCAGTGAGTGTGCCCTTGCATCTTTCGCAGTTGAAGGCCGGCACCACCCCGGACGCGCTGCACAAGGCCCTGGCCGATCGCTACGCCGGCGAGCGCTTCGTGCGCGTGCAACCGCTGCGCGACGCGGCGACGCTGGAGTCAGGCTTCTTCGACGTGCAAGCCAACAACGACACCAACAACGTCGACGTCTTCGTCTTCGCCAACGACAGCCAGGCCATCCTCATGTGCCGCATCGACAACCTGGGCAAGGGTGCGAGCGGCGCCGCGGTGCAGTCGATGAACGTGCACCTGGGCGTGGACGAGTCACTCGGCCTGGTCTGACGGCGCAGGCCTAGCGCGTCCTGTAGTGGTAGGCGTAGCCGTCGGCAAAACCCAGCCGGTGGTAGATGGCACGCGCGCTGTGGTTGTCGTGCTCCACCTGCAGGTAGGCATGCCGCGCCCCGCGTGAGCGGGCGTGCGCGAGCATGTGCAGGCACAGGCGGCTGGCGCAGCCGCGGCCGCGGGCGTCTTCCGCTGTGTACACGTCGTAGAGCCCGACCAGATCCCCCTCCATCGCGTACTGGCCACAGGCCAGCACTTCGCCCTGCTCGCGCAGCTCGAAGGCCGTGAACGGCACCGGCGAATGCAGCAGCCGCTCGGCGTGGGCCTGGCGCTGCGACAAGGGCGAACCGCGCAAGGCGCCGACGCGCTGGGCGAATGGGTCGAGCCCGATGTTGTGGGCTGACCAGCCCGCGGGCCAATCGAGTGCGGGCAGCGCATCGAGCCGGTCCAGCACCATCACGCGGGTGTCGTCGATGCTGCGCAGGCCCATTTCGGCCAGGGTGTCGTCGAGGTGGGCCGGGCGGGTGAACGGCGTGATACGCACCACCATCGGCAACCCGGCGTCGGCATACACCTGCTCGCACTGCGCCAGCCGGCTGGCCACGCTCAGGCGGCCGTCGGCCACCGCGTTGATGCAGCGCGCCCGCTTGGCCTTGCCCGCGGAGAAACGCACCAGCCAGCCATCGACCCAGCGCTGCTGCGGCGGCGCGCTGGCGTTGAGCCCGGCGTCTTCCACCCGCGACAGCAACTGGCTGTCGAAGCGCGGGTTGAGGTCGGGGACAGGCAGCTGCATCGGTCGGTGGGTCAGAGCGTGTTGATGCGCTTCACCATCTCTTCGGCGAACTCGATGAAGGACTGCGCCCCCTTGGAGGCCGGGTCGAACACCACGCCGGGCAAGCCGTAGCTCGGCGCCTCGGCCAGGCGCACGTTGCGCGGGATCACGGTGTTGAACACCTTCTCGCCGAAGTGCGCCTTGAGTTGCTCGCTCACCTGCTGCTGCAGCGTGATGCGCGGGTCGAACATCACCCGCAGCAGGCCGATGATCTGCAGGTCGGGGTTGAGGTTGGCGTGCACCTGCTTGATGGTGTTGACCAAGTCGCTCAAGCCTTCGAGCGCGAAGTACTCGCACTGCATCGGCACGATCACGCCGTGGGCGCTGCACAGGCCGTTGAGCGTGAGCAGGCTCAAGCTTGGCGGGCAGTCGATCAGGACGAAGTCGTAGTCGTTGCGGACGGTTTCGAGGGCGGCCTTCAGGCGCTTGTCGCGGCGCTCCAGTTCGACCAGCTCGACCTCGGCGCCGGCCAGCTCGCGGTTGGCACCCAGCACGTCGTAGCCCACCTTCGCGCTGCGCTGGCGGGCTTCGGCGATGGAGGCCGACTCCAGCAGCACGTCGTAGACGCTGAGCTTCAAGGCCCGCTTGTCCACGCCCGAACCCATGGTGGCGTTGCCCTGCGGGTCGAGGTCGACCACCAGCACACGCTGGCCGATCCTGGCGAGCCCGGCCGCGAGGTTGATGGTGGTGGTCGTCTTGCCGACGCCGCCTTTCTGGTTGGCAACACAAAAGATTCGGGTCATGACCGATCCGGGAGGTGGGAAGAAAAATGGCGCTCAGGGCGCCGCGAGACGGATGCCGAAGGCGACCAGGAACAGGCCGGCGAGGCGCTCGAGCCCCTTGGCGAGCCGCTTGTGCGCCCTGACCTGCTGCGTCACCAGCCCGGCGAACGCACACAAGGTGAGGCAGTAGACCAGCGTGATCGCCGCAATGGTCACGGCCATCGCGGCAAATGTGACCCTGCCTTGGTGCGTGGCCGGGTTGATGAAGAGCGGGAAGAAGGCCATGTAGAACACGATGGCCTTGGGGTTCAGCAAGGTGATGAGGAATGCCTGGCGCAAGTAGCGGCGTGGCTCGATATGGATGGGCGACGCCGCGCCCTCCTTCGCGAAGATAAGCTTCAAGCCGATCCAGGCGAGGTAAGCGGCCCCTGCGTATTGGATCGCGTGGAACACCACCGGGTGGGCCGCCAGCAAGGCGGCCACACCGGCCACCGCGGCCCAGAGCAGCACCTGGTCGCCCACGATCAGGCCGAAGGTGGCGGCGGCCCCGGCACGGAAGCCGCCCTTGGCGGTGGACGTGAGCAGCGCGAAGGTGCCCGGCCCGGGCAAGGCGAGGAACACCAGGATCGAGAGGCAGTAGGTGCCGAAGTCGGAGATGCCAAAGACGGTCATGGGCGCCTCACCCGGCAGGTGCCTTGTGGATCCACACCAGGCACCGCTCAGCATCCAGACCCGGCACGGCCAGTTGTTCCACGTGAAACACCGACAACTCTGAGTCCAGCGCCGCGATTTCATCGTCCGGTCGCTTGCCCTTCATTGCCATCCAGACGCTGCGGTCTCCGGCCAGATGGCGTGTGAGGTGAGTGAAGTCGGCCAGCGAGGCAAAAGCGCGCGAGGTGATCACGTCGAACGGCGGCAGGCGCAGGTCCTCCACCCGCGCATGCACGGCGAAGAGGTTGGGCAGCTTCAGCTCCACCCCAACCTGCCGCACGAAGATGGCCTTCTTGCCCACCGTGTCGACGCAGGTCACTTCGAGCTTTGGCTCCAGGATGGCGAGCACGACGCCCGGCAGCCCCCCGCCGCTGCCCACGTCCAGCACACGTGCAGGCTTGCCGGCCAGATGACGGCGCAACGGGGGCAGCACGGCCAGACTGTCCAGCAGATGGTGGGTCACCATCTCGGCTGGCCGACGCAAGGAGGTCAGGTTGTAGACCCCATTCCACTTCTGCATGAGGCTGATGTAGCCGAGCAGCGACGTGCACTGCCCGTCGGTCAGCGGCACCCCCAGGGCCTCGGCGCCTCTCAGGAGCGCATCCCGCAGCGAGTCGAGGGACGGCTCAGGCGGCATTGCGACCCGACGGTTCGTTGGCCGCAAATCCCTTGAATCGCCCCTTCTTCAGGTGGATGAGCAAGAGCGAAATCGTGGCGGGGGTGATCCCGGAGATGCGCGACGCCTGCCCCAGCGTCTCCGGCCGGTGCAGCGCCAGCTTCTGGCGGGCCTCGAAACTGATGGCCGTGACCTGCGCGTAGTCGAGTTCGGCTGGAAGGCGCAGGCCCTCGTAGTGGGCAGCACGCTCCACTTCCTCGATCTGCTTGTCGATGTAGCCGGCGTACTTGATGCTGATCTCGGCCTGCTCGACCACGGCGTCCGCCAGCTCCGCACCCAGCTCCTGCCGCAGTGTTTCACGTGAAACACCGGCTTCCGGTTTCGCAATCGCGGCGACTTCGGCCACGGTGTCAAAACCGATACCGGGTCGCCGCATCAACTCGGCCAAGTTGTACTCGCGCTCAATCGCCTTACCCAGCAGCCGCTCGGCCGCGTCAGCCGGCAATGAACCCGGATGCACCCAGGCAGAGCGCAGCCGTTCGGTCTCACGGGCGATCGCGTCGCGCTTGCGGTTGAAGGCGGCCCACCGTTCGTCGTCGACCAAGCCCAGCTCGCGGCCGACCTCGGTCAGCCGCAGGTCGGCGTTGTCTTCGCGCAGCTGCAACCGGAACTCGGCCCGGCTGGTGAACATGCGGTACGGCTCGGTCACACCCTTGGTGATGAGGTCGTCCACCAGCACGCCAAGGTAGGCCTGGTCGCGCCGTGGCGACCAGGCGTCTCGGCCTTGCACCTGCAGCGCGGCGTTGAGCCCGGCGAACAAGCCTTGCGCCGCCGCCTCCTCGTAGCCGGTCGTGCCGTTGATCTGGCCGGCGAAGAAGAGGCCCTGGATCACCTTGGTCTCGAAACTCGCCTTCAGCCCACGCGGGTCGAAGTAGTCGTACTCGATGGCGTAACCCGGCCGCAGGATGTGTGCGTTCTCCAGGCCGCGCATCGAGCGCACGGCGGCCAGCTGCACGTCGAACGGGAGGCTCGTGCTGATGCCATTGGGGTAGAACTCGTGTGTCGTCAGGCCTTCAGGTTCCAGGAAGATCTGGTGCGAATCCTTGTCGGCGAAGCGATTGACCTTGTCTTCGATGCTCGGGCAGTAGCGCGGCCCCACCCCTTCGATCACGCCGGTGAACATCGGGCTGCGGTCGAAACCGGAGCGGATGATCTCGTGGGTGCGTTCGTTGGTGTGGGTGATCCAGCACGGCACCTGCTGCGGGTGCTGCGACACATGGCCCATGAAGCTGAACACCGGCACCGGGTCCAGGTCGCCGGGCTGTTCGGTGAGCATCGAGAAATCGATGGTCCGGCCGTCGAGCCGCGGCGGCGTGCCGGTCTTGAGCCGCCCCTGGGGCAGTTGCAGTTCCTTGAGCCGTGCGGAGAGCGACACCGCCGGCGGGTCCCCTGCCCGGCCGCCCGCATGGTTCTGCAGGCCAACGTGGATCTTGCCGTCGAGGAAGGTGCCGGCCGTCAGCACCACCGCCTTCGCCCGAAAGCGAATGCCAACTTGTGTGACAGCCCCGACCACCCGGTCGCCTTCGACCATCAGGTCGTCAACCGCTTGCTGGAAGAGCGTCAGGTTCGGATGGTTTTCCAGACGGCGACGGATGGCCGCCTTGTAGAGGATGCGGTCGGCCTGCGCCCGGGTTGCGCGCACCGCCGGGCCCTTGGAGCCGTTGAGGATGCGGAACTGGATGCCCGACTCGTCGGTGGCCGCGGCCATCGCCCCGCCCAAGGCGTCGACCTCCTTCACCAAGTGGCCCTTGCCGATGCCGCCGATCGACGGGTTGCAGCTCATCTGCCCGAGCGTCTCGATGTTGTGCGTGAGCAGCAGCGTGCTCACGCCCATGCGCGCCGCCGCCAGTGCGGCCTCGGTGCCGGCATGGCCGCCGCCGACGACGATCACGTCGAATTCATGGGGATACAACATGGGGGCTCCGGGAGAGGGGCACGGGGCGCGGTGTTCAGTCAACTCCGGAACACGCCCGTGCAGGCAGGGCGTGAATTTTAGGTGGGCCGGCCCTGGGCGTCACGGCCGGCGCGCCAAGACCTGCGCCACCGGCCACCGCCCCGTCAAATAATCGGCGCATGAACTGCCGACCCGGCTGCGGCGCCTGCTGCATCGCACCCTCGATCTCGTCGCCAATTCCCGGCATGCCGCTCGTCAACGGCATCAGCAAGCCGGCGGGCGTGCGCTGCTTGCACCTCACGCCGGACAACGCCTGCGCGATCTTCGGCCACCCGGACCGCCCCGCGGTGTGCAGCTCGCTGCAGCCTTCCACCGAGATGTGCGGTGACACCCGCGAGCAAGCCATGCGCTGGCTGGGCCACGTCGAAGAGCAGACCGCTCCTTGACGCGCCCATGTCACATCGGCTCCAGCAGCCCCTGCCACAGCGGCGAGAGCCGGAATTTCTCTGCCTCGGTCAGCCCTTCGCTCAGCAGCAGGCACTCGCGGTGAAACGCCCGCAGCCGCTGCCGCAGCTCGCTCTCGGCGAGCACCAGCTCCAGCCGCTCGCCCGGCGCCATGCCGGCCGTCACCGCTTCTTCGCCCCAGAGGCCGAGCGCATTCCACGCCACCCGCAGCCGCTCCAGGCGGTGCAGCGCATCGGCCACCACCTCGGTGATCTGCGAGGTGCGGCGCTGCTCGTTCAGCTCCTTCGCCAGCTGATGCGCCGCGGCCATCTGGTGGTCGATCTCGGCCAGCTGCGCAGCGAGTGTTGCCGCTTCGGGCTGCTCATCGATGGCGAAGTCTTCCGCTGCGTCGTTGGCCGCTTCGCAGACGAAGGCCGACCAGGTGGGGTCGAACTCGCCCGGCACCACGCGTAACGCGAAACTTGCACGGGTCAAGGGCGCATGCGAATCGTTGATGCTGCCGAGCGTGAGCTCCACCACCGACAGCACCCGCCCGAGCGTCGACAAGCCATCGGGCCCCAGCCGCGCCGGGTAGCCGGAGCGGTCGAGCCGCTCGTGGTGCTCGGCGATGCCCTGCCCCAGCGCCTTGGGGTAGTCGGTGAGCCCGGTCAGGAGCATCTGCGCCACGCGCGGGTGCACCACCAGGTGCTTGTGGCCGAGCAGGTCGAGTGCGTGGGTGTAGTCGAGGAAGGCGGGGTTGATGTAGATCTCGCCGATGTCGTGCAGCAGCCCGCCGAGCATGGCCAGTCGGATCTCGAGCGACGAGGCCTGGCGGCTCGCCGTCATCGCGCCTGCGAGCGCCATGCCGGTGACCGCATGCGCGAGGGCCTGCGGACGCGAGGCGGCGGCGGTGGTCAGCAGCAGCTGCGCCACGGCGTGCAGCGGCATCTGCTTGAGCTGGGCCACCAGCTCGCGCCCCTGCGTGCGCAGCGCCGGCGCCAGCGGGTGCGTTGACTCGAGCAGCGCCTGCAGGTCGTGCATCAGCGAGAACGGCGTAACACCGTCCTCCGCCTGCAGGCAGGCTTCGACGGGCTGCTTCAGCCGCCGCTCCAGCAAGCGCTGCTGCAAGGCTGCCGACACCGGCTGCCCGCGCGCCCACAGCTTCACGCCGCGGCTGTCGACGATGTCTTGCGACGCAACGATCGCGTAGCTCTCGGCCGCATGCGTGAGCGCCGCCAGCGCATGCGGATTGGGCTCACTCCCCGGTGAGAGAGACAGGTGCATGAGCGATGAATGAGTTAGCGGCCCGCACCGACGGTGCGAAGCTCTTGAGCCACATGCCCGTCCTTCAGCACGATCACGCGCGACGCCGAAGCGATGGTCTCGGGCCGATGCGCCACGATCACGCGGGTGAGGTCGAGCCGGCGGACCGCCTGGTTCACCAGGCGCTCGCGGTCCACGTCGAGCGCACTGGTCGCTTCGTCGAGGAACAGGATCTGGGGTCGCTTGTAGAGCGCGCGGGCCAGCAGGATGCGCTGCTTCTGCCCGCCGGAGATGCTGGCGCCCATGTCGCCGATGAGCGTGTGAAAGCCCATGGGCATCGCTTCGATCTCGTCATGCACGGCCGCGAGCCGCGCGCACTGGGCCACCCACGCCGGGTCGGCATGGGCATCGAAGAAGCTGATGTTGTCGGTGATCGAGCCGGCGAAGAGCTGGTCTTCCTGCATCACCGTGCCGACCATGTCGCGGAAGCTGCGCAGCCCCAGCTGGCGCAGCGGCACGCCGCCCACCAGCACCTCGCCCGCCTGCGGCTCGTGGATGCCGAGCAGGATCTTGAGCAGCGTCGTCTTGCCGCAGCCCGAGGGCCCCGAGATCGCCACCGACTCGCCCGGCTCGATGGTGAAGCTCACGTCCTTCAGCACCTCGGGCTCGTTGTCGGAGTAGCGGAAGCTCACGTTGCGCAGCTCCAGGCGCGCAGGCTCCTCGCCGCGCTCGCGCCCCGGCACGTCGGGCTCGGCCTCGGGTGCGGTGAGCACGATGTCGGCCAGGCGCTCGCCTTCGAGCTTGAGCATCTTGAGCTCGACCACCTTGTCGATCAGCCCGCTCACCCGGGTCGAAAACGTCTCGCGGTAGGCGAAGAACGCGAACAGCATGCCGACCGAGAAGCGCTGGTCCATCACCAGCAGCGCGCCGACCCAGATCACTGCAATGCGCTCCAGCCCGAACACCAGCTTGTGCAGCACGCCGAACAGCAGGTCGAGCTTGCGCGTGGCGATGTTGGCGTTCATCGCATCGACCACCTTGTTCATGAACTCGGCGTGGCGGTCTTCCTGGCGGTTGTAGAGCTTGATGCTCTGCACGCCGCGCAGCGATTCGAGGAAGTGCGTCGAGCGCTTGGCCGTGTGCACGATCTCTTCTTCGGTCGCTTCGCGCAGCGGCCGGAAGAAGGCCCAGCGCAGCAGCGCGTAGATCGCCACGCTGCCGGCCGCGATGGCGGCGAGCGTCACGCTGTAGACGCACATCACGGCAAACGTCAGCACGACCAGCAGCCCGTCGAGCACGGCTTCGATGAAGCTTGTGGTCAGCGTCTCCTGCATCTTCTGGATCGCCCCGAAGCGCGACATGATGTCGCCGGTGTGGCGCTTCTCGAACCAGCTCACCGGCAGCCGCATCAGGTGAGCGAACACATTGCCCAGCCACTGCAGGTTGAGCGTGGACGAGAGGTACAGCACCGCCCACGAGCGGATGGCCCCGGTGGCCACCTGCACCAGCACCAGCAGGCCGAAGCCGACGCCCAGCGTGAGGAGCAAGTCTCGATCGGCACTCACCAGCACGCCGTCGACCACCCACTGCATGAAGAAGGGCGACAGCAGCATGAAGGCTTCGAGCGCCAGCGCCAGCACGAAGATCTGCCCCAGCGAACGGCGCAGGCCCGACACGCGGCCCATCATCTGCCGCATGCTGATCGACTGCTTCTCTTCCTTGGGCTTGAAGTCGGGCGCGGGCGACAGCTCCAGCACGATGCCGGTGAAATGCTGGCTCACCTCGGACAGGCGCAACCGGCGCACGCCCCGCGCCGGGTCGTGGATCACCGCCACGTCGCCATGCAACTCGGCCAGCACCACGAAATGGTTCAGGTCCCAATGCAGCACGCAGGGCAATGCCAGCTGGGGCAGGTGCTCCATCTCGGCGCGCAGCGGCCGCGGGCTCAGCTGCATGCGCCCGGCCATGCGCACGAGGTCGGCCATCGTCGCGCCCTTGAGTGAGAGCGAGAAACGCTTGCGCAAGGTCGGCAGGTCGGTGCGCAGGCCATGCTGAGACGCGACCATCGCCAAGCAAGCGAGGCCGCATTCAGCGGCCTCGGTCTGCAGGATCATCGGAACGCGTCGCGCGCCCCAACCGAGGTGGAGTGAGTCCAGCATCAATACAACCCGTTCACGGCTTGGTTCACACGCGCCCCGTCACGCTCAGCAGGGGCTCGAAGATCCACTCGATCAGGCGACGGCGGTCGAGCAGCACGTCGGCGTCGAGTTGCATGCCGGGGGCGAGCGGCTGCGCACGGCCGTAGGCTTGCACCGCTTGCTGGTCCAGCGACACGGTGATGCGGTACAGCGGCTCGCGCTCGTCGGCGGCACGTGCCGGCAGCGAGAGCCCCGCCAGCTCGGCGGCCTGCAGCGGCGTGCGCGACACCTGCAGCACCTCGCCCGCGTGGTGGCCGAACTTCTGGTACGGATAGGCCTGGTAGCGCAGCTGCACCGGCTGGTGTGAGTGCAAGAACCCCACCGCGCTCGACGGCGCAAACAGATGCGCCTGCAGCCTGGCATCGGCCGGCAGCAGACTCGCCAGCGCCACCCCCGGCGTGACCGGCTGGCCACGCTCGGCGACCACGGCGGTCACCATGCCGTCTTCGGGTGCGCGCACGACGAGGCGCGACTGCGCTTCGCTTTCGGCGGAGCGCTGCGCGACGACCGCCAGGTCACGCTCTAGCTCGCCCTGCTGCGCCTGCATGCGCAGCGGCAGCTCGCGAGCCTGCGCTTCCAGGTTGCCAATCTCGCGTTGCTGCACCGCACGCTGGCGCTCCAAGCTTTGCAACTGGGCGCGCAAGCCGAGCACCTCTTCGGCCTTGGCCTGCACCTGTGCGGACGACACGAAGTTGTCGTTGCGCAGCGACTCCAGTCGCGCCTGCGCCTGTTGCGCGAGCGCGAGGCGCTGCGCCTGCAGTGCCGCCTCGGCACCGATCTGCGCCAGTTCCTGCTGCATGTCGGCGATCTGCCGCTGCAGCGCGACCGCCTGCGATTGCTGCAGGCGCTGCTGGTGTTCGGTCGATTGTTTGAGGCTCTTCTCGCGCGCGGCGAGCGAGGCCTGCACGGCGGCCTGCGTGTCGCCGCGGAGCGTGGCCCGCTCCATCGACAACACGAACAGCACGTCGCCGCGCTTGACCACCTGCCCTTCCGTCACGTGCCGCTCGACGACTGTCGCAGCCTGCGGCGGCACAAGGCGGATCACTCCGCGATCCGGTACCAGGTATCCACTCACACGTGCTTTGCGCGTGTACTCCCCGAGCGATAGGTATGTGGCCGCCGCCGCCGCCGTGAGGGCGACGAGAGCGGTGAGCACGGCGAGGGATACCGGCCGGATCAGCTGAATGCTGCCCAGCCACTGTTGCCGTCGACCTTCGACGACTTCAGGGCGGAAGAGGGAGGGCATGGCCCGTTACCAACAATCACCACATGGGGCGGGGTGCGCCACCGGACACCTGCCGCAGCAGTTCCGGCGGCAGCGGTTGCGGCGCAGGAACTGTCTGACCAGGCTGCTGCTTGGGAGAAACGCTAGAACCGGGAACGCTCTTGGTGGTGGTGGGCTGCATGGTGTGCTCCTGTGGGCTGTGCACAAGGCGATGTGCACTGAACACATTGCAGCAGCCACCACGTCGGCCGGTAACTGTCAGCTCTTACAGGGATGCGCTCGGTGAAATCCCCGGGGGGTGAGCCAGCTCAGCGGATCAAACCAAGTCGCAATGCTTTCAAAACTGCCTGGTGCTTGTTGACACACCCGAGTTTGTGCATCGCGTTGTTCGCGTGCAGCACGGCAGTGCGCTCGCTGATGCCGAGGACGTTGGCAACCTCCCAAGCGGTCTTCCCTTCCATCGTCCACCGCAATGTTTCGAGCTCACGCGGTGTGAGAGAAGGCCCTTCCTGGGAGACCACAGCCGGCTGCAACAAGCGAACCGAAGCTTCCTGTGCGTGCACAGCGTAGAGTTGCAACGCAGCGACCATGCGGGTAATTTCCGCCACGTCCTTGGGCAAGGGTTGGTCACGGTCCACGCCGAACAGGAAGTGCCGCCCCTCGGGCATATGGAGCGCAAGACAGATGCCATGTCGGTACCCAAACCTGGCTTGCTCCTCCCACACCTCAGCCTGACCGGCATCGAGGTAGGTGTTCTGGCTCCAGATAATGGGCACGCTCTTGTGCTTGCAATGCTGCATCACGGGATCGCGCTTGGCCGTATTACGGTCCTCTCCGATCTCGCGATACCCCGCCGGCGCGTTGTCGATCCATATGAATTCTGAATCGCCGATGAAGTGGTCGATGACGGTTGATGCGGTGACCGTCTGAAAGCCGAGGTCCCGCGCAAACCGCACAACGTGTGCCAGCAACTCGTCCTTCGTCTTGGCCTCAAGGACGGACAAGTAGCCACTTTGAAGCAGGCCTGACATGAGCTTGACTCCTAACTTGTTCCGGGCCGTCGCCAATAGCGTCAGCGCTCATGATACGAAAGACCGCCCCTCCAGATGCTCACTGAATCAACCCCAACCTCAACGCCTTCACCACCGCATGGAGTTTGCTCGAGCAACCCAGCTTGCGAGCCGCACTGTGGGCATGACGCGCGACGGTGTCCTCGGCAATTCCAAGAATGCGCCCCACCTCCCACGCCGTCTTGCCTTCCATCGCCCACCGAAGAGTTTCAAGCTCCCGAGGGGTGAGGGCCACCGTCTCCTGCGGAGCGACCGAAGGCAACAGAACATGAGTGGACGCCTCCTGGGCATAGGCGGCGTACAGCTGCAGCGCCGCGGTCATCCTGGTGATCTCTGACGGGCACGCTGGCAAGGCTTGGTCACGATCCACACCCAGAAAAAAGTGCCGTCCTTTGGGTAGGTGCATGGCGAGACCGATGCCGCAGCGATAGCCATATTGGGCCTGCTCCTCCCACTTGTTGCCCTCGCCCGCCACAACGTAGGTCGCCTGATTCCAAATGATGGGCACGCTCTTGTGTTTGCAGTGCTGCATCACCGGATCGCGTTTGCCGTTGGCTGGATCGCTGGCCAAAGCGTCATAGGCCGCAGGCCCGTTGTCGACACAATGAAACTCTGGTTCACCCAGGACGTGGTCGATCACAGCCATCGCCGTGACCGTCCGGAAGCCCAGCCCCTGGGCGAAACGCACGACATGCGCTTCAAACTCGTGCTTGGTCTTCGCGTCCAGAACCGATATGTATTCGCCTTGCAGCATGCTTTCCATTCAGGAGCCTCACTGAATCAACCCCAACCTCAACGCCTTCACCACCGCATGATGCTTGCTCGAACACCCAAGCTTGCGCGACGCGTTGTGGGCATGCCGGATCGCGGTGTTCTCCGCGATGCCGAGGATGCGCCCGATCTCCCAGGCGGTCTTGCCTTCCATCGTCCAGCGCAGCACTTCGAGTTCGCGCGGTGAAAGCGCGAGGCCCTTGTGCTGCTCCAGCTCCGGCGGGGCCAGAAGGCGCATCGCGGGCTCGAGTGCATAGGTCGCAAAGAGCTGTGCCGCCGCGAGTGCGCGAGTGACCTCCGCAGAGTTGGGCACGAGCCGCGCGGCGCGGTCGAGGCCGAACATCATGTGGCGCCCGTTCGGCAGGTGGTGGACCACCGCGATGCCGGTGCGGTAGCCGTGCTGCGCCTGGTGCTCCCAGGCCTCGCCCTGCCCGGCGTGCACATAGGTGGACTGGTCCCACACGAGCGGGCGGTGGCTGTGCTTGCAGTGCTGGCTGACCGGGTCGAGCTTGGCGTCGTCGAGGTTGGCAAAACTCTCGCGGTAGGCCGCGGGTGTGTTGTGCACCGAGCGGAATTCCGGCTCCTGGCCCGGCCGCTCCAGCACCGTGGTGAGCGAGACCGTCTGGAACTGCAGCCGCTGGGCGAAACGCACCACGCAAGCCTGCAGCTCGTCGGGGGTCGACACCTCGTGCACCGCGAGGTAGTCGCCGTGATGTAACTCGTGATCCATCCCTGTTCGGCCCTGAAGGCACTTGTTGCTGGCGGGGTCGCCCAGTTCTCGCGACCTGCGACAGATTACACCTGTCATGTTTGACAGCTGGCAGGGTTGACAGCTGCGAAGGCGCTGGCTTGTGCGCATCATGCCGCCACTCCAACAACCATCGGACTCTCATGCTGCGCCCATTGTCCAAACCCCATGTCGCTGCCGCGCCCGCGTGGATCGTGTGTGCGTGGCCCCCCGTCACCTGTCCCATCCAGCAGGCGCCCAGTCTCAACTTCGTGCACCTCGGAACCCGCGTGCTCAAGCCCGGCGACGCCGACAGCCCCACCACCGGCCAGACCCTCTGGGGCGGCCCCTCGGGCGAAGGCGCGGCCGGCGTGGCCTGGGATTGGGTCGAGATCCAGGAGGGCGTGGTCGCGATGGCCGACCCCTTCGGGCTCGTCACCAACCTGCAGTTCGTGGGCACCAAGGGCAAGGTGCTGACCGGCTTCGAGGCGACGCTGTGCCTCAACGAGCTGGTGCACGCCCTACCCTGGCAGAGCGAGGTGCAACGCGCGCTGGAACGTGTGGAGCACTGAGGCTCGCACCGCACAGGCACAAAGAACACAGGCACAAAGAAAGACAGGCCACCGCACGGGCATGGGTGGCCTGGGAAACACCCCGGTAGGTGCAGGTTGCGCGAGCAACCCGTTGGAGACCGATGCGGATCGGTGCGCGCCCGGCAGGTGGTCTGCCGGGCCGATGGATGCCGACGTGGCCAGGCCCTCGGGTTGGCGTGATGGCTGCCAGCGGCTCGTCGGCTGCCGCAGGCCTCACGCCTCCCTTGTGTCCTCCCCGACCCGGAAGCCTGTCCACGCCGGCCCCCTCTCTCGTGGAGCAGGGTCCATGCGTTTGCCGTGACGGCAACAGGCAAAGACTAAGGCGCCGGGGGGCGCGCGCCTATGCCAAGAGCTTGTCATTGACCGGCCGCCGGGTCAGCCGGTAGCAGCATCTCGATGTGCGGGATGCCGTCTTCCAGGTATTCCTCGCCCACGGCCTGGTAGCCGAAGCTGCCGTAGAAGCGCCGCAGGTACGACTGCGCCGAGATCCGATTGCCCTGCCCCGGAAAGCGCTCGGCCGACAGCCGCAGCACACGCGCCACCAGCTCGCGGCCGAGGCCGGTGCCGCGGCCCGCGGCGGTGGTGACCACGCGACCCATCGACGGCTCGGTGTACTTCACACCCGGGTCCACCAGGCGTGCGCAGGCAAGCGGCAGCTCGTGGCCCTCGGCCCACGCGGCAATGTGGAACGACTGTTCGTCGGCCTTGTCGGCGTCGAGGTAGACGCTGTTCTGTTCGATGGCAAACACCGTCTGGCGCGCGCGGTAGAGGCGCGCCAGTTCAAGGGGCGAGAGTTCTTCGAGGCGTGCAATGCGCCAGGTGATGCTCAGGGATGCAACGGGCTGATTCATGTGCACATCATGCGCATACTCGGGCCCCATTCAAAGGAGGAGGATTCCGATGCGCCGCTTGCTGCTCGCCTTGTTCGTGGTCGTCGCCGCGCTCGTGGCCTACCTGCTCCTGTGGCCGGTGCCGGTGAAGCCGGTAGCCTGGACCGTGGCGCCGACGCCAGGCTACACCGGCGCGCATGCGGCCAACACACGCCTGGCCGGGCTGCAGACCCTCGACCTCGGCAGCCACCGGGGCCCGGAGCACATCGTCTTTCGCAACGGCTGGCTCTACATCGCGGTGGATAGCGGCGCCATCGTCCGCATGCGCCCCGACGGCTCGGGCCGCGAGGTGGTGATCCAGACCGGCGGCCGCCCGCTCGGCTTCGACTTCGATGCCGACGGCGCGATGGTCATCGCCGACCCGATGGCCGGCCCGCACGGCGGCCTCTTCCGCGCCACTGGCAGCGGCGCGAGCGTGAAGCTCGAGCTGCTTACCGACAGCGTCGACAACACGCCCATCGTCTATGCCGACGGCGTGGTCGTCGCGAAGAGCGGCAAGATCTATTTCACCGACGCCAGCCAGCGCTTCGGCGCCAAGGCCTGGGGCGGCACCTTCAACGCGAGCGTGCTCGACATCATCGAGCACCAGTCGACCGGCCGCCTGCTCGAGTACGACCCGGCGACCAAGGCCACCCGCGTGCTGCTCGCCGACCTGTGCTTCCCGAACGGCGTGGCGCTCTCTGCCGACGACCAGCACCTCTTCGTCGCCGAGACCGGCGAGTACCGCATCTGGAAGGTCGCCACCACCGCCACGGCCGTGAGCGCCAAGACTCCCAAGGCCACCGCCAGCGTGCTGATGCACAACTTGCCCGGCTACCCCGACAACCTGATGCGCGGCCAGGACGGCCGTGTGTGGATGGGCCTGGTGAAACCGCGCGGCGCCTTCATCGACAACAGTGCCGGCAAGCCCTGGCTGCGCTCGCTGTCGATGAGATTGCCGAAGGCGCTGTGGCCGGTGCCGCCCGCCTACGGCCACGTGGTCGCGTTCGACGAATCGGGCAAGGTGCTGCTCGACCTGCAGGACCCGACCGGCGCCTACCCCGAGACCACCGCCGTCACCGAGGCCGACGACCGCCTCTACATCCAGAGCCTGCACGCCAAGTCCCTCGGCTGGCTCGACAAGAAGAAGGCGGGCCTCTGAACGCGCGGCGCTAACGCAGTGCGGCGGCGCGCAGCCGCCGCGCCACGTAGGCCACGCCGAGCGCGGTCAGCAGCACACAGGCGACGACGGGCACCAGCAGCTGCTCCGGGCTCACGCCCTCGCCCTTGAGCACCTTGGTCATCAGCGTGTGCTGCGCGAGGGCCGGCACCCACAGGTGCCACGGCGCCTCGCCGCTCTGGTTGAAGGTGGTCATGAGCGGCAGCAGCGACACCGCCAGCACCACCAGCGTGCTGGCCGCCTGCGCCTCCTTGAAGGTCTTGCAGCGGATCGCCACCGCCATCAGCACCGCCGACAAGGCCGCGGCAAACGGCAGCAGCACCGCGAGGAACCACAGCGCCTCCACCAGGCCGAACTGGAACATCGCCTGCAGCGTGTCGCTGCGCAAGAGCCACTGCGCCGGCAAAAAGCCCAGGCAGCTCAGCACCGCGATCAGCATCGCAAGCGACGCCACCGCCGCCCACTTGCCCACCACCAGTGCCGCCCGCGGCGACGGTGTCATCAGCAGGGGCTCGAGCGACGCGCGCTCGCGCTCGCCGGCCGTGGTGTCGAGCGCAGCATTGAGCGCGCCGTAGAGCACCGCCATCATGATGAAGAAGGGCAGCATCGCGGTGAGCTGGGCCGCACGCGCCTGGGTGCTCGCCAGGTCGCGCTCCTGCACCGCGAGCGGCGACAGCAGCTCGGGCGACACCCCGCGCAGCATCAGCCCGATCGAGCCGCGCTCGCGCGCATAGGCCTGCAGCAGCCGCGAGACCCGCGCCGCACTCGCCTGCGAGGGCCGGTTGCCGCTGTCCTGCACCACCTCCACCTGAGGCTGCTCGCCGCGCAGCAGCGCGGCTTCGAAGCCGGCCGGCACCACCAGCACCGCCTCGTGCAGCTTCGAGCGGCGCAGCAGGTCTTCGTAGTCCGTCGGCGCCGGCAGCACCTTGATGCTCTGCCGCGCGAGGAAGTTCGCCAGGCCCGGCGCATGCTCGATGCCCACCGCCACCAGCTCGCGTCGCTCGGCACGCTCCTCGAACGAAGCGAGCAGGCTCGACAGCGCCACCAGCACCAGCGGCCCGAGCAGCACCGCCGACACCAGCACCATCATCAGCGTGCGCCGGTCGCGCAGCGCGTCGACCAGCTCCTTGGCCATCACCACCCACGCGAGCATGACGGCCTTCATGACGTCACCTCCGGAAACGCCAGCTTCACGAACGCCTGCTCGAAGTCGCGCTCGCCCGTCTGCGCGAGCAACTCGTCGACCGTGCCGTGCGCCACGGTGCGCCCGTGCGACACCACCACCACCTCGTCGCACAGCCGCTCCACCTCTTGCATGATGTGCGTCGAGAACACGATGCACTTCTCGCCGCCCTCGGGCGAGCGCAGCCAGCGCAGCGTGTCGCGCAAGGCGCGCGTGGCCACCACGTCGAGGCCGTTGGTCGGCTCGTCGAGCACGATGTGGCGCGGGTCGTGCACCAGCGCGCGGGCCAGCGCGGTCTTCATGCGCTCGCCCTGGCTGAAGCCCTCGGTGCGGCGGTCGAGCAGGGGCGCCATCTCCAGCATCTGCGCGAGTGACTCGGCCCGTGCGTTCGCCGCCTCGCGCGCCATGCCGTGCAGGCGGCCGTGGTAGACGATGTTCTCGCGCGCGGTGAGCCGCGGGTACAGCCCCCGCGCATCGCTCAACACGCCCATGCGCGCCTGCGCCGCCTGCGGGTCGCGCGCCACGTCCACCCCTTCGACCGTGAGCGTGCCAGCGTCCGGTGTCATCAGGCCGGCGAGCATGCGCAGCGTGGTCGTCTTGCCTGCACCGTTGGGCCCGAGCAGGCCGGTGATGCGGCCGTCGGCGGCCTGGAAGCTCACCTCGCGCACCGCCTGCACCGGCGCGGCGCGGCGCAGGCGCCAGCCGCCGCGTGCGGCGGCGAACTGCTTGGCCACGCCCTGCACCTCGATCACTTCAGGCTCCCCACCGGCCGAAACGCGGGCGGGCGCGGCACGCCCTGCACGCAGCGGGTGTCGAGTGCGAGGGCGGCCCGCTCTTCCTCGTGGTCGACGAAGCGCGTCAGCAGCTCGGGCCCGCAGCCGATGCCGAGCACGCCGTGGCCGGCATTCGGCACCACCACGTGCCGCGCCTTCGCGCCCAGCGCCCGCGCCACCCGCTCGCCGTGGCGCGGTGGGGTGGCCGGGTCGAGGCCGCCGCTCAGCAGCAGCACGGGCACCGGGCTCGTGCCGATCCGGTAGAACGCCTCGGGCAGCTCGCCGCGCGGCCAGTCGGCGCAGGCCTTCTCGTAGAGGGTGCGGCCGTCGGCGAAGTCGCCGGGCACGGTGTCGCGCCCCGCCACCAGGCGTGACAGATCTTCACTGCACACCACCGAAAAATGCATGCCCATCGCGAGCCCCGAGCCTTTGCGGCCGGTGAGGCTGCTGCCGAGCGTGAGCAGGCCTTGCGGGCGGCCGAGCGTCGCCTCGTGCATCGCCACCGGCAGCGCCTGCATCAGCACCGGCGTGTACAGCGCGCCGCGCACCGCCGACATCGCCATCGCGCGCGTCAGCGTGAACTGCTCCGGCTGCCCCGTGAGCGGGTGCTGCACGCTCACCGGCTGCGGCAGGCGGGCGAGCCAGGCCGACCAGGCGCCGCGCAGGTCGGGGTGCTCGCGCCGGCAGGCGGGCTCGGCCTCGCAGGCGGTGAGCAGCGCGTCGAACGCCGTCTGCGCATCGGCCGCCGAACTCGCGGGCAGCGCCATGTCGGGCGGGGCCACGCCATCGAGCACCAGGCGCCGCACGTGCGCGGGGAACTGGCGCAGGTAGTCGAGCCCCGCGCGCGTGCCGTAGGAGACGCCGACGAGGTCGATGCGCTCGGCGCCGAGCGTGCGGCGCACCGCGTCGAGGTCTTGCATGGCGATCGGCGTGGTGTAGTGGCGCAGGTCGCCGTGCGGCAGCGCCTGCAGGCGCTGGCGGCACTCGCGCAGCTGGGCGAGCTGCCGCTCGGGGTCGGCCTGCTCGGCCACCGACTGGCGGCGCGGGTCCTCGCACACGAGCGGCGCCGAGCGCCCGGTGCCGCGCTGGTCGACGAAGACGATGTCGCGCCGGTTGTTGAGCCGCGCGAAAAGCGGCATCACCTGCCCGGCCAGCGAGATCGCACTCTGCCCCGGGCCGCCGGCCAGCAGGAACACCGGGTCGGCCAGCTTGTTGCGCGCGAGCGCCGGCACCACCACGTAGTGCACCGCGATCTGCGGGCCGGAGGCGGCGGCCGGGTCGAGCGGCCGCAGCACCGCGCCACACAGCACCTGGTGCGAGAGGCCGTCGACGCGGCACGGCGCCGGGCCCGCCGCCAGCGCCTGCAGCGCCCCTGTCCACAGCCAGACACCGACGAGGAGCGCGCCTCTCATTGCCCCAGCAGACGCTTCAACTCGCCGCTGGCGATGAGCCTGTCCAGATCGCTCGCGCCGCCGATCAGCTGGCCTTTGACGAACACCATCGGGAAGGTGGGCCAGCCGGTCCACATCTTGAGCGCGTTGCGCCGCCGCCAGCCGCTCAGGTAGCTGCCGAACTGGAGGTATTGGTAGGGCACGCCGGCGGTGTCGAGCGCACGCCGGGCACGCCGCGCGGGCATGTTGAACGCCATGCCCACCACCAGCACCGGGTTCGATGCCGCTGCCGAGCGCACGTTGTGCACGATGTCGGCGTGCAGGTTGGCGACCTTGTCGCGGATGGCCGGGTGCAGCAGGGGTTCGTCGAGGATGGGGCGCGGCATCGAGGCGGTGCGTGGGAGACAGCGAAGCCGTGAGCTTAAGCGCTGCTCAAGCCCCCAATTCGTGCCACCGATCGTGCCGCTCGCGCCGCTCGGCGCGGTAGTTGGTGATCTCCAGCCGCACCCCGTCGGGGTCGGTGAAGAAGGTGGCCCAGTAGTCGGGTGCATAGCCGGGGTGCAGGTGCGCTTCGCTCGCATCGATGCCGGCGGCGCGCAGGGCCTTCGAGGCGGCCACCACGTCGTCGACCGACTCCACCCGCAGGCAGAAGTGGTGCAGCCCCGGCGAGTAGGGGTCGTGCGTGCCGCTGCCACGCCGGGGCCGCAGCACGTAGCCGAAGTGGCGGTTGTAGTACTGCACGTGCCGGTCGCCGCCGATCTCGAAGCTGTTGCTGCGAAAGCCGAGCACCTCGCGCAGCACCGTGTCGTAGAAGGCCTGCGAGCGGGCCAGGTCGGAGACGGTGATGTAGATGTGGTCGATGCCGGTGACCTCGATCATGGGCGCGCTCCTGGAGCCGAAAGACGGGGCCAGCCAGTATCGGCCGCCCCCGCGCGCCGCGTGGCTCAGGTCGCGAGCACCCCACGCTGGAAGTCGGCCATCGCCTGGTGGATCTCGGCCGGCGTGTTCATCACGAAGGGCCCGTACTGCACGATGGGCTCGTGGAGCGGTTTCCCGGCGATGACAAGCAGCTTCGCCTCACCCTCGAGCGCCCGAACCGCCACGCCGTCCGCCGCCTCGTCGTTGGCGAGGATGGCCATGCGCTCGCGTTCGACCCGCGTGCCCGCGATCTCGACCGCGCCGCCGTACACGTAGACGAAGGCATTGTGGCCGGCCGGGAGAGGCTGTGCGAAGGTCGTGCCCGCGGGCAGCGCCACGTCCAGGTACAGCGGCTCGGTGGTCGGGCGCGTCACCGCGCCAGTCACGCCGTGGCTAACGCCTGCGATCACGCGCACCGCCACGCCACTTTCCAGCGTGAAGACGGGCACGCCCTGCGGCGGCACGTCGCGGTACGTCGGCGCCGTCATCTTGTCTTTGGCGGCGAGGTTGACCCACAGCTGGAAGCCGGCCATGCGGCCCTCTTCCTGCTCGGGCATCTCGGAATGGATGATCCCGCGGCCGGCCGTCATCCACTGCACGCTGCCGGGTTCGAGCAGGCCCACGTTGCCCACGCTGTCCTGGTGGCGCATGCGGCCTTCGAGCATCACCGTCACCGTCTCGAAGCCGCGGTGCGGGTGGCTCGGAAACCCGCCGATGTAGTCGGACGCGCTGTCGCTGCCGAAGGCATCGAGCATCAGGAAGGGGTCGAGCCGGCGCTGCAGCGGTTGCGTCAGCACACGGGTGAGCTTCACGCCGTCGCCGTCGGAGGTGGGCTGGCCCTGCACCAGCCGCTCGACGCGGCGCGAGGTGGCAACGGAAAGAACGGCAGGGGTGCTGGAAAGCGCGGTGGTGGTGTTCATGACAGCCACTCTATGCGCCACGAAAAGCGCCGCGCTCAAGACTTTTTGCACACAGCGCTCAAAGGATGTGGAGTCGCCCCACTCCCCGCGCCAGCACAACAAGCGTAGGCTCCGCCTCAGAAATTGCTTATGAAAAGCAAGCACTTCGGACGTGCGTCCGAATTCACTGCGAAAGAGACGACATGCAACGCAGACACTTCCTGGCCGCTGGCGGCCTGGCCAGCCTGGGCGTTCCCGCCTGGGCCCAGAGCGCCAACGAGATCGTGCTCGGCAACAGCGGCATCCTCGGCGGCCCGCTGGGCGCGCCGGTCAAGATGATGCTGGCCGGCGCCGACCTTGCCTTCCACGCGGCGAACGCGCAGGGCGGCGTCAACGGCCGCAAGCTGCGGGTGGTGTCGCTCGACGACGAGCTGAAGCCCGACAAGGCCGTCGCCAACTACCAAAAGCTTCTGAGCGAACACAAAGCCCTCGCCTTCTTCGCCTGCGTGGGCTCGGGCACCACGGCCGCGGCGAGCCAGGTGCTGAAGGAGAGCGGCGCCCCGCTCGTCGGTGGCTACGCAGTGGCCGACTCGGCGCGCGACAAGGCCCAGGGTTCGGCCTACTTCGTGCGCGCCACCACCGGCCGCGAGGCCGAGGTGCTGGTCCAGCAGCTGCAGACCATCGGCATCACCAAGCTCGCGGTGGCCCACCTCGACAACCCGGGCGGCGTGGAAGCGATGCGCCTCATCGAGAAGGCGCTGGCCGCGCACCAGCTGAAGCCGGTGGCGGCCTCCCCCATGAAGGGCGATGCGTCCGATGCCGCGGCCGTGGCCGGCACGCTGATGGCGGGCGAGCCCCAGGCCATCGTCATGTACCTCGGCGGCGCGCTCGGCGGCGAGCTGATGAAGGCGGTGTGGGCGCGTGGCCTGCAGCCGTCGTTCTACGGCATGTCGCTGGTGCCGGGCGACCTCATCGCCAAGGTCGTCGGCGAGAAGACACGCGGCCTTGCCATCTCGCAGGTCATGCCCTACCCGTGGAACGAGGTCGACCCGACGGTGAAGGAATATCGCCGCCTGGCCACCACCGCCAAGGTGCCGGTCAACTACTACAGCTTCGAGGGCTATGTGAACGCCCTCGTGATGCTCGACGGCCTGAAGCGCATGGGCCGCGACCTCAACCGCCAGAAGCTGCATGCGGCACTCGCCGCCACCAAGCTGCGCATCGCCGGCATGGACGTCAACTTCGCCAGCGGCAACCACACCGGCTCGCGCTTCGTCGAGCTGGTGCAGGTCACCCGCGACGGCCGTTTCGTCCGCTGACCGCCCGCTGCAAGGTCATGGTGAAAGCGGTGTAATGACCGCCCTTTCACCACGACCTAGGCGGAACATGAAGCTCTACTACAGCACCGGCGCCTGCTCGCTGTCCGTCCGCATCACCCTGCTCGAGTCCGGCCTGCCCTTCGAGGCCGTGCTCGCCAGCACCAAGACCCACCAGCTCGAAGACGGCACCGACTACTACACGATCAATCCCAAGGGTTACGTGCCGCTGCTGGAGTTCGACAACGGCGAGCGCCTGACCGAAGTGGCCGCGATCCAGCAGTACATCGCCGACCAGGTGCCGGCCAAGAACCTCGCGCCCGCCAACGGCACGATGCCGCGCTACCGCCTGCAGGAGTGGCTCACCTTCATCGGCACCGAGCTGCACAAGGCCTATGGCCCGCTCTTCAACCCGAACGCGAGCGACGAGGTCAAGAACGGCGCCAAGAGCCGCATCAACGGCCGTCTGGCCTACGTCAACGAGCAGCTGGCCGGCAAGTCGTACCTGCTGGGCGACTACAGCGTGGCCGACAACTACCTCTTCGTGGTGCTCAACTGGTCGGGCCGCGTGGGCATCGAGCTGGCTCCGTACCCGAACATCACGGCCTACATGGCCCGCATGCTGGCGCGCCCCGCGGTGCAGGCCGCCCTCAAGGCGGAAGGCCTGATCAAGTGACGCGCACGCGGGGGCACGCACCATGTTGATGCTCCCGCTGCTGGTGGCCGCCACGGCCGCTACCGGCACTGCGGCCGGCGCGCCCAGCCCCGGCCGCTACGAGGCGCAGATGTGCGTCACCCTCAACCAGAACGCCCCCACCTGCGGCCCGATGGAGGCGCGCGTCGACGCCGACGGCACGCTCACCCTGCGCGTCGACGACATCCGCTACGTGCTGAGCTTCGAGCAGGGCCTGCTCGTGGGCATCACCCTGCACGGCGGCATGCAGATCGCCGAGTTCCTCTCGAGCTACCGCTGGGCGGGCGGCACGCTGCTCTTCGGCGACCGCAGCCGCGGCGCCCAGTACGAAGTGCAGCTGGCGCCCGCGGGCAGCCGCCCGGCCGCCTCGACCGCGTCCCGCTGAGCCGGGACGATCGGGAACGCGGCCTGCGCCCGCCTCCGGCCTTGTCCTACAGGCCGGCCAAGGGCCTGACGGTACAAAAACGGGCATGTCCCGCAACCCGCCCGACCGACCCATGCCCGAGCTCGCCTTCAAGGTGATGACGGTCAACACCCACAAGGGCTTCACCTTCTTCAACCGCAAGTTCATCCTGCACGAGCTGCGCGAGGCCGTGCGCGCCGTCGGCGCCGACGTGGTCTTCCTGCAGGAGGTGCAGGGCGCGCACGAGAAACACCCGTCGAAGTTCCTGAACTTCCCGGAAGACCCGCACTACGAATTCCTCGCCGACGAGATCTGGCCCGAGTTCGCCTATGGCCGCAATGCGGTGTACCCACACGGCCACCACGGCAACGCGGTGCTGTCGAAGTTCCCGATCGAGCACTACCAGAACCACGACGTCTCCATCGCCGGCCCCGAGCGCCGCGGCCTCTTGCACTGCGCGCTTCGCGTGCCCGGCCGTGAGCAGCGCATCCACGCCATCTGCGTGCACCTCGGTTTGAAGGAATCGCACCGCCGGCGCCAGCTCGAATTGCTGTGCAAGCTCGTGCACACCGAAGTGCCCGCCGACGCCCCGCTGGTGGTGGCCGGCGACTTCAACGACTGGCGCCACCGGGCCAACCCCATCCTGGAGCGCAGCTGCGGCCTGCGCGAAGTCTTCGTGCACGCGCACGGCGAACACGTGCGCACCTTCCCCGCGCGCTGGCCCGTGCTCGCGCTCGACCGCATCTACGTGCGCCACGCGCGCATCCACTCGCCGGTGGTCCTGCCGCGCCGGCCCTGGTCGCATCTCTCCGACCACGCCCCGCTCGTCGCGGAGATCTCGTTATGACCGAGCGCGCCCGCTGGCAGCCGGGCAACCACTTCACGCTGCTGGAGAACGGCGAGGCCTTCTTCCCGGCCGTGTTCGAGGCGATCGCGCAGGCCCGGCGCGAAGTCATCCTCGAAACCTTCATCCTCTTCGAAGACAAGGTCGGCACGGCGCTGCACCGGGTGCTGGTCGAGGCGGCGCAGCGTGGCGTGCAGGTCGACCTGCTCATCGACGGCTTCGGCTCGCCCGACCTCTCGCCGCAATTCATCGGCGAACTCACGGCGGCCGGTGTGCGCATCCGTGTGTTCGACCCGCAAAAGCCCCTGCTGGGCATCCGCGCCAACGTGCTGCGCCGCATGCACCGCAAGATCGTCGTGATCGACGGGGAGCTCGCGTTCATCGGCGGCATCAACTACTCGGCCGACCACCTGCTCGACTTCGGCCCCGAGGCCAAGCAGGACTACTCGGTGCGGGTGCGCGGCCCCATCGTGTCGGACATCCACGGCTTCGTGCGCGCCGCCATCCACGAGCCGCACGGCCCGCGGCGCTGGTGGTTCCACCGCAAGCCAGTCGCGCCACCTTCGCAGCAGCCACACGCCGGCAACGCGCACGCGCTCTTCGTGACGCGCGACAACAACCACCACCGAGACGACATCGAGCGCCTCTACCGCGTGGCCATCCGCTCGGCGAAGAAGCGCGTGTGGATCGCCAACGCCTATTTCTTCCCCGGCTATCGCCTGCTGCGCGAGCTGCGCCGCGCGGCACGGCGCGGCGTGGAGGTGCGGCTCATCCTGCAGGGCACGCCCGACATGCCGATCGTGAAGTTCGGCGCCGAGCTGCTGCACGACCACCTGCTGCGCGCGGGCGTGAAGATCTACGAGTACTGCCAGCGCCCCTTCCACGGCAAGGTGGCACTGGCCGACGACGAATGGTCGACCGTCGGCTCGAGCAACCTCGACCCCCTGAGCCTCGCGCTCAACCTCGAGGCCAACGTCGTCATCCGCGACGCCGACTTCAACCGCCAGCTCGCCGAGCGGCTCGACAAGCTCGTCTGCGAAAGCTGCCGCGAGGTCGCAGCCGAGGGCGACGGCAAGCCCACGCTGTGGCAGGTGGTGCGCAGCTTCGTCGTCTTCCACGTGCTGCGCCGCTTTCCGTACTGGGCCACCTGGCTGCCGCGGCACACGCCGGCCCTCGTGAGCGCCAGCCAGGCCACCACCCCCGCCGAGGGCGCGCGCGAGCACCGCACCCATGGCGTCTGAGGCGGCGCCCACGGCCCCGCCGGCCCACCGCGTGCCGTTCACGCGGCGCCCGTGGTGGCCGGCGCTCAGCCGCAGCGCCTCGGCCGTCTTCCTGGCCCTCGTGCTGTGGCTCGTGCTGCGCTACGCCCGCACGGTGAAGTGGGGCGACGTGGCCGCGGCCATCGGCGACTACTCCGCCACCACCCTCGTGGCCGCAGCTGGCCTCGCGATCGCCAGCCACGCCCTCTACGCCACCTTCGACCTGCTGAGCCGCCGCTACACCGGCCACAAGCTGCCGGCGTGGCGGGTGCTCGCCACCGCCTTCACGAGCTACGCCTTCAACCTCAACTTCGGCTCGCTGGTGGGGGGCGTCGCGCTGCGCGCACGGCTCTACTCGCGCCAGGGCCTGAGCGCGGCGCGCATCTCGCGCATCGTCGGCTTCAGCATGCTGACCAACTGGCTGGGCTACTTCGTGCTCGCGGGCGTGTGCTGCCTGTGGCAACCCCTCGCGGTGCCCGAAGGGTGGTCGCTCGGCGCGGGCGCGCTGCAGGTGCTGGGGGCGGCGCTCATCGCCGTCGCCGCCGGCTACGTGGCGCTGTGCTTCGCCTCGCCCCGGCGCAGCTTTGCGGTGCGCGGCCACCACCTGCACCTGCCATCGGGGCGCGCGGCGCTGCTGCAGCTGGCGCTCTCGGCGCTCAACTGGGGCCTGATCGGCGCCACCGTCTACACGCTGCTGCCACCGCAGGTCGACTACGCCGCCGCCCTCACCACGCTGCTCGCCGCCGCGGTGGCCGGCGTGGTGACCCATGTGCCGGGCGGGCTCGGGGTGCTGGAGGCGGTGTTCCTCACGCTGCTGTCGCCACCCGTCGCAGAGAGCCCGCTGCTGGCCGCGCTGCTGGTCTACCGCGCGCTGTACTACCTGGTGCCGCTGGCGCTCGCCGCCCTGCTCTACCTCGGCTTCGAGCTCAGGCTGAAGCCTTCTTCGGGCTGAGCAGGTTGCGGCAGGCGTCGCGCTGGCCGTCAGCCTCGGGCACGGCGGCGCACAGCGCATCGAGCTCGCTGCGCAGGCGCGCCATCGCGTCGGCGTGGCCTGGGGTCTTCTTCTGCCATGTGGCCAGCGTGTCGGCCACCCGCTGCAACGAACGGGCGCTGCGCTCGTAGAACGCGTGGGGCTGCGCCACCGCTTCGCGCAGCACCTGCAGCACGGCCGCCTCGATGCGCGCTTCGTCCTGCGGGGCCAGCTCCACGAGCGTCGCCACATGGGCCGCGCCCCACTGCAGGCGTGTGGCGGGGCCCTCGCTGCGCTGGTAGGCCTCTTGGCTCCAGCGCAGGGCTTCGGCGCTGTCGCCGCGCTTCTTCGCGTTGCTGGCCAGGCTCGACATCAGGTAGTAGGGCGAGTGGCTGCGCGCGAGGTTGGCCTTGAGCAGCGCGTCGGAGTCGGGTGCGGCCCCCGCCTCGCGCAACAGGTAGGCCAGCGTGGGGATCACCGCCTGCCGCTCGTAGCCGTCGGTCGTCTCGCGGTCCAGCCGTGCCACCTGCTCGCGGATGTCGCTCATCAGCGCGGGCGGCACGCGCTTGGCCGCGTCGAGGCGGGCCAGCTGCACCCGGGCGATGGAGGCACTCGCCCGGTCGGCGCGCGACAAGGTCACGTCGTTGGCCAAGCCCGCCAAGCTCGCGTCGAAGGCCTCGAGCACCGCCGCACGAGACTTGTCGCCGGCCGGTGCGAACGCCTTGGCCAGGGCCTCGGCGTGGTTGGCCAGCACGTCCATCTGCACCCGCGAGGCCTCGGCGCTGCGGAGCACCGCGAGAAAACGCTCGCGCGCCTTCGCGTCCGGGCGTGGCGCTTCCGCGGCGGCCCAGGCCTTGAGGAAGAGGCGCGTGCCGGCTTCGGCCTGCGCCGGCGGGCAGGCGGCGGCCAGCTCGCGCAGGGCGGCCGGCAGTTGTTTCGGGGGCAGCACCTGCGCCTGCTCGTCGCCGGCGTCGGTCTCCCACGAATAGAAGGCCAGCAACTGCCACTCGCCCGCGCTCAGCGGCCGCCCGGCGCGGGCATCGGCGAGCACGGCCTTCACCGGCCGCTGCATCGCCAGGGCGAGGGTCAGCACCTGCGTGATCTGCTGCGCGTCGACCTCGCCCGGCAGGCGCGTCATCTCCTGGCCGGCCGGGTTCAAGAGCACGAGCGTCGGGTAGCCCCGCACCTTGAAGCGCGCGCCGAGCTTCTGCGCGCCGGGCCGGTCGCCATCGAGGTAGACCGGCACGAAGGCGCGGGTGCGCTCGATGAAGTCCTGCCGGTTGAAGAGCGTGGCCTTGAGCTGGTTGCAGGGCGGGCACCACTCGGCGCCCCAGTACAGCAGCACCGGCTTGCCTTGCTCGCGTGCCTGGGCGAAGGCGGCGTCGACCTCGGCATCGGTGCTCGCGGCGAGCCAGGCGATGCCCGTTGCGGCCGGCGTGCCGAGGGGCGCCGGCACCACCAGCGCCGCGGCACTGGCGGGCGGCGCCGGGGCGACGGCGGGTGCCGCGGGCCGCTCACAAGCGGCGAGCGTGGCGGTGGCGAGCACGAGAAGAGCAAGGCGCAGCATGAGCGCGAGCGTAACGTCACGCCACGTCCTACACGCAGACGCGGGGTTGGCCGGGCGCCCGCCGCCCCGGCGCTGCCTAGCATCGCCCTGCATGAACCCGCCGCCGCGCACCCTTGCTGCACTGCTGGGCGCCTCGGGCGTCCTGCTGGTGCTCGCGCTGCTGATGGCGGACTGGAACTGGGCTCGTCCGGCCGTGGTGCGCTACATCGAGCACAAGTCGAAGCGCGAGGTGCAGGTCGACGACCTGCAGATCCGCCTCGACGCCGACTGGCAGCCCGTGGTGCGCCTGCGCGGCTTGCGGGTCGCCAACGCGCCCTGGGCGAGCGGTAGCCGGCCCTTCATCACCGCCCGCGAAGCCAGCTTCACCTTCGACTGGGCCACCCTCTTTTCGGACGTGCGCGTGATGCGCCGCATGCACCTCGTCGAGGCCGACGTCGACCTGCAACGCCAGCCCGACGGGCTGCGCAACTGGCGCCTCACCCGCCCCGACGACCGCGGCGGCGCGCGCATGCGCGTCCAGCGCCTGCAGGCCGAGCGCAGCCGCCTCACGCTCGCCCACCGCGGCCTCGGGCTCATGCTGGAGGCGCGGTCGACGCCGCTTGCGCAGCCGCACGACGGCCGCACGCAACGCATCGCCTTCCAGGGCCGCTTCGGTGACGCCGGCTGGGCGGGCCGGGCCGAGGCGGGGCCGGTGCTGAGCATGGTCGACACCGGAGAGCGTTTCCCGCTGCGCGGCGAGGCCAGCAGCGGCGACACCACGCTCGCGGTGCAGGGCGAGATCGCCGACCTGATGCAGCTGTCGGCGGTCGACACCCAGGTGCAACTGCGCGGCGACACGCTGGCGCAGCTGCACGCCTTCCTGCCGCGGGGCGAGTGGCCGGCCTCGCCGCCCTATCGCTTCGACGGCCAGGTGGTGCGGGATGGCGCGAGCTGGGTGACCCGTCGCGCCAAGCTCACGCTCGGGCGCTCCGACCTCGCCGGCGAGGCGCGCTACACGCCGGCCCGCGCGCAGCGTGACGGGCGCGCATCACTGCAGGCGACGGTGACAAGCGAGCGGTTGCGCCTGCAGGACCTGCCGTCACGCCACGGCGAGCCCGCGCTTGCAGCAGCCCGCCCGCCTGCGTCAACCACGCGCGTGCTGCCGCAGCGTGCGCTGCCGCTCGATGCCCTGCGCAAGCTCGATGGCCGCATCGCCTTGCAGATCGGCACGCTCGAAGCCCCGAAGTGGCCGGGGGCGCACGACC
This sequence comes from Piscinibacter gummiphilus, assembly GCF_032681285.1. NCBI lineage: Bacteria > Pseudomonadati > Pseudomonadota > Betaproteobacteria > Burkholderiales > Sphaerotilaceae > Rhizobacter > Rhizobacter gummiphilus. The sequence goes on from NZ_CP136336.1 coordinate 5,481,978, forward strand.
TGACGGCGCTGGCCACGCTCGACCGCGGCGACGTGCAGGTGCAGCTCCAGCGCGGCGAGCTCGCCGGTGGCCGCTGGGAGGGCCGATTCGCGCTCGACACCCGGGGCAAGCAACCCGAAGCCGCGCTGCAGCTCAAGGCCCGCGGCGTGAAGCTGACCGAGCTGTGGCCCGGCCTCGCACGCCAGCCCGACGTGCACGACGTCCAATGGCCTGCCGTCGACGGCAGCCTCAAGCTCAGCACCGTCGGCGCCACGCTCGCCAGCTGGTGGGGCGGGGTCGACGGCCAGCTCGACCTGCAGTTCATCGGCGGCAGCCTGCCGAAGAAGCTCGATGCCCGACTCGGCCTGCACGCCGGCCGCATGCTGAGCACCCTCGTGGGCGGCAACCAGCCGGTGCCCATCCGTTGCGGCGCGCTGTCGGTCGCGTTCTCGGGCGGGGTGGGCCGCACGAAGGAGCTGGTGCTGGAGACCGAGCGCACGCAGGTGCAGGGCATCGGCAGCTTGCACCTGGCCGACGAGAGCTGGGCGCTGGTGCTCACGCCGCAGGCGCACGGCGGCACGCTGCCGGCGTCGATCGTGGCGCAGGGCACTTTCCGCGGGGCGAAGGTGGAGCTGGCGCAGCGCGAGGCGCTGCCGGCCGGTGCGGCCGGCCGCTGCGGCGCCTAGAGCAGGCCCTGCGCGTCGTCGTGCTGCCAGCCGTCGAGCGGCGTGGCGCGGGCCAGCGCCATCCACAGCGGCAGCGACATCGCACACGCGCGCTTCGGTGCCGGGCGCAGCACCTCCAGCGCCGCGCCCTCGGCGGCCATCACCCCGAACTCGGGCGGGATCTCGTCGGCCTCGGCGATGCCACGCGCGATCACGTACCAGCACTCGCCGCTGAGCTGCAGGTAGGCGTGGCGCTTGGCCTCGCGCCGCAGGTCGGACAGCAGGTCGGCGCGGCTCACCTTGATCTCGTGCACGATGGGTTCGACGTAGGCCTCGACCGTGGTGTGGCGGATCGAGAACACGTCGGGCATCGCCATCACCCACTGTGCCCCATCTTGTGAATCCGGGCCCCCGCCCACCTTGGCGCGCAAGGCGAGGCCCCGCCAGGCGAGGCGACCGGCACGCGTCATCTCGCGCGCCACACGCTCCACCAGGTCCTCATGCGCATCGCGCCGCGCGCGGTTGCGCTGCAGCGCGTCGACCAGCAGCGCCACGCCGGCGTCGGTCACGCGCAGGGTCTCGTGGCCGCTCGGCTGGCGCACGCGCTCGATGAAGCCCGCGGCCAGCAACTCCACTTCGATGAGGTCCTGGCAGGGCCAGCCTGCCGAACGCCAGATCTCGCGCAGGCGGCGGCTGTGCGCTGCGGTCAACATGTCAGCCCCTCGTCCGATGCGTACATCGGCCGATCCCCCGAGGGGATGCGGGCCGGCTTGGGAGCGGCCCGGCGCTCGGCCCGCCGCGTCGGCAATGCCTCATCTCACCCCCGCCAAGGCCTGCACGATGAAGCGGCCCTTGGCCTCGGTCTCGGCGAGCTCCTTCGCCGGGTCGGAGTCGGCCACCACCGCGCCGCCGAGCTGCAGCATCACCCGCGAACCGTGCACGATGGCCGTGCGGATGACCACCGAGAGGTCCATCGCCCCGCTCGCGTCGAAGTAGCCGATCGCGCCCGCATACGGCCCGCGCCGCACCGGCTCCAGCGCTTCGATGATCTCCATCGCGCGCACCTTCGGCGCACCCGTCATCGAGCCCGGTGGCCAGCAGGCGCGCAGCAGGTCGGCCACGCCCTTCTCTTCTTGCAGCGTGGCACGGATGGTCGAGACGAGCTGCCACACGCTCGGGTGCGGCTCGGCTTCGAAGAGCCGCTCCACCTTCACGCTGCCCACCTGCGCCACGCGGCCCAGGTCGTTGCGCATCAGGTCGACGATCATCAGGTTCTCGGCGCGGTCCTTCACGCTGTGCGTGAGCGCGAGGCGCTGCGCGTCGTCGCGCACCGGGTCGGCTTCGCGCGGCAGCGTGCCCTTGATCGGCCGCGCGGTGACCACCCGGCCCGCGGGCGTGAGATCGAGCTTCAGGAAGCGCTCGGGCGACACGCTCGCGATCGCAAACCCATCGCCCGGCAGGTAGGCGGAAAACGGCGCCGGGTTGCGCGCCGTCAGCGCACGGTACAGCGCGAAGGGGTCGCCTTCGAACGGCGCTTCGAGCCGGTGAGACAGGTTGGCCTGGAAGATGTCGCCGGCCGCGATGAAGTCGAGCACCTGCTGCACCTGGCCGAGGTAGCGTGCCGGCGCCGTGCGCGACTGCGGCGCGCCGGCCTGGAAGCGGCCCGCGGCCGGCGTGCGCGCCGTGGCGCAGGCGCGTGTCGTCGCCCACACCCGCTGGCGCGTCTCGGCATCGCCCCAGGGCGTGGCCATTTCGCACCAGTACCAGGTGCCGCTCGCGTGGTCGTGGGCGTAGAGGTGGTCGCACACGTGCAGCCGCATCGCGGGCAGGGCGGGCTCGTCGGCCGCGATCGCCGGCAGACGCTCCACGAAACGCGCGAGGTCGTAGCCGAGGTAACCGACCAGCCCGCCCGCGAAGCCGAGGCCCGCGGGCCGCGCCGCCGTGTCGGCCGGCAGCTGCGACAGCACCGCAGCGAGCGCCTCGAAGGGGTCGGCCCATTCGCCGAGCACATGCTGGCCCGAAGCGTCGACGAGGGTCGTTCGGGCACCTCGCGTTTCGAGCGTGGCCACCGCGGGGCCGGTCACCCACGACCAGCCGCTCAAGCCGGGCATCTGCTTGCTGCTTTCGAGCAGCACCGTGCCGTCGACCGCGCCCAGGCGTGCGTAGAGGTCTTGCGGCGTCGCGTGGAGCGTGGCCGGTACGATGCTGGGTTTCACAAAACCAAAACCGCCAGGGACAAGAAGAAGCAAATGAGTGTAGATCGACACCCCTTCCCGCCCGACCCGCAGCACGCGCCGCTGCTGCGCGCGTTGATGGCACTCGATGGCTCCACCACCCGCGTGTGCGAGGCCATCGCGCAAGCGCCGATGACGGTGCAGCTGCTGTCGCAACAGCAGACCGAGCAGGTGCCGCAGGCCGTGCGCGAGCAGCTTGGCGGCAGCCGTTTCCTGCACCGCGTGACGAGCCTGCACGCACATGGCCGCGTGCTGATGGACAACCTCTCCTACACCCGCCTCGACGCCGTGCCCGACTGGTTCCTCGCCAAGCTCGACGAAGGTGTGGCGCCCATCGGCCACCTGCTGCAGCGCCTCTTCGTGCAACGCGAGCAGCTCGCGAGCAACGCCGAGATCGAAGCGGCGCTGTGGCAGCACGTCGGCCAGCCCGACCTGCGTGCGAGCCGCTGCTACCGCATCGTCACCGCGCAAGGCCCGCTGATGCTCATCTTCGAAACCTTCCGCAGCGGCATGGTGGTGGACGCATGAGCACCCTTGCACAACGCAGCGTGCAGGCGGTGTGGCACCCGTGCAGCCAGATGAAGCAGCACGAGACCCTGCCGCCGTTGCCGGTCGCACGCGCACAAGGCCTGTGGCTCTACGACCCCGACGGCAAGCGTTACCTCGACGCCATCAGCTCCTGGTGGGTCAACCTCTTCGGCCACGGCCACCCGCACATCACCGCCGCGCTGCACCAGCAACTCGACACGCTGGCCCACGTGATGCTCGCCGGCTGCACGCACGAGCCGGTGGTGGCCCTCTCCGAAAAGCTCGGCCAGCTCACCGGCCTCGGCCACGCGTTCTACGCGAGCGACGGCGCCTCGGCCACCGAGATCGCGCTCAAGATGAGCGCGCATTGCTGGCGCAACCACGGCAATTTCCGGAAGACCCGCTTCATCGGCCTGCGCAACGGCTACCACGGCGAAACCGCAGGCGCGCTGTCGGTCACCGACATCCCGCTCTTCCGCGACGCCTACGGCCCGCTGCTGCGCATCAGCGCCACCGTGCCCACGCCCGATGCCCGCAAGGCGGCGCCCGGCGTCTCGGCCGAGGAGCACACGCAGCACTGCCTGCAGGCGCTGCAGGCCTACCTCGAAGTGCACCACGCCGAGACGGCCGCGCTCATCCTCGAGCCGCTGGTGCAGTGCGCCGCCGGCATCGCCACCTACGACCCAGCCTACCTGCGCGAGGCCCGCGCGCTGTGCGACCGCTACGAGGTGCACCTCGTGGCCGACGAGATCGCCGTGGGCTTCGGCCGCACCGGCAGCCTCTTCGCCTGCGAGCAAGCGGGCGTGCGGCCCGACTTCATGTGCCTGTCGAAGGGCATCACGAGCGGCACGCTGCCGCTCTCGCTCGTGCTCACCACCGACGAGGTCTACGCGGCCTTCTACGACGACCGCGTGGCGCGCGGCTTCCTGCACTCGCACTCGTACACCGGCAACCCGCTCGCCTGCCGCGCCGCGCTGGCCGTGCTCGAAGTCTTCGAGCAGCGCGACTGGATGGCCGCCAACCGCGAGACGGCCGCACGCCTCACCGCCTTGTGCGCCCCGCTGATGCAGCACGAGAAGGTCTTGCGCACGCGCCAGATCGGCATGATGTGGGGCTTCGACGTCGACACCGACGACCCCGGCTTCGCCCGCCGCTACCACATGGCCGCGCTGCAACGCGGGTTGTTGTTGCGGCCCATCGCCAACACGCTGTACTTCATGCCGCCGTATGTCATCGACGAGGAAGAGTCGGCGTGGCTCGCAGACGGTGCACTCGCCGCCTTGAACGAAGCACTCGCGGCATGACGGTCGGGTACTTCGTGACGGGCACCGACACCGAAGTCGGCAAGACGCTCATCAGCTCGGCCTTGCTGCTGCACCTGAGGCAGCAGCACGCACGCGTCGTCGGCATGAAGCCGGTGGCGGCGGGCACCGTGCCGATGGCGCACGGCGACGACAACGAAGACGCCGTCGCCATGCGCGCCTGCGGCTCGATCCAGGTGCCACGCGAGCTCGACAACCCGTACTGCCTGCCGCTGCCGATGTCGCCGCACCTCGCCGCGCGCGCAGCGGGGGTGCGCATCGAGTTGCCGCTGCTCGTGGAACGCTACCGCCAGCTCGCTGCACGGGCCGACGCGGTGGTGGTCGAAGGCGCCGGTGGTTTCTTCGTGCCGCTCAACGAACAGGAGACCGGCGCCGACCTCGCGCAGGCGTTGCAGTTGCCGGTGCTGCTCGTCGTCGGCCTGCGCCTGGGCTGCCTCAACCATGCCTTGCTCACGGCCGAAGCCATCCGCGCGCGTGGCCTCACGCTCGCCGGCTGGGTGGCCAACCGCATCGACCCGCAGATGGCCTCGCCGGACGACAACATCGCCTACCTGCAAGACCGGCTCGGTGCGCCGATGTGGGCCGATGTGCCGCGCATGGCCGAGCCGGACCCGCGCCAGATCGTGTGGCGCGGCCCCCTGTAGCCCGCATCGAAGGAACGCTGCCTTGCCCCCGCACCCGGCCCACGACCACGCCCAATGCCTGGCCGAGTTCGACGCCGCCAGCCTGCGCCGCACCCGCCGCGTGGTGCAGGCCAAGGACGGCCCGCACCTGCTGGTCGACGGCCGCCCGCTGCTCTCGTTCGCCAGCAACGATTACCTGGGCCTCTCGCAGCACCCCGCGCTCATCGCCGCCGCCCAGGAGGCGGCGGCACGCTACGGCGTGGGTGCCACCGCATCGCCGCTGGTGTGTGGCCATGAAGGGCCGCACGAGGCGCTGGAGGCCGAGCTCGCCGCTTTCGTCGGCCGCCCTCGCGCGCTTTACTTCGGCTCGGGTTACCTCGCCAACGTGGGCCTGGTGCCCGCACTCGTGGGCCGCGGCGACGCGGTGTTCAGCGATGCGCTCAACCACGCCTGCCTGATCGACGGCGTGCGGCTCGCCCGCGCCGAAGCCCACGTCTACCCGCACGTCGACCTCGCCACGCTCGAACAGCAGCTCGCCACCTCGAGCGCACAGCGCAAGCTCGTCGTCACCGATGCCGTCTTCAGCATGGACGGCAACCTCGCCCCGCTGCGCGAGCTGCTGGCGTTGTGCGAGCGGCATGATGCGCTGCTGATGGTGGACGACGCCCACGGCTTCGGCGTGCTCGGGCCCGACGGCCGCGGCAGCGCTGCCCACTTGGGCGTGGCCGGCTCGCCGCGCCTGCTCTACATGGCCACGCTCGGCAAGGCCGCGGGCTGCGCCGGCGCCTTCGTGGCCGGCGAGGCCGACACCGTCGAGTGGGTGATGCAGCGCGCGCGCACCTACATCTTCGCCACCGCCACCCCGGCGATGGTGGCCGCCGCGGTGCGTGCCAGCCTGAAGGCGATCGCCGAAGAAGGCTGGCGCCGCGAGCACGTGGCGACCCTCACCGAGCGACTGCGCGCCGGCATGGCGGGCCTGCCCTGGCGGCTGCTCGCATCGGACACCTGCATCCAGCCGCTCATCGTGGGCGAGAACCAGCCCACGCTCGACCTCGCCGCCGCCTTGCGCGAGCGTGGGCTGTGGGCGCCGGCCATCCGCCCGCCCACGGTGCCGGCTGGCACGGCGCGGCTGCGCATCTCGCTGTCCGCTGCCCACAGCACGCAGGACGTCGACCGGCTGTTGAACGCGCTGGCCGACGTCGCCTGAATCCGCTCGCTTCGACACGGGCCGAAGCATCCGGGCCGGCCCTCACGCCACACTGAGCGCATGACCCCGCTGCTCACCGCCCCCTACCAGCCCGATCCCTACCCGCTCTACGCGCAGCTGCGCGCCGCTCACCCGAGCGGCCTGCACCACGACGCCGACCTGCGGCTGTGGATCGCCAGCAGCGCCGCCGCCGTGGAGGCGCTGCTGCAACACCCCGCCCTGCGCGTGCGCCCGTCGGCCGAGCCAGTGCCGCACACCGTGGCCGGGACCACGTCGGGCGCCGTGTTCGGCGGCCTGATGCGGCAGAACGAGGGGCCGGCGCACCGGGCAGGCAAGGCCTGGGCCACCACCTTCCTGCAACGCGATTGGCCAGTCGACGCTGCCGCACAGCGGGTCGTGCGCGAGGGCGCCTCTCCGCGGGCGGCCGACCTGAACCTCCTGCTCTTCGAAGCGCCGGTGCGGGTGCTATGGGCCCTGTTGCACGACGGCGACGAGGCCGGCACCCTGCCCCACGACGTGCGCGCCCTGATCGCCAGCTGGTCACCCACGGCCGATGGGCCCACGCGCGAGCGCGGCAGCGAGGCCGCGGCCCGCCTGCTCACCCGCTGTGACGGCGATGCCAACCGGGTGGGCCTCTTCACCCAGACCTGCGAGGCAACGGCCGGCCTGATGGGCGCAGTGCTCGTCGCGCTTCAACGCGAGCCCGGTCTGCGAGCGCAGTGGCTGGCCGACCCCACGCTCGACGAGCCGCTCGCCCTCGAAGCGGCCCGCCACGACGCGCCGGTGCAGAACACCCGCCGCTTTGCAGCCGAAGACGGCGAGATCCAGGGGCAAGACGTGAAGGCGGGCGACGCCATCCTGGTGCTGCTGGCCAGCGCCAACCGCGACCCGGCCGCCAACCCCGAGCCCGATCGTTTCGATCTCCAGCGCACGGCGCCGCGCTGCTTCACCTGGGGCGTGGGTGGCCACGCCTGCCCGGGTGCCGCCTTGTCGCGCCACATCGCGATGGCGCTGCTGCGCGCGTGGCACGACGATGACGCGATCGGCATCACCGCGGCCACCCGCCAGTGGCACCACCGCCCGTCGCCCAACGGCCGCCTCGCGCAGTTCGGCACGGCAACCTGAGGGAGAACCTCTAACCGCGGGCACGAGAGCGCGCCTAGCATCGCGCCCATGAACCCTCAGCCCAGCGCATACCCCCACCTGCTCGCCCCGCTCGACCTCGGCTTCACCACCCTCAAGAACCGTGTGCTGATGGGCAGCATGCACACCGGCCTGGAAGACGGCCGCAAGAAATTCCCCGCCATGGCGGCCTTCTTCGCCGAGCGTGCACGCGGCGGCGTCGGGCTCATGGTGACGGGCGGCTTCGCACCCAACATCGAAGGCTGGGCGGCACCCTTTGCCGGCACGCTCTCCACGCACGCCGCCGCCAAGCGCCACAAGATCGTGACCGACGCAGTACACGCCGAGGGCGGCAAGATTGCGCTGCAGATCCTGCACACCGGGCGCTATGGCTACCAGCCCTTCTGCGTGGCCCCGTCGCGCATCCAGTCGCCCATTTCGCCCTTCACCCCCCGGGCCCTGAGCGCGCGCGGCATCGAGCGCCAGATCAAGGCCTTCATCCGCTGCTCGGTGCTCGCACGCGAAGCCGGCTACGACGGCGTCGAGATCATGGGCAGCGAGGGTTACTTCATCAACCAGTTCCTCGTCACCCACACCAACCAGCGCGACGACGAATGGGGCGGGAGCTACGAGAACCGCATGCGTCTGCCGGTCGAGATCGTGCGGCGCGTGCGCGAGGCGGTCGGCCCCGACTTCATCCTCATCTACCGCCTGTCGATGCTCGACCTGATCCCCGACGGCAGCTCCTGGGCCGAGGCGGTGCAGCTCGGCAAGGCGGTGGCGCAAGCCGGTGCCACGATCATCAACACCGGCATCGGCTGGCACGAGGCGCGCATCCCGACCATCGCGACCAGCGTGCCGCGCGGCGCCTTCACCTGGGTGACGAAGAAGATGCGCGCCGAGCTGCGCGCGGCCGGGCTCACCATCCCGCTCATCACCAGCAACCGCATCAACATGCCCGAGGTCGGCGAGCAGGTGCTGGCCGACGGCTGCGCCGACATGGTGAGCCTCGCACGCCCGCTGCTGGCCGACCCCGACTTCGTCAACAAGGCCGCCGCCGCCAAGCCCGAGACCATCAACACCTGCATCGCCTGCAACCAGGCCTGCCTCGACCACACCTTCAAGGCGCAGCTCGCGAGCTGCCTCGTCAACCCCCGCTCGGGCCACGAGACGACGCTCATCCTGCGCCGTGCGCCACTGCGCAAGCGCATCGCCGTCGTCGGCGCCGGCCCGGCAGGCCTCGCCGCCTCGACCACGCTCGCCGAGCGTGGCCACACGGTCACCCTCTTCGATGCCGCAGCCGAGATCGGCGGCCAGTTCAACATGGCCAAGCGTGTGCCCGGCAAGGAGGAGTTCAGCGAAACCCTGCGCTACTTCACCCACCGGCTGCAAGCCACCGGGGTCGACCTGAAGCTGAACACCCGCGTGGTGACCGACGACCTGCGCGGCTTCGACGAGGTGATCCTTGCCACCGGCGTCACACCGCGCGACCCCAGGATCCCCGGCAGCGACGGCCCCAACGTGCTGAGCTACATCGACGTGCTGCTGCACCAGAAGCCGGTCGGCGAGCGCGTCGCCATCATCGGCGCGGGCGGCATCGGCTTCGACGTGGCCGAGTACCTCGTCACCGCGCCCGGCCACTCGCCCACGCTCAACCTGCAGGAATGGCTCGCCGAGTGGGGCGTGGCCGACCCCGAGCAGGTACGCGGCGGCGTGACCCGCGCACAGCCCACGCCCCCCGCCCGCCAGGTCACCCTGCTGCAGCGCAAGCCCGGCAAGCTCGGCAAGACGCTCGGCAAGACCACCGGCTGGATCCACCGCGCCGCCTTGCAGATGAAGCGCGTCGAGATGATCGGCGGCGTGAACTACGAGCGCATCACGCCGCAGGGGCTCTTCATCACCTATGGCGAAGCCCGCAAGGACGGGCAGCTCATCGAGTGCGACACGGTAGTGCTGTGCGCGGGGCAGGAGCCCTTGCGTGAGTTGCTGGAGCCTTTGAAGGCCTCCGGTGTCTCGGTCCACCTGATCGGTGGCGCCGACGAGGCAGCGGAGCTGGATGCGAAGCGGGCGATCGATCAGGGCACGCGGCTTGCGGCTCGGCTGTAGATCGGAGCGGCGTGGCTGGCGTGGGGTGAGGGGCTCCGTTCATGTCCCCCGCATGTGATCGCTCCCGCGATCACCTGCTCCGCCTTTACTTCACTGCGCCCCTCACCCCACGCCAGCCATGCGAGACGCACAGCCATGCGCAGACAGGACAGGGCACGACGGTGCCGCGCGCGGGGGCCGGGTGTCGCATGGAGCGAAGTAAAGGAAGGAATCGATGAACGCGGGAGCGTTCATCGAGGAGGGACATGAGCGGAATGCGACACCCGGCCCCCGCGTGCCGCTCAACCCTCAGCAAGCCCGCCCCCAAAAAGACCCCCATCTTTACAAAGCCTTGACGCAGGCGAAGCGAGCCCGTCACACCCGCGCGCAACATTGGCGTCATGGCTCCACGTTCTTCATCCCGCCACCCGCTCGCGACGCTCGCCACAGTGGCCGCTGTCCTTGCGCTCAGCGGCTGTGCGTCGCTCACCGCAAGGCAGCAAGCCTTGCCGGACGTGGCCGTCCCCGCGCAATGGTCGACAAGCGCCCCCACGCCAGGCAAGCTCACCACCCTCGCCAACTGGTGGCAGCGTTATGACGACCCGCAGCTGACAGCCCTGGTCACCCAGGCGCTGCAGGCCAACACCACCGTGCGCAGCGCGCAGGCGGCCCTGGCCCAGGCTCGGGCCCTGCGTGACGTGCAGAACGCCAACCTCGGCCCCACCCTCGGCGCGTCGGCCAGCGCCCAACGCAGCAAGACGGGCGATGCGCCCGCCGGCAGCCGCTACCAGTCCGGCTTCGACGCCAGCTGGGAGCCCGATGTCTTCGGCGGCAAACGCGCCGGCCTGTCGGCCGCCGAAGCCGACGCGCTGGCCAGCCAGGCGAGCCTCGGCGACACGCAGGTCTCGGTGGCCGCCGAAGTGGCGGTGAGCTACGTGCAGCTGCGCGGCCTGCAGACCCGGCTCGACATCGCCCGCCGCAACCTCGCTGCCCAGCAGGAGACGCTGCAGATCACCGACTGGCGCGTGCAGGCCGGCCTCGCCACCTCGCTCGAACTCGCGCAGGCCCGCACCGCCACCGAGCAGACGCGCGCGCAGATCCCCTCGCTCGAAACCAGCGTCGCGCAGACCGAGCATGCGCTGGCTGTGCTGACCGGCCAGCCGCCGACCGCCCTGCACGAGCGGCTCGCGCCGGCCGCCCCCGTGCCCATGCCGTCCGGCGAGCTGGCCCTCGACATCCCCGCGCAGACGCTGCGCCAGCGCCCCGACATCCGCGTCGCCGAACAGCAGATCTCGGCCGCGCTTGCGCGCGTGTCGCAGGCCGATGCGGCGCGCTACCCGAGCTTCAACCTCAGTGGCTCGGTCGGCCTGTCGGCGCTTGCGTTGAGTGGCCTCACCGGCGGCGGCTCGGTGGTGAGCGCGCTGCTCGGCAGCGTGTCGGTGCCGCTCTTCGACGACGGCGCGGCGAAGGCCCAGGTGCGCTCCCAGGAAGCGGCGCTCGAGCGGGCGCGCGTCAACTACCAGGCGGTGGTGCTCAACGCACTGCAGGAGGTGGAAGACGCCCTCGTCGCCCTGCGCGGCAACCGCGAGCGCCTGCAGCGCCTGCAAAGCGCCAGCGAGTCGGCCCAACAAGCGGCCCTGCTCGCCAACCAGCGCTACAGCAGCGGCCTGGTCGATTTCCAGACCGTGCTGGAAACGCAACGCTCGCTGCTCAGCACGCAAGACAGCCTGGCCGCCACCCAGGCGGAACTCAGCGCCGACCACGTGCGTCTCTACAAGGCGCTCGGCGGTGGCTGGACATCGAACGAAAGTGCACCGTCATGAGCCGCAGTCCCCACGCCAACCCCGAAGAGCTGCACGCCTTGCTCGACCAAGCCCCGCCCCGCCCCTGGTGGCGCCAGCCGCGCGCCTGGCTGATCGCCGCGGCGCTTGCGCTCGTGGCCGGTGGTGTCGTCTGGTGGCAGTCCAACCGCGATGCCAACGCCGGGCCCAGCTACGCGACACAACCCATCACGCGCGGCAACCTGCGCCTCCAGGTCACCGCCAACGGCACCCTGCAGCCCACGCGTTCGGTCAACATCGGCAGCGAACTCTCGGGCACCGTGGCGCGCGTGCTGGTCGACGTGAACGACCGGGTCAAGAAAGGCCAGGTGCTGGTGGAGCTCGACACCGCCAAGCTGTCCGACCAGATCCTGCGCTCGCGTGCCACGCTGGCCTCGGCCCGCGCGCGGGTGGCGCAGGCCAGCGCCACGCTGAAGGAAGCGCAAGGCAACCTGGCACGGCTCGAAGAGGTGGCGCGCCTCTCGGGCGGCAAGGTGCCGTCGAAGGCCGAGCTCGACACCGGCCGCGCGAGCGTCGAGCGCGCCCAGGCCGACGAGGCCAGCGCCCGCGCCACCGTCGCCGATGCGCAGGCGGCGCTCTCCACCGACGAGACCAACCTCAAGAAAGCCTCGATCCGCTCGCCGACCGATGGCGTGGTGCTCACCCGCAACGTCGACCCCGGCAACGCGGTGGCCGCCTCGCTGCAGGCCGTCACGCTCTTCACCATCGCCGAAGACCTGACCCGGCTGCGGCTGCAGGTCAACGTCGACGAGGCCGACGTCGGCGCGGTGCAGGTCGGCCAGAAGGCCAACTTCACCGTCAGCGCCTACCCCGGGCGGCGCTACCCGGCGACGATCACCCGCGTGGCCTACGGCTCCACCATCACCGAGAACGTCGTCACCTACGTCACCTACCTCGACGTCGACAACGCCGACCTGTCGCTTCGCCCCGGCATGACCGCCACCGCCACCATCACCGCCACCGAGCGGCAGAACGTGCTGCTGGTGCCCAACACCGCACTGCGCTTCACACCCTCGCAGCCCGGCCAGAAGGCGCAGGGCACGGGCGGCGGCAGCGGCATCGTCGGCAGCCTGATGCCGCGCATGCCGCGCGGCAGCGGCCAGCGCCGCGGTGGCAATGCCGACGCCCCCGGCCCGGCCGGCGGCTCGAAGCAGCTCTGGGTGCTGCAGGACGGCAAACCCGTGCCCCTGCGCGTGACGACCGGCATCACCGACGGCCGCATGACCGAGGTGAGCGGCGAGGGCGTGCAGGAAGGGCTGCCCGTCATCACCGAACAGCGGGCGACGGCGAAATGAGCGAGGCTCCCCTCATTCAACTGCGGGGCGTCAAGCGCCTCTACGGCGAGGGCGAAGCCGCGCTGTGGGCGCTCAAGGGGGTGGACCTCGACATCGACGCCGGCGAGTTCCTCGCGGTGATGGGCCCGAGCGGCTCGGGCAAGTCGACCGCGATGAATGCCCTGGGCCTGCTCGACCGCCCGACGGAGGGCGAGTACCTCTTCAAGGGCACCCACGTCGAGCACCTGAGCCGCGACCAGCGCGCGCTCCTGCGCCGCAAGTACTTCGGCTTCGTGTTCCAGGGCTTCCACCTGCTGCCGCGCACCACCGCCCTCGAAAACGTGGAGTTGCCGCTGCTCTACCGCGGCGTGCCCACCAAGGAGCGGCACCAGCTCGCCATGCAGGCGCTCGACTCGGTGGGCCTCACCGGGCGCGAGACCCACACGCCGGGCGAACTCTCGGGCGGCCAGCAGCAGCGGGTGGCCATCGCCCGCGCCATCGTCACCAACCCGACCGTGCTGCTCGCCGACGAGCCCACCGGCAACCTCGACACCCAGCGCAGCCACGAGATCATGGAGCTGCTGCGCCACCTCAACACCGACCGCGGCATCACCATCCTGATGGTGACGCACGAGGCCGACATGGCGGCCTACGCGCGGCGCATCGTGCGCTTCGTCGACGGCCGCATCGAGAGCGACGTGCCCAACGTGCAGCCCGCCGCGCCCGCGCCCCGCGCCGAGGAGCCCGCCTGATGTGGCTCAGCTCGCTGCTGCTCGCGCTGCGCTCGATTCGGCGCAACCTGCTGCGTTCCTTCCTCACCATCCTCGGCATCGTGATCGGGGTGAGCGCGGTCATCACGATGGTCACGCTCGGCAACGGCGCGACGCTTGCGGTGCAGAACCAGATCTCGAGCCTGGGCACCAACCTGCTGATGGTGCGCCCCGGCCAGCGCCTGGGCCCGGGCGGCGGCGGTGGTGCGCCGTCCTTCAAGGAAGCCGATGCGCAGGCGGTGGCCACGCAGATCGGCGGCATCCGCGCCGTCGCGCCCGAGGCGCGCACCAACACCACCGTGGTGGCCAACGGCAAGAACTGGACGACCCTCATCACCGGCAGCACCAACGAGTGGTTCGACGTCAGCAACTGGACCATCGCCAGTGGCCGCCGCTTCGCCGACGAAGAGCTGCAAGCTGGCGCCGCGGTGTGCGTGATCGGCCAGACCGTCAAGCGCGAACTCTTCGGCGGGCGCGACGCACTCGGCCAGATGGTGCGCATCAAGCAGTTCTCGTGCACCGTGATCGGCGAGATGGCCTCCAAAGGCCAGGCTGCGATGGGCAACGACCAGGACGACGTGGTCGTGGTGCCGCTGCGCACGCTGCAGCGCCGCGTGACCGGCAACCAGCGCGTCAACACGCTGCTGGTGTCGATGCAGGACGGCGCCGACGCCGACAGCGTGAAGGCCGGCCTCGGCACCCTGCTACGCGAGCGCCGCAAGCTGGCCGAGGCCGACGACGACAACTTCAACGTGCTCGACACCAAGCAGCTTGCCGACACGCTTTCCGGCACCACGCAGGTGATGACCACCCTGCTCGGCGCCGTGGCCGCGGTGAGCCTGCTCGTGGGTGGCATCGGCATCATGAACATCATGCTGGTCAGCGTGACCGAGCGCACCCGCGAGATCGGCCTGCGCCTGGCCATCGGCGCGCTGGAACGCGAGGTGCTGCTGCAGTTCCTCATCGAGGCGGTGTCGCTGGCAGCCCTCGGCGGGCTGGTGGGCATCGCGCTCGCGACCGTCGCCTCCATCGTGCTGGCGCAGGTGATGTCGGTGCCCTACGTGTTCGACGCCGGCATCAACCTGCTCGCCTTCGTGTTCTCGGCCGCCATCGGGGTGGTCTTCGGCTACGTGCCGGCGCGGCGTGCGGCGCAGCTCGACCCGATCGACGCGCTGCGGCACGAGTGACATGAAAAAGGCCCGCCGAGGCGGGCCTTGAAGACTCGGTGTCGCGACTATTGCTGGTTGACCGACAGGAAGTAGGCACCGCCGGCGAGCGTGGGCATCGAGAGTGCGGTCAGGCCCATGCCGCGCACCACCAGGCCATTGAAGCCGCGCACGACGACCATGCCGCCGCCGGCGGTGGGTGCGTTGCCTTCGGCGCGTGTCACCCAGCCGGCACGGGGGCTGTTGGCGGTGAGCGTCTCGCTGTGGCCGTCGAACGCGCTCACGCGCGTCCAGGTGGCGCCGCTCGACGCCGTCGTCGTGTAGTCGGTGAACGAGAACGGGCTGGTCGACTGCAGGTTCGGGTCCATCCACGTGCCCCACGACGTGAGCCGCGAGCCAAGTGCCACTGCGCCGGTGGCGCGCTGCGGCGTCCACAGGCCGAAGCCGCCGGTGTGCATGAGCTCCACGAGCATCAGGTCGCCATTGCCCGCGCGGTAGGCGAAGAAGCGTTCGGTCCAGCCAGTGGAATCGGTCAGCGTGAAGCCACCCGCTGCATTCGCCGACAGGGTCACCGCAGGGTGGGGCGCGACTGCCGCGCAGTTCACGACGTCGGCGCAGTAGCTGGAGACCACGA
The DNA here is from genome assembly GCF_032681285.1 of Piscinibacter gummiphilus. NCBI lineage: Bacteria > Pseudomonadati > Pseudomonadota > Betaproteobacteria > Burkholderiales > Sphaerotilaceae > Rhizobacter > Rhizobacter gummiphilus. The sequence goes on from NZ_CP136336.1 coordinate 5,497,428, forward strand.
TGTTGCCCGTCGCCGACACGGTGGCCGCCAGCGAATCGGCGGAGAACACGCTGGCGTCGCCGTCATAGCCGAGCGATTGCCACGCACCTGCCAGATCGCCCAGGGCATGCGCCTGCTCCGGGAAGGCGACGCCGAGGCGCATCGCACCGTCTTCCAGGCTGCGCAGCACCACCACGCCGGCCGGAGACACCGCAAACTGGCCGTTTGCCGTGGTGAACAGGCAGTTGCCTCCCGCCGCGGGGGTGAAGGTGCCGGTGTCGCCGTCGGCGTTGAGGATCGTGCCCATCGTTGCATCGACCTGGATGAGCTCGGTCGAGAACTGGCCGGCCGTCGCGCCCGGCTTGGGGATGACCAGGCGGTACGGGCCGCTGCGCAGGGCGCTGCAGCTGGCCGAGGCTGGCTGCAGCAGGGCCTGCGGCGGCAGCGACGGCGTGTTGACGGTCTGCACCGTGTTGGCGGGTGACGCGCGCAAGACCGCATCGGTCAGCGATGCCAGGGTCAGGCCGCGGGCCGCCATGCGCTGCGCCAGGGCGTCCAGCGCCTGGTCGTAGGCGTTGCCGGTCGTGCTGCCGTTGGCAGCGACCAGCGGGGCCGTCATCAGGTTGCCGAAGGCGGAGAAGTCGACACCGCCACTCTTGAGCGTGTTGACGACGCTGGCATGGGCGGCATCGACACGCGCGGCGGTGAGGCCATCGGCCACCGCGTCGTTGAAGCTGCCGTAGTAGCCGGCCGGCGACACGCCCGCCAAGTGCGCGACGACCAGCTGGCTCACCGGCGTGATGTGGGCGGTGTTGCTGCCGCGGGCGAGCGAATGCAGCACCGTGGCGCCCGAGGTGGCGCGCAGCACGCAGGGCAGGCTGCCGCTGGTGAACGGAATGCTGTAGCTGCCGTTGGCGGCGGCCGTGGCCATGCCGGTGAAGCCGCCGCGGCATCGTGCTTCGACGGTGGCGCCGGCCAGTGCGCGGCCCACGGCGGCGACGCCGTTCAGTGCGGCAGTTGCCGGAGCCGGAGCGTCGGAGCCGCCACCTCCACACGCTGCAAGTGTGGCGGCCGCCGCCACGGACAGCATCAGCGATGCAAGACGAGACATGGATTCCCTCCCTCTTTGGATGATGTTGAAGTCAGTTGAAAACCGCTGCGGAGCTTGCCTGCGGCACCGCGCCGGATACCCCGCCCCGAAGGGGGGAGTGATCCGTTCTGAGGCCCCTCATTCATGTGACACGCACGCGACACCGGCAAGGCGGTCGGCCCACACCGCGGCGAGCCATCGTCCGACACGCGGCGGCCCGCCAGGCTCCTAGAGTCGATTGCATGACCGACGTCCGCACAGGCCAGGCGCCGCCACCCCTCGACCGAGACGCCTTCGGGCGGCGCTTCCGTGCCCGGTTCGTCGACCCCGCGTTCCGCCAGGAAGACGAGGCGCTCGCGCGGCTGGAGCAGATTGCCTGGGACGCGTATGACGAAGGCCGCAAGGCGCCCCTCACGCACCCGGCTGGCCCGGGCTACGCGAAGCCCGACTACGCGCTCTCCGATGAATGGCGCGAAACGCGTGAGAAGCTCGACGCCGCGCAGCAGCGTTGGGCCGACCCGGCCACCCGCTCACGCGTACTCGTCATCTGCGGCGCCTCGCGCAACGACGGCACCTGCCCGGGCGAGATCTCCAAGACCTGGCGCATCACCAACTGGCTGAAGCAGGAGCTCCACGCGCAGCAGATCGAGGTCGACCAGCTCGACCTGAGCCTGCTCACCTCCGACTACGACCGCCACATCCACCCCTGCAAGGGCTGCGTGTCGACCGCGATGCCGCTGTGCCACTGGCCCTGCAGCTGCTACCCCAACCACGCCACCGGCCAGACCAACGACTGGATGGCCGAGATCTACGAACGCTGGGTGTCGGCCCACGCCGTCGTGATCGCCACGCCCGTCTACTGGTACCAGGCGCCGAGCCCGCTGAAGCTGATGATCGACCGGCTGGTCTGCGCCGACGGCGGCAACCCCGACCCGACCAGCACCGAGGGCAAGAAGCCTGCTCTCGCCAAGCAGATCGAAGCGCGCGGCTGGCACTACCCGCAGCACCTGGCGGGCCGTGCGTACGGCCTGGTGGTGCATGGCGACGTGGCCGGCATCGAAGGCACCCGCCGCGCCCTCAGCGACTGGCTCGACTGGATGGGTTTCATCGACGCCGGTTCACAGGCACGACTCGACCGCTACGTGGGCTACTACGCGCCCTACTTCGACAGCCACGAGGCGCTCGACCGCGACACCGCCTTCGAGCAGGAGGTGCGCAACGTGGCGCGGGCCGTCGCCCACGCCGTGGGCGAGCTGCGCGCCGGCCGGCTCACGCCGCCCGACCTGCCGCGCCCGCGGGCCAAGTGACGGTCACTCCTCGACCTTCACACCCTTCCAGAACGCCACCCGCCCCTTGATCTGCGCCGCGGCTTCGCTCGGCTCGGGGTAGTACCAGACGGCATCGGGGTTCATCTCGCCGTTGACGAACAGGCTGTAGTAGTGCGCCTGCCCCTTCCACGCGCAGCTCGTGCGGTGGTTGCTGAAGCTCACGTACTCGCGCTTCAGGCTGCTCTCGGGAAAGTAGTGGTTGCCTTCGACGACCACGGTGTCGTCGCTCTCGGCCAGGGTCACGCCGTTCCAGGTGGCTTTCATGCACGGTCTCCGCAGGGTGAAGCCGGCAAGCGTACTGCAGCGTCCCGGTTCAGCGCACCAAGGGGTTCTCGGCCTTGAAGTCGATGGGTGGCAGCGAAGCGGGCGCTGCCGCCTCCAGGGCGGCAGGGGAGCCCTGAGGTGGCGGCGAGGCCTGGTAGTAATCGAAACGCACCACCCATTGCTCGGCCTGCCGCAGGTTGCGCCGCGCGCGACGCCACGTCACCACGAGCGCCAGCGCGCTCAGCGCGCCGAGCGCCAGCACCGGCACCTGCCAATGCAGCTGTGCCTTGGCGTGGGCCAGCGCCGAGAGCGTCTCGCGCAGGTGCGGTTTGGCGAAGGGCGTGACCTCGTTGCCGAAGGCGGCGATCTCCAGCGCCCGCATCACCTGCGGCGAGGCGTGGCTGCCCTCCCACTCGGGCACCCCGGCGGGGGCCTTGCGGTTGCCGAGGTAGCCGGCGCGGGCGCCCTCCTGGCTCCAGCGCAACAGCCAGTCGCCGTACTCTGCCCGGAGCTGCGCCTTGCCACCCGCCAGCAGCAGGGCCTGGGCGCCGATGTAGTTGGCATAGGGCATTTGCGGGCGCGCCTTGGCGCGGCTCCACAGCTCGCGATAGGCGCCGGCCTTGGCCAGGCGCTCGATGTCGCGGTTGGCGAGCAGGTCGCCCGCACTGCCCCACTGCGCCAGCGCGACAAGGCCGATCATCGCGGCCCCGCAGCCCAGCACCACGTAGCGCTTGAGGCCTTCGGCCGCCCGATACGCGAGGCCGATCACGAGGAACATGATCGTGCCCAGAACGGCCAGCGAACGCTCGGTGGCACTCAGGCCACGGTCCATCGTGCCGCTCGCGTTCAGGGTGGGCCGGGGGATGTCGACCGCCGACACCACCGGGTGCAGCGGGTCGCTTGCGATCAGCGAAACATGCTCCGCCACCATCCACCCGAGCCCCACACACAGCGCCAGCCCGGCCAGCACGCCCCAGCGCAGCCAGCCGACGCGCCGCGCCAGCCGGCCCAGCGCCCGGTCGACGTCGAAGTGCTCGTCGTGCCCGCTCATCGCCCGCGCACTCAGCGCTTATCGTTGGCGAGCTTCTGCAGCTGGGTGCGCATCTGGCCGATCTGGCCGGCGACCTGCTGGCGTGCCTGAACGCCTTCCTGCTGCACCTGCAAGACGTCTTGCACCGTCTTCAGCAGCGTGTCCTGCACCTGCTGCAGCGTCTCGACGTCGATCACCAGGCGCTGGTTCGACTTCGCGGCTTCGACCGAGTTGGTGTGCAGCAGCTCGGCGTTGCGCTTGAGCATCGCGTTCGTCGCCTCGTCGATGCGCTGGCCCAGCTGGCCGGCGTTGCGCTGCTCATTGAGCGAGAGCGCCAGCATGAACTGGCGCTTCCAGGTGGGGATGGTGAGCTGGCGGATCGTCTTGAACTTGTCGATCTGCAGCCGGTTGTTGGCCTGGATCATGCGAATGGCCGGCAGCGTCTGCAGCGCCGACTGCTGCATCACACGCAGGTCGGCGATGCGCTTTTCCAGCACCTGCAGCGATTCCTTGCGCGAGGCGCGCAGCTCGGCTTCTAGCGGGCTCGCGGGCGGCAGGGCGGCCTGCGCCGAGGCTTGCTTCAGGCACAGGTCGCCGGCCGCGATGTGCGCGCCGAGCGACTTGTATTCGGCAGCGACCTCCTGGTACATCTGGTCGAGCGAACCGAGGCGCGTGGTGAGCGTGGTCTGCAGCGTCTCGATCTCGTTCGTGAGGCCGTCGATCTGGCTGCTGGCGCTGGAGAACTCGTCGACCAGCTTGTCTTTCGCCAGCGTGAGCTTGTCGATGAGCCCGCCGATGATCGGGATGCGTGAGCGTTTTTCCAGCCCCTGCAGGTTGACCGAGCGCGCGGCGGCGAGCACCTTGGTCAACACCTTGCCCGACTCGTCGAGGTCGGAACTGCGCGCCTGGGCCAGCAGCGCATCGGCCGAAGCCGCCGCCGCATCGGTGGCTTCGCCGCCGAAGGCGAAGAGCGTGGCCGGGTCGTCGAGGTTCAGGCTGCGCGTGAGCTCGGCGATGCGCGGCAGGTCGTCCTGCGCGAGGCCCAGTGCCTGCAGTTCGGTGGCCGGGATGGTGGCCACGGCGCCTGCGGAAGACGGGTCGGTGAGGGAAGAAGAAGTCATGTCAGCTCCTGTCGTTTTGCCGCGGGTTCACGTCTGGGCCTCGGCCTGTTGGAGATCGGTGCGCAGCCGGGTGCTGAGCGCCTCATAGGTCTTCACGGCCGCCTGCAGGTGTGCGGCCTTCAGGGCGCGGCCCTGGATCACGGCGGTGAGCTGGTCCAGCCAGAGCGGGATCAGCTTGTGCTTGATGTCATCGAAACGGGCCAGCACGGTGTCGTGCTTGGCCTGCAGCAGCTTGAACTGCTGCGCGGTGAGCTGGGCCGAGGTGAGCACCAGTTGCGCGTTTTGCAGCTGCAGCGCCCGGGCCTCCCGGTCCTCAGGTTGATCGTCCCGCACCATTCGCTCTTCGATGCGGATGCGCTCGGCCAGGCCCTGCACGAACTCCTGGTGCTCGCGCACCATCGCCAGCCACTGGGCGTGCCAGTCGAGCTGGCGGTCGGCACAGGCCTGGGCGGCAGCCAACAGGTGCGCGATCTCGCGGTCGGCCAGTCGGAAACGCACCTCGTTCAGCACTCGCTCGCCCGTCACGCGCCGCCACCAGCCGAGCGGCTGCAGCATGCGGCTGAAGTCGCTGCGCTCCAGCGCATCGAGCAGCTCGCGCATTGCATGTGTGAGGCGCTGCAGCGGGTTCGATTTCAGCAGCGTGTCGGTGCGACCTTCGTGCCAGCGGTGCGAGCGTTGCTCGATCCACTGCGCCAGCACGTTCGGTGCGCTGCCCGGTGCACGCGGCGTCATGTCAGCGCCTGAAGAAGAACCACCACAAGGCCAGCATCACGAGCCCCAGCAGCGGCATGGAGATGAACCAGTCCCAGGCGCTCGTTTCCACCGGCACGGTCATCACCTCGATCTGCATCCGCGCGAGCGTGAAGCCGCTCAACTTCTCGAGCACGAGCGCCAGGTGCATCTTCTTCGGGTCTTCAGTGCGGAAGCGGTTGCTGTCGCAGCTGAAGCTCGCCGGCCCGGGGGTTGCCTCGGCCTTCTCGACCTTGCAGCGCACGAGCCCTGGCCCCTTGCCGCTCGGGGTTTCGCTCTCCAGCTGACCGAAGGCCCGGATCTCGACGGGGCCGGCGCGCGGCACATCGCCGATGAAGGTCCAGCGCACCAAGTGCGCGCCCCCTTCGGGCTTGACCTCGAACGGGCCGGCGTACCAATCGCTCATCGTGGGCGAGCCTTTGGCCACTGCGGCCGCCAGCTGCGCCACGTCCTTGGCCGGGGCGTTGAAGGTTGCGACGACGGCTGCTTCGGCCTTGCGCTTGCCGCACGCCGACAACCCCGTCAGCAGGCCGACGGACAACAGCACGACAAACACCGCGCGCAGCGATGGGCGCATGAACATGACGAAAACCTCCCTGTGGATAGTCGCCAGCCGCCATCTACCGGGCAGCTTGACCACCCCATTGTTGCGGAAGGACGCACGTTCGGGTTCCGCGTTATCACGCAGCATCCCTTGCGAAAACGTGAAATCCCTCGCGCTCAGGCGTACTGGTTGGCGGCCTGCTGCAGGCGCTGGGCGATGCGGGCGGCGAAGGCCTTGTCGCCCGTCACCACCACCGAGTCGCCATGGCGCAGCACATCCATCGTGAGTTCGGTCGGATCGCTGTAGGGCACGCGCAACTCGTAGCGGCCATCAGCCAGCCAGCGGCCCTGCTGCTCGGGGTGCCACTCTTCCACCGCCACCCATTGCGCGGCGTCGGCATTGAAGACGAGCGTGGCCCACTTCACCTTCGCACCGGCGCCGCTGTAGATGCCGTAGCCGGCGTCGAGCTCGGCTTCGAGCTCCTTCAGCGGCACCTGGCGCGCCTTGGCGTCTTCGACCTTCGCCTCGCGGATGGCGTCGAGCGCAAAGCGGCGCAGGCCGTCGCTCGCATGACACCAGGCGTCGAGGTACCAGGTGTTGCGGTAGTTCACCAGGCGCTGCGGTGAGACCTGGCGCTCGCTCTCCTTGCGGTCGCTTCGCTTGAAGTAGCGCAGCCACACCCGCTTGCGCTGCACCAGCGCCGCGCCCAGCAGCTCGAAATGCCGGCTCGGCGCACGGCGGCGGGCGGTGGAGATGAGCTTCACCCGCCGCATCAGCTCGCGCGACTCACCCTCGTCGCCACCCAGCATGCCCTGCAGCTTGTCGATCAGCGGCTGCAGGTGGCGCGAGAGCACGCCATCGTCGTCGAGGCCCGACATCAGCTGGTGCATGGTGAGCAACGCGGTGATCTCCTTCTCGTTGAACCACATGCCGGGCAGCTCATGGCGAGCGTCCTGCTCGAAGCGGTAGCCGTTGTCGAAACGGTCGTAGACGATGGGCGCGTCGAGCCGGTCGCGCAGGTACTGCAGGTCGCGCTTCAAGGTGGCCGGAGAGACGTCGAGCTCCTCCTGCAGCACCGCGAAGCTCACGCTGCCACGGTGGCGCAGCAGGCGCTCGATTTTGTAGAAGCGTTCGGTCCGGTCCATGCGCTCACATATCTCCATTCACAGGCTCACCACGTGAGCCACCGCCTGCGAGCATATCCCGTGATGCAGATGCGCGACAGCGCTCACTGGCTCATTTGATGAGCCACCCGACCGAGACACTGGCGTCACCGCAACGGAGAACGCCCATGACGACCGAACTCAAGTCCCCCGCGAAGATCGAGCAGATCGGCTTCGAGCCGCACCCGGCCGCCACCACCCTCACCACGCACGAGCAGATCGGCTTCGAGCTGGGCTGGGACTACGCGCACCACGCCGTCATGCCACCCGCGCCCTACGCCCAGGAGCCTTCGGCGCTGCGCAATGGCTGGCTGGCCGGCCAGGCCACCTTCGGTCGCCGCACGCTCGAGCCCACGCGCCACGTGCGCAAGTGGTTGCAGCTGCGCCTGAACGCCTGGCTGCGCGGGCGCAGCGTCGAGCTGGTGCAGGTGACGCCGCACTACCTGCAGCAGATCGACGTCACACACTGCCCCATCATCCGCGTAGCCCTCAGCAGCGCCACGATGGAAGGCAGCGATGCCTCCATCGACCGCGTGCGCAGCGACGCCGGTTACGCCGCCGGCAACCTGGCCGTCATCAGCACCAAGGCCAACCACGGCAAGGCGGCGCACGGCTTCCGCGACGCGCAGCGGTTCGCGAAACTGATCGAAGACGGCCAGCTCGGCGGCATCGGCGGGCTCAACGCCGCGCAGTGGTCGCGCGTGGCCACGCTGTGCAGCTTCGTCGAGCCGCTCACGCATGCCGAGGCCTGCACGCTGCCGCTGCTCGTGCTGCCGCCCAACCGCCTGCGCCTCTTCAACCCGGCCCAGGCGCTGCAAGCCTTCATCAGCCAGCAGCTGCTGGTGGCCGGCTGGAGCCACCGCATCGCCCGCATCGAAGACCTGCTGCCGGGCAAGGCCGCACGCCGTGCCTTCCAGACCTTCTTCCACGCACTGCTGCCGCGGGTGCTCGAAGCCAAGGGCGCGGAAGGCGTGGCCGCCCGCTGGGCCATCGAAGATGCCTGGCGCAACCCGCTCACGCTGCAGCGCTGGACGGCCTTCGCCACCCTGCTGAGCGCCGCGCAATGCGAGAGCGTGGTGGCCCGCGCCAGCGCCCGCAAGCTCGGCACGACGCATGTGCAGCAGGTGAGCGACGACGCCGCCACCGATGGCTGGAACCTGGAGAGCCGCGGCTACGTGCCGCACGCCGTGCTGCGCCAGCGCTCGGCCCAGCCGGCGCGCCAGCTGTCTCTTCTGCACTGAGCGCTTTAAGAAGATGTGAAGGTGCCCGACTCCGCCGCGCGGGAGCGCGCCGGAGTCGTTTTTCCATCGGGTTTACCATCGCCGGCTCACGCCGCGCAGCGTCGGTCGCGCCACCCGCACCGACGCGCGTTCCTGTTCGAACCGCAGTACCCATCAGCCTGCATGTCCGCAGGCGCGGCATTGACGAGCGCTCCTGACACCTCGTTGTCAGCAGGGGCGTGTCAGCATCGCGCCCCGCTTCCTGCCGGCGACGCTTTGCCTCGACACCATCATGACCCTGCGCCCCAAGACCGTCCTGCTGCCCGCCCTGGCCCTCGTGCTCGCTGCCCTCTACGGGTTGGGCGTGCGTGCCGCCGACGAACCCAAGAAAGACGCCAAGGACCCGAAGGCCGCCGGGGCCCCGACCAAGGCCGCCCTCACCGTCACGGTGACGCAGGCACAGACCACCCGGCTGCCGATGAAGATCAGCGCCAACGGCAACATCGCCGCCTGGCAGGAAGCCAGCGTGGGCACCGAAGCCAACGGCCTGCGCCTGGCCGAGGTGCGCGCCAACGTGGGCGACGTGGTCAAGAAGGGGCAGGTGCTGGCCGTCTTCGCGGGCGACACGGTGCAGGCCGACCTGCTGCAGGCCAAGGCCGCCGTGGCCGAAGCCGAAGCCATGCTCGGCGAAGCCGCCGCCAATGCCCAGCGCGCCCGCGAGCTGGGCCCGGCCGGCGCCTTGTCGGGCCAGCAGATCAACAACTACCTGACCGCCGAGCGCACCGCCCAGGCGCGGCTGGAAGCCGCAAGGGCCTCGTACAAGGTCGCGCAGATCCGCGTCTCGCACGCGCAGGTCGTCGCCCCCGACAACGGCATCATCTCGGCCCGCAGCGCCACCGTGGGCGCCGTGCTGCCGGCCGGGCAGGAACTCTTTCGCCTGATCCGCCAGGGCCGGCTCGAGTGGCGCGCCGAAGTGCCGTCGGCCGACCTGGGGCGCCTGAAGCCGGGCATGGTGGCCAGCGTCGTCGCCACCAACACCGCCGCGCCGGTCACCGGCAAGGTCCGCATGGTCGCCCCGACTGTCGATGCGCAGACACGCAACGGCATCGTCTACGTCGACCTCGCCTCGGCGCCCGAGGTGAAAGCCGGCATGTACGCCCGCGGCGAGTTCGACATCGGCCAGAGCGAGGCGCTCACGCTGCCGCAAGGCGCGGTGGTGCTGCGCGACGGCTTCAACTACGTGCTCAAGGTCGGCCCCGACTCGAAGGTCACGCAGCTCAAGGTCGGCGTGGGCCGCCGTGTCGGCGACCGGGTCGAGATCACGCGCGGCCTCGACCCGCTGGCCAAGGTCGTCGCCGCAGGCGGCGGCTTCCTAGCCGAAGGCGACGTGGTGCGGGTGGTCGAGGCCCCGGTGGCCGCCACCCCGGCCACCCCCGCCACGGCGGTGAAGCCGGTCGCCGCGCCGAAGAAGTGAGACGAGGAGCCTCCCCATGATCAACGTCTCGTCCTGGTCGATCCGCAACCCGACGCCGGCCATCCTCCTCTTCATCATGCTGACCCTGGCCGGCCTGCTCGGCTTCCGGGCGATGAAGATCCAGAACTTCCCCGACATCGACCTGCCCATGGTCACGGTGACGGCCTCGCTGCCCGGCGCCTCGCCGGCGCAGATGGAGACCGAGGTCGCGCGCAAGATCGAGAACTCTCTCGCCACCGTCCAGGGTCTCAAGCACATCTACACCACGCTGCAGGACGGCACCGCCATCCTCACCGCCGAGTTCCGGCTCGAGAAACCCACGCAGGAGGCCGTCGACGAAGTGCGCGACGCCGTCTCGCGCGTGCGCTCCGACCTGCCGGCCGACCTGCGCGACCCGGTGATCCAGAAGGTCAACCTCGCCGGCACGCCCATCCTCACCTACACGGTGGCCAGCACCCGCATGGACGACGAGGCCCTCTCGTGGTTCATCGACAACCAGGTCAGCAAGACCATGCTGGCCGTCAACGGCGTGGGTGCCGTCACCCGCGTGGGCGGTGTCTCGCGCGAAGTGCGCGTGGAGCTCGACCCGGCGCGCATGCTCGCGCTCAACATCACCGCTGCCGACGTCTCGCGCCAGCTGCGCCAGATCCAGCAGGAAGCCTCGGGCGGCCGGGCCGATCTCGGCGGCGCCGAACAGTCGGTGCGCACGCTCGCCACCGTGCAGACGGCGCAGGAGCTGGGCGCGATGGAAGTCACGCTCTCCGACGGCCGCCACGTGCGGCTCGACGCCATCGCCAACGTGAGCGACACCGTGGCCGAGCGGCGCCAAGCGGCGCTCTTGAACGGCAAGCCGGTGGTCAGCTTCGAGATCGTGCGCTCGCGCGGCGCCAGCGAGATCGACGTCACCAACGGCGTGCGTGCCGCGCTCGAGAAGCTCAAGGCCGAGCACCCCGACATCACCATCACCGAGGCCTTCAACTTCGTCGACCCGGTGGTCGAGAACTACGACGGCTCGATGAAGCTGCTGTACGAAGGCGCGGCACTCGCGGTGCTGGTGGTGTTCCTCTTCCTGCGCGACCTGCGCGCCACCATCGTCTCGGCGGTGGCGCTGCCACTGTCGGCCATCCCCACCTTCGCGGTGATGCACGCGATGGGCTTCACCATCAACGTGGTCACGCTGCTCAGCCTCTCGCTGGTGGTGGGGGTGCTGGTCGACGATGCGATCGTCGAGATCGAGAACATCATGCGCCACCTGCGCGAGGGCAAGACGCCCTTCCAGGCGGCAATGGAAGCGGCCGACGAGATCGGCCTGGCGGTGATCGCCACCACCTTCACGCTGATCGCGGTGTTCCTGCCGACCGCCTTCATGGGGGGCGTGCCGGGCAAGTTCTTCGTGCAGTTCGGCTGGACGGCGGCGATCGCGGTGTTCTTCTCGCTGGTGGTCGCGCGGATGCTCACGCCGATGATGGCGGCCTACGTGCTGCGCAAGCCCAAGCGCGAGCACACCGACGCCAAGTGGCTCACCATCTACATGGGCTGGGCCAGCTGGTGCCTGAGGCATCGCCTGCTCACGCTGCTGGGCACGGCGGTGTTCTTCATCGGCTCGTTCGCACTGGTGCCGTTCCTGCCGACCGGCTTCATCCCGCCCGATGACCTTTCGCAGACGCAGGTGACCGTGACGCTGCCGCCCGGCAGCACCTTCAAGGACACCTACGCACTCGCCGAGCAGGCGCGCGAGATCGTGCAGAAGAACCCGCAGATCAAGATGGTCTACACCGCCATCGGCGGCGGCAGCGCGGGCGCCGACCCGTTCGCGCCGCAGGGTGCGGCCGAGGTGCGCAAGGCGGTGCTCACGATCAACATGACGCACCGCAACGACCGCAAGGGCGTCAGCAAGCAGGACGTCGAAGCCCAGCTGCGCACCGCACTCGAGGTGCTGCCGGGTGCGCGCGTGAAGGTGGGCCTCGGCGCCTCGAGCGAGAAATACGTCCTGGTGCTGGCCGGTGAAGACGGCCGCGTGCTCGCCCAGCACGCCGCGGTGGTCGAGCGCGAGCTGCGCACCATTCCCGGCATCGGCGCGGTCACGTCCACGGCGAGCCTGGTGCGGCCCGAGCTGGTGGTGCGGCCCGACTTCGCGCGTGCGGCCGACCTGGGCGTCACCTCGGCGGCGATCGCCGACACGCTGCGCATCGCGACCGCCGGCGACTACGACCAGGGCCTCGCGAAGATGAACCTCTCCGAGCGCCAGGTGCCGGTGGTGGTGAAGCTGTCGGACGCCGGCCGGCAGGACATCGACGTGCTCTCGCGCCTGCCCGTGCCCGGCGCACGCGGCCCGGTGCCCTTGTCGAACGTGGCCACCATCGAGCTCGCCAGCGGCCCGGCCGAGATCGCACGCTTCGACCGCCGCCGCAACGTCAACTTCGAGATCGAGCTCAACCAGCAGCCGCTCGGCGAAGTGCAGGAGGCCGCGCTCAACCTGCCCAGCATGAAGAACCTGCCCTCGGGCGTGACACACACCGAGGTGGGCGACGCCGAAGCCATGGGCGAGCTGGTGTCGGGTTTCCTGCTGGCCATGGCCACCGGCGTGCTGTGCATCTACATCGTGCTGGTGCTGCTCTTCAAGGACTTCGTGCAGCCGGCCACCATCCTGGTGGCGCTGATCCTGTCGATCCCGGGGGCCTTCCTCGCGCTCTTCCTCACGCACACGGCGTTCTCGATGCCGTCGATGATCGGGCTGATCATGCTGATGGGCATCGCGACGAAGAACTCCATCCTGCTGATCGACTACGTGATCCTCGCGCGGCGCGAGCACGGCCTGAACCGCTGGGACGCCATCCTTGACGCCTGCCACAAGCGGGCGCGGCCGATCGTGATGACCACCATCGCGATGGGCGCCGGCATGATGCCCATCGCCATCGGCCTGGGCGTGGACCCGAGCTTCCGCTCACCGATGGCCATCGTGGTGATCGGCGGCCTGATCACCTCGACCTTCCTCAGCCTGCTGGTGATTCCGGTCGTCTTCACCTTCGTCGACGACATCGAGCAGTGGGTGTCGAAGCGCACCAAGCGCCATCATCACGAGCATCCGTCCGCCGTCACGCCGCCACTGGTGGCCGACGAGGGGAAGTGACGCCCCTCGGCCGAGCGGCCTGGCGCTCGGCCCGTGTCAGCGGCGCAAGGGCGGAATGCCGTCGCCGCGAGACGTGATCTCCGGCGGCGGCAGGTCGCCGCGCTCCAGGCGGTCTTCGAACTCGCCGATGCTCGCGGCCACCGAGTTGGCGTTGTGCTCCAGCGCCAGGCGCAGCGCGCCTTCCAGGTGGGTCAGGCGCGACAGCAGCTCTTCGTGGCCACGGTTCGCCGAGGCCACCGAGCGCTGCAACTCCGCGCCCACATAGCTGCGCAGCTCCACGAAGCGCGAGGCCTCGGCCTTGTCGGCCAGCTCGCGCTGGGCCTGCAGCTCGCGGTTGAGGCGGCGCGCTTCCATCAGCGTCGAGGCCTGCAACGAGATCGCCCACAGCGTGAAGAGCAGGGTGAGAAACACCACCAGCCCCAGCATGATCAGGCCGAGCGGGGCCTGCACGTCGGCGAAGAGCAGCGACAGCGTGGTGGGCGTCGTGAACGCGGGCCAGTTCAGCAGCGCGAACAGGCCGATCACGACCACCACGGCAAACAGGGCAAGGGCGCGGATCATGTGGGGTCTCCTTCCGTCAAATCTGACGTACAGCGTAGGGTCCCGGGCAGGCCGGGGCTGTAGGACGGGCCCGAATCCCGCTGCGGGACGTGGGCTTAAGTCGCCAGCACCGCCCGGCGCCCCACCTCGCGCAGATCGGCATGGCGCACCTGCGCCGCCTGGCACGCCGGGCCGGTGAACTCGGCCTGCAGCGCGTCGAGAAACACCCGCGTGCGCGCCGGCATCAGCCGCCGCCCGGGGAAGACCGCCCACGCCGGCGCGCTCGGCGGGTACCAGTCGACCAGGAGCGGCATCAACTCGCCGCTGCGCACATGGCCTTCGGCGAAATGGTCCGACACCATCGCGATGCCCGCCCCTGCCAGCGCCATGCGGATCAGCAGCTCAGGCGAATTGGCGCGGGCCCGTGCCGGCGGGATGCCCTCCCAGCGCTGGCCCTCGCGCTCCAGCACCCAGGGCTTGGGCTCGCCGTGACGTGACAGGATCTGAAGGGTGTCGTGCTCCATCAGCGCCTCGGGTTCCGAGGGCGTGCCGCGCCGCTGCAGATACGCTGGCGAGGCGTAGAGCCCCTGCGACAAGTCGGCCAGCAGACGCGCGGCCAGCGTGGCGTCGTCGGCCAGCTCACCCATGCGGATGGCCACATCGAAGTTCTCGCCGATCAGGTCGACCCGGCGCGGCGAGAGGTCCACTTCGAGCGAGATCGCGGGGTAGCGGGCCACGAAGGCCGACAAGGCCTCGCTCAGCACCCCGGTCGCGAAGTCGCCCGGCATCGAGACCCGCAGCCGCCCGCTCGGCTCCACCTGCCGGTGCTGGGCCAGGGCGGCCGCCGCCTCGGCCTCGTCGGCCACCTGGCGGGCGTGGGCGAGCAGGCTGTGCCCCAGGTCGGTCAGGCTGAGTTTGCGGGTCGTGCGCAGAAGCAGGCGCTCACCTAGCTGCGCTTCGAGGGCGGCCATGCGGCGCGACACGGTCGACTTCGGCAAGCCGAGACGTTCGCCGGCGCGGCTGAAGCTGCCCTCTTCCACCACCCGCGCAAACAGCAGCAAGTCGTTGGGCTCGATCACGTTCATGGGCACCTCCTCGTGGAGCATCGTTGCAATGGCGGAACAATGTTATCCATTCTGACGTCTTCTGGTTTGTTTTCGGGATAACTACATTGGCTTCATCGACACCACGTTTCCCACAAGGAGCCCACGATGAACGTCCTGCAGATCAACTCCAGCGCCCGCACCACCGGCTCGCATTCCACCCGCCTGGCCGGCGACATCGTCCAACGTCTGGGCGACGCCACCCTGACCGTGCGCGACCTCGGCAAGAACCCCCTGCCCGCGCTCGATGAAGCCGCGCTCGGCGCCCTCTTCACCCCCGCCGACCAGCGCAGCCCGGCGCAAGCCGCCCGTGTCGCACAGGACGACGCACTGATCGCCGAGGTGCAGGCCGCCGACGTGCTCGTGCTGGGCGTGCCGATGTACAACTTCGGCGTGCCCGCGGCGCTCAAGAACTGGATCGACGCGATCGCCCGCGCCGGTGTCACCTTCAAGTACACCGACAAGGGCCCGATCGGCCTGCTCACCGGCAAGAAGGTCTACATCGCGCTGGCCCGCGGCGGCATCTACCGCGACACGCCGGCCGACAGCCAGGTGCCGTACCTGAAGTCGGTGCTGGGTTTCCTCGGCATGACCGACGTGCAGTTCTTCTACGCCGAAGGGCTGGCGATGGGCCCCGAGGCCGAGAAGAAGGCGCTCGCCTCGGCCACGACGCAGATCGACGCGGCGCTCGGCGAAACCGTCGCCGCCTGAGCGTCACGCCGGCCCGTACCAATGGGTGCGGGCCTCGAGGCGCAGGCGGTCGCGCTCGGCCTCGTCGAGCGGCACCCAGCGCCGGTAGCTCGCCACCGCGCGTGCCATGAAGTCGAGCCAGCCCACGTGCCGGCGCAGCACCCGCTGCTGCCGGTGCTCGATCAGCGGGTTGAAGAGCCCGTGCCGCGAGAAGAGTTGGCGCGGGTTCTTCTTCACCCACAGCCACGAGCCCATCTCCAGCGTGAGCGGCAAGAACACATGCCCCGGCCGTTCGAGCGCGCGCAGGTAGAGGTGGTCCCACAGGTCGCCGTGCGCGAGGTACTGGCGGCTTTGCGGCTCCAGCACGTAGCGGTGGTGCGTGAGCGCGCGGTCGAGGATGTGCTGCAAGGCAAACAGCTCCGGCAGGTGCTCGATGGGCTCGGGCGTGTGCGCATGCGGGAACCAGATGCGGTCGCGCAGGCCGAAGCCCGAGTGGCAGTCCACCGCCAGGCTGAACGGGCGGCCGAGCAGCTCCTCATCGACCACGCGGCACAGCGCCTCGCTCTCCACCTCCATCGGCGCCCCCGCTTCACCCCGGTACCACGGCAGCGCGGCACTGCGGCGCTGGCCGCCGATGAGAAACGGCACCCGCCCCACCGCCTCGACCGGCGCGTTGCGCATCAGGTCGACCCCACGGCCGTTGGCCCGCGTGCCGAGCGCCATGCCGGCCGGGTTCACGAGCGGCATGAACACCATGCGCAGCGATTCGAGCTGGCGGTGCAGCACGCCGTCCCAGGGCAGGCGCATCACGAGGCTGCGCAGGAAGGCGAGCGCCACCTCGGCGCCGATGCGCTCCAGCCCATGCACCCCGCCGAAGATGCCGATGGCCGGCACGTCGGGCCCGGGGTTGCCGAGCGTGACCACGTGCACCGGCAGCAGCGTGTCGCCGCAGCGCACCTCGCACACCACCCGCTGCTGCAGGTGGGGACCGCCCGCCTCCACGAGGCCTTGCAGTTCGGCCAGGGCAGGCAAGTCGACGCGGTCCACGCAGCAAGCCTAGCCACGCGATGTGACAGCCGATGCAGCGCACAGGCCCGCGCCTGACACGCCGCTGTCACACACCGCCGATACGGTGGC
This sequence comes from Piscinibacter gummiphilus, assembly GCF_032681285.1. Lineage (NCBI taxonomy): Bacteria > Pseudomonadati > Pseudomonadota > Betaproteobacteria > Burkholderiales > Sphaerotilaceae > Rhizobacter > Rhizobacter gummiphilus. Next base: position 5,513,991 of record NZ_CP136336.1, read on the forward strand.
CGGCATGACACGACCCCGCCCTCTCTTCCTCGGCTCGGCCCCGGCGCTCGGCTGCGCCCTGCTGTGGGGCCTGGTCGAATGCGTCGCGCTCTGGCGCTCGCGCATCAGCGGCACACACCGCACGCCGCACCGCGGCTGAGCCCGCTCAGACTTCGCGCATGCCCTCGCACAGCGGGTGGTGCACGCAGGCCAGCACGCGGCGGCCGTTGCGCTCGGCCTCTTCCATCGCGCCGCCGCACAGCGGGCAGGGTTGTGCGCGCAGCCGCCAGGCCGAGGGCGGCAAGGTGGTGTCGAGGAACGGCCCCTCGCGCCGCACCACCACCGGCTGCGTCTTCTCCTCGCGCGTGTTGAGCAGCTCGCGCAAGACCTTGCCGTCGATCAGCTGCACCGGCTGGCTTTCGGCCAGCTGGCGGGCTTCGTCGGTGAACTCGCCCGAGCTGACGACGAAGCCGCCCGCCGCCTCGCGGCTGCGCACCAGCGCGACGAGCTCGCGCACCGGCGCCGGGCCGACCGCCAATGTGCGCCAGGGTTTGCAGTCGACGAGAAAGCGGTCTTGTCCGCGCGTGAGCACCATGTCGACGGCACGGCCACCGCCACCGCCCGTCTCGCTCACCGCATAGCCGCGGTGGCGGAAGCCCTCGGCCACCTGGCGCTCGAACTCGGCCCAGCCGATGCCGGCCAGCAGGTCGGCGTCGGGCAGCGCCGACGCCGGAGGCACCTCTCCCACTCGCTCGAAGAGCCGTTTCATTCCGTCGGCCAACCGGCCGAGGACGCCGCGTTGTTGCGCCGATGCCATCGCTGTGGTGAAAGTTGCAGTCGGCAGGCTACCCGAGCATCCGCATGCCCACAATGCGGTCACGCCCGGGCCCGTTCGCCCCCGCACAGTGCTGAAATGACTCGATGCGCCACGCCCTGCCCATCCGCGCACGCCTGAGCCTGCTCGTGCTGGCAACGGCGTTGCCGCTCTTGGCGTTGATCGCCTACAACGGCATCACCCAGGCGCAGCAGGACGCCGAGCGCGCCGCCATCGAGGCCCTGCGCGCCGCCCGCGGCGCGGCGCTCGAGACCGAGGCCATCATCTCCAACGCCGAGCGCCTGTTGTCGCTGCTGGCCAAGCGCGAAGGCGTCCACGCACTGGACCCCGCGCTGTGCGATCCGCTCTTCAAGAGCTTTCGCGGCCTGTTTCCCACCTACACCAACCTCATTTCGGTCAAGCGCAATGGCGACCGCGTCTGCAGCGCCATCGACCCGCCGCCCGGCGCGCCGATGCGCGTGAACCGCGGCCTGCCGCTCGAAGAGACGCTGCGCACCCAGCGCTTCACCATCGGCCCGCTGAGCCGCGGCTACTTCACCAACCGCTGGGTCCTGCTCGTGGCCTTCCCGCTGCCGGAGCAGGAGGTCGACGGCCGCAAGGAAAGCCCGGGCGTGATCGCGATGTCGCTCGACCTCACCACGCTGCGCCTGGGCCCCGGCCCCGGCGAGCTGCCCTCGCGGGCACTCGCACGCATCGTCGACGGCAAGGGCGCGGTGATCGGCAGCAGCCTCAAGCCGGAGGAATGGATCGGCCAGAGCCTTGCGCACATCCCCTGGTTCCGCCAGCTCGTGCCGGGCGCCGAGCGCACCGGCGAGTCGCCCGACTTCGAAGGCGTGAACCGCATCTTCGGCGTGGTGCCGGTGCGCGGCACGCCCTGGCATGCGGCGGTGGGCATCCCCATCGACGCCGTCTACGGCCCGGTGCGAGAGCGCACACTCATCAGCGTGGCGCTCGCCCTGCTGGCCATCGGGATGGCCGCAGCGCTGGGCCTCCTGATCGCACGGCGCACCAGCGCGCCGGTGGAAGCCATGGCCGCCGCCGCGCGCCGCGCCAGCGTCTCGCCCGAGCCGGACGCGCTCGCGCACCTCGACCTGAGTGGTGCGCCCCGCGAAGTCGGCGCGCTGGCCGACGATTTCTCCAGCATGCTGCGCGCCCGCGCCGCCGCCGAGCGCGCCCTGCGCGACAGCGAAGAGAACCTCGCCACCACGCTGCACTCGATCGGCGATGCGGTGATCGTCACCGACACGCGCGGCCACATCACCCGCATGAACGCCACCGCCGAGCGGCTGACCGGCTGGCCGCTGGCCGATGCCGTCGGCCGCCCGTTGCTCGACGTCTTCCACATCGTCAACGCCGACTCGCGCACGCCCGCCGAAGACCCGGTGAAGCCGGTGCTCGCGAGCGGCGAGGTGGTGGGCCTGGCCAACCACACCACGCTCATCTCGCGCGATGGGCGCGAGTACCAGATCGCCGACAGCGCCGCGCCCATCCGCGACGCGCAGGGCCGCGTCACCGGCGTGGTGCTCGTGTTCAGCGACGTCACCGAGTCCTACCGGGTGCAGCAGGCGCTGCGCTCGCGCGAAGAGCAGCTCTCCAGCACCGGCGAGCTGGCGCGGGTGGCCGGCTGGGAGCTCGACATCCAGACGGGCGAGACCACCACCTCCAACGAGATGTGCCTGCTGCTCGACGTGCCGCCGGGCTCGCATTTCTCGATGACCGAAGGCTGGAAGTTCTGCCGCCCCGGTGTGCGCGAACAGGTGGAGCCGCTCATCGCCGCCGCCATCACCGACGGCACGCCCTGGGACGTCGAGATCCCGATGGTCACGGCCAGCGACCGGCCCATCTGGGTGCGCTCGCGCGGCCGGGTCGTGATGAAGGACGGCAAGCCGGCACGCATGCTGGGGGTGATTCAAGACATCACCGACCTGCGCGAATCGCAGGACAAGCTGCGCGAGAGCGAGAGCCTGCTCAAGATGGCCAGCCGCCTCGTGCGCATGGGCGCGTGGATCGCCACCCTGAAGGACCGCCGCCTGGTCTGGTCCGACGAGGCGGCCATCATCCACGAGATGCCGCCGGGCTATTCGCCCTCGCTCGACGAGGCCGGCCAGTTCTACGCGCCCGAGTACCGCGAACTCGTGAACCAGGCCTTCAGCGCCTGCGCCCGGCGCGGCGTGGCCTACGACCTCGAGATGCAGATCCTCACCAAGAGCGGCCGGCGCATCTGGGTGCGCACGCTCGGCAACGCGGTCCGCAACCACGAGGGCGTGATCTCGCGCGTGCACGGCGCCTTCATCGACATCACCGAAGAGCGCGCCGCCCGCGAGGAGCTGCAGACGCACCGCCACCACCTCGAACAACTGGTGAGCGAGCGCACCACCGACCTCGTGGCCGCACGCAACGCCGCCGAGGCGGCCAGCCGCGCCAAGAGCGCCTTCCTCGCCAACATGAGCCACGAGATCCGCACGCCGATGAACGCGATCATCGGGCTCACCCACCTGCTGCACGAAGAGCTGCAGGACCGGCCGCAGGCGCTCGCGCAGCTCGACAAGGTGGGTGCCGCGGCCCACCACCTGCTCGGCGTCATCAACGACATCCTCGACCTCTCGAAAATCGAAGCCGACCGGCTCGAACTCGAAGAGCGCGAGTTCGCGCTGGCCGAGATCATCGACAACGCGCAGGGCATGCTGCGCGAGCGTGCCACCGCGAAGGGCCTGGAGCTGGTCACCGAGATCGCCCCCGGCATGCCGCAGCGCCTGGTGGGCGACGCGCTGCGGCTGGAGCAGATCCTGCTCAACTTCCTCAGCAACGCCATCAAGTTCAGCGAGCACGGCCGCATCCTCCTGCGCGCGCGCGTGGCGCAGTCGGCCGAGAACGTGGTGATGCTGCACGTCGAGGTGCAGGACCACGGCATCGGCATCACCCCCGAGCAGCAGGCCCGGTTGTTCCAGTCGTTCTCGCAGGCCGACGACTCCACCTCGCGCAAGTACGGCGGCACCGGCCTCGGTCTCGTGATCGCCAAGCGCCTGGCCTCGCTGATGGGCGGCAACGTCGGCGTGCGCAGCTCCCCCGGCGTGGGCAGCACCTTCTGGATGACGGCGCGCCTGCGCGTCGCCGTCGATCCACCCGAGCATGCCGATGGCGCCCACCTGCGCCCGGAAGAGGAGATCGCCGCCCGCCACGCCGGGGCACGTGTGCTGCTGGTCGACGACGAGCCGGTGAACCAGGAAGTGACCCTCGCCTTGCTGAGCCGCCTGAAGCTCACCGTCGACGTCGTGAGCAACGGCGCCGAAGCGGTGGAGCGTGTGCGCACGCACGACTACGCATTGGTGCTGATGGATGTGCAGATGCCGGTGATGGACGGGCTCGACGCCTCTCGCGCCATCCGCCAGCTGCCCGAGCGCCGCCGACTGCCCATCCTCGCGATGACCGCCAACGCCTATGCCGAAGATCGCGAGCTCTGCCTCGCCGCCGGCATGAACGACCACATCACCAAGCCCGTGGCCCCCAGCCGGCTCTACGCCTGCGTGCTTCACTGGCTCGACGGCACCTCGGTCACGACCTGAGCGCCACGCGCTCAGCCGGCAAAGCGGCCAACAAAATCACACGAACCCCGAGCGGATGACGAAGTGGCGGCCGAAGCGCTTGCTTTTCGTTTCATGCCGAGGTTGGCGCAGCCGATAGCCTTGGCATCAGACACAGATTGAGGGACGGACCCATGAACACCGCCACCGCCTACGACATGATCGCGCGCCGCAACGCAGCCCAGGAATTCAACACCGCCTGGGGCGTGACCATGCCGGCCGACCTGGTGACGGTGCCTTCCGTCGAGGTCTACCAGGAGCCCATCCGCGGCCTGGTGACGCGCGAGGTCAACGAGCCCGAACTCTTCAAGCTCTTCTTCGGCTGAGGCCCACAAAAAAGCCTGACACGAGTCACCTCGGGCCAGGCCTTTCGTGCGGCGCACGCGACGCCGTTCTTCTGAACTTACTTCTCGACGAACGCCCGCTCGATCACGAAGTGCCCAGGGGTGCTCATGTTGCCCTCGGTCATGCCGGCCTTGTCGAACAAGGCGCGCGTGTCGCGCAGCATCTCGGGGCTGCCGCAGAGCATGAAGCGGTCGTGCTCCTTGCTCATCGGCGGCAGGCCGATGTCGTGGAAGAGTTTCCCGGTCTCCATCAGCACCGGAATGCGCCCCTGGTTGCGGAAGGCCTCGCGGGTGACGGTGGGGTAGTAGATGAGCTTCTCTTTGACCTGGTCACCGAAGTACTCGTTGGCCGGCAGCTCCTTCGTGATCACCTCGTCGTAGGCCAACTCGCCCACCTGGCGGCAACCATGCACCAGGATCACCTTCTCGTACAGCTCGTACACCTCGGGGTCGCGGATCATCGCCATGAAGGGCGCCAGGCCCGTGCCGGTGGACAGCAGGTACAGGTGCTTGCCCGGCAAGAGGTTTTGCGTGAGCAGCGTGCCCGAGGCCTTGCGGCCGATCTTCACCGTGTCGCCCACCTGGATGTGCTGCAGGCGCGAGGTCAGCGGGCCGTCGGGCACCTTGATGCTCAGGAACTCCAGCGTCTCTTCCCAGTGCGGGCTCACCACGCTGTAGGCCCGCAGCAGCGGCTTGCCGTCGACTTCCAGGCCGATCATCGTGAACTGGCCGCTCTGGAAACGGAAACCCGGGTCGCGGGTGCAGGTGAACGAGAACTGTCGGTCGGTCCAGTGGCGAACGCTCAACACCTTGGCGTCGAAGAGGTTGCTCATGCGGAAAATTCCAATGAGGGTGGCAGATCAGTAGCGGCCTGGGGCGGGAACCTCGGCCTGAACCCCCGTGCGGCAGCGCCTGGGGGGCCGCCGGCCACGGCCGGCGAAGGGCAGGATTCTCGCAGGTCTCGCAATCCAGGTCTTCCCTCAACCCGGGGCCGTGAATTCTGCCCACCGGCCCTGCGGCGCGCCCGTTCGGCTGGCGGTTTATATTTCGGTCGTCATATCATTGCCCCATGCGCTACGACGCCGAACACAAACAACGCACCCGCAGCCGCGTGCTGAAAGAGGCTGCCGCCGCGATCCGCTCGGAAGGGCCCGACCGCATCGGCGTGGCCGCGATCATGGGCCGCGCCGGGCTCACGCACGGCGGCTTCTACGCCCACTTCGCCAGCAAGGACGAGCTGCTGGTGGCCGCCATCGGCGAGATGTTCGACACCGCCTGCGCCTATTTCGAGGAGCTCTCGGCCGGCAAGCCGGCCGGCGAGGGCCTGGCCGCCTACGTGGCCTTCTACCTCTCGCGCTATCACCGCGACCACCGCGAGGAAGGCTGCCCCATCGCGACCATGGCCGCCGACCTGCCGCGCCTCGTGCCGCAGGCGCGGGTGGCCTTCGAACAGGGCGCCGCCCGCCTCACGACGCTGATCGCCGGCCAACTGGAGGCGCTGGGACGGCCCGACCCCGGCATCGCCGCCGTGTCGCTGCTCTCGGAAATGGTGGGCGCCGTCGTGCTCGCACGTTCGATCGCCGACCCGGAGCATTCCACCGCCATCCTGCGCGCCTCGCGGCAGTCGATCCGCGAGCGCCTCGGGCTGCCCCTGCCGCCCGCGCCCCCCGAGCGCGACAACTGACGCCCACAGGGCCATCCCCGCTGGCCGGGGCCCGGCTTTGGCGCTCCAATCGGCGCACCCCCACCCTGACGCAGCTCCCCATGGCCAAGGACTTCTCGACGATGGAGGACAGCAACCGCTCCTCCAACCCCAGCTTCCACGACGTGAGCGACCCGGCTCGGCGCACCCTGCTGCTCGGCGGGGCCGGCGCGGCAGTGGCCGGCCTGCTCGCCCCGCTCGGCGGCTGCGCCTCGGTCGGCGCCGCCCCATTGCTCGGCTTCAAGAGCGTGCCGGCCGGCACCGCCGACACCGTCACCGTGCCCGAGGGCTACATCGCGGAGGCCCTGGCCCCCTGGGGCGAGCCGGTGGGCATCGCCGCCCAGAGCCCGGCCTTCAAGTTCGACGCCAGCAACAGCGCGGCCGACCAGGCGCTGCAGATGGGCATGCACCACGACGGCATGCACTACTTCCCGCTCACTCCAACGGCCAGCGAGACCACCGGCCTGCTCGCCATCAACCACGAGTACAGCGACGACGGCCTGCTGCACACCGACGGCCTCGCCAACTGGTCGGCCGAGAAGGTGCGCAAGTCGCAGGCGGCGCATGGCGTGTCGGTGATCGAGGTGAAGCGCGGGCCCGACGGCCGCGTGGAGGTGGTGCGGCCCTCGCGCTACGCCCGCCGCATCACCGCCTACACCCCGGTCGAGCTGCGCGGGCCGGCCGCCGGCCACCCGATGCTGCGCACCGCTGCCGACCCCAGCGGGACACGCGTGCTGGGCATCCTCAACCAGTGCGCGAGCGGCATCACGCCCTGGGGCAGCTACCTCACCTCGGAAGAGAACTTCGCCTTCTACTTCCAGGGCCCCGACCAGCCCGACGCGCACCAGCGCCGCTGGGGCCAACGCAAGGAGATGGGCCAGTACTACCGCTGGCACGAACACGACGAGCGTTTCGATGCGCGCAAGCACCCCAACGAACACAACCGCTTCGGCTGGGTCGTCGAGATCGACCCCTTCGACCCGACGATGACGCCCGTCAAGCGCACCGCCATGGGCCGCGCGGCGCGCGAGGGCGCCACGGTGGCCGTCACGAAAGACGGCCGCGCCGTCGTCTACTCCGGCGAAGACGCCCGCTTCGAGTACATCTACAGGTTCGTGAGCCGCGACGCCATCCGCCCCGGTGGCTACCGGGCCAACGCCGAGCTGCTCGACCACGGCACGCTCTTCGTGGCCCGCTTCGACGCCGACGGCCGCGGCCGCTGGCTGCCGCTCACGCACGGCGCGGGCCCGCTCACCGCCGCCAACGGCTTCGCCGACCAGGGCGAGGTGCTCATCAAGGCGCGCCAGGCCAGCGATGCCCTCGGCGCCACCAAGATGGACCGCCCCGAGTGGGTCGCCATCGACCGCGAGCGCTGGGTCTACTGCTCGCTCACCAACAACTCGAGCCGCGGCCAGGCCGGGCAACCGGGCGTCGACGCCGCCAACCCGCGCGCCAACAACGTGATGGGCCAGATCATCCGCTGGCGCGAAGACGGCGACCACGACGGCGCCACCTTCGCGTGGAACCACTTTGTGCTGGCCGGCGACCCCGCCAACGAGCGCGCCGAAGCGAAGGGCAACGTCAAGGGCGACCTCTTCGGCTGCCCCGACGGCCTCTGGGTCGACCGCCGCGGCGTGCTGTGGATCCAGACCGACATGAGCAGCACGGCCATGGGCAAGGGCGAGATGGCCCGCCTGGGCAACAACATGATGCTGGCCGCCGACACGAAGACGGGCGAGATCCGCCGTTTCCTCGTCGGCCCGCCGGGCTGCGAGATCACCGGCGCCACCGGCACGCCCGACGGGCGCACGATGTTCATCAACATCCAGCACCCGGGCGAGACGCCCAGCGAGCGCACCGACCCCGCCAACCCGCGGCGCTACTCCAACTGGCCCGACCAGCGGCCCGATGGCCGCCCGCGCTCGTCGACGGTGGTCATCCGCAAGCGCGATGGCGGCTTGATCGGAACCTAGCGCTCAGACGGCTTCCAGGACCGTCGCGATGCCCTGCCCGCCGCCAATGCACTGCGTGGCCAGCGCGTAGCGCTTGCCTTCGCGCTTCAGCAGCGTCGAGGCCTTGCCCACCAGGCGTGCGCCGGTCGCACCGAGCGGGTGGCCGATCGAGAGGCCGCCGCCGTCGAGGTTGATCACGTCGCGCGCAATGCCCAGCTCGCGCAGGCAGGCCACGGCCTGGCTGCTGAAGGCTTCGTTGATCTCGACGATGTCGATGTCGGCCACCGTGAGGCCCGCGCGGGCCAGCGCCTTCTTCACCGCCGGCACCGGGCCCATGCCCATCTCTTCGGGTGCACAGCCGGCCACCGCGGTGGAGACGATGCGCGCGAGGATGGGCAGGCCGTTCCGGCGCGCATAGTCTTCCGAGCACACCAGCACCGCGGTCGCGCCGTCGGTCAGCGGCGACGAGGTGCCGGCCGTCACCGTGCCGTTCCCCGGTTCGCGGAAGGCGAGCTTCAGGCCCGCCAGCCCTTCGAGTGAGGTGGCCGGGCGGATGCAGCCATCGGTGTCGACCACCTCGCCCTCGGGTGTGGTCACCGGCACGATCTCGTCGCGCAGGCCGCCCAGCTCCTGCGCCTTCGCCGCCTTGCTGTGCGACTCGACCGAAAGCTCTTCCTGCGCCAGGCGCGACACGCCATAGCGCTCGGCCACCACCTCGGCCGTCTCGCCCATCTTGAAATACGCCTCGGGGTAACGCGCGCGCAGCGCCGGGTTGGGCGAGGGCGTGAAGCCACCATCGGGCACACGCGTCATCGACTCCACGCCGCCGCAGACGAACACCTCGCCCGCGCCGATGGCAATCTGCCCGGCCGCGATGTGGATGGCCGTCATCGCCGAGCCGCAGAAGCGGTTGACCGTGGTGCCCGCCACCGAGTTCGGCAGCCCGGCGAGGAAGACGACGATGCGCGCCATGTTGTGGCCCTGCTCGCCCTCGGGGTAGGAGCAGCCGAGGATCAGGTCTTCGATGTCGGCCGGGTTCACCTTCGTGCGTTCGATGAGGCCCTTCACCGCCGTGGCGGCCAGGTCGTCGGGGCGCACACCGACGAGGCGGCCCTTCTTCGCGAAATGGAAGGGGGTGCGGGCATAGCCGGCGATCACGGCGGAAGTAGCGGCAGCAGTCATGTTCAGCTCCAGAGTGGCATTACATGACGATCATCATACAAAAGATGGTGCGAAGCAACATGCCGCCTTCGCGACACATTCCTCAACGGGGAATCAGAGCTGGACGGCCGTTTCGCCGATGCCGTCGAACAGCACCCGCACCGCATCGCCGGCCTGCGCCTCTAGCGCGCCGCACCAGGTGCCGGTGGTGACCACCGTGCCGGCCGGCAGCGTGGCGCCGTCGGCGGTGGCGTGCCGCAGCCAGGCCGCGAGCACGTAGGCCGGGTCGCCCAGCGTGTGCGTGCCGCGGTACTCATGCACCGCGCCGCCGATGTGCACCTCGCAGCGCTGCTGCGACCAGTCGCGCTTCGCGTCGAACGGCACCCACGCGCCCAGCACCAGCGCACCGTGCGATTGCAGGTCGGCCAGGCGCAAGAGCGGCGGCGCCTGCACCGACTGCACCCAGCGCGAGTCGACGATCTCGATGCTCACGCACATGGCGTCGACCAGCGCCGGGGCGTTCGCCTTGTCGAGCGTCGCCGCCAGGTCGGCATCGACCGCGCGGCCGAGCCGCAGCGCGATCTCGGCTTCGATGAGGCGCAGGCGAAAGGGCCACGGCCGGGCGTCGGCCGGGCTTTGCCACACGCCAGTCGGTGGCAGCGGCGAGTGGCCGAGCCCGGCACTGCGCGAGGCGCCACCCGACTTCCAGTTGAGCGCCACGCCGTCGGCGTCGAACCAGCCCAGCTCGTTGGCCACCGCCGTCTGCACGAGGTAGGCGTCGTCGGGCGCGACGAGGGCTTTCGCAAGCGGCGCGGCATCCGCCGCTTGCAAGGTACGACGGGCGTTCAACAGCGCTTCGACAACGGCATCGGTCGCAGACATCTCTCTCACTCCTTCACAGACTTGATCGGGCGCAGCGTCTCGTCGGCCATGCCCACCAGCAGCGCACGCCCATCGGGCATCACGCGGAACTCGCCGAAGCGGGCCTTGGCCCACAGCTCGGCCTCACCCTCGCGGAAGAACCACGCATCGCTCACGAGGATCCAGCCGCCGCCCTTGGGCGTCAATTCAAACAGGAACTCATCCGGCCCCAGCACCTCCCCGGGCCGGGCCACGCGGTGCAAGGCGGCCACACCCCGCGCGTCGCGCCGGGCCACCACCTTGGGCCGCTCGGCGGTGGCCGAGGGCGGCGCATCGAGCAGCGCCACCGGCACGATGAAGTTGAGCCGCATGTAGTCGCCCTGCATCAGCGAGCGTGGGTCGACCGGCGCGAGCGCCACGAACACCGGCTGGCCGCGCGCGATCAACTCCTGCTTCTGCCAGATGGCGCTGGCCGCAACGAGCAAGGTGATCGCCGTTGCGCCACCCACGTACCACGCATGCCGGCCGAGTGGCGCGCGGGCCACCTCAGCCGCCGGCTCGCGCGGCGCGCGCAGCCACCATACCACCGCCCCCACCACCGCCCCCACGGCCACCAGCACCAGAGCCTTGGTCGCGAGGTCCCAGGCCAGCGCGTAGTAGAAGGCGCCGACGATCCATGCCGCCGCCACGCCGGCCAGCGCCGCCAGCCGCCAACGCCGCTCGACGAGCAACACCGCCAGCGCGAAGAGCGCCCCGCCGAGCGTCGCCATGAAGAACGACAGAGCCGCCGCACACACCGCGACGGCCACGAGCGCCGGGTGGCGTGCCCCCCGCCACGCACGCCAGACCCACGCCACGGCGAGCAAGGCCAGCACGGCGCTCGCGCCCCGCAGCACCTGCATCACCCCCGGGCCCCGCCCCGCCGTGGCGCCCACCTCGCGCGCCACCTCGCCCGCGAGGCCTCCCCCCATCACGCCGCCCACGAGGAAGGTCATGCCGGCGAGCGCCGCCAGGCCGACCAGCACCGTGAGCCACCAGCCCGAGAGCAGCGATTCGAGCGCCGCCCCGCGCCGCCGCCACACGCCGGGCCACCACGGGGCCGTGCAGGCGATGGCGAGCAGCAGGTGGCACACCGTCCACATCAGCTCGGCCGAGTGCCAGCGGAACCATCCGCGCGGCTCCACCAGCGAGAGCCCCACCAGCGAGGCCGCCGCCACACCCAGCAGTGCCTGCAGCCACGCCTGCCGCAGCCCGAGCGCGAGGCCGATGGCCACCGCCGCCATCGCGAGCGAGGCTGCCGCATGCGGCAGGTGCTGGTAGAGGCCGAAGCCCAGCGCCCCGCCGCCCACCAGCACGCCGGGCACTGCCAGCTGCTCGATGAAGAGCGGCACCTGCGCCGAGCGCAGCACCACGGCCGAGCCGACGAGCAGCAACACGCCCACGAAGTAGGGGCCGACCGGGTTGTTGAGGATGGGTCCGAGCAGCAGGCCCACCACGCCCAGCAGCGGCAGTGCGGCGAGCCACGCGCCCAGCGCCGTCAGCAGCACCACCGGCCAGGGCCGCTGCTCGCCCCCGGGCCGTGCGGCGCCCTCGGGCAGCAGCCGCTCGGCGCGGGCCCGCGCCACCGTCTCGTCGAGCGCGTCATGCATGGCCCGTCTCCTGCGCGTGCTCGGTCGCATGGCGACGCGAGAGCTTGAGCACGCCGCTCACCGTGGCCGCCAGCAGCCCCGCCGCCACCATGCCCAGCACGAAGAGCGAGCCGATCGCCTCGCCGCGCATGTCGCGGAACAGGAACCTCGCCAGACCGCACACCAGCAAGGTGTTGAGGCCGAGCGCCACCGCACTGAGTGCGAAGACGTCGAAGCTGTGGCGCTGGGCCGCGAGCACCGCGGCCACGCCGAGCACCAGCAGGCCGAGCGCGTAGTGCGGTGCCACGTCCTGGTGGAAGAGGCCCCCGAGCGCGGTCGCCGTGACCATCACCACCGCGAGCGTCGCGGCGCTGCGCAGGCCCCACAGACCCGCGCCGGTGACGCGCCGCATCGGCGCGCTCAGGGCCGCCACGGTGCAGAGCGCGGCGATCCAGGCGAGGCCGTGCACGGTGAGGTCACCGGGCTCGACCCGCCAGCGGTGGCCGAGGTGCGCATGGGTCCACAGCGAGATGGCCACCATCACCACCAGCGACCACGGCGCCCACAGCACGTCGCTGCGCGCACCCAGGCAGAGTGGCACGCCGAGCGCCGCCCACAGCGCGAAGAGCTGCCACGGGTCGGCCCCGGTCTGGTAGGTCTGGCCGAAATAGGCGAACAAGGCGCCGATGCCGAGGAACGCCAGCAGCCCGAGCGCCGGCCGCGCGCCGGGGCGCAGCGCAGCGCCCAGGCCCGTCACGCCGACCAGCGCCATCAGGAGCGCGAAGCGGCCCATGCGGCCGAGCGTGTCCCAGTTGGCGGCGATCCACATCACCACGCCCAGGCCGGTGAGTGCGGCGGCCACCACGGCCAGGCCGCGCGGCAGCCAGCGTGCGAGCTGCGCGGGTTCTTGCCCCGCACCGCCGAGTGCCAGTAGGCGGCGGCGCTGCGGGTCGTCGAGCCCGTGGGTGTCGGCCAGGGCCTGCAACGCCCATCGAAGGTTCATGCGTCTGTCCTCCAGCTTGGTGGCGCGCATCTTCGCAGAGGCTGTCGGAAGGCTCCCACACCACCCGGCGGCCCGCGCCGACTGACCGGCGCCGAAGCGCTTTCCATACTGGCCCGACATTCCACGAGGAGACCTCATGCCCAAGATCGCTTCCGTCATCACCCGCAACGTCGTGGTGGTGCGCCCCGACGAAACCCTGCAGCGCGCGGCCGAGCTGATGAGCCGGCTCGACGTGGGCGCCCTGCCCGTCTACGACGGCCAGGGCCTGGTCGGCATCGTGACCGACCGCGACATCACCGTGCGCGCCACCGCCTACAACAAGCGCCCCGACGAGACGCTGGTGGGCGACGTGATGAGCGAGCAGACCCTCTCGTGCACCGAGCACGACGAGATCGACGATGTGGCGCACATGATGGGCGAGGCCCAGGTGCGCCGGCTGCCGGTGCTCAACCGCGAAGGCGAGATCGTCGGCATCGTCTCGCTCGGCGACCTCGCCACCCGCCAGGAGGCGGAAGACCTCGACCACACGCTGCGCGACATCTCGCAGCCGAGCGACCAGGCCATTCAGCTGGCGTGACGTGACCGGCATCGCGGAGCGCGTCTCACCATGAAGCTCGCCGCGATGTGGCAACTGGCCAAGAAGGCCGCGGTCTCCTGGCAAGACGACTACGCGCCCAGCATGGGCGCGGCCCTCGCTTACTACACCACCTTCTCGGCGGCGCCGCTGCTCTTGATCGTGGTGTCGGTCGCGGGCCTGGTGTTTGGCGCCGAGGCTGCGCGCGGCGAAATCTTTGCGCAGCTGCGGGGCATGCTCGGCGAAGAGGGTGCGGCCGCCATCCAGGGGCTGCTCGAGAGCGTGTCGAAGCCGAAGGAAGGTGTCTTCGCCACGCTGGTCGGCGTGGTGGTGCTACTGGTGGGCGCCACTACCGTGTTCGCCGAGCTGCAGGACGCGCTCGACCGCATCTGGCGTGCGCCGGTGCGCCAACGCAGCAGCGGGCTGTGGTCGCTCCTGCGTGCGCGCGTGCTCTCGTTCGGCATGATCATGGGCATCGGCTTCGTGCTCATGGTCTCGCTGGTGGTGAGTGCGGCGCTGTCGGCGCTCGGCAACTGGTGGGCGCCGCTCTTCGGTGCGTGGGAGGTGACGCTGCAGCTCGTCAACCTGCTGGTGAGCTTCGGCCTCGTCACGCTCATCTTCGCGATGATCTACAAGATCATGCCGCGCGTGAAAGTGGAGTGGCGCGATGTGTGGATCGGCGCAGCCGTCACCTCGCTGCTCTTTTCCATCGGCAAGCTCCTGATCGGGCTCTACATCGGCAAGAGCGGCATCACCTCCGGCTTCGGCGCGGCCGGCTCGCTGGCGGTGGTGCTGGTGTGGGTGTACTACTCGGCGCAGATCTTCCTGCTCGGTGCCGAATTCACCTGGGTCTATGCACACAGCCACGGCTCGCGCCGCGGCGAGCCGACGCCCGAGCCTGAGATCAGCCGAACGAACGAGCCGCGGCAAGCCCGCCCAGCCGCGACGTGATCTCGAAGAACTGCGCCACCGTCTCGTCGATGATCTCCTGCGCGGTCTTCACGCGGTCGATCAACGCGGCGCTCTGGCCGGCCAACGCGGGCGCGGCCTCCATGTCGCCCTCGAAATAGACGCCGCGGATGCCTTTGAGTGCATCCGGCGCCATCACACCTTCTTCGTAGATCGCGAGCGTGCGCTGCGACTTCAGCGCGCGGATGCACGGCGTCGACTTCTTGTTGAGCACCAGCGTGCCGGTGTCCTTCGCGTCGACGATGGCCTGCTTGTAGTTGGCATGCACCGGGCTCTCGGCACAGCTCACGAAGCGGGTGCCCATCTGCACCGCCTCGGCGCCGAGTGCAAACGCCGCCGCCATGCCACGCCCGTCGCAGATGCCGCCGGCGGCAATCAGCGGCACGTCGGTGCGCGCACGGATGGCCTGCAGCAGCACGAGGGTCGACACCTCCTCCGGGTTCTTGAAGCCGCCGCCCTCGGCGCCTTCGACCACCAGGCCGTCGATGCCGGCGTCCACGCATTTCATCGCCGCGTCGACCGTGGGCACCGCGTGGTAGACGGTGATGCCGGCATCCTTCAGCGGCGCGATGAACTTGGCCGGGCTGCCGGCCGAGGTCGTCACGAACTTGACGCCGCTCGCGCAGACGAACTTCAGCATCGCGTCGTCTTTCAGGAAGCGGATCGGCAGGTTCACGCCGAACGGCAGCCCGGTGGCGCGCATCTTCGTGATCTCGGCCTGGCAGTTCTCGGTTTCGCCTGACGACGTCTCAATGATGCCCAGGCCGCCCGCGCGCGAGACGGCCGAGGCGAGCGGGGTGCGGGCGATCCAGCCCATCGGGGCCTGCAGGATCGGGTAGGTGGCGCCGGTGTGCGCGAGGACTCGGTTTGTCATGCCGGCGATTCTGGCGAGGCACCTCGCCCTCACCTGTCGCCTGCGTTACCCGGCCGCTCAGGAGACCATCATCAGCCGGTGCGCCAAGGGCGAGGGAGAACCCTGGTGCACGCAATGGATCTGCAATCGCAAGGCAAAGGCCTGCGGCAGCTCGCGCAGCACCACCGGCGCGCCCGCGGGCGGCACCAGGCTCTTTTGCACGAAGGCGAGCCCGAGGCCGGCCGCCACCAGGCCCAGCGCGGCGGCGGGGTCGGCGGCTTCGTAGCGCACGTCGGGCGTCCAGCCGAGGTGGGCGCAAGCGGCGAGCAGCTCCTCGCGCGCCGGCCACGAGAGCGGCGCCACCAGCGGCTCGCCGCGGAGGTCGAGCGCCTCGGCCGTGGCGAGCGTGTGGCCTGTCGGCACCGCCAGGCGAAACGGCTCTTCCAGCAGCAGGCAGCTCGCCAGGCCCGACTCGAGCGGCGGCGCGGCGTAGGTGTAGCCGAGGTCCAGCTCGCCACGCTGCAGTGCCGCAAATTGATCGGCCGAGGCGAGGCTGCGCAACTGCAGCCGCGCCCCCGGCACCTGCTGCTGCAGCGCCTGCAAGGCCTTGCCGATCACGCCGGCATGCACCGCACCGGCCACGTAACCCACCACCAGCGTGCCCAGCTTGCCGCGGCCGGCGTCGGCGGCGCGCTGCTGCACGCGCTGGGCGTGCGCCAGCAGGGCCCGCGCCTCGGCGAGGAACTCGCGGCCGGCCGGGGTGAGCCTCAAGCGCTTCTTCTCGCGGGTGAAGAGCGTGAGCCCGAGCCGCGACTCCAGCTGCTGCAGCTGGCGCGACAGCGGCGACTGCGAGATGTGCAGCAGCTCGGCCGCCTGGCCGACGTTCTCCGTTTCGGCCACCGCAACGAAGTAGCGAAGCTGCTGCAGGTCCAACACGGATGAGACGCCCATGGTCTGAACTCAGTCCCCAACGGTCTTGGACGCGAGTATCAGCGTTCCCAAGAATGGTGCCTTCACAAGCTTGGGAAGGATTTCACATGGCGCTCAGCAAGTTCGGCTTCATCGTCACCGGCGCACAGCTCGACCCCACCCGCCACCGCCAGGTGATGCAGTCCCCCGCGTTCGAGATGCTGTCGGTGGGCGTGTCCTCACCGTCGCAGGCCCTGGCGGTCGCCCAGGCGATGGTGGCCGACGGGGTGCAGCTCATCGAGCTGTGCGGCGGTTTCGGCCCGAAGTGGACGGCGCAGGTGCTCGAGGCGGTGGGCCACCGGGTGCCGGTCGGGTCGGTGTCGTACGGGCCGGAAAGCCTCGACGCGATGCACATGCTTTTCAAGAATTAGCAAGAAAACCCGCGTCCGCACGCACAACCCTGGTGCGAACGCGCGTTTTGTTGACGGTGCGCAAGCGTGCGCACCACAGTTCACGCGACAGTGCCCCAAAAGGAGAAGCTGCGTGAGCGATACAACTTCAGAGGCCCTGACCCGCAAGCAGGAGCGGCGAAGCCTGATCTTCCTGTCGGTGGTGATGGCCCCGGTCCTGGCGGTGGGCATCGTCGCGGGCTACGGCTTCCTGGTCTGGGTCTACCAGATGTTTGCCGGCCCGCCGGGCGGCTGAGGGTGGAGCCCCGCATGGTCGCCGCCGACCCCGAACTCCACATCACGAGCCTGGTGGTGCATGCCACCGCGAAACGCGCCCCCGGCATCGCCGCGGCCCTCGACGCCCTGCCCGGCGCGCAGGTGCACGCCGTGACCGAAGGCGGCAAGCTCGTCGTCACCCTCGAGACCGACACCGCCGACGAGATGCTCGGCCAGATCGGCCGCATCCAGCGCCTGCCCGGCGTGCTGAGCGCGACCGTCGTCTACCAGGCCATCGACAGCCTCGAGGCCATGAACCAGTTGATTGAACCGAACAACGAAAGAGAAGGGGTGCCCGATGGCCATCGTCCGTCGTGATTTCATCCGCAACACCGCCGCGGCCACCGCCGCGATGGTGGCCGGCGTGCCGCTGCCCGGCAACGCCCAGCAACCCGCCGCCCCCAACGACCCGAGCGTGAAATGGTCCAAGGCCCCCTGCCGCTTCTGCGGCACCGGCTGCGGCGTGACGGTGGGCGTGAAAGACAACCGCGTGGTCGCCACCCACGGCGACGTGCAGGCCGAGGTCAACAAGGGCCTCAACTGCGTCAAGGGCTACTTCCTCAGCAAGATCATGTACGGCGAAGACCGGCTGACCAAGCCGCTCCTGCGCATGAAGAACGGCCAGTACGACAAGAACGGCGAGTTCCAGCAGGTGAGCTGGGACATGGCCTTCGACACCATGGCCACGCAGTGGAAGAAGGCGCTCAAGGAGAAGGGCCCGACCTCGGTCGGCATGTTCGGCTCCGGCCAGTGGACGGTGTGGGAAGGCTATGCGGCGCTCAAGCTGATGAAGGCGGGCTTCCGCACCAACAACATCGACCCGAACGCACGCCACTGCATGGCCTCGGCCGTGGCCGGGATGATGCGCACCTTCGGCATGGACGAGCCGATGGGCTGCTACGACGACATCGAAGCGGCCGACGCCTTCGTGCTCTGGGGCTCCAACATGGCCGAGATGCACCCGGTGCTGTGGACCCGCGTGACCGACCGGCGCCTGTCGGCCGCGCACGTGAAGGTGGCGGTGCTGTCGACCTTCGAGCACCGCTCGTGCGACCTGGCCGACATCAACATGATCTTCACGCCGCAGACGGACCTGGCCATCCTCAACTTCATCGCCCACCACATCATCTCGACCGGGCGTGTGAACCGCGAGTTCGTCGACAAGCACACCACCTTCAAGGTGGGCAACCCCGACATCGGCTACGGGCTGCGCCCCGAGCACCCGCTGCAGGTGGCCGCCAAGAACGCCAAGGAGCCGGGCGGCGCCAAGGCGAGCAGCTTCGACGAGTTCGCCAAGTTCGTCTCGACCTACACACTCGACTACACCGCGAAGCTCTCGGGCGTGCCGGCCAACCGGCTGCTCGCGCTGGCCGAGCTGTACGCCGACCCGAAGGTCAAGGTGATGTCGTTCTGGACCATGGGCTTCAACCAGCACACCCGCGGGGTCTGGTGCAACAACATGGTCTACAACATCCACCTCCTGACCGGCAAGATCTCGACGCCTGGCAACAGCCCCTTCTCGCTGACCGGCCAGCCGAGCGCCTGCGGCACCGCGCGCGAGGTGGGCACCTTCTCGCACCGACTCCCGGCCGACATGGTGGTGGCCAACCCCGAGCACCGCAAGCACACCGAAGAAATCTGGAAGGTGCCGCAGGGCACCATCCCGACCACGCCGGGCTTCCACGCCGTGCTGCAGAACCGCATGCTGAAAGACGGCAAGCTCAACGCGTACTGGGTGATGGTCAACAACAACATGCAGGCGGGCGCCAACCTGTCGCAGGAAGGCTTCCCCGGCTACCGCAACCCCAACAACTTCATCGTCGTCTCCGATGCCTACCCGACGGTGACCGCCGTCGCGGCCGACCTGATCCTGCCGACCGCGATGTGGGTCGAGAAGGAAGGCGCGTATGGCAACGCCGAGCGCCGCACGCACTTCTGGCACCAGCTGGTGAACGCACCCGGTGAAGCGAAGAGCGACCTGTGGCAGCTGATGGAGTTCAGCAAGCGCTTCAAGATCGAAGAGGTGTGGCAGGCCGAGCTGATCGCCAAGCAGCCGTCGGTGAAGGGCAAGACGCTCTTCGAAGTGCTGTTCCGCAACGGCCAGGTCGACGCCTTCCCCACCTCGCAGATCGAGGCCGGCTACGCGAACGACGAATCGAAGGCCTTCGGCTTCTACGTGCAGAAGGGCCTGTTCGAGGAATACGCGACCTTCGGCCGCGGCCACGGCCACGACCTGGCGCCGTTCGACACCTACCACCAGGTGCGCGGCCTGCGCTGGCCCGTCGTCAACGGCAAGGAGACCCGCTGGCGCTACAAGGAAGGCAGCGACCCGTATGTGAAGGCCGGCACCGGCTACCAGTTCTACGGTCACAAGGACAACAAGGCGGTCATCTTCGCCCTGCCCTACGAGCCGCCCGCCGAGGCGCCCGACAAGGAGTACCCGTTCTGGCTGTCGACCGGCCGTGTGCTCGAGCACTGGCACTCCGGCTCGATGACGCGCCGGGTGCCCGAGCTGCACAAGGCCGTGCCCAATGCCGTCTGCTACATGCACCCGGAAGACGCGCGTGCCCTGGGCGTGCGCCGCGGCGACGAGATCAAGCTGAGCTCGCGGCGCGGGCAGATGAACTCGCGCGTCGAGACCCGCGGTCGCAACAAGCCGCCGCGCGGCATGGTGTTCGTGCCCTGGTTCGACGCCAGCCAGCTCATCAACAAGCTGACGCTCGACGCCACCGACCCGATCTCGTTGCAGACGGACTTCAAGAAGTGCGCCATCAAGATTGCGAAGGTGTGATGCCATGAGACGCCTGCTTTCCCTCCTGCTGGCCACGGTGCTCTCGCTGCCGGCGGTGCCGATGGCGCAGACCGCGGCCTCGGCTCCGGCCAGCGCGCCACTCGGCCTGACCGACGCCGCCCGCGGCCCCACGCCCATCGACGGCACCACCAAGCCACCACGCCTGACCAACAGCGTCAACGACGACCGCCGCCTGCCGCGCAACTACGACATGCAGCCGCCCGTGGTGCCGCACCGGGTCGATGGCTACCAGATCGACAAGAACTTCAACAAGTGCATGGACTGCCACGCGCGTGACAAGGCCGAATTCAGCGGCGCCGTCCCGGTGAGCAAGACGCACTACATCGACCGCAACGGCCGCGTGCTCGACCGCATCTCCACCCGCCGCTACTTCTGCCAGCAGTGCCATGTGTCGCAGGAGCCGGTGGCCCCCATCACCGGCAACCGTTTCCAAGGTTTGACGCCCCAGAGGACCACACCGTGATCAACCTGCTCAAGCGTTACTGGCACGTCATCTCGCGCCCGAGCGTTCACTACAGCCTGGGCTTCCTGACCATCGTCGGCTTCATCGGCGGCATCGTCTTCTGGGGCGGCTTCAACACCGCGATGGAAGCCACCAACACCGAAGCCTTCTGCACCGGCTGCCACGAGATGCGCGACAACGTGTTCGCCGAACTCAAGACCACCATCCACTACACCAACCGCTCCGGCGTGCGCGCCGTGTGCAGCGACTGCCACGTGCCGCACAACTGGACCGACAAGATGGCCCGCAAGATGCAGGCCTCGAAGGAGGTGTGGGGCAAGGTCTTCGGCACCATCGACACGCCCGAGAAATTCCAGGCCAAGCGGCTCGAACTCGCGCAGCACGAGTGGGCGCGCCTGAAGGCCAACGACTCGCTGGAGTGCCGCAACTGCCACCAGTACGACTCGATGGACTTCACCCGCCAGAGCCAGCGTGCGCAGGCGATGCACAGCACCTACCTTGCCAACAAGGAAAAGACCTGCATCGACTGCCACAAGGGCATCGCGCATCGGCTGCCGCACATCCCGCCCGGCCAGGGCCCGAGCGACACGCCGGGGCAGGTGGTGCCCACGCCGCAGAGCGCGGCCGCCGCCTCGGGCG
Organism: Piscinibacter gummiphilus; assembly: GCF_032681285.1. Lineage (NCBI taxonomy): Bacteria > Pseudomonadati > Pseudomonadota > Betaproteobacteria > Burkholderiales > Sphaerotilaceae > Rhizobacter > Rhizobacter gummiphilus. The sequence goes on from NZ_CP136336.1 coordinate 5,534,981, forward strand.
TGGCGGCGAAGTGAGGCTCAGGCGGGCAGCAGCCCGTCGGCCTTGAGCAGCGTCTCGAGGCACTGCTGCTGCACGCGGTAGAAGTCCTTCACTTCGCGCACCTGCTGCAGCACTTCGGCGTTCGACTTCGGCTGCGCCCGCTTCACCGCGAGGATCATCTTGTTCTTCTGCGTGTGCTCCAGCGACACGAACTCGAACACCTGCGTGTCGTAGCCACAGGCGTCGAGCAGCATCGCGCGCAGGCCGTCGGTCAGCATCTCGGCCTCCTGGCCCAGGTGCACGCCGTGCTGCAGGATGGGCGCGAGCGGGTGCGGGCTCAGGAGCTGCGGGCGCAGCTCCTTGTGGCAGCAGGGTGAACAGAGAATGATGTCGGCGCCCGCACGCAGGCCGAGGTGGATCGCGTGGTCGGTCGCGGTGTCGCAGGCGTGCAGCGCGATCATCACGTTGAGCTTGTCGGGCTGGTAATGGCGCACGTCGCCTTCTTCGATGCGCAGGCCGTCGAGCTTGAGTTTTTCGATGGCGTCATTGCAGAGCTTCACCATGTCAGGCCGCAGCTCCACGCCCGTCACCTGCGCGTCGACATGCTTGGTGTTTCGCAGCCAGTCGTGCAGCGCGAAGGTGAGGTAGCCCTTGCCGGAGCCGAAGTCGATCACATGCAGATGCTTCGCGTCGGCCAGCCGCGAGCGCTCCAGCGCGTGCGCAAACACCTCGACGAACTTGTTGATCTGCTTCCACTTGCGCGCCATCGCCGGCACCACCTGGTGGTCGCGCGTGGTGACGCCGAGTTCGACCAGGAAGGGCCGGTTCACGTCGACCCAGCGCTGCTTCTCGCGGTCGTGGCCCGAGGCCGCCGCCTGCGGCGCCGTGGCACGGTGGGTCGCCATCGTGGCCCGCCCCTTCTTGCTCACCGCGAGCTGCACTTCCTCATCCCCATGGAAGAGATGCGCGTTGCCGAACTGCGTGCCGACCAAGCCCAGCAGCAGCGCCCGGCCTTCGTCGAGCGGGTGGTTCTTGGTGATGTCGCGCGTGGCGTGTGTGTAGACGAGCGAGAGCACCGGCTCGCCGCGCAGCATCACACGCCGCGCTGTCACCCGCTGCAGGTCGCCCGCCGCGGCCAGCGGCTTGGCCAGCACCAGCTTTGCGAAGTCGTCACGCGCCAGCACCTCGCCCAGGCGGGCCGCAAAGCGCTGGAAGTCCGCCTGCTCGTGCAGCGTGGCGGTCGATGACGATGGGTGGGGTGCGCTCATGGCGCCGATTGTGTCCCGCAGCGGACAGCCCCCGCTCGGGCTTGCCCGCAATGAAACGTTTCACTCCTGCGGTAGCATCGCGGCCAGAACCCACACCACAAAGGAGCCTGCGTGGCCCGCATTCCCTATTTCGACATGAGCCAGGCCAGCGAGCAGTACCAGGCGCTGCTGAAGTCTCGCAACCCGCTCAACCTGTATCGCATGCTGCCGCACGCCGGCGAGGCGGCCTCGTCGGGGTTCCTTGCGCTCGGCAGCGCGCTGCTGCGCCACAACGAGCTCGACTCGCAACTGCGCGAGATCGCCATCCTGCGCGTGGGCATCCTGAGCCGCGCGAGCTACGAGGTGCACCAGCACAAGCGCGTGGCGAAGAGCGTGGGCATGAGCGACACCACCATCGCCGCGCTCGAAGTCGGCGCCGACACCTCGGTGCTCACGCCGGACGAGAAGCTCGTGCTGGAGTTCACCGACGTGGTGTTCCGCGAGGTGAAGGCGCCCGATGTCTTGTTCAACCAGGTCGCCGAACGTTTCGGGCACCGCCAGACCGCCGAGCTGGTGCTGACCATCGGCTTCTACATGCTGGTGAGCCGCTTCCTCGAGAACTTCGAGGTCGACATCGAAGCCCCCGGCACCGTCACGTGAGAGGCCGCACGCCATGAACCTCGCCCCCACCGACCTCGACCCGAGCCGCGCGATGCACCCCGAAACGCTGGGCCATGCGCCCGGACGGGGGCGCCTGCACGGCCGCCGTGTGCTGGTCGTCGGCGCCGGCCAGCGGGTGATCCCCGAGGAAGACCCGCCCATCGGCAACGGCCGTGCGATCTCGGTGCTCTTCGCGCGTGAAGGCGCGCAGGTGGCCTGTGTCGACGTCAACGCCGAGGCTGCGCAGGCGACCGTCGACCAGATCACGTCTGAAGGCGGCAAGGCCTTCGCCGAGATGGCCGACGTGCTCGATGTCCAACAGATCGCCCCGCTGGTCGCGCGCGTCGCCGAGAAGATGGGCGGCCTCGACGGCCTGGTGCTCAACGTCGGCATCTCGCACGGCCTGCCGCTCGACCGCATCACGCCCGAGACCTGGGACAAGGAGTACGGCGTCAACGTCAAGAGCCACATGTTCTTCAGCCAGGCCGCGCTGCCGCTGATGTCACCGGGCGGCAGCATCGTGCTGATGTCGTCGCTCGCGAGCCTGCGCAATGCGAGCCGCAATCCGACGTATGAGTCGGCCAAGGCGGCGCAGGTGTCGCTCGCACGGGCCATCGCCGTCGCAGGCGAACCGAAGGGCATCCGCTGCAATGCCGTGCTGCCCGGCCTCATGGACACGCCGATGGGCCGCGACGCGAGCCGCCGCCGCCCCAACCGAGCGCTGGCCGTGCCCTTCGGCCGCCAGGGCACCGGCTGGGAGGTGGCGTATGCCACGCTCTTCCTCATCTCGCACGAATCCACCTACGTCAACGGCCATGCGCTGCTGGCGGATGGCGGACTGAGCATCGGTGTCATACGCTCGCCGGGTTGAACAGGAGAACCCCATGAGCACGATGAAAGCCGCCGTCCAGGCAGGCGCACAAGGCCTGCAGATCCAAAGCGTCGACGTCCCCGAGCCGGGGCCCGACGAGGTGCTGGTGAAGGTGCGCGCCTGCGGCCTCAACCGCGCCGACATCGGCATGGCCGCCGGCCACGCGCACGGGCCACAAGGTGGGCCCGGCACACGGCTCGGCATGGAATGGGCGGGAGAGGTCGTGCGCTGCGGCGCGAACGTGCGCGAGTTCAAGCCCGGCGACCGGGTGATGGGCTCAGGCCGCGGGGCGTTCGCCGAATACGCGGTGTCCGACTTCGGGCGGGTGATCCCGATCCCCTCGGCCACGATGAGCTTCGAGCAGGCGGCCACCCTGCCCGTTGCACTGCAGACCATGCACGACGCCGTCGTCACCAATGGCCGCCTGCAGAAAGGCGAAGCGGTGCTGATCCAGGGCGCCTCGTCCGGTGTCGGCCTGATGGGCCTGCAGATCGCGAAGCTGATGGGCGCGGGCTTCGTCGCCGGCAGCTCCACCACCCCGGCCCGCCGCGAGCGATTGAAAGACTTCGGCGCCCAACTCGCCATCGACACCACGCAGGCCGACTGGCCGAAGCAGGTGCTCGACGCGACCGACGGCCAGGGCGTGCACCTCGTCGTCGACCAGCTCTCGGGCGCGCAGGCCAACCAGAACCTCAAGGCCACCCGCGTGCTCGGCCGCATCGTCAACGTGGGCCGGCTGGCCGGCACGCGCGCGGAGTTCGACTTCGACCTGCACGCGCTCAAGCGCATCCACTACATCGGCGTCACCTTCCGCACCCGCAGCGTGGAGGAGGTGCGGGAGCTCAACCGCCGCATGCGCGCCGACCTCGGCACCGCGCTCACCGCGGGGCAACTGGCCTTGCCCATCGACACCACCTTCCCCTTCGACGACGCCGCACAGGCGCTCGCCCACATGGCGCGCAACGCGCACTTCGGCAAGATCGTGCTCACGCTCGGCTGAGCGGGCGCCTCAGGTCTTCTTCGGCGCCGGCCCGCACGAGCCGCGGGGGATGAAGTCGCTCACGAGCGTCACGCTCTTCGGCGGCCCTTCTTCGCCGCGCATGCGCGCGAGCAGCAGCGCGGTGGCTTCGTCGGCCGCCTTCTCCAGGTCGATGCGCAACGACGAGATCGCCGGCACATGGCCGGCCGCGAAATCGGGGTCACCGAAGGAGACCACCGACACGTCGTCCGGGATGCGCAGGCGTTGTGCGCCAATGGCGTTCAGCGTGTCGTTGAGGATCGTCGTGCCCATCACCAGGAGCGCGGTCGGCCGGTCGGTGCGGCGCAGCAGCGTGCTCACCGCCTCGAAGGCCGAGCTCGTGGCCGAGGGCAGGTGCACGATGAACTCTTCGTTGACCTCGAGCTTGGCCAGCTTGTAGCCCATGCGGTAGCCCTCGGTGCGGCGGCGGATCGGCCGGTTGGGCGACTGCGACAACACCATCGCGATGCGCTTGTGGCCGAGGCCCGCGAGGTACTGCACCAGGTTCTTCACGCCCGGCACGTGCTCGAACAGCACGCTGTCGGTGGGCGAGTCCATGTCGCGGTCGAGGATCACGGTGGGCACCGGCAACGAGCGCACCGCGGCGAGCACCTCGCGGTCGCGCTCGTTGCCCGGGGCGATCAGCAGGCCGTCCATGCCACGGCTCACGAAGGTGGAGAGGATCTCGATCTCGCGCTCGGCCTGGTTCAGGCTGTTGGCCAGCAGCATCATGTACCCGTGCGGGCGCAGGCGCTCCTCGAGCCCACGGTAGAGCTTGGCGTAGAGCGGGTTCGCCACGTCGGTCAGCAGGCAGCCCACGGTGCGCGAGCTGCGCAGGCGCAGCGACTGTGCCGCGTGGTTGGGGCGGTAGCCGAGCTGCTTGATGGCACGCTCCACCTTCTCGCGCGTGCCCTCGCTCACGTTGGCCACCTTGTTGATGACCCGCGAGGCACTGCCGAGCGACACGCCCGCCAGTTCGGCCACGTCGCGGATGCTGAGGTTCTTGGGTTTGGAGGCGCGTGGCATCGGTGTGAACCTCGCAAGAGAGGCCCGTGGAGTGAGGCGCGAGAATTGTAGGGACGCCCATGCCGCGCAAACCCCGCACCTCCACGCCACGCTCGCACCAGTACCACGTCTACGTGGTGGAGCTCGACGACCGCGTCTGGAACCACGCGCGTTTCCGCGCCGCCAACCCCGACTACCAGCTCGGCAAGCCCTTCGTCTACGTCGGCATGACCGGGCTCGACCCCGACCTGCGCTTCGACAAGCACAAGGCCGGCATCCAGGCCAACCGCTACGTGCAGGAGCACGGGCTGCGCCTCTTGCCCGAGGTGTACGAGGTCTACAACCCGATGCGTATGACGGGGCGAAGGAGATGGAGGTGGAACTCGCGATCGGCTTGCGCGAGAAGGGTTGGGGGGTGTGGCAGGCCTAGCCGCGTGGGCTGAAGGTGCGCGGGAAGAACACGGCCTTCTCGCGATCCTTCAGCCGGTAGCCCATGGGCGGCCGGTTGGAGTCGCTCTCGACGACACCTACTTCCTCGAGGAAGTCCGCCGCCAGCATGCGGGTGCGGAAGCCGCTCTTGTCCACGGCGCGGCCGAGCACGATCTCGTACATGTGCTGCAACTGCGGCAGGGTGAACGGCTCGGGCAGCAGGAAGGCGGGCAGCGAGGTGTATTCGACCTTGCTGCGCAAGCGCTCGACAGCGGCCTGCAAGAGCTCGTGGTGGTCGAAGGCCAGCCGCGGGCGCTTCTTCAGCACCGCCTCGACCTCGAACCATGCCACGTCGGCGGCATTCGCGCCCTTGGCCAGCGCCAGGTCGTCGCTCGGCAACAAGGCGAAGTACACATGCGTGGCCGACCAGCCGCGCGGGTCGCGGGTGGCGTTGCCCCAGCTGCCGAGTTGCTCCAGGTACGGGCTCGCGACGGCGGTCTTCTCACGCAGCTTGCGGCGTGCGCAGTCGAGCAACGAGTCGTCGCGCGTGACGTCGACATACCCCCCGGGCAAGGCCCACTGGCCCGGAAAGGGTTCGCCGGCGTCCGACGGACGCTGCACCAGCAGCACCTGCAAGGCGTCGTCGCGCACGCTGAAGATCGCCACGTCGACGGTGGTGTAGGGGCGCGGGAAGTCCGCGCCCGCGCTCATGCGCCGGCTCATGTCTCCGTCAAGTCCAGGAAGTGATCCAGCATGTGGAAGTGATCGTCGTGAAACCGATCCTCCATCGTCGCCAGTCGCGCGATCGGCACCCACTCGACCGACTGCGCATCGTCGTCGGCCTGCACCTCCGGCAGCTCGCGCTCGCCGAGGTCGAAGTAGTGCGCGTGGGTGATCACGCGCCCGCGCTGGCTTCGGTCGGGGTGGTCGAAGACGGCCACGTCGACGAGGCTTGAGCGCATCGTGAGGTCGAGCAGGGTCAGGTGCGTCTCTTCCTTCAGCTCGCGCAGGCAGGACTGGTAGACGGTCTCGCGCTGTTCGATGAAGCCGCCGGGCACGGCGTACAGGCCCTTGCCGGGCGCCTTGCCACGCTGGATCAGCAACACGTGGTTGGCGCAGCGCACCACCGCGTCGACCGTCACGAAGACGGGCGCGTACGGCGAGCCGGCCCACTTGGCCTTCTCCTCGCGCAGCAGGCGCCATTCCTCGCGCAGCGCGTCGAAGTGCGGCAGGCGCACCCAGGCGCGCAGGAAGTCGAGCGTGCTCGGCGGCGCCTGGCCGACGAGCGCGGCGAGCGTCGCCTCGATGTTGTGGGCACCTTCCGCATAGAGCGCATCGCGCAGGCCCGTGCCATCGGCACCCGGCACGCGCTCGACCGAGATCACGGTCCAGCCCTGGAAGCTGCGCAGGTACTCGCTCGTCGCATCCTTGTAGTGGCCGACGAGCGCCACGCTCGCACCATCGCCGCACAGGTCGGCCACGCCGCGTTGCACGGCCTGCACCCAGCGCGCTTCGTCGTAGTGGTCGCGCATGGGCAAGAACTTCACACGCTCGCGCTCCTCGGCGTTGAGCGCCAGGCGCACGACCTCGGCGCGCTCCTGCCAGGTGAGCGGGTTCTTGGGCGTGCGCGCCTGCCAGGCCGAGCCGATTACGAGCACCACGGTGGGCGCGATCTCGAGCGCGTGTTTCAGCAATGCGAGGTGCCCCAGGTGAAAGGGCTGGAAGCGGCCGACGTAGACCGCGACATCGGGAGTGGGAGTGGTCATCGTGGGGCTCACACGTGTTTGGCGGCAATCGGCATCTGCCGCCCGGTGCCGAAGGCGCGTGCACGCACGCGGATGATGGGCGGCGACTGGCGCCGCTTGTACTCGTTGCGCGCGATCATCATGCGCACCTTCTGCAGCAGGGCCGCGCCGTCGGGCGTGGCGGTCAGCTTGTCGACGAAGGCGGTCGCTTGCGCGAACTCCCAGGCCGCCAGCCGCGGGCCTTCGATCAGCACCTTGAGCACTTCGTCGAGCACCTCGTAGGGCGGCAGGCTGTCGGTGTCTTTCTGACCGGGGGCGAGTTCGGCCGAGGGCGGCTTGTCGATGATGGCGTGGGGAATGAGTTCGCGGCCGGCGGCTTCGTTCACATGCCGCGAGAGCGCGAACACCTCCGTCTTGTAGAGATCACCCAAGAGGCCGAGGCCGCCGTTGGTGTCGCCGTACAGCGTGCAGTAGCCCACCGAGATCTCCGACTTGTTGCCCGTGGTGAGCAGCAGGTGGCCGAAGTGGTTGCTGTACTCCATGAGGATGGTGCCGCGGATGCGCGCCTGCAGGTTCTCCAGCGGCAGGCCTTGCAGCGGTGCGCCGAAGCTCGCGTCGAACTGCGCCGCGTAGCCGTCCACCAGCGCCTTGATGGGGTGGGTGTGCAGCGCGATGCCGAGGTTGCGGCTGAGCAGCACCGAATCGTCGACCGATCCCGACGACGAGAACTTCGAGGGCATGGTCACGCCGACCACGTTGTCGGGCCCCAGCGCCTCGGCGGCGAGCGCCAGCGTGAGCGCACTGTCGATGCCGCCGGAGGAGCCCACCACCACCTGGCCGAAGCCGCAGCGGCGGGCGTAGTCGCGCAGGCCCAGCACGATCTGCGCGCGGTAGAAAGCCATGGTCGGCAGGCCCTTGGGGTCGACCGGCGGCAGCGCCTCACCGGCACGGGTGAGGAAGTGGCCGTTGTCGAAGCGCAGCACGCGCACGTCTTCCACGAAGCGCTGCGCCTCGTAGACCACGCCGCGCTCGGGCTCCACCGCAAACGACGCACCGTCGAACACGACCTGGTCCTGCCCGCCCACCTGATTGACGTAGAGGATGGGCAGGCCGTGGCGGCGGCTCGCATCGCCGAACACCTGGTGCCGCTGCTCGCGCTTGCCGATGTTGGAGGGGCTCGCGTTGATGCTCACCACGAGGTCGGGCGCCGCATCGCGCATGCGCTGGAAGGGGTTGACCGTGTAGTCGAGGCCTTCGTCGTTCCAGCCGTCCTCGCAGATCATCACGCCGACCTGCGTGTGACCGATGCGCAGCACGCGTGCCACGTCGGGCCCCGGCTCGAAGTGGCGGTGCTCGTCGAAGATGTTGTAGGTGGGCAGCAGTTGCTTGGCGTACTGCAGCACCACCTCGCCCGCATGGATCACGAGCAGCATGTTGTGCAGGCGCTTGCCCGGCCCGACACGCGGCACCGGCGCCCCCAGCACCCAGTGCAGGTTACGCAGCTGGCGCGAGGCGCTGCGCAACTCGTCGATGCCGGCGGCCACTCGGTCCATGAAATGCAGCTCGTCGAGCAGGTCGCCGGGGTAGTAGCCGGTGAGCGAGAGTTCGGAGAACACGATCAGCTCGGCGCCGTCGAGCGCGGCCTGCTGCGCGGCCGCGATCATCTTCTGCGCATTGCCTTCGATGTCGCCGACGAAGTAGTTGAGCTGGGCGACGGCGATGTTCAGCATCAGGTCACCTCCTTCACGTTGAACACCTGGCGCAGGTAGGCCAGGAAGGTGTGGTCCTCGCACAAGGTCTTGCCCGGCGAGTCGGAGAGTTTCGCCACCGGCTGGCCGTTGCAGTGGGTCAGCTTCATCACGATGTTGAGCGGCACGAGGCCCACGTCGTTGCTGAGCGAGGTGCCGATGCCGAAGCCGGTCTGCGTGCGGTCGGCGAAATGGCGGTAGAGCTGGAAGGCGGTGGGCAGGTCCAGCCCGTCGCTGAAGACGAGGCGCTTGGTGCGTGCGTCGATGCGCAACTTCGCGTAGTGGGCCAAGGCTTTTTCGCCCCACACCACCGGGTCGCCCGAGTCGTGGCGCAGGCCGTCGAAGAGCTTGGCGAAGTAGAGGTCGAAGTCGGCGAGGAAGGCGTCCATGCCGACCACGTCGGTGAGCGCCACGCCGAGGTCGCCGCGGTATTCCTGCACCCAGTCTTCGAGCGCAGCCTTCTGGAAATCGCGCAGGCGCACGCCGAAGGCCTGGTAGGCCTGCAGGTACTCGTGCGCCATGGTGCCGATGGGCACGAGGCCCAGCGTGCGGGCGAGGTGCACGTTGGAGCTGCCCTTGAAGAACTGCGGCACGTTCTCCTTCAAGGTGGCCACCACCTCTTCCTGCCACGCCCCGCTGAAGCGCCGGCGCACGCCGAAGTCGAAGAACTCGAAGGGGTTGGCGCGAACCGGCTCGGACTCGAAGGCACGCAATTGCGCGAGCTTGGCCTGCAAGCGGCGGCGGCCCTCGGCCAGTGCAGTGGCCTGCTCGAAACGGCGGAAGTACAGCTCGTTGACGATCGCGAGCACGTAGATCTCGAAACCCATCACATGCACCTGCGGCCCCTTGGCCACGATCTCCAGCACCGGGCCCGTGGCGCGCGCCTCGATGAAACGGCGCTGGAAGCGGAAGATGCGCAGGAAGTCGACGAAGTCGCTCTTGATGAAGCGCAGGCCGCCGAGGTAGGCCAGCTCTTCCTCGCGGAACGACAGGCTGCACAGGTGGTCGAGCTGCGCATTCACCTCGGGCAACAGCTCGGCCAGCGGGTAGGCGGGCTGGTTGCGGCAGACGAAGCGGTACTCGGCCTGGGCCTGCGGGTGGCCATGCAGCAAGGTTTGCCACATGGTGAACTTGTAGAGGTCGGTCTCGAGCAGGTGCTGGATGACGGGGGTCATGGTGAGCTCTCTATTTCAGTCCGCTTCTTCAGCGTGAGCCGGCCAGCAGTTCGGGCAGCAGGTCGGCGGTGGTGGCCAATTGGACGCCCCGCCCGCTCATGTCGGCGAGGAAGGCCTCGTGCTGCGCCTGGAATCCGCCCACCGGGCTCATGCAGTCGGTGAGGAGCACGATGCGTTCCGGCCGGCCGCCGGGCAGGTTCTCGACGATGTCTTCGGTCGTCGCCTTCACGCAGTGGCTGCTGGCCTCGCCGGCGATCACCAGCAGGCCCGCCGTGTCGAGCGCGGCGAGCAGCGTGCGGTTGAGCAGCGTCTCGGGGTCGGCTTCGTCGGGCACTTCGGCCTGCAGCGCGCTGTAGTGCTCGGTGAACGTGTTGCCACCCTTCATCACCTTGCGCACCACCTTGAGCTGCTGGGTCTCCCACACGTTGTAGGCGTTGCGCACGTCGGGGTGCACGTTGTGGCCCCAGCTGCCCACCTCGCAGTGCACCGGCCACACCATCAGCGTGTAGCGGCCTCGGGCGTCGAGCGCGTCGAGGTAGGCCAGGGCGCGCGGCAGCATCGCGGGGTCGCGCGGCACGAACTCACCGGCGCGCACCTGCGCGGCCTTGATGGCGGTGAACGGCGCGACCGCGCCACCATCGCCCTTCTGCCAGAAGGTGGGGTGGGCGATGTGCAGGCGGTTGTGCGAGTCGAGGGTGATGGCGATGTCGCTCCACACGGCACTCGTGTCGCGGATGAACGCCGCCAGGCGCTGCATGTCGGCGTGCGCGCCGGCCACCGGCAGGGTGGGCGCCACGCGCTGGCCGGTCAGCGCATCGGCCGGGCGGTAGGCCTCGGGCAGGTCGCAGAAGTCGTTTTGCGGATCGATGACGAGGAGCTGGAGGCGGCGGGTCATGGTCTTCTCCTGATGAAGTGAGGCCAGCATAGCGCAATAAGTTGGTCTGTGCAACTTGTTGTCTTTGTTTCATGCGTTTCCGCAGGCAGACCGGGCTTGGGCCGCCGCCCAGCAATGTCATGGACGAGGCCGTATATTGCTGGCCCGCCCCATCCAACCCCCGGAGACAGCCCATGAGCACACGCGGCAGCATGATCCAGATGACCATGAGCGACGGCGCCACCATCGGTGTCTACCACGTCGAGCCCAAGGGCCAGCGCCGCGGCGGGCTGGTGTTGATTCAGGAGATCTTCGGCGTCACCGAGCACATCAAGGAGCAGGCCGACCGTTTCGCCGACCAGGGCTTCGAGGTGCTCGCGCCCGCCATCTACGACCGCGAGGCCCCGGGCTTCCAGGCCAGCTACTCCGACGAAGACCGCGCCAAGGCCGTCAAGGTCGCGCGCGAGCTGCACCCGTTCAGGCTGTCGGTCGACGACGCGCAGACCTGCATCGACGCGCTCGGCAAGCGCGGCAAGGTCTTCATCACCGGCTACTGCTACGGCGGCTCGGTGGCATGGGCCGCGGCCTGCCGTTGCACCGGCCTCGCCGCCGCCTCGGGCTACTACGGCAGCCTGGTGCCGCAGTTCGCCAATGAAACGCCCAAGTGCCCGACCATCCTGCACTTCGGCAAGCACGACGCGGGCATCCCGCTCGACGGTGTGCAGAAGGTGATCGATGCGCACCCCGAGGTGCCGGTCTACCTCTACGACGCCGGCCACGGCTTCCAGTCCGACCGCCGCAAGGACTACGAGCCCGAGAGCGCCCGCCTCGCGTTCGAGCGCACGCTGGCGCTCTTCCAGTCGGTGACCTGAGGCTTGCAACCATGGCGTTCGCGGACAACCTCAAGACCCTGCCGCCGGTGAACCACCTGGCCGGCCTGCAACTGCTCGACGAACACGGCGCCACCGTGGCCACGCTCGACAACAAGCCCGGCTCCGCCGGCTCGGTGGCGGTCTACCACGCGCTGGCGCAGCGCTTCGGGGCCATCACCGTCGAGGCCGCGCACGAAGGCCTCACGCTCTACGCCGAGCACACCGCCGACGCGCGCGCCCACCCCGGCAAGCACCCCAACATCGACCGCCTGCTGCAGCTCGTGGAGCGTGGCGGGCGCCTCACGGTCAAGCTCTTGCCGGCGAGTTGACTTAACACAGCTTCGATCAACCCGCTGGCCGGCGCCCAAGCCCAAGCTCTGATACCTTCCGCTCCCCGAGAGGATTGAGGAGACGCGCATGAGCGACCTGCAAGACCGCCTGCGTGCACTGCCGAAGAGCGTGCTCACCGGCATCCGGCGCGGCATCGAAAAAGAAAGCCTGCGGGCCCGCCCCGATGCGGCGCTCGCCCTCACGCCGCACCCGGCTGCGCTCGGCTCGGCCCTCACCCATCCGCACATCACCACCGATTTCAGCGAGTCGCAGCTCGAGCTCGTGACCGGCGCGCACGCCAGCATCGAAGGCTGCCTGGGCGAGCTCACGCAGATCCACCAGGCGGTCTACCGCGTGATGCAGGCCGCGGGCGACGAACTGCTGTGGGTGTCGAGCATGCCCTGCGAGCTGCCGACCGACGAGACCATCCCGCTCGGCCGCTACGGCAACTCCAACGTGGGGCGTGCCAAGAGCGTCTACCGCATGGGCCTCGGCCACCGCTACGGCCGGCGCATGCAGACGATCTCGGGCATCCACTACAACTGGTCGCTGCCGGGTGTGTCGGACGAAGGCTACTTCTCGCTGATCCGCAACTTCCGCCGCCATTCCTTCTTGCTGCTCTACCTCTTCGGCGCCTCGCCTGCCGTCGGCGCGAGCTTCGTCGAAGGCCGGCCGCACGAGCTGCAGCAGCTGTCCGAACGCACGCTCTACATGCCGCACGGCACCTCGCTGCGCATGGGCCGGCTCGGCTACCAGAGCGATGCGCAGGCAAGCCTCGCCGTCAGCTACAACGGGCTCGCCAGCTATGGCGCGTCGTTGCAGGACGCCCTCACCCGCCCCTACCCGGCCTATGCGGCCGTCGGCATCCACAACCCGGGCGGCGAGTACAACCAGCTGGCCACCAGCCTGCTGCAGATCGAGAACGAGTTCTACGGCACCATCCGCCCCAAGCGCGTGATCTTCCCCGGCGAGCGCCCGCTGCACGCGCTGCGCGAGCGCGGCGTCGAATACGTCGAAGTGCGCCTGATGGACCTGAACCCCTTCGTCCCCATCGGCATCACCGCCGAGACGGTTCGCTTCCTCGACGTCTTCCTGCTGCACTGCCTGCTGAGTGCGAGCCCGCCCGACACACCCGACGAGATCGCCGCCCTCGGGCGCAACCAGCACCGCACCGCCGCCTGCGGGCGTGAGCCCGGCCTGAAGCTCGAGCGTGGCAAGCAAGAAGTGACACTCGTCGAGTGGGGCTTGCAGATCGTCGACGAATGCCGGCCCATCGCCGCCGCGCTCGATGCCGCCCATGGCGGCGAGCTGCACCAGGCCGCGCTCGTGGCCGCGCGCGAGCTGCTGGCCGACGCCAGCCTCACGCCCTCGGCGCGGGTGCTCAACGCGATGGCGCTCGACTTCCAGCACAGCTTCGCGCAGTTCACGCTGGCACAAAGCCGCCAGACGCAGGCCAGCCTGCTCGCGCTGCCCTTCAGCGCCGAGCAGGCGATGCACTACGCGCAGATGGCGCAGGCATCGGTGGAAGAACAGAAGCGCGTCGAGGCCAGCGACACCCTGCCCTTCGAGGTCTACCGCCAGCAGTACCTCTCGCCGCAACGGCTCGGGCTGTAAGCCGGCGCTCGCCGAACCCGCGGCCTAGGTCTGCAGCAGCCGCTGCGCCAGCGACTTCGCCTCGGCCTCGCGCCGGTGGCGCCGCGCGCGGCGCAGCGAGATCGCGTCGGCATAGGCCTTGAGGGTGCGGATCTCCCCCGCCGTCCAATGACGCGTGCGCCCCCGTTCGGCGCAGGCCAGGATGGCAGTAGTGGCCCCGTTGGCGCCGATGGTGGCGTAGAGCACCGAGCGCAGGTCCAGCGGCTTCAGGAAACTGTCGCGCAGGGCGCCCAGGCGCTCGTCGGCCCAGGCGTCGTCGCTCGCGAACACACCCTGCTGCGTGAGCTCCTGCACGTAGGGCAGGATGTCGGCATGGCAGATCGAGTCGGTGGCGATCAGCACCCGCGCCGCCGGCCCGTCGTAGCCGATCTGGTGGCGCATCACCGGGCCCTCCGGCCGCTCGTCCAGCAGCCAGATGCTCACTTGCGAACACCCCAGCTCCGCCTGCACGTGGCGACACACCAGCTCCGAGGACTGTTCGAGGTTGTAGGTGCGGTTGTCGAGGCCCAGCGTGAGCTGGTCCAGCAAGGCTTGGAATCTTTTCATGGCCAGTCGGCAAGTCGGTTCAAAGGGTAGCCGGTGCGTAGAACAGATCAAGCCGTCGAGCCCCTGAAAAGTCGTGCTTAGTCCGCACTCTTCGAAGCTTGACCGCGCGTGCAGCCCGCTCCAATGGCGGCATGTGGAAGTCCGCCCTGCTCGCCTGCGCCCTGCTGGCCTCGCTCCCGGCCCGTGCCGACGGGGGTCTCACCGCCCTTGAACGCCGCTGGCTGCAGCTGGCCTGGCCGGTCGTCGTCTACGCGCGCGAGCAAGGTCTGCCGCTCGACATCGTGGTGCAGCCGCAGCCCGCAGCGGGTGAAGCGCCGCTTGCGATGGCGTATGTCAACGAGCGCTGCAAGCTCGTGCTCACGATGCGCGGCAACCCCGAGGCCGAGCGCACGCTGAGCGAGATTCCCGCCCCCTTGCTGGTGCCGGTGGTCGAGGCCATGGCCGCGCACGAACTCGGCCACTGCTGGCGTTATGTGCGCGGCGCCTGGCACACCGTGCCCGCCGGCTTCAGCGCCACGCGCGAAATCGAAGACGTTGCCCTGCAGGCGCAATGGCAGTCGATGCAGCAGACGCGCCGCGAGGAAGGCTATGCCGACCTCGTGGGCCTGGCCTGGACGCAGCGCCAGCACCCGCAGCACTACGCCGCCGTGCACGCATGGCTCGTCGCCTTTCGCGACGACGGCGCCCCGCCAGGCAACCACCACGACACGCTCGCCTGGGTCACGCTCGTGCGCGACCCGCTGCGCTTCGCGTCGTCCGCCACGCCGTTCGAGGCCGCGTGGCCGCTCTGGCAGGCGGGGCTGGCGTCGGCAGGGCTGTCCAAGTAGGCAATCGCCGACAGTCCCTTGCGCCGCCGTCCGGGTGACGCGCCGCGCCCACGTGGGGACCATGCATCGGAAACGGCCCGCCGGGCCGGCAAGGAGCATGTCATGGACAGCAAGTCCCACCCCGAGACCCTGGGCGTCTTCGCGCCCGTCGGCCACGTGATCGTCTCGTTCCCCACCCAGCAGGACATGGAGGCAGCGGCCGACGCGCTGCGGCAAGCCGGCTTCGCCGACGAGCACCTCACCCGCTACACCTCCGACCAGATGCGCGAGCAGGTCGATCGCGACCTGGCCAAGGCGAGCCCCCTCGCCAACCTGGGCCAGGAGATCAACCTCGCCCGCGCCCATGGCGAGCTGGCCGACCAGGGCTACAGCTTCCTGGTCGTGAAGGCGAAGGAAGAGGCGGAATGGACACGGGTCGGCGACATCGCCCGCCGCTTCCACGCCGAGCGGGCGCAGCGTTATGGCAACTTCATCATCGAAGAGCTGATCGAGCCGAGTGGCGACGAACAGCAAACCTTCGAGTCGCCCGACCGCGGGCTCGACGCGCAGACCCGCTCCGGCGAAGAGAAGGACCACGCGCCCCATCGCCGGTGAGGGCGCGCCGCTGGCGCATTCACACGCGATGGCGTAGGGTGCCGCCATGCCCTACCGCCACCGCATCGGCCCGCAGACCTGGCAGTTCGCCGACCTGAAGACGGTGATGGCCAAGGCCACGCCCGAACGTTCGGGTGACCGGCTGGCCGGCATCGCGGCCGAGAGTGCCGCCGAACGCATGGCCGCGCGCATGTGCCTGGCCGAGCTGCCGCTGTCGCGCTTTCTCGACGAGGCGCTGATCCCCTACGAAGACGACGAGGTCACGCGCCTCATCGTCGACACGCACGACCGCACCGCGTTGGCGCCGGTGTCGCACCTCACCGTGGGCGGTTTCCGTGACTGGCTGCTGAGTGACGAGGCCGACAGCGCCACCTTGTCGCGCCTGCACGCCGGCCTCACGCCCGAGATGGTGGCCGCGGTGAGCAAGCTGATGCGGCAGCAGGACCTGATCCTCGTCGCGCGCAAGTGCCGCGTGGTCACGCGTTTTCGCAACACCATCGGCCTGCCCGGCCACCTGTCGGTGCGGCTGCAGCCCAACCACCCGACCGACGACCCGCGCGGCATCGCCGTCTCCACGCTCGACGGGCTGCTCTACGGCGCCGGCGATGCGGTGATCGGCATCAACCCCGCCGGCGACAACGTGCCGGCCATCGTCTCGCTGCTGCAGCGGCTCGACGAGCTGATCGCGCGCTTCCAGATCCCCACCCAGTCCTGCGTGCTCACGCACGTCACCAACACCTTGCAGGCCATCGAACAGGGCGCGCCGGTCGACCTCGTCTTCCAGTCGATTGCCGGCACGCAGCAGGCCAATGCCTCGTTCGGCATCGACCTCGCGCTGCTGAAGGAAGCGCGCGAGGCCGCGCTGTCGCTCAAGCGCGCCACGGTCGGCGATCCCACGAGCGCCAACGTCATGTACTTCGAAACTGGCCAGGGCTCGGCCCTCTCGGCCGGCGCGCACCACGGCGTTGATCAGCAGACCTGCGAAGCGCGCGCCTATGCGGTGGCCCGTGCGTTCTCGCCGCTGCTCGTCAACACCGTCGTCGGCTTCATCGGGCCCGAGTACCTCCACAACGGCAAGCAGATCATCCGCGCCGGGCTCGAAGACCACTTCTGCGGCAAGCTGCTCGGGCTGCCGCTCGGCTGCGACGTCTGCTACACCAACCATGCCGAAGCCGACAGCGACGACATGGACACGCTGATGACCCTGCTCGCCAACGCCGGCTTGAGCTTCCTGATGGGCGTGCCCGGCGCCGACGACGTGATGCTCAACTACCAGAGCACCTCCTTCCACGATGCGCTCTACCTGCGCGAGCTGCTGGGCCTGAAGCGTGCGCCAGAGTTCGAGGCCTGGCTGCAGCGCATGGGCATCACCGATGGCGAGGGCCGTGTGCGTGCGGTGCCAGCCAGCCATGCGCTCATCGAGCAGATCGGGCGCTCGCCATGAGCCGCGACCCGGTCACGCTCGATCCCTGGCAGGCGCTGCGCGCCCACACCCCGGCGCGTGTCGCGCTCGGCCGTTCCGGCGTGAGTGTGCCCACGCAGGAGCTGCTGCGCTTCGGCGCGGCGCATGCGATGGCACGCGATGCGGTGCACCTGCCGCTGGACGTGGCAACCCTGGGTGCGCAACTCGAAGCCGACGGCTGGCCCACCTTGTGCGTGCACAGCGCCGCCCCCGACCGCGCGACCTACCTGCTCCGGCCCGACCTCGGGCGCCGCTTGAGCGACGCCTCTGCCGAGGTGCTGGCGCAGCACACCCCACCCGGCGGCTGCGACCTGCTGCTGGTCGTGGGCGATGGCCTGTCGTCACTGGCCGTCACCCGCCACGCCGCGCCCCTGCTCGCGGCGCTGCGCCGCCTGGCACCCACCGAGTGGCGCATCGGCACCGTGGTGATGGCCGAGCAGGCCCGCGTGGCCCTCGGCGACCCGATCGGCGAGCAACTCGGCGCCCGCCTCGTCGCGGTGCTGATCGGCGAGCGACCCGGTCTCAGCTCGCCCGACAGCCTGGGCGTCTACCTCACCCATGCGCCACGCCGGGGCCGCACCGATGCGGAACGCAACTGTCTGTCCAACATCCGGCCGGAAGGCCTGGGCTACGAGGCCGCCGCCCACAAGCTCGTGTGGCTGTGCAGCCAGGCCTTGCAGCGCGGGCTCACCGGCATCGGCCTGAAGGACGAGAGCGGCGCACTGCCACCACCCGGGCAAGGCCCCACGCTCGGCCGATGACGTAGGAGCGGTCCGACCCCAAACTGCGTCGCGCGCTCGCAGTCACCGCCAAGTGATGGGCGTAGCCTTCATCTCACGGTGAAGCACAGACGAGACATGTGCTTCGTATGGCAACCCACCGATGAAGGAGTTCACATGAACAAGGACCAAGTGAAGGGCGCCGTGAAGGACGCCGCAGGCAAGGTGCAACGCAAGACCGGTGAAGCGATCGGCAGCCCCAAGCACGAAGCGCGGGGTGCGGCCAAGCAGGTCGAAGGCAAGGCCCAGAAGGCGCTCGGCAATGCGCGCGAGGCTGTGAAGGGTTCGCGCGACCGCGTCTGAGCGATCACCGCACCATGACAAAGGCCCCTCGCGGGGCCTTTTTCGTTGGAGGGCGTGCGCCCGTCAGACGTCGATGTTGGCCGCCCGCAGCGCGTTGGCCTCGATGAAGTCGCGCCGCGGCTCGACCTCGTCGCCCATCAGCATGGTGAACACCCGGTCGGCCTCGATCGCGTCGTCGATCTGCACCTTGAGCAGGCGGCGCACGTTCGGGTCCATCGTCGTTTCCCACAGCTGCTCGGGGTTCATCTCGCCCAGACCTTTGTAGCGCTGGCGACCCACGGCGTTTTCGGCCTGCTGGATCAGCCACGCCATGGCCTGGCGGAAGTCGGTGACCTTGGCTTCCTTCTGCTTCTCGCCTTCGCCGCGCTTGACCACCGCCTCGGCGCTGACCAGGCCCTTGAAGGTGCGGCCGGCGGTGCTGAGCGCTTCGTAGTCGGCGCCGTGCACGAAGTCGGCGGTGATCACGCTGCTCTTCACGTTGCCGTGGTGCATGCGGCTGATGCGCAGGATGTGCTTGTCCATGCGGGTGTCGAACTCGGCCGTGACCTCGGCGTTGTGCAGCGCGGCCTTCAAGGCCGTCGCCGACTGTTCGGCGGCTTCGAGCGTGTCGAGCTGGATCTCCAGGCCGTTGGCCATGGCGCGCAGCGCTTCCACGTCCATCCACTTGGCCAGGCGGTCGACCACGTTGTTGGCCAGCACGTATTGGCGGGCCAGGGTGTCGAGCGTCTCGCCGGTCAGCACCGCGCCGCCCATGCCGGTCTCGAGCTTGGCGTCTTTCAGGGCCACCTTGAGCAGGTAGGCATCGAGCTCGTGGCCGTCCTTCAGGTACTGCTCTTCCTTGCCGAGCTTGACCTTGTAGAGCGGCGGCTGCGCGATGTAGATGTGGCCCCGCTCGACGATCTCGGGCATCTGCCGGTAGAAGAAGGTGAGCAGCAGCGTGCGGATGTGGGCGCCGTCCACGTCCGCGTCGGTCATGATGATGATGCGGTGGTAGCGCAGCTTGTCGGGGTTGAACTCTTCCTTGCCGATGCTGGTGCCGAGCGCCGTGATCAGCGTGAGGATTTCGTTGCTGGTGAGCAGGCGCTCGAAGCGTGCGCGCTCCACGTTGAGGATCTTGCCGCGCAGCGGCAGGATCGCCTGGAACTTGCGGTCGCGGCCCTGCTTGGCAGAGCCACCGGCGGAGTCACCCTCCACGATGTAGATCTCGCACAGCGCCGGGTCTTTCTCCTGGCAGTCGGCGAGCTTGCCGGGCAGGCCCATGCCGTCGAGCACGCCCTTGCGGCGCGTCATCTCGCGCGCCTTGCGGGCCGCTTCACGGGCACGGGCCGCCTCGACGATCTTGCCGCAGATGATCTTGGCGTCGTTCGGGTTCTCGAGCAGGAAGTCGGCCAGCGACTTGCTCACCACGTCTTCCACCGGGCCGCGCACTTCGCTCGACACCAGCTTGTCTTTCGTCTGGCTCGAGAACTTGGGCTCCGGCACCTTCACGCTCAGCACGCAGCACAGGCCTTCGCGCATGTCGTCGCCGGTGACTTCGACCTTCGCCTTCTTGGCCAGCTCGTTGTCTTCGATGTACTTGTTGATGACGCGCGTCATCGCCGCGCGCAGGCCGGTGAGGTGGGTGCCACCGTCACGCTGCGGGATGTTGTTGGTGAAGCACAGCACCGACTCGCTGTAGCCGTCGTTCCACTGCATCGCCACTTCGGTGGTGATGGTGGTGCCTTGCTCGCTGTTCTTCTCACCCGTCGCGTGGAACACGGTCGGGTTCAACACCTTCTTGCCGGTGTTGATGAAGTCGACAAAGCCCTTCACGCCACCGGCGAAGGCGAAGTTGTCTTCCTTGTTGTTGCGCTCGTCGACGAGGCGGATCTTCACGCCGTTGTTGAGGAACGAGAGTTCGCGCAGGCGCTTGGCGAGGATGTCGTAGTGGAAGTCGGCGTTCTGCTGGAAGATCTCGTCGTCGGGCAGGAAGTGCACCTCGGTGCCGCGCTTCTCGGTCTCGCCGGTGATCTTCATCGGGCTCACTTCGAAGCCGTCACGCATCTCCAGCACACGGTCTTGCGGCACACCCTTGCGAAACTCGATGTAGTGCTGCTTGCCGTCGCGGCGCACCGTGAGGCGCAGCCACTTCGAGAGTGCGTTCACGCACGACACGCCCACGCCGTGCAGGCCGCCCGAGACCTTGTAGCTGTTCTGGTTGAACTTGCCGCCTGCGTGCAGCTCGGTCAGCGCGATCTCGGCCGCACTGCGCTTGGGCTCGTGCTTGTCGTCCATCTTCACGCCGGTCGGGATGCCGCGGCCGTTGTCGATGACGGAGATGGAGTTGTCGCTGTGGATGGTGACGACGATGTCGTCGCAATGGCCGGCCAGCGCTTCGTCGATGGAGTTGTCGACCACCTCGAACACCAGGTGGTGCAGGCCGGTGCCGTCAGACGTGTCGCCGATGTACATGCCGGGGCGTTTGCGCACGGCTTCCAGGCCTTCGAGGATCTGAATGCTGCCTTCGCCGTAGCCGGCGCTGATCTCGGCAGCGGTCTTCTTCGGGGGTTCTTCAGGAAGGTTTTGAACGTCGGTCATGGTCACAGGCGACTCGGTGATCGGGGCTTTCACCCCTTCTTAGAAACGGTGAAGCGGGCCTGAGCCCGCTTGTGGGTGGCGACGGCCGCAGGGCCGCAACGGCGGATCAGATCCTCATCGGCATCACGACGTACTTGAAGCCCGCCTGCTCGGGCACGGTGATCAGCACGCTGGAGTTGGTGTCCTGCAGCTCGAGCTTGACCATGTCGACGCTCATGTTGGCCAGCACGTCCATCAGGTAGGTCACGTTGAAGCCGATCTCGATGGCGTCGCCACCGTAGTCGATCTCGAGCTCTTCCTTGGCTTCTTCCTGTTCGGCGTTGCTCGACGCGATACGCAGGCTGCCGGGCTCGAGGTTGACGCGCACCCCCTTGAACTTCTCGCTCGTCAGGATGGCAGCACGCTGCAGGCTCGCCAGCAGCGGTGCGCGGCCGAGGGTCACGCTGTTCTTGTGGTTCTTCGGGATCACGCGGTTGTAGTCGGGGAACTTGCCCTCGACCAGCTTGGTGACGAACTCCATGCCGCTGAAGCTGAACTTGGCCTGGTTGCCGGCGAAGCGCATCTCGATGGGCGTGTCTTCGTCTTTCAGGAGGCGCTGCAGCTCGAGCACGGTCTTGCGCGGGAGGATCACCTCCTGCTTCGGGATCTCGACGTCGAGGTTGGCCTGCGCGAGCGCCAGTCGGTGGCCGTCGGTGGCCACGAGCGTGAGGCTCTTGCCTTCGGCGACGAAGAGGATGCCGTTCAGGTAGTAGCGGATGTCGTGCACCGCCATGGCGAAGTGCACCTGGTTGATCAGGGTCTTCAGCGTCTTCTGCGGCACGCTGAACATCGGGCCGAAGTCGGCGGCTTCCTGCACCAGCGGGAAGTCGTCGGCCGGCAATGTCTGCAGCGTGAAGCGGCTCTTGCCGCCTTGCAGCGTGAGCTTGTTCTGGTTGGCACTCAGGGTCACGTTCTGGTCGCTCGGCAGCGAACGCAGGATGTCGATCAGCTTGCGTGCACCGACCGTGGTGCTGAAGTTGCCGGCATCGCCATCGAACTCGGCCAGGGTGCGCACCTGGATCTCGAGGTCGCTGGTGGTGAACTCGATCGACCCCCCGGTCTTGCGGATCAGCACGTTGGCCAGGATCGGCAGCGTGTGCCGACGCTCGACGATGCCCGAGACGGCTTGCAGCGCACTCAATACTTTTTCTTGTGCTGTCTTCAAGACAATCATGTGAACCTCTTAATTTAGTCGTCTTAGTAGAGGAAGACGTTTTCTGTGGAGAACGCCATTTTCCCCTTTTCCATCAACCGCTTATCTTGCCGCGAACCCTGTGTGCCGATGGGCTGGCATGGCGGGACGGATCGACAACAACTTTCGGCTTTCATCGAAGGCTGTGGACAGCTCCCGAGTTGTCATGGACTTGTCCCCAGGGTTGTGAGTTGACATGCGAACAGCGCTCAGGCTCAGCCTTTCAGGGTCTGTTCCAGCACATGCAGCTGCTGATTGAGCTCGGTGTTCTTCTGGCGTTCGGCAGCGATCTTGCGCACCGCATGCAGCACCGTGGTGTGGTCGCGGCCGCCGAAGAGCTCGCCGATCTCGGGCAGGCTCTTCTGCGTCATTTCCTTGGCGATGTACATGGCGATCTGACGCGGCCGGGCGATGCTCGCCGGGCGCTTCTTGCTGTACATGTCGGCGACCTTGATCTTGTAGAAGTCGGCCACGGTCTTCTGGATGTTCTCGACGCCGATCTGCCGGTTCTGGATCGACAGCAGGTCCTTCAGCGCCTCGCGCGCCAGCTGGATGTTGATGTCCTTCTGCGAGAAACGTGAATAGGCCAGGATCTTGCGCAGCGCACCTTCCAGCTCGCGCACGTTGGCGCGCACGTTCTTCGCGACGAAGAAGGCCACGTCTTCGGGCATCGGCGTGCCTTCGAGGTCGGCCTTACGCATCAGGATGGCCACACGCATTTCCAGCTCGGGCGGCTCGATGGCGACCGTCAGGCCGGCGTCGAAGCGGGAGGTGAGGCGCTCGTCGATGTCCACCAGTCCCTTGGGATAGGTGTCGCTGGTCATGATGATGTGGGCGCGCTTGGCCAGGAGCGCCTCGAAGGCGTTGAAGAACTCCTCCTGCGTGCGCTCCTTGCCGGCGAAGAACTGCACGTCGTCGATCAGCAGCAGGTCGAGCGAGTGGTACTTGGCCTTCAGCTCGTCGAAGGTCTTGCGCTGGTAGTTCTTCACCACGTCGGTGATGAACTGCTCCGCGTGCAGGTAGAGCACGCGCGCATCGGCCCGGTCGGCCAGCAGGGCATTGCCGACCGCGTGCACCAGGTGGGTCTTGCCCAGGCCGACCCCACCGTAGATGAAAAGCGGGTTGTACATCTGGCCCGGGGCGCCGGCCACATGCAGCGCGGCGGTGCGGGCCATCTGGTTGGCGCGGCCCGGCACCAGCGTGTCGAAGGTCAGGGCCGGGTTGAGGCGGTGGCGCGGCAGGTGGGCGCTGGTGGGGCTTTCGGAAGCGGGGCGTGTCGGGTGAGGCGCCTCGTTGGGGGCTGGTGTCTGGCGCAACGCCTGGGCGAAGGCGCGTGGGCCCGCTGCGCGCACGGCGGTGCCTGCAGCCTGCGGCTCCCGGGCGGCCAGCGTGAGGTCGAGGCGCACCGGCTTGCCGGCCAGTTCGCTCAGCACGGCCTCGATGCGGCCGGCATATTGGTTGCGGATCCAGTCGAGCTTGAAACGGTTGGGTACCTGCACGCTGGCCACCGCCATGTCACCACCCTCGTCGGTGACGTCGGCGGCCGGCAGCGGCCGGATCCAGGTGTTGAATTGTTGTTCGGGCAACTCCGCCGCGAGTCGTTCGCAGCCACGTTGCCAGAGGTCAGCGCTCATTTGTGGAAAAGTCTTTTTGGGAGCGGCGGGATTCTACGTGCCCCTGGTTGCGGGAGACGCGGTTATCCACAGTTTCGAGACGATGGTCAATCCCTTCACGAAAGCGCTGGCAGGCGCATGTTGCCGTGCAAGTCTTTGACTTCAAAAGGCCTTTTTGGTGTAATAGTGGGTTTCCCGAAGGCTTGGTCGATCGGTCGGCACCGCGGCACAAAGCGGCGCTTGCGAGTGTGACTCGTGAGCGTCTCAGCGCAGGTCTTCATCTCTACTTCCAGACCTTCATACAGACCAGCAGGATTGCCCCATGAAACGCACCTACCAAGCTTCCAAGACCCGCCGCGCCCGCACCCACGGCTTCCTCGTGCGCATGAAGACCCGCGGTGGCCGCGCCGTCATCAACGCTCGCCGCGCCAAGGGCCGCAAGCGCCTGGCCGTCTGAAGACGGCACCCGCGCTGCACACGGCCGCGCCTTGACCCTGGACACGGCAACGCCGTGATCGGTCGCATCGTGCGATCTGCCGACTTCGAACGCGTGCTGGGCACCCCTGCCCACGCACGCAGTTTGCACTTCGCGATCCACTACCTGCGGTCCGCGCCGAGCACGGCACGAAAACCCGCTTCGGCGGCAGTTGCCAGCAAGTTGTCAACAGGCCAGGCACCGGAATTGGGCAAGCCTGTGGATGAATCCCCTTCCGGCTGCTGGTTGGGGGCGGTGGTGCCCAAGCGCCACGCCCGTCGTTCGGTGACCCGCAACCTGCTCAAGCGCCAGATCCGCGAAGCCGCGGGCGCTCAGGCCAGTCTGCAAGCCGGGCTGTGGGTGGTGCGCCTGCGCTCGCCGTTCGACAAGAACCGTTTCGCGAGCGCCGCCTCTGATGCCCTGCGCGACGAGGCCGGCCGCGAACTCTCACGTCTGATGGCCGACGCGGTGCGACGCGCGGCCGAGGCGTGAGCGAGGGCACCGCCATGCGCGACGCCGTTCTGGCCCTGCCGCAGCGCCTGTTGATGGGCCTGGTGCGGGGCTACCGTTTTTTCCTGAGCCCGTGGCTGGGCAGCGCCTGCCGGTTCGAGCCCACCTGTTCCGCCTATGCCTTGCAGGCACTGGCGCAGCACGGGGCCGCGGCGGGTAGCTACCTCACACTGGCCCGGCTCGCTCGCTGCCACCCGTGGTGTGCCGGTGGGCACGACCCGGTGCCGGCCCAGGCGCCGCGCCTCTTCTCCCGTCTTCTGACTTCCTCTCGCGAAAAGACCTCCCCATGACCGATATGCGCCGCACCCTGCTGTGGGTGGTGTTCCTGGTGTCGCTGACATTCCTCTGGAACAACTGGAACATGCACAACGGCAAGCCGTCGATGTTCGCGCCGACGCCGGCCAAGCCCGCGGCAACGGCGACAGCCGCGTCCGGTGTGCCGGCCCCAGGGCAGGCCGGCGTGGCGGTGTCGCCTGCCGGAGCGGCCAGTGCCGCCGTGGTCGCCAGCGAGCAGCGCACGGTCAAGACCGACCTCTATGAAGCCACCTTCGACACCAAGGGGGCCGACCTGGTGAAGCTCGTGCTGCTCAAGCACCCGAGCGATGCCGATCCCAAGCAACCGCTGGTGCTCTTCGACCGCAGCGGCGCCCGCACCTACACCGCGCAGACCGGCCTCATCGCCCAGCAGCCGGGCGTCAACCTGCCCAATCACCTGACGCTGCTGAAGATGCTGCCCGGCGACACCACGCTGAAGGACGGCCAGGACACGCTGACCGTGAGCTTCGAAACGCCAGAGCCTGCTGGCGTGACGCTGCGCAAGAGCTACGTGTTCAAGCGCGGGCAGTACACCATCGGCGTGCGCCATGAGGTCACCAACCGTGGCACGGCACCGGTCCAGCCCGAGCTCTACCTGCAGCTGCAGCGCGACGGCACCGTGCCGCCGAGCAGCATGTTCATGGCGCCGACCTCGTTCACCGGCCCGGCGATCTACACCGAAGAAAAGCACTTCCAGAAGGTCGAGTTCGCCGACATCGAGAAGGGCAAGACCGACTACGTGAAGAAGGCTGACAACGGCTGGATCGCGATGGTCCAGCACTACTTCAATTCGGCCTGGCTGGTGCCTGGCAAGGCGCAGCGCGAGTTCCGTACCCAGAGCCTGGGCAACAACCTCTACACGGTGGCGATGGTGCTGCCGCTCGGCAGCATCGCGCCCGACGCCACCGTCACGCACGAAGCGCAGCTCTACGCCGGCCCGCAGGAAGAGAACAAGCTGCAGGCCCTCGCGCCCGGCCTCGAACTGGTGAAGGACTACGGCTGGTTCGCCGTCATCGCCAAGCCGCTCTTCTGGCTGCTCGACAAGCTGCACTCGATGATCGGCAACTGGGGTTGGGCGATCGTGGCACTCGTCGTGCTGCTCAAGATCGCGTTCTACTGGCTCAACGCGAGCGCCTACCGCTCGATGGCCAAGATGAAGGCCATCAACCCGCGCGTCATGGAAATGCGCGAGCGCCTGAAAGACAAACCGCAGCAGATGCAGCAGGAGATGATGCGCATCTACCGCGAAGAGAAAGTCAACCCGCTCGGGGGCTGCCTGCCCATCCTCGTGCAGATGCCGTTTTTCATCGCGCTGTACTGGGTGCTGCTCTCCAGCGTGGAGATGCGCAACGCGCCGTGGCTCGGCTGGATCACCGACCTGTCGGCGAAGGACCCGTACTACATCCTGCCCTTGCTCATGACCGGCTCGACGCTGCTGCAGACCTGGCTCAACCCGACGCCGCCGGACCCGGTGCAGGCCCGCATGATGTGGATCATGCCGCTCATCTTCAGCGTGTTCTTCTTCTTCTTCCCGGCAGGCCTGGTGCTGTACTGGCTGACCAACAACATCCTGGGCATCGCGCAGCAGTACATCATCAACAAGCGCCTGGGCGTGACCTGATCGAGCGCGCGGGGAGCATTCGGCGATGCTGCCGCGCCATCACCAGCCCATCGTGGCCATCGCCACCGCCGCGGGGCGGGGCGCGGTGGGCATCGTGCGGGCCTCGGGGCGTGACCTGCAGCCGTTGATCGCCGGCGTGTGCGGCCGGGCGCTGGGCCCGCGCCACGCGACCTACCTCCCCTTCCTCGACGCGCAGGGCCAGGCCATCGACCGTGGCCTCGCGATCCATTTCCCCGCGCCGAATTCGTACACCGGCGAGGACGTCCTCGAACTCCAGGCCCACGGCGGGCCGGTGGTGCTGCAACTGCTGCTTGCCCGCTGCCTCGAACTCGGCCGCGACATCGGCCTGCGCCTGGCCGAGCCGGGAGAGTTCACCGAGCGTGCCTACCTCAACGACAAGCTCGACCTCGCGCAAGCCGAGGCGGTGAGCGACCTCATCGATGCCAGCACCGAAGCGGCCGCCCGTTCGGCCAGCCGCTCGCTCTCAGGTGCGTTCTCCAGCGAAGTGGAAACCCTGCGCGAACAGGTCGTGCGCCTGCGCATGCTGGTCGAAGCCACGCTCGACTTCCCCGAGGAAGAGATCGACTTCCTGCGCCAGGCCGACGCGCAAGGCCAGCTCGATGCGATCAATGCCCAGCTCGCCAGCGTGCTCGACCACGCCCGCCAGGGGGCGCTGCTGCGCGAAGGCATTCGCGTCGTGCTCGCGGGCCAGCCCAACGTCGGCAAGAGTTCGCTGCTCAATGCGCTGGCCGGCGCGGAGCTGGCGATCGTCACGCCCATCCCCGGCACCACGCGCGACAAGGTCAGCCAGACCATCCAGATCGAAGGCGTGCCGTTGCATGTGATCGACACCGCCGGCCTGCGCGAGCTGGGCGCGGCGGGCGACGAGGTCGAGCGCATTGGCATCGCCCGCAGCTGGGACGCGATCGGCCAGGCCGACGCCGTGCTCTTCCTGCACGACCTCACGCGTGTCGGCGAGCCCGCCTACGACGCCGACGACGCCGCGATCGCACAACGCCTCTCGCCCCTGGCCCCACGGGTGGTGCACGTGTTCAACAAGAGCGACCTGCGCGCCGCGCCCGAGGGCGATGGCGATGGCGATGGCGTGGCCATCTCCGCACAGACCGGCCACGGCCTCGACACGCTGCGCCACACCCTGCTCAGGCTGGCGGGCTGGCACGCGCAACCCGAAGGCGTCTACATCGCACGCGCCCGGCATGTCGACGCCCTGCAGCGCACCCGCGAGCACCTGGCGATGGCCCATGCGCAACTGCAGCTGGCGCAGCCCGCCCTCGACCTGCTGGCCGAAGAGCTGCGGCTGGGCCACAACGCGCTTGCCGAGATCACCGGCGCCTTCACGCCCGACGACCTGCTCGGTGAGATCTTCAGCCGCTTCTGTATCGGCAAGTAAGGCGAGTGAGGACCCGCCGCCCGCGGGTTGCCCTTCGTTGTTGACGCGACGAGGCGGGCCGATAATCGCCCCACGCGGCGCCTCCCGCGCCCACTCACTCCGTGGCCGACTCACATCATGGACTTCAACGAACTGGTCAACGCCATCCAGACGCTCAACACCGACGACGCGTTCCGGGCCCGGCTCAACGCCGAAAACTGGCGCACCATCGGTCCTTACTTCACCCAGCACGACATCCGCGCCGGCGACCTGCTCATCAAGCAGGGCGACACCGACCGCACGATGTATTTCCTCGGCCGCGGGTCGCTGCAGGTGTTCGTGACCGGCGGCCCCCCGGGCAGCAACCGCATCGCGATCCTGCGCCCCGGCTCCGTGGTGGGCGAGCCCGGCATCTTCGGCGACGGCGCCCGCATGGCGAGCGTCGAAGCGGTCACGCCCTCGATGGTGTGGGCGCTGCGCGGCCCGCGCCTGGAAGAGCTCGCCCAAAGGTCACCCGCCCTGGCGCTCGAGCTCGTGCGCGCGGCCGGCGCCGTGATGGCGCAGCGCATGCGCGCCAACATGGCCAACAAGATGCCCTTCGCCTGAAGGTGCCGTCCCCGGCCACCCTCGGCCGGGGCGCTTCGAACTGCCGTTTCGTGCCACGGGAGTGGCAGCTTCGGCCAAGTTCTCAGTCTGTTCCGACTTGCAGAACCGTTTGTCCCTCACGTGACGAGCTGTAACGGGTATCCCCGCTGATCGCACAAAAGCACGCCCGGATACCGTCGGGCAGAACGCGCTCACGACGCGCGTTTGCAAAAGCAAATCGATCACAGGAGACCCCATGCAGCAACAGTTTTCACCTTTCCGGCTGGCGGCCATCGCCGCGGCCGTGGTCCTGGCCTCTTGCGGCGGCGGCGATGACGATGCGCCGGCGCCGGAGGAAACCCGTGCCCAGGACGCCCGCGTCTTCACCCCGGTGCCGCTCGACAACACCACGGTCTACCCCGACTACGCCGCAGGCGCGAACGGCCCGAGCTTCACCGCCATGGCGGGTGTCGCCGTGACGACCGACCGCTGGGCCGGCGTGCTCAACGGCGCGTCCTACCGCATCGAAGTGCCGACCACCGGCTGGAACGGCAAGCTGGTGATGTACGCCCACGGCTACCGTGGCACCACCCTCACCCCGACCACCGGCAACCCGTCGATCCGCCGCTACCTGATCGAGAACGGCTATGCCTGGGCCGCGTCCAGCTACGCGAAGAACTGGTACGACGTGCGGGCCGGCGTCGAAGACACCAACGCGCTGGCGCTCGAGTTCACCCGCATCGCTGCCGCCAACGGCCGCACGCTGACCGCGCCGACCAAGACCTACATCATCGGCCACTCGATGGGCGGCCACATCGCCGCCGCTGCGGTCGAAGCCGAAACGCTGGCGACTGCGAGAAACCGCGTGCGCTACGACGGCGCCGTGCCGATGTGCGGCGTGACGGGCGACACCGAACTCTTCAACACGTTCGCCGCGATGCAGGTGGCCGCGCAGGCGGTGGCCGGCGTGCCGCGCTACCCGACGCAGAACTGGGCCGACATCTCGGCCGCCGTCACCGGCAACCTGTTCAGCACCTTCAGCGCCAGCAGCGTGGTCCCCACGACGAATGGCGCGCGCTTCGCCTCCATCGTCGAGAACCTGACCGGCGGCGACCGCCCGCTGTTCGACCTGGCGCTGGCGGCTGGCCGCAGCTTCCAGTCGGCCTATGGCACCTTCGGCTCCGACGGCACGGTCAACGGCATCCTGAACCGCAACGTGCTCGACACCAACGCCTACACCTACACGATCACCGGTGATGCCGCCGGCAGCACGGCGATCAACAACGTGGCGTTGAAGCTCACCGCCGACCCCGACGCCAACCGCATGCGCCGCGATGGCCTGCGGTGGGTCCCGAAGGTCAACGGCGAGTTCAGCGTGCCGGTGCTGACCATCCACACGCTGGGTGACCTCTTCGTGCCCTTCAACATGGAGCAGATCTACCGCCAGCGTGCGGTGGCCAAGGGCAATGGCGACCGCCTCGTGCAGCGCGCCATCCGCGGCATCAGCCATTGCGACTTCACGCTCGCCGAGCAGGTGGAAGCCTTCAGCGACCTGGTCGCCTGGGCCGAAGGGGGCCCCAAGCCCGCAGGCGATGACGTGCTGACCCCCGCGACCGTGGCCGCCCCGACCTACGGCTGCACCTTCACACGGGCGGCAACGGCCGAGGACGCGGCGGCTGGCGCAGCGGCCGCCCTGTTCCGCCCCTTGATCGCCAACAATGGCGGTGCCTGCCCACCCTGAACGCCGCGCGATCCGGCAACGACAAAGGGGCCTGCGGGCCCCTTTGTCATGGCAGCGAGGATCACCCGCGCCCGAGCAGCTTGCCTTCCGCGAGCGCCAACGCTTCGGGCAAGCCCGACAGCACCAGCGTGTCGCCGGCATGCAAGGTGACGCTGTCGTCAGGCTGCTGGGTGACCGAGCCGGTGGCACGCCGCACCGACACCACGCTCACCCCCACCGCGTGCAGGGCGAGGTCGGCCAGCGGCTGGCCGAGGCTGGCGGCGGCGGGTGGCAGGCTCACGCTCAGGAGCCGCGCCTGCTGCAGGTCGTCGACGGTGTCGTCGTCGGCGCCGTGGAAGTAGCCGCGCAAGAGGCTGTAGCGCGCATCGCGCTGGTCCTGCACCACGCGGATCACGCGCCGCATCGGCACGCCCACGAGCGCGAGCGCATGGCTGGCGAGCATCAGCGAGCCCTCCACCGCTTCTGGCACCACCTCGGTGGCGCCCGCGGCGCGCAGGCGTTCGATGTCGGCATCGTCGATCGTGCGCACCACCACCGGCACCGTCGGGGCGTGCTCCTGCACCAGATGCAGGATCTTCAGCGCCGACGGTGTGTCGTGGTAGCTCACCACCACGGCGCTGGCGCGCGCCAAGCCGGCCGCCATCAGGCTTTGCAGGCGCGCCGCGTCACCGAACACCACGCTCTGCCCGGCGGCCGCGGCCTGCCGCACCCGGTCGGGGTCGAGGTCGAGCGCCATGTACGGGATGCGCTCCAGGTCGAGCAGGCGCGCGAGGTTCTGGCCGCTGCGGCCATAACCGCAGATGATGACGTGCGCCTCGGTGTTGATCGCACGCTTGGCGATGGTCGTCATGGCCACCGACTGCATCAGCCAGTCGCTGGACGACAGCCGCATCACGATGCGGTTGCTGTACATCACGATGAACGGGGTGGCGAGCATCGAGAGCACCATGCTCGCCAGCACCGCGCTCTGCAGCGTGGGCGACAGCAGGCCTTCGCCCTGCGCCAGGTTGACGAGCACGAAGCCGAACTCGCCCGCCTGCGCCAGGTACAAGCCGGTGCGCAACGCCGTGCCCGTGGCAGCGCCGAAGAGTTTGGCCAGCGCCGCCACCAGTCCGAACTTGAACACCACCGGGATCAGGCTCAGCACCAGCACCAGCGGCCACTGCGACAGCACGATCTCCATGTCGAGCTTCATGCCGATGGTGATGAAGAAGAGCCCGAGCAGCACGTCGTGGAAGGGCCGGATGTCGGTCTCCACCTGATGCTTGTATTCGGTCTCGGCGATCAGCATGCCGGCGACAAACGCGCCCAGCGCGAGCGACAGGCCGGCGTGTTCGGTCATCCATGCGAGTCCCAGCGTGACCAGCAGCAGGTTGAGGATGAAGAGCTCTTCGCTCTTGCGGCGTGCCACGAGCGTGAGCCACCAGCGCATCACGCGCTGGCCGCCGACCAGCAGCACCGTCAGCAGCGCCGCCGCCTTGAGCGTGGCGAAGGCGAGCTCGCGCGCCAGTTCTTCCGGTGAGGACCCCAGCGCCGGGATCAGCACGATGAGCGGCACCACCGCCAAGTCCTGGAACAGCAGCACACCCATCACACGCCGGCCGTGTTCGCTCTCGAGTTCCAGCCGCTCGGCCATCAACTTGACCACGATGGCGGTGCTGCTCATGGCGAGCGCGCCGCCCAGCGCGAAGGCGCTGCGCCAGCTCAGGCCCCACTCCCGCCCCACGGTGGCGAACGCTGTGGCCAGCAGCGCGTTGCCGGCGAGTGCGATCAGCACGGTGAGCACCACCTGGCTCAGGCCGAGGCCGAACACCAGCTTGCGCATGCTCTTGAGCTTGGGCAGGTTGAATTCCAGCCCGATCACGAACATCAGGAACACCACGCCGAATTCGGCCAGGTAGCTCACGCTGGGCGAATTCTTCGCCAGCGCCAGCGCGTTCGGGCCGATCAGCACGCCGACGGCGAGGTAGCCCAGCATCGGCGGCAGGCGCAGCATGCGGCAGGCCACCACGCCCAGCACGGCGGCAATCAGATAGAGCAGGACCAGTTCAAGGGTGCTGACCATGTGGGCGCGGCGGGCGGCACGGGGGTGCGAGCGTGGACAAAAAGGGGCACAGGCCACGTGCCTACAATCGCCCGATCCTACTGGACAGCCCTGCCCGCGCAGCCCCTCTCGTGTCCTCTGCCACCCCTCTTTCTCCGAGCTTCGATGTCGACCGCGCGCTGCAGCTCGCGCGCAAGACCATCGATATCGAGGCCGCCGCACTGGTCGGCCTGAAGGGCCGCCTCGGCGACGATTTCGGCCAGGCGATGTCGGCCATCCTGCGTTGCACCGGGCGCGTGGTGGTGATGGGCATGGGCAAGAGCGGCCACGTGGGGCGCAAGATCGCGGCCACGCTCGCCTCGACCGGCACGCCCGCGTTCTTCGTGCACCCGGCCGAGGCCAGCCATGGCGACCTCGGCATGGTCGCGCCTGGCGACGTGGTGCTGGCCATCTCCAATTCCGGCGAAGCCAACGAACTCACGGCCATCCTGCCGGCCATCCGCCGCATCGGCGTGACGCTCGTCGCGATGACCGGCCGGCGCGACTCCACCCTCGCCCAGCACGCCGACATCGTGCTCGACAGCGCAGTCGATGCCGAAGCCTGCCCGCTCAACCTCGCGCCCACCGCCAGCACCACCGCGCAGATGGCGCTCGGCGATGCGCTCGCCGTCGCGCTGCTCGATGCGCGGGGCTTCCGCGAAGAAGACTTCGCGCGCTCGCACCCGGGCGGCAGCCTCGGCCGCAAGCTGCTCACGCACGTGCGCGACGTGATGCGCAGCGGCGATGACGTGCCGCGTGTGGCCCCCGACACGTCGTTCGTCGACATGATGCGCGAGATGACGCAGAAAGGCCTGGGCGCCACCGCCATCACCGATGCGCAAGGCAAGGTGCTGGGCATCTTCACCGACGGCGACCTGCGCCGGGGTGTCGAAAGCGGCCGCGACCTGCGTGCGCTCGCCGCGGCCGACGTGATGCACAAGGCGCCGCGCACCATCCGCCCCGACGTGCTCGCGGTCGAAGCCGCCGACCTGATGGAAGCGCACCGCATCACCAGCGTGCTCGTCGTCGAGACCGATGGCCGGCTGGTGGGCGCGCTCAACTTCAACGACCTGATGCGCGCCAAGGTCATTTGATGCAACCACTGACCCCGGTCATGAGCTTCGCGCCCGAGCTGCTGCTTCGGGCGCAGGCCGTGCGCGCGGCGATCTTCGACGTCGACGGCGTGCTCACCGACGGCCGCATCTACATCAGCGAGCGCGGCGAGGAGTTCAAGGCCTTCAGCACGCTCGACGGCCACGGCCTGAAGCTGCTGGCGCAAGGCGGCATCACGCCCATCGTCATCACCGGCCGTGATTCGCCGGCGGTGCGCCGCCGGGTGGCCGACCTCGGGATCGCCCATGCCGTCTATGGGGCACACGACAAACTCGCCGCGGCCCATGGCATCCTCCAGCAGCTTTCGCTCGACTGGCCGGCACTCGCCGCGATGGGCGACGACTGGCCCGACCTGCCGCTGATGACCCGCGCCGGCTTCGCCTGCGCCCCCGCCAACGGCCACGCCGAGGTGCGTGCCATCGCGCACCATGTGACCGGCGCTGCCGGCGGCCATGGTGCCGCGCGTGAGTTCTGCGATCTGCTGCTGATGGCCGCCAACCGCTACGCGGCCCTGCTGCACGGCCACCTCGTCACGCTCGATGCGGCGGGGTGAACCGATGGCCGCGTCTCCAGCCGGCGTGACGACGCCTGCGTCCGACCCCAAGCCGGCCCAAGGCGAACAGCCCTGGCGCTGGCGCGTGCTGGAATTCTTTTCAGCCTACCTGCCGTTGCTGCTGATGGCGTTGCTGGCGCTCGGCACCTGGTGGCTCGTGAAGAACACCCCGGTGATCGACCGCGACCGCGCCGCCGCCCCCTTGCGCCACGAGCCCGACTACGAGATGCGCAACTTCTCGGTGCAACGCTTCGGTGCGCTCGGGCCTCTCAAGGCGCAGATCGACGGCGACGCCTTGCGCCACTATCCCGACACCGACACCGTCGAGATCGACAACGTGCGGCTGCGTGCCATCGGCGCCGATGGCCGCATCACCTATGCGAGCGCACGCCGCGGCATTGCCAACGGCGCCGGCACGGAGGTGCAGCTGCTCGGCGGCGCCCAGGTGGTCAGCGAAGCCACGCCCACGACCCCGGCACTCGATTTCCGTGGCGAGTTCCTGCATGCCTTTCTCGACACCGAGCGGGTGAAGTCGCACCTGCCGGTCACCGTCACGCGTGGCGACACGCAGGTGTACGCGGAGGGCATGGAGTACAGCCACCTCGACCGCCTGATCCAGTTCAGCGGGCGCATGCGCGCGAGCTTCCTGCCCAAATCCAACAAGGAGCCTGCACGATGAGCACCCTCCCCCTGGCCTACATCACGGGTGCCTCCAGCGGCATCGGCCAGGCCCTGGCCCTGCGCTACTACCGCGCGGGCTATCGGCTGGCGCTCGTCGCCCGGCGCGAGGCGGAGCTTCGCCAATGGGCCGAACGCGAGAAACTCGACGCGTCGCGCGTGGCCGTCTACGGCGCCGATGTGCGCGACATCGCCAGCATCACCGGCGCCGGCCGCGCCTGCATCGAATCGCAGGGCCTGCCCGCCGTGGTGATCGCCAACGCCGGCATCAGCATCGGCATCGACACCGCCATCTTCGAAGACCTCGAGATGATGCGCACCGTCTACGAGACCAACAACATCGGCATGGCCGCGACCTTCCAGCCCTTCGTCACGCCGATGCGTGCACGGCGCTCGGGCACGCTGGTGGGCATCGCGAGCGTGGCCGGCATCCGCGGCCTGCCCGGCCATGCGGCCTACTGTTCGAGTAAGGCGGCGACCATCAGCTATTGCGAGAGCTTGCGCGGCGAGCTGCGCGACGCGAACGTGAAGGTCGTGACCATCGCGCCGGGGTATGTGGAAACGCCGCTCACGCGCCGCAACCGCTACCCCATGCCCTTCCTGATGAAGGCCGAGACTTTCGCCGACCGCGCCTTCCGCACCATCGCCGGTGGCGTGAGCTACCGCGTGATCCCCTGGCAGATGGCCGCCGTGGCCAAGCTCTTGCGCCTGCTGCCCAATGCCGTCTTCGACCTCGCGTTGGCGGGCCGGCCGCGCAAGCAGCGCCAGGGCGAATAAGACGCGCCGGGCCTCAGCGCCCCCATGAAAAAAGCGGTGGACGCTTTCGCATCCACCGCCTTGTGTCTGAATCGGCTTGTGGGCCGAGGGGCTCAGTAGCCGCCGCGGCCACCGCCGCCGCCGCCATAACCGCCGCCACCACCACCGTAGCCGCCGCCACCGCCGGAGCGGCCACCGCCGCCACCACCGTAGCCGCCACCACCGCCGGAGCGACCACCGCCGCCGTAGCCGCCGCCACCGCCGGAGCGGCCACCGCCACCACCGCCGTAGCCGCCACCACCGCCGCCGCCGAAGCCGCCGCCACCACCACCGGAGCGGAAGCCACCCGGGCGCTCTTCACGCGGGCGGGCTTCGTTCACCACGAGCGCACGGCCTTCGAGGGCCTGGCCGTTCATGCCGTTGATCGCGGCTTGCGCTTCGGCATCCGAGCCCATCTCCACGAAGCCGAAGCCCTTGGAGCGGCCGGTGTCGCGGTCCATCATGACCTTGGCCGACGACACGGTGCCGAATTGCGCGAACGCTTGTTGAAGATCGTCGTCGCGCACGCTGTAGGCGAGGTTGCCGACGTAGAGTTTGTTGCCCATGGAGAGCGCCTTTCTTTCCTGATGACAGAGAACAATCTGGAGCTTTTACCTATCCTCGAAACATTCGAGTAGAAACATTCAAGCGAAGGCGCTGCATCCAATACCGGGAATTTCCATTATCAAGTCATTGTGCAAACCCACGCAAATAGTGGAAAGCCCTGCAATTCGCTCAAGGTGAAACTGTTGTTTTGAGACCTGCCTGATGCAAAACCTGCAGGACATTCGTATTGCAAGCCTGGTGCCCAGCCTCACGGAGCTGGTAGTAGAGCTGGGTTTGGAAAGCCATCTGGTCGCCCGCACCGGGTTTTGCATCCACCCTGCACCGCAGCTGCGCGAGGTGCCCAAAGTCGGTGGCACCAAGGATGTGAATCTCGCCAAACTGCGGCAGCTCGCGCCCACGCACGTGCTGGTAAATGTCGATGAAAACCGGGCCGACATCGTGCCGGCGCTGCAGGCGATGGGGGCCGAGGTGGTGGTCACGCAGCCAAACGGGCCCGAAGACAACCTGTCGCTCATCGACCAGCTCGTACAGGCCTTCGGCCACCTGCCGGGCGTGGCCGAACGCGCCGTGCGCCTGGATCGGGCCTTGCGCGACGAGCTGGTGCACAGCCGTGCGTTTGCGTCCTCGCCGCAGCATGTGCTCTATCTCATCTGGCACGGCCCATGGATGACGGTCGCGCGCGACACCTACATCTCGCGCATGCTGGCCACCGTCGGCTGGAGCACTTTGCCGGCGGTCGAGGGCGGTGCGCACGGTGCGGCGCGCTACCCGGTGGTGCGGGGCGACGAGCCCTGGCTCACCTCGGTGCAACGGGTGCTGCTGAGCTCCGAGCCCTTCCGCTTCGACGACGCGCACGTGCGTGAGGCGCAGGCGCTGTGCCCGCAGGCGATCGTGCAGCGGGTCGACGGCGAGCTCGTGAGCTGGTACGGTCCACGCGCCGTGCCCGGGCTGCGCTACCTGCGTGCGTTGGCCGCGGCCTGACCGGAGCCTCGATGGACCTTCTCAAACCGCTGATCGCGCTCCTGGCCATCGTCAACCCGATCGGGGTGATTCCCTTCTACATCCACTTCACCGAAGGCTTCAGCGCCGAGCAGCGCCGCCGCACGGTGCGGGTGTCGGCCTTCAGCGCTTTCCTCGTGATCGCCATCAGCGCACTCGCGGGCCTGAAGATCATCGAGTTCTTCGGCATCTCGCTCGCGTCGTTCCAGGTCGGTGGCGGCACGCTGCTGCTCATCTCGGCGCTGCAGATGCTCAACGCCCGCCCGGCCGAGAGCCGCGACGAAGACGTGACCGAAGGCGACGACAAGGTCGATGCCGGCGACAGCATCGCGGTGGTGCCGCTCACCATCCCCCTGCTCACCGGCCCGGCCACCATCTCGACGATGGTGATCTATGCCGACAAGACCCGCCACTGGTGGGAGCTGGGCTACCTTGTCGGCTACGGCGTGGTGATCGGCGTGTCGGTGTGGCTGGCCTTCAGCGCGGCCGGGCGCATCGCGCGTGTGCTGGGCAAGACCGGCATCAACGTGATGACGCGGCTGATGGGGCTCATCCTCGCGGCGCTTGCGGTCGAGGTGATGTCGGATGGGCTCATCAAGCTCTTCCCGGTGCTCGCGGCCACCCTGCGCTGACTCACTTCACGCAGGCTTCATCCCGGCTTCACCGCGGGCTTTGACAGTGCGGCGCTTCCATCCACAAGGGAGCCGCACCCATGAAACTGAACCCCCTCCTCGCCAAGGCCCTGGCCCTGGCCGCGATCGTCGGCCTGCTGATGCTGGGCCTCGGCCGCATCGGCAGCCTGGCCGACGAGCGCCAGCAGCGTTTCCAAGAGGCCGTGGCCAGCGTCGAGCAGAGCCAGGCAGGCCGCCAGGCGGTGCTCGGCCCGGTGCTGCACAGCCAGTGCAGCGAGGAATGGGACAGCACCCTGGGCGAAGGCCGCGAGCGCAGCACCACCACGCACCGGCGTGAGTTCCAGCTGACGGCCACGCCGCGCCAGCTCTCGGTGCAGGCGGTGGTGTCGATGGAGCCGCGCTACCGCGGCCTGTTCAAGGTCAACACCTACGTGAGCCGCACGCAGCTCACCGCCCAATGGCCCACGCTCGCCGCGCTGCGCCCGGTGGCCGAGCATGCCGGCTCGCGCCTGGCGTGCCAGCCGCCGACGCTGATGGTGGGCGTGAGCGACGCGCGCGGCATCCGCCAGGCCAAGGTGCAGGTCGCCGGCGACAGCCTCGTGGTGGCCGCCGGCACCGGCCACAAGAGCCACCCGCGGGGTTTCCACGCGCTGCTGCCGGAGGCGCTGCGCCAGGCGAATGCACCCGTCACCGCCGAGGTCACGCTCGAACTCGTGGGCACGGCCGACCTTGCCATCGCCCCCGTCGCCGACGACACGCGCATGAAGCTCGACGCCAACTGGCCGCACCCGTCGTTCGGCGGGCGCTTCCTGCCGGTGGCGCGCGAGATCCGGCCCGATGGCTTCAGCGCCACCTGGCAGATGTCGTCGCTCGCCACCACCGCCCCGCTCGACTTCGCCCGCGGCGCGGGCCTGTGTGGCGGGCAGGACGGCCCGGAAGGCAAGTGCATCGAGAGCTTCAACGTCTCGTTCATCGACCCGGT
This sequence comes from Piscinibacter gummiphilus, assembly GCF_032681285.1. Lineage (NCBI taxonomy): Bacteria > Pseudomonadati > Pseudomonadota > Betaproteobacteria > Burkholderiales > Sphaerotilaceae > Rhizobacter > Rhizobacter gummiphilus. The sequence goes on from NZ_CP136336.1 coordinate 5,573,558, forward strand.
GAATCCCTATTCCATGAGCGACCGCGCCATCAAGTACGGCCTGCTCTTCATCGCGCTCACCTTCGTCGCCGTCGGCATGGTGGAGGTGATGCGCCGCCTGCGGGTGCACCCGATCCAGTACCTGCTGGTGGGCAGTGCGCTCTCGATCTTCTTCCTGCTGTTGCTGAGCCTGTCGGAGCACCTGTCGTTCGGGCCGTCGTATGCGCTGGCGAGCGCGGCCTGCGTGGCGCTGCTGGGCTTCTACGGGCGCTACCTGCTCGGCGGTGTGCGGGCCGGGGCGCTCTTCGCGGCGGGCATCGCGGGCCTGTACGGGGCGCTCTACCTGCTGCTGCAGATGGAGCAGACCTCGCTCGTCATCGGCGCCCTGCTGCTCTTCGTCGTGCTGGCCGCGGTGATGGTGATGACACGCCGTGTCGACTGGTATGCATTGCTGCGTGCACCGACACCTGCGAACAATTGAAACCAACGCATTCGCCACACCCCGGGTCAAGACGGGGGTGGAAGGCACGAGGCGGCGGCTAGACTTTGCGGCGAACCGCAGGGCGCCGTCTTGAACCCTTCCTCTCCTCCTGTCTACGACTACATCATTTGCGGCGCCGGCACGGCCGGCTGCCTGCTGGCCAACCGGCTGAGTGCCGACCCGAAGAAGCGCGTGCTGCTGATCGAAGCCGGCGGCAAGGACGACTACCTCTGGATCCACATCCCGGTCGGCTACCTCTATTGCATCGGCAACCCGCGCACCGACTGGCTCTACCAGACCGAAGCCGACCCGGGCCTGAACGGCCGCAAGCTGCGCTACCCGCGCGGCAAGGTGCTCGGTGGCTGCTCGAGCATCAACGGGATGATCTACATGCGTGGCCAGGCGCGCGACTACGACCACTGGGGCGCGCTCGGCAACGACGGCTGGAGCTGGCGCGAGTGCCTGCCCGCCTTCATGAAGCACGAAGACTTCCACAAGGGCGCCGACGAGTTCCACGCCGCCCCCGGCTTCGACCCGGTGGGCAAACGCCCCGGCGGCGAGTGGCGCGTCGAAAAGCAGCGCCTGCGCTGGGACGTGCTCGATGCGTTTGCCGAAGCCGCGCAGCAGGCGGGCATCCCGCACAGCAACGACTTCAACCGTGGCGACAACGAAGGTGTCGGCTACTTCGACGTCAACCAGCGCCGTGGCATCCGCTGGAACGCTGCGAAAGCCTTCCTGCGGCCGGCGCTCGACCGCGACAACCTCCAGGTGTGGACGGGCGCGCACGTCTCGCGCGTGCTGTTCGACGACAGCGAAGGCGGCGACCCCCGCCGTGCGATCGGCGTCGAGGTGCTGCCGCACGGCGGCGGCCAGCCCGAGATCGCACATGCGCGCGGCGAGGTCATCCTCGCCAGCGGCGCGGTCAACACGCCGCAGATCCTCCAGTTGTCGGGCCTCGGCGCGGCGAGCCAGCTGCAGCACCACGGCATCGCGGTGCGCCACCACCTGCCCGGCGTGGGCGGCAACCTGCAAGACCACCTGCAGATCCGCGCCGTCTTCGGGGTCACGGGCGTCAACACCCTCAACATCCAGGCCCGCCGCTGGTGGGGCAAGGCCTTGATCGGCCTCGAATACCTGCTGAAGCAGACGGGCGCGATGAGCATGGCGCCCTCGCAGCTGGGCGCCTTCACCCGCAGCGACCCGTCGCAGCCGCACCCCAACCTCGAATACCACGTGCAGCCGCTGTCGCTCGACGCCTTCGGCGAGCCGCTGCACCCGTTCAACGCCTTCACCGCCAGCGTGTGCAACCTCAACCCGACGAGCCGCGGCCACGTGCACCTGCGCAGCGCCTCGCCGCTCGATGCGCCGCTGATCCAGGCCAACTACCTGAGCACCGAGGCCGACCGCCACATCGCCGCCCAGTCGCTGCGCCTCACGCGCCGCATCGTGGCGCAGCCGGCGCTCGCGAAATACGCGCCGAAGGAGATCAAGCCCGGCACGCAGTTCGAGACCGACGAGGAGCTCGCGCGACTGGCTGGTGACATCGGCACCACCATCTTCCACCCGGTGGGCACGGCCAAGATGGGCCCCGAGGCCGACCCGCTCGCGGTGGTCGATGCGCGGCTGAAGGTGCACGGCGTGCGAGGCCTGCGTGTGGTCGACGCGAGCGTCATGCCGACCATCACGAGCGGCAACACCAATTCGCCCACGCTGATGATCGCCGAGCGTGCCGCCGGCTGGATCCTGGCCGGCACATAAGAAGAAGCCACGCGGCACCCCCTTGGACTACACCCTCTCCTTCGGCTTCACCACGGCCATCAACCTCATCGTCGGCCTGTCGCTGCTGCTCACGTGGTGGCGCGACCCGCGGCAGGTGTTCACGCGCGACCTCGGCTGGGCCTACCTGGCGCAGACACTGGTGCCGGTGGCCTACATGCTGAGCACGCGGGCGCCCGGGCCGGCCAGCCGGGGCGTGGGCACGCTGCTGGTGGTGGTGGTGTCGGCGCTGTACGTGGGCCTGCTGATGCTGGGCAGCGCGCGGCTGGCCGGCTATGTGCCGACGCGCCGACACATCCTCGGTCTATTCGGCGGCCTCTTCGTTCTCGGCATCGGGCTGATCCAGATCGACGCGCGCTGGGCGCAGGCCTCGAGCGCCACCTTGCACATGGCGGCCGGCATGGTCGCGCTCGGCTGGCTGTGGCACCGCGGCTTCGCCGAGCGGCTGGTCGGCATGCTGCTGGTGCTGGTCGGCGTCAACCAATACATCTTCGTGGTGGTCGGCGAGGCCGGACTCGGCGTGCAACTCGCGATCGCCGGTGTGCTGCGGCTGATCCTCGGGCTCACGCTCTTGCACACCGCGGTCACCCGCTCGTCGGAGGAGTCGCGCCGCCTGCGCCTGCGGTTCCAGCAGCTCGTCGAGCATTCCCACCAGGGCGTGGCGGTGGTGCAGGGCGAGCGGGTGCTGTACGCCAACCCGGCGCTGCTGCGCATCTACGGCCTCAACTCGCTGGCCGACCTCAACACCTTCTGGCGTGGCCCGGCCGCGCTCACCGAAAGCGAGCGCCTCGCCTCGCGCGAGCGCCACCGCCAGGTGATCGACGGCGTGATCCCGCAGGCGAACTGGGACGGCGTGCGCGTGCGCGCCGACGGCACGCCGATCCAGCTGCGCTTCACCGCCTGGCGCATCGACTGGGACGGCCTGCCCGCCGAGCAGGTGGTGGTGACCGACGAGACCGTGCAGCACAACGCCGCACGGGCCTTGCAGCACCAGGCCACGCACGACGGCCTGACCGGCCTGCCCAACCGCAACGCGCTGCGCGAGCGCTTGCGACAGCTGTGCGCGCAGCCCGGCAAGCGTTTCGCGCTGATGCTGCTCGACGTCGACCGCTTCAAGCTCTTCAACGAAGCCCACGGCCACTCGCTCGGCGACGAGGTGCTGCGCACGCTGGCGAGCGCGCTGCAGCAGGCGGTGAATGGCGACGCCCAGGTGCTGCGCCTGGGCGAAGACGAGTTCGCGCTGATCTCGCCCAGCGCCGACGACGAGCCCAGCGTGCGGGGGCTCGGTGCGCTGGTGCGCGAGCGACTGGCGCAGGCGCTAACGGTGCAGTCGTCGAGCGATGGGCAGCATGAGTTCTTCCTCGACGTCTCGATGGGCGCGGCGCTGCACCCGGTCGGCCCCGGCACGCCCGAGGCGCTGCTGCGCGCGGCCACCGCCGCCATGCACCGCGCCAAGGCGGTGCCGGGCACCTCGCTCCAGTTCCCGCCCGAAGGCTTCGAGCGCGGCTCGGGCCAGGTGCTCGACGCCGAGCAGGGCCTGCGCGCCGGGGTGAGCAAGGACGAGTTCGTGCTCTTCTACCAGCCGAAGGTCGATGCGGCCAACGGTGCACTGCTGGGCTTCGAGGCACTGGTGCGCTGGGACCGGCCGGGCCTCGGCCGCATCGCGCCGAGCGATTTCATTCCTGCGGCCGAACGCACCGGCCTCATCGGCCCGCTCGGCCGCCTGATCCTCGCGCAGGCCTGCCAGCAGATCGCCCGCTGGCGCGCCGAGCATGGCGAGGCCTTCCCGGTGGCGGTGAACGTGTCGCCGCTGCAACTGATCGACACGCAGTTCCCGCAGCTGGTGGCCGACACGCTCGCGCAGCACCGCGTGCCGCCCGCCCTGCTCACGCTCGAGATCACCGAGAGTGCCGCCGTCACCCACCTCGAGCAGGCGCGCGACCAGATCCGCCAGATGCGCGAGCTGGGCGTGCGGGTGGCGCTCGACGACTTCGGCACCGGCTTCTCGTCTCTCAACCTCCTGCGCAGCCTGCCGGTGAGCACGGTCAAGATCGACCGCTCGCTGATCGAGCCGCTGCCGGCGCCCGATGCCGCCGCGGTGATCAAGGCGATCTGCCAGCTCGCCGCGGTGCTGCAGCTCGACGTGGTGGCCGAAGGCGTGGAGACCGACGCGCAGGCGCAGGCCGCGCGCCACGCCGGCTGCCAGGTGCTGCAAGGTGCGCTCTACGCGCCGCCGCTCACCGTCGACGACGCCGGGGCTTGGCTGGCGCGAGCCTGACACGCAAGGGGCGCGGCGACGATGCACGCCAGGGGTGTTGAAAACGCCCGTTTTTGGCGGCGACGTCGCTCAAGGTGAGTGCTCCCTCAAGGCCGCTCCACTAGAGTCTCGCCCGCACTCCACACCCCATGGCCTCGCTCGCTGCCCTCACCTCCGGTTCCGCCCTGCCTGCCGCCATCGACGCCTCCATCAGGAAGGGCGCGGTCGATGGCCCGCCGCTGCCGACGAAGGAGCTGAACGTGCATGTGCCCGCCGCGCCGATCACGCTCGACAACGGCGGGGCCTACACCCTCACCGTGTACGGCGGGCCTTCGATGAGTTTCTCGGTGCACGCCAAGCCGGGCCGCTTGCTGGGCACGGCCTGAATCTGTCGATCAGCTGAGCCGCTTCACCAGCGCCTGCGCGAACGCCGAGGTGCTGGCCTTGCCACCGAGATCGCCGGTGCGCACGTTGTCGACGTTGAGCGTCTCGTTCACGGCCTTGCGCACGCGTTCGGCCTTGTCGTGCAGCTTCACGTGGTCGAGCATCATCGCGGCGGCGAGGATGAGCGCCGTCGGGTTGGCGATGCCCTTGCCCGCGATGTCGGGCGCCGAGCCATGCACGGCTTCGAAGATGGCCGCGTCGGTGCCGATGTTGGCACCCGGCGCCATGCCGAGGCCGCCCACGAGGCCCGCCACCAGGTCGGACAGGATGTCGCCGAAGAGGTTGGTGGTGACGATCACGTCGAACTGGTACGGGTTCAACACCAGCTTCATCGCGCAGGCGTCGACGATGATGGTCTCGAACGCGATCCGACCCTTGTACTTGGCGTCGTACACCTGCTGCGCCGTCTCGAGGAAGATGCCCGTGAGCGCCTTCATGATGTTGGCCTTGTGCACCACGGTGATCTTCTTGCGGCCGGTGGCGATGGCGTGCTCGAAGGCGAACTCGAGCAGGCGGCGGCTGCCGGCGCGGGTGTTGATGCCGGTGGCCATGGCCACCGCGTGCGGGTCGCCATCGATCGCCACGTAGTGCTCGTGGCCGATGTACAGGCCTTCGAGGTTCTCGCGCACGATCACGAGATCGATGTTGTCGTAGCGCCCGCCGGGGATCACCGTGTGCGCCGGGCGCAGGTTGGCGTAGAGCTGGAACTCCTCGCGCAGGCGCACGTTCGACGAGCGGTAGCCGCTGCCCGAGGGCGTCTCCAGCGGGCCTTTGAGTGCGAGGCGCGTCTTGCGGATGCTGTCGAGCGTGGCCTTGGGCAGCGGGTCGCCCGCGGCGGCGATGCCGCCCAGGCCGGCGACCTGGCGGTCCCATTCGAAAGGCGCGCCGACCGCGTCGAGCACGGCCAGCGTTGCGTCCATGATTTCGGGGCCGATCCCGTCGCCGGGGATGAGGGTGGCGGGGATGGTCTGGGGCATGGCGCGGCCTTTCGCAAGCAGGGATGGGGGTGAGGAGCGGCGAGGATACCCGTCGCAATCCGCATGCCTGTGCGATGCCGGGCGCGGTTCGCCCCGGCGTGAAGGGTCAGTTCATCAGCTGCTTGCGCGCGCGGTGCAGGCGCACGAACAGGTTATCTTCGCTGATCGAAAGTGCCTCGCACACCGCCTCGGTGGGCTGGTCCTGCAGCACCCGCAGCTCCACCACCTCGCGCAGGTTGGCCGGAAGCGCCTCGATGCGGGCCAGCGTCTGGCGCAGGGCCTCGCGCTGGGTGGCCACCTCGTCGGGCTGCGGCTGCGGGCAGGCGACGGCGTGCGCGGCCTCGTCGGCGCCCTCTTCGTCCAGGCTCTCCAGCCCGACGCGGCTGCGCACCAGGTCGACGATCTTGTGCTTCAGGATGGCGGTGAGCCAGGAGCGCAGCGCCGCCCGGCCGGCGAAGGCGGCACGGCCCGAGATCACCGCCTCGAACACGTCGTGCACCACGTCTTCGGCCAGCATCGGGTCGTGCAGCTTGCGCTGGGCGAAGCGCACCAGGTAGCTGCGGTGCGAGACCATCTCGGTCCAGGCGACCGGCAGGAACGGGGCGGGCTGGGCGGCGAAGGCGGTGGCGGTCATGGTGGCTCTCCTGGGAGGCGTTGTTCGATGGAGTGCACTGTCGCGACCGCCGCTCGCGCCAAGCTCACCGAAGATCACAGGAAGATCACATTTGCGTCAGATGCGTGTCAGGGCCTGGGGGCTCGACACGACAATCCCCTCATGCCCGCCACCATCCTCGTCGCCGAAGACCAGACCGACATCCGCGAGCTGATCGCGATGAGCCTGCGCAGCGCCGGCTACGAGGTGCAGGCGGTGGCCGACGGTCCGTCGGCGCTCGCCAGCCAGGCCGAGGTGGCGAGCGACCTGCTCATCCTCGACCTGATGATGCCGGGGCTCGACGGCCTGGAAGTCTGCAAGGCGCTGCGTGCACGCGGGCGCACCACGCCCATCCTCATGCTCACCGCCAAGGCCACCGAGCTCGACCGCGTGCTGGGCCTGGAGCTGGGCGCCGACGACTACCTGACCAAGCCCTTCTCGCTCGCCGAACTGCTGGCGCGCGTGAAGGCACTCCTGCGCCGGGCCGACCTGCAACGTGCGGCGCAACAGGGCCAGGCCGGGCAGACCGGCTGGGTGCGCAACGGCGAGCTGGAGATCCTGCCGGCCAAACGGCGGGTGTTGCTGCGCGGGGCCGAGGTGGAGTGCACCACGCTCGAGTTCGACCTGCTGCTGTACTTCGCGAGCCATCCCGGCCATGTGTACTCGCGCTCGCAGCTGCTCAATGCGGTGTGGGGCTACAGCCATGACGGCTACGAGCACACGGTGACCACGCACATCAACCGCCTGCGCGCGAAGCTCGAAGCCGACCCGATGCGACCGCAATTCATCCTCACCGTCCGCGGTGCCGGCTACAAGATGCGAGACGCTCCGGGATGAGCGTGCGCCTCAAGCTCGCGCTCACGATCTTCGCCACCGGCCTGGTCACGGCGCTGGCGGTGCTGGCCACGGTCATCTTCGCGTTCCAGCGCTTCGAGCACGAGACCACCTTCCAGCGTTCGTCGGCATTCCTCGGGCGGGTGGTCGCCCTGTACGACAACCTCTTCGAGCTGCACGAGCGCCACCCCGACGACTTCCACGCCTTCCTGAAGAACCTGGTGCTGTTCGAGACCGACACCCAGCTCTACCTGCTCGACACCGAAGGCCGCGTGCTCGCGAGCACCGGCTCGGTGGTGCTGCCGCCCGAGTTCCGCGTGGCGATGGGCCCGGTGCGCCAGGCGGCGTCGACCACGCCCAGCCCCTACGTGATGGGCGACGACCCCGAGCGCATGGACGCCGACGCCGTGATCGCCGCCCGGCCGCTGACGCGTCGGGTGATCCGCGGCGACCAGCCGATTGCCGGCTACCTCTACCTCGTGTGCCACAAGGAGGGCCTGCCCGCCAACCGCTGGCAGGCGCTGCGCAGCGCCTTCGCGCGCCCGGCGCTGGGGCTGATCGTGGCCATCATGGCGCTCACCACGCTGCTCGCGGCGCTGGTGATTGCCTCGGTGACCCGGCCGCTGGAGCGGCTCACGAGCGCGGTGGCGGCGCTCTCGATGCGAGGCCTCGACAAGGACGGTCTGCAGGAAGGCGCCGCCGAAGCGCAGCCGCTGTTGCCGCCCGCCACTAGAGACGAGTTCGGCCAGCTCACGCTCGCCTTCGGCGCCATGCTCACGACGCTGCGCCAGCAGTGGGATGCGCTGCGCCGGCTCGACCATTTCCGCCGCGAGGCGGTGAGCAACCTCTCGCACGACCTGCGCTCGCCGCTCACCGCCACCACCGCCTGCCTGGAGACGCTGCAGACCCGCTGGGCCGGCGACCCCACCCGCGACGATGACCAGCGCATGGCCGAGGTGGCGCTGCGCAACACCCGCAATGCCGCGCGCCTCGTGCAGTCGCTCGGCGACCTGGCCACGCTCGACGAGCCGAGCTTCCAGCTGCGGCCCGAGGTGGTCGACCTCAACGAGCTGCTCGCCGACGTGGCCGCCCGTTTCGCCGAACGGGCCGTGCAGCGCGGCGTGACGCTCGACGCCGAGCACCGCGACGAGCCGGTGGCCGCCGCCGTCGACATCGAGCTCTTCGAGCGCGCGCTCGCCAACCTCGTCGACAACGCGCTCAAGTTCTGCGGGCCCGGCAGCCGCATCACGCTGTGCGCCGACGCCGAGGGCCGCGAGGTCGCGGTGACGGTGGCCGACACCGGCCCCGGCATCCCGGCGGCCGACGTGCCCCACCTCTTCGACCGCTTCTACCAGGCGCGCCAGACGGTCGCGCCTGCCACCGGTGAAGGCGGCAAGGGCCTGGGCCTGGCCATCGTCAAGCGCATCGCCGAGCTGCACGGCGGCCGGGTCGAGGTGGTGAGCGCACCGCAAGAAGGCACGCGCGTGCACTTGTTTCTGCCGCGCGAACTGCCCAGCGCCACACGCTGACGCGCCGGCGCCCCAGGATGGCGCAGGAAAACCCCTAGTGTGTGCGCCAAAGCACCGGCCTACAGTCCGCCCACTCGCGGCCGGCAGGCCTGATCTGCCGGGCACTGGCGGGGGACTGAGGAGACATTCAACGCGTCGAGGGCTAGCGCCTGCAGGCGCACAAAAGCTGGCGCCCAGAAGGCGACACGGCCGATGACAAAATCCAAAGGCGCCAGGGTCACCCCTGGCGCCTTTGTTATTTCCGGCGCTCGAAGCCGGCCGCCCCTGAAAGCGCCTTCTGGAACTCCTCACCGTCACCTTCGCCTCGCTGTTCGCGGGCTTCGTCGACGCCATCGTCGGCGGTGGCGGGCTGATCCTGGTGCCGGCGCTCTTCAGCGTCTATCCCACCGCGACACCGGCCACGCTCTTCGGGACCAACAAGGGCGGTGCCATCTGGGGCACGGCCTGGGCCACCTACCAGTTCTCGCGCAAGGTCGACATGCGCTGGGCGGCGCTGCTGCCCGCGGCAGGCGCGGCACTCGTCGGCAGCTTCGCCGGGGCCTGGGCCGTCACGCTCATCAGTGCGAACGGCCTGCGCAAGGCCCTGCCCATCGTGCTGCTGGCCGTGCTCGTCTACACGCTGCTGCGCAAGGACCTCGGCCGGCAGCACGCGCCACGCTTCAGCGGGCGTGCCGAGGCGGCCGTGGCGGGTGCGCTGGGTGCGGTCATCGGCTTCTACGACGGCTTCTTCGGCCCCGGCACCGGCAGCTTCTTCGTCTTCGCCTTCGTGCGCCTCTTGGGCTACGACTTCCTCAACGCGAGCGCGAGCGCCAAGCTGCTCAACACCGCCACCAACGCGTCGGCGATCGCGCTCTTCGCCTTCAAGGGCCACGTGTGGTGGCACATCGCCGCCGCGATGGCGGTGGCGAACGTGGCCGGCAGCCTGCTCGGCACGCGCCTCGCACTGAAGCATGGCGCGGGCTTCGTGCGCGGCGTGTTCATCCTGGTGGTCTCGGCGCTGATCGCCAAGACCGGCTGGGACGCGCTGAAGCTCTGAACTTGGTTCTAGTCGGCGTAAGAGAAGCTGCGGTAGGTCGAGATCAGCCGCTGGTAGGCCGACATGGCGCGCTCGTGCGCCAGTGGGTCGCGCACGAAACGCGATTCGTGCAGGAAGCCGACCATCAGGCTGTTGATCTCGAAAGTGAGCTGGCTCGGGTCGGTCTCGGCCCTCAGGTGGCCTTCTTCGATGCAGCGCACGATGGCGCCCTTGAGCAGCACACGCCATGCGAGCACGGCTTCGAGCAGCTCGTCGCGCAGCGCGCTTTCCACGTGGTCGAGGTCAAAGGCGGCGGTGGCGTGCAGGCCGCCGGCAAAGGCGTTCTCGCCGGTGCCGCGGCCGATCCACAGCCGCATGATCGCGTTCAGGCGCGGCAGGCCGCGCGGGGCACTCAGCGAGGGGGTGAACACATTGGCCACGAAGATGCGGCTGTACTCCTTGATCACCATGCTCTGCAGCGCCTCGACGGAGCCGACACGGGCGAACACCCCGCTCTTGCTGATGTCCATGCGCTTGGCAACCTCGCCGAGCGTGACGGCCTGCAGGCCCTCCACGACGGCGATCTGCAAGGCAGTCTTGATGATGGCTTGGAGCGTCTGTTCGCTTTTGGCGAGCTTGATGGTCATGTGTCGACCCTCTTTGCGGGGATGGGCCGGAGTATAAGAAGGCAAGCACCGAATGGCACGGCCGTTCGTCAAAGCGATTGAAGCCATGTTTTGGGTGGTCTGTTCGGTTGATCGACCGGGCGTCGCCTGCGTAGCATGGACCGTGAAGTACTGACTTGATGGAGGCCCCATGCCCGTGGACCCCAAACTGCGCTCCCTGAACATCGACGTGCCGGCCCAGCCGGAGGTGCTGGTCAAGCTCTCGCTGCTGCTGGCCGACGACGAGGTCGACCTGCCCACGCTCGGCCGGCTGGTCGAGTCCGACATGGCGCTCGCCGCCGCCGTGATGAAGGCGGTCAACTCCTCGCTCTACGGCCTCAAGGGTCGGGTGCAGAGCGTGCAGCAGGCGGTGATGTACCTGGGCACCCGCGAAGTCGCGGCGGTGACTTTCGAATTCGGCCTGCGCGCCGTGTTTCCGGCGGTGCCGGAACTTGAGCCGGTGTGGCAGCGCGCCAGCGTGCGCGGTCTGCTGATGGGCCGCATCGGCCAGGCGCTGAGCGTCGACCCGTGGGGTGCGCACTCGGCCGGCCTCTTCGAAGAATGCGGCAAGGCCGTGCTCTACAAGCACGCGCCCGAGGTCTACCAGCCGATGCTGGCCTCGTCGGCCAACGACATGGAACTCGTCGAGCGCGAGTACGAAGCCTTCGGCGTGAGCCACGATTCGCTGGGCGCCTCGTTGTGCGAGAGCTGGGGCCTGGGCCAGGCGGCGGTGGCGAGCGTGCGCCACCACGTGCGCGTCAACGCGCTGCGGCAACTGCCGGCGCAGGCGCCGCGGCGTGCGATCTGTGCGCTGTCGGCCTTGGCCAATGCGCTGATGACCGATCCGGATTCGCTGGAAGAAGTGGCGCAGCATGTGGCCCCGCAGGCCATGCTGGACCAGACGCTGGTGCTGCGCGGTGCGCGCAAGGTCCAGCAGCAGATCGAAGACGCCACGGCACGCGGCTGAATCCGATCAGAGCCGGCGCGTTGTCTCTCGGACGATCAACTCCAGCGCCGGCAGCTCGATCTCGGGCACGCGGTGCCCCAGCATGTTGAGCAGTGCGTGCGCCGCAAAGAGCCCCATCTCGTAGATCGGCTGGCGCACCGTCGTGATCGGCGGCGTCAGGTAGGCCGCCGCCGGCAGGTCGTCCACCCCCACCAGTGAGAGGTCGTCGGGCACGCGGATGCCGCGGCGGTACATCGCCACGCGCGCGCCGAAAGCCGTCTGGTCGTTGGCGGCGAACACCGCGGTGAACGGGTGCCCGCTGTCGAGCAGCCGGTTCATCGACAGGAGGCCGCCGCTTTCCAGGAAGTCGCCCTGCACGATCAGCTCGGGGGCCACCTCGAGGCCTGCTTCCTCATGCGCCCGGCGGTAGCCGGCTAAGCGCTCGGTGGCGTCGAAATGGTCGCGCGGGCCGGCGATGTGGGCGATGCGCTTGTGGCCGAGGCTGATGAGATGGCGCGTGGCGATGTAGCCGCCGTGCTCCTGGTCGAGCTGGCGGCTGCGCAGGTTGGGCGCGTTGAGCTGGCGCCCGGTCACCACGATGGGCTGGTGGCGCGCGAAGTCGACGATTTGGGCGTCGTCGAGGTGGCCGGTCAGGATCACCAGGCCGTCGATGCGGCGCGCCAGCAGCAGGCGGATGCGCTCGGCCTCTTCCTTCGCATTCCAGTGGCCGCTCACGATGATGGGGGCGTAGCCGCTGCCCGAAAGGCCTTCTTCGATGCCGCGCATCGCGCGGTTGAAGAAGGGGCTTTCGATGTCCTGCGTGAGCACGCCCACCGTCATCGTGGTGCCCGTCTTCAGGCTGCGCGCGAAGAGGTTGGGCTTGAAGTCGAGCTTGCGGATCGCGTTCTCGACCGCGGTGCGCTTGTCGGAGGCCACGCGCGCCGTGCCGTTCAGGATGCGCGACACCGTGCTGGCCGAGACGCCGGCCTCGCGGGCCACGTCCAGCACCGTGATGGTCTCGGGGGCGATGGGCGGGGGCGAACTCTGGCGGTCGTCGGGTGAGGTCACGGCGTCAGGCACAAGAAAGGAAAGGGGTGCAGGCGCGCAGGATGATAACGTTTTCAAGCCGTGAGTGCGGGTCGCTTGCGGACCGATCCATCCTCCGCCCTGACCGACAACACAAGGAGACTCCCATGCCCCACCCCTTCAGATTGCTGCCCGCCAGTCTGGCACTTCTGGCCGCCCTGCCAGCGCTGGCCTGCGACTTCCAGCAGCCGCCGCAGGCGCGCGCAGAGAGCTGCAACCGGCTGCTCGCCAAGAGCATCAACTTCGGCAACATGCTCGATCATGCCCGCGAAGGCATGGCCGGCCCGGCGCTGCGCGACGAGTTCATCGCACTCACCGCCAAGGCCGGCTTCACCGCCATCCGCCTGCCCATCCGATGGGATGCACAGGCCGCCGACAAGCCGCCCTACACGATCGACCCCGAGTTCTTCGCGCGCATCGACGGGGTGGTGAAACTCGCGCTCGAACACCAGCTCGCCATCGTGCTCGACATGCACCACTACACCGGGATGATGAGCGACCCCGACGCCGAGCGCGACCGTTTCCTCGGCCTGTGGAAGCAGGTCGCCGAGCACTACCGCGACGCGCCAGCGCAGGTGCTCTTCGAGGTGCTCAACGAGCCGCACGACAAGCTGACGCAATCGAAGTGGAACGACGCGCTGGCGGCCGTGCTGCCCGTCATCCGCGCGAGCAACCCGCACCGCACCCTGATCGTCGGCGGCTCCGACTGGAACAGCCGCAAGATGCTGTGGTCGCTCAAGCTGCCGCAGGACGACCGCAACCTCATCGCCACCTTCCACTACTACGAGCCGATGGAAGTCACCCACCAGGGTGCCGAATGGGTGAGCGGTGCCGGCGCCTGGATGGGCAGCACCTGGCGCGCGCGCGAGCCCGAGCTGCGGGCGCTGCGCGAAGCCTTCGACGGCGTGGCCGACTGGGCCAAGCGTGAGCAGCGGCCCATCTACCTGGGTGAGTTCGGCGCGTACTCCAAAGCTGAGAACGCGAGCCGCCTCGCGTGGACCCGCGCCGTGCGCGAGCACGCCGAAGCGCGTGGCTTCTCCTGGGCCTATTGGGAGCTCGCGGCCGGCTTCGGCGTGCTGGAGCCGCGATCCCTCACCTGGCGCAAGCCGTTGCTCGAGACCCTGTTGCCGCCGCGCTGAAAGTGCGTCGCGGAAGAGACAAGGGCTTTCCCTAGGTTTGTGGCTTTCTGGGGTTTCCCGTGTTGACACCCTCCCGCCTCCGGCGATGAAATAAGCCCCGTTGTGAAATCGATTTCACATGAAATCGGGTCACATCCCCGCCGACACGGCCGCCCCGTTTAGCCCCTCTTACAGAGAGGAAAGCCAGACGGGGCGCATGAGGCGATCGAGTGCGCGGGGCATGTGATCGGGTTACATGCGCCGCATTTCGTGAAAACGATGCCAGACGTTGAAAACAACGATGGCAGTCGAGCCCCAGACGGAGACACAGATGAAAAACATGATCAAGCCGCTGCTGCTGGCCCTGTCCGGCGTCACCGTTGCGTTGGTGACCGCCGGCGCCAGCGCCCAGACCAAGGTGACCATCACGGTCGCGTCCTTCCCCGACCTCGACCGTGGCGTGAAGGCCGCGATCCCGCTCTACCAGAAGCTGCACCCCGAGGTGGAGATCAAGCTGGCGTCGCTGGCCTACCCCGACCACCACACCGCGATGACCACCGCGCTGGCCACGGGCGCCAACCTGCCCGACGTGATGGCGGTCGATAACGACTTCATCGGCAAGTTCGCCGAGTCGGGCGGCCTGGAAGACCTGTCGAAGGCGCCCTACAACGCGATGCAGTACCGCAGCAAGGTCGCGAAGTTCAGCTACCCGCAGGCCATGAGCGGCACCGGCGCGCTGAACGCGATGCCGGTCGACATCGGCCCGGGCGCGATGTTCTATCGCAAGGACCTGACCGACAAGGCCGGCGTCACCGAAGCCGATCTCACTAAGAGCTGGGAGTCGTACATCGAGGCCGGCAAGAAGGTGAAGGCCGCGACCGGCGCCTACATGCTCGGCAACGCGGTCGACATCAAGGACATCTACATCCGCTCGGGCCTGAAGGACGGCGAAGGCATCTACTTCGACAAGAAGGGCCAGCCGCTCGTCACCAGCGCCCGCTTCGCCAAGGCCTTCGAATTGGCCAAGGCCGCCCGCACCGCCGGCATCGACGGCAAGATCGGCGCCTGGTCCAACGAGTGGACCGAAGGCTTCAAGCGCGACCGCATCGCCTCGCAGATGATGGGTGCGTGGCTCAACGGCCACCTGACCAACTGGCTCGCCAAGGAATCGGCCGGCAAGTGGCGCTCGGCCCAGTTGCCCAACAACTCGTTCGGCTACTGGGGCGGCTCGTTCTACGCCATCCCGAAGAAGGCGCAGAACAAGGCCGCGGCTTGGGAGTTCATCAAGTTCCTCACGCTCAACAAGGAGATGCAGCTCGAGGCCTTCCGCAAGCTCGACGCCTTCCCCTCGCTGATCGAAGCGCAGAACGATGCCTTCCTCGACCAGCCGATCGAGTACCTGGGTGGCCAGAAGGCCCGCCAGCAGTGGAAGGTCGCGGCCGACAAGATCCAGGCGATCGCCGTCGACAAGTACGACCCGGTGGCCCGTGACGTGGTCAATGCCGAGCTGGAGAAAGTGCTCGAGCAGAACAAGGACATCAAGACCGCCCTCGCCGACGCACAAGCCACGCTCAAGAAGCGCGTGCGCCGCTGATCGTCGCGGATGAAGCAGAGAAGAGGCTGGGCGCTCCATCATGCAGGCCATGTCTGAACCCTTGACCCCGGAGGCGCGCACCGCCGCGCCGACCGAGCCGCGCCACAAGCGCACGAACCTGCGGACCCGTCTGCGTGGATGGGTGCCCTACCTCTTCATCAGCCCGTTCTTCGTCATCTTCCTGGTGTTCGGGCTGTTCCCGCTGCTGTTCTCGGTGTACCTGTCGTTCCACCGCTGGGAGCCGGCCGCCGGCCTCGCCGCGATGAACTGGGTGGGCTTCGAGAACTACGTGTACATCGTGTTGAACGACGACTGGTTCCACAAGTCGCTCTACAACACCGGCTGGATGGCCATCGTCTCCGGCGTGCCGCAGCACCTGGTGGCTCTGCCGCTCGCGTTCTTCCTGCACATGGCGTTCAAGCGCTGGCGCAACGCGGTGGTGGGCGCCTATTTCCTGCCCTTCATCACCTCGAGCGTGGCGATCTCGCTCGTGTTCTCGACCCTCTTCTCGCGCGACTACGGCGTGATCAACGCGAGCATCGCAGCCCTCCATGAGCTGCCGGTGTTCAGCTGGTTCCTGCCCGCACAGAACATCGACTGGGGCCAGCCACAGTACACGAAATGGATGATCTCCTTCGTGGTCTTCTGGCGCTACGTCGGCTGGAACACGGTGCTCTACCTCTCGGCGATGCAGACCATCCCGAAGGACCTCTTCGAGGCCGCCACGATGGACGGCGCCACCCGCTGGCAGCAGTTCCGCCACGTCGTGCTGCCGCTCCTGCGCCCGATGATCTTCTTCGCGGTCACGCTCACCATCATCGGCAACCTGCAGCTCTTCGAGGAGCCCTTCATCCTCACGGGTGGCACGGGCGGCATCGACCAGGCCGGCAAGACCGCCGCCATGCACATGTACGCCACCGCCTTCGTCGACGGTGACTTCGGCACCGCCTCGGCCGTGGCCTGGCTGCTCTTCATGCTGATCGCCGCCGTGACGTGGCTCAACAACAAGCTCCTGGGCCAGAAGGAGGACAAGGCATGAGCGCCACGAACGCCATCGCCCTGCCGGCGCCGCACCCGCGCCGCACCGGCCTCAACGTCGGCCAGCTCACCGCCCACGCCATCGTGCTGGCCGGTGCGCTGCTGATGCTGGCGCCCTTCTATTTCATGTTCATCTTCGCGACGCACAGCGACCGCGAGATCCTGTCGCTGCCGCCGCCCATCTGGTTCGGCAACCACTTCGACGACAACCTGAAGCTCCTGCTCGAGCGCCTGCCCTACTGGTGGCAGAACCTCGGCTGGAGCGTCTACGTGGCGCTCGCCGTCACCGCCGCCAACCTGCTGCTGTGCTCGCTCGCGGGGTATGCCTTTGCGATGTTCGAGTTCCGCTACAAGAAGCAGCTCTTCGTCTTCGTGATGGGCACGATGCTCCTGCCGAGCTTCGTCGCGATGATCCCCACCGCGCTCATCATGAGCGGCCTCGGCTGGATGAACCAGCCCAAGGCGCTGATCGTGCCGGCGGCCTGCGGCGCACTGGGCATCTTCATGATGCGGCAGTACATCGCCTCGGCCATCCCGCGCGACCTGCTCGACGCCGCACGCATCGACGGCTGCAGCGAGCTGGGCATCTACTTCCGCATCGTGCTGCCGCTCATCGGCCCGGCGCTCGGCACGCTCGGCCTCGTGACCTTCATCGCCTCGTGGAACAACTTCATGGGCCCGCTCATCGTGATGCGCGACATGGAGATGTACACGGTGCCGCTCGCGCTGCGCTCGCTGCAAGGCACGGGGCAGACCCCCTGGGGCGCCATCTGCGCCGGCTCGTCGATCGCGGTGCTGCCGCTGCTCGTCATGTTTGCGCTGGCCTCGCGCCGCCTCATCGAAGGGCTCACCGCCGGTGCGGTGAAGGCCTGACCCCATATCACTCAAAGCATTCCAAGGAACCCGACGCGTGACTGTCTCGAAATTCCCCTCCAGCTTCTCGTGGGGCGTCGCCACGGCTGCTTATCAGATCGAAGGCGCGGCCCGCGAAGACGGCCGGGGCCCTTCCATCTGGGACACCTTCTCCCATTTCCCCGGCAACGTGCACAAGGGCCACACCGGCGACGTCGCCTGCGACCACTACCACCGCTACCGTGAAGACATCGACCTGATCGCCTCGTTGGGCGTCGACGCCTACCGCTTCTCGATCTCGTGGCCGCGTGTGCAGCCGCAAGGCCGCGGCGCCTGGAACGACAAGGGCCTCGATTTCTACGACCGCCTGGTCGACCGCCTGCTGGAAAAAGGCCTCAAGCCCCACGCCACGCTCTACCACTGGGACCTGCCGCAGGCCCTGCAGGACGTGGGCGGCTGGGCCACGCGCGAGACCTCGCAGCGCTTTGCCGACTACGCCGAGCACATGGGCCGCCGCCTCGGCGACCGTGTCGCTGCCATCGCCACGCACAACGAACCCTGGTGCACCGCGGTGCTCGGCCATGCGATCGGCCAGTTCGCACCCGGCGCGCGCGACCTGCAGCTCGCGGTGCAGGTGTCGCACCACCTGCTGCTGTCGCACGGCCTCGCGATCCAGGCCATGCGCGCGGCCGGCGTGAAGGCCCCGCTCGGCATCGTGCTCAACCAGTCACCCGCCACCCCGGCCTCCGATTCGCAGGCCGACCGCGAGGCCGCCGAGCGCGAATACGCGACTTTCGTGCGCTGGTTCATGGACCCGATCTTCCTGAAGCAGTACCCGAAGGCCCCCGGCGTCAACCTTTACCCGGTGACACATGAAAACGATTTCGATGTGATCGCGCAGCCGCTCGATTTCCTCGGCATCAACTACTACACGCGCATCTGGGCCAGCGCGGCCAAGCCGCCGGTGCCCGCGCCCAAGCTCACCGGCGAGAGCGACATGGGCTGGGAGAACTACCCGCAAGGCCTCACGGACTTGCTCGTCAAGATCAACGCTGACTACAAGCTGCCGCCGATCTACATCACCGAGAACGGCACCGCCGTGGCCGACGTGGTGGTCAACGACCGTGTGGCCGATCAGCCCCGCATCGACTACCTGCGCACGCACCTCCAGGCGCTGCGCGCCGCGATGGAAGCCGGTGTCGACGTGCGCGGCTATTTCTACTGGAGCCTGCTCGACAACTACGAGTGGAACTCCGGCTACGACAAGCGTTTCGGCCTGATCCACGTCGACTACGAGACGCAGAAGCGCACCCCCAAAGACAGCGCGCACTGGTACCGCGACTTCATCGCGCAGAACCGCTGAGGCAAAGGAGCAAGCACCATGTCCACCCTCACCCTGCGCAGCGTGCGCAAGAGTTATGACGACGGCGCCGAGGTCATCAAGGGCGTCGACCTCGACATCGCCGATGGCGAGTTCACCGTCTTCGTCGGCCCCTCGGGCTGCGGCAAGTCGACCCTGCTGCGCATGATCGCGGGCCTGGAAGACATCTCGGCCGGCGACATCTTCATCGGCGGCGACTGCATCAACGACGTGCCGCCCGCCGAGCGCGGTGTGGCGATGGTGTTCCAGAGCTACGCGCTGTACCCGCACATGACGGTGGCCGAGAACATGGGTTTCGCGCTGAAGCTCGCCGGCCAGTCGAAGGCGCAGGTCAAGGAGTCGGTCGGCCGTGCGGCCGAAATCCTGCAGATCACCCACCTGCTCGAGCGCAAGCCCAAGGCGCTCTCCGGCGGCCAGCGCCAGCGTGTGGCCATCGGCCGCGCCATCGTGCGCAAGCCCAAGGTCTTCCTTTTCGACGAGCCGCTGTCGAACCTCGACGCCGGCCTGCGCGTGCAGATGCGCATCGAGCTCTCGCGCCTGCACGCCGAGCTGGGCACGACCATGATCTACGTCACCCACGACCAGGTCGAGGCGATGACGCTCGGCGACCGCATCGCAGTCTTCAACGCCGGCCGCATCGAGCAGGTGGGCACGCCCCTCGCGCTGTACGAGAAGCCCGCGAACCAGTTCGTGGCCGGCTTCCTCGGCTCGCCGCGCATGAACTTCATCCCCTGCACCGCCGAGCGCAGCGAGCGCGACGCCGTGCAGCTGCGCATGGGCCAGGCTGGCGCGCTGCGCCTGCCCGGCACGCACCTGCGTGTGAACGGCGGCGAGCTCGTGCTGGGCATCCGCCCCGAGCACCTGCAGATCACCCAGGCCGGCGACGGACTCGCTGCGCGCGTGGCGCTGCTCGAACACCTGGGCGACTCGACCATCGTGCACGCGACGCTGCATGGCAGCGAGCACACCGTGGCGCTGCGCGTGCCGGCCGACCACACCCCCCTTTCCACCGGCGACGCCGTGGGCCTGGCGCCCCAGCCCGGCCGCTCGCTCTTGTTCAAACCCGACGGGCAGGCGCTGGCCCTGCACTGAACCGAGACCCGTTCCCACCCTGGGCCGAGAGGCCCGTCACCACCGCCGCAAAGACGGCACTCACCACCCACGAAAGAGACGAGGAGCAACCATGAAGACCCTTCCCCTGTTCACCGCCCTGGCGCTCGCCGGCGCCGCCGGCAGCGCGCTGGCCGCACCGCCCATCGAGTTCTCGGGCTACTTCCGCGCCGGTGTCGGTATCAACACCCGCGGCGGCAACCAGGTCTGCTACGGCCTGTCCGGTGCCGACACCAAGTTCCGCCTCGGCAACGAGTGCGACTACGTGGTCGAGCCCACCTTCGACGCCAAGCTGGCCGAGTACGAAGGCTCCGACTGGCACGTGCGCGTGATGCCCAGCGTGTACAAGGGCTGGGACTCGGGCAACGCCGCCAACAACGGCAACGGCCCTGACCAGCTGACCACCCGCTTCGGCCAGATCTACGCCTACGGCCAGAACATCAGCCAGCTGGCCAATGGCCGCGTCTGGGCGGGCCGCCGCTTCTACAACCGCCTGCAGACCGGCATCAACGACCAGTTCCTCGAGAACAACGACGGCAACGGCGCCGGCGTTGAAGACATGGACCTGGGCATCGGCAAGCTGAGCGTCGCGTTCATGATGGACCCGAACAACGACGCCTACAACAACCGCTTCGCGCTGCCGATCCGCATGACCGGCATCAAGGACATGCCCAACGGCGAGCTGTCGATCTATGTCACGCCGTCGAAGCAGCTCAAGACCGCGAACCAGGAACCCACCCCGCCTGGCCCGGCCGTCGAGCCGGCAGCGCAGGCCAACGGCCTGGCCGTGGGCATCTACCAGAAGCTCAACGGCGTGATCCTCGGCGGCGACACCCTCTTCGGCGTGAAGGCCGACAAGCAGGGCGAGCTGAAGAACACCCGCGTGGTC